>NZ_CM170672.1:0-3477169 GCF_057370015.1 Spongiibacter sp. C9W
ATGTTGAATGATGTGATCAGCCAGGTTCAGGCAATTTTCGGCGCCCATGTAGATTGGAAGCAAGTCGTGTTGATGGCGGCAACGCCAATCTTTATTGTGGCATTTATCGTCGAGCTCTATGTGCGCAAGGCCAAAGGGCCTGGCCACCGAATGTGGTCGCAGTTTGAATGGCGGGAGATTCTCACCAATCTCGGTTTGGGTGGAAGCTACCAGGTTTTTGAGTTGCTGCTGCACATCGCCATCACCGGGGCAGTGATTAATTGGATCTATCAGTTCCGCGTATTTGATATTCCGGTGAATGCGTGGACGGTTGTGCCCTTATTCGTGCTGATGGAGTTTTGTTACTACTGGTTCCACCGCGCCAGCCATCGCATCCGCTGGTTTTGGAGTGCGCATGTTGTTCATCACTCCAGCGAAACCATGAATATGACGACGGCGATGCGCCAAAGCCTGCTGTATTCAGTGACTGGCTGGTGGTTGTTCTTCATGCCGATGGTGCTGTTAGGTGTGCACCCAGGCGTTGTATTTACCCTGTACGCGGTGAACCTGTTTTACCAGTATTTCATTCACACCGAGGCGATTGGCAAACTGCACCCCTGGCTGGAGTTTTGGTTTAACACGCCCAGCGCCCACCGCGTTCACCACGGTCGCAACCCCGAATATATCGATCGCAATTACGGCGGTGTGCTGATTATTTTTGACCGTATGTTCGGCACGTACACCGAAGAGCAGGACGATAACCCGGTTGAATATGGCATTGTCGACCAGATCCACTCTCACAATATCATCACGCTCAACTTCCACGAGTTTAACGATATGTGGCGGGACGTATTCGCTGCCGATACGGTAAAAGACGGGATCAAACAGTTGGTGCTGCCGCCCAAGTGGGATCGCCCCCAGTCGTAACGCCTATATTGGCCACTGGCGCCGCGTGCTGAAAAGCCCGCGGCGTTTTTGTATCGCGTGGCCGCAAATGCCTACTAAACTGATTCATTATGATGTGTCGTAGTGCGAGGGTCTGCGCTATGATTAAGACACTTGCCTTAACGGCATAACAATAATGAAAACGTAGGAAGTGATGCGATGATGAAGTGCAGTTGTCGGCGGTGGGCCAGTGGCCTGCTTATTGCCTCGCTCGGGGTGGCAGGTTCAGCGGGTGCGCAGCCAGCCTTGGAAGAAGTGGTGGTGACCGCGCAGAAAAAGGCGGAGAGTTTGCAGGACACGCCAATCGCGCTGGATGCCTTTGGTGAAGAGGCATTGGAGCGCGAAGGCATTGGCGGCGTGGGCGATCTTGCCAACAACGTGCCGGCAATGACCATCCAGCCGTTTCCGATCAATACCACCACTCTGCGTATCTATATTCGCGGTATCGGCCTGATCGATGCCCAGATCACCCAGGATCCACCAGTGGGCGTATATGTCGACGGCGCTTATATCGCCCGTTCTGCGGCTCTAGCTACTGACCTTGCCGATCTAACGCGAATTGAGGTCCTGCGCGGGCCGCAGGGTACGCTCTATGGCCGCAATTCCACCGGCGGCGCCGTTAATCTGATTACTCGCCGCCCCAATGTCGATGCGGCGCAGTTCAAGCAGGCATTTACCCTTGGCGACCGCAATCTATTCAGTAGTAAAACCATGCTGAATACGCCGCTCTGGCAGGGCGCTGCGGCCAAGTTTGCCTACTTCACCAAGCAGGTAGACGGCTATATTGAAAACACCGGCGCAGGTGGTGACTTTGGTGATTCCGATACGATGGGTTACCGCATTGATTTCGCCTGGGATGTTTCAGATAGCGTCCATATCGATTACGCCTATGACCTGGCTGAGGTGACGAACACCAATATGGCCTACTCCCATATCCGGCCTTCCGACCCCATTCCCAATCCAGAAGTCAATCAGGGCATCGCCTTCACCAATTTAATTAACTCGGGGGCGCGGCAGTTTTACAACTTTAATACCTCGGGAAATCGCCCCGACCGAATACACTCGGCTATCCCTATGGAAGAGGCCGATAGCGAAATTTCCGGCCATCAACTGTCGGTCGACTGGCAGATTAGCGAAACACTGGCGGCGAAATACATCTATGCCCAGCGCGAGCTCTACGACAACACGCCAACCATTTTGGCAACTGGCGCGCGCAGCGATGGCTACCGCTTAGATAATAGCCCGGTGTTCAGTTTTCCAGTGGCGGCAACACCCGGTGATTCGGCAGTGTGTAGTCCCTGTATTGGCCGCAGTGAGCAGTACGGGGCGGTTCATCCATTGATCGATCAGGATCAGTTCTCTCACGAATTGCAGTTATCCGGCAGTGCGTTTGCAGGGCGTCTGTCTTACATCACCGGGCTCTACTACTTTGAAGAGACGGCTACCCAGGGCGCGGGCAAGGTAGGGCACCTGCTGTCTGCTCCTTTGGGCAGCACTGCCGATGGCAACAACACCGGCAACCGTATTGAGGTGCTCACCGAGGCGCGTTTTGATATTGAAAACACCGCCATGGCAATGTTTGCGCAGTTTACCTGGCAACCACCGGTGCTGGACGACCGCCTAAGCCTGACCTTTGGTGCGCGCCATTCCGAAGACAACCGAAAGTCTGCCGCGCTGCGCCGCCAGATCAGTTTTGTGGTGGTGCCGGGCGATTTGGATAACACCGACCGCGACAACAACGACATTGCCACCCAGTTGTCTGATGTCTTTTATGATGTGCGCGGCGATAAAGACTTTAAAGACGACTCCTTTAGCTTCATTGCTGAGTATGAGCTGAGCGACGATATCAACCTCTACTTTAAGGTCAATGAAGCCTACAAAAGCGGTGGCTTCAATACCCGCGAGCAGGTTACCGAGGAGGGCGCTCAGCGTTATATCGACGGCTTTGATGAAGAGAAGGTGACCGCCTACGAGCTGGGGCTGAAGTCGCGTTTATTTAGCAATCGCTTACAGGTGAATGCCGATATTTTTCAGCAGGATTTTGTCGACCAACAGCTTAATTTCAGCGTGCCGAATACCACCAGCGACACCACCGTAGCCAATGCCGGCGAGTCCACACTCAAAGGTTTTGAGATGGACACGACCTGGCTGGCGACAGAGCACCTTATGCTCGTGCTCAACTATGCCTACTTAGATGCGGAAATTGCGCCCAGCCGCAATCCGCTATCTGGCGATGTCGACGATGGCTTCGTGTTTGATTCGGCGCCGCGACACGCTTACACGGCGATGCTTGATTGAACGCTATGGAACAGCTTGGACAAGGGCAATATTGCCTTTAATGCCACCTACTCATTTACTGATGAACGCAATGGCGGCGGGCGCAAGGAGTTCGCGACTTTCCAGGCGGACCGTCAGGACGACTTCGCCGTGCTGAATGCGCGCCTGGGTTGGTATCAGTTGCCGGTATTTGACGGCGTGTTGGATGTAGCAGTGTGGAGCAAAAATGTGCTCGACGAGGAATACAGCGTTAACAACGTCCACAATTTACCGCAGGCGGGCCGCTCGGTAATGTTTGGTGAGCCGCGCAGCTACGGTCTGGATTTGATCTACAACTGGGGAGGCTAATCGCCTTCGGTTAGGTGAACACCATCTTGTTTTTCCCCTATGAAGGTCGGCTCTGCCGGCCTTTTTTATTGGCTGATGTCGCTCGTTAGTGGCATCAAGCAAGGCGGCTTAATATGGTCTTGAGAGGCGGGTAACAACAGCTGATATGGAAGAAAGCGCCCACCAGCGGTGCTGGTGGGCAACGTGTTTAAGGCGCCGTTTGTTGTGGTGGGAGTAGCGGCAGATTCACCGAGCCGCTAATTTGCACCGGAATGGGTAGGGGAGACGCTGAGGTGGCGTACTGGCTGGGGTAGGAGCCATAGACCATCAGCACCAGCTTGTCGCCGTTTTGCATACGGCTCATCACCCCGACCAAGTCGACATTGTGATCGCCGAAGCCTCTGAAAGGTGTTACCTGGTTCATCAACGGCGTGGGCGCCTGAAGCGGGTTGCTGTCGCCGGATTCTCTAATTGCCAGTCCGACAAACACAATGGGCTCAAGCAGCGGGGCATCTGCTTGCTGGTCGGCAATGCTCATGCTCAAGCTGATTGTCGGTACGCCGGCGATTACCTCATTGTCGGCCTGGGCGGTGTAGAGTTCGATCTCAGTCGGTAGCAGGTTGGCTTCGTGGGCAATGATCGGCAGCGGGCTGCTAAAGGCAAAGTTGCCTCCGCCGTAGGGCACATCGTTGAGTACGATGCCATCATTGCCTTCACTGCCTAAATTGAAGCAGACCTCTGGAATCTCATCGGCCGCGCCTTGCACAAACTGTAGCTTTTCTTGAAACCAGCTCACGGTTGTGTCGGTAGTATTTAAGCGTCCGCAGACACTTTGACCGTCGCCACTGTCGATGCCGTGGCCGGCGGCTTTGGTGAACAAACGCACATCGCCGCCCTGATCACTCAAACAGCGGTAGTTTCGGTAGGCATCATTAAAGTTAAACAGGGTATCCATGTGGGACTGGGTAATGAACGCGTCAATAGACCGCAGGCTGCCGTCGGCCGTCGTGTCGTTCTCACCGGCGCAGTGTGAGGCCGGGCTGTGGCGGTATAGTAGCGCCAGCTTATCGTCGGCCAGGGTGTTTGCTGCCAAGCCGGTGGCGAGGCCTTCGTTGACTTCCTGGTCTTGATTGCCAGCCAGGTTGCCGCCAGCCGACAGTACGCTCGCCCAAAACGTTTTAAACACATCGTTTGGGTACAGGGAATAGCGCAGATCGTTCCAGGTAATGTCCGGAGCGATCGCGTCCAGGCGGTGTTCTGGGTCAATCGCGTAGATCATTAATTGATAACCGCCACCGTAGGAGCCACCCACGGCGCCGATCAGCGGATTGTCTTTCTCGGTAGCGGGAGTCGGGCCATTATCCGCATAGGCAAGCTGACTCAGATTCTCTTCGGCCCAGTCCAGCACTTGTAGCCAGTCTTTGCCTTCCAGGTCGGGGTCCAAAATGCGGATGGTGCCACCGGAGTCACCGTGGCCACGTTCATCCAGGCTCAGTACGTAAAAGCCTTCGTCGAGTAAGGCTTTCAGCAAGCCACCGGTGGGTCGACTTGACTGACGGCTGCCAGAGTAGCCATGGCTGTGCAAAATCAGCGGATAGCTTTCCTCTGAAGACAGCGACGTGGGTTCGTGCAGGGTGAACGCAATATTTTCGCCATCGACATTTGATGCAAGGTTTACATCGTAGGAGATGCCGTCGGTAATGGTCGCTGGCGGGCAGCCATCGGCTTCAACAGCGGTGCCTGGCGGGGTATCGGGGCACTGGTCATTGCCATTGAGCACTCCGTCGCCGTCGTTGTCATCTTTTTGCACATTACTGCAGCCCTCGCTGTCGACGGTTGCGCCGGCAGTGGTATTGGGGCAGATGTCGTCGGCGTTATTGACGCCATCGTTGTCGTCGTCCAGTTGTGAGGGCGAGCAGCCCTGAACATTGGCGGTTTCCGTTGTCGGGGTGGCCGGGCAGTCGTCTTGACCATTGCTGACACCGTCGCCATCGTCGTCGCGCTGCGCGTCGGAGCAGCCATTTTGGTCAACGCTGGCACCTGCCGGTGTCAGTGGGCAGAGATCCTGGGCATTGCCAACGCCGTCGCCATCGTTGTCGCCGTTTTGACTGTTACTACAGCCATTGGCATCCACCGTGACGCCTGCCGCTGTATTTGGGCAGTTGTCGCTGCTGTTGTCAACGCCGTCATTGTCGTCATCCAGCTGTGAGGCGGAACAGCCATTGGTATCGACGCTTTCTCCCGCTGGCGTGGCTGGGCAGCTGTCGTTGGCATCTGCAACCCCGTCGCCGTCAGCATCTTCAACCGTAATCGCGCAGCCCTGAGCATCGACATCGGTGTTGCTTGGGGTTGCCGGGCAACTGTCAGATTGGTTGCTCACGCCGTCGCCGTCGTCATCCAACTGCGAGGCAGAACAGCCGTTGCTGTTGGCGATTTCGCTACTGGGCGTGGCGGGGCACTGATCTCGGGTGTCGGCAATGCCGTCGCGGTCGCTGTCAGTGCTGCCTCCTGAGTTATTGCTAGAAGAGTTGCTGCTCGAGCCACCACAGGCGGCGAGCATGAGGGTGAGCAAGAGTAAGCCGAGCGACTTCCTCGACGGGAAAAGCAGCGTGCGTAACGTCATGGCAAATGTCCGTATTGTTAGTGTTGTTCGGGTGCTGGCGAGGCGGGCGATGTCACGTTGTAGCAGGGGCAGCCACTGGCTGTGCTTGTGCGAGTCGCCGCCTGAACTGCGAGCAGCAGTCAGAAGTGTGCGCGGCTGACACAGTTATGTCAATTCGTGAAGTTGAGTGCGGGCAGGGTTGCCACAGCCGGGCGAATCATCTGAATGGCGTAATCCGCATAGATGAGTTGCCAGGATTCTCACCTACTGGGACGAGGGGCGGGCTTTACAAAGCTGACTAGATTCGACGTGTGCCCACGAGCACCACAATAATCATTGAATGGAGTCACGTCATGTCACAACAACGCCCGCCTTTTCCTCCCTACCAAATTCAGGCGGAGGACATACCCGACCGCTACCCGAGGGGGTGGTTTTGCCTTGGATTACTCGACGATTTTCGCCCGCCTGCGGACAGCCCGCAAAACATCGACGGTTTTGGCGGCAAGGTCGTCGTGCGTTGTCGCGGCTCACAGATTGACGCGAGTCTCAATGGCAAGCGTCTGCCGACCCTGGCCCGCAACCGCTTGTTGCTCTGCTGGTACGACCCCGATGGCAATCCGCCGCTGGCTATGCAGGAGCCGCCAATTATGGGCGAGTGCAATACGCGCCAGTGGAGCCGCTGGCAGATGCGGGAGTACCGCATACACGCCAATTGCCGCGAGCTGATCGACAATATGGCCGATGCGGCGCACTTTGGTCCCGTGCATGGTGCAAATGTGCGCAGCTTTCGCAACGTTATGGATGGCCACACCTTTGTGCAGGAAATGCGCGGCCACAGCGAACGCCTGTCGGCGGAGAGCGAGCTGTATAGCTACGCCAAATACTATGGCCCGGCCTACCAAACAACGTATATGCGCGGCAGTTACGACGGCCACACCGTTGAAAGCTACCTGCTGCTCAGCCACTTGCCGGTGGCGCGCGAATGCTTTGATATTCGCTACGCGGTGATGGTGAAGCGCCTGCCCCTTTTGAACGAGGCGCAAAATGCTGAGCTGTGCAAAATGTATGCGGAGAAGGCTTTTGAGGCCTTTGCTGAGGATGTGGCGATATGGCACAACAAGACGCGCATCGACAACCCCATTCTCTGCGATGGTGATGGCCCGATCCACAAACTGAGAACCTGGTACGCACAGTTTTATCAGCCGCTGGCGGAGATCAATGAAGAGCGTCTGCGCTACCGCGAGTACCAGTTGCGTTATGACTAACATAGCGGCCCCAATTGGGGCCGCTATTCACCGCTCATGGAAGCAGCGCCGAGCAAAGCAATGTTAAGCAAAGCAATACCAGGGAAAGGAGAGACAAGCATGCGCAGTTTGAAGGATCGCTTAAATATTGATGTTGTCGACAGCATACGCATTCGCGCACCCGCTCAACGGGTATTCGCCACCGTGGCGAATTATCCGGCAATCGCCAACTGGTTCCCACCCTATTCATGCAGTGTGGAGGGCGGTGGCGATATCAAGGAGGGTGCGCTTGTGCAGCACCGCTATGGTCGTCCGCCATTTGTGCTGAGCCGCTTTACACGCCGTATAGAGCGTATCGTGGACGGCGAGCGCATTGAGGAGCGGTATATCGATGGAGACTTGCGTGGCACCGGGGTATGGTGTTTCGAGCAGCACGGGCAGGAAACATTGGCCAGTTATCACTGCCGGGTGGAAGCCCTGAGCTGGTTCGCTCGACTCGGCTTTGTTCTTCAGGGCAGTCGCGCCCACAGCGAGGTGTACCAGCAATACCTGGCGGCCTTAAAGCAGCAGTGCGAGGCCGCTGGCGTTTAACGTATCAAGGAAGAGGTCATGTCTAAAATCGATCAAGCCCCGCAACATGCCGCGTTACCCGGCGGTGGCATTCAGTATTACGACGCGGGCAACGGTCCCTGTGTGATGTTGATCCACGGTTCTGGCCCAGGGGTGAATGCCTGGGCGAATTATCGCGATAATTTGCCGGTATTTGCCGAGCATTTTCGCTGCATCATGCCTGACTTGCCGGGCTACGGCGGCAGCGATGCGCGAGACGGAGGCCCGGTACAAAGCTGCGTGGCCGCCTGTGTTGAGCTGCTCGATACCCTGGATGTTTCCCGCGTACATATTATTGGTAACTCCTTGGGTGGCATCGTCGGTTCGTATATTGCGGCGCAGTATCCCGAGCGGGTCGCTAGCTTTATGACTATCGGCGGAATTGGCTTGAATCTGTTCAGCGCTTTTCCTGGGGAGGGGCTGAACTTGCTAACGGCCTTTACCGAGCAACCCAGCCGCGAAAATTTACGACGTTGGTTGGCGTCCATGGTTTACGATCAGGCGATTATTACTGACGAACTGCTCGAGGCGCGATACGCGGCGGCAACTGAGCCCGTCACCCTGGCGACCACTCGGGCGCTGTATTCTCGGTCGGCGATCGCTGCAATTGCCGATTACCGGCGGGGAGAAAACGCCGCGCAGGTGGTCGCGCATTTGCCCAGCATTCAGGCGCCGACGCTAATTACCTGGGGACGGGATGACCGCGTGAGTCCGCTGGATATCAGCTTGTTGCCTATGCGGATGATCCCCAATGCCGAGTTGCATGTTTTCCCCAACTGCGGTCACTGGGCGATGATTGAGTGCAAAGCGCGCTTTGAGTCTTTGGCCATCGACTTTATTAACGACGCGGAGCGCCGTTGTGCGCAGGTGCAGCCATGAGCGTTGCAGCGATGCTGGGCTTGGCGCTGGCAATGATGGCGCTGGCAGCGCTACCAAGTAGTAGTGTGCGCTGGTAGTCGCCTGCAGTTTGCGCGGTGGTCGGCGCCACGGTCTTGCCGCAGCGCTGGGTATTGTTATTGGCGACCTGCTGTTTGTCGGCCTAGCGATTGGCGGTGTTGCCGCGCTGGCTCAGGCTATGGGCGCGGTGTTTATCGTGGTTAAGATTGCCGCAGCGCTGCTCCTGCTGAGTGTGGGCTTACGCTTGTTGCTATCATCCCGCGCCGGTCGCTCTCAGGCCTTACCGGCGGCGCCCGGCTCGCTTTGCACTAGTGCTATCGCGGGCTTGGTGGTGACACTTGCAGATCTGAAAGCGGTGGTTTTCTACGCCAGTCTATTGCCGCTATTTGTCGACATGCAAAGTGTGTTGCCGGGAGATGTCCTGGCAATTGCGGCAATCACGGTGGCGGCCGTTGGTGGCGTGAAATTGTTATATGTGTTGCTTGCGCAGCGACTGGTGCAAGGATTGCCGGTGATCGCCAAGCGGGGTGAAGCGGCGGCGGGAGTTGGACTGATCGCTGCGTCTGGGGTATTGCTGTTGAAGGATTAGTTGTCGCCGCTACAGAAACAGGCGACCAATAATGCTGGGTACGGCGGTCTCAACTTTCAAAATACGCGGCCCCAGGCTAAAGCCCTGCATTCCGGCGGCCAGCAGTTTTTCCACCTCATAGGGAATAAACCCGCCTTCCGGGCCGATGGCGAGTAGGCGCGGCTGGTTACTTGCCGCCGGCACACCCTGGCTGTGGTAGGGGTGGGCCAATAGGCCTTGCCGATGTTGCAGCAATGCTGGCAATACATCTTCCACGAAGGGCTTAAAGCGGGTGGCGCGTTCAATGCTAGGCAATTGCGTATCGCCACACTGCTCCAAGCCCTCCAGCATGGCCGCGTGGAGGTGAGCGTCGTCGACTAACGGGCTTTGCCAGTAGCTTTTGTCCACCCGGTAACTGTTCAACAAAACAATTTTTTCCACGCCCAGTTCGGTTGCTGAGCGAATGATCCGCCGCGCCGCTTTTGGGCGAGGCAGGGCCAGCAATAAGGTCAAAGGGAGCTTTGCCGGAGCGGGCGTGTTCAGGTTAACGCGCAGTTCTATGGTGCCGCCAAGTCCGATGATTTCCGCACTGCCAATCTGGCCGTTAAGCACGCCGCAGCGCAGCTGCTGGCCAAGTTCAGCGCGAAGTACCTTGCGGATGTGCTGGGCGCGCGTATCGCTGATTTGCACGGTATCGGCGCCAGTGAAATCCGATGGCTGCAGCAGCAGCAAATTCATTGGGCGGGCTCGGCCCACAGGTCGTAGTCGTCAGCGCCTACGACATTCACCAATAGCGCATCGCCTGGGCGAAGGTCGGTAACGCCATCGAGGTAGACTTTGCCATCAATCTCGGGGGCATCCGCATAGCAGCGTCCAATCGCGCCTTCTTCGTCGACGACATCGATCAACACTTCCAATTGCTGGCCGATGCGCTGCTGCAGCTTTTCTGCGGAAATGCGTTGCTGCACTTCCATGAAGCGCTCCCAGCGCTGTTGTTTCACGTCTTCGGGCACGGGGTCTGGTAGGTCGTTGGCGCTGGCCCCATCGACAGGTGAATACTGGAAGCAGCCGACGCGGTCCAGTTGAGCTTCTTCCAGCCAGTCGAGCAGCAACTGGAAGTCTTCTTCGGTTTCGCCCGGAAAGCCGACAATAAACGTTGAGCGTATTACCAGGTCGGGGCAGATTTCTCGCCAGGCTTTGATGCGCTCTAGCGTTTTTTCCTGATTGCCGGGGCGCTTCATCAACTTGAGCACACGCGGGCTGGCATGCTGAAACGGAATATCCAGGTAGGGAAGGATCTTGCCCTCAGCCATGAGGGGTATCATTTTGTCTACGTGGGGGTAGGGGTAGACATAGTGCATGCGTACCCACACGCCGAGCTCGCCCAGTGCAACGGCGAGGTCTTGCATGCGGGTTTCCAGAGCGCGGCCATCGACAAAGTCCAGCTTGTATTTGGTGTCCACACCGTAGGCGCTGGTGTCTTGCGAGATGACCAATAGTTCGCGGCTGCCGGCGGCGACCAGCTGCTTGGCCTCATCGACCACCTCAGCCAACGGGCGGCTGACGAGGTCGCCGCGCATCGCCGGAATAATGCAAAAGCTGCAGCGGTGGTTGCAGCCTTCGGAAATTTTTAAATACGCATAGTGCCGGGGCGTGAGTTTCACACCCTGCGGCGGTACCAAGTCGCGGTGAGGCTGGTAGCTGTCGTCCTGGGGAACATACTGATGAACCGCGCCCACAACGGCGTCAACGGCGGCCGGGCCGCTTACGTCGAGGACTTCTGGGTAGGCATGTTTAATGGCTTCGGCGTCGCTGCCTTTGCCCATGCAGCCAGTAACAATGACCTTGCCGTTTTCATTGATCGCCTCGCCAATCGCGTCCAGCGACTCCTGCTTTGCGCTGTCGATAAAGCCGCAGGTATTCACTACCACAACATCGGCATCGTTGTAGCTGGGAACGACCTCGTAGCCGTCTAAGCGCAGCTGGGTGAGTATGCGCTCGGAATCGACAAGCGCTTTCGGGCAGCCCAAACTAACAAATCCCACTTTTTGGGTTTTGTCAGCGTTTTTCTGCGGTGTGTTGTCGGGTGTGGCCATGGCTACCTCGCTATATAGACGGCGCGCATTTTACCTCAATTGCTGCCAGACTGCTCAATCAGAGAGGTGGGGGCGGCGAACGGTTTGGTTTAGCTTGCGCTGCAGCGATCGAGAGCGCTTCGCCAATTTGGTGCACCGCCTGATGGCGTTGAATAAAGGAGCGGGTCACTATGTCAAAAATACTGGGCTTTGATGTCTACGGCACGCTGGTCAATACGGCGGCGATAGAGACCCCGCTCCGTGAGCTTATGGGTGATCTCGCAGGGGTATTCGCTGCGCGCTGGCGGGAGAAACAATTGGAGTACAGCTTTCGGCGCGGACTGATGCAGCACTATGCCGATTTTTCTGTGTGTACGCGCCAGGCCCTGGATTATTGTTGTGAGGCCATGGCGCAGCCCCTTTCCCGTGAGCAGCGCAGCGCGTCGATTGCTGCCTACGCCGAGCTGCCAATTTTTGCCGATGTGCTCGACGCGCTGGCGCAGCTGGCCGGCGAGGGCCATCGACTTTTCGCCTTCTCCAATGGGGCTAAAGCAGATGTTCAGGCTATCCTGGCGAAGGCAGAAATTAGCGATTGGTTTGAGGGGGTGGTGAGTGCGGAGGAGGTGCGCGTGTTTAAGCCTAGCCCGGCAGTGTATGCGCATTTTCTGCGGTCAACGGGTGGCCTTGTCGGGCACAGTTGGTTGGTGTCGTCTAACCCATTTGATGTGATCGGCGCGCGCAGTGCAGGTATGCAAGCGGCATGGGTAAAGCGCGACGCCAATGCAGTGTACGACCCCTGGGATATCGCACCGAGCGTGTGCGTGAAAAGCCTGGCAGAATTGCCTGCCCAATTAGCAGAGAGGGATGTAAGTGAATAGAGTGTTCGTATTCGTTGCCGTATGGCTGTGGGCGCTGCCCACGTGGGCAGCAGAGGCGGCGTGGCAACAGGCCTATGTCGAGCAAAATATCCGCTTTATTGCCGAGCATACCGGGGCGCCCGCTGGTTTTAAGGCGGGGTTGAGTAACGCCGCGTCGCAGCAGCGTTTTGGCAGCGATAGAACGGTTTATGGCAGTTTGAGCGCGGCGGGCCAGCGGGCCTCGGGTGAGCGTGTCGCGCTGGCGGATTTTTCCCGCGGTATGGTTGAGCTGGAGTTGGCCTTTCAGTTAAACCAAACGGTGGAAGCGCCCATTGCCAGCGTGGCAGAGCTGCAGTCGATCGTTCGCCGCGCGGCCATTGCACTCGAGTTGCCCGACTTGGCGTTATTGCCGGCTAGCCCCACCGCCAAAGAGATTGTTCGCGCCAATGTCGCCGGTAAATATTTTGTTATTGGCAATGGCGTGTCTCCGCAGGGCCTCGACCTGGATGCCCTGCCGTTGCGACTGTTTCGCGATGCGTCAATGATCGCACAGTCCTATGGCGGCGGCGTGAGTGGCGGTCAGTGGCAGGCCTTGTTAGCGCTGGTCAACCAACGTGTTGCCATGGGGTGGCGCATCACTCCTCAGCAGTGGTTGCTGACTGGCGCGCTGGGCGGCATGAATGCGCTGGAGCCCGGCTACTATCATGCCGAGTCTGTAGCGCTTGGCGGCGTCGCAATAACGGTGTACTAAGCAGCCTACATTGCCAGCGTGTCGGGGCGGCTGTGTTGCTGAACGCGCAGTCCCAGGCGTTTTAATGCTGCCAGCAATTCAACGCTGTCTTCGCGATTTAAAAATGCCCCGACGCGAACGGTTTTTGCGCGGCAACACAAGCTGATTTCCAGGGGTGCCCAGGGGTGTTGGTGCTCCAGCACCAATATGCCACTGTGTTGCTGTGGCCACTGCCATTGTTGCTCTGCGCAAAAATAACCGCTTTCAATACGCAGCTGCTGTTCGTTTATGTGAATCACTTGTTGAATCTGCAGTTTGCCAAAGACGCGCCGCAGTAATACCCAGAGCAAAAATAATTCCAGCCCCATAAAGGGCAAGATCATCCATGCGCCAATAGCCAGAAACCCTGAGGCAAATACCAGATTGAGTCCCGCGATGGCCGCTAAGATGCGCCGGTTACTCTGCCAGCTGGCGGAACGGTTCGGGCGCAGCACAATTTGGCTGCCATCTCGGTTTGTTTGCGTTTCAACCACCAGCCTATCCTCGTGCACTGGCTATAGTTTAGAGCAGGAAAACCTCACCGGTAACTATACGTCTCCAGCGACAGTGAAAGATGTTTTTCCATTAAATGGCAAAGGGTGGCGGGCAGGTAAACTGTATCGCTTTACCTGTGCTGGGGTGGTGCAAATTGAGTGCGCTGGCGTGCAGTAACAGCCGGGCCGATGCCTGCCTGGCTTGTTCATGGGCGTAGAACTCGCAGCCGAGGATGGGGTGGCCAATACTGGCGCAATGCACACGCAATTGGTGGGAGCGACCGGTAATGGGGCTGAGCAGCAGGGTGCTATGGCTGTCACTGCGGCGCAGGCATTGGTAGAGGGTTTGTGCAGACTTGCCGTGCTCAAAGTTAATATGCTGGCGAGGGCGGCGCGGCCAGTCGCAGGCCAGCGGCAGATCGATTATGCCTTGAGCAGGGGCAACGCAGCCGCTGACGACGGCGTGATATTGCTTGGTGATCTGGCGTCGCTCGAATTGCTGGCTCAGGCGGCGGTGGCTGTCTTTATTCCGCGCAATCAACATCAGGCCAGAGGTGGCCATATCGAGTCTGTGCACAATTAATGCATCGGCGTATTGCTGCTGAATACGGCTTATCAGGCTATCGCGATTGGCCGGGTGACGGCCGGGAACTGACAATAAGCCCGCCGGTTTACTCACGGCCAGCAGGTCGTCGTCTTCATAGAGAATACTGTGGGACTCATTGCAGGCGGGCACGATAAATTCAGTGGCTTGTGACACGGTAGGCTCTCGACAGTGGCTGGCTAAATTATGCGTGATCAGTGTGCGTGAGGCGAGTGCTCAAACGGCATCAATTTCGCTGGATTGGACGCCGACGTAGCGGCCGGTAGTCCGTATACTATCGCCGCCGAGAGCCGACTGGCGCTTGACTGCTTACCGTTGCCCTTATCGCGCCGGCCTTAAAAACAGGACAAATGATGAAAATACCGTCACTGCAAGCGCGTCTGCGCGAGTACCTCCCGTATGGGCAGTTATCCCGCCAGCGCCTGCCTTTAGCGCCCGAGCTGGAGTTGTGGCTGCTCGATGAAGCCTACCCCCAGCACCTGCTCGACAGTGAGCAAATTCAGCGCATTATGAACTACCCGGCCTATTGGTGTTTTTGCTGGGCGAGTGGCCAGGTTATGGCGCGCTATATTATTGACCACCCCGAGTTGGTGCGCGGCAAGCGGGTGCTGGACTTCGGTTGTGGTTCTGCGGTGGCCGCGATCGCGGCGGCCAAGGCAGGCGCGTCATCGGTGGTCGCCTGTGACCTGGATAGCGATGCATTGGCCGTCAGTAAACTCAATGCCGAGACCAATGCCGTGAACCTCGCGTACAGCGCAGATTTCTTTGCTGACAGTGAATCTTACGATGTGATTTTGGTTGCCGACGTGCTCTACGATCGCGCCAATTTACCGCTGTTAGGCGAGTTTCTGACGCGTGCCAACACGGTGTTGGTGGCGGACTCCCGGGTGAAGGACTTTTCCTTTCCCGGCTATCGCCACCTGCAATTTCAGCGCGCAACCACAATTCCCGATCTGGCGGAGTCCGAGGAATTTTCCCGCGTGAATGTGTACTTGGGAGAGCGTTAGGCGGGCCCGTGTAGCGCATCAAGAAAGGCGCTCGCCAGCGGGCTGAGGCGCTTGCCGCGTTGATAGGCGCTGCACCAGGAGCGCTTAATGGGAAAACCCTCCACCTGTAATGCAACCAGGCTACCGTCGCTAATTCCTTGTTCGGCCACGCTGGCTGGCAGCACGGCGCAATCCTCGGAGTCGACAAGAGCATGGCGTATTGCCTGGTTGCTGCCCAGCACGCGGGTGCGGCGAATCACGCAGCTTTGCTGCTGGCAGTAGTCCTCGAGTACTTGCCTGCTGCCCGAGCCGGGTTCGCGCAGTAGCAGGCGGTTTTCCAGAAATTCATGCAGGCTAAGCGCCCCTGCACCGGCCAGGGGGTGGTGTATGGCAGCTACTGCCAGCAGTTGATGTTCGGCGAAGGGGGTGTACTGCAAGCCCTGGTCGCTGGGGACGCGAGTCATTATCGCGAGGTCATGCATATTGTCGTGCAGGCGTTTTATCAGGTGCTGGTGGTTGTCGACATGCAGGCTCACCTCCGCATCTGGATGCTGCTGGCAGAATCGGTTGATGTAAGCGGGAATCAGGGCCTCGGCGCTCGACTCAATAATAATATTCAGGCTGCCCTGCAACTTGCCGTGTAGCTCGGTAAGTTCTATCTCTAAATTTACCAGCCGCTGCTGCAGGTCGCGGGCCGCCCGCTGTAACAGCTTGCCTGCCGGTGTCAGATAGAGTCGGCGGCCAACGTAGTCGAACAGCGGCTGGCGGATTAATTCCTCCAGGCTGCGTATTTGCGCGCTGACGGCGGGTTGCGTGAGCGACAGCTCTTCGGCGGCGCGCGAGTAGCTCATGTGCTGGCAAACTGCCAGAAAAACATCAACTTGGCGCAGAGTAAGCCGTTGTAAGTAGCTGGTTTGCATCCCCGTCTCCTGCAAAATTTACTCGTTTTATAAGTTATTGCTTATATATAGGCAAATAAATATTAATTTCTTATGAGGAATATTTTCCGCTAGGGTGGATCGCATATTTGATACCGGCTTAGGAAACCAGTCGCTATGCTGAAAAAAATCCTAATTGCCAACCGTGGTGAGATTGCGGTTCGCATTGTTCGCGCCTGTGCCGAGATGGGTATTCGCTCAGCGGCCATCTACACCGAACCCGATCGCTTTTCCCTGCATGTTAAGCGCGCTGACGAGGCTTACAACGTGGGCGCAGACCCCCTGGAGGGGTATTTGAATCCTCGCAAGCTGGTGGCGCTGGCGGTGGAAACGGGCTGCGACGGTCTGCACCCCGGCTACGGTTTTCTTTCCGAGAATGCCGAATTGGCGGAAATCTGTGCTCAGCGCGGCATTACCTTTATTGGCCCCAGTGCAGAGGTTATCCGTCGCATGGGCGATAAAACCGAGGCTCGCCGGGCGATGGTGGCGGCGGGTGTGCCGGTGACACCGGGCACTGAAGACAACCTTGCCGATGTCGAGGAAGCGGTGACGGTCGCTGCAGGCATTGGTTATCCGGTGATGTTGAAAGCCACCTCGGGTGGCGGCGGTCGCGGTATTCGCCGCTGCGACAGCGAAGCAGACTTGCGACGTCAGTTTAGTCGTGTGGTCTCAGAGGCCACCAAGGCTTTCGGTCGCGCTGATGTATTTTTGGAGAAGTGTATTGTCAACCCGCGCCATATTGAGGCGCAAATTTTGGCCGACTCACAGGGCAATGTTATCCACCTGTATGAGCGTGATTGTTCGATACAGCGCCGCAATCAAAAGTTGATTGAAATTGCGCCATCGCCGCAGCTCACGCCGGAGCAGCGCGCCTATATCGGCGACTTAGCGGTGCGCGCGGCAGAGGCGGTGGGCTATGAAAATGCCGGCACCGTAGAGTTTTTGCTTGCCGATAATCAAATTTATTTTATGGAGATGAATACCCGCGTTCAGGTGGAGCACACCATCACCGAGCAAATTACCGGGGTTGATATTGTGCGCGAGCAAATCCGCATTGCCTCCGGCCTGCCGCTTGGGTATCGGCAAGAGGATATTAGCTATCGCGGCTACGCGCTGCAGTTCCGCGTGAACGCCGAAGACCCCAAGAACGGTTTTTTGCCCAGCTTCGGCAAAATCAGCCGCTACTACGCTCCCGGTGGCCCGGGTGTGCGCACCGACACCGCGATATATACCGGCTACAGCATACCGCCGTATTTTGACTCGATGTGCCTGAAACTGGTGGTTTGGGGACTGACCTGGGAAGAAACGCTCAACCGCGGCGCGCGGGCGTTAAATGATATGCGTGTTCAGGGCGTACGAACCACCGCGCCTTACTACCAGCAAATACTTAAGCACGCGGACTTCCGCGCCGCGCATTTCGACACCAGCTTTGTTGATAGTCACCCCGAACTGATCGAGTACTCCGATAAGAGTCGGCCCGAAGAGCTTGCCCTGGCGGTGGCGGCGGCGATCGCTGCTCACGCAGGACTGTAAACCCAATAATGATTGCAGCCGCTCAGCGGCCACGATGTGCACACAGGAAAGGAAGGCACTATGACTACGCCGATTAAAATTACCGATGTCTCCCTGCGAGACGGCCATCAATCGCTTATTGCCACGCGGCTGCGCACCGAGGACATGTTGCCGGTGTGCGCCGAACTGGACGCCCTGGACTATTGGTCTCTGGAGGTATGGGGCGGCGCAACCTTTGATGCCTGCGTGCGTTTTTTGAAAGAGGACCCCTGGGAGCGACTGCGCAAGTTGCGTGAGGCGCTGCCCAATAGCCAGCTGCAAATGTTGCTGCGTGGCCAGAACCTGCTGGGTTATCGCCACTATGCTGACGACGTCGTCGAGGCCTTTATTGCCAAGGCGGCAGACAATGGCATGGATATCTTCCGGATATTCGATGCGATGAACGATGTGCGTAATTTGCAAACGGCGATCGCCGCCGTGAAGGCCGCCGGCAAACATGCTCAGGGTACTATTTGCTACACCACCAGCCCCGTGCACAACACGGAAACGTTCGTCGAGCAGGCGCGTAAGATGGTGGACATGGGCGTAGATTCCCTGGCTATCAAAGATATGGCGGGCCTGCTGACGCCGAGTACCACCGGTGAGTTGGTCGCGGCGTTAAAGGCCGAGTTTGACCTGCCGCTGGCCCTGCATTCGCATATGACATCGGGTTTGGCTGGACTGTGTCAGTTGAAGGCGGTAGAGGCGGGCGTGGATATTATCGATACCGCTATCTCAGCCTTTGCCAACGGCACCAGCCACCCGGCGACCGAAACCATGGTTGCGGGCCTGAAAGACACGCCCTACGACTCGGGCCTGGATCTGGAAGTTTTGCAAAGCGTTTCCAAAAAACTGTGGGCGGTGCGCAAGAAATACCGGCAGTTTGAGAGTGAGTTTACTCGCGAAGATGTCAGCGTTCAGATAAACCAAGTGCCGGGCGGCATGATGTCTAACCTGGCGAACCAGCTAAAAGAGCAGGGTGCCTTGCACCGTATCGATGAAGTCTTCGCGGAGATTCCCCGGGTGCGCAAGGACCTGGGCTTCCCGCCGCTGGTAACACCCACCTCGCAGATTGTCGGTACCCAGGCGGTGATGAATATTCTGGCAGAGGCGCCCTATACCACCATTACCAATGAGGTGAAGCGCTATTTGCAGGGTCACTACGGCGCGGCGCTGGGAACGGTGAATGAAGAATTGCGAGCCAAGGCGATTGGCAGTGAAGCGGTGATCGATGTTCGCCCTGCAGATTTACTGCCGCCTGAAATGGAGAAATTGCGCGCAGAAATTGGCGAGCTGGCCGACAGTGAAGAGGATGTACTGAGTTACGCCATGTTCCCGGATCTGGGCCGCAGCTACCTCCAGCAGCGTCGCGATGGCACATTACAGCCTGAGGTTTTAGAGTCGGAACCCGAGGCCGATCGCCCCGCCGCGGAAAATGCGGTGCCCACCGAGTTTGTGATCGATGTGCACGGTGAAAGTTATCAAGTGGCGATTACCGGCGTCGGCATTAAGGGTAAAGGCAAACGGCACTTGTACATGACGCTGGACGGTATGCCAGAGGAAGTGGTTTTCGAGGCATTGAATGAATACCAGCGCGACGGGGGAAGTGGGCGCCGGCAGGCAACTCAGCCGGGGCATGTTACAACGAATATGCCGGGCAATATCGTCGATGTATTAGTGGCGCAGGGCGATGTGGTTAAGGCGGGCCAGCCAGTGCTCGTCACTGAGGCGATGAAAATGGAAGCGGAAGTGCAGGCGCCGATTGATGGCACAGTTCGTGATATCCACGTTAGCAAGGGAGATCGCGTCACCCCGGGTGAGGTATTAATAGAAATTGAGTAAAGAGCAAGAAAAACGCTTGCAAACCTCAATGATAATGATTATCGTTTAGTTGTGTCGCGGCGGGATGGTGTCTCCCCCCTCTCTCTGACGTTCTTATCCCGTCGCGACCTCTCTCCGTATTGGCCCCGGTTGCTTACCCTGCTTCCGGGGCTCTTTTTTTACGTCCCGCCACGCCTGCCCCTTGTCATGTAAGCAGTTTATGTAATTGCACTACAACGCAGTATTTGTGACATAGCGTCAACATCCTGTTTTCCCTCGCGTAAGCTCTATGGCTCACTCGCTGGTATCAATGCGCGGGGATTACATAACAATAATAGAGGTTGTATCGCAGTGAATAGGGTTATGTTGGGTAGCGGCCTGCTGCCGCTTTGTTTTGGCAGTATCGTCACGGTATTACCGATTTTCAGTGCACCCGCTTACGCGCAGTTAGAGGAGGTGGTCGTCACGGCCAGGCGCCGGGAGGAGAGTCTGCAGGACACGCCGATTTCTGTTTCGGCGATCGGGGCATCGGCGCTGGAGGATGCGGGCATCACATCGCTGGCGGATGTTAAGAACATCGTGCCGAATTTGCAGATAGCGCCGACGGCGACCAAAAGCCAAGCGATTTTTGTGCGGGGTATCGGTCAGCGCGCCTCAACACCTGAGCTCGA
Organism: Spongiibacter sp. C9W; assembly: GCF_057370015.1. Taxonomy (NCBI): domain Bacteria; kingdom Pseudomonadati; phylum Pseudomonadota; class Gammaproteobacteria; order Cellvibrionales; family Spongiibacteraceae; genus Spongiibacter; species Spongiibacter sp. C9W. Next base: position 20,215 of record NZ_CM170672.1, read on the forward strand.
CCCAGGAGTAGGCCAGTATTTGAATGGTATTTTCATCGCCCGTCAGGACTCTCAACTCCTAGATGCGGTTGATGTTGAAAACATCCAAGTATTGCGCGGGCCACAGGGCACGCTGTTTGGTAAAAACAATACCGGTGGCGCGATGCTGGTGACCACGGTTGCGCCAGATTTTAGTCGCCCGAGCGGCAGCGCCACGGTCACTGCCGGCTCTCACGGCCGCCAAGATATTAAGGCCAGCGTTAATTTGCCATTGATCGAAAATCAAATGGGCCTGAGGCTCAGTGGCACCGTGCGGCGCCTGGATGGCTACGTTAAGAATATTGTCGATGGCACACGCTTTGGCGATGAGGACCGGCAAGCGGTGTCTGCGCGGCTATTGTGGGACCTTACCGAGAACCTGCAACTCGATGTCTTCTCATTCTGGAGCTCGCAGGATGAGAAAGGGCAGGCGAACAATTGCGAAGTAATCAATGCGCAAGCGGCCGCGGCCACATTCTTTGTTCCCCAGCAGCCTGATAATTACGCCCAGCGATGTCAGCAGCAGGAGGGCTTGGCTGAGCAGCGCAAGGTGGCGATCAACACCGAAGCCAGTTTTTATCGCCAGCAGTCACAGCTTCACGCGATAAAGCTGAATTGGCATATGGGGCCGCTTGACCTTGAGTCGATCACCGCCTACAGCCGTCAATATGGCTTGGGTAAGCAGGAGGACGTTGACGGCAGTGACTTTAGCCTCGTGCACAATGGTGAGCGTTTGGCATTAAAAGCCTTGACGGCCTCCGGCGTCGACCCGGATCAAGAAACGCGTTACCAACTCAGTCAGGAGCTGAAATTCAACGGGCGGTTTTTCGAGGACAAGCTCGACCTGACGTTTGGCGCCTTCTACTCTGCAGAGCGCATCGATGGATTTCCCTACCCACAAATTATTGGCGCCAACGGGGTTCTGGGTATTCCCCCGGAATTTCTGCTGAGTAGTGCCGCAGGCGTTGCGCTGCCTGGGGTCGATTTACTGTCGGCGGCTGCCAATAACCTTGTGCTGCCGCTGCTGTCAGCGTCGGTCAATTTAAGCTATATCGAAAATGAAACACGTGCGCTGTTTGTACAGGGTAGTTACGATCTTACGTCCCATCTGCAACTAACGCTGGGTGTGCGTTACACCGAAGATGATAAACAGCGGGAGATTGCTTTATACAACGCCGATTTCAATGCCTTTGGGCTGCGTGAGGGGCTTATTCATGCTCAGGGCGGCATCTATAACCCAGTGCCCAGAGCGTATTTTGACAATATCGACTTTGCACAACCCATTCCGTTTCTCGCGCCGGTGTCGACGTCGTCAGAGCTGTCCTTTGACCAGGTTTCGCCAGCGTTGACGGTGAGCTATATCTGGGAGGAGGCGGACATCGCGGCGATCGGCCTCAATAGTTTGATGACCTATGTGACCGTCAGCGAGGGCTATAAATCGGGCGGTATTGGTCTGCGGGGGCGACGCCTCAATGAGTTCGAGCCAGAGGTGGTGGAGAACAGTGAGGTCGGGTTTAAGCTCGATGCCCTCGATTCGAGTTTGCGTCTCAATGGTGCGATCTACCATATGAGCTACGACCAAATCCAAGTTCAGCAAGCCGAGACGGGCCCCGGTGGGCCGACCGATGTCATTCTGTTTTTGGATAACGCGGGTTCTGCCGTAGTGCAGGGCGCCGAATTGGAGGCAACCTGGCTCTACGAAGGGCTACAGGTCAATGCCAACGCCGGCTATACCGATGCCTATTATCGGGATTACACGGTATTTTTAGCGGATGGCTCCAGCTTTGATCGCAGTGCCGAGCCCTTTGCGGTGGTGCCAAAAAACACCCGCTCGCTCGCTGTGCAATACCATTGGCAAACGCGCTTTGGCGCGTTCATTCCGCGGCTGCATTACTCTTACCGCTCGGAAATTTTTGTCGGCCTGGACGCCAAGGCCAATCTCTACGATGGCGCGACATTGGGCGGGCAGGAGTTGTATAACGCCCGCCTGACCTGGCTGCCCGACGAGAAGCTGCGTGTGGCGATGTACGTGAACAACCTGAAGGACTCGCTGTTCTTTGGCGGCGGGGTGGCTCTGGGTGACAATCTTGGCACAACAACAAAGGCGCAGTTGCCGCCGCGTCACTACGGCCTGGAAATTTCGTATCAATGGGATTAATCGTGGCTGCCAAACAAGCCAATGAAATAACGGTTGAGCAGGCCGTGGCAGAAGCCGAGGCCTCTGCTGAACGGCTCTTGAGTATGGCGCGGGCAATAAATGCGAGGCAGTGCCAGCCGGACACCTGGTCCTGTCGCCGTCAGTGGTGTGCAGATGCCGGGACCTATGTCTATCACAGTCATATCGCTGTGAGTTGTCAGGATCGCGAGCGACTGCATTGGCTGAGCAATGTGTTTTTTCACGCGGCTAGCCTGCACGGTCAGCCTTGGTACCCGGAATTTAAGGGCGGTAAACGCCAGGTATTGGCCCGCCCGCCCGTGGGGCAGGTTGTCGATCATCAACTGTGTTGGGGGCGCTTTGATCTGGGGCTGCCAAGCCCCCGTTATTACCGGCAATTACTGTCTTTGCTTCGCCCGGCAGATGACGCTGCGGTAATCGTTGCCCGCTCTGTGGACCATGGCCCAGCGCTGCCACCTAAGGCCAAGCTGGCTTATACGCTGTCGCCCAATGGCGAGGTCTTGCTGTGGCGCGACGATCAGCTGCACTGGCACCATATCTGCTGTACCCCCGGGGCGGGTATTTTGAATGGTTCTGCTGACCGCTGGCTGATAAATGCCCTACGGTGGCTGCGCTTAGATCAGTCGGAACGGCGCACCTATCGACGTGAAGCGGAGCAGTTGCGAGACTGGTTACACGCCGGTCAGCCCAGTGTCTCGCCGGCGATCCCGGCTTAGCACGCCAGTGTGCGATAGCTGAAGAGTGGAGCATGGAAGAGGTGGCGCCCCGGAGAGGATTCGAACCTCTGACCTGCCCCTTAGGAGGGGGCCGCGCTATCCAGCTGTGCCACCGGGGCGAAAAGCGCAGCGGGAGATTCTACTGACTCTATCTGCGTGGCGCAAAGGCTTCGTCGGCGGTTCGTTATTTAATGAGCGGCTCGCTGTAGCTGTGCTCGATATCCCAAGGGAAATGTATCCAGGTATCTTGAGCGAATTCGCGGGTGTAGTACTCGGCCAGCGCCATCGCCTGAGGTTTGGCGTAGATGGTGACGAATGTGGCCTTGGGCAGCAGCTCGCGGGCAATTTTTGCAGTGCCTCCGGTATCGACGAGGTCGTCAACCAGCAGATAACCGTCACCGTCACCTTCCACTGATTTGAGAATACTAATCTCGCCCTGCTTGTCGTGGTCGTAACTGGCGATACACAGGGTGTCGACGACGCGAAGATTGAGTTCGCGAGCGAGAATGGCGCCCGGTACCAAGCCACCGCGGGCGATACTGATAATGCCTTTCCACGGCGTGGCGGTGAGTTTGCGCGCTAGGTTACGGGTGTCGCGGTGCAGTTCGTCCCAAGTTAGGTAGTACACGGGCGTTTCGCTGGTCGACATGCTGAGATCCTGGCTGAGTGTAGGGAAAGGCAGTAGGGCGCGATTTTGCAGCAAGCGTGGTGCCCGGGCAAGAGGGGAGGTGCTTGTGTCAAAATACCGACATGCTGGTGTGGTTATGCTGCCCGGGCTTGGCTATAGTCAAAAAAACGACAACGGCAAGCAGAGAAAATGTGGCACCCATGCCAACGCGTATCCAGTTACTCATCGACGCAGCCCCCGATATCATCGCCCACTACCGTGTGTTGTTAGAGGCACTAGACCCAAACCAGCAACGGGTGACCTGCGTTGAGGCGTTGGCACAGGCGAATGCCGTGTTGTTGGCCGACGGTGCGCGCCTTGCGCCCGAAGCGCTCGACGAGCGTCCCTGTCTGCTGGCGGGTGCGCTGGCTCAGCAAGGGCGGTGGCCGAACTGCGTGGCCTGTATTGACGCTCCGGTATTTGATTCGCTACTAGAGGGCTTGGGGCGCCTGGGGTCGATGCTCGGCGATGTCCCATCGGACATTGATCACGGCTTAGTTGCCAGCAGTCCGGCAATGCAGGAGTTGACGCACCTGCTAGCCCAAGTTGCCGACAAATCGGTAACGGTGCTGATTAACGGTCCCTCCGGCGCGGGTAAGGAATTGGTTGCACAGGCAATACACCGACTTTCTTCCAGAAGCTCTGGCCCTTTTGTGCCGATCAATTGCGGCGCCATTCCCCGAGAGTTATTAGAGTCAGAATTGTTTGGGCATGAGCGCGGCGCGTTCACGGGCGCGATTTCTAGCCGCGCCGGTCGCTTTGAGCTGGCTGACGGCGGCACTTTGTTTCTGGATGAGATTGGCGACATGCCGCTGGACATGCAGGTGAAGATATTGCGCGCTATTCAGGAGCGCAGTTTTGAGCGTGTTGGTTCCAGCGAGAGCCGCAGCGCCGATGTGCGAATCATCGCCGCGACGCACCGGGATTTGCCGGCAATGATCGACGCGGGGGAATTTCGCGAAGACCTTTACTACCGCTTGAACGTTTTCCCGCTGCAGGTTCCTGCCTTGTCCGAACGTAAAGAGGATATTCCCGCCCTGGTGCGCGACATCATCCGCCAGCTTGCCGACGACGGTTTGGGCACCCTGGCGCTAGCGCCGTCAGCAGTCGCTTCTCTGCAGGCTCACTCTTGGGCGGGCAACGTTCGAGAGTTGGCAAATTTGTTGGAGCGGCTGCTGATTATGTACCCCGACAAAGTGGTGGGGCGCCAGGACTTGCCTGACGCCTACCGCGGTGCTGAGGTGGTGTGGCAGCCACCAGCGCGCGTTGAAGTGCGCACGAGCGGGGCGGCAATCGCCGATGATGAGCTTCCGGTTGAGGGCGTATCGCTCAAGGAAGAGGTGGCTGACTTTGAGCAGCGACGGATTCAACAGGCCCTTCGGGCGGCAGATCATGTTGTGAGCCGGGCGGCGCAGCTGCTCGGCTTGCGGCGAACCACGTTGATCGAAAAAATGCGCAAGTACGGCATGTCTGCCGACGTTTAACAGCCGCCGAACAGCTCAATCCAGTTGCCGTCAGGGTCACATACAAAGGCGAAGCCAATGTTTTCGGCAAAGCGGGTAACATCGACGGCAATCCCGACATTGGCCGCTTTGAGTTGGGCGATAACGCTGTTCAGGTCGGCGACGCCAAAGCTGATATAGCGATAGCCGCAGGCAGCGTGGCCACCGCCAGGAATACATTGCTCGGGCGTTTCGTCACCGTAGTTCACCAGCTTGATGACTGCCGTGCCCAGTCGGTAGCGGTGCATTGTTCCGCCGGGGAAGTCGAGCTTGCCCTCGAAGGCCAAGCCAAGGGTGTTGCCATAGAAGTGACACATGGTGTCGATGTTGTGAGTGACGATGCCGACTTCAATTGTTTCGCTAAGTGCTGTCATGTGAGACGCCTCGATCTTTTTCTTTCAGGCTACCAGAGCGCCTGTACTGACGGCAGGCTTAGCTGGCAAATCTTCATAACAGTATGAACTGCTTAACCACCGGCAAGTTTGACGGTGTAGCCGCGTTCTTCCAATAGGCGCTTCAGGGCTTGGCGCTGATCCCCCTGGAACTCTAGTTGTCCGTCCTTTACCGCGCCGCCAATACTGAGCTTTTGTTTTAACTCCTTGCCGAGTTTTTTCAGGGCGGCGTCGTCTAGCGGTATGCCGCTGACAATACTCACGCCCTTGCCTTTGCGGCCTTTGGTTTCTCGACGAATACGCACAATACCATCGCCGCCGCGGGCGCTGCGTTCAGCGTCGGCGTTGATATCTTTGCAGCGGCACTGTTGTTGGGCTTCTCCACATTGTGGACACATCCGGCCTTGGTCTGTGGAGTAGACGATACGTGACATAAAGAGGGTTCACTCGAAAAATTCTGATGCAAAAAAAGTATAATAACCAGCGAGGGCGGTATAGTAGCCCACGATTTTTTCAGGAGCCTGCACCGATGTCCAGTCGCGAAACAGAGCAGCTAGTGGAGCTGCAAACTCAGTTGGCCTATCAGGAAGACTTACTCAATGCGCTTAACGACAGGGTAAGTGAGCAGGACGGCGAACTGCGTATCTTGCGACAGCAGCTGCGCCAATTGGCGCAAGCCAGTCGTGTAATGCGTGAAACGATGGAAGAACAGGGCTTGGCTCAGCCCGGCTTCGCGGCGGATATGGAGAAGCCGCCGCATTATTAACCCAGTGGTAACGGACGCTAGTCGACGACCGAAACTTCCTCGGCCTGCGGACCCTTTTCGCCTTCGCTGAGCACGAACTCCACGAGTTGTCCTTCCATTAGGCTGCGGCGACCTCGGCCTTTGCCACGGATAGAGCGAAAGTGAACGAATACATCGTCACCACCCTCACGAGTGATAAAACCATAGCCCTTGCTGACGTTGAACCATTTTACGGTACCGCGCTCGCGCTTGCTGCCTAGAGCGTCAATGATGCCGGGTAGTCGTGGAGAGAGCAGCATGGCAAATAGCAGTGCTGCAAATACAAGAGCGGCTGGTAGCGCTGCCAGGCTAGCCAGACCCAATTTGGAGAGAGAAAATACCGTCAGTGCGCTGAGCGCTGCAGAAATAATAATTCTTAGAATTAACAACATAACAATACAAAACCAAAAATAAATAAACAAAACAAGGGATTAAGGGCCAGCAATATCGGCCGCAGCCGGCGGAGTATAGCACTCCAATTACAGTTCGTCGCCGTGCAGCGTACTGAGCTTGAAGCGGCGTGACAGCAACCAATCGGTAACGCGGCTGGGCAACTTACTGAGTGAATACAGCCGCCGATGCCCGTTCGCAACGCCCACGTAGGCGGGGCAGCGTGATCGTTGGCTGGCGTCGAAGATACGCATGGCAACGTCGTCGGCATCACTCGCGTTTTGCTGAGACAGGCTTGCTCGCTCGGCAATGGCTTGTTGCAGTGGCTGGTAGGGCCCCTGCGTTTGCTGTGGCGTCAATTCAGATTCGGCGCGTTCAGCGAATTTAGACCGGATTGCGCCGGCTCTAACCACCATCACCCGAATGCCAAAGGGCGCTAATTCCATGCGCATGGCATCGCTTAATGCGTGCAAGGCGGCTTTGCTGGCGCAGTAGCTGCCGGCAAAGGGTGTCACCAAACTTGCTGACACGCTGCCGATGTTTACAACCGTACTCCCGCGCTTTAATGACTGGCGTGCAGACTGAACAAGCTCGAGCGGCGCGATGCTATTGGTTTGGAATTGCTCGGCGAGTTTTTGTGGGCTAATTTCCAGCATCGGCCCCATCAGGCCAAAGCCCGCGTTATTAATGAGTAGGTCAATCTGGCCGAACTCCTCGTGCAGCTGAGTGCAAAGCGTGCGGATGTGCTCGGGGTCATTAAGGTCTAAAGCGCGCTTGTGAAGGCGGGGGTGTTCCAGAGTAATCGATTCGGGCCTGCGGGCGGTGGCAACCACGTGGTAGCCACGAGCAAGGCCCTGTTCGGCAAGGGCCTTTCCCAAGCCGCTTGAGCAGCCGGTAATCAGCGCTAACTTAAATGAATCTGTCATGGCAACGCTCCATCTGCGGGGTGTTTCATCGCGGTAAGTCACAGGCCTACGTTAGTGGAACTACGCATTTTTATGCCCCGCGTGCTGGGAGATGATGCGCTATATTCATGGGTGTTGGCAACGATGAGCCTTCAGCAAATCAGGGAGGGGTGATATGCGTGCAAGCACCACTGCGCGTCGGTATGTTGTGCGCCGTTGTGCCTTTCGCTTGGTGTGGTTGGCGCTGTTGACGACAAGCCTGGCCGTAGGAAACGCACGGGCTGAAGTTACTGGATTTATCGAGCGACCCGTCCCGTTTGCTGAGACCTTGGCAGAAGTCGACTATTTACTTGACCACGGTGCGGTCATTCCGCGTTTCTTCGACCTGCTGGAAAATTCCGATCTCGCCGCTTTTCAGGCCCTTCAGCAGCAAATGAGTCAGGCGCTGCCCCCATTGGCAACACTACAATCGCTAGGGGGAGAGCAACAAGCCCTGCTATCGCTGCAATCTATTGTGTCCGCTTACTCCGCTTACAAGGTGGGGAATGTCGGCGCCGTTCCACTTAATGCTGAATTGGATCAGCGCATTGTTATCGATGCGCTCAGCAAGCTGCATGGGCAGTTAGTTGCGCAGATCGCGCGGGATGAAAAACGTTGGCAGAGCGCGGAACGCAGCCGCTTGTTGTTGCTATTTGCTTTGGTGTTAATGGCGTCAGCGACTCTGGTGCTGGCAGTGCTGCTGTCGCGGCGTCAGCGCACGGTCTCGGCCTTGAAGGCCAATGTCGAAACAGAGGTATTGCGCCGCCAGACCCTGATGGCATCAATTCCTGGTGCGGTTTTGATATGCGACGCGCAAGGGATGTTGATTGCAGCGAGCGAAACCGCATCCAAGCTATTGGGCTATCGAAATGCCGCATTGATAAAGCGCTCTCTGCGCAGCTTGTTTGCACCGCGATTCGAACACAAATATGAGTTTCTGATGGAGTCCTCGTCAGAGCAGGATGCCAGCTTTAAAGGCATCGAGTTGATGTTGATGAGTCATTCCGGCAGTGAAGTGGCAGTTGAGTTATACCCCGGTTGGTACACCGATGCAGACGGCAGCCGTCGCCTGTTGTTATTGATTCGCGACATGAGTGACCAGTACTTGATGCACGAACAATATCAGCATAGCCAGCAGCGTTTTGATCTGGCGGTTATGGCCTCTCACGACGCCATATGGGATTGGGATTTGCTCGCAAAGGAGGTGTACTTAAGCCCTGCGTGGCTGAAAATGGTCGGGCTGTCTCGCTGCAACGAGCGCGACGGTTTACGCGTGCTGATGAACAGTATTCCGGAAGCGGATCAGCAACGGCTGAACCCGGAATTCATCGCGTTTTTGAAGAGTGATGACAAGCTGTTTTCTGGGGAGCACAAGATACGTCGTCGTGACGGCTCCGTGCTTGAAGTGAGTTTTCAAGCGGCCGTGCAGCGCGATTCTGACGGACGCGTTGTGCGTATGGTGGGCGTTCAATCGGATATCAGCGCGGCGAAGCAGGCAGAGCGACAGCTGCTTGCTGACAAGCGTGGGCTTGAAGATCGTTTGCGGTTGCAAAGTATGCAACTCGAAGAAGCGAATCAGCGGGCAGAGCAGGCCAGTAATGCTAAGTCGGCCTTTTTGTCGGTAATGGGGCATGAGTTTCGCACCCCGATGAATGCTGTGGTGGGTATGACTGACCTGTTGTCAAAGTCGGCCTTGAACCGCGAGCAGCGGTTGATGCTCGATACCATTCGCCGCTCGTCACAGAGTCTATTGGCAACCCTCGACAATATTATCGACTATTCACTGCTTGAAACCGGTGACGTCAAATTAGAGGAGGAGAATGTCCAGCTGTGGGATTACCTAGAGGGAGTCGCCTTGGCGGTAGCGCCAATGGTGGCGCGGAATCAGCAGCAGTTTCTGTTGCGCATCGATCCGCGGTTGCCGGAGCAATTATTTACCGACCCCATTCGCTTGCGGCAGTTACTGTTAGTGCTGCTTGAGAATGCGGTTAAGTTTTCTGTTTACAGTACGCCGAGGGGAATTATTGAGCTGCAAGTGCGTCCGGCCAGCGACGTGGAACGGCAGTACTACGACTGGGCTGAACTTGTATTTGAAGTTCACGACAACGGTGTGGGGATTCCTGAGCAGGGCAGTCGCGAGCTATTTCGACCCTTTGTGCAGGCAGAAAATTCTCGAAACCGCCGTTTTGGCGGGGTGGGCTTGGGGCTGGCTGTCGCCGAAAAACTCGTGTCTCTCATGCGTGGGCATATCCTGGTGAGTAGTGCCGACGATGCCGGTAGCTGCTTCTCGGTGCTGTTACCCGCGCAACAGCTGGAATTGAATCATGCGGATGTCGACGCCGCAGGCCTGCCGATTATCGCGCTGGTCAGTGATGAGCGTTTGCGCTTATCGCTGTCGGCGGCGCTGAGCCGGCGGGGCTGGCGTGCACATTTCGTTACCGATGTTCACGGCCTGCAAAAACAATTGGCCAAAATGCCAAGCGACTCGCCGCAGTTGGTAATTAGTGAGCGACGTGAGACCTGCTTGGAAGCGTTGGACACGGTTATCTATCTGCGAGAGCGGCCTGAACGCGAAGAGTCGCTGCCGGCGGCGAGTGAGCGCGTTGTATTAACTAACCCACTGTTGCCATCGCAACTTTATCGCGCCATTGATGCCGTTATACCGTCGGAGCAGGACTCTGCCACAGCGGTCAAGCTCAGACCTTGAGCACGTCCTCGGCTTGCAGACCCTTGGGGCCTTCTACAAGTTTGAACTCGACATTCTGGCCTTCGTCCAAAGTGCGATAGCCGTCCCCCTGAATGGAGCGAAAGTGGACAAAAACGTCCTCGCCCTCGTTTCGGGTAATAAAGCCAAACCCTTTGGCATTATTAAACCATTTCACGGTGCCAGTTACGCGGTCGCTCATTGCTTATCCTCTTTGTCGCAGTTGGGTCGCATAAAGGTACTTTCGGTCGGGCGGCGAGATAATTGCCACCAGTCCGGGGAAAAGAGATAGGAAGCGGGCAGAGCGGTCTGCTTCGGGGCGGGGAGCCGGACTTGCCGGTTGTCAGCGAAACGAGAAAACATCACAGTTGGGCGAATAGCGCTGCCGAGATTGCTGTTTACTATAACGACTCTAGCGCTGTTGTCCATGCTTTGACCCATTCATTTGGATCAAAGCATGGCAATGAGACGTTACAGCGCCTCTATTTCGCCGCGCTGCTCAACGAGTCGCAGGCGGGCATGCTGCTGGCCTTGCAGCTTTTCTTTTTCCTTCTCGACGACCGCCGCCGGTGCCTTGTCGACAAAGCCGGGGTTACCCAGCTTTCCGCTCAAGCGCTGGATGTCCTTGTCCAGTTTGGCAATTTCCTTGTCGAGGCGAGCCAGCTCCGCGGCCTTATCAATGAGGCCAGCCATCGGGACGAGAACCTCCATATCGCCAACCAGCTGTGTAGCGGCCATCGGCGCTTGCTCGCCGTCGTTCAGGGGGCGAATATCGTCCAGTTTTGCCAGTTTCAGCAGGAACTGCCGATTGGTTTCCAGGCGTCGGGCATCTTCGTCGCTGGTGTTGCGCAGCAGCACATTGAGCGCTTTCGAGGGGGGCACGTTCATCTCGCCGCGAATATTGCGTATTGCGGTGATAACGGCTTTTAGCCACTCGGCATCGCTAAGGGCTTGCTCGTCAATGCCTTGATCATTTGCACAGGGATAGGGCTGCAGCATAATGCTGCTATCGCCCGCATTAATGCCGGCAATCGGGGCCACGCGCTGCCAAATTTCCTCGGTGATGAAGGGCATAAAGGGGTGAGCAAGGCGCAGGGTTGCTTCAAGAACCTGAATGAGCGTACGCCGCGTGCCGCGTTTTGCTTCGGCGCTGGCATTGTCGTCCCAAAGGACGGGCTTGGAGAGTTCCAGGTACCAATCGCAGTACTCGTTCCAGATAAATTCATAGACCTCTTGGGAGGCGTGATCCAAGCGGTAGGCGGCCATCGCATCGGCCACGCGCCGCTGGGCTTGTTCTAAGCGCGCGCAGATCCAGCGGTCGGCGAGGCTGAGTTCTACGGGCTCATTGCCCGTGCCGCAATCTTCGCCCTCCGTATTCATCAATACATAGCGGGCAGCGTTCCAGATCTTGTTACAGAAATTCCGGTAGCCCTCTAAGCGTTTCATGTCCCAGTTGATGTCGCGGCCGGTCGAGGCCAGCGAGTAGAGGGTAAAACGCAGTGCATCGGTGCCGTGGGCGCCAATACCCTCGGGAAAGGCTTTACGCGTTGCTTTGCCAATTTTCTCAGCAAGTTGAGGCTGCATCATATTGCCGGTGCGTTTTTGCAACAGGCTGTCGAGGTCAATGCCGTCGATCATGTCCAAGGGGTCGAGGACGTTGCCCTTGGACTTGGACATTTTTTGCCCTTGCTCGTCGCGTATCAAACCAGTGACGTAAACCGTTTTGAACGGGACTTGGGGGCTGCCGTCTTCGTCTTTCATAAAGTGCATGGTCATCATGATCATGCGAGCGACCCAGAAGAAGATAATGTCGAAGCCGGTTACCAACACATCGGTGGGGTGGAAGGTTTTCAGGCGCTCTGTCGCCTCCGGCCAACCGAGGGTACCAAAGGTCCACAGCGCGGAACTAAACCAGGTGTCGAGTACGTCTTCATCCTGCTGCAGCGCCAGCTCGGGGGGCAAGTCATACTTGCTGCGGGCTTCTTCTTCATTGCGGGCCACATAGATATTGCCCTCGCTGTCATACCATGCGGGCACGCGATGGCCCCACCACAGCTGGCGAGAAATGCACCAGTCTTGGATGTCCCGCATCCAACTGAAATACATATTTTCATACTGCTTGGGTACAAATTGGATGCGGCCGTCTTCTACGGCGGCAATGGCGGGCTCGGCTAATTTTGCCGTCGCCACAAACCACTGGTCGGTGAGCAGGGGCTCGATCACCAGGCCTGAGCGGTCGCCTCGGGGGACTTTCAGCGCGTGATCGTCGACTTTTTCCAGCAGGCCTGCTGCGTCTAAGTCGGCGACAATGGCCTTTCGCGCGGCGTATCGGTCCAGCCCTGCATAGGCCTCAGGCAGGCCGGCATCTAATTCATCGTTCGCGCTACTATCGCTGTTGTAGACGTCTGCGCGGCCGAGGATGGCAGCGTCCTGATCCATAATATTGATCATTGGCAGCTTGTGACGCTGGCCAAGTGCGTAGTCGTTGAAATCGTGCGCGGGGGTGATTTTGACACAGCCAGTGCCGAACTCGCGGTCGACATAGTCGTCGGCAACGATGGGTATACGGCGGCCAACCAGCGGTAGCTCGATAAATTTACCGGCCAGCGACTGGTAGCGCTCGTCTGCGGGGTTTACCGCGACGGCGGTGTCGCCGAGCATGGTTTCCGGACGGGTGGTGGCAACGACAAGGTAGCGGCTGCCATCGGCGGTTGTTTGGCCGTCAGCCAATGGGTAGCGGAAGTGCCAGAGATGACCATTCTCGTCCTTGTTTTCAACTTCCAGGTCGGAAATGGCGGTGTGGAGCTTGGGATCCCAGTTGACCAGGCGCTTACCGCGGTAGATTAATTTGTCGTCGTAAAGGCGAACGAAGACTTCTTGAACGGCCTTGTAGAAGCCGTCATCCATGGTAAACCGTTCGTTTTGCCAGTCGACAGAGGCGCCGAGGCGACGCAGCTGGCGAGTAATTGTGCCGCCAGACTCCTCTTTCCATTCCCATACCTTGTCCAGGAAGGCGTCGCGGCCCAGGTCGTGACGGGTCTGGCCACTTTCCGCAGCGAGTTTGCGCTCGACGACCATCTGGGTGGCAATACCTGCGTGATCGGTTCCCACTTGCCACAGCGCCTTGGCGCCTTTCATGCGCTGATAGCGGGTGAGCGCATCCATGATCGAATCCTGAAACGCATGCCCCATGTGAAGGCTGCCGGTGACATTGGGAGGTGGGATCATGATGCTGTAGGCAGGGCCATCTCCGGCGGGGGAGAAATACCCTTTTTCCTCCCAGGTCTGGTACCACTTGCTTTCAATGTCCGCAGGCTGAAATGTTTTATCCATGGGTTTCCGTTCGGCGATAACTGTTGGGCGCAGAGCGCGGGAAGGCGCTAACGCAAAAAGGCGATAAGTATACTGAGTTTTGGTCCTCTGGGCCAAAGCGCGAGAGGATTGTTTGGAGAGGTTTTACGCTGGGGGCGAGCGCCAGTGCTCTGGCGCGCTGCCTTAGCGCTGACGGCTTTGTTGATACCAGCGCTCGAGTACGTCGCCGTCGAGCTTAAGCAGACGCCTGCGAAGTTCCGCTTCTATGTCGGGCAGCATATCGTCGATCAATTCTTGTAAAAAAATCTCCCTGCTGTGGTCGTCGTCACCGCCGGCCAGCCAGTCACTGTTGTTACTGGCTGTGTGTTCCGCGCTATCTGAAGCCTCGGCGGGCTCGGTATCGGGCGTGTGGATAATGTCGTTCAGCACCGGGATGTCGTCGCCGGTGTCACTGAGGACGGTTTTTAATGATTGCAGTTCGTCTAACAGGGGAAGTTGTTCGTCGTTGGTGTGGCTCATTGCAGTCCCCCTTATTGGCCGACGTTGTGATTGTGCAGCGGGTAGCCGTGACGCTTATAAAAGCTGTAGCGCTGCCGCGATGCCGCCAGCGACTGCTCGCGTTGATCGACAATTTCTGCCAGCCGTGTAAAGCGGCTGAATGGCTCGGGCACATCATGGGCGAGATTGATCAGCAGGTCGCAATGATCGCCCATGGCGGTGTGGTCGCCTGCGTGGCAGATCGCTATGTCAGCGCCACCCTCTGCACCCAGCTCATGGGGGAGAAAACTCTCTGGCTTAAACTGCCAAAGACGGTCGTCGAGTTCGGCGGCTTGCTGGGCATCGGCGCAGTGCATCAATATTTGATGACCACCGCGCCACGCTTTCTCGGCCAGCCGGCAGCTGAAATCCATTGCCGCATCGGCCGAGGTACTTCCGATAATGTAAAAATCGACGCGAGTCACCTAGTCCTTTGCCTTGCTTTGCAGGTAGTTGAAGAGCAGACCTACCGGGCGACCAGTAGCGCCTTTGTTGGCACCGGACAGCCAAGCGGCGCCCGCGATATCCAAATGTGCCCAGCGGTAGTCGTTACAAAAGCGCGACAGGAAGCAGGCGGCGGTAACGCTGCCGGCCTCGGGGCCGCCGATATTTGCCATATCGGCAAAGTTACTGTCCAGTTGCGGCTGGTAGTCATCCCACAAGGGCATAGGCCAGGCGCGGTCGCGTGCCTCGTTACCACAGTTTTGCAGCTCTGCAGCGAAGTCGTCTTGATTACTGTATAGGCCGATAGCGTGTTTACCTAGGGCAACAACGCAGGCGCCTGTCAGCGTTGCGATATCGATGACTGACGCGGGTTTATACTTGCCTGCGTAGGTGAGAGCGTCACAGAGCACCAATCGGCCCTCGGCGTCGGTATTGAGGATTTCGATGGTTTGCCCCGACATACTGGTGACGATATCACCGGGCTTGGTAGCTCGGCCGCTCGGCATATTTTCGGCTGCCGCGATAATGCCGACCACGTTGACCTTTAACTCTGCTCCGGCAACGGCGCGAAGTGTGCCCACCACACTGGCGGCGCCGCACATGTCGTATTTCATTTCATCCATCTTGGCGCCGGGCTTAAGGCTGATACCGCCCGTGTCAAAAGTGACCCCTTTACCCACCAGTACGTGCGGGCGCTGACTCTTCTCCGTGCCTTGATATTCAATGGCAATCAAGCGCGCGGGCTGGTCGCTGCCGGCGCTAACCGAGAGCAGGGCGCCCATACCGAGCTGCTGCATTTTTTTCTCATCGAGCACGCTAACTTTTACTTTCTCGAACTGTCGAGCGAGTTTGCGTGATTCTTTCGCGAGAAAATCCGGCGTGCATATATTGCCGGGCAAATCACCGAGGCGACGAGTGACGTTAATGCCTTCTGCCGTTTGTTGACCATATTCGACGAGCTTACGGTTGCTGTCGCTGTTGCTGCCTTGCAACACGGCGCGCCGCAATGCACTGCCCGGTTTTGCCTTGCTCAAGGTTTCGCTGTAACGGTAGCGGGACACTTCCAGCAGCTGGGCGCTGCGCTGCAGTAGCCAACTGGCTTTGCGCCCGTCGACGCGCAGATCGCCAAACAGAAGACAGCAGTCTTTGCTCTGCTGCTTGTTCAATACGGCAATGCCGCTTTGCAGGAGTTTGTCGGCGTCGGCGTCGCTGACGGTCTCGCTGTCACCAGTGCCGACCAGCAGCAGCCGTTTGGCGCGAATACCGGGTAAATAGGGGATATAAAGTGTTTCTGCGACCGTGCCTTTAAAATCGCCGCGTTTCAGCAGCGCGTCGATTGCGCCATCGCTCGCTTCGTTAATGGCGGTGAGGGCGCCGCTTAACTGGCCATTGCTGAAGACGACAAGACAGTCAGTGGCGATGGTTTTTGGGTCTTTGCAGGGCTTTAGGCTGATTTGCATTGATTCTCTCTCAGACAAACATTCGCAGAGGGCGCCGCGATAAGCGATAATGCGGGCCAGATTTTTATATCGGTGCTTGCTGCGTCCAAAACCGGGACGGGCAGCGTGTTATGACGCTAGTGTAAAGGGTATTATCTGCGCGTGAAACCATTTGCCAGCAGAGGGGCTTGGTAGCTGTGATTCTTTTTCGTTACCTCGCGAGTGAAATTTTTAAATCTGTATTTGCGGTTACTTTAACGCTGCTGGCAATCATTATGAGCGGGCGGTTTGTAAAGTACCTTGCACAGGTGGCGTCGGGCGATTTCTCGCCCGATGTGCTGTTTCTTATTATGTTGTACCGCCTTCCCGGTTTTTTGGAGGTGGTGCTGCCGCTGGGGCTGTTCATCAGTATTTTGCTGACCTACGGCCGCCTCTATGTCGATAGCGAAATGACGGTAATGAGTGCCTGCGGGATGAGTCGTCGCCGATTGCTGCTCTATACCCAAATCCCCGCCTTTATTATTGCTGCCATCGTGGCCTATATCAGCATGGTGGTGAGCCCCGCAGGTATACAGGCCTATGCGGCTAAGCTGGCGGAGAGTCGCGCAGAAATTGGTGTGAAAGCGGCCGTTGAGGGGCGCTTTCGAATTGATAAGGGCAGCGGCAGGGTCACCTATATTGAAAAAACGGATCGCGATTCCCAGACGATGCGCTCTGTGTTTATGGCTCAGGCCGAGCCTCAGCAAAGCGGCGGGGGCGAGCGCCCCTTGGTGTCACTGGTTACCGCCGAGAGCGGTCGATTTGAAGTGGATGCGGCCACTGGTGAGCGCCATTTGGTGTTGGACAAAGGGGTGCGTTATGTTGGCGAGCCTGGGCAGTCCGATTATCAATTTACCCGCTTTGAACGCCTTAGCCAGCTAATGCGCGATCCGGAAGTAAAAACCTATCGCCAAGAGATCGATGGAAAATCAACGCGAGAGTTATGGCGCAGTGACGCCCTGGAGGATATCGCTGCGGTTCAGTGGCGCATCTCTCTGAGCGTGTTGGTGCCCATTGCGGCCTTGATCGCGGTATCGCTGAGTAAAACGGATCATCGTCGCGGGCGCTACGGCAAAATGTTTCCGGCGTTTATGCTCTACATGTTTTATCTGGTGGCGCTCAATGCCGTGCGCGATGCCATTGCCAAGGGCAATTGGCCAGTGCTGCCGGGAATGTGGGTGATTCACCTCATCTTTCTCACGCTGGGGCTTATCCTGCTTTACTGGGATAGTGTGTTGCGGCACTGGTGGCTGACCTGGAGGCGAAGCCGTGGTTGAGTGTCATGCATAAATTAAATCGCTACATCGGGCGCACAGTTGCCGCGGCTATCTTGCTGGTTTTGTTGGTCATCGTCGGTATCGACTTACTCTCCAGCCTGATCGACGAGCTGAAAGAGATACGGGGCGACTATACCTTTGGGTCTGTACTCCAGTATGTCGGCTTGGTGGCGCCGGGCAGTCTCTATAAGTACCTGCCTTTTGCGGCGCTGGTGGGCTGTTTGGCGGGGCTGGGTAGCTTGGCGAGCAGCAGCGAGCTGGTGGTAATGCGAGCGGCGGGCGTATCAACCGCCAAGTTGGTGATGGCGGTGGTGCGGCCGACGCTATTTATCACCTTGATTGGCTTGTTCGTCGCCGAATACGTTGCGCCAGCAGCCCAGCAAATTGCGGAAAGTCAGCGCGCGATTGCGCTGCAGAAGTCGACCAGTAGTCACTCGCGGCATGGAATGTGGCACCGCGAAAGCGACGCCTTTATGCATTTCAATGCGGTGCAGCCCAACGGCGTGTTGTACGGAGTGAGCATCTATCGCTTTGATGATCAGCAACGGCTGGTGCAAAGTACCTACGCTGAACGGGCCAATTACCTCGGTGGCAGCTGGATGCTTGAGGATGTCCGGCAAGTTGATTTCAGTGAACAGCGTGCTGAGCAGCAGTTTTTCCCGCAGCGAGACTGGGAGTCTGATCTGTCACCGGAGCTGCTCAATGTTCTTGTGTTGGATCCTGAAGACCTCTCCATCAGCGGGCTGTGGCGTTATGCCAGTTACCTGAATAAGCAGGGGCTGAATGCGGGCGACTACGAGCTGGCGTTTTGGAATAAGCTGCTGCAGCCGGTAACCATACTGGGTATGGTGTTCGTGGCGATCTCGTTTATCTTTGGCCCGTTGCGCGATGTGACAATGGGTTTTCGTATCTTCGTGGGAGTGATGGTCGGTATCGTGTTCCGCACCCTGCAGGATATTCTGGGGCCATCGAGCCTGGTGTATGGCTTCGACCCCATCTATGCCAGTGTGTGTCCGATCATCATCTGCTTTGCGGTCGGTGGCTTGCTGATGATGAAGCGCACGTAATTAGCGCCTCTATTTCTTATGCTTGGGAAGTTGTACCACGCGGCTAGATGAAGCCATGTCCTGCCAACTTCTTCCCTGCTTATCCAGCCACGCCCACCAGTATCCGGCCCCAAAAAGGAAAAAAGCCAGCGCTGCCACAGGTAGCCGAATCATCACTTGCTGCCATGTGACCTGCTCGCCAGAAGTTGACTCCAGTTTTAGGCGCCAGGCCTGCATGCCCAGGGTTTGCCCGCTTTTTCTCCAGAACCAGCCGTAAAAGGCAACAATAAGTACTAACAGATAGGCGCTGTAGGCCCAGCCTTGCAATGGGGCATTGAGTTCGTGCACCACGCTATCGGTTGCCGGTGAGTTGCCCAGCTGCTCGGCATTAAGCAGAAGTGCCGGTAGTAGCGAGGCGACAAATAACACGGCAAACATCAGGAAGCCGTCATAAACAGCGGCGGCGAGGCGAGGCCAAACGCCGGCCACGGGAAAAGCCTGTTGAGTCATTTTTTTCTACCCAAATAAAAACGGCCGCCATTGTAGCAGAGCTATGGCGGCCGATGTTTATTGCCCTTGGGTCTAGAAGTTTACGGCGACACCGAAGGCCAGTGAGCTGCTGCGGAGATGGAGGTTGTAGTCGACGGCGAAGTTCTTGCTGGATTTCGCGACGCGAACCCGGCCATTTTCATCGGGAAGAAAGTTCATGGATGCACGTTTATGAATAGCGCGGTAAAGTGCTTTGGCGCCGAGTTTGATAAGCTCTTTTTTCGCCGCATTGCCTGTTTTAGCGCGGTGCTGGTTCATCCAGATGCGATTAAAGCGGGCTTCGGTGGCGCTATGGGCGATAAAGCTCCCTGTCATTTCATCTTTTTCGATGCAAAAACGCAGGGTTGGTTGATAGCCAGGGCGGTGGTCGGCGGGTAAAGTGAGCTCGCCATCGTAGCTGTTGCTTTTACCGGCGTGAGCCAGGGTGCAAAGCAGAGTGGCGGCGAGGGCCAGGATCACGCGCTGCAGGGAAGCGGGAATGATTGCGGTCTGAGTGATCGTGATCATGTGCTTGTATCCTCGGCTATGCTGGAATTATCGTTGTTGAGCATGGACTTAGAATATCCAGCGGGGCGCCGGGAAATAATCCGTAGATGTACCGTAGGGGTTTAGCCATAGGCCCTTAGTGGGCAACCGCTGATGCAATAGCGAATGCCAAGAAAAACTGTGTAGTGAGTCACAATAATGAACAAGGGAAGCCGTACGCGATGCGCATACTACTGATCGAAGATGACCTGAGTGTCGCTGAATATATTGTAAAAGGGCTGCGGGAGAGTGGTTATCAGGTTGAGCACGTGGCCGATGGCAAGTCCGGGTTGGTCAAGGCAACCACAGAGGAATACGACGCCCTGATTGTCGATCGTATGTTGCCCAATGTGGATGGCTTAACCATTATTCAAACCCTGCGAGCGGCCAACGACGCCACACCGGCGCTCATCCTGAGCGCCTTGGGTGAGGTAGATGACCGGGTGAAGGGGCTTAAAGCGGGCGGCGACGATTATCTGGTTAAACCCTTCGCCTTCGCCGAACTGCTAGCGCGCATTGAAGTGATACTGCGTCGCCACGAGTCCAGTTCTGCGGTGACACGCCTCAAGGTTGCCGATCTGGAAATGGACCTGTTGGCACACAAAGTGACCCGTGGCGGCGAAACCTTCAACTTGCAGCCTCGCGAGTACAAACTATTGGAATACCTGATGCGCCACGCCGGTCAGGTCGTGACCCGCACCATGCTGTTGGAGAATGTGTGGGACTATCACTTTGACCCCCAAACCAATGTTATCGACGTGCATATCAGCCGGTTGCGGCAGAAAATAGACAAGGGCTTTGATCGTCAATTGCTCAACACTGTTCGCGGCGCCGGGTATATGTTGGATGATTCTGAGTAAGATATTTACCAGCTTTACCTTCCGGTTTTTGGTCAGCTACGTCGCGTGGCTGAGCGTTGCGGTATTTATGGTACTGGCGTTGATTTACGCCTTTATCGCCTACGATTTCTTTAGCGACGTACATCGCTCGGTCAAGCTTGAACTGGAGGCGCTTAGCCAGGCCTATGAAGAGGGTGGTAGCGAAGCCGTTGATGAATTCGTCGAGGTGCACAGCGGGCCGACGCGACTGATTCGGTTTTTTTACTTTGTCGGCGACGCCGAGAAACGCAAAATCGCCGGCAACCTCAATGAGTGGCCCGACGCCAAGGAATACCGCAATGGCTGGATCGGTTTCGACTTTGAGTCCTTAACCAATATGGCGGACCCGGTCGGCAACGAGTTTGTTGCGTTGTCCACTCAGCTGCCAAGTGGCGAGCGCCTGTTAGTGGCACGTCATTATGCCGATGTGCTTAACAGTACAAAGCTGGTCGCTGGGGCATTAACGCGTTCCATGGTCGCGACCATTATCCTCGGGACGATTGGTGGTGCGATCACCGCTGGACTGAGTTTGCGGCGGATCGAGCACATCAATACCACCCTGCACCGCATCATGAGCGGCGATTTCTCCGAGCGCATTGATGTCAGCGGCAGCACCGGAGACTTCCGGCGCCTGTCGGAAAACGTCAACCAGATGCTCGACCGCATTGAGGTGTTGATGACCGGGGTCCGGCAAGTTTCCGATAATATTGCCCACGATTTGAGAACGCCCCTAACACGTCTTAGAAATAAGCTCAGCGATTTACACGACGACTGCAGCGACCCCGCCAATCGCGAGCAGGTGGAGGCATTAATAGAGGAAGCGGACGGCTTGCTCGGCACCTTCAGTGCGTTGCTGCGCATTGCTCAGGTGGAGTCAGGTAATCGCCGCTCCGGTTTCGCCGATGTCGACCTGTGCACCCTTGTGTCTGACGTTATCGAGCTTTATGAACCGCTGGCCATGGAGAAAGACCAGCAGTTCAACACCGCGCTGGCGAGGGTGGGCAAAGTCACCGGGGACCGAAACCTACTCTTTCAAGCGGTGGCGAACCTGGTGGATAACGCCATCAAGTACACACCGGAAGGTGGTGAGGTGCAGGTTGGCTTATCGGTTGAGCCCGATTGCTACCGCGTGTATGTCGCAGATACGGGCATTGGTGTGCCGGATGCTGATCGTGAAAAAGTCTTTCAGCGTTTCTTCCGTGTAGAAAGCAGCCGCGGCTGCCACCCCGGTAATGGTCTGGGCTTGAGTTTGGTACATGCGGTGGTGAAGTTGCATGACGGCACAATTAGCCTGGAGGATAATCGGCCGGGCCTCAAAGTGGTGATGCGCCTGCCTCGCCAGAGCAGTGTGAGTAAAAAGGGGTAGGCGGCCTGCCCTTTTTAAGCCTTGAACTGCCGTGAATGACGTAAGCGTTTTAGTCGTGGTCGAGAATGTGTAGGTGGTCGGTATTGGGCGCCTTTACTGCGGTCTCTCTGGGCTCTTGAAGGCGACTGCCCACTTGCGCCAAAGAGAGGGCGCTTGTGTCTATACTGACAGCATCCACCTGCCGACGTTCGTTTTCGCGCAGTACCGGGCTGCCCGTCGGGCACAGTGACAAGGTATCCTGGCTGTCGCCAATATTCTCAGCGATGGCGCGCTGTTGTGGGGTGCCTTCAGGGCAGGGCCGCGCTTCAGTAAGAATTCCGATTTTGTCGAAGCCGGCCTGCAAGCGCTGTACCTCCGCCGCATTGAGCGCCTTGCGAATACGGCTGCTGCGCCCGCGCAATAGTTTGTCTATTTGGTCGGGCGGGCGCTTAAACAGCGCGGCCAGCTGTTGGACAGCGCGATCGCGGTCGCTGCCAACAGCCAGGTGGCCGGTTAAGAAAAGATCGAAACGTTGCTCTTCCATCACTGTTAAGACACTCTGTTATCCATTTGTGCAAGCGAATCTGCGTTTATTACCTTATCTTCACAACTTAGCAGACAGTGTAGAGGGGTGTTAACATTCTGGCGGTAAATTTGTGACTTGGTTGGGTCTTGCTCCGTCGTGCGGCGGTGCCAGGGGCCAGCAAGCTGTGCATTTGTCCGACACTAATAGCGAAGTTTATGGATCTTGAAGCTGTTCCCAGTCGTTTTGCTCGCTCTCTGCTCAACCTAGCGGTGGAGCGCGGCTACGATGCGGGCAAAATTCTGCAATATGCGCAGATTCCCTTCAATCCGATAGACAGCCGCAGTGACGGCTATCAGCCTCATATCACCGCGATGCAGTACACGCGCCTGTATCAACAGGTAATGAGCCTGATACAGGATGAAGCCTTTGGCTTGATGCTCGGCCACAAGGTGACCCCGGGCGCTTTTCGTATGATGTGTTATTGCCTGTTGGGTTGCGACAACCTAGGCAAAGCGATCAAACGCGCCTGCGAGTTCTTTCGCACCTTCTACGAAGCCGATACCCAGATTCAGTTAGATACACGCCGAGACAGTGCCATCGTGGGTTATGGCAGTGTCAAGAAAGGCTTTGCCGGCGATTTTGTGGAGGCCTCCGACCTCTATGGCCTGAGTTTGTGGCACCGTTTCTTTTGCTGGCTGGTGGGCACAAATATCGAGCTAAAAGAAGTGCGCTTCGCTGGTCAGGCGCCCCGGGAGCGGGCGCGTGTGGTGCGTTATCAGCAGCTGTTCGAATGCCCTGTGTACTATGGCCAGCTGCGTGATGAATTTGTCTTCGACACGCGCTATCTCAATTTTCCGCTAGTGCAGAACGAGCGCAGCTTAAAAGAGTTTTTGCGCACGGCGCCTTATCCGCTCATGGTGCTGAGCAGTGGTCGTGACGATGGCAGCCTGGTCGCCAGGGTACGCGCCATGATCGGCCAGGATTTCTCGCAAGGTTTCCCCAGTTTTGAACGGATCACCGAGGCCCTCAATATGTCGGCGCCAACACTGCGGCGGCGCCTAAAAAAAGAGGGAACGACCTTCCAGCAACTTAAAGACGAGTGTCGGCGTGATGCGGCGATGGCCTACTTGAGTGGCTCAGAGCTCTCCATCAATGGTGTCGCGGCGCTGATGGGATTCACTGACCCCTCGGCGTTTCACCGCTGTTTCAAAAAGTGGACGGGTATCACGCCGGGCGAGTTTCGTCAGCGAGAGCGCGATAGCGAAAGCTAACATCTGCCTTCTTCGGCTAAGTGGCTGTTAAATAAAACGAAATATCATAGATGTCAGTCCATTGACCGGATATGTTATTGCCCGCATCCCAGCTCAGACGCCATGCTTTGCCTATTTGACGTAACCCCAATCTACTTTGGCAGGACACAGCATGGCAGACGCTTTTATTTACGATGCGATTCGCACCCCGCGCGGCAAGGGCAAACAGGGCGGTTCGCTCTACGAAGTAAAACCTATTGACCTGGTGACGAATCTTCTTGAGGAGATGAAAGAGCGCCTCAATTTGGATACCAGCAAGGTCGAAGATTTGATCCTCGCCTGTGGCGAGCCAGTCAAGGAGCAGGGACAGAACATTGCCAAAGCGGCACTGGTCTACTCGAGCTGGGACGACATTACTACCGGTGCGCAGCTTCACCGCTTCTGTGCAGGTGGTCTGGATGCCGTGAATATGGCGGCGGCTAAAGTCGCTTCCGGTTTTGAAGAGCTAGTGGCTGCGGGTGGTGTTGAGTCCATGTCGCGCCTCGGTATTGGTGCCAGCGGCGGTGCAACCGGCGATCCGTGGGTGGCGATGAAGTCCTACTTTATCTCCCAGGGTTTGGGCGCCGACATGATTGCCACCATGGATGGGATCAGTCGTGAAGAGGTGGATGCGTACGCAGCGCGCTCACAGCACCGCGCAGCGCAGGCGCGTGACAATGGCTACTTCAAGTCCATCGTTCCCGTCCGCGATATGAACGGCGTTGTGGTGTTAGAGCAAGATGAGTTGATTCGTGCTGAAACCACTGCCGAGGGTCTGGCCAAACTGAAGCCGGCCTTCCAAATGTTCAACGATTTCGGTCACGGCGGCGTCGCCAAACTGAAATACCCCGAGTTGGAAAATATCGAATGCGTGCACACCGCGGGTAACTCCTCGGGTATTGTCGACGGCGCCGGTCTGGTGTTGATCGGCAGCGAAGCCGCTGGTAGAGAGCAGGGCCTAACACCGCGCGCACGTATCGTTAGCTGTGCGCTGGTTGGCAGTGAGCCCACCATCATGCTGGACGGTCCCGTTCCCGCGACACAGAAAGCGCTGAAAAAAGCTGGCCTGAGCGTTGACGATATCGACCTGTTTGAACTCAACGAGGCCTTCGCGTCGGTGGTGCTGCGTTACCAAAACCGTCTCGGTATTCCCGATGAGAAAATTAACGTCAACGGCGGCGCCATCGCCATGGGTCACCCCATTGGTGCGACGGGTGCAATGATTCTCGGCACCCTGTTGGATGAACTCGAGCGTCGTGACCTGAAGCGCGGCCTGGTTACGCTGTGTGCCGGCGGTGGTATTGGCATCGCGACCATCATCGAGCGCGTGTAATTCGCGGGAATAGTGAATTTTTGGCTCGGCACTGGCTGCCGAGCGGCAAAGAGAGATACAGAACAATGGGATAT
The DNA here is from genome assembly GCF_057370015.1 of Spongiibacter sp. C9W. Lineage (NCBI taxonomy): Bacteria > Pseudomonadati > Pseudomonadota > Gammaproteobacteria > Cellvibrionales > Spongiibacteraceae > Spongiibacter > Spongiibacter sp. C9W. The sequence goes on from NZ_CM170672.1 coordinate 45,121, forward strand.
ATTCGTTTAGAGAAAGACGCAGACGGCATCGTTGAATTGATCTTTGATCAGCCGGGTAAAACTGTAAATACCATGGGCCTGGAATACGACGAGGCCATGCGCGCAGCCGTGGCAGAATTGCAGGGTATGGTCGAGGCTGGCGGCGTCACCGGTATTTATCTGCGCAGTGGCAAGCCCAACCAATTCTTTGCTGGTGGCGACATCAAAGAGATGTTGGAGATGGATCTGAATCCACCTGCCGATAAGAAAAAAGAAATGTACGACGGCATTATGGAGACCAAAGCGCCACTGCGTATCCTGGAAACCCTGGGTGTGCCCGTAGCGGTGGGTATGAATGGCCCGGCGCTGGGTGGCGGTTTTGAAATCGCCTTGGCGTGTCACTATCGCGTGGCCGTCAAAGGCATTCAAATGGGCTTGCCAGAGGCGATGATCGGTTTGATGCCTGGTGCCGGCGGTGTTGTGCGTATGACCTACCTGCTGGGTATGCAGGAAGCGATTGGCCTGATTAGCCAGGGCCGACGTCTGAAGGCGGATAAAGCCTTGGAGAAGGGCCTGGTTAATGCCCTGGCCGATGATGAAGCGGATATGCACGCCCAAGCCAAGGCGTGGATCAAGCAAAATGCCAACACTGAGGGCGGTGTTAAGCAACCCTGGGATAGCGAAGGCTACAAAATGCCTGGCGGTGGCCCTGAAGAGGAAGCCAACCAGGGGCTGACCTTCTTTGGCCCCGCCAATGTTATGGTGCAGACCAAGAACCTGATGCCGGCACAAAACGCCATCTTTGCCTGTGTGGTTGATTCTGCCCGTGTCGATTTCGATACTGCGCAGAAGGTTGAAGGTCGCTATTTCCTCAGCTTGCTGCTGGATCAAACGGCCCGCAATATGATGACCGCCTTCTTCGTGCAAATGGAAGCGTTGAACCGCGGCGCCAGCCGTCCGCAGGGCCCTGAGAAATTCAGCTGCCAGAAGCTCGGCATCATCGGTGCCGGTCAAATGGGTGCGGGTATTGCGACAATGGCTGCTCAGAAAGGTATTGACGTCGTACTCAAAGATATCAGCATGGAAAATGCTGAGCGCGGTAAGGCCTACGCCGAAGCCTACTTTGATAAAGGCATCAGCAAGGGCAAGGTGACCGAAGAGAAGAAAGCGGAGTACATGGCGCGCATTCTGCCCAGCGCTGACTACGCAGACTTGAAAGGCTGTGAGCTGGTGATTGAGGCGGTATTTGAAGACCGCAAGATCAAGGCAGCGGTAACGCAGGAAACGGAAGCGGCGCTGGATGCCAGTGCAGTGTTTGCCTCGAATACCTCAGCCTTGCCAATCACCGAGTTGGCGCAGGCGAGCAGCCGCGCTGAAAACTTCATTGGCATGCACTTTTTCTCGCCCGCTGAAAAGATGCCGCTGGTTGAAATTATCCGCGGCGAAAAGACCAGTGACGAGACCTTGGCGAAAGCCTTCGACTTGGCCCAGCAGCTGGGTAAAACCCCCATCGTTGTAAACGATGCACCAGGCTTCTTCACCACTCGGGTCATCGGTAAAACGGTATCTCAAGGGGCTGAAATGCTGGAAGAGGGTGTTAATCCGGTACTTATCGAGTCGGCGGCGCGCGACAATGGTTCACCGGTTGGGCCGCTGGCGGCGATCGATGAAATCAGCCAGGAAACAGCGTACAAAAACGGCCAGCAAGCCAAAGCCGATGCAGAAGCGCAGGGCAAAGTGTGGGAAGACAATGCAGCGTCCCGCATTCTCGACCGCATGGTGAATGAGTTCGGGCGTCGCGGTAAAGTTCACGGTGGCGGCTACTACGAGTATCCCGAAGGTGGCAAAAAGCACATGTGGCCTGGCCTCAAAGAGGCGTATGCGCCAAATGGATACATCGATATGCCCTACGAAGACATTAAGGACCGCCTTGTCTTCAGCCAATGCCTGGAAGCCGTACGCGCGATGGAAGAAGGCGTGGTAACCAACGTCGGCGACGGCAACATCGGTTCCATTATGGGGATTGGTTTTCCCGCGCAAACGGGTGGTGTCTTCCAGGCGATTAATGCCTATGGTTTGAAGGCATTCGTGGCGCGCGCTAAAGAACTACAAGCACGTTACGGCGATGTGTTTGCCGTTCCTGCGCTGCTGGAGCAGCGTGCCGAAAGTGGTGAGCTGTTCCTGTAAGACGCGCGTTTTTTGTGAGTGTAAAGGCCGGCATATGCCGGCCTTTTTTATGCCCGCTGAGTAAAATCCAGAAAGGACTCGCAGAAGATGTGAGAGCGTGAAGCGCCGCGCATAAAAAGGCGCCGCTGATAGTGCCGGACGAAGTCAGTGCTGCCGCTCAGGTAGCAGGCGGTGTCGGACAGCGCTCCCAACTTATCAAGCACATCATCCAGTTCCGAGGCGGCGCTGTCTGCCCAGCTGGCGCTTGCCACGGTGATATCCGCCTGCTTGGCCAGCGCATCTAGCGTCGTGCAGTGGTAGGGTTGCTGTGTCGAGCGATAGGCGTGGATCAATGTAATGGGTGTGGCGGGGAGTTCTTGCAAGGCGTGTTGGGCCAGGGCAAGGAGCGGCGCCAGGCCGGTGCCGTTACCCAGTAATAATATGCGCTTGGTTCGCGCGTCGCTGCGCAGTGTGAAATCTCCGAGTGGGCCTTGCAGCGTGACCTCACTACCTATCTCGGCGCGGCACAGCGCGTCGCTGACTTGCCCGCCCTCGTAGCGGCGAAGTTGCAGCCTCAGGTTGCCATCGTCGGCGAGGTTGCTCGCGGAATAGCAGCGGTAATCGACGCCGTTTACTGACACACTAAAGTACTGACCGGCCTGCCAGCGCAGTCGCGTGCCCAGGGTGAGTTCCCAAACCTGTTCGTTCAGAGCGCTTCGCGCGACAATACTGGCAGTGTGTTGGTCATTTTTTGGGGAAACACCGCGAATTTCTAAGCCTTCTGAGGGCTGTAACTGGCAACTAAGCGCGATACCGTCGGCTCGCTCATCGGGGCGCAGCCCCTGTTGCGCGAGGTGCATTTGCTGCGCCGCCAGTGGGCCGTTTACTTTGACTCGGCAGCTTTGGCAAGCACCTGCTTGGCAACCGTGAGGAATCTGCTGGCGGTGACGCAGTAAACACTGCAGCACAGTCTCCGTTGGCAGGTAGTCCAGGGTTTGATCATTGAAGCGAATGCTGGGCATAGTGAGTTGTCTGCTGCGAGATAACCCGGAAATGGTACTTTGCCTGGCGTGGGCTGTCAGCGACTTTTTAACGGACGAATAGCGGTGCGTAGCGCAATGGAGCGGAGGGAGAAATACGGTGGCTGACAGCGAGAAACAGATAGTAGAGAGCTGGCAAAGGAATGCGGGGCCTTGGGTTGCTGCGCTTGATCAACAGGCAATCGCCAGCCGGGTGACGGTAACAAATGGGGCAATTGTTAACGCTGTGCTGAGCCATCACCCGCAACGCGTTCTGGATGTGGGTTGCGGAGAGGGCTGGCTAATGCGTGAGCTTGCTGGGCACGGTGTTGACGTTGCCGGTTTTGACGCCGTCGCCGAATTGGTGGCGGAGGCAATAGCGCGGGGCAGTAAGAATTGCCAGTGCATTGCCTATGAGGCGCTAGATGAGGTGGCATGGCCGCAAACATTCGATTTGGCGGTGTGTAACTTTTCTCTGCTGGGTGAATCAGTCGAACAGCCCTTGAGGTCGCTCAAGCGGGCCTTGGCGGCTAGTGGCCATTTATTGGTGCAAACCTTGCACCCCTGTTTTATCACACGCGGCGAGAGTTACTGCTCAAGGTGGTTAACGGGCAGCTGGGAAGGCTTGCCTGACCACCTTCATCAGCAATTTAAGGATGCGCCGCCGTGGTATTTTCACACGCTCGGCGACTGGTCTTTAGTATTTCAACGGGCGGGCTATAGCATCGCGAATGTTGAGGAGCCAAACGCGGGCAAGGGTGCGATGCCGTTATCCATTCTATTCCATTTGCGCCCCGTGTAAGGTGGCGTAACGAAAACTGCAAGCAGTGGGAGGGGAAGTGTCTACTAAGTTGTCTGCGCCCGGCAGTGATACTCATAATATCGTTATTGCCTACGTATTGTGGCTATTCGGCTTCATGGGGGCTCACCGTTTCTATTTGGGACGGCCGATAAGCGGAACACTGTATTTTTTTACCCTGGGCTTGTTTTTTATCGGCTGGATTATCGACTTAGTGTTGATTCCCGCCATGGAGCGCTCCGCCGATCGACGCTATCAATCAGGCACTGCCAGCTATTCCGTCGCATGGATATTGCTAACCTTTCTGGGTATTTTCGGTTTGCATCGTTTCTACCTCGGTAAATGGCTGACTGGGATTGTGTATTTACTAACGGGCGGCGTGTTTCTGCTTGGCGTTATATATGACTACTGGACGCTCAACGAACAAATCAGCGAGCACAATACACGCCTCTTCCACTAGCCTGAATGGGCCTGTTCACAGGCCCTGGTAGTCTTAACAGGCTCTAGTAGCGCGTCCAGCTGCTGCCATCGAGTGACAGATAGCTCTCGCCGTCGATACTGAGCATTGTGCTGCCATCATTCTGAGAGACAGGCTCGGTGCGGGGAAGGGTGCTCAGCCAGTCACTGCTGCTAAATTGCTTATTGGCAAAAATATCGGCAGCCATAAAGTCAGCCAGCAGTTGGCCAATGGCTTGATAGCTGCTGGGCTGAGTAATACGCGCGGCGGGGCCCTGACGCTCCAGGTTTGGGCCAATGAGCTTGATGGCAACCGGCACCTTTGTAATCGCCGGTGTGGGAATTTCACGCATTCCCGGAATTTGCATGGCGTCGCCGCGCAGCCCCGCGCCGTGCTCGGGAACTAGCACGACAACAACATTTTTGCCGCTTTGCTGAAGGCGGTCTAAGAAGCGTGAAATATCGCCAAATAAGCGATCCATTCGGCGCTTATAACTTTGGGCGCCGCGCAGATTTTCCCGACTGTCCAGTAGGCGGTTGCCATCGTGCAGACTGGTGGTGTTGTACAGCGCGACTGTTGAGGGAGACGGCGATTGTAGCCGCTGTTGCCACCAGTTCTCCAACACCGCGAGGTCGCTGTATATCGGCGATCCGTCAAAGGCCTTCTGTGCTTGGGGGATGCCCGCAAGGGGAAACAGTTCAGCGTCGACGTGGCCAAGTTGGCGTGTGCTCTCGAGAAAATTGTCGAAGTGACCATCGTGATTCATCAACAGGGCGTGGTCGTAACCCTGTTGCGTAAACTGGGTCATTAGCAGGCACTGGTCACTGGTTTCTTCATAGAGTCCAGAGTGGGGTAGCTGCCCACAACTCGCTCTGCTTAGCCTGAGAACAGCCGGGCCGCTGTAACTGGTGGCCGAGTTAAATTGTTCAAAGACAAAGTCAAAGCGCTGCAATAACGGGTGCTGTCGCTGCTCAACGACATCAAGGTCGTCCCAGGAGAGGGAGCAAACGCTGAGGAAAATAACGTCGAAGGCCTGGCGTTCTTCCGCGAGAGGCGGGAAGCGAACCTGGCGTCGAGCTTCTCGGCTGAAGAAGCTGCTCAGGTAGTTGTTTAGTGCCTCGTCGCCCTGCGGCGAGCCACTCGCCTGCGCTTCATGTTCGCCGTGTCCGTCTGCTGGAAGGCTGGCGATGGGGGCGGTCGGCTGTGGGCTCAGGCTGTGAAGGCTTGCTGCGAAAAGTGCTAATAGCACGAATGATGTTAAACGAAAGTAGCGGTTGGCTATGAGGTAAACGGCAATGCCTACAACCGCGATTAGGGGGTTGATATCGGGCACAAAACGCCAGGCGAGTTCGACGAGATAGTCCGACTCAAAGTGGGAGAGTTGTTCGAGTTGGGCAAATAACCGTTCCAGTGGAGGCAGATTAGAATCCAGGTGGATTAGCCATAGCGCGAAGATCACGGCGCTGATCTGACGAGCCACGCGCAATACAGGAAGAGAAACCGGTAACAAAAGAAAGATCGCAAATGCGATATTTTCCACGACGTGAAACTGCATTTTTCCCTGAAAATACAGCACCAACTTAATTAAAAAATAGGCGTTCCAGATCGCCAGCTCGGGTAGCACTAACTCCTGCGATTGAAGCTTGCGGACCTTGCCATTCATTGTTGGGCGTCATCCTTGTTTGAGGGGGCATTGGCCGTTGGTGTCGTCGGTCGATAGCGGCGAAGATGGCGGGGTTCAAGATGGCGATGCATGAATTGACTAAAACCCAGCAGCGCCTCGCGAAAAAAATAACCCAGCAGTAGTCCGACGACCAGGCTGCAGCTCACAGTGAGCATAAAGTCATGGATATTCATGGCTGCTTACTCGCTCTCACTTTATATTGTGGTGTCCAGTCGGCGGCGTTTTGCAAAGGCGGCCGCGCCACGCTGCTTTTCTGCCGGGGCAAGCGGGCGGTGCTGTGAACGATGGTCCATTAGTTTGCGGGCTCGCTGTGCATTGATGGACGGGGAGGCTAGCAAGAGTTTGTCTAGCAGTTCATCAATATCGTCGGCATCACAGTGCAGCAGGCGGCTGGCGAATAAATCATTCACCGGTAAATCTAAACTGTTGCGCAGCGCCGTATCTACGTCTCGTAAAGAGCAGGCGTAGAGAAAAAAGTACACTTTACCGTCGACCACGGTAAGTAAGTCTCCTTCTCGCCGCAGGCGGCACAGACCAAAAATCTGCTCTATGCTGATGCCTGGCAATGGCATGAGTTCAACAATCAAATGCTGAAGTTCACTGAACAGGCTGTTGTCGAAGGCCCGCCTTGCGTAGCGAGCGAAGGCAGCCGGTTCGGTGTAGCCGTAGTCGCTGGAATAGGGGCGCGTTTCTATCAGTTTATTCAAGCTGCTGGGCAGGTTGCGCGTAAATACGTGGCCTTGAATTGCCGCCACTAAACTGTGTACAGCGCTTGCGTGGACGCCATGGGGGATGATTAGACTGCAGCCAGCTCTGAGCAAGTAGGCCTCATCTGCCGCACGCAGGCAGCGCAGTGACTCGCGTACAAGAATCTTTAGCTGCTCGCCGGCACTTGCGCGAAGCTGGTAAATCATTAGCGCCAGGGTTTCGATATCGTCGGCCTGTTGGCAGTCGAAGATGACGGTTGCCGCGACGACGCCGTCCAGACTTTCAAGCAGTGCGCTGTTGTCGCTTTGCTCGGCAATGACATTCGCACTTTGGTAAAGCTCTTCTTTAAGGCGCTGCACGGTGTAGATGGTGTCAACGTCACTGCTCTCGATCGTGGCGTTTGCCTGTGGCTTCAGTAACTGCTCAAGATGCTCGATCGCATGATGGCTGTCGAGCTCTAGCAAAAATTCCTGGTGTGCCAGCATGCCCTGGGGGCTGAGCCAGTGATCAATGAGCAGCGAGTAGCGCAGCTTGGACATGCGGGTTTGTGTTGCGATCCCGGATAAGGTTTTGCTGTGGCGTTTTAACAGTGGCCGCAGTGTTTCACAGGGGCCGCAAACAAGAAACATGATGCGGTATTGGCCGTGCCGACAAAAGCGACGCCACGCGCCCAGCGCCTGCTGAAGTTTAGCGGGTGAAGAGCGGTCGAAGCTGTCTTCATTCAGGACGACACAAAGCCCGCTTTTACGCGGTAGCGAGAGCCTTTCGGTGTCGCGCAGCAGTTGCTTTAAATTGAGTGTCTTCGAACTGTGGTTGAAAAAGCAGCCCGCTGAACGAGATTGGCAAAGATTTGCCAGCGCCTGCTGGTCTTGCTCATCCAGGCCATTGAAGACGTTTTTCTGCGTTTCTTGAAAGACAAAACTCTGGTGACTTGATGAAAGCAGTGAAAGTGTAGCGATGAAATCGGCGTAGGAATGACCCAGCAAGCAGAACAAGCCGTCCTGTGACAGGGTCTCTTCAAAACTGTGTTGTGTCGCCTGAATACTCATTCGCTGTGCTGTCTCGTATATTTCGGGACGTAATACGCGGTGATTGCACTATAGCGCAGGGGGCGTCAGAATGGCTAGGAATCGCGGCTGTGCCTGCCAAAAACCCTATAAATATAGGTGTGATTGCCAATGGTTGCCGACGCGAGCTTCGGCTAGATTTGGGACTTAGTGTATGGATATTCCGCCCAAGGAAAAAACGATGGAGCTGCAGGAGCACGCTCGAGAATCTCAGCGCGTTGGCAAGCTCAGTGCTGAGCCATTGAGCCGTGATATACGATCGGTGATGCGCGCGCTGGGTGCGGGCGCGGCCTTTTCCTATAAAGAGAACTTCAGAGTGAGTGAACGCTCGCGGCTGATGACTCGCTGGCCGCTATTGCAGGCACTTAATCGCCGCGATGACAATAGCGAGTGCTGACGCGTGCTTGAAACTCACCCAGTGGCTTACGTTGTGACTAGCCTTGCGACTTACGTAGTGGCCTACGTTGTGGAACGCACAGTACTATGTTGACGATTACGGTAAGTGGTATGCACGGCGGTGTTGGCACGACAGCAGTCGTGGCGAATCTATCGGCTGCCCTTCAGCAGCAAGGACTGCGGTGTTTGTGCATCGATGCCAACGTCGACAATATGCTGCGTTTGGCCCTGGCGGTAAACCCCGAAGAAAAGGTGGGATGGGCGAAGGCAAGCCTAGAGGGTGCTTCCTGGAAAGAGGCAACACTGCAGCATGACGATGGGCGCTGGGTATTGCCCTTCGGCGAGCTCGATGCCGATGAGCTATCGCGCTTTTTTCCAACACTGGTGGCAGGTCAATCGCCATTGCACGCCGTTGTAGCGGATCTGGCCTCACTGCCGCTGGACTGCGTATTGATTGATGGCCCGACGTCGCGCTCCCTGCCGCATTACTCGCTGCCCAATGTAGACCTGACCCTATACGTCGCAGCACCGGATGCCGCGAGTTACGCCTTGTTAAAGCAAGATGCGGGGCATTGGCCTGCGTCGAATTATCGAATACTCATCAACCGTTTGCAGCCAGCTCAGGCCCTGGCCAGTGCCATTGCCAACCTGATCGCCGATGATTTCGAAGAGCAAATGGTGCCGGGTGTGGTGCATGAAGACCTGATCATCGCCGAGGCCCAGGCCGAATTAGCATCGGTTATTGCCCGCGCGCCGGATAGCCAAGCGGCTCAGGACTTTCAGAGCCTTGCGCTCTGGTGCCAGAGCGAGTTTCAGAGTCGAGTAGAATGAAGGAGGACTTTTCATCTATTTTGCGGGCGCGATACCGGTACTACGCCGGTGTTAAGGTCGTGTCGCTGCCCGGAAAGTGTGTGTTAGTCAGTTGGTTGCTCTTTTCGGCGCTGTTTTTACGCAACCGAATTGCGGGTTGCGAAAGTTGGCGACTGCCAGAAGTGTTTTTTCCTCATATTTCCTTAATTCGTCCCCAGCTGCTCGACCCGCTGCGCATAGTTGTGCAGATTTTCTGGCTCTTCTTTATGCGCACGCCGCCGCAAAAAAGTCGTACAAGGGGACTCCCACGGCGGTTACGGTATGCGGTCGGCGGGGCCAAGGGCCGTTTGCAGGGGCTGGCAAACAAGACTTGGCTTCAGCCGTCATTCTGGCAAACGCGAGATGCCAATGTTGCCAGGCGCCATCGCCAACCACTAACGATTGCGCTTGCGGCCGTGCTGGCAGTGCTGTGTATTACCGTCCCCCTTGATCCGCTGGCCCAGTTTGTTTTCGCAACGGCGCTGTTTGGCATTCTACTGGTGTTCAACCGTTTGCCCGGTCGTTTCCCGCAGATGCTGATGATCGTACTGTCGCTGTTGATCTCCTGCCGCTATATCTGGTGGCGCTGCAGCTCAACGCTGAACTTTGATGACCCTCTCGGTCTTGCACTTGGCATCGTACTTTTACTCGCTGAACTCTATGCCTGGCTGGTGTTATTACTCGGCTATTTTCAGAATATCTGGCCGCTCAACCGACCGGCAAAATCATTGCCTAAAGATACCGCCGACTGGCCATCGGTAGATATCTTTGTGCCGAGTTACAACGAAGACCTGGAGGTTGTGAGGGCAACAATTTACGCTTGCCAGGGTTTGGATTGGCCCAAAGACAAGCTGGAAATTTACCTCTTAGATGACGGCCGGCGGGATGACTTCCGCGATTTCGCCCGCGACGTGGGCGTGCACTACATTACCCGCGATGATAATCGCCATGCGAAGGCGGGGAACATCAACAACGCTTTAAAACAGTCGCGCGGCGAGTACGTTGCGATATTTGACTGCGACCATATTCCCACCCGCGCCTTTTTGCAGCTGTCGATGGGTTGGTTTTTAGGTGATCCTAAGCTGGCGCTGGTACAGACTCCCCACCATTTTTTCTCACCGGATCCCTTTGAGAGAAACCTCAGCAACTTCAGAAAAGTGCCCAATGAGGGCGGCTTGTTTTACGGCCTGATACAAAATGGCAACGACCTGTGGAACGGCACGTTTTTCTGTGGTTCCTGCGCGATTATTCGCCGTGGCCCGCTGGAGGAAATTGGTGGTGTTGCGGTTGAGACTGTCACCGAAGACGCCCACACCTCGCTGCGGCTGCACCGGCTTGGCTACAACTCCGCTTACATACGCGCGCCGCTGGCGGCCGGGTTGGCGACGGAAACGCTCTCTGCCCACATCGGTCAACGTATTCGCTGGGCGCGGGGCATGGCGCAGATTCTTAGACTGGATAACCCCCTGCGGGGTCCCGGCTTAAAGCTGCGACAGCGCCTGTGTTACTTCAATGCGATGTTGCACTTTCTATCCGGCATTCCCCGCTTAGTATTCCTGTTGGCGCCGCTCGCGTTTTTGCTGCTGCATACTTATATTATCTACGCGCCCGCCATCATGATTTTCCTGTATGTGTTGCCCCATATGCTGTATTCCTCGGTGGTAAACGCCAAAATCCAGGGTCGATATCGGCACTCTTTTTGGGGGGAAGTCTACGAAACGGTGTTGTCTTGGTACATTGCCAGGCCGACCACGGTGGCGCTGTTTGCGCCACACAAGGGCACCTTTAATGTCACCGCTAAAGGCGGGCTGATCCACGAAAAATATTTCGACTGGGTTATGTCCCGGCCGTATATCTTGCTGGTGCTACTCAACGCCTTTGGTTTTTTGGTTGGCTTGTGGCGTTTGTATGCGGGGCCGAGTAATGAGATCAGTGCGGTCTTACTCAATCTGTTCTGGGTGGTTTACAACTTATTGATCCTGGGCGGCGCTGTGGCCGTTGCCGCCGAAGCGAAACAGCTGCGCAGCGACCATCGCGTGCAGGTGAGATTTCCTGTAGCGCTGGAGTTGCCAAGTGGGCATTTGTTGCACGCGCAATTGGTAGACTTTTCCTTAAGCGGTGCGCGGGTTGAGCTATCTCCATATGCTGCAGAGCAAGTGGGGCAGCAAGTGAATGTCATTATGGATCGCGCGGGCAGGGAATACAGTTTCGCCATGACGACAGTGTTTAAAGGGCGAGAGGTTGTCGGCTTGCGTCTGTGTGATCAGTCTCCAAGCAGCATGGTGAATTATGTGCAGTGCACATTTGCGCGCGCTGATAACTGGGTGAGCTGGAAACAAAATATGAGCGTCGATAAACCCCTGACCAGTATGGCAGCGGTAATGAGCATCAGCATACAGGGCTATCGACGTTTACTGAGGGCGGGGCCGCGGCCGCTTCCCCAGTTACTGACTACAATTAATGCGCTGGTGGGGATGGCGAAGAGTCTTCGCCCTCAGCCAATTTTAATTAGGGTGGAAGAAGCATGAGTCAGCGTGACAAGACACTGAGAGCAAGTAACACCTGTCGATGGCTGCTGTTGCTGCTATGGGCAGTGTGTATGCCGACGTGGGCTGAGCAACTGATGCCAGCGCCCTCCGAGTGGCGACAGGCTGAAGAGCTGAGACGCTATGATTACTCGTTGACTGAGTTGGGCTTTCCGCAGAGCGTATTACTGCGCGGTAGTGAAAGTTCGGCTGGACTCAGCTTTGGCTCACGGTTGGACGAGCTCGTTGAAGAAGCCACGCTGGATTTGGGCTTTTCATTTTCACCGTCATTGGTGCCCCATTTATCGCACCTGAAGGTGTATTTGAACGGCGAGTTTATGTCGGCGGTGGCCGTTGATCCTGAAAAACGCTTGCAGCAAAAGGTGAGTATTCCGCTGAACACGCGCTACTTAGCTGACTTTAACCAAGTGCGTGTGCAACTGGTCGGGCAACCACCAGAAGAGTGTTACAGCCCCGATAGCCCAAGCATTTGGGCAGAGTTAACCGGTGACACCCGCCTGCGAACGGTCAGCCGCGTGCTGCCCGTTGCCAACAACCTGCAGCAATTGCCGGCGCCATTTTTCGATCGGCGAGATTACCGCGCCCTGCAATTACCGGTAGTGCTCACTGGTGGCGGTAGCCTGGAAAGGCTGCACGCAGCGGGTATTGTGACATCCTGGTTTGGGGCACTTGCAAGCTGGCGCGGGGCGAGCTTCCCGGTGGAAACGGAGCGCCTGCCTAGGCAGCACGCCTTGGTGTTTATGACCAATACACAGCGTCCGAAAGCGTTGCAGGATTTCCCTCCTGTCAGCGCGCCGACCCTGCAAATGATCAGCCACCCTGAGAACCCCGCAGCCAAGTTGTTGTTGATCCAGGGGCGCGATGATGCCGATTTGGTTCAGGCGGCACGGGGCTTGGTGCTGGGCAGTGAGCTGTTATCCGGGCCTGTCGCAGAGATTCAACGGGCGGTGCAAAGCGAGCCAAGAAAGCCCTACGATGCGCCGAATTGGCTGCCCACCGATCGCCCCGTTCGCTTTGGCGAGCTGGTTGATAACCTCAACCAACTGCAAGTCGAAGGTCGCACACCGCCACCAGTGAGGGTGGGCTTCCAGCTTCCGCCCGATCTGTTCACCTGGCGCAGCCGCGGCATTCCCGTAGAATTGGATTACCGATATTCGCCTCCGGTTGAAGATGGCAGTGGCTCGCAAATGAGCCTGAGCATTAATGAACAGTTTATTGAGGCGTTTAACCTAACTCGCAAAGGGTTCTCCGGTGAGGCCAAGCGCTTCCGTGTGCCTTTGCTGAACGATGGCTTCTTATCGGCCAATCAGCGCCTGCGTATTCCGGCCTTCAAGGTCGGCAGCCGCAATCAGCTGGAGTTTAAGTTTGATTTTGCCGGTATCAATAGTGGCGAGTGTAAAAGCTTGGCGCCCGCCCAGCGCTACGCTGTTGTCGATGCCGATTCAACCGTTGATTTTACCGGCTTCGCGCACTACATCGAGATGCCCAATCTGCGTGCGTTCGCTAACGCCGCCTATCCCTTTACGCGTATGGCCGACCTGTCAGAAACGGCTGTGCTGCTGCCCGACAGCAAGAACAAAGAGATTATCCAAACCTACCTGCAGCTAATGGGCTTTGCGGGAGCCAGTTCCGGTTACCCGGCGTTGGCAATGGCCTTGTATGACGATTGGCAGGAAGCCGCATTAAAGGATCGGGATGTGCTATTGATTGCCGCCAACGGTCAGCTTGCACAAGGCGGTGAGGATTTACCGTTATTGTTTGATCGCAGCGAGCGCATGTTGCAGAAACCGCGCAAAAATATCGTGTCTGAAAGCGATACCTGGGCCGGGGCGGCGCCAACACTGGCATCGGCAACAGCGGAAGTGGAAGTGCGCGCCAGTGGGCCCTTTGCGGCGCTGCTAGGGATGCGCTCTCCCTATAACGACGACAGAAGTGTTGTTGCCGTGCTCGCTGCACACCCGAGTGATATGGCCTTGGTGCGAGAGGCGCTGGCAGATAGCGGAAAAATTGCCGAGATGTATGGCTCGGTGGTGGTATTTCGAGAAGGAGGGCAAGCGAGCTTCAATGTCGGCGATAAATACTATGTCGGTAAACTGCGCGTTTGGGACCTTATCTGGTACCACTTCTCTCGCTATCCAATGCTGCTAGGTATTATCAGCATCATCGTGGTATTGATGTTGGCCGTGGTGCTTTGGCGCTTACTCAGTGGTGTGGCGCGCCGCCGCCTGCAACAGGGGGACGAGTGATTCGTCGGTGTTTGGCACTATTGCTGGCCATGTTCCCGAGCGTGCTGTGGGCGGAGTGTAGCTGGCCCGCATGGCAGCGTTTCGCAGAGCAGTATATAGAGAATGGCCGGGTTATTGATGGCAGTGACCCGCGCCAGATTACGACCTCTGAGGGCCAGTCCTACGCGATGTTTTTTGCCCTGTTGGCAAACGACCGGGAGCGCTTTGCAAACCTCCACACCTGGACAGAGAGACACCTTGCCAAGGGCGATTTAAGCACTCATTTGCCCGCCTGGTTGTGGGGGCGCTCACAGGAAGGTGGCGGGGCAGTGCTGGATGCCAACTCAGCGGCAGACTCCGACACCTGGATCGCCTACTCCCTTGCTGAGGCGGGCCGCCTCTGGGGGGATCACCACTATCGCTCGCAGGGGTATTTTCTAGCCAGGCATATCGCCGAGCAGGAAACGCGCGTCATCGACACCGTTGGCAGGGTGCTAATGCCGGCGCCTGAGGGTTTTGTCAGCGACAATACATTGCGGCTCAATCCGAGTTATTGGATGCCGCAGATCTTTAGCCGCTTTGCTGAGCTGCAGCCCAACTCCGTTTGGCCGGAGTTGGCCGCTGCTTTGCCCGACTTGCTGCGCGACACGGCGGCAAATGGCTTGAGCCCCGACTGGGTGGCCTGGCGCCAGGGCGCGTGGCGACAAGACCCCAAAAGCGGGCAACGGGGTAGTTATGACGCGATACGCGTGTATCTCTGGGTGGGCATGTTGCACCCAGAGGCGAGGGCGGCAGCGGCATTGCGCGATCACTTTGACGTGATGCTGGCGCTTACCCAAGAGCGCGAAAATGTTCCCGAGGTGGTCAATGTTGGCAGTGCAACGGCGCGCGGCAACGGCCCATGGGGCTTCTCTGCCGCACTATTACCGATGCTGTCGAACAGCGGCAAAACGACGCTACTGGAAGCGCAGCAGCAACGTGTCCGCAATGGCAGAACCAATAGCGACAGCCTTGGCCAGCGTGATTATTACAATCGGGTATTGGATTTATTTGCTGACGCATGGATGACGGGTCGGCTGCGGTTTTCGGCTAGTGGCGCGGTGCAGCCAAATTGGCAAGCGGGGTGTTCATGAACCGCGCAGGCCTGCTCTGGCTTATATTGGTGTGCGCGGTGGGCGTATTGTTGTGGCAGCGCGATCCACTGAATTTGCGTGAGGCAGATGAGGGCGCGACGACGGCCGACATCATCGTCACCGGAGGGCGCACTGATTCGCTGACGGTGGATGAGTCCTTACAAAGAAGCATCGAAATACAGCTGATTGAGTCGCAGTTACTGGGCCGGGATGACTTGGTCAGAGCCAAGTTGCAGCGCTTGGATGTGATCAACCCAGATGCACAAAGCGCTTATGTGTACCGAGTGTGGCTTGCGGTTCGCGACGGCAATGTTGAGGACGCAGAGCGCATGCTTTCGGAGTTGAAAGCGCGTTTTGGTGAAACGCAGACATTTTTGCAGCTTACCGATTACCTCGCTCGGCACAGCTACAAAAAATCAGCGATGCAGCAGGTGACTCTGCTGGCGAAAACCGGTCGGGTAAAGGAAGCGGCGCAACAACTCATACAGCTTTACCCTCGCGGCTTTGTGTTGCTATCCAGTGAATTGGAGTATCTGCAGATACTGGCGCGAGTCGACGGAAAAAGGCCCGTCGTTATACGCCGGCTCCGCGCGCTGAACGACAAGTACCCCAACGTAGCGCCATTGCGCTTAGCGCTGGCAGATCAATTGCTCTCGCAGAATCCGGGTAGCCAGGCTGGTCAGCGTATATTACGCGATTTGCTCGATGACCCCTCACTCGCTCAACAAGCGGTGCAACGTTGGCTTGCGGCCCTTGCTGAGCAGCCCATCGGGCCGAGCCGTATACGCACACATACCCTGTTGGCCGAGCGATTTCCCGACAATATAGCAGCGGTACAGGCCAAAGCGCTGGCATTGGAGATGCGGCAGGAGGAGCGCCGTTTAATGCGCGACCCTCACTACCGCGCGCGCAGCCAGGGCTTAGCATTACTGGAGGCGGGCAAGCTCGTCGGGGCAGAGCGCAAATTGCGCTACGCCCTGAACGGCCGCCCCAACGACCCCGAAGTACTGGGTGGCTTGGGGCTTGTCTATTTGCGGCGCGGCGAGCACCAACAGGCACTGAATTACTTTCGCGATGCGGAACGCGTCAACCGCGATCCCGACCAGCAATCGCGTTGGCGTTCCCTGATAGATACTGCGGCATATTGGCGCGCACTTCGTCGTGGCGAAGCGCTTCTGGAAGCCGGGCAATTTGCCAGTGCGCGCAAAGCCTTTTACGACGCATTGGCAATTCAGGGTAGTGAAGTCGAGCCATTGATTGGCTTGGCTGAGCTGGCGCGCAGAGAGGGCGATTTTTCCGGTGCAGACGCCTTCTACCGCCAGGCACTGTCGCGTGAAGCCGATAACCAGGATGCATTGTGGGGGCGAATTCAGCTCCACCGCCAGTGGCGTGGCCCGCAACAAGCTGAGCAGGTTTACCGGCGTTACAGCGCGGCGCAGCGCGCTCGTGTCGCACCGTTGCGGCGAGCGTGGCTGCGCGAGCAAAGTGTTGAGCAATTGGCGCGTGCCCGTGCATCGGGAGATAGCGCGGCGGTGTCGTCGGCACTTGAGGAACTATTGCGCTATCCGCCGCTTTCACCGTGGCAGCGGCTTGATGCCGCAGAGGCCATGATCGAACTTGGCGATAGCGAGCGTGCTGACCAATATATGGCCAAAACGCCTGGGGTTAGCGGCGATGCTGAAGGCGTTTTCGCCTACGCCTTATACCTGTCAGCCAGAGGGCGGCCTGGCCTGGCCATAGAACAGCTGCGCTCGATTCCCAGGGCGCGCCGCAGCAATGCCATGCGCAGCAATTTATTGCGTCTGGAGTTTGCGCAAGCGGTGGCAGGCTTGCCTGTCGATGACCGTCAGGGCCGATTGCAAAGCCTGCAGGCGCTGGAAGAGCGCTATCGCGATGATGCCGATACCCAGCTCAGTCTGGCGGAAATGTGGTGGCAAGAGGGCGAGGAAGAGCGCGCTCGCGCACTGATTGAGCCGCTGTTGCCTATGAGCTCCCAGAGTATCGAGAGGCAGCAACGTGTGGCTTTGCTCTGGTTGGAGATGGGCGACCTCAACGCCTTTGAACGGTGGTATCGGCCACTGCGTACCGAGGCGAATGCAAACGGCTTGAGTGATGCCGAGTTGGAAGCCTTATCAGCGCGCTATGCGATGGCAAAAGGGCAGTACTTCGCTGAGCGTGACAAGGCTATTCTAGCCCGCCGCTACTATAGCGATGCCGCTGATATTCACGGTGAACACCGCCCCCAGGCATTGCTGGCCCTGTTGAGCTTGAGCGGTAAATCTGGCGATCAACGCGCCTTTGCGCAGCATCAGGAAGCGCTGTTTTCAATGCGAGCACGGTTGATGGGTGAGCAGGTGTTAGAGGCGGCGACGCTGCAAAGCCAGTATGGAAAACCAGCATTAAGCGAGCAGTGGCTGGCACTGTTGCCCAAGCGCGGCGACGTTAGCGATCAGCAGTTGCGCACGGCGATGCAGCAGGCCATTGCGGCAAAAGATTGGTCGGCGGCGCAGCGTTATGCCTACGCCGCCTTGCAGCGTGCGCAGGGGCAGCCCGTTGATACGGCGCTGTCTGAAGACGCACGCCGACAACTGTATGACAACGCCGACCGCGAATACTGGCTGGGTAACAGTGTGGTGGCCGCCATTGACGAGCTGCGCGAACGGCAGTCGGGATACATTAAAGCGGGCATAGACCTCACCCAGCGTCGTTCCGGAACTGGCTTGCAGCAAATTCCGATTGAGTTGCGCTGGCCCTTTCCCCGCTACGATGGACACGCGCTACTGCGTGTCGATCGTGTGTCCATCGATTCCGGGAAGGTTGACTATCTCGACCCCGATGGCAATACCCCGCCAGGCATCACGCGCATACCCTTTGAGGAATCGGCAAGCGGCACCGCCGTTGGTGTCGGGTGGCAGGCGCGCAACTGGCAAGTGGATATCGGCACCACGCCACTGGGTTTTACCAAACAAGACTGGGTGGGGGGCGCGTCGATTCGCGGCAAACTGGGTAAGTTCGGCTGGTCTGCCACGGCGTCTCGACGACCCGAAACCGGCACGGCGCTGTCCTACGCGGGTATGACGGTTCCAAGCGGCGCCACCGGGGCTGGTAAGGAGTGGGGCGGGGTGCTGCGCAGCGGCATTAAATTCGGTTTGAACTATGACCAGGGCGGCCGCTACGGCTACTGGTCGAGCGCGCAGGTTCATCAATTGCATGGCGACGATGTCGCCGACAACCAGCGGCTTGGGCTGTTGGGGGGCGTCTACCGTCGTATTATCGCCGAGGAGAACCGCAACCTGCGTATCGGCCTCAATGCCATGTGGTTGAGCTACGATAAGAACCTGAGTGAATACAGCTTGCAACACGGTGCCTATTACAGCCCGCAGCAGTACGTATCGCTGTCCATACCGGTGCGCTACTTCGGTCGCGTTGGTGAACACTGGTCTTACTTGCTCGGCGGAGCCGTGTCGTTCTCGCAGAGCGATGAGGACCCTTTGTATGAGCTCGCCACTGGCGGCGGCGCTGGCGGTGGCCCCGGGTATTTTTTGGAAGCGGCGATAGAGCGGCGCGTGAGTCGCCACTGGTATATCGGCTTGGCAGCGGATATTTATCGAGCTGATTTCTACGAGCCCAATCATGCATCGCTGTATGTGAAGTACCAGTTCGATGATCGCTGGCAGCCCATTTACACGCCGCCTGAGCCTCCCATTCCGTACAGCGATTTTGACTAGCCATCTGAAGGAAGGCGATATTGAGCGCCCCTGAGAACATTTTATATATCGGCCACGTTTGGCCCGAGCCAAATTCGTCTGCGGCGGGGCGGCGCACACTGTCACTGATTCGCTGTCTGCAAGCCGCTGGCGGCCGGGTGACGTTTGCCTGTGCGGCGGCACTGTCTGAACACCGCTACCCGCTTAGCGACATCGCGGTGGATGAGGTCGAGATTCGGCTAAATTGCGATAGCTTCAATCAATTGCTAAGAAAAATGCAGCCAGACCTGGTTGTGTTTGACCGCTTTCTCACCGAGGAGCAATTTTCCTGGCGGGTGGCCAAAGAGTGCCCTCAGGCGATGTGCATACTCGACACTCAGGATCTTCACTGCCTGCGCGACGCCCGCCATCAGGCGCTCAAGCGCGGGCAGAACACCATGCGGCCCGATAGCGAGTTACTGAGTAGTGAGCTGGCGCTGCGCGAGTTGGCATCCATATGGCGATGCGACCTGAGCTTGATGATTTCTACTGCTGAGATATCGCTGCTGCAGTCCCACTACGGTGTTAGTGCCGAGCTGCTGCATCACCTGCCTTTTAGCAGTGGAGGTGGAACGGCGTCGCCGCTGCCTTACGCGCAGCGGCGCCACTTTATCTGTATTGGCAATTTTCGACACGAGCCAAACTGGGACAGCCTGCGTTATTTACGCAGCGAATTGTGGCCCGAGATACGCCGACAACTGCCATCGGCGCAGTGTCATGTGTACGGGGCGTACCCGCCGCCAAAAGCGCAGCAATTGCACAGTGAAAAACAGGGTTTTTTGCTGAAAGGGTGGGCCAAAGATGCCGCCGCCGTGATGCGACAGGCCCGCGTTTGTATCGCGCCTCTGCGCTTTGGGGCCGGGCAAAAGGGCAAGCTGCTGGAGGCGATGGAGCAGGCAACTCCCTCGATAACCACAAGCATTGGTGCGGAGGGGATGGTGGATACGCCAGCCAACTGGGGCGGGGTGGTTGCGGATTCGCCGCAGGCGTTGATTGAGGCAGCGGTGTCGCTATACCGCGATGAATCGAACTGGCGCAGTGCCCAAGAGCGCGCTGTGCGCTGCCTGGCGCCGTTTACGTCCGCAGAGCCAAGCCAAGCACTTCGGTCGCGTATTGGTCGGCTATCTGGCGAGCTGGCTGTTCATCGCCAGGGCAATTTCATCGGTGCCATGCTTCGCCACCACAGCCTGCGCAGTCATCAGTATATGTCTCAGTGGATCGCGGCTAAGTCACAGCTGGCTACTGCGCACTGAGGTTTGCAAAGTGGCTATTCATCTGCCATGTTGGATGCGCTGTATGATTTTTGATCAAGCCCGCCGGGCATCTTCACGGCCCTGAGCAGCGACCCAACGTTGGAGCGGAGTGGCAATGGACCATCTTATTTTCGATGCACATTTGCACATCATCGATCCCGCTTACCCATTGACCAGCAACCAGGGCTTTCTGCCGTCGGCGTTTACTGTCGACGACTACATCCACCAGACCGCTGACCTCGGCATTGCCGGCGGGGCAGTGGTGTCAGGGTCATTTCAGAGCTTTGATCAGTCCTACCTGCAAGCCGCGCTCGCCAGCCTCGGCCCGCACTTTGTGGGCGTTAGCCAGCTGCCCCATGACACCCCCGATGATACTTTGGTGGCACTCGACCGCCAGCGGGTTCGCGCCGTTCGTTTTAATTTGCGGCGCGGGGGTTCGGAGTCGGTGCAGCACCTGTTTTCGTTTGCGAATCGGGTGCACGAGCTATTGGGTTGGCACACGGAAATCTACTGCGACAGCGCAGCACTGGAAGAATTGGAAACGTCGCTGTGCGCACTGCCGGCGGTAAGCATTGATCACCTGGGCTTGAGTAAGGCCGGGTTGCCGCTGCTGTATCGTTTGGTTGAGAAGGGCGTCAAGGTCAAGGCAACGGGCTTTGGACGGGTCGACTTCGCTGTCAGTCAGGTCGTCAAACGCCTCCATAGCATTAACCCAAAGGCCTTGATGTTCGGCACTGACCTACCTTCAACGCGCTCGCCTAGGCCATTTAATCCAATAGATATTGAGATCATCGGCAATGCACTTGGCGATAGCGATGCGCGCTGTGTGTTGTGGGAAAACGCCGTCGAATTCTACCGCTTGCAGGGCGAATAACCGCGCCAACCTTGACCGCCGATTGCCCCTTGATTACAGTCCCGCCCCTTGCATCGACTCACCTGAGATCATGGCTGTGCCCGCGCAGCTCGCCAATACCATGACAGAACTCACTATACCCACCGCAGTACTCGCTCTGCTTGCATTGCTTGCCGATCGTGTATTGGGCGAGCCGCGTCGCTGCCACCCACTGGTTGGCTTTGGCAGATTTGCGCATTATCTGGAGGCCAGGCTAAATCGGGGCAGTGGCTCCCTCAAATTGTGGGCAGGTGCTCTGGCATACACCGTCGCGGTGCTGCCTCCGGTGCTTATGCTCTATGGCATCAGTGTTGTGCTGAGCGAATTCTCCCCTTTGCTGGAGGCGCTGTTGTCCGTGGTCATTTTGTATTTGGCCGTCGGCTGGCAGAGTATGCGCGAGCATGTGCAGCCGATTTTAACGGCGTTAGAACAGCGTGATCTTCCCGGTGCCAGGCAGGCTTTGTCATACATAGTCAGCCGGGACACGGCAGAGCTCAACGACGCCCAGGTGCTCAGTGCCAGCATCGAGACGACGTTGGAAAATAGCAGTGATGCGCTGTTTGCCTCGCTGTTTTGGTTTGCCGTGGCGGGCCCTTGCGGGGTGCTTGTGCACCGTTTGAGCAATACCCTGGATGCGATGTGGGGCTACCGCAATGCGCGTTTTAATTTGTTCGGCCGCGTGGCGGCGCGCTGCGATGATGTGTTGAATTTTATTCCCGCTCAGCTCACCGCGCTGAGCTTTGCGCTGGTGTCTTTCTCTGCGAGCGCGATTCGCTGCCTGGTTTTTCAGGGGTGGCGCTGGAAGAGCATTAACGCCGGCGCGGTAATGGCCAGTGGTGCCGCCGCTTTAGGCATCACTGTCGGAGGCGCCGCCAATTACCATGGGCAGCAGCAACAGCGCGCGACGCTGGGCGCAGGTCGCCTGCCCCAGCCGGGGGATGTGCGGCGGAGTGTGCGTTTAGTGGATACGGTTTGCGCGGTGTGGTTGCTCAGTGCATTGGTGGGAGCATTACTATGAGCGAGCGAATCGTGCCGCCTCGCCACGGTGGCGACCCCAATGAGCTTCACTACCCCGAAGGTATGCCGAGGCCCTTGTTAAATCTGGCCACCGGGATCAACCCCTGGCCATGGCCTGTTCCGGCCCTGCCGAGCCATTGCTTTACGGAATTGCCCTATGAAAACCCCGCATTACAGGCGTCGGCAGCGGCCTATTACCAGGTTGATGTTGCGCAGTTGTTGCTGTGTGGTGGCAGCCAACCGGTAATTCAGTTGCTGCCGCAGTTATACCCCCAGGGCAATGTGCTGTTGCCCGCTGTGGCCTACGAAGAACACGCCTACCGCTGGCAGCTGGGGGGGCATCACTGCCGGTTTTTCAGCGACTACAGCAGCGAGGCAGTGGCCGCGCAAATTCGCGAGCAAGATATTCAGTATTTAGTGCTGATCAGCCCCAATAATCCCGATGGCCAGCAACTCCCGGTCACCGTTGTCGCGCAGTGGTTGGCGCTACTGCCGCCAGAGGGTTGCCTGGTAATTGATCAAGCCTATGTGGATTGTGTGCCGGCCTATCAGGCCAATGCCTTGTTGGCCGATAAGCGCGTTGTGCTGCTGCGCTCGGTAGGAAAGTTCTTTGGTTTGCCCGGGCTGCGTCTGGGCGCCGTGCTGAGTCACCCAGAGACGATTATCCGCTTGCGCGAGCAACTTGGGCCCTGGTCGGTTAATCATGCCGCGCAGCTGATTGGCCAGCAGTTATTCGCCGACCGTGAATGGCAGGAAACGATGAGGCAGCAATTGCCGCTTGCCGCCCACCAACAGGCGCAACAGCTGCTGCGCTGCTTTGGGCGCGACGTCGAGCACTGTGCGGTGACGCCGCTATTTACCACGCTAAAAATGCCGCTGGGGCAGGCGGAAAAGTGGGCGATGCAGGCCCTGAAGCAGGGACTACTGTGCCGGGTTTATCGCTGTGGCGAACACGGTTATATGCGCTGGGGACTCGCTGCCAACGCAGATTTGCTGGCCGAGCGACTGGCGTTAATTGAGGCGGCGCCCTGTGGATGAAGGTATTTCCTACCTGTTGGAGCAGTTACAGCCGCTGGGCGCAGTTAGCGCGCGGCGTATGTTTGGCGGCTACGGCATCTTTTGCGACGGACTGATGTTCGCGCTGATCGCTGATGAGCAGCTGTATTTCAAGGTGGATTCACACAATACCGGCAACTATGAACAGCGCGATTTGCCGCCGTTTCGATACCAACGCCGACATCAATGGGTTGAACTTAGCTACCGGCTTGCACCGGAGGAACTCATTGATGAGGCCGACGAATTAATTCTTTGGGCTGCCGATGCTGTCGCCGCAGCACGGCGTGCTCGCGGTGTATAATGGGCGAGGATTTAGCAGGAGTAGAGCACCATGCACATTGAACAGGCCATTCGCGACAAAATTACAGATGCCTTGTCGCCGACTCACTTTGAAGTGACCAATGAAAGTCATATGCACAGCGTGCCCAAAGACTCTGAAACTCACTTTAAGCTTGTCATTGTTGCCGAGGGCTTTAGCGGTAAGCGGCGAGTGGCCAGACACCAGGCCGTCTACGCTGCACTTGCCGAGGAATTAGCTGGACCGGTACATGCGCTGGCCCTTCACCTGTTTAGCCCTGAGGAATGGCAGGAAAAAACGGCAGCGGTTCCCGATTCGCCGCAGTGCCTCGGTGGCAGTAAAAAGGAGGCCAAGGGCTGATATGTCAAACATTGTTGTAGCGGCGCTGTATAAGTTTGTCAGCCTGCCAGACTTTCACGAACTGAGAGAGCCATTGCTTGACCATTGCCTTGCCCAGAATATTCGCGGCACATTGCTGCTGGCCGAAGAGGGCATTAACGGTACCGTCGCAGGCAGCCGCGAGGCCATCGATAGTCTATTGGCCTATCTGAAAGCTGACCCCAGGTTGGCAGATCTCAGCCATAAAGAGTCCTTCGATAGCAGCCAACCCTTTTACCGTATGAAGGTAAAGCTGAAGAAAGAAATCGTTACCATGGGGATCGACGGCATCGACCCGAACGAAGTCGTGGGCACCTACGTAAAGCCAAAAGATTGGAACGCCTTAATTTCTGACCCCGATGTGGTACTGATCGATACGCGCAACGACTACGAAGTGGAGATTGGCACCTTTAAGGGGGCTGTAGACCCGAAAACCGAGAGCTTCCGCCAATTTCCGGAATATGTACGTCAGAACTACAACCCCGCCAAGCACAAAAAAGTTGCCATGTTTTGCACCGGCGGCATTCGTTGTGAAAAGGCCTCAGCGTTTATGAAACGCGAAGGGTTTGAAGAGGTCTATCACCTGGAGGGCGGCATTCTCAAATACCTGGAGGAGGTCGACCAGCCCGATAGCCTTTGGCAGGGCGAGTGTTTTGTGTTTGATAACAGAGTATCTGTGAAACAAGGCCTGGAGCCGGGTGAATACGCACTGTGCCACGGTTGCCGCTGGCCCATTACCGATGCCGACCGGCAGAGCGATAAATATGAAGAGGGGGTAAGTTGCCCCGCGTGCCATGACACGCTCACTGACGAGCAACGGCAGCGTTTTCGCGATCGCCAAAAGCAGATAGAACTGGCGCGGCAACGCAACGTGCCTCATGTTGGTGCTCCGCCGCCGGAGCGTCAGCGCAGCCGCACCAAGGATGGGCAGAGCTAGGAGTGGGCACTGGCCCAAACTGTCACCAGTATTGGGCCATCAGGCTATAGCGCCGAGCAGCATTCAGTTTTACACTGTTGGAACAAACTGTGCATTGAGCTGGAGAGGTGTGCAGTGTGGCCCCAAAACAATAATTTACTGATCGGCCGTTGCACGGATACAGGAACATGAGGTTTAAAGGATGAAGCAGTTAGGCGTACTCGATACCGCGTTTGTCAATTTGGAACACCCCAATACACCACAGCACGTTGGGGGAATGGGTATTTATGACCCCTCGACGGCGCCGGGTGGTTTTGTGCGCTTTAAGGGTGTGATCGCAAACTTTGAGCGGCGTTTAAAGAAACACTCAATTTTCCGCTCCAGATTGGTGAATGTGCCGGGTAAACTTGACCGTCCCTACTGGGTGCAAGATGCCAATTTTGATGTCGAGTTTCACATTCGCCACCTCGCCTTACCCCAGCCCGGCGATTGGCGCCAGCTGTGTATCCTGATTGCTCGCCTACACGCCCGTCCACTCGATATGTCGCGCCCGCTTTGGGAGGCCTATATTATCGAAGGCCTGGACAATATCCCCGGTGTGCCCAAAGGGGGCTTTGCTATCTACACGAAGATGCATCACTCACTGGTTGATGGCGCTGGCGGCTCGTCAATTATGTCGGTGATTCACGACCTCGAGCCCGACCCCGAAGCGGTGCCGGAAGCCCCGGAAACGGTCATGGTCGATATCGCGCCAAGCCCGCTGTATCTGGGAACGGCGACGGCAGTTAATCAGCTTAAAAACAGTGTGAAAATGCTGGGCGGCGCCGCCAATACCCTGGCGGATTTGGGCAAGCTGGCGTGGGGCGTTGCGCGCAAGCGTATTCCCATGCCGTCTATCACCTCGCCGCGCACGCGCTTTAACACCCCTGTTGGCCCCTACCGCGTGTTTGAAGCAGCAGAGTTCTCGCTGGAAGACGTCAAGCTTGTGAAGAACCATAGCGGCGTCAAAATCAACGATGTGGTGTTATCCGTGGTCGGCGGGGCGATGCGCAAATACCTGCAGCACCACAACGAATTACCCGAGGACAGCCTGGCGGTGTCCATCCCGCTGAACATGCGCACGCGCCGCGGGGTGTCTGATGAGAACAACCAGGTCGGATCGGTGTTCGTTGAAGTGCACACCGAGCTGGATGACCCGCTGGCGCGTTTGAAAGCCATTTATCAAAGCAGCCAGGACGCCAAGACCTTCGGAGAAAACTCCCCCCTTGTCGACGTGCTGCGCTTGGCCGGCGTGATGCCGCCAGCAATGACACGGCCCATCGTCAATACCTACGTCAATAACGAACTGACGCAGCACTTGCCTCTGGGTATCAGCTCCGTGGTGTCAAATGTAGCAGGGCCTCCGTTCCCACTGTATTCCGCGGGTGCGCAGATGGTGCGCTATTACGGGCTGGGCCTGCTCACACCGGGCGTAGGGCTATTCCACTTGGTATTTAGCTCATCCGGTGTCGTGACTATGTCGATTCTGGGCGATCGCGACAGCATGCCGGACCCTGCTTTCTACCGCGAATGTGTCGAGAAAGCCTTCCAGGAACTGCTGGATGCGGTGAAGGCGGATATCAGCAAGCAGGAAGCGGAGGCCAAGAAGCCCAAAGCGCGCAAGAAAGCGCCTGCCAAAAAAGCCGTGAAGAAAGCCGGCAGCGGTGCTGTTGCTAAGGCCCCGGTTAAAAAGGCACGTGCGGCATCCACCAAAGCCAGCTCAACCAAGTCGGCGGCCACAGCCAAGCGCAGTCGTGCTAGCAGTGGCGCAGCGGAGCCTGTTGAGTCGATACTTAAGCCCGAAGCTGAAGTGAGCAGCGGCGCGGCGAGTAACGTTGTTAGCCTGAGTGCAGAGTCGGGTAAATAACAACAGCGGCGCGAACGAAAAACGGGGGCGTTGAAGCCCCCGTTTTTTTATGGCCGAATTCTTTTGCGCGAAAGATGGCGTGATGCGGTCAAGCGCGTGAATCAGGGCTGATAGACACCTGATCCCGTCCCGCTGCCTTTGCCTCGTAAAGTGCTTCGTCGGCTTTTCTAATCAGCTCATCGGGACTGTTATCTTTGATTGGGGTAAACGACGCAACCCCGGCGCTAACCGAGACGACTCCCGATTGCGGCGAGGCTTCGTGGGGGATGGCTAATAAGCGTAAATCGCCTACGAGCCTATTCGCCAACTTCAGGGCATTGGCCTTGGACACATCGAACAGCAGAACAATAAATTCTTCCCCACCCGTGCGGGCAATCACATCGGTTTCGCGGGTGAAGCGTTTTTTCAGTAAGCCGGAAAACTGACGCAATACATGGTCGCCGCCGTCGTGGCCGTAGCGGTCGTTGTACTGTTTGAAGTAATCCAGGTCGAAAACAATGGCACTGAGACTTAGCTGACGGCGTGATGCCAGCTTCCACAGGTAATCCAGGCGTTCCTGGAAAAGGCGGCGATTGCCAATGCCGGTGAGGGCATCTTTGTAAGAGTAGGCTTCGAGCTTGCTGGTGTGGTTGGCAACATGTTCCAGGAGCTCATTGTACTCATCGACCAGTTTGCCCAGCTCGTCATTGTGTTTGTAATTGAGTTTTTGCTGATAGTTACTCGACTGCCGTATTCGTCGCATGGTCTGGGCGAGGTTTTCAATGGGGTAGATAACGGCACGTTTCATAAGCACGATAACCACCGCCCAAGACAGCGTTGCTATGATCAGGGCCGCGACGATGGTCGGGCTGAAAATTTCGTCGTCAAAGGCGCGCGGCGCTGTTTTGAAGCGCATGTGTACGATGACGTCGCCGGCGTCGTTCCTGAGCAGGGAGTACAAGGTGTCATCTTCACTGCGCTGGCCCAGCCCGACGCCATAGTGCTCGCGTTGCTTGATGCTCTCATCGTGAGTCATGGCGTTCACGGTGAGGCCGAGCTGCTCACCCAGCGACGCGATCAGTGCATCATCGATACGGCGCACCGCAATATATATCGACGGCAGTTTATCCGTGCTCCAGTTGGCTCGGCCAGCAGCATAGATCAGAGGGCCGTGCCCCTCGCTTAGTAGCAAGCCGGAAATACTGGCGCTGCCCTGTTGGTCAAGACGCGATATTGCCTCGTTAAATATTTCAACTTGGGTGGCGTTGTCGGGAAGGTGACGGGTTTTTTCCGCGATTTCGCCGGCTTTTACAATTCTGTTCTCACCGGATTCATCCGCGAGGATAAAGTAATCCAGTTCGCCATAGCCGCCTATATGGGCGAGTTGCAAGATTACCGGGGACCAATCGAGTTGCCCTTCAAGGCCCTGAAGCAAGCCTGCTGCCGCGTATATTCTGCCAATGCGGCTCTCCAGATTGGCGCGGTAACGGTCAACCGCCTGCTCGAAGCGATCTACGTCACGCAGGTCGGCAGCGTTCTCGATTTTCTTCAGATGGGGATTAAGTATTAGCTCACGTGCCAGCAAACCAGAAAAAATGGTAAACAGCATGGTGCTAGCGATAATCAGAGTGGCTTTTCGGGTAAGCGTCATGAGATTACTGGATGTCCGTGTCCAAGTGCGCAAAGGATATCTCAGTGCCGCGTTGGTGGCTAACTCTCAATAGCGCTCCTTACAATTTACGTCACAGTAATATAACCCATTAAACCCGTTTTCATGTGTTCAATCACGTGACAGTGAAACATCCAGCGGCCGGGGTTGTCGGCAACGAAGGCGATGCGGGCGCGTTCGTTCTTCTCCAGCAGTATGGTGTCACTCTGATAGGGGTTTACCTTACGTTTATTAGAAGACAATACAGTAAAAATCAACCCGTGTAGATGAATAGGGTGAGCATGCGGCGTGGCGTTGTGCAGCTCGGCGATATAGCTTTTGCCAAGGCTCAGTGTCGCCAGTGGTTCGGGAAGGCTATGGTGGCCGTGCGAACCCCAGGCGCGGCGGTTAATCAGCCAAAAGCTGTGGTCGGTCTTCCCATCCCGGTCAAGCGGCGACAGCGCGCCCTGCCACTCAAAGACAAAGCGCAGTAATTCGGCCTGCTCAAGGTTGGGTATTGCAATCGGGTTGGGCGGCAAACTCGTCACGGTGTTTGACGGCGGTGTTGGCGGTTTACTGTCTACCGTGCGCAGGCGGCACAGCTCGACACCAAAGCGGCCTTTTTGATCGTAGAGAACAAACTCCTTACCGGGCTCCGGGGCGACAAAACCGAGATCCATACGCATGCCCGCACCCAGTGGGGTTACTTCAAAGGGGCGGTGAGGAATTACGGGGCTGCCATCCAGGGCGAGAATGCGCGGCGAATTTCCTTCCAGGCGCGGTCGGTATACCCGCGTGTTGTCCATATTCAGCACGCGCAGGCGCGTGGCCTGGTTGGCGGGAATATCAATGGTGGGTTGCTGGCGGCCATTCACTGTGTTGACGGTGCCGAGTGTGCCATCGCGGAAGGCCTCTCTGGGAATGGAGAGCGGCAGGTAGTCGCCGTTTTTATCCAGCCGCCAATCTTTCAGGCCGATAATCACCTCGTGGTAGGGTTGCGGTTCCCGCTCTTCCACGATCAATACCCCGACCATTCCCATGCCTAGTTGGCGAATGGAGTTGATATGGGGGTGATACCAAAAGGTGCCCGCGTCGGGGCAAACAAAATCGTAGAGGAAGCTTTCACCGGGCTGAACAGGCGCCTGACTCAGCACTGGTACGCCGTCCATCGCGTTGTCAATGCGAATGCCATGCCAGTGAATGGTGCTGGCTTCATCCAGGTGGTTTTCGAAGCGCAGGCGCAGCCGCTCACCCTGGCGAACACGAATGGTCGGTGCGGGGAATTGCCCGTTAAAGCCCAGTATCTCGCTCTGTTTGCCAGGTACTAAGGTTGCGCTACCTCGCTCTGCGCGCAGCACGTAATCGTAGCGCTCGCCGTTGTCACTGTCGCCGCCTGGCGGCGTGGCCATTGCCAGACTAAAACGCGGCAGGCAAGTCAGTGCCGCGCCGCTCAAACCGTGTTTAACAAATTGGCGTCGTTTCATAGCGTCTCTGTGGCTAGCCGAGGGTATTGGCCAGATGTGGTGGGATCAGGCTTAAATGATTGTCCCAGCGCAGGCCCGGTAGGTAGGCCAGTGGTGACAGCTGGTCTTCACCGGCGCGGGCAGCCATTAGCTGCCCGGAGCTGCTGCTTACAATGAACTGTTTGTTGGCGGCGTCATACACGGCGCCAGCGCAATCCCGCAAGCGCCAGCTGTGCAGCAGGCGGCGCTGGGGTATTGACCACAACCCCAGCTGATTGTCGCGGGGGAAGCTGCAAAGCACGTTTTGCTGATCGTCGGTGGCGACGCTGGCGACATAGTCGTTGCGCATGGCCAGCTCGGTGTTGATATCCAGTGCAAGCATCTCACCACCCAGCCGATGGTGATAGATGAGTGGCTTGGCGGAGGGTGTCGTTCCCTGATATTGACCGCCTACCACAACATCGCCGTTGGTATTGACATCCAAATGGCGCAAGCTCAGTTGGGCGTCGGGGGAGGGGATGAATGCGACGACGCGCTGCTCCGCCAAATTCAGGTAGCTCAAACCGGGTTCAAGCGCTCCGGGGTTGAGGGTTTTACGACCACTCGCTGGCAGCGTTTTAATGCCGCCCACCGCCACCACAATGTGCTTGCCATCAGGCATTAAGGCGAGTTCGTGAGGGCCGATGCCGCCGCAATCCATGTGGCTGATCAATCGATACTGGTCGTAGCAATCGTAGACGCCAATAACGCCGCGACCGTTATCCGCAACGTGGTTTTCTGTGGTGTAAAGGTAGCGGCCATCGCCGCTTACACAGCCGTGACCGTAAAAATGGTAGCCCTCGGCGGCGTTGATTTTATGGCGAAGCTTGCCGGTTTTCAGGTCGACAACATAAATGTGGGTGCCGGGGCGACGCGCAAAAAATAGCGCTTCTGCTCGCTCATTGTGTACACAGCTATCGTGGCCACGCTCGTCACCCGGCAGCGTAAAAGCCCAGTGATCACCGTGCATTGCCCCCAGTATTGGTTGGCCCTCGGCATTGTTTGCCGCGCTGCACACCGGGCTGTAGTTGGCCTGCGCTGGGGCGGATGTGAACTGCCAAAGTGCTGCAGCTACAGGTAAACCCAGCGCACCAGCGATCAGGGTGCGGCGTTGCATACTAGTCTCCGTCGGCGCCGTTAAAACTCAGGGTGATACCCAGAGCATCCGGCAGGGCATTTTTTAGCAAGTCGAGTAATTGCTGTACCTCAGTATAAAGTGCGAGCAACTGAGGTTTTTGCGCTGGATCAGTCGCGGCCGAGAAAAGGTCACCCTCAACGGCCTGCGCAGCGACAATGGTTTTTTCAAAGGTGCTGGTAATTTGCTCTGCCAGCTCACTGTGCTGATGCTGCCGCAGATAGTCGTCGATCCCGTATAGTTCATCGGCCAGATAAAGGCGCTGCAACGCATTGAGGTTGCCAATAATGGCTTCGCGAGAGAAGCGGCTACGCCACCACTCAAGCAGGTACACCTGGCTTAGGCCCCGGCTGTTGGCAAAGCCCAGAGGCCGCTCAAGCTTATCGCGTTTTATCAATTCGGCACCGGCAACCAATGATTCCAAAAGCGCTGCAATGGCTTGTTGGCGGTCGGGATAAACCGGGTTTTTAGGGCCGGGCTGCGCAAAGGTGCCAAGGTAGTTTCCGTGATCGGGCAGCCAGGCTTCGTGCAGTGTTTTGCTTAACGTTTTCTGATGCTCGGCGATAGCGCTCAGCACTTGACAACGCAACGGGGCGGTTTGATAACGATCAAGCTGAGCCGCTTTTTCATCGAACAGTAAATACTCCAGCGCACTTAAGCCTTGTACCACGACGCTCGCGTCGGCGATCGTGCTGGCGGTGAAGGGGGTGGCGTCGGCATGCTCGGCGATCAGGCCCTCGAGCTTGCGAGCGACCAGGTTTTTACGATCTGGCCAAAACTGGATTTGCCAGCTTAGATTGTCTTCCATCAGGGGGCCGAAGCTTTTTACTTGCAGCCCCGACCACGCTACCGCGCTGTGTCGCCAATGTTCTTGGGCTGCTTGTAGCCCCGCGTCGTCAGGCGATTTACAAAATGCCTGGGTGGCCTGAGAAAGCTGCTTTGCCGCCAGAGCAAAATCCCGGTGAGCGGGCAGCAAGCTGGTTTGCGCAGTGTCTTCAAGCAGCTGTTGTTCGGGGGGCGGGGTGCAGGCAGCGAGCAGGCTGAAACAGGGCAGCAACAGCCACTTCCGGCAGTGTTGTATCAGGGTCGCTGGGGTAGACATTTACAGTTCCTTTAAAAATTCGAGTAGACGGGCCTGCTGTGCTTGCGATAAGGCGTTGAAACGCTGCCTCGCGGCGCGGGCTTCGCCGCCGTGCCAGGCAATCGCCTCGCGAATACTGTTCGCGCGGCCGTCGTGGAGCAGTCGGGTATTGTCCGCCTCTGCGCTGCGGATTCCAAGCCCCCACAGTGGCGCAGTGCGCCATTCTTCGGGGCGCGCTGCGCCCTCGGCGACGCCGTCATTCAGGCCGTCGCCCATATCGTGAAGCAGCAAATCGCTGTAGGGATAAATCGTGCCGCTGGCCGTGGCGAATGCCGGGCGGTGGCAGCTTGCGCAACCGATTTCGGCAAAGGTTCTGGCGGCGGGGCCATGATGGTCAGCCCTGCTGTCGGGGATCGCTAAATTGGCAATGTAGTGTTCAACCGCGCCGAGAATCTTCGGGCTGATTTCGCTGCCATCGGGCTGGTCGGCGCCAGAGGCGCGCTCACAGCGGGCGCGGGCAGCCATTCTGTCGTTCTCAGAAGCGGCCGCGCTAATTTGGTCGCAGCGGGTGGCGCGACGTATTGCACTGTCGATGCCCATGTCCTCAGCAAAGGCCTGGGCAATTTGCTCGCGCAGCGAGGCTTGGGAAGCTTTCCAGCCAAAGCGGCCAAGCTGCCCGTTATCCAGTGTGGCCGCTCGGCCGGAAACACCGTCATTGTCGCGGTCATCGACATCTTCCCAGGCCAGGATCTGGGCACGATCAATGGCGTCGAGCTTGCCCAAACCGATCAGCATGGGGGCCAAGCGTGCCGAGGCTGAAAGCTGCCGATACTCGGCGATAAGGTATTGCCGGTGGGGGCGGGGCGCATGGCGGGATACTCGCCAGGCAATTCGGCCTTCCGCTGTGAAACCGGGCAGGGCGCGGTCTTGCAGTTGGCTGCCAAACAGGCTGTCTTTCGGCAGCCTCAGTACCGTTCCAAGACCTTTTGCGGGAAGTTGGCCCTGGCCGTTGCCTGGGTGGCAGCCGGCGCAGCTTCGCGCATTAAATAGCGGGCCGAGGCCATCGCGTGCGGTTGTGGTTGCCGGTGACGACACCCACGGGCGGTGGGCAAAGCTGCGGCCGACGGCCCAGTCAAGTTGTTGCTGTGGACTCAGTTCAGGCGCTGGCCGCTCAAGGGCTGGAGTGCCCCAGCTCGATAGTGGTATCAGTGCCAGGGCGACAAGGGTGAAAAAACGGTTGCGAGGCAAGGCGTCAAATCGCGTTGGGGTTGATGCCGAGGCTTGCCGCGGCGTCTTCAATGGCGCGGGTTTGGTTTGTCAGCGCTTGCAGAATACTGCCGAGCAAGTTGCGACCCTGCGCATTGCCTGGGGCGATCAGCATATCGAATTTTTGTGGGCGCTCCGGGTGTTCGGCCACTTGCGTTAGCAACTGCAGGCGCGCCATGGTGGTACTCAGGGCGGCCGTTAATGCTTTGTCAGCCTGCGCTGACGATGCGGCAACCGCTTGGCTCAGCGAGGGGCCGCGAACCCAGCTGCCATCTATGCGCTGGTACTCGCCCTTATACACATTGCTGATGCCCAGGCCATTGTAGTAGTGGGACCAGTGCGTGTTGTCGCTAAAGCAGTCGTGCTCATCCTCGGTTGAGTTGGCTTCCAGGGCCACCTTGATACGCTCGCCACCAAGCTCGCCCAAACTCAGTGAGCCAATGCCGTAGAAGATGCGCGCCAGTGCCTGTTCGGTGGGCAGCGACAGTAATTCACGGCGATAGTTGTCGCCCTCGGCAGCCCATTGCTGGGTCATGTAGGCGAGGTCGCTAACGAGTAATTGTGTCGCGGCCAGCAAATATTGACCGCGGCGCTCGCAGTGCCCGTTTGTGCAGGCTTCACCCTTACTGAAGTCGGTGTAGGGGCGCTCGCCCGCACCGGCTTGATGGCCGTTAAGGTCTTGGCCCCAAAGCAGGAATTCAATCGCGTGGTAGCCGCTGGTCACGTTGGCGGCATTGCCGGCCAGTTCATGTAAGTCCTGTAATAACGCTGGGGTGATCGTGGTGGCGTCTATCGCGCCGCCGCCCAGTGTAATAGTGGGGTTAGCGATGATATTCATATCGGCGGCGATATTGCCCAGGCTCGCGGCGTAGCTTTGGTCCACGTAATCGATCAAGCCTTCATCCAACGGCCAGCTATTGAGCTGCCCCTCCCAGTCGTCAACCACTGGGTTGCCAAAGCGAAAGGCCTCACTTTGCTGGTAGGGGATGCGCGCGGCGACCCAGGCCTGGCGCGCCGCCATTAAGGTTTTTTCTGATGGCTCGGCGAGCAGGGCCTCAACACGACTCAGCAACGTTCGCGCTGTCGTTTCTGCATCGTCGAACACCGCGTGTGCCAAATTGGTGTAGTGCGTCACGATAGCGCGGCGATTGTCCGGCGCGGCTTGCGCAACGCTAAACTGGCACAGCAAGAGCAGTGTTAGCACATATTTAGTCATGAAGAGTCCTCAAGTTGGCGACGGTAAAGCAGCGAGATATTTTGCGCTAATTGAAAATGATTCGCAATTGTAATTCCTCTGGTCCGAGCGATCCACCGGTTAAGCCCTATGCTAGACTTGGCGTTTTTTTGCGGAGTGACCTCAATGGCGTACCTTCCCCGTCGATCAGTGTTATACATGCCTGGCGCGAATACGCGCGCCCTGGAAAAGGCGCGAAGCCTCGACGCCGATGTATTGATCCTCGATCTTGAAGATGCCGTTGCCCCGTCGCAAAAGGTGCAGGCCCGCCAGCACATTCTGGATGCGCTCGCCGAAGGTGGCTACGGGCACCGCGAATTGGTGGTGCGCGTTAACGGCTTTGATACGCCCTGGGGCCGAGAAGAAATAGCCGCCTTTGCTCACGCGCCGATCTCCGCCCTGTGCTTGCCGAAAGTGGAATCCGCCGCCGAAGTGCAGGCCGTGGTGCAGCTACTTGTTCAGGAACAAGCGCCGGAGACGCTCAAGCTTTGGGCAATGGCAGAAACGCCCAGAGGCGTATTGGCCATCGACGAGATAGCGGGCAGCCATTCGCGGCTTGAGGCCATCGTGATGGGCACCTCGGACCTGGCTAAGGAGCTTCGTGTACCGCACACTCCGGACCGGTTGGGCCTGCAGGCATCGCTTAGCCAATGCGTGCTGGCGGCGCGCGCCCACGGTTTGGATGTGCTCGATGGTGTGCATCTTAACCTCGACGATGAGGCGGGCTTTGTGCAAGCCTGTGAGCAGGGCGTGCAATTGGGCTTCGATGGCAAGACGCTGATCCACCCGAAACAGATTGCCGCGGCTAACCAAACCTTTGGCCCGTCCGAGCAACAATTAGCGCAAGCGAAAAAAATTCACCAAGCCTGGGTAGAAGCCGAGGCCCAGGGGTTGGGCGTGGTTGTTGTGGATGGCCGCCTGGTGGAGTCGCTGCATGTTGACGAAGCGCTGCGAATCCTTGCCATTGGTGACGCGCTGGCGGCGCGTTAGGTCATTGTTGCGGCTTCGGTGCTGGCAGCCTGTCGAGGCTGCTGCTTTCGCAGCTGGATGATCTCCAGCATTCGGTCATCGACCCAGCTGTCCAGCCGCCAGTTTTTAACAAAGCCGCAATGGCCGCCAAAGCGCGGCGTTTCTATACTCAGCGGTTTTACCCCGCGCAGTTGCTCGAAGTCCTCGGCAATAATCATTGGGTCATCCTGGGCCGCAATAATATGGGCGGGGTTGCTCAATGTGCTCAGCAGGTCTGCGCTCAGGGCGTAGGCGCGAAAATACTCGTCGGGTTCGTTAAACGGCGTGTGGTTGGGAACAAAATAATCGTTAAAGTCCCTCAGTCGTTTCATGCCGTGCAGTTGCTCAGAAAAGTTCAGCTCGGGGTAGAGCGCCAGTTTCTTTTTCAGCGAGCGCTTCCACTTGCGCACAAAATATTGCTCGTACACCCACCAGCCCTGCTCAATGGCCGCCATGGTTTTTACCGGGTCGACAACGGGGCATATCGCAATGGTTTGGTGAATGTGAATGCCCGCCTCGGTGGCTGCGGCAGCCAGTCGCAGGGCAAAGTTTCCGCCCAGTGAAAAGCCGGCGAGAAACTGCCAATCGTGAGGGTAGTTGGCCTGTATGGCGCGCAATGCGCCGAGCACTTCTTCAAGCAGGGTTGAATTGAAAAGCTCTCGGTTTAAATGGTGGCTGGGGCCGTGGTCGCGAAGATTCAATCGAAACACATCATAGCCAGCGCGGTAGAAGGCAATGGCGGCAGACAGCAAATAGGTCGACCGCGAGCTGCCTTCCCAGCCGTGAATCAGGGTGATTAAACCGCGACTGCGCCCCTGTTGCTGAGGGCTGTATTCACCGAGCAATTGGCTGCCATTGCCGCAGTCCAGAATCACCGACTTGCTGGCACTCTGCAATTGGCGAACCCGTGGCATCAAGCGTATTTTGCGCGGCGCCGTCGAGGCCAGCAGCGATTGCACGTGGGGGTTTTGCAGTAGCGCGGGTGGGGCGAATTCACTGGTGTGAGACATTGTTGAAACTACTCGATTTTTGCTAAGCCGAATGGACGATAGGCCGTGCTGGTTTGGAACTGCGACTATAGGCGGCTACTGGTGTAGCGCATGGATGCACACTCTGCGCTTCCAATAAATAATAAAGCAGTATGACACGGGAGATACTCATGACAAAAATTCTTGGCCGCCGTTCACTTTTGGCAACCGCAATCTGCGGGCTAATGTCGGCTGGTGCCGTTGCCAACGACCTCGCGCTAGAGGAAGTATTGGTAACGGCAGAGAAGCGCGAGAGTTCGCTTCAGGACACCCCCATTTCACTACTGGCCTTTTCCAATGAGCGTTTGGACCGCTTCGGTATTACCGATCTGGCCGACGTCGCCGGTTTAGCACCAAACGTCACCATTACACCGTTCCCCAACAGCCGCAGCTCCCTGGTTATTTTCATGCGCGGCGTGGGTAACAACGACAGCCAAACCACCCAGGATGCCGCCGTCGGTGTCTATATTGATGGCGTGTATGTGGCGCGCAGCATCGGTCTGGGTAGCGACGTTGCCGACCTGGAGCGCATCGAAGTACTGCGTGGCCCGCAAGGCACACTTTACGGCCGCAATACCACGGGCGGTGCCATTAACCTGATTACTGCAAAACCCGCTGACGAATTTGGCGTTAGCCAGAAAGTCAGTGTGGGCAACCGCGACTACTGGCAGTCGCTCACCAAAATTGAAAGCGGCAAGGTTGGTCAATTCGCCGGCAAATTCACCTACATGGAATCGGCCCACGACGGCTGGGTGAAGAACACCGGCAGTGGTGACAACTTCGGTGCCGAAGACAAAAAAGCCGGCCGTGTCGCCGTGCGTTGGGACGCCAGCGAAAACGTCACCGTTGACTACGCCTACGACTTCTCAGAAATCGAAGGCCCTCAGCAGTACTACCAGCCTACCGAGTCTTTTGTACCCGGTTTGTACCCCAATGCCAGCGATCAGCGCTCGGAAACAGGTTCGTGGTCTGGCGGCGTTAAACCCAGTAATACCGATATTTCAGGCCACAGCCTGACCGTCACCTGGGACACCGCTGTGGGTACCCTGAAGTCGATCACCGGCTACCGTGAACTGGAAGAGAGCATTGAACAGAACTACGGCGGCGGTGCGCCCGGCTTT
This sequence comes from Spongiibacter sp. C9W, assembly GCF_057370015.1. Lineage (NCBI taxonomy): Bacteria > Pseudomonadati > Pseudomonadota > Gammaproteobacteria > Cellvibrionales > Spongiibacteraceae > Spongiibacter > Spongiibacter sp. C9W. The sequence goes on from NZ_CM170672.1 coordinate 82,613, forward strand.
GCTGTAAGCGTGGATATCGACCAGGACCAGTTCTCGCAAGAGTTCCAGCTGGTTGGTGATGCCGGAGCGAATATTCGCTACGTGGCGGGCCTGTACTACTTCGAAGAAGACGGCCTGGAAGAAGAGTTTGACACTGCACCAGTACCGCCTACCTTCGCAATTTTCCCCGTGGAAGACCGTACCATTAAGTCTGACGCCAAGGCCTATGCAGCCTATGGGCAGATCACCTGGTCGCCTGAAGCGCTGGAGCAACGCTTAGACGTTACTCTTGGCGGTCGCTACACCGTGGATAAGCGCTCGGCCACCAAAGACAGCAGCGTGTACTTTGTTGGCGGCGAGCAGTCGGGCAGCGATGAGTGGAGCAACTTCAACCCAAGCCTGACTCTGGATTACGCCTGGAGCGATGACCTGAGCACCTTCGCCAAAGTTGTTACTGCCTACAAAGCGGGTGGCTACAATGTGCGCAGTACCGAAGCCGGCTTCCAGCCACCCTTCGACGAAGAGAACATGACCTCTTTCGAACTGGGTATGAAGTCGAGCTGGCTGAACAATCGCATCACCGCGAATGCTTCGGTATTCCACGCCGAATATGAAGACATGCAGCTTCAGCAGGTAACCAACAATGCCACCATCTTCCTCACCGACGTTTACAACGTGGGTGAAGCTGAAATCGATGGTCTGGAACTGGACGTGATGGCTGTGCTGGTGCCCGGCTTAACCATGCAGCTGTCCTATGGTTATACCGATGCGGACTTTGTTGAGTATATCGACCAGCGCAATGGCGCGCCGACCCAGGGCCAAAACATTGCCGACCAAGCGGAAATGCCCTACGCGCCAGAGCACAATTACACTATTGGTCTGGAGTATCAGCGCGCGGTAGGCACTGGCGCCAACACCTCAATGCTGACCGCATCGCTGGACTACAGCTGGACTGATGAGCGTTATGGCACCGCCTTTAACGACGATATCGAAGGCTATTTCCTGGATGACTATGGCGTCGTCAACGGTCGCGTTGCGCTGTCAGGTATGTCTATCGGTTCCACCGAGCTGGAAGTTGCCTTCTGGGGACGTAACCTCGACGACGAGGAATACAAAGTTCACTCCATCAGTTTGGGAGCGTATCAGTCGGCCTACTTCGGCGAGCCAAAAAGCTACGGTGTCGATGTAAAACTAAGCTTCTAAGTTACACAGTTGCTTGTCCAAGCGCCGCCAGCAATGGCGGCGATTTTGTTTGGGGAATATATGTTTAGAAAAATCATAATGCCGTTCTCAGGCGCTCGTTCATTGCTGCCACTTGCGCTGGGTTATAGCCTGATTACAGGCGCCCAGGCGGATGGTCTCGCATTAGAAGAAATCCTAGTCACAGCGGAAAAAAGAGAAAGCTCACTGCAAGACACGCCGATATCGCTGCTGGCGTTTTCCAATGAGCGCTTGGAACGATTCGGCATTACCGATCTCGCCGATGTTGCGGGGTTAGCCCCTAACGTCACTATTACCCCTTTCCCTAACAGCCGTAGCTCGTTGGTGGTGTTTATGCGCGGCGTGGGTAATAACGACAGTCAAACGACTCAAGACCCTGCAGTAGGGGTGTATATTGATGGCGTGTATGTCGCTCGCAGCGTCGGTTTAAGTAGCGATGTCGCCGACCTGGAGCGCATTGAAGTGCTGCGTGGCCCCCAGGGTACGCTCTATGGACGCAACACCACCGGTGGCGCCATCAACTTGATTACCGCCAAACCCAGCGACGAGTTTGGGTTTAGTCAAAAAGTCGGTGCGGGCAACCGCGGCTTCTGGCAGTCACTCACCAAAATTGAATCAGGCAAAATCGGGCCCGTTGCGGGCAAACTCAGCTACCTTAAATCCGGGCACGATGGCTGGGTAGAGAACATCGGCGAGGGCGACAACTTTGGTGAAGAGCGCAAAGAGGCCGGCCGTGTTGCACTGCGTTGGGATGTTAGCGACAGCATTACCGTTGATTACGCCTACGACTTTTCGGAAATCGAAGGGCCGCAGCACTACTACCAAAAAACCGTCACCCTCGACCCGGTTTTCTCCACGCTGTTCCAACTCAATGCGCCTGCCAACGAAGGTCGCCAGAGTAAGGGATCATGGTGGCGCAAGGCCGATCCCAGCCGCACAGAAATCTCCGGCCACTCACTGACCGTCACCTGGGACACCGCCATTGGCCAGTTGAAGTCGATTACCGGTTATCGCGAATTGGAAGAGAGCATCACCCAAGACTACGGCTCCGGTGACAAATTCTTTGAAGCAAATGTGGATATCGATCAAGACCAGTTCTCCCAGGAGTTTCAGCTGGTGGGCGATGTGGGTGAAAGCTGGCGCTATGTGGCCGGCCTTTACTACTTTGAAGAAGAGTCCTACGAAGCGGAATTTAATCGCGGTATCGGCCTGGTGCCCGGTTCCTATGAGCCGAACGAGGACCGCCAAATTGCCTCAGAAGCGGAGGCCTCAGCGGTTTATGGACAGGTTACTTGGTCGCCCGAAGCACTGGCGCACCGTTTGGACGTGACGCTGGGTGGACGCTACACCGTTGATAAGCGTGCCGCGACCAAGGACAGCGCCATCTACTTCGCTAATGGCGAGCAGTCGGGCAGTGACGAATGGAGCAACTTTAATCCAAGCCTCACGCTGGACTACGCCTGGACAGACCAAGTCAGCACCTTTGCAAAGGTTGTTACCGCTTATAAAGCCGGCGGTTATAACGTTCGCAGCACGGAGGAAGGTTTTCAGCCGCCCTTCGACGAAGAGAATATGACCTCCTACGAGCTTGGTATTAAGTCGAGCTGGCTGGATAACCGCATGACCCTGAACGCGGCGGTTTTCCACGCCGAGTATGAGGACCTGCAAACCCAGCAAATTACTGACAACAGCACCATTTTCCTCACCGACGTGTACAACGTGGGTGAAGCCGAGATCGATGGTTTCGAAATGGACCTGATGGCGGTGCTGGCACGTGGTTTAACCCTGCAAATTTCCTACGGTTATACCGACGCCGACTTTATTGAGTACTTGGATCAGCGCGAGACCGTTGCCAGCCCGATTCCCGGTCAGAACATGGCTAACCCCGACTTCGGTAAAAACGTCGCCGACCGCACAGAGATGCCCTATGCGCCCGAGCACAACTACACCGTTGGCCTTGAATATCAGCGCCCGCTAAGCGGCGGCAATATCCAAGGCGGCGCGATGCTAACGGCTTCCGTTGACTACGCTTGGACCGATGAACGCTACGGCACCGCCTTCAATGACGATATGGAAGGTTTCAAAATGGATGATTACGGCATCGTCAATGCGCGCCTGGCCCTGTCAGACATCGCGGTGGGCGAGGGTGACCTGGAGATCGCGGTGTGGGGGCGAAACCTCGACGATGAGGAATATAAGGTTCATGCCATCAGTCTGGGGCTGTATCGTTCCGCTATTTTTGGCGAGCCAAGAAGTTACGGCCTCGATCTAAAACTGAGCTTTTAAACTATTAAAAAAGGTGGGTGCTGCCCACAAGGGCAGCGCTTTTGGGGAAGTGAATATGTCATACGGAAAGTTAGCGCTGGAAGCCAGTCGTAAATCGGGCGAATACGTGGCGGCGGGTAACCGCGAGGCGTGGCTGGCATTGTTTGCCGACGATGCCGTCGTACAAGACCCGGTCGGTGTCTCCCCACTGGACCCAACAGGGCAGGGGCACAAAGGCAAAGAGGCGATCGCCTCGTTTTGGGATATGATCATTGCCCCAGGCAGTATCGATTTTACTATCCTGAGCTCTCACCCAGCGGGCGACGAATGTGCCAACGTTGTTCATATGGAAAATACTATGCCCGGCGATATGAAAATTATCGTGGATATGGTGGTGGTCTACACCGCCAATGCCGAGGGTAAAATCACCTCGTTGAAAGCCTACTGGGACTACGATGCGGTTATGGCGCAGATGGCATAGCGACCGCTTCAGCGCAGCATCGTTATTCATTACTCATCGCTTGTAAGGATGCTGAGCTAGTCTATGCGTGAAGAACTTGCCGGTTTTATTTGTCCGCGCTGTGGTCACCCTCATGACCCGGATGCCATTAACCCCGAGGGGTTTACCTGTTGGGAATGCCCCAAGTGTGAGGCGGAAATGCGTATACATATTACGCCGGATCGGGCTCGGCGGCAGCGATATGAGAGGGATGGGGAAGGGGGCAGCTAAGCAGCCTTATTCACCTATAGCCGGTCTATCTATCTTGGTTCCGTTTTTGATTCCAAGCCCACGATGCGGAGGGGGGGATTTCGCCTGACCGGTAGGAGCGGGCCTGACCGCGACCGACCCAGCTTCGGAGCAGAGTGGTTGTAGGCGCGGTTTACCCAAAGCACTCCCTGCGGTCGCGAGGCACGCTGTCAACCGCGATGACGTTGCCTGATGGCACGGCGAAGTGCTCATTATTGTAGGTGCTGGTAGCACTGGTTTCGCCCTTGCTGGGCGACCCACTTATTTTTATGCGAAAAATAAGTAGGCAACGACAATGCGTTTTCTGCATTGAGCGCCGCTTGTCGGCGACCCGGAGGGCGAGGCATGTAATGCCGAGTAAAAGCGCACCCCGCATCACTGTCGTCGGCTGTCGCCGCCGATCCCCTGCGCGCGACGCGAGCTGCGCGGGCGCTGCGGAACTCGCTTCGCTCAAACAGTCCTCGTATATGGTCTCCTCCTCGTTTGCAAGACAACGTTATCGATAACACAAGCTAGGCTGCTCTCGTATATCCGGCCTGTTTGTGGGGCTTATCTGCCCCTGGCCTCGATGAAGATGCGCCCGTACTGTCCTAATCGCGCTTACGGCATTAAATGCCTGCGAGGACTCCAGGTTTCCAGTACGGTGGTGTGACCTTGTGTGTCATCAATATTGTTACCTTCGCAACCTAAAAAACTATTTCCTGCCCTGCCTGTAAGCGTTGTTAAGCGTGTGCTACCTGAGCAACCGGTTTCGGGGAGTAAGTTTCCCCTCGTGCGACAATGACCCAGGCAATCCTAATCAACTTATTGGCCAAGGCGACCGTGGCTTTGTTATAGCCTCGGGTCTCAACCAAGCGACTGATCCAACGGCTTAGCGGGTCATCTTTTTTATGAGCCTCGCGCACGACTGCCCTGGCACCATGTACAACTAGTGAACGGGTATATTTATCGCCCCGTTTTGTGATGCCCATTAATCGTATTTTGTCTCCGCTAGTTGCCTGCCTCGGTACTACACCCAGTGCGGCCGAGGCATCACGCCCGCGTTTGAATTGTCGCCCATTGCCCATCCAGCCTTTGACCGCGCTACTGACCACGGGCCCAAAACCAGGCAGGGCCTTAAGTCGTTTGCAGACGTCATCTTCTTTGCTCTGATGGAGCAATTGCTGATCAAACCACTCAACGTCTTCAATCCAGAAGCGTAAGCGCTGATATTCCCGGTTAAGCAGCGCTCGGAAACTAGGTGTCAAACCGTTCTCTGCATCCTCTAATAATAGCGGTAGCTGAGCACGAAGGGCCTGTTTCCCTTGAGGAAGCACAATGCCATATTCACTCAGCAGCCCCCTCAGTTGATTGGCCAAACTACGCAGCTCCTTGATTCTCAATTGCCTGATGCGGTGCAAAGCTTGGTCGTCTTGCTGTTCGACAGTCTTCACAGGGACACTGCGAACTGCTCCATGCGATAGGGCCTCGGCAATAGCCAATGCATCGTTGTAATCGTTCTTCTGGCCTCGAAGGTAGCCTTTCACATGTTGAGGGGGGAGCAGCATGACCTGATGACCATATTCACGAAAGCGCCTCGCCCAATGATGGGCACTACCACAAGCTTCCATCGCAATTGTTGCAGGCTCAAGCTGGCTCACATACTCCGCCAACTGAGCACGCGAAAACTTTCTGCGTTTGATGACTTTGCCTTCAGGCCCGAGCACTATCATGTGGAACACATTTTTTGCCAAATCGATACCAATGCGAGTATGGTTCATTGCGGTCTCCTCTGATCTCGGTCGATTGTTTGTCGCAAATCAATCATGGCACATTACGATGCCGATATTGGGTGAGGAGGAGACCATCCCATCACGCAATTCCCGCACAGCTCCCGCCGTGCTCGGCAGTGCTGAGGGGAGGGGGCGCCACGATAGAGTTTGGTGAAAATACTTGCCTCAAGCATCTAGCAAACTTATCTTAAGTGCTTAACGCAGTGATGGACGTACTGCCCCGCTACCGAAGGAACGGTGTGTTATTTCAGCAAACTCTCACCATTTCTTCTGTATACAAGGCACGGCCTGCTTAACAGGTTTTACTGCAGAATCGTAGGCCATTGTTAATGGGATTTGAGTCGATTTATTTTAGAAATAGTCCTTTACCTGCAATGGGATAGGCGCTCACTGGGCGGATGCTGCTGCGTGATAGATGGCCGCCCGATAATATTTATTATGAGGCCGAACCGGCCTCATAAGCAGGCTGTTAGAAGGCCCGTCAAATCCATCGCAAAGGATATAGTTTTAGGATGCTAAAAGAATTACTAGAAAAAGGATATTTCCCGAGCGAATTACCTGCGCCATTTACCACGCAGGACTATGCCGCTGCAATATGTGACCCTTCGTTACCTACTACTCATCCATATACCTTTGGAAGGAAAGGACCGAAATATAACTCTAAGTGCGCGGTTTTTAACTTAGCTAGAAGAGGAAAACTTAGGCGGGCTCTATCTATTCCTAATCCGATCAATTATTACCACTCAGCAAAATCCATTGCAGATAATTGGTCGGACATTGAAACTCACTATAAAAAATCAAACCAATCATTAAGTAGGCCCGTACCAGACACAAACCGTGCATTAGGCTGGGAAAAAGGGTTTTCTAAGCTTTCTGACTCTAAGCTACGAACTAGGTCTGCTTCAAAGTATCTTCTTCAAGCAGATATTAGTAATTTTTACCCGTCAATCTATACGCATAGTATTCCTTGGGCTCTACATACAAAGCCCGTCGCCAAAAGCAGCTTTGCTTTCTCTGCTAACATTGGAAACCAGATTGATGCCCACATCAGAAACTGCCAAGAAATGCAGACAAAAGGGGTTCCGATTGGCCCCGACGCTTCATTCGCAATTGCCGAAATTGTAATGACATCAATTGATGAGATGTTGGTTCCAATTGTAGGGAATAAGTATCATCGCTATATAGATGACTTTGAATTTGGTTGTAGCTCATATCAACAAGCTGAGACGACGCTGGGTAAGCTACAAGAAGTATTGGAACAGTTTGAATTAACGCTTAACTCATCGAAAACGAAAATCATTGAGTCACCGTGCCGCCTAGATCCTATTTGGCTACACGAGCTAAAGAACTACAGGTTTCGTAGTGAGCCAATCCAGCAACGAAATGATTTTCTTCATTACTTTGATCTCGTAATGGATTATCTCGGCAAATACCCAGACGATCCTATCGTCAAGTATGCCATCCTTAAGTCTTCCTCAAGGTTAATATATTCTGCCAATTGGTCTACTTACCAAAGTATCATTTTGCAGTGGGCAATTGCCGAGCCAGGGATACTTCCAATTGCATTAGATTTTATTAAGTTTTACGAAAGCAAGGGCTTTGCAATAGACAAGGACGAAGTGCAAGAAACAATGGAGTTCCTCATAACCGAACATGCGCCAATGGGGCATACTAGTGAAGTTTCGTATGCCATATTTGTCATGATTTTATTTGGCATTAACTTTTCTGCTAGCACGGTCGGTGTGCTTGAGTCGATTGAAAATCCTATTGTCGCTTTGCTCACGCTAGATGCGCAGCAACAGGGCCTTATTCCCAGCTCCCATGTGTTTGGCTTGTGGCAGTCATTGATGAATCCAACAGAGCTAAAGACTTCAAACTGGTTGCTTGCATACGAGGCGCTAATCAAAGGCTGGCTTCCATCCGCAACCGGCTCAGATTACATAAAAACCGATGATGGATTTAAGTATTTGCAAAGTAAAAATGTACAATTCTACGACCATTCGCTAATAACGTCTTATTCGCCATCAACAAAATATTGGGCGCTGAAAGATATTACACCTGAGCAGCTGAAGTACGTGCTAGAGCCTTCTAAAAAGGCGCTCCAGCCGACCTCGTACCTCGGCGGCTGAGCTTGGCGTTGATCGACGAGGGGCGAATGCGGGAACCGGGTCTGGTGCATGTTCGCGCGGCGCAGGCGGATGGACGTTGGGAAAATGCCTACGCGGTGAGTGAGATGGTGGTGCCGGAGGATTTTCTGGCGGCGCTTGAAAGTGAACCGAAGTCGAAGTCGTTTTTTGATACGCTGAATAAAGCGGGTCGTTTTGTGATTGCCTACGGTTTGATCAGTGCGAAAAAGCCGGAGACGCGTCAGCGGCGTTTTGCCAAATACATAGCCATGCTGGCAAACGAGGAAAAGCCGAAATAAGCGCAAGGCGGTCAGTGGTTTGCTGATGGCGCTTGGCTGGTCAGCCCTGATTCCGATACCATTCGCTGTTCTTTTGCGTATCACTCCATTTCTCTAAAACGATCTCAAGGCCTTTAACATGAAATTGAATGTCTATCTTTCCGGCGAAATCCATACAGACTGGCGGGAGCAAATTATCGCTGGCTGCAAGGGCAGTGGTATTACGTTTTCGTCGGCGGTGACGAATCATGAGGCCAGTGATGCCGCGGGTGATGTGTTGGGCGCGGAGGAGAATAGCTTTTGGCGCGATCACAAGTCGGCAAAGGTGAATGCGATGCGGATATCCACGCTGATCGAGCAGTGCGATATTGCGGTAATCCGCTTTGGCGATAAATATAAGTGACCTTTCCCCCGATTTTGGAACCATGACCAAGATGAGATTTCCAGTTAACCTAACGGGATGGAGATCTCAGTATGAAGAAGCGATACAGCGACGAACAAATCATCAAGGCCATCAAAGAGCATGAGGCTGGAGCCAAGGTTGAAGACATCTGTCGCAACCTGGGGATTTCAACTGGCACGTTCTACAACTGGCGTAGCAAATTCGCCGGGATGGAAGTTAACGAGGCCAAGCGGCTACGTGAACTGGAGAGCGAGAACAACAAGCTTAAGAAGTTATTAGCCGACAAGCTCCTTGAAGTTGAAGCGATGAAGGATGTGCTGTCAAAAAAGTGGTGAAGCCCGTCGGTCGCAAGCAGGTAGCCAAACACATGATCCTTGAACATCGCATCAGTGAACGAGCAGCCTGTCGATTAGCGGGCATCAGCAGGACGGCCTATCGCTATCAGGCGAGACCAAGTAACGATGGAGCTCTGAGAGCACGGCTAAAGGAATTGGCGGTTGAACAGTCTGCTTATGGCTATCTGCTTCTACATGGCCTTCTCAAAGCTGAAGGGCTAGTTGTTAATAAGAAGCGTACGTACCGGATATACACCGAAGAAGGCCTTCAGGTACGCACCAAGAAGCGGAAGAAGCTACAGCGCCCAAGGCTGCCAATGGAGGCGCCTCTGGGCATCAATCAGCGCTGGTCGATGGACTTTGTATCAGACCAGTTGACTAATGGACGACGCTTCCGAGTGCTCAATGTCGTTGATGATTATTCCCGCGAGATGGTTGGGCAATTGGTTTCCGTGTCAATTAGTGGACGGCAAGTTGCTCGCTTTCTTAGCCAATTGATCGAGGCTCGCGGTAAACCGAATATGATTGTCTGCGATAACGGCACCGAATTTACCAGTAAGGCCATGTTTTTCTGGAGCCAGGAGTCCGGAGTAAAGCTTGGCTTCATACAGCCAGGAAAACCAACGCAGAATGCTTTTGTAGAAAGCTTGAATGGAAAGTTCAGGAACGAGTGTTTAAACCGTCATTGGTTCCGGTCAATGGAGGAAGCCAGAGTCGAGATCGACCAGTGGCGGCACCACTACAACCACGTTCGACCACACAGTTCTCTGGATTATCTGCCACCTGTTGCATTTGCAAAACAGGCGGCATAACTTTTGGATAATCTCATCGGGGCTGTGGTACTAACTCTGGGGAAAGGTCATAAGCAGTGGAACGCGGCCTTTGACGCGGGGTATTGCGCGGCGAAGGGTAAGCCCTATATCACGCTGCATGGTGAGGAGATTATTCACCCATTGAAAGAGGTGGATGCCGCCGCGTATGCCTGGGCGACGACGCCTGAGCAGGTAGTGGAAATGTTGACCTACATTGTTGCTGAGTCGTAGGTTGTCCGTATTTTGAGGGGTAAAGGCTGAGCTGTCGCGGTGGGTAACTGCGTCAGCTCACCTTCATTTCAAGCCTGGCGTTAGTTAATCGCCCGTTCCTGATTTTCCCAGTAGGGCTCGCGCAGCACTTTTTTCAGAATTTTCCCGGTTGGGTTTCTCGGCAGTTCGGCAAACACTTTGAGCTGGCGAGGAATTTTGTAGCCTGCTAGGTCATTGCGTAAGAACTCGATCATCTCCGCCTCGTTTAGCTGCTTGCCCTCGGCCAGCACCACGCAGGCCAGAGGCGTTTCGCCAAAGTTTTCACAGGGAATGCCCACTACGGCAACATCGGCTACGGCTGGGTGTTGGCTGAGGGCGTTTTCGATCTCGATAGGATAGATATTTTCGCCGCCGCTAATAATCATGTCTTTAATACGGTCTCGCAGGAAAATATAACCGTGCTCGTCGATCACCGCGGAGTCGCCGGTGTGCACCCAGCCGCCGGCCAGGGTTTCGGCGGTCGCGTCGGGGCGGTTGTAGTATTCCATCATGTTGGCGTCGCAGCGGATGAGCAGTTCGCCGGTTTCGCCATTGGGTAGTGGATTGCCGTCGCGGTCGACCACTTTCACGTCAACGCCTGCTTGGGGTCGGCCGCAGGAGGCGAGCAGTTCGGGGGCGTCGTTCGCTGCGCGGCGGTGATCGTCTGCCGAGAGTGACACGACAGCGCCGCAGGTCTCGGTCATGCCGTATACCTGATAAAAGTTGCAGTCGAATACCTCCATCGCCGCTTGTAATAGTGCGCTGTTGATGGGGGAGGCGCCGTACACAATTTGCCGCAGGTGGCTGAAGTCTCGTTGGCGCAGGTCGGGCACCATATGGATCAGCGCCATGATCATCGCCGGAACCATAAAGGTGTTTTCAATTTTATAACGCTCAAGATCTTCTGCGATTTTAAAGGGATCGAAGGTCTTGTGCAGTACCACGCTGGCGCCGGATAACACTGGCAAGATCAGTGTACCTGCGCCGCCGATATGGAAGTTGGGCGCGCTAACGAGATCGCGGCCGCCAGGCCCGGACTTAACCTCCCAGGACGCGCTGGTCATGCAGTACAGCGACAGGATGTTTCGCTGGCTGAGCACCACCCCTTTGGGGCGGCCGGTGGTGCCGCTGGTGTAGAGCTGGAATAGTGCTGCCGAGCTGTCACTGCTGTTGTCGACCTCGCCAGCATCACTCAGCGAGGACAGCCACTCTGTCCAGCTTTGGTTGTGGCTGGCCAGAATATTCAGCTCGGGCTGGGCTTGTTGCACAGCGTCGCTCAAAGTGGCCAGTTCCTCGTCGGCAACAATCAGTAATTTTGCTTCGCTGTCTTGCACAACGTAGCGAATTTCTTCGGGGGCAAGGCGGTAATTTACCGCACACAACACCGCGCCAATGCGGCTGCAGGCCAGCAGCACGGTGAGAAAGTCCGGACAGTTCTGACACATGATGGCGATGCGGTCGCCGGGTTGAATGCCCCGCGCCAGTAACCCTGCAGCAATGCGGTGAGATTGCTCGGTAATGTCGCCGTAGCTGAGGACGGTGTCTTGGTAAATGATGCAGTCGCTGCTAGCACGCACACGCGCGTGATAGTCGACGAACTGGTGAATCTTCATAGCCGGAGCTCCTTGGCGTGTTATCGGTATTATTTGCTCGCGGCTATCAATGTAAAACGCCTCAGCGCGTTTTGCCAGCCTGTTATGGCAGCGGTTTGGCTGTGTCTTGCTCGGTGCTAATTGTGTTGTTGCGCCGGTATTCGCCGGGGCTGCTGCCGGTCCATTTTTTGAAAGAGCGGATAAAAGCACTGGGCTCAGAAAAGCCGAGTTGATAAGAAATACTTTTGATATCCAGCTCCGGGTCGGCGAGTAAATCGATGGCGAGGTCGCGCAGTAATTCGTGCTTGAGCTGGCGGTAGTCGCAGCCTTCCTGTGCGAGCCGTCGCCGCAGTGTTTGCGCGCCAATGCCGAGTGCCTCGGCAATGTGTTCGTAGTTGGGGAGCTGCGGCAGCGACTTCTTCAAATAGCGCCTGATCTGCTCGGTATAGCTGCCGTCTTGGTCGGGCATGTGCATGAATTCATAGGGCACCCGAGGCAGGAACTCTTCCAGTTCAGCGGCGCTGCGTACTATCGGCAGGCTGAGCAAGCGGCGAGCAAACACAAAGTCTGTATGGGCTTGGGCGAAGCGCGTTTCTGTATGAAACAGGTAGTGGTATTCATCGCGGTGGCGAGGTACGGGGTAGTGCAGGTTGACCCGAAGCAGGGGCAGCCGCGTGCCACACAACCAGCAAAAATAGCGGTGGTGCATCAACATATGCTGCTCGCAGGTCCACGATGTTAATTCAAAGCCCGGCTCCGGGCTCAGTCGATAAAAGGCGTAGTCGTCACGCTGTTGCAGGCTGACCTTGTAACCAAAGTCGAAGAGGTTGAACAGTTCGATATGTCTTTCAAATGCCTGAAGCAGGTCTTCGCTGTTGTGGGCATAGCGCATTAGCGCCAACAGCGTACCCGGTTTTTGAGGGTGTTTGTTGTAGCCGAGTGACTCGTCGCCACTTAGCTCGGTGACGGCTTCAATGAGGCGTGCGAACTGGGCCGGGCGTATGCGGGCGCGGTCGCTGGTGAGCACGCTTTCAGGAATGTCGCACTCGGCGAGCAGCGCCGATTGTTGGTTTGCCGACAGGGGCTGGCGCGCTCCGATGGCCCGCACAAAGGCGGCAGAAATCGTGCGGTGGTCACTGACACTCACTACTGTGGCGCTCCGTCATTCTTTTGTCTTGGCGCGCCAGTCTACGTCGACCTGTAAGAAAATGTCTATCGTCTGTCACAGCAGATCATTGTTCAGGCGGCCCCCCGCGTCCAATCTTTGGTGCACGATTTTCATGCAAAGTGAGAGAACCATCATGAGCAACAGTGCTTTTATCTACGACGCGGTAAGAACACCGCGTGCCAAAGGCAAAATGGGTTCGCCCCTGAGTCAGGTGAAGCCCGTCGATCTTCTTGCTGGCCTGCTAAACGGCCTGCGTGACCGCCACGGTTTAGATACCGCCTTGGTGGATGACGTAGTCATGGGCTGTGTAACGCCAGTGGGTGAGCAGGGTTCCTGTATTGCGAAAACCGCGGTGATGAAGGCGGGCTGGGATGAGTCAGTGGCCGGTGTTCAGCTGGACCGCTTCTGCGCATCTGGCCTTGAGGCCGTAAACCTGGCGGCGATGAAGATTGCCTCGGGCTGGGAAGAGCTGGTGGTTGCCGGTGGTGTGGAAAGCATGTCGCGCGTGCCCATGGGTGCCAACGGCGGCGCCTGGGGTGAAGACCCGCAAACCGCATCAGATACCGCGTTTGTTCCCCAGGGTGTGGGCGCAGACTTGATTGCGACAATGGAAGGCTTTAGCCGCGAAGACGTTGACGCCTTTGCGGTTCGCTCACAAGAGCGCGCAGCGGCGGCCCGCGAGGCCGGTTACTTTGACGGCTCGGTGATTCCGGTGAAAGACGGCAACGGCATGGTCATCTTGCAGCGCGACGACTTTATTAAGCCAGGCACCACCGTAGAAAGCCTGAGCAAGCTGAAGCCCTCCTTTGAGATGATTGGCGGCATGGGTTTTGACGATATTGCCTTGAGCAAATACCCCCACGTTGCGCGTATTAATCACGTTCACCATGCAGGTAACTCCTCAGGTATTGTCGACGGCGCAGCCGCAGTATTGATCGGCAGCGAAGCGGCGGGCGCAAAACTGGGGCTGAAACCCCGCGGCCGCGTAGTGGCAACAGCGGTTACCGGAACCGAGCCCACCATTATGTTGACGGGCCCTGGCCCCGCCACATTTAAGGTACTGGAAAAAGCCGGTATGACGATCGATCAGATCGACCTGTTTGAAATCAACGAAGCGTTTGCGTCGGTGGCGATGCGTTTCCAAAAAGACACCCAAGCCCCCTGGGAAAAGATCAATGTAAACGGTGGCGCCATTGCAATGGGCCACCCCCTGGGCGCGACCGGTGCCATGCTGATCAGCACAGTACTGGATGAACTGGAGCGTCGCCAACAGCGCTTTGGCTTGGTGACCTTGTGTGTGGGCGGCGGTATGGGTATCGCAACGATTGTTGAGCGAGTGTAAGCGCGCTGCCCTGCATTTTTCAGATTTAACAGAATAGGTAAGTCCGATGACTGGAACATTCAACTACGAAAAAGATAGCGACAACATCGTAACGGTGACTATGGACATGAGCGGTCCGGTCAATGCGATGAACGACGAATATGTAGCGCTGATGGGCGAGACCATTGACCGCCTGGAAGCGGAGCGCGAATCCATTGCCGGTGTGGTGCTCACATCTGCAAAAAGCAGTTTCTTTGCTGGCGGTGATATCAAAAGCATGCTCAGCCTGACGCCCGGTGAGGGCGAGGCAGAGATGTTTGAGATGAACCTCAAGATCAAAGGTATGCTGCGCCGCATGGAGAAACTGGGTCGCCCAGTGGTTGCGGCCATTAACGGTGCGGCGCTCGGCGGCGGTTACGAGATTTGCCTGGCCTGTCACCACCGCGTTGCACTCGATAGCAAGGCCGTGCAAGTGGGTCTGCCGGAAGTGAGCCTGGGTCTGCTGCCTGGCGGTGGCGGTATTGTGCGCATGGTGAACAAGTTTGGCGTTGAGCGCGCCATTATGCCGCTGCTGGAAGGCACCCGCTTTAATGCCAAGAAAGCACTGGAAGCCGGTTTGGTTGAAGAGCTGGCTGACGATGTGCCAAGCATGATCAGTAAAGCCAAGGCGTGGATCAAAGCCAACCCGGAGGCGATGAACCCCTGGGATGTGAAGGGCTTTAAAATTCCTGGTGGCAACGCCAAGAACCCCAAGATCACCCAAATGTTGCAGGGTGCCAACCCCATGCTGTTCCAAAAAACGCGGGGCTTGGTGCCAGCGCCCGTTAAGATTTTGGACGTGATTGCCGATGCTCTGCGTGTCGACTTCGACACCGCAATGGAAATTGAGGCGCGGGTTTTTGTTGGCTTGGTGACCACGCCAGTTGCCAAAAACCTGATGAGCTTCTTCCTGCAAATGAATCAGGTGAACGGCGGCGGCAGTCGTCCGGCAGGCATCGAGAAAACCGCTGTGAAGAAAGTCGGTATTCTCGGCGCCGGTATGATGGGGCAGGGGATCGCCTATGTGTCGGCGATGGCTGGTATTGAAGTCATCCTTAAAGATATCAGCCAGGATGCAGCAGATAAGGGTAAGGCTTACAGCGATACACTGCTGACCAAGCGTGTTGCCCGTGGACGCATGACCGAAGAGAAAAAAGCATCAGTGCTGGGCTTGATTACCCCTACTGATAATGCCGATTTGCTCGAAGGCTGCGACCTGATTATTGAGGCGGTGTTTGAGAACGTTGACCTCAAACATAAGATCACAGAAGAGCTACAGGGCAAGCTGGCTGAAAACGGCGTGTGGGGCTCAAACACCTCAACCCTGCCTATTACCCTGCTGGCAGAGCCGGCAAAACGCCCGGAGAACTTCATCGGTATTCACTTCTTCTCGCCCGTCGACAAGATGCCACTGGTGGAAATTATTACCGGTGAACAGACCTCTGATGAAACCCTGGCGCGCGCGTTTGACTACGCTCAGCAGATTCGCAAAACGCCGATTGTGGTCAATGACTCGCGTGGCTTCTTTACCTCGCGCGTATTCGCTACCTATATCGAGGAAGGGGCGCAACTCATTGAAGAAGGTGTCGATCCGGTATTGATCGAAAACCTGGGTCGCGCTGTGGGTATGCCGGTTGGCCCGCTCGCCGTGCAAGACGAAGTGAGCCAGCAATTGGCGGTGAAGGTGAGCGAAACGAATCGCGAACTGGACGAGCGCCTCGGCGACAAGTTTGCCGGAGAAACGGCCAGCTACCGCATTGCCAGCAAAATGCTGAATGAATACGGCCGCGGCGGCCGCGCCCATGGCGGCGGTTACTACGACTACCCAGAGGGTGGCGAAAAGCAGTTGTGGTCGGAGCTTTACTCGCTGTACCACAAGCCCGAGGTGGACCTGCCCGTAGACGATATTAAAGACCGTTTGCTGTTTAGGCAGATTGTTGAGTCGCTGCGCTGCTACGAAGAAAACGTGGTGAACCAAGTGGCGGATGCCAACATCGGCTCCATAATGGGCATTGGTTTCCCGCCTCACACCGGGGGTGTTTTACAGTACGTAAACACCTACGGCTTGAAAGCCTTTGCCACGCGTTTGGCCGAGCTGGAAAGCCGCTACGGCGAGCGCTTCGCTGCACCGCAAGTCCTGCTCGACAAGGCTGAAAAAGGCGAGACCTTCGCCTAAGCCGACGATGAGCTGCCGGCGTTCTCCGGCAGCTCTTTCTCTAATTCTTCGCAACACTGCACAAGCTGTTCCCGCAGCCAGTTAATGCTGGGTTCGTGGTCGGCATTTTTGTGCCAGAACATATGCAATTCCAAAGCGGCGCAGTCGAAGGGCAAGGGCTTGCTGTGCCAAGGGCCAAGTTGGGCCAGGCTCTGGGGAATGGCGGCAAGGTCATCGCTGCGAGCCAGCAGGGATGGCAGGCTGGAGTAGTGTTGCAGGCGCAGGGCGATACGCCGTTGGTGACCAAGGCTGCGCAGCGCCAGATCGATATGCCCGGAGCCGCGGCTGCGACTGGAGATGTGAATATGACGCGCGGCCAGAAAGTCCTCCAGACTCAGCTCGTGTTTGGCGAGCGGATGGTCGCGGCGCATCACGCAAACGTAGTGGTCGCGGCGAAGGGGTTTCGATACCAGCTCACTGTGGTTGATCAGCGGCGCGTCAATCGCGAGCTGCAGCTCGCCCGCCGCCAGTGCCAGCGGGATTTCCCGCCGGCGCATAAATTCCACTTCCAGGTTGATGCCGGGCGCGTGTTTGGCCAGCCGCTCCAACAGGCGAGGGAGTAGGAAGATTTCGGCCTGCTCGGTGGTATGCAGGCGCAGCGTTTGTTTTGCCGTTGCGGCATCGAATTGCTGGCGGGTTTGTACGCACTGTTCCAGACCCTGCAAGGCGTCGCGGATCGGCGTGATCAACTGCCGGGCCAGCGGTGTCGGGCTCATGCCCTGCGGGCTGCGCACGAACAATGGGTCGTCGAGGGTGTTGCGCAGTCGCGTGAGTGCATTGCTAACGGCGGGCTGGGTGACATGTAAAACACCCGCCGCGCGTGTGAGGCTGTGGTGGGTGTAGATGGCATCAAAGACGATAAATAAGTTTAGGTCGATGCGAGAGAGGTTCATATCGCTCACCTTGCTATAAGTTTCGGTGATGATAACCGATAAGAAAAATAAATTTCTTTAATTATAATCGGCTGGGTAGACTCCGTGTAGATGTTCAGGAGGCGATATGAGCGAAGTGTATGTCGTGCGGCATGGTCAGGCAGCCTTTGGCACCGATGACTACGACCGCTTAACCGAAGTTGGCTGGGAGCAGTCGCGTTTGCTGGGTGAATACTGCCACGGCCGCGACCTGCATTTTGACGCGGTCTATACCGGCAGTATGCGCCGCCACCGCGAAACGCTGGCTGGCGTGAAGGATGTGTTGGCCACGACACCCGAGGCCACCGTATTGCCGGGGTTAAACGAATATGACTTCCACTCCTTGGTTGATGCGTATTTACCCAGCCTCGACGAAGACATTGACCTGAACGACGCCCGCGATTTTTACCGCTTACTGCGCCGCGCACTGCTGGCATGGAGCCGGGGTGAAATAGCGGGCGTGAGCGAAAGCTGGCAACAGTTTGAACAGCGGGTGCGAGACACCATGACGGAAATTGGCAGCCAGCGCGGCCGCGTATTGGTAGTGACCTCCGGTGGGGCGAGCAGTGCGATATTGCGCGAGGTGCTCACCTTGGATGTAAACACCATGATCCAGTTGAATTTGCAGGCGAAAAATACCGGCATCAGTCAGTACTTCTGCAAGGCGGGCAGCTTCCAGCTAAACAGCTTCAATGGCGTTCCCCATTTGGAGCGCCCGCAGGACCGCCACTTAATTACCTATACCTAATTACCTACACCGCATTGGCCAGGGCTGCGGCCCAAGGAGAATATGATGGATTTACGACCCTCTGCTAAAGCGCAAGATCTGTTGGCGCGTTTAAAAGACTTTATGGACGCGCATATCTACCCGAATGAGAAGGCCTACGCCGAGCAGTTGGCCGAGGCCAGTAATCGCTATGCGCCAATGCCACTGATGGACGAGCTAAAAGCCAAGGCCAAGGCGGCCGGGCTGTGGAATTTGTTTGTGCCGGAGGAGTACGGCCAATACAGCGAGTGCGGCGGCCTGAGCTTTTTGGACTACGCCCCCCTGTGTGAGGAAATGGGGCGGGTGCTGTGGGCGGCAGAAGTCTTTAACTGCAGCGCGCCGGACACCGGCAATATGGAAGTGTTGATGAAATATGCCACGGATGCGCAGCGCGAGCGCTGGTTAACGCCGCTGTTGGCAGGGGATATTCGCTCGTCCTATGCCATGACGGAGCCGCAGGTGGCGTCCAGTGATGCGACCAATATTGAGCTGCGCATCGAAAAAGACGGCGACGAATGGGTGCTCAATGGTCGCAAGTGGTTTATTACCGGGGCGATGAACGAGCGTACCCAAATTTTTATTGTGATGGGTAAATCTGACCCCGATAACCCCAGCCGACACAAGCAGCAGACACAAGTGCTGGTGCCCAAAGGCACGCCGGGTATGGAGATTATTCGCCCGCTGACAACCTTTGGTTACGATGATGCGCCGGTTGGCCACGCCGAGATGCGCTTTACTGATGTGCGCGTGCCCCTGGAGAATGTGTTGCTGGGTGAGGGTCGTGGCTTTGAAATTGCCCAGGGGCGTCTAGCACCCGGGCGTATGCACCACTGTATGCGGTTGATCGGCGCCGCCCAGCGCTCCCTGGAGCTGGCTTGCCAGCGCGCGGTATCGCGAACCACCTTTGGCCGCACGCTGAGCCGTCATCAGTCGGTTCGCGAGGATATTTCGCGCAGCTTCTCTGAAATAGAAATGGCGCGCCTGCTAATTTTAAAAACCTGCAAACTGATCGACGAGCAGGGCCCCATGGCAACGGTGGATATGATTGCCGCAACGAAAACCACGGTGCCCTTGCTGGTGCAAACGGTGATCGATCGCTGCATGCAATTGCACGGTGCGGGCGGCTTTACCGAAGACTATATGATGGCAGAGGCCTTTAACTATGCGCGCTGGTGTCGTCAGGCCGACGGCCCGGATCAGGTGCACCAAATGGCGCTGGGCAAGCAGATTATCAACCGCTTTAGCGGTGAGGCATAAAAAGGAGGGAATATGGCAGCTTTTGATCTCGATACCGACGCGCTATGCGCCTATCTGGAAACATCCATCGATGGGTTTTCCGGGCCACTTACCGCAGAAAAATTTCCCGGTGGGCAGTCCAACCCCACCTACCGCATTGATGCGGCAAGTGGTGCCTATGTGTTGCGCCGCAAGCCGCCGGGGAAGCTGCTTAAATCTGCACACGCCGTGGATCGCGAGTTTACCGTGATGTCGGCGCTGGCCGGCAGCAAGGTGCCTGTGCCGACCATGCGCATTCTCTGCGAGGATGAGCAGGTGATTGGCTCCATGTTTTATTTGATGGACTACCTCGACGGCGACATATACTGGAACGCCGCGCTGCCGGAGCTCGACCCTGAGCGCCGCAGTGCGATGTACGACAATATGAATCAGCTCCTTGCCGATTTGCACAATGTCGATGTCGAGGCTGTGGGGTTATCCGGCTACGGCAAGCCCGGCAACTATTTCGCCCGGCAGCTGGACCGCTGGACCAAGCAGTATCGGGCCAGTGAAACCCAGCGCCTGGAGCCGGTGGAAACACTCATCAGTTATCTGGAGGCGAATTTGCCCGAGGATGACGGCCAGGTGTGTTTGGTGCACGGCGATTTCCGGCTGGACAATATGATGTTCGCCAAGGGCGGCACCGATATTATCGCGCTGCTGGATTGGGAGCTATCGACCCTGGGCCACCCCTATGCAGACCTCGCCTACCAGTGCATGCAGTGGCGCCTGCCTGGCAGTGCCGCAATTCCCGGCTTGGGGGATGTGGACCGCGAAGCACTGGGTATTCCCAGCGAAAAAGACTATGTGCGCCGTTACTGTGAGCGCCGCGGTATCAGTGCCATTGATGATTGGGTATTCTACCTGGCCTTTTCATTCTTTCGCCTCAGTGCCATTTTGCAGGGTGTTTATAAACGCGCCCTCGACGGCAATGCCTCCAACGACAAGGCAAAACAGCTTGGTGGTATGACTGCCCCCCTGGCGCAAATGGGCGTTCAGGTGGTAGAGCAGGGAGCGTGAGTGCCGTGGGTCGCAACGATGGCGACCCCAGCCCTATCAGGAGAGATTCATGACAGACCGACAAACCGTAATGTTGAGTAGCGAGGGGGCGGTAGCCACCATCCTTCTAAATCGCCCCGACTCGCTCAATGCCTTCACCCGTGAAATGCGCAGTGACTTGCTGGCAGCGTTACAAGAAGTCAGCCAGAACAGCGCCATACGCGTTGTGGTACTTGGCGCTCAAGGGCGCGGGTTTTCCTCGGGTGCAGATTTGTCTGAAGGCCCGGGTCCCGGTCAGAGTGTCGAGCGGCAGCTGCTCGATGAGTACCTGCCTATTTTCACCATGATCGCCTCAATGGAGCAGACCGTTATTGCGGCAGTGCCCGGCGTAATGGCTGGCATTGGCGCGGCGCTGGCCATGCACTGCGACCTGTCGGTGATGGCCGACAGCGGCAGCATGGTGATGGCATTTACCAATATTGGCCTGGTGCCCGATGGCGGTGCCAGCTGGAATTTATTGCGCGGCATGGGCTATCAGCGCGCCTTTGCTTTTATTGCTGAAGGCGGGCGACTGGATGCGGCCCAGTGCCTGGAGCTCGGTTTGGTGAACAAGCTGGCGGCCGCCGACAAGGTTTTGAGCGACGCACAGTCGTGGGCGGCAGCGCTGGCCGAGCGAGCGCCGATTGCACTGCGCGAGACAAAGGCACTGTTGCGCGGCGCGGCGGCGCAGAGTTTTCAGCAAACGTTTATGTCGGAAGCGCGCTCGCAAAACACCTGCCTTGGCAGTGAAGATGCGGCGGAGGCCATCGGCGCCTTTTTGGAAAAGCGCCAGCCGGTATTCAAAGGTAAGTAGCAAGCACGGCATGCGTGCACATAATAACGATAGAAAGGGAGTGGATTATGGCCAATGAAGTTATCGTTGCGGTTGAAGACGGGGTGATGCTGATCACCATCAATCGCCCGGAGGCAAAAAATTCGGTCAATTTGGCCGTTGCCAAAGGGATTGCCGCCGCAATGGAAGAGCTGGACAGCAACGATGAGATTCGCGCTGCGATACTCACCGGCGCGGAGGGAACCTTTTGTTCCGGTATGGACTTGAAAGCCTTTGTCACCGGTGAGCTGCCCATTATTGAAGGCCGCGGTTTTGCCGGGCTTGTTGAAGCGCCGCCGCGCAAGCCGCTTATCGCCGCTGTCGAGGGCTTCGCGTTGGCGGGCGGTTTTGAGCTGGCGATTAGCTGCGACATGATCGTGAGCGCCGGTAACGCCAAGTTTGGTATTCCCGAGGTGAAGCGCGGGCTGGTTGCCGGGGCGGGTGGCTTATTAAAACTGCCACGGCAAATTCCTCGCCGGGTGGCGATGGAGTTGGCCCTGACCGGCGATGCCATCGACGCTCAGCGAGCCTATGACCTTGGCCTGATAAACCGCGTGGTGGAGGCGGGAACGGCGCTGGCTGCAGCGCGTGAGCTGGCCGATAAAATTGCTGCCAACGGGCCGATGGCGGTATTGGCCAGCAAACAGATTATGAACGAGTCGGAAGAGTGGTCATCGGAAGACATGTTCAAAAAACAAAATGATATTGCCTTGCCGGTCTTTGCCAGCAAGGATGCTATTGAAGGCGCGACTGCCTTCGCCGAAAAGCGTCCTCCGCAGTGGAAGGGCTGCTAGTCGACGCGTATCAATCTCCTTCGATACAAAGCCGGCGTATGCCGGCTTTTTTGTGTGAGCGTTCTTTCTTCAGGGGGGCTGATCGTTATGGCTCAGAGCGCGTCCAAACCCCGGTTCAGCGGTTCTGGTAAATAGTCGGAGACAATACGCGGCGGCGGCACGCGGTAGCGATTCAGTTCGTCCCAGGTCAGCAGTGAATAATAGCGGCGTATATTCTCTACATAACGCACCGGCTCATCGCCCCGGGCATAGCCGTAGCGGGTTTGTTTGTACCACTTTCGCTGTCGCAGTAGCGGCAGGGTTTCTTTTACATCGCTCCACAGGTTCGGGTTGCCGCCGCTTTTTTCGGTGAGAATGCGGGCATCTTCCAGGTGGCCCAGGCCAATGTTGTAGGCTGCCAGCGCAAACCAGCTGCGGTCCGGCGGCTCGATGCCGCTGGGCAGGCGGGTGTACAGTTTTTTGTAGTAGCGCGCGCCGCCGCGCAGGCTCTGTAGAGGGTCCAGGCGGTTGTCCACGCCCAACTCTTTGGCTGTGGGACGGGTGAGCATCATCATGCCCCTCACGCCCGTTGGGGATTTTGCTTTGGGATTCCAGAAGGACTCCTGGTAGCTGATGGCGGCGAGAAAGCGCCAGTCCATATCGTATTCTATGGCGACCTGCTCGATCAGGCCTTTATAGCTGGGTAGGCGCTGCTCTTTCATTTTGAGAAAGGTTTGCGTGCGAATAAACGACTGGCGCTCATTAAAGGTAAAGAAGCGATCGATCAGCCGGTCCAGCTCGCCGTTTGCCTTGATCTCTTCAAAGAATGTTTCAAGAGCCTGCTGCAGTGCGGTGTTGTCTGCATTCTTGCTAAGTGCCCAGGCCAGCTTGCCCGGTTTGCCCGCGCTCATGGCGATTCGGAAGTCTGGATAGAAGGCCCGGTTCGCATGAAATTCGTTGGCGTCGACCATGGTGATATCGATCTCACCTTGCTGCAGTTGCTCAAGTAGGTCGATGGTTTCCTGGTCGCGGCTTTCGCTCCACGTTAATGACGGGTACTGCTCGCGCAACTCCCGCAGCACTTCGGCGTGTGAGCTGTTGCCGAGCACGCGAATGCGCAAGTCGGGCAGGGCAGCGTAATCGGCGGGCTTGTCGGTAAGCGTGCGGTTGTAGATAAATAGCTGCTTTACGCTCATGTAGCTGGGGCCGAATTGCAGTGCGGCGCTGCGCTCCGGGGTAATGCTGAGTCCAGCCGCGGCAAGGTTGGCGCGACCTTCGTGGAGGTTTTCAAATAGCTCGTCCAGGCTGACCACCGGGATCATTTCCAGCTCGACATTCAGGTAGTCGGCGAAATCTTTGACTAAATGGTATTCAAAACCGCTGGGGTTGCCCTGGCTTTCGTAGTAAGTGGTTGGGCCGTTGCGGGTCAATACGCGCAAAACGCCTTCCTCGCGGATGGTGTCCAGGGCATCTTGCGGGGGAGAGCACGCGCCGCAAAACAGCAGTAGTAGCCAGACGCTCAGGCGTCGAAAGGGCCACGAATGACTGTTTTTTGTGTTCCTCAATCGCTGTGCTCCGCAGAATTATTTAATCATTGTATCGGGCTTGCAGAGTTCACACCATAAGCCTGAATTTTCCCTTGCGATTCCTGTACAATGTCGGCCTTTATTCCCGTCGACCGAGGTTCTAGACCTGCATGCTGATCGTTCCCGGCGCTGCGGCGCTTTCTGAATTCCGTATTGAAAAACTGCTGACCACCCTGCGCACCGCGATTCCGGAGCTACAGGCGCTCAGTGCGCAGTTTGTGCACTTGGCCGACGTGGAAGGTGAACTCAGTCATGAACAGCAGACAATACTTGAGCAATTGCTGCAGTATGGGCCCGGCTCAGGCGCGGCGCCGGCTGAATTAAGCGGCAGTGAGTTTTTTGTTGTGCCGCGCCCGGGCACGATATCGCCCTGGTCGAGCAAGGCCAGTGATATTGCCCATATCAGCGGCTTGACGACGCTACGCCGCCTGGAGCGAGGTGTTCTTTACCGGCTGGAAAGTGCGCAACCGCTTAGTGAAAGTCAGCGCGCGGCAGTGGCGGCGGCTATTCACGACCGGATGGTGGAAGTGGTTTTAGACTCGGTGCCCGCCGCCGCGCAATTGTTTAGTCAGCATTCCCCCAAACCGATGCAGCGCGTAGACGTGCTTGCCGGTGGGCGCGAGGCTCTGGTGGCGGCGAATGCCGAGCTGGGCCTGGCGCTGGCCGAGGATGAGATTGACTACTTGGTCGATAGCTTCAAAGAACTCCAGCGCAACCCCAGCGATGTTGAACTGATGATGTTCGCGCAGGCCAACTCTGAGCACTGCCGTCACAAAATTTTCAACGCGAGTTGGACGATTGACGGTAAGCCGCAAGACAAGTCGCTATTCGCGATGATCAAAAACACCAACGAATTGGGCGGCGAGAATGTACTCAGCGCCTATTCGGATAATGCCGCGGTTGTAGTGGGTAGCCCTGGTGGGCGTTTTTATCCCGACCCGGTTACGGCGGAGTACCAATTCCACCACGAAGATATTCACCTGCTAATGAAGGTGGAGACGCACAATCACCCTACGGCAATTGCACCATTCTCCGGTGCCGGCACTGGTGCGGGCGGCGAGATTCGCGATGAGGGCGCGGTGGGCCGCGGCTCCAAGCCCAAAGTCGGCCTGACCGGTTTTACCGTGTCTAACTTGCAGGTGCCCGGCTTTGAGCAGGCGTGGGAGCAGGATTACGGCAAGCCTGAGCGCATTGTCTCGGCCCTGGATATTATGATTGAAGGGCCAATTGGTGGCGCGGCATTCAACAACGAGTTTGGCCGCCCTAACTTGTGTGGCTATTTCCGCAGCTACGAGCAGAATATTGTTACTGCGGAGGGCGAAGAGCGCCGCGGCTATCACAAGCCGATTATGTTGGCGGGTGGATACGGCAATATTAAGGCTGAGCATGTCGTCAAAGACGAATTCCCAGCGGGTTATAAGCTGATCGCCCTTGGTGGCCCGGCAATGTTGATTGGCCTGGGTGGTGGTGCGGCCTCGTCGATGAGTTCTGGCTCCTCCAGTGCCGATCTGGACTTCGCTTCCGTGCAGCGTCAAAACCCCGAAATTGAGCGTCGTTGCCAAGAGGTGATCGACCGCTGCTGGGCGCTTGGCGAGAATAACCCCATCGCCTTTATTCACGATGTGGGCGCTGGCGGCCTGTCCAACGCCTTCCCTGAGCTGGTGAAAGACGGTGGCTGCGGCGGTAATTTTGAGCTGCGCGAAGTCCCCAATGACGAGCCCGGTATGTCGCCATTGGAGATTTGGTGTAACGAGTCTCAGGAGCGCTATGTTATTGCCATTGCGCCGGAAAACCTGGCGACCTTCGAAAGCATTTGCGAGCGCGAGCGCGCCCCGTATGCGGTAGTGGGCGAATCGACCGAAGAGAAAACACTGCGTGTCGGCGACCGTCACTTTGATAACAATCCCGTTGATTTGCCGATGTCGGTACTGTTCGGCAAACCCCCGAAGATGCACCGCGAAGCGCAGCGCAGTGACGTGGTTCAGCCCGCGTTCGACTGTGCGCTGAGTGTTGAAGAGTCGCTGGACCGTCTGCTGTGCTTGCCAGCGATTGCCAGCAAAAACTTCCTGATTACCATCGGCGACCGCTCGGTTACCGGCATGGTTCATCGAGACCAAATGGTTGGCCCCTGGCAGGTGCCTGTGGCCGACTGCGCGGTGACCACGGTGAGTTACGACAGCATCGCGGGTGAGGCGATGTCGATGGGCGAGCGCACGCCGTTGGCCTTGGTGAATGCGCCGGCATCGGGTCGCATGGCGGTGGCGGAAGCGATCACCAATATTGCGGCGACGCGCATTGCCCAGTTGTCGGATATCAAGCTGTCAGCAAACTGGATGTGCGCAGCGGGTCACGGCGACGAGGACGCGCGCCTGTACGACACAGTGCAAGCGGTTGGTATGGAGTTTTGCCCAGCCTTGGGGCTGACTATCCCCGTGGGTAAAGACAGTATGTCGATGCGCACCGCATGGCAGGACGACGGTGAAGACAAGGCCGTTACCGCGCCGATGTCGCTGGTAATTTCCGCTTTTGCGCCGGTGGTCGATGTGCGCAAAACCGTGACGCCGGTCCTGGATGCCAAGCAGGACAGCGTGCTGCTGGCCATTGATCTGGGCGCAGGGCAACGCCGCATGGCAGGGTCTTGCCTGGCGCAAGTTTGCGGCGAGCTGGGCAATGATGCGCCGGATATCGATGATCCCGCACTGTTGAAAGCCTTCTTCAATGCCACCCAGGCCTTATTGGAGTCAGGCCATATTCTGGCTTACCACGATCGCTCTGATGGCGGTTTGCTGATTACCCTGTTGGAAATGGCCTTCGCCGGACACTGCGGTTTGGATATTGCGTTGCAAGGTTCTGCGACGCCGCAAGCTGAGCTGTTTGCCGAAGAAGCGGGCGCCGTGATTCAGGTGCGCCGCAGTGGTTTGGCGGCGGTGATGGCGCTGTTTGCCGATTACGGCCTCAGTGATTTGGTTCAGGATATTGGTGTGCCTGTTCTGGGCAGCCAGATTAAGGTGTCGCTGAACGGCGACGAGATTCTGCTGGCAGACCGGTTGGCGCTGCACCGTCGCTGGGCAGAGTTGAGCTACCGTATGCAGGCCCTGCGCGATAACCCCGAGTGCGCCGAGCAGGAATTTGACGCCTTGCGCGAGGACGACACCGGCTTATTTGTCGATCTGAGTTTCGATCCTCAGCAAGACATCGCTGCGCCCTATATTCAGCGAGGTGAGCGGCCCAAGCTGGCAGTGCTGCGTGAGCAGGGCGTCAATGGCCAAATGGAAATGGCCGCGGCCTTTGATCGCGCAGGCTTTGCCGCCGTCGATGTTCACATGAGTGACATTCTCAGCGGTCGCCTCGACCTTGCCGAGTTTAAAGGCTTGGCTGCCTGTGGCGGCTTCTCCTACGGCGATGTGCTGGGTGCGGGCGAAGGCTGGGCGAAGAGCATTTTGTTCAATGCCCGCGCGCGGGATGTGTTCCAGCAGTTTTTCAACCGCCAGGACAGCTTCGCGCTGGGCGTGTGTAACGGCTGTCAGATGATGTCGAATTTGCACTCGCTGATTCCTGGCGCTGAGCACTGGCCGCATTTTGTGCGCAACCGCTCAGAACAGTTTGAGGCGCGGGTGGCGATGGTTGAAATTCCCGAATCGCCCTCCATATTGTTAAGCGGTATGGCCGGTTCGCGCCTGCCGGTAGCGGTGGCGCACGGCGAAGGGCGTGCTGAGTTTGCGAAAGCTGAGCAGCTTCAGGCGATGGCGGCGTCGGGGAATGTCGCACTGCGCTATGTGAATAACGCCGGCGAGCTTACCGAGCAGTATCCGGCGAACCCCAATGGTTCGCCCCAGGGTATTACCGGCGTGAGCTCCAATGACGGCCGTGTGACCATTATGATGCCGCATCCGGAGCGCGTATTCCGCAGCGTTACCAACAGCTGGGCACCTGCTGGTCAGGGTGAAGATAGCGGTTGGATGCGTATGTTCCGCAATGCGCGGGTGTGGGTTGACTAGTCGGCGATCAAATTTATAAAAATGGATACCGCCGTTGCGGTGGTTTTGGTGGATAACAATGCTCAATAAATACCCCCTTTGGAAGAACCTGCTTATCGTGGCGGTTCTGGGGATTGGTTTGCTGTATGCCTCGCCGAATTTGTACCGGCCAGACCCTGCGGTACAGATCTCTGGTGAAAGCAGCGGTACGCAAATTTCTGCCCGGGAAATCGATAAAATCACGGCGGCGTTGACGGCGGCCGATATCGACCATTTCGGTGCTGAAGCGGACACCACTGGCAAAAGTGGTTTGGTGAGGCTCCGCCATGCTGACGACCAGCTCCACGCGCAGAAATTAATTCAGCGCGCCTTGGGTGATGGCTATGTGGTCGCCCTCAATATGGCCTCAAACACCCCTGACTGGCTGAGCGGACTCGGGGCCGGCGCAATGAAGCTGGGGCTTGACCTCAGTGGTGGTGTGCACTTTTTGCTTGAAGTCGACACCGACGCCGCCATTGCTACCCGCCTGGAGCATTACAGTACTGGCATTAAGAAAAAACTGCGTGAAGAGCGTATTCGCGGCTTTGTGCGTTTGGGTGAGCAGGGCATTATTCGCGGTAAATTCAGCAGTGAAGAAAATCGCGACAAAGCCTTAAGTGTGATTCGCAAGGAATATACCGAGCTTACCGCCCAGCGCGTTTCAGCCCCGGAAGGGGAGGAGGCGTTTTATCTCGAGGCGCTGCTTTCTGAAACCAAACGCAAAGAGATTGAAGACTACGCCGTGGGTCAAAACCTGACCACTCTGCGCAACCGCGTCAATGAATTGGGTGTATCAGAGCCCTTGGTTCAGCGCCAGGGGCGCAACCGCATTGTTGTGGAATTACCCGGCATTCAGGATACCGCAGAGGCCAAGCGAATTTTGGGTAAAACGGCGAACCTGGAGTTCCGGCTTGAGGCGCGCTACGACGCCGAGCCCTCTGATCGGGAACAATTTAATTTCCGCAACCCCGGTCGCGGTGAGCCCAACGCCTGGTTGGAGCGCGAAGTGGTGATCACCGGTGAGCGTGTTGCCAACGCCCAAGCCAGCTTCGATGAAAACGGCATGCCTCAGGTAAGCATTACCCTGGACAGCGAGGGCGGCGCATTGATGCACCGTGTTACCCGCCACAATATCAACCGCCGTTTGGGTGTGCTGTTTATTGAGCGCAAGAGCCGCACGCGTTATGAAACCAATGCCGCTGGGGAAGAGCAGGTTGTTCGTGTTCCCTACGACGAGAAAAAAATCATTTCTCTGGCAACCATTCGCGATGCGCTGGGCGTCCAGTTCCGTATTACTGGCCTCGATGCGCCAGGTGAGGCCACTGAACTGGCGCTGTTGCTCCGCGCAGGTGCCCTGGCCGCGCCGATCGATTTTGTTGAAGAGCGGACGGTAGGTCCATCACTCGGGGCAGAGAATATCTCTAAAGGCCTGTTGTCGGTGCAGATCGGTCTCGCTGCGGTAGCGCTATTCATGCTGGTTTACTACCGCGTGTTCGGCATTATCGCCGTGGTGGCGCTGGCTTTTAACATTGTATTGCTTGTCGGCGCCATGTCGCTGCTGGGCGCAACGCTAACCCTGCCGGGTATTGCGGGTATCGTCCTTACCGTGGGTATGGCGGTGGATGCCAATGTGTTGATCTTCTCGCGAATACGGGAGGAAATTGCCGAAGGGGCATCGCCGCAACACGCCATTAATGCGGGCTACGGCCGAGCCTTTGTCACAATCATGGACGCCAATATTACCACCCTGCTGGTGGCGGTGATCCTCTATGCGGTGGGCACTGGCCCAGTGCGCGGCTTTGCCGTAACCCTGTCACTGGGCATTGTGACGTCGATGTTCACAGCGATCATGGGAACGCGTGCAATTGTGAATCTGATCTACGGCCGCCGCCGTGTCAGCAAACTGGCAATATAAGGAAGGGCCCATGTCAGAGGAAAAGAAATTTATCCGTTTTATGAGTGCCCGCAAAGTGGCGGCGGCATTCTCGTTGGCGGCCGTGCTTGCCTCCATATTGTTGATCGCCGTGAAGGGCCTGAACTTCGGTTTGGACTTCACCGGCGGCACATTGATCGAAGTGATCTACGAAGAATCGGTGCCCCTGCAAGAGGTGCGCAATACGCTGGAAACCAATGGCTTTGAGAGTGCCATCGTTGTCAATTTTGGCTCCGATACCGATGTTCTCGTGCGACTGCCCCAGGGCTTGAGCCCCACGCTGGGCGAGCAAGTGTTGTCGGCGCTGCGCGCGGACAGCCCTTACGACGTAGAGCTTCGCCGTATTGAGTTTGTTGGCCCACAGGTCGGTGAGGAGCTGCGTGAACAAGGTGGCCTGGCAGTATTGCTGGCGCTGATTGTGGTGCTGATTTACGTGGCAATGCGCTTCCAGATGAAGTTTGCCTTTGGCGCTGTATTGGCATTGGCGCACGATGTGGTCATCACCTTGGGCGTGTTTTCGCTGGTCGGTTGGGATTTCGACTTAACGGTCTTGGCGGCCGTACTGGCGGTTATCGGTTATTCCTTGAATGACTCCATTGTTGTTGCCGACCGGATTCGCGAGAATCTGCGTGGTATGCGCGGATACTCCCCGGTGGATATCGTCAATATCTCGCTTACCGATACGCTTGGCCGTACGTTGGTGACCTCGGGTACCACCTTGATGGTGCTGGTGGCTCTGGCGCTGGTGGGTGGTGAAATGATCCATAGCTTTGCACTGGCATTGCTGGTCGGTGTGGGTGTGGGTACCTATTCGTCGGTATTTATTGTTGCGAGCTTGTTGGTGGCAATGAAGATCAGTCCAGAGGATTTGATGGTGCCGGAGAAAGAGGGCGCCGAGCTGGACGAATTGCCGTAGCAATATCGCGGTATTTACGGCAAAAAAAAGGGCGCATGTAGCGCCCTTTTTGGTTTTTACAAATGGCTAGTAGCGACTAGCGAATGTGCTCAAGCGGCGGTTTCACTGCCTGCAGCAAGCCTTTTAAGCACTTCGGATTGGCGGCCACGATGTTGCCGCTCTCCAGATAGTTGCCACCGCCTTGGAAGTCGCTAATCAGACCACCGGCCTCGCGAACCAACAGCACGCCAGCAGCAATATCCCACTTGCTCAGGCCGATTTCCCAGAAGCCATCCAGGCGACCCGCCGCAACATAGGCCAGGTCGAGAGCAGCTGAACCCGCGCGGCGGATTCCCGCGGTTTCGCGCGCGACGGCTTCCAGGCTCTTCATGTAAGCAGCGATATGCTGTTCACTGCGCGACTTAAATGGAATACCGGTACCGATCAGGGTGCCTTCCAGGCTGGCGGCCATTGTCACGCGGACTCGACGACCATTTAACTGGGCGCCGCGGCCACGGCTGGCGGTAAATTCTTCGCGGCGGATCGGGTCCAGGACAACGGCGTGCTCAATCTGCCCTTGATGAAGGCAGGCGATCGAGATGCAGTAGTGCGGGATGCCGCGCACGAAATTCGTGGTGCCATCGATGGGGTCGATAATCCACAAGTAATCGCTGTCGGGGTTACCGGTTTCGCCGCTCTCTTCACCGAGAAAGCGGTGCTCGGGGTAGGCTTTTTGGAGGTGGTAGATGATTTCCTGTTCGGCCTTGCGGTCGATTTCGGTAACAAAATCATTCTCGCCCTTTGATTCAATTTTCAGGCGGTCAATCTGCTCGGCGGCGCGGGCGACCAGATCACCGGCCTTGCGCGCGGCGCGCAGGGCGATATTCAACATGGGTTGCATAGAACTAAGACCTTGAATGTGCAAGCAATTAGCCGGGCAGTATAACAGAGCATACGCCTGGCTCAGAGGCCTAATTTCATTGTCTAGGTCGATCCATGCTGTTAAACTGAGCGCCCATCATATAGGGGCCTTTAAAGCATCGCTTTTTTGAGTCCTGCACCCTTACTAGCTCGATATATAGGCATCACATGGCGCGTTTCATCTTCGTCACTGGCGGCGTTGTTTCTTCTCTTGGCAAAGGTATTGCCTCTGCATCGCTCGGGGCGATTCTCGAAGCGCGTGGGCTGAAAGTAACCCTGCTGAAATTGGACCCCTACATCAATGTGGATCCAGGCACCATGAGCCCGTTTCAACACGGCGAGGTGTTCGTAACTGAAGATGGCGCAGAGACCGACCTGGATCTTGGCCACTACGAGCGTTTTGTTCGTGCAAAAATGAACAAGCGTAATAATTTCACCACCGGCCGCGTTTACGAAACCGTATTGCGCAAGGAGCGCCGCGGCGACTACCTGGGTGGCACGGTGCAGGTGATCCCCCATGTTACCGACGAGATTAAGCGCCGCGTCATTGCGGGTGCTGGTGATGCAGATGTCGCCATTGTCGAAATAGGCGGCACCGTTGGTGATATTGAAGGCCTGCCGTTCTTCGAAGCGGCTCGTCAGCTGAAAATAGAGCTCGGCGCCAAGCGCGCGATGCTGATGCACCTGACGCTGGTGCCTTATATTGCGACAGCCGGTGAGACCAAAACCAAGCCAACTCAACACTCGGTGAAGGAGTTGCGCTCTATTGGTCTGCAGCCAGACGTATTGCTTTGCCGCTCAGATCACGAAATCGACCTCAGCAGCCGTCACAAGATTGCTCTGTTTACCAATGTGGAGTCGCGCGCGGTTATTCCTTTGCGCGACGTGGATTCCATCTACCGTATTCCCTCGCTGCTGTCTGCGGAAGGCCTGGACGACTTAGTGGTTGAGCGCTTTGGCCTCGATTGCCCTCAGGCCGACCTGTCGGAGTGGGATAGCGTTATCGACGGTGACTTGCATCAGGATCAGAGCCTGACCATTGCGATGGTGGGCAAGTATATGGAGCTGCTCGACGCGTATAAGTCGCTGAACGAGGCTCTGAAGCACGCCGGTATTCACACGCGCACCAAGGTCAATGTGCGCTATATCGACTCCGAAACCATCGAGACCGAAGGTGTTGATGCGCTGAAGGATGTCGACGGTATTCTTGTACCGGGTGGATTTGGTAATCGCGGCGTCGAAGGTAAAATTCGCACTGTTCAGTACGCCCGCGAAAATAACATTCCCTACTTGGGCATCTGCCTGGGTATGCAAGTTGCCGTTATTGAATTCGCGCGCAATGTCCTGGGTATCAGCGATGCCAACAGTAGTGAATTCGTTGAAGATGGCGCCAACCCGGTTGTTGGTCTGATCACTGAATGGGTAACCTCTGAAGGTGAAACGGAGCAGCGCGACGCTGAATCCGACTTGGGGGGAACCATGCGCTTGGGTGCTCAGATGTGCCACCTCAGCGACGGCTCGTTGGCGAAGGAGATATACGGCGCCGAGCAAATTACCGAGCGTCATCGCCACCGCTATGAGGTGAATAATAATTACGTTCAGGCTCTGCAGGATAATGGCCTGCGCATTGGTGGCTGGTCGGCCGATAAGAGCTTGGTCGAAGTGGTTGAAGTGGCGGACCACCCCTGGTTTGTCGCCTGCCAGTTCCACCCGGAATTTACCTCGACACCGCGCGACGGTCACCCGTTGTTCACCGGTTTCGTGCGTGCTGCCCTGAAGCACCAGCAGGCGTAATGATCGCGCCCGCGCCCCTAACTAAAAACATGGTGGTGCGGGATGCGCGCCGCCTTGCAAGCGGAGTTCCCTATGCAGGATAAACATCTCAACGTTGCTGGCTTGGATGTGGGCAATGATCTGCCCTTCGTGCTTTTCGGTGGTATGAATGTACTGGAGTCGCGAGACCTAGCCATGCGCGTGGCGGAGGCCTACGTGGAGGTGTGCGCCGAGCTGGGTATTCCCTATGTTTTCAAGGCGTCTTTCGATAAAGCCAATCGATCTTCCATTCATTCTTACCGCGGCCCCGGTATGGATGAAGGTTTAAAAATCTTTGAAGAGATCAAGCGCAGCTTTAATGTGCCGGTGATCACCGACATTCACGAAATTCACCAGGCCGCGCCGGTGGCTAAGGTTTGCGATGTTATTCAGCTGCCAGCCTTTCTCGCCCGGCAAACTGATTTAGTTGCGGCGATGGCGGCAACCGATGCGGTGATTAATATCAAAAAGCCGCAGTTCCTGAGCCCCGCGCAAATGAAGAATATCGTCGAGAAATTTGCGGAGTGTGGCAACGAAAAAGTCATGCTGTGCGAGCGCGGCAGTAATTTTGGCTATGACAATCTGGTTGTCGATATGCTGGGTTTTCGCACTATGCGTGAAGTCAGTGGCGGCGCGCCGCTAATTTTTGACGTTACCCACGCCCTGCAGTGTCGCGACCCGATGGGCGCGGCCTCCGGTGGTCGCCGTCACCAGGTTGCGGAGCTGGGTCGG
This sequence comes from Spongiibacter sp. C9W, assembly GCF_057370015.1. NCBI lineage: Bacteria > Pseudomonadati > Pseudomonadota > Gammaproteobacteria > Cellvibrionales > Spongiibacteraceae > Spongiibacter > Spongiibacter sp. C9W. Next base: position 116,626 of record NZ_CM170672.1, read on the forward strand.
GCGGGGATGAGCCAGGGGCTGGCTGGGCTGTTTCTGGAGGCGCACCCGAATCCGGATCAAGCGTTATGCGATGGCCCCAGCGCGCTACCGCTGTCTGCACTGAAACCGTTTTTACAGCAAATGAAAGCCGTCGATGATCTTGTGAAGTCATTGCCGGCGCTGGACATTCGCTAAACCCTATTCATTTTTTAAAACAATAACGACGCTCGGCGTCGCGATACGACTTATAGGAAGGAGATCACCCCATGGCAGAAATCGTCGATATTAAGGCATACGAGGTACTGGATTCTCGCGGTAACCCCACCGTGGAGGCAGACGTTGTGTTGGCCTCTGGGGCGGTAGGTAGTGCCTGTGCGCCCTCTGGTGCATCGACGGGATCACGTGAAGCCCTCGAACTGCGTGACGGCGATAAGTCGCGCTACCTGGGTAAGGGTGTGACCAAAGCCGTTGCCAATATCAATACCGATATTCGCGACCTGTTGATGGGGATGGATGCCGAAGATCAGCGTGCGATCGACAAAGCGATGATCGACGCCGACGGTACCGAGAACAAAGCGAAGTTTGGCGCCAACGCGATTTTGGCAGTCTCTCTGGCGACTGCAAAGGCGGTTGCGACAGAGAAAGGTATTCCGCTTTACCAGCGCATTGCACAAATTAACGGTACGGAAGGCCAGTACACCATGCCGGTGCCGATGATGAACATTTTGAATGGTGGCGAGCACGCGGATAACAACGTCGACATTCAGGAATTCATGATTCAGCCCGTTGCGGCGCCGACGTTTGCGGAAGCGCTGCGCATTGGCGCTGAAATCTTCCATGCATTGAAAAAGGTGCTTGCCGGCCGTGGTCTCAGCACCGCTGTGGGTGATGAAGGCGGTTTTGCTCCCAACTTGCCCTCGAACGAAGCGGCTCTGGAAGTTATAGCAGAGGCGGTTTCTAACGCCGGTTACACCCTTGGCGAAGACGTGACTCTGGCGCTGGATTGCGCGGCCTCTGAATTTTACAAAGACGGTAAGTACAAGCTTAGCGGCGAAGGTAAAGAGTTTGATGCCGCCGGCTTTGCCGCCTATCTGGACGGCTTGTCTCAGCGCTACCCCATTATTTCTATCGAAGACGGTATGGATGAGAGCGATTGGGACGGCTGGGCCGCACTGACTGAGCTGACTGGTGAGCGTGTGCAGCTGGTGGGCGACGACCTGTTTGTGACCAATACCAGCATCTTGAAGCGCGGTATCGATAACAACATCGCCAACTCAATTTTGATTAAATTCAACCAAATCGGCTCGCTGAGCGAGACACTGGATGCAATCAAAATGGCAAAAGATGCCGGTTACACGGCTGTGATTTCTCACCGCAGCGGTGAGACAGAAGACACCACGATCGCCGATTTGGCGGTTGCAACCTCTGCTGGCCAGATCAAAACCGGATCACTGTGTCGCTCTGACCGCGTTGCTAAGTACAACCGCTTGCTTCGTATTGAAGCAGAACTCGGCGCAGCCTATCGCGGTCGCGATGAGTTCCGCGCCTGATCGCACTGTGTACGTGTGCTCAGAGGCAAACGTGGCCTCTGAGCACCGACAAAGGATAAGCAATGACCCGCCGCCGATTGCTGCTACTGCTACTGGTATTACTGCTTGCGCTGCAATTGCGCCTGTGGAATGGCAGCGGCAGTTGGGAGCAGATTGTTAGTCTGCGGCGGGAAATTGGCGAACAACAGCAACACAATACCGCGCTTCGGCAGCGCAATGATCGGCTGCTGGGTGAGGTGCATAGCCTCAAGAATAACCTCGATAGCATCGAGGAGAGAGCCCGGAATGATATGGGGTTGATTCGCGAGGACGAAACGTTTTATCTCATCATAGAAGACTCACCGTGACACAGCGTTTGTGGGCCATTATTCCAGCGGCCGGCCGAGGCAGCCGTTTTGCCAGTGAGCGTCCCAAGCAGTACATGCCTCTCGCTGGTCGCACGGTTATCGAACACAGTGCATCAGCCCTGCTGGCTGAACCTCAAATATCAGCCGTGTTGTTTGCTCTCCACCCCAGTGACGAGCAGTTTTCCTCTCTGCCCTTAAGCCATCACCCCCGGGTTCGGGCCGTCGTTGGCGGCAGTGAACGTGCTGACTCTGTGGAGATGGCACTGCTGACGCTGCGCGGTGAGGCCAGTGATGCAGATTGGGTGTTGGTGCACGATGCCGCGCGGCCCTGCCTGACGTCGGCCGATTTGTCGGCGCTGATTCAGGCTACGCTTTCTCAGCAGTGCGGTGGCCTGTTGGCGGCGCCGATTGTCGATACTGTAAAACGTGCGGGCCAAGCCAATGAGGTTGAAGAAACCCTGGACCGCAGCGGCTTGTGGCGCGCGCTAACGCCGCAGGTATTTCGCTATGGAGAACTGGTGTCCTCGCTGCGCTACTGCCGAGAGCACCGCTTGACGGTAACCGACGAAGCGTCTGCGATTGAACACTGTGGCGGCAGCGTACTGCTGGTGGCAGGCAGTGCCGCGAATATCAAAGTGACCTATCCCGAGGATTTAGCATTGGCGGAATTCTATTTGCAGGCGCAGTCGCGTGAAGGAGTGCGGTGATGAGTAGTGTGCGTATTGGTCACGGCTACGATGTTCATCGCTTTGGCAGCGGGGATCACATTGTTTTGTGCGGTATTCGGCTCGATCACCACCAAGGGCTGGAGGCGCATTCCGACGGTGATGTTGCCATTCACGCGCTCTGCGATGCGTTGCTCGGTGCCTTGGCACTGGGCGATATTGGTCAGCATTTTCCCGACACCGATGCGGCATACAAGGGCGCCGATAGTGCTGAGCTGTTAACGCATTGTTACGCGCTGATAAAGCAGAAAGGCTATGTACTGGGAAATGCCGATATTACCATCGCCGCTCAGGCGCCAAAGCTCGCCCCGCATATCCCCGTTATGCGTCAGCGCCTTGCGAGCGTCCTGAATGTGGCGCTGGCTGATATTAGCGTGAAGGCAACCACGACTGAAAAACTTGGCTTCGTGGGCCGGGAAGAGGGCATTGCCGTTGACGCTGTTGTATTGCTTGAGCGCGATACCAATGCTGCCTGACTGGCCCACCTATCTCGGCGTTCCTCAGGCGCGCGGACGCCTGCGCAGCGTGCCCGAGGATTTTGAAGTCGAAGAACAGTTTGATGTTGAATTTAGCCTCGATGGTGAATTCGATTGGCTGTGGGTGGAGAAGCGTGGCAATAACACCGAGTATGTTGCCCGTCGTATCGCTGACCTAGCCGGTGTTTCCCTCAAAGCCGTTACCTATAGTGGATTGAAGGACCGATATGCCTTAACTCGGCAATGGTTCTGCGTTCATCTGCCGGGTAAGCAGGGGCGAGACTGGGACGATATTGCTGAGCTATCGGGCGACAGTTTTTGGAAGGTACAGCGCTGGGGGCGGCACCGGCAGAAACTGCGCCCTGGCAGTCACCGTGCCAATCGCTTTGTGATTCGCCTGCGCGAGGTGGTTGGTGACCGCGATGACATCGATCGCCGTCTGAAGATACTGTGCGCCGGCTACCCCAACTATTTCGGTGAACAGCGCTTTGGCCACGAGGGTGCGAATATCGAGCAGTGCCGCGCTTGGTTTGAGGGAGAGAGTAAACCTCAGCGATTTCAGCGAAGTATTTACCTGTCCTCGGCGCGCTCTTACCTGTTTAATGAGGTTTTGGCATTACGATTGCAGGCAGGAACGTGGCTATCGCCCTTAGAGGGTGAGCTATATAGCTTGCGCGACAGCGGCAGTGTTTTTGTGGCTGAGCCGGATGAGGATATCGAAAAACGCATCGCCGAGGGGGATATTCACCCCAGTGGCCCGTTGTTTGGCAAGGTGGCGCGCCACAGTGTTACCGCCGAGGTGGACGCCATTGAACAATCGGTGTTTGCTGCCCATAAAACGCTGTGCGACGGTTTACTGCGCCACGGCATGAAAATGGAGCGGCGCAGTCTGCGGGTTGTTCCAAAGGAATTATGCTGGCAGTGGTTAAGTGATGATCATCTGCAGTTGCAGTTTTCACTGCCCAGTGGCTGTTTCGCTACAGCGCTTGTGAGAGAATTTATTAACGCCTGAAGGCCATAAAACAGAGAAGAGCAAAGGTGAGCAGTATTAACTTGCAAGGTATTGGGATGACGTCCCAGCGTACCCGGGATCGACTGATTGAGCGTTTGCGAGCGCAGGGTATTAGCAATCAAAAAGTCCTGGATACCATTCGCGCCACGCCGCGGCATATTTTCCTGGATGAAGCGCTGGCTCACCGCGCCTATGAGGACAGTTCGCTGCCGATAGGCTTTCAGCAAACCCTGTCTCAGCCCTATATTGTCGCCCGTATGACAGAGCTGTTATTGGCCAATGGCCCGCGTGAGCGCGTGCTGGAAGTGGGCACAGGATCGGGCTATCAAACAGCCATTCTGGCGCAACACGTCGGGCGCGTGTTCAGTGTTGAGCGTATCCGTCCCTTGCAAGAGAAAGCGCGTAAGCGCCTTCGCCATTTGGGCCTGCACAATGTGCATTTGCGCCATGCTGACGGCGGTATGGGCTGGCCTGAGCGTGGGCCCTTCGATGCGATACTCTCGGCGGCGGCGCCAGAGGTGGTGCCAGCTGAGTTATTAGAACAACTCGCGGTGGGCGGCAGGCTGGTTATTCCCGTCGGTGAACAGGGCAAACCGCAGAGTCTATATGTTTACGACCGCCATGAAGACGGCATTGAAGAGCAATGCATTGAACCGGTGTTATTTGTGCCCTTGGTGGGTGGTGTTGTCGCCTAAACGTGTTGCCAAATTCAATTAAGGAAGATGTATGAAGGGCTTTAGCGCCGGCGTGATGCTGCGCGGGGCGGCAATGGGTGCTGCTGATATTGTACCGGGAGTCTCGGGGGGAACGGTTGCCTTCATCACCGGTATTTACGACCAGCTGATTGAAAGTTTGAAAGCCTGCAACCTGCAGGCACTCAAGTTGTTGTTCACGCGTGGTCCGTCGGCGGCATGGCAGTACGTTAACGGCGGTTTTCTGCTGAGTTTATTGCTGGGAATCGCCATTAGTGTGTTGTCGCTGGCACGGGCGATATCCTGGGCTCTGGCTACTCATCCGCTATTGCTGGCAGCCTTCTTTTTCGGGTTGATTCTCGCGTCGGCATTGTTTGTCTACCAACAGATTCCCGGCCGGGGTCAGCCTGTTGGCTTTGTTGTACTGGGCTTGGTTTTCGCGCTGGCCATCTCCGCGCTGCGCCCGGCTGAGGTGCCGGTGAATATGCTGACCGTTTATGGCGCGGGTGCGGTGGCGATATGCGCGATGATCTTGCCGGGAATTTCAGGCAGTTTTATCCTGCTGTTGCTGGGGATGTATGAGCCCATTATCAATGCCATTAAGTCGATGGACCTTGGCATGATCGCGGTGTTCATGCTGGGTTGCGCCACGGGCCTGATGTTATTTGTGCGCCTGCTTAGCTACCTGATGCACACCCACCGGCGCTCGTTGCTGGCTACGCTGACGGGGATTCTGCTGGGATCATTGGCGGTGATCTGGCCGTGGAAGCTTTCCTCAGCGGGGCGGTTATTAACCGATGAGCACAGCGTCGATTGGCATAATGTCTTGCCCATGCAGTACGCTGAACAGGCGGATCCCCAGTGGTTGATGTGTGCGCTGCTGATGGCCGTGGGTTTCGCGACTGTCCTTTTGCTCGAACGCGTAGCCAGTAGAAATTGAGACTTTTTTAAGATTATTTTTACATAAGCCGAGGCGTTTAAATCACTGATAATAATCAAAACCCGCTTGATCCTGCTGCGGATAAAAAGAATCTTTTGTTCGCTTTAGGGTCAATGAGTCGTTGCCAATGACAAATTGCCACTGGAAAGCTCGCTATGAAGGTTCCGCGTCAGTGAAGAGGGTAGGATACACGCTGCTTGTGGCTGTGCTGTTGTTGGCGCTTGGCGCATGCAGTGCTCCCCATCGTGCTGCGCCGGTAGTTGACCGATACAACCCCTCAGAAAAACCGCCGCCCTATTATATTGTCAGCCGTGGTGACACCCTTTTTTCAATCGCATGGCGTTACGGCTTCGACGTTAAACGGTTAGCGAACGCTAACAACATTCGAGCGCCGTACACCATCTTCCCCGGCCAGGCGATCATGTTGAAAGAGCGTTATGCTGCGCCGTCCGCGCCGAAAAAAATCGCGGGGAAATCCGTTTCTTCACCCTCAGTAAAAACCCCTACGCCAACCGTAAAGCCTCAAAAAAAGACCATTGCGAAAAAGCCGTCGCCGCCGCGTAGCGCCGCGAAGGAGTCATGGCGCTGGCCGGTAAAGGGGCCGCTTACGCGAGGGTTTGTTGCGACCGGGCAGGCCCACAAGGGTATTGATATCAAAGGTAAAATGGGTGAGCCTGTAAGGGCATCGAAGAGTGGTGTTGTCGTTTATGCAGGCAGTGGCCTGGTCGGTTACGGCAACCTGCTTATATTGAAACACTCAGAGCGCTACTTAAGTGCCTACGGTCACAATCGGCGCTTGCTGGTAAAAGAGGGAGAGAGCGTTAACGCTGGGCAAACGATCGCTGAACTTGGCGATAGCGGTACGAACTCGGCGAAATTGCATTTTGAAGTTCGAATTGACGGAAAACCGGTTGATCCCTTGAAGCTGCTTCCGCGGCGGTAGAAGAGGAGGAGCAAGAGGGCGTCACCCAAGTCGAAACAATAACAATCTTGCATAAGGATTCGACGATGCGGGTATATGAATCGAACGGAAAAGCGTCGCGGCCTGTTAAGGGCGTGGCAGATACGGATATAGAAAAACAACAAGAATCCACAACTGAGAAAGGCATCAGTCGCTTAAAACGCAGTAAGCGCCACAGCGCTGAGTTAGATGTTACTCAACTATACCTCAACGAAATCGGCTACTCGCCGTTACTCACTGCCGATGAAGAAGTCTATTACTCGCGCCTGGCTCGCAAAGGCGATGAGGCCGGTCGCAAGCGCATGATAGAGAGTAACCTGCGCTTGGTGGTGAAAATTGCCCGCCGCTATCTAAATCGAGGCCTTACTTTGCTCGACTTGGTGGAAGAGGGAAATTTGGGGCTTATTCGCGCCGTTGAGAAGTTTGACCCTGAGCGCGGCTTTCGTTTTTCTACCTATGCCACCTGGTGGATTCGCCAAACTATTGAGCGGGCGATTATGAATCAGACCCGCACGATTCGTTTGCCGATACACGTGGTAAAAGAGCTCAACAGTTATTTGCGCGCGGAGCGCGAGCTGAGCCAAAAGCTGGACCACATGCCCTCGCCTGAAGAGATGGCAAGGGAGTTGAATCGTCCTGTTGCCGAGGCCAAGCGCCTGTGTGGGCTAAAAGAGCGTGTGGCGTCGGTGGATGTGCCCCTGGCGCAGGACTCAGATCAAGTGCTGCTGGATACAATCGCCGACCACAACGCGCTAAACCCCAGTCAAATTCTGCAAAATGATGACCTCTCCGACAGCATTGACCACTGGCTCGATGAGCTGAGCGATAAGCAAAGAGAAGTGGTGGTAAGGCGATTTGGGTTGCGCGGCCACGAGGCGGCAACACTGGAAGAGGTCGGGCGTGAGATCGGCTTGACCCGCGAGCGGGTTCGGCAGATCCAGGTTGAGGCCTTAAAAAGCCTACGGGGCATGTTTGAAAGCAATGGCCTTAGCGCGAGTGCGCTGTTTGCCGACGAGCCCGACTGAGGGGGCTACTCTGACTTTGGAAAACACTCCCCCAGGCGGTAGCGCTTGAGGCCTTGAGTGTTTTCCAGGCTGCGCTCCAGCATCGCTTGTGCCAGTTGTGTGCCTGAAATCGGCCGGTAGTTTTTTAAGCCCGGAAGGTGGCAGGCGGCTTCCATAAGCGGGGCGGAGAGTGATTCTGCCCAGCGGCGTTGGTCGCGAGCACCTGTTAGCAGCGACGGTTGAAATATGCTGGTGCTTGCGAAGTTAAGCGCAATGACCGCGTCCTCTAACTCGCCCTTCATTTGCATGTAGGCGCTAAGACTATCCGCATTCGCGCCCATGGCTGACACAAGCAAATAGTGTGGCACGCCCTGTTGGGCGGCTATTTGAGCGGCGCGAAGCTGATAATCCACGTCGACGCGACGCTGAGCGGCCAGTGAGCCCGCCTGCTTGCGCGTTGTTCCTAGGCAGGAAAAGAGACAGTCGCCCTGAAACGCCTCTGCGTAATTTTCCAATTGCTCAAAATCAGCGTGACAATGCGTTAATTTGGGATGGTCGAGGTGGGGAGCCCGGCGACTGATGCAGCGCACGTTAGAGAATGCTGGGCTGTGAACCAAGAGTTCCAGCAATGCACTGCCAACCAGGCCTGTGCCACCGAGTACCACTGCGGTTTTATTCATTGATATGTCCCCGTTGATGGCTGGTTCTATTTACGCGCTTACAAAAAAGGCGGCCTGAAGGCCGCCTTTTCCTTTACTGCCTGGCACGATGCCTTAGGGCAGCAAGTGCTTAACGCCGTCGCGCTCTTCAGCCAACTCTTGCTCAGTCGCCTGCATTTTCGCACGGCTGAAATCGTTGACGTCAACGCCTTGAACGATCTCCCAGTCACCGCCTTTGCAGCGGCAGGGGAAGGAGTAGATCAGGCCTTCTTGAATGCCGTAGCTACCGTCGCTGTATACGCCCATAGATACCCAGTCGTCACCTTCAGTACCCAGTGCCCAGCTGCGCATGTGGTCGATAGCCGCATTGGCTGCTGACGCTGCAGAAGACGCACCGCGTGCCTTGATGATGGCTGCGCCACGCTGCTGAACCGTTGGGATGAAGTCGTTCTCCAGCCATTCTTGATCAACCAGGTCAGAGGCCGTTTCACCCGCAACTTTTGCGTTGAACAGATCCGGGTACTGAGTGGCAGAGTGGTTGCCCCAGATGGTCATGTTCGTTACGTCGTTAACGGTTTTGCCGGTTTTCTGAGCAATCTGCGTCATCGCGCGGTTGTGGTCCAGGCGAGTCATTGCAGTGAAGTTGCGCGGGTTGATAGAAGGCGCATTGCGCTGCGTGATCAGAGCGTTGGTGTTGGCAGGGTTGCCGACTACCAGTACTTTGATATCTTTGCTGGCGTTTTCGTCGATCGCTTTACCCTGAACAGAGAAGATCGCGGCATTTGCTTCCAGCAGGTCCTTGCGCTCCATGCCGGGGCCACGTGGGCGAGCGCCAACAAGCAGGGCGTAATCGCTGTCCTTGAAGCCAACATTGGGGTCGTCAGTGCAGACAACACCGCTCAGCAGTGGGAAGGCACAGTCTTCAAGCTCCATTTTTACGCCTTCCAGCGCGTCCAGAGCAGGAGTGATGTCCAGCAGTTGCAGAATGACGGGCTGATCGTCGCCCAGCATAGCGCCGGAAGCGATACGGAAAAGCAGTGCATAGCCAATCTGGCCTGCTGCACCGGTAACGGTGACACGAACGGGTTGTTTCATGGAGCGTTCCCTTTCTGGTAAGTGATCTGGTCTTAAGCCGGTTGTGAGCGGGTGCGACCGGACGTGGATTACACAATCCGGCATGCACCCGTGCCGGGGTCTGGCCGTGTAAAAATAACACCTCATGCCAGCAGATTTTGGCGCGCTAATAATAGACACCTAAGGCAAAGATTACCAGTCGCAGCGGCGTTTCCAACGCCGGAAGGGGAATTTTTCAAGCCTTTGTGGCTGATATTTAGCCAACTCTATATAATGCGCCGCTCGTCTTCGTTCACCGATACACAGGCAATAGCTATGTTTTCCGCTTCTGAAACCCCGAGTTCTGCGACGCCGGCAATGTCTAAGCTGGAATTTAACAAGTTGCAGAAGCGCCTTCGCCGCCACACCGGGCAGGCGATAGAGGATTTTCAGATGATCGAAGAGGGCGACCGGGTAATGGTTTGCCTGTCCGGTGGTAAAGACAGTTACACCATGCTCGATATCCTGATGAACCTGCAAAAGAGCGCACCGGTCTCCTTCGAGTTGATCGCGGTGAATATGGACCAGAAGCAGCCGGGTTTCCCTGAGCATGTTCTTCCCGAATACCTCGAGACGCTGGGTATCGAGTACTACATTGTTAACAAAGACACCTACTCAATCGTCAAAGAGAAAATCCCCGAGGGCAAGACCACCTGTGGGTTGTGTTCGCGACTCCGGCGGGGAACACTATACGGCTTTGCCGAGCAAATTGGCGCCACGAAAATCGCACTCGGACACCACAAAGACGATATCGTACAGACGCTGTTTTTAAATATGTTCTATGGCTCCAGGATGGCTGCGATGCCGCCAAAGCTGCTGTCTGACGACAAGCGCAATGTCATTATTCGCCCGCTGGCGTATTGCCGGGAGGCGGATATCGAACGCTTTTCAACCTATAAAGCGTTCCCCATCATTCCCTGCAACCTCTGTGGTTCGCAAGAAAATCTGCAGCGCCAGAATATCCGCAAGATGCTTCTGGAGTGGGAAAAGCAGGATGGTAGCCGCATAGAGAAAATTTTCTCGGCAATGCAAAACATTGCTCCCTCACAGCTCGCAGATCGCGACTTGTTTGACTTTGCCAACCTCAATATTGACCGCTCTGCCGAGCGCGAGGCTCACCCCTTTGACGCCGCCCAGAGCATTGATGCGGGTGGCCCTCAGTCTCTGCCTTTTGTCGAAGTGCGGCTGTAAGCTCAGCTGGCCTAAAACCTGCATTACAGTCAGTGTAGGCAGTAACTAGTCGCGTAAGTCATTGATAACCAATGTATATGCGCAGGTGCTGCTGTCAATAATTTGACGAAACGGGTTTGAGTGGCTTTGAAAATCAGCGCTGTCAAAAAAATGACTATTAGTGGAGGGGCTAGCCAATGGCAATAGCCCCGCGCGTGCTGATTACATTCCAGTTTTTCCTGCTGGTCGCATTGCTCGGCGGTGCAGCGGTCGCGGCGCTGCTCAGGCAGGCGGAGTGGCTCAGTGTGAGCCTGTTGTCCGGCGGCGCAAGCCTCTCCGTTGCGCTATTTATACAACTTATGTCGCAGCCAGCGACCAAACCCCGAGTCAAAAAACATAAACGGGTCGACTACGGTGTTCATTTGCGTTTGCTGCGCACCACCGCTGAGGATGAACCAGCGCGTGTCGCGGCGGTGATTGATCACTGGCTGGACGGGCAAACCTCACAGTGCTCCCCCGAGCAAGCCGCCATGGTGCTAATGGCCCTGGAGGCGAAAGTTGCCGCAAGCGTGATGCGTGAATTCAGCCCGGAACGAATTCAAGCATTGACCGGCTATATGGCCACCCTGGCAACGCCGGATGCCGGGCAGCTAGCGCAATTACTGGCACGCTTTAACGACGATATGCTGCAGTTTTCCCTGGTGCGGCCCAGCCAGGCAGAAGATATTCGCGATTTGCTTGAGGAGGCCCTCGGTGAAGAGCGGGCGGCCCTGGTGAAAAGCAACCTGGCGCTGCAGGGGCAGTCGCAGCAGATCGCTAAATTGAAATGGTTGGCGGCAGATACCATAGCGGACATGCTTCGCAGGGAGCATCCGCAAATACAGGCCGTACTGATCGCCTGTTTGGAACCGGCGCAGGGGGCGGCCGTTATTACCTGTTTTGACCCCCAGCGACGCAGGGAGTTACTCAGCCGTTTGGCGTCGCTGGAGTCCCTGTCGACCGCTGCGTTGGCGGAATTGGATTGGTTGATTGAAGAATACTTGAACGCGCGTGGCCACAGTGGCCGCCGTTTAACCGGGGAAAGCCTGGCAGCCGCGTTGCTTAATGAGCTGGATGTTGCCGATGAAAGTGCGTTGTTGGAGGGCTTGAGGGAGCATCGCCCAGGCCTGGCCGAGCGTGTTGAAGACCAGATGTTTGGGTTTGATCAGTTGCAGCGCTTGACGGAGGCCGATATGAAAAATCTGGTATCTCAGCTCAACCCGCAGACCGCGCTGCGTGCGCTTGAAGGCGCCACCGGTGAATTACGTGCGGCATTGCAAAACGCGTTGCAGAGTCAGCACCCTGAAGAGCGTCTGCTTGGGCAGCCCTCTAACGGCGAAGTAGAGCTCGCCAAACAGGAGCTTGTTGCCGCCGCTAAACGGCTGGCAGGTGTTGGCGAGATCGTGCTCGACAGTCGCAAATTATCACTTGGAAACTAACCAGCTTATTGGCTTTTGCAGGGATAGCTATGACAACAATTGACCAGCAACAATACGATGAACTTCGGCGGGTTATGGGCAGTGATATCGGTGTGTTGGTCGCGAGTTTTGAGCGCGATTGTCAGCAGCGTATCGCTGATGCGCAAGACGCCTTCGCCGCCAGCGACTTTGAGCGGCTGCGACGCATTGCGCACACCTTAAAAGGGGGGGCATTAGGGATGGCTGCATTGGCTTTGGCTGAGGAGTGCAAGTGCCTGGAGGGTGCCGCAAAGGACACAGATTCCGCGGCGGCAAACCTGGCGCTTCGGCGTGTTGAGGAACATTTGGCAACAACACTTCGGGTACTCAGGGAGCGTTGTTAAGTGCGCGTCATTTTTTTGACTAACACAGGCTGGTGGTGGCCGAGGGGGCAGAAGCAGCGATGAAGGATTTGCTTTCTCAAGCAGAGATAGACGCGCTACTGGCCGCCGTGAAGGACGAGCCAGCAGTTCCCGGCATCGAGCCCAAGCCCAGCTATGCCCAGTTTGATCTGGCCAGTCGGCAGCAACCGAAGGCACGTCGCCTGCCGGGTTTAGAGCAACTGAGTAAGCGCTTTGCCGAACATTTTCGCAGTAGTTTGCTCGACGTGCTGGGGCAGGACGTTGATGTCAGCCTGCTGGAGCTACAATTCTCGCCCTACGCGGAATATCTTCACTCGCTGTATATCCCCTCAAGTATGAATTTAATGCGCGTCGAGCCGCTACTGGGTACGGCGATGATGGTCTTTGATGCGCGCTTGGTCTTTCGCTTAGTGGAAATCTACTTCGGCGGCAGTGAGGCCCAGGGTGTGCCGGATGGTCGCGATTTTAGCCCCTCCGAGCGGCGTTTGATCGGCAAGCTCCTCAGCCGCGCTCATGCTGACTTTGAAGAAGCGTGCAAGCCTGTTGCCGCACTGCAGTGTAAGCCGATGGGCACCGAGTTGAATCCCTCGCTGGCCAATATCGTTGGCGCGGCGGACACCGTTGTGGTTTGCCGTTTTCAATTGGATGCCGAGGGCGGTGGCGGTGGCGAGCTGCATATGTGTTTTCCTCTGGCAATGCTCGAGCCCTTGCGAGAGAGTCTCTCTCAGAGTGAGTTGGCGCAGAGCCGGGCACCCGACCCGCAGTGGCAAGGCGCCATGCATCGCGCCGTGCTGGATACGCCACTGCCTACCCGCTGCGTGTTGGCAGATAAGGCGATGACACTGGGGCAGGTCGCCAATTTAAAAGTGGGGGATGTGCTGAGCTTGGGGAGTTGTCAGCAAGCCGAAATTCGCGCATCCGGCGTATCGCTGCTCAAGGCCAGTGTCGGTATGAGCAAGGGGCAGTTGGCGTTAAAAATAAAAGGGCGCGCATAGTGTATAAGGAGTGAGGCAATGACAGAGCCAGAAAACCTGCGGCGAGAGCGTGAGATGCTGCGTCAGCAAATAGAAGCGGAAGAGGGAGAGTCGTCTGGAGCGTCTGACCTGCTGGGGCAGGCCCGGCTTCGAGAGCGCACAGCGGCGGCGCCGGACCTCGATATGGTGATGGACATTCCCGTCCGCGTCACGCTGGAGGTGGGTGGCAGTGACATGGCCATTCGCGACCTGTTGCAACTTCAGCAGGGCGCGGTGGTGGAGTTGGACCGCCAAGCAGGTGAACCGCTGGATGTCCTCGTCAATGGTCGACTGATTGCGCGGGGAGAGGTGGTGGTGGTTGATGACAAACTCGGTATTCGGCTGACCGAGGTTGTGAGTGCCACCGAACGTTTGCAGTCGCTGCGATAGCTTATGAATAAACTGGTATTTGTTATTCCCGACGCACCCGCACTGTCTGCACTGGAATGTTGGGCGCAGATGCAGCGTGAGCAGGGCACGCACTGGCGCCTGCGGTTGTGGGCGAGGGACGATGCGCGTTCTCCGGCAGCGTCGCTGCCACATCTCAATGAGCTGCAGCTGAGTGATATTCCTGGGCTCAGCTGGCGTGGTGCAGTCTGGGCCGCTGTCATGTCAGTGGTGTTGATTACCGTGCTCTGGCCATACAGCCGCGAGCTCTCCGAGGCGATGCAGGCAGTGGTTCGCTACGCCCTGCCCGGCGCGTTGATTTTCTTTGGGCTTTGGCTGGGCGGCTTACTCGGCACCATGCGTGTAAATCCCGTGTATGAGGCATACCGGGAGGCGTGGTCGACCGCCAGCGGCCTGGTATTTGTTGATTGTCCCACGCTTCATCAGCGGCTGCTGAGGCGCGAGCTGGCCCAAATCGGATTGCAATACCTCGATACTCGGCACCGCTATCTTGGTAGCTATCGATACCCGCAAAACACCCTTGCCGGGAGACGCGCTTTATGACGGTTCAGGTTATTGGGGTAAGCGGCGGCAAAGGCGGTGTAGGAAAAACCAATGTCGCTATCAATACCGCTGTGGCGCTGGCGCACCAGGGGAAGCGCGTGGCGATTCTCGACGCCGACTTTGGCTTGGCTAACGTTGATGTTTTGTTGTCGCTGTCGGCCCCGCAGACTATTGAGCAGGTCCTTAGTGGTGAGTGTTCGCTGGAAGACGCAATGATCAGCGGGCCGTCTGGTGTGCGCATTATCCCGGCGTCCTCCGGCGCACGGCAGCTGACTCGCCTGAGTGAGTTACAGCATGCCGGTGTGATCCGGGCATTCAGTGACCTGGCCGCGCAGCTGGACGTATTGATCGTCGACACGGCAGCGGGGATCACCGACACCGTTTTAACCTTTACCAACGCCTGCCAGGAGGTGCTGGTGGTGGTTTGTAATGAGCCCTCGTCACTGACCGACGCCTATGCGCTGATCAAATTATTGAATCGTGATTTTGGCCGCCAACGTTTCCGCATTCTGGCCAATATGGTTAGCGACGAAGACGAGGGGCGCCGCTTGGTTCAAAAGCTGGCAGGTGTCTGCGAGCAGTTTTTAACAGTCAGTCTGATCTACAGCGGCAGCATTCCATTTGACCCGGCATTGAGAGAGGCGGTGAAAAAGCAACGGCCAGTGCTCGATTATGCCCCGAGTGCGCCGGCCTCGCGGGCGTTCCGGGACTTGGCAATGCGGGTGAGCGATTGGCCTCTGCCGCGCAAGCCGTCGGGCCAGCTTGCGTTTTTCCTAGAGAACCTGATTCAGCAGCCCGTTGGAATGGAGGCGCCGCATGAGTGATGAGCGCTCCCCCGATCCTTTTGCCAGCAGTGATGTCGGTAGCGACTCGCCCGCCCGGGGGGCGTCGTCCTTGCGCGATATCAGAATTCTGGTGGTCGAGGATTTCGCCACCATGCGTCGTGTGATGCGCAATTTGCTCAACGATCTGGGTTATGCGCGCATTAGTGAAGCTGATGATGGCAGCGTGGCATTGCCGATGCTTCACAACCAACACTTCGACTTAGTGATTACCGATCTGTTGATGCCTGAAATGGGAGGCTTGGAGCTGTTGCGGGTTATTCGCGCCGATAGTGCCCTGAGGCATATACCGGTGATGATCGTCACGGCTGATGCGCAGCGGGAAAAAATCCTCGCCGCTGCGCAGGCTGGGGTGGATGCCTACATCGTTAAGCCGTTTACGGCGGCAATGCTGGAAAGCAAAATTCGTGAGCTGTTTTGCACGAATACGTCGAAAACATGACCATTTGATTACAAAATTGGCCCTTTGTGACCGGGCCAACAGTGTTACTGCAAGACTTTGCGCATAATTGCCAGCCATTACAAATCCGGATTCGCTGATCCAGCTGGCCTGAGATCAATAACAATAGAGTGCATACTGTGGACGCAAACGAACACGAAGGTATCCTGGCGATATTTTTGGCGGAAGCCGAAGATATTGTTAAGGGCTTGTTTGCGCAGCTGGAAGAGCTGCAGTACGGCTATGATGGTCAGCGAATACTGGATGATATCCACCGTGGCTTTCACACCCTCTATGGCGGTGCTGCGGTCCTGGAACTGGCCGAGCTAACCGAGTGTGCGCGTTTAAGTGAACGCGTAATGGATAGGCTCAGAACGCGGCGTATTGCCCTCAGCCCGAGTCTGGTGTCGCTGATTATCGGTGCGACAAGCGCGATTGAAGTGATGTTGAGCCGGCTGATTAATCACCAAACCGTTAATCGAATTCCCGATGAACTCAGAGGACGCCTGCTGAAGGCTGCAGGGCAGGCTGGTGACGAGTCGAAAGCGAAGCCCGAAGCGCCCGCGCCGCGTAGTGGCGATGCCTTACTGGATGTATTTTTCGACGCGGCTGCAGGGGGGCGGTCATCGGCGGCGAACCCACGGCCTGCCGCCACCTCTGGTCGCGCGCCGCAATCCGATGCAAAATTGAACACCTTGCTGGATAGCCTGTATAGCCCAGCGACTTCGGTGGTGGACAAGGAATTGAAATCGGCACCCGCGGCGGCGCGTGTCAGCGAGCCGCAAATCAGTGACCTCGTCAGCGAATTGGCCTGGGTGCGCAATCGCTTGATGGGATTTCGAGGTGAGAGTGAGGGCGACAAGCTGAATAAGGCGTTAGCCTACCTCGACCTCGTGACCCAGGATATGGAGCGCTGGCTACAGCGCCATCAATCCGGCGGTCAGTAACCGCCACCTCGTAGTGGGTGCACTCACCGGCCTGTCAGCGAGGCTTTTGCCGCTGCGACAAATTGCCGCGCCAGATTCCGGGCGCGGATTTCAATGTTATTTCGTATATACTTACCCGCGTTTTAAATCGGACTGCCGCCATGCGGTGGCCTTTAGCAGCGAGAGTGAGTTTGTCGTCACCAGACCTCAAGTTACACAACCTATACAGCGAGCGAGATGAGCGCGTGTTGTTTGCGGGCCTGTCGCTGTCTGTTAGCGCTGGAGACGTTGTGCAACTGGCCGGCCCCAATGGCAGTGGCAAGACCACGTTGCTAAAGATTCTCGCCGGTTTGTCGTCACGCTACGAGGGCGACATTCACTGGCGGGGTGAGAATTTGATCACCCAACGCGAAGACTTTCGGCAGCACAGCTTGTATCTGGGGCACGGCAGCGGTATCAAAGCGCAGCTGACCGCCCTGGAAAACCTGCGTTGGAGTTGTGCGGTGCGGGGGCAGCATGTTGCCGACACCGATTTGCATCGCGCCCTGACGACAGTGGGGCTGGGCGACTTTATTCAGCAGCCCTGCTACAGCTTGTCAGCGGGTCAGCAGCGACGTGTAAATCTGGCGCGACTATTTTGCTGCCCGGCCCGGCTTTGGTTATTGGATGAGCCTTTCACCGCTATAGATCAGCGCGGTGTCGCGGAAATAGAGCAGTGGATCTGCGACTTTGCCGATAACGGGGGAATGGTGTTGTTAACCACCCACCATCCGCTGTCGTTGCCCCGTCCATTGCGCCGTATAGAGCTGGGGAGGGCGTCGTGATCCCGATGGGCACTGGTGCGGTGATGTTTGCCGTGTTGCGACGCGACTTGCAGGCTGCGCTGCGACGCGGTAGCGAGTGGAGCAACCCCCTGCTGTTTTTCTTAATGGTTTGCAGTTTGTTTCCGCTGGGTATCGGCCCCGAGCGACAGCAATTGGCCGTGTTAGCGCCGGGCATTATCTGGGTGGTGGCCTTGCTGGCGTCAATGATGGCAACAGATGGCCTGTTCCGCGGAGACTACGACGACGCGACTTTGGAACAGCTGTTGTTGAGCCCGCTACCGCTGTACCCCCTGGTGCTGGCGAAGACCTTCGGTCACTGGCTGGTCAGTGGTTTGCCGCTGAGCCTGTTGTCGCCCTTGTTGGCAACCATCCTGCAGTTGCCCTCTGGGGGGCTTGTTGTACTGATGGTTAGCCTGTTGCTTGGCACGGCGGTATTGAGTTTTATCGGTGCGATTGGCGCCGCCTTGACGGTCGGTTTGCGCAAGGGTGGACTATTGCTGTCGTTGATTGTCTTACCCCTGTATATTCCGGTGTTGATTTTTGGCAGTGCAGCGGTGAAAAGCGCCATCGATGGCATGGCATATCTGCCGCCGCTGGCGGTGTTGGCGGCGCTGTTGATGACAGCCCTCGCGCTGGCGCCGCTGGCCATTGGGGGCGCCCTGCGCATTAGCGTGGATCAGTAAGTATTGGTTTGAATTAAGGAAAGACTGGCTTTGGCAAATTGGCAATGGTTTCACAAATGGGGCTCCCCACGCTGGTTTTACCAATTTAGCGGGCGCCTGTTGCCTTGGTTGGCGATTCCCGCCTTGCTATTGCTTGTTGGGGGCTGTGTGTGGGGGCTCGCCTTTGTACCCGCTGATTTTAAGCAGGGTAATAGTTTTCGCATTATCTACATCCACGTTCCCGCCGCCGCCGTTGCGATGGGCGGCTATATGCTGATGGCAACCGCGGCCGCAGTACATTTGATATGGCGTATGAAGCTGGCGGCCATTGTCATGAAATCCGCGGCGCCGATTGGCGCGGCACTGACGTTTCTTGCGCTGTTGACTGGCGCTGTGTGGGGGAAACCCACCTGGGGAACATGGTGGGTGTGGGACGCCCGCATCACGTCCGTATTGATTCTGTTTTTCCTGTATCTGGGGCTGATCGCCCTGCATCAAGCTTTTGAAAACCGCGACGCCGCTGCGCGCGCTTGCGCGGTGCTGGCAATTGTTGGGGCGGTGAACATCCCGATCATCTACTGGTCTGTCGAGTGGTGGTATAGCCTGCACCAGCCTGCCAGCATCAAGTTTGTCGGTGAATCAACAATTCACCCGACGATGTTGCGCCCGTTGATGGCAACGCTCAGCGGTATGTATCTGTTTTTTGGCTGGGTACTGTTGCTGTTCGTTCGCGCCGAAATTATTGAGCGAGAGAAAAATACCCGTTGGGTGCAAGCGTTGGTGAGCGGCAAGTAAGGGAGAGGTAATAGTGGTATTTGCAAATCTTCAACAGCTTTGGCAAATGGATGGTCACGGCCCTTACGTGTGGTTCAGTTTTGCCGCCAGTGCGATCGTGCTGGTTGCTCTGGTATTTGAATCGCGGCGTCGCGGTCGCAATGCGCGGGCGCTAGCGGCGGCAGCGGCCCGCCGTCGTCAGGCTGAAAATCAGTTTTAAATTATTGCTACGGAGGCTGTAATGGCCATGCACCCCCTGCGTAAACAGCGCCTTGGAATCGTCGTGTTTATTTTACTTGCCAGTGCGGCAGCGGCGGCGTTCTTGGGTTACGCCTTGCGAGAGAACATTAACCTGTTTTACCCACCTGCCGATATTGTCGCGGGCAAAGCGCCGGTCGACAAAAAGATTCGCGCTGGCGGGATGGTGGAAGAGGGCTCCGTGGAGCGTGCCACTGACAGCCTGAAAGTTCGCTTTCGCGTGACGGATTACAGTGCCAGCGTAGCGGTGGCCTATGAAGGGATCTTGCCTGATCTCTTCGCCGAGGGCGAAGGCGTGGTGGTTACCGGTCGGCTTGCTGAAGACGGGGTGTTTTACGCGGATGAAGTGCTGGCCAAACACGACGAAAATTATATGCCGCCGGAAGTCAGCGAAGCCCTGGAAAAATCTGCGCAGTCACGTGCCGAGGAGGCGACAGCAGGCAAGGAGTACAACGGCTCGTGATTATTGAACTGGGGCACTTCTCGCTCATTCTTGGTTTTGCTTTTGCGCTGTTATTAGCGGTTGTTCCCATGTTGGGTGTCTGGCGTGGAGACCGGCGCGCAATGGCTGCAGGCGCGACCCTGGCGTGGGGGCAGTGTCTGTTCACCACGCTGGCCATAAGCGCTCTGTTTTACGCTTTTCTCAGCGATGATTTCTCCGTCAATATTGTGGCGCTGCAGTCCAACTCTCAATTACCCGTCGCGTATAAATTCAGTGCGCTGTGGGGTGGTCACGAGGGCTCCTTGTTATTGTGGTTGGAGATTCTGACCCTGTGGACCGTTGCCGTGGCGGTGTTTTCCAAGCAACTCCCCTTGGATATTTTGGCGAGAGTGCTGTCGGTCATGGGCATGGTTGCCATTGGCTTCTTCGGCTTTGCCCTGTTTACCTCGAACCCGTTTGCGCGCAACCTTCTGAATACCCCTGCAGATGGCCAAGACCTCAACCCCCTGCTGCAAGACCCTGGCATGGTCATTCACCCACCGATGCTCTACATCGGCTATGTGGGCTTTTCCGTGGCGTTCGCCTTTGCCATCGCAGCCTTACTCAGCGGGCGTATGGATGCCAGCTGGGCGCGGTGGTCACGACCCTGGACCAATATCGCGTGGTTGTTCTTAACCATTGGTATCACACTGGGTAGCTGGTGGGCCTACTACGAACTTGGCTGGGGTGGCTGGTGGTTTTGGGATCCAGTCGAAAATGCCTCTTTCATGCCTTGGCTCGTAGGCACCGCGTTGATCCATTCCTTGGCGGTCACAGAGAAACGGGGCATTTTTAAGTCCTGGACACTGTTACTGGCGATTTTTGCCTTCTCGTTGAGTTTGCTCGGCACCTTCCTGGTCCGCTCCGGGGTGCTGACGTCGGTGCACGCCTTTGCGGCAGACCCCACCCGAGGAATGTTTATTCTGGCTTTTCTCGTTGTCGTGGTTGGCGGCTCGTTAACTCTGTATGCCTTAAAGGCGCCGTCGCAACATAGTGCCAAGCCATTCGAGTTGCTATCGCGAGAAGCGCTGCTGCTGGCAAATAATATTTTGCTGGTGGTTGCCGCATTGACCGTGCTGCTCGGCACGCTGTTCCCCCTCATTATGGATTTTGCCGGCCTGGGTAAATACTCGGTGGGGCCGCCGTATTTCAATGCTTTGTTTGTACCCATTACCTGCTTGCTGGCGCTGCTGGTGGGTATTGGCCCCAGTTCGCAGTGGAAACGCAGTAATACCCAGCGCTGGATGAGTGCGATGCTTGCGGCGTTGTTGGCCTCAATGCTGTTAGGAGTAGCGGTGCCGTGGCTGTACGGCGGCGAATTTCATTTCGCTGCCAGTGCCGGGGCCTTGCTATTTGTATGGATTGTCGCGACGACACTGATTAATTTGCGCGATAAGACCCGCAATGCGTCGAATGTTGTCGCGGGTTTGCGACGCCTGACACCGTCTTACTACGGCATGCTTGTGGCCCACCTCGGGCTGGCCTTGGCCCTTATCGGCGTGGGTATGGTGACCAGCTTTCAAGACGAACGCGACCTGCGTATGAATGTGGGAGAGAGTACCGAAACCGCCTTTGGCTATCGGGTTGTTTTCGACGACCTTCAGGCCATTAATGGCCCTAACTATCAGGGGCAGCAGGGGCGTTTTAGTTTGTATGACGGTGACACGCTACTGGCGCAGTTAACGCCCGAGAAGCGCCGCTACCACGCCCGCGCATCGCAGGTGATGACCGAGGCGGCGATCGATGCCGGCGTGCTGCGCGATGTGTACATCGCGCTTGGCGAGCCTGTTGCCGAGCGCGCTTGGGCGGTCAGAATACATATTAAACCCTTTGTGCGTTGGATCTGGTTGGGGGGCATCCTCATGGCTTTGGGTGGTTTGTTAGCGATTTGCGATAAGCGCTACCGGGGAAAAATTACTGGTGGTTCGAGGGGGAAAGCGTGAGCAGGATTAAACTATTTTTGCCGCTGATTATCTTTTTAGTGCTGGTGGCCATTTTCTTCGGCGTGCAGCGCCGAGTGCAAACCGGCGACTACAGCCCCACGGCGCTGCCATCGGCATTGCTCAATAAGCCCTTTCCGGAGTTCTCTTTGCCAACCCTGCAAGGTGAGTCGCTCAGCCGGGCAGAGCTTCCAAAACAGTGGTTGCTGGTCAACGTATGGGCAACGTGGTGCCCGACCTGTCATTACGAGCACCCCTTCCTGGTGGAATTAGCGGAGCGCGGCGTGCCAATTTTGGGCGTTGACTACAAGGATCGACGCGAGCCCGCCCTGAAGTGGTTGGCGGAAAAGGGCGACCCCTACTTTGCAACGGTATTTGATGAGCAGGGCACTTTAGGTTTGGATTTGGGGGTGACCGGTGCACCGGAAACCTACCTCGTCGACGCCGAGGGCATTGTGCGCTTCCGTTATCAGGGCGCACTGGATCAAAAAGTCTGGGATGAGCAGTTCGCGCCCATGCTCAGCTCACTGGAGGAGGCGTCGCCGTGAACCACCGCGTGTTGCTCCTCGCACTGCTGCTTTTGGCGTTGCCGTCCTGGGCGGTTATTGAAACCTACCAGTTCGATACCGATTTGCAGCGCCAGCGCTACAATGCCTTTATCGAAGAGCTGCGCTGCCCAAAGTGTCAAAACCAAAATTTGTCTGGTTCCGATTCGGCAATCTCTCAGGATCTTCGTCGGCAGTTACACGCCATGATCATGGCCGGCAAGTCAGACATTGAAATTACCCAATACATGGTTGATCGCTACGGCGACTTCATTTTGTATCGGCCGCGGTTTAATGCCGCGACGGCGGTTCTCTGGTTGTTGCCGGTGGGCTTGCTGCTCGGTGGCTTGGCAATCTGGGCGCTGATGGCGTCGCGGCGAACCCGCCGCGTGCCGATTCAGCCACTCGATGATCACGACCGCGCTGCGCTCGACTCGTTGCTCAGCGACGAAGAAAAGCCTTCTGAACGCTCTGGGGGTAATTCATGAGTCCACTTGTACTCGGTGTTATCTTGCTATTGGCGCTAGCCATGGGCCTGTGCTTGCTGGCGTTTCGTTCGCGCCGGGTGATCGGTGACGATAAAGCACAGCACCGTCAGGCGCAGCGCGATTTTTATCGCCAGCGACAGCGTGAGCTACTCAACGACCGTGAGATGGGTTTGATCAGCGAGGAGCAAATGGCTGAGCTCAACGCTGAGCTGGACAAGCAGTTGCTGGAAGAGAATGCAGAGTTTTCGGCTCGCGCTGGAATTTCGCGCGGGCCGGTGCTTTGGCTGTCATTGCTATTGCTTCCCGCGCTTGCCCTGCCGTTGTACGACTATCTTGGCTATCGGCTGGATTATCGGCTTCTCGACGTTCAGCAGCAGTTATTTGCCGCCGACCAGCCCAGCGAAGATGATCTACATCGGTTCGAGGCGCTGGTCGATGATATTTTAGTTCGCCGGCCTGAGAACGCGGAGTTATTGATGACGATGGCATCAATACGCCGCCAGCAGGGTAATTACGCGGAGGCGGTGAAGTACTACGAGCGCCTGCTTAATTTATTTCCCCAGGATGCCGATATTCTCGCCCAGCTGGCCCAGGCGCGCTATTTATCGGCTAACCGCGTGATAGATGCGCAGACACGCAGCCTGCTTGAGCGCTCACTGGCAGTGAATCCCCAGCAGGGCACGGCTCTGGGCGTGCTCGGTATCGACGCCTTTGCTGCCGGTGACTATCTCAATGCGATCACGTACTGGCAGCGTCTTCAGATGGGGCTCGATCCGCAGACGGGCGAGGCGATGGTTATCGCCGCTGGTTTAAACGAAGCGAAGCGCCTGGCGATTGAAACCGGGGCTATTGAGGGCTTG
Source organism: Spongiibacter sp. C9W (assembly GCF_057370015.1). Lineage (NCBI taxonomy): Bacteria > Pseudomonadati > Pseudomonadota > Gammaproteobacteria > Cellvibrionales > Spongiibacteraceae > Spongiibacter > Spongiibacter sp. C9W. The sequence continues at coordinate 140,115 of NZ_CM170672.1, forward strand.
CAGCTGAGTGTGGATATTGCGCCGGCGCTGGGTGACTTCCCAAATGGCGTGCTGTTTGTGGTTGTGCGAGAGCCCAGTGGCTCGCCTATGCCGGTTGCCGCAGTGCGGCTTCCAGTGCGGGCTGGCACGGCGGCCTTTCCGCTGACGGTGTATGTGACAGACAGTGACGTGATTCGCCAGGGCGCGACCCTCAGTGATTTTGATTCGCTGCGCGTTTCCGCCCACATTAGTGTTAAAGCGGTGGCGATGCGCAGCCCCGGTGACTGGGTGTCGGCAGCCGCCACGTTGCGTGGTGACGCCACGTCGCAGCCGGTCAGTCTGCTTATTGATCAGCTACAGCCCGCCGCACGTTGAATTTCTACTGATGTTGCCCGGTTCTCGGGCTATAATCGCGCTTTGCATACATCTGGTCCTATCCCAACGCAGGCATTCTGCGGATAACAACAAAGGGATAGGCACAAAGCTTGGTTACGGTTTTTATGCGTCTGAAAAGTATCAAACTGGCGGGTTTTAAGTCTTTTGTCGACCCCACCACAGCCCATTTTCCCAGCAATCTGTCTGCGGTTGTTGGTCCAAATGGCTGCGGAAAATCCAATATTATCGACGCGGTGCGCTGGGTCATGGGGGAGAGCTCGGCGAAAAATTTGCGCGGCGAATCGATGACGGACGTCATCTTCAACGGGTCGGTTAACCGCAAGCCCGTTGGCCAAGCCTCTATCGAACTTGTGTTTGACAACACGGCGGGAAAGTTAGGCGGCGAATATGCCCGCTATAACGAAATTGCCATTCGACGCAAAGTCACCCGCGAAGGCGCCTCAGAATACTACCTGAATGGCACCAAGTGTCGGCGCCGGGACATTACCGACATCTTTCTTGGTACCGGTCTTGGGCCGCGTAGTTATGCCATTATTGAGCAGGGCATGATTTCGCGCTTGATCGAATCTAAGCCAGAAGAACTGCGGGTGTTTATCGAAGAGGCGGCCGGTATCTCTAAGTACAAGGAGCGCCGCCGCGAGACCGAAAACCGCATGCGCAGAACGCATGAGAATCTGGAACGTTTAACAGATTTACGCGACGAGTTAGAACGACAACTACAGCACTTGCAGCGCCAGGCCGCCGCCGCTGAAAAATACACCGAATACAAAAAAGAAGAGCGTCTGTTGCGAGCGCAACTGCAGGTGTTGCAGTGGAAGGCGCTGGATGGCCAGGTCGGCGAGAAAGAGGCGGTGATACGCGAACTGGAGCTGGACCGGGAAGCGGTTGTCACCGAACAAGTATCGCTGGGCACTGCCATTGAGCAGTCGCGCGACGAGCACACTCAGCTCAATGATACCTTCAACGAGGTGCAGGGGCGCTTTTACAGTATTGGCGCCGATATCGCCCGCGTAGAACAGAGTATCCAGCATCAGCAAGAGCGCCGTAGCCAATTGGACGCTGACCTGCAGCGGCTCGAAATCAATATTCAGGAGACGGCCGGTCTGCTGGACGGGGACCGCAGTAAAATTCAGCTGTGGGAAGAGGAGCTGGCCGGCATCGAGCCTGAGCTGGAAATCAGCCAGGCAGAAGAGGAGAGTGCCTCAGAGTCCCTGTTGGCAGCAGAAGATGCGATGCAGTCATGGCAGCAGCGCTGGGACGAATTCAACCAGAATGCGGCGGGGCCGCGTCAACGGGCTGAAGTGGAGCAGTCTCGCATTCAGCATTTAGAGCTGAGCATGCAGCGCCTGCAGGAGCGTATTCAGAAAGCCGAAGGAGAGCGCGCCGGGCTGACTGAAGGTGACGACGGTGACCTGGAGTTATTGCAGGAACAAGCAATGGCCCTTGAGCTCGAAGGCGAGGCCTTGCAGGAACGCCACGACCAGCTGCAACCGTCAATTAGCCAATGTCGTGAGCGCATTCGTGAAACCAGTGATGAGGTGGACCGCCAACGCAGTGAAATGCAGCGTTTACGTGGGCGGATGGCATCTCTTGAAGCATTGCAGCAGGCGGCCTTAGGGCAGGGTGACAAAGCCCTTTCTAATTTGTTGCAGCAACATGGCTTGGCAGATAAGCCTATTGTCGCCGAGGCCTTGCAAGTGGAAGAGCGCTGGCAGACCGCCGTCGAAACAGTCCTTGGCGAGCAGCTGCAGTCGCTGTGTATCGACAGCCTGGAGGGTGTTCAAAGACTGTTGTCAGAGCTTCAAGAGGGCCAGCTCTGCGTTGTTGAACAGGCGCAAAGTGGCGATGTTGGCGTGAAGGCGGATAGCCTCGCCGCGATGGTTTCCGGCTCGCCGGCGTTGCAAGGCGTGTTAGCGAATGTGAAAACGGCTGACAGTTTGGCGGACGCCCTGGCGCGTCGAACGAGCCTTGCAGCGGGTGAGTCACTGGTGACCCCGGAGGGCTTGTGGCTGGGGAGAGATTGGCTTCGCGTTCGGCGCGGAGACACGGCGCAAGGCGGCGTATTACAGCGCCAGGAAGAATTGCAAGAACTCAAAGCAGCGATAGATGAGGGCGAAGCGGCGCTAGCGGCGCTTACCGAACAGCTGGATGCAAGCCGGGAGCAGCTGAAGCAGCTGGAGGCCGATCGCGAAACGGTGCAGCGCGAGCTTCAGCAACACAGCCGGCAGCAGAGTGAATTGCGGGCGCAGTTAAGTGCTCAGCAGGCAAAGAGCGAGCAGCAGAGCCAGCGCCGCCAGCGGCTGGACAGTGATATTCACGAGTTGCGCAACCAGTTTGAGATGGAGCAGGAATCGCTGGCCGATGCACGCATGACCTTGCAGGATGCCATTGAGGCGATGGAGCAAGACTCGGGGCGTCGCGAACAACTGCTTAGTGAGCGCGACAACAACCGCTCGCAGCTCGATGCCGTTCGTCAAAAAGCGCGGCAAAGCAAGGATCACGCCCATCAGCTCGCGATGCGCTATCAGTCGCTGCAAACCCAGCGTGATGCTGCCCTGCAAAATATTGCCCGCACAGAGGAGCAATTAGAGCAATTGCGCGAGCGCAAAGAACAGCTCAGAGAGAACCTGGACGACAATGACTCGCCAATCGATGATTTGAAGCTGGATTTAGAGGCCCGCCTTGAGCAGCGCCTGCTTGTTGAAGAAGAGCTCAGCGCGGCGCGTCGCGCATTGGAAGAGGTAGATCAGAAGCTTCGTCAGCACGAGCAAAGACGGCACGACATCGAGCAGCGCCTGCAACAAGTCGCCAGTAAGCTCGAGGGCGCCCGGGTTGAGAATCAGGGCTTGCAGGTACGGCGCAAAGGTCTGCAGGACCAACTTCAAGAAGCACAATTTGACCTTCAGTCCGTTCTCGAAAGCTTGCCCGATGAGGCAAGCGAAGCTGCCTGGCAAGAGCAGTTAGAGGCTGTGGGCCGACGCATTGCCCGCCTGGGGCCGATTAACCTGGCGGCGATAGAGGAATACAAGCAACAGTCAGAGCGCAAAAATTATCTGGATGCACAGAACGCCGATTTAGAGGACGCGTTGGAAACGCTTGAAAATGCCATTCGCCGTATCGACAAAGAAACGCGTAACCGCTTTAAAGAAACCTTTGACCGCGTGAACAATGGCTTGCAGGAGCTGTTCCCGAAAGTGTTCGGCGGCGGTAGCGCCTATCTGGAAATGACCGGCGACGACCTGCTGGATACCGGTATTTCTATCATGGCGAGGCCTCCGGGTAAGCGCAATGCGACCATTCACCTGCTCTCCGGCGGGGAAAAGGCACTCACGGCAATTGCCTTGGTATTCTCAATCTTTCAGCTTAACCCTGCGCCATTTTGTATGTTGGATGAGGTTGACGCGCCGCTGGATGACGCCAACGTTGGCCGTTACTCTCGCATGGTGAAAGAGATGTCCCGCGACGTGCAGTTTATCTACATCAGCCACAATAAAATCGCGATGGAAATGGCCGACCAACTAATGGGGGTCACCATGCATGAGCCAGGTGTCTCACGCCTTGTGTCGGTGGATTTGGAGAAAGCGGCAGAGATGATCGCTTCCTAGATATTTCGGTGCCCGCGTGGAACAATATCGCCAATTGCGACTCGAACAGGACGAAGTCCGCGTCGAGTGTGTTGAGCGGGCCGTATAACAGGCAGATAAGGGCCGAATAATGGATCTCAGCGTAAGAGATTGGTTGATTATCATAGGGGCATTGTTGGCGATAGCCGTTTTGTTAGACGGTTTTCGTCGGATGCGCAATGAGCGTAAAGACACGCTGCGGCTCGCCTCGAAAAAGCGCCGCGAAGCTGAAGAAGAGCTGATTAACCCCGAGCTACCGGGTGAGGCAAGGGTCGTTGCGGTTCGCGAGGCGCCGAGTTTGCACCAGCGCGACGCCAGCCAAAAGCATAGGCCGCAGGCGTCCCACGACGATGACGACGTGTTGATGCGTGATTATTCCGCACCGGAAACCACACAGGACCCTATGGCCGAGACGCCGGTGGAGCCTGATTCAGAGCCAGCACTGGGCAAGGCATCGACAGCTGAGCCCGCTATCGAACCGGACGAGGCATTTACTGACGAGGCAGTGTCTGCGCCGCGACGGGTAGAGCGCGAGCCTGCTCCCCGCCAGTCTGAAAAACCGGCGGCGAGTGAGCCCCAGGAACTCATCGTACTGAATGTCGTTGCTGATGAGGGTAAACCCTATGCCGGGGCCGACTTATTGCAGGTGTTGTTGGCCTGCGACCTGCGCTATGGACGCATGAATATTTTCCACCGTTTTGAAAAGGCCGACGGCAGTGGTGCCGAGCAGTTCAGCGTTGCGAATTTGGTCGAGCCAGGTAATTTCGACTTGGATGCAATCGACGGTTTCTCCACCCCGGGGGTGGTTTTCTTTATGAATATGCCGGGCCCCGAAGATAGCATGCAAGCCTTCGATGCCATGTTGGAAACCGCGCGCTGTTTGGTAAAAAACCTCGGTGGTGAATTGCGAGACCAAACTCACAGTGTGGCGACGAAACAAACGTTGGAGCACTACCGGCAGATCATTCGCGATTTTGAACGCCGCCAACTCACCCTGATGTAATTTCGCTACTACGGTCTTATCAATGTCCGATGCCTCTTCCCGCGCACGCTTGGAAAGCCTGCGCGAGCAGCTTCACGAGCACAGTCACCGCTACTATGTGCTCGACGAACCCAGTATTCCCGACGCGGAGTATGACCGCTTGTTCCGCGAACTCCAGGAGCTGGAAGAGCAATATCCGGAGTGGCGTAGCGACGACTCACCAACGCGCAGGGTGGGGGGAGCACCGCTGGCGGCTTTCAGCCAAGTGCGTCATGAAACGCCAATGCTGTCGCTGGACAACGCTTTTTCAGAGCAGGAACTGCGGGATTTCGATGCGCGTATTCGCGGTCGCTTAGAAAGCGAGCATCCGCTCGGCTATGTCTGTGAACCAAAGCTCGATGGCATCGCCGTTAGCCTGTTATATGTCGACGGCGTGCTGGTTCGGGGAGCGACCCGTGGCGATGGCCAAACAGGCGAAGATATCAGTGAAAATGTCAGAACGATTCAGTCTATCCCCCTGAAATTGAAAGGCGAGGGTTGGCCCTCTGAGCTGGAAGTGCGCGGCGAAATTTATATGCCCCGAGCGGGCTTTGAAAAGCTCAATAATGAGGCTCGGGAGCAGGGCAGCAAAACCTTTGTTAATCCACGCAATGCGGCAGCGGGCAGTTTGCGGCAGCTCGACAGCCGAATCACCGCCAAGCGGCCATTGGAAATGTGTTGCTACGGTGTGGCTGTTGCCGGTGACTCGTGGTTTGAGCGCCACAGTGACGCGCTGGCGCGTTTGGCTGACTGGGGGTTCCGCGTCAATGCTGAAATGGCGGTTGTTGAGGGCGTAGATGCCTGCGTGGATTACTACCATCGCTTGTTGTCTCGCCGGGACAGCCTGAGTTACGACATCGACGGCATTGTTTTTAAAGTAGACGACGTCGCGCTGCAGCAAAAACTGGGCTTTGTGTCACGGGCGCCGCGCTGGGCGATTGCACACAAATTTCCAGCGCAGGAAGAAACTACCGTTCTCCGCGATGTGGAATTTCAGGTAGGCAGAACGGGGGCGGTAACCCCGGTAGCAAAATTGGAGCCGGTATTTGTGGGCGGCGTAACGGTGAGCAATGCCACGCTGCATAACTTTGATGAAATTGATCGTCTCGGCGTAAAAATTGGCGACACGGTGGTTGTGCGTCGCGCCGGGGATGTTATTCCTCAGATCGTGCAGGTGGTGCTGGCGCGCAGAGATGCCAGTGTTAGAGACATCGCGGTGCCGGCGTGTTGCCCTGTTTGTAACAGCGAGCTCGAGCGGGCGCCCGGTGAGGCGGTATTGCGCTGCACGGGGGGGCTGGTGTGCGCAGCTCAGCGCAAAGAAGCGATTAAGCACTTTGCCAGTCGCAAAGCGATGGATATCGATGGCCTCGGCGATAAGTTAGTAGAACAGCTGGTGGATGCCGGGTTGATCGAGACCATGGCAGACCTGTACAACTTGTCTCTCGATCAGTTCGTCGCGCTAGAGCGAATGGGTAAGAAGTCGGCGGAGAATTTATTGGCGGCGCTGACTGCCTCAAAAGATACCAGCTTTGCACGATTCTTGTATGCGCTGGGTATTCGCGAAGTGGGCGAGGCCACGGCGCTGAATTTAGCCCAGCACTTTCAAACACTAGACGCCCTAGCCGAGGCCTCTGAAGAATCGCTCTTGGAGGTTGCTGATGTGGGCCCGATCGTGGCGAGTCATATACATAGCTTTTTTGCGAGTGATCACAACCGCGCGGTGATTCGCCAACTTCGCGACTGTGGTGTTAGTTGGCCAGAGGTGGTTTCGCGCAGCGATACCGACCAGCCGCTTGCCGGGCAGACTTGGGTGTTAACGGGTAACTTAGAATCGATGACGCGTAGTGAGGCCAAGGAAAAGTTGCAGACCTTGGGGGCGAAAGTGGCGGGCAGCGTGTCCTCAAAAACTGACTGTTTGGCCGCCGGGGCGAATGCCGGCTCCAAGCTGCGCAAGGCAGAGGAACTGGGGATTTCAATAATTAACGAGGCCGAGCTGCTGGCACTGTTCGACCGGGAGAAGCTTTGATGCGCTATGTTTTCTTGGTTCTCGCACTGCTGCTATCGACGGCGTGTACGACGGCGCCCCCGCGTAATCCCGGTGATATTTGCGCGATTTTTCGCGAAAAAGACGACTGGTATGACGATGCCAGCGAGGCGTCTAAACGCTGGGACTCGCCCATTCCAGTGATGATGTCGATTATGTATCAGGAATCGCGTTTCGTGGCTGACGCCAAGCCGCCACGCAAATACTGGTTGGGCTTTATTCCTGCAGGGCGTATGTCTGACGCCTACGGCTATCCTCAGGCTAAAGATGCAACCTGGGATTGGTACAAGGATAAGTCGGGCAATTGGGGCGCCGATCGCGATGACTTTGAGGATGCCATAGACTTCATCGGCTGGTACAACAACGTGAGCCGACGCACCAATGGCATCGCCAACACCGATACCTATTCTTTGTATCTGGCTTACCATGAGGGCCACGGCGGTTTTAAACGCCGGACCTTCGCCGGCAAGCCCTGGTTACAGCGTGTTGCCGGCAAAGTGTCGGCGCGCTCGCGCAGCTATGCTGCGCAGTTGGCGCGTTGCGAAGAGGACCTTAAAAAAGGCGGTTGGTTCTTCGGTCTTTTCTAAGGTCTACCACTCGCCGGTATTGGGCATGGACTGCCAAGGCTCTGCCGGAGGCAGCGCCTCACCTGCTTGCAGAAGCTCAATGGAAATATTGTCTGGCGATCGCACGAAGGCCATATGGCCATCGCGAGGAGGTCGGTTAATGACGACCCCGCCGTCTTGCAGCTTTTTACACAAGGCATAAATATCGTCTACCTGGTACGCCAAGTGGCCGAAATTACGTCCTCCATCATACTTCTCTGGGTCCCAATTATAGGTCAGCTCCAGCGTGGGGCATTTGTCCCTTTCTGCTTGTTCTTTATCTGCGCTTGCACTCAGGTAAACCAGCGTGAAGCGCCCTTGCTCGCTGTCATAGCGCGCCACTTCTGTCAGGCCCAGTAGGTTGCAATAGAAATGCATTGACGCCTCAAGGTCGGCGACCCGCACCATGGTATGTAGATACTTCATAAATTCTGGCTTCTTGTTGGTGGTCTATGGATGGCAATGGCTGTGCTGCGTTATCTTACCGCTAGGGGCAGAGCCGAGTGAACACAGTACCAACAAAATATCAGGCGGAGTAAGTGTGGCTAAAAGCAATTTACTTATTGTGTATCACAGTCAGTCGGGCAGAAATTTACGACTCGCCTACGCGGCAGCGCGTTGTGCCGAGGCGGCCGGCGCTAGCGTGCGCCTGCTTCGCGCGAGCGAGGCGGGTAGTCGAGATGTCATATGGGCTGAGGCGCTATTGTTGGTCTTTCCTGAAAATTTTGGTCAGCTTCCTGGCGCATTGAAGGATTTTTTGGATCGAAGTTTTTACCCCGCCTGCGCGCGCGAACTGATTCTTCCCTACGCGGCGTACTTGTGCACCGGCAATGATGGCGAAGGTGCAGTGCGAGCGCTTCAGCGCATTGCTAAAGGCATGGTATTGAAGCCGGTCACCGAGGCGATTATCTGTAAAGGGCCACCGCAAGCTGAAGACTTTGCGGCGCTAGAAGAGCTTGCGGAAGCGATGGTAGCCGGACTGGAGATGGGTATTTATTAAAAAACTACTACTATTCACGCTAACGAATAGGTAAATCCCACATTAGACAGCTATATTCGACTATATAGACTTCATCGGGACATGATCGTGCGCGACAAAAAGTGCGTAAGGTTATGTTTAATACAATAAGTAGCTCCTAGGAGAGTCTGTTCATGAAGATAATGCGTGTGTGCTCCATTGGTTTGGCTTCGGCGGCAATGACAGCAGGGTTAAGTCCACTGTCGTCAGCGATTGCCGCCCCAGCTCTTGAAGAGGTCTTGGTAACCGCAACCCTGCGAACCGAGAGTCTGCAAGACGTGCCGGTGTCGGTGAACGCGGTCAGTGGTGAAAAAATGCAGGAAGCCGGTATCGACAAAATCGAAGACCTGCAGGCCTATGTACCCAACCTGTCAATGTCGGAGACAGGCATTGGCACAAACATCTATATTCGGGGGATCGGGTCTGGGATCAACCCCGGCTTTGAACAGTCCGTCGGTATGTATTTTGATGGCGTTTCATATAGCCGAGCCCAGTTAACGCGGGCACCCTTTCTAGATTTGGCCCGTGTTGAGGTATTGCGTGGTCCGCAAAATATTCTCTACGGAAAGAACAGTATCGCTGGCGCACTGAGCCTGATTTCTGCGCGACCAGGAGACGAGCAGGAAGGCTCGCTATCGGTGTTGTACGAGCCGGATCACGAAGAACAAATTGTCGACTTTATTTTGTCGGGCCCACTTACCGACACCTTGGGCGCGCGCATCGCGATGCGCAAACGCTCGATGGACGGCTACATTGAAAATCTCACCCTGAACCGCGATGAGCCAGCTCGTGATGAGAGTACTTTCCGCGCAATTTTGGACTGGGAGGCGAGTGCAGACCTGACGGCGATGTTGAAATTCGAGTTGGGTAAATTCAATGTTGACGGTCGCCAAATTGAAATTGTGAACGACCAGCCCTCAACGAATCCGGCCTTTGGTGGCGCGAGCTACAGTCAAATTCTTGTAGCGCAGTTTGGTGCGGATCCCTCGGTGCTGAATACCGGATTGGATTACAAGCGCTCCTCGAATGGGGATTACAGCAATAACCGGACGCGTAATTTTACCTTGAACGTTGACTATGCGCTGGGTGAAGGCACGCTGACTTTCATTACCGCGGCATTGGAGTACGAGTTTGATGAGCTCTGTGACTGTGACTTCACTGGCGCCAATGTGTTTAGCATTCCGTTCAGCGAGGACTATGAGCAGTACAGCCAAGAAATTCGCTGGGCCTCACCGGTAGGGGAAACCTTTGAGCATATTGGTGGCTTGTACTATCAGACCAGCAAGCTCGATTTCTATGACAGCATTGTGATTGATAGTGCGATTATCCCCACTGCAGTAGCATTGAGAACAGGCTCGCAAGCGGCGGGTAACTCCATTGCCAATACCACAACACCACGCTACTTCAGCTCAGACGCTGAATTGTGGTCAGTGTTCTGGCAGACCACCTGGAATGTTACAGATCGCTTACGCGCCAACTTTGGTCTGCGTTATTCTGAAGAGGAAAAAGACGGCTCGCGTAGCCTGACAGTTGCTGATCTGCAGGGCAACGAACGGCCACTAGGTACGGTGGACGGTGTTCTAGCGGGGGTTTTCAAAATTGAACGGCATGATTTGGAAGACACTCAAGACACTGACCAGCTCGCACCGTCGATCAATGTTCAGTTTGATGCGACCGATGAGATAATGGTTTACGCAACGGCGAGCCGCGGCTACAAGTCCGGCGGCTTTGATGCACGCTCAAACGCATCGCCAAGCGCTGCCCCCAACGCAGCGGGCAGCGTCATCATTGGCTCATTTGAATACGACGAAGAGGAAGCAACCAGCTTAGAAATCGGCGCCAAGAGCAGTTTTTGGGACGGGCGTGCTGAGCTCAACGTTGCCGTGTTCATGACTGAGTACGACGATCTCCAGGTGAGTATCTTCGACGGTACCCTCGGCTTTAATGTCGGCAATGCTGGTAAGGCTGAAACTCAGGGTATTGAATTCGATGGCCGTATTGCGCTTACCGATGAACTGGTGATGAGTGCAGCGATCGCCTTCCTTGATTTTGAATTCACTGAGTTCGAAAACGGTCAGTGTTTCCAAGGGCAAACTCCAGACTCTGTCGTGAATGGGGTCGCCTTCTGTGACTACAAGGGCAAGACTAACCAATACGTTGCCGATTACTCAGGTAACTTGGCATTCAACTACACGCATAGCTTTGGCGATGCCATGGAGTTTCGTGCGGCCACTGACTTTGTCTTTACCGATGACTACAACTCCTCGCAAAACCTCGATCCTAGCCAGGAGCAAGACGGCTACGTGAAAGTGAATATGCGCTTGGCGATCGCCGATGTGAAGGACGGTTGGGAATTGGCGCTGGTTGGTAAAAACCTGACTGACGAAGAGGTGGTGTCGTATTCCAACGACACGCCGTTGGCGAACAGCAGCTTCGGCAGCGTTAACCACTATGCGTTTATTGAAAGACCACGCAGCGTAGCAGTTCAAGCAAGCTGGCGCTGGTAAGCACAAGCTGGCTTACACTTAGGCGCCGCATTATAGCGGCGCCTTTGCTTTTAACCTTGAGCTATATGCTCTACAACGATAAGCTTTCGTGACATTGCGTAGACACCTTATTTCGTATATGTTGTCGGCGATCACATTACCTTGCGCGCAGCAATGCGACGCGGGAATCCTGGAGGGGACATTACTGGAGCATTCGCGCCAGTGGGGTCAGTCATAATAAAACAAGGCATCTGGAGGTCATATGACCTTGAATAAATCATTAGCACGTTTTCGGCGCTCGGCGCTGGCAGCGGCGGTTTCTGTAGCAGCAACACCGCTGTTTGCAGCACCCGCTTTGGAAGAAGTTATTGTTACTGCAACACTGCGGGCAGAAAGCTTGCAGGATGTTCCGGTATCCGTGAACGCTGTGAGCGGCGACAAAATGGCTGAGGCGGGTATCGCCAAAGTTGAAGACCTGCAAGCATATGTACCCAACCTGACAATGTCAGAGACGGGGATCGGTACGAACATCTACATTCGCGGTATCGGCTCGGGCATCAACCCGGGTTTTGAACAGTCCGTGGGTATGTATTTTGACGGTGTCAGCTACGGCCGTGCGCAGCTGACGCGCGCACCTTTTCTTGACCTGGCCCGCGTCGAAGTTTTGCGTGGCCCGCAGAATATTTTGTTTGGCAAAAACAGCATCGCTGGTGCGCTAAGCTTGATTTCAGCGCGTCCCGGACAAGAGTTTGAAGGCTCTGTGTCGGCGACATACGAGCCCGACTTCAACGAGCAAATTATCGATTTGGTATTGTCTGGTCCGTTAACGGATACCGTGGGTGCGCGTCTTGCGATCCGTAAGCGCGATATCGATGGTCATATGGAAAACCTGACCTTGAATCGCGACGAGCCAACGCGCGACGAGGGGACCATTCGGGCAATCTTTGAATGGGATGCGACGGAAAACTTGGTTGCAGCCTTGAAATTGGAAGTGGGTAAGTTTGATGTTGATGGCCGCCAGATCGAAATCATCAATGATCAGCCGTCAACCTCGAGCACGGGCTCGTTCAACGGCCGCACCTACGCAGAGATTCTCGACTTCACTGAAGTTGCAGCCGGTCCCATTGTATTGGCCTCTGTTGATGCGGACTCTTCTGTACTGAACAACAAACAGGACTTTAAGCGTTCGTCGAACGGTGACTACAGCTACAACGACACGCAGAACATCACGCTGAACGTTGATTATTATCGCGAAGGCCACCAGTTTACTTTCATTACTGGTTTGCTGGGTTACGATACCGAAGAGCTGTGTGACTGTGACTTCACTGGCGCGCCAGTATTCAGTGTGGGCGCTGAAGAAAACTACGACCAGTTCAGCCAGGAATTTCGTTGGGTATCGCCTGTCGGTGAAACCTTTGAATTTATCGCCGGTGGTTTCTATCAAAAGAGTGAGCTTGAGTTCTTTGATAGCATCCGTGTAGACAGTGATATCCTGCCCGGGCTGTTGAATGCTGCGGATATTCAAGAAGCGGGTGCTCGCGGTGAACGCCCACCGGGTGATATTGAAGGCGGCCCTCTGGATAATGTGGCTTTGGGCCTTTTCGCTGGAACTCCCCTTGAGGCACTTTTGCAGCCCGCAGCTGACGCCGGTTTGCTTAACGCGCTGGATTTGGGTGGTTTCGGTGATGCAGGGGATGCAATTCGCGACTTGGGCACCCCCCGTTACTTCACTACGGAGACAGAGCTGTTCTCGGCTTTCCTGCAAACAACGTGGAACGTTACAGACTTGTTCCGAGCAACCATAGGGCTGCGGTATTCGCATGAGACTAAAGATGGTAGCCGTAAGTTAGACTTCGTTAACCGTGCGACGGGTGAGCGCCCAGATGAGGGTGAGATCGACACCGTTGTGGCGAAGAACTTCTCCGCTGAGCGTCACGACTTGAGTGGCTCACGTACCGAGGAAAATATCTCGCCGTCGTTGAACCTGCAGTACGATGTGAACGATGACGCGATGCTCTACGGTACATTGTCGCGTGGTTACAAATCAGGTGGTTATGATGCGCGCTCCAATGCGTCTCCGGCAACCAATCAGATTCGTCCGCTACAGAACTTAGATAACGGCGATCCAGTGGTTCTTGTTGGTAGCTTTGAGTATGAAGAAGAGCAGGCGACGAGCTTGGAAATCGGTGCGAAAACAACGCTGCTGGATGGCGCTGCTGAGTTGAACATCGCGGCATTTTACACTGAGTACGACGACCTTCAGGTAAGTATCTTTGATGGTACGCTCGGCTTCAATGTGGGTAATGCCGGTGCTGCGACGACCATGGGTATCGAGCTTGATGGCCGTATCGCATTAACTGAAAACCTGATGATGACCGGTGCCCTGGCCTTCCTTGACTTTGAATTTACCGACTATGAAAACGGTCAGTGCTATCAAGGACAGACGCCAGATACGGTGACTGCTGAAGGGATTGCTTATTGTGATTACAAAGGTAAGACCAACCAGTACGTAGCTGATTACTCTGGTAACTTGACCTTTGTATACACCACGATGCTGACCAGTGATATCGAATTCCGCGGTGGTGCGGACTTCGTCTTCACCGGTGACTACAACTCGTCGCAAAACCTCGACCCGAGCCAGGAGCAGGATGCCTACGTGAAGACTAACCTGCGTTTGGGGTTGTCAGATGTATCTGCTGGATGGGAAGTGGCGTTACTGGCTAAGAACTTAACCGATGAAACGGTAATTTCTTACTCCAACGACACGCCGCTGGCGAACAGCATCTTCGGTAGCACGGGCCACTACGGTTTCGTTGAGCCGCCACGTAGCTTTGCCATTCAGGGTACTTACCGCTGGTATTGATCCGTCGGTAGTACGCTATAAACGCCGCTTTATGCGGCGTTTTTTTTGCCTTTTTTAAATGGCTGGTTTCATAATGTTGGGGATGTTTAGGGTTGTATAAATCTGGGGATGGCATTTGAAAAATACCGATCAACTGGTTTTGGCTGCTGCGGCGAGCGCCGTTGACGAGGGGCAGGGCGGCTGGCTATGTACGATTGCAGCGACATTTGGCGCGTCGCCCAGGCCGCTCGGGGCGATGGCGTTTTTGGCCGCTGACGGCGCGTTAACAGGTTCGCTGTCCGGTGGGTGTATAGAGGATGATCTCCTGGAGAAGCTGGCATCCGGGCAACTCGCCGCCACTCACTGTGAGTTGCTGGAATATGGTGTCAGCCCAGAGGAGAACGAGCGCTTTGGGCTGCCTTGTGGCGGCCGTATGAAAATTTTCATCGAGCCGCTTACCGCCAGCCACTTAGCAGATATTCGCCGCCTTTTGCTCGCCTTGGATGAGCGCAGGGCGATGCGTAGGCAGGTTGATTTGCAAAGCGGGGATTGGTCTCTGCAAGGCTTGGAACACTGCCAGGCGTTGAGCCTGGGCGAGACGACCTTACAGCAGGATTTTGGCCCCCGCTTTCAGCTATTACTGGTTGGGGCTAACGAGCTGGCTCGCTGCATTGCGGAGCTTGCCTTGGCGATGGATTATCGCGTGCTCGTGTGTGACCCGCGCGATGACCGGCGACAGCGCTGGTCTTTGCCTGCGGTTACGGTGTTGCCCGGCATGCCCGATGACGTGGTGGCAGAACATGCCGCAGATGCGCATAGCATCGTCATTACCCTAACCCACGACCCGCGTATCGACGATATGGCCTTGATGCAGGCCTTGTGCGAAAACTGCTACTACGTCGGCGCCTTGGGTTCATTGCGAACGTCTGAAAAGCGCCGCCAACGCCTGCTTCAGCTCGACTTAAGTGCCGAGCAAATTGATCGCCTTCACGCTCCGGTGGGTTTGCCCATTGGCAGTAAGTCGGCGATGGAAATCGCTGTGGCGGTTATGGCAGAGTTAACCCAGTTGCGCAGTGGTAAACGGGCTGTGTAATGGCGGTGTTGCCGTTATTGTTGTTGGCCGCTGGCCGCAGTCGTCGCTTTGGCGAACAGGACAAGCGATTCACGCCGCTTCCCAAAGGTGGTGAGATGCTGCCTGCCTTAATCCGGCGGGCTGGCAAGGCGGGAGCGCAGGCTTTCGCCGTGTTGAGTGAGTCCGACCGCCACAATAACGTTGCGGCAAAGCTCGATGCGCCGTGTTTCTATGCACGCCGAGCGGAAGAAGGCATGGGCTTCTCCTTGGCCGCGGGTATGCGCGCGTTGTTGCAGCGCTTCGACTGCACCGAGGAGCAGTTGCGCTCTCACGCGTTGCCGCCGAGCTTGCCTGAGGCGGTATTAATCATGCCCGCGGATTTGCCGCTGCTGCGAATTACCACGATTTCTCAGCTGATTAACGCTGCCTCTGCGGACGATATCGTCGTGCCACGTTGTCAGGGGCGGGTCGGTCACCCGGTGGCCTTTGGTAGAAAATATTGGCCGGCGCTATGTGCGGTAATGGGTGAGCAGGGCGGGAAGGGAGTAATCCAAGATCCAGCGTCGACGCGTCGGTTTATCGACGTCAGTGACCCGGGTATTTACAGCGACGTGGATACGCCAGAGCAATTGCTGGCGTTGGCTCCTCACTTCACGCCGCCGTGATCAATATTTGGTAAAAGGTCTATGAAGGCGCGCGATGCATTCGACAGACTGCGGTTGCGGTGGTGTACGCAGCCCAGGGTGCGACTCAGTTGCATGTTCTTCAGTTCCAGGGCGGTAACACTGTCGTCCAGAAGGGTTTGCGGCAGGATGCTCCAACCTAAACCGATGCTCACCATGACCTTGATGGTCTCAAGGTAGTTGGTGGACATACCAATATTCATTTCCAGCCCGGCCTCATCGAAAAGGCGTTTGATAATTTGCCCAGTATAGGTGTTCAGCCCGGGTGGTAGGGCGGTGTGTTGGCTCAACATTTCGGCGGTTACCACACCAGCGTTACTCAGTGGGTGGTCGTTCGCGACCGCCACGGTGAGCTGGTCTTGCCACACCGGCAGGAAGCTCAAATGTTCCTCCTGGCTTGGAGATAGGGTGATCACTGCCAAATCCATCTCACCGTGGAGGATGCGGTGGTGGGCCTGCTCTGAATCCATAAAGTCGATATCCAGCTGGACGTCTGGGTATCGTTGGCTGAATTCCCGCAATACCGGCGGCAGGCGGTGTAGCCCTATGTGGTGGCTGATGCCCATCGACAGGCGGCCCGATACGCTGCCGCGAAGGTCGTCGATGCGTCGGCGGGCTTCGCGGATGTCTTGAAGAATGCGCTGCGCTTCCGGCAGCAGTGCGCGACCGGCTTCGGTAAGGTGAATATGCCGGCCAATGCGGTCAAATAGCTTGGTATTGAGCTGCTTTTCCAGCGTGGCAATACGCTTGCTGATTGCGGGTTGGGTGAGGTGGAGCTGCTCCGCCGCGCCTGAGAATGAGCTGCATTCGGCAACACATAGAAACGCTTGTAGTGATTGTGTGTCCATGGAAGTAAGTTTATTCATTCCTCTTTGGAATTGAAATAATAAAAAATATGAATTTGTTTTATTTTATGTGGCTGCGTAAAATTGCCTGCAATGAGAGGAGACTGGGGGATCATTCATGGCTTCACAAACGCTTTACGACAAATTATGGGCCGCGCATCTGGTAAAAGAGCGCGATGACGGTACCGCCTTGATCTATATTGATCGCCAGCTTGTCCACGAGGTGACATCGCCGCAAGCATTTGAAGGCCTTAGGCTTGCCGGGCGTCAGCCCTGGCGCGTGAGTGCCAATATCGCAACACCGGATCACAACGTGCCCACGGTCCTCGCTGAGCGCAGTGCGGGTGTGAGCGGTATCCAAGATGAAATATCGCGTATCCAGGTTCAAACACTTGATGATAACTGCGATGAGTTCGGGATCACTGAGTTCTCGATCAACGACGAGCGGCAGGGGATTGTTCATGTTGTCGGTCCAGAGCAGGGGGCAACGCTGCCTGGTATGACAGTGGTCTGCGGTGACTCGCATACCGCAACCCACGGCGCGCTGGGCGCGCTGGCCCACGGTATTGGCACCTCTGAGGTCGAGCATGTATTGGCGACCCAGTGCCTGATCCAGAAGAAGAGCAAAAACATGTTGGTGCGCATCGACGGCAAGCTCGGCGTCGGTGTTACCGCCAAAGATGTCGTCCTTGCCGTAATTGGAAAAATCGGTACCGCAGGCGGCACAGGATATGCCATTGAATTTGGCGGACAAGTGATCCGCGACATGTCGATGGAAGGCCGCATGACCATTTGTAATATGGCCATAGAGGCCGGTGCGCGTGTGGGTATGGTTGCCGTGGACGAAACGACCATCGACTATGTAAAAGGTCGGCCGTTTGCCCCCAATGAGCAAGAGTGGGAGCAGGCGGTAAGTTACTGGCAAACACTGCACAGTGACCCCGATGCTTATTTTGATGCGGTGGTTGAGCTTGACGGCAGCAGTATCGAGCCACAAGTGACCTGGGGTACCAGCCCGGAGATGGTGGCGGCAGTCGGTGCGGTAGTCCCCGCTCCCAATGACTTTAGCGACCCTGTCCAGCGCAGTGCTTGTGAGCGTGCGCTGACGTATATGGGGCTTAGCGCGGGGCAAGCCATTACCGATATCACCCTCGACCGGGTGTTTATCGGTTCCTGCACCAACTCTCGTATTGAAGATCTTCGCGAGGCCGCTGCGGTAGTGAAAGGCAAAAAAGTGGCCGAGAGTTTGAAAGAAGCGCTGGTTGTTCCCGGTTCAGGCCTGGTCAAAAAACAAGCCGAAGCAGAGGGACTGGATAAAATCTTTACTGAGGCGGGGCTGCAGTGGCGTGAGCCAGGTTGCTCTATGTGTTTGGCAATGAACGCCGATAAGCTCGGAGCGGGTGAGCACTGTGCCTCAACGTCTAACCGAAATTTTGAGGGGCGTCAGGGCTTTGGTGGTCGAACGCATTTGGTGAGTCCGGCGATGGCGGCAGCAGCGGCTATTGCAGGGCATTTCGTCGACGTGCGCGAGTGGATATAAGGAGCAAACAATGAAAGCGTTTACCCAATTAGACGGACTCGCGGCGCCAATGGATCGCGCGAATGTCGACACGGATATGATCATTCCCAAGCAGTTCCTGAAGTCGATTAAGCGCAGTGGCTTTGGGCCAAATTTGTTCGACGAGCTGCGTTACCTGGACGAAGGGCGCCCGGGCGAAGACTGCAGCCAGCGCCCAATCAACCCGGATTTTCCGCTCAATCACGCCCGTTACCAGGGCGCTTCAGTGTTGTTAGCGAGGGAAAATTTTGGTTGCGGTTCAAGCCGCGAGCACGCTCCCTGGGCATTGGAGGATTACGGCTTTCGTTGCGTTATTGCGCCGAGTTTTGCCGATATCTTTTTTAACAACTGCTTTAAAAATGGCATCTTACCGATAGTGCTGCCAGCGGATGTTGTCGATAATTTGTTCAATGAGATGTACAGCTCAGAGGGCTATCGCTTATTGGTTGACCTGCCCGCGCAGACGATTACCACGCCAGCAGGTGACGTCATAACCTTCGACGTTGATGCCTTTCGCAAGCACTGCCTGATCAATGGTCTGGATGATATCGGCTTAACCCTGCAGGATGCCGATGCTATCCGCGACTTTGAAAAAAACTGGCAGCAAAAATCGCCTTGGTTGTTCCGCGAGCATCGCGCGTAAACATACTGACAAACTACATACGGGAATAGAAACGTGTCTGAAAAAACTGCTCGCAAAGTATTGATGTTGGCCGGCGATGGTATCGGTCCGGAAATTATGGCCGAGGCTCGCAAGGTCTTGGAAGCGATCAATCACTCTCACCAACTTAATTTGTCGCTAGACGATGCGCTGCTTGGCGGCGCCGCTATCGACGCGGTGGGCACGGCACTGCCGGATGAAACCTTCGAGAAGTGCCAGGCAGCTGATGCTATTTTGCTGGGGGCTGTAGGCGGACCTAAGTGGGATCAGTTGCCCCCTGCAGAGCGCCCAGAAAAGGGTGGCCTGCTGGAGATTCGCAAGCGCTTGGATTTGTTTGGCAATTTGCGTCCCGCCATTCTTTATCCGCAGTTAGCCGATGCGTCTTCGCTGAAGCCAGAGCTGGTTGCCGGCTTGGATATACTGATTGTACGCGAGTTGACGGGCGGTATTTACTTCGGTCAGCCACGCGGCATTCGCGAGCTCGATAATGGTGAGCGCGAAGGTTACAACACCTACGTTTACAACGAATCGCAAATCCGCCGGATCGCCAAGGTGGCCTTTGAGTTGGCGCAAAAACGCGGCGGACGTCTGTGCAGTGTTGACAAGGCCAACGTACTGGAAGTGACCATGCTGTGGCGCGAAGTCGTCGACGAGATGGCCAAAGACTATCCGGATGTCGAGCTCAGCCATATGTACGTTGATAACGCCGCCATGCAGTTGGTGCGCGCGCCGAAGCAATTTGACGTTGTCGTTACCGGCAATATGTTTGGCGATATTCTTTCTGACGCCGCAGCGATGTTGACCGGATCAATTGGCATGCTGCCTTCGGCGTCACTAGATGTGAATGGCCGCGGCATGTATGAGCCCTGCCACGGCAGCGCGCCCGACATTGCCGGGCAGGGTATCGCGAATCCACTGGCGACCATTCTGTCGGTGGCAATGATGTTGCGCTATTCCCTGTCTGAGCCCGATGCTGCGCAGTGCATCGAAGACGCAGTAAGCCGTGTGTTGGATAAAGGGCTGCGTACCGCGGATATCTACTCTGAGGGTTGCCAGAAGGTGGGCACCGCGCAGATGGGCGATGCCGTTTTGGCCGCTTTATCGGAAGTGTAAACACTCGTCGTTGGCCGCCTGCGGGGGCTAATGGGGCGCCGGCTTGTGAGTGGGTTGGTCGCCATGTAGGAAAGGAGGAATGAGTAATGAAAGTAGGTTTTGTTGGTTGGAGAGGCATGGTGGGCTCAGTATTGATGGGTCGCATGCTCGAAGAAAACGACTTTGATGGTATCGAACCACAATTTTTCACCACCTCAAATGTCGGTGGGCAGGGCCCGGACATCGGTCGCGATATCGCGCCGTTGAAGGATGCGCACGACATCACTGAACTCGCTGCCATGGACGCGATTATTTCCTGTCAGGGTGGTGATTACACGAAGGCGGTATTCGCCGATCTGCGCGCCAGCGGTTGGCAGGGCTACTGGATTGATGCGGCATCATCACTGCGCATGAGCGATGATGCCATTATCGTACTGGATCCGGTTAACCTCGACGTGGTTAAACAGGGCCTGCAGCGCGGCGTTAAAAACTACATCGGCGGCAACTGCACCGTAAGTTTGATGCTGATGGCCGTTGGCGGTCTGTTCCGCGAGGGCATGGTTGAGTGGGTGAGTGCGCAAACCTACCAGGCGGCTAGCGGCGCCGGTGCCAAAAATATGCGTGAGCTGATCTCACAAATGGGGAGTATTCGCGACGCGGTGGCGCCGGAATTGGCTGATGCACGCAGCAATATCCTGGATATTGATCGCAAGGTGGCCGAGGCGATGCGCGGTGATGCTTTCCCAACACAGGAATTTGGTCATGCGCTGGCCGGTAGCCTGTTGCCTTGGATTGACACCCAGCTTGAGAACGGTCAAAGCCGTGAAGAATGGAAAGGGCAAGCTGAGACAAACAAAATTCTGGGTCGCGACGACTCGCCGATTGCGATTGACGGCAACTGTGTGCGCGTTGGTGCAATGCGCTGTCACAGCCAGGCACTAACCATCAAGTTGAACAAAAATGTACCGATGGGTGACATTGAATCCATCCTTGCCAGTGCCAATGACTGGGTCGATGTGGTTCCCAACGAGCGCAATGCAACACTTGAGCGGCTAACCCCAACGGCGGTGACCGGTACATTGAGCGTACCCGTTGGTCGTTTGCGGAAACTGAATATGGGCGAGCAATACCTCTCGGCTTTCACGGTTGGCGACCAATTGCTGTGGGGCGCTGCTGAGCCTTTGCGCCGGATGTTGCGCATTATCCGAGGTGATATTGCCTAATGACCCACTATGCCATTTTTGCCGCCGATAGCCTGGAGGGAAAGCACCTCCTGGAAGCGCTCAGTGAGTGGGAGGCTGCGCCAACAACGCTGCGGCTATACAGCGCTGCCGCTTACGACGCTGAGCCGGCAATGTATCGTGGGCGTCCGCTGGATTTTCGACCTCTGGATGAGGCGGATTTTAGTGCTGTGGACGTTGCGGTATTTATGCCTGGCGAACCCTTGCCGCAGTTAGTTGATGCCGCAGAGAGTGCAGGCTGCGTGGTCGTTGATGCCGCTAATGTGTTGTCTCAGCGCGGCGATGTGCCGGTATTTTGTGCAGGCAGCGAATTGGCTGAAGGGGAAAAAAGTGTCGCGATTGCCGATGCGGTGAGTAGCCATGTGTACGCATTGCTTGCGCAGCTACCAACGCCCCAGCGCATCGACTTGGCGGTCGCGCAACCCGTATCGAGTGCAGGCAGCAATGGTGTTGAGACCCTCGCGGCAGAAACGGCGCGCCTGCTGAATGCGCAGTCGCTTGAGTCCAGTCAGCTGCCAGCACAGATTGCCTTTAATGTTTTGCCGCTAACTGCCGATAATAGTGCAGATATTGAGCATAATCTGGCTACCCTGCTGACACAGGGGCGGGATGAATTCGCGCAGGTTCACTGTCAGGCTATGTTGGCGCCGGTGTTTTACGGCCATTGCACGCTGCTGCGAGCGGAGTTTGGTGACGCTGTGGCTGCCGCGCAATGGCGCGAGCAGCTGCTGGCAAGCGATGTGTTTCGTTTGCGTGATGGCAACGCGGAAGCACTGGCGAGTCCAGCGGGTCTACAGGGCAGTGAAACGATAGATATTGCTGAGTGGGCTGTCGATCGTCGCGACGAACGTGTTTTGCGCGCAACCATTGTGGCAGACAATTTGCGTAAAGGTGCCGCACTTAACATTATTGAAGCGCTTAAAATCTTGATAAAAACCGACACATAGCTAATATTTACGCTTACTATCGAAGAATAATTCTAGATAACAACGCCTGTAGTTTGCGGTCCACACTGCGAAGCTATTCGATATTCACGCCGCGCTGCGCCTCGTTTCGGGATCGACAGACGCGGTGCAGCAACGAGACGGTGGAAATATGAGCAAGAGTCTGGCCCGTGTAGCAGTATTGGTGGGCGCCATTCAAAGTGGTTTTGTGAGCGCCCTCGGGGTAGGGGACATCGCCCTGGCGTCCTCCCTGAACCAGCCGTTTAAAGCCTTTATTCCACTGCGCGAGGCCGAGGGTTTGGAGGCTGCTCAGTTGCGCGTTGATCTTGCTGACGCGTCGGCTTTCGACAATGCAGGCATTGATCGCACACAATTTCTCAATAGTTTGGATTTTATTGTCGAGGTGGGTGAAAACGGCCGCGGCCGAATTATTGTCACCACAACCCAGCCCGTTGTTGAACCCTATTTAGATTTCATTATTGAAGTTCGCTGGCCAAACGGTCGCATGCTCCGTGAATACACGGTGCTGTTGGATTTGCCCGTTTTTGAATCTGATCTCGCTCCCACCCAAGCTGCACGGGTGCCGGTGTCCAATGTCTCACCCTCACCGGCGCAGCCGTCTTCCCCGGTCGCTGAGCGGGAGCCCGGCGGCTCGCGCGGCAGCGTTAGCGTGGCGCCACCGGTTCCAGTGTCGTCAGTTCAGGATGATTCTGCAAAGTCCCTGCAGCCGCGGCCGCTGGAAAAAAAGACCGATCTGCCGTCGAGTGATCAAGACGGGCAATACCGCGTGCAACATCACGATACGATGTGGCAGGTGGCGGCAAAGCTTCGCCCCAGCGCCTTTGTAACAACCGAACAAACCATGATCGCGCTGCTGCGCAAAAATCCCGAAGCCTTCATAGGTAATAATATCAACCGCGTTAAGTCGGGTTATGTTCTCGAGATCCCCAGTGAAGATGAGATTAACGCGCTCGATCATGAAACAGCGCTTCAGACAATTAGGCAGCAAGCGAAAGATTGGCGACAACGCCGGACTTCCAGTGCGGTTTCCGTAGACGCGGGTGCCGCGTCCGAGCAAAAGGCACCTCAACTCGACGCAACAAAAAAGGCAGAACAAGCACCGGTTGATTCCGCGACCAGTGATGATGTGCGCTTTAGTATTGGCAGTGCGGGTGACACCGCGTCAAGTGAAGAGGTTGATGAGCTGCGTCGCCGACTGAGCGAAGAGCAAGAAGTGCTCGAACAAGTACAGCTTGAGAATGCCTCCATGGCGAGCCGTGTGCGAGAAATGGAGAAGCAAGTTGATACCTTGCAAAAGTTGATCGCACTCAAAAACCGCGAGTTGGCCGCGCTGCAGGCTGGCCTGGCGGCCAACTCTGCCGATGCGACAGAGGAAGCTAACGCCATCTCAGCGGAAATTGCCGAGGTAGAAGCCAGCCTCGAGGAAGACCAGCGTGCTTTGGAAGAGCGCGAGGCTGAGATTACGGCGGCGGCGCGCAATGCCCTGAATGCGACTGCCCCGAATGCGAATGAAGAGGGTGGTGACGCCGAACCTGCCGCTGATGCCGCCGACGTAGCGAGCGAAGCCGCAGAGTCCGTGCCACCAATGTCTAGCGAGCAGGAGCGCTCGCCAGCGCCGGTAGAGACGCCGTGGTACTTAGTGCCGCTATACCAATACGCCGCCGCAGGACTGGGTGTATTGCTACTGCTTCTATTATTGGTGCGTCGCCGAGCTGGCGCCAACGATGATGCAGAGCCACAAATCGAACCACCACTTGCCGATGCCGGTGCGCTCAATAATCTGGATGCGCCCTCGGCTGACGAAATAGCGCCTGTCGATGAGCTTGATGAGCCGAGCGCTGAAGCCGACGCCGCGGCCGAAGAAATTGCCGGTGATTTCGATTTCGACAGTTTAAACGATGACTTCTCGGAGCAGCCCAGCAGCGAATCAGCGGAAGAGTCGGTGGAAGAGGCGGTTCAGCCGCAGACCGGCGACGCGATTTCAGAGGCTGAAATTTATGTGGCTTATGGTCGTTACGATCAGGCGGCGAGCTTACTGAAGAGTGCTATCGCCAATGAGCCGGAAAACACCGAGCTGCGTGTTAAGTTGCTTGATATCTATCTGGATACGCGCGACCGGGAGGCCTTCCTTGAGGCCTATCAGCAGCTAGAAATGCATGGCGATGCCGATGCGCTGGCGCGCGTTAAAGAGTCGATGTCTGCTATCGAGGGTGTTAGCGGTTGGTTGAGTGATGAGCCGTCGTCTGCGGTGACCGAAGAGCTGGAGTCTCTCGATAACCTGGATGAAGAGTTGGCTTTTCTGGACGGAGAAGATCAGCACGAAGATGATGGCAGCGAAGCCCTAGACGAAGAGGTGGACGCTACGCCGATGCCAGAAGCTGACCCGAATTCGGCGGCGGGTGCTGAGGCGCTTTCTCTGGACGATGATTCCAGCACTGGCAGTGAAACGGCAGCCGACGAGCCGGTTTTGGAAGGGCTTGAGGACTTTGATTTTGCTTCCGATGATAGCCTCGACGTCGATGGTCGTGATGACGAGTTGGAATTGGATGCATTGTCGACAGAAGGCAGCGACCTGGAGCTGGACGACGGTAGCTTTGAAGCCTTGGACGAGCTCGGTGACGCTGATCTAGACCTGAGCGAATTATCCGTTGGCGATGATGCCGTTGCAGAGAGCGACACGGTTGCAGAAGGTAATGATCTTGGTGCAGACCTCAGCGACTTTGACTTTAGTCTAGAAGACAGTGACCTCGGTGAGTCAATGTTGAGCACTGACGACAGCGAGCCCCAGCCGGAGGCGGCGGCAGAGGAATTGTCTGAATTGGATGATCTCGACGCCGCATTGGCGGACCTGGATGCCGAGGTAGAGGGTTTGTCGCTGGCTGAGGATGCCGGGGCAGACACCGAGGACCAGGCCATTGAAACCGTGGTCGATGCCGCCGATGCCGATGCTGATCAGGAGCCGCTAACGTCAACCGATGGCGTGGCGCTCGACGAAGCTCAGGGTGACGCCGACGAGGTCGGTGCGCTGAATTTAGATGACTTGGTTTTTGATGAATTCTCTGCTGATTCGGCCGAGGAGGATATGCCTGAGTTGTCAGACAGTGATGATATTTCGAACAAGCTGGATCTCGCCCGCGCGTTTATCGACATGGGCGACGAAGACGGTGCCCGGGATATTATTAATGAAGTGCTGGAGGCGGGTAGCGACGAACAGAAAGCGGCAGCCCAGGCATTAATGGAGCAGTTGAAGTAACATTGAGCACCCCTAGTTTCGAGCCGCAAGCATTCGAGCGCGCCGATACCGAAACGCTACCTGAAGGAACGCGCATAGCCATGGCGCTGGAATATCAAGGTGGCGCTTATCGGGGTTGGCAGAGCCAGGACAAGCCAAAGGTTGCAACCATTCAAGACGCGTTGGAGTCGGCCCTGTCTTCCGTTGCAGCCAGCCCGGTAACCGTGATTTGCGCGGGTAGGACCGATGCGGGCGTTCATGCCAGTCACCAAGTCGTTCATTTCGATGCCCCGGTGGGGCGCAGTGTTAAGGCGTGGCACGCGGGCTGTAATGCCTTGCTTCCCACTGATATCGCTGTGCGTTGGGTGCGCCCTGTCGCCGGTGATTTTCATGCCCGTTTCTCCGCAACTGCACGCCGTTATCGCTATGTAATTCTGAATCAATTGCGGCGCTCCGCGCACTTGGTGGGCGGCGTTACTCATATCGATGTGCCATTAGACGAAGCGTTGATGCATCGAGAGGCGCAAGTGTTGGTGGGTGAACAGGACTTTAGCGCTTTTCGCGCGGCGTCCTGCCAGTCTCACAGCCCGATGCGCAATATCCATTACGTCAACGTAAGCCGCCACGGCCGTTACGTTGTGATAGATATTCAGGGCAATGCCTTTCTTCACCACATGGTGCGCAATATCGCCGGCGTCTTGGTGGCGGTGGGGAGTGGAGCGCAGCCCGTTGGTTGGACCGCAGAGGTGCTTGCCAGTCGAGATCGCAGTCAAGGGGGCGTTACGGCTAAACCCCACGGCCTGTATCTTGTAGATGTGAATTACCCTTCCGAGTTTGACCTCCCTCAACTATCGCCAGGGCCGGAATTTATCCGCTCATTCGGTGCTGAATTTGCGGCAGACAGGCCGTAAATTTGCTAGTATTTCCAGCCTTTAACAGCTTGGCTGAATCTGAGTGTTTCGAACCCGCGTAAAAATTTGTGGCATTCGCCGGCTGGAAGATGCGCAAGCCGCTGTTAACGCCGGTGCAGACGCGCTGGGCTTTGTTTTTTATGAAAAGAGTCCACGGTCAGTGAGCCCTGAACAGGCCGCTGACATCATTGCGCAATTGCCCGCCTTTGTTACCAGCGTTGGCTTGTTTGTCGACGCACCGATTGAGGTGTTGCGAGACACCTTGGCAGTGTGTCCACTCGACCTTGTGCAGTTCCATGGCAATGAGTCGCCGGCATTCTGTGAATCGCTGGGACACCCTTATATGCGCGCACTGCGAATGCGAGAAGGGATGGACGTGAGTGGTGTTGCCGCAAGTTACAGCGGCGCCCGAGCCATTCTGCTCGACAGCTATAAGCCGGGCGTTCCAGGCGGCACAGGCGAGGTCTTCGACTGGCAAAAGATTCCGACGCAAAGGGCGTTTCCGCTGCTGTTAGCCGGTGGCTTGAACAGTGAAAACGTCGGCGCGGCGATTGCGAGTTGTCGTCCTTGGGCGGTGGATGTCAGTGGCGGAGTGGAAAGTGCGCCCGGTGTTAAGTGCGCCGAGCGTATTCGGCAGTTTTTTCAAGCGGTCGCAGAAGCAGACCGACGGGAGTATTGAGTGAGTAAGCAGCAAGAGCACGTTGATTTTAGCCAGTTCCCCAATGCGGAGGGGCATTTCGGCCCTTATGGTGGCCGTTTTGTGTCGGAGACGCTGATTTTTGCCTTGGATGAACTTGCTGAGAATTACCAGCGCTTGAGCCAGGACCCAGAGTTTCGGGCCGAGTTCGATCGCGATCTTGCCTACTATGTAGGTCGACCATCACCGCTGTATCACGCTGAGCGCTGGTCTCGTGAAGTCGGCGGGGCGCAGATCTACCTGAAACGTGAGGACCTAAACCACACCGGGGCTCACAAAGTTAACAACACTATCGGTCAGGCCCTGCTTGCCAAGTACATGGGCAAAAAGCGCGTGATTGCGGAAACTGGCGCTGGCCAGCACGGTGTCGCCTCGGCTACGGTTGCGGCCCGTCTGGGCATGGAATGCCAGGTATTTATGGGCGAAGAGGATATTCGTCGTCAGGCGCTGAACGTGTATCGCATGAAGTTACTTGGTGCCGAAGTGATCTCGGTTAAATCGGGTTCACGCACGCTTAAAGACGCGATGAACGAAGCGATGCGCGACTGGGTTACCAATGTAGATGATACGTTTTACATTATCGGTACGGCGGCCGGCCCGCACCCTTATCCGATGCTGGTGCGCGACTTTCAATCGGTCATTGGTCGCGAAGCGCGTGAGCAACACCTTGAGCAGACCGGCAAACTGCCCGACGCCCTGGTGGCCTGTGTCGGCGGTGGGTCGAATGCCATTGGTTTGTTCCACCCCTTCCTCAATGATGAATCCGTGGCGATGTACGGCGTAGAAGCGGGTGGGCACGGCGTTGCCACCGGTGAGCACGCTGCGCCGCTCAGCGATGGCACCCCGGGGGTATTACACGGCAACCGCACCTACTTGATGCAGGATGAGGCCGGACAGATTATTCATACGCACTCAGTATCTGCCGGCTTGGATTACCCCGGTGTTGGCCCTGAGCACTCATGGTTGAAAGACATTGGCCGCGTTAATTATGTGGCAATTAACGACGATGAAGCGCTCGATGCCTTCCGTAAGCTCACCTTAGTTGAAGGTATTATGCCGGCACTGGAGTCCAGCCACGCCATCGCTTACGCGGAGAAGCTGGCCGCAACAATGCGCCCAGATCAAAGCATTGTGGTGAACTTATCCGGGCGCGGAGATAAGGATATTCATACGGTAGCCGGCATTGACGGCATTGGAATTGATTGACGGGGAAGGACATTGAGTCGTCTAGCGAAAGTATTTGAACAACTTGCCGAGCGCGGTGCGAAAGCCCTGGTGCCATATATTGTTGCGGGTGATCCTGCGCCGCAGCATACGGTCTCTCTGATGCATGCGCTGGTCGACAGCGGTGCAGACATTATTGAGCTGGGGGTACCATTTTCAGACCCCATGGCTGAGGGGCCAACCATTCAGCTGGCTCACGAGCGCGCGTTGGAACACCATGTGTCGCTCTCTCAGGTTTTAGACATGGTGGCGGCGTTTCGCGAAACCAACGCGGACACCCCCGTGGTGTTGATGGGCTACACCAATCCGGTTGAGCACATGGGTTACTCACAGTTTGCCGAGCGCGCCAAGCAGGCAGGCGTTGACGGGCTGCTCACTGTTGACATGCCCCCGGAGGAAGCCGGAGAAACCAGTCAGTTGTTGCGTGACGCTGGTATGGATAACATCTTCTTGCTAGCGCCAACGAGTAGCGATCAGCGCGTTGCGAAAGTGGCCGCTTTGGCGAGTGGCTACCTGTACTGCGTGTCCTTAAAGGGCGTCACTGGTGCGGGTCACTTAGACATAGACAGCGTGCGTGAGCAAATGCAGCGCATTCGCCAGCATAGCGATCTTCCGGTAACCGTTGGTTTCGGTATTAAAGACGGTGAGTCTGCGTCGGCGATTGCGCCCTTGTGTGAGGGCGTTGTGGTCGGTAGTGCACTGGTGGACCGTCTTGCCAAATGGGATAACGCTGCAGATACTGACAAACAAGTAGCGGAGGCGGTGTCACTGATCGCCGATATTCGCAAAGCCATAGATGCGGTAGCCGACGTTTGAAGCGGCGCCACAGTAAAAACTAAAAGCACGATAACAGACAGGAAATAACAATGAGCTGGGTTGATAAAATTCTGCCCTCAGGGGTGCGCCGTTCAGATCCTTCGGAAAAGCGGAAGTCGGGCGGTGTTGTTCCAGAAGGGTTGTGGAAGAAGTGTGTAAAGTGTGAGGCGGTGTTATACCGGCCTGAGCTTGAAGAAAATCAGGATGTATGTCCGAAGTGTGACCACCATATGCGCATTGGCGCCCGACGCCGGATCGCGCTGTTTTTGGACGAGCAGGGTCGCGAAGAAATTCTCAGTGGCATCGAGCCCGTTGACCGCCTGAAGTTCAAAGACAAGAAAAAGTACAAAGACCGCCTCGCCGCGGCACAGAAAAGCACGGGCGAAAAAGACGCTCTTATTGCCTACAAAGGCACAGTGAAAGACGTACCTGTTGTGACGGTGGCCTTCGAGTTTAATTTCCACGGTGGTTCGATGGGCTCGGCAGTGGGGGAGAAGTTCACCCAGGCTGCGAATATTGCCCTGCAAGAGCGCCGTCCATTGGTGTGCTTTTCCGCATCTGGCGGAGCGCGCATGCAGGAAGCACTGATTTCTTTGATGCAAATGGCAAAGACCAGTGCCGTACTTGAGCGCCTCAAGCAAAATGGCGTGCCCTATATCTCGGTAATGACCGATCCAATTTATGGCGGTGTCTCTGCCAGTTTGGCATTGCTTGGCGACATCAATGTGGCAGAGCCGGGCGCTCGCGCTGGGTTTGCTGGGCCGAATATCATCGAGCAGACCATTCGTCAAAAACTCCCGCCGGGCTTCCAGCGTAGCGAGTTTTTGCTGGAACATGGCGCCATCGATATGATTGTTCGTCGTGCAGATATGCGCGACACCCTTGCCAGAGTGCTGGGTAACCTCACTTTCTACCAAAACTAAACAGGTAAGCGCCCCATGCGGTTTGTGCAATTGCAAGATTGGTTGCAATGGATGGAGGCGCAGCACCCTCGCCAGATTGACCTCGGCCTAGACCGCGTTTCAGCGGTCTTTCAGCAAATGAATCTCGCGCTCACCATGCCCGTGATCACCGTTGCCGGTACCAACGGCAAAGGCTCCTGTGTGGCATTGTTGTCGGCAATATTGGAAGCAGAGGGTTACCGGGTGGGGGCCTATACCTCACCGCATTTACTGCGCTATAACGAGCGGGTTCGTATTGATGGTGAAGAGGTGGCAGATGCCGCTCTTGTGCGAGCTTTCGACAAGGTCGATCGGGCTAGTGGCTCACTGTCGCTGAGCTTTTTCGAATTTGGCACCCTGGCTGCGCTGCAGCTTTTCTCCGACGCTCAGCTGGATGTCCTGATTCTTGAAGTCGGCTTAGGAGGGCGCTTGGACGCCGTCAACATTGTCGATGCCGATCTCGCCTTGATCAGTTCCGTGGATCTCGACCACGAAGCATGGCTGGGTAATGACAGAGAAACTATCGCCCGTGAGAAAGCCGGCATTGCCAGGGAGAATACACCGCTGATCTTCGGTGATCCGCGCAGCAGTGCGGCGGTCGTCGATATTGCGCAGCAACTTGATGCGCCGCTCTATGCTCGGGGCAGTGAGTTTTTCTTCGAAGAGGCCGCAGATTGCTGGCATTGGCGGGGGCAGCGACGAGATGGCTCTGAGCGCTTGCTGCGATCGCTACCGCTACCGCCGGTGATGTTGGACAACGCGGCAGCAGTCCTGCAAGCTGTTTGTCTGTTTGAACTACCGGTCAGTGAAACGGCGATTCGAGAGGGCTTGGCGCAGGTTCACATCGCTGCCCGCGGGGAAGTGCTACCCTTGCGTGAGCATGGTTTGCTGCTCGATGTTGCCCACAACCCAGCGGCCCTGTCGCGCTTGGCCAAGCAGTTGGCCGACATGCCCAACGGTGGCAAGTGCACAGCCGTGCTGGCGGTGATGGAAGATAAAAAAATAGCGGGGAGCTTGAGGGAGCTAAGCCCCTATATTGATCAGTGGTACTTGCCGGAATTACCTGGCATAGCGCGGGCGATGGCGCCAGCTGTGTTGGCACGTCACTTGTTAAATGAAGGTGTTGATAGCGCTGCAGTACACACTGTTGGTGATGTTGCCAGCGCCTTACCTGCTATTCGGGCGACGCTGTGTGACAGAGACTGTTTGGTCGTATTCGGCTCGTTCTTTACCGTTTCGGCGGTTATGCAAGCGATGCCTGCTACCGCTTTTGTTGAGACTTTGCACTAATGATGAGACAGCGATTAGTTGGAACTTTGGTTTTGCTTTGTGGTGGCGTGATACTTTGGTCGCTACTCTTTACGGGGCCCGCCGAGTACAAATTGGATCGCAGTACACAAATTCCGCCGGCGCCGCGCATTGAGGCCCCGGAGGTCCAAGAGCCCCAGAAGCCCAAAGATATCCCCTCGGCGTTGGCGCCGATCGTTGAGCCGCAGCAAGTGCTCGAGCCCAGCGATGGTCGCTACAGTGGCGATGGTGTAAAAGCGGCAGCAGCGCTGCCAGAGCGACCGCCGGTATTGCAAAACGAAGTAACCAAAAAGAAAGTAGCGACCGATAGCCGACCAGCACCAACTACACCGGCTGCCAAACCAGCCGCGCCAACCGTTAGCAAAACACCGCCCGCTGAACCCAGTAAGGAAGCACGCGGCTTGCCTGTTGCCTGGGTGATTCAATGTGGCAGTTTTGGCCAGCAAAGTAACGCTGACAATCTTGTGCAGCGCCTGCGCAAGGGCGGCTATAAAGCTTACAGCGAGCCCTTGAAGCGCGGCGATAGAACGCTTTATCGGGTACTTGTTGGGCCGGCTCTGAGTCGTGAGCGCGCCGAGGCCTTGCAAGCGGAAATCAACCGCCGCTTCTCGCTGAAGTCGATACTCAGCCGCTTTGAAGGATAAACGCTTGGGCTGGGCTGCACAGCTTGGTAGAATTCGCCCCTTCACGGGTCGCTGGAGTCGCACGCGGTGCTGACGAGCTTTAATTGGGCTGATTGGGCCATCCTTGCTGTCGTCATTGTTTCTTCACTGATCAGCTTACTGCGCGGCTTTGTCCGCGAGGCGCTATCCCTTGTGTCATGGGCGGTCGCCTTTTTTATTGCTGTTGCATTCCACATGCAAATGGTCGAGGTGTTGGCACCTCTGGTCGATAAGCCGTACCTGCGCGATATTCTCGCTTACGTACTGTTGTTCACGGGGGCGCTGGTACTGGGGAGCCTGGCGACTCACCTGATTGCCGAAGTCGTTAAACGCAGTGGTTTGAGCGGCACCGATCGGTTGTTGGGCATGATTTTTGGCACCACCAGAGGAATGATTGTGGTGCTTGCGGCCTTGGTGCTGCTGCCGTCATTACTTACCGGCATTGAAAACGACCAATGGTGGCAGGAGTCGACGCTGATTCCTGAGTTTCTATTGATGAGAGACTGGTCTGAACAAAGTTTTCACGATCTCGTCGGCTGGGTGTCCTCATTGTGGGATGCTCACCGCTAATTTAACCAATATGCAACAACGAGGTAAGGCTGCATGTGTGGTATCGCTGGCATCGTCGCCAAACGCAACGTCAATCAGGATCTCTATGATGCCCTGACTGTACTCCAGCATCGTGGCCAGGACGCTGCGGGCATCGTTACTTGCCAGGATGGCCGCCTGAATCAACGCAAGGGCAATGGCCTGGTGCGAGATGTTTTCCACACGCGGCATATGCAGCGCCTGGTGGGCACCATGGGGATTGCCCATGTGCGCTACCCAACAGCGGGCAGTTCAAGCCCGGCGCTGGCTCAGCCGTTTTACGTGAATTCACCCTACGGCATTAGCCTGGCTCACAACGGTAACCTGACCAACTCTGAGCAACTGTCGCAAGAGTTATTCCAGTCGGACCTCCGCCACTTGAATACGGAGTCAGACTCTGAAGTTCTGCTTAATGTCTTTGCTCACGAGCTGCAAAAATTGGGCAAACTGGTGCCCAGCGACGACGATATTTTTGCTGCGGTCGCGGGCGTACATAAACGCTGCCGTGGTGGCTATGCGGTAGTGGCAATGATCGCAAACTACGGCGTTGTCGGCTTTCGCGACCCCAACGGCATTCGCCCCCTGGTTTACGGCGTGCGTGAAACCGCACAGGGCAAGGAGTACATGCTCGCGTCGGAAAGCGTGGCTCTGGATGCGCTGGGTTTTCAGCTGGTGGCCGATGTTGCACCCGGCGAAGCCGTCTACATAAGTCATGCGGGTGAGATCACCGTTCGCCAATGCGCGACAGAGACGCATTGCCGCCCCTGTATCTTTGAGCACGTATACTTTGCCCGACCTGACTCGATCATGGATGGCGTATCGGTGTACAAGTCGCGTCTTCGTCAAGGTGAGCGCCTGGCTGAGAAGGTTTTACGCGAGCGCCCGGATCACGATATTGATGTTGTCGTACCCATTCCAGACTCCAGCCGTATTGCTGCCCAATCCATGGCCTCGGTGCTCGGCGTAAAATTCCGTGAAGGCTTGGTGAAGAACCGCTATATCGGTCGTACGTTCATCATGCCGGGCCAGAGCGCGCGCAAGAAGTCGGTTAAACAGAAGCTCAATGCCATTGGCCTGGAATTCAAAGGCAAGAACGTGATGCTGGTAGACGACTCCATTGTGCGTGGTACCACCTGCCAGCAAATTATAGAAATGGCCAGAGATGCGGGTGCGCGCAAGGTGTATTTTGCCTCGGCTGCACCACCGGTTCGTTACCCCAATGTTTACGGTATCGACATGCCATCGGCGCAGGAGCTGATCGCCAATGATCGCAGCGTTGAAGAGATCGAAAAGGAAATAGGGGCAGACTGGCTGCTGTATCAAGACCTGGATGACCTAGTGGAGTGTTCCGCAGAGGGCAACCCCAACATCGACGCCTTTGACTGCGCAGTATTCGACGGCAATTACGTCACGGGTGATGTCGACCAGGCCTATCTGGATAAATTGGCTGCCGATCGCAACGACAGTAAGCAAACTGCGCGTAACGCGGCGGTGGGCGATGGTGCCCTGGTAGGCTTACACAACGATGTGTCGTAGGGAGCGCCAACTATGACAGAAGCGGATTACCAACAGCAGCGCCTCGATGTGCTCGCTGAGTGCGAGTTGGATACCCTGGCTGTCAGGGCGGGGCAGCGCCGCACCGTTGAAGGTGAGCACGCCGAGCCTATTTTTACCACGTCCAGCTACGTGTTTGCCTCTGCGGCGGAAGCCGCTGCGCGCTTTTCCGGTGAGCAGCCAGGCAATGTCTACTCCCGCTATACCAATCCCACCGTTCGCACATTTGAAGAGCGTATTGCCGCGCTAGAAGGTGGTGAGGCGGCTGTGGCGACCTCGTCGGGCATGGCAGCAATTCTCAGCACCTGTATCGCACTGTTAAAAGCCGGCGATCACATCGTTTGCTCGCGCAGTGTGTTTGGTACCACTACCAACTTGCTGAGCAAGTACATGGCCAAACTTGGCGTTGAAACCAGCTTTGTTTCGCCGCTGGATATGGATGCGTGGCGCGATGCGATTCGCCCACAGACTCGCCTGCTGTTTCTGGAGTCGCCCTCCAACCCCTTGGCCGAAGTCGCCGATATTGCGGCGATGGCAGCGCTTGCAAAAGCGAGCGACAGTTTGCTGGTGGTCGACAACTGTTTCTGCACTCCTGCGCTACAGCAGCCCTTGGCTCTGGGCGCAGATATCGTTGTGCATTCGGCGACCAAATATCTCGATGGCCAGGGACGTTGCGTAGGTGGCGCTGTGGTTGGGCGCCGCGAACATATGGATGAGATCCTTGGGTTTATCCGCACCGCCGGCCCGACAATGAGTCCTTTCAATGCCTGGGTATTTTTAAAAGGCCTGGAAACATTGCGTCTTCGTATGATGGCGCACAGTGCGAGTGCGCTGGCACTGGCGCAATGGTTAGCGCAGCAAGATAAGATTGAAACGGTCTATTATGCCGGTTTGCCCTCGCACCCAGGGCACAAACTTGCAGCGCAGCAACAAAAAGCCTTTGGTGGTGTATTGTCTTTCACCGTGAGAGGGCAGCGCGATGCCGCCTGGCGCTTTATCGATGCTACCCGCTTGGTGTCAATCACCGCCAATTTGGGTGATGCAAAGACCACGATTGTTCATCCAGCGACCACCACTCACGGCCGTCTCAGTGACGCGCAGCGCGCCGAGAGTGGCATCAGTGACAATTTGATCCGGCTTGCTGTGGGCCTGGAAGAGCTCACCGATCTCAAGGCCGATTTGCAGAGAGGGCTAGATGCCGTCTGATCTGGAACAGCTGAGCGCCGCGCGCGCAGAGATTGGTAGCGTTCTGCTGGGTAAGGATCGGCAGATACAGCAGGCAATGTGTTGTTTGCTTGCCGGCGGGCACCTGCTGGTCGAGGATTTGCCTGGCGTCGGTAAAACGACGCTCTCCCAGGCCTTTGCGGCGGTGACAGGTTTGGCTTACCGCAGAGTGCAATTCACCAGTGACATGCTGCCGTCGGACATTCTTGGCGTGTCGGTATTTGACCGCAATAGTAACGCCTTTCACTTCCACCCCGGCCCGGTATTCACCCAGTTTTTGCTCGTTGATGAGATCAACCGGGCGAGCCCCAAAACCCAGAGTGCGCTGTTGGAAGCGATGGCAGAGGGCAGGGTGACCACCGAAGGGGAAACGCGGTCGTTGCCGAAACCCTTTTTCGTTATTGCAACGCAGAACCCCTGGTTTCAGTCGGGCACTTTTCCGCTGCCCGAGTCCCAGCTTGACCGCTTCTTAATGCGTATTTCTCTCGGCTATCCCGACGAGCGCTCCGAGCGACAGCTACTGGAGGGCGGTGACCCTAGAGAGATGCTGACGACGCTCCCAAGTTGCCTCGATGACGCGCAAATACAGCGTTTGCAGGAATTGGTAAAACAAGTGGAGGTGCGCAGTAGCGTCGTCAGCTATATTCAGCGCCTCATCGCTTTTAGCCGTCAGGATGCCGAAATAGCCTTTGGTCTCTCGACGCGCGCTGGTCTCGCCCTGCTGCAGTGTGCCAAGGCGTGGGCATTGCTCGAGGGTCGGGACTACCTGCTGCCCGACGATGTGCAGGCTGTGTTAGAGCCGGTGGCGGCGCACCGTTTGCAGCCTGCAGCAGATAGCAATGCCGATGGCGCCGAGCTGGTTGCAAAGATGCTCGCGCAGGTATCGGTACTGGCCTAGCCATGTCAGCATTGCGCTCGGCAATTCAGCGACGCTTCGAGGCGTGGCTGGATAAGCGAAACCCCCGGCGCAACGCGTGGGTACTGAGTCAGAATAAGATCTTCATTTTCCCATCCTCAGCAGGTCTCGGTTTTTTACTGATGCTGTCGGGCTTGCTACTGCTGGCCATTAACTACCAAAACAACCTTATTTTTGCGCTGGCATTCCTGCTGTTCAGCTTGTTCTTAGTGGTGATTCTGCACACCTACACCAATCTGTCGGGTTTGCAGATTCGGGCGGGTGCCTGTGAACCGGTTTTCGCTGGTGATACCGCGCATTTTCACGTTCATATCAACAGCCAGCAACGCCCGCGCTTCCAGTTGCAGGTTGGTTTCCCCCAGCAACGCAAGCAGGTGAGCGAGTTAGCCAAAGGCGAGGGCGTTGAAATTAGGGTGCCCTGTCCGGCACCGCGCCGTGGGAGGCTCTATCCCGGCCGCATACAAGTTCGCTCTGATTACCCATTGGGCGTGATTCGTTGTTGGGCAATGCCGGCTCTGGACTGGCACTGCTTGGTGTACCCGCGCCCGAGAGCGCTGCGGCCACTCATCAGCAGCGCGCGCGGTGATGGGCACGGAGAGGTGTTCGATATGCGCAGTGACAGCGACGAGTTCAGCGGCTTCGAACGCTACCAGCCGGGTGAATCGCCGCGACGTATTTTTTGGAAGGCATATGCCAAAGGGCAGGGCTTGTTTAGCAAGCGCTACGAAGAGAGCAGGGCCGATGACCTATCGTTGGATTGGGAGAGTTTGCCCGAATTGGCAGTGGAGGATCGGTTGAGCACGCTGTGTGCCTGGGCGCTGGAATGTGACCGCCGAGAGTTACCGTTTTCCCTTCATTTACCGACCGCGGATATTTCGGCGGGCCAAGGGCCTGCCCATCTCGCTGCGGTGCTGCGCGAACTGGCCATTTATCCGGCAGAGGCAGGCCGGTGACCAGAAATTCTGCCCCCGCTGTTATGTGGCTGTTGCTGGCGCAGCTCGCCGCGATTGCGCCC
This sequence comes from Spongiibacter sp. C9W, assembly GCF_057370015.1. NCBI lineage: Bacteria > Pseudomonadati > Pseudomonadota > Gammaproteobacteria > Cellvibrionales > Spongiibacteraceae > Spongiibacter > Spongiibacter sp. C9W. The sequence continues at coordinate 177,334 of NZ_CM170672.1, forward strand.
TTGGCGCCAACCATACCGATTTGGATGGTCTTGGTCTGGGGGGCAGTGGCGTGGTGGTACTGGCGCATTGTGACAGCGGCTTGGAGCTTTCCGTCGGCACTGGTGAAAGTGGCTTTGGTGGTGTTCTCTGTCGCGGGCATTTACTTGCAATATCGCCAGTGGTTAGCGCTAGAGCCGATGGTGGCAACACTGGTGCTGGCCGTCATTCTCAAAGTCCTGGAGCTGAAACAGCGCCGCGATCACTGGTTGGTACTGCTGCTGTGCTATTTCGTGGTTGCCTGCCGCTTTCTTTTCGAGCAGCAGATCAACGCGGTGCCCGTTGCCGTTTTACAACTGCTGGCGATACTTGCTGCCCAGCAAATGTTATATCGAGAAAAGCCTGCTATTGCCGCGAGTGTGCGCCTTTCAGCGCTGATGTTGATCCAGGCCTTACCGCTAATGCTCTTCCTGTTTTTGGTATTTCCGCGCATTGGCCCGCTGTGGTCCATGCCGTTGCCTAGCGCAAAGGCCCAGACCGGTATGTCGGATGAGCTGCGTTTTGGGGATATTGCGGAGCTGAGTCAAAACGCTGCATTAGCCTTTCGTGTGCGCTTTGAAGGCGGCCAATTGCCTCCCCCGTCGCAGCGCTATTGGCGCGGATTGGTGCTTGAAAATTACGATTCCCAGCGCTGGACGGTCAACCGCATGGGGCGACTGACAACGCCACCACCACCGCCTTTACAAGGGGAGAGACAGCGCTACGTAGTCACGCTGGAGCCGGGGGCTCATGAGTGGCTTTATAGCTTGCCGGTCGCGCGGGTAAACCGGGATGATATTCGATACGCTGGCGCCTATCAGTGGTTGCCAAAAGCGCCGCTGACCGGGCGCCTTCAGTACGTGGTGGATTCTGTGCTGACGCAACCGCGAACCGAGGCCAGCAATCGTGTATTGCAGCGAAACCTGCGACTGCCCGGGAACGATAGCCCCAGAGCGCGGGAACTGGCCTTGCAGTGGGCGAGACAATACCCGGACCCTGCTGATCGCGTCGCTGCCGCGCTGCGGTATTTTAGGAATAGCCCGTTTGAATATACGCTCAAGCCGGCGTTATTGGGGCGGGACAATGTCGACGAGTTCCTTTTTGAGAGCCGGCAGGGCTTTTGCGAGCATTACGCCGGCAGCTTTGTATTCTTGATGCGCGCCGCCGGTGTGCCATCAAGGCTGGTAGTGGGCTATCAAGGTGGCGAGGTCAATACCACCGACAACTATTTATTGGTTCACCAGAGTGATGCCCACGCCTGGGCCGAAGTATGGCTACCAGCGCGAGGCTGGCAGCGAATTGATCCAACATCGACAGTCGCGCCGGATCGTGTGGCATTGGGTGCAGATTCTTTGCTGAGTGCGCAACAGGGATTTCTCGGTAAATCACCGCTGTCTTTGCGACGCTTTGACTGGGCGCGGGATATACGGCTGTACTTGGATAGCGTGAACTACGCATGGGCAAATTGGGTGCTGAATTACGATAGCGAGCGTCAGAGTGGTGTGCTGTCGTCGCTGATGGGAGGGATCAGTGTTAAGCGGATGTTGGTGGGTTTATTGATATTTGGTGCATTGCCGATGGCACTTGTGGCATTAATGATGTTCAAACCCGCCTGGCGTGCGTCTCGCCGCGAGCCAGCATTGCGTTATTATCATACGGCGTGTCGGCGACTGGCTCGGCGAACGGGCCTGCGGCGTGAGCCAGGGGAAACGGTTGCTGCTTTTTCTCGGCGGGTCGGTGAGCAAGCACCGGAGTGGGCGCCGTGGTTTGCCGCGTTGAGCAGCGCCTTTGAGCGCTGTCAGTACCGCCGAGACAGTGACGCGTTATCCCAGTTGCGGGCATTAAAGCGCCCGAAAAAAACTCAATGAGAAGGAAATAGCAAATGCTTAAGGCACTGTTGGCCATTGCTGTGGTTGTGGCCCTTATTTATTTCAATAGAGCCCTTAATCGACTGGTGGACGACTTTGCTGAGCGGCGCTCGATAGCTAGCCGCCGAGTGTTTGCGCTGCGCAAGCTACTCAACTTTTCTATGGTGCTTCTCTCTATATTGGCGGCGTGTTTCGTGCTGGGCCTGGGGTATCACCAGGTGTATATCTTCCTCAGTTCTGTGCTCGCAGTAATTGGTATTGCCCTGTTTGCTCAGTGGTCGATTCTGAGTCATTTAACGGCGGGGGTGATTATCTTCTTTGCCTTCCCGTACCGGGTTGGCGACCGAGTAAAGGTGGTTGATGCCGATGAAGATATTTCCGGCGAGATAGTGGAAATTGCCTCGTTCCATGTGCTGATTCGGCGCGACGACGGTGGCACGATCACCTACCCGAATAGCGCGCTATTGCAGAAGCCGGTGATTAAATTACCGCCGGGGTGGGTAGCGCCGCCGAAGGCATTGAAAGAGGGCGATCAGGCCTCGTAGCGGCAGAGAAACATATCAACGCAGGCGCGGCTGTAATTCGACAGGTCTCTGTTGCTTTCATCGCAGGGCATGCCGAGTAGGGCGCAGGCGTGAGCCTCACCGTGGAGCATGGCAATCAATTGGCTGCAGGCTTGGTCGATATTGGGAATAACCAAATTGCCCAACTGACATTGTTTATTCAAAAAAACGTGCAGTTGATTGCGGATTCTTTCAGGGCCTGCCTGCCAAAACAAGTTGCCGACCTCTGTGCGGTCAGCCTCTGCCACACATACACGGAAAACCTGCAAGGCCTCAGGGCTTACCAGTAGGCGGGCAAGCTGCTCGCAAAATTCCTGCAGGCTGTCTCGGTAGTTGTTGTCGGTGTTGCTCAGGCTGGAGTCGAGTTGGTACTCCTCGCATTTGCATTCAATCGCGGCGCTAAATAGTTGCTCTTTGCCGCCAAAATGGCTGTAGAGCGTCTGTTTTGAGACGCCCGCGAGCTTGGCGATACCGTCCATGCTGGCATTTTCATAGCCTTGCTCCATAAATAGGTCGCCTGCCGCATCAATGATTAAACGGCGTTTTTCCTCGCTCTTACTGCGACCGCGATTTTTCTCTTGACTCACTTCTTAGGCCTTACTTTAGATTGTTGAAATACCGTAACTAAAATGGACTAGACAGTCCAGTCTGATTTCCCTATATTCTAGACTACCGAGTCTAATTAGAGTTCCGCCCTATGTTATATCCGAACTTTCCCTGCCGCCTGACCAGTGTATTACTGCCGTTGTTGATGGGCGTATCGCTGATGTTGGCGGCGGATTGCACGATGGCGAACACGCATCCGGTGAAAACGGTGGTGGTGGAACGCCAAGACAGTTACCAGGTACAGCGATTATTTGCCGGGCGCGTTGTGGGTAGTCAGCGTGCGGATATTGGCTTTGAATTTGCCGGGCGGGTAGTGACCTTACACGTCGAAAATGGCCAGCCAGTAATGCGCGGCGAGGTATTGGCGGAACTCGATACCGAGGCGCTGCGTATCGAGCAGGGAGAGCTGAGGGCTGCTCGCTTAGAAGTTCAGGCACGCTTGCAGCAGATTAAACGGGACTTGGAGCGATTCACCGCTCTGTCGGAAAAAGGGTATGTGTCCGCTGGGCAGATGGATGATATCAATAGCCGTCAAAGGGCGACCAGCGCGCAGCTGAATCAAGTGGAAGAAAAATTGCGAGGCGTAAAGCTACGCTTGCAAAAATCGCGGCTACTGGCCCCTTTTGACGGCGAGATTGCCTCGCTTCAAATTGAAGAGGGAGTGGTCGTTGGCCCGGGCCAGGCGGTTATGCAGCTGGTTGAAACGGGCAATAACGAAGCCGTCTTTGGGGTTTCCGACCAGCTCGGCAGGGACCTGGTTCTCGGCCAGGAGATGCAGATCAGGCGGGGCTCTCAACTGTGGGCGGTAAAGCTGTTGTCGGTGTCGCGAAACCTGGATTGGCGAACGCAGACTCGCAGCATTCGCGTGAAGTTGGTGGACGACACTCCGCTCGTTGATGGCGAGACCGTGCATTTGATTTTGCCGGTCGTGCGCAAAAGCGCGGGATTCTGGCTGCCGATGAGTGCACTGCTGGGTGATGTGCGCGGTACATGGGCGGTCTATCAGGTGAGCCAAGATGACAAGGGTGAATTCCACCTGCGCAAACGTTCGGTGCAGCCTCTGTACCAATACCGCGGGCGCGTCTATGTGCAAGCTGAACTTAACGATGGCGACCAGCTTGTTGAGGCCGGCACGCACCGCTTAGCGCCGGGGCAAAAGGTCACCCTGTGGCAGGGCGAGGAGAGTGTCGATGCTGAATAATCCGCGCTACATTGCCCTCGGCGTTGCGTTGGTCCTCGTCGCCGGTTTGGCGGCGGTGGCCAGTCTGCCCAGGCTGGAAGATCCGCGTTTTGGCAATCGTCACGGAATTGTGTTGTCGAGCCTGCCCGGGGCCAGTGCCGAACGAGTTGAAACACTGATTGTCGAGCCGATAGAAACCGAGCTGCGCAGCATCCCGGAGATCAACCACCTGGACTCCACGGCCAAATCCGGGGTTGCCGCGATCAGTATTGAATTTGCCGATGAAGTAAAGCCCGACGATACCGACCGCCTGTGGTCTGAAGTTCGCGACAAGCTGGAAAAGGCAGCGAAAAATCTGCCCGCCGATGCGGCGCCACCGCAGCTGGATCACGAGCGCAACTACGCCTTTACCTGGATTGGTAGCCTTCGCTGGCAGGGGGAAGGGCAGGCGGACTTACTGCGTATGGGGCGCTACGCAGAAGAATTGGCCAGCCATCTGCGCAATCTTCACGGTACCGATATTGTTAAATTGTGGGGGGCACCGGCCGAGGAAGTTCAGGTTAAGGTGGATGTGATCAAGGCCGGCGCTGTGGGTCTAGACGTGCCTGCAATTGCTGCGCTATTGGGCAATAGCGATGCAAAAACGGCCGCCGGTGAGTTAGTGAGCGATAAGCAACGTCTGTCCATGGAGCTACTGGGTGGCTTCGATCAGATCGAGCGCATTCGTCGCACACCGCTGTTGACCCTGGCTGATGGTGGCTCGTTGCAGCTGCAAGATATTGCCAGGGTCTATCGCGGTGAGCCGGTGGTGCCCAGCGAGCTGGCGATTATTGATGGCGAGCGGAGTATCGCCATTGCAGTGCGAATGCTGCCAACCGTGCGTGGAGATTTGTGGGCCGAGGATCTTCGCCACGAATTGCAGGAATTCACCAAGAATCTCCCCGATGAAATTGTTGTTGAAGAGCTGTTTTCCCAGGAGCGCTATACCAGTGCGAGGCTCAGTGAGTTAGTCAGCAATATCGCCTTGGGCTTTTTGTTTATCTTCTCCATTTTGCTATTTACCCTGGGCTGGCGCTCGGCGGTAATCGTCGCTTTGTCGCTACCGCTGACCATGCTCTACGCGCTGGCCTGCATGAATATCAGCGGCTTGCCCATTCATCAGATGTCGGTAACGGGCTTAATCGTGGCACTGGGCATCATGGTCGACAACGCTATTGTTGTCGCCGATATGGTGCGTCGCTATCGCGAATCCGGCTATTCGGCGGTTGCGGCATCGGTTAAGGCATTTAAACACTTGTGGGTACCGCTGCTGGGCTCCACGCTAACGACCATGCTGACCTTTATGCCGATTGCCATGATGCCGGGGTCCGCTGGTGAATTTATTGGGCCCTTGGCGAACTCGGTGATTTTTGCGCTGTTTGGTAGCTGGATTATTTCACTCTTTATCATCGCGCCTATCGCAGGGCGCTGGCTGTCTGCCGAGCAGGCGCCGGGAATGTCGTCGTCGGCCATCAACCGCTGGTTTCGCGCATTTCTCAGTCGTGCGCTGATGTGGCCGCGACGCGTGGCATTGCTGTGCTGCGTACTTCCGCTTATTGGCTTTATGGTGTTGAAAACCCTGCCCGAGCAATTCTTCCCGCCCTCGGATCGAGACATGATTGATATCGAGGTGTATTTACCGGCAGGTACTGGCATACGCGAAACCCAGCGCGCCACTGAGCGTATGTCCGAGTGGATCAATAGCCACAGTGAGATTGAGGCCCTGCATTGGTTTGTTGGGCGCAGTGCTCCTTCGTTTTACTACAACCTGCTGGATAATCGCGACGGCACGCCAAATTACGCGCAGGCGATGACAACGGTTAGTGACCCAACTAATGCAAACCGTCTTGTTTCAGTGCTGCAAGATGAGCTGGACCAGGCCTTTCCCGAGTATCAGACAATTGTTCGGCGTTTGGGCCAGGGGCCGCCAACCATTGCCCCGGTTGAGCTGCGTATATACGGCAGCGATATTGCACAGCTAAAACGCCTTGGCGATGAGGTGAGGCGTATTGCGCTAGACCTCGATGATGTTGTGCACGTGCGAGACTCTCTCGGCGAAGTGGTGCCGAAATTGTGGCTGGACGTGGAAGAGAGCGAGGCGCAGCGCAGTCAGGTTGGGCTGCGAGATGTTTCACAACTGCTCGCGGCAAGTGTCGATGGTGTTATTAGCAGCAGTTTACTCGATGGCAGCGAGCAGCTGCCGGTTAGGGTGTCTGGGGCGGGCGTGAAAGAAACCAGTGTTGACCGCTTCCTGTCCTTCCCCCTTATTTTACCGACGGGGTCGCGGCCATTGTCGGCGATTTCCAGCGCAGAACTGCGTCCCGCGCAAGCCCAGATCACCCGGCGCGATGGTCGGCGAATGAACAAGGTTGAAATCTATGTTCGCGACGGCGTACTGCCAGCGGTGGTGTTAGCGGCGGTGCGCCAGTCCCTGGATGAGCACGACTTTATCGTTCCAGTGGGCTACGAGCTGGAGATCGGCGGAGAGGCCGAGGGTCGCAACCGGGCCGTTGGTAAGCTGATGAGCAGCGTTGGCATCATATTGGTGTTGCTGATCGTGACCGTGGTAATGGCTTTCAATTCTTTCCGCCTGTCGGCACTGGTGTTTGCAGTGGCCTTTCAGTCGGCGGGACTGGGTATTTTTAGTCTGTGGTTGGCGGGTTATCCCTTCGGCTTTACCGCGATCATCGGTCTGATGGGGCTGATGGGGCTGGCGGTTAACGCGGCGATTGTTATTCTCACGGAGCTAAAGGCATCGCCGTTGGCGATGGCGGGCAATCGCGCAGAGATTGTTGAAACCGTTTCTGAGTGTACACGTCACATTTCCTCGACGACAATTACCACGGTCGCCGGGCTCGTCCCGCTGTTGATCGCTGAGGGAACATTTTGGCCACCCTTTGCGGTGGTACTTGCTGGCGGCACGGTGTTGACCACTATTCTTTCGCTGGTCTTCGTACCCACCAGCTTTCTGGTACTGCGTCGTCCTTACTTGATGAAATACTTCCCCGGCTTGGCTGAGGATGAATTGAAAGCCGAGCCTAAAGAACAGTTGTCAGCGCCGCTTTAGTGTGTGCGAAGGAGAGGGGTAGCGGCTGTATTGATGGCAGCCGCTAGGCTTTTTTCACTGACCTTGGGCCAATGCGTGAACGTTGTTGTCCTGTTCTTGCGACAAGGTCTCTAAGGCTTCGACTTTGCCCTTGCAGGCCTGAACGAGTGCATCCTTATTTTTGGCGAGTAAAATACCGAAATTCTCAGCTTTGGCATCGTCTACACCGGGAACTTCACGCTGTAGTAGCGCGGTAAATTGCTCGGCGAGCTCGAGCATTTTGTCGTAAGCGTCCGCGTCTTTTTTGCTGTCAAACATCGTGTTGTCCCTGTCGCACATCCACTTGGCTACAACCGCCATGGTTCACCTCTTGCTGTAGTGATTTTTTATAACTGTATATGTATACAGTTATTGTTTCAAGGGGAATAAGGCGTCGCTTTTGTTACACTGCGCGCCGTAGCCGTGGGTAAAAGGACCGGGTAGTGAACCTCAATAAAGAAATTCAGCAAATTAATAACAAGCTCGATTTACAGCGCCGAAAGCGTCAAGCGGCGGTGAGTCGGGGTGATGATATCTTGATCGCTCAATTTGACCGTGAAATTGCGGCATTGGAAAAACGACGTGCCAGTATTAAAGGGCAGCAGTCACGCAGTAACAACAGCAAGGCTGAAATGCTGCAGGCAATGAAGTTCAAGCGGGCTCTAAGCAAGGCCGAGCAAGCTGACATGGGTAAATTGAAAAAATCGGTAAAAGGCTTGGTTGTTGTGCACCCGCTTACCGCACTGGGGCGCGAGATGGGGCTTGATGAGGTGACAGGCTTTTCCCCTAAGTCTTTCTAGACCGGGTTAATACGTGCCGCTGGAGGCGAGTGTCGCTTCCAGCCCTTTGAGTTGTGACAAAACCGCCACTACGCTATGCCTTGTAGCTAACTTCTTTTTTCTCCGTGCCGCGCCCAGTTGATTGGCGAGGTTATCGCCGCAACCCATGCAATGACGATTAGCGCTAACAGACTTTCGCGTATTGCAGGCATAAAAAAAGCCGCCCGAAGGCGGCTTGATTTTAACGCAATGGCTTAGGCAGAAACTTCAGTAATCTCTACTGAGGCAATGCGCGCACCTTCTTCAGCGCCTTTCTGGAAGGACTCAATTTGATCGAAGTTCATGTAGCGGTAAATGTCCGCTGACATGCTCTTCAGGTTTTGAGTGTATTCCAGGTATTCTGCAGGCGTAGGCAGGCGACCAACAATCGCGCCAACCGCTGCCAGCTCGGCAGAGGTCAGGTAAACGTTGGCGCCAGTACCCAAGCGGTTGGGGAAGTTACGTGTAGACGTAGACAGCACCGTGGCACCATCGGCAACACGTGCCTGGTTACCCATACACAGCGAGCATCCTGGCATTTCCATACGCGCGCCAGCGGCACCGAAGATGTTGTAGTAACCTTCTTCCATCAGCGTGTGCTGGTCCATCTTGGTTGGTGGCGACAACCACAGCCGGGTAGAGAGGCTGCCTTTGTGGGCGTCCAGCAGTTTACCGGCTGCGCGGAAGTGACCGATATTGGTCATGCAGCTACCGATAAAGACTTCATCAACTTTGTCGCCGGCAACTTCAGACAACAGCTTGGCATCGTCTGGGTCGTTCGGGCAGCAAACCACGGGCTCGGTCAGCTGGTCCAGATCGATTTCGATAACTGCTGCGTATTCTGCATCTGCATCGCCTTCGAGCAGGCTTGGGTTGGCCAGCCACTCTTCCATTTTGCGAGCGCGACGCTCAAGTGTGCGTGCATCGCCGTAGCCTTCGCTGATCATCCAGCGCAGCAGGGTGATGTTTGAACGCAGGTATTCTGAAATTTCCTCGATACCTTGCTTGATGGTACAGCCCGCAGCAGAGCGCTCAGCAGAGGCGTCAGACAATTCAAAGGCTTGTTCTACCGTCAGGCCTTCCAATCCTTCGATCTCAAGAATGCGGCCAGAGAAGATGTTCTTCTTGCCTTTTTTCTCAACCGTCAGGTGACCATCTTTGATGGCTTGGTAGGGAATCGCGTGAACCAGATCGCGCAGGGTAATACCGGGCTGCATTTCGCCTTTAAAGCGCACCAGCACAGACTCGGGCATATCCAGTGGCATAACGCCAGTGGCTGCAGCAAAAGCGACCAGACCAGAACCCGCAGGGAAGGAGATACCCATTGGGAAGCGGGTGTGAGAGTCGCCGCCAGTACCGACTGTGTCAGGAAGCAGCATGCGGTTCAGCCAGCTGTGGATGATACCGTCGCCGGGGCGCAGAGAGACACCGCCGCGCGTCATAATGAAGTCTGGCAGGCTGTGCTGGGTGTCGATGTCAACGGGCTTGGGGTAAGCCGCGGTGTGGCAGAAAGACTGCATGGTCAGATCGGCAGAGAAACCGAGGCAGGCCAGATCTTTCAGCTCGTCGCGGGTCATCGGGCCAGTGGTGTCCTGAGAGCCGACGGTAGTCATTTTGGGTTCGCAGTAAGTGCCGGGGCGTACGCCTTGGCCTTCGGGCAGGCCGCAAGCGCGTCCGACCATTTTCTGGGCCAATGTGAAGCCTTTGCCAGTGTCGGCGGGCTGCGAAGGCACGCGGAACAGAGTCGAGGGCTCAAGGCCTAATGATTCGCGTGCTTTTGTGGTCAGACCACGGCCGATGATCAGGTTGATACGGCCACCAGCGCGCACTTCATCCAGCAGGACGTCGGATTTCAGGCTGAATTCGCTGAGAGTTTCGCCAGTTTCAACGTTCTTGATCACGCCGTCATAGGGGCGAATTTCAATCACATCGCCCATGTTGAGTTTTTCAACGTCGGCTTCAAAAACCAGGGCGCCAGCATCTTCCATGGTGTTGTAGAAGATAGGGGCAACCTTGCCGCCAATACACACACCGCCACCGCGCTTGTTGGGCACGCCGGGGATGTCGTCACCGAAGAACCACAGTACCGAGTTGGTGGCAGATTTACGTGAAGAGCCCGTGCCAACAACGTCGCCAACCATTGCGATTGGGTGGCCTTTCTTCTCCAGCTCAGCAATTTGGGCCAAGGGACCAATTTTGCCTTGCTCGTCGGGCTTGATGCCGTCGCGCTCCATTTTGTACATGGCCAGTGCGTGCAGCGGGATATCAGGACGCGACCACGCGTCTGGCGCGGGTGACAGGTCATCGGTGTTGGTTTCGCCAGTCACCTTGAAGACAGTTTTAACAATGCTTTCGGGCACGTCATCGCGGCTGGTGAACCATTCTCCATCTGCCCAGCTTTGCATAACCGCTTTAGCCAGCTCGTTACCGGCTTTGGCTTTTTCTTCCACGTCGTGGAAGGCATCAAACATCAGCAAGGTGTGCTTGAGCTCTTCGGCAGCCAGAGGAGCCAGTGCTGCGTCGTCGAGGAGTTCAACCAGTGTTGCGATGTTGTAGCCGCCGTGCATATTGCCCAGCAGTTTAACGGCTTCTTCTTTGGTGATGAGAGGGCTGCTAGCCTCGCCTTTAACGATGGCAGACAGGAAGCCTGCTTTTACGTATGCTGCTTCATCTACGCCCGGTGGCACGCGGTTCGAGATCAGGTCCACCAGCGTCTCTTCTTCACCGGCTGGCGGATTCTTGAGTAGCTCAACTAAGCCGGCTACTTGCTCTGCGTTCAGGGGCTTGGGGACGATGCCCTGCGCCGCGCGCTCCTCGACATGCTTGCGATATGCTTCTAGCACTGTTAACTCCTCTCTCTATCAGTTTCGGTACCCGTAGTCCGGGATCGCCGGAGGCCGGGGCTATCGATGCCCGTCATCGATGCGAAATGGGGTGGCAAGTATACTGAAAAACCCTACCCAGGTTAAGGTTTGTTAAGAATAGGGCGCGGATATCGACAGGATTATTACCACTGCTGCGGTTTTCCTCCAAAAAGCCACCGCCGACGTAACATAAGCGTGAATAATGCAGTGATTTGGCTACCTTAATGACGATAGCGGCGTTGGTGCCGCAAGCGGTGAGTGTGCCGCCCCACCTGGAAAGGTGGGCGCGGGGGCACTGGCATCCACCTATTTTTGGCGGTGGGCTGACCCTTGTTTCAGGGGACGCGCTCGCTTACTCTTTTGCCTCGTTTAAAAACGTTCTCGGGAGTTGTTTTGTCTGATTTGCTACGCCGTGTGGCGACACCTTGTATTGGTGTTTGCTCTACAGGTATCGGTGACGATGTTTGCCGTGGCTGCAAGCGTTTTTGTCACGAGGTGATTCACTGGAATAGCTACAGCCAGGAGCAGAAGCGCATCATTGACGAACGCCTGGACCAGTTCCTGGTGCAGGTGATGCAGGACAAACTTCATATTATTAATGCCGAGCTGCTGGCCTGGCAGTTGGGCGTGCAACGTGTCCGCTATCCCGCGCAGAAAGACCCTTATATATGGTTGTTTCAATTGCTGCGCGCCGGTGCCGGGCAAATAACAGAGCCGCGAAAGTATGGCTTTGTTGTCGATAGTGTCTGGCGCGACAGTAGCCTGCTGGAATTGCGGGAGGCCATTGATCGCGAGTTCTACCTGCTCTCGCAGGCCCACTACGAGCGCTACATCGGTCGTTACATGCAAAAAGAGGGCTGAGGCTGGCCCATCGTGCTGATATACTTCCGCGTTTTTTCAGGGCAGTGAGTATGGCCGTCGACATTTCTGAAATTCTGGATTTTCTCCCCTGTGAGACGCCCAATGAATGGGTTGAGGCGGCCTTAGCCCACCCCGAAGAGCTGCTCATTGATCACGCCAACTGCGAAAAAAAGGCCGCGGGCACTGCGCTGAACTTAATGTTTCGCTATGTGGATAAGCTGGATCTTCTCAACAAGATGTCCCGGCTTGCTCGCGAAGAGTTGCGACACTTTGAGCAGGTGCTGGCGATAATGAAAAAACGCGGGGTTGCCTACCGGCATATTTCGTCGGCGCGCTACGCAAACGGTTTGCGCGAGCTGTGCCGCAGCAGCGATCCCGGCAAATTAGTGGATATCCTAGTCTGTGGGGCGTTGATAGAGGCTCGCAGTTGTGAGCGTTTTGCGCGGATCGCGCCGGAACTCGATGACGAACTGGGTGCATTCTACCTCTCCCTGCTCAAGTCCGAGTCCCGGCATTTCAAAGACTATTTAAGCCTTGCACAGCGCTATTCAGACGAGCCCATTGCGCCGCGTGTCGCGCTGTTTTGTGAGCGAGAGAAGGAGTTGATTCTCACGCCTGATGAGGTGTTCCGGTTCCATAGCGGGCCGCTGCTCGCAGCCTAAGGTGCCGGCTGAGCTGGTCTAGCCCATGGAGCCGGTGCTGAGCAGTTGATCCGCTAAGTCTTCAACACTGCGGTTTTGCCGCTGTGCATTTTTCTTTAGCAGGGCCTCGGCCTGGTGAGGAGCAAGCGAGAAGTTGTCCACGATGAAGGTGATAGCTTCATGGGTTTTCAGCCGCTGTTTGGATGAAAATTGCGCAGCAGCGACTTCAGTGTGCAACTGCTGATGGCTGTGAAGCTCGCTAATCGCGATATCAATTAACGCTTGCAGCAAACTGTCGCGAAGGCTGCTGATGGCGTAAAGGCTGATATCCAGTTCGGCGGCTAGCCGAGCGATCCCCTCAGATGCTCTGCCGAAGAGACTGATAATGGTTTGGGGGCTGTCGCGCCGGGTATGGGCGACATGTTCCAGCACATCGCGCCGTGGCGAGCCAGTGCGGGCGAAAATGAGCTCCGGTGGCCAGCGCTCCAGCTCATCGTACAGGTCGCTGTCCTTTTCCGTGCTTCTGCATTCGATACCGGCGCGAGCGAGTGCTGTTGCCAAGTGCTTGACGTCCTCAGGTGCTAGGTCGATAAGTAGTGCTCTCATCCGCGTGCCGATGCCTGTTGGGGGTTCATAAGTCGCAGTGCCGACAATTCGGGCTCTGGTAGCGGCAGCGCTTCGAGATACTTTAAGGTCCCGCCAACCCCAATGATTTTTCCATCTATAAACTGGTTGGGTCCCAGCTGCTGGGAGTCTGAAAACAGCATTTTCTGAGGCAGATTGCCCTCCGTTTTGCGGTCGATCTGGGGGCTGTCGATTCCCAGGGAGGCGGCGACCTGGCGATATAAGTCGGGTTTGAAAATGGCCCTTGCCGTGTCGTCGAGTTTGATGGGCATTTTTAACAGTTGCCAGCGGTACATTTGTGAGATGTACCAATCAATGTGGCTCAGCCAGGGAAAGTTGGCGCAGTAGCGGTGGAAAACATGGAAGTCGGCCACCTCTTCCGGGGCTTCCCCGTGATGGCGCTGAGAGAAGCCACGGAGTGATAGCGCAACAGTGTCCTCGGGTAGGGCGATATAGGCAGCTTGACTAATGATCTTGGCGGCGCGACGACGGTTCTCTTTTTTATCCAGCCATTGGCAGGCCCGAAGCAGCGCTCGAAGCACTGCTCGGTGGCTGTTGGGATGATGGTGGCTCCATTGCTCGGTGACGGCGAAGACTTTCTCCGGGCTGTTGTTCCACAATTGGTATTTGGTCGCCACGACATGCCCGAGTCGTTGTTGAACGGCCAGCGTATTCCACGGTTCGCCAACACAAAAGCCGTCGATATTACCCTCGCTCAACGCGGTAACCATCTTCGGTGGTGGTACCACGACCAGCTCGACATCGCGCTCGGGGTCGATGCCAGCGCTCGCCAGCCAATAACGCAGCTCAAAACTTTGGGTTGAGCAGGGGTAAACGATGCCCAGGCGCAAGGGCGCCGCTGACGCCTCGCGCACTTGAAGGTGCTGCTTTAGTGCCCCTGCGGCGGCGCTGGGGCAGCGAGCGGAATGGGGGTCAATAGCAGCCAGGTGTTGGAACAGCTCATTGCTGAGCGTAATGGCATTGCCGTTGAGATCCAGAACCATGCCGCTGACAAAATCGAAACGTGGACCGCCAATGCCGAGTCGGCTGGCCAGTGGCATGGAGGCGAGCATCTGCGCCCCATCCAGAATTCCCAAGCCTACTTTGTCGCGAATGGCGGCCCATGAGGTTTCCCGGCAAAGCTCAACGTCAAGGCCTTCTGCTGCGAAGTAGCCTTTCTCAAAGGCAATGACCAAGGGTGCGCAATCCGTGAGAGGGATGAAGCCCAGCCGCAGGCGCGGCTTTTCTGGCGGTGTTGCCGTTGTGGGGTGGGGCATGCCAAGAGTTCCTGATATTACCGTATTGGTCGTTATATACGGGGTAACTCAGCAATACTTATGCCAGTCTTCTTGGGGGCTTTCGGGGTGCGTTGTGCAGTGTGGGCGCTAATGACGAGCATGCCATACCGCCCCAGTGAAAAAGAAAGTGCGCGAGTTTGGGGCGGCCTTTCGCAAACGCCCAAAAGTGGTGCGCAATTTAAATATCGAAGGCGCGGAGTACGATCTCGCTATCCTTGCAATCGAGCACCCAGCCTTGGCGGTGCCAGTCGCCGAGTACGATGCGTTCGGCTGGCTTGTTGTTAAGGGTAAAAGCATGTCGCGCGGGACGATGAGTGTGGCCGTGAATCAGTCGCTGGCAATGATGCTGGGTCATGATGCGTTCTACCTCTGAGGGCGTGACGTCCATGATATCTTCGGCCTTGTTGCTATTGGCTTCACTGCTGGCGGCGCGCAGCTGTTTGGCGAGGGCGCGGCGCTCGCTAAGACTTTTGCTTAACACCTGTGCCTGCCACTCTGGAGAGCGAGCCATTGCCCGGAACTGCATATATTCGGCGTCGCCAGTGCATAGGCTATCGCCATGCATCAACAGCGTGGGCTCGCCGAGTAAGTCGATCACGCAGGGGTCGTCGAGGCGTGTTGCCGAGACCGCTTGGCAAAATGCATCACCGACTAAGAAGTCACGATTGCCGTGCATAAAATACACTTGGCAGCCGGTATTGCTGAGTTCGAGGAGGGCGGTTTTGACCTGCTCAATCAGGGGACTACTGTCATCGTCGCCCAGCCAGCTCTCAAAGAAGTCGCCAAGAATGTAGAGCGCGTTCGCCTTGGAGGCGTCGTCTTGCAGAAACTGGCAGAACGCCCGGGTGATATCCGGGCGCTGCTCGTCAAGGTGCAAGTCTGAAATAAACAGACTGCGCATAGCCTAGCCTTGCCACTCCGCTTTTTCGATGATCACATCGTCGGCGGGAACGTCTTGATGACCCGCGGCGCTGGTAGTGCGTACCGCTTTAATTTTTTCAACAACGTCCATACCTTCGCTGACTTTGCCAAATACCGCGTAGCCCCAGCCCTGCATGTTTTTGCCGCTGTGGTTCAGGAAGTCGTTGTCTTTCACATTGATAAAGAATTGCGCGCTGGCAGAGTGTGGGTCCATGGTGCGTGCCATTGCCAGGGTGCCAACAGTGTTTTTGAGGCCATTATCTGCTTCGTTTTCAATGGGCTCGCGGGTTGCTTTTTGTTTCATGCCGGGCTCGAAACCGCCGCCTTGAATCATAAAGCCGTCGATAACGCGGTGGAAGATGGTGCCGTCGTAAAAGCCTTCCTCAACGTACTGCTTAAAATTTTCTGCGGTCTTGGGCGCGTTTTCGAAGTCGAGTTCGATCTTGATGTCACCAAAATTTGTTTTAAAGATAACCATTTGCGTTGATTCTCGCTTATAAGCCGAAATTAAAGCCGCTATAATACGGTTTTTGCATTGGCGGCGAAACCGGGCCTACGTTTGCCGTCGACAACCTTTATGCATCGTGCGCCTGTCACTGGCGCAATAAACCAAGAGATTTGCGATTCAATGAGTGAACAAGACGTCACTGGTAATAACTTTTTGCGCGGCATCATCCGCAAGGATATCGAGGAAGGCCGCCTGAGTGGTTCACTGGTCACCCGATTTCCTCCGGAGCCCAATGGCTTTTTACATATTGGTCACGCCAAGTCGATTTGCCTGAATTTTGGTCTGGCTGAGCATTTTGGCGGCCAGTGTCATTTGCGTTTCGACGACACCAACCCTGCCAAGGAAGAGCAGGCCTATATTGATGCTATTCAGGAAGATATTCAGTGGTTGGGCTATCAGTGGGCAGGGCCAGTACGCTATGCCTCTGATTATTTTGACACGCTCTATGACTACGCGGTGGCATTGATCAACGCCGGCAAGGCATACGTGTGCGAACTTAGCGCAGAGCAGGCGCGAGAGTATCGCGGCACGTTAACTGAGCCGGGCCGAAACAGTCCCTTTCGCGAGCGCAGCCCTGAAGAGAACCTCGCTGAGTTTGAGGCGATGCGCAACGGTGAATACGAAGAGGGCGCGAAAGTGCTGCGTGCCAAAATCGATATGTCAGCGCCGAATATCAATTTGCGCGACCCGATCATTTATCGCATTCGCAAGCAGACCCATCACCAAACGGGTGATAAGTGGTGTATTTATCCTACCTACGACTTCACTCACGGTCAGTCCGATGCCATTGAGGGGATTACGCACTCTATCTGCACCTTGGAGTTTGAAGATCATCGCCCGCTGTACGAATGGTTTATAGAAAATCTGCCGGTGCCGGCCGAGCCCAAGCAGTATGAATTTGCGCGCCTGAATATCAATTACACCGTTACCAGCAAGCGCAAATTGAAAGCTCTGGTTGACGAGAATATTGTCGCTGGCTGGGATGACCCGCGCATGCCGACTATTGCCGGGATGCGTCGCCGTGGCTTTACGCCTGCAGCGCTGCGCCACTTTTGCGAGATGGTGGGTGTGGCCCGCAGTGAGGGGATTGTCGACATGGCGATGCTTGAGCACGCGATCCGCGATGATCTCGATAAAAATGCGCCGCGCGCAATGTGCGTGATGGATCCGCTTAAGCTGGTTATTCACAATTACCCGCAGGGCCAGGTGGAACAGCTTGGTGCACCGGGCCACCCCAATCGCGATGACCTGGGTGAGCGCCAGCTACCGTTCACGCGCGAGGTATATATCGAGCGTGATGATTTCCGTGAAGAGGCGAACAAGAAGTTCAAACGGCTGGTGCTGGGTAAAAAAGTGCGGCTGCGCAATGCCTATGTGCTGCTCGCTGAGCAGGTGGTCAAAGATGAGCAGGGCAATATTGTTGAGGTTCACTGCAGCTATGACCCAGATACTCTCGGTGCAGACCCCAGCGATGGCGTAAAGCCCAAGGGGGTGATTCACTGGGTTTCTGCCAGTGAAGGCCGTCGGGCGACGGTTCGCATTTATGACCGGCTCTTTAACCACGCCTCACCGGATCGCGGCGGTGAAGACTTCTTGGAGCATGTTAACCCCGACTCATTGAGCGTTGTGGAAGACTGTTGGATAGAGCCGGGCTTGGCCAATTGCTCACCGGAAAGCCGTTTCCAATTTGAGCGCACCGGCTATTTCGTTGCTGACCGTTACGAGCACTCGGCGGAGCAGCCCGTATTCAACCGCACAATTGCGCTGCGCGATAGTTGGGGTAAGGCGGAGGCCTGAGGCCACCACATAGGCACGACACATAAATAGTCACTACCCTTAAATAGATACTCGGCGCTTCTCTACGCGCCGACGGAATAAGCGAAAGCATCAGTATGCAGATATACAACACCCTGAGTCGCAAGAAAGAAGCCTTTACACCGATCGAAGCTGGCAAAGTGAAGATGTACGTTTGCGGCATGACCGTCTACGACTACTGCCACTTGGGGCACGCGCGGGTGTTGGTGGCTTTTGATGTGATCAGCCGCTATTTGCGCGCCAAGGGTTACGAGCTGAACTATGTGCGCAATATCACCGACATCGATGACAAGATCCTGCGCCGTGCAGACGAAAACGGCGAGGATTACACCGCGTTGACCGAGCGCTTCATTACGGCGATGCATGAAGATGCAGAGCGTTTGGGGATAGCGCCTCCGGATGCCGAGCCGCGAGCGACCGGTCACATCGATGACATACTGGCAATGATCGCACGGTTGATCGAGCGCGGCTTTGCCTACGCGGCAGACAACGGCGATGTTTACTATCGTGTGAGTCGCTTCGAGGGCTACGGCAAGCTATCCGGTAAGAAGCCAGACGAATTGCTATCGGGAGCGCGAATAGCCGTTGACGAGGCCAAAGAAGACCCGCGCGATTTTGCGCTGTGGAAGGCCGCAAAAAGTGGCGAAGTCAGCTGGCCGTCACCCTGGGGAGAGGGGCGTCCCGGTTGGCACATCGAGTGCTCGGCGATGTCCACCTGCTGCCTGGGCGATAATTTTGACATTCACGGCGGTGGTCCGGATTTGGTTTTCCCTCACCATGAAAACGAAATCGCGCAGTCTGAGGCGGCCACGGGTAAGCCTTATGCGAACACCTGGATGCATGCCGGGGCCGTGCGTGTGGACAACGAAAAGATGTCCAAGTCACTGGGTAACTTCTTCACTATTAGGGAAATTCTCGACAAATATCACCCAGAGGTGGTGCGCTATTTTCTGATCTCCAGTCACTACCGGAGTGCCATCAACTACTCCGAGGATAACCTGCAAATCGCCAGGCAAAACCTCGAGCGCTTCTACCACGCCCTGAAAGGGCTGCCCGTCGAGCCGGTAACGCCATACAACGAATTGCCCGCAGACAATCGCTATGTGCAGCGCTTTGATGCGGCCATGAGTGATGATTTTGCAGCGCCGGAAGCGCTGGCTGTGTTATTTGACCTGGTGCGCGAGCTCAATAACGCCCGCGCCGCTGGCGAGGACGCAGCAGTGACGGAACAGGCGGCGCTGCTGCGTTCGCTCGGTGCGCTTCTGGGTATTCTGGGTTGCGAGGCAGAGGCCTTCCTGCAGGCAGGTGGTGCGGGTGAATTGAGCGCCGAGGAGATTGAATCCTTGATCGCCGAGCGGGTACAGGCCAAGAAAGACCGGGATTTTGCTCGCGCCGACGGTATTCGTGCTCAACTGCTTGAAGGTGGCGTGGTGCTAGAAGACAGTCGCGAGGGGACGACCTGGCGGCGGGCCTAAGCTCGCCGACGTCGGCGTTTAATCATTGCGCCAACCGCGCTCATTATTGCAAAGGCAATAATCACTCCGAGGCTATTGGCAAGCAGGTCGCCGCCTGAAGGCGCGCGGCCGGGCATCCAGGATTGGCCGTATTCCATGGCGGCGCTGTAGAGAATAATCGCGATGGCGAATAGCAGGCGGCCGCGCAGGGTGTTAGCAACCGGATAAGCGAAGCCCATAAACACCGCGTAGGCAATGAAGTGTTGGGCTTTGTCCCAGAGCGTGATGTCCGGCATGGTGCTGGCGGGCGTTAGCGATAGGGCGGTGATTACAGCGGCGTACACGGACAGCAGCAGCCATTGCTGCCAGCGCTTAAGCCACATGGCTATACCTTCTCTTGCCGGTAGTCGTCAGCCAGCAGTCCTTGCAGTCGGCGCTCGGCGACCTTTGTTATCGCGTCCACATCGGTGTCTGCTGAATAATCTTCAAGCGGGAAGCGCTCGTTATGAAATGTCACTGAAGTAAAGGGCAGTGGAACCTTGAATTTGTCCCAGGTTGATTGAATCCGCCAGCCTTTGTAGTCCACACGCATTAAGTAGAGCGGGAGTCCGGTCTTTCTCGCGAGTGCTACCGCGCCGGCTTTCATTTCGTGGCGTGGGCCGCGAGAGCCGTCTACCGTGAATACCGTTACCGATGCCGTTTTACTTCTTCGCAACAGCTGGAAAAACGCATCGCGGCCGCCGCGGCTCGGTGAGCCAAGTGCCACTTGGTAACCGTAGCGCTCCAGGGCTTTACCGATGGCGTAACCAAAGTGATTCTGTGACGCGATCGTGCTGGCGTTGCTGTGCGCAAAGTACTTGCACAGCGGCAGTAGCTCGTCGTGAAACACCGCGATTACGCACGGCGTTTCAATGCTGGGTTTATTGCGAAAGCGCACGCTGCGCGTCAGCAAAAATAAACCGTGCATAAAGCCGATTAAAATACCGCGTGCTGCTTTCTGCCCCGGGCCAATAACCTTGGGCTTGCGTTGTCGTTTTGCCACGGAGTCGCCTTAGGCCAGTGCTTTCTCGCCTGAATCGACGCTTTGGAATATGAGGGTGTTAATGGTCATGGGGCCAACACCGCCCGGTACCGGAGTAATGGCACTTGCGCGCTCGTGCAGCGGGGCGAGCTCAATATCGCCAACGCCGCCTGGGTGGTAACCGGCATCGACGACAACGGCGCCATCTTTCACCCACTCAGCTTTAATAAACTCCGGTTTGCCCACGGCGCCGACGAGAATATCGGCTTGCTTGATCAGTGCGGGCAAATTTTGCGTTCGGGAGTGGCAAATGGTGACTGTGGCATTGGCTTCCAGCAACATCATTGCCATGGGCTTGCCAAGAATCGCGCTGCGGCCAACGACAACAGCGTGCTTGCCTTCGATATCAATCTTATAGTGCTCCAACAGGCGCATGATGCCTTTGGGAGTGGCGCAGCCGTAGGCGTCTTCGCCCATGGCCATGCGGCCGAAGCCCAGGCAGGTGACGCCGTCGACATCTTTATGCAAGGCGATAGCGTCAAAACAGGCGCGCTCATCAATTTGGGCGGGCACGGGGTGTTGAAGGAGGATGCCGTGCACATTGCTGTCGTTATTCAGTTCGTCGATCTTTGCCAGCAACTGCTCGGTGGTCGTGGAGGAGGGCAGCTCAACGGCCATAGAGTCCATGCCGACGCGTCTGCAGGCGTTGCCTTTCATCTTTACGTACGTCGCAGAGGCGGGGTCGTCGCCAACCAAAATCGTTGCCAGAATGGGGGTTTTGCCACCGGACTTTTCTTTGAGTGCTGCCACTCGAGTTGAAAGCTGTTGTTCCCAGCTTGCCGCCAGTGCCTTGCCGTCCAGAATTTGTGCCGCCATCCCGGTTGTCTCCGAAAAAGATGATTGAAAATAAGCTGTTATTGTCGCACGCCGAAAATGCACTGGCCAATAAAGTCGTAAGTTTTTTTTCTAAAATTGTTGACGCCTCAGAGGTGTCTGCGTATCATGCGCAGCTCCTGTAAGGGGGCATGAGTTACACATGTTTCGGGGTATAGCGCAGTCTGGTAGCGCGCCTGCTTTGGGAGCAGGATGTCGGGAGTTCGAATCTCTCTACCCCGACCATTTCGTCAACTCTTGACGCTTTTTGCGCCCGTAGCTCAGCTGGATAGAGCAACGGCCTTCTAAGCCGTCGGTCACAGGTTCGAATCCTGTCGGGCGTGCCATTACAGGTCAAGTCATACGTTATGGTGGCCGTAGCTCAGTTGGTAGAGTCCAGGATTGTGATTCCTGTTGTCGCGGGTTCGAGCCCCGTCGGCCACCCCATCTTATTGTCTTAATTTTCTCCTCGAATTATTTGCCGTACAGCATCGCGACTGTCGTCGTGTCTTCGTGCGTTATGTTTTTATGCTTTGTGTATAGCGTTTGGATGGACATCCCTACGTCGTTCCAGGGGCCTGTGTTTGCGCGCTGCTAATAACGCCGCCTCGCGGGGCAGTCTAGCGCAGGCAGTCCAGGTAGGCGGCAATCGCTCGATCCAGGCCGAGTTCAATAGCGTCCACGGTGAAGGCGTGACCGATCGACACTTCCAGTAGTTGATCCACGCTGCGTTTGAAGAGCGCTAAGTTGTGCAGGTTAAGGTCGTGGCCTGCATTCAGGCCCAAGCCGCTTTCGGCGGCAACGCGGCTGGCGTCGACGAAACGGGCGAGGCAGTTCTCCTGCTGGGGGCTCCCATAGGCCTGGGCATAGGGGCCGGTATACAGCTCGATGCGGTCGGCGCCGAAGGTTTTGGCTAGGCGTATTTGTTCGGCATCGGGGTCCATAAACAGACTGACACGCACACCCATTGCACGAAGCTCTTCGATAATAGGCGCAATTTTTTCTCCGTCGCGCTTGAGGTCGAAACCGTGGTCGGAGGTTAGCTGGCTGTTGTTATCCGGCACCAGGGTGCATTGAGCGGGGCGAGTCCGGCGAATGATCTCCATGAAGCCGGGGTAGTCGCTGACGCCAGTCCGATCGCTTTTCATGGGAGCGGCCAGCGGGTTGCCTTCAATATTAAACTCCACGTCCAGCACGTCTGCTAAGGCGTAGCAGTCGTCTGCCCGTATGTGGCGCTGGTCGGGGCGAGGGTGGACGGTAATACCCTGTGCGCCTGCGGCAATACAGCGCTTCGCGTGTTCGATGACACTTGGGTACTCGGTGTCGCGCGAGTTTCTGATTAAGGCAATTTTGTTCAGGTTGATGCTGAGTGCGGTCATCGCGGCCTCTGGCTATTTAGTGGCGGGGCTAGCCTTGCTGATGCTGATTCGCTCCAGAATAATCGGCTCCATGGGCACGTCCTCAAAGTCGCCGACGCGCTGGGTGCGCACATTGCTAATGTCTCTTACGACATGCTGCCCACCGATGACATGGCCGAACACCGCATAGCCGTCGCGGCCCATGCGTGCGTCGAGCGACAGATTCATTCGCAGGTTAATAAAAAACTGCGAGCGGGCACTATTCGGGTCGTCGGTTCTCGCCATGGCAACCGTCCAGCGCTGATTGCTCAGCCGGCTCGCCTTGGACTCGTTAACAATCGGTTCGCCGTTGGGTTTTTCAACCATATCCGCTGTAAAGCCGCCGCCTTGAACGACAAAGCGGCGAATGACGCGATGAAAAATGGTTCCGTCGTAGAAACCGCTTTTCGCGTAATTGAGGAAATTTTCCACCGTAATGGGCGCGCGGTCTGGCAACAGCTCAATGCGGATATCTCCCTTGCTGGTGTGCAGGGTGACAACGGGCTTATCGCCAGCGTGGGCAGGCGCGATGCTGAGTGAGAGTAAAAGGCATAAAAAAGCGGTTATACGCATCGTCTTAGCCCCATTCGGAACGCCGCTTAGGCATCATGCGTGGGACGATTAGAGCGATCATTACGCCGATAAGCACCGCGAAGGCGCCGTTTAGGAAAAATTCGTTTTCTTTGTTTTCACGCAGGCGAGCGTTATCGGTCTTGAGCACATCGACCTCACTGCTCAGCATCTGGTTGCTCTCAAGCAGGCGGCGGTTGTCGCTGTCGAGTTTAATGGCGTTGGCAGAGATGCGTTTGATCGCGTCCAGCTCTTCGCTGAGGGCGGTGTTCTCGCGTTCTAGCTGTTCCACAATGGAGGCGGTTTGCTCACTGCTTTGCGTGGTGTTTTTGAGTTGCTCGCGGAGGGCTTTGTTTGCCTCACTGAGTCTGCTGAGTTTGGCTTCCGCTTCTTTTAAGCGTGTGCGTGCAACGGGCGCCTCGACAAGGTAGTGGCTGGGCAGCCAGCCTTCGGTACCGCTTGTCGTTTTGACTTTAGAGTAGCCCGTGCTCTCGTTGGTGGTGATGAGTTCAAGCTTAGTGCCACTGGGCAGGCCGCGATGAACGATTCGGTATTTGCTGCCATCCCCAACACGAAGTGGTACATAAACCTTGTCGCTGATATAGCGGGTTTCGGCGAACAGTTGGCCAGAAAGGGTGAGCAGGACGGTCACAAGGCCGAGAAGGGTGAGTTTCTTCACTGTTAATTCCACTTTAAAAAATTGCGGTAAGGTATTAATGAATAAGAGTAATGTACATGGTTGCAGACTGCAATTTGGCGCCCTGTTCTAGGGCAGTACTTTTTTAAACGGTTTTACACTAACTTTGCTGTACACGCCGGCCGCAATGTAAGGGTCTGCATCGGCCCAGCGCTGAGCATCTTCCAGGCTGGGAAATTCGGCTATCACCAGGCTTCCGGTGAAACCCGCGTCTCCCGGGTCGTTGCTGTCAATGGCGGGGTGAGGGCCGGCAACTAAGAGCCTGCCATCGGCTTTTAGTTCCTCTAGGCGCGCGAGGTGGGCAGGGCGCGCGGTCAGGCGCTTTTCTAAGCTGTTGCTGACGTCTTCACTGAGAATGGCGTAAAACATGATTAGTTTTGATCCTGGTGTAATCTAAAAATCTGTTCGAGCTCCAGTGCTGTGAGGCTCTTAACTCTGTTCATTAGGTAGAACAGGGCGCCCATCATCACGATTGTGCAGGGCAGTGCGATGACGGGAAAGCTGAGTCCGGTCATTTTTCCCAGCTCGGCGCTGTACTCAGGGGTGCCGGGAGGACTGACCAAAATAAACTTGGCGAGCAGGTAATTCAGGGTCGAGGACAGGAAAAAAGAGAAAGCCAGTAAGTAGGTTGCTCGGCGAAGGGCTACGTTGAAGGCGTTGTGGGCATTGTGCTCACTAAGCGCCTTCTCGATACGCGCGGTGTCGACAACCTCATCGTTGAACAACAGCGTTTTGATCAGCGGATAGGGCGTGTATAGTGACAGCAACGTAGCAAGGCCTATCAGGCCGGGGATCGCCGCCTCTTTAATGGCGATATATTGAGGGTCCAGCTCCAACAGGCTGATCCCGCCGGTCAGTAAGATGCTGACGAAACCGAGTATGGAAAAAATGTTGGTGCGGCGGGTTTTAATATAATCCCATGCGCCGAAGCTCACGGGAAAAGCCAGTGCGATAATGATGCTCAGGCTAGGCCCCAAGTCTTCTTCGCCGCTGAACTTGGTGAGTATCAGCGTCGGTATCACAATATTGAATAAAAGGTTGGTCACGGCACTGTGCCGTGGCTTGCCCTGATTGTTTGGGGGCATGGTTCGTCCTGTGGTCGGGATTGTCTGCGCGAATGCGCGGCTCACTATAACCATTTTCCCGCGTTATCACTAGCGCAGGGGGTGAGCGCCACAGAGGTGCTGGAGTATTAAAGCTTGATAATCGATTTACACACCCATAGCACCGCCTCCGATGGCGGTTTGACCCCCCAGGAGTTGGTGGCGCGCGCGGTTGATCGTGGCGTTGATCTGTTGGCAATTACTGATCACGATACGGTCGATGCTTACCAGGCGCTAGAAGACCTTCCCGGCGATCTGCAGCTGGTGTGTGGTGCGGAGTTTTCATGCAACTGGAATGGCGTCAACATTCACGTATTGGGTTTGGGGCTGGACGTATCTGAGCCGCTGCTGTGCGATGCCATCGCGGGGCAGAAAGTGGCGCGGGAGCAGCGCAGCGAGACAATTGCCGCCCGTTTAAGCAAGAAGGGCATCGATATTGATGTTGAGGCATTGCGGAGCAGTGTCGCTGACCGGCCGCTGGGTCGACCAGACTTTGCCCGTTATATGGTTGAAAAGGGCTATGTGGGGTCGATGAATGAGGCCTTTGACCGCTTTTTGGGCGCTGGCAAAATTGGCGATGTAAAGGCGATGTGGCCATCGTTGGCGTCTGTGCTGTCATGGATACACGCCGGCGGTGGTGTGGCTGCGATTGCTCACCCTATGCACTACAAAATGACCAATGCAAAGCTGCGTCGCTTGCTTGCAGAGTTTAAAGACCTGGGCGGCGAGGCGCTGGAGGTATGTAATGGTCGGCCTGCGGATCAAGAGTTACGTTACCTACGTGAGCTGTGCAGGCACTTTGAATTTGAAGCGTCGGCTGGCAGTGATTTTCACCACTTAAGCCAGTGGTGTGATCTTGGCTGTGATGCCGAGGTAGTGGGAAATTGTCAGCCGGTATGGCAGCGTTGGCTAAGGGCCAGCTGACCACATTTAAGGATAATTATGAGTCAATTTTTTCAGATCCACCCCGAAAACCCACAGGCACGGTTAATCAAACAGGCGGCCGATATCGTCCGCAGTGGCGGCGTGATCGCTTACCCCACTGATTCGGCCTATGCGCTGGGCTGCCACCTCGGGGATAAAAGTGCATTGGAGCGTATCCGAACGATTCGTCGTTTGGACGACAAGCACAATTTCACGCTGATGTGTCGTGATCTTTCTGAGCTGGGTAATTATGCCCGGGTTGATAACAGCAGCTTTCGCCTGCTCAAAAACCTAATTCCCGGGCCTTACACCTTCATCTTGCGTGCCACGCCCGAGGTCCCTAAGCGCCTTCACCACCCCAAGCGCAAGAGCGTGGGCCTGCGCGTACCCGACAACCAAATTTGCCTGGACCTATTAGCAGAGCTGAATGAGCCACTAATGAGCGTGAGCCTGATTCTGCCAGGCGAAGACTTGCCGATGACGGACCCCTATGACATTCGCGATACGCTGGCGAACCACGTCGATTTGGTGATAGACGGCGGTTACTGTGGCATGGAGGCAACGTCTGTGGTCGATCTCGTGGATGACGTGCCAGTAGTGCTTCGCCGCGGACTTGGCGATGTCAGTCTATTTGAACAAGCGCTGTGACGCTCGAGCAGATAGCCGTATAATCGCCGGCTTAGTGAAAATAGGGGGCGCTCGTGCAGCAGGGCAACGGTCAGGATAACGAACAGCCGGTAGCAGAAAATCTGCCCGGTGCGCCCCGCCGTGCACCCATGCAGCGTGCCATGGACATTGTTAGCCTTAAGGCGCTGCGCAGTCGGCCTCAGCAGGGTGAAATGCCGTTTGCGATCGTCCAGGGTAAGCCGCTTACCGAGTTGCCAAAGGATTTGTATATCCCCCCTGAAGCCTTGGAAGTCTTCCTGGAAGCCTTTGAGGGGCCGCTTGACCTTCTGCTTTACCTGATCAAGCGACAGAACATCGATATTTTGGAGATCAACGTTGCTCAGATCACTGAGCAATACATGCAGTATGTCAATATGATGAACGCCATGCAGTTCGAGCTGGCGTCTGAGTATCTGTTGATGGCGGCGATGTTGGCGGAAATTAAATCCCGGATGCTACTGCCGCGCTCCAGCGAAGAGTTGGAAGACGACGAAGACCCCCGCGCGCAGTTAATAAGACGGCTGCAGGAATACGAGCGCTTCAAGCAGGCCGCAGAGAATATCGATCAGCTGCCGCGAGTAGGGCGCGAAACTTACCTTAGCGAGGTGGCACCGCCGCCAATGAAAAAGGTTAAGCAAGAGCCCGACGTTGATCTGAAAGAATTGATGCTGGTGCTCAGTGAAGTCTTGCAGCGCGCAGATCTGTACATTAGCCACCAGGTCGAGCGGGAAAAGCTGTCCACTCGTGAGAGAATGTCGGAAGTATTAGCG
Organism: Spongiibacter sp. C9W; assembly: GCF_057370015.1. NCBI lineage: Bacteria > Pseudomonadati > Pseudomonadota > Gammaproteobacteria > Cellvibrionales > Spongiibacteraceae > Spongiibacter > Spongiibacter sp. C9W. The sequence goes on from NZ_CM170672.1 coordinate 204,516, forward strand.
AGGCTGAGCGGCGATACCTTTGTGCCTTTTGTCTCACTGTTCAAACCCGAGGAAGGGCGTCTCGGGGTTGTTGTGACCTTTTTGGCTATTATGGAACTCATTAAGGAGTCTCTGGTTGAAATTGTTCAGTCAGCGCCTTTTGCCCCCATTCACGTTAAAGCTAAGAACACCTGATGATTGACGCGCAGCAGTTACAAAGAATACTCGAAGGGGCGCTGATGGCAGCGGGAAAGCCGCTAACACTCGCTCAGCTGGCTGAACTCTTTGACGAACAACAACGGCCTGCGGCCAATGAAATTCGCGATGCTCTGGCGCAAATAGAGCGGGATTGTGAGGGTCGTGGTTACGAGCTCAAAGTGGTGGCCAGTGGTTATCGCTTTCAAGTGCGAGAAGAGTTCGCGCCCTGGGTAGGTCGCTTGTGGGACGAAAAGCCCCAGCGCTATTCACGCGCGCTGCTAGAGACCCTAGCGCTGATTGCCTACCGCCAACCGATCACTCGCGGTGACATAGAAGAAATACGGGGCGTTGCGGTCAGCTCTCACATTGTTAAAACACTGCTGGAGCGAGAGTGGGTGCGCGTTGTAGGCCACAAAGATGTGCCGGGCCGACCGGCCATGTATGCGACCACGCGTCAGTTTTTGGACTATTTTAATCTCAGTAATCTCGACGAACTGCCCAGTCTGGCTGAGATTGCCGATTTAGATTCTTTGAACTCAGAGCTGCAGTTCGACAAAGACAATCTTGCCGAGGCCAGCGCCGAGTCAAATACTGCCGAAGCCGAAGCCGAAGCCGAAGCCGAAGCCGAAGCCGAAGCCGAAGCCGAAGCCGAAGCCGAAGCCGAAGCCGAAGCCGAAGCCGAAGCCGAAGCCGAAGCCGAAGCCGAAGCCGAAGCCGAAGCCGAAGCCGAAGCCGAAGCCGAAGCCGAAGCCGAAGCCGAAGCCGAAGCCAAACTCGTCGATGAGGACGACACAATGACAGAGATAAAGCACTGATGAGTGCCGAAGACGAAAAGTTACAAAAGGTGCTTGCTCGTGCAGGCTTGGGTTCACGCCGTGAAATGGAGCGCGCGATCAGCGATGGTCGGGTGCAAGTGAATGGCGAGCTCGCGACACTAGGCGATCGCGTAGATAAAACCGCCCGCATCGTGTTCGATGGGCGCCCGCTCAAATCAGATACGGGTAGTAAGCGGCCGCGTGTGCTGCTGTACAACAAGCCCGAAGGGGAAATTTGTAGCCGCAAAGACCCAGAGGGGCGGCGCTCAGTGTTTGATCGGTTGCCGCGATTATCCGGCGAGCGCTGGATCTGCGTAGGGCGGCTTGATTACAACACCACCGGTTTATTGCTGTTTACCACCGATGGTGATCTCGCCAATAAACTCATGCACCCTTCGACAACTATAGAGCGAGAGTACCTGTGCCGCGTTATGGGCAATGCCAGTGAGCATAACCTGCAGGCCTTAGTAGATGGCGTGCAGTTGGATGACGGCGTTGCCCGGTTCACCGATATCGTAGACGGTGGTGGCGAGGGCATTAACCACTGGTACTACGTGGTTATCATGGAGGGGCGCAATCGCGAAGTGCGGCGTTTATGGGAGTCGCAGGGTTTGCAGGTCAATCGCCTGAAGCGTGTGCGCTATGGCAATGTTTTCATCCCTTCAAAAGTGAAAGTGGGTATGTGGACGGAGCTCCCCGAGCACGAAGTCGATGATGTGTATGTGATGGCGGGATTGACGCCGCCGGAGCAAAGCCCCGCGGAGGCTAAGCCGGGAAGGCGCAGCCGTCGCTAGTTAGCAAGCACAAAAAAAGCCCGCTCAAGGCGGGCTTTTATCTAGGACTCAACAGCCAGCACGCTGGCCATTGCTATGGGGCCAGTGACACGAAATTAGTGAAACGCTTGCTTTTGGAGTGCGGTGGCGGTGTCGATACCGTCCCAGTGGTCGACGCGGCCTTCGCGCCATCCAGAGATCCATTCCTGTTTGAGTTGCTGCTGAGTGTGAGGGCAATTTTCTTTGTTTTTTCCGGCGATTCCTGCCTGATAACCACGTTGGTAGGCGCGCTCAGTCATGTCGCGTTTCTGTCTTCTCATAGGGCATAAGCCTCCATTGTTCAACGTGTACTCACTACGCCCAGAGCGGGGCATAGCGAACCAAAGTTGGCGCAGTGTGCGTCAACCGAATTACCATGTAACCAAACTTTCATAAATCTCGCGAAGATCGATTTCGCATAAGGCTAGGGCGTTTTATAGAGTTCATGTATAAAGTCGCTAAGCTATTGAGAAGCAATATGAATTACCTGAATCACAATGTCCCGGGTGGGTGTTTATGAGTCAAATGCAGTCACTAATCCTCAGTTGCCCGAAGGGGCTCGAAGGTTTACTGGGAGATGAAGCCGAACGCCTGGGAGCACAGAAGCGGGGCGAAACGGTCGGGGCGGTGACGGTCGACGCGACGCCCGACGTGATCTACCGGCTATGCCTGTGGTCGCGTCTTGCCAATAGAGTGCTTTTGCCACTGGCCGAGTTCCCTGGCGACAGTGCCCAGCAATTATACGATGGCCTGCATGCCATCGACTGGCCTGCACACATGCGTGAGGGAAGCAGCCTTCTCGTAGACTTTGCCGGGCGCAGCCGCGAGATCCGCAACAGTCACTTCGGCGCACTGCGTTGCAAGGATGCCATCGTTGATCGCTTTATTGAGGCCGGGCAAGAGCGGCCAAACATCGCCAAATCGCAACCTGATATTCGTGTTCATGTGCGGTTGCGCAAGGGCAAGATACTCGTTGCTATCGACTTGTCGGGTGATAGCCTGCACCGGCGTGGCTACCGGCAAAGTGGCGCGCTGGCGCCATTGAAAGAAAATTTAGCGGCTGCGTTGTTGCTGCGGGCAGATTGGCCGGGGGTTGCCAGCCGCGGTGGTGGCTTGATCGACCCCATGTGCGGCAGCGGTACCCTGTTGATCGAAGCGGCCATGATGGCAATGAATATTGCGCCTGGACTGCAGCGCAAGCACTGGGGATTTGCAGCCTGGTCTGGGCATCAGCAGGTCTTGTGGCGGCAACTTCACGATGAAGCAATGGACTTGCAGCGACAGGCTCACCGCCGAAACTGGCCGCAAATTTGGGGCTACGATGCGAACGGTAAAGTCATTGCGCAAGCGCAGGACAATATCCGGCGTGCGGGCCTTGCTCAATTCGTGAAGGTGGCGCGCGGCGAGTTGTCTGAGCTGTCGCCACCCCGTAACGACGCTTTGCCTGGACTGCTGATTTGTAACCCCCCGTATGGCGAGCGGCTTGGCGAAGAAGCGGAGTTGCTGCACTTGTACAGGCGCTTGGGGCAAAGCCTTCGCGAGGACTTTCAAGGTTGGCAGGCGGGGGTGTTTACCGGTAACCCGGACCTCGGGAAGCGAATGGGCATTCGCGCTTGCAAGCAATATCAACTTTTCAACGGCACCATACCGAGCAAGCTGCTGTTGTTTGAGGTTGAACAACGATATTTCGTAACCGAGCGCAAACCTGAGCAGCAACAGGCAGCGGTTACACCAGCACTGAGTGCCGGAGCACAAATGTTCGCCAATCGTTTGCGAAAAAACCTAAAGCGCCTGGATAAGTGGCGTCGCCGCAACGAGATAAGCTGCTTTCGTGTTTACGATGCGGATATGCCTGAATATGCCGTGGCTGTGGATTGCTACGGTGACGCCGTGCATGTCAGCGAATATGCCGCACCGTCATCGGTCAATGACGACGATGCCCGTCGCCGTCTGGGCGAGGTAATGCAGGCTTGTGCTGAGGTGTTTTCACTGCCGGTAACAGATATTGCGCTAAAGGAGCGACGGCGCCAGCGCGGTAAGTCTCAGTACGAACGCCAAGCCCCACAGGGCAAGGTGCTAGAAGTGCGCGAAGGCCAGGCGACGGTGCTGGTGAATCTATACGATTACCTCGATACCGGGTTGTTTCTCGATCACCGCCCGGTGCGTTTGGACATTGCCGAGCGAGCGCGCGGTAAGCGGTTTCTGAATCTCTTCTGTTATACCGCCGTTGCCTCAGTGCACGCGGGGCTGGGGGGCGCGCGCCACACAACGTCGGTTGATATGTCGCACACGTACCTGAAATGGGCGCGACAGAACCTGTCACTCAATGGCTTGAGCGAGGCGCGCCATCGCACCGAGCAGGGGGATGCTAGACAGTGGTTGGCAGATTGTGAGGAGGAGTTTGACCTGATTCTTCTCGATCCACCGACCTTCTCTAATTCAAAGAGAATGGACGATGTGCTGGACACCCAGCGCGATCACGCCGAATTGATTGCTCAGGCGATGCGCTGTTTGGCCAAAGATGGCTTGTTGATTTTTTCCACCAATAAGCGCGACTTCATACTGGATGAGGTGCTGGCTGAGCGTTTTGAAATTGCGGACCGCTGTGCTTGGTCGCTAGACGAGGATTTTAAGCGGCGCAGTAAGCCCATACATTATTGCTGGTACATTACTCACCGCCGGGGCGCGTCTGCCTGACCTTACTTAAAACCGACGACCGAGACGAACGCCGTAGGTGTCTAGCCCGCGGTTGTTGTCGTCGTTGAGGATGCCACCGTTGGAAATGTGGTCTAAGTAAAGGCCGACACTGTACCGCGGGTTAATTTGGTAGCCGAGGTTAAATTCGGTGTGAAACAGCACTCGAGAGCCCATTTCACGACGCTCGGCTGACTTTTTCTCAAGGTCACCATCGTGAACAGCAAGCCCAAAGCCCAGCTCAAAATAGACTGGCGATTCACCGAAGTTCCATTTGGGGTTGAGTCCGCTGTAGAGATAGCTGGTGCCATCGGCTGTGTTAATAACGGCGCCGCCGTGAGCAAATAAGCCGCCCCAATTGTATTGTTTTAAGTGGTGGTAGTACGCCAGCGTGACGTCGGGGCCGTCTTCCGTTTCACTGGCAATGGGGCCTTTATTGTGGGCCAGTACACCAAAACGCCATTCGTGTTCACCGGCTTGGATGAAGGGGCTGACCATTAGGCCAAGAGCCAGTGCTGTAGCTTTTATTGCGGCTTTCATGCGGGGTCCTTTTTGTTGTTTGCGCTGATTAAAGCGTATATCCCTGTAGAAGTGAAAAATATTTCGGTGATGTTTTACGCAGTGCGAATAGGTTGTGATGAAAACGCAGACACAAAAAAGGCGGCTTTCGCCGCCTTCTTGTCACCGCGCTCTATGCTTAGATAACGGTTACGTTCGCTGCCTGAGGGCCTTTTTGACCGCTCTGCACGTCAAACTCAACAGCTTGACCTTCTGCCAGCGTTTTGAAGCCAGAGCCAGAGATGGCGCTGAAGTGAACAAAAACGTCTGGGCCGGAATCCTGCTCAATGAAACCAAAGCCTTTAGTCTCGTTGAACCATTTTACTTTACCAGTGCTTCTGGACATGTCTTAAAACCTCGTTGTCTATAAGTTTGCCTTGTATGGCTTGAGCTGAGATAGGCAGGGTAGTTATGAAACAGAACGAGGTACTAAAAACGACTTCGTGGTGCTTTTACATAAAACCAAGCTGCATCTATAGCCAGCAAGCTCATTATATACACAGTCTGAATAGGTATAGAAAGCCTTTTGCCAGCCATAAAATGAATTTTTTATGTCGTTTTTCTAGGGGGAAGTCCAGTGTGCTGCGTTAGCATGCGGCCGCGCTTCGGGTTTTTACTTTTCCAGTTTGCCGGTTGGCGCGGCGGCACGAGATGCTTTTTGCCATAGCCAATCAAATCCTTGCGTCCCATTTTCAGCAGTGATTCGCGCAGCGCAGGCCAGCCTTCAGGGTCGTGGTAACGCAGGTAGGCTTTATGTAAACGTCGCTGTTTCAATCCCTTAGCGCTGAATACATTTTCACTGCGACGGCTTACCTTGCGTAACGGGTTTTTTCCCGAGTAATACATTGCCGTCGCATTGGCCATTGGAGAGGGGTAGAAGGCCTGCACCTGGTCGGCGCGAAAGCCGTTGCTCTTCAGCCACAGCGCCAGGTTCATCATGTCTTCATCGCGGGTGCCTGGGTGCGCCGCAATAAAGTAGGGAATGAGGTACTGTTCTTTGCCCGCTTGCTTGGAGTATTTGTCGAACATGGCTTTGAAGCGGTCGTAGCTGCCCATGCCCGGTTTCATCATTTTGCTCAGTGGTGAGTCTTCTGAGTGCTCGGGTGCGATTTTTAAATAGCCACCAACGTGGTGGGAGACCAGTTCTTTGACGTACTCGGGTGTTTCCACGGCCAAGTCATAGCGCAGGCCGGAAGCGATAAGGACTTTTTTAACACCTTTCAGGTTGCGAACTTCACGGTACAGCTCGATAAGCGGTGTTTGGTCAGTGTTTAAGTTTTTGCAAATCCCGGGATAGACGCAGGATAGGCGACGACAGCTTTTTTCAATCGCTTCGCTTTTGCAGGTCAGTTGCCACATATTGGCGGTGGGGCCGCCGAGGTCCGACACAACACCGGTGAAGCCCGGCGTTTTGTCGCGAATTTTTTCCACTTCTCTGACAATCGAGTCTTTTGAGCGGCTCTGAATAATCCGTCCTTCGTGTTCGGTGATAGAACAGAAGCTGCAGCCGCCAAAACAGCCGCGCATGATATTCACCGAGTTGCGAATCATTTCATACGCGGGAATCCGCGCCTCGCCGTACCGGGGGTGAGGGCGGCGCTGATAGGGCAACTCAAAGACCCAGTCGAGCTCTTCTGTCGTGAGTGGAATGGGTGGCGGGTTGAGCCAAATTTCCTTGTCGCCATGGCGCTGAACCAGCGCGCGTGCGTTGCCTGGATTGGTTTCCAGGTGAAGCACCCTCGCTGCGTGGGCGTAACTGACGGGGTCTTTTTTTACCGTTTCATAAGCGGGTAGGCGAATAACTGTTCGATCTGCCGGTGCGTCGCTTTTACGGGCCTGCCTGGGGTCGATAATAGTGATGGTCTGTGCAGCGTCTGGCTCGCTTGCTGCCTTTGCCTGTTCGGTTTTGCAACTGGGGTCAGCGCTGGTGTCCACATAGGGACTAGTGATCGGATCCACCTTGCCGGGTCGGTCAATATCGCTGGAGTCCACAACCGTCCAGCCGTTAGGCACTGCGTCGCGAATAAATGCGGTGCCGCGAAGGTCGCGAATTTGCTCCACCGGCTCGCCGCGAGACAGCCGGTGTGCGAGGTCGACAATGGCGCGTTCGGCATTGCCATACAGCAGAATATCCGCGCGCGAGTCCATAAGAATTGAGCGGCGGACTTTGTCGCTCCAGTAATCGTAGTGCGCGATGCGTCGCAGGCTTGCTTCGATGGAGCCGATAACAATGGGGCAGTCTTTATAGGCTTCGCGGCAGCGCTGGGCATAGACGATAACCGCGCGATCGGGGCGCTTGCCACCGACGTTATCCGGTGAGTAGGCATCGTCGTGACGCAGTCGGCGGTCTGCTGTGTAGCGATTAATCATCGAGTCCATGTTTCCGGCGGCGACGCCGAAAAACAGGTTAGGTTTGCCCAGCGTGGTGAAGGGCTCTGCCGACTGCCAGTCTGGCTGGGAAATAATGCCAACGCGAAAGCCCTGCGCTTCCAATACGCGCCCAATAACGGCCATGCCAAAGCTAGGGTGATCCACATAGGCATCGCCGGTGACAATAATGATGTCGCAGCTGTCCCAACCCAAGGCGTCCATTTCCTCGCGGCTGGTTGGCAAGTATGGTGCGGTGCCGAAGCACTCCGCCCAGTAGGGGTGGTGGCTAAAAATGGCCGGTGGTAAAGACATGGCGTAGCTACTCTCGAATGATCGGCCATTGTACCGGAAATCCCAGCTGTTTGCTGTGGGGGTGCAGCCCCAATCAAGTGTGAATTTGCAGCTTTGGCGCTTGCTATTAAGTGAGATCGTGGCTAAATAATGCCTCTCACTTATCGCGTGGCAGCAGGAGCGCACAAATGGATTGGCTGAATAGCTCGATAGAGTACTGGCACTGGATGGTTTTGGGGCTTTTACTGGTTGCCAGCGAGGTCTTTGTTCCCAGCTTTGTCATGCTTTGGTTCGGTGCCAGCGCCATTGCGGTGGGGCTGATCACCGCCGTTGTGGATTTGCCCTTTAGTGTTCAAGTGTTGATCTGGGCGGGGCTGTCAGCGGTCGACTTGTTCCTCTGGTTTAAATTTGTGCATCCGCGTATGAAAGATAAAAGTTTATCGGGCATGTCGCGCGAGCAGGTTGTGGGTCAGGAGGGTATGGTTACGCGCGTTGGGGACCACCGCGAGGGGCAGGTGCGCTTCAGTATACCGGTGCTGGGTAATGACGAATGGAGTTACATTTGTCGCGAGCCCTTGATCGTTGGAGACCGGGTCATTGTTGAAGATATCTCAGGTAATTCATTGATAGTACGCCGCCAACGCGGCGCCAAAGCTGCCGAATAATACCGTTACTGGCGGGCTCATTTCACGAGGTTTTAGGGGAAGAATATGGATGGTTTAGCAATTACAGGGGCGTTGTTTGTATTGGTCGTCGTCACGCTGTCGATGGGGGTGAAGACCGTTCCCCAAGGCTATAAACACATTGTGCAACGCCTTGGTAAATACCACGGCACCTTGAACCCCGGTTTGAACTTTATTATTCCCTATGTTGATCAAGTGGCCTACCGCTTAACAACCAAGGACATTGTGTTGGATATCCCCTCCCAGGAGGTTATCACTGAAGACAATGCGGTGATTATCGCCAACGCGGTGGCCTATATAAATATCGTCTCTCCTGAGAAAGCTGTTTACGGTGTTGAGAATTACACCATTGCCATCCAAAACCTGGTACAGACCGCACTGCGTTCAATTGTAGGCGAGATGTCGTTGGACTCGGCCCTGTCGTCGCGGGAGCAAATCAAGGCCAAGCTCAAGGCGGGGATTTCAGACGATATTTCCGACTGGGGTATCACACTGAAAACGGTGGAAATCCAAGACATTAATCCATCTCCCACTATGCAAAGTGCCATGGAAGAGCAGGCCGCTGCCGAGCGTCAACGCCGCGCGGCGGTGACCAAGGCCGAAGGTGAGAAGCAGGCCGCGATCCTCGAAGCTGAGGGGCGCTTGGAAGCATCGCGTCGCGACGCCCAGGCGGAAGTGGTGTTGGCTAAGGCCAGCGGTGCAGCGATTGAGTTAGTTTCGGAAGCGGTTAAAGGTGATGAATTGCCCGTGCTGTATCTGCTGGGTGAGAAATACGCTGACTCGCTGCGTGAGCTGTCGGCGTCCGACAATGCCAAGACCGTGGTACTTCCCGCAGACCTGCCTCAGGCGGTGCGGGCGATACTGAACAAGGGTTAAGATTTTTTTGCAAGGATGTTGTTGTAAAGATGGAACATACCTACTGTTTGATCACCAGTTGCCCGGACCGCGTTGGCATCGTTGCCAAAGTGAGCCAATTTGTCGCCGATCAAGGGGGCTGGCTAACCGAGGCCAATTATCACGCCGATGCCGACAGCAATTGGTTTTTCATGCGCAACGAGATTAAAGCCGATTCATTGAGCATCGGTGCTGAGGCAGTGCGCGAGGCATTTACGCCCTTGGCGCAGGAATATGACATGGAGTGGGAGCTGGTCGACTCAGCGCGGCGGCGCAAGGTGGTGATTCTGGCAAGCCATGCCTCACACTGTATTGCAGATTTATTGCACCGCTGGCATAGCGGCGAGCTGTACTGTGATATTCCCTGTGTGATCTCAAATCACGAGAACTTGCGCAGCATGGTCGAGTGGCATGGAATTCCGTTTGAGTATGTGCCGGTCGACCCTCAAAACAAGGCACCGGCCCACGCCCGTATTCAAGAGTTAACAGAGAACTATGCCGCTGATTGTGTCGTGCTGGCGCGCTATATGCAGATTATTCCTCCGGAATTTTGCCGTGCGTACAGCGGCAGAATGATCAATATTCACCACAGCTTTTTGCCTTCTTTCATTGGCGCGAACCCCTACCAGAAGGCCTATGATCGCGGCGTAAAATTGATCGGAGCCACCAGCCACTACGTCACTGAGCAGCTGGATGAGGGCCCGATTATCGAGCAGGACGTCATTCGAGTGTCGCATCGCCATAGCAAGGATGACCTGGTGCGTCTGGGTAAGGATGTCGAAAAGAGCGTACTGGCCCGCGCGCTTCGCAATCACCTTGAGGACAGGGTGTTAGTGCACGGTAATAAAACTGTCGTTTTCGACTAAGCTTGGGGCAACGGCTGGCGCCTTGATCGAGTCGTTGTCATATAATTGTCATTAAAGGCCGTTTTAATGCAGGCTCAAGCATCCACAGGCTACAAGGGAAGAGCATGAGCACAAAGACCATCCTCATCGTCGATGACGAAGCCGCCATTCGCGAGATGATCCGCGTAGGGCTAGAGCTTGCCGGTTACGACTGCATCGAAGCGAGCAATGCGCAGGAAGCGCACGGAATTATTGTTGATCAGCGCCCGGATCTGGTACTGCTGGACTGGATGATGCCAGTCACCAGTGGTATTGAGCTGCTGCGCCGCTTGCGCCGGGAAGAATTAACCCGGGATATGCTGGTCATCATGCTCACCGCTAAAGACGATGAAGACAACCGTGTTCAGGGCCTGGATGTCGGTGCCGACGACTATATTACCAAGCCGTTTTCTTCCCGAGAGCTAATGGCGCGCATCAAGGCGGTGTTGCGCCGCGGCAGCTCGCCTGAGCAGGAAGAGACCATTGAGGTGGATGGCCTCAAACTCGACCCCGCCAGTCACCGCGTGTTTGCCAATGGTGAGCCTTTGGATATGGGGCCCACTGAGTTTAAATTACTGAAATTTTTCATGACCCACCAAGAGCGTGCCTATAGCCGTGGTCAACTGCTCGACCAGGTATGGGGCACCAATGTCTATGTTGAAGAGCGCACGGTAGATGTTCATATTCGCCGGCTTCGCAAAGCGCTGCTGACCGACGAGCGAGACTTCGGGCAGCTGATTCAAACCGTTCGCGGTACTGGCTACCGTTTTTCCGCAACGGGGGTGAGCGCCTAGCGCTGCTCTATGCGGTATTACGGCTGGAAGACGGAGCTTGTTCGCGTAGTGCTGCCATTGGCAACGGCGGCAGTGTTTGCAACAGCGTTCGACCTTGGAGTGTGGCCCGTTTTTATCGTTGCAGCGGTGATATGCACCTGGCTGCTATGGCAACTTCAACGACTGAGCGACTGGTTATATAGAGGCTTGGGTACCGAGCCGCCAGAGGCAATTGGCATGTGGGGTCAAATTTTCGACACGATTTACGATATGCAGAAGCATGCGTCGGGAGATCGTGATCAGTTACAAGCAATTATTGATTACTTACATTCATCGTTTGCATCGATGTCAGATGCCGTGGTGATGCTGGATCGTCACGGCAACATCGAATGGTGCAACGATGCGGCGATGGATCTACTTGGGCTGCGCAGGGATGAAGATGTCGGCTTGCAGCTGCTGAATTTAGTGCGCAACCCGAATTTTGTTGCCTACTACGAAGCTGAAAAATACGCCATGCCCTTTGAAATGGCGTCGCCGGTAAACAGCGAGATACAGCTCAGTTTAAGCATCAGCTTTTTCGCGGAGGGTAATCGTTTACTGTTTGCCCGCGATGTCACGCGAACCCACCGTCTCGAAAAAATGCGCAAAGATTTTGTCGCGAATGTGTCACACGAATTGCGCACGCCACTGACGGTGATCAATGGTTACCTGGAGACGTTTTCTGAGCACGGTGGCGACAATCCGCGCTGGGATCGCGCCATCGATCAAATGCTGCGGCAGTCTCGCCGCATGCACCACCTCATTCAAGATTTAATGCTCTTGTCGCGACTGGAATCCGTCCCTCAAGCCAGCGAGCATGAAGTGATACGTATCCGCCCGCTGATGGAAATGGTGCGCGAAGAAGCCCTCGCGGCCGCCAAGGGCAATCGCCAGATCGACATCGAATGTGACGATGCCATTGCCCTGAAAGGGCAGGCGACGGAAATACGCAGCGCGCTGTCTAACTTGGCGGTAAATGCTGCGCGCTACACCGCCGAGGATGACCGAATTGTGCTGCGTTGGTACCAGGATGACAGCCACGGTGTGTTGGAAGTGCAGGACAGCGGGATTGGTATCGAGCCGCAATACATTCCCCGTCTAACCGAGCGCTTCTACCGGGTTGATCAAAGTCGCTCCCTCGATACCGGCGGTACAGGCTTGGGTTTGGCGATCGTGAAACATGTTTTGTTGCGCCACCGGGCCGAGATGAAAATCTCCAGCCAGCCGGGGCATGGCAGTACGTTCAGTTGTTTATTTCCACGTTCATTAATCACTCGGGTAAACTGATTTCTCATTGTAATAAATCCGTCATCTAGCGCCGCTAAAATGACAGCCGTGTTACCAATTTTATTGATCGGGAGATACCTGTGAAACTGAAGCAATGTCTGATGGCGGCCGCATTTGGCCTTTCCTCTATGTGGGTGGCGGCAGCCACTGAAGTTGATCCGGCGCTGCCTGTGTACGAAAAAGCGGCGGGTGTATCGGGCACTTTTTCCAGCGTTGGCTCAGATACCCTGGCAAACCTGATGACGCTTTGGAGCGAAGACTTCAAACGCGCTTACCCAAACGTTAACGTCCAGATTCAAGCAGCCGGTTCCTCTACGGCGCCCCCGGCATTGACAGAAGGCACTTCAAACATGGGGCCAATGAGCCGCAAGATGAAGGACAAAGAGATCGAAGCCTTCGAAGCGAAATATGGCTACAAACCCGTTGCGGTTCCGGTGGCTATTGACGCCCTGGCGGTGTTTGTCCACAAGGACAACCCCATTGAGGGGATGACCATCGCCGAAGTCGATGCGGTTTTCTCAAGCACTCGCAAGTGTGGCCACCCGGAAAATATCCAGCGCTGGGGTCAGCTCGGCATGGATGGATCGTGGTCGGCGCGCGATATTCAAATGTTCGGTCGCAACTCGGTATCGGGCACCTACGGCTACTTTAAAGGCAAGGCACTGTGTAAAGGCGACTTTAAAAATGGTGTAAACGAGCAGCCAGGCTCGGCATCAGTGGTTCAGTCTGTGTCTACCTCTATTAACGGCATCGGTTATTCTGGCATCGGCTACCAGACCTCAAGCGTTCGCGCTATTCCGCTGTCCAAGAATGAGAAGGGCAGTTTTGTAGACGCCACGCCGGAAAATGCGATCAATGGTAGCTACCCGCTGTCACGCTTCCTCTACGTTTACATGAATAAAGCACCCAATAAGCCGTTTACGCCGCTAGAGCGCGAATTCGTTAAGCTGGTGCTGTCAAAGCAGGGTCAGGAAATCGTTGCTAAAGATGGCTACATCCCGCTGCCAGCAAGCGTTGTAGAGAAAATTCGCAAAAAGCTAGAGCTGTAAAAATGCCGACATGATGTCGCTGTAAAATGTGCTGCAAACGTGAGTTTGTGGCACATTTTTTATCTGTAACAAAACTGAAACATTATCGTCATAAAATCCCCGCCAGTTCCTCAAAGAGCCCGAGACTTATGAAGCAATCAGAGGTGCGCGCAACTGCATCGGCCCAACGCAGATGGCGCCAAGTCAAAGATGGCATGACCACAGCAACTATCACCGGCGGTGGTGTTGGGGTATTGCTGTCCATTCTGCTGATCTTTTTCTATCTGCTGTATGAAATTCTGCCGCTGTTTAATTCGGCTGGCATCGAGTCAGAGGAACAGTACCAACTGCCAGTGGCCGCCGCGCCATTGTATCTGGCAATGGAAGAACAGGCCGAGGTGGGTTTTCGCCTTGCCGAAAACGGGGATGCCGTATTTTTTAATACCGAGAATGGTCAACAGGTTCTCAAGCGGTCGCTGCCAACGACTGCAGCGATTAGCAGCTTCGCACTGGAGTCAGAAGAAACCCGCGTGTTCGCGGTGGGGATGGAAGACGGTCGAGCTCTGCTGGCCAAACATGACTATCGCGTGAGCTACCCCGAGGATCAACGCCTGATTACCCCGTCTCTGCGCTTTCCCTATGGCGAAACCGGCATGGAAATTAGCGACGCGGCCCTGAGCCGACTGGCCGTGCGCGACAGTGAGGAAGCCCTGGTGGTGGTCGCCGTGAGTGACGGCCATTTGGTCGGACGCCGCTGGACCAAAGAAGAAGACTTCCTCAGTGAAGAAATCACCCTGGTCGAAGAAAACCTGGCATTGCCAACGCTGGATATCTCCGCCGACTATCTATTGATCGGGCCTCGCCAGCAGTGGCTGTACGTGTTGAGCCAGCAAGGTGGCTACCGGTTGATTAGTCTGCGCAGCCTGGAGATCGTTGATCGCGGCGAAGTGACTGATGGCGCGGCACTGAGTGATGTACGCTTTTTGTTAGGCGGTATTTCTTTGCTCACCGCCGCTGAGGATGGCAGCGTGTCCCAGTGGTTCGTGGTTCGCAATGCTCAGCAGGGCGGACAATACGGTTTGCAGTTTGTGCGCCAGTTTACGGCAGGTGGCCCCTCCGCGATGCTGCTGACCGAACACCGCCGCAAAGGCTTTGTCAGCATTACCGATGACGGTCACCTCGATATCTTCTACAGCACGTCGCAACGCCGTTTGCTGAGTGAAGAGCTGGAATTAAAAAATGTGCTTGGCATGGCAATTTCGCCGCGGGCGGATCGCCTCCTTGTCGAGTTGCAGGGAGGGGAGATTCGTAGCTTCGCCGTGGAAAATGAGCACCCCGAGGTCTCTTGGTCTGTGCTGTGGAGCAAGGTGTGGTACGAAAGCTACCCCGAGCCCGACTATGTTTGGCAGTCCTCGGCGGCAGACAATGATTTTGAGCCAAAGTACAGCTTTGCACCGCTGGCCTTTGGCACCCTGAAAGCCGCTTTTTATGCCATGTTAATTGCGGCGCCATTGGCGATTTGTGGTGCGATTTACACCGCGTATTTCATGGCGCCCTCGCTGCGCCGCAAGGTTAAACCACTCATCGAGTTAATGGAGGCCTTGCCTACCGTTATTCTCGGTTTCTTGGCCGGCCTGTGGCTGGCACCCTTTATCGAGCGCAATTTGCCCGCGGTATTCAGCATCTTTATTGCGCTGCCAGTGGGTATTCTCATTTTCGCTTGGCTGTGGTCGCGGCTACCCGTGAGCGTGAGTCGCCGCGTTCCCGAAGGCTGGCATCCCTTGCTGTTGGTGCCCGTTGTGATTGGTCTGGTAATCGCATGCGTTGAGCTGAGCGCGCCAATGGAGAGGGCATTCTTTGCGGGCGATATGCGCGCCTGGTTGACCAATGATCTGGGCATATCCTTCGACCAGCGCAATGCTCTGGTGGTGGGTGTGGCAATGGGTTTTGCCGTTATCCCCACGATCTTTTCGATTGCCGAAGATGCCATTTTCTCGGTGCCCAAGCACCTTAGTTACGGATCACTCGCTCTCGGCGCAACGCCTTGGCAAAGCCTGGTTGGTGTCGTCATGCCCACCGCCAGCCCGGGTATCTTCTCGGCCCTGATGATCGGCATGGGTCGCGCGGTCGGCGAGACAATGATCGTTCTGATGGCCACTGGTAATACCCCGATTATGGACGCCAATATCTTCGAGGGTATGCGGACGCTGGCGGCAAATATCGCGGTAGAAATTGGTGAAACGGAAGTCGACAGCAGTCACTACCGGGTGTTGTTCTTGGCGGCCTTTGTACTATTTATGTTTACGTTTGTTGTTAACACTGTTGCGGAGACGGTCAGACAGCGTCTGCGTCAGCGCTACGGCAACCTCTGATTGATTCGGGATACATCATGTATTTACAGGATAAAGAAAAGCAGGGGCTGACGGCCTGGTTCAAGGGCGGCGAACCCTTGATTTGGATGAACGCCGCTGCGGTGACCGTCAGCACACTGGCCGTTATCGGTTTGTTAATACTGTTGGCAGTGCGGGGTTTCAGCCACTTTTGGCCCGCCGATGTTTTTGTCGCAGAGTATCAGTTGCCGGATGAGAGTCCAGCGGTGGTGATGGCTGAGCGGGTTGAAAGCGAGGATGTGGCGATCGAGCAGTTGCTCAGCGCTGGCTTTACACTCGATACCGACGAGCCGTTTATCCAGCGAGAGCTGGTGAAAGTCGGCAACCGCGATGTCAGCGGTGCGGATTTTAAATGGGTGTTAAGTCGCTACCTGCAGAACACGTATTACCCAGAACAAGCGATTGTTCTCGAACGCCGTGAGTGGGGCAACTTTTACGGCTTTTTGCGCGGTTTGAAGCGCGATGGCCAGGCGATCGCCGCCGCCGATGACGAAGCACTGTGGCAGGCGTTTCAGCAGAGTATCGAACGTGCTGAAACCATTCACCATGATATCGAGCGCGTCGAAAAGAAAGAGATTGGCGCGATCAACTACCGCTTGGAAAAACTGCGTCTGCGCCAGCGCGGCTTGGAACTCGATGAAGCGTTGCCCGCCGCTGAGCGCGCCCAAAAGCAGCTGGAGATAGACAGCGAACGCGCTGAGCTGGATGCTGCCTATGCGGTATTGCAACAAGAGCTGAATGCACTGTACGCCGAGTGGAACCGAGACAGTTTTATTGTCGAGACCGCGCAGGGCCAGCAGCGCGAGCAACGCGTGTCGACGGTGGTCCACGCCTACAAGCCCAATACCATGAACTTTGCCAACAAGGTCGGTTTTTACTTCGGCAAGTTTGCGGAGTTTCTTACCGATGAGCCCCGCGAAGCGAATACCGAGGGCGGCATCTTTCCCGCGATATTCGGCACGGTGATTATGGTGCTGATTATGTCAGTACTGGTAACGCCCTTCGGTGTGATCGCGGCGGTGTATCTGCGCGAATACGCCAAGCAGGGGCTGATGACGCGAATCGTGCGCATCGCGGTGAATAACCTGGCGGGCGTACCCTCGATTGTATACGGGGTGTTCGGGCTCGGCTTCTTTATCTATTTTGTTGGGGCAGAAATCGACCAGGCCTTATTCCCCGAAGCACTGCCGTCGCCAACTTTTGGTACGCCGGGGCTTCTGTGGGCGTCTGTGACGCTGGCGCTGCTGACGCTGCCGGTGGTTATTGTGGCAACCGAAGAGGGCTTGGCGCGTATTCCCCGCAATCTGCGAGAGGGCAGTCTGGCCCTGGGTGCCACGAAGGCCGAGACCCTTTGGCGGGTGGTGTTGCCCATGACCAGCCCGGCGATGATGACTGGCCTGATTCTGGCCGTTGCTCGTGCCGCCGGGGAGGTTGCGCCGTTGATGCTCGTCGGGGTGGTCAAGTTGGCACCGTCGCTACCGGTGGATGGCAACTTCCCATACTTCCACCTCGATCAGAAGTTTATGCACTTGGGCTTTCACATCTATGATGTTGGTTTTCAAAGCCCGAATGTCGAAGCAGCGCGGCCACTGGTGTACGCTACGGCATTGCTGTTGGTGATTATCATTGCGCTGCTGAACCTCAGTGCCGTGGCACTGCGGAATCATCTGCGCGAAAAATACAAATCTCTGGAAATGTAATTGGCACAGCCATGACGGTAAAATTTATGGATACCAACAAAACTGCTACAGCTGGTCACGCAATCGATATGGAATCGCTCGGCCGGGTACGCAATGAAGCCTCTATTACCGACGAGGACATTACTCTGAATGTCGACGGTTTGGATCTGTACTACGGCGACAAACAAGCGTTGTTTGACGTCAATATGGAGATTCCTCGTCAAAAGGTTACGGCGTTTATCGGCCCCAGCGGTTGCGGTAAGTCGACCCTTCTGCGCTGCTTCAATCGCATGAATGACCTGGTCGATACTTGCCGGGTTGAGGGTGCCATTCGCCTGGACGGCAATGACATCTACGACCGAAGTGTCGATGTGGCAACGCTGCGTCGCCGCGTGGGAATGGTATTTCAAAAGCCGAATCCCTTTCCTAAGTCGATCTATGAGAATGTCGCTTACGGGCTGCGTATCCAGGGTGTGAATAAAAAGCGGGTGCTGGATGAAGTGGTTGAGCGCTCGTTGCGCGGTGCCGCCCTATGGGACGAAGTGAAAGACCGTCTGCACGATAACGCGCTAGGCATGTCTGGCGGCCAGCAGCAGCGTTTGGTCATTGCGCGCACCATTGCGGTTGAGCCGGAAGTCCTGCTGCTGGATGAGCCAGCATCGGCGCTGGATCCCATATCAACGCTCAAGATCGAAGAACTGATCAATGAGCTAAAAGACAAGTACACGATTGTCATCGTTACGCATAATATGCAGCAGGCAGCGCGAGTCTCTGACTACACTGCATTTATGTATATGGGCAAACTGATCGAGTTTGATAATACGGATACCTTGTTTACCAATCCGACCAATAAACAAACTGAAGATTACATAACAGGTCGTTACGGCTAAGGCTAGGCCATTAGCCCGGCGCCAATAGGATGCGGGAATGAAAGATAAAGACTTACACGCTCACCATATCTCTCAGCAGTTCAACTCTGAGCTGGACGATATTAAAACCCGTATGCTGGAAATGGGTGGGGTCGTCGAGAAACAAGTTGCCGATGCGACCACCGCGTTTATGAGTCAGGACAGTGGTCTGGCTGATGAAGTGAAGCGTGGCGACCGTATCGTCAATGCGCTGGAGGTGTCCATCGACGAGGAGTGCACCATTATCCTGGCGCGCCGCCAGCCCGCGGCGACCGACCTCCGCCTGGTGTTGTCGATTAGCCGAATCATCAGTGATCTGGAACGTATGGGCGATGAGGCCACAAAAGTTGCCGAAGCCGCAATTAAGCTGGGTGAACTGGGTGGCCTGCCGCGCAGCGTGTTAGAGATTCGCCACATTGGTGACCATGTCTTGAGCATGGTGCGCAACGCGTTGGACGCGTTTGCCCGTGTAGACAGTGATATGGCTCTGGATGTGGCGGAAGAAGATCACTCCGTCGATATGGAATACGGCACCGCTATGCGCAGCTTGGTGACCTATATGATGGAAGATCCGCGCACCATTTCTTCGGTGCTGCAAGTACTGTGGGCACTGCGTTCCCTGGAGCGTATTGGCGACCACGCGCGCAACATTGCCGAGCACGTTATTTATTTGGCCAAGGGTGCGGATGTTCGCCACGTGAATATCGATGAGATGAGTGCGGCTGTCCAAGAGAAAAAATAAGGCGTGACGCCAGTAATCGAAAGCCGCCCCAGCTTGGCTGAGGGCGGCTTTTTTGTGGCTCTTTTTTATTTCGGCCCTAGTGGAATCCCCAATCCGACCCAGGCCGCCAGTAACAAGGACCAGCTCACGATAAAGCACAGGGAGTAGGGCAGCATCAACGCTAACAGCGTGCCCATACCGGCTTTGCTATCGTGGCGCTGCATAAAGGCCACCACAACGCCAAAATATGGCATTAACGGCGTGATGATGTTGGTGCTGGAGTCACCAATTCGGTAAGCCATTTGCACGGCCTCGGGCGCCACATCGAGCATCGCCAACATGGGGACGAATATCGGCGCCATCAATGCCCATTTTGCCGACGCGCTGCCGATCAATAGGTTGATGGCTGCGCTGCACAGCACAAAGCTAATCAGCAGGCTGGTAGTGGAAAGCTCGAGTCCGGCAAGCCATTGTGCGCCTTTAATTGCCGTTAACGCGCCAATGCCCGTCCAGGAAAAATAATTGACAAACTGGGCGGCAAAGAACATTAGCACCAGATAGCCGGCCAGGGTGCTCATGCCCGACTCCATGGCGTCTACCCAGTCTTTGCTGCGCGTAAAGCGGCCACTGCTGTAGCCGAAAATAATCCCGGCGAGTGCGCCATATGCAGCAATAAACACCACAATTCCCTGCAGCAGAGGCAGGGCTGCCATACCGCTGGGGTCAGGGTTGCGCAATGGACCCTGTGGGTGGACGACCGCGGCGATGAGCACCGCGACATAAAGTACGCTAAAAAGCAGCACGCGGCGCAGCGCTTTTGTCTCGCTGGCCGAGGCTTCCGGGGGCGCGCTTGTGCTCTCTGTCTGCCCAGGGCGCTGCAGTCGAGGCTCTACCAAGGTTTCCGTCACCCACGCGCCAACGAGGGTAATAAGCAGGGTAGAAAAGGCGATGAAGTAATAATTTGCGCTGACGCTCACCGAGGCCTGCGGGTCAATCAGCTGTAGTGACTCGGTGGAGATCCCCGCCAAAATTGCATCGACCGGGCCGAGGAGAATGTTTGCGCTAAACCCGCCAGATACCCCGGCGAAGGCGGCGGCAATGCCCGCTAGCGGCGAGCGTCCGGCGGCGCGAAAAACGATCGCCGCCAATGGGATTAAAACAACATAGCCTGAGTCAAAACCAATACTGGATAATACACCGGTGAATACAATCACCGCACTCAATGCCTTTGGTGGCGCCCGTCGTGCGAATTGTGTCAACACATGGCCGAGCAAGCCGGAGTGTTCCGCGACGGCAATACCCATAATCGCGACGATCACAGAGCCGACAGGTGCGAAGCTCACAAAGTTACCCACCGCATTGTGTAGCATCCACAGCAGTCCGTCGCGGGACAGCAACGAGCGCGTGTAAAGCCATTCGCCACTGCTGGGGTTCTGAACATTAGCGCCTGTTGCCGTGAGCCATGCCGACAGCAAAACGACGATTGCGCAGAAGTAAATGAACAGCACGACCGGGTGTGGCAGGCGATTGCCGGTGCGTTCTATTCGGTCCAGCCAACGCTGGCTCAATGGTACGTCTTGCTGAACCTTTGACATGTTTCCCGCTTGGTTTGTGTTGGCAAAAGGAGTGGCTGTGTAAAATGCATGCTCCGCGAACGGACGATAGCCAGCCGCTATCACGCTGTATCAAAGTGTGCCAGATGGCGTGGCAGATAAAAACCGATGGCAAGAGGATAGCTGAGTGACGGAAACAGGTAGTGCACCGAGGTCTGACTGGCGGGCGATGATTTCGCTTTACGCCGCCATGATGGCGGTGGGGATGGGCCAGAGCGTGGTGTTTGCGGTGCTGCCAATGTTGGGGCGCGAACTGGCCCTGCATGAAATGCTCTGGCAACTCCCCTTTACCGAACTAACGATTGCGCCCAAGGAAATGGCAATCACCTCGCTGTCGGCGCTTACCGCGCTCGTTTTTTTCATGACCTCACCCTACTGGGGAAGAAAGAGCGATGTATGGGGGCGAAAGCCGATCATTATTATCGGTCTGTTCGGCTACACCATTGGTACCATGCTGTTCAACGCGGTCGCGTGGATGGGACTTGTTAGCATACTCGGTGGCGGCCTCCTTTACGTGTTGCTGATGTTCAGCCGCGGCATTCACGCCGCTTTGATGTCGGCGACCCACCCGGCATCGGCTGCCTATATGGTTGATGTCACCGATATTTCCCGGCGCGCGCAGGGGATGGCGAAATTGCAGGCCTTCAATCAACTGGGGGTAATGCTGGGGCCCGCGCTGGCGTGGTTTGTCGCCTTCAGTTATTTAACGCCGCTATATTTACAAGCCGCGCTGGCTGCATTGGTTGCGATTTTGGTCTGGCGTTATTTGCCCGCCATTCCCGCGCATAGCAGCGGCGTTAAGCGGCCGAAGCGAATGGCGTATTTCGACCCCAGGTACCGTCTGTTTATCTTCATCGGTTTTGCGCTTTACAGCCTGCTGGGCATGGTTCAGCAGACGCTGGGGTTTTATTTTCAGGATTTACTGTCACTCGACGGTGTGGCGGCGGCACAGTGGTTTTCCGCTGCGATGATCGTGTCATCAGGTGCCATGCTGTTCGCGCAATTTGTGGTGGTGCAGCGCTACAACGGGTCGCCAATGAACCTGTTGTTTATGGGGCTGCCGTTCAGTTGCGCCGGGTATTTGCTATTAGCATTGTCAGACACGTTGCCGATGTTGTTGTCGGCGATGGGCTTGTTCGGTTTTGGTATGGGTTTGACCGGCCCAGCCTACGGTGCCAGTGCCAGCTTGGTTGTCGAGCCCCATGAGCAGGGCGGTTTGGCTGGACTGCTTGGCTCGGTGGCGGGACTTGGGTTTGTCGCCGGGCCGCTCGTGGGGGGCTTTTTATACCGAATCGCGCCGAGCTACCCGTACTTTTGCGCGGCCGCCGTGATGGCGTTGATCATTGTGGTAATGGTGTCACGTCGCCGCCAGATCGCCAAAGGTTGATCAAAAACTACGCGCGCGACGGCAGCGTTGATGAGACGCCGCTCAGCGGAGAATTGAACAGCCTTATCCACAAGCTTATTCACTGTATCTGGGGAAAACTTGTTGTGGATAAGCGGTGATCCTAGCGCAGTCATGTGACAGTGCTGTGACGCTGACGCTTTTCTTTCACGGCGTGTCGCCAGCTTCGTATTTTGCTTGCCAGCAGTCTGTTATTCAGCGTCGCTTAGGCCACTAACCCGCGTTTGCCGCGCGACTTTTACTCAAAATGTTGTAAGCTGTAGGGTATTGATAAATGTGAAGTGACTCACAACAATAAATGAGAATGCGGCAATGAAGAAACTGCGAGCCCCTGCTTTTATTCCACTGCTACTAGCGGTCGCTGTCAGCCCCGATGCGACAGCCATGGGTTTAGGTCGTGCGGAGCTGGATTCGGTGTTAGGCAAGCCATTGGCCGCACGTGTCGTCATCAGTGGTGCCGAGGGCTTGGATCCCGAACAAATTCTGATTGATGTGAAGCCTGTGTGGGATGCGCAAAGCGATAGTGCGATGGGCGGGCTCGATACCCGAACCCTGACGGTGCGCAGCGAATTAAGTCCCTCTGGCAGTGGCGTAATTTATTTACGTAGCACCACGCCGATCGTTGAACCCTTTTTGAACTTCGTTTTATCGGTGCGCTGGCCGACAGGTACGATAGAGCGTGAATACACATTGCTACTCGACCTGCCTGCGCAGGCACCGGAGCAGGCAAGTGTGGTTCAAGCGGGCGCAGCGAGCACCCGGCTGGCATCGGGTAAACCAGCACAGGGTAATCGCCCAGCGAAACCGTCGCCGCGGCGGCCTATTAACGCCGATGTATCGGCGTATACAACGGTGCGCGGAGATAGCCTTTGGCGAGTGGCGTCGCGCATTCGGCGTGCCCGAGGTGGTGAACAGCTGCCCCTGATGGAGGCGGTCTATCGCCTAAACCCCCACGCCTTTGTGCGCGGCGAAAAAGACATGTTAAAGGAGTCTGTCTCGCTAAATGTTGAGGCGGCAGCACTTGCCGATGTGTTGCTACCCGGTGGCGGCCCAGGTGGTTCCGGCAAACAATCATCGCTTGCGCCGAAAAGCACGGTAAGTAATGAAGCAGAAACGGTGCCAGAAGCATCGACAGAAAGCACCGTTGTAGGCTCCAACGGCGCCCAGTCGATGACCGAAGAGCAGCGCTTGACGGCTTCGTTGGCAGCGGTGACCGAGGAAGTGTCAGCCGTACGCGCAAATATCGAGGCAATGAATAGCCGCTTGCAGGCGCTACAGACGCGCCTGCTCACTTTGCAGGATGAATATACTGCGCTGAAGGGCCAGACCGCAGCGATCCAAGCCGGTGAAAGCGCGCCGGTGCCGGAGGTGAGTGTCGCGCAGCCTTTGGCTGAGGCATCTCAGGCAGAGGAGCAAGCCGTATCAAGCACATTTGTACGTGGTGCTGATGTGGCGTCGGCTTCGCCATCTGAGGTGATTCAAGCTGGCGTTACGGCGACTGACACGGCGCCCATTGGCGAAACCACCGGGGCGCTGCCTGAAAATGCTGAGTGGCGCGGCAGTCCTTGGGCGTTATTGCTGCTGGGTGTTGCAGCGGTGGGCGGGCTATTGTTTTATCGGCGCCGTAAAGCCGCCGCAAAACGCCGCTTGCAAGCGTATCACTATGCAGGCGCAGCCAAGGCTGCTCCCAAGGCGTCGGCCACACATTTTGAAGACGTTTTCGCAGAATTGGGTGATGTCTCTCAAGAACAGTCTGGCAGCGTAGATATTGCCGCGGTGACTGCTCGTGTGGTTGAGGAGGATAACTCGCCGCAGGCGGCCGCAGCGGCGTGCATTGAGTTGGGGGATTACCGCGGTGCTCAGCAGATCGTTGAGCAGGCCCTGCGTGAGGACGAGTCTCTGGCCTTACAAATGCTACTGCTCGATCTATACGCGCGTCAGGGGCAGGCCACGGACTTTGAGGCACTGGCCTTGCAGATGGAGTTTGCCGGCGTAGAGGAAGAATCCCTAAGAGAGATCGATCTCCTGCGGCGTGAGCTCAATGACGCGCAGCAACACCGCACTCAGCAGCAAGGGCAGTAGTCGACCCACCCGTGTATGAACTCGTGTATGAGCACAGTGATTTTTTTGTGCTCAATAAAACTGCCGGTGCTAATTTGCACCGCAACCATCACCATGAAAGCCTGTTAGACCGCCTCAGCACTGAGCGAGGGGAAACCGGCTTGCACCTTGTCCATCGCCTTGACGATGCGACCTCGGGTTTACTCCTTATCGCCCGCAATGCTGAGGCTGCAGCCGAGCTGGGGCGCAGCTTTAGTGAACGGCTTATCGACAAGTTTTATATCGCCATTGCACTCGGCAAGCCTCGAAAAAAACAGGGTGCAGTGGTGGGGGATATCATTAAAGCCCGCGGGGGAAGTTACCGGCTTAGCCGCAGTTGCAATAATCCCTCGCGGACCCGCTTTATCAGCACCAGTATTGCGCCGGGCAAGCGCTGCTATCTACTGAAACCTGCCACCGGTAAAACGCATCAATTGCGCGTGGTGATGGCCAGCCTGGGTGTGCCGATTCTCGGCGATGAGCGGTATGGTAAGTCGCCGGCGGATCGCTGTTACCTGCATGCCTGGGGGCTGCGTTTTGACTACCTAGGCGTGCCAATGTCATTCACTTGTGAGCCAAGCAGTGGTGAGGCCTTTGGCGATAGAGCTGTTGAGGCGGCGCTGGTAGAATGGTCGCCACCTTGGCAGCTCCCCTGGGGAGCTTAATACACCGACTTTGAGACCTACCTGTTCATGACTGACCCGCAAGAAAGTGACGAGCTGCTGACTAAGCTTAATCGCGAGACCGCCAAGATACCCTGGGAGGAATTGCAACGTTTCTACGCTCAGGGCGCCGTACTGGAGGTTTCACCCAAGCTCGATCTTGTTGCCGTGGCCGCAGGCATGGCAAACGACGATACCCAGACCATTAGCCCCTTGCTCACCTCCGGTCAGCTTCGCCGTGTCGACACCGAGTCGGCGCAGAAGTGGACGCAAGAGCAGGCATCGTTATGGGCCGTGGTGGTTGCGCCTTGGGTGCTGGTGCAGACCCATCGCGATCTAGATTAAGGCGATAAGCCCAGTGGACTCTCAGGCTTTTATCGACGACTTGCGCAAGCGTTTGCGTGCGTTCTTCACTGAACAGGCACAGGGCTGGGATGTGCCACCTGCGACCCTGTACCGTTTGGAAGGCGCGATGGCCTCAGCGGTTCAATTGGGGCTAGTGTCCGAGGCGGAACTGCGTGGCTATTTGCTCCATCTTGCTAAAGAATTCCTGGACGAAAATTTGCAGGACATTTACCGAAATGACCGGCAACTGCTGTTGCATCTACACATGCACGAGGCCCCGGTTTATCCCAGTGGCGGTAGCCAATAGTGCAGGCCGACACCTTTTCTCAGTGGTGCACGTCGCGGCGCGCGAGCAATGTCCGCCGCGGTCACCGCCAGCTTATTGTATTAAGCGGTGAACAGCGTTGGGCAGAGGCATTATTATCCGCAGCGATCAACGGCGGCGATGGCGTCTTACTTGTTGCACACGATGCGCTGGCGGGGTTTCAGCCGAGCGGTAAAGCCGCCAGCTTAGGCATCGAAAGTGATTGGGTCATTATCGATGGCCATCGCTACAGTTCGGTTAATCACTGGTTGGCAGCAGCCGGCACATTGCGAGGCGGCGGCTCCCTGGTGTTACTAACGCCGCCTTTAGCGGATTGGCCCCAGGCCTACGCCCTGGCAATGCGGGAGGCGGGTTTCGCGGTTGAGCACTCGGCCTTCATTTCCAGGCTCACGACGTTGCTTCCCCTGCAGCCCGCAGTCTGCTTGATCCAGCAAGGCAGCGTGTCTGCCCAGGTGAGCCACTCGACGTCACTCAACGGCGACAAGGCGCAGGCCTGGCAAGCCGAGGTACCCAGTGCAGATCAATTATCCACCGTTACTGCCATTGTTCGCGCGGCGCGAGGTCGGTCGGGGCGCCCCCTTGTTATTCGCGCCGACCGTGGTCGGGGGAAAACATCGGCGCTCGGCATAGCCGCTGCAGAACTGCTGCGCAGCGGAAGCCAAAAAGTGGTGATATCCGCAGCCAGAGTCGACATGGTTGAGATCGCCTTTCGCCGCGCGATGGAGGTGCTGCCGGGCGCGGTGCGCGATGGTGATAAGCTGGTGTGGCAGGGCGCGGCGCTGGAATATCTCACGCCGGCTGACTTGCTGTCTGCCAGTGCCTGCGACGACTTTCAAGCCGAGCTGGTGATGGTTGACGAGGCGGCTCACTTGCCGCTGCCAGTCTTGGAAACGCTGCTAGGGCGCTTACCGAGGCTGGTATTTTCCACAACCGTGTCAGGATACGAAGGCACAGGAAGAGGGTTCGATATTCGTTTCCGGCGCTGTCTAGACCAGTTACGGCCGCAGTGGCGCCGACAGTTCTTAGCGACGCCGCTGCGCTGGGCTGACGACGACCCCCTTGAGACCACGTTAAACGCCATTTTTTTGCTGGGCACTGCCGACGCCGCACCCGGCACTGTTAAAGGAGGCTTGCGCGTCGATAGCGTCAGTGCGGCGACACTGGTGAACGATGACTTTGCGTTGGCGCAGGTGTTTCAGTTACTGATGGAAGCGCATTACCAAACGACGCCGCAGGATCTTCAATACTTGCTCGACCTTCCTTCTCAGCTGATGATCGCGCGTATCGGTACAACGATCGTTGGGGTTTGTCAGGCGCTTCCGGAAGGGGGGCTGGCCGATGAACAATGTGAACGGGTTAGCCGCGGCCAGCGGCGCATAAAGGGCCACTTGCTGGCTCAGGCCCTGGCACAGCGGAGCGGGCAGACACAGTGGTTGGCGGCGCCGAGCTTGCGTATCAATCGTATCGCGGTGAGCGAAGGGCAGCGACGAAGGGGGATTGCTAGCGCATTGCTCCGGGAGCTTCTGCACAATGCTCGCGGGAGCGGCTGCGCGTTCCTGAGTAGCAGCTTCTCTTGCGAGCCGGAATTATTGGCATTTTGGCGGCGGCAGGGTTTTGCTGCTGTCCATCTGGCCAGTCGGCGAGACACCAGTAGCGGCAGCTATTCACTGATGGTGGTTCGTCCCCTCGGTGATAACTTGCCCCACCTTGATGCCCAGCGTGAGGTGCTTTGCGATGAGTTGCTGAGCTGTACAGAGCTACTGCGCCGGGACATGCCGGCGCCAGCGCTGGCCGCTTTACTGGCGGCGCTGCCGGTGCAGGAGACTGAATACGACAGACAGCAACAACAGCGCTATGTGGCGGGTGAGCTGCCCTTTGAACAGGCGGCAGTGCATTTAAAGCGCGCCTGTATTGGCGCTACGCCATCGCCGTCCGCGTTGGTTGTAGAACGCTTGTACCAAAGCCGCGATTGGCCTGCTTTGGCAGCCGCGTACCGCCTAACAGGGCGAGCGGATTGCGAGCGACAACTAAAACAGTATTTTGCCGGTGTTGACACTGGCGATGATCAACAGGAGTAATCATGGCGAGTATTTTCAGCAAAATTATTGCAGGTGAATTGCCCGGACATTTTGTTTGGCAGGACGATGACTGTGTGGCGATTATGACTATTCAGCCGATTAAGCCGGGCCATATTTTGGTCATTCCCAAAGAGGAAATTGATCACTGGGACGATTTGCCTGAGGCGCTCAGTGCTCACTTACTGGCGGTGTCCAGAAAGCTGGCGAAGGCCCAGAAGCGGGTGTATCAATGCCGTCGCGTGAGCTTGCAGATCGTCGGGCTGGAGGTGCCACATACCCACCTGCATCTCGTGCCAATTGACGAGATGCGTGACATCGACTTTGCCGGGGCTGAAATGGCCGACGCTGCGTCGTTGGCGGCTGAGGCAGAAAAAATACGTGAAGCACTCGCGGCAGGTTAAGGCACCTCTGATTAATTCGGTAATGGCTCAGCGGAGCCTCTCGCGTGCACTGGCGAGGCGCAGCGCGAAGGTCAAGGGTGGTTCTCCTTGACGAGTGTTGCAACGACGGCCAGGGGGCGCGAGAGACCCGCCCTTCGGGGTTTTGCCTTATTTCGCCTGGCGGCGTTGCGCTCATTTGAAAGGCAACCAGCCTTACTGCCTGAGCGCGCCTTGCCAAACGAAATAAGGCAAAGCCTGAGTTATCACCGAATTAATCAGAGGTGCCTTAAGATTGCGCGAGCGCTTCCTGCCCGGGGTGGATCACGCGTACCACTTGCTCTTCAGTGTCGTGCTGAATTTCGCCGCGTAGCCAGGCGCCGCCGTCGGGTTCGTGGAGAATGCTACCGACGCCACCCGGGGTGCGTATTCGCGCTGAGCTCGGGCCGGACTGAAAGCAGCTTTCGTCAGGCGACGACATCTCGTCCAGCGCCCGTTTGCAGCCCAGCGCGTCGAAGCTAAAGGTAACGTCGCGTTCGCTGGCTTCTCCCCAGCGAGGTGAAAGTGCTTGGTCAAGCTCGAGCAGCCTGTGCAAGCGCGCCTTGATCGGCAGTGTGGTACTGGCGCCGGCGTAATCACTCACATAGTGGTTCATTACCCTTTGCACGCACTGATACAGGCGCTGCGGATCGCGCAGGCACTCGGTGAAGATGGCGTTGCGTGACTCGTAAACCGTAAGGGCATCGTCAACATCGACGCTAGGCAAAGCGTCCTGAAATTCCCGGCACACCGCCAGTAGTAGCTCGCGCATCAGTGTTGCGGTCGTAATACCCTCTTGCTGGGCGATGTAGCGAATGCTGTAGGGCAGAATATGGCCGTGAGCAAATAACATATGCGCGGTAATTAATAGGTAGCCCTGCAGGCCCTGTTCACGGCTAAAGCTGTGACAGGCGACCACGTATTCGCCCTTCGCCTTGCCGTAGCCGGCCACCGGAATGGTTTCGATCTGATATTCCTGGCGTTTTTCGTAAAACTCCGTGCCTGGCAGCAGGGTGTAGGCAAAAATATTGAGGTTGGGGAAAACCTGCAGCAGTTCATCGAGGTTGCGCTCAAAATCCGGGAGATTATCGCCGGGTAGGCCCCAAATGAGCTCGGCGGCAATAGGCACCCCTTTACTGGCCATATCTTTGGCAATGGGCTCGTACTTATTGGCGGCCATGTTTTTGCGATTGCTAAGCTCAAGGGCCTTTGGCGTTAGGGTTTGTAGGGCGAGTTGATAGTGCGGCAGTAGCCCGTGCTGGTTAAGCAGCAAGACAATTTCCTGCACCCGCGGGCTGTGTTTCTTTGACCACGAGGTGGCGAAGCTGCTGGGTAGGCCGGTGGTGTTTTTCAGTTCGCAAATGAGTTTGGCTTTGTCTAAGTCTTCTCTCAATGCACCAAAATTGGAATCCGCAAGCCAGATATCCTTGATGCCAGCGGCAACAATTTTGCGCCAGTCCCGCTCAATCCTCTCCATGGAAAACTGGTACATTTTCGAACCGATAGCGCCGGTGCCCCATTCGCAAAACGCGCATTTAAAGGGGCAGCCACGGCTGCTTTCATAGGAAACTGAATCGTAGAGCGGCTTACCCGCATCATCACACAGCGGCACAACATCGAGGGCCGAGGGGAGGGCGTCGAGATCCTGGAGACGCTTGCGCTCGGCAGTTTTTACCAGTTCGCCATCGCGCAAATACGCGAGGCCATCCACGTCTTGCCACTGCTCTCGGCTTTCGCAGTCCAGCCACTGGGCGAAGGTGATTTCTGCCTCGCCCAGAGCAATAACATCAATCGGGTCGTCGTACAGATAATCCTCAGCTTGTTGAACGTGGGGCCCGCCGGCAATGCAAAGGACTTGCGGGCAGTCAGACTTGATTAGCGCGATCAACTCGAGAAATTCCGCTGCATTCCAGGTGTACATACTGAAGCCCACCACCGGTACACCGCCACGTGCGATGCAGGCGATGAATTCCTCTCTAAGCTCGGGCCATGTGGCTTTCCAGGCGTCAGCCGCGTCGCTGTCGCGAAAATGTATCAAGCGTATGTCGTTGCCGGCTGGGTTATTGCCGTAATGCTGGTAGTACGCTTTCAAGCCGCCCGTTGTGGTGGGAACAGCCCAAAAGCCGTCCGAGTCCATGCTGAATAAACAAACGGGGCGAGGGGAGTGCGCTGAGCTCATGTGGGTGGAATGCCTTGTTGTGATTATGGCGCTATTGTCGCATCTTGCGCCGCCATTTGCTCATGAGTAAGCCGAGGGTTAACTAAGCCGTTCGGGTGAGGTTGATCCACCTATTATGCGGCAAGATCGCCGCTGAATAAAAAAAACTTCGGAGAGTCAGATGGTTGAAGTACACGTAGAGCGCGATTTAGATTTCCCCGCCGCAACGGTTTGGGCCTTATTGGAAGATTTTGGCGACATTAACTGGGCGCCGGGTATCGACAAGATTGAGGTAATCGGTGAGGGCATTGGCATGATTCGCCGTTTGCACCTGGCGGGCATGGAGCCGATTGATGAGCAGCTCGAAAGTATGGACGCCAGTACCATGAGTTTTGGCTATACGATCCCTCGCGGTATTCCCATGCCGGTAACCGATTATTCGGCCAATGCCAAGGTGACGGCCATTGATGACGGCCGTTGCCATGTAGACTGGTACGGCCGCGCAACACCACAGGGCGCATCAGACGAAGAGGCGGCCGCGATGATTCGCGGTGCCTATGAAATGCTCTTGCAATGGGTGGACGAGCACCTGAAATCGCGCGCTTAATGCGCTTTTTTGCAGTAGCGCTGTATCAAGCTGGGCATTGTGGCAATGCCCAGTAAGTGGCGGCGCACCAGCTCCATACCCAGTGCCGACACCCACATTTGAAAGGCCTCTCGGTCAAAAGGCAGCACCAAACATTCCGCTTTTAGGTGGTCTTCGCTGCCCCAGGCTATCCATACGGTGCCGACCGGCTTGTCTTCAGAGCCACCATCGGGCCCGGCAATGCCTGTGACGGCCAAGGCCACATCGGCGTGGCCAACGCGTAGGGCGCCCTGCGCCATGGCCAGGGCAACGTCTCTGCTTACTGCGCCATGCTGTTGCAGCAGCGCCTCACTCACACCCAACTGGCTGCTTTTCATCGCATTTGAATAACTGACGATGCCACCGGGAAAGACTTTCGATGCGCCAGCGATGCTGGTGATTTGGGAGGCGATCAGGCCGCCAGTGCAGGACTCTGCCGTGCACAGGGTTTGGCTTCGCTTGCTGAGTTCGTCGACCAATACTGAGGGCAAACTGAGCGGCAGTTCGCCGAGTAAATGTTCGCCGAGCAGGGTTTCAACGGGCGTGCGCCACTCGGCCAAGGTGGTGTTTGCATGTTCACCGCGTGCGGTTAACTTTACTTCCAGCACTGGCATTGAGGCGCGAAAACCCAGTTCGATATTGTCGGGCCAATTGGGTAACTCGCGGTCAATCAGCTCCTGTATGCCGGACTCACCTAAGCCAAAAACGCCAAGACGAAGGGTGTGAATATGGTCCGACTCGAAACGCTGCTGGAGCAGGGGAAGGAGTTCGTCGGTCAGCATCTGACGCAATTCGCTGGGTACCCCCGGCGTCGCCAATACCAGGCAGTTACGATACATAAGCCGTATTCCCACGGCGCTGCCTCGGGCGTTAGCGATAATATCGCAGCCCTCGGGGAGAATGGCTTGCTTGCGGTTAGAGGCGTTCATGCTGAAACCGCGTTGCTTGCACCAATGTGATAAGTGCGCCAATGCCTCGGGGTGTTCGGTAAGCGGCCGGTCGCAGAGCTGGGCCAGCACTGCGGCGGTTAAGTCGTCGACGGTGGGGCCGAGACCGCCATTAATAATCAGTACATCGCCCTCTTCACACAACTGATCAATTTCCTTTTGCAGTAGTGCGCTGTCGTCGCCTACCGTGACCTTTTTATGTATTCTCCAACCTTGTGGCGCCAGTTGCTGGGCAACCATCGCGGAGTTTGAATCAATAATATCGCCGGCCATAAGTTCATTGCCGGTTAACAGTAAATTCAGCTTCATAGTGTTCCGGTTTTTCAAGTTTACTGGCGATTATCACCTAAAACGGGCATACAATGCCTGTGTCGAAAAAGCTCGGAGAGAGCATAGTATGAAATCATCGTTAAACGCGATATTTGCCGTAGCGATTGTTGCGTTGATTGGCTTTGAATATTGGCAGTACCGCCATAGTCAGGCGGAAACGCAGCGTTTGGAGCAGCAACTCGTTGCCTTACAGCAAAGCGTGGACGCCCTGAGCCTGCAGCTAAACAGTGCCAAGGAAGAGGACGCTGCCAGTTCGCTGGGGAATCTTCTCGAGGAAGCCAACAAAGCGTTGGTTGATGGTTGGTCGGTGATGGTCGATGCGGTTGAGCGCGAATTGCAACGCGCGCAACAGCAGATCGAAGAAAGTAAAAAGCCGAAATCAGAAGCGCCTACCGAGACGCCGCAGAGCCACTACGGTCCCGGGGCGCTCTGAGTCGCGAACGTGTCAGTGGCGCAATTGCGCGTCCAACTCGTCTACGAGCTCAGCCCACTCAGCGTCGTCGTCCAGGGCCTGCTTCAAAAAGGCGGCCTGGCTCGGCGACCAGAAGTGAGCCTGGTGCAGGGCCAGGTCTTTGGGGAGTGGCCGGTGACGCCCAATGAATGCTTCAATGTCGCTGGGCGTTGCTGGCAGGCCGAGTTGCTGAAACAGTGCTGACATGCTGTGAAATTCTGCTTCCATATTACCCTCCGTTATTCATGGTGAGTCAGCTGTCAGCCTAAACGATTAGGAGGTCGGCAGTAAATCCAGCCTCAACCCCGCATTCCACCCGCCGTCGACAATAAACTCAGAGCCTGTTGAGTAGCTGCTTTCGTCGGAGGCCAGAAACAGCGACATATTGGCCACTTCGGCGGGAAGGCCGACCCGCGGTAAGGGATGATTGACGTAGAAGGCATTGTCCTCGTCGCTGGGTTGGGCACCTTCTCCCGCGCCGTGCATGTCGGTGTAAATGCCACCTGGGTGGACCGTGTTCACGCGAATATTGTAGGGGCCTAATTCAATGGCGGCCGACTTACTCAGGCCGCGAACCGCCCACTTCGACGATACATAGGCGCTCAAGCCGTTTTTTGCTTGCAGGCCGTCGATAGACGAAATATTAATAATTGAACCGCCGCCGCTGCGCTTCATTGGCTCGATGGCAGCGCGTATGCCGAGGTAGGGACCGAGCTGATTCACCTTGATAACGCGCATGTAGTCATCGCCGTCCGAATCGGCAATGGCGGCTGCGTGGAGTATCGCTGCATTATTTACCAATATATTGAGCGGTCCAAGGGCCTCGGCTTCGGTAATCAGTGTTTGCCAATCCTGTTCGCACGATACATCGGCATGCACGTAGCGAGCATTCTCGCCTAGCTGTTGGGCCAGTGCCTGCCCGGGCTCATCCAGTAGGTCGGCGATTACCACTTTGGCGCCTTCTTCTACAAAACGTTTGGCGGTGAGCGCGCCCATTCCGCGCGCAGCACCGGTGATAATTGCGACTTTTCCCGCGAGCCTAGCCATCGATTTCTCCTGTTATTTTGTTAAATTCTCTGCGCATTTAATCGGTGACAAACTGTGCGGTCAATTGTCCAATAGGAGTAGGGCGTAGGTGTTATTCAATATCGGTGCGCCGCCGTTAAGGGAGGGTAGATGAAAAGTACAATCGGCATCGCGCTGTTGCTGCTGGCGGCAGGTCTAATGTGGTTTTATTACCAACAACAAGCGTGTTGCGTTTCGCCCCTTGAACCGCTGCCCATGACAGAGGGCAAATCCTCCCCCGGGGTGACTTCTAATCCGCCATCGCAAAAACAGGCAACAAAAACAGCAGACGGTGTGCCAACTGCGCCACCACTGGATTCGGCGCCGCCACTGGATTTGCGTTTGCCGGCTGACTACACAGAGGACGCGACGCCATTTGAGCCTCAAACGAGTCGCTATGGTGTTGAGCGTTGGTTTGAAGAGGGCGATAAGCCGGAATCAAAATTAAAACTGAAAAGTAAAATCTACCTTAAAGAAGATGCAACGCTGGATAAAAGTTTCAACGCTTACGATGAAAAGGTCGATGGTGTGGAAATGGGCTTTGAGTACAAAACGCCGTAGGCATGCTGGCAAAGTCAGAAACGTTGAGCAAAAAAAACCCTGCCGAGGCAGGGTTTTTTGTTTTTAGCGCTTGTCCAGTGGGACGAAATCGCGTTTTTCCGGGCCAGTATACAACTGACGTGGGCGACCGATGCGGTAGGCGCCGCTGATCATCTCGTTCCAGTGCGCGATCCAGCCTGGGGTACGACCCAGTGCAAAGATAACGGTGAACATACTGGTTGGGATGCCGATCGCTTTGAGGATAATGCCTGAATAGAAGTCTACGTTGGGGTAGAGCTTCTTCTCAACGAAGTATTCATCTTCCAGGGCGATTTGCTCAAGGCGCTTGGCAATCTTCAGCAGAGGATCATTTTCCAAGCCAAGCTCAGCCAGTACTTCATCAGCTGCTTGCTTCATTACCTTGGCGCGTGGGTCAAAGTTTTTGTAAACACGGTGACCAAAGCCCATCAGGCGGAATGGATCGTTCTTGTCTTTAGCGCGGGCAACAAACTCGTCGATGCGTGAGGCGTCGCCGATTTCTTCCAGCATATCCAGAACAGCTTCGTTCGCGCCGCCGTGAGAAGGTCCCCACAGGGCCGCGATGCCAGCAGAAATACAGGCGAAGGGGTTGGCGCCAGTCGAGCCAGCCAAACGCACAGTAGAGGTAGAAGCATTCTGCTCGTGGTCAGCGTGCAGCAGGAAAATCTTGTCCATGGCCTTAGCCAGTACAGGATTAACATTGCTGGGCTCGCAGGGATTGCCGAACATCATGTGCAGGAAGTTTTCTGAGTAGCTCAGGTGATTCTGCGGGTACATGAAGGGCTGGCCGATGGTGTACTTGTAGGTCATGGCAGCCAGTGTTGGCATTTTTGCAATGAGTCGAATTGCAGAAATTTCGCGATGGTGTTCGTCAGCAATGTCCAGAGAGTCGTGGTAGAACGCTGACAGGGCGCCAACTACGCCACACATAATTGCCATTGGGTGAGCGTCGCGGCGGAAGCCTTTGAAGAACGTGCTCATCTGGTCGTTGACCATGGTGTGCATGCGCACTTTGTTGACGAAGGTTTCTTTTTCAGTTTGGTTGGGGAGCTTGCCGTAGAGCAGCAGGTAACAGGTTTCCAGGTAATCTGACTGTTCTGCCAGTTGTTCGATGGGGTAACCGCCGTGAAGCAGAACACCTGCATTACCATCGATATAGGTAATTTTTGATTCGCAGGCTGCGGTGGAAACAAAACCGGGGTCGTAGGTGAAATATCCGTTACCCGTCAGGGGGCTAACTTCAATCACGTCCGGGCCAATGGTGCCGGAATGGACATTCAACTCCAGCGTTTTGCCATCGATACTCAGAGTGGCTTTCTTATCGCTCATTTGACGGGCTCCTGTTACTTTCTTTTCATAGCTTGTGGCGGTGGTTTCTGCTGTCTGACAATCGGCGTGGTGATGCTGAGCGCAACAGGCAGAAAGGCTCCCTGCAAAATTAGGGAGTCACAAATATAGAGAGCTAAAACGTTTTGTCAACGCTGACCACATTTTACCCTGTGATTGCGGCCGTGGGAATGTTTGATGTTTTCTGCACTTTATGCTGCCCCTGTCGATGCGTGCGCGGTTTTGGTGCGCCGCAAATCTTATGGCGCCATAATGGCGCGAAATAGTCCCGCAAACCCTTGATATAGCGCTTTTTTGGAGGGCAATTTCGACTAAAGGCGTGTTTGTAATTGCGTATGTATAGCCCTATAATGCGCGGCGTTTCTTCTCGAGCCCCAGTGCTTGCACCTCTTAGGAAGAAGCCCGGGAAGGAGAGCCCGGCAAACTTGATAGATCCACTTCCGTTGAACCGCCCGTAGTAAAAGGGCCTGAAATAAAGTGTGGAAAACCGTGAACGATAAACGACCTGTGAACCTGGATATCGGGACAATCGCACTGCCGATTACCGCATATACCTCAATCATGCACCGCGTCAGTGGTGTTTTCCTAGTGGCCGGTATGGCCGTCTTATTCTGGTTGCTGGGCACTAGCCTCAGTGGTCCAGAAGGTTTCGCTCAAGCCAAAGAGTGTTTGTCATCGTTCTGGGGCAAGCTGATCGTCTGGGCAGTATTAGTGGGTATTAGTTACCACGCTGCTGCGGGAGTGAAGCATTTGGTCATGGACGCCGGTATCGGTGAGTCTATGGAAGGTGGCGAGAGAGGGTCCAAGCTGGTGCTGCTGACTACAGCGGTTCTGGTTGTACTGACGGGGTTATGGGTATGGTAGTTAAATCAGTAACAAGTTTTGGTCGCAGCGGTCTTTCAGACTGGCTGGTTCAGCGAGTATCCGGTGTTGTTCTGCTGGCTTACTTCTTAGTCGTAGGTGGCTACTTGGTTTGCGAAGGCAGCACGATGGATTACGCCCAGTGGAGCGCGTTCTTTGCCTCGACATTTATGCGTGTCTTTAGTACTGCAGCGGTGCTGTCGGTAATTGCTCACGCGTGGATAGGTTTGTGGGCGGTCTCTACTGACTACCTGACCGAGCGTATGATGGGTGGCAAGGGTCTTGTCTTGCGCCTGGCGTTTCAGGCTGCATCAGCAGTTGTTCTGTTCACCTACCTCGTTTGGGGCATCCAGATTCTGTGGAGTTAAGTAATGGCTAATGTTCGTACTATTACCTTTGACGGCGTTATCGTCGGCGGTGGTGGCGCAGGTATGCGCGCTGCACTGCAGTTGGCCCAGTCAGGCTACAAAACTGCGGTAATTTCTAAAGTATTCCCTACGCGCTCTCACACAGTATCAGCCCAGGGTGGTATCACTTGCGCGATCGCGAGTGCCGACCCTCAGGATCAGTGGCAGTGGCACATGTACGATACCGTTAAAGGGTCTGACTACATCGGTGACCAAGACGCTATCGAATACATGACCAGTGTTGGCCCAGAAGCGGTTTTCGAGCTGGATCACATGGGTTTGCCGTTCTCGCGCACAGAAGAAGGTCGTATCTATCAGCGTCCCTTCGGTGGCCAATCGAAAAATTTCGGTGAAGGCGGTCAGGCGGCGCGGACATGCGCAGCAGCTGACCGTACCGGTCACGCCCTGCTGCACACCCTTTATCAGGGCAACCTGAAGAACAACACCGTGTTCTTTAATGAGTGGTTCGCCACTGACATTGTAAAGAACCAAGACGGCGCGGTTGTCGGTGTGATGGCGATCTGCATCGAAACGGGTGAAGTTGTCTACGTGAAGGCGAAAGCAACCGTATTCGCGACCGGTGGTGCAGGGCGTATCTACGCATCTACCACTAACGCTCACATCAATACGGGCGACGGCGTGGGCATGGCCCTGCGTGCTGGCTTCCCTGTACAAGACATTGAGATGTGGCAGTTCCACCCCACTGGTATTGCCGGCGCAGGGGTTCTGGTAACAGAAGGCTGCCGTGGTGAAGGCGGCTATCTGATCAATAAAGATGGCGAGCGCTTTATGGAGCGTTACGCGCCGAATGCCAAAGACTTGGCCGGCCGCGACGTCGTTGCTCGCTCAATGACACTGGAAATTCTCGAAGGCCGTGGCTGTGGCCCCAATGGCGACCACGTATTCCTCAAGCTCGACCACCTTGGCGAGGAAGTGCTGGAAAGCCGCCTGCCAGGTATTTGTGAGCTGAGCCGCACCTTCGCCCACGCTGACCCAGTTAAAGAGCCAGTGCCTGTGGTACCAACCTGTCACTACATGATGGGCGGTATTCCCACCAATATTCACGGCCAGGCATTGACGGTTGACGCCAGCGGCAACGACCAAGTGATTCCCGGCTTGTACGCCTGTGGTGAAGTGGCCTGTGTATCGGTACACGGCGCGAACCGTCTGGGTGGTAACTCGCTGCTTGATCTGGTGGTATTTGGTCGCGCTTCAGGTCTGTTTATTGAGAAAGCGCTGCGCGAAGGCATCGATATGCGCGACGCCTCAGAGAGCGATCTCGAGCAGGCCAACGAGCGCTTGAACCGCGTTAACAACAGCAAAGGCGGCGAGAAAGTTGCCGATCTGCGTACCGAGCTGCAAAACGTCATGCAGAACCACTTCGGTGTATTCCGCCGCGGTGACTTCATGCAAGAGGGCGTGAAGAAATTGGCAGATCTTCGTGGTCGCATTGAAAACGCGCATCTGGAAGACAAGAGCAACGCGTATAACACAGCGCGTATCGAAGCGCTTGAACTGCAAAACCTCTTTGAGGTGGCCGAAGCAACGGCTATCGCCGCTGAGGAGCGCAAGGAAAGCCGCGGTGCTCATGCTCGCGAAGATTTCCAAGACCGCGACGATGAGAATTGGCTGTGTCATTCCATGTACTTCCCTGGCGAGAAGCGTGTTGGTAAGCGTGCGGTTAACTTCGCGCCGAAAACCCGCGAAGCTTTCGCGCCTAAAGTACGCACCTACTGATCAGGGGAGAAGAGAAAATGTTGAAAGTCAGTCTCTATCGCTACAATCCTGAAGTCGATCAGGAGCCGTACATGCAGGATGTCGAACTCGACACCGGCGGCAAAGACCTGATGGTACTCGACGTATTGGAACTGCTGAAAGCGAAGGACCCTTCGCTGACCTACCGCCGCTCTTGCCGCGAAGGTGTCTGCGGTTCCGATGGTATGAACATCAATGGTAAAAACGGTTTGGCGTGTATTACGCCAATTTCGGAAGCCTTGAAAAACGGCAAGGGTGGTAACACCTTGGTGCTGCGCCCGCTGCCCGGCTTGCCCGTTATCCGTGACTTGATTATTGATATGAGCTTGTTCTACAAGCAATATGAGAAGATCAAGCCTTACCTGATTAACAACACGCCAGCGCCCGCGATCGAGCGTCTGCAATCACCTGAAGAGCGCGCCAAGCTCGACGGCCTGTACGAGTGTATTCTTTGTGCATGTTGTTCAACGGCTTGCCCGTCTTTCTGGTGGAACCCGGACCGCTTCATCGGCCCCAGCGGCCTGTTGCAAGCTTACCGCTTCCTTGCGGATAGCCGCGACACGGCAACTGAACAGCGTTTGAGCGAACTGGACGATCCTTTTAGCGTCTTCCGTTGCCACGGCATTCAAAACTGTGTCAATGTTTGCCCTAAAGGCTTGAACCCAACCCGGGCTATCGGCCATATTCGCAACATGTTGCTGAATCGGGCGAGCTAATCGCTGAGGGGCTCGAGAGAGCCCCACTTATTAGACCCTGCGAAGATAGGGCTAAAATCTGCGCGTATTGTGTCCTTTGATGTCACAACGTG
This sequence comes from Spongiibacter sp. C9W, assembly GCF_057370015.1. Classification (NCBI taxonomy): domain Bacteria; kingdom Pseudomonadati; phylum Pseudomonadota; class Gammaproteobacteria; order Cellvibrionales; family Spongiibacteraceae; genus Spongiibacter; species Spongiibacter sp. C9W. Next base: position 243,796 of record NZ_CM170672.1, read on the forward strand.
ACACCGGAACAAAATACAACTCGGTGCTTACCGGCACTAGCGAGATAAAAAACGTATTGAGAGGGATTGGCTAAGGCCTGTGGTTTAAGCCGGCCTCGCGGCGTACACTGAGCGTTGCGGGCGTAAGACGATGCAAAACGCCTTATCGGGCGATGCAGCATCCGGCAGCCACGCCTCTCGTTATTAGGTGGACAGGAATGCAGAAAGCGTCAATGGAGCTTCTTTGGAAGAGCTCCCACATATCTGGTGGAAATGCGGGTTACGTCGAAGACCTGTACGAAACCTACCTCACTGATCCCAATGCTGTTCCCGAGGAATGGCGAAACTATTTTCAACAGCTCCCCCGCGTCAGCGAATCCGCTATCCGCGATATCCCTCATTCTCCGATCCGAGATCACTTCGCTCAGTTAGCCAAACAGCCGGTTCGCGCCGCTGCCTCGGCCAGTAGCGAGGTCAGCGAGCATGAGCGCAAGCAGGTACGGGTTATCCAGCTGGTCAGCGCGTATCGTCAGCGGGGCCACCAGGAAGCGCAGCTCGATCCGCTGAACCTGTGGCAGCGCCCGGGCGTACCCGATTTGGAGCTGCAATATCACCAGCTCAGCGAAGCGGACTTCGATACCGTATTCCAGACGGGTAGTCTGTATATCGGTAAAGACCAAGCGACGCTTCGCGAGATCTACGACTCGCTGCGTGAAACCTACTGTCGCTCAGTAGGCGCCGAGTTCATGCACATTGTGGATACCCGCGAGCGTGCATGGATTCAGCAGCGTATGGAGAGTGTACGTTCAAAGCCGGAATACGGTTTTGAGGCGCGCAGCCATCTGCTGGAGCGCTTGACCGCTGCAGAAGGGCTGGAGAAGTCGCTGGGTTCAAAATACCCCGGTACCAAGCGTTTTGGTCTGGAAGGCGGCGAGAGCCTGATCCCAATGATCGACGCCATGATCCAGCGCGGCGGCGAATACGGCGCCAAAGAAATTGTCATTGGTATGGCCCACCGCGGCCGACTCAATGTATTGGTCAATATTCTGGGCAAGAACCCCGCCGAACTTTTCGATGAGTTCGAAGGCAAGGTTCAATACCAGGGCTCGGCCGACGTTAAATACCACCAGGGCTTTTCTTCCAACGTGATGACCCCGGGCGGGGAAGTGCATTTGGCACTGGCCTTCAACCCGTCTCACTTGGAAATTGTATCGCCAGTGGTCGAGGGCTCTGTGCGTGCACGGCAGGATCGTCGTTTTGATCCCGTCGGGGAAAAGGTCGTGCCGATAGTACTCCACGGCGATGCGGCCTTTGCCGGTCAGGGTGTGGTCATGGAGACATTCCAGATGTCCCAGACCCGCGCTTACAAAACCGGTGGCACGATCCACGTCGTCATCAATAACCAAGTGGGTTTCACCACCAGCTTGCAGGAAGACGCGCGCTCCACGGAATACTGTACCGACGTTGCAAAAATGGTACAGGCGCCGATTTTCCACGTTAACGGTGACGATCCCGAAGCGGTGTTGTTCGTGTCGCAGTTGGCCGCCGACTTCCGCCAGGAATTCAAGAAAGACGTGGTGGTTGATTTGATCTGCTACCGCCGTCGCGGTCACAACGAAGCGGACGAGCCGTCAGGCACCCAGCCGCTGATGTACAAGCAAATCAGCAAGCAAAAGAGCACGCGTGAGCTCTACGTCAACAAGCTGCTTGACGATGGCACTATCGACAAAGCGCTGGCCGACAAAATGGCCTCTGAATACCGTCAGGCCTTGGACGACGGTCAGCACGTTGCCAAGAGCTTGGTGAAAGAGCCGAATACCGAGTTGTTTGTCGATTGGACGCCGTATCTGGGACATGCGTGGGATGTCTCGGGTGATACCCGCATTGACGCCAAAGAACTCAAAGAAGTGGCAGAGGCGGTTAACGCCGTGCCAGAGGCCTTTAGCGTGCAGCGCCAAGTGGCGAAGATCTACGAAGATCGCCGCAAAATGGCTGTCGGCGCCATGCCAATCAACTGGGGCTTTGCCGAAACGCTGGCCTACGGTTCCCTGCTCAATGCTGGCCACCAGGTTCGCCTTACCGGGCAAGACGTGGGACGCGGAACCTTCTCGCATCGCCACGCGGTATTGCACAACCAAACAGACGCCAGCCGTTATGTGCCACTGCAACACGTGACCGATGATCAGCCGTCGTTTGATATTTACGACTCGCTGTTGTCCGAAGAGGCGGTACTGGCATTCGAGTACGGTTACGCGACCACCCAGCCCAACGCCTTGGTGATCTGGGAAGCGCAGTTTGGTGATTTCGCCAACGGCGCACAGGTGGTAATCGACCAGTTCATCAGCAGTGGTGAGTTGAAATGGGGTCGTTTATGCGGTCTCACCATGTTGTTACCCCACGGCTATGAAGGCCAGGGGCCTGAGCATTCATCTGCTCGCTTAGAACGCTTCCTGCAATTGTGTGCCGAGCACAACATCCAAGTGTGTGTGCCCTCTACGCCGGCGCAGGTGTTCCATATGTTACGCCGCCAGGTTATCCGCCCGCTGCGCCGCCCACTGGTGGTTATGTCACCGAAGAGTCTGCTGCGCCATAAGGAAGCAGTATCAACGCTGGAAGAGTTGACGGATGGCCAGTTCCAGAATGTGATTGATGAAACCGACGATATCGATAAGTCAAAAGTGACGCGCATGGTGTTGTGTAGCGGCAAGGTCTATTACGACCTGCGCGACGCTCGCCGTGAGCATGGCAAAGACTCTATCGCTATTGTTCGTTTAGAGCAGCTTTATCCCTTCCCCTACGACGATCTGCGTGAAGTTATTGCGCAGTATCCAAACCTGAAGAAAGTGGTTTGGTGTCAGGAAGAGCCGCGCAACCAAGGGGCGTGGTACAACAGTCGCCACCGTATGGCGAGGGTCATTCGCAGCTTTAAACCCGAGAAGAATTTGCTGTTGGGCTACGTCGGTCGCGAACCGTCAGCGTCGCCGGCTGCGGGCTACATGGCCTTGCACATTGAGCAGCAAGAAAAATTCATCAGTCAGGCTTTGAAACTCTAGGCCGGACCAGCGCATAACCATAGACGCGTGCAGCGAACTAACGACAGGATGAAAAATGAGTACTGAAATCAAAGCGCCAACGTTTCCAGAATCTGTTGCTGATGGCTCTATTGCAACATGGCATAAACAAGTCGGTGAGGCGGTAAGCCGCGACGAGCCGCTGGTAGACATCGAAACCGACAAAGTCGTGCTCGAGGTGGTTGCACCAGCCGACGGTGTGTTGAAGGAAATTATCAAAAATGAAGGCGACACGGTATTGAGCGACGAAGTCGTGGCCGTGTTTGAAGAGGGCGCCGCAGGGGAAGCCCCCAAAGCGGAAAGCGCGCCCGAAGCAGCGCAAGCACCTCCTGCCAGTGAAGATCTGAAGATCAGCCCGGCGGCGCGCAAAGCGCTGGAAGAAAAGGGCATTGATGCCAGCGCCGTAAAAGGCACCGGCAAAGGTGGCCTGATCACGAAAGAAGATGTGATGAATTACCAGGCGCCAGCTGCCAAACCGGCCGCTGCAGCACCTGCGCCAGCAGCCGAGGTGGATGTGCCTGCCGGTGAGCGCGTTGAAAAACGTGTGGCGATGACCCGCCTGCGTAAGCGCATTGCCGAGCGACTGCTTGAAGCGAGCCAGACGACCGCGATGCTCACGACCTTCAACGAGGTCAACATGAAGCCGGTGATGGAACTGCGCAAACAGTACAAAGACCTGTTTGAAAAGAGCCACAATGGTACGCGTCTGGGCTTCATGGGTTTCTTCGTTAAGGCGGCTTGCGAAGCACTGAAACGCTTCCCAGCGGTGAATGCCTCAATCGACGGCGACGATATCGTTTACCACGGTTACCAAGACGTTGGTGTGGCAGTGTCTACCGATAAAGGCCTGGTGGTGCCGGTATTGCGTGATGCCGACCACATGAGCCTAGCTAAAATCGAAGACAAAGTACGCGACTTCGGCTTGCGCGCTCGCGACGGCAAGCTGGGCATCGAAGATATGACCGGTGGAACCTTCACCATTACCAACGGTGGTGTGTTTGGTTCGCTGTTGTCGACGCCTATTCTGAACCCGCCGCAAACGGCCATTTTGGGTATGCACAAAATCCAGGAGCGCCCGATGGCTGTGAATGGTCAGGTTGAAGTGCTTCCCATGATGTACTTGGCGCTGTCTTACGATCACCGCTTGATCGACGGCAAAGACGCCGTACAGTTCCTGGTCACCATTAAGGACCTTATCGAAGATCCTGCGCGAATTCTGCTTGAGGTATAAGGCCGCTGCGGGCGTCAATGGAATCCATGGTTTAGGTATTACAGGAAACAGATATGTCTAAGTACGATGTTGTCGTAATCGGGTCAGGACCGGCGGGCTACGTAGCCGCTATTCGCGCTGCGCAGCTGGGTTTAAAAACTGCCTGCGTTGAGAAAAACCGCAACAAGGCGGGCAAGGTTGCTCTGGGTGGCACTTGCCTGAACGTTGGCTGTATCCCTTCTAAAGCGCTGCTGGATAGCAGCTACAAATATCACGAAGCGAAGGACGCCTTTGATGTGCACGGCATTTCTACCGGCAAGGTGAGCATCGATGTGCCTGAGATGATCAAGCGCAAAGACGCCATCGTCGATCAGCTAACTGGTGGTGTCGGCGGCCTGTTTAAGGCCAACGGCGTAACCGCCATTGAAGGCTACGGCAAAGTACTGGCCGGTAAGAAGGTTGAAGTCACCGCGGAAGATGGTTCGACGTCAACGCTGGAAGCGGAAAATATTATTATCGCGGCCGGTTCAGTGCCGGTTGAAATTCCACCGGCGCCCATCGACCAAGAGGTGATTGTCGACTCCACGGGCGCGCTGGAATTCCAATCTGTGCCCAAACGCCTTGGCGTGATCGGCGCGGGTGTTATCGGCCTGGAGTTGGGCAGTGTATGGGCACGCTTGGGCAGCGAGGTTGTGGTATTGGAAGCTCTGGATAGCTTCTTGCCGGCCATGGACCAGCAAATTGCTAAAGAAGCTGCCAAAGTCTTCAAAAAGCAGGGCCTGGATATTCGTCTGGGTGCACGGGTTACCGACACCGAGATCAGCCGCAAAAAAGTTAAAGTGTCTTACACACTGAATGATGAAGAGAAGGATGAAACCTTCGACAAGTTGATCGTGTGCGTGGGTCGCCGTCCGCTGAGCAATGGCCTGTTGGCTGCCGATAGCGGTGTGAACCTCGACGAGCGCGGCTTTATCTTCGTCAACGACCACTGCGAAACCGATGCGCCTGGCATCTACGCGGTGGGCGACATTGTGCGCGGCCCGATGCTCGCTCACAAAGGCTCGGAAGAGGGCGTGATGGTCGCCGAGCGCATCGCTGGCCACAAAGTCAGCATGAACTATGACTGCATTCCGTCCATCATTTACACGCACCCAGAAATTGCGATGGTCGGCGCCACCGAAGAGCAGCTGAAAGCTGACGGCGTACCCTATAAATCAGGCAGTTTCCCCTTCGTTGCCAGCGGCCGCGCCCTGGCAGCCAACGACACCACAGGGATGGTGAAGATTCTCGCCCACGAAGAGACGGACCGCATTTTGGGCTGTCACATCATCGGCCCGAGCGCCGCCGACCTTGTTCAACAAATCGTTATTGCGATGGAATTCGGTTCCTCAGCCGAAGATATCGCCCTGACAGTGTTTGGCCACCCGACCTTGTCGGAAGCGGTTCACGAGGCGGCATTGGCCGTCGATGGCCGCGCCATACACATGCCGAATCGCAAGAAGCGCAAATAGATTTGCGGTAGTTCGCAAAATTCGGGAAAATACTGACCCGAATTTTGCGGCGTGCCGCAATGTGCAGAGGGAGCGGGCCATTCACTGACAGCGTATTGCCCGCTTAACACTTCCACAGACCGAGATGGTAAATCCAACATGAACCTTCACGAGTACCAAGGCAAACAACTGTTTGCTGAATACGGGCTGCCTGTGTCTAAAGGCTACGCCTGTGATACCCCGGAAGAGGCCGCTGCTGCGGCTGAAAAAATCGGCGGAGACAAGTGGGTTGTAAAAGCTCAAGTCCACGCTGGTGGCCGTGGTAAAGCTGGTGGCGTAAAGCTGGTCAGCAGCACCGACGAAATCAAGGCGTTTGCAGAGCAGTGGCTGGGCAAGAACCTGGTTACCTACCAAACAGACGAAAATGGTCAGCCAGTTTCTAAAATTCTGGTTGAGTCTTGCACCGATATCGACCAGGAATTGTACCTGGGCGCCGTGCTTGACCGCGGTACTCGCCGTATCGTCTTCATGGCCTCTACCGAAGGCGGTGTTGAAATCGAGAAAGTTGCCGAAGAGACTCCAGAGAAGATTCTCAAAGCAATCATCGATCCCCTGACTGGCGCTCAGCCTTACCAGGGCCGTGAACTGGCTTTCCAACTGGGTCTGAACCCCACTCAGGTTAAGCAGTTTGTAAACATCTTCCTGGGTCTGGCTAAGCTGTTCCAGGAAAAAGATCTGGCGCTGCTGGAAATTAACCCGCTGGTTATCACCACTGAAGGCAACCTGCACTGCCTGGACGCCAAAGTGGTTATCGACGGCAACGCGGTATACCGCCACAAAGACCTGCAAGCCATGCACGACCCTTCACAGGAAGACGAGCGTGAAGCGCGTGCAGCAGAGTGGGATCTGAACTATGTTGCCCTGACCGGTAATATCGGTTGCATGGTAAACGGTGCCGGCCTGGCGATGGGTACTATGGACATCGTATCTCTGCACGGCGGTTTCCCTGCTAACTTCCTCGACGTAGGTGGCGGCGCGACCAAAGAGCGCGTTACCGAAGCCTTCAAAATCATCCTCGAAGACAGCAATGTTAAAGCCGTATTGGTTAACATCTTTGGCGGTATCGTACGCTGTGATCTGATCGCCGAAGGTATTATCGGCGCAGTGAAAGAAGTGGGTGTGAGCGTACCAGTGGTTGTGCGTCTCGAAGGTAACAATGCCGACCTGGGCTCTAAGTTGTTGTCAGAGTCTGGCTTGGACATCATCGCGGCAACCAGCCTGACCGACGCGGCTCAGCAGGCTGTTAAAGCAGCGGAGGGTAAATAATGGCTATTCTGATCAATAAAGACACCAAGGTTATCTGCCAGGGTTTCACCGGTGGTCAGGGTACCTTCCACTCTGAGCAAGCGATTGCCTACGGCACGAAAATGGTTGGCGGTGTTACGCCAGGCAAAGGCGGCACTGAGCACCTGGGCCTGCCCGTGTTCAATACCGTTAAAGAAGCCGTAGAAGCGACTGGCGCAGAAGCGTCTGTTATCTACGTACCTGCGCCATTCTGCAAAGACTCCATCCTGGAAGCGGCAAACGCGGGTATCAAGCTGATCGTATGTATCACCGAGCACATCCCCGTACTGGACATGCTCGAGTGTAAAGTGAAGTGTGACGAGCTGGGCGTTCGCCTGGTTGGCCCTAACTGCCCAGGTGTTATCACTCCGGGCGAGTGCAAAATCGGCATCATGCCTGGCCACATTCACTTGCCGGGTAAAGTGGGCATCGTATCGCGCTCCGGTACACTGACCTATGAAGCGGTTAAGCAAACCACTGATTACGGTTTCGGCCAATCTACTTGCGTAGGTATCGGTGGTGACCCGATCCCGGGCTCTAACTTTATCGACATTCTGGAAATGTTCGAGAAAGACCCCGGCACTGAAGCGATCGTTATGATCGGTGAAATCGGCGGAACTGCAGAAGAAGAGGCGGCAGCCTACATCAAAGCAAACGTAAGCAAGCCAGTGGTTTCTTACATTGCCGGTGTGACTGCACCTCCAGGCAAACGTATGGGCCACGCTGGCGCCATCATCTCGGGCGGTAAAGGTACTGCCGATGAGAAGTTTGCTGCACTTGAAGATGCAGGCGTTAAAACCGTGCGCTCACTGGCGCAAATCGGTGATGCACTGAAAGAAGTTACTGGCTGGTAAGTTCGGCTGTAACGCTAAGAGGGCGGCTTCGGCCGCCTTTTTTGTGTCTGCTTATTTTGCGGCTTGAATCCGACGCATCGTCTTCAAGTCGAGCTTGTGTTAAAAAGTGAACTATGATTCACTCCTTGTGGTGAGACAGTGTTATGGCTTACAGAGAAACGCCACCCATTGCCAAACGTAAGGCCGAATTGCGTGAGCGGCTGCTGAAAAGCGCCGAATCATTGGTAAGGGAAGGGGGCTTTAAAGCGCTGACCATTCAAGCCCTCGCCGCCGATGCGCAGGTGAGTGTGGGGTCGGTCTACCGGTATTTCAAAAACAAGGACCAACTGGCGACGGAAGTCTTCTCCCATGCCAGCCGCCGCGAAGTGCGGGCCGTTGCCGACGCCCTGGAGGGCGTTGGCGATGCAAGGGGGCAGATCGTTGCCGGCACGCGTTGTTTTGCCGAGCGCGCGTTTATGGCGCCCCAGTTTGCCTGGGCGTTGATCGCCGAGCCGGTCGACCCAGCCGTGGATGAGGCACGTATTAATTTTCGCCGCGACTACACTGCGCTGTTCGAGAAAGTAGTCAAACGCGGGGTTGAGAGCGGAGAGTTTTGCCAACAACCAGCGGCGCTGGTAGCACCCGCACTGGTTGGCGCACTGGCAGAAAGTTTGCTCGGGCCGTTGGCAGAGTCCGAGCGTAGTAGCGACATGATTGATGAACTTTGCCTGTTCTGCTTGCGAGCGGTGGGGGCGAAAGACTAGGAGGGCTTATGGAGCCGTTGAAGAATCAAAACCCCAGTAGCGATGACGCCAATAACACAGTGAATACCCATTCGGTGTTCAACCAATCTCAAGCGCTGGAAAACACCAACCTCTTCGACGACGACATCGCCCTGCAGCAGGCGTTGACCAGCTATGCGCCGGGAGCTGCTCTCGATGCCCTGCGTGACTATGGTCAGCGCTGTGGCAGCGCTGAGGTGATTGCCTGGGGCTTTGACGCCAATGAGCAAAAGCCCCAGTTCGACAGCCACGACCGCTTTGGTCATCGCGTGGATGAGGTGCGCTTTCACCCCTCGTATCACAAGCTGATGAAAATGGCCTTGGAGCAGGGCATTCACGCGATGCCCTGGCAGGGCGACATTGCTCAGGCCCACACACAGCGCGCCGCGTATAGTTATATGCAAAGTCAGGTTGAAGCCGGACACGGCTGCCCGTTGACCATGACCTTTGCCTCAGTGCCCACCTTGAATCTCACGCCGAGTATCGCCAAGCAATGGTTGCCCAAAGTGCTGGCGCAGGGCTATGAGCCCGAGAACAAGCCCTATTTTGAAAAGCAGGCCGTCACCATTGGCATGGGTATGACCGAGAAACAGGGTGGCAGTGATGTGCGTGCCAACACCTCGGTCGCTCGCGCTGTTGGCGCTCAGGGCCCGGGTGAACTCTACGAAATTACCGGCCACAAGTGGTTTTTATCCGCACCGATGTGCGACGCCTTTTTAATGCTGGCGCAGTCGGCGGGCGGCTTGAGCTGTTTTCTGGTGCCGCGCTGGCGACCGGATGGCGAGAAGAACTCGTTGTTTGTACAGCGCCTAAAAAACAAGATGGGCAACGTTTCAAACGCCTCCTCAGAGGTCGAAATGCGCGCTGCTCAGGGTTGGATGGTCGGCGAGGAAGGTCGGGGCGTTCCCGCCATCATAGAAATGGTCGCCTTGACCCGCTTCGACTGCATGGTGGGCTCTACCGCGGGTCAGCGCCAAGCCGTTGCCCAGGCCGCGCACCACGCCAGCCAGCGTGAAGCCTTTGGCAAGCGCTTAATCGAGCAGCCCCTCATGCAAAACGTGCTGGCAGACCTGCAGTTGGAGGTGGAGGGATCGTTGGCCATGACCCTGCGCATGGCCGCCGCGCTGGACGCCAAGACCGACGACGAAAAGCTGCTGCTCCGCTTGGGTTGCGCGGTCGGTAAATTTTGGATCTGCAAACGCACACCCGGCCATGCCTACGAGGCCATGGAGTGCCTCGGCGGCAACGGCGTCATTGAAAATTGCATTATGCCGCGTTTGTACCGCGAGGCGCCGATTAATGCGATATGGGAAGGCTCGGGGAATATTCAGGCGCTGGATGTGCTGCGCGCCTTTAATAAATCGCCCGAGGTTCAGCAGCGTTGGTTTACTGAATTGGAGCAGGTTCGCGGTCTATCGGCAGTACTGGACCAGAGTATCGATGCGCTGCGGCAATCGCTGGCCGATCGCGATGGCGTTGAATACGCCGCCCGTCGCTTGGTTGAGCAAATGGCGCTGTGTCTGCAAGCGGCGCTATTGCTAAAAAATGGCGACCCTGTGGTGGCCGAGGCCTTTATCGCCTCGCGTTTGCAGCAGCCCCACGGCGTGTATGGTTGCCTGCCCAAAGGCGTGGATGTGGCACATATTGTTCGGCGTATTTTACCCGAACGTCTGTAAAGGTCTTGAAATTGGACAGCCTGTCCCCATAAAGCTTACACGTCCCGCTGGGCGAACGATAAATTAGCTTTACAGGTGATAGGCATGTCCACAGCAGAAAAAGAAACTCTGGGATTTCAAACCGAAGCGAAGCAAATGCTTCAGCTGATGATCCACTCCATGTACAGCAACAAGGAAATTTTCCTTCGCGAGCTGGTTTCTAATGCTTCCGATGCGGCTGACAAGCTGCGCTTTGAAGCGCTTTCCAATGACAGCCTGTTTGAAAACGACCCCAATCTTCGTGTGCGTGTAGAGGCCGACAAAGAGGCCGGCACGGTTAGCATTAGCGATAACGGCATTGGTATGAGCCGCGAGGAAGTGGTGGCCAACCTCGGCACTATCGCCCGTTCAGGCACCGCAGAATTTTTGAAAAACCTCAGCGGCGACAACAAGAAAGACTCGCAGCTCATCGGTCAGTTTGGTGTGGGTTTTTACTCGGCCTTTATCGTTGCTGAGCGCGTAGAAGTATTCACCCGTCGCGCAGGTGCCGATGCCTCGGAAGGTGTGCACTGGGAGTCGACTGGCGAAGCCGACTTCTCCATTGAAAGCTGCGAGCGCGCCGAGCGTGGTACCAAGGTGGTACTGCACCTGCGCGAAGAAGACAAAGAATTTGCCGATGATTGGCGACTGCGTTCCATCATCAAGAAATACTCTGACCACATCAGCATTCCCGTAGAAATGCTAAAAACGGTTACCGCGGAAGAGGGTGAAGAAGCCCCCGAGCCAGAGTTTGAAAGCATCAACTCCGCCACAGCGCTCTGGACGCGCCCGCGCAACGAAGTGAAGGACGACGAATACCAAGCCTTCTATAAGCACGTGAGCCACGACTTTGCTGAGCCGCTCACCTGGAGTCACAACAAGGTTGAAGGCAAGCTGGAATACACCAGCCTGCTATACCTGCCATCGCAGCCACCGATGGATATGTGGAATCGCGACGCGGCGCGGGGCGTTAAGCTCTATGTGCAGCGCACCTTCATTATGGACGACGCCGAGCAATTCCTGCCGCTGTACCTGCGCTTTGTAAAAGGTGTGGTGGACTCTAACGACCTGTCGCTCAATGTATCGCGCGAAATTCTTCAGCAAGACCCCGCTGTGGATGCAATGAAAACGGCGCTGACCAAGCGCGTGCTGGACATGTTGGGCAAGCTGGCGAAGAACGATACTGAGAAATACCAAACGTTCTGGAAGGCCTTTGGCCAGGTATTGAAAGAAGGCCCGGCTGAGGACTTCAGCAACCGCGAAAAGATTGCCAAGCTGCTGCGCTTTGCCACCACCCACGATGACAAGGCCGAACAGCTGCACTCGCTGGAAGATTACGTAGCACGTATGAAAGAGGGGCAGGAGAAAATCTACTACGTGGTGGCTGAAAACCATCGCACTGCGTCCAGCAGCCCTCACCTGGAAGTGTTCCGCAAGAAAGGTATTGAAGTCTTACTGCTTTCTGATCGCGTCGACGACTGGCTGATGAATCACCTCGCTGAGTTCGATGGCAAAGCCTTCCAGGATGTTGGCCGCGGCCAGCTGGACCTTGGTGAGCTGGAAAACGAAGAGGAGAAAAAAGCGCAGGAAGAACTGGCTGAAGAGCACAAAGACCTGATTGAGCGCGTTGCCAAGGCGCTGGGTGAAAAGGTTGAAGAGGTGCGCGCGACGAGCCGACTGACCAGTTCGCCGGCGTGTCTGGTAGTGGGTGACCACGATATGGGCGCGCAGATGCGGCGTATTCTTGAAGCCGCTGGCCAGGCGCTGCCCGAGTCCAAGCCGATTTTCGAGCTGAACCCAGAGCACCCGCTGGTGCAAAAACTGGACAAAGAGCCCGATGAAGACCGTTTTGCCGACCTTGTCGACATTCTCTTTAATCAGGCGCATTTGGCCGAGGGCGCGCAGCTGGAAGACCCTGCGGACTACGTTAACAAGCTGAATAAGCTGCTGCTGGAACTCAGCGCCTAGCGTAAGCGCAAGAACCACAGTGAATAGAGCGGCGCTTCGGCGCCGCTTTTTTTCGACGCCGTTCTTCATCGCCGCAGCGCAATGATAAACTGCATGAAAAACAACAAGCGGAGCCGCAATGACGGACAAGCATAAAGTAGCCATAGTGGGTGGGGGCAGTTTCGGTACGGCAATCGCCAATATTGTTGCCGATAACGGCCATGATGTGTGCCTGTGGATGCGTAACGCCGAGCGCGTCGCCGAGGTGAACGAGCAGCACAGTAACAGCGCCTACCTGCCCGATATTTCCCTGAACCCCGCCCTGCGCGCCAGTACCGATCTGGCCGAAACCGTAACGGGCTGCGACGTGGTCTTCGTTGCCGTGCCCAGCAAGTCTTGCCGCGATGTGGCTCGCCAACTGGCGCCGTTATTAGCCGACGGCACTATGGTGGTCAGCACGACCAAGGGTATCGAGGTCGACAGCAATGAACTGATGAGCGAAGTTTTGCGAGAAGAGCTGGGCAATGTCAGCATCGGCGTGATGAGTGGGCCAAACCTTGCCAAAGAGCTGGCAGCTCGGGAAATTACCGGCACGGTTATCGCCAGCGCAGATGAGCGGCTAACCCAGTGTATTCAAGACCTGCTGCAGTGCTCGTATTTTCGTGTATACGCCGGAAGCGATATCTACGGAGTGGAGTTGGCCGGCGCCCTGAAAAACGTTTACGCCATCGTCGCGGGTTTGGCGGCGGCACTGGGCGTGGGCCACAACACGATCAGCATGCTGGTTACCCGCAGCCTGGCGGAAATGAGTCGCTACGCCGTGCAAAAGGGCGCCGACCCCTTAACCTTTTTGGGCCTGGCCGGTGTGGGCGATTTATTCGTAACCTGTACCTCGCCACTGAGCCGCAACTACCGCGTGGGTTATGCGCTGGGGCAGGGGCGGGATCTGAACGAGGTTGTCGCTGAGCTTGGGCAGGTGGCGGAAGGGGTGAATACCCTCAAGCTGCTCAAGCAGCAATCTAAGCAGCTGGATATATACATGCCGTTGGTCAATGGTTTGTACGCCATCATTTACGAGGGCAAAACCGTGCAAGAAGTGATTGGCGATATGATGTGGGCGGAGCAAAACCGCGACGTTGAATTTGCAGTGCAGAAAAGCTGATGGAAATCGTCTTAATTCGCCATGGCGCGGCATCGTGGGATGCCGCTACCGATATGGAGCGCGAACTCACCGAGCGCGGTATTGCCGAAGTTGAAGCCGCGGCGCAGTGGCTTGGCCAGCAAGATTGGCGCCCCGAGGAAATCTGGGTAAGCCCTTACCGCCGCGCCCAGCAAAGCGCCGCCATTATCAATGCCGATTGGCAGCTACCCCAGCGCAATAAAGCCTGTCTGACCCCGGATAACCGACTCGAAGGCCTCGATACCATGCTGTCGACGTTTCGCGGTCAGCGCCTGCTGCTAGTGGGGCACAACCCACTACTCAGTAATGCGCTGGCTCACTGGCAGGGCGAGTCACAATCCTATTGGGGGCTGCAAACTGCCAGTATGGCCCGTGTTGACGCCGACGTGTTCGCCCCGGGCTGTGGCAACTTGCAATGGCTGCGTCACTTTCCGAACTACGCTCACAATGGCCGCTAGTACTATGACGACTGTCTCTGCAGAATCGCTCAGCTTTGAGGTGGAAGGTCTGCACATAGCCGCGCAAGCCTGGGGCCAGGCCGATGGTATTCCAGTGCTTGCCCTGCATGGTTGGCTGGACAATGCCGCCAGTTTTGCCGCTATTGCCGAGTATCTCCAGCAGCAGGGCAACCCGCTGCGCATTGTTGCGCTCGATCTGCCCGGCCACGGGAATAGCGATCACAAACCGCCGTCGGGTAACTACGCCATTTGGGACGATCTGCGAATTATCTGCGGTGTGGCCGAACAACTCGGCTGGTCCCAATACAGCCTGTTGGCCCACTCACGCGGCGCGATGATCGCGGCGCTGCTGGCGTCGGCTATGCCAGACAATATTCGCGCGGTCGTCTGCATCGACGGTTTGCTGGCCGACCCGCAAGCGGGTGAAGAATTCCCCAAACAGCTGCAGCGCTATCTAAACGGATTTTCCAACCAGGGGCGACCGCCACGCGCGTTTGATACCCTGGAAGACGCTGCCGCCGCGCGTATTAAAGTAATGCCCATGAGCAAGCGCTCGGCTCGTGCCATTGCCGAGCGCGGCACTTATCAGGGTGACGACGGCAAATTTTATTGGCGCAGCGATCGCCGCCTTGCACTCGCTTCCCCCCATAAACTGACCGCAGAGCAATGGCGGGCCGTGCTGCAAGGCATTCACGCGCCGCTGCTGTTTATTGCCGCCAAACAAGGCTTTGGCCAGGAAATACTCGCACTAAGCGACGCCAGACCCAAAGCCTTTAGCACACTGGATGTTGATGGCGACCATCACTGCCATATGGATAGCTGCGTTGAGGAGGTGGCTGAGGCGGTTGTGGCGCATTTTCTGTCGCAGGTTTAGCCGTCTTTTTCAGATAACTCCAAAGGAATCTGAGAGCGTGGCTCGTGGTATTGATTTGTATTGCGGCGCGTATATGCTCATGGAAAAGGATTGATCGACAGAACAAAGGGAATTGGTGTTCGTTTATCAGCTTGCGGTCTTTTGCAGCGCATCTATCGAATTCAATATACTCAAATTCCCTACTGGTGAATTGTGCCACGCTAATGCCCGCGGTACGAAAATGGCGTGGGGACGTGGTTCCTTTGTTACATGCTAAGGAGCTTGCAATGAACGAACAAAATAATGAGCTACTTAGGCTCCGGTGCGATATCGCTGATGCTAGATGCGGTGTGGCAGAGGAACTTGGATGGCCCTTTTCTTTAGTATCTGCACTTGCCATGTACTTTAAATGGCAGTCGCTACTTTTAGCCGTTGGTGTAGCCGTCGTCGTATACTATCTCTCAGTCCATCGTTATCAAAAGGCGCGTGACGCAGCATGGGACAAATATGAGCGCGTTACCAATACTGGTCGTTTTTATCGAGATAAGTCTTGAGTGCGAAAACATCTAGCGAGTGCTCGGCCCCCTAAACCCGACTTTGCTCAAGCAACCCGTCAACTGGCCGCGAATTAAACGTGTGCCAGTAAAGCTGCACCTCAGTATTTTGCCTTGCTGCATCTAAAAACGCGGCCGCGGCTTTGGCGGTATAGGTTTGATCCAGGGTAATGCCGCATTCGGCAAACCTCTCCGTGGCGCAGCTTCCCGCTTTGGTGGCCACGCCGTAGCCATCGCCATAGTAACTGTCGATCAGTTTGGCGGTGGGTATTGTTGGCAGTGAGACGCCTGCTTTTGTCAGCGCGGCGCATGTTTGCCTGATGAGTTGATTCACTGTGGCAGGGGTGCAGGTGGGAATGATGCCCAGGTGGGAAGGGGCGACTCTTATGCCAATAATATCGCTTTCTATGCCTGCTAGCGCAGCGCCAACGGTTAAGCCGGCAAGGGTGGCAGAGGAGCCAACGGGTACGAATATCTGGCTGGGCAATGGGCACTGGCCGGTGTCGATTTGCTGCCTTAACTCAAATACTGCGTTGACAAAGCCCATGGTTCCGGCCAAGTTGGAGCCGCCAGCAAACAGAAAGTAGTGCCTGCGTGACAGGCGCTTGGGGTGAAGGTAGTAATGCCGCACGGTATTGGCGAGTGAGCCACAAAATTGTAGCGCGGCGCCAAAGTGTCGCATTCGCGCGAGGTTGTCGCGCACGGTTGTAGAGGGCGGTTGTTCAAATAACAGCACCGTGCAGCGCAGGCCCAATTGTTGGCACAGCATGGCGGTGGCAACGCCGTGGTTGGTACCCGTGGCGCCGAAGGTGATTACATGCGTTTTGCCACGCGCCAGAACATCGGCCAAGATAAATTCCAGCTTGCGGAGTTTGTTGCCGCCATACACCGCGTGGGAAAGGTCGTCGCGTTTAATCCAGGCATTGCTGCCAATTCCGGATACTGGTTCAACCGGCGTGGGTAGGTCAGCGAGGGGGAGCCAGGGTAGGGCGCCGCTCAGTTGCGGGTAGCTGTCGAACAAGGGCCTTGTCCTGGTCACGCCATTTATGTCTCGTTCTGGGGTGGTATACAAGACAGAGGATAGCTGTTTGGCTCCGTCGCGGCGACGCATACCGTAATTTGGTCAATGATGTGGCAATAAAAAAGGGCTATTTCGGCCCTTTGATTTTCCTTGTTGCCCAGCGGGCCAAAGCAACGCTTTATTTGATCAGCGACATAAACTCTGCCCGCGTGGCGGCGTTGTCTTTAAACACGCCCAACATGGCGCTGGTGCGCATAACGGAGTTTTGCTTTTGCACGCCGCGCATCATCATGCACATATGGCGGGCTTCAATGATCACGGCAACGCCTTCGGCGCCAGTCACTTGTTGCACGGTGTTGGCGATCTGCGTGGTCAGGCCTTCTTGAATTTGCAGGCGGCGAGCGTAGAGGTCGACAATGCGAGCCACCTTAGACAGGCCCAAAACTTTGCCGTTGGGAATGTAGGCAACGTGGCATTTGCCGATGAAGGGTAGCAGGTGGTGCTCGCAGAGCGAGTAGAGTTCGATGTCGGAGACCACGACCATTTCGTTGGCGTCGGATTCAAACAGTGCGTCATTCACGACTTCGTCAACACTGCGACGGTAACCCTCGGTAAGGAACTCAAAGGCTTTTGCCGCGCGTTTTGGCGTGTCGAGTAGGCCGTCACGCTCAAGGTCTTCACCAATTTGTTTGATGATCTCTTCGAATGCTTTTTCCACCAGCTTCTCTTTTATGTCCTATAAACGAGCCGCAATGGTATCAGAGCCCTTACGCTTTCCCAAGCATGCTGGGCAGCGCTTTGGGGGCAGTGTAAACTTCGCGCTGGTTATTATTGCTTGCTAAAAACGGGTTTATAGAAGGGCGCTGCGGTGGCACACAACAATGAGATTTGCCAACACCTGACCACGGTTCGGGACTACATTCGCTGGGGCCTGAGTGAATTCAGCCGCGCTGGATTGTTTTTCGGTCATGGCACCGATAATGCCCTGGACGAGGCCCGGCTGCTGGTGCTTCACGCCCTGGAGTTACCCTTCGATAGCTCGGACGCGTTCCTGGATGCCACCTTACTGCCCAGTGAGCGCGAGCATATTGTGCAGCTGCTACAGCGCAGAGTGGAAGAGCGTCTACCCGCCGCTTACTTAACCCATGAGGCGTGGTTTGCCGGGCTGTCATTTTATGTGGATGAGCGAGTATTGGTGCCGCGCTCGCCCATTGCAGAACTGATCGAAAACGGTTTTGAACCGTGGTTAGCGAGCGAACCCCAGCGCATATTGGACCTCTGCACCGGCAGCGCTTGTATTGGTATTGCCTGCGCCTACGCCTTTGACGATGCCGAAATAGATGTTGCGGATATTTCCGACGATGCGCTGGATGTCGCCGGCATCAATATTGCCCGCCACGAACTCGGCCACAGGGTGAAGGCTATTCACTCCGATGTGTTTAGCGGCTTGAAGGGGCAGCGCTATTCCCTGATCGTTAGCAACCCGCCCTACGTAGACGCCAGAGACCTCGCGGAAATGCCTGCGGAATATCACCGCGAGCCCGCGCTGGGGTTGGCGTCGGGCGAGGATGGCCTGGACCTGACTCGCCGAATCCTGCGCGACGCGGCCGACCATTTGGAAGAGGGCGGTTTACTGGTAATCGAGGTAGGCAATAGCTGGGTGGCACTTGAGCAGGCTTACCCGACATTGCCATTTACCTGGCTCGAGTTCGAGCGCGGCGGTCACGGCGTGTTTGCGCTGACCCGAGAGCAGTTGGTAGAGGCCGCGGATAGCCTCTGACTCAGACGCCGCTTTCACGTATAATTCAGGCGCTGTTCGTTCGGCACGGTTTGTCGCGCTTTGTAGAGTAATGATTTACGGCCAGGCAGTTTTGCCGGCCCTATTGTCCCAACGCAGGATTGTTTCATGTCAGGTAACACCATCGGTAAGTTGTTCACCGTCACCACCTTTGGCGAAAGCCACGGCCTTGCCTTGGGCGCAATTATCGATGGCTGCCCGCCGGGGCTGGCAATTTCCGAGAGTGACTTGCAGCGCGACTTAGACCGCCGCAAGCCCGGCACCTCGCGCTATACCACCCAGCGCCGTGAAAACGATGAAGTGAAAATTCTGTCTGGGGTTTTCGAGGGGGAGACCACCGGTACCTCTATTGGGCTGTTGATTGAGAACCAAGATCAGCGCTCGAAGGACTACAGCAAGATCAAAGACCGTTTCCGCCCCATGCATGCCGACTACAGCTACGAGCAAAAATACGGTCAGCGTGACTACCGCGGTGGTGGCCGTTCGTCGGCGCGCGAAACCGCGATGCGAGTCGCTGCCGGGGCAATCGCCAAAAAATACCTGGCGGAGCATCACGGCGTGCAGGTGAGGGGATACTTGTCGCAGCTGGGGCCGATTAAGGCAGATAAGCTCGATTGGGACATTGTTGAAGAGAATCCTTTCTTTTGCCCGGACGCTGATAAAATTCCCGAAATGGAAACCTATATGCAGGCGCTGCGTAAATCCGGCGACTCTGTAGGGGCCAAAATTTCGGTGGTGGCCAGCGGTGTGCCAGTAGGCCTGGGCGAGCCAGTTTTCGATCGCTTGGATGCCGATATCGCCCATGCTCTGATGGGGATTAACGCGGTGAAAGGGGTTGAGATTGGCGCAGGCTTTGACTGCGTAGATGCCCGCGGCAGCGAACACCGAGACGAGCTCACTCCTGAAGGCTTTACCTCAAATAATGCCGGTGGCGTGTTGGGCGGAATTTCCAGTGGGCAGGATATTGTTGCCCATATGGCGCTGAAGCCGACATCGAGCATTTTGATTCCTGGCCAAACCATTAACCAGCAGGGCGAGGCTGTGGACGTGATAACCACTGGCCGCCACGACCCCTGTGTGGGCATTCGCGCGGTACCTATCGCCGAGGCGATGCTGGCGATTGTGCTGATGGACCACCTGTTGCGTAACCGTGGCCAGAATGCCGATGTTCAGTGCCAAACACCGGTGATTCCGGCGCGCCGCTAGGCTAGGCGGCTATGGCGCAGGCAGTGCCGTATTGGCGGCTTTCCGCCTTTTATTTTTTCTACTTTGCCCTGCTGGGCACGTGGTTGCCATATTGGTCGCTGTACCTGAAGTCGCTGGGGTATTCCTCTGGCGAGATCGGGATTCTCTCGGCGCTGGTGATGGTCACCAAGGTACTGGCGCCCAACTTATGGGGCTACCTGGCTGACCGCTATGACTGCCGCACGCGAATTATTCGCCTGGGGGCACTGCTGGCGGTTATCGCCTTTGGTGGAGTGTACTTCCGGCAGGACTTCTACTGGCTCGCCGCCGTGGTGGTGGGCTACAGCTTCTTTTGGAATGCGGTGCTCTCGCAGTTCGACGTGCTAACGCTCAGTCATTTGAGCGGTCAGCATGGCCGCTATTCATTGATCCGTTTGTGGGGCTCGATTGGTTTTATCGCCGCGGTATTGGCGGTGGGTGCCTGGTTGGACCACCACCCGATCGTGCATCTGCTGTACATCATTACCGCATTGTTGTCGGCTATCTGGCTGGGGAGCTTGTTGGTGGCAGAAAACCCCGAGGGCTTAACGCGGGGGGATCGCAGCCCCGGTTCGCTGATGCGAATATTGAAGCAGCCAGCGGTGATTGCCTTCTTTGCCACCAGTTTTCTGCTGCAATTCTCCCACGGGCCGTACTACACCTTTTTCAGTATTCATTTGGAAGCGCAGGGCTATAGCAAGTCGGCAACGGGGATGCTGTGGTCGCTAGGGGTGTTCGCTGAAGTGTTGCTGTTTATGGGTATGCACCGGCTGCTGGAGCGCTTTAGCCTGCGCCAGATTTTGATCGCCAGCCTGGCGCTAACGGCGTTGCGCTGGTGGTTAATTGCTGAATTTGTCGAGTCAGTGGTCATTTTGGTGTTTGCCCAGTGTTTGCACGCGGCCAGTTTTGGCAGTGCTCACGCTGCCGCCGTCGAAACCATACGGCGGTTTTTTACCGCTCACCACGGCCAGGGTATGGCGCTGTACAGTGGCTTGAGCTTCGGCGCCGGTGGTGCGTTGGGCGCGGTGCTGAGTGGTTACGCCTGGGACATCAGCCCGGCCCAGTGTTTCTGGGTGGCCAGCGGCGCCGCAGCACTGGCGGCGATAATTGCCTGGCGCTATTTTGAGACCCCGGACACGCCTCGTTAAGTGTGTCGTCGCGTCGGCGTCATTGCAGCGGTAGACTGAAAGAAAAAGTCGGAAGATCAACTATGGCTCAAGAATCCGTCGTTTACGGCTGCATTACGGATATGTTGTTTGTGCGAGATGGTATCGATTTGCAGGAACGCCGCGAGGTGAATCAGCAAATTACCGATACCTTGCCCTCGGCCGAGGACTGGCCGTTGCTGTGCCGGGAAATGTTTTCCGTGCCACGCCGCGCCGTGGAGTTTGGCGACTGCCAAACCGATGTCATTCACTTTGGCAGTTCCTACAAGGCGATAGAGCACGAGTGGGATGCATGGCTGCGTTTATTTGAGAAAATGCTTAGCAAAATGTATTGGGTGTCGGCAACGGTGCACCTGCAAACGGCCTATAACGGTACACATACCTTTGTATGGCAAGCCGAAGGGGATTACCATGCCCCCGGAGATGACTCCGGTCGCTTGCGTTGTGAGTGGCTGCGAGAGGACAGTTTTGCTTAAGCGAAGAGGGTTTGCCGAAGGTGGCTGAGTGGTTTGTACTGTTTAAACGCTACCGTACGCCGGTGCTGGCGGTGCTGGCAACAGTGATGCTGGTGTGCTCGGCGGTGTGGAGCTTTGATGTACCGTGGCGGGAAGTGCTCGGCTATTTGCTGATGTGCGTGCTCGGTGTTGTGGTGATCGTCGCGGCGGCAACCGCGACGGTGTTTGTGATGAAAAAATTGCGTTGAGCGGCCGTTTCTAGGCGCGCTCAATATCGATATCGACGCTCAGCTGTTCGGCAATCTCTTCCAGGGCGTCGTTCAATTCGTCGAGGTCGCAACCGGCGGGTAAGTCCGCTTTCACGTGGGCGTCGAACAGCGCCTCGCCACTCATCGGCGCACTGGTGATATTCGAGCTGAGTTCAGTCACATTGATCTGGCGATCTTTCAAGGCGCGGCTCACTTCCCGCACGATTCCCGGCCGGTCGTTGCCCAAAATATGCAGTTGGCAGCCGTGTTGTTCGGCGCTGCCGTCGCTGGTTTTGGCGCTGTCATCAATGGTGACTTGAATGCCATCGGTGCTGAGCGCGCGCAGGGCGCTGATCAGGGCATCGCGCTGATCGCCTGCCACATTTACGCGGCCGATGCCGGCAAACTGGCCCGCCAATTGTGTCATTCGGCTTTCCTGCCAACTTCCACCGACACTGGCAATGGCGCTGGAAACCAATTCAACCAACCCGGGTCGGTCCTTGCTGATAAAGGTAAAAACAACAGACGTATTCAATGGTTAATCCTGTAAGTATAGAGACACGTTATAGCAGTAACGATACGATATCTGCTTGAACATATCATCAGCGATGGCTGCTGAGTAGGCCGGTGGGTTAAGAAATGCATGTACATGTGGAACTCTGTGTAATACCGCTCAATGTCGGCGAGTCGCTGTCACCGTATATTGCCGAGTGTCAGCGAATTTTTGATGACAGCGGCCTGACTTACCAACTGCATGCCTTTGGCACCAATGTCGAAGGTGAGTGGGAGGCAGTCATGGCGGCGGTGAAGCTGTGCCATATGCGCATTCACGAGATGGGGGCGCCGCGTATCCACAGCCAGTTAAAAATTGGCACGCGGGTAGACAGAGAGCAGAGCCTACAAGATAAAATTGATAGTGTTGCCGGCTTTCAGGGCAGTGAGTGCTGAGCAGACTGAACGAGGTTGGAATGGCAGATTATTTGGAAATTCCCTGGCAGAAACTGAGCGAGGATGCCTTTCAGGGCATGCTGGAGGAGCTGGTTAGCCGCGACGGCACTGACTATGGCGAGCGCGAGCTGAGCCAGGAAGAAAAAATCGCCCAATTGCGGGCGGCATTAAAAAGTGGCCAGGCGTTTATCGCCTTCTGCGCCGAGACCGAGAGCTGGTCTATTTTGCCGCGCCGCCCTTAAGCCGCGTGTTGATTTTTAGGGCCACGCCGCCACAATACCTCGCCCGTTTGCCCGCATACAGAGTTGAGTAAGTCATGACGAAGGTCGATCACAATCTGGATACCAGTGGTTTAACCTGCCCCGAGCCGGTAATGATGCTGCACAATAAAATTCGTGATATCGCGGCTGGTGAGGTGCTGGAAATTCTGGCAACAGATCCGGCCACGACCCGCGATATTCCAAAATTCTGCGCCTTTCTCGGTCACGAGCTTATCGACCAGCAACAGGAGGGCGAGCACTACCGCTATTGGGTGCGCAAAGCCGCTCCTAGTGCTTGATCAGGCTATGTAACGCGCGCGCCGTCATTTCGCCGCCGCGTTTTATTTGATTGGCGATATGGTATTGGAAGTAGTAGCGCAGGCCTTCGGCTTCGGTTGCCGGGTACAGGCAGGGGTCGCCGGGCAGCACCGGGTGTTGGGTGATTTTTTCAGGGTCAGCGATCATCGCCTGCAGGCGACCGCCAGCGAGCAACTGCCAACTCACTACCGGCTCTAATTGGAATTCGTGGCCGTCGTTCAGCAGAGCGGCATGACTGCCTATCAGGTCGGGAATTTCTTGAATCACGCTATTATCGCTAGACGCCTGTTTGGGGCACAGGCTGTCCAGTATGGCGCTGTGGTGGGCGGGCATCACATCAAAGCGCTGCTCTGCAATAGGGTCAAAGTAACCCTGAGATAAACCCGTTTGGGCATCGTTGAGCTCGCTGCAGCGAGCAACACCGTCGAGCCAGGGCACCAAGGCCACGTCGTCGCCGTTATCGAGCCGTGCCCAGCATAAGATGCGCAGGGCATAGAGTTTGTCTGTGGACAGTGCGTGATGAGCGTATAACAGGCAATAGCCTTGAAATTCCGGTGATACCGCGACGATGCTCGGCTCGGTGCGGGCGGCGTTGGTAGGGAAGGGCAAGATCTGCGCCGAGGGGGTATTGCCTAGGTTACGTGTAGCCATGATGCATCCTCACGTAGCGGGGGCGATCACTTAGCGGCTGACGCGCCAAGCGCGGTGCTATCCCTTTCTGATAAAATTACCTGTAGTTTCCCCTTTTGCCAAGTTTTTCTGGATAGTCTTGCAGTGAGCAGTTGTTACTACTTCGCCTATGGCTCAAATATGAACCCGGCTCGAATGCGTGCCAGGGGCCTTGATTTCCTTACCGCTGAGGCGGCGCGCCTGACGAATTTTGTGCTGTGTTTTAACAAGGAAGCGCACAGTAACCCCGGTGTTGCCTACGCCAATGTGGTGCCTGCCCACGACCAACACGTTGAAGGGGTGCTGTACCGTTTACGGGGCCAGGACGATATTGCCCTGATGGATCACTACGAGGGGACGCCTGTGCGGTATAGCCGCGAGGTGCTACGCGTGCAGACCATCGAGACAACGCAAAACGCATGGGTGTATATGGCGAATCCGGCTTACATCACTCGCGGCTTGCTGCCGCAGAGCCGCTATATTCAACACCTGCTTGCCGGCGCTGAGTTTTTGAGCGAAGGCTACCTGGAGTGGCTACAACAACAGCCTTGCCATCAAGTAGAGGACGGCTGCCCGCAGCGCGGCTTGCAATATAATGACTGAGCGGGCCATACACGTGGCTGCCGTTGCACCCGCAGTTGCACCCGCAGCAGATCAGCGTATCGCCGAGGTGTTTGCCAGGTGCTTTGCTCGCAGCGAAAACTGCCTGCTGTGCGGCGGCGCGGATGAGCCCCTATACCAGCCGGCAAGCGGGGAGCAGGCCAATACGATTTTTTACCGCGACGACTTTGCTCGCAGCGCCCTTCATGAAGTTGCGCACTGGTGCATTGCCGGCGAGCAGCGCCGAAAACTGCTGGACTATGGTTATTGGTATGAGCCCGATGGCCGCAGCGCTGAGCAGCAACAGCAGTTTGAGTTAGTAGAGCGCAAACCCCAAGCGTTAGAGTGGTTATTTTGCTTGGCCTCTGGCCTGCCTTTTGCGTTGAGTATTGATAATTTAGATGCAGCGCCGGGTGATAATTTTTCCTTTGCCCTGGCCGTGTGGCAGCAAGCCCGCAGGTATTTGCGCGAGGGTTTGCCCGGTCGAGCGGCAAGCTTTCAGCAGGCGCTAGCCATTGAGTTTGGCGGGGTCGGGGCGCCGTCTGAGCGCGATCTATCTTTGGCGGCACTGTGGCGATGACACCGCGCCTCTACTGCCTGGATGCATCGATCTATATCTTTCGCGCCTACTTCTCTCAACCAGCGCAATTTTATAGCGAGCAGGGTTACTCGTTGCATGCGGTGCAGGGCTATTTGACGTGTTTGCTGCGGTTTTTGCATGCCGAGCAGCCGAGTCGGGTGCTGGTGGCCTTTGATGAAAGCCTGGGGCAGGGCTTTCGTGAGGCCTTGTATAGTGGTTATAAGTCGCAGCGGGCACTGCCGGACGACGAGCTGGCGTTTCAACTGCGCTGTTGTCGCGCCGTTTCGGAGGCGCTGGGTCTTGCCTGCTGTGCTGATGAGCAATTCGAGGCGGATGACCTGCTAGCGACTGCGGCGAGCGCCGCGCAGCAGCGGGGCGACGCGGTAACAGTATTAAGTCGCGATAAAGACCTGGCGCAAATTCTTCGCAGCGATGCCGATCGCTTGCAGGATATTGGTCGCGATGCGCAGACTCGCCTGGGGTGGCAAGCGGAAAAAGGCGTGAATTGTGAGGCTTTAGCTGATTATCTGGCGGTGGCGGGCGATCGTGTAGATGGTATTCCCGGTTTGCCAGGAGTGGGAGAGGGAACCGCGAAGGTGATATTCCGGCATTTCAGCTCACTCGAGGCGATTTTTAACGACCTTGATGCGCTGGCCAGTTTGCCGGTGCGTGGTGCCAAAGGCCTTGCTCAGCGATTTTCGCAACATCGGGACGCGCTGTTTCTCTACCGTCAGCTCACGCAGTTGCGCCGCGATGTGCCACTGGACGAGCGCTGTCTACAGGGGCTGCGTCATCCGGCAGAGGTATCTTCAATTGGCGCGGCCAGCGGCGGTTTGCCCGAGGCGCTTATCGAACGTTTACTGGCGCGGTATTCACGCGCTTTAATTTGGGGATAGTTGTGCTGCCACTCAAGATATTGGTCGACGAGAATGTGCCTTACGCTGACGCCATGTTCGCGTCCTTTTGCGAGATTCGCCGTTTTGCAGGGCGCACGCTCTCTTCGGCGGAGCTCGGAGACGCCCAAGCGTTGATTGTGCGCTCAGTCACTAAGGTTGACCGCGCTTTGCTTGCCGGCAGTCAAATTAAGTTTGTTGGCTCCTGCACCATTGGCGCAGATCACTTGGATATGGACTATTTGGCGCGTAGCGGCATTGCCGCTTATACCGCCCCCGGTTGCAATGCCAATTCGGTGACGGACTATGTCATCAGCGTTATTTGTGCCTGCGGTGATCGCCTGGAGGTATTGCGACACGGCGGGCGAGTCGGCCTTGTTGGGTTTGGGAATGTGGGGCGAACGGTTGCTGAGCGTTTGGCGCGCCTGAGCATCGATAGCGTGGCTTACGACCCCCTGCTGGCCCAAGACAGCGATCCACGCCTGAGTACACTCGACGAGGTATTGCGATGTGAGGTGATGAGCGTGCACGCGCCACTGACTACCGGCGGTAACTACCCGAGTTATCATATGCTTACGGCGAAGCAGCTAAGCAGTTTGCCGGACGGGGCATTATTGATCAGCGCTGGTCGCGGCGGAGTGATAGCAACTCACGATTTGTTGGCCCTCAAGCAGCAGCGCCCGGATATTCATTTGGCAATGGATGTCTGGGAGGGCGAGCCCAGCGTCGATAAGCGCTTGGCGGATTTATGCTTGATCGCAACGCCGCATATCGCGGGTTACAGTCTCGACGGTAAAGTGGCTGGCACGCGTATGATTGCCGAGCGCTTAGCAGACTATGTGGCAGATAGTGGCAGTGGGGAACTTGCCCTGCCTGGGGTAGCGCTACCGCGCCCGAGTATTGGTTTGAAGGCCGAGGGTGACAACGCGCTGCTGCGTGAAGCAGTTGCGGCGGTGTACGACGTTTGCGCCGACGACAAACGATTTCGAGAGAGTCTACTGACGGAGAACCCCGCCAAGCAATTTGATGCGTTACGCAAACACTACCCGGAGCGCCGGGAGTTTGCGTATTGCGATTACCGGGGAGTGGGTAAAGCGCTGAGCGCAGCGCAGCTTAACTTGCTCGCTGCTTTGCAAGGTAGCAAATAAATTCGTCGTCGCTGCCGCTGAGTGCATCGAGGCAGGATTCAACTTTGTGAGCGTCGATGGGAATTTCCCGGCCGTTATCATCGATCAACCACGCGCCGTAGCGTTTTTCAAAGCGCTCCTGAGCGGCG
Organism: Spongiibacter sp. C9W; assembly: GCF_057370015.1. Taxonomy (NCBI): domain Bacteria; kingdom Pseudomonadati; phylum Pseudomonadota; class Gammaproteobacteria; order Cellvibrionales; family Spongiibacteraceae; genus Spongiibacter; species Spongiibacter sp. C9W. The sequence continues at coordinate 270,647 of NZ_CM170672.1, forward strand.
TGGCTTGGCGAGCTTGCTGTTGGGTTGTGTCTGGACATAGCGAAAATCCTAAACGTTTATTCCAAGGTTAGTTCTACCGAGGGTAAATGCAAATTATGACCGCTATGCTATGGCGCTGCCGTATTGGCTGTCTCTAAGTATTGGCCGCAGATCGCGGCAGAAGTTGAGGTATTAGATGTTTAAGCTGGGCTTGATCGTTAACCCCTACGCTGGATTAGGAGGCCCTGAGGGCTTAAAAGGCAGCGATACACTGCCCGACGGGCTGCGCCAGTCGGTGGCTGAAGAAATGGCGAATAGCCGTTCGCTGCCAAGAGCTGTGCGCTGCTTGGCTGCGCTAGCACCCGTGGCGGAACAGCTTGCGGTGTATGGCTTTGATGGTGCCATGGCTGAGCAGGCGTGCCGCGAAGCGGGTCTTACATTTACGTCGGTTGGCCGCGCCGAGGCGCTGAGCTCAGCGGAAGACACGCGCCGCGCCGCCCAGTGTTTACTAAGCGAACAGGTCGATATTGTGCTGTTTGTTGGCGGCGATGGCACCGCCAGAGATATTTACAGTGCCGTGGGCGAAAGCCTGCCGGTATTGGGCTTGCCAGCAGGAGTGAAAATGCATTCGGCGGTCTATGCCGTTAACCCTCAGGCAGCGGCGGCGATATTGCGGGCGCTGATCGATGGTGATTTGGTGGATATCGGGCTGCAGGAGGTCAGGGATATCGACGAGGCCGCCTTCGCCCAGGGGCGAGTACGTTCACGTCACTACGGCGAACTGATGGTGCCGCGCTTGGGTGGTTTTCTGCAGCAAGTGAAACAGGCCGGCCGGGAAGTTGAAGAATTGGTAATAGCCGATATCGCAGATGAATTAATGGAAAACTATGACGAGGACTGCCTTTACATCGTCGGCCCGGGCAGTACCACAACCGGGTTTATGGAGGCACTGGGTCTGCCCTATACCTTGCTCGGTTTTGACCTTGTGCGCGGCGGTGAATTGCTGCAGGCCGATGCCAATGCCCAGCAAATTAGTGAGGTGATGGATCATCACCAGGGGCTGATAACCGTGCTGATTACCGCGATAGGTGGCCAAGGGCATATCTTAGGGCGGGGCAATCAGCAGCTCACTCCTGCGCTTATTCGCCGTATTGGCCGGGACAATTTTCAGGTGCTGGCGAGCAAGGGCAAGCTGAGCGGATTGGCGGGGCGTCCGCTGCTGGTCGACAGCAACGACGCCGCGCTAGATGCGCAATGGCAGGGCTTTATTGCGGTAACCACGGGCTATCGCGATCAGGTGATGTACCGCGTCAGTGCCGGTGAGGTGTAGCGTGATGGCCGAGCGGGTAGAGGTAAATGTTGAGGGCTTATTGAGCCTGGCAAAGCTTGAGCAATGGCCGCAGCGCTGCGCAGACGGTGAAAGCCGACGTTTGTTTCACGGCCGCGGCCAATGCTATCCCGGCTACGAGTGGTTGACGGTGGATTACTTCTCTCCACTGCTGTGGATCGTGCTGTATCGCGAGCCACCGGGGAATTTTTGGGCTGATTTCTGTGCGGCTCTTGCGGAGACGCTGGCGCCACATTTTACCGCGGCGATAGTGCAACATCGCTATCAGCGCGATGCTGATCTGCAAACTCTCTGGGGCGACGTGCCGAGCCCAATGTATGCCGTGGAGGAGGGTTTACGATTCGCGCTGCAATTGGGCGGACGGCAGAACATTGGTTACTTTATGGATATGCAGCCGGCGCGGCGCTGGCTGACGGCGCGGGCAGATGGCTGTCGGGTACTGAATTTATTTTCCTACACCTGTGCTTTTTCGGTCGCGGCCAGCAAGGCCGGGGCGAGCCAGATCGTCAATATCGATATGAGTAAATCGTCGTTGCGCACCGGGCGGGAGAACCATCGCCTGAACGACGCCGACAGCGGCGCGCCGGTGTTTCTCGGTCACGATATTTTTAAGAGCTGGGGAAAGCTAAAAAAACTCGGCCCCTATGATGTGGTGATCTGTGATCCGCCATCGCGGCAGGCCGGCAGTTTTGATGCGGCGCGAGATTACGGGCGTCTGCTGTCGAGGATGGGCAGTCTCTGCGCGCCGGGGGCGGATGTGCTGATCTGTTTGAATTCGCCGCTGCTGGATGAGGCTTTTCTTCGCGACCGCGTTGCAGAATATTGGCCCGAGGCACAGTTTTGTGAGCGTTTAGCAGGGCGAGCAGATTTCCCTGAGCGCGACACGGATGCCGCCCTCAAGGTGCTTCACTATCGCGCGCCTAGCTAACGGCGCGGAGTTTTTTGCGGTAACCCTGTAAGAAACGGCCAAAGCGCTCAATGGCGTCTGCCAGATCAAGCTTATTGGGCAAAAAGACGATACGCAGGTGGTCCGTGGTGTGCCAGTTGAAACCGGTACCCTGCACCAGCAGTATTTTTTCCTGATTTAGCAGGTCGAGCACCAGTTGCTCGTCATTGGCCACCGGGTAAACCTCGGGGTCCAGCTTGGGGAACATGTAGATAGTGCCGGCGGGCTTGGTGCAACTGACGCCGGGAATATCGTTGAGCATCTGCCATGCGAGGTCGCGCTGTTCAAGCAGGCGCCCACCGGGAAGGATCAACTCGTTAATACTCTGATAACCGCCCAATGCCGTTTGTATGGCGTGCTGAGCCGGTACGTTGGCACACAGCCGCATTGACGACAACATATCTAAACCTTCGATGTAATCGGCGGCGCGGTCTTTAGCGCCGGACACCACCATCCAGCCGCTGCGGAAACCCGCCAGTCGATAGGCTTTGGACAAGCCATTGAAGGTCAGGCATAGCACGTCGCGGCTAATGCTACCCAGAGGAATGTGCACGGCATCATCGTAGAGAATTTTGCTGTAGATCTCGTCGGCAAAAACCACCAGATTGTGTTCTTCTGCAATATCGACCAGCGCTTCGAGCATCTCCCGGCTATACACCGCACCAGTGGGGTTGTTCGGGTTGATGATAACGATGGCGCGGGTTTTGTCGGTGATTTTTGCGCGAATATCGTCAAGTGACGGCTGCCAGTCATTCTCTTCGTCGCAGAGGTAGTGAACCGGCTTGGCACCACTCAGAGATACCACCGCTGTCCATAGCGGATAATCGGGGGAGGGGATAAGCACCTCGTCGCCGATATTTAACAGCGCCTGGGTTGCCATGGTAATTAGCTCACTACAGCCGTTGCCCAGGTAGATGTCATTAACCTCAACACCGGGAATACCGATTTTTTGGCATTCCTGCATGATGGCTTTCCGAGCTGAGTACAAGCCTTTGGAGTCGCTGTAGCCCTCACTCTCCGGTAGCAGCCGAATCACGTCTTGAATGATCTCTTCTGGCGCGTTGAATCCAAATGCCGCCGGGTTGCCTATATTGAGCTTGAGGATGCGATAGCCTTCCTCTTCCAATTCATTGGCGCGGTGCAAAACCGGGCCGCGAATGTCATAACAGACGTTCTGAAGTTTGCTGGATTTGTAATAATGGCTCATGGCGATCTTCTAATCGTAAGTGATTGGTGCTGGCGGAATTGCCTCGCGATCAACAGTTAGCAACAGTATACGTCTTCAAAGGCTTGCAAGTGGAGTGATATTGATGGAAAAAGTCGTAAAATCCGCGGCGCAGTGGCGGGAACTTCTCAGCCCGGAGGAATACCATGTATGTCGCGAGAAGGGCACGGAGCGCGCGTTCACCGGGAAATACTATAAAGAGTCTGCCAACGGCGTATACCGATGCCGTTGCTGTGGTGAGGCGCTGTTCTCGTCAACAACGAAATACGACTCCGGCTCAGGTTGGCCGAGCTTCTACCAGCCAGCCGACGAAGGCGCTCTCGGAATCAATCGCGATACCAGTCATGGCATGATCCGCGAAGAGGTCGTTTGTGCTCGCTGCGATGCTCACCTGGGGCATGTGTTTAGTGACGGGCCGGCGCCCACAGGGCTGCGGTATTGCATCAACTCGGTGTCGCTAACTCTAGATAAATCAGAAGCTTGACCGATTTCTGCGCAGCTTGAATAAAAAATCGACAGAATTACTGAAAAAACGCATTATTTTGCGTTTGCGGTAAATTCAGGCTTGACGGCAGCGAGCAGGCTCCCTAAAATTCGCGCCACTTTCAGGCAACAGTGACTCGCAGCCTGGAAGGTTTGCGGCGTCCCCTTCGTCTAGTGGCCTAGGACACTGCCCTTTCACGGCAGTAACAGGGGTTCGAGTCCCCTAGGGGACGCCATTTATTTCGCCCTGTAGTGCTTGCACTGCAGAGCAGGGAAGAAAAGACCGGCCGTTTTTTCTTTCGCCAGAATGCGGTAATGACAGAGACTTGCCACCTTGACGCGCTCAAGGGCAACTCTTAAAATTGCCGCCGCTCTCGCTCAGGGTAGCAGCTCTAGTGAGAGGTTTGCGGCGTCCCCTTCGTCTAGTGGCCTAGGACACTGCCCTTTCACGGCAGTAACAGGGGTTCGAGTCCCCTAGGGGACGCCATTTATTCTGCTTCATCGGTTGTGAAATACCGGTGCGGTGTCGGCAAAATGACTTAAAGAGATTGCTCTAAGTCGCTGTTGACAAAAGGAAAATGGAGAATTATATTTCTCCGCTGCGCAGTAAGCGCAAAACAGATTTGCGGGAATAGCTCAGTTGGTAGAGCGCAACCTTGCCAAGGTTGAGGTCGCCGGTTCGAACCCGGTTTCCCGCTCCAAAAAATGAAAAGCGAAACACATGTTTCGCTTTTTTTTCGTCTGTACTTTTTGCCCACGCGCGGTGGGCAGTGAGGGGCTAAAGGGCTAGTGCATGCCGAATACCTTGGCACGCAAGTCCCGGTAGTGACCGCTGTCTGCGTCATCTTCATACGCCGTAGCGGCGTGGTAGCGTTCCTCGAGCTGCTGGTATTGCTCAAGTTCAGCGTCGCTGAGGTAGTGCAGGCAATCACCACCGAAATACCACAGCAGGTCGCGGTGCATCATCGGGGTGATGTCGGGGAAGTGCGCAATGATTTGGCACAGCAGGGCCTGGCCTCGCGCCAGGGCATCGTCGCCGCTGAGTTGCTTTTGCAGTGCCTCAAAGCCATTTAGTAAGTCGTCGACAGCGTCTTGTGTGTAGGCACCGTGGCCCTCCAGGCCGTTTTTGCAGGTTTGAAAGAGTTGGTCGAAGAGTTGGTGGAAATACAGCGATCGACTATTCACAGGGGCTCCGTAGCAATGAATTCAGCGCGCCAGTGTATTCGATCTCTGCACCGTGGCAAAATACCGGCCCTTCTCACTATCTAAACGATGGGAAATCACTATGAGCAAAGCCCTAGAAATACGAGGGTTACGCAAGGTCTACGACAATGGCTTTGAAGCACTGAAAGGGATCGATTTATGTGTTGAGGAGGGCGACTTCTTTGCTCTGCTTGGCCCCAATGGCGCAGGAAAGTCGACGACCATTGGCATTATTTGCTCGTTGGTAAAGAAGACGGCGGGCTCGGTGAGTGTGTTTGGCCACTCGATCGATAACGAATTAGCGCTCGCCAAGAAAGAGATTGGCATTGTCCCTCAGGAATTCAATTTTTCGAATTTTGAAAGCGTTTGGGATATTGTCGTTAATCAGGCAGGTTACTACGGCTTGACAAGAGAGTTGGCCGAGCAGCGCGCCGAGACCTACCTTCGGCAGCTGGATTTGTGGGAAAAGCGCAACACTGCCTCACGCATGCTGTCGGGTGGTATGAAGCGCCGCTTGATGATTGCTCGCGCGCTGGTACATGAGCCGCGCCTACTGATCCTCGACGAGCCCACCGCTGGTGTGGACATTGAGCTGCGCCGTTCGATGTGGGCCTTTCTGAAGGAAATCAACCAGCGCGGCACGACCATCATTTTAACGACGCACTACCTCGAAGAAGCGGAAAGCCTGTGCCGGAACATTGCCATTATCGACAGCGGCGAAATTGCTGAAAACACGGCGATGAAGACACTGCTTAAGCAGCTTCACAGAGAGACCTTCGTGCTCGATACCAAAGAGCCGCTGCCCGATACCATTTCAATTGCGGGCTTTGAAACCCACAAAACGGATGAGCAAATGCTGGAAGTCGCGCTGGAGAAGGGCGGTTCCCTGAATGCGGTGTTTGCGGCCCTGAGTGAGCAGGGCGTTGAAGTTACCAGTATGCGTAACAAGGCGAATCGTCTTGAAGAATTATTTGTGTCGTTGCTAGCGAAGAGCTAGCGCGGCTCACTACGAGGTTATAAAACATGACAACGCGTGAACAGTGGATCGCCTTTATCACAATTGTGCGCAAGGAGATCCGGCGGTTTTTGAGAATATGGATGCAAACGCTGTTGCCGCCAGCCATTACCATGTCGCTGTATTTTATAATTTTTGGTGCCTTGATCGGCTCCCGCATTGGCGAGATGGGCGGCTTTACTTACATGGAATTTGTGGTGCCGGGCCTGATTATGATGTCGGTAATCACCAATGCCTACTCCAATGTGGTGTCGTCGTTCTTCGGGGCGAAGTTTCAGCGCTTTGTTGAGGAAATTCTGGTATCCCCGATGTCCAACAACACGGTGTTGTGGGGCTATGTATTGGGCGGTGTGGCACGGGGCTTGTTGGTCGGCCTGATCGTCACCTTGCTGTCACTGTTTTTTACTCGCCTGCATATACAGCATATTGGCGTTACGGTTGGCATTGTGCTGATGACGTCCATCATGTTTTCGTTGGCGGGCTTTATCAATGCGGTGTACGCCAATAACTTTGATGATGTGTCGATTGTGCCGGTGTTCGTGTTAACGCCGCTGACCTACTTGGGTGGTGTTTTTTACTCGATAGATTTGCTGCCAGAATTTTGGGCGGATGTGTCGCGTTTAAATCCCATGCTCTACATCGTGAATGCCTTTCGCTATGGGGTGCTAGGGGTTTCGGATGTGAATGTGGGCACCGCTTTCTTGATGGTGGGGGTATTTACGCTGTTGGCCTATGGCTACTGCATGTATCTGCTTAACACCGGTAAGCGCTTGCGCCAGTAGGGGAGGCATTATGGGCATTCACGGGCCGCTGGGCGCACAGGTAGACTACCCGGAGCACTATGATCCCTCTGTGCTGCATCCCATTGCGCGCAGCGAGGGGCGCCAGCGCCTCGGTATTGACGGCGCGACTCATTTCTACGGTGTAGACGTTTGGAACGCCTTCGAGCTGTCGTGGCTAGACCAACGTGGAAAGCCCCATGTTGCGGTGGGAGAGTTTCATTTTCCGGCGGCGTCACCGTTTATTGTCGAGTCAAAGTCGTTCAAGCTGTATTTAAACTCCTTCAACCAAACCGCCTTTGATTCAGAGCAAGCGGTGTTGTCGGCATTGACGGAGGATCTCAGTCAGGTCTGTGGCGCCGAGGTAAAGGTCATTTTGCACCGACCGGAGCACTGGGATAAAACCTTATGTCCCGAGTCGATGGAAGGGCAGTGCCTGGATTCGCTGGATATCGACATCAGCGATTATCAGCCAAGCGCACAATTGCTGCGCTGTGAAGAAGGTGAGGTCGTCGATCAGCAATACTACAGCCACCTGTTGCGATCGCGCTGCCCGGTGACGGGACAGCCGGATTGGGCCTCCGTGAGCATTCGCTGCCGAGGCCCCAAAATCGATGAAGCAAGTTTGCTGCGGTATTTGGTTTCCTTTCGCCAGCAAAACGATTTTCACGAGCAGTGTGTCGAGCAGATTTTTTGCGACATTCAGCGAGCATGCCAAACAGAAACACTAACGGTCTTCGCGCGCTACTTGCGGCGTGGTGGTCTGGATATCAACCCTTGGCGGGGTAGTAGCGAACCGGCTGAGCCGCTTAATCCGCGGGCGTTTAGGCAGTGATCTTAGGCCGGTAAGTAAATGACCGGATAGTGGTTTTAGCCGCTAATAGCGACAATCTTGTCATCGCCACAGGCCTTGTCAGGAGGTCAAATGCTCATCGCCAGTTATCTCCTTGGTTACGACGACAAAGGAAACGTGAACCACCTGGGTGTGGATCATGTTTTTCCTCGCGTAATTGATGGTGCCTGCTTTGAGTTGCACAAAATCGTTGAGGATGGGCGGGTGAGCATTTACGACCTGCTGATCTTCTTCCCTCAGGGCGAAGAGCCCAAGGACATGCTCTGCCTGCCGGATCTCCCAGAAGCGGCCGTGGCAGTGCTGCTTCACGACATTCCCCTGCCGGTGGTTGATTTTGCCTGCGGGCGCAATGTGCGCGTCGTGCTCGATTCGTCCAAGCCCACACAACACAAGCGCGACTGTGCCTAGGAGGCCTCATGTGGAAGCCTAACCGTGTGCGCAGTAAGCGCTACACCATGCATGGCCCCAGTTCGTCGGTGATGATCTGGTCAGAGCCGCGGCGCTTGGTGTATGTCGCAAATTTTGCCGCACAGATCCCTGCTGTCATCCTTCCTCTGGTAGAGAGCGACGAGCGCGCCAGCCTCGACAGTGCGACGATGCGGCGCCTGCTCAATGCCTCAGAGACATTTCGAGAGCGCTGCATAGCCGCTTCGTAAGTGCTCTTTTCCCATCAATTGTTTATGATGATCCCGTTTTTTAATTACGGGGAAATGCTGGTGTCTACTCACGCTCAACAACAGGCTTTTTGTACCATGCTTGCGATGCAAGACCGGATGAACCAGCGCGTGCATCCGCAGTGGATCGACCAGCAGTACGAGTGGTACCGCGCTGTTTGGATCGAGTGCGGTGAGTTGATGGATCACCAAGGATATAAGTGGTGGAAAAAACAGGACACGGATCTCGAGCAGGTTCAGCTGGAAGTTGTCGATATTTGGCACTTCGGTATGAGCGCCTTATTCGCCGCCGGAAAATCGCACGAGGCTATTGCCGCAGAGATGCTTGCGGAGCTTGAGAATAGCGAGCAAAAGTCGACTGATGTGTTAACCGCAACGGAGGCGCTGGCCAACCACAGCTTGGTTAGTCGTTCATTTTCGGTGGCCCTATTCAGGGATCTACTGCTGGCTGTCGGTTTGGATTTTGTCACCCTCTATCGCCAATATGTTGGCAAGAATGTCTTGAACTTCTTTCGCCAAGACCACGGCTACAAAGACGGTAGCTACATAAAAACCTGGGCGGGCAAGGAAGATAATGTCCACCTCGTGGAAGTGCTGACTGAGTTAGATAGCGACGCGGCGGATTTTGCCGACCAGGTCTATGCGGCGCTGGCATCGCGTTACCCGGGGGCGTAGGTCGTGAGTCAGGACGGCTTGTCGACTTCGGCCCTGGCGCGTCAGCTGGAGCTGCCCGTGCAGCAGCTGTTTGCCACGTTAAAGGACTATGGCTGGATACGGAAAATTGACGATGGTTGGGCGCTGACCGCAAAGGGTGAATTTGAAGGTGGGCGTTACGTAAACAGTAAGCGCTATGGGCGTTATATTGTTTGGCCGCCGGCAATTATCGAACACCGCCTGTTTCAAGCGATGGAGAGTCAGCGTTTGCTGTCGGCGGCAGAACTCGGCAAACCGCTGGGTATTTCCGCCAGGCAGACAAACCGGCTGTTGTGTGCGCTCGGTTATATCGTCTCAGGTCGCCGTGGCTGGGAGGCAAGTGGCAGTGGTCAGGCATTGGGCGGGCAAACCTGTGATAGCCCGCAAAGCGGCCAAAGCTATGTGATGTGGCCTGAGGACATGCTGGCGCATCCACCGTTACGTGAGCTCCACCGGCGCAGTCAGCGCGGTGATGATTTGCTGAGTGAGTGTCGCAGTGCTGATGGCCGTCAGTGTAGTAGCGATGCTCACCGCCAGGTTGCCGACTGGCTGTACTTTGCCGGTTTGCGCTACGCCAGTGAGCAGCCCCTGGCCGCGCCAACGGCAGGCGATGTCGACTTTTTTCTACCGGAATACCAGCTTTGTCTAGAGGTGTGGGGAGGGACTGAGCACCCCGATGTGCTGTCTGCCAGAATGGCACGTGCCGAGATTTGCGCGCAACGCGGCATGACCGTCATCGATATTCACCCAGAAGACCTCGATGCGCTGGATGAATATTTAAGCCGCCGTCTTATCGAGGCCGGCGTTCACGTGTTGTAAACCTAGACTTCCATATCGATAGCGGCCGCCAAGGCAAGGTCGCGGGCGGTAAGGCCGCCGGCGTCGTGACTGGTCAGGGCAATATCGACGCGGTTGTAGCTATTGCTCCAGTCGGGGTGATGATCAATTTTTTCTGCTCGCAGGGCGACGCGCGTCATAAAGGCGAAGGCGTCGACAAAATGATTGAACTCCAGCTGGCGAGTGAGTTTATCGCCTTCTAATTGCCAATGAGGCAGCTGTTTCAATGCATCGGCGATTTCTTTATCTGTCAGTTTGACGGTCATAATTGTCAGAATCCTTGTTGCTATTATTGGCGGCTTTACTGTCTTTGCAGAATCACGCCGCATTCCATGTGGTCAGTGTAGGGGAACTGGTCAAACAGCGCGAAGGCGATTGTGTGATGTGTGCCGCGTAATTGCTCTAGGTCTCTGCGCAATGTCTGCGGATTGCATGAAATGTAGATGATGCGCTCAAAGCGGGCAATGAGCTCGCGCGTACCGGCGTCGAGCCCCGCTCTGGGAGGGTCGACAAGTACGCAGCCAATATCGTAGTCAGCGAGGTCTTTTCCTTCCATTCGCCGAAACTGCCGTTCACCATTGAGTGCGCTGGTAAATTCCTCACTCGACATGCGCAGAATATCGATATTATCCAGGCCGTTGTGAGCGAAGTTTTCCCTAGCGGCTTTTACTGAGGTTTTGGATATTTCTGTGGCCAAAACTTTGCGAAAGCTGCGTGAAAGCGGGGCAGTGAAGTTACCGTTGCCGCAGTAAAGCTCCAACAGATCGCGCTTTTCGTCGCCTTCGGCATGTGCGATGGCCCACTCGATCATTTTGCAGTTTACCTGAGCATTGGGTTGCGTAAAGCCGCCCTCGTATTGGCGATAGTGGTATTGGCTGTTGCCGATTGGGAGGGTCTCTTCCACATAGTCTTGGCCGATAACACACTTCTGTTTTCGGCTGCGGCCGATAATACTAATGCCAAGCTGCTCCGTTAAGGCCGTGGCAGCCGTCTGCCAGGCGTCGTCAAGCCGCCGGTGATATATGAGACTGACTAACATGTCGCCGCTGAGGGTGCTTAGAAATTCGATCTGAAACAGGCGGTGGCGCAGCACGGGTGCGTTAATGAGTTCGGAGCGCAGCACGGGCATCAGCTTGCAGATCGCCTCGCTGGCTACGGGGAAGTCGTCGACACGCAGCGGTACTTTGGGGTCGTTAGGGTCGAACATGGCATAGAACAGGTCATCATTGTTATGCCACACACGAAATTCAGCACGCATACGATAGTGCTTGGGGGAAGACGGAAAAACCTGAGGAGAGGGCAGGCCGAGATCGCCAAACAGGCTGCGACAAGCACTTACTTTTTCGTCTAACAAGTGTTGGTATTGCTCGGGCTGAATGAACTGGCTGGTCATATTGGTGGTTATCCTAAACGGCTACGATTGCGCGCAGACCAGATCTCGGTGGCTTTTGCGTAGGCTGCATCGATATCAAGTTGGGGAGTGCGAAGTTGCACGACAATGGCAATGCTGCCTAATACGGCGTACTTGCCGTATTCACTGATGTTGTCGTCACACCACGCCTCGCGAAGGCACAGGCTGCTGAGCTCGGTTTGCCAGGTTTGGCGGCCGTCGAGCAGTTTTGGCCACTCTTGTTCGCCCAGTACGCCGTTGTGTACCGTTTTCACCTTGCAGATAGCCTCCGGCTTGCGCTCGGCCTCGCCGGCCTCGCCTTTAAATACTGCAGCATGGGGTTGCTGAAGCAGCGCAGCGGCCTGTTGGTGACTGTCGCTATAGGCGGGGTGGAAAATACTTTGCAGAGAGTGGGGCGCGGCGAAGGGGTTGATTAGCCTGGCGAGGCTATGAACCGGGGAGCGCAGTCCAAACAACTGGCGCATCTCCATCATCCGTTGCAGGCCCGGGCAGAATAAACGCAACGGCAGGTAGCAGAAATTACCTTGTTCAAGTGCCGTCGCACATTCTGAGAGGTCTTCTACCACAGGCTCGCCAAGTTCCCGCAAAAGTTGTTCGCTGTAGGCGCGGCCTGCTGTGTGGCCAGCTGCACCGTGCATCACCGTGCGAACGCCGCTATCGGCCAGCGCCAGCGCCGCCAACAGATACCAGGCTTGCTGGCGCCGTTTGCCGGCATAACTTGCCCAGTCCAGGTCCACGGAAAGTCCCGGCAAAGATAGACTGTCGCGCACCGCGTGGACGAAACCTGCGAGTTCCTCTGGGCTTTCTTCTTTCACTCGCAGCAGCATCAAAAACGCGCCGAGCTGGACGTCTTCCACCTCACCATTCAGAAGCATGGTCATGGCGCTACGCGCTTCTTCCAGCGTCAACGAGCGGGAGCCGGATTTACCCTTCCCAAGAATTCGCACATATTGTGCGAAGGGGTGTTCAGTCATAACAGGCCTTTGTTTCCAGGGCGTGCGCTCATGGTGTGGGAGCCGCCCCGATGATGGTTGCACAGAGGGGGAATTTTACCAGCTGAGGCAGTGTCTGTACCGGGTGCACAGTGTAACGAGTTGTGAATAGTTGATGCTTACCGCCTCTGGGTGGCCTTGATCGCCGAGTTGATAATGTTCTTGCGCGCGTTCAAGCCCGATAGATTGCGCATGTTGCGCCGCGAGAGTATTCAGGTAAACCACGACATCACCGCAGGCAATGCACGGTAGGGCGCGTTCCAGGCTGTCGTTAGCCTTTAATAGGTGTAGCGTGGTCAAAAGCTGAGTGCCTTTTCTTCACTGGCAATAAGGGTTTGCAGCGCCGAATCGCTCAGTGCGGTTACCTCAATGCCAGTCGCGTGAGTTGCGGTGGTCGTGGCGCCTGTGGTGTAGATGCGGGTGAGGCCGAATTCCTCGAGTTGCGAGCAAAGCAGCGGATTTGCGCAGAGCGAAGCGAAAACATCAGGCCACAACACAAACTGAACGTCTTGGCCAAACACGAGGGCGGTGAGTGCCAAGTCGCAGGCGTGTTGAAGTGCGTGGTTTTGGCTCACTAGCAGCAGCATGGTCTACCCCGAAAATCGCAGACTGCGTTGTGCTCGGCTGTCTTGCTCGAGCCAGTAGGCCAGCCCGGCTATCGCACAGTGTTCGGGCAGCTTCTCGGGCGTCAATCCTCGTGCGCTCGCGCTATTGCTGCAAAGGCTGAGCTCGGTACCTGATCGCTCAGCGATGGCTTGCCACTGTTCTAGTTCTGAGGCCGAGTCGGGGTCGGAGATTGCCAGTGCAACACTCTCGCCACTGAAAAAAATACAGCCTAACTCATGCCCCGCGGCAAGCAGTGCTTCGCAGAAGCCAATAGCGTGTGGGGTATTGCCCTTTGCGTTGACACCGTTGAGCATAATGGCAAAGCGCATAGTAAAGAATGGTCAGTTACTGAATAGAGATAAGGCCCCACCTGAAAGTGGGGCCGAAACGGGGCTTAATCGTCGCCGCTGAATACACCCAGTAGGTGCAGCAGGTGTACGAATAGGTTGTAGATATCCAGGTACAACGCAACGGTGGCGCGGATATAGTTTGTTTCACCGCCGTGGATAATACGGCTGGTATCAAACAGGATCAGGCCAGACATAATGAAGACGGCTGCTGCCGATATCGCCAAAGACGCCGCTGGCACCTGAAAGAAGATGTTGGCAATACTCGCCACGACGATAACAAGCAGGCCGACCATCAGGAATCCGCCGAGGAAGGAGAAGTCCTTGCGGCTGGTCAGTGCATAGGCTGACAGACCGAAGAAGACCAGCGCTGTGCCGCCAAGGGCTTGCATTACCAGCTCAGGGCCATTGGGAAGTGCCAGATAAGCGCTGAGCATAGGGCCCAGTGCTGCACCCATAAGCGCGGTAAACACAAAGGTTGCAATCAAGCCCTTGCCGGAGTTTGCTGTGGCATTGACAACAAACAGCATTACCAGACCGCCAAGTGACAGGCCCAGGGCTGCACCGCGCCCAAGTTCCATAGCCATTGCCAAACCGGAAAACAGCGCACTATTGAGCAGGGTTAGCCCCAGCAACATATAGGTGTTGCGCAGAACCTTACTAACCTCAACGGCGGGGGCCGTGGTAGTGGACTGAAAAACCGCTTTTTCTTGCATGATTAACTCCGTTGTTAAAAGCATCATCTCATCAAATGATACGCACTAGACACGACTTTGGAAACTCGAAACGCAGCTATTTTTGTACTTGATAGTGATTCGAGGCGAGGAGGGAAGAAATCCGTGCAATGTCTACGATGGGACTGGCTTATTGGCTTGGTAAGCCATTGAAAAGCCTGCTTAAACGTCGTGGAATAGGATATTACTGAATGTTTTCATTCTCCAGCTAGCTCGCTGCAGCGAGGGTATAAATATCAGGCCACTGTTGCTGGGCTGTTGGTAAATGCCACTTTTCATGTGTTTTTGTGAGCGTAGTAGACCGAGCGGTACCAAGCGACTACTGAGGCGGGAGCGGTGATAAGCCCGTACTGCCAGGAAATGTCGTTAAACCCGCCTTCAAAAAATAACATTTCTAGCTCGATGGCCACGGCTTGGATGACGACAAAAAACAATAATAGCGATGCCGGTAGCCGCAGGGCGAATATGCCGCAAATCAGCAGTAAAATGGCCCCGCCAGCCAAGGCCGGGACTAGTGCAACCACAAAACTGAGCCCGGCTATATAGAGCAGCTCCAGCCCGATCGATCGTGCGGCGATGGCTACGAGACCCGCATGGGCAAACGCCGCGAACACCGCCGTAGCCATGGCCGCAGGAAAGAGTTGATGAAGGTATGATGCCGTCAGGCCGACGGGCCTTTGTCCTTCACTCGAAATCATTGGTGATTCCCTTCGTTAGCGTGTCGAGGCCCGGTGTTAACTGCTCTGCCCAATTGCCGGCAATGGCAGTGATGCTCGACACTACATTCGTTTGCTATGGTAGCGTCAAACATTGCTCGCGTCGCTGTCGGTCGTCTGCCGCTCGGTCTGGGCCGCGTAAGGGGAGGAGTCGGTGGATGAAATATTGTGTAATCGCGGTCGTATTGATGCTAGGAATGGCGTGTTATGCCGAGCCTATTTGTGATTTCCCGAAAGAGTATTGTGTGTCCCAGGCGGCGTTTGATGATGCGGAGTCGAGTCTAGCCGGTACCCTGACGTTGATTCAGGCGAAAATTGACGATAATGGCTTTGAGGATTTTTTAGTCGAACGAGAGGAGATCAAGCACAGCCTAATTCAGGGCCAAGCTGCCTGGCAGAATTATCGGGACCAACATTGTGCAGCGGTCTTTCGGTTAATGAGTGGGGGTAGCTCCCGGCACGTGGACGAACTTAGTTGCCTGACAGACCTCACTAACGCGCGGGTGCGCCAGCTGCAGGAGCTCTACGAAGTACAGTGATAATAGGGTGATGTCGGGCAGCCTTATTTTGGCGTGTCGAGTACCTGCCATTTCTCCGTCGATGTAGCGCGTCGAACCTGCCAGTTTTCCCCATCCTGACTGCGGTAGGCCGCGTAAGTGGTGCAGCAGCCTCCTGCACCCAAGGCCTGCGTGCCGATTTCAATTTGAATGTACTTGCCGTCAAACGCGAGTTGTTCTCTCACGCATTGTTGCGGCAAAAAATACGGGGCGGGTTTGAATAGCAGACTCCAGCGCGGTGCTGCGCCCTCGGCGTCTGTCAGCCGGTATACCTTGCAGTCTTTTATGCCAAAAGACACGGCCTTGCCGTGCGCCAGAGGTAGCTTCACAGGCGGTGTCGTGAAGTTTGGCGTGACATTGACGCTGTGCGACGGCTCGCTATCTGGTGGTAGCGAAAACCCCAAACAGAGGGAGGAGAAAAGTGCAAAACCGAATGATGTGACGCTGAGTGCGATCCAACGCGACTGAGCAAGCGATAGGGCGATTGTCATAGTTCCAGCTGCCTCAACATTGAGCGTTCTTGCACCTTCCTTCCGAATGCGGCCAGTTTTGATCAGGCTACTTGCTGCCCAATGTGATTTTCGCGTCGATGGCGCGCTTTAATCGCTCAGTGAGCGAATAAAGTATATCCGTAGAGGGTGTTAGTGCCGAGCTAAGCGAAAATAAAAAGTACCCAGTTGCGCTGGGATGACGTTCCTGGTCGGGCTTTCAGTGCGATACAGGAGCAGAAGAGGGCGGTGAATACTGAGAAAGAAATGGCGGAGGGGCAGGGATTCGAACCCTGGGACGGTCGCCCGTCGCCGGTTTTCAAGACCGGTGCTTTCGACCACTCAGCCACCCCTCCGGAGAAGCCCGAGATTATACCTAGGTTTGTTTCTGAAACAAGCGTATTTCTAAAAAAGACTTATAAATCAGATGGGTGTGGCTAAAAATTAGGCAAAAAAAGCCCGGCAATTGCCGGGCTTAGGTGAGATATCGTCAAACTTAGTTCCGGGGGTCGTTGGCCGCCCTTGGCAGCTTCGGACGATCCGGGTTAGGTTGCGCCATAACACTGGCGTCTAGCACTGGCGCTTGCGGTTGCGCCGTGGTGATATCCACAGTGCCAACCGGGCTGGGTGCAACGCGCGGATCGTTGGCGGCTCTGCCTTGCGGCTTGGCAACGCTGCTGGGAGCGGCGGGGGACGGCGCGGCATTAGGCTCGCTCGCTGCAATCGGCGCTTCGGGCTCTGATGCTGGTTCAGCCGCCGTATCCGGTGCTGACGGCTCAGCCGGTGCTTCAGCGGCTGGTTCGACGTCCTGCGCCGGCGTATCGGACGGTGGTGTCGCTTCAGTGTCCGCTACCACGGCTTCGGTTGCGCTGTCTTCCGTCGCTGTCGATTCGGCCTCTTCATTACGCTTGGCTGGCGCCGGCTCGTTTTCAGTAACGGCGTTTTCAGTTGCCTCTACCTCCACTGAGTCGTTGCTGACGGTGTCCTTCACGTCTGCAGCCGGGGCAGTGGGCGCAGTAGCTTGGTTCGGCGTTTCCTCGCTGCGGGGTGCGGGAGCCTCAGCCGCTGTGATGGGCGCCTCTGTCGTCTGAGCCGCTTCAGTGTTTACCTTCGCATCTTCTGCAGTCTCCTCAGCAACAATACTGTTGCGTGCTTCTTCCGGCAAAGCATCTACGGGTGCGGCACTGCGTTTACGTTCCTGGGGGCCGCGAGGGCGGCGGTTGCCGCGGCGACGCGGGCGATTGTTTGACTCATTGCCCTTGTTATCGCTGTCGGCCTGATCGTTTTCCGGCTTGCGCGTGTCGTTGCTGGGCTTGTCATTGCCTTTGTTCGCCGCCGTATTGTCGCGATCATTGCGATTACGGTTGCGATTGCGGTTGTTGTTGCGGCTATCGCTGCGATTGTCACCGCGCTCGTCATTGCGCTTATCGCGGTTTTGCTTGTTGCCGCCGCGTTCGCTGTTCGCTTTCGCTGTGTCGCTGTCACCACCTTGGTTGTTGCGATTGCGCTGGTCGTTGGGGCGACGATTGCGGTTGCGGTTCTGGCCACCGCGGTTGTTGTTGCGGTTCTGACCGCCGCGGTTGTTGTTGCGGTTGCGATTATTGGCGCGGCGTGGTTCAGGAGTGGGCTCGGGTTCAGGCTCTTCGCCTTTAAAGAAGGCGGCGATACTTTTACCTAGCTTGCTGAAAAAGCCTTCCTCATCCGCCTTTTGCTCAGCAGGCTTATTGTCGGCGGGTTTGTCGCTTGCCGGCGAGGGTGCTGGTGCCGGTGTTTTGGGCGCCAGGGTGCGAACCACAGCAGCGGGGGCGGCGGCCGGCGCTTGTGGGGCCTTGATTTGCTCGTCTTCACTTTCCGCTTCAGCGGCAATTTTGTAGCTGACCTCGGCATCGCCGTCGATGTCGCTCTCGCGCAGGCGGGCTACCTCGAAATGTGGCGTGTCCAGGTGTGGGGCGGGGATCACTACCACACGCACGTTACTGCGCTGTTCGATGTCGTGTATTGCTGTGCGCTTTTCGTTCAGCAGATATGAGCCAACATTGACGGGAACAATGGCGCGAATTTCGGCGCTTTTCTCTTTGTTCGCTTCCTCTTCAACGAGGCGAAGAATCGACAGGGCGAGGGATTTGGTGTCGCGAATAGTGCCCTGGCCGCTACAGCGGGGGCAGACTTTGGCGCTGGTCTCGCCCAGAGAGGGGCGGAGACGTTGGCGAGACATTTCAAGCAGGCCAAAGCGCGAGATTCGCCCGGTTTGGATGCGGGCGCGGTCGGTTGCCATGGCATCCCGAACCCGGTTTTCCACTTCGCGTTGGTTTTTGGCTGCCATCATGTCGATAAAATCGACAACGATCAGGCCACCGATATCACGCAGCCGTAACTGGCGGGCAATCTCATCAGCCGCTTCAAGGTTGGTTTGCAGTGCTGTTTCCTCGATATCGCCGCCCTTGGTTGCTCTGGCAGAGTTGATATCGATGGAGACGAGTGCCTCTGTTGGGTCGATAACGATAGAGCCGCCGCTGGGGAGTTGAACCTCGCGCTGGAAGGCCGATTCAATCTGGGACTCTATCTGGTAACGGTTGAATAGGGGAACCTGGTCTTGGTAGTAGCGCACCTTGTTTTTAAAGTGCGGCATCACCTGTTCAACGAAGTGCATCGCTTCGTTGTAGGACTCCTCAGAATCGATCAAGACCTGGTCGATATCGTCGCGCAAATAGTCGCGAATTGCGCGGATAATAACGTTGCTTTCCTGCAGGATAAGCACCGGAGCCTTGCGCTCTTCACCGGCTTGCTGAATCGCTGACCACAGGTGAAGAAGGTAGTCTAAATCCCACTGCAGTTCTTCCGAGCTGCGGCCGATGCCCGCTGTTCGAACAATGACGCCCATGCTGTCTGGGATGTTGATGCTGTTCAGCGCATCGCGCAAAGCGGCGCGCTCCTCTCCCTCAATGCGACGAGAAATACCGCCGGCACGGGGATTGTTAGGCATCAGTACCATGTAGCGGCCGGCGAGACTAATAAAGGTTGTGAGTGCAGCGCCTTTGTTGCCGCGCTCTTCTTTTTCAACCTGAACGATAACTTCGGTGCCTTCTTTTACAAGGTCCTTGATTTTCGCACGGCCGGAAACGTCAGAAGGGTTGCGGTAGAAATATTCTTTGGAGATTTCTTTAAGGGGAAGAAAACCGTGGCGTTCGGCGCCGAAGTCGACAAAAGCGGCTTCAAGGCTGGGTTCAACGCGGGTAATTTTACCCTTGTATACGTTGGCTTTTTTCTGGACGCGGGTACGGTTCTCGATATCCAGGTCGTAAAGGCGTTGCCCGTCTACGAGGGCAACACGCAACTCTTCTGGCTGAGTTGCGTTAATAAGCATTCTTTTCATGAGCTATCAAATCCCAAAAGCCGGGATCTGTCGGGCCGCTCACGTGATTGAGCATCTATAAGCGTTGCAATGAGTCGATTGGGCCTTATGGGCGCCGGGGCCGTTTTCGGCCAGCGTTCTCATTGTGTGCGGCATGGTCGTTTGTTGCCGCGCTTTTCTCGGCGCGATTGTTCACGCGCTGGTCGTCGTTCGTCTAATACGGTAGGCACAGGGTATACGCGCCAAATATCGGTAACGTCTATTCGTACGTCGCTTTTACAGAGTTCTATCACATCTACGGTGCCGGCAAATCTCGGCAGCACAATGTTTTATGTACCGGCACTACGCTAAAATGCCGCCGGTACACTGTTTGTTCACGTGGTGAGGCGCTGCCAAATTCCCTATGGCGATATCTGCCTCTGTAGACGGTTGGCGGTTTTCCCTTGCAACACAGCCCTGCTGTGGCGGGAACCGGGCCCAACGGCTACGCGTTGGAATATAGCAGTATTCAGTAGTTGTCTCAATGATTTACCGAGGTTTTGAGTGAGTTCAGACGGATTAGTTAATCCCGCAGTGCGGTTTGTCACCGTGACTGACGATTTTGCCGGGCAGAGGCTGGATAACTTTTTAATGAGAGAGTTAAAAGGTGTTCCTAAGTCTAAGATTTATAACATTTTACGCCGTGGCGAAGTGCGAGTGAATAAATCGCGGGCTAAGCCGGCATACAAGCTCATGGCGGGGGATGTGTTACGTATTCCGCCTGTTCGGTTGGCGCAGCGCGAGACGGTGCCTGTGTCGACTTCCCTGGCAGCGCGGATCCGCGATGCGGTGATCTACGAAGATGAGGGCTTGATGATAGTCAATAAGCCCTCGGGATTGGCGGTGCATGGCGGCAGTGGTGTGTCGAAGGGTCTGATTGAATCTCTGCGCCAAATATATCCGGAGTGTCGGCATTTGGAGTTGGTTCACCGCCTTGATCGCGACACCTCAGGCTGTGTCATGGTTTCGAAAAAAAGAAGCGTGCTTAAGGAATTACATCAACTTCTTCAGAAAAAACATGCAGTAGATAAGCGTTATCTTGCGCTGGTGGGTGGGAGTTGGCCTGTACGCAAAAACCAGGTGAATGTGCGACTGCAGAAAAATGTGCTGCAGTCCGGTGAAAGGATGGTTCGTGCAGGTATTGAGGGAAAGGTCTCGCTCACCGAATATCGGCTGCTCAAGCGTATTGAGGGTGCAAGCTTGGTGGAGGCCAGACCAATTACCGGGCGCACCCATCAAATTCGCGTTCACTGCCAGTACGCCGGGCATCCGATTCTCGGCGACGATAAATATGGGGACGACGCGGCGAATCAGCGTTTTCGGGAAAAGGGCTTAAAGCGTTTATTTCTGCATGCCCATTCGTTGTCTTTTACTTTGGGTGAAAGGAAAGTCTCGGTGGAAGCGCCTCTGCCAAGTGACCTGCAAAAAGTTCTAGAAAGCGAGGGTAACTAGCCGTCATGCTTATTATTTTTGACTGGGATGGGACGCTGCTCGATTCATCTGACAAGATCGTGGCGTGCATGCGCCAGGCCGCTGCCGACTGTGGCGTCGCGCCGCCGAGCCCGGCTGAGGTGCGCGATATTATTGGCTTGGAACTGAGTCGCGCGATTGCGATTCTTTTTCCTTCGAGGTCTACAGCGGGTGTCGCCGAGATTCGCGATGCCTACGCACGGCGTTTTGTGGAGGCTGATCGCCAGCCATGCTCCTATTTTGACGGGGTTGAGCGTGGTTTGCGGCGCTTGCACGCGGCGGGCCATCAGTTGTGCGTGGCAACGGGCAAAAGTCGCAAGGGCTTGAACCGGGTATTCTCGCACTTGCCGGAGGCCGCGCTGTTTACTGCCAGTCGCTGCGCCGATGAAACGGCGTCAAAGCCAGATCCGTTGATGTTGCGTGAATTGTGTGAGGCCCTGGGTGTCGCGCCGCATGACGCGGTCATGGTCGGCGATACGGAGTACGACCTGGAGATGGCTCATCGCTTTGGTATGCCGTCGATAGGTGTTAGTTACGGCGTGCATCATCCTGATCGCCTAAAGCAGTGGGGGCCTCGCGCCATTATCGACCATTTCGACCATCTGGATGCGGCGCTGCCGCGCTAAGTCAGGCTCGCGGGGCAGGGTTGCCTAGGGGAGGGCGTAGCCCTCTTTGGTCAAAAAATCCACCAAGCGTATGAGCGGTAAGCCAATCAGGGTATTGGGGTCGTCGCCGCTCAGGCGCTCAAATAAACTAATGCCTAAGCCCTCCATTTTGAAGCCGCCGGCGCAGTCGAACGCGGGCTCATTGTCCACATAGCGAATGATCTGATCGGTGGTCAAGGAGCGAAAATAGACGGTAAACGTTTCTACGCAGTTCTGCTGGCGGCCGCTTTGACTGTTAATCAGGCATAGGCCGGTGTGGAAGTGCAGCGTTTTGCCGGAGCAAGCTTGAAGTTGCTCAATGGTTCGGTCCCGGTCGCCGGGCTTGCCCAGCGCGATGCCGTCGAGGTCTGCAACTTGATCACTGCCAATAACTAGGGCGTCTTTGTGCTGAGTGGCCACGTGGACGGCTTTCTGCCGCGCTAGGCGCAGCGCGGTCTCTGCGGGCTTTTCCGTATTTAATGGTGTTTCGTCGATATTCGGAGCGTGACACTCGGCTTGTATGCCGAGTTGGCTGATTAATTGCTGGCGGTAGCGCGAGCTAGAGGCGAGTACGATCCTGGTGGGGCTGGCCATTTAATGCGGGGTCCGGTCAGAAGTTTCGGGTAGTTTAGCAGAATCCCTGCCGCCAATTTGCAGGGGCTTGGGGGCAGTGGCTTGCCCGCGGTTCTTGTGTGCGCGAGAAGGCGGCGTAAGCGCCTAAAAATACGGCTTTTTGCTTTGACATCGCCCGGTCAAATCCCTATGATTGCGCGCTTATGCAAAGACAGCCCCTGCCTAAGCAGCTGGATGCGAGGAAACTCTGCATCAGCGCTGCGGAAATTTGCGCGAAGATCAGCGTAAGCGAGTTACCCCGTTTTGCGGTGGGACTGGCTTCTGATAACGGCGAAGTACTGGCCGATATCAAGCTGTATCGAGATGAACAGGGGTTTTACCGAGTGGATGGGAAGGCTCGTGCTGCAGTCGAAGTGAGCTGCGAGCGCTGTTTACAGCCCATGCCCATTGAAATTGCGGCGGAATTCGCTCTCGCTCTAGTGTGGACCGAGGAGCAGGCCAAAGCTTTGCCGAAGTCATTGGATCCGGTGATTTTGGGTGAAGAGCTACTGGCGCTCGATGAGTTATTGCAAGACGAGCTGATTATCAGCACGCCTTTCGTTAGCTACCACGATATAGACGAGTGCAAAACCACCGCGCCAACTGACTATCCCGCGCCGGAAGGCGCCGGAATTGAAGAGAAGGGCGAGTCGCCTTTTTCTGTACTGGGGTCATTAAAACCCCAAGATTAAGTGAAGAGGAATTGTTGAGCCATGGCTGTTCAGAAAAGCAAGAAGACCCGTTCTCGTCGCGGCATGCGTCGTTCACACGATGCACTGTCTAGCGCAGCGCTGTCAGTAGACCAGACTAGCGGTGAAAAGCATCTGCGCCATAACGTTACCGCTGACGGTTTCTTCCGTGGCCGTAAAGTAGTCGCTGGTAAAGACGACTAACATTTGCGTGGCATCACTGCGGCTAGCCGTTGATGCAATGGGCGGAGACTTCGGTCTCCGCTCTACGATTCCCGCCTCCGTTCTCGCACTGAACGAGAATTCAGAACTTCATATCACGCTAGTAGGCGACGAGCCCGCTATTCGTGCTGCCCTGGCTGATTCCAGCGCGCCCCTCGACCGCTTATCTATTGTCCATGCGCCGGATGTGGTGCTGATGGATGATAAACCTGCTTCGGCACTTCGAACAAAACGCCAGTCGTCCATGGCGATCGCTTTAGAGCTGCTTCGTGATGGCCAGGTGTCAGCGGTGCTTAGCGCCGGAAACACGGGCGCACTCGTGGCAATGAGCTGCATTATTGTCCAGCGCATGGACGGCATTCGCCGGCCCGCGATCTGCGCCCCAATCCCCTCCGACCACCATCACACCTTCATGCTGGATCTCGGCGCAAATGTCGAGTGCAGTGCTGAAGAACTTCGCCAGTACGCAGTGATGGGGAGTGCTCTGTGCAGCGTTGTGGATGGCGCTGCCCAGCCGCGCGTTGGTTTATTGAACATTGGTGAGGAGCTGATAAAGGGGACCGCACTGATGCAAGACACGGCGGCGCTGTTGAACGAGGAACCACGGCTTAACTACGTGGGCTTCGTTGAAGGAGGGGATATTTTTGGCAGTGAGGTCGATGTGGTGGTTTGCGATGGCTTTGTTGGCAATATCGCCTTGAAGGTGAGTGAAGGTACGGCGTCATTTATCAATCGAACACTGCGTGCTCAGCTGCGCGAAACCCTTCTCGGGCGCTTGGTCGGTTTATTGTTGTTGCCGGTGCTAAAGCGTTTTCAAAAGCGGCACGACCCGCGTCATTACAACGGCGCTGTACTGCTCGGGCTGAAGGGAGTGGTTGTGAAAAGTCATGGCAGCTCTGATGAAAAAGGTTTTCTAGCGGCAATCCAGCAAGCCGCTAGGGCAGTCGGCCAGGATCTACCAGCGCGCATCGCCGAGCATTTGTAGCGCGATGCGCCATTTAAAAATCAATAAGTGAATAGATAACAAAGGATGTACAACTGATGGAAGCAAAGAAGTTAGCATTCGTTTTTCCCGGACAAGGTTCGCAGAAAGTCGGCATGCTTGCCGATTTAGTGGCAGCCTTTCCCGAGGTGAAGAACACCTTTGCCGAGGCCTCTGACGCCCTGGATTACGATATGTGGGCGTTGGTTCAAGAGGGCGAGCAGGCCCAGCTGAATCTGACCGAGACGACACAGCCCGTGTTGCTTACCGCTAGTGTGGCGGTGTGGCGCCTGTGGTTAGCACAGGGTGGCCTGCGCCCGGCGATGATGGCCGGGCACAGCCTGGGTGAGTTCTCTGCGCTGGTCTGTGCCGGTGCAATCGACTTTGCTGACGCCGTGCGACTGGTTCGTGCGCGTGGCCAATATATGCAGACTGCCGTGCCGGTGGGTGAGGGCGCTATGGCGGCTGTGCTGGGGTTGGATGACGCGAAAATTGAAGAGATTTGTGCGGCAACTGAGGGCGTTGTTGAGGCGGTGAATTACAACTCGCCTGGACAGGTGGTTGTGGCGGGACATACCCAGGCTGTGGAAGCGGCGCTGGGTGCGCTGAAAGACGCCGGTGCCAAGCGCGCGATGTTGCTGCCGGTGAGCGCCCCTTTCCATACTTCATTGATGCGCCCAGCGGGTGAAAAGCTAGCCCAAGCCTTGGCAGAATTGACGATTAACGCGCCTGTCATTCCCGTGGTGCACAATGTTCACGCACAAACTGAAGCAAACCCGGCTCAGATCAAGGAATTGCTGACTCAGCAGATATACAGTGCGGTCAAATGGGTGTCCTGTGTGCAGACAATGACCGACTCTGGGATCGAAATGACGGTAGAGTGCGGGCCAGGTAAGGTGCTGAGTGGCTTGAATAAGCGAATTCAGAAATCGCTGCAGTGCTTGAACGTGGAGAGTCCAGAAACCCTAGAGGCCGCACTGGCTGCGGTCGCTGAATAATAAGGAAGTCGTTGTATGAGTGATAAAGTTGCATTGGTGACCGGAGCAAGTCGCGGTATTGGGCGGGCAATCGCTCTGGCACTAGGCGAGGCAGGTTACACCGTCGTTGGCACGGCTACATCGGAGTCAGGCGCAGAGTCAATATCTGCAGGCTTCGCTGAGCAGGGCGTGACGGGCTGCGGAATGGTATTGGATGTTGCGTCATCACAGTCAGTGGACGCCGTGCTTAAGGCTATTGGTGAGCAATACGGTGCACCCACTGTACTGGTGAATAACGCCGGTATTACCAAAGACAATATTATGATGCGAATGAAAGAAGAGGAGTGGTTCGATGTCATCGACACTAATCTCAACTCTCTTTATCGCATTGCAAAAGCCAGCCTGCGCGGCATGACTAAGGCGCGCTGGGGGCGAATTATCAATATCAGCTCTGTTGTGGGCTCAATGGGCAATGCAGGTCAGGCCAATTACGCCGCGGCAAAGGCCGGAATGGACGGCTTTACTCGAGCGCTTGCCCGGGAGATTGGTTCTCGTGGAATCACGGTGAACAGCGTAGCGCCGGGGTTTATTGATACGGACATGACGAAGAAATTGCCCGAGGAGCAGCGTGAATCCCTCGCGGGGCAAATTCCTCTGCAGCGCCTGGGGCAGCCCGAGGAAATTGCGGCCGTTGTCGCGTTTTTGGCGAGTGATGCCGGGGCTTACATTACGGGTGAGACAATTCATGTAAATGGCGGTATGTATATGGCGTAAACATTTGAAAAATAGGGCTTTCTTTCTAGAAATGTCGAATTTTTCTGTTTTAGCTATGCACAAGCGTCGGTAGTCGATGTAGAATTAGCGTCCAAGTGCTGGGCCGTACGCATCACTATTTTCGGTGAACGACTGAGTTGCCCTAGGGTGAGTCAGGCGCTCCAAACTTTAAAAATTAATTAGGAGTCATTTAGGACCATGAGTAGCATTGAAGAACGCGTCAAGAAAATTGTGGCAGAGCAACTCGGTGTTAAGGAAGACGACGTGCAGGAGTCTGCCTCTTTTGTAGAAGATCTGGGCGCAGATTCTCTGGATACCGTTGAGCTGGTAATGGCCCTTGAAGAGGAATTTGAAACTGAAATTCCCGATGAAGAAGCCGAGAAGATCACAACTGTGAAACTGGCCATCGATTACATCAAAGAAAATCTGCAGTAAGTTTTCTGCACAGGCGGGAATTCCCGCAAGGAAAAAGCCGTTTCTATGAACATAGAGCGGCTTTTTTTTATGCCTGAAGATAAAGTTTGCGCGCAGATTGCGATAGTATTCTGCCGGTAAAGGCGGTAGCTCGGTATCAGATAGCCAGTTTCTGTAGGGTAAGCGAGCATAGAAAATAGGTAGCTGGAGGTATTCATGTCAAAGCGCAGAGTGGTGGTAACTGGATTGGGGATGGTGAGCCCACTCGGTAATTCCGTTGCAGAAAGCTGGCAGCAGATTCTCGAGGGGCGCAGCGGGGTTGCCGAAATAAATAGCTTTGACACCTCGGCGTATGCAACGCGCATTGGGGCCTCGATAAAGGATTTTTCTGTCGACGAATATATGTCGGCGAAAGAAGCCAAGCGCTTTGATCCGTTTATCCACTATGGCATTGCGGCAGCAGAGCAGGCCCTGAGTGATTCTGGGCTGGCGATACAAGACAGCAATGCGCATCGCGTAGGAACCGCTATTGGTTCTGGTATTGGCGGTATCGGCTTGATTGAAAAAAGCCGGATGACTATCGAGAAGAGTGGCCCGAGAAAGCTGTCGCCGTTCACAGTACCAGGCGCGATCATCAATATGGTGGCGGGCCTGATGGCGATCCGCCACAACCTTCAGGGGCCAAGCATCGCGATCACCACTGCGTGCACCACGGGTACCCACAATATTGGTATGGCGGCGCGCATGATCGCCTACGGCGATGCCGATGCGATGCTCGTTGGTGGTGCCGAGATGGCAACCACGCCGGTTGGCTTGGGCGGCTTTGCCGCGGCGCGGGCAATGTCGACGCGCAACGATGATCCTCAGGGCGCAAGCCGGCCCTGGGACAAAGAGCGCGATGGCTTCGTATTGGGCGATGGTGCGGGCATGCTAGTACTGGAAGAACTTGAATCTGCCAGGCAGCGCGGCGCGACAATTTACGCTGAGTTGAGCGGTTTTGGTATGAGCTGCGACGCCTTTCATATGACCTCTCCACCAGAAGACGGCCGCGGTGCGTTAGCGGCAATGCAAGCGGCATTGAACGATGCCCAAAAAGATGCCGCGGTACTGGATTATATCAATGCACACGGCACCTCCACGGTGGCGGGCGATGTTGCAGAAAGCCGGGCGATAGAGCGCTTAATGGGATCGGCGGCTGATGCGGTGGCGGTAAGTTCCACCAAATCGATGGTTGGGCATCTGCTGGGCGCAGCTGGCGCTGTTGAGGCGATATTCTCGGTGCTTGCCATTCGCGATCAGGTGGCGCCGCCGACCATAAATCTACAGACGCCGGATGAGGGCTGTACCCTGAATTACGTTCCCAACGCTGCCCAGCAGCGCCGGATTGAGCACGCCATGTCGAATTCGTTCGGTTTTGGTGGCACTAACGGCAGCTTGCTTTTCAGTCGCTATCAAGGCTGAGTTGGCGCTCTCGGATGGTAGATAAACAGGCCATTTTTAACGGCAAGCCCTGTGATCGATCTTTAGCGGCGAATCGAGGTATGGCCTATGGCGACGGGCTGTACGAAACCCTATTGGTGAATGAGGGTAAGCCGTTATGGCTGGACGAGCACCTGGCGAGACTGTTATCCGGTGCGACGCGCTTGCGGTTAGACATCGATAGCGTAGCCTTGCGCGAGGACGTTCGCGCAATCTGCGCGCCGGTAAAAGGTAGGCGAGTCCTTAAGATTCTGTGTTTTCGCCGCAGTGGCGGGCGCGGCTACCAGCCTCAATCGCGCACTGCAGAGCGCTTATTATCCCTCTGGCCAGCACCTGGTGGCGAGTTGTGGCACCACGGCGCCCGGCTTATGTTGTGTCAAACGCGCATGGCAATGAATGCCCAGTTTGCCGGCATTAAACATTGCAACCGGTTGGAGCAGGTAGTGGCCGCCGAGGAGTTGCAACGCAGTACCTGCGATGAGGGCTTGATGCTGGATACCAGTGGCCGCGTAATAGAGGGAACGCGAAGTAACCTGTTTGCCGTAAGTGGTGGAAAACTGTATACACCGTCGCTGAACGAGAGTGGTGTTGCAGGTATCATGCGGGAGAAAATACTGCACTGGGCGAAAGCGCAGGGAATACCGACTCTTCAAGTAAATATGGGCCCGTCAATGCTCCAACGTGCTGACGAAATCTTTGTATGCAACAGTGTTTTTGGCCTGTGGCCGGCGCTGTCTATCGGCTGTCTACAGAAATCTATCGGTCCGATGAGCCGAGCCGCGCAGGCACATTTTGAATCTCAATTTCATGCGTAAATTATTTCGCGCTGCGATAGCGCTTATTTTTCCCGTTGTAATCCTCTGCCTGCTCTTGCTGGCATATGTCGATCGCTACTTTGACCGGGCTCTGAATCTGGGCGAGACTGCCCAAACGTTTGTACTGAACCGGGGAACCGGCTTTTCTGCTGCCATTAATCAGGCCGCCTCACAGGGGTGGCTCACACAACCCGATGTACTGAAGATCTACGGCCGCTTATTTCCATCACAGGCAGAAATTCGCGCGGGGGAATATCGCCTAGAGCCCGGCATCACCGTGGGAGAATGGCTGCAAATGCTCCGCGATGGCGAGGTGCTGAGCCACCAATTGACCTTTGTCGAGGGCTCTACGCTTGGCCAGGTAATACAGCAATTGTCGTCCCACGCATTGATTGATGCTGAGGGTATGAAACCCCCGACCGATGAGCAGTTTTGGTCCAGTCTTGGTATTGAACAGCCGCTGGCAGAAAACCCGGAAGGTTTGTTTTTCCCTGATACCTATGACTTTCATCGCGGTGATTCAGCCGAGATGTTGCTGCGCCGCGCCTACCAGCGATTACAGCGAGTGTTAAATGAAGAGTGGGCGGCGCGAGCGGACGGCTTGCCATATAAAACCGCCTATGAAGCGCTGATTATGGCGTCGATCATCGAGAAAGAGACCGGCGTGCCCCATGAGCGCGGCGAGATCGCCGGCGTATTTGTTCGACGCCTTCAGCGTGGTATGCGTTTGCAGACAGACCCAACTGTCATTTATGGAATGGGGGAGGCCTACCGCGGCAACATCCGTGGGCGAGATCTGCGTGACGCCAGTAACCCTTACAACACATACAGAATCAACGGCTTGCCGCCAACGCCGATAGCATTGGCTGGGCGAGAAGCCATTCACGCAGCCCTTCACCCAGTGGCAGGTGATAGCTTGTTCTTTGTGGCGAAGGGTGATGGCAGCCATCAGTTTTCGGCCACCTTGGCCGAGCATGAGGCTGCGGTGAAACGCTACCAGCTGCGTCGACGCAGTGATTATCGATCCAGCCCTGTGGCTACGGAGAAACGCTAATGCCGACGACTGCGCGATTTATTACCCTGGAAGGTGGGGAGGGCGTCGGAAAGTCCAGCAATATGGCGTTTATCGTCGATACGCTGGCGGCGGCGGGCATCCCCTATATCCAAACCCGCGAGCCGGGCGGTACCGCTTTAGCGGAGAGTATTCGCGAATTGTTGCTCGAGCCTCGCGATGAGCCGATGGCAGAGCTGACGGAGTTATTGCTGGTGTTCGCGGCGAGAGCGCAGCATTTACAACAGAAAATAATCCCTGCGCTAAACGCCGGCACCTGGGTGATTTGTGATCGCTTTACGGATGCCACCATGGCATACCAGGGAGCTGGGAGAGGCCTATCTGTGGCAGTTATTCAGCAGTTGCGCCAATTGGTGCAGGCTGAGTTGCAACCGGATCTTACGCTGTTGCTCGATGCCCCTATTGATGTCGGTATGGGGCGCGCGAGTCGTCGCGGGGAGCTCGATCGCTTCGAGCGCGAGCAGGCAGATTTCTTTCAGCGCGTGCGCCAGGGCTATTTGGATCAGGCGCACGCTGAGCCGGAGCGATACCGGGTGATTGATGCCTCGCAAGCGCTGGAAGCAGTGCAGCAGGATATTCACCAGGTGCTGCAAGAGGTATTGCAGGGGGCTGGGGCATGAGTAGTATGCCGCTGAGTTATCCCTGGCAAATGCCACAATGGCAGCAGCTGGCAGGCTTACATGAAGGGCAGCGGTTTCCCCATGCGCTGTTACTGGGTGGACCCTCGGGTATCGGCAAGCTGCAGTTTGGTCGGGCGCTGCTTTGCAGCCTGTTGTGTGAGCACCCTAAAAATTTTTTGGCTTGTGGTGAATGCCATTCGTGCCAGCTTTACCAAAGCGGTAGTCACCCGGATATCCGCGAGCTTTGCCCGGAAGAGGGCAAGCGCCAGATTGGCGTTGATCAGGTCCGCGCTCTTCAGCAATTTACTTCGCAAAGTGCTTACCGAGAGGGTGGCCGTAAGCTGGTATTGATTCACCCCGCTGAGGCGATGAACCCCTACACCGCAAATGCCTTACTGAAAACCTTGGAGGAGCCGGCGGGCGACACCGTACTGGTTTTGCTGAGTCACTCGCCGAGTCAGTTGTTGGCGACTATTCGCTCGCGCTGCGTGCAGCTTACCTTCCCCCTGCCCGAACACAACAGTGCCCTGAAATGGTTGCAGAATCAGTTAGGGCAGACAGAGGATGCCGAGGCCCTGTTGCGGGAGTCTGGCGGGCGTCCTCTGGCCGCTCAACAGCTTTATGAGAGCGATGGCCTGAGCCAATGGCGAGCGCAGGACGCGGCGCTGGCTGAGGTGGTCGAGGGCAAAAAGACCGTGCTGCAACTGGCCGACAGCTGGCAAGACCGGGAAGTTCCAGACGTACTTGAGTGGTGGCTGAATCGCTTGGCGGCACTGATCAAACACTTGTCGGCCGGTCAGCCGTTGAACGCGCGTTGGCAGGCTTACACGTCTATGTCTTTGCCGGCGGTTTATCTGCAATACGAGCAAGCTTTGAGTTTGCGGGCGACCTTGCTTCGCGGTGCGGCGCTCAATAAACGCCTGGTATTGGAGAAGCTGCTACTGGACTGGTTTGATGCCTTTTATGGCCGTGCGCCGTCGCGGGCTTATTGATATAGTAGAAACATAACTCGCCGAACACCCGATGCAGGCGGTGGGCACAAATGGGGAAGGGTTCATGAGTGGAGCACAGCAGGGCGCGCGCAACGGTATTTTGTCCCTGACAATCCGTGATAAAGCAGTGTTGTATGCGGCATACATGCCGTTTATTCGCGATGGTGGTCTATTTGTGCCAACGACCAAATCCTACAAGGTTGGCGATGAAGTCTTCATGCTGCTGACGCTGATGGACGAAGTGGAAAAAATCCCCGTTGCCGGAAAAGTGGTGTGGATTACCCCGCGTGGTGCCCAAAGTAATCGTGCGGCGGGTATTGGTGTTCAGTTCATTGGTGAAGACAAAACCGCCAACCAAAAAATAGAGCAGCAGTTAGCCGGAATATTGGAGTCGGAAAAACCGACCCATACCATGTAATTGTAGTCCCTCCTCGATAGCAAATTTGGAAACCCTTTTACTATGTTGGTAGACAGCCACTGTCACCTGGATCGCATTGACCTCAGTCCATACGGTGGCGAGCTTGCTGCTGCGGTTCGCGCCGCACAGGAGCGTGGGGTAGATAGAATGTTGTGCATTGGCATCGACTTAAATAATGCCCCCAAAGTCGTAGAGATCGCACAGCAGTTTGACAATATCTATGCATCTGTGGGGGTTCACCCCTTGGATATCAGCGACGATATTTGTGAAGTCGATGCCTTGGCTGAACTCTCAGCCCAGGAGAAAGTGATTGCGATCGGCGAAACCGGGCTCGACTATTACTACAGCGCTGAGAAGAAAGTGCTGCAGCAAGGCAGCTTCGCCAATCACTTGAAGGCGTCAGTAAAAACGGGAAAGCCCGTCATCGTGCACACGCGTGACGCCCGTGAGGATACCCTGTCGTTGATACAGCAGCACGGCGACCCAAAGGTTGCTGGTGTGCTGCACTGCTTCACCGAATCGTGGGAAATGGCCAGCGCAGCCATGGAGATGGGCTACTACATTTCCTTTTCGGGCATTATCACCTTCAAGAATGCCGCCGAGCTGCGCGACGTGGTAAAAAAAGTACCGATGGAGCGCTTGCTGGTGGAAACCGATTCTCCCTATCTTGCGCCGGTGCCTTATCGCGGCAAGAAAAATGAGCCCAAATACGTTCGCGAGGTCGCCGAGTGTGTTGCCGAACTAAAAGGGCTGAGTTTTGAGCAGGTTGCTGAGCAGAGCAGCAGGAATTTCGACCGACTTTTCAATTTAGTGTGAGCTACTTCACCGCATCTTACCGTGGGGACAAATTTTGAGTGATTCCAATCTCCAGCGCACCGCGCTCTACCAGCTTCATATCGACCTTGGCGCAAAAATGGTGCCCTTCGCCGGTTATGAAATGCCTGTGCAATATCCTCTGGGTGTAAAGAAAGAGCACCTTCATACCAGAGAAGCGGCAGGGTTGTTCGATGTATCGCACATGGGGCAAATTCGCCTTCAAGGTGAAAATATAGCTCGGGAGCTGGAGAAAATACTGCCCCAAGATGTGCTCGGTCTGGCAGAGGGGCGTCAACGCTACGGCTTAATGCTAAATGAGCAAGGCGGTATTCGTGACGATCTGATGTTTGCCAATCGCGGCGATGATTTTCTACTAGTGGTCAATGCCGCATGTAAAAACGACGATGCCGCCTGGCTGCGTGAGCACCTGCCTTCATCAATACAGGTTGAGCTGCAAAATGATCGCGCACTACTGGCGTTGCAGGGGCCAAAAGCTCGCGCCGTGCTAAGTAAGTTGGCGCCGACAACGGCTGCCATGCGCTTTATGGATACAGGTTTTATCAGCGTGGCGGGCATTGATTGCTGGCTGAGCTGCTCCGGTTACACTGGCGAGGATGGCTATGAAATTTCCGTGGCCAGCGCCGATGCCGAAAAATTAGCAAAAGCGCTTTTAGCTGAACCTGAAGTGGAGGCTATTGGTCTGGGGGCTCGCGACTCGTTGCGTCTCGAGGCCGGGCTGTGCTTGTACGGGCACGATATGGACCAATCTCGCAGCCCAATTGAAGCGGGCTTGTTGTGGGCAATCCAAAAATGCCGGCGTCCAGGCGGCGAGAGAGAGGGCGGGTACATCGGCGCCAGCGTGATTGCTCAGCAACTTCAAGATGGCGTTGCTGAGAAGCGGGTGCTGTTAGATGTGGAAGGGCGGGCGCCGGTTCGTGAGCACAGCGCCATTGTCAATGCTGACGGCGAACGTGTCGGTGAGGTCTGCAGTGGGGGCTTTGGTCCGTCGACGGGGGGACCGCTGGCGATGGCCTACATCGCGTGTTCGGCGGTGGAGCAGCAAGCGCTGTTTGCCGAGCTGAGAGGCAAGAAAATTCCAGTTGCCGTTCGCAGCGGCAGTTTTGTTCCCCAGCGCTACTATCGCGGCTAATGCATCCCTTTCAGCTGGGTGTCATAGAGGGTTTCTACGGCCGCCAGTGGAGTTGGCCCCAGCGTCAATCTCTGCCGAAGATGCTCGCGGATTGGGGGTATTCGGCGTATATCTACGCCCCGAAAGGCGACAGCAGTCTGCGTAGTCGTTGGCGCGAAGACTTCGACGCAGGGCACTTTGCGCGATTGCGCAGCCTCTCGGAATCCGCGCGCGAAGCCGGTATTGGCTGGGGTGTTGGTCTGTCTCCCGCCGGTCTGCAAGCTCACTTCACAGAAGCGGATGGCGCTGACCTGAGGCGAAAGCTGCAACAAATTAAAGCGCTGTGGCCGTCCCAGCTATGGATTTTGTTTGATGACCTGCCTGCGGGGGTGCCTGAATTAGCAGTGAGTCAATTACGAGTGGTGGATGCAGTTCGGCAAGTGTTGCCCGATACCCCGCTGGCGATTTGCCCGAGCTATTACAGCGAAGACCCGATATTGGAAAGCCTGTTTGGCGATTGCCCGAAGGATTATTTTGCGACCCTCAATGAGGGCTTGTCTGAGG
This sequence comes from Spongiibacter sp. C9W, assembly GCF_057370015.1. NCBI lineage: Bacteria > Pseudomonadati > Pseudomonadota > Gammaproteobacteria > Cellvibrionales > Spongiibacteraceae > Spongiibacter > Spongiibacter sp. C9W. The sequence continues at coordinate 304,613 of NZ_CM170672.1, forward strand.
ATGTCGATATCCTGTGGACGGGACCGCGGGTTATCACTACTGCCTACGACGCTGACGACATGCATCGAGCCGCGTCGATCCTTGGCCGAAGGCCATTGTTGTGGGATAACTACCCTGTCAATGATGGCAAAAAGAGCAGTCGCTTTCTCAATACCCTGCCATTTTCCGGGCGCCCGTCGTCACTAAAAACGCTGGCGAGCGGACATTTTGTGAACCCGATGAACCAGTTTCACCTATCGTTACTACCGCTGATGGGGCTCGCCTCGGTATATGCAGGCGAAACTATAGCGCAAGACAGCATTTTCAAGGCCGCGCTGGGGAGTTTGCCCGAAGACTTGGCGCAATTATTGGCGGAGTATGCGCCAATGTTCCAGAATGAGGGCTTGGATGGTATGCCGGCGGCATTAAAAGCGGCAATTGCATCCAGGTGTGACCGCATAGCGCATCCCGCTGCAGGGGAGTTGGCTGCTTGGCTGCGTGAGGAGTACAGGTTTGACCCGGATTGCCTGACCGAGTAGGTCGGGTGAGCGGGGATTTTACGTGGCGGCTTGCCATAAATTACGCTTTCCGGTAGTTTTAGCACCCGAATGTTTACATGGTAAACATGTTGCTTCAGGCAAATGCCGCCGCCAACATCTCGACTAGAGAACTCGAATAGAGGGAAAACAATGATTTATCAAGGCAAGGCGTTAAGCGCAAGCTTTCTGGAAGATGGCATCGCGGAGCTCTGCTTCGACCTCCAGGGCGATTCCGTCAACAAATTTAACCGCATCACTCTCGAAGAGTTGGGCGAGGCAACCAAAGCTTTGGCTGCCGAATCCGGATTGAAAGGTGTTGTGGTTACCAGTGGTAAGGCGGTATTTATCGTCGGCGCTGACATCACCGAATTCACCGAGCTGTTCAAGTTGCCAGATGACGAGCTGCGTCAATGGTGCTCGCAAGCTAATGATGTGTTCAACGCTTTTGAAGACCTGCCGGTACCCACTGTCGCTGCCATCAACGGCGTTGCACTGGGCGGTGGTTATGAGATGTGTTTGGCCTGTGACTTCCGCGTGATGTCTAGCAGCGCTGTGGTTGGTCTGCCCGAAGTGAAACTGGGTATCAACCCAGGTTTTGGGGGCACTGTGCGTCTGCCACGTGTTATTGGTTGCGACAACGCGAACCTGTGGGTGGCTACTGGTAACCAGCAAAAGCCTGATGCTGCCTTGAAAGATGGCGGCGTAGATGCGGTGGTTGCACCTGAGTTATTGAAAGATGCCGCCGTTGATTTGCTGAAGAAAACCATTGCCGGTGAGTTTGATTACCAAGCGCGCCGCGAAGAGAAAAAATCGCCAGTCAAGCTGAACGATATTGAGCGCATGATGGCCTTTACTACCGGTAAAGCCATGGTTGCACAGCAAGCAGGTAAGAACATGCCCGCGCCTGTGACTGCCGTAAAATCGATGGAGCGCAACGCGACGTTGAGCCGCGATGAAGCTATCGAAGTTGAAATTGACCATTTCATCAAGCTGGTACGCACCCCGCAGTCCAATGCATTGGTCGGCTTGTTCCTGAACGAGCAGAGCGTTAGCAAAGCAGCCAAAGCCGCCGCGAAAGCCGGTGGCGACGTAAAACAAGGCGCAGTTTTGGGCGCCGGTATCATGGGTGGCGGTATCGCTTACCAATCTGCCTACAAGGGCACGCCCATTTTGATGAAAGATATCGCTGAAGCCGGTCTTGAGCTGGGTTTGAAAGAAGCTGGCAAGTTGCTTTCCAAGCGCGTTGCTCGCGGTCGTATGACCCCGGATAAAATGGCCTCAGTACTGAGCAGCATTCGTCCCACCTTGAATTACGATGGGTTTGACGCTGCCGACGTGATTGTCGAAGCGGTTGTTGAGAACCCCAAAGTGAAGCATGCTGTACTTGCTGAGACCGAAAAGCACATCCGTGAAGATGCGGTTTTGGCCTCTAATACTTCTACAATCTCTATTAGCTATCTTGCCGAAGCTCTTGAAAGACCTGAGAATTTCTGTGGTATGCACTTCTTTAACCCTGTGCATGCTATGCCTTTGGTAGAGGTTATTCGCGGCGAAAAAACCAGCGACGCCACCGTTGCGCGCACCGTTAAATATGCCCTGCAAATGGGTAAAACGCCTATCGTCGTTAACGACTGCCCAGGCTTCTTTGTAAACCGCGTGCTGTTCCCATACTTCGCTGGCTTCGACATGCTGGTTCGCGACGGTGCGGATTTCCGCCACGTAGACAAAGTAATGGAAAGCTTCGGTATGCCAATGGGCCCGGCTTACCTGATGGACGTGGTGGGTATCGATACCGGCTTCCACGCTGCAGAGGTAATGGCAGAAGGCTTCCCGGATCGCATGCGCCACGACTTCAAAGGCATCTCTCAAATGATGTTTGAAGCAAACCGCTACGGCCAGAAAAATGGCCTGGGTTTCTACAAATACGAGGAAGACAAGCGCGGTAAGCCCAAGAAGGCCGAGGACGAAACGGCTCTGTCTATGGCGGCACAAGCGCAGCAAAACAAAGTGGAAATCAGCGATGAGGACATTCTCGCTCGCATGATGATCCCAATGTGTGTTGAAACGGTTCGCTGTTTGGACGAGGGGATTGTTCGCGACCCTGCCGATGCCGATATGGGCTTGGTGATGGGTATCGGTTTCCCGGTATTCCGCGGTGGCGCACTGCGCTACATCGACCAAATGGGCGTGAAGGCATTTGTAGAAATGGCTGATCGCTACGCTGATCTTGGCAAGCTTTACCAGGTTACTGACAGCCTGCGTGAGATGGCGGCCAAAGGCGAATCTTTCTTTAAATAATCGGGCGGAGACTGAAACATGAACTTCAAAGCAAATGATGTAGTCATTGTAGATTGCGCCCGTACTGCGATGGGCCGCTCTAAGAACGGCGTATTTCGCAATGTGCGCGCAGAAAATATGTCGGCGGCGCTGGTAGACGCGTTGCTGGCGCGCAATCCCGGTGTTGATCCCGCTTCCTTCGAAGACGTGATCTGGGGCTGTGTAAACCAAACTAACGAGCAGGGCTGGAATATTGCCCGCATGATGTCGGTGATGACTAAGCTGCCCCACGAAGTGGCTGGTCAGACGGTTAGTCGCCTGTGTGGTTCCTCGATGTCAGCCCTGCATACTGCAGCGGGGTCAATTACTGCAGGCCTCGGCGATACCTTCCTGGTGGGTGGTGTTGAGCACATGGGTCACTTGGCGATGAACCACGGTGTTGACCCCAACCCTCAGGCGAGCAAGTACGTGGCGCGCGCCGCGGGCATGATGGGTATGACCGCCGAAGCGCTGGGTATGTTGCACGGCATTAGCCGTGAGCAGCAGGACGAATTTGGTCTGCGCTCCCACCTGCGTGCAGCTGCCGCGCAGGAGCAGGGTTTATTCGACAACGAAATCGTTGCCATCGAAGGTCACGACGAAGAAGGTCGCAAGATCCTGGTGAAAGCCGATACGACCGTTCGCCCTGAAACCACGCTGGAAAGCCTGGCTCAGTTGCGGCCTGCTTTTGATCCTAAAAATGGTACCGTAACTGCGGGTACCAGCTCGCAGATTGCCGACGGCGCATCAGCAATGATCGTTATGTCTGGTCAGCGGGCGATGGACCTCGGTCTCACGCCGCGCGCGAAAGTGCGCAGCATGGCAGTGGCAGGGGTTGATCCCTCAATCATGGGCTACGGTCCTGTGCCATCAACCCAAAAAGCACTGAAGCGTGTTGGTTTGACGATGGATGATATCGATACTGTTGAGCTGAACGAGGCCTTTGCCGCGCAAGCTCTGCCAGTATTGAAGGACCTGGGTCTGCTGGACAAGATGGATGAGAAAGTGAACCTGAATGGCGGCGCAATCGCGTTGGGTCACCCCTTCGGCTGTTCCGGTACCCGTATCATCGGCACGCTGCTTAACGTTATGGAGCAAAAAGATACCAGTGTGGGTCTTGCTACCATGTGTATCGGCATGGGCCAGGGTATCAGCACGATTATTGAGCGCGTATAAGCGTTCAGCCCCTCCGGCCCCTTTGTGGGGCCTTGTCGCAGGGCTTTGCTTGATTGCGGGCAGACCCTGTGGCACAATTCCGACCCTCGTTTGGCAGCAGTCAAACGAAGTCACGTTAAGTCGTTAGTTTTCAACGATTTACAAGTGTGCGGATGTGGTGAAATTGGTATACACGCCAGATTTAGGTTCTGGTGCCGCAAGGCGTGAGAGTTCGAGTCTCTCCATCCGCACCATTTCATAGAATTCTTTAAGCGGGCTGGCATTGAAAGATCCAGGTCGTGTGATTGATCGCTTTTGAGGAACTTCCATGCAAGTCTCAGTTGAAACGACGTCAGGTCTTGAGCGTCGCTTAATCGTAGGTGTACCTGCCGCTCGTGTTGACAGTGCCGTAGACAGCCGCCTGCAAGAAGCTGCGAAAACCGTCAAGCTGAACGGTTTTCGCCCCGGTAAGGTGCCGATGAAGGTTGTTCGTCAGCGCTTCGGTCAATCTGTGCGTATGGAAGTATTGGGTCAGGTAATGAATGACTCATTTTACGAGGCAATTCAGGAGCAGGGTCTCAAGCCTGCAGGTCGCCCTGAAATTGAGCCCAAAAGCATGGATGAAGGCAAAGATATCGAATTCGTTGCCACATTTGAGGTGTTCCCCGAGATTGAGTTGCTGGATTACAGCAGCATCGAGGTCAAGAAGCCGGTATCTGAAATCACCGACGCCGACCTGGATAAAATGATCGAAAACCTTCGTAAGCAGCGCGCTAGCTGGGAGGCGGTAGAGCGTGAGGCGGCGACGGGCGATCAAGTGAATATCGACTTTGTTGGCACAAAGGACGGTGAAGAATTCGAAGGTGGAAAAGGCGAAGGGACCGATCTGGAATTGGGTTCAGGTCGTATGATTCCAGGCTTCGAAGACGGTATTGTCGGCATGAAGGCTGGCGAAGAGAAAGTGGTAGCGCTGAGCTTCCCTGAGGATTATCACAGTGAAGAGCTCAAAGGTGCCGCGGTAGAATTTGCGATCACCGTGAACGCGGTGAAAGAGCAAGTGCTGCCCGAGCTGAATGAAGAGTTCTTTAAAATGTTCGGTGTGGAAGAGGGTGGCGAAGACGCTTTCCGTGCTGAAGTTAAAAAGAATATGGAACGCGAGTTGAAAAATGCGACAAAGACCCGCATTAAAACTCAAGTGATGGACGGTGTTCTTGACGTGCACGCTGAGCTGCAAGTGCCCAAGGCACTGGTCGCTCAGGAAATTGATGCCTTGCGCAACCAGCAAATGCAGCAATTTGGTGCATTGGCGGAAAAGTTGAACCCCGCGGATATCCTGCCAGACGACCTGTTCCGCGAGAATGCAGAGCGCCGCGTTAAGCTGGGCCTGGTATTGAACGAACTGATTGCTGCGGAAGAGATTAAAGCTGATGCCGATAAAGTGCGTGCCACTTTAGAGGAAATGGCAGCAAGCTATGAAGACAAAGAAGAAGTTATCAACTACTACATGAGCCAGCCGCAGCAATTGCAGCAGATTGAGGGCATGGTTATTGAAGAGGAAGTAGTTGAAAAACTTCTTGAAAAAGCGAAGGTTAGCGAAGAAACTTTAAGCTACGAAGAAGTTATGTCTCCGCCAGCTCAGGAAGACGAAGAAGATTGATCACACTAGTTCACTAGTGCTCTTCGTCAAGCGGCTGAACTTCGGTTCCGCCGCTTGATTTTTTTCTGGCATGCCATAACGTAACAGTCAATTCACGACACAGAAGAGAATTGCGTATGTCCCGAAACTCCTTTGATGGAATCAATAACAATACAATTAACAACTTGGGGCTCGTGCCCATGGTTGTTGAGCAAACGGCACGCGGTGAACGGTCTTACGATATTTACTCCCGCCTGCTCAAAGAGCGCGTGATCTTCTGTGTGGGCCCTGTTGAAGACCACATGGCTAACCTGATTGTGGCGCAGATGCTGTTTTTGGAGTCCGAGAACCCCGATAAAGATATCCATTTGTATATCAATTCGCCCGGCGGGTCGGTAACCGCGGGTTTGTCGATTTACGACACCATGAGCTTTATCAAACCCGACGTAAGTACGATGTGTATTGGCCAAGCGGCCAGTATGGGTGCCTTCCTGTTGAGTGGTGGTGCCAAGGGCAAGCGTTTTATTCTGCCTAACGCGCGGACGATGATTCACCAGCCCAGCGGCGGTGCACAGGGGCAGGCGACAGATATCGATATCCATGCGCGCGAAATTTTGATCATTCGTGAACGTCTGAATCAATTAATGGCTGAGCATACCGGCCAGGATTACGAAACCATTGCTCGCGACACCGAGCGCGACAACTTTATGAATGCTCAGCAGTCGTGCGATTACGGACTTGTTGATCAGGTTATTACGTCACGTAGCTAAGGGGGCGCGTCCTCGCGGGCGCGGCCGTTCACTTGCAAAACAGGGCAAAAGGGGTCATCTTAAGATCAGAAAAAGATGCCCAATACGTCGACAAGGTGATTGTTAATGAGTAGTAAAGACGGCGCAGATGACAACGGCAAGCTGCTGTATTGTTCGTTTTGCGGCAAAAGTCAGCATGAAGTACGCAAGCTGATTGCGGGGCCTTCGGTATTTATCTGTGATGAATGCGTGGACCTCTGTAACGATATTATCCGTGAAGAGGTTCAGGAAGCGGCCAGCGAGGCGGGCAGTGACAAGCTGCCGTCGCCGCAGGAGATTAACGCGACCCTGGATCAGTACGTTATTGGTCAGGCGCGCGCCAAAAAGGTGTTGGCGGTTGCGGTATACAACCACTACAAGCGACTCCGCCACGGCGATAAAAGCAAGGACGAAGTAGAGCTGGGCAAGAGTAATATCTTGTTGGTGGGGCCAACCGGCAGTGGTAAGACGTTGCTGGCCGAGACGCTCGCTCGTTTGTTGGATGTCCCGTTCACAATTGCTGATGCAACAACGCTGACGGAAGCTGGCTACGTCGGCGAAGACGTTGAGAACATCATTCAGAAGCTGTTGCAGAAGTGCGACTACGATGTTGAAAAAGCCCAGATGGGTATTGTCTACATCGATGAGATCGACAAAATCTCTCGCAAGTCAGATAACCCCTCAATTACCCGGGATGTCTCCGGTGAAGGCGTTCAGCAAGCGCTGTTGAAGTTAATTGAGGGCACGGTAGCCTCGGTCCCCCCGCAGGGCGGTCGGAAGCATCCACAGCAGGAGTTTTTGCAGGTAGATACCTCGAACATCCTGTTTATCTGTGGCGGTGCCTTTGCGGGCCTCGATCGCGTCATCCGTGACCGCTCTGAGAAAGGGGGCATCGGCTTTGGTGCGGAGGTCAAAAGCAAGGACGAATCCCGCAATGTGGGTGAAGTACTGGCTGACGTCGAACCAGAGGATCTGGTGCGTTATGGCTTGATCCCCGAGTTTGTCGGCCGACTGCCGGTGATTGCCACGCTCGAAGAGCTCGATGCGGAGGCGCTTGTTAGCATCCTGACTCAGCCGCGTAATGCGCTAACCAAGCAGTACGCCAAGCTCTTCGACATGGAAGGTGTTGAGGTTGATTTTCGTGAAGACGGGCTTCGGGCCGTTGCTGAGAAGGCCATGGTTCGTAAGACGGGTGCGCGGGGGCTGCGCTCGATCCTGGAGTCTGTACTCCTGGATACCATGTATGACCTGCCGTCCACGGATAATGTCAGCAAGGTTGTGGTGGATGCATCGGTGATCAATGGTGAATCGCCACCTATTCTGGTCTACAGCGACCAAAGAAAGGTCGCTCCAGAGGAATAAACCTACGTAAAGCCGCCTGATTCCCAGGCGGCTTTTTTGTCAGTTTGTTTACAGTCAAGTCTTGTATTTCTGCCTTCAAATCCCCATCTTAGAACCATAACCGCCTGCATATCGTAAAACGGTATACCTGCTGTGCGGGCCCAAAATGATTCAAAAAGAGGCGAGCTAATGGCTGACAAGCGTGAAACTCTAGAGTTGCCGCTGCTTCCCCTGCGAGATGTAGTTGTCTATCCCCACATGGTTATCCCTTTGTTCGTAGGCCGAGATAAGTCGATTCGGGCTCTCGAGCTGGCCATGGCTGACAACAAAGAAATTATTCTCGCAGCACAAAAAAATCCAGATGTGGATGAACCTTCCACAGAAGACCTGTATGACATTGGCACCGTCGCCAATATTCTTCAGTTGTTGAAATTGCCTGATGGCACCGTCAAGGTGCTTGTTGAAGGTGATTATCGCGCACAGATAGACGCTATCGCCGCTGAGGACGAGTATTTCAGAGCAGAGGCCTCGCCAATTGTTGAGCGGAAGATCCCGGATGAAGAGTCTGAGGTGATGCTGCGCTCTGCTATCTCCCAGTTTGAGAAATACATTAATTTAAGCAAGAAGATCCCTTCTGAAGTACTGACCTCTCTATCCGGTATTGATGAGCCTGGTCGTCTGGCAGACACCGTTGCCGCTCACATGAGCATGGAGCTCGAGCAGAAGCAGGCGGTATTGGAAATGAGTGATGAGCGCGAGCGCTTAGAGCACTTAATGGCGCTGATGGAGTCGGAGATCGACCTGTTTCAAGTAGAAAAACGCATTCGCGGGCGCGTTAAGAAACAGATGGAAAAGAGCCAGCGTGAGTACTACCTCAATGAACAGATGAAAGCGATCCAGCGCGAGTTGGGCGAATCAGAAGAGGGCGCCAACGAGCTTGAAGAGCTTGAGAAGCGCGTGGCTGAATCTGGTATGAGCAAAGAGGCGCTTGAGAAAGCCAAGGCCGAGCTTTCTAAGCTAAAAATGATGTCGCCAATGTCTGCCGAGGCCTCAGTTGTACGCGGCTATATCGATTGGCTGGTAAATATCCCCTGGCAGAAGCGCTCGCGTGTAAAACATGACCTCAAACGCGCGCAAGAAATCCTTAACAGCGATCACTACGGTCTTGAAGAGGTTAAGGAGCGTATCCTCGAGTATTTGGCTGTACAAAAACGCGTTAAGAAAGTAAAAGGGCCCGTGCTGTGCTTGGTGGGGCCGCCAGGGGTAGGTAAAACATCGCTGGGTGAGTCGATCGCACGTTCAACGAATCGGAAGTTTGTTCGGATGGCGCTTGGCGGGGTTCGCGACGAGGCAGAGATTCGCGGTCATCGCCGCACATACATTGGCTCCATGCCGGGTAAAGTTATTCAGAAAATGTCTAAGACAGGCGTGCGTAACCCGCTGTTCTTGTTAGACGAAATTGACAAGATGGGGATGGATCATCGCGGCGACCCGGCATCGGCGCTGCTTGAAGTGTTGGATCCGGAGCAAAACCACGCCTTTAACGATCATTACCTCGAGGTGGACTACGATTTATCCGACGTCATGTTTATTTGCACGTCGAATTCGTTGAATATTCCCCCGGCATTGCTTGACCGGATGGAAGTCATCCGCATACCCGGATACACCGAAGATGAGAAGATCAACATAGCGCGGCGCTACCTCATTCCTAAACAGCTGAAGAATAACGGCTTGAAGGAAAAAGAAGCGTCTATCGGCGATGAAGTGATTCAAGACATTGTCAGGTACTACACTCGCGAGGCAGGTGTCAGGGGACTGGAAAGAGAGATCGCCAAGGTTTGCCGTAAAATTGTTAAGAATGTGGCGCTTAGCGACGATAAGTCGCCTATAGAGGTCACCTCGGAAAACTTGGAAGAGTACCTGGGTGTTCGCAAATTTACCTTCGGTAAAGCGGAGGAAGAAAACAAGGTTGGTCAAGTAACAGGGCTGGCATGGACGCAAGTGGGTGGCGAGCTGCTAACCATTGAGGCGGTGTCAGTGGTCGGCAAGGGGCGTCACATCCAAACCGGATCGCTGGGCGATGTTATGCAGGAGTCGATTCAAGCTGCTATGACGGTAGTGCGGAGTCGGTCTAAGCGTTTGGGCGTGCCGGCGAAGTATCACGACCGCCACGACATTCATATTCACATGCCTGAAGGGGCAACACCGAAAGACGGACCGTCCGCTGGTATAGGTATGTGTACCGCGCTGGTTTCTGTTATCACCGGAATTCCGGTCCGCAGCGACGTGGCGATGACCGGTGAGATCACTTTGCGCGGTCAGGTATTGGCGATTGGCGGCTTGAAAGAGAAGCTTCTGGCCGCGCACCGCGGCGGTATTACCACAGTGCTGATCCCGGCCGAAAATGAGCGCGACCTTAAAGAAATTCCGGAAAATATTAAAGCCGATCTCGATATTAAGCCGGTCAAGTGGATTGACGAAGTGCTTAATATAGCGCTTGAGCGCGTGCCCGAGGAGATTTCGGAGGAGGAATACCTCGCGGGTTTGAGTGATGAGCAGAAAGCGCTGGAAAACAACCCGGAAGGAGAAAAAGACAGCCGAATCAGTGCCCACTGAGTCGGCTGAGTGCAGGCGGTAGAGCTTGCTGTTCTGGTCACCCAGTGATCAGGCTGCAAGCCGCATGTGCTCTATGCTTCGCAGTTTTACGATAATGCGGCCAGTGATGCAGAGTTTCCTTGACCGCCCCAGAAGCAGTTGGTATAAATCCTTCTCTCTGAGTCGGCGGCTACTGTCATCGTGTTTACATGCTAACGTCGCCACCAGCTTTGCAATACAGTTTTTCATAACAATTCGAAGGGGAAGGATAAGTGAATAAATCTGAGCTAATCGACGCCATTGCCGAGTCAGCAGATCTCTCTAAAGCGTCGGCCGGTCGTGCACTGGACGCAGCAGTTGAAGCCATTACTAACGCGCTGAAGTCTGACGACTCTGTGTCGCTGGTCGGTTTTGGTACTTTCAGTGTTAAAGAGCGCGCTGCTCGCACTGGCCGTAACCCCCAGACTGGTGCGCCAATTGAAATTGCTGCTGCGAAGATTCCTAGCTTCAAGGCTGGTAAAGCGCTGAAAGACGCCTGCAACTAAGTTCAGTTGCGACAGTCATAGCGTTAGACAGAGTCGTCGCGAAGAGGTACCGCCTCTGTCGAAAGGCGCATCGAAAGATGCGCTTTTTTTATATTTGAATGGGTTCAAAGGTAAATGCTGCAAAATATCCGCAACAATATCCAAGGTACCGCTGCCAAGGTCATTATCGCCATTATCGTGGTGCCATTTGCATTCTTTGGTATCGACAGCCTTTTCAGTGGTGGCTCACAGACACCGGCCGCGGTAGTAAATGGTGAAAAAATTTCTCAGGCGGAGTTGCAGCAGGCACTTGCCATGCAGAAACGCCGCTTGATCAACATGATGGGCGATAAACTCGAGCCCTCGATGCTTGACGATGCCGTGTTGCGCAAGCCGGCTTTAGACTCGCTGATTAAACAGCAGTTGCTTTTGCAAGCTGCAGAAGACGCGGGAATTGAGATTTCAGACCAGCAGCTAAATATCACCATCGCCTCCATGCCTCAGTTCCAGGAAGATGGTCGTTTTTCACAAGAGCGCTACCAGCAAGTATTGCGCCTGCAGGGATACAACAGCGCGTTGTTCAAACAATTACTACGCTCTGACTTACTTATTCAGCAGCTGTCGGCATCTGTGGCGGCATCGGCTTTCGTTACTGAAAGAGAGTTGGACGAAGCCATCGCCTATATCCACGAAAGCCGCGATTTTCAAACCGTCACCGTGCCGCTCGAAAAATATCGCAAGTCAATCACGCTGACTGATGAAGAGCTCAAAAGCTACTACGAAGAAAATGGCGCGCGCTTCCAGAGCGAACCCAAGGTAAAAGTGTCATATCTGGAGCTGAAAGAAGAGCAGTTCTACGAGCCTGTGTCTGAACAGCAGGTGGTCGCCGAGTACGAGCGCCTTATCGAGGGGATGACGCAGGATACAGAGCGAGAAGCAGCTCATATACTGTTAGAAATTGACGATGAGCTTGATCGCGACCAAGCGGTAGCCAGGCTCAATGAGGTGAAGCAGCGCCTGTTATCCGGCGAATCGTTCGCCGAATTAGCTCAGTCGTTGTCCGAGGACCCAGGTTCAGCGTCCAATGGCGGAAACCTGGGCTTTACCGCAGGCGATAGCTTTCCAGCAGAATTTGAAGATGCCCTGGCAGCACTTGAAGCGGGGCAAGTCTCCGACCCTGTTGAAACTGAAGCAGGTGTCCACTTGATTAAGTTGCTGAGCGTCAAGCAGCCAGAGGTGCCCAGTTTGGAGTCGGAGCGCTTGGCAATTACTGAAAGACTTCGTCGTCAAAAGGCGCGTCCGAAGTTATTGGCGGCGGTTGAGTCGCTGCGTGATCTCGTCTTTAACGCCGAAAGCCTCGCTATGCCGGCTGCCGAGCTGGAACTGGAAGTTAAGCGCAGCGACTGGCTTTCTTCTGAGGATAATGACGGCTTGTTTGCTGACCAGAGAGTCAAACAAGCCGCGTTTGATAGCGAGTTGAGAGAACAAGAGTTAAACAGCGATGTGTTTGAGCTCAGTCCTGATCACTTCTTGGTGTTGCACGTCGATCAATATCAAGCGCCCCAGCTGCGGCCCTTTGAAGATGTGCGAGCAGAAATTGAAGTGAGCTTGCAAACAGAGAAAGCGGCGCAGCAGGCAAAAGCCGACGCCCAGGAGATAGAACAACAATTAGCTGCCGGTCAGCGTGCAGAGGCAGTTGCCAAGCAGCACGGTCTGGACTGGCAGGCGATGCAGGATATCCGCCGCAGTGACATCAGCGTAGAGCCAGCACTGCGACGTTTCGTTTTTGAATTGGCGGCACCGGCGCAAGATAAGGCCGTTGCGGCGACATTGCATCAACAGAGCGGTGATTACACAGTCGTTCAACTTCTTGCGAGTGAGCCCGGTCAACGCGCCGCTCTCGAGGCCGAAGCATTGTTAAATTTGCGTCGAAGCGTTGCTCAGAATGCGTCATCTCAAGCGTTTGCTAACTATTTTAACAATTTGTGGAACAACGCAGATATCACCATCAACTAACAGGTTGATATCAGGTAAGCGACGAAGTACCCCATACACTACCGGGGCGAATGCCCTGGTAAGGATAGAATAATGAATAAGGCGAGCGAACAACGGCGCCTGTCGGCGGGTCAAGTGGACGTTTGGTGTTGTGCGACTGACGACCCGCGACTATTAGCGAAGATGGATCGCTATTTGAATATGCTCTCTGATGAAGAGAAGCAGGAATACGAGCAGCGTCAGCATGCTGGGCAAGCAGAAGAATACCTGGCCAGTAGAGCGTTTTTGCGCACAGTACTGGCGCAGTACACGGGGCAGGAGCCGGAGCAGCTGATATTCGACAGCAACGACTTCGGTAAACCTTTTCTACCAGCGTACAGCGATAGCGTAAGCTTTAATGCCGCCCACACCCACGGCTTAACGCTTTGTGCAGTGACCAGTGGCTGTGATATTGGCGTGGACGTCGAATTCCAAACCGATAGCCAGGGAATGCTGGACGCTGCTGATGATTATCTTTCTCCCGCGGAAATGCTTGCATTGCGCGAAGTTGAGGAAGAAGGGCGGCTAAGTGTTTTCTTTCGCTCCTGGACATTGAAAGAGGCGTATTTGAAAGCGCGCGGTAAAGGCTTGTCGATTCCGCTGCACGATTTTTCGGTACTACTCAATGGTTTGGACGTAAGCCGCTTCGACGCCGATGACGCCGAGCGTTGGGAATTGCGCTTACTTGCTCAAGATGAAGATTTTACGGCTGCTATCGCTGTGGCCGGAAAAATAGCTGATATCAAAGCGTTCCATTGCTTGCCTCTCGTTGAAATGTCAGAGCTCGGTCAACTCGCTGAATTACTACCTGCGGCTAAATCATAGGCTTGGTTTCTGCTGCAGTCCCTGCCAAGGAGGATGTGTGTACAAAATTCTTACCCTGAACCAAATCTCTGTGAAAGGCCTCGAGCGCCTGCCCCGCGAACAATATGAGATCGCCAGCGAATTTAGCTCACCCGACGCCATTTTGCTGCGCAGCCACAAATTGCAGGGCGCGGATATTCCGCAATCGGTCAAAGCCATCGCTCGCGCAGGGGCTGGCACTAACAACGTGCCCGTCGCAGAGTGCACAGACCGGGGTATCCCGGTATTTAATAGCCCGGGTGCTAATGCCAACGCGGTAAAAGAGCTGGTCATAGCGGGCTTGACGTTGGGTTCGCGCGGTATTCTCGAGGGAATTGCCTACGTGAATACGCTAGGGGACATGAAAGATGGTGCCGCTCTTGCCAAATTATTAGAAAAGGAAAAGAAACGCTTTAAGGGAAATGAGCTGGCGGGCCGCACCCTGGGTATTGTTGGCCTGGGGGCTATTGGCTCGATGATCGCCAGAGCCGCGCTCGATCTGGGCATGAAGGTTATTGGTTACGACCCCGCGCTGTCAGTCGATGCGGCATGGCGTTTGCCAAGCGCGGTGAAAAAAATGGAGAACCTGGGCAGCTTGTTTGCGCGTGCCGATTACATCACTCTCCATCTCCCGGTACTCGATGCAACGCGAGGGCTGGTGAATGCAGAGCTTCTGAGTAATTGTCGCCCAGGCACGTGCTTGCTGAATTTCGCACGTGAAGAGATTGTTGATGTTGCCGCGGTGATCGATGCACTGGAGGCCGGGCAGCTACGTCGCTTTATCACGGACTTTCCAACGCCGGAATTGATTGCGCGTGATGAGGATGTGGTGCTGATGCCGCATATCGGTGCCAGCACCGATGAGGCCGAAGAAAATTGCGCGATCATGGCGGCTGATCAGTTAGATGATTTCCTGCGTAACGGGAACATCAAGAACTCGGTAAACTTTCCGAATCTGCAGCTTGAGCGCAGTGGTGATGTGCGCCTGGCTGTGGCCAATCGCAATGTGCCGAAAATTCTTGGCAGTATCTTGGCGCTGTTATCCGATGCAAACGTAAATATCGTTGATATGCTTAACAAAAGCCGCGATGAAATTGCCTATAACCTTATCGACTTAAACGGCAATGTCGACGACGCATTGCTTGCAAAAATTGCTGACCTAGACGGTGTGGTTAACGTGCGAGTCATTCGCTGAGTGCAGCTCACTTGGCAACCCTAGGGAGAGCCCCATGAGTAGCCTGGAAACCATTGAACGCTTATTGAGAGACCAGGCCGGCAGACCACCGATTGAAAAGTGGCAGCCGGCGCTGAGTGGCGAAATCGACATTCAGATTTTGGCTGACGGGCGTTGGATTCACGAAGGTGGCGAAATCAAGCGCCATGAGTTGGTTAAGCTATTTGCCTCTATTTTGCGGTGCGAAGCGGATGGTCACTATTATTTAGTCACTCCGGTCGAGAAATGGCGCTTACAGGTCGAAGACCTCCCGCTGCTGATCGTTGATATGGAAGTAGGCGAATCAACCTCGGAAGGGCGTAGAATTGCCGTTAAAACTAACGTCGATACATGGCATGAGCTCGGTCCTCAGCATCGGCTCAGTGTGACCGAGTCACCTGATTCGGGGGAGCCGAGGCCGGCCGTTGCTCTCGAGCACGGCTTGTCAGCAAGAGTGAATCGCGCCTGTTTTTACCGCCTGGTAGATCTGGCTGAGCAGCATGGCGATCGACTCATTGTTCGCAGCGCCGGTGAGCAATTTGAGCTAGGGCGTGTATAAGTAACCCCAGACATTTTGGGGAGATGAAAACCAAAAAAGGCAGCCATCTGGCTGCCTTTTTTGTTGAAGCGTCTTAACTACATGTTGGGATAGTTCGGTCCGCCCAAACCTTCAGGAGTCACCCACACAATATTCTGGGCGGGGTCCTTAATGTCACAGGTCTTGCAGTGTACGCAGTTTTGTCCGTTGATTTGGAAGCGCGCTTGGCCACCTTCGTCTTCGACCACCTCATACACCCCTGCTGGGCAGTAACGCTGAGCGGGCTCGGCGTACTTGGGCAGGTTGTCACGAATAGGCAGCTCGGCGTCCTTCAACGTCAGGTGGCAGGGCTGATCTTCTTCGTGGTTAGTGTTAGAGAGGAATACTGACGACAAGCGGTCAAAGCTCAGCTTGTTATCAGGCTTGGGGTACTCAATCTTTTTGCAGCTGTCTGCAGGCTTCATTTGCGCGTAATCAGGCTTGGTATCGCTCAGCGTCCAAGGCAGGTTGCCGCCAAAGATATTCTGATCGATAAAGGCATAGGCTGAGCCGAAGAAGTTGCCGAACTTGTGCTGAGCTGGGCCAAAGTTGCGCTGAGCGTACAGCTCTTTATACAGCCAGGAGCCTTCAAAGGCAGTGGTGTATTCGGTGAGTTCTTCACCGGATTTATTGTCTTCAGTCAGCGCCTTGTGGACAACTTCTGCGGCCAGCAAACCGGACTTCATCGCGGTGTGGCTACCTTTGATCTTGGCAAAGTTCAGCGTGCCCGCGTCACAGCCAATCAGCAGGCCACCTGGGAAGGTCATTTTTGGTAGAGACTGCAGGCCGCCTTTTGCGATAGCCCGAGCGCCGTAGGACACGCGCTCACCGCCATCGAGGTACTGCTTGACGACGGGGTGTTGCTTATAGCGTTGGAATTCCTCGAAGGGAGACAGCCACGGGTTATCGTAGCAGAGGTCGGTAATCAGGCCGATTGCGACTTGGTTGTCTTCCAGGTGGTAGAGGAAAGAGCCACCGAGGGCGCCATTTTCAGAGAGTGGCCAGCCGGCAGTATGAACGACCTTACCTTGTTCGTGCTTGGCGGGATCGATTTTCCAAAGTTCTTTAATGCCGATGCCGTAATGCTGGGGCTCTTTGCCCGCATTCAGGTCGAATTTTTCCATCAAACGCTTGCCGAGGTGACCGCGGCAGCCTTCTGCAAACAGGGTGTATTTTGCATGCAGCTCCATGCCGGGCATGTAGCTGTCTTTTTGGCTGCCGTCTTCGGCAATGCCCATATCGCCAGTGACGATACCTTTTACACTACCGTCGTCATTGTACAGAACATCAGCAGCGGCAAAGCCGGGGTAGATCTCTGCACCCATGCCTTCGGCCTGCTCGGCCAGCCAGCGGCACAGGTTGCCCAGGCTAATAATGTAGTTACCTTCGTTGTGCATCGTTTTGGGCACAGCGAAGTCGGGAACTTTGATGGCTTTTTCACCGCTGGTCATGAAGTAGATATCATCACCAGTCACTGGCGTGTGCAGCGGCGCGCCTTTTTCTTTCCAGTCCGGGAATAGCTCGTCCAGCGCGGTGGGTTCAAATACTGCGCCAGATAGAATGTGGGCGCCGACCTCAGAACCTTTTTCTACAACACAAACGCTGATGTCTTTTCCGCTGGTTTCACTTAACTGGCGAATTTTGCAAGCTGCTGCCAAACCTGCAGGCCCAGCACCGACGATCAGGACGTCAAATTCCATTGATTCGCGTTCCACAGACTCTCTCCTCTAAGATTAAGCATAGGTGTAGCCCTTATTGGCTGGGCGTTTTGACACCATTTTTGAAGGCGCAAGTATAAGTGTCAGCACGTAAAAACGCCACATAAGCACCGCTCGGCTGTCAAACTTAACGTCAGTATTACCCGGGGTTGTCCTTTTTTATATGGCAGGAATGACCGCGCAGATCGTATTTTCGGCGATATTCAGCGAAATAGAACTGCGCTATGCCTGTTATTCAGCGGCTGAATAGCGCACTCATGTTGACCTTGACGGCCAATGCCGTCAATATAACGGCGCTTTTTTTAACGGGGCTAAACGTCTGGACGGATCGAATTATTGATCCGCAGCGTAAAGACGACTAGCTGTTTCATTTCATTTACGCGTTTACTGGGGAATCCATGAAGGTTCTTGTTGCTGTCAAACGAGTTGTTGACTACAACGTCAAAGTGCGTCCGAAGTCGGACGGTACAGACGTTGATCTGAATAATGTCAAAATGGCGATCAATCCATTCTGTGAAATCGCTGTTGAAGAAGCGGTACGCCTGAAAGAGAAAGGTGTTGCTACTGAAATCATCGCTGTCTCAATCGGTCCTAAAGTGGCTCAAGAGCAGATCCGTACTGCGTTGGCCCTAGGCGCTGACCGCGGCATCCTGGTAGAAACGGAAGAAGACGTTCAGCCACTGGGTATCGCTAAAGTACTCAAAGCCGTTGTTGACAAAGAGCAGCCGCAACTCGTGATCATGGGTAAGCAGGCGATCGACGGCGACAACAACCAAACCGGCCAAATGCTGGCGGCATTGACCGGAATGGCTCAGGGTACTTTCGCATCAGAAGTTGCCGTTGACGGCGACAGCGTTGCAGTGACTCGCGAAATTGACGGCGGTCTGCAAACCGTTAAGCTGGCATTGCCCGCAGTCGTAACGACTGACCTGCGCTTGAACGAGCCTCGTTACGCGTCACTGCCTAACATCATGAAGGCGAAGAAGAAGCCTCTCGATACACTGACGCCAGACGAGCTGGGTATCGATGTTACACCACGTGTGAAAACCTTGAAGGTTGAGCCGCCTGCAGAGCGTCAAGCGGGTATCAAGGTTGCGGACGTTGCCGAACTGGTTGAGAAACTGAAGAACGAGGCGAAGGTAATCTAATGAGTATTCTAGTTATTGCAGAACACGATAACGCCTCTATCAATGGGGCAACCCTGAACACAGTCAGCGCAGCGAAAGCTATCGGTGGCGATATCGCCGTACTCGTTGCGGGTGAAGGCTGTGGTGCAGCGGCTGAAGCGGCGGCTAAAATCGACGGCGTTAGCAAGGTGCTGGTTGCAGACAACGCTGCCTACGGTCACCAGCTGGCTGAGAATGTGGCGCTGTTGGTCGCAGAACTGGGCAAAGACTACGGTTACATCTTGGCTCCTGCGACCACTAACGGTAAGAACACGCTTCCGCGTGCTGCCGCGTTGCTGGATGTTGCGCAAATTTCAGAGATCATTTCGGTAGAGAGCGCGGATACCTTCAAGCGCCCCATCTACGCCGGTAACGTTATCGCCACTGTTCAGTCTTCTGACGCGATCAAAGTCATCACTGTTCGTGCAACGGCGTTCGATGCTGCTGCCGCAGAGGGTGGTTCTGCTGCCGTAGAAGCGGTTGCTAGCGCACACGATGCAGGTAAGTCCAGCTTCGAGAAAGAAGAGCTGGCTAAGAGCGATCGTCCAGACCTGACTGCCGCAGACATCGTTGTCTCTGGTGGCCGCGGTATGCAAAATGGCGACAACTTCAGCATGCTGTACTCCCTGGCAGACAAGCTTGGTGCAGCAGTTGGTGCATCGCGCGCGGCTGTTGACGCGGGCTTCGTACCTAACGATATGCAAGTAGGTCAGACGGGTAAAATCGTCGCACCGGGGCTGTACATCGCTGTCGGCATTTCTGGTGCTATCCAGCATTTGGCTGGTATGAAGGACTCAAAAGTCATTGTTGCTATCAACAAAGACGAAGATGCTCCTATCTTCCAGGTTGCTGATTACGGTCTGGTTGCAGACCTGTTTGACGCCTTGCCTGAGCTGGAAAGCGCTATCTAATAGCCCTTCAGCTAGTGAGCACAAAAAACCCGGCTTAGGCCGGGTTTTTTGTGCTCGCAATATCGGGAATTTAGCGTAGTAAATAGAGTCAGATAAAGACAATTGGAGGTCGGGTACTCCGGCGTCTGTTCACGGTGGGAGACAGGTAATGAAAAAAATCGTATTTGGGCTTTGCTTGTATGCCGCAGCGATGGCGACTCAGGCCTTGGAACTGGCTAGCGAATCGTCGATGCTCAATGTGGTGAGCGTAAAAAACAATCGCGTTGCCGAGTTGTTTAGCTTTGATGCTGTTACCGGGCAGCTTAATACCACCACCGGCAAAGCGCTTATCAATATCGACCTGGCAAGCATTGACTCAGGGATTGATATTCGCGACAAGCGAATCAAAAAATACCTTTTTGATGTCGATAGCCAGCCATTGGCCACGTTCAACGCCACAATTGATACGGATGCCCTTGCTGCTATTGAGGTATCTTCGCCGCAAGCGATGACCGTTGAGGGCGAACTGATGCTGGGCGGCAAGCGTCAGGCATTGCGTTTTAATACGCTGGTAAGCCGGCTGGAAAATGGTGATATTCGTGTGGTAACCACGTCGCCGGCGTTTATCGATATCGCCGCTTTGGGCTTGGAGCAGGGCATAGACAAACTGCGACAACTTGCTGGGCTGAATTCCATTACGCTGGCGGTGCCCGTCACCTTTTCGGTGCTGTTTCAATAAAGCGCTTAGTCCCGGCGTAGCTCATCGCGAATAGCGATGGGCGTCGGGCAGTTGAGCACAACAATATACGATGACACAACAAAGCTCAGAATGGCTGTAGCTTGAATGAGATGAGACGCGCTACTGCCAATGACGCCTTGGTCAAAAGCCAGATAGGCGATCAACAGCGAGAATTCGCTGATCTGCCCCAAGCGAAGCCCCAGATCCCAGCATAGCCGCTTAGACGCTAATGTTCGCCGCAGAAGAACGCGAAAACTCAGTGGTTTTATCGTGAGTAGTATCGCGGCGAGAAGGAGGGCTGGGGCGGCTATTTCTGTGATCAGCGCCAGATTGAAGCGTGCCCCCAACGAAAAAAAAAACAATATTAAAAAGAAATCTCTTAACGGCTTAAGGCTAATCGCGATGTACTGGGATATTGGGCTGGTAGCGAGGCTTATGCCGGCGAGAAAGGCGCCCATTTCCGCAGACAGCCCCATCGCATGGGCCGCCTCGGCAAGCCCTAAGCACCAACCTATCGCCAGCAAAAAAATATATTCCTGAAAGCGGTCAAAGCGCTGAATAAGTGGCAGTAATAAGTAGCGTACAGCGACAAACGCCAGGGCGCAGAGCAGGGGGAGCGCGACAAGGGTTTTACCGAGGCTGATGGGCGATAATTCGCCTTGGCTAACGCTGGAAATTAACAGTAGTACGAGTATGGCGATCATGTCTTGCAGCAATAAAATCCCGACCATTAGCTCGCCGTTCTCGCGGTGGTGCAAAACGGTGGTTGGCAGTAATTTAATGCCGATAATCGTGCTGGAAAACATCATCGCGGCCCCGATTATCCACGCCTCGGCCTGAGTAAAGCCAAACGCCACGCCAACACTGTAACCGATGGCCAGGAATATTGTGGAGCTAATTAGCGCTATGCCCGTGGTTTTTCTAAGGCTGTGCAGCAGCGCCTGGGGCTGCATATCCAGACCGAGCAGAAAAAGCAAAAACACGATGCCAAACTCGGCAATCTCTGCCAATAAGCCTAAATCGGTAACCCAGCCGCCACCGTAGGGGCCAATGATTGCGCCCAGTGCAATATAGGCAATGAGTAGCGGCTGACGGCTGATTAAGGCGAGCGAGGCCAGCAAGGCGGCGCCGCTAAAAATAAGAAAAAATGAGAAGGTCAGGCTGGTTTCCACACGCGCTCCTGCTGCTCTACTTGCGCCGTATCACAATGATCCGGCACTACTCAGCATAGCGGAGGGAATGAGAGGCGTAAAAAAACCCGCATAGCGGGTTTAGTGTGCAATTACGCGTGGCGACGCCGGAACAGGGGGAGTGGCTGGTCCACACTGGACTGATAGCTTTCGCTGAAGTCGTTCAGGCTGGCCAGCGCGGCTTCCAGCTCGTCGCTGGGCAGGGCATAGCTGGAAAATCCGCAGCGCTTCATATAGAACAGCTGGTCGCGAATAAAATCACCGACGGCACGAATTTCGCCCTGATATTGGCGTTGCTCGCGTAGCTCGCGGGCATAGCTGAAGCCGCGGCCGTCCATAAACTTCGGAAAGTCTACCGCCACAAAGCTGAGTGCTGACAAGTCATCGTCGCTCAGTGATTTAGGTGACTCGTCACTGGCCAGATAAACGGCTATTTCGCCCAAGGCGAGCAGGGCGTCGCGCTGCTGCTGCCAGAGCGCCAGCGGAACGATAACATGGTCGGTGCTCGGTAAGGTCTCGGCGTCGCGCCAAACTTGCCAGTTGTCGTCAACAACCTGACCATTCTTAATAATCTTAGGCATATACACGCTCCTTAAACGGCGCCAGGCCTATGCGTTCGTAGGTATCGATAAAGCGCTCTTCGGGGTGGCGCTTTTCAAGGTAGCAGTTGAGTATTTTCTCAACGACGTCGGGAATTTCGTCTTGCGCAAAAGAAGGGCCAAGGATCTTACCCAGCGATGCATTCAGCCCCTGCTGACCGCCGAGCGACACTTGATAGAACTCCTGACCTTTTTTATCGACGCCGAGGATACCGATATTACCAATGTGGTGGTGGCCACAAGCATTCATACAGCCGGAGATATTCAGCTCTATGTCGCCCAGGTCGTAAAGGTAGTCCAGATCGTCGAAGCGGCGCTGAATGGCTTCTGCAATGGGGATCGACTTGGCGTTGGCCAGCGAGCAGAAATCACCGCCGGGGCAGCAGATGATATCGTTCATCGTGCCTACCGTCGGGCTGGCAAGCTCCAGGCTGACAAGTTTTTGCCATAGAGCAAAAAGCTGGCGCTGCTGAATATCAGGTAGTACCAGGTTCTGTTGATGGGTTGAGCGAATTTCACCAAAGCCAAACTCCTCGGCGAGGTCCGCGACCGCTTCAAACTGTTCTGCAGTGATATCGCCCGGTGCGACGCCGGTGGTTTTCAGCGACAGCGTAGCGATCGCGTAGCCACGTTGTTTGTGGGCGTGCACGTTGTGGTTGAGCCAGCGGGCGAAATCGACATTCTCGAGGGCGAGGGCCTGGAGATCTTCATTTTCCAGCGCCTCGTAATCCGGGCGAGTGAAAAATGACTGAGCGCGGGCAATTTCCTCGTCGGGAAGGTCTAAATTGCCATCTTTAATAAAGGCCCATTCTTCTTCCACTTTAGCTTTGAAGGCGTCTGCGCCCATGGCGCGAACCAAAATTTTAATACGCGCTTTGAATTTGTTGTCACGGCGGCCCAACTGGTTGTAAACCCGAACGATGGCCTCCAGATAGCTGAGCAGGTGGCGCGGTGGCAAGGCCTCGTGGATAACACTGCCGATAACCGGCGTACGGCCCAAACCGCCGCCTACTATTACTTTGAACGCGGTATTGCCGTTGTCGTCTTTGACGATCTGCAAGCCGATGTCGTGAACCAATACCGCCGCCCGGTCTTGCTCAGAGCCGCACACAGCGATTTTGAATTTACGGGGAAGGAAGGCAAATTCCGGGTGAAAAGTGGACCACTGACGAATGATTTCACACCACGGCCGGGCATCTTCAACTTCATCGGCGGCAACGCCAGAGAACTGGTCTGCGGTGACATTGCGAATGCAGTTACCACTGGTCTGGATGGAGTGCATTTCCACCTCAGCCAGATGCTCCAGAATATCGGGAACTTCTTCCAGTTTCGGCCAATTCAACTGAACATTTTGGCGGGTACTAATGTGTGCATAGCCCTTGTCGTACTCGCGGGTAATAAAGGCTAGCTTGCGCAGCTGCTGGCTGTTCAGCGTGCCATAGGGCACCGCAATGCGCAGCATGGGAGCAAGGCGCTGAACATACAGGCCATTTTGAAGGCGCAGCGGCAAAAACTGTTCCTCAGTGATTTTGCCAGCCAGATAGCGCTCGGTTTGATCCCGATACTGAGCGACGCGTTGGCTGATGATCTGCCGATCGTACTGGTCGTATGCGTACATATAACGTGTAATCTCTCGCGTTAAGTGTCATGCGGTCCCGGCGTGTGACGGCGGGGGGCTTAATTATAAATCGGAGCGAATGATAAATTTTAATCGGTTCTGCCACTAACGCTTTTTGCGGATAAGCCTTATGCGTTTGACCGATTACTTCACTCTCTATCTCAGCAAATAGCAGTCTTTTTCATAATCTTGCTATACTGGCGGCTTTTCCAAGCCGGTTCGCCGGGTGTTAACGTCATTATTCCATTGAGGTTGTCATGTCTGACCAAAACCAAGAAGCCCGTGAAGATAATTTTGCTGACGCCTGTGCGTCTGTAGCGATCCTGACGATTGTTATTGCAACCGTCGTATACTGGTTGTCAGGTATGCCTTCTTAAAGCCATCACCCGTCAGCAACAAAAAAAGGCTGCCAATTGGCAGCCTTTTTTTGTTTCGCTGTCCCGTCCTGAAATAGGTTTACACCCATGAGGCCTATTTGGAGAGCAGTACAAAACGGGGGCAAATCTCCGCACCTAGGTGAATAATCAGGCATAACTTCCTGAAACTGCTAGGCTTATCCCATGCAAAGGAGGTCTGGTATGCCTGAGGTCTATCAGCTTCACATCTTATTGCGCGAGATCAGTCCCGCAATCTGGCGCCGGGTATTGGTCCGCTCTGACAGTACCATCACGGATCTTCACTATACCATCCAGATTCTGATGGGGTGGTCTGACTACCATCTCAACAAGTTTACAATTCACGCGAAGAGCTATGGCGTCTACCACAGGGGCGGCCTGTGCTTTCCGGACGACCCCGACGAAATTCTCCTTTCTGACTTTGAATTTCGCCACAAAGAGCGGTTCCTCTACGAATATGATTTCAACGTCGACTGGATGATCGATATTCGGCTGGAAGAGAGGAGGGCACTGGACCCCAGCCAAATCTACCCAGTCTGCATTTCCGGTAGCAGGGCAGGGCCCCCGGAAGAATGTGGCGGTCCCATTGCTTTTATGGCCTGGGAAGACGAGTTTCATCCATCTCTTGTTGTTTCCCGTCTCCAGGATCTATGCGAAGACCAGGTCGATGAAATGGAGCTCTACCTCCATGAGATCGATCACGCCAAGTGGTGGCTCGGGAAAGAGGAATTCGACCGCAGGGAGATCAACCGGCGTTTAGACATATACAGTAAACGGGACGAAGAATGGTACGGGGCGGTATTCGAGTAGAAGGAGTCTGCTATGAAAGCCAAGGTCCAGGTCGTCATTGAGTCCGAACACGGGCAGCTCATCGTTCACGATGTCGCGACCATAACAAGAACAACATTTTCTACCGGCACACTGGGTTTATCTCTGTCCGAAGGCAAGAACCTGCTGCAACACCTTCAGGCCAGCATCGTCAATCAACAGGTGTCAGAGTGGCTACGGGATACCAGGGATTGCCCAATCTGCGGATCCCCGCGATCCTTGAAGGGACACCACTCCCTGGTCTGCCAAACCGTATTCGGGAAAGTGCAGCTCGATAGCCCACGGCTACGACATTGCCCCTGTGAAAAGGCCGACCATCGCAGTTTCAGCCCGCTCTCGAAGCGGTTATCAGAGCGAACGACACCGGAACTTGCCTATCTGGAGGCAAAGTGGGCTTCGTTGATGTCCTATGGGCTCACGGTAGATATCCTGTCAGAGGTCCTTCCATTGGAGGGCCAGATTAATACCACGTCAATCCGCAGACAGGTAGAACGGGTCGCTGATCGGGTTGAGCAGGCGATGGGACCGGAGAAGGGTATCTACCTGGAAGGCATGGAGCGGGACTGGGGCAAATTACCTCGCCCGGAGGAACCCATTACCGTTGGCATAGATGGTGGCTTCGTCCGTGGTCGGGACGGAAAATCGCGAGGGGAGGGACACTTTGAGGTTATCGCCGGCAAGAGCATCGCTGAGAATGATTCTAAATGCTTTGCCTATGTCACTCGTTACGACGAGAAGCCCAAACGACGACTGTACGAGGTGCTGAAATCTCAAGGCATGCAGATGAATCAGCAGGTCACATTTCTCTCCGACGGAGCAGAGAATGTCCGCACCCTGCAATACGACCTGAATCCACACGCGGAGTATATCTTGGATTGGTTTCACATAACGATGAGACTCACTGTAATGCGCCAGATGGCGAAAGGGCTACCGGGTGAGGAGGATCCGAAAGCGACTGAGAAAGCCCTGGACCACCTCAAGCGCATCAAGTGGTATCTATGGCACGGTAATGTGTATCGAGCGTTGCAGGCTGTCGAGGACCTGACCTGGCATTTGGATTGCCTGGAGCCCGGCGAGGCACAGGCCAAGTTATTCAAGACAGTGGAAGACTTCGAGCGATATATCCATTCGAACCAGACAAATATCACAAACTATGGCTATCGGTACCGGAATGGTGAGAGAATTTCCACGGGGTTCGTGGAGTCAACCATCAACCAGGTCGTAAGCAAGCGATTCGTGAAGAAGCAGCAAATGCGCTGGACAGAGCGAGGCGCCCACCTGTTGCTTCAAGTCCGGACGAAGGTCCTGAATGACCAATTGAGAGACACATTTGAGGGCTGGTACCCCGAAATGAAGGAGGCAGCTTAGCGATTTGCCCCCGGTTTGTCCTGCTCTCCCGAAAAAGAGCACAAGACCACGATTCAGTCGATGCAAACTGAGCAACGGGTGCTACTCAAGCAGCATGCCGAGGAGCGATCGCGGGTAGCGGAGGAGCACGGTACTGCAATTGCAGCTCAGCGTAAGGAACTAGCGCAGGAGGCTGAGCAAACTGAAAACCGATTGATGGTGCTCCTTGACCAGGAGCGACTCGAAGCAAAGGCCAATGCGAAGAAGCTCACGGCTGATCTCGAGAAAATGTCCCATAAATCCCAGACTGCCCGGGAGGCCGTTGTGGCCCTCGAGACGAAGGTCAATGAGCTAACGCGCCAAAAGGATAAGCTCGAAAGTGATATTGCGACGCATCTTGAGGCAAATGCTGAGCTCCAGGAAAGCCTGGATGATCAGAAATCCCTAACAGTGTCTGTTGAGCGAGAATTCAGCGCCTATAAAGAAGAGCACAAACTGGGAGGAGAGCTTGGAGCTCTCCAAGACGCCGTGATAGTGCTGCAGAACCAGCTGCGTGAAAAGGCTGATACGAAAAAGAAGTGAGCACAACACTCCTCATGCTGTAGTCATTGTTCAGAATGAGCCCGGCAAGTCGGAAATATCCGTATTGTTAAGTATTCAGTCCCTCCGGAAAAGTCATCGCGCGGCTTGCCGTTACTATCAAAGCTACCATTCGTTACTGGCCATAAACCGGCTGAAAAAGTCGTCGATCATGAGTGATCTAGCGTATCTTCAAGAGTACCTGGTTTATCTGACCATACCCGCAGTGAGCGGGCTGGTCGGCTATGGCACCAATTGGCTGGCGGTCAAGATGATGATGGGTCCTGTGGAATTCGTCGGCATTGGTCCGCTGGGGTGGCAGGGAGTGATACCAGCCAATGCGCCGAAGATGGCGCGCATCACGGTGGAGCACAGCGTCAAACGTGTTCTCACCCAGGAAGAACTTATCGACCGCATCGATCCCGATCAGTTGATCGAGGCGATCAGTCACCGGCTCGACCCCTTTGTGGAAGAGGTGGTAGACGAGGTGATGGGCCAGGCCACTTCTCCCCAGCTTTCGGTGAGCAATTTCATCTGGAGCGCCGCGCCCGGTGCCATCAAGAAGCGGGTGTACACCGAAGTGCGGAAGAAACTCCCCGCTGCGCTGGAAAATCTGATCGAAGATCTCAAGCCGAATCTCGGTGAACTGGTGGACCTCAACGAGGTGATCGTAGAGCGGCTCAGCAGTGACAAGCTTATGCTGACCCGGGTGTTCCGGGAAGCGGCCGCGCAGGAGTTCAAATTTATCCAGCGCAGCGGCCTGTACTTCGGTATTCCGCTGGGCATCCCGGTGATGTTTATCTGGTACTTCTACCAGCAGTGGTGGCTGCTGCCGGCTTTCGGGCTGTTGGTGGGCTATATCACCAATGCGCTGGCCATCTACCTCATCCAGAAGCCGCTGCAACCGGTGCAGGTGGGGCCATTCAAAGTCCAGGGCTTGTTTATCAAGCGACAGAAAGAGGTGTCGCGCTACTACGGCCGGGTCATGGCTTCCGAACTGGTCACCGCCGAGATCGTGGTTGGCGAGATGCTCAAGATTGAGGAGTCGGTCGATCGCCTGCGGGCGATGATCCACCGGGAGGTCAATCATGCCATTGAGGATGCGCAGGGGGTGCTCAAGCCGCTGGCGGTGGTCAGTATCGGTCCTTCCGAATACGCCAGGATCAGCTGTATCGTCAGCGACCGGGCTTTCGAGGAGGTTATCCGGCCTGATGCGCGCTCATTTGCTTATATTGACGAGGCGCTGGATGTGGAAAACACCATTGCCGAGCGCCTGGGCAGCCTGCCACCAGAGGAATTTTACGAATTACTGCATCCCGTCGTCGCCGAGGATGAATGGAAACTGATTGCCGTTGGTGCGGCCCTGGGGATGGGCGCGGGCTACTGGCAATGGGCATTACTTACCTGAATATCTAGGAGTGAATATGGGGCCTTTAGCGGGCACGAAAGTCGTTGAAATCGCCGGAATCGGTCCCTGCCCGATCGCGGGCATGATGCTGGCCGATCTTGGCGCCGAGGTGATCCTGGTGGAACGCAAGGTTGCCAGTGAGAACGCCGCCGCGGTAGGCGGTGCTACTGACTTCGCCTATTTCCGTCGGGGCAAGCAGTCCATCGCCCTGGACCTGAAAGATCCGGAAGCAATCGAGGTGGTCCTGCAACTGGTGGAGCAGGCGGAGGTCCTGATTGAGGGCTTCCGCCCCGGGGTCATGGAGCGCCTGGGCCTGGGTCCCGAGGCCTGCCTGGCGCGCAAGCCTTCCCTAGTTTACGGCCGAATGACCGGCTGGGGGCAGAGCGGCCCTCTGTCCCATTCCGCGGGACACGATATCAACTATCTCTCCATCACCGGGATTCTGCATTATGGCGGGATTCCCGGCGATGCACCGTACCCCACACCCACGGTGCTGGGTGATATCGGTTCCGGTTCCAATATGCTGGTGCTGGGCATTCTCTCGGCGTTGCTGCATGTGCAACGCGGCGGGGAGGGGCAGGTTATCGATGCCGCGATCTGCGACGGCGCCATCTACAACCAGGCCCTGCTGGCCAGTGTGCGCGAGGAGGGTGCAATCAGCGAGAACCCCGGCGAGACCTTCTTCGGCGCCGCCAGCCCCTGGTGCAACACCTATCCCTGTGCCGATGGCCGCTACGTCACGGTACAGGCCCTGGAGCCGAACTTTTACCGCGAGCTGATCACCCTGTGCGGCTTTGCCGACGATCCGGATTTCGCCCGCCAGCACGACAAGAATGCCTGGCCTGCTGCCCGCGCGAAAATGGCAGCGCTGTTCGCCAATCAGCCGCAGTCTCACTGGAGTGAGCTGCTCTCGGGCACCGACGCCTGTTTCGCCCCGGTGCTGACCCTGCCTGAAGCGGCGGAGAACGCGCATATCAAGGCGCGGGAGTGCTTCGTCGAAGGCAGCGCTGGCCTGCAGCCGGCACCGGCGCCCCGGTTCAGTGTCACCCAACAGGAAGTGGGGCAGATTCCAAAGCCTGGTGAACACGGTGAAGCGATCATGCAGGCACTTGCAAAGGAATAGGCCAGATAATGCGCAAACCCATACCGCCAATGGACCTGATGTTCTTCCTGCTGGAGTCCCCCCAGAGTCCCAAGCATGTGGCTGCTGTGCAGGTCTTCAAAAAGCCGAAGAATGCCCCCGATACCTATCTACGTGACCTGGTGGCCGCCTTTAAGGCCGCCCCTGTGGTAGCGCCATTCAATTACTATCCGCATTTTCCCCGCATGGGAATGCCCGAGTGGCGAGTGCAGGAAGACATGGATATGGACTACCACGTGAGGCACTCCGCGGTACCGGGGCCCGGCTCTGACGAGCAGTTGATGGAAGTGATCCAGCGCCTGCACGCGGGCATGTTGGACCGGCGCCGGCCCGGCTGGATATGCCAGGTTATTGAGGGTCTCGAAAATGATCGCTTCGCGGTCTACAGCAAGATCCATCACGCCTACATCGACGGTATGACTGGCGTGAAGCGGATGTACGGCGCCCTGTCGACGTCCTCCCGGACCAGAAAAATCGTTCCGCCCTGGTCCTATGAACTGGAGCGGCCGTCCTCAGCCGGGAAACGCAGGGACAGCGACCCGCTCAAACCAATTCTCAAGCGGCTCCGCGGCCTGGGGGAGGTGACCGGCCTGCTCAGCGACATGGGGCTACAGTGGCTCAATGTGCGCGAAGGTAAGGCGCAGATTCCCTATTCGGCCACGCCGACACTGCTGAACAAGCCCCTGGAGTGGGAGACCCGTTCCACCGCGGTGTGTACGCTGCCCTTGGACCGGGTGAAGGCCATTGGCAAGGAGCGCGGCTGTACGGTCAACGAGGTGGTGCTGGCGATAATCGATGCGGCCTTGCACGATTACCTGCAGCGGCTCGGTGAGAGCACGGGCGATCCGCTGATAGCCCTCTGTCCCATGATCGCCGTCACGGATCGCTACGATATCGCCAGTATCGGAGGTATAGATGAATTCAGTGCGCGGCCCCTTTTCATCCTTGCCGAGGAAGTAGGGCAGGAAATTGTAGCCGTCCAGATGCACTTTGTAGGACTTGCCGCCAACTCGTTTGCCCTTCTTCAGTTCCGCGATGATGTTGTCATTGCCCGCCGCCGCCATAAGGGTCGGCATCCAGTCCATCATGGCGATGATTTCGTTAGAAACCTGGCCCGCCGCGATCCTGGCTGGCCAGCGCATCATCATCGGCACCCGGTAGCCGCCTTCCCAACTGCTGTTCTTTTCGCCTCGGTATGGGGTGTAGCCGCCGTCCGGCCACAAGGCCAGTTCGGCGCCGTTATCGGTGGAATACATAACGATGGTGTTGTCGGCGATACCCAGCTCGTCCAGCTTGTCGAGCAACTGGCCGACATGACCGTCATGCTCCACCAGTCCGTCGGCGTAAAGGCCCTGTCCCGTCACGCCTTGTGATTCAGGCTTGAGCCGGGTCCACACGTGCATGCGAGTGGCGTTAAACCAGACAAAAAAGGGCTTGCCTGCCCTGTGGGTCTTGTCCATGAATTTCAGGGCCGCACCCAGGAATTCCTCGTCCACGGTCTCCATTCGCTTTTTGGTCAAGGGACCGGTGTCTTCGATTTTTCCATCCGAGTAACTGTGGATCACGCCCCGCGGTCCAAACATCTGCTTGAATGCAGGGTCCTTGGGGTAGTTCGGGTGCTCAGGCTCTTCTTCTGCGTTGAGGTGGTAAAGGTTGCCGAAGAATTCGTCGAAGCCGTGATTGGTGGGCAGGTGTTCGTCGCGATCACCCAGATGATTTTTGCCGAACTGGCCGGTGGCGTAACCCAGGGACTTGAGCAGGGTGGCAATGGTCGGGTCCTTGTCGGACATGCCTTCCTTCGCTCCGGGCAGGCCCACCTTGGTCAGGCCGGTGCGCAGCGGGTGCTGCCCGGTGATGAATCCCGCGCGGCCGGCGGTGCAGCTCTGGTCACCATAGGAGTCGGTGAAAATGATCCCATCGGCCGCGATCTTGTCAATATTGGGCGTCTTATACCCCATACGCCCCATGTTGTAGGCACTGATGTTGTAGGGCCCGATATCATCACCCCAGATGATGAGGATATTGGGTTTATCGGCGGCCCGGGCCTCCGTAGCAATAGACATGTTGAGACATACCACTGCCAGTAAAATGCGTGTCAGCTTATTCATCGAGCACCTCCCGTATCTAACAGGGGGCTACGATAGCGTATAAGGCTTCGGGGGATGCCTGGAAAAACCGAAAGGGCAGCTTTATTGTTCGTTCGGGCTAGTTGGGGTATTCAGGGTCAGGTTGTTAGCCCATTTGTTTAGCTACGGCTCCACACCCTTTTCTCGGCGGTAGTCACGGGGTGACTTTCCTGTCCAGCGCCGAAACGCCCTGGTGAAGCTGCTGGTATCGTTAAACCCCAGCATGAAACTCATCTCGGTGATGCTTATGCGGGACTGTTCCATGTAGTCCAGTGCAAGGGACTTTCGCACCTGGTTCAGTAGGTCCTGGAAGCTCGTTTCCTTTGCCGCCAGTTTCTGCTGCAGGGCGCTGGGGCTCATGGCCAGTTCGCTGGCAACATGCTGCTTCGTACAATTCTCCGAAGGGAGTTTCCGCAGGATGATCCGCTTGACCCGGTTGACGATATCCTCCGCGTCGAGCGCGGCGATGTAGTTTTGCAGGATCTTGTCGTGTTCGCTGGCGATTTCCCGGTTGCCACCCAGCAGGGGGAGGTCGACGATGGCAGAGTCCAGGCAGATTGTACAGTCTGGGGCATCGAAAGTTACCGGCACGTGAAAACTTCTGGTGTACAAGTCCACGTAGCCCTCAGGCAGGGGGCGCGTCAGTCGTACTGATAGGGGCTTGAAATCGGGCCGATAAATCATGCGGAAGACCCGAATGATGAAGGCGTTCCAGGCGTCGATGGTTTCAAAGGCGACGCCGTCTGCAACTACCTCCAGAACCAGGCAGAAGCGGCCTTCGCTCTCCTCGATGCGATAGGAACCCTGGTTGCTGGCAATACGGAAATAGTAGACCAGCCGTTCACAGGCGTCCCGCAGGGTGGCGCTGGCCAGCAGGGCATAGCCCAGGGCGTGGACATTGGAGGGGTGGAGAAAGCGCGCGGCGACCAAGCCGAAAGCGGGGTTGCCGGTAGATTTGACCGCTTCCCGGAACAGCGTGGCCATCTGGACGGTGGTATAGCGATCCAGTGGATCCTGGCTGGGGGCGTCACTCAACCCGGCGGCCTTAAATACAGCGGCCGCATCGTGGCCATTCGCTTCCAGTGCCATGTGGATGGCCATGGTGTAGGAGGCGATAGTCGTAGCGGATGTGGAATCACTCATCCTGCGGTTGTTCCCTCGTTATCGTTATGCCCTCAACGGGATAGCGCTAGCATAACAATTTGATTACGTAGGCAAAAGTGCTGCTTTTAGGGCCTCCATTTGAATCTGCAGGCGAGGCCCCTGTGGGTATAACCCCGACAGTTTTGCCGGGTTATTTGTCGCTAGGGCCAAGTCTGGTACCCGGGATGGGTCTAGCCTGTGTCACAAATAACACATCAACCTAACAGGGAGAGGTCCCAGTGAGCATCCCCACCCAGCAACACATCATCAACGGCGAGTTCGTTCCGCCATCATCCGGCCAGTATATCGACCTGATCGATCCCGTATCCGGCCAGGTTGCCGGCAAGGCCGCGGCGGGTAACGCCGCCGATGTCGACGCGGCTGTCGCGGCGGCAGCAGAAGCGTTCAAGACCTGGAAAAACACCCCGACCAGCGAACGTGCAGGTATCATCGCCCGGATGGCGCTAGTGCTGGGTGCCAACCTGGAGGAATTGCTGACGCTGGAGGCGGCCTGTACCGGCCTCGGCGTCACTCGTCTGAAGGGCTTCGATATTCCTGCGGTCATGCAGTTTATCCAGATCTTCGCCGAGGGGCTGGAAAGCTACCCCTTTGTCGAGTATCCCCCGGTGCGGCTCGCACCCGAGGCGCACGATGTCCGGGTGGTGAAGCAGCCCCTGGGCGTCTGTGGCCTGATCACTGCCTGGAACGGCCCCCTGTTCCTGGCTTTCCTCAAGATGCTGCCGGCGATTGCCGCGGGCAACACCGTGGTCATCAAGCCCGCCGAGACCGCCTCGCTGGCGGTGGTGCGGGCGATGGAACTGATGCAGGACCTGCTGCCCCCCGGGGTGGTCAACGTGGTTACCGGCTACGGCCAGGACGTGGGCGCAGCCCTGTCCTCCCACCCGGGTGTCGCCAAGATTTCCTTCACCGGCTCTGGTCGTACGGGCACCATGATCCAGAAGGCGGCGGCCGAAACCATGAAACGGGTGACCCTGGAACTGGGCGGCAAGGGGCCGGGTATTGTGTTGCCAGATGCCCCCATCGAACTGACCGCCAGGGGCGCCACTTTCGGCTTCCTGCTGGGTTCGGGACAAATCTGTATCTCGGGCACCCGCCTGTTCGTTCACGAGTCCATTCACGACGAACTGGTGGCGCGCATGGTCGAGCTGGTCGGCAATTTGAAGGCCGGCAGCCAGTTTGCCCCTGAAACTACACTGGGCCCCATGGCCTACCGCGAGCACTACGAACGGGTGCTGGGCTATGTGGAGTCCGGCAAGGCAGAAGGTGCGACCCTCGCCTGTGGCGGCGGGCCGCTGCAGGTTGACGAGTACTCCGACGCGATGTTTGTGCAGCCCACCATCTTCACCGATGTTACCCCGGACATGAAGATCTACAACGAGGAGATTTTCGGCCCGGTACTGTCGGTGATCAAGTACAGCGATGTCGAGGACGCCATCGCCCTGGCCAACGACAGCTGCTACGGCCTGTCCGCGGGTGTGTGGACCGGCGACCCCATCGGCGCCCAGGCAGTCGCCCAGCGGCTGGAGGCGGGCACCGTGTGGGTCAACGACTGGCACGCGATCACCGGCGACATGTCCTTCGGCGGCCACAAGCAGAGTGGTTACGGGCGCGAGATCAATATCGCGTCCCTGGAAGGCTACCTGGAAACCAAGAACTACATGACAAGCTTCGAGACCGACCCGAATGCCAAGGCCTTCTTCGGCCTGGTTCACCAGGTCGTCTGAGCCCGGCTGTCATTAACGCTATAGAGGAATAAAAAGATGTCCAGCACTGGCGCATTTCAATACTGGCAGCGGACCATGGTTCACGCGGGCCCCGGCACTGTCATCCGCCTGCCCGGCCTGTTCAGCGGCCTGGGAAGCAAGAAAGTTCTCCTGGTCAGCGACAAGGGCCTGAAAGATGTGGGGATTGTCGACAAGGTAGCAGCCCTGTTTGACGAGCAGCGTGGCCCCGGCGGCGTTCGCCTGGCGGGTGTATTTACCGACACCGCCCCGGACGCGGAGTCCGGCTGTATCGACGACTGTCTGGCGATGGCACGGGCAACTGGCGCCGACGGCCTGCTGGCCGTGGGTGGCGGCAGCGTGCTCGACTCGGTGAAACTGGTCAAGCTCGCCATGTACAACGGGGTGGACAGCGTGGACCAGTTGCTGAAGTCCCCGGTGAAAATGATGAACTGGCCGGAAGTGGAATATATGGGCGTGCCCCATATCTCAGTTCCCACAACTGCTGGTACCGGTGCGGAAGTGACCAATGGCGCGGTGATTTACAACAAGGAACTGGGCATCAAGCACCTGATCGTCAGCAACTACCTGGAGTCGGATATCGCTGTACTGGATGCGCACATGACCACCGGCCTGCCGCCCATGTTGACGGCCGCCACCGGTATGGATGCCCTGACCCACGCAGTTGAAACCATGGGCCATCTCAACACGAACCATTTCACCCTGGCCCACGCCGAGACCAGCGCAAAAGTCATCCTCGAAAACCTGCCGAAGGTGGTCGCCGATGGCTCGGATGTCCTCGCTCGCCAGGCCATGCTCAACGCCAGCGCCATGGCCTGTAACTCGGTGGTGAATGATCTGGGTGCGTCGCCAATACACAATTTCGCTCACGCTCTGGGCGCTGTCTGCCATATTCACCACGGTGAGGCCAACGGCGTACTGCTACCCGTGGTAATGGAAGAATTCCCCGATTTCTATGTGCCGGTGGCGGACCGCCTGAAAGGGGTGTTCGGAGTAGAAGGCGAGGGCAGGGATGCTGTCCTCGCCTGTGCCGCCGCTATTCGCGAGCTGTTGGTGCAGATGGGGCACCCGCTGGACTTTGCCCGTCATGATATTCCCGCATCGAAAATGTCCGAGATCGTTGCGGCCATCGCCGGCGACCCGCTCGCGGCGTTCCTGCCAATCCCGATGGAAATCATTGAGTCCGTGTGCCGCCGCGTCTGTAACTGGTCATAAGGAGAGCTCACCATGAAAATAAATTTCAGCACTATCAGTGAGCGCCTTGCGGGAGGTTGTTGTAGGGCGTACGTTCCCCGGTCTGGACCAGCTTGTCGGCCGACCCGGGCGGCGCGTTATAGCTGCCATCGGGCAGGCGGGTGAAGACGATATCGTTGGGTGGTCGGCGCACATTGACCACATTGGCGTTGAGCTGATTCACCGCCCAGTGGGTAACCAGCACGGTGGCCAGGCGTTCACGCAAACCGGTGCTGCCGGTATTCAGGGTACGCAAGGTGTAAAGCCCGGCAATCATCGCCGAGGCATTCACCGCGGAGTCCCGCCCCATGCCGGCCAGGCCATCACTGCCCTGCTTGGCCGAGATGGAGAAGCTGTGCTTCCAACCACCGCCCAGGTTGGCGCGCTCATAGGCCAGCAGGGCGGGTAGTTGCACAAAGATCGACGGGGTCACGCCATCGACAACCGTGTTGCTGGAGTCGTAGTAGCGTTGGAATGAGAGGCTGTAGGGGAAGTCGCCCACGCCGGTCACCAGGTCCGGTGGCGGACTCAGGGTCAGGTCACCGTTTTGCAGATTGACCCCGTAATACTTCTTGTCCTTGACGGAGTTTTCCTGGAGCTCGACCGATTCCAAAACTGGGAGTGACGGGCACTGGCTGGCAATGTCTAGCAACGGCAGGCATTTCGGCTGAGGGTAAAAGAACTTTCCGCTAAGCGATAGACTGTATGTAAACACAGTATTGCAAGGACGCGGAACATGCCTCATGTGGCGGCCAGGACGGCCAGCCGGGATCGGGATACTGGTCGTTACCAGAGCCACCGACCCGAGGCATTCACCGCGGAGTCCCGCCCCATGCCGGCCAGGCCATCACTGCCCTGCTTGGCCGAGATGGAGAAGCTGTGCTTCCAACCACCGCCCAGGTTGGCGCGCTCATAGGCCAGCAGGGCGGGTAGTTGCACAAAGATCGACGGGGTCACGCCATCGACAACCGTGTTGCTGGAGTCGTAGTAGCGTTGGAATGAGAGGCTGTAGGGGAAGTCGCCCACGCCGGTCACCAGGTCCGGTGGCGGACTCAGGGTCAGGTCACCGTTTTGCAGATTGACCCCGTAATACTTCTTGTCCTTGACGGAGTTTTCCTGGAGCTCGACCGGTTCCAAAACTGGGAGTGACGGGCACTGGCTGGCAATGTCTAGCAACGGCAGGCATTTCGGCTGAGGGTAAAAGAACTTTCCGCTAAGCGATAGACTGTATGTAAACACAGTATTGCAAGGACGCGGAACATGCCTCATGTGGCGGCCAGGACGGCCAGCCGGGATCGGGATACTGGTCGTTACCAGAGCCACCGACCCGAGGCATTCACCGCGGAGTCCCGCCCCATGCCGGCCAGGCCATCACTGCCCTGCTTGGCCGAGATGGAGAAGCTGTGCTTCCAACCACCGCCCAGGTTGGCGCGCTCATAGGCCAGCAGGGCGGGTAGTTGCACAAAGATCGACGGGGTCACGCCATCGACAACCGTGTTGCTGGAGTCGTAGTAGCGTTGGAATGAGAGGCTGTAGGGGAAGTCGCCCACGCCGGTCACCAGGTCCGGTGGCGGACTCAGGGTCAGGTCACCGTTTTGCAGATTGACCCCGTAATACTTCTTGTCCTTGACGGAGTTTTCCTGGAGCTCGACCGATTCCAAAACTGGGAGTGACGGGCACTGGCTGGCAATGTCTAGCAACGGCAGGCATTTCGGCTGAGGGTAAAAGAACTTTCCGCTAAGCGATAGACTGTATGTAAACACAGTATTGCAAGGACGCGGAACATGCCTCATGTGGCGGCCAGGACGGCCAGCCGGGATCGGGATACTGGTCGTTACCAGAGCCACCGACCCGAGCAAACCCTTCTCTATCAGATCGTTGACGAGTATTACCCGGCATTCGCTGCGCTTATGGCAGAGCAGGGAAAGGAATTGCCGGGCTATGTGCAACGGGAATTTGAAGAATTTCTCCAATGCGGGCGGCTGGAGCATGGCTTTCTACGGGTTCGCTGCGAGTCTTGCCACGCCGAGCACCTGGTCGCTTTCAGCTGTAAGCGTCGCGGTTTCTGCCCGAGCTGTGGGGCGCGGCGGATGGCCGAAAGTGCCGCCTTGCTGGTTGATGAAGTACTGCCTGAACAACCCATGCGTCAGTGGGTGTTGAGTTTCCCGTTTCAGCTGCGTTTCCTGTTTGCCAGCCGGCCCGAGATCATGGGGCGGGTGCTGGGCATCGTTTACCGCGTCATTGCCACGCACCTGGTCAAGAAAGCGGGCCATACCCACCAAGTGGCCAAGACGGGCGCGGTCACCCTGATCCAGCGTTTTGGATCGGCGCTCAATCTGAATGTTCACTTCCACATGCTGTTTCTCGACGGTGTGTATGTCGAGCAATCCCACGGCTCAGCGCGTTTCCGCTGGGTCAAGGCGCCGACCAGCCCAGAGCTCACCCAGCTGACGCACACCATCGCCCACCGGGTGGGTCGCTATCTGGAACGGCAAGGCCTGCTGGAACGGGATGTCGAAAACAGCTATCTGGCCTCGGATGCGGTGGATGACGACCCGATGACACCCCTGCTGGGGCACTCGATCACTTACCGTATCGCTGTCGGTTCACAGGCGGGGCGAAAGGTGTGTCACTTTGCAAACTCTGCCGACCAGTGGTGATCCGTTCGGTGACGGGATTGGCAAGGTAGCCGGGTTCAGCCTGCACGCCGGCGTGGCGGCCAGGGCCGATGAACGCAAGAAGCTCGAACGGCTGTGCCGGTACATCAGCCGCCCGGCGGTATCCGAGAAGCGGCTGTCGTTAACACGAGGCGGCAACGTGCGCTACCAGCTCAAGACGCCGTACCGGGACGGCACCACGCACGTCATTTTCGAACCATTGGATTTCATTGCAAGGCTGGCCGCCCTGGTACCGAAGCCCAGAGTCAACCTAACCCGCTTCCACGGGGTGTTCGCACCCAACAGTCGGCACCGGGCGTTGGTCACGCCGGCAAAACGGGGCAGGGGCAACAAGGTCAGGGTGGCTGATGAACCGGCAACACCAGCACAACGGCGAGCGTCGATGACATGGGCGCAACGGCTCAAGCGTGTTTTCAATATCGACATCGAGACCTGCAGCCATTGGATTTCATTGCAAGGCTGGCCGCCCTGGTACCGAAGCCCAGAGTCAACCTAACCCGCTTCCACGGGGTGTTCGCACCCAACAGTCGGCACCGGGCGTTGGTCACGCCGGCAAAACGGGGCAGGGGCAACAAGGTCAGGGTGGCTGATGAACCGGCAACACCAGCACAACGGCGAGCGTCGATGACATGGGCGCAACGGCTCAAGCGTGTTTTCAATATCGACATCGAGACCTGCAGCGGCTGCGGCGGCGCCATGAAAGTCATCGCCTGCATTGAAGACCCTATAGTGATCAAGCAGATCCTTGATCACCTGAAGCACAAAGCCGAAACCAGCGGGACCAGGGCGTTACCCGAAAGCCGGGCGCCACCGGCTGAGCTGCTCCTGGGTCTGTTTGACTGACGAGCCTGAAGGCCAACGATACCAATCAAAATGCTGCGTTCACAGCGCCGCGGCAGGGATCCGCCGTGCTGGTTGTCGGAAAAGGAGCCGCTAGTGGGAAAGAGGAGGGTAAATTTTCAGCGTTGCTGGCTCCCCGTCAGCCGGATTGGGTTGCATCGCAGGGGTGTCGAAAGAGTCAACTGCGGTCCAAAGCTGTTGGACTTGGGTGAAAAGGGCGTTTATTCTTCCTATACGTTGGCCGTGGGTATTGGCTACCTGTGGCTGGGCAGTCAGCTGCAACCCGCCCAATCAACCGTGCCGCCGGATTGGGCGATTACCGCCGCGTACGTCGCGGCACCGGTCGCGCTCAAAATTCTGGTGTTTTTCATGCTGGGCAGACCCCAGCTGCGCTATCTAAATGAGGAGGTGCACAATGCCTAAGCAATTCGTCGCCGTCATACTGACCCTGCTGAGCACTACGCTGCATGCCACACCGTGGGAAACCGTAGCCGCAGACCGTTTCAAACTGCTGTGGAAAGAACTGACCTATACCCAATTGCAGGTCGATCCTCGTCAGGAAGCACCGGCCAACAATGACATTCTGTCGCCCGGCTACAGCAAACAAATTATTATCGAGTACGCCCTGTCAGTTTCTGCCGAGCGCTTCCGCGACCTGACGCAGGAGCAGCTAGAGGACACCTACGACGATGCACAATTGGCCCCGCATCGAGACGATATCGCCCGCTTCAACAGCTGGTATCTGGGCGTAGAGAAAGGAGACCGCTACCAGTTGCGCTGGCAGACAGATGTCGGCCTGCAACTGCAACATAACGATACCGTGCTGGGCACATTGCAAGACCCCGAAGCGGCCAAGCTCATATTGAGTGTCTGGCTGGGGCCTGCGGCCGTGAGTGAATCACAGCGCGACCGTTTTCTCGACGCCTGGCAGCAGGAACTCGCCGCCCGATAAGTTATAACCATATAACGCATCAGTATAGAAAAACCCGCCAGCGCTACAGCACAGTTTGCTAGCATCTGCGCATTTTTCGCTGCTCGTCAGTGTCTTACACGCCCAAGGTAGACTCGCTGTGACCCGTTTTATCTCTCGCGCCTGCGCTGCAGGCCTCGCTGCGGCTATTGCGCCCGGCCTCACTCACGCCGCTGATCGCGGCCTGAGCATTGAAGAAATTGTTGTCACCGCTCAGAAAAAGGAAGAGGGGGCCAACAGTATTCCTCTGGCCATCGCGACCTACACAGGCGAGGATCTCAGCGCATTGGGCATCACCGACACCCGCGACCTAGGGCGACTGCTGCCCGGCTTCTCCTACGCCGATGGCGGGTTCAACGTCCCCATTTACACCCTGCGCGGCGTCGGCTTCAACGAGAATAGCCAGACTGCCAGTGCCACCGTGGGCGTCTACGTCGACGAATTTAACCTGCCGTTTCCGGTAATGAGTAAGGGCAGTAACCTTGATCTGGCTCGGGTAGAGATGCTCAAAGGGCCACAGGGCACGCTGTATGGCCGCAACACGACCGGCGGCGCCATTAACTACATCGCCAACAAGCCCGGCGAAGAATTGGAGTACGGCGCCGATATCAGCTACAGCCGCTTTGACACCACCTCGGTTGAGGGCTTTGTCTCCGGCTCGCTCACCGATACCCTGTTTGCCCGCTTGGCCTACACCACAACGCAATCCGGCGAAGGCTGGCAGCGCAGCCGCACCCGTTATGCGGGCAGCGATGCCTACAATGGCAAAACCGGTCGCGACCCCGGCAATGAGTACGAGCGCTTCGGCTACAGCCGTCTCGGCGAAGTCGACCGCGATGCCGCACGGCTGTTATTGCGCTGGGAAGGCGGCGAAGACTGGACGCTGAACCTGCATCTCAACGGCTGGCGCGACCGCTCCGAGCCTCAAGCCCTGCAGGTCATTGCCATCGAATCGCAGAATGCCATTCTCGGCGAATTCGCCCTGCACCCGGATGTGGCCAACTACCCGGTCAACGATCCCGACACGACCGACGCCCAAGCGGCCGACTGGCCCAATAATGGCCTTAATTTTCGGCTTAATGACCGCTTCGTCTCCGGAGGCATGCGCCTCGACTACCGGCTGGGTGAACGCAGTGACATGGTCCTGCTGCTATCAGCAGGTCAGTTTGAGTCCGATGGCAGCTTCATCCCACAGTCGGGCCTGGATACCGTTAATACCGAGCGCAATGTGTTTGCCACCACCGACTTCTATAATGCCGAACTGCGCTTTTCCGGCGATCTTGGCGACAGCGTTTTCTGGCAGCTCGGCCTGAACTACAGCGAGGATGAAGTCGAGGAATTTCAGCGCCTGCATCACGAGAATGTGAGCATCGTCTTTCCCGTTGGTTATTGATAATCGAGTGGGAGTGACGGGCACTGGCTGGCAATGTCTAGCAACGGCAGGCATTTCGGCTGAGGGTAAAAGAACTTTCCGCTAAGCGATAGACTGTATGTAAACACAGTATTGCAAGGACGCGGAACATGCCTCATGTGGCGGCCAGGACGGCCAGCCGGGATCGGGATACTGGTCGTTACCAGAGCCACCGACCCGAGGCATTCACCGCGGAGTCCCGCCCCATGCCGGCCAGGCCATCACTGCCCTGCTTGGCCGAGATGGAGAAGCTGTGCTTCCAACCACCGCCCAGGTTGGCGCGCTCATAGGCCAGCAGGGCGGGTAGTTGCACAAAGATCGACGGGGTCACGCCATCGACAACCGTGTTGCTGGAGTCGTAGTAGCGTTGGAATGAGAGGCTGTAGGGGAAGTCGCCCACGCCGGTCACCAGGTCCGGTGGCGGACTCAGGGTCAGGTCACCGTTTTGCAGATTGACCCCGTAATACTTCTTGTCCTTGACGGAGTTTTCCTGGAGCTCGACCGATTCCAAAACTGGGAGTGACGGGCACTGGCTGGCAATGTCTAGCAACGGCAGGCATTTCGGCTGAGGGTAAAAGAACTTTCCGCTAAGCGATAGACTGTATGTAAACACAGTATTGCAAGGACGCGGAACATGCCTCATGTGGCGGCCAGGACGGCCAGCCGGGATCGGGATACTGGTCGTTACCAGAGCCACCGACCCGAGCAAACCCTTCTCTATCAGATCGTTGACGAGTATTACCCGGCATTCGCTGCGCTTATGGCAGAGCAGGGAAAGGAATTGCCGGGCTATGTGCAACGGGAATTTGAAGAATTTCTCCAATGCGGGCGGCTGGAGCATGGCTTTCTACGGGTTCGCTGCGAGTCTTGCCACGCCGAGCACCTGGTCGCTTTCAGCTGTAAGCGTCGCGGTTTCTGCCCGAGCTGTGGGGCGCGGCGGATGGCCGAAAGTGCCGCCTTGCTGGTTGATGAAGTACTGCCTGAACAACCCATGCGTCAGTGGGTGTTGAGTTTCCCGTTTCAGCTGCGTTTCCTGTTTGCCAGCCGGCCCGAGATCATGGGGCGGGTGCTGGGCATCGTTTACCGCGTCATTGCCACGCACCTGGTCAAGAAAGCGGGCCATACCCACCAAGTGGCCAAGACGGGCGCGGTCACCCTGATCCAGCGTTTTGGATCGGCGCTCAATCTGAATGTTCACTTCCACATGCTGTTTCTCGACGGTGTGTATGTCGAGCAATCCCACGGCTCAGCGCGTTTCCGCTGGGTCAAGGCGCCGACCAGCCCAGAGCTCACCCAGCTGACGCACACCATCGCCCACCGGGTGGGTCGCTATCTGGAACGGCAAGGCCTGCTGGAACGGGATGTCGAAAACAGCTATCTGGCCTCGGATGCGGTGGATGACGACCCGATGACACCCCTGCTGGGGCACTCGATCACTTACCGTATCGCTGTCGGTTCACAGGCGGGGCGAAAGGTGTTCACTTTGCAAACTCTGCCGACCAGTGGTGATCCGTTCGGTGACGGGATTGGCAAGGTAGCCGGGTTCAGCCTGCACGCCGGCGTGGCGGCCAGGGCCGATGAACGCAAGAAGCTCGAACGGCTGTGCCGGTACATCAGCCGCCCGGCGGTATCCGAGAAGCGGCTGTCGTTAACACGAGGCGGCAACGTGCGCTACCAGCTCAAGACGCCGTACCGGGACGGCACCACGCACGTCATTTTCGAACCATTGGATTTCATTGCAAGGCTGGCCGCCCTGGTACCGAAGCCCAGAGTCAACCTAACCCGCTTCCACGGGGTGTTCGCACCCAACAGTCGGCACCGGGCGTTGGTCACGCCGGCAAAACGGGGCAGGGGCAACAAGGTCAGGGTGGCTGATGAACCGGCAACACCAGCACAACGGCGAGCGTCGATGACATGGGCGCAACGGCTCAAGCGTGTTTTCAATATCGACATCGAGACCTGCAGCGGCTGCGGCGGCGCCATGAAAGTCATCGCCTGCATTGAAGACCCTATAGTGATCAAGCAGATCCTTGATCACCTGAAGCACAAAGCCGAAACCAGCGGGACCAGGGCGTTACCCGAAAGCCGGGCGCCACCGGCTGAGCTGCTCCTGGGTCTGTTTGACTGACGAGCCTGAAGGCCAACGATACCAATCAAAATGCTGCGTTCACAGCGCCGCGGCAGGGATCCGCCGTGCTGGTTGTCGGA
This sequence comes from Spongiibacter sp. C9W, assembly GCF_057370015.1. Classification (NCBI taxonomy): domain Bacteria; kingdom Pseudomonadati; phylum Pseudomonadota; class Gammaproteobacteria; order Cellvibrionales; family Spongiibacteraceae; genus Spongiibacter; species Spongiibacter sp. C9W. The sequence continues at coordinate 348,143 of NZ_CM170672.1, forward strand.
AAAGGAGCCGCTAGTGGGAAAGAGGAGGGTAAATTTTCAGCGTTGCTGGCTCCCCGTCAGCCGGATTGGGTTGCATCGCAGGGGTGTCGAAAGAGTCAACTGCGGTCCAAAGCTGTTGGACTCGATGGTTTCAAAGGCGACGCCGTCTGCAACTACCTCCAGAACCAGGCAGAAGCGGCCTTCGCTCTCCTCGATGCGATAGGAACCCTGGTTGCTGGCAATACGGAAATAGTAGACCAGCCGTTCACAGGCGTCCCGCAGGGTGGCGCTGGCCAGCAGGGCATAGCCCAGGGCGTGGACATTGGAGGGGTGGAGAAAGCGCGCGCGGCGACCAAGCCGAAAGCGGGGTTGCCGGTAGATTTGACCGCTTCCCGGAACAGCGTGGCCATCTGGACGGTGGTATAGCGATCCAGTGGATCCTGGCTGGGGGCGTCACTCAACCCGGCGGCCTTAAATACAGCGGCCGCATCGTGGCCATTCGCTTCCAGTGCCATGTGGATGGCCATGGTGTAGGAGGCGATAGTCGTAGCGGATGTGGAATCACTCATCCTGCGGTTGTTCCCTCGTTATCGTTATGCCCTCAACGGGATAGCGCTAGCATAACAATTTGATTACGTAGGCAAAAGTGCTGCTTTTAGGGCCTCCATTTGAATCTGCAGGCGAGGCCCTGTGGGTATAACCCCGACAGTTTTGCCGGGTTATTTGTCGCTAGGGCCAAGTCTGGTACCCGGGATGGGTCTAGCCTGTGTCACAAATAACACATCAACCTAACGAGACCATTTATGAAGAACAACGATCCGACATCCCGCAGGAAATTTTTACGCTCCAGCAGCGCCATTAACTTCCATAGCGGATTTGTCAGCGATCCCTCGACTTATTACGAGGTGCTGGAGCCGGTCACGAAGACCAACAAACCACCGATGGTTCTTATCCACGGCGGGGCGGTTAGCGGCGCTTGTTATATGGTAACAGCCGATGGCAGACCTGGTTGGGCACACGTTTTTGCCGCCAAAGGCTATAAGGTTGTTGTGCCAGATTGGCCTGGGACGGGTCGCAGCGGATATATCCCTTATGACGCCTTGACCGGAGAAACGGTGATACGGGGCTTGGGAAAGCTACTTGCCACGCTTGATCGCCCCGCGATTGTCATGACGCATTCGATGTCGGGCCCTTTCGGCTGGAAGCTGCTCGAACTTTACGGTGACCGGATCGAAAAACTTGTTGCCATCGCCCCTGGAGGGCCAGGGAACGTGAGTGCTCCGACGGAGCTTCTGACAGACACTTCCGACTTCGTAGAGGTACGTTTGGCACCAGGAGCGCCCATACTCAAGATCAGTCGCAAGCAGCCTTTTGTTGCGGGGCCCGGTTGGGCCGCCAAGAAGCTGGTAGGCACCGGTACACGTTTCCCGCGGGAATTCCTGGACGCTTATGTCGCCACGCTGGATGTGATCCCACCCAGGCTTCTGCTGGAGCGGGTGAACTATGCGAACAGTGCGCCTCGTGTCGCAGATTTCTCTGGCTACAAAGGTAAGCACATCGCCCTGATCATGGGGACCAATGATGCGGACCACACGGTCGCGACCGATAAACCTATCGTGGATTGGTTGAATGAAAACGGCGCGCGTGCCGAGTTCATTCATCTCGGTGAAAAAGGCATCCAGGGAAATGGCCACGCGATGATGGTGGAGAGCAATAGCGACCAGTTGGCGAACGCAATTGTGGCGTGGTTGGAAACAGGGAAATTTGTCGCCGCGACATCCTAGGAGCCTGCTCAGGAGTGGGTGAAGGTCGGCTGGCGCTTGTTCACGAAGGCGTCCATGCCTGCCTTCTGGTCGTTGGTGTCAAACAGCGAATGGAACAGGCGGCGCTCAAACATCACACCGTCGGACAAGCCTACAGCATCCCGTAAAAGATTCGTGGTTCGCTTCACAGAAAAAGGGGTCTGACCCCTTTTTATGCGGCGCCCGTCCGCTCAAGCGCGCGATCCAGCAATGGATCGAAAGCCCGCTGGCGCAGAAGATCCTGGCTGGTGCCTACTCGCCGGGAGACGAGGTTGCGGTGGATGTGGAAGCCGGGGAGTTTGTGTTCAGGTAAGCGGTCTGAACTTTCCGCCTGATGTGAAAGAGCCTGCTGATGTTTCAGTGGGCTCTTTTTGTTTGGTCAGTGTTTCGCCCTGACGGGCGAGTGACTTTTCTTTGCTTGTCCAAAGAAAATGCACCAAAAGAAAAGACACCCCCGCGGAGCAGGCCTGCGGCTCCCCTGCGCTTCTCGAAGCGACGGCGAGGCCGGAAACTCGCCGCTGCGCGGCTCAGACAACCGGCCCCTTGACCCGTTTCAGCCTGCGATGCTCGGCTGCTCCGAGGGGGATATACGGTGCTAACTTCAGCTATGACCAGTTTGAAAATCGTTCAAGACTAATCTGCTAGTCGGGATGATTTGCGCACCGCGCTATGCTGCGTCGCGCATTGTCCAATCTGCTGTCCAATGCAATACGCCACACACCAGTGGGAAGAAGTGTGCTGATCCGTCTGGATTCATCGGGCGAGGGTAGGGCGTTACTCAGCGTACAGAATCCGGGGCCAGAAATTCCAGCCGAGCATTTGCTCAGGATTTTCGACCGGTTTTACCGGGTCGATCCTTCCCGGCAACGCCAAAGCGAAGGTGCTGGCTTGGGGCTGGCTATCGTCAAGTCCATAGTCGAGGCCCATGAAGGAAACATCGCGGTGATCTCCGAACGCGGCGTCACGCGCTTTACGATCAGATTTCCCAGAACAGGTGATGCAGGGAATATTGCGATGCGTGGTTAGCATCGAAGGCTCGTGTCGAGAGAACTGTAAAATTGTGAACGTCAGTATTAGGCTGTTGATATTCAATAGGGATGGAGCATTTCTATAGTGCTGGTAGGATTTTGGTCAAGGCTGGTTGGCTCGCGGCCTTTGAATTGACCCGTTTTCAAAAAAAGGATTTATTTTTAAGAAATTTCTGAGCATGGTATTTTTCATGGTATTACCGATTAGCGGGAAAATAAGTCGTTGAATACAAAAGATAAAAATGGCTTATTGATAATCGAGTGGGAGTGACGGGCACTGGCTGGCAATGTCTAGCAACGGCAGGCATTTCGGCTGAGGGTAAAAGAACTTTCCGCTAAGCGATAGACTGTATGTAAACACAGTATTGCAAGGACGCGGAACATGCCTCATGTGGCGGCCAGGACGGCCAGCCGGGATCGGGATACTGGTCGTTACCAGAGCCACCGACCCGAGCAAACCCTTCTCTATCAGATCGTTGACGAGTATTACCCGGCATTCGCTGCGCTTATGGCAGAGCAGGGAAAGGAATTGCCGGGCTATGTGCAACGGGAATTTGAAGAATTTCTCCAATGCGGGCGGCTGGAGCATGGCTTTCTACGGGTTCGCTGCGAGTCTTGCCACGCCGAGCACCTGGTCGCTTTCAGCTGTAAGCGTCGCGGTTTCTGCCCGAGCTGTGGGGCGCGGCGGATGGCCGAAAGTGCCGCCTTGCTGGTTGATGAAGTACTGCCTGAACAACCCATGCGTCAGTGGGTGTTGAGTTTCCCGTTTCAGCTGCGTTTCCTGTTTGCCAGCCGGCCCGAGATCATGGGGCGGGTGCTGGGCATCGTTTACCGCGTCATTGCCACGCACCTGGTCAAGAAAGCGGGCCATACCCACCAAGTGGCCAAGACGGGCGCGGTCACCCTGATCCAGCGTTTTGGATCGGCGCTCAATCTGAATGTTCACTTCCACATGCTGTTTCTCGACGGTGTGTATGTCGAGCAATCCCACGGCTCAGCGCGTTTCCGCTGGGTCAAGGCGCCGACCAGCCCAGAGCTCACCCAGCTGACGCACACCATCGCCCACCGGGTGGGTCGCTATCTGGAACGGCAAGGCCTGCTGGAACGGGATGTCGAAAACAGCTATCTGGCCTCGGATGCGGTGGATGACGACCCGATGACACCCCTGCTGGGGCACTCGATCACTTACCGTATCGCTGTCGGTTCACAGGCGGGGCGAAAGGTGTTCACTTTGCAAACTCTGCCGACCAGTGGTGATCCGTTCGGTGACGGGATTGGCAAGGTAGCCGGGTTCAGCCTGCACGCCGGCGTGGCGGCCAGGGCCGATGAACGCAAGAAGCTCGAACGGCTGTGCCGGTACATCAGCCGCCCGGCGGTATCCGAGAAGCGGCTGTCGTTAACACGAGGCGGCAACGTGCGCTACCAGCTCAAGACGCCGTACCGGGACGGCACCACGCACGTCATTTTCGAACCATTGGATTTCATTGCAAGGCTGGCCGCCCTGGTACCGAAGCCCAGAGTCAACCTAACCCGCTTCCACGGGGTGTTCGCACCCAACAGTCGGCACCGGGCGTTGGTCACGCCGGCAAAACGGGGCAGGGGCAACAAGGTCAGGGTGGCTGATGAACCGGCAACACCAGCACAACGGCGAGCGTCGATGACATGGGCGCAACGGCTCAAGCGTGTTTTCAATATCGACATCGAGACCTGCAGCGGCTGCGGCGGCGCCATGAAAGTCATCGCCTGCATTGAAGACCCTATAGTGATCAAGCAGATCCTTGATCACCTGAAGCACAAAGCCGAAACCAGCGGGACCAGGGCGTTACCCGAAAGCCGGGCGCCACCGGCTGAGCTGCTCCTGGGTCTGTTTGACTGACGAGCCTGAAGGCCAACGATACCAATCAAAATGCTGCGTTCACAGCGCCGCGGCAGGGATCCGCCGTGCTGGTTGTCGGAAAAGGAGCCGCTAGTGGGAAAGAGGAGGGTAAATTTTCAGCGTTGCTGGCTCCCCGTCAGCCGGATTGGGTTGCATCGCAGGGGTGTCGAAAGAGTCAACTGCGGTCCAAAGCTGTTGGACTCGATGGTTTCAAAGGCGACGCCGTCTGCAACTACCTCCAGAACCAGGCAGAAGCGGCCTTCGCTCTCCTCGATGCGATAGGAACCCTGGTTGCTGGCAATACGGAAATAGTAGACCAGCCGTTCACAGGCGTCCCGCAGGGTGGCGCTGGCCAGCAGGGCATAGCCCAGGGCGTGGACATTGGAGGGGTGGAGAAAGCGCGCGGCGACCAAGCCGAAAGCGGGGTTGCCGGTAGATTTGACCGCTTCCCGGAACAGCGTGGCCATCTGGACGGTGGTATAGCGATCCAGTGGATCCTGGCTGGGGGCGTCACTCAACCCGGCGGCCTTAAATACAGCGGCCGCATCGTGGCCATTCGCTTCCAGTGCCATGTGGATGGCCATGGTGTAGGAGGCGATAGTCGTAGCGGATGTGGAATCACTCATCCTGCGGTTGTTCCCTCGTTATCGTTATGCCCTCAACGGGATAGCGCTAGCATAACAATTTGATTACGTAGGCAAAAGTGCTGCTTTTAGGGCCTCCATTTGAATCTGCAGGCGAGGCCCTGTGGGTATAACCCCGACAGTTTTGCCGGGTTATTTGTCGCTAGGGCCAAGTCTGGTACCCGGGATGGGTCTAGCCTGTGTCACAAATAACACATCAACCTAACAGGGAGAGGTCCCAGTGAGCATCCCCACCCAGCAACACATCATCAACGGCGAGTTCGTTCCGCCATCATCCGGCCAGTATATCGACCTGATCGATCCCGTATCCGGCCAGGTTGCCGGCAAGGCCGCGGCGGGTAACGCCGCCGATGTCGACGCGGCTGTCGCGGCGGCAGCAGAAGCGTTCAAGACCTGGAAAAACACCCCGACCAGCGAACGTGCAGGTATCATCGCCCGGATGGCGCTAGTGCTGGGTGCCAACCTGGAGGAATTGCTGACGCTGGAGGCGGCCTGTACCGGCCTCGGCGTCACTCGTCTGAAGGGCTTCGATATTCCTGCGGTCATGCAGTTTATCCAGATCTTCGCCGAGGGGCTGGAAAGCTACCCCTTTGTCGAGTATCCCCCGGTGCGGCTCGCACCCGAGGCGCACGATGTCCGGGTGGTGAAGCAGCCCCTGGGCGTCTGTGGCCTGATCACTGCCTGGAACGGCCCCCTGTTCCTGGCTTTCCTCAAGATGCTGCCGGCGATTGCCGCGGGCAACACCGTGGTCATCAAGCCCGCCGAGACCGCCTCGCTGGCGGTGGTGCGGGCGATGGAACTGATGCAGGACCTGCTGCCCCCCGGGGTGGTCAACGTGGTTACCGGCTACGGCCAGGACGTGGGCGCAGCCCTGTCCTCCCACCCGGGTGTCGCCAAGATTTCCTTCACCGGCTCTGGTCGTACGGGCACCATGATCCAGAAGGCGGCGGCCGAAACCATGAAACGGGTGACCCTGGAACTGGGCGGCAAGGGGCCGGGTATTGTGTTGCCAGATGCCCCCATCGAACTGACCGCCAGGGGCGCCACTTTCGGCTTCCTGCTGGGTTCGGGACAAATCTGTATCTCGGCACCCGCCTGTTCGTTCACGAGTCCATTCACGACGAACTGGTGGCGCGCATGGTCGAGCTGGTCGGCAATTTGAAGGCCGGCAGCCAGTTTGCCCCTGAAACTACACTGGGCCCCATGGCCTACCGCGAGCACTACGAACGGGTGCTGGGCTATGTGGAGTCCGGCAAGGCAGAAGGTGCGACCCTCGCCTGTGGCGGCGGGCCGCTGCAGGTTGACGAGTACTCCGACGCGATGTTTGTGCAGCCCACCATCTTCACCGATGTTACCCCGGACATGAAGATCTACAACGAGGAGATTTTCGGCCCGGTACTGTCGGTGATCAAGTACAGCGATGTCGAGGACGCCATCGCCCTGGCCAACGACAGCTGCTACGGCCTGTCCGCGGGTGTGTGGACCGGCGACCCCATCGGCGCCCAGGCAGTCGCCCAGCGGCTGGAGGCGGGCACCGTGTGGGTCAACGACTGGCACGCGATCACCGGCGACATGTCCTTCGGCGGCCACAAGCAGAGTGGTTACGGGCGCGAGATCAATATCGCGTCCCTGGAAGGCTACCTGGAAACCAAGAACTACATGACAAGCTTCGAGACCGACCCGAATGCCAAGGCCTTCTTCGGCCTGGTTCACCAGGTCGTCTGAGCCCGGCTGTCATTAACGCTATAGAGGAATAAAAGATGTCCAGCACTGGCGCATTTCAATACTGGCAGCGGACCATGGTTCACGCGGGCCCCGGCACTGTCATCCGCCTGCCCGGCCTGTTCAGCGGCCTGGGAAGCAAGAAAGTTCTCCTGGTCAGCGACAAGGGCCTGAAAGATGTGGGGATTGTCGACAAGGTAGCAGCCCTGTTTGACGAGCAGCGTGGCCCCGGCGGCGTTCGCCTGGCGGGTGTATTTACCGACACCGCCCCGGACGCGGAGTCCGGCTGTATCGACGACTGTCTGGCGATGGCACGGGCAACTGGCGCCGACGGCCTGCTGGCCGTGGGTGGCGGCAGCGTGCTCGACTCGGTGAAACTGGTCAAGCTCGCCATGTACAACGGGGTGGACAGCGTGGACCAGTTGCTGAAGTCCCCGGTGAAAATGATGAACTGGCCGGAAGTGGAATATATGGGCGTGCCCCATCCATCTCAGTTCCCACAACTGCTGGTACCGGTGCGGAAGTGACCAATGGCGCGGTGATTTACAACAAGGAACTGGGCATCAAGCACCTGATCGTCAGCAACTACCTGGAGTCGGATATCGCTGTACTGGATGCGCACATGACCACCGGCCTGCCGCCCATGTTGACGGCCGCCACCGGTATGGATGCCCTGACCCACGCAGTTGAAACCATGGGCCATCTCAACACGAACCATTTCACCCTGGCCCACGCCGAGACCAGCGCAAAAGTCATCCTCGAAAACCTGCCGAAGGTGGTCGCCGATGGCTCGGATGTCCTCGCTCGCCAGGCCATGCTCAACGCCAGCGCCATGGCCTGTAACTCGGTGGTGAATGATCTGGGTGCGTCGCCAATACACAATTTCGCTCACGCTCTGGGCGCTGTCTGCCATATTCACCACGGTGAGGCCAACGGCGTACTGCTACCCGTGGTAATGGAAGAATTCCCCGATTTCTATGTGCCGGTGGCGGACCGCCTGAAAGGGGTGTTCGGAGTAGAAGGCGAGGGCAGGGATGCTGTCCTCGCCTGTGCCGCCGCTATTCGCGAGCTGTTGGTGCAGATGGGGCACCCGCTGGACTTTGCCCGTCATGATATTCCCGCATCGAAAATGTCCGAGATCGTTGCGGCCATCGCCGGCGACCCGCTCGCGGCGTTCCTGCCAATCCCGATGGAAATCATTGAGTCCGTGTGCCGCCGCGTCTGTAACTGGTCATAAGGAGAGCTCACCATGAAAATAAATTTCAGCACTATCAGTGAGCGCCTTGCGGATGCTTTCTCAGAGCGCGAGGCTCTGGTGAACATCGAGCGCGGCCGCCGTTATACCTTCCGCGAGTTCCACCTGCTGACCAACCGCATCGTCAATATGATGCGCCACAAGCTGGACCTGCAACGCGGCGATAACGCGGTGATCATCCTGGACAACGACAACGCATCGCTGTTGCACTTTTTCACCGCGGCAAAAGCCGGCACCCCCCTGTGCTACACCAACTACCGCGACAGCCTGGATGATCACACATACCAGGTGGATACGGTCAGCGCCAAGGTGGTGTTCATCGAGGCTGACCTGCTGGAAAGCCACTATGACATGCTGCGCGAGCGCCAGGTCACCATCGTGGCTATGGACAAGCCGGAGAAAGAGTACCAGGGCGTACACTATTTCTGGAACCTGCTGGAGCAGGTGGACGACAGCAACCCCAACGTGGTGATCGACGATCGCGACGACGTGGTGATCATGCGCTTCACCGGTGGCACTACCGGGCGTGGCAAGTGTGCCATGTACACAGCGGACACCTACCTGGCGTGTCGCGACTCCTACTGGGCCCTGCCGGATCCGGCCTGGAACCCCGAGACCCGCTTTATCCACCTGGCGCCGATCACCCACGGCAGCGGCATGATGTTTGCGCCGACCCAGTTCAAGGGCGGTTGTACCGTGACCATGAATGTGCCCGATCTGGATGCCTGGTGTGACAATATCGCCGCCGAGCGGATCACTAACGGTTTCGCCGTGCCGACCCTGCTGTACCGCCTGCTGGATATGGACGAGAAGGGTCGGGCGCGGTTCAAGACAATTGAAAACATGTACTACGGTGCTGCCCCCATGAGCCCGTCCAAGCTGGCGGAACTGCAGGCGGCCTTTGGGAACAACTTCATTCAGGTCTATGGCTCCACCGAGCACTTTGGTGTGGCCCTGTCCATGAGCAAAGCCGACCACCTGGTGGAGGACGGCGATGATTCGCACCTGGCCTCCGCCGGCCGGCCTGCGCCTTTCACCGAGCTTGAGATCATGGACGACGACGGCAACCCGGTGCCGCGGGGAGAGACCGGCGAGATCTGGCTGCGTTCCCGCGCCATTGTGCCGGGCTACTTTGGCAATCCGGAGCAGACCGCTTCTGAGTTCCAGGATGGCTTCTGGAAGTCTGGCGACATTGGCAGGATCGACGAGCGTGGCTTCTTTCATATTGTCGATCGCAAGAAAGACATGATTATCAGTGGCGGCTTCAATATCTACGCCAACGAAGTGGAATCCGCGCTTAACAGCCACCCGGCGGTGCTCATGTCCGCGGTGGTCGGTGTGCCTCATGAGGAGTGGGGCGAATCGGTGCACGCCGAGGTCATGCTCAAGGAAGGCGCCGAGGTTGAAGAGGCGGCCCTTATCCAGCACGTACGCAACGAGTTGGGCGGATACAAGACGCCCAAATCCGTTGAAATCGTTGAGGAGATACCCACTAGCGTGGTGGGCAAGGTGCTGCGCCGGCAGGTGCGCCAGAAATACTGGGAGGAGGCCGGCCGCAAGGTCGGGTGAGCCCAGCACATGAGCAAACTCAAGCAACTGTCGGGGCTCGATGCCTCCTTCATCTATCTGGACACGGACCGCGCCAGTACCGGCGGCACCATGATCTATGTATACGACCAGTCCACAATCCCCGGCGGTGGCCACCTGCGCTTCAAGGAAATCCTCAAACACATCGAATCGCGCACCGCCACCTCGCCGATCTTCCGCCAGAAGCTCAAGCAGGTGCCGATGTCCCTGGACTATCCCTACTGGGTGGAAGATGAGAATTTCCGCATCGAGAACCACGTGTTCCACGTTGCCCTGCCCAAGCCCGGCGACTGGCGGCAGTTCTGTATCATGGCCTCGCGCCTGACCACCCCCCATTTCGATTTCAATCGCCCTCTGTGGGAGATGTACGTGGTTGAGGGGCTGGACAATATCGACTGGCTGCCCAAGGGCAGCTTCGCCATCCTCACCCGCATGCATCACGCGGCCGTAGACGGCACCGCGGCGGCACAATTGACCTGGGCCCTGCACGACCTCGATGCCCGGGGTAAGAAACCGGGGCTGGGCGGAGAGCATGAGACCGAGGGTGTTCGCGCCCCCAGCCAGTTTGAGATGGCCACCCGTGCCTGGTGGAATAATGCGACCTCGCCGATGCGTCTTGCCAGACCCCTGTCCCACCTGCTGCCCAAGGTGGGTGGCAGGTTGCGCAAGGAGGTGCAGAAACGCACTGTGGCTAGGGTCGAGGAACACACTTCTGGAACGAAGGTGCCGACGACCCGCTTCGACGGCCGGGTTTCTCCCTTTCGGGTGTTTACCACCTCACGCTTCCAACTGGACGAGCTCAAGGGCATTCGCAAGGCCGTGGAAGGCAGCACCATCAACGACGTGGTGACGACAATTATATCCGGCGCCCTGCGCCGCTACCTGGACCACCACGGTGAATTGCCCCGGGACACCATGGTGGCGATGATGCCGGTCAACACCCGGTCCGGGACCGATGCCGAGCCTGGCGCCAACAACATCACCTTCATGGGGGCCGCTATCGGTTCCGATATTGCGGACCCGAAAGAACGTCTCGCCTATGTGACCGAACAGACTGCTCGCTCCAAGAGTATCGTCAACGCCATTGGCGCCAGTGACCTGACGGACCTCAACAAGCATATTCCAGCTTCTTTGCTGGCGGCCACAGGGAAGCTGATTTCCCGTATTGGTCTCGATGCGGGTGGCACCGGTAAGCGATTGTTTAATATGGCAATTTCCAATGTGCCTGGGCCGAGCGTGCCGCTGTACCTCCAGGGCGCGAAGCTGAAGTTCTGGTCCATTGTGGCGCCCTGTACCGACGGCATGGGAGCGGTATTCGCGATCACCAGTTACGACCGGGAGATCTATATCTGCCCGACGGCCTGCCGCGAGATTGTGCCGGACCCGGAGTTCCTGGCCCAGTGTCTGGAAGAGAGCTATGCGGAATTGCTGGCGGCCACTGGGGCCAAACCAAAGCGTAAGCCGGCAAAACGCCCGCTAAAAAAGAAAACAACAGCTAAAAAGCCGGTGAGGAAGAACCCCGCAGGAAGAAAAGCGGCAAATTAACACGCGTTCCGGGCTGAATGGACAAATTTAATCATTATTCGGCCAAGAGCCGGACGTTTGTTTGCCATGTAATAACCCACAGTTCCATAACTATATAAGGGGTCCTAGGGATTTTGCCTCCAAATACTGCAAAAGCCTCTGAAGCGCCCATGTTTACTGGCCTGTAGAGAGGCATCAACTTTCACCTTTCGGCCGATACCCCTCAATTGGCGCCATTAAATCATCCAGTTTCGGAAGTTCTCCCGTCGGCGCGAACGTATACGTACCCCGGAAGTTGATATTCTCCCACGCGACAGGTGATGCGCCCTTTACGGTTTCCATGTATTTTTCGCTGCCCTGCTCCTCGAAGCTGTCCAGCAGGTTGCTGAGTACTTTCGAGTTGAAGTAGATAATGGCATTTGCTACCAACCGGGCGCTTTCGTTCCAGATTTGTATCTCCTCGTCGCTATTTCCCCGGAACCGGTCGCTGTTCACGTTGCTGATTGCCCGGCGCAACTGGTGATAAGCTTCTCCCCGATTCAAGGCTCGTTGCACGTGGTTTCTAAGGCTGGCGTCATCGATGTAATCCAGCAGATATTGGGCCTTCAACAGTCGGTTATATTCAGTCAGCGCTTTCAGTAGAGGGTGGTTTTGCTTGTAGCCTGAGAGTTTCCGGACCAATGTGGCTTGGGTGGTTTTCCGGTGAGCCAGTGAGACGGCAATTCGCTGGATGGTGTCCCAGTACTCCATGATGATCTGTGTATTAATCGGTTTACGCAACGCGAGTTTCAAGCGCTGATTCTCGTCCTCGGAGATATTGAACATCTCATTGATGACCCTGCCTACCTGAGCATATCGGGGGGCGAACCGGTATCCAAACAGATCGAGCAAGGCAAAATTGACGTGGTTTACCCCGTGGGTATCCGTGGAGAGCGTATCTGGAATGATCTCAGTACTGTTATTCATCAGAAGATCAAAGATGTAATGGGATTCATGTTCGTTAGCGCCGATCACCCGGGCATTGATTGCCATATGATTGGCGTTCAGGCTGATAGCCGAGACCCCTTTGCTGGTGCCGAAGTATTTTGAGGAATACCGGGTACGGAATGTCTCGCGCTTAGCTTCGAACTTTTGGCCATCGGCGCTGGCATGCAGGTTGTCATCCTGGATATTGTAGTGATTAAAAATGCTCAGTCGCGTAGTGGCGTTGTTGATGCGGTCATTTGCGGCATTCAGTGTTTCCAGTCGAAGGTAGTTCGCCTGGATCGTACTCAGCTGATCGTAGGTGCGGTCGGAGATCTGGGCGATACCATAGATGCCCTGGTTTGTGGCATTAGCGATCAGGATCGCCAGCAAGTCCACTTCATACTGGCGGCTTTTGGAGGTCATGCCCAGCACGTGCTCAAAGTCGTCAATAAATCCGGTATCCTGATCCACCACGCGCAAGACATCGGCGACTCCGATTGCCCTCATTTGCTGGAAGAACGGGTTGTTCACCAGATGTTTTTTGCCGGCAGTCGGTAAGCGCCAAAGGTGTTTACCCCCCTTCGGGCGCAGAATGATATCCCTGTTGTCCAGGCGTTCCAGGTAGTCACTGACCTCGTGTAGCCGAGTGGCCAACTGATCCGTCATGCGCGGGATCAGTTGCTTTGGATCCTCAGTAATTTTGGGCTGCTTCGTACCCTCGACCAAGGCCTGCTTCTGATTTTTCCAAGTCTGTGGTTTTACCAGATCGTCGTCCAGTGCACGATACCGTATGACTTCTGGCAGCACTAACTGGCCGTTTAGGCGGCTGGGAATCTGCAAATACAAGAACCATTCATATCTAGCCTTGTCTATGCCGCCGTCAGATTTCAACAAGAGTGGTCGCGTGGCTTTGGGTGGAAGACGCCTGTCAATACTGACATCCCCGAGCATATTGCCGGCTGCCAGCTCCTGTCGAGCTTGACTCAAGACCGCTGCCAACCGTTGTGTTTTATCGGTGCCATCAATGCGAAGACAACAAAAGAGTGATCGTAACAGGCCGGTTCTCAACGTAGATTCTGTATCCAGGTGTTGCCAGAACGCCTCATCCGCCGACTGCTTCTGATTGCCGAGATACCGGCAGACGGAGCTCAGCTCACTAGCATTGAGAACCTGGAATGCTTGTTTCTGTACAGAGTGGAATGACGTATTGGGATCGATACGATCATCAACGAACAGACGCAAGATTTCCGCAGCTTTACTCACATTGGTAGCCGCCTTTTGCCAATCCCGATAAACTCGGTCCTGCGCCAGCTGATGCGCTCGTTGCTTGACCTGTCGAACGTGATGAATGAACCCTTCGGCCATCCGTTCCAGCCCCTCTTGGTATCGAAACTGTAGGTAGCAAAGCAGATATAGGCACTGATTCTCAGGCGACTGACGTTTTATTTTGGCGCCGTAATAGTGAATCCGTTCGGCATAGTGCTGCTGATTTTTTTGAGACAGAGAAAGCGAGTCGAGGACAGCGGTCACCTCTGCCATCAGCGGTTGAATGTGGTGATACACTGCAAGTTCTTTCTGCAACTCGGTACCGGTGAAATTGCGCGCGCTGCCGCGCAATTGTGTTAACGTAAGCTGGTCATTACCGGATACCAGTGTATTTAGTATAGCCGTCAATTTTGGGCTACACGCGGCACCGATCTTCTCATGCAGTCGCTGCTGATGCTGGTTAACCACCTGGCTGACGATCTTCTGCAGGGTGCTATAGGCAGGAATGGCGATTTTCTGGTGAGCCAGGAACTCAATGGCAGCATCAAAGAGAGCACGCGCCGCGACCCAGCTTTCAGCGCAGACCAGTAAGTGTTCAACAAGCCGGGGTTGATGCTCAGGATCTTTCCAATTTTCATAATCGATCATGGAAAAAATCCGCTCATAAATGCGGGACTTTTGATCAGATTTCAGACTGAAGCGCCGAAATTTCAGGCCATCGAAGTGATTTTGCGCAATAAATTCCAGGTCATCCCGCATGGATTTAAATGTCGGATTGAGCAAGATGGGCTTGCATTTGAAGTAGCCCAACAATGCGATGGCGATACAGCGATACTTGCGTTGCCTTATTCTGGCCAGCTCAGCACGCTCTTTATCATTCAATGTGAAGTAAAACCGCTGATACGATTCGTTGAAGGACGGGACGCCGTATAAATCCTCGATTTCAGCGGCAGTGAGAATCGATAGTCGCTTGTTTCTGCTCATTCTTTGACCCAAAGGCCGAAGAAGATACTGAAACTTGAGCTAAATTAAAATTAATAGTGGCTTGGAGGCCAGTAAATACGGGGACTTCAGCGGTTTTTGCAGTATTTGGGGGCAAAATCCCTAGGACCCCAAAGAGGAGGATGGTGATGTTTAAGCCAATATCAGCAGCGGAGCAAGCAGTCACCCGCCATCCTACTCCGCCCCCCAGCGACCGGGTGATTTATATCGACATGGACGACACCTTGTGTGATTTCCGAGGCCGGTATCATGAAGTCCAAGCTCAGTCGCCGGAGATCACCTATCCGCAGAGCCAGGTTGGCTTCTTTGTGGGCCTACAGCCCTTACCCCGTGCAGTGGAGTCCTTTCATCACCTGAGTGGGCTAGCCAATACCTCGGTCTATATCCTCACCGCGCCCTCAGTACGCAACCCTCACAGTTATACCGAGAAGCGGCTATGGGTCGAGGAGCACCTCGGTTTTGAGGCTGCCTACCGGCTGATTATCTGTCCCAATAAAGCGCTGCTGCAAGGTGACTATCTGATTGATGACCGGGTGGCCGGCAAAGGGCAGGAGAATTTTGCGGGCGAGCTGATCCCATTTGGGTCTCCGAAGTATCCTGATTGGCGCAGCGTGTTGTTCCATCCTGACATTGGCCTTTTTTCTGAGTAACCGCGAGGTATCCACCATGGTGAGTTTTCAATCCCGATCGATTGAGGTGATGGCCTTGCAGATTGCAAGCCAGTGGCAAAGCCCCTTTAAGGATGGCCTAGTGATGCGACTGGGTGAGGGCTGGGAAGCCAGTAATGCCGAGGCCATCGCAGCATGGTTGCAATCTATTAAACTGACAGGAAGGTGTAAGCCGGTCGACATTGAACACGTTCGTGAGAACATGGCGACCTTGCTCCGCACTCAGTCTGAGCAGCTCTGGGAGCGTGGCAGTTGCCCCTTCCCACAGCCTAGGCCTTTCCTGCCGCAAATCGCGCTGAGTCTGCCACTGTGCCAAACGATGGCCCATGCCTTGATCGAGATGCTGGCCACCTGGCAGCCGATTGATGTGGTGGTGACGCACTGTGCCGCGGTATTGCCGGGTAAAGGCAACGGGGTGCAGAAGCTCAGCCAGTGGCTCTATGCGCAGCAGGCCTGCTTTACCTATCACCCCTCAGAACTGACCGAACCCTTGGGTCATGAACTGATTAGGGTGCTGTATCCGGCATTTAAGGCCGGGTACTGACCCCCTTAGAGCAAACGAAGTAGACCCCAATACCCAGCAAGTCAGGAAAGGCAATCAATAGCCCATTTCTGATCTTGAGAACGAGGAAGACGCGATGAAGACACGAGTCCCCGTACAACTGAGCCTGACGCTGCTCAGCGATGTGATTGAAGAGTTTGTCAGCATGGTCGGTGCAACGCTCACCGGTAATGCCTTGGTCCCGATCTTTGGGATAGGTGATGAAGAAGATAACTGGGAAGCCTTACACCATTTCCTGAGTGGCCAGGATGGACGCCGAGTGGGGACCAAAAGTCACCTCCTTAAGTTGCTTCATCAGCGCATTCAGGTCCAGATAGACCTGATGTGTCAGCCTGTTCTCTCTCAAGCAGCCCTCGATATCCATCTAGGCAATAGCCACATTGACGTTAAACACGTCAGGCCGGACCAAGGAAGTGACGAGGACGCACCCCCTGTCGGCAGCCTGTCTCACAGTGAATGCCAAGCCTTGGCCATGGCGATGGTCTTCCTGGCAGAGCACATTGTCCGACAGGAGAAAGCCCGCTGGATTGGCAAGGCCGAGGGTTTACGGATGCTGGAGCACCTAAGAGCCTGGAACCGCAAAGGGCTCTACGCGTATTGCCTGACCCAGATTGAGAAGGGCAACCTGCGATTTCATCACACCCCCGCGGAGTTATTGCCCGCTTTGGCCAACCGCTTCTTCCGCAAGTCGCTGGTGCCATGGCTCCTGAAAGGCATTTCACCTCACAGTCGTTAGTTAGCCGCTAACAACAAATAACCCCCCCAATATTGACTCGAATGTCGCATGAGTACTCAGTGCGGCCACAGGAAAGGTGCGTCTATGCAAAACACCTCATCAAAAATCGAAGCCCTGCGTGAAGAGATCAGCAGGATGCTGTTCAGAGGCATTATCGTGGTGAATCGCACCCAGGCCCTGGAGTTGGCGGAGTCCCTGAACACCGCTGTTATGCGGAACAGCTTCCAACGTTGGCATACTGCGGAATTCAACGCCATTGACCGCGAGACCTGCATCACCTTCTTCAGCCTGGAAGACATGGAGCAGGTCTTGGATGAGATTCTGGACTTCCATGATCGCATCAAGGCAGAGCTGATTTCGCCATACAGTATTCAAGTCATCAATATTAACGCGGTGTATGGCATGTCCGTCGAAGGGAGTTATAACACACTGGCCTTGATTGGCGACTGGGAGCCCGAGATTGTAGTCAAGATACCGAGAGCGAGGGAGCCCTATGAATTTGGAATACCGGAGTTTGAGTTTGGCGTTCAGGATCTGGAAAAGGTAGCGCACTACGACTTAACCGAGGAGGGCAAAGCACTGGTCTATGGTGACGGACAGGGCGACGAAGGCGCTGAAACAGATGAAACCGTACGTCTCCAAGATGCCACCAAAGGCAGTGGTATTCAGTTTCTGGTCAATGCCGATAAGATCGATATCTCTGCAAAAGCGGATCTTTTGCCGTTTCCGCAGTCTGACCTCTTCAGGAATACAATGGAGGGCCTGAGCCAGCCCGTCTCACGCTGGTTGCCAGATGAAGAGAGCCTGACGCAAGTCAAAGCGCTTCGCGAAACCTTACCCCACCTCAGTGAGTTCTTGGATGAGGTCATCCTGGCCATGGACTTGGCGATTCGGTTTAAGGCCACGCGCTTTACTTTGCCGCCAATGATCCTCAATGGCCCGCCTGGCATAGGCAAGACCCATGGCCTATTCCAACTTGCCGAAACCCTGGGGTTTTCTATGGAAAGCATTCCAATGGCAACGACTGACGCGGGTTTTGTATTAACCGGTTGTGAGCGTGGATGGAAAGAACCGATGCCGGGGTTGTTGGCTAAATCAGCGGCCAAGTGCCAACACATCAACCCTATCTTTATCCTGGATGAGTTCGAAAAGAGCAACTTCAGACGGGATTATGGGGTCAACGGAACGGAGTCCGCTGTGTTGCAGATGCTGGAACGTGACAGTGCGGCGCGATTTCGGGATGGCTTCTTAGAACACGAGATAAATCTCTCCGAGGTCAGCTATATCGGTTCTTCCAATTCGGTGGACCAGATCCCGGCACCAATCTTGTCCCGAGTGAAAGTCATAGAGGTGGGTTTTCCGCCCACAGAAGCGCTTCAAGGAATCTACACCGCTATTCTCAATAAAGCACTAAAAGACGAC
Organism: Spongiibacter sp. C9W; assembly: GCF_057370015.1. Lineage (NCBI taxonomy): Bacteria > Pseudomonadati > Pseudomonadota > Gammaproteobacteria > Cellvibrionales > Spongiibacteraceae > Spongiibacter > Spongiibacter sp. C9W. The sequence continues at coordinate 366,182 of NZ_CM170672.1, forward strand.
TTCGGTGTGGAAGGTATCACCGTCATGGTGGCGGGCGATATCTGTGAGGCTGCCAGGATGGGCATCACACCCAGAGCCATCAGAAACAACGCTGGGAAGATCCTCAGCGCTGCTCTGAACGATACAAAAGAAGGCGATGGTATCGAAATATCGGGAAAAGCGCTGATGGCTTTGATGAAGCGTTCATCCGTGAATAAGAAAGGTACGGGTATGGGCTTCCTGGCACAGCTTTGAAAGCGGAAAGTGAATCGCCCCCAGTTTGCTAGACACCTTTTAGCCATAGAAAATGGCACAAAGAGAGGTGTTTATGAGCAAGCAGCGTTATCCAGAAGAGTTCAAGATTGAAGCGGTTAAGCAGGTCACGGTATCGGGTCACAGCGTAGCCGATGTGGCCCAACGGCTAGGCACAACAACTCATAGCCTTTACGCATGGATTAAGCGTTACGGCCCTAACTCAGAAGCGCATCGCAAGGAGTCCGATGATGCTGCGGAGATCCGACGTCTACAGAAGGACTTGAAGCGCGTTACTGAAGAGCGTGACCTGTTAAAAAAAGCCGCGGCGTACTTCGCAAGCCACCCCGAGTAAGATACGCCTTTATCGCTGAACACCACAGCTCTCATTCTGTACGGCAGTTATGTCAGCTGTTTGGTGTTCAACCCAGCGGGTACTACGCCTGGAAGAAACATCCAAAATCCAAGCGACAGATTGATGATGAGCGTCTTACTGGTCTCATCAAGCAGTATTGGCTTGAATCAGGCTGCGTCTATGGCTATCGCAAGATTCATAGAGATCTAAGGGACGCGGGTGAGCGTTGTGGCCTAAATCGCGTACATCGTTTGATGAAGCTTGAAGGCATTAAGGCTCAGGTTGGGTACCGCAAGCCCAGACAGCGCGGTGGAGAACGACATGTCATCACACCCAATGTGCTAGACCGGCAGTTTGATCCGGTCATGCCAAATCAGGCTTGGGTTACCGATATTACGTACATCAAGACCCATGAAGGCTGGCTTTACCTCGCAGCGGTGATGGATCTCTTCTCTCGCCGTATCATTGGTTGGTCTATGCAGTCTCGCATAACCAAAGAGCTTGTGCTGGATGCATTACTAATGGCTGTCTGGCGTCGAAAACCTATAAAGGGAGTGCTGGTTCACTCGGATCAGGGCAGCCAATACACAAGCCATGACTGGAGCGAGTTTCTCAGAGAGCATGGCTTGGAGGGGAGCATGAGCCGCCGAGGCAACTGCCACGACAACGCGGTTGCGGAAAGCTTCTTCCAGTTACTAAAGCGAGAACGAATAAAGCGCAAAATATACGCGACACGAGATGCAGCAAGGAGCGATATATTTGATTACATCGAGATGTTCTACAACACAAAACGACAGCATGGTTCCAACAATGGGCTGTCGCCTGTAGATTATGAGCGTCAGTATTTAAAAGAGGCTGAAAAGCGTCTAGTGAACTAGTGGCGATTCAAAGCGATGAAAATCAGATCAATGTTGGGGGTGGCACTCGTCGTTTGGCACGACATGCGGAAGGGCGTCACCCAGATGAGAACAAGGCAGAGCGATCGAGAAACTATCTATTAGTGCTCCATCTCAACCGGGAGGGCGGGATCAGTGCACGAGTCAAAATTTAATCTTCACGGAGGTGCGTCATGATGATTAAAACAATACCCATGAGTAGATTAAAGCGTGAGTCGACGACGATCTTCCGGAATTTGGCAAAGGATCTACCTGTTGTGTATGAGATTACGCTTAACGGCAAGGCCGTTGGGTATTTGCTTTCTAATGAGATAAATAACCAAATAAAACATCGAACAGATAAAGAGAAAATCAGTTAATTACTTGTCTTTTACTCTTAAATTCCAATTTGGGGAATGACCATGAAACATATTACAAAACACTGTATCGAGATAGAAGAGGTTAGCAGCATGACCTGTGATATCTGCCAAACGAAATATGATGATTCTATTGAGATGCAAGGATTCGTCAGTCTCCAAAAGACAGGCAGTTACGGCAGTATCTTTGGCGATGGAAATTTTGTTGAGTGTGATATTTGCCGAGCCTGTAAATAAAACTGTGTAAACCGCCTATCATTGAACCCTTACAGCGTAAAGATAGGCAATATGAAAAAGAAAGAACTTGAAGCCTTCGCACGTGAGGCTGCCAAAACCCTCAAGACTGAGAAAGATCTCAACGAGTTCAGCTAGATGCTGACCAAGATAACTGTCGAAGCGGCGCTGAATGCCGAACTTGACTCGCATCTGGGCTACGACAGGCGCCAGCCCTCCGACAACGCGAACAGCCGCAACGGCTACACCAGCAAGACCCTGAAGACCCAGGACGGTCAGTTTAAGCTAAACACGCCCCGTGACCGCGAGGGCAGCTTCGATCCGCAGCTGGTAAAGAAGGTTCAAACCCGCTTCACCTCCATGGATGACAAGATCCTGAGCCTCTACGCGAAAGGTATGACGACGCGGGAAATCGTCGCCACCTTCAAAGTGATGAACGATGTCGATATCTCGCCCACCCTGGTTTCCAAGGTGACAGAGGCTGTGATCGGTAAAGTTGTGGAGTGGCTGTCTCGTCCCTTGGGTCCTATCTACCCTATCGTCTACCTGGACTGCATCGTGGTCAAAATCCGCCAAGACAAGCAGGTCATCAACAAGGCGATTTATCTGGCCCTGGGTGTCAATTTCGAAGGCCACAAGGAGCTGCTTGGCATGTGGCTCTCGGAAAGTGAAGGAGCAAATTTCTGGTTGGGCGTCCTGACAGAGCTCCAAAATCGCGGTGTGAAGAACATCCTAATTGCCTGCGTGGATGGCCTCAAGGGTGTTGATTTGCATTTAAAACTGACCCAGGATTTTCATCAAAATTTGACCCACCCTGTTCGCCTGATTATGGCGTAATTCTCGGTTTTCTTCCTGCCTGTATTTCCTTCTGATTCGTTGTCGAGTGTTTGTGTCGGTCACTGTCATTTCCGGTTTCTAGGATATGGCAGTGATGGGTAAGCCTGTCGAGCAAGGCCGTCGTCATCTTCTCGTCACCAAAGATGCTCGACCATTATCCGAAGCTGAGGTTGGTCGTAATGATGATGCTGGCGCGCTCGTAGAGTTTGCTGATCAGATGGAACAGCAACGCCCCGCCGGCTTGGCTGAACGGCAGATAGCCAAGCTCGTCCAGGATCACCAGATCGGTGTGTATCAAGCGATTTGCCAGCCGCCCTTGTTGAGCCTGCTGTTTCTCCTGTTCCAGGGCATTGACCTGCTCAATAGTGGATAAGAACCTCACCCGCTGACGATGATGCTGGATAGCCTGCACACCGATGGCCGTAGCGAGGTGAGTCTTGCCCGTGCCCGGCCCACCGACCAAGACGACATTCTGGGTATCCTCCAGGAACTGGCAGCGGTATAGTGACTTCACCAGCGCTTCATCGGCCATACTTTGCTGGAAGTCAAAGCCGGTCAGGTCACGGTAAGCCGGGAACTTCGCAACCTTCATCTGATACTGGGTGGAGCGCACATCGCGCTCAGACGCTTCCGCTTTAAGTAGCATATCCAGCACGGGTAGCGCACTCTGGTAAGCCGGTGAGGCTTGCTCAGAGAGCGTTGAGATCGCATCGGTCATGCCGTGCAGCTTCAGGGACTTCAGCGTGGCGACCATCGCATCAGTGTTTATGGGGTGTTCTCCTCAGCTTGTCATAGCGGGCCGTGTTGGCCAGCGGTTCTGTGACCAGTTTCAAGGCGGGGGGGTTAATGGCTGGGGTCGCTGTGGTTGCCCCACAAGAGTTTGCATCTCGCTCAAATCCGGTAAAGACTAAGCCTTCGGCGCGATTGAGATCACGGTCTTGACCGGCTTAGAGTGCAATGCGTTGGGTTAATTATGGGCAATCCCATGATGTGTGTTTCTCTTGAGGCACCATTGGGTCACAGCACCTATCGTTGAGTGATTTTCAACCGCGATCCCGTTTTTGTCTGTCTAGCCCTGAGGTGTCGTAATGGTGACGGACAAAGGCGGGAACCAGACGCCGCGTGCAATAAATTGAAAATTCCCCTACATCCCCCCGGCGGCTATCGTCGAGGGCTTAGATTGTATGTATGAGTTGGTGTTAGAGGGGGGCGCCTGAAACCCTAAATTCGGCTAGAAGTACATAGGGGCGTACTGTATCGCTATCCTAGCGCAGCGATATAGCTGAATCACGGGTTGGTGCTGTTGGGCTAACTGAAATGACGAATAGGCTAAGCTAAGTGAGATGATTTTGGAGTAATGTGAAAAAATCAAAAATCATAATAGAGTTGTTTGGAAATATGAACATTCGGTTTCTGCCTTTAATGCTTCTTATAGTTTTGTGCTCTGAGCATGAATTTTCACTTGCCGAAAACGGAGGTCAAGGGTATCGACTTGAGGAAGTAACTGTTACAGCTCAAAGACGTACGCAAGATGTTAGAGATGTGCCAATCGCTCTTACTGTAGTTTCTGGCGATGAAATGAGAGATAAAGCTATATCAGACTTAACAGATATGGCTATGTTATTGCCAAATGTGTCAATAAATACAGATTACAATGCAATGTATATGAGGGGTATAGGAACGGCTGAATTGAATTCAATTGGTGAGCAAGCGGTTGCCTACATTTTGGATGATGTTTATGTGCCAAGGCTAGATTTCTTGAAGCCTGGGTTTGTGGATCTAGCGAAAATAGAAGTAATGAAAGGGCCGCAAGGAACATTATATGGTAGGAATGCTACCGGTGGGGTTATAAAGATTGATCATGGTATGCCAACGAGAGAATGGGAGGGCTTTCTAAATCTGGCCTCTGGCGATAGAAACTTTAAAAACTATGAAGGTGCGATATCGGGTCCGTTAACGGATAAAATTTCCTTTCGTTTAGCTTTAAGGAGCGCCGGAGAAGATGGTTTTGTAGAAAACCTAGTTACTGGTGGAAAGTCAAGAAATAAAGATATTGAACAAGCAAGAATTTCTATTAGGGCAGATATTAGCGATAACTTTTCAATTGATGCAAGTTACTATCATCTTGATTATTACATTGGCGCATCCGGTGGGGATGAAATTCATAAGTATCCTTCCCAATTAAGAGCTCTTGGTGAGGTGTTGACGCCTGGATTTGAGTCTAATCTTGATAGGAGGAATTCAAATTCTTCTGAAAATGAATCAAGTGGTAGCGGCTATATTGCTCCGATAAAATTTACTTATGACAAGTGGGATCATACGTTCAGCTATGTTTATGGAATGGTTGGCTTGGATGATGCGTTTCGAGCAGATATTGATGGTCAATCAGCAAATGCTGGCAGATTGTTCACTGATCAAGAGTTTGAGCAAATAAGTCATGAGTTGAGAGTTGTTTCGCCACCTGGGAGATTTCAATACGTAGCTGGGTTGTTCTATTTGGAAACAGACCTTGAGTCAGAGGTCGGTAGCCCAATCTGGGCTGATTTTATAAAGTTTATAAATATTGGTGGTCTCTCTCCTGATGGGCTTGGTCTCGGTGGGGTGTTAGATCTCGTTACAGGCTTGGTAACAAATGATGATGGTGAGTTGTCGAGGCTGGACGGATATTTCACTGTCGATGTTGAGTCGTTTGGCGTGTTTTCCCAAGTTGAATGGTCAATCACTGATTATCTAGTTATGACGTTAGGAGCTCGATATTCAGATGATAAGAAACATGGTACTGGTATTCTTACTGATGCTGGCCCGTATCCAATATGGGATGTGCTGATATTGGGAGGGTATACTGCGGACGAAACTCTTATATTTAGGGACTTCTCACCAAAAATATCTTTAAGCTGGGAGCCTCATGAGAATGTAACAATTTATTCAACATTTTCTCAGGGGTATCGAGCTGGTAGTTTTAATATTGCGGCATTTAGTAAAGATAAATATGAATTTGATGCCGAGACCAGCGATACCCTTGAGGCGGGTGTTAAAACATCGCTGCTCGATCAACGTTTAAGGTTGAATTTGGGGGCTTTTTATACTGAATATGATGGATATCAGCTGGCAACATTTACCGGTTTGACCTACACCCAAAGTAATGCAAATGAAGTGCGAACAAATGGCGTTGAATTTGATATGACTTTACTTGCTGCTGAAGGTTTAATTCTTTCAATGAATGTAGGGTACAACGATGCTAAGTTTGTTGATTTTAAAGATGCCACATGCCGAACGGAGGCTCCCGGAGAGCCCGGGTATCAAGTTCAGGGGATAGGCGCTCTGCCTCCTAGCCCTGAATGTGATTTGTCTGGAAAAGAGCTACATAGGGCTCCAAGGTTGTCAGGTAGCTTCTCATTTAGTTATGAGTCCCAGATTTTGGATTGGCCCTTAAAGTTTGTGCTCGGTGGGGATGCTAATTTTAAAGGTGGGGAATATATGGACCCGGATTTGGATCCAGATGATTATCAAGAGGAATATTGGATATATAACGGTCGAATTGGGTTGAAAAGTCTTTCGGAAAGTTGGGGGCTAGAAGTTCATGTTAAAAATATTAGTGATGAGCTGGTTAAAACCTTTAGTGGAGATGTCCCGCTTCAGCCTGGAGCCCATCATGCGCTAACCAACCCGCCTCGAACTGTTCATGCTGCACTCAGACTTAATTTTTAATTACAATAAAAGGAGATTTTATGCCTAGGGAACATCTGATTAATTGAAGAGAACCGACATGACGGCTGCTAAATTCAATAATCAGGCGCTCATTTCTCTCTTTTCTGCGCTATTTAGCGCGCTTTTGAAGAGCCTTTATGCGCCTGGCGCACCTAGCCCCGATTTTCGGGCGGACTACCCCTGTAGCGCGCCTCGTTGTTTCAATAAATGCTCTTTGGCCATGACCAGATTGATTAACGCACAGGTGGCAAACAGGTAATGGGCATTTTTAGCCAACCCCTTGTATCTGACTTTCCTGAAGCCAAACTGGCCCTTCATGACGCCGAAGGCATGTTCCACTCGCGCACGAACTCTGGATTTTCTACGGTTAAAGTCGCGCTCAGCTTCCGTCAATGTTTGGTGGCGGCTACCTTTCTTCTGAGTCAGATCCAGTGCATTGGGAGCCGCTTCGTTGATCGCGTCACCTTTTCCACTGTAAGCCGAATCACCAAAGACCAGCTCTTCCTCGCCATGCAGCAGGTCGCCAATGACGACCGAGTCGTGAACATTGGCGCCCGTGGCCACCACCGAGTGAATCAACTTGGTTTCCGTATCCACGCCAATATGGGCTTTCATTCCGAAGTACCACTGGTTGCCTTTCTTGGTTTGACGCATATCCGGATCGCGCTGCTTCTTCTTGTTCTTGGTCGAACTGGGCGCACTGATGATGCTGGCATCAACGATGGTGCCGCGGTTCACTTTCAGGCCATTCTCTTTCAGATACTGGTTAACCAGGTGGAAGAACTGGTCTCCCAGATTGCGTTTTTCCATGAGGTGGCGGAATTTGCAGATGGTTGTCTCGTCCGGCGCAGGCTCAGTGCCCAGGTCAATACCGACAAAGCGACGCATAGCACGGGAATCGTAAATCGCCTCTTCAGCGGCGGGATCAGAGAGCTGAAACCAGTGTTGCAAGAAGTAGATGCGCAGCATTCTCTCAATGCCGATAGGACGACGCCCCGCACCTTGCGGGTTGGGATAAAACGGCGTGATGGCATCCACCAATCCTTGCCAGGGAATGATGCGATCCATGTCTTCGAGAAACTGCTCCTTACGGGTTTTCTTGCGGTGCTTCTCAAAGTTATCTGTCAGAGAGAGTTGCTTCATCGTATTTTCTCGGGGCCGTTGAGCGAAGATCCTATTATCCCTCATCGGAAGAATTAATCAGAGATGCCCTAGTTTTAGAGCTGTTTTGCTGAATAAAATATGCAAAATATTATTGCGGTCTTTGTGGGGTGAAGATGCAAATGTTAAAAAATTTCGTAAAAGGATGAGTTTTCTAGAGTTCTTCTTCTTTGGGAAAGTATTCGGCGTTAGTATTTGTAATAAAAAATATAAAGATGTCTCTGCCCATATTATAAAGCCGCGAGGGTGTGACTCCTCAAAAGCGTTACTCTACTTTCATGGCGGTGGATTCGTCTCACATTCCCCTAAAGTTTACCAGCGGTTTTGCTCCCGTTTAGCGAAGGAGCTCAAGTGTGTTGTGATTGTTCCTGACTACCGTTTGGCCCCAGAGCATCCATTCCCTGCTGCACTTGAGGATTGTGTAACTGTCTACCAAGAAATTGTTAAAAAAATTACGGGAGCTAATTTTAGGCTTTGTATTGCAGGTGATTCGGCTGGTGGTAACCTGGCCTTAGCGACCATGTTGAAAATAAAAGAAATTGGTCTTAAACACCCTTGTGCACTATGGCTGATTTCTCCTGCTGTAGATTGTGATTGGTCAAAATATGATTACTCTGATCTTCAAAAATCTGATCCTATGTTTACTGAAAATGCGTTCCCCTTAATGGATGCTTATTTTGGAGATGAAGATAAAAGCAACTACATGATCTCACCTTTAAATGGCGATTTAAGAAACCTTCCCCCAATTTTGGTTGAAGCCGGGGGCGATGAAATTTTTCGTAGGCATCCTATATTGCTTGAAAATGCTTTAAAGTCGTGTGGTGGAGATGTAATCGTGAAGATTTGGCCAAGGATGATGCACGTTTTTCAATTGTTTACTTTTTTGCCAGAAGCAAAAAAATCAATATCCCAGGCTTGTCAGTTTTTGGAAAATAAAATGAACCCGTCAGAGACCTCTAAGAATTAATTGTCACCAATTAGTTAGATACTTCTCGGAAATTCTACGAATTTCTGCGCCCGGTGGTCGCAGAGGCCGAGCGGAAGCTGGTCGCCCTCGCGTCGATTCAGAGCCTAGGGTCCTGCTGGCAGTAGGCCCTGTTGACCTGACACGGGGGAATGAAGACAAAAGATAGGATGGTACCCATGGGGCCACTTGAAGGAATAAAAGTGATAGAGATCGCCGGTATCGGCCCCTGTCCCATTACCGGTATGATGCTGGCGGATCTGGGGGCCGAAGTGATATTGGTGGAGCGCGCGGCAGAGAACCCCAATGGGGCCGGTGTCGGTGGCGTCATCGAATCCGCCTTTTTTCGGCGGGGAAAAAAGTCGATTGCGCTGGATCTGAAAATTCCGGAATCCATCAACGCGGTGCTGCGCCTAGTGGAGGAGGCTGACGTATTGATCGAAGGTTTCCGCCCGGGGGTTATGGAGCGACTGGGACTTGGCCCAAAAGTCTGCCTCGAGCGCAGGCCCGCCCTGATCTACGGGCGCATGACTGGTTGGGGGCAGGTCGGCCCCCTTGCCAGAAGCGCCGGCCACGACCTCAACTACCTAGCGATTTCCGGAGTGCTTCACTACGGGGGCCTGCCGGGGGACACGCCTTATCCCCCCCCCACAGTGCTGGGCGATATCGGTTCTGGTTCGAACATGCTTCTGATCGGGGTTCTTTCCGCTCTTCTGCATGCCAAGGCCACTGGGGAAGGGCAAGTTATCGATGCTGCCATCTGCGACGGGGCGGCCTATAACCAAACACTGCTGGCGAGCGTCCGCGCTGAGGGGGCTATCAGCGAGGAGCCGGGAGAGACGTTCTTCCGGGCTGGTTCGCACTGGTGCAACACTTACGCCTGCGCCGATGGCCGCTACATCACCGTGCAGGCTTTGGAGCCAAATTTTTATCGGGAACTGATTGCGCTGTGTGGGTTTGGAGATGACCCTGACTTTACTCGCCAGCACGACCCGAAAACCTGGCCGGCGGCTCGGCAGAAAATGACCGCGTTGTTCGCCAGTAAACCTCAAGCTCACTGGTGTGAGCTGTTGGAGGGTACCGATGCTTGTTTCGCGCCGGTACTGACCCTGCCCGAGGCGGCGGAGCACCCCCATAACAGGGAGCGCGGCTGCTTCGTGTTGGATGGGGAATTCCTGCTACCGTCACCCGCCCCCCGCTTCAGCCTGACCCCACAGGAGATGGGCGTTATCCCGCGGCTGGGTCAACACAACGAAGAGATACTGGGCAGGTGAGCCAGGAAACTACAACCGGGCGTGCTGTCCTACCTGTTGAGGCCCTGATTTTACCCAAGTACGTGTACGGCGTGCAGATTCAAACGACAGAAGAGCGCGCTGGATTCCAACCCTGCCTCCAAGGCAACCGCTGAAATCAGCATAAATTCTACGAATAACTGTTACGGTGAGTTCGGGATCACATTTTGTCTCTTTGGTCTGCTACGGCTCAATGCTCCGCTCGCGACGGAAGTCCCGTGGAGATTTGCCTGTCCAGCGGCGGAAGGCGCGGGTAAAGCTGCTGGTATCGCTGAAGCCGAGCAGGAAGCTCATCTCTGTGATACTGACCCGGGACTGCTCCATGTAGTCCATAGCCAGGGACTGGCGGATCTGGTTGAGCAGATCTTGGAAGCTGGTGTCCAGCGTGGCCAGCTTCTGTTGCAGGGCGCTGGGGCTCATGGCGAGTTCGCTGGCGACTCTTTGCTTGGTGCAGTTTTCTGACGGTAGGAACTGGACAATAGCTCGCTTGACGCGGGTAATGATATCGTCCTGGTCCAGGGCTGCGATGTATCCCTCCATGATCTGATCGTGCTGGCTGGCAATTTCGCGATTACCGCCCGACAGTGGTTCGTCGACGATCGCGCGCTCCATGCAGATCTGGCAGTTTGGTGCGTCGAATGTCACCGGCACGTGGAAGCTTGTTTTGTATTGCTCTTCAATACCGGGCGGACAGGGTCGTGTCAGGCTGACAGAGAGGGGGGTGAAATCCGGCCTGTAGATCATCCTGAAAATGCGGATAACAAAGGCATTCCAGGCGTCGATGGTTTCGTAGGCGACTCCTTCGGTGGTCACATCGAGGATCAGGCAGAACCGGTCCCCCTCTTCCTCGATCCGATAGATGCCCTGTTCGCTGGCAAGGCGGAAGTAATAGACCAGTCGTTCACAGGCATCCCTGAGGGACGAGCTCGCCAACAGGGCGTAGCCGAGAGCATGAACAGCTCCGGGGTGCATGAATCGTGCCACGGTGAGTCCGAAAGCCGGATTGCCGCTGCGCTTTACCGACTCTCGGTACACGGCGGCCAGTTCGGCGGTGGTGAGGCGATCCATGGGATCGGGCCCGGGCACGCGACCGATCCCTGCTGCCTCGAAAATATCCTCCGCATCGTAGCCATTGGCCTCCAGAGCTTTCTGGATAGCCAGTGAGTAGGAGGCGATGGTGGTGGCTGTTTTGGCTAGATTTTTGGCGTCGTTCATCGGGGTACAGCGTTCTCTGATCGAAATGCCGCAGCTTTAGGCGGCTGGCTTATTATAGCTGCCACATTCTCTGAGCTGTGGCACTGAGCTTCGCTGCAAAGATTAACATCGTGAAATCAAAGGGCAAGTTTACCCTCGCTGGTGTAATGGCTGCTCGAGTTAGGGGTGGGATGGCCGTTGGGCCGGGTATTTTGTCGATTCCGTCAAGTTCGGGTGGGGGTATATCTAAAGTCTAGCTGGCTAATAATTCAAAAGTATTGCAGGGAGTTGCCAGCGTGAGTATCCCGACCCAAAACCATATCATCAATGGAGCATCTGTTCCTCCGTCCTCCGGTCAGTATATCGACTTAGTCGATCCAGTCTCCGGGCAGGTGATCGGCAGGGCAGCATCCGGCAGTGCCGCAGATGTGGATCAGGCTGTGGCGGCAGCGGCCGAGGCTTTCAAGACCTGGAAGCTTACCTCCGTCAGTGAGCGAGCCAATATCATCGCCCGCATGACGCTGGTGCTGGCTGCGAACATGGAAGAGTTGTTGGCTCTGGAGGCGAGCTGTACCGGCCTGGCGGTAACACGCCTGCAGGGATTCGATATACCCGCGGTGATGCAGTTTATCCAGATCTTCGCCGAGGGCCTAGAGAGCTACCCCTTTGTCGAGTACCCGCCGGTGCGCCCCATGCCGGAGGCTCTGGACGTCAAGGTGGTCAAACAGCCCCTGGGTGTATGCGGCCTGATTACGGCTTGGAACGGCCCCCTGTTCCTGGCCTTCCTTAAGATGCTGCCGGCTATAGCGGCGGGCAACACTGTCATTATCAAACCCGCCGAAACGGCCTCCCTGGCGGTGGTGCGAGCGATGGAGCTGATACAGGATCTGCTCCCCCTGGGGGTGGTCAACGTGGTCACCGGTCACGGATCGGACGTGGGCGCTGCGCTCTCTTCCCATCCAGGCATCGCCAAGATCTCCTTCACCGGCTCCGGCCGCACCGGGGTGATGATTCAGAAGGAGGCCGCCGACACCATGAAGCGCGTTACCCTGGAGCTTGGTGGTAAGGGGCCCGGCATCGTGTTGCCGGACGCGCCCCTAGAGCTGACCGCCAAGGGGGCGACCTTCGGTTTCCTGTTGGGTTCAGGACAGATCTGTATCTCTGGCACCCGCCTGTTCGTCCACGAGTCCATCCACGACGAACTTGTGGCGCGTATGGTGGAGCTAGTGAGTAAGCTGAAAGCAGGTAGCCAGTTCGATGCCAGCACCACATTGGGGCCCATGGCTTACCGGGCTCACTACGAGCGGGTTCTGGGTTATGTCGAGTCGGGCAAGGCTGAGGGCGCGACGGTTGCCTGTGGAGGTGGCCCATTGGAGGTAGAGGGGTTTCCCGACGCCATGTTTGTGCAGCCCACAATCTTCACTGGCGTGACCCCCGACATGAAGATCTATAAGGAGGAAATCTTCGGCCCGGTGCTGTCGGTGATCCGGTACAGCAATATCGAGGAGGCCATTGCCATGGCTAACGACTCCTGCTTCGGCCTGTCGGCGGGTGTCTGGACGGGTGACCCAATTGCGGGCCAGGAAGTGGCCTATCGCTTGGAAGCGGGCACCGTGTGGGTCAACGACTGGCACGCGGTTACCGGTGACATCTCCTTCGGCGGCCACAAACAGAGCGGCTACGGGCGCGAGATCAACATCTCTTCCCTAGAGGGATACCTAGAAACCAAGAACTACCTGACCAGCTTCGAGACCGACCCGAGCGCCAAGCCCTTCTTCGGGCTGGTTCACCGGGGTGTCTGAATCTCGCTGTCACTAACGCGTAAGAGGAATAAAAGATGTCCAGCACTGGCGCATTTCAATACTGGCAGCGAACTATGGTTCACGCGGGCCCCGGCACTGTCCTTAGACTGCCCGGCCTGTTCAGCGGCCTGGGAAGTAGTAAAGTTCTCCTCGTCAGTGACCAGGGCCTTAAGGATGCAGGGGTGGTCGACAGGGTCGCTGCTCTGTTCGATGAGCAGCGCGGTCCCGGCGGGGTCCGGTTGGCGGGTGTATTCACTGATACGGCGCCGGACGCCGAGTCCAGCTGTATCGATGACTGCCTGGCAGTGGCTAGGGCCAGCGGAGCAGACGGTCTGCTGGCCCTGGGCGGCGGCAGTGTCCTAGACTCGGTCAAACTGGTCAAGCTTGCCATGTACTCCAAGGTGGACAGCGTGTCTCAGTTGCTGAAGTCGCCGGTCAAGATGATGCAGTGGCCGGAAGTCGAGCACATGGGCGTCCCGCATATATCGGTGCCCACCACCGCGGGTACCGGTGCTGAGGTGACCAACGGCGCGGTGATCTACAACAAGGGGTTGGGCATCAAACACCTGATCGTCAGCCACTACCTAGAGTCGGACATCGCGGTGCTGGATGCTCATATGACCACCGGCCTGCCGCCGATGCTCACCGCCGCCACCGGTATGGACGCGCTGACCCATGCTATCGAAACCATGGGACACCCCAATACGGGGCACTTCACCCTGGCCCACGCGGAGACCAGCGCGAAGATCATCATGCAGAACTTGCCCAAAGTGGTTGCCGATGGATCGGATCTGCTGGCGCGCCAGGCCATGCTCAACGCCAGCGCCATGGCTTGTAACTCGGTGGTGAACGACTTCGGGCCGTCGCCTGTACACAACTTCGCTCACGCCTTTGGCGCCGTCTGTCACATTCATCACGGTGAGGCGAACGGCGTGCTGCTGCCCATCGTGATGGAGGAGTTCGCCGACTTCTACGTGCCGGTAGCAGATCGCCTGAAGGGTGTGTTCGGCGTGGAGGGCGAGGGCCGCGCAGCTGTGTTGGCCTGTGCAGCTAGAATAAGTGCGCTGCTGGAAGAGATGGGCCACCCAAGGGATTTTACTCGCCACGATATCCCGTTATCGAAAATGCCCGACATTGTCTTAGCGATCGCCCACGACCCCATCGCCGCATTCTTGCCCCTGCCCATGGATCTAATCGAGACCGTGTGTAGCCGGGTCTGTAACTGGTCCTGAGGATACCAATATGAAGATAAATTTCAGCGTTATCAGTGAGCGTTTGGCAGACACCTTCGCAGAACGCGAGGCCCTCGTAAATGTGGAGCGCAATCGCCGCTACACCTTCCGGGAATTCCACCGGTTGACCAATCGCATCGTCAACATGATGCGGGAGAAACTAGATCTGCAGCGCGGCGACAACGCGGTGGTAATCCTAGATAACGACAACGCCTCTCTTCTCCACTGGTTTACTGCGGTAAAAGCCGGCACCCCCGTGTGCTATACCAACTACCGCGATAGCCTAGAGGATCACACTTATCAGATCGATACGGTCAGCGCCAAGGTAGTGTTCATGGAGGCTGACCTGCTGGAAAGCCACTACGAGATGCTGCGCGAGCGGCAGATCACTATCGTGGTGATGGATAAGCCTGAAACGGTATATCCCGGGGTACACCTGTTCTGGGATCTACTGGAGCAGGTGGACGACAGCAATCCCAACGTTGTGCTTGACGACCGCGATGACGTGGTGTTCATGCGTTTCACCGGCGGGACCACTGGGCGGGGCAAGTGCGCCATGTATACCGTCGACAATTGGTTTGCCTGCCGCGACTCATTCTGGGCCTTGCCGGATCCCGCCTGGACGCCGGAAACCCGCTTGATTCACTTGGCGCCGATCACTCACGGTAGCGGCATGATGTTTGCGCCGACCCTTTTCAAGGGCGGCTGCACCGTGACGATGAATGTCCCGGATCTTGAAGCTTGGTGTGACAATATTGCTGCCGAGCGCATTACAAACGGCTTTGCGGTGCCAACCTTGTTGTACCGGCTGCTGGACATGGACGAGGCCGGAAGAGCGCGCCTGAAGACCATGGAAAACATGTATTACGGCGCAGCCCCCATGAGCCCCAGCAAACTGGCGGAACTGCAAGAAGCGTTTGGCAACAACTTCATCCAGGTCTACGGATCCACCGAGCACTTCGGTGTTGCGTTGTCCATGAGCAAGTCCGATCACTTAGTGGAGGGCGGCGATGATTCGCACCTAGCCTCCGCTGGCCGTCCGGCGCCTTTTACCGAGTTGGAGATCATGGACGACGACGGTAATCCCGTGCCGCGAGGCGAGACCGGTGAAATCTGGCTGCGCTCACGCGCCATCGTACCGGGCTACCTCGGTAACCCGGAGCAAACCGCCTTAGAATTCCAAGATGGTTTTTGGAAGTCAGGTGACATTGGTCGGATTGACGAGCGTGGCTTTTTCCACATCGTTGATCGTAAGAAGGACATGATTATCAGCGGCGGCTTCAATATCTACGCCAACGAGGTAGAGTCCGCACTTAACAGTCATCCGGCGGTTTTGATGTCTGCTGTGGTGGGCATCCCACACGAAGAGTGGGGCGAGGCGATCCATGCGGAGGTCATGCTAAAGGAGGGTGTATCGGCCTATCCCACTGAATTGATAGAGCACGTGCGTAACGAACTCGGCGGCTACAAGACCCCCAAAACCATCGATATCGTTTCGGAAATCCCCGTCAGTGTGGTCGGCAAGGTGCTGCGTCGTAATGTCAGGGAAAAATACTGGGAAGAGTCTGGCCGCAAGGTGGGGTGACTAAGTTTATGAGTCGGCTCAAGTAACTCTCGGGGTAGGAGGGGATCTTCCTCTACCTAAATACGAGCCGCGCAAGTGCAAGTAGTGCCATGTTTTATGTCTGTGACTAGTTCACCGTCCCGGGGTGCTCACCTACGCTTCAAGTAGATACTGGAACCTGTGGAGTCGCGAACCGTTGATAACCCACCTTTTACCAGAGGCTGATGTCAGTGCCGCTCGTCATACGGGTGGATTCACCCGAACCGGCTCGCAAGTGCCCTGAGCAACTATCGTACAGACAAGTAATTTAACCCTGACGACAAGGGGCAGGCTGCCACTAACGCTTATAGTATTTCAACAATATCGGAGTGAGACGCGCACTGGTCTCTGCAAACTATAAGGGGTCCGTGAGCGGGCCTGTATTAGGAGTTTACCCAATGAGCAACGCCAGCCTTCTGTACGAGAACAGGGATGGGGTGGCCTGGTTGACCATGAACCGGCCCGACGCTATGAATTCTATTAGTCTGGATATGGTGGCCCTGTTCGAGGAGTACCTCACTCAAATCGCCGCCGACGCTGGTATCAGGGTGTTGGTTATCACCGGGAGGGGCAAGGCTTTCTGCGCCGGGGCGGACCTCAAGCAGGTGCTGGACAGCCTCAATGTGCCCCCGGGTGAGCCCGATTTCCTCGACCGCCTCTGTGACAATGTGTTGAACCCGCTACGCGACTTTCCTAAGCCGGTAATCGCCGCCCTCAACGGGATTACCATGGCAGGCGGACTAGAAACCGCCATGTGCGCTGACCTGGTGGTCGCTGTAGAGAGCGCCAGGATCGGTGATGCACACGCCAACTTCGGGGTCTACCCGGGCGCGGGCGGCGCCGCCGTGCTGCCGCGCATAGTGCCCCACAACGTGGCCAAGTACCTGTTGTTCACCGGCAAGACCCTGTCGGCCGAGGAGATGAAAACCTACGGTTTCGTCAACGAGCTGGTGGCAGACGACCAGTTGCAGGAAGCTACTCAAGCGCTGGCCCTTCACATCGCCGCCAAGAGTCCTATTGCCCTGCGTCGCATGAAGATGGTGGCCAACGGCGCTGCTGACAAGTCCCGCGACGACGCCCTGATGCACGAGATGTATGAGTTCCGCAAACACCAGCGCTCTTGGGATATGCAGGAGGGCCTGACCGCCTTCACCGAGAAACGCAAGCCGCAATTTCAGGGTCGGTAACAGGAGTAGAGAAGCATGACTGACGTGTATATCGCCGGTGTCGGCATGACCCCCTTTGGCCGCCACATGGACAAGAGCTACAAGGAACTGACTGCCGAGGCGGTGCAGATGGCCCTCACAGATGCGGGGGCGAATAAAAGTGAGGTAGGCGAGGCCTTTTTTGCGTCCTGCGTCATCGGCTTCCTGCAGGATCAGCACATGGTGCCCGGTCAGGTAGCCTTGCGTTCCATGGGGTTTGAGGGCATCCCCATTTTTAATGTGGAGGGGGCTTGCGCCTCCGCCACCTCAGGGCTGTACCTAGCCGCCCAGGCTATTCGCGCTGGCAGCTGCGACATCGCTCTCGCCGTCGGTACGGAAAAAATGTCCGCCGATGACAAGGCGAAGATGTTTGCTGCCTTCGACTCGGCTTGGGATGTGACTACGGTGGAGTCCAACCAGGAAAACCTGCTGAAAATGGGCGAGGGCATTACCCCGCCCAAAGGCTCCCAGTCCGACAAGCCCTACAGCATGTTTATGGACGTGTACGCCGCTTTCTGCCGCCAGCACATGAAGACCTTCGGTACCACCCAGGAGCAGATCGCGGCGGTTTGCGCCAAGAACCACACCCATTCCGTGCACAACCCTTTTGCCCAGTACCAGGTGCCCTACACGGTGGAGGAGGTGATGACCGCGCCGCCGATCACCTATCCTCTGACCCTGCCCATGTGCGCGCCCATATCCGACGGTTCCGCCGCGGCGGTACTGTGCAGCGCCGAGGGTCTAAAACGTCTTAAGGGCGACGCTTCCCGGGCAGTCAGGTTGCTTAGCAGTGTATTTCGCTCCGGAACAAACCGCGCAGCCGATGAGTACGAGAAACACATCACCGCCCTGGCCGCAGCAGAGGCCTACGAAAAGGCCGGCGTATCACCGGGTGATGTCAGCGTGGTTGAAGTACACGACGCCACCGCCATGGGTGAAATCATCCAGGTGGAAAACCTGCGGCTGGTACCCTGGGGTGAGGGCGGACCTGCCGCCGTGCGCGGCGATTTCACCGTGGGCGGCCGGGTGCCGGTCAATCCCTCCGGCGGCCTGGAGTCCAGGGGGCACCCCATCGGTGCCACCGGCCTAGGCCAGATCTTTGAGCTGGTGACCCAGTTGCGCGGCGAGGCTGGCGCAAGGCAGGTGGAGGGTGCACGGATCGCTGTACAGGAAAATGGCGGCGGCTTGGTAGGCCTCGAAGAGGCAACAGCAGCTGTGAGCATACTCGCAAAGCAGTAAAGGACATTAAAGCGATGAATTTCCAACGAACCGAAGAACAGCAGATGATCATCGAGAATCTGCGTAAATACCTGGACTCGGAAATCGAGCCGGCCTTCCGCGAGCACGGCGAGGGCTTTATTCCCCGGGAGAAAATGCAGAAATGGACTCAGGGGCTGACCCAGTTCGGCATGATCAAGGCGCCGCACAGCGAGGAATGGGGCGGCTTCGGCATGGACTGGCTTACCCACCTCATGGTGTTCGAAGAGGTCGCCTACACCTCGCTGGATATCGCCATCCCCGGCTTTATCAACGCGGTGAATGCTGAGTTATTAGGTCAGCTGGCACCTGACGCCATCAAGGAGAAGTATCTCGCAGATATTATCAACTGCAACAAATTCATTGCTATGGGTATTTCAGAGCCAGACGTGGGTTCAGACGTGTCTGCAGTCAAGACCCGTGCGGTGCTCGATGGCGACCACTGGGTGATCAATGGCGAAAAGACCTGGATTTCGAATGGCGAGTACTCAGACATCTTCATCTGCACCTGTCGTACGGGTGAGAACGAAATCAGCCATATACTGATCGACCGTGAGGAGCACGGTTATGAGACGGTGGGAATCCCCAAGATGGCGCTGAACGGCCAGTCAACAGCACAGGTTTTCATGTCTGATGTGCGGGTGCCGGTGGAGAATGTAGTGGGGGGCCGTGGTACCGGACTCAAGAATACCCTGAAGATATTCGAATTCGCTCGCTGCCACATGGCTATGTGGGGTGTTGGCGTGGCGCGCCGCGCCATGGACGAGGCCATCAAGTATGCCCAGGAGCGCAAGCAGCACGGCAAGTTGATTGGTGGTCACCAGATGATCGCCGACAAGCTTGCTACCATGGCTACCCAGATTGATGCCGCCCGGCTGTTGGCCTACAGGGCCATGGATATGGTGATGCGCGGCGAGCGTGCGGACAAGCAGTGCGCCATGGCCAAGTGGTACGGCACCGAGATAGCGGTGACCGCGACACGGGATGCGCTGGAAATTCACGGTGGTAATGGCGTTACCAAGGAATTCATTGTTGAACGCCTGGCGCGGGAGGCCATTATCGCGCCGATCCCTGATGGCACTACCGAGATTCAAAAGTTACTTATCAGCCGGGCCTTGACTGGTCTAAATGCATTCAGCTGAGTAAAGGAAATTTGGAGGCTTCTTGTGAACCTGAAAGATAAAGTTGTAGTAATCACCGGCGGTGCTTCTGGCCTGGGGCAGGCCACTGCTCGCTACATGGTGAACGAGAAGGGTGCAAAGGTTGCCCTCCTCGACCTGAATGCCGAAGCCGGCGCTGAGACTGTTGCGGAGCTCGGTGAGGAGAGCGCCATCTTCTGCCAGACCGACGTAACCTCCGAGGAGAGCATTGATACCGCTATCGCCGTCATCATGGATAAGTTCGGCGCGATCCACGTGGATATCAATGCCGCGGGCATTCCTCTACCCTGCAAGATCCTGGACCGGGACGGTGTGGCCAGCAGCCTGGCGAAGTACGCCACGGTGATCAACGTGAACCTGATGGGCGTGTTCAACGTGATGGCCAAGTGCGCAGAACAAATGGCCAAGAACGAGCCGGATGAAAAGGGCGAGCGCGGTGTGGTCGTCAACGTCTCATCCGGGGCCGCCTTCGAGGGACAGATCGGCCAAAGCGCCTACTCGGGCTCCAAGGCCGGCGTGAACGGCATGAACATTCCCGCCGCGCGGGAGCTGGGCCCTCTGGGTATCCGTGTCAATTCAATCGCCCCGGGTCTTTTTGGTACCCCCATGGTCAAGTCTTTCGATCAGAAGGTGCAGGACGCCCTGATCCAGATGTGTGAGGCCCCCAAACGCATGGGCGACATGGAGGAGTTCGCACACACCTGCGCCTACTTGGCGGAAAACGCCTATATGAACGGCCGTGTCATCCGCCTGGACGCGGCCACTGTGATGCAGGCTAGGTAGCGTAATGAGATGAAACGCAATCACCAGTTCCCTCGTTTGTCTGCGGGGGCGTGTTTCACGTCAGCAGAAGTTGGACTAACTAGCCTGATTGCCTAAGGGATGGTTTTGGTTCATTTTTAACACGAGAGGGAACTTTGAGGCGGACCATAAAATCGCCGATTGCAAGCTTTATCTAGCCGCCAGCGACATAGAGAATACCCGAATAAAGGCAAGGCGCCGGGAGACGAATGGCATTTTCAATGCGCTCCAATTTTTCCTAGATGGGCCTATTATTTGTGTGATTCACAGAGATCGTTTCAATCTGGCCAGCTCCAAATCTAGTTTGTAGTTGGCCTCTTGTATGCGTTCTTTGGATGGCTTGTAGTCAGCGTAAGCATCCTCGGGCAGTGGCGTTTCTTCCGACAACTCGACGTACCGCTCCATAGGCGTTTTACCTTTATGAGCACCATGAGGCCGATCCCAGTTGTAGTAGTGCTGCCACTCGGCCAGCAGGTCATCGAGTTCTTCTGACGATAGGTCGACGGCTACATAAAATTCGGTCTTATCTGTTTTCTGTGACCGCTCTACTTTACCGTTAAGGTGCGGCGATCCTGGCTTGTTTAGCCGGAACTTTATCCCAAGATCCATCAGCTTTTTCTGTACCTTCGCGGCAAAAAATTCTCTGCCCCGATCGGTTTGTATTTGTTGAATAGGGAATGGCATTTCTTCCATGACGGCGTCGGTGAAATCCAATGTATTAGCAGCCGTACGACGCTTGTATAGTCGCAATACCCTATAGCGGGTGCAGTCATCAATGGATGTGTACTGATAAAGGTTTGGCCCAATCTTGCAAGTATCCATCTGCACTCGGTCGCCAGGTACCGGCCGTTCATACCTGACAAATTCCGACTTCTTCCTGAGCCTTTTAACGGGTTTTACCTGATTCCGCTGGAATACTTTATGTATTGTTGCCAATGACAAGGAAATATCATGCAGCCGAAAAAGTTCGCTTTGAAGCCTTCGGGCTCCAAGATTTCGAGATTTCCTAAGGCCGATAATCAATGCCTCCATTTCGGCATCGACCTTGGCTGCAGGTGAAGAGTGAGGTCGCCGGCTGTGGCTTTCCAGGCTGCTTTCGCCGCTAGCCTGATACCTTTGCCACCATTTCCTTAGGGACGAGACTGCCACTCCACAACTTGACTGTTCACAGCCTCTGTCACCTTGGAAACCAGGGTGGGCGAGATGTCGGCATCGTACATCTCTTTGAAGGTGGCGACGATTTCCCGCGTCGTCATGCCTTTCGCGTAGAGGCTCAGGATCTTGTCATCCATGGCGGTGAAGCGGGTTTGACCCTTCTTTACCAGCTGCGGATCGAAGCTGCCCTCGCGGTCACGGGGCGTGTTTAGCTTAAACTGACCGTCCTCGGTTTTCAGGGTCTTGCTGGTGTAGCCGTTGCGGCTGTTGGCATTATCGGAGGGCTGGTGCCTATCGTAGTCCAGATGCTCGTCGAGTTCGGCATTCAGCGCTGCTTCGACAGTGATCTTGGTCAGCATCTGGCTGAACTCGTTGAGATCTTTCTCGGTTTTGAGGGTTTTGGCAGCCTCACGTGCGAAGGCTTCCAGTTCTTTCTTGTTCATATTGCCTATCCTTACCCTGTAATGGTTCAATGATAGGCGGTTTACACAGTTTTATTTACAGGCCCGTTCCACAAATCGCGATAGACAGGATGGGTCTTTTCATTCCATGTGGGATCGGACAAGACGCTATCGGCCAACATGGCGGTAAAGTGTTCAGCCGCGCAGGTGCCGGCCAATTTGTTGCGCCACGGCAGCAACTTGCGGGCGCGGGTAATCAGCCACATAAATTGCGCGTCCAGCTTTTTCTGGGGCAGACCGTTTTTCTGCATCAACTCGTTATAGACTTCATGCTCACGGCCATGGATTGCTTCTTGTGCAATGAAGCCGCGCATTTGCTCCAGCAGGCGCGGATCATCAATCCGGTCCTTATAGTGGCGCACGGCCTCAATAAAAAAGCGTTCGCCTTCGGGGAAGACGATTGACATGCCGTCAAAGAAGCGGGAGATGGCAGGATCGTCGTCATACCAGTCACGAGGGCATTCCTCGGTCAGGTCAAATTTGATGTTTCGCGGGGGGATCGCGTGATCGCGATGCGCGGTGTCAGGGGTCATTTTTGCTCTTCCTTTTAGAGTAAAGTCTCTAATGTGCAATTTATGTCTTGCTGACACTATGGGAATAGTTAGAGAATGGGACAGCGAGGTATCATTACCGGAAAATGCTGCGGCAGTTCCGCCCGCTTTGTTTTTTATGAGGCAAGGGCGTATAAGCGGCGCTTGAATTTAAGGAGATTGGGTTATGAGCATTCGGGCATCCTTGGTGCGGCTGGTGATGCGGCTGACGGTGAAACGGCAAATCCATAAAGAAAATGGGTTGGAGCCAGCAGCTTTGCGGTTGGCGAGTGATAAACGCGCCCGTCGCGGTGGCTGGCCCGAAGGCGGCAAGGTTGAGGAAGTCTCGGCCAATGGCGTGAAAGCCTTTTGGGTAGATGCTGAGAACGCCGATCCGAACCGGGTGTTCTATTATCTGCATGGCGGTGGCTATATTCTCGGCGCACCGGACACCACGCATAAGGATTTGCTGTGGCGCTTGTCCAAAGCATCGGGCGCACGGGTGCTGGCCATTGATTATCGCCTTGCGCCCGAAGCGCCGTTTCCCGCCGCAGTGGATGATGCGATTGCGGCCTATAATTGGTTGCTGGAACAAGGCTATCGCTCCGAAGCCATTGCCATTGGCGGCGACAGTGCGGGCGGCGGCCTCACCTTCGGCACCCTGTTGCGAATGCGTGATGAACGTATTCCGCTGCCTTCCTGTGCCGTTGGCCTGTCTCCATGGACGGATTTGGCCGGCACGGGTGAGACGGTTATCACCAATCTTCAATCCGACCTGATAATCCCCGGTGACCGTTTGGTGGAAATCGGTGAGCACTATCTGCAAGGACAAGACCCTGAATTGCCTTATGCCTCACCCCTCTATGGTAATCACGTCGGCTTGCCGCCGACCCTGATTCAGGTCGGTGAGCCGGAAGTACTGCTGGATGACAGCCGCCGCCTTGCCGCCAAGCTGAAGCGCGCAGGCGTGCCCGTCGCTTTGGAAATCTGGAAGGGCATGCCGCATGTCTTTCCCCTGCTGGCGCGCTTTATGCCGGAAGGCAAGCGGGCGATTGAGATTATCGGCACCTTTGTGCAGGGCCATTTAGCAGATGAAGCCGACCCGGCTTTGATTGCCGATTTAAGGGGTGAAGCCGCCGCGGCTGAATGTAAGTCGTCAGATGATTTGGGACACGTCGCCTGAGTTTTTGAAGGAGACATTCTTAGTATAGTTTTCGGTTAATGGATTGAACAGGCTTTCTGATTTTCCTCCTTTCTGCGTTGCAAGGTGTGTTGTTTGATTAGCGCTCGTCGATCCATGATTTCCTCCTTGCGCCCATAAAACATATCCGCAGGCGTAATGTTATCCAGTGCCTCGTGATAGCGTTCGTTATTGTAGTGATTCACAAACTGGCTGATGGCTTTCTCAAGCTCCCAGGGATAGTAGTAATTCTCCAGCTTTACAACGTTCTTCATCGTGCGGTGGTACCGCTCGATCTTGCCCTGCGTTTGCGGGTGGTATGGTGCGCCACGCGTATGCTCCATACTCTGAGTACTGAGATAGTCTTTCAGCTCCTGTGACAGGTAACACGGGCCATTATCACTGAGTAATCGGGGGCGATGTTTGACGGCCACCTGATCGACGCCTGTCTTGGCAATTGCGTCATCTAATGTCAGCTTTACATCATCGGCCGCCATGGTTGTCGTCAACTTCCAGCTAATGATGTAACGGCTGTAGTCATCAAGCACCGTGGACATGAAGTACCAGCCCCAACCTACGATCTTGAAGTAGGTAAAGTCGGTCTGCCATAACTCATTGACCCGCCGTGTTGGCGTATGGAATCTGTCACCGGCCTGCATCAGTATGTATCCTGGGCTAGTGATCAGGTCATACTGCTTTAGCAGCCGGTAAACGGTCGACTCCGAGATAAAGTACTCGTGCTTATCGGTGATATACCAAGCCAGCTCACGAGGAGACAGCTCCGGGCGCTCCAGTGCAACATCGATGCATTGCTCTTTCACGCTCTCAGGCAATCGATTCCAGAACTGTCGGGGCGAACGGCTCTTTGCTACTAGGCCGTCATATCCATCATCTTGATAAGCTTTATACCAGCGATAAAACGTACTCCGGTTGATGTCCAATTCTTCCAGAGTACGCTTGACCGAGGGCTCGGGGCTTTCGACTAAGCGGATCACCTCGTATTTCTCCGAGGCTGACAGCGTCATTCGTCGTCCCAAGTCAATCCCGAGCCAAGCACACTTTTTTTGAGAACATTGTTCTTGAGCATCGTTTCGGCCAGCATTTGCTTGAGGTGATTATTTTCCTTTCTCAAGTCCGTGACCTCACGGCTATTAGCCTGACGCTTTGTATCCCCAGCTAGACGTTGCTTACCCGCTTCCAGAAACTCCTTGCTCCAGCTGTAATACTGGCTGGGAACAATGCCTTCGCGGCGGCATAATTCAGCAATGGATTCTTCACCACGCAAGCCTTCCAGCACAATCCTGATCTTTTCTTCAGGCTCATGCTTCTTGCGTGTTTTGCGGCGAATGGTTTTAACTAGGTTTTCAGTTGTATCAGTCATCGTAGACTCCTTGCTTCAGTAAAATGTAGCAGAAGTCTCCTTTAGCGTTAGGCGCTAATGTGTCTCATATGCTCTGACGGGATACACCAACCCCTAATAAGAGGGAACTCTGAATGCCCATTTCCGATGAGCTTATCGATAAACTGCTAGAAGGTCACGATTCTCCTGAAGCCATACTTGGCGATGACGGCCTGCTAAAACAACTCACCAAGCGCGTTGCTGAACGCGCCCTGGAAGCCGAGATGGACGATCATCTCGGTTACAGCAAACACCACCCGAAGGGTAACAACACCGGCAATTCCCGCAACGGCAAGGGTCGCAAAACCGTTCGCAGCCTGCATGGCGAGATTGACTTGGACGTACCCCGCGACCGCAATGGCACCTTCGATCCCAAGCTGGTTAAAAAGGGGGAGAAGCAGCTCAATGGCTTCGATGACCGGATTATCTCGTTGTACGCCCGTGGCATGACCACCCGCGACATCCAGGCTCATTTTGCTGAAGCCTATGGGGTTGAGGTATCCGCTACGTTTATCTCCCAGGTTACCAATGCCGTGCTGGATGAGGTCAAAGCCTGGCAGGGTCGGCCATTAGACAACGTTTACCCAATTGTTTACCTGGATGCCTTGGTCGTACGCAGCCGAGCCTCTGGCGCGGTGCAAAATAAATCGGTGTACCTTGCCCTGGGTATCAACCGCGAAGGGGAGAAGGAAATCCTTGGCTTGTGGATGGCTGAGACAGAAGGCGCGAAGTTCTGGCTGTCCGTGATGACCGACCTCAAGAATCGCGGGCTACAGGATATCTTTATTGCTTGCACCGACGGACTCAAGGGCTTCCCTGAAGCGATTGAGGCCGTCTACCCCCATACACAAGTTCAGCTCTGTATCGTCCATCAAGTTCGTCACTCACTGCGCTATGTCAGCTGGAAGCAGCGTAAAGACGTTGCCGCCGCTCTCAAGCGTATCTACGGGGCGGCTACCCTTGGCGAGGCCGAGCAAGCACTGGAGGAGTTTGCTCAGCAGTGGGATGACCAGCATCCGACGATCAGCCAATCCTGGCGTAATAACTGGGAGAGGCTGACGGTGTTCTTTGATTATCCACCCGCGATACGGAAAGTGATCTACACCACCAATGCTATTGAGTCGCTGAATGCCTCGCTCAGGAAGGTCACGAAAACCCGGCGATCCTTCCCCAATGACGAGTCGGTGATGAAGGTGTTGTATCTTGCCTTGCACCAGATAGCCAAAAAGTGGACGATGCCAGTGCGTGATTGGAAACAGGCCATGAGCCAGTTTACGATCTTGTACAGCGACAGAACTGCGCTGTGATTAACCGCCATTTACACAGTTAAATTTACAGTCTCGGCTTTGAGGGAATTCTAAGTCAGGGAACAAAGCCTTCTGCCTAGCCCACGCTTCCTCGTAGTCACACAGTACATGATCCATGTCCACGTAAATTATTGCTTTAGAACCCTTGGTCACATTTATCCTCGAGAAGCGCAAAATTACACGCCACTAAATTATCATAAAATCAGTTGGTTGGGGCTTTATACGAAGGCTAGAGCTTGAGTATGTCGCAAACGCCCTCCCTTCATAGCATACATAGAGGGTGTTCGGGGCTTGCAAATCAGCGCTAACGAACCTAAAAGCATCCATTTTAGGCTTGTTATGTTCTAGGTTGTGGGTGGTAATACTAGCTAAATCAGTGAGTTACTGGTTTGTAGCATAACTTGGCAGTGCAGAATTTATAGCATAAAGTGGCAAAACTGCCATCTTATGAGTGAATCCACACCAGATGCAAGTAACCAGGATGATAAATGGATGTTTCACGCACGCTTCCTTAGCGCTACGCTTTTAAATTTTCTTAGCGATCGTGCGGCATCGTCCGCGATCACATAGGCGGCTGGTAAAACCAGAAGCGTGAGAATTGTCGACGAAGACATACCACCGATGACAAGAAAACCGACTGGATTACGGAGTTCAGAGCCGTCGCTATTCGCTAACGCCACAGGCACCATACCCAAGACAGTGGACAACGCAGTCATTAGTACTGGCCGTAGTCGCTGAGGGCCTGCACTCAACACCGCGTCCTTCGACGCTTGCCCTGCCTCGCGGAACTGATTTGCAAGGTCTACAAGCAGGATGCCATTCTTCATGACAAGCCCCATGAGCGCAATGAGTGCAATCTGAACAAAAATGTTCAAGGGCTGATTGAAAAAATAGAGCATTGAGAAAGCGCCTATAAAAGAGAGGGGAGCCGTGACCATGACAATTAGGGGCTGCACAAAGCTGTTAAATAAGCTCGCCAGGATCATGTAAAGCGACACGAGGGCTAAAACGAAGGCGAAAATAATCGCGTCTGTGCTGTCCTGCATGCGTCGGGCTTGACCAAGGTATAGACCGGAATAACCTTCGGGCAGGCCGACCTCAGCGACGATGCGGTCTAGCTCCTCTGTTGCAGTCCCGAGCGCAACGCCAGGCTTTGTGTTGGCGAAAATACCAATTTTTCGGGATCGAGACTGGCGCTCAATCTGGGCTGGGCCTGAAGCAAAGCGAAGGTCGGCCAAATTGGCAAAATCAATGAGCGATCTGTCCGACGCCCGCGATTGAATGAGCTCGACCCAGCGCATGTCAGCGCGGTCGTCTTCCTCCATCTGGGCGCGCACCTCGATCCTTTCTCCATTTTCCTCATAGGAAGTGACCTCTATCCCACCCAGCATAATACGCGCGTTGTTGGCAAGGCTTTTGATCGAGACGCCTAAATCTGCCGCTTTGGCACGATCGACATCAATTTGTAGTTCTGGGCGGCCAATTTTGTACGTAGAGTGTATATCCGCATAAATGCCGGTTTCTCGCATACGTCGCATGACCTCGTCGGTAATCCGTTCAAGCTCCCCCAGATCTGAACCGGTCAACGCATATTCCATATCAAAGGACGTAAGACCGCCACCGGTCATGATGGGCATTTCAGAAACAGAGATCGTTTTGGCCTCGGGTATAACCTTGTAGAGCACCTGGCGCGCTTCGGCCATAACGTCAAATTGATCCGATAAGCGATCTTCTTTGTGGACAAGTTTGAGAAAATAGCTGATCTCGTTCACCCGCTCGGTCTGGTTGCCGCCGACGGTGAAGAATACGTTATCAACGTGTTTTATTTTTGCGAGCTCAGCGGCAGCGCGCTTCGCAAGCTCTCGCGACTGGGATATGCCTGCGCCTTGCTCCAATTCAACGTCGGCGATGAACTCTGACCTGTCAAGCGAAGGGATAAAATCGATGGCCAAGCGTTGAGCGACGAGCACGCCAATCACCACGGAACCCAGCGCGGCCGCGACCACAAAATAGCGATAGCGAATGGAAATGCTCAGCATTCGGCTATACCAGTTTTCCAGGCGCGATAGAGCCCGATCGATTAGGGAGCTAATTGCGCCTTTGTGCGCTTGTGGTTTTAAAATTCGAGCACACAGCGCAGGTGTGAGCGTGAGCGACACGAGCAGCGACACTCCAATGGAAAACACTACCGTTAATCCATATTCACGGAAAAAACGGCCAATCACCCCTTCCATAAAAGCGATGGGCACGTAAACCGCCATGATTGCTACTGTCGCCGCAATGACCGCACCGCCCACCCGATCGACGCCGTGGGAGGCTGCGTTCGCCGGGCTCATGCCGCCTTCTATTTCCCGCTGAATACTTTCTAGCACAACAATGGCATCGTCCACCAGAAGACCGATGGCCATGGCGAGGGCAATCAGCGTCATCATGTTGATGGTGAAGTCTGCGGTATAGAAGGCAAAAAAAGTAGCAATTAAAGCACATGGCATGGCGATAGAGACAATCAGCGTTGCCCCTATACTGAGGAGAAAGAACCAGGTGACGATAGCTACGAGACCGATGGCAAATATCATGTCCGCAAATGTGTCTCGAATGCCGGCCTCGGTGAAGAGAGATGCATCTTGAGCTGTGACGATAGTTGTTCCCTCTGGAGCTAAAGCCCGCACCTCATCGAGTGCCTCTTTTACGGCGTTGGCGACTTCGACGACGTTTGTGCCAGATTGCCTGCGAATATCAAGGGAAATACCGGTGCGGCCGTCTAACTCCGCGTAGGTGCGCTCGTCTTCCAACCCATCCTCGATGCGGGACACATCACCGAGCTTTACAGGCGCTTGACGGTCAAATGCGACGATGAGCTCTTCGAATTCACGGATTGAACCGACCTCGCCTTTTGTTTTAACGCCGAATTCGCGATCTTTCATCTCGGTTTCCATGCGGCCGCCTGGTACTTCCACATGTTCTCGCTTTATAGCCTGAACTACTTCATCGGCGGTTAGACCATAAGCGCGCAGGCGTTCTGCATTTAGCCAAATTCGTATTTGCCGTTCACGTCCACCAACGACTGTTACAGTTCCGACGCCGGTAACGCGTTGGAGGCGATTCTTAACGGTGTTCTCTGCAAACACTGTCAGTTCGCTGATTGGCACCGTACTTGCGATCATGACGGACAAAATCGGCGCAGATGCAGGATCGACTTTCTCAACAATGGGCGGCTCGATATCTAAGGGCAAATTACGCCGTGCAACGTCCAGCTTGTCCCGGACATCCTGGACCTTAACATCGAGGTTGTCCTCCATCTCAAATTCGAGAAAGATTTGTGACAGTCCTTCTGAGCTCACAGAACGGAGAAGTTTGAGGCCCGCTATGGTGTTTACAGCTTCTTCAATGACATCAGTGACTTCGGTCTCAATAGTTTCCGGCGATGCCCCCTCGAGCGCTGTGGTTACAGATACGTAGGGTATGTCCAGTTCGGGGAAAAAATTAACACCTAGACGTGCTAGCGAAATCGATCCAAGTACAACCAGTGCGCCGATTAGCATGGTTGCAAAGACCGGTCGTCGGATAGACAGATCGGAAATCCACATCAGTTTTCCAATCCTTCTTTTCTGGTCATGACGACATCGTCAGAAACGTCAGTAAGGTGCGAGCTCGGCAATACGCGCATGCCGGCCTCCAGTCCACTAAGCACCTCAACCGAATCAGTGTTGTGGTCACGTGTTGTTAAGTGGCGTATTCTTGCCTTGCCATCTTCGTAGAGCAAGACATAGGGGTCGTTGGGCGGGCCACGCAATAAAGAACGGGGGAGGAGAACGACTTTGTGCGGCTTGGGAAAAATCTCGGCTCGCGCGAAAAGGCCCGGTTTGATTTTGTAGCCGTCATTGGTGATAACTGAACGTGCGTCAATCGACCGAGAGGCTATATCGATTCGGTCGTTAATAATGTGAATCTCAGATTCAATTACATCCGGTATACCATCGATACGGATTTCGACTTTCGTGCCTAACGTGATTTCGGGTAAGTACTTGGCAGCTATACTCCAGACGGCTACGACAGGATCGGCTTTTTTTACCTGGACCACGGCCGAGTTTCCCATGCCTGAGGCTCGGCTTGAGATGAAAACGCCTTCGTCCACAAACCGTTCGGTGATTACGCCGGTGTAGGGCGCGCGGGCAATAGCATCTTCAAGACTCTGTTCAACCTGGGCGAGTTTTGACTTTGTAATATCGACACGGGCTCTCGCAGTTTCTAAAGCGGCGGCCGAGGTGTCAAATTGCGCTGCTGAAGCTACTCCCTTGTTGCGCAGATTGGAGACCCGATTAAATTCAATCTTTGCCTTTCGAAATTCGGCCGCGTATAGGGCGGATGAAGCAGCGAGTTCCTGCTTTTGTAACCTGAGTACGACGTCTCGCGTTCGAAACAAGGCGTCGCCAGCTTTCACTCGATCGCCAACGCGCACATAGATTTCCTCAATCGTTCCTTCGATCTTGGGGCCAATATTGCTGGATTTTGCAGCCATTATCGTACCGGTTGCCAAAATGGGTTTTACAACGTTTTCAGTAGTGACGGTATGTAAGGCGAATTGGGATGGTTGAGAGTGCTCGGATGGCGGTGCTTGCTCAGTAATTTCGTTCTCTGCCGATGCAAATGCTTTGCCACTATGAAAAGCGGCGATCAGTGGCAGCGACACAAGAAAAATCGATTTGCTGATAAGGCGCAATGGAATACCCTCTTGCAATAAGGCGTTGTACATACTATAAGTATACATAACATATGTAAATAGAGGTTATTCCATGAAGCGAGAGGACTTGGAGTGGAATTTAGGGTACCTGCTAGACGATGCAGCGCGGCTGATGAGGCGGGCCTTCGATGCGCGAATCAGACACTTGGGTTTGACGCGAGCACAGTGGTTTGTGCTTGCACAGCTTTATCGGGAAGATGGGTACACCCAGACTAATCTTGCGAAATTGGCGGATATGGACAGGGCCACGCTGGGCAAAGTTGTCGACCGCCTCCAGGAAAAGGGCTTAATTGAGCGACGTCCACACCCTGAAGACAGACGGGCCAATCTTATCTACATCACAAAAGCATTTGATCGGCTGGTCGCGCCAATGCGTGCAGAATCAATACGACTCTACTCCGACGCCCTGCGCGGGCTTAGTGTCAAGCAGTGCGAGCAATTTACCGCTATGTTAGCCAAGGTCCGCGAAAATTTAATCGGTAAGGCAGAGATTGAAAATGATGGGGTTAGCGAAATGGGTTCGTATATGCCACGTATGGTCGGCGTCCGTGAGCTTACCTGATTGCAGGTTCGGGCAGACAGAGAAGATGCAATAACTTTTAGTAATAATTATTTCCGCTACGCTGTGACTTGCGTGCAGCTGCCGATGCTATGCCAGGCATGCCTCGAGCATCCGGAGCCTTATTAAATATCTAAATGAGGAAAATATGGTGTTTGAGCAAGGAAAAACTGGTATTGGCAGCACTGAAAAGTTATTTGATATGTTCTTCACGCATATTGGTACGCATCGTGACCTTGGATTGACGCTCCAGAATATAGAGGGAGATATCGCTAAAATTCATCTTCCTTTTCAGAGTAAGCATGCTGACTCAATAGAAAATGGCAGTCTTCATACAACCGCAATAGCGACGGCCATAGATAGCGCCTGCGGCTGTGCGGTGATGCTTCATCTCGGCAAGCCGGCAGCCATCGCGACCGTGAATCTAAGAATCGATTACATGCGCAAACCTGAGCCTGGGCGGGGCTTGGTTATCGAAGCTAGTTGCTATCAATATGCGGAGGATTTTATCTATGTTGGTGCGGCGGCTTATCAGGTAAATTCAAAAATAATGTGCTGCAACGCTGTTGGCATATTTAAATCTGACACGCCGGGCCCCGTGCTTGGCATGGAAATAACGTAGGCACGCCGAATGATAAACCAAAAGCTTATCGATTTTCTTGAAGAAACGCCTTATGCCCGTAACTACGGGACCGAAATAATTACTTCAATACCAGAGACGGAGTGCGTAACCCGGTGGCAGAATGTTTTTACGGGTAACCCACTTTTGCGTGCCTGGCACGGAGGCGTAGTTTCAGGTGTTCTTGAGCTGACCGGGACGCTCGCCGTCATAAATTCTGCCAAGACTAAAGAGTGCGCATTGCTTTCTATAAACACGAGCTACCTTCGTCCTGCCTTAGGTGATAAAAGTTTGTTTAGCCGCGCCACTGTCGTTCGAAGCGGAAAACGTGTTCATACGGTCAGCGCTGTTGTGTGGCAAAACTCTCCGGATGAACCAACAGCAATCGCATCATTAACGTTCGCAGGAAAGTAGTAACTCATGGTCTGCAGAAAGTCCGGGGCATCCACTTCAATTGCAATCCCGATTGAGGATTTTTATAAGAGTTGCCCTAAGCGTTCACCAAAACTGCTTTTGTCGTCATGACAAAGCGTGATCTTTACTGACTGAGTAAACACATCTCGCCACACCCTTCATATCACAAGTATCCATCTTTAGATCAAATGCCTCTATTTTTTTTCGAGGTGCCTGTTGCTAGATTACCCAAGTGAAAAGGCCAACACTTTGGGGGCGCGAGCTAAAAGCGCATGGCCAAAATTCATTTCCCATGCTGGTTCCCAATAATACCGTTGATCCTGCGCAGTACGCGCAACAGTTGAGGACGAAAGTCCCGCTTGTATTGGACCCACAAGTCCAATCATTGGGCTGTCACCAATTACGGGAAAACGGAAAGTTCGTAGGACGACCCGGTGAACTGTTCTCTTTCAGCGGGCCAGAAGGCGATTTTTAAGCAGAGGGCCGCAGCTAATTTTTTATGTGTCCACACAACCGTGTCGACACCCCCAGACAGTGACCTTTCCCCCGATTTTGGAACCATGACCAAGATGAGATTTCCAGTTAACCTAACGGGATGGAGATCTCAGTATGAAGAAGCGATACAGCGACGAACAAATCATCAAGGCCATCAAAGAGCATGAGGCTGGAGCCAAGGTTGAAGACATCTGTCGCAACCTGGGGATTTCAACTGGCACGTTCTACAACTGGCGTAGCAAATTCGCCGGGATGGAAGTTAACGAGGCCAAGCGGCTACGTGAACTGGAGAGCGAGAACAACAAGCTTAAGAAGTTATTAGCCGACAAGCTCCTTGAAGTTGAAGCGATGAAGGATGTGCTGTCAAAAAAGTGGTGAAGCCCGTCGGTCGCAAGCAGGTAGCCAAACACATGATCCTTGAACATCGCATCAGTGAACGAGCAGCCTGTCGATTAGCGGGCATCAGCAGGACGGCCTATCGCTATCAGGCGAGACCAAGTAACGATGGAGCTCTGAGAGCACGGCTAAAGGAATTGGCGGTTGAACAGTCTGCTTATGGCTATCTGCTTCTACATGGCCTTCTCAAAGCTGAAGGGCTAGTTGTTAATAAGAAGCGTACGTACCGGATATACACCGAAGAAGGCCTTCAGGTACGCACCAAGAAGCGGAAGAAGCTACAGCGCCCAAGGCTGCCAATGGAGGCGCCTCTGGGCATCAATCAGCGCTGGTCGATGGACTTTGTATCAGACCAGTTGACTAATGGACGACGCTTCCGAGTGCTCAATGTCGTTGATGATTATTCCCGCGAGATGGTTGGGCAATTGGTTTCCGTGTCAATTAGTGGACGGCAAGTTGCTCGCTTTCTTAGCCAATTGATCGAGGCTCGCGGTAAACCGAATATGATTGTCTGCGATAACGGCACCGAATTTACCAGTAAGGCCATGTTTTTCTGGAGCCAGGAGTCCGGAGTAAAGCTTGGCTTCATACAGCCAGGAAAACCAACGCAGAATGCTTTTGTAGAAAGCTTGAATGGAAAGTTCAGGAACGAGTGTTTAAACCGTCATTGGTTCCGGTCAATGGAGGAAGCCAGAGTCGAGATCGACCAGTGGCGGCACCACTACAACCACGTTCGACCACACAGTTCTCTGGATTATCTGCCACCTGTTGCATTTGCAAAACAGGCGGCATAACTTTTGGATAATCTCATCGGGGCTGTGGTACTAACTCTGGGGAAAGGTCAACAGGTGAAGAATTCTATTATGAGCGTTGCCGAATTGGACAACTACAAGCAGGCCGCGGACAACCACGACCTGAAACACATTCCAGGCTCCTTTGGCCTTCCCGTTATAGGGCACTTCTTCGAGATGGTGACGGATCTTTACGGCACCATCGACCGACAGTATTGCCGCTACGGGCCAGTATCGCGGCTAGGAGTGGCGTACCTCAAGGGAGTGCTGCTGATCGGGCCGGATCTCTACGGGGAGGTTTACCTCGACAAGGATAAGAATTTTTCCGCTGAGATGGGGTACGCGCGCACTCTGGGTCGCTTCTACAAAGGAGCGCTGCTGCTGCGGGACCACGGCGAGCATCGCTTCCAGCGCCGCATTATGCAGAGCGCGTTCAAGACCGAAGCCATGCGCGGCTACTTCGGCACTATGGGGCCTATGCTCAAGGAGGCTGTGGAAGGCTGGGACGGTCGCGAAGACTTCCTGTTTTTCCCAGCCATAAAACAGGCCCTGTTGGACGTGGCCGCTACAATTTTTGTCGGGCTGGACAAGGGCGATGATCGCGCCGCCAATTTGAATCATGCCTTCCTGGACATCGCCAATGGCCTGCTGGGGTTTTTCGCCAAGGAAATACCCGGCACTAAATACGCCAGGGGTAAAAAGGCCCAGCGCCATTTGCAGGAGTTCTTCGGTTCGTTGATCGAGGAGCGACGCCGCGGCAAAGGCATCGATACCTTCAGTTACTTCACCCGGGAAACCACTGAGGACGGTGAATACTTCAGCGACGAAGACATTATCGCGCACATGAGCTTCCTGCTCTTCGCTGCGCACGACACCACTACCAGTGCCCTTAGTCACTTGATGCTGCATCTCGGGGAGAATCCCGAGTGGCAGCAGCGCTTGCGCGAGGAAGCGGCGTCGATCGACAAGGACTTTCTGGATTACGACGATCTCGAAAAGATGCCACTGGCCGACGCGGCGGTGAAGGAAACCCTGCGACTGCATCCCTCAGCGATGGTGGCGCAGCGGAGAACAATTCGCGACTGCGAACTCGGCGGTTACCGCATCCCTGCCAACACCCTTCTGCTTCTGGTGCCCCAGTATACCCACCGTATGGCCGAGTACTGGGATAATCCTCATACCTTCGATCCTGAGCGCTGGCTGGAGCCCCGCAATGAGCACAAGCGTCATCCCTTCAGTTTTGTCGGCTTTGGTGGCGGAGCCCACAAATGCATCGGTATGCACTTTGCGCTTATGCAGACCAAGAACTTTTTACACCAGTTTCTGCGTCGCTATGAGTTCTCCTTAGCGGCTAATTCCGGTGAAAAACTTCAGACCGTTCCACTGCCCAAGCCAGCGGATGATCTACCACTGCATTTGAAGCGTTTAGGGTAATACGTCTGCCGGGGCCTCCCTGTAGGCCAACCATCGCACCAGCACAATTTTGGCGTGGTTCGCCGGACTTTTCTGTGGTATGAGGCATGGGTTCGAGTGAGCTTCGCAGATGCTTTGCATCTCATACCCCAGTTTATTCTTTAGGATGGGATAGCCTGTAAGCTTTTGGTGACATGCCATAATGCTTTTTAAATAGCCTAGAAAAATTGTATTGATCGCTGTATCCCACCGCTTGCGCGATTGACTTAATCGACTGATTTGTATTCTGAAGAAGCAGCCGTGCTTTGTTCATTCTTAGGTTGCTAATGTAATCGAAAGGTGGCCTACCTAGCTCTTTCTTGAACAAGCGACTAAATGCCTCCCTTGTCATATTCTGACTGTTAGCCAGATTTTCAATGGCGATATTCTGTGTGTAAGACTGATTCAGGTAGGCGACTGATTTTTGAATGCGATGATCGATTACCGTTCTTTGGGATAACGTGATATCCAATTGGCTTAAGGTGTAACTAACTAAAAGGTTGCTATAAAGTTGTCCAATTAAGCCGTATCGATCTTTCTCTGCCATGGAACTAAGCCGAGTAACCCGATCAATCACTATGTCAATCGCAGGAGCCTTATAGATACCAGGTTCTATATTGAGGTGAATCGATGGCAGGTAAAAATAAAGTACCAACTGGAAAGACGATGAAAGTAGCGTGCCGTATACCTCCGTATGCGGCGGTATTAAATAGATCCAATTTGGCTCAAGAAAAATTTGGCGACCTTCATACTGCAGAGCCGCGGTAACCTCGGCATTGTAGTAAAGACACCACTCTTTGGTGTTCATGGGAACGTTGCCAATATTCTTGTCTACCCAAACATATTCGCAACTGACAAGGTCTACACGGAAATTCCCTTCTTCTTTCATAAACTGTACTTGGCTTTAAAAAAAGATGGCTTATTCTATCCAGCATAAATAATCGGGTGGCCTGCCCTATAATGTATATCACAAATAGCCATCAATTGGTCATATTACACCATTCGTCGGAGGAATGTTTGTTTGGACTTCCCCGAGAAAGATAGACACTTCCGCGCTATTCTTGAGCATAGGAGGAAGTCATATGAGCAGTCAACGATATACCTCGAAATTCAAGGACGAGGCCGTTCGCCAAGTAGTTGACAAAAGGACTTTCAGTCGCTAGTTCGTCAATGCACACCGGTATAAATTTGCGGTAACAACGATGTGTCTTTCACTGAATGTTGCACGAGCCGGCTTCTACCAATGGCCGCAAAAGCCGCTATCTGATCGGGCAATGGAAGATTTATGGTTGCCGGCGTTAATCCGGTCATCGTATGCAGCAAGCCGGGGCGTTTATGGCTCCCCACGGATATTCCTGGATTTGCGCGAAGTCGGAGAAACCTGCGGGATACATCGGGTTGCCAAAACCATGAAAGCCCCCCTTTAAAGGCGGTGCGCGTCCAGATCACACATCTCCATCATTTGGTCAGATATACCTATTTTAGCGCAAGGTTTCTATCGCTATATTTGGAGTTGGAAAGTCCGACACATTGATTAGCAGGAGCTAGAAGGCCGTGGCAACACAATTATTTCCCATGCTGGATCCGAATTATATCGACAATCCTGAGCCGTACTGGCAACAGCTGAGAGAGGAAGCCCCGCTGTATTGGAGCGAGGAATTCAACTTTTGGGTGGTTACTCGCTATGAGGACGTGGATAATTTCGCAAAGCGGCCGGAAGACTTTTCATCTTCGAGCGGCCCTGGCGGTGGTTTGCGAATGGATGATGCTTCAGCTGAGGACGTAGTAGGCTTTTTGCCGATGATTCAAAACGACCCGCCAGAACATACCAGGTTGCGCTCTATATTTGCCAGAAGCTTCACATCGCGCCGCATAACGCAATTGGAATCTGAGATAAGTGGAATCGCCGATCAATTGATTTCTGACTTACAAAACAAATCTTCCGAAGGAAGAGAGTTAGACCTCTACAAAGATTTTGCAAGTCCATTACCGGTGGCAGTTATTGCAAAGCTTTTAGGAATACCGTTGGAATATTACGAGCGGCTTAAATTTTGGAATGAGGCATTGGGAGTTGGTGTCGGCGGAAGCTATACAGAAAAACAGCGTTTTAACGCCACAACTGAAATGAACGACACTTTATCCGAAATCATTGAGGAAAAACGACTCAACCCTGCAGGTGACCTGATTTCGTCGCTCGTTAAATTGGCCGATGAAGATGGCGAGCAGCTAAAGCCGAATGAACTTTTAGGGTTTTGTAAATTGTTGTGGATTGCCGGCAACGAGACAACCACGAATTTAATAACAAACGCTGCGGTTGTACTCCAGGAGCAACCCGAGATACTTGAGAAGCTGAAAAATAATAAAGCACTGATTCCTCAATTTGTCGAAGAAGCACTTCGCTACGTAGGGCCGGTAAATGGGCTCTTCCGTCGAGTAACTCGAGATATTGAATACAAAGGGAAGAAATTTAGGGAAAATGACAATGTCTGGATAATGTTCGCCTCAGCCAACAGGGATGAGAGACATTTTGAAAGCCCGGAAAGTTTCATTATTGAGCGAAGCCCTAATGATCATTTGTCACTGGGAAAGGGAGTGCATTTTTGCATGGGTGCAGCCCTGGCAAGACTTGAGGCACAAATAGCCTTTGAGCATCTGGTAGACGTGCTCCCTGGCTTTGAGTTAAAACCTGAAGAGGGTTTGCGCATTCCCGTACCAGTTCTGCGCGGGTGGATAAAGCTACCCATGATTCGTAAAGTATGACGCCATGAACGCCGCAGGGTTGTCTAATTGCCACGCCTTAACCAGTCGTGGCTGTTCGCGCTATGGCTGCTATGGGTCGGGAGCAGGCACGCCAGCGAAATAGTTGGAATGTCTGGAAAGAGCTGCTACCAGCCATATTGATGTCCAGGCCAGCCGTCCGCTTATTACCAGTAGCTGTCATACGTTGCGCAGTATAAAAACTGTTTTGCCGTAAATTGGCCGCGCAGAATTTTTACCATAAGCTGGCCAAAGCGGACATTTTATGTGTGAATCGACAGTTGCACGCCTAGAATCACAAAACAATGGCTAATGGGATTATGGCCATCTCAGATTGAAAACACCGGAAATGGCCGGGAACGACTTTTGGGTGACTGTAATAGTAGATATTACTTGACGGGTAGAGCTTGGCATTCACCGCAAAGCTGTATCCCGTCAGAGCATATGAGACACATTAGCGCCTAACGCTAAAGGAGACTTCTGCTACATTTTACTGAAGCAAGGAGTCTACGATGACTGATACAACTGAAAACCTAGTTAAAACCATTCGCCGCAAAACACGCAAGAAGCATGAGCCTGAAGAAAAGATCAGGATTGTGCTGGAAGGCTTGCGTGGTGAAGAATCCATTGCTGAATTATGCCGCCGCGAAGGCATTGTTCCCAGCCAGTATTACAGCTGGAGCAAGGAGTTTCTGGAAGCGGGTAAGCAACGTCTAGCTGGGGATACAAAGCGTCAGGCTAATAGCCGTGAGGTCACGGACTTGAGAAAGGAAAATAATCACCTCAAGCAAATGCTGGCCGAAACGATGCTCAAGAACAATGTTCTCAAAAAAAGTGTGCTTGGCTCGGGATTGACTTGGGACGACGAATGACGCTGTCAGCCTCGGAGAAATACGAGGTGATCCGCTTAGTCGAAAGCTCCGAGCTCTCGGTCAAGCGTACTCTGGAAGAATTGGACATCAACCGGAGTACGTTTTATCGCTGGTATAAAGCTTATCAAGATGATGGATATGACGGCCTAGTAGCAAAGAGCCGTTCGCCCCGACAGTTCTGGAATCGATTGCCTGAGAGCGTGAAAGAGCAATGCATCGATGTTGCACTGGAGCGCCCGGAGCTGTCTCCTCGTGAGCTGGCTTGGTATATCACCGATAAGCACGAGTACTTTATCTCGGAGTCGACCGTTTACCGGCTGCTAAAGCAGTATGACCTGATCACTAGCCCAGGATACATACTGATGCAGGCCGGTGACAGATTCCATACGCCAACACGGCGGGTCAATGAGTTATGGCAGACCGACTTTACCTACTTCAAGATCGTAGGTTGGGGCTGGTACTTCATGTCCACGGTGCTTGATGACTACAGCCGTTACATCATTAGCTGGAAGTTGACGACAACCATGGCGGCCGATGATGTAAAGCTGACATTAGATGACGCAATTGCCAAGACAGGCGTCGATCAGGTGGCCGTCAAACATCGCCCCCGATTACTCAGTGATAATGGCCCGTGTTACCTGTCACAGGAGCTGAAAGACTATCTCAGTACTCAGAGTATGGAGCATACGCGTGGCGCACCATACCACCCGCAAACGCAGGGCAAGATCGAGCGGTACCACCGCACGATGAAGAACGTTGTAAAGCTGGAGAATTACTACTATCCCTGGGAGCTTGAGAAAGCCATCAGCCAGTTTGTGAATCACTACAATAACGAACGCTATCACGAGGCACTGGATAACATTACGCCTGCGGATATGTTTTATGGGCGCAAGGAGGAAATCATGGATCGACGAGCGCTAATCAAACAACACACCTTGCAACGCAGAAAGGAGGAAAATCAGAAAGCCTGTTCAATCCATTAACCGAAAACTATACTAAGAATGTCTCCTTCAAAAACTCAGGCGACGTGTCCCAAATCATCTGACGACTTACAATCTTAGACAGGTACTCTAATAGTAAAAATACGATCAGGGTGACCCCCAGGCCGAACAGTATCAACTTTAAATTGCTCGACGAATCTGCCTGAGTTTTGGTAACGCTAATAAAAAGCAGTGCGGGTAGGGTTATGTTGAAAGTGAGCTTGGAACTGATATCAATAAAATTGTCATTAATTAATTGACATCGTCGCAGCCAGAATCCGAGCGCCATAACCACAAAGATGGGAAAGGTCACCGACAGGCTAAAATTCAGAGTGGCAAGGAAATTGGGCATCTAGGCTGGGATTAACCGCAGTGGTCAGGGGGGGCGCCCGAATTACCCGGACGACGTCACAACATCGTATTGCTGCTTTGGCTCAGTGTTTGCGCCTATGCGGCCTCGCGCTAAACAAAGCGCATGGACAGATCAACAGCTTTGCAATCCTTTGTAAGAGCACCTATGGAAATGTAATCAACACCGGCCTGCGCGATTGGCAGCAGGGTCTGGACGTTAATCCCTCCGGAGGCCTCTATCTTGGCCTGCTTTTTAGTTCTTTCTACTGCAGTGCGGATATCGTCAACGGTGAAGTTATCCAGCATGATAATGTCGGCCTTGGCTTTCAAAGCCTGTTCAAACTCATCCATGTTTTCAACCTCAACTTCTACCGGTTTACCTGGCTCCAGTTCTCTGGCAGCCTTGACGGTGGCTGCGATTGAGCCGCAGGCGTTGATATGATTTTCCTTGATCAGAAAGGCGTCATACAAGCCAATACGGTGGTTGAAGCAGCCCCCGGCGGTCACCGCATATTTCTCAGCGATACGTAGACCGGGGAGGGTCTTTCGAGTGTCGAGTAGTTTCACATCTGTTGATGACACCAGTCCGGCATAGTGTCTGCAAACGGTGGCAACGCCAGAGAGGGTCTGCAAGAAGTTGAGAGCAGTGCGTTCACCACTCAGCAATGCCCTAGCATTCCCTTCTAGCTCAACAAGACATTGGTCTTTGGATACTTGTTGTCCTTCCTCGACTTGCCAGGTGATTTTTACAGTGGGATCCAATCGACGGAAGACTTCGTTGACCCAGGGAGTACCGCAAAATGTCGCTACCTGGCGTGAGTAAATTTTTGAGCGAGCGACGGTGGCCTGAGGAATAAGCTTGGCGGAGATATCGCCAGTGCCAATATCTTCGGCGAGCGCGGCGTCTACATTTTGCTTTATGGCTGCATTAAGAACGTCGGGGTTAATCATGAGCTGGCTTTGCCTCATTAAAAAAAGCCGGCCCATGAAGAGCCGGAGCATAAGCGCTGGGTGGAATTTGGTGAACTCAATACTAGCAGAGGATAACCCCGCGAATCGGGAAATATTCCTGCGGCCAGGCCCTTACCATTGCTGGAGCTTTTTGTTCTCG
Organism: Spongiibacter sp. C9W; assembly: GCF_057370015.1. NCBI lineage: Bacteria > Pseudomonadati > Pseudomonadota > Gammaproteobacteria > Cellvibrionales > Spongiibacteraceae > Spongiibacter > Spongiibacter sp. C9W. The sequence continues at coordinate 408,040 of NZ_CM170672.1, forward strand.
CGCTCTTGAGGATCGGACCAGTCGGCTTCTTTGGGGATGATACCCTGCCAGGAGGGAATAATCTCGTCAGGCCCATTACGATAGACGGATTTTTCGAAATCCTTACCTTCTTCCTGGAATTTTCCCAGCTGGGCCATCATATAGCGGCGGAATTCGACAACTGCGGCATCGCCTGCGCCCAAGGTATCCTCGGAGCGGTTGGCGATGGGCCCCATGGTGACCCACATGGCCATGTCTTGGTTAGGAATACCGGTGATGCCGGTAAAGCTGCCTTCTTTCATTTCCTCCCGATTTTGGAGGAACCAATTACTCTGGTTGCGCTTTGACACCCAGTTTTCATCCAGGTGCTCGCCGGGCACGGCCCCCAGGAAGGCGCGCCATTTGTCCTCATCCATGGCTTTTTCTCCCCACCCAATGAAGTGGAACGCGGTGTGGGTGTCGTCCATCGGCACATTGACGTTCGCGACATTGTATGACGCATTGGGTGGAATCAATACCGTCATCGGGGACACGAAGACCGAAGTCCGCACATAGCTATGGGTGTCCGCCTTTTTGATAGGCCGTCTGATGGCCGCGTAGTGAAAGCCATAGTCTGTGGACTTGGAGCGCATAGTCGGGTTTTTGTCCGTCGAGGGCCGGTACCAGGCGTTGTCATCGGCCTCGGCTTGAACCACACGGGAGGGAACCATGTCACTGGAGTGGAGGCTGGAGCTGTGGGAGCTGTCGATAGCGCCTTCCAGGATCTGTGCCCAGTTACAGGGGATGACGATCTTGGCTATGCTGACTTTAGTATCGGCTGTGGGGGCCCAGGCTGGTGGGATAAACTCGGGTACGTTTTCCGCGTCGCCAAGGAAGACCCAAACCATGCCTGCCCATTCTTTGACCGGCAGAGAGCGGTGTTTGACCTTTTCTCTCAGTGGACTTTCCGGCGGCTCGGAAGGCATGTCTACGACATTGCCGTGGCGGTCCATCTTCCAGCCGTGATAAAGACAGCGCAGACCGCATTCTTCGTTGCGACCGAGTACCAATGAGGCGCGGCGGTGAGGACAAAGCTCGTCCATTACACCGACATCGCCGTTGCTGTCGCGAAAGGCGACGAAGCTTTCGCCCAGTAGCTTTACTTGAATGGGCTTGCTATCGGCTTCTGCGATTTCTTCAGATAGACAGGCGGGCATCCAGTAATGGCGCATGATTTGGCCCATCGGGGCATCGCCCTCGACTCTACATAATAAATCGTTCTCGGCAGGTGTAAGCATTTCGCCTCCTTGTTTTCGACAAGCGTGTGCATCTGGCTTTGGGGGTTGTTATACTTGCCAATATACTTCTATAAAGATGTATATTCAATAGTTTTAATTTTGATGGCTTGGAAACCGGAAGAAGCTGGTCTTGAACAGGCGCTAGTTAAGAGATGTCAGGAGTGGGCTATGTTTGGCGGTGGCCCCATTGTTGCAATTAACTTCTATATAGAATAATATTTTATAGAAAATTGCTTCTATGCGAATATGTTTGGTTTGTCGTTAGTGTTGGTAGGTTGCGTGTGATATGAGTGCAAAAGAGCCCAGTTTAGATGTTGTTATAAAGAAAAAGAGCGAAGTTGCGACCAATATAGTGCTCTTTGAACTATGTTCAGCCGATGGTGGTGTATTGCCACCGTGTGAACTGGGCTCCCACATTGCGGTTGAAACACCATCGGGTGCTAATCGCTGGTACTCCGTCTGTGAGGTGTCGGAGGATAATCGCTCCTATTACATCGCTGTTAAGCGAGAGGACGAAGGGCGGGGCGGTTCGATCAGCATGCTGGATCACGCCGAAGAAGGGTCATTGCTGCGGATCAGCGAACCAGAGTGCGAGTTTGAATTTGTGGATGCGCCGGGGTATCTAATGATCGCTGGGGGGATTGGTATCACCCCCATTTATGCGATGTGGAAGCATTTGGTGAAAATGAATCACCCTCATTTCAAGCTGGTGTACTTGAGTCGGTCTCCGGCCGATGCGCCGTTTCTTGAAGAGCTCTCACAGGATAAATACAAAGATCACGTGCTAATCCACCACAGTGCTGAGGCGGGAAAGCGTTACGATTTTTGGGACCTTCTGGAAAAGCCGACAGCGCAGCATATTTATTGTTGTGGCCCCAAGTCACTGATGACCGAAATCAAGGATATGACCGGCCACTGGCCTCAGTCCCGCCTGCACTTCGAGGATTTCAAACCGGTTGAGGCCGTACGCAAGGATGACAAGCCTTTTCGGGTCCGGGTAGCGGGAGCTGATACAGTGGTTGAGGTTAGTGAGTCCGAGACCATGCTGGATGCGCTTAGGAAGCAGGGCATTAAAATTCACAGTTCGTGTGAAAGCGGAACCTGCGGTTCCTGCAAGGTAACCGTTGTGGAAGGCTTGGTCGATCACAGGGACTTAGTACTGGAAGAAAGTGAAATGAAAACCCATATGATGGCCTGTGTGTCGCGGGCCGAGGGCGACGAAGTCACGATCGATATTCAGGATGCTGGTGTTGATTTATGAGTGAGGCGGCGCCGATCAAACCTGTCAAGCTCGGTGTGGTAGGGCTGGGCCGCGGCTTTATGCTGACATTGCCGGCGCTTCTTGATGACGACCGGGTTGAGCTGGCCGGGGCGGCCACCGGCAGTCAAGCGAAGCAACAGGCGTTTGAACAGCAGTTCGGATATCAAGCTGTTGGCACCACAGAGGAGTTGAACGCCGATCCCGACATCGAGGCGGTCTACATTGCCACCCCTCATGAAATGCACCGCGACAATGTAATTGAGGCCTTGGCCGCTGGTAAACATGTTCTGGTTGAAAAACCGATGACGATCCGCACCAGCGATGCGGCGGCGATTGTCGAGGCGGTGGCCAAGTATGGCAAACAGGTGATCGTCGGCCCCAGCCACAGCTTCGATAAGCCTATAGTCGAGGCCGGCAAGCTGATTGCCAGTGGCCGATACGGGCCGGTGGGGATGATTCACGCCACTTACTACACGGACTTCGTGTTTCGTCCGCGTCGCCCGGAGGAACTGGACGCTGCCCACGGCGGCGGCGTGGTGTTCAACCAGGGAGCCCACCATGCCGATATTCTGCAGACCCTGGCAGGGGCGCGGCCAACCAGCGTGTATGGTTGTGTGGGCAACCTGGATGCCCGGCGGCCCTGTGACGGTGCCTACAGTGCGCTGCTGGAATTTGAAAATGGTTGTATTGGTTCAATGACCTATAGCGGTTACGCTCATTATGACACTGATTCGGAGCTCGACTGGGTAGGCGAGCTAGGTGTGGCCAAAACACCCGAGGTGTATGCTGCGGCCCGACAGCGCCTGCTGCAGGTGGAAGATGAAGTGGAAGCCAAAAAGAATCGCGGTTTTGGCGACGGCAGCAGTAGCGGTGCCTGTCCGGTATTTCACGAGCACTTCGGCAAGATTGTGATTAGCTGCGAGAAAGCCGACCTGCGGCCGACTGCGAAAGGCATACACATTTACAGCGATGATGGCCACGAATTTCTCCCGATGCCGCTGACTGGTTCACCCAGGGAGGAGGTGGTCGCCGAGCTCTACGCCGTGGTACGTCACGGTGTTCCGCCGGTGCACAGTGCGAGGCGGGGCTATATTAATGTGGCCCTCTGCGAAGGGATTTACGAATCGTTTCTGCTTCGGCAGCGGGTGGACATTACCCCGCCTTGGTAATTGCACGCCGGTAAGTACGCGTTGGGAAAACATCTATTGGCAAAATAATGGAGGGGATACCCTGTCCCCCGATTTGAACTAACAGACATCACCTTGTAACCGGGTGATCCCATGGAGAAACCTATGTCAAACCTGTCCCTCTCTGTTGCCATTGGCAACTACGACCGTAACCGTGCTCTGATCGATGGTGACGTTCAGATCGACGGCGTGAATCCGGTGTTTATGAAACTGTCGCCGGAAGAGATCTTCTTCCGCGCCTTTCGTCACCGGGAGTTTGATATCTGCGAGCTGTCGTTCAGCAGCTACACCCTGAGCGTTAGCCGGGGCACGAATGAATACATTGCCATTCCGGCGTTTTTATCCCGTGCCTTCCGTCATAGCTGCATTTACATCCGCAACGACAAGGGCATCAACAGCCCGGCAGACCTGAAGGGCAAGAAGATCGGTGTGGCCGAATACCAGCTGACCGCCAATGTGTGGGCGCGTGCCCTTTTGGAAGACGAATATGGCGTATCGCCCTCAGACATCACATGGGTCCGCGGCGGCATGGAAGTGGCAGATCGCCCCGAAAAAGTTAAGTTGACCCTGCCTGAGGGAGTAGTTATGCAGCCCGCACCTGCAGGGCGGACGCTAAATTCGCTTTTGGAAGAAGGTGAAATTGACGGCTTCATTGGTCCCCGGACCCTTTCATGTTTCGATAACGGCCATCCCAATGTGGTGCGCCTGTTTGCCGACTCTAGAACGGCGGGAATGAATTACTACCAAAAGACCGGTATCTTTCCAATCATGCACGTTGTGGGTGTACGCCGTTCGCTGGTGGAGCAGCATAACTGGTTGCCAATGGCTTTGCTGAAGGCCTTTGATCACTCCAAGGCGGCGGCGTTGACGGCCTTGTCTGATACGTCAGCTACCAAGGTGACATTGCCGTTTGTGGAAGAGCAGATAGAAGATGCCAAAAAACTGCTAGGCGATGATTACTTCTCTTACGGTTACAAGAATAACCTAGAGACATTAGACACCTTCCTAGATCATCACTACCGACAGGGTTTGTCTGAGCGACGGGTGAAGCCGGAGGAACTGTTCTGGCCTGCAACTATGGAAGGCTACAGTATTTAATTACCGTTAAAACATCCCCTTCAAGGGGCATTGCCTTGGGGAGGGATATCTGACACGAGCATTTCTGCATAGCCAATGAGAGCCGTTCCCGCAGTGCATATTAGCTCACCAGAAATGGCGCCGAGGCTCGGGGTTTCACCTCGATTTCGTCACTGGGCGTTTACAGGCCAATTTCGATGCCCTCGCCGGTCGAGTCCTAGGACTAGTTGAATTGCAATTGATAAAAATACGGGATGAAAGACGTAAAAAACTGGTAAATATACACCTAGCCTATCATGCGCATATTTACTTCGACGAAAACAACCGAGGTATTGCAAAGTGGCTTGGCGAGCGAACTGCCGCACTCTTTGCCTTGCCGGTAGGCCGATTACACGAAAAAATGGTTGGTCCGCACCCCTGTTGGAGTTATCAGGTCAGTTTTGAGGCTAAGGATTTTGAAACGTATTTGTTATGGCTGGACGAGCACCGTCGAGGGCTGACGGTGTTAGTACACTGACTAAGTGGCGATGTGACGAAAGATCACAACGATTATGCTTATTGGTTGGGTGAAGAGGTGTCGCTGAACCTCGATGTTTTTTTCAGACAGATGGCGGGGCTAGGTTGGTGCCTTCTAGTCGAGCTCAGCTCAAGGAATTAGTTTACAGAGGGGTATTTTTCCTTGCCAGCGGCTCAAGTCCGGCGTAAGAGTGACACAACTCTTCTACCTGGTTAAAAAATGACAGCGACGAGCGCCTGAACGTGGCCTGGGCGTCCTTATGTAACTCCCAAATTGCCTGCCTCTTTACCCGGCTCTCCCAATTCTATAAAACCCGGCAGCATAGGTCGGTCGCCCGTCGACGGTTGCCGGCACGTTTGAGTCAGAGCGCTTCGTTCCCAAAGTGACAAAAGTCTCTGCAAGGACTCTTGAGGAAAGTGATCAATAGTAACCATCCGGTGAACACACCTTTCGCTGCCGCCTTGGGATCAAGATGATGGTGTCCACCTATTTTTAAGTGGACACCTAATATGGATACTCAAGGATTACTCCCGCCACCGGTTAAGCGGCAACGTCGCCGACACTCTCTGGAATTTAAGCAGCAGGTGCTGGCCGCTTGTGCTGAGCCAGACGCCTCCATCGCGGCAGTGGCGCAACGGTTTAATATCAATGCCAATCTGATCCACAAATGGCGCCGTGCTACAGAGACGATGCACTCATCCGAGAAGAGCGATTTTGTTAAAGTGGCGTTACCAAGACCCGTTGTCTCAACGTCCCCACAAGTGCTCAAGCTGGAACTGACCTGCGCCCACGGCCCAGTTGTCATTCACTGGCCAATGGATCAGTTAAACGCGCTGGCCGATTGGCTTCGCGAATCATGATCCGCATTGACGAGATCTGGTTGGCACGGGAACCCCTGGATATGCGCGCTGGGCCAGATACGACGCTGGCGCGTGTGGTTCAACGCTTTGGCGAGGCCCGTCCTCACTGCGCCTATCTGTTTGCCAACAAGCGTGCTAACCGGATGAAGGTACTAGTTCATGACGGCTTCGGTCTGTGGCTGGCGGCCCGACGTCTGCATCGCGGCAAGTTTATCTGGAGCAGCCTGCGCGAAGGGAGCGCTGTCGTATTGGATGAGGAGCAGTTCCAAGCCTTGGTCACCGGCTTGCCCTGGCAGCGAGCCGGTGGCGCAGCCACCATCTCGGTGTTGTAAATCTTGTTTATTATGCTGCTCTGGCGCAGCATATTTCCCACTCCCAGTCCATTTGCAGAATCGTCATCGCAGGCCGCGCCATGTTCTGGCAAAGTCGGGGCATGACTCAGCCTCAACCTGCCGACCTTCAGAACCTGACTCCCGACCAGCTTCGAGAGATGGTGCTGCAGTTGCGAGGTACGGTTGCACAGCGTGATGCGTCTATCCAGAAGCTGGAAACCCACAACGACAAACTCACTCACGAGTTGGCCCAGCTGCGCCGTCACCGCTTCGGCAAGCGCAGTGAGGGGATGGATAAACAGCAGCTGGCCTTGCTGGATGCACTGGTGGATGAAGACATCGCCGCCATTGAAGCGGAGTTGGAAACCCTCTCTCCGAAGGCCACTGAACAGCGTGAGCGCAAACGGGCCAAGCGTCAGCCCCTGCCCAAGGATTTACCCCGCACCGATATTTACCATGAGCCGGAGAACACAAGCTGTTCCTGTGGCTGCGCCCTGACCCGGATCGGTGAAGATATCAGTGAGAAGCTGGATTATCAGCCCGGCACCTTCAGTGTCGAACGTCATATCCGAGGCAAGTGGTGCTGTCGCGACTGCGATAGCCTGATACAGGCACCGGTCGCGCCCCACATCATCGATAAGGGCATCCCCACCACCAACCTGCTGGCTCAGGTACTGATCAGCAAGTACGCTGACCACCTACCACTGCATCGGCAGGAACAGCAGTTTGCCCGGGCCGGTGTCGTTATCCCGCGCTCCACGCTCGCGGGCTGGGTGGGCCGTTGTGGTGTGGAGCTGCAACCCCTGATTGATGCTTTGCGAGACACCTTGCTCAAGGAAGCTGTACTGCATGCCGATGAAACCCCGGTGTTGATGCTGGCGCCGGGGAAGAAGCGCACCCACAAGGCTTATGTCTGGGCCTATGCCTCAACGCGGTACTCCGCCATCCAGGGTGTGGTCTATGACTTCCAGCCCGGCCGTGCAGGTCAGGCGGCCAGAGACTTCCTGGCGGATTGGCGAGGTAAACTGGTCTGTGACGACTATGGTGGTTACAAAGAGGGCTTTGCCAATGGTATTACCGAGCTTGGCTGCTGGGCTCATGCAAGGCGCAAGTTCCATGATCTGCATGTCGCCAATAAGAGCCAGATAGCTGAGCAGGCGCTCGGCTATATTAAAGACCTGTATCGGATTGAGCGGGACCTAGCTGAGCTGACCCCGGAAGAACGGCAACAACAGCGGCAGAAAAAATCAAAGCCCATCATCGACCAATTACACCACTGGTTGATTGCCAGACGACAGCAGGTGCCTGATGGCAGCGGCACGGCCAGAGCCATCGACTACAGCTTAAAACGCTGGGAGGCCTTAGTCCGTTATCTCGATGATGGCGCTGTCCCCATCGACAACAACTGGGTAGAGAACCAATTCCGGCCTTGGGCGCTCGGTCGCTCAAACTGGCTATTTGCGGGCTCGCTACGCAGTGGTCAGCGGGCGGCAAATATCATGACCTTGATCCAGTCCGCTAAGATCAATGGCCTGGAGCCACAAGCTTACCTAAAAGGCGTGATTGAAAGGCTGCCAACGCAGAAAGCATCGAAGATCGCAGAGCTACTGCCACACAACTGGACAGTCCAGTCGGCCGTGAGTGGATAAAAAATAGCAGGAAGGCCGGCCATCATGGCCATACCCACCTTCCTTAGTGTCCTCTCTCCCTGAGAGTGCCTCCCTGCAACGGGCACGTCCTGTGCCTGCTAACAAATATAGACCTACGGCTCAATTATGCAAACTCGAGTACTGTCAGCATACTAAGCGTCGACTAATCAACTGGGGATCACCGGGCGGTTACGATTGGCTGAGTCATGACCCTGGCGCTTATTTAGAGGGCGCACATATGAGAAGATTGTAGAACTGCGGGCTTTCAATGCCTTTCCCTTCCGGGTTTTTCGGTCCAGTTATGTCATCGGTTCATCATAGTTGGTCGCGGAAGCTCTCTTTTGATTGACAACTCGGCATCATTGCTATAAAACCTTTTCTGATCAATATGTTACCGCTCGTTAGCCGGGTTTTGATTGAGTCCTTGCTCCTTGCCATTTCATCTCAGCGTGGGGTACACTCGCTACTAGAGCCTGTTATATTGAGTGTGGTAGTGGGGCGCTACAACTCTGCTGCACTCGGTGGAATTAATACCAACCCGAGAGAATTTCCCTGCGCAAAATGGCTTCAAATTTAAAAAAAGGCTCACCTAAAACGCGACGTCGAACCCAAGAAGAGCGTCGTGCAGAAACATCCGCCAAACTTCTCAAGGCAACAATCGACCTCCTTCTAGAAAAGGGTTTCTCTAAGTTTCGTATTGCCGACGCCGCAGCGAAAGCCAAGGTATCGCGTGGAGGGCAAACTCACCACTTCGCCACAAAAAATGAGCTGATTGAAGCTGCCATCGAAAGGCTGTTTGAAAGCGAAATTGGACAGGCTGAAGTTGATGCAGCGAATACTGCTGATGGTGATCTCATAGATCATTCCGCACAGCACGCCAGGGACTTTTTTTCCAGCAAGCTCTACCGAGTTAGTCTCAATATGCTGATATCCGTTGGTAGGTCTGATCACTTGGTCGATGGTGTCCGTGATATTGCCGCTCGTAGTCGGGGGCCTATCGAAGAAGTGTGGGTGGATAGATTCATACGGTCTGGGGTGAGCAAGAAAAAAGCCGAAGAAATACTAGTGTTGCTATGGAGTGTGCAACGTGGCTTTGTGGTAGAGCACTTAATTGAGTCTAACGGTCGGGGCGGGCACGGTCGCGAATTGGATTTTACGGTTAGCCTCTTGAGCGATTACCTCCATGACGAACGAAATGACTTCACGGTATGCGAAGACAATAGTTCGAGCCCTGTGGGAATTGAAAATTGAATAGCATGAAATCGCTTGATGGAGCCTTAAAGCATAACCAAATGAGGCGTAGCGCTTCGACAAAAGATAAAATTCTAGATGCTACCTATGATATTTTACGGGACGTAGGGCATGCGGGTCTGAGGTCCGCTAATGTGTGTGATGTCTCAGGAGTCTCACGAGGCGGGCTGTTGCATCACTACCCCACCAAGGAAATATTAGTAGCGGCTGTCTATGCGCGTATTGTCACCCGACTAGAGGAAGCAAGTCGGCAGAAGATTGAAGAGGCAGATGAAGCGAATTTGTTATCTGCAATAGTCGAAGATGCCCAATCGAGGTTTTTAGCTGATTCTTACAAAGTGTTGTTGGATATTCTAATTGCCTCCGCGGACGAAAAACCGTTGGCCGATGTGCGGAAGGCGCTTGCTAAGGGTTTTCAGCCCCCTGTAGTCGAGGCGTGGGCGCAGCGGCTAGCTGGCACTGGGGTGGCCGTGGACGCTGCGGAGGAAATCACCTTATTCCTCTGGAATATGGTTAAAGGCCTTGCCGTTCGCGGGTTAGTCCAAAGGGAGGATGCTCTGAACGAAAAGGTTATCTCTCTAGGACTTGAGCTTGCTAACAAGCGGTACATTAATGCTAGAGAAAAATCCTGAGTAGTAGCCGTTGCCGGTAAGTAACTCTCACCATCGTACGGTTTCCATGTCTATAGCCACTTGCTCAATCATGTGGATTGTATAATTATTCGACTTTTTTGCAACGTGTGACATTAGGTATAAACGATATGGGAGAAATGCTTTGATATCGATTCCTCCCGAGACAAGTCTCGGGTATCAAGTAAGGATTACTCACCGTGCGTTTGATCGTTTGCTGTCGGCGCGCTTGGCTACTTGTGGACTAAAGTCTGGCTATTGGTACTATCTGCGTGTGCTTTGGCTGCAGGAGGGGTTGACCCAGAAGGAGTTGGGCGATGCCATCAATGTAAAGGAAAATACCACGGTGGCGATGATCCTTGGTATGGAAAAAGATGGCCTGGTGACACGAGAGCGTGATGAAATGGATCGTCGAAAAATGTGTATTTATCTGACCCCGAAGGCTCGTAAGCTTGAAAAAGAGCTGCTACCCATCGCGTTGGACATCAACCAGACTGCCACTAAAGGTATTTCAAAACGGGATCTTGATAAGTGTCTTGCCGTGTTGCGCAAGGTGAACGAAAACTTGCAGAACGTCGATTTTTAAAGGCCCAAATATCATTGCGCTTGTGAATTTCTATCCGCTATTTTTCAGTAGCTCAAGAAAACGGCGTTGTAGGCGGGTCGGTTTCCAGTGCTTTCTTAGCGTTATGCCAATATTGCGATGCGTTCCGGCCAACGGCTTAGGGCTGACTGCCAGTATTCCCATTTGCACTTCGAGCGCCACTTGCCGCGCCGGTAACAAAGCAACGCGATCGCTTTCTAGCAGCAGGCTCCTAATTGCCACCAGCGAACTACATTCAATAACGTGCTCGGGTGGAGCAAAACCCTGATCGGCAAAAAAACGGCTGAACGTTTCACGAGCGGGGGTATTGCGGCGTGGGGCGATCCAATCGAGAGCTCTCAGTTCCCCGGCATTGCGGGGGCGGCGGCTAGTGAGTGCATGGCCGGGGCGTACCACGATGTGAAGGGGGTCGCGGAACAGCAGTTTTTGTTCAATGTCTGGACTAGGTGTCGGTTCGCGAAGAGCGCCAACAATGACGTCCAATTGACCATGGAGCAGGCTGTACAGCTGCTCTTCATAAGGGCCATCGATAATGCTTACGCTGGCGGAGGGATACTCCCGCAGTAACTGGGTAACAGCGTGAGGTACCAGTTGCGCTCGCGCCAGGGGGAGGCTGCCGACCCGGACGCGTCCAGCCCTTAGTCCTTGTAGCTCGCCAACTTCTTCCCGTCCCTGTTCAATCTCTGCAAAAAACAGGCTTGCATAGCGGGCCATCTGTCGGGCCTGCCAGCTGGGTTCCACACCTGCCGGCGAGCGACGGAAAAGCGTCTGCTTACAGGCGGATTCGAGTTCCTTTACTGCACGGTGGACTGTGGGTTGTGTCAGCCTTAGTAAGCTGGCTGCCAAGGAGTAACTACCTTGCTCGACGACGCTGATCAAGGCTCTCAATTGTGTCGAGGTCAAGCGACGGTAAAGCGGTTGGGCGCCTCGACTAGCGCGTAATCCGGAAGCTTGGTCGATGGCCTCGAGCCAGTTTATCGCTCGCTCGGCCCGGTGCAGAAATACACTACCAGACTCCGTGGCGTACAAGCCCGTTGCGGAACGGGTAAAAAGCGTCACGCCAAGGTCGTGCTCAAGTTTTGCGAGCCCCTGAGTGATGGCGGACTGGGACAAATGTACCTGCTCGGTGGCGCGGCTGATGCTGCCCAGGCGCCACACAGCCAGCGCGGCGTTAAGGTGGCGTAGGTTGGGCAAAGGGGTGGGGGAGCCTGTTTGAGCCATACTTGCATTATCGCCAAATAGGTCGCTCATTATAGAAAAAACTTATATCCAGGTACAGCTTTCGATCATCCCCGAGCCAAAGGCTTGCTTCATAATGAGTTTAAAAAATCATTAAGGCAAGAGGAGAAGCGATGAATATTTTCGTAATCGACATCGCATGAGTTCCGGCGGCCTGACGGATTCTTAGGATACCGGTATTTGGCTATCTGGCAGTCACTTCTTTGATGGTCTGGGATTTTCGAGAATTTACTCTATGATCAAAATAACAGGTTTAAAAACGCCTCATAAATCTCCGGTTACCCGCGCCTATAGAATACATTCGGGAGCATTGAGGCGCTTTGTTTCGCGTATTTTAGGTGGCCACCAGGATGTAGACGATATTTTGCAGGAAGCGTTTTATCGGGCTTATGCGGCGGAAAAGGGTAAACCGATAGCGCAGCCCAAGCCCTATCTTTTTCGCACCGCAAAGCATCTTGCCCTAAACCATTTAAAAAGGGAATCAATCCGGCCAACCGATTATCTGGGTGAAGAAGGGGGTATTGAAAGCCTGGGAAATAGTCACACATTGGAAGATGAAGTCATGGCGCAGCAGAGGATTGAAGTTCACTGCGCGGCAGTTGCCACCCTGCCAGCCCAGTGCCGCAAAATCTATTTGATGTGCAAGGTCTATGGTCTAAGCTATAAGGAGATAGCCCAAGAGCTAGAAATAACAGTTAGTACTGTTGAAAGCCATCTCGAGAAAGCTTTTTCCCGCTGTCAACGCTATGTTGAAATGCACTTGGAGAATGAACATAAAGCTCGAAGTAGCGAGCCAGCTATTCCGGGAAAAGGTGTATGAGAAAAGTCACTCCTATTAATTCCCGCGACGCCATTCGGGCCGAGGCCCGGCATTGGGTTATCATATTTAACAAAGAGGCAGGCCCTTCACAGGAAGATATAGAACGCTTGCGTTCATGGGCAAGTCAAAGTGCCGCGCATCGGGAAGAGCTGGAGAAGGCGACAAAATTTTGGTCCGATGCGAATAGCTTGTCGATTCTGGCCGTCTCCGTAACGACGCGCTCTCGGAGTAAGCCCTTTTTTCGAAAATATCTCTCATACCTATTGAAAACGCCGGTTCAATATCGCTTTTCTGCTACGGTGTTCATTCTCCTGGCGGGACTAATAGTGGCCTTGTGGCCGTGGCTAATCTCGCCCAAACAGGTAAACGACAACGGCATATACAACACCCTGGTTGGTGAGCAAAAAACAGTGGTGTTGTCCGATAATACCATAATACGTATGGATACCGACACCAAGCTCAGAGTGAGGTATACCGATAGGGAGAGACGAATTGACCTGGTTGATGGTCAAGCTCATTTCGACGTCGCAAAAAACAAACAAAGGCCGTTTGATGTATATACCACTTACGGACTGGTGCGCGCTGTAGGCACGGCCTTTTCAGTCTCATTACTCAGTCGCCAGGATATAAAAGTGATTGTCGACGAGGGCAAGGTGGAGCTCGCTAAGCTCAGTCCTGTGCCCCCAACGGTCGAGAAAGCGGCTAATGAAAATATAAAGTCTGATGCTATAACGGTTAGTCCCGCCGTGCCGGTGCAAGCGGCTACCTTTGTGTCGTTAGAAAAGGGGCAGGCCGCGTCTTTTGATTCCCAGGTATACACTGTCAGGGACCTGCCAGAGGAGGAATTAACCCGTCAGCTTGCCTGGAGCCAGGGGCTATTGGTTTTCGACAATGAACCTCTAAAAGACGTCATTGCTGAGGTGGGGCGTTATACGGATGTTAGGATAGAAATCATAGACTCGGCCCTGGCTGACCTGGAGGTGGGGGGGCGCTTCAGGGTTGGCAGGCTGGATGCGTTGCTTGAGGCTCTCGTCGTGGGGTTCGGTGTCGAGGTACGGCGCGTTAACGAAAAGCATATTCACCTCAGTTCAAGGTCCCACGGCATTGAATAAAACGTAGACTGGCTTGCCGGTTTCCTGGTTGGTGGCTGATACATGTGACTGGGGTAATGGAGTGTTTACAGTAAGCCCGTTTTTAAAGCCCTAAAATGTTGATACGCAGTAGGGGGAATGCGGTTTCTCGTTGTTATAGCTAGTACAGAGCTACCGTAAACCAGCTATTGATTGTTTCTTATTGTTGGTCGATGTGCATTGAAAAAAATAGTAAAAGCACTGTTGCTCGGATTAAATCTGCTGGCCCTGACCGCATTGAGTCTCTCCTCTCATGCGAGCGAAACAGGGAGTTATCAGCTGGACTTGCCAGCGCAAAGCTGTGCCGAGTCGTTAACCAGATTGTCTGAGATAGCGGATGTGATGCTGCTTTTTCCCGCAAAAATCGCCGAAAACATCAGGGCAAACCCGGTAAAAGGGCGTTACACACTAGTTGAAGCGCTCGACATCATGCTCGATGGCACAGGCTTGGTCGGTAGCTTTTCTGATAAAAACGTTTTGATGATCTCAGTAGATGAGTCAAAAGCAGTGAATAAGGAAAAGGCTATGAATACCAAGAAAAGTTTGCTATCCGCTATTGTCGGGGTTTTAGTTGGCAGTGGTCATCATGTTGCTGCGCAAGATACAGAGGAAGGGTCAAGTTAAGATTCAAGAGTGCTGGAGGAGGTGGTTGTCACGGCCAGGAAACGGGCTGAAAGCGCTATGTCGATTCCAGAGTCGATCTCTGCATTTAGCAGTTCGCGCTTGGAGAGAAACGGTATTGATGGTTTGACTGATGTTGGCAATCTGGTGCCGAACATGTTCATGAGTGTCCGGGCGGATGGCTTTCCCAATGTTTCGATTCGCGGGCTAGGTGCCTTCGGCAACACTCAGGGCGTTGGATTCTATGTCGACGATGTTCAGGTCTTTTCGGGTATTAGTTCACGGGTAGGTGATATTGATCGTATAGAAGTCCTAAAAGGGCCTCAGGGCATTCTATACGGCGGCTCAAATATTGGGGGCGCGGTAAAGTTTGTCAGTAAGCGTCCGGTTCCCGAAGAGATTCATGGGCGTGCCAAGACTAAAATCGGCACCGATGATTATTATGATGCTGAATTCGCCCTCAATGCCCCAATTGCCGGCAGTTGGGCTGCTCGTATCTTCGGTTATACCTTGGCTGACGATTCTTTCCTGACTAATCCGGGTACCCCCGGTACCAATACCGATCCTGATGCTGGCAAGCGAAGCGATATGGGTGGGCGTATTGCCATCGCTGGCAATGTGACAGACCGCCTGTCTTTGTATGCAAATCTGCGTTACAGCCATCTCGATGCACCAAACAACTTCTGGGTCAGGGAATTGGATCCAGATTTTGATTACCCATTGACGCTGGACGCGACAAGGAACCCCCGCCATAAAAAGGACAGCCTGTTTGGCACACTGGAATTAACCTACGACCTGGACGCGTTCACGGTGACCTCCTTGTCGTCCTATTTTGACGCGGATTCCGCGCGTACTGTTGATCTCGACCTGTCTCCCGCGTTCATTCTCGGCAGTGAGAGTCTGCACAATTACGAAACCATAACCCAAGAAGTTAGGCTAACCTCTACCGACGATTCACCGTTTCAGTGGTTGGCTGGCGTGTATTATATGGAGCATGAGCGGGATGAACTGTCGAACCTTATCATGCCCCCCGATACCGCTAGCCCTTTTCGCAATTACGATCAGGGGAGTGAGCAGCAGGCGGCCTTTGTCAACCTGACATACCGGTTCGATGCCATTGAGGTGGCCGGTGGTGCGCGGGTCAACCGCTGGGAAAGCTCAAGAACCAACCTGGATACCGGGCTGTCGGGGGAGCAGTCGGAAACAGACCTGTTGTTTCGCGGATCGTTATCGTGGTACTTCGATGAAGACAGTTCGCTTATCTACGGTGTTGTTGCCCAGGGTCTTGAGCCAGGTGGTTTTAACCTTACCAATTTCACCGGTTCCGGATCGCTATTCGGGTTTGGCCCGGAGGAAGCCACCAGCTATGAAATAGGCTACAAGGCACAACTCCTGAATGACAGCATGCAATTCACCCTTGCCGGCTTTTATATCGATTATGACGACAGGCAATTCGAACTCACCGTCGCCGATCCCAATGAGCAAGGCGTTGTTGAAGGAATTATAAACGCCGGTGATTCAACGCAGTGGGGGGTTGAAGGCGAATTGCAGTGGCAGTTTAGTAGAGCTTGGTCGGTCTCTGGCGGCGTTGGGTATCTAGACGCGTCGTGGGATGATGGCCTGGTCTCGCCGGTGAACAATACTGACCTGTCGGGGGAGAGACCGCCGCAGACTCCGGAGTGGAGTGGCACTGCCTCGCTCGATTACAGTAATCAGCTCAATGCCGACATGCGAGTTTTCGGTAGGCTGCAGTTACAATACAAAGCTGAAGTAAGTACCAACGCGCAGTTTATCGACGAGCCGGGTGATGACTTTTCGTTATGGGAAAACCCTTCCTATACCGTTGTAGACTTCAGTCTGGGCGCAAGGTGGAAATCATGGGAGTTCGTATTCTTAGTGGAAAACCTGCTCGATGAGGACTATTACGTTGATAGCGGGGAGTTTCCTAATTTCGATCCCACTATTTCCCAAGGTTCTGTGATTGCGGCGACACCGGAGCAGGTGCGACGCTATAGTTTATCCATGGAGTTCAGTTTCTAACGGGTTGTCTCAACATATAGTCTTGCTGAGATGTCCTCGGAAATACAGAGGATTACCTCTGCTGTATTTCTTCTAGTCCTTTTGGGTCTGTTTTAACTGAAAATGGAAAATACATGAAACTACCTAGTCAAAAATAGGTAGTATGATCTGTTTTTTTATAATATTGCATGTCTGCAAACGTGAATAAGCTGCTCCAAGACAAAGTTGTGCAGAGTCGCGCTGGAGGAAAGTCCTTGATGAACCCGAATAACAACAATAATGCTGCTGATGTTCAGCCAGCTTCCGGTATACAAGCGTGGGGGGGTGGTTGGGTTGGCGGCTGGCGCACAGGCGGTCAGCAATATCGACCAGGCTGTGGTCGGTCTCGCCGCCGAGCCGATTATGGAGGAGCTGTCGCTCACCACCGCGCAGTATGGTTTTGTCGCTGGTAGCCTCTACACACTCTATTCTGTGGGGGGGATCGCTGTCGGCTTGCTGGCTGCGCCGCGCTTTAGCCCGCGTTCGATTTTGATTGTGATGCTTCTGCTCTGGTCGCTCTCTCAGTTGCCGATAGTTCTTGCGGCCTCGTTTACTGTCCTCGTTGCCTGTCGAGTGGTGCTTGGCGCCGCCGGGGGGGCGGGTACCGCGACCAGTATGAATATTTGCCATGAATGGTTTCCGGACAATCGCCGGTCAGTGCCCAGTTCCCTGCTGATGGTGGGCGGGCCAATCGGCACCATGGTAGCGGCGCCCGCGCTTACTTATATCATTATTTATTACGGCTGGCGCAGCGCCTTTCTGACATGTGCTGTGTTGGGGCTGGTCGTTATGTTCGGTTTTCTTCTGGTTCGGAGAAATGGACCCTATGCGGCTGAACCGGTGCCAGATCAAAAGGTGCACGAGGCGCCGGGGGAGTTTCGCCGCCTAGTGCTTGACCCTACCATTATCGGCAACGCCCTAGTTGGGTTATGTGCCTATTGGGTGATCGGTTTCATGATGGCGTGGCTGGCGCCCTATGTTCGGGATCAGGGGGGGCTCTCGGCAATGTCCAGCGGCTGGGCTCTCTCTTTTATCTTTCTTGCCCAGAGTATCATTGTGGTAGCCGTTGCCGCACTGTCGCAACGGTTACTTAATGCAGGGTACAGCTCGCGGGTCGGACGTAGCTATGTGATGGTGGCCTGCCTGCTTGGCAGTGCAGCTTGTTTCATCGCAATGGCGTTGGTTACCAACGGCGCTGCGCGGCTTGTTCTTGTCACGCTTGCTACGTCGTTGGCGGGCTCTATTTTTGCCTTGAGCTCGGCGATGATTACCGAGGTTGTACCTGGTGCAGAACGCTATCGCCTGATGACGATTACTTTTGCTTTGGTAACGCTCTCTGCACTGGTCTCCCCCGGCCTTGCCGGTGCTTCCATTGAGCTGGGCGCAACCCACGGCTGGCGTTTCGCGCTGCTGCAAATCGCGGCGGTGGGTGTGATAGGGGGGCTTATTGGTCTTCGGACCTTGCACCCGGCCGCGACTATTGCCCGCTTTAGTTCGGGGAGTGCGGCAGCGGTGGATGCCAAAGACTCGTCTTGAGGGCGGGGTTAGGGTGCGGGATTAAAATAAGATATAGAAAAATCTTATACCCCGGCGTGGCTTTCGAACATCCCTGAAGCGGTGGCTTGCTCCATAATGACGATTGATATCGTTAAGTCAGGAGAAGCTGCAATGCCAGTTTGTGTAACCGATATTACACGTGTTTCGGCAGCGGTGCTGGAACAGTATCAGGGTGCTGAAGTGGCCACGGTTCACGAAGCGCAGGGCCGCAAGGGCTTGATGGCTTCGTATATGCGCCCTATTTACCGCCCCGCAAATATTGTCGGCAATGCCGTAACCTGTGAGGTGGCGCCGGGTGATAACTGGATGCTGCATGTGGCAGTAGAGCAGTGCCAGCCGGGCGATGTTCTGGTAGTGGCGCCGACCAGCCCTTGTGAAGATGGCTATTTTGGCGACCTGCTGGCTACCTCGCTGATGGCCAGAGGTGTAGTTGGCTTGATAATTGATGCCGGTGTGCGCGATGTGGCCACACTGACTGAAATGGATTTCCCTGTCTGGTCCAAAGCCATTTTTGCTCAGGGCGCGGTCAAGGAAACCGTTGGCAATGTCAATGTTCCTGTGGTTTGTGCCGGTGCGCTGGTTAACCCTGGTGACTTAATTGTTGCGGATGACGATGGGGTTGTGGTTGTGCGCCGCGAAGAGGTGGAGGCCGTACATGCCAAGGCGCAGCAGCGTATAGCCAATGAAGATGTCAAGCGTGAGCGCTTGGCCGCTGGTGAGCTGGGACTGGATATCTACAATATGCGCGAACGTCTGGCGGAAAAGGGCCTGCGTTACGTGAAGTCGCTGGACGAAGCCTAATCATGCAGAAGGCGATTCCCTGTCAGGTTATGCGTGGCGGCACTTCCAAGGGGCTGTACTTTCTGGCTAGTGATCTGCCCACTGAGGCTGAAGCCCGTAACCGCTTGTTGCTGGCGGCAATGGGCTCTCCGGATGCCCGCCAGATTGATGGTATGGGTGGGGCGCACCCGCTCACCAGTAAGGTAGCGGTGATCTCGCCATCGTCGCTGCCCAGTGTGGATGTGGATTACCTGTTCTTGCAGGTAGTGGTGGATAAAGCCGAGGTTAGTGACGCTCAGAATTGCGGCAACATTCTGGCCGGTGTTGGGCCCTTTGCCATTGAGAATGGTTTGGTTGCCGCTGAGGACGGCCATACTGATGTCAGAATCCATATGGTTAATACCGGCGCCCGCGCGACGGCTCGGGTGGAAACCCCCGGCGGTAGCGTGAATTATGTTGGGCAGGCTCGTATCGATGGGGTGCCGGGCACGGCGGCGCCGATCCCGATCGATTTTCTCGATATTGCCGGCTCCAGTTGTGGTGCCTTGTTGCCTACAGGCAACACCCTCGATGTGATTGATGGCGTAGAAGTGAGCTGCATCGATAACGGCATGCCGGTGGTCTTACTGCGGGCGGCAGACTTTGGCCTGAGCGGGTTGGAGTCTCCGGCGGAGCTGGAAGCCAATGCCGAGTTGAAAGCGCGCATCGAATCCATCCGTCTGGCGGCGGGCAAACTGATGAATCTGGGTGACGTGACCAGCAAAACCGTGCCCAAGATGAGTCTGATCTCTGCGCCGCTGGCCGGCGGTTCGATCAATACCCGCACGTTTATCCCTCACCGGGTTCACGAAGCCATTGGTGTGCTGGGTTCGGTCAGTGTGGCCTCCGGCTGCATGTTGCCGGGTTCGGTCGCGCAGTCCGTGGCAGCGGTGCCTGCGGCCGATGGCGTATGTCAGCTGGAGGTGGAGCACCCGACCGGGTTTTTCACTGTAGAGATGGAAGTGGCCGGTAGCGATAGCCTCGATAGCTTTACCGTTAAGCGCGCGGCCCTGTTGCGCACGGCGCGGCTGCTGATGCGCGGTGAGGTGATGGTGCCCGCCGAGTTGGAGAGCGAGCATGGCTGACCTTGAGCTGGCTAAAGTGAAGCGCATCGCGCTGATTGGTTTAGGCGAAGTGGGCCTGGCCGTGGCCGAGGACCTGCTGGCGAAAACCGAACTGGACTTGCAACTGTGGGACGCGCAGTTTGGCACGACCGGCAGTGCGGCAGAAGCGCACTGGGCGTCGTTGGCATCCTCTGACCGGGTGAGTCGGGCTGCGGATGCGGCAAGTGCTGCCAAAGACTGCCAGCTGGTGCTGTCGATGGTGACCGCCGAGCAGGCGGTGCCCGCCGCGGAGTCGGTGTTGGCGGGACTAGCTGCCGAGGCTTGGTTTGTCGACCTTAACTCCATCTCGCCGGCAGCCAAAAAGCAACTGTCAGAAATGGTGACGGCCGCAGGCGGACGCTTTGTCGAGGCCTCGGTGATGTCGCCGATTCACCCCAAGCGCACCGACGCGCCGATCTTGTTGGGTGGCCCCCACGCGGCGGCCTTCGAAGCTATTGGAGAGCAGCTGGGCTTTAGCGACATGCGTGCCACTTCGGCGGAGCTGGGCATCGCGGCGGCTACAAAAATGTGTCGCAGTGTGATTATTAAAGGCATGGAGGCACTGGTAACCGAGTCCTTACTGGCCGCGCGGCACTACGGTGTTGATGAGGTGGTGCTGGCCTCGCTGAATAACCTGTTCCCCCGCCCCGACTGGCCGGAACATGCCCACTACCTGATTACCCGCTCACTACTGCACGGAGAGCGGCGCGCGGCAGAAATGCGTGAAGTGGCCAAGACCGTCAACGAAGCGGGTTTGTCACCGTGGATGAGCGCGGCCTGTGCCGAGCGCCAGGACTGGGCGGCAAAATTCAAAGCCCAGCTGAGTGAAACAGAATTGAACCCTTTGCTGGACGCGATCAACGCCCAAATTAGTACTATGAATGGAGAAGCCTAGAATTATGAAAATTATCGATTGCCACGGGCACTACACTACTGCTCCAGAACCCCATCAATTGTTCCGTGAGGCACAGCTGGAAGCCTTTAAAAAAGGCGAAGCGCTGCCTGAAGTGCCGCAAATCAGCGATGACCAGATTCGTGAGAGCATCGAGCAGAACCAGATGCGCCTGCTGAAAGAGCGTGGCGCCGACATGACCATCTTCTCGCCACGCGCCTCCACCATGGCTCACCATGTTGGCGACGAGGCGGTGTCCAAGCAATGGACCAGCGCCTGTAACGATCTGATTAAGCGAGTAGTCGATCTCTACCCCGAAACCTTTATTGGCGTGTGCCAGTTGCCTCAGTCGCCCGGTGTGCCGATTGCCAACTCCATTGCCGAGCTGGAGCGCTGCGTCAACGAGCTGGGTTTTGTCGGCTGTAACCTGAACCCCGACCCTTCCGGTGGTCACTGGACTTCCGCGCCGCTGACCGATAAAAGCTGGTACCCGTTCTATGAAAAAATGGTTGAGCTGGATGTGCCGGCGATGGTGCACGTGTCCGGTTCCTGCAACCACAACTTCCACGCTACCGGTGCCCACTACATCAACGCCGACACCACCGCGTTTATGCAGTTTCTGCAGGGCGATCTGTTCAAGGATTTCCCTGAGCTGCGCTTTATTATTCCCCACGGCGGCGGCGCGGTGCCCTACCACTGGGGTCGCTACCGTGGTCTGGCCGACATGCTCAAGCAGCCGCCGTTGGACGAGCACGTGATGAAGAATGTGTTCTTCGATACCTGTGTTTACCACCAGCCCGGTATCGACCTGCTGTTCAAGGTGATCGACATCGACAATATTCTGTTTGGCTCGGAAATGGTCGGTGCGGTGCGCGGTATCGACCCGCAAACCGGACAGTATTTCGACGACACCAAACGTTATCTGGATGCGTTGCCGCTTTCCGACGAAGACCGCTACAAGGTCTTTGAAGGCAATGCCCGCCGGGTGTATCCACGACTGGATGCCTCATTGAAGGAGCGAGGAGAATGAGCCAGTTCACCCCCGACGCCGACTGGCTGCACTGGCACCAGTCGCCCAGCAAACCGAGCTACGTGCCACCTGCTGGCGCGGTAGATGCCCACTGCCATGTGTTTGGCCCCGGGGATTTATTCCCCTTTGCGCCGGAGCGCAAGTACACCCCCTGTGACGCCTCCAAAGATCAGTTGTGGGCGTTGCGGGATTATCTCGGCTTTTCCCGTAATGTCATTGTTCAGGCAACCTGCCACGGCGCAGATAACCGCGCGCTGGTTGATGCCTTGAACCACTCCAATGGTTTGGCTCGCGGCGTGGCCACGGTCAAGGCCAGTGTCACCGACAAGGAACTAGCAGCGCTGCACGCCGCCGGCGTGCGCGGTGTGCGCTTTAACTTTGTGAAGCGTCTGGTGGATGCGCTGCCCTTTGACAGCCTGAGCAGTATTGCCGAGCGTATCAAGCCGCTGGGCTGGCACATCGTGATTTATTTCGAGGCGCAGGAACTGCCCGAGCTGTATGACTTTTTTACGGCGCTGCCCACCACTGTGGTGGTGGACCACATGGGTCGCCCCGATGTCAGCAAGCCGGTTGACGGGCCCGAGTTTGAGTTGTTCGTCAAGCTGCTGCGTGAGAACGAGAATTTCTGGTCGAAGGTGACCTGCCCCGAGCGTTTGTCGCTGAGTGGCGCACCGACCTATGACGACTTTGTGCCCTTTGGCCGCCGCATTGTAGAGCTGTTTCCCGACCGCGTATTGTGGGGCACAGACTGGCCGCATCCGAATATGAAAAGCCATATGCCCGACGACGGCCATCTGGTTGATATGATTCCCCGCATTGCACCCACCGCCGAGTTGCAGCAAAAACTGCTGGTGGCTAACCCGATGCGGCTCTACTGGTCGGATTAAGCGGCTGGAATAACAGGAGGCTATTTATGGCACTAGACAAACCCTATCAGGATATTCCCGGTACCACGATTTTTGACGCCGATATGGCACGCCAGGGTTTCCACCTCAATCAGTTCTGTATGTCGCTGATGAAGGCGGAAAACCGCGAGCGCTTCAAGGCGGATCAGCGCGCTTACCTAGATGAGTGGCCGATGACCGAAGACCAAAAGCTGGCGGTACTTGCGCGGGACTACAACCGCATGATGTCACTGGGCGGCAATATTTATTTTCTGGCCAAGATTTTTTCGTCGGATGGACTGAGCTTCCAGCACGCAGCGGCGACTATGACCGGCATGAGTCAGCCTGAATACGCGCAGATGATGCTGGATGGGGGTCGTTCTCCAGAAGGCAATATGTACAAGTAACGCTCTACACTTAATACGCTCCGGTTGGGGCGCAATGAGGTACCACAATGGCAAAAATTACCGCGAGTGTATACTCGTCGCACGTGCCGGCCATCGGCGCGGCACTCGATAACGGCAAGTCTGGTGAGGACTACTGGAAACCACTCTTTGCCGGTTACGACTACTCCAAGGAATGGATCCGCGAGAACAAACCTGATGTGGTGCTGCTGGTATACAACGACCACGCCAGCGCCTTCGACTCCAATTTTGTCCCCACCTTCGCCATTGCCACCGGTGAGGAATTCCAGCCCGCCGATGAAGGTTGGGGGCCGCGCCCGGTGCCGGTGGTCAAAGGCCATTCGCGTCTGGCGGCACACATTGCTCAATCCGTGATTCAGGACGAGTTTGACCTGACGGTGGTCAATTCTCTGGACGTTGACCACGGCCTGACCGTGCCGCTGTCACTGATGTTTGGTCAGCCGGAAGAATGGCCTTGTCTGGTGATTCCTGTGGCGGTCAATGTAGTGCTATATCCGCCACCATCAGGCAAGCGCTGTTTTGCCTTTGGCGAGGCGCTGAAGCGGGCAGTCGAGTCCTTCGACGAAGACCTGAACGTGCAGATCTGGGGCACTGGTGGCATGAGCCACCAGCTGCAGGGGCCGCGTGCGGGGCTGATTAACAAGGAGTTTGATAACGCCTTTCTTGATCGTCTGGCGGATGATCCTCAGGCGCTGGTGGATATTCCCCACATTGACTACGTTCGTCAGGCCGGCTCAGAAGGTATCGAGCTGGTAATGTGGCTGGTTGCTCGTGGCGCCATGCAGAGCAAGGTCGTGCAGAAGCACCGCTTCTACCATGTGCCTGCCTCGAATACCGCAGTAGGCCATATGATTTTGGAAAATCCCTGAGTGATGTTGCAACATCAACGACGCCAAATGAATTAACGATATAAGGAGAACGCAATGAAGGTTCTGGTTTCTGGCCCCGGCGCTTTTGGTATCAAGCACCTGGACGGCATTAAAATTATTGATGGTGTAGAAGTGGTGTCGCTGGTTGGCCGCACCCTAGAAAAAACCCAGGCAGTCGCCGATAACTACGGCATCAAGCACGTCTCGACTGATCTGGCTCAGGCGCTGGCAGAGACCGAAGCCGAGGCAGTGATTCTGTGTACCCCGACTCAGCAACACGCCTCTGAATCGATTCAGTGCATGAAGGCGGGCAAGCACGTACAGGTAGAAATTCCCCTGGCTGACAGCTGGGCCGATGCTGAGGCGGTAATGAAAACCCAGCAGGAAACTGGCCTGGTTTGCATGGTGGGTCACACCCGCCGCTTTAACCCCTCTCACCAGTGGGTGCACAACCGTATTAAGAATGGCGAGCTGAATATTCAGCAAATGGATGTGCAAACCTATTTCTTCCGTCGCCAGAACATTAACGCCAAGGGTGAGGCGCGTAGCTGGACGGATCACCTGCTGTGGCACCATGCGGCTCACACTGTCGATCTGTTTGCCTACCAGGCTGGCGATCCGATTGTGAAAGCCAATGCGGTACAGGGGCCGATTCACCCCGAGCTGGGCATTGCCATGGATATGTCTATCCAGATGCAAACCGCCAGCGGCAAAATCTGTACGCTGTCGCTGTCGTTCAATAACGATGGCCCGCTGGGAACCTTCTTCCGATACATCTGTGATAACGGCACCTATATCGCCCGTTACGACGATCTGGTGAACGGCAAGGAAGAAGCAATTGATGTGTCGAAAGTCGATGTGTCCATGAACGGTATTGAGCTGCAGGATCGGGAATTCTTCGCCGCGATTGCTGAAGGCCGCGAGCCTAACTCCAGCGTTGGCAAAGTACTGCCTTGCTATAAAGTGTTGCACGACCTCGAGCAACAACTGGCTGGCTAAACAAACACCAAAGAGAAAGAAAGGGAAGGGCAATGCAACAGCGTAATATCGGCAGTCATCAGGTTCCGGCCATCGGCTTGGGCTGTATGAATCTCAGTCACGCTTACGGCCACCCGCCGAGTGAAGCCGATGCCATTACGCTATTGCATCGCGCCTTTGAACTGGGCGTGCGGCATTTCGACACCGCGGCACTCTACGGTTTTGGCAGTAACGAAACCCTGGTGGGCAAGGCGCTTAAGTCGCTGCGCGGTGAAATCCATCTGGCCAGCAAATGCGGTATGACCGGGGTTGATGGCAAGCGGGTGATCGACGGTCGGCCGGAAACCCTAGTGAAAACCATTGACGAAGCCCTGCAACGCTTGCAGACAGACCATATCGATCTCTACTACCTGCACCGCTGGGACAAAAGCGTACCCATTGAAGAAAGCATGGGTGCGCTGTCGAAAATGGTGGAGGAGGGCAAAGTCGGCGCACTGGGTTTGTCGGAAGTTTCGGCGGATACCCTGCGCAAGGCCCATGCTGTACATCCTATTACTGCCGTGCAGACCGAGTATTCGCTGTGGACACGCAATGCGGAAATTGCAGTGCTGGATTTGTGCCGTGAAATCGGCGCGACCTTTGTGGCCTTTTCACCGATTGGTCGCGGTTTTCTCTGTGGCGGTATCGACCGCCCCGAGCAGCTTGTAGAGGGCGATATTCGTCGGGGTATGCCGCGTTTTCAAGAGCCATACTTAAGCGCGAACCAGGAATGGATGGCGAAGTTTGCCACTCTGGCGGCCGAGAATAATTGCAGCATGGCACAGCTTTGTCTGGCCTGGTTGCTGACCCGTGGTGAGCATGTGCTGCCTATTCCCGGCACCACCTCACTGGCTCATCTTGAAGAAAACGTGGGCGCGCTGGAGTTGGTCTTGTCTGAAGAAACTCTGGGCAAACTCAACGAACTGATTAACCCGAATACGGTTCAGGGGCCGCGTTACCCGGCGGCGACCCAGCAGGAGATCGATACAGAAGAGTTTGCCTAAGCAAGCACTCTTCTCTGTATTGGCTCGGCATTTTGCTGAATCCTACTTGCAGAACCTCACTTAGCGCGCCATATAAGCAAGACCAAGAGCCGTTTGCTGTTCAGTCGGTGGCTATTGTTCGGATTTTTTCCAAATCTGGTGAAGGCTGGCCTTTAAATACCGCGTCCAGCGCTTCCCGCCAGATTGGGTCGTGCCACTCGGTAATCGCTTTTTCGTAGGCGGGGCGACTCTTCAAGCGGCGGCGATATTTGGGAGCTTTTCTTCTTCAAGAATTGCGCCGAGTGCAACTTCTTCCAGTCGGTGGAAGTGTGCCGCCATCATAATATCGGCTTGGCTGAATTCGCCAAACAAATACTCCTGTCCTGATTGCAGCATAGCCTCGATGTTTTTCAATTCCTCGCCCACATTTTGCAGTGATTTTCTGGATAGTGAGGGCGGTAACGGTAGCGAGCGGGCCATACTTATACCCCAGCGGCGTGCGGGAATAGGGTGCTTGCGGTACTTCCACAATACTGAGAGCGCCGGTTGTTGCTTAAGGCAGTAGCGCAACACCGGTAGTGTGAGCACGGGAGTTGAGGTGCCGAGTGATACGCCCAGGGCACGGGAATCATCCAGTGAAGCCTGTTCGATAAATGCACGCATTTGCGTCTGAGTATTGGCATTCTGCGGGGTCAGCATGGTGCCGCTTTAAATCTGCTTGTCCAGATAATCAATAATCACCCAGCTGTCGTAAACGGGCTGGCCGTTATGAACAAGGGTAGGTACCAGCCTTTCGGGTTAATACGGAGGTACTCGGGTTTGAAGTTGTCGCCTTCCCGTACCAGTTCATTGAGAATGATGGGGCGCGATTTCCAGCTAATACCTTTTTCTTCCAACGCCAGACGAACGGCCTGAGAGCAAAGTGATTCGTGATAGTGGTAAAGCTTGAATTCCGATGCATGTTTAATATTATTCAATGCTAATTTTTTCTCTGCGCCGAGTTTAAATATTGTTATTTACTTGCTGAGTGTACAAAACCGTTCAGGCGCGGGCTAACCAGTTTGGACAAATTTATATTATGATCGTTAAAAAATGAGTTTTAGACGATGTGCTGAGTCGGCTTTTGCAGAGAACTATGTGGTGAAAAGCCACATAAAGCAGCGCTTCGCGGAAAACATTGTGTGAAAAAAATGTTGTGTGAACAACGGTTTGGCTCATGAATTTCATCGTAAAAGGATGATTATGATTACTTCTACCCCTGCTGCGCGCCGTGGTCGCCCTCGTGCTTTTGATCGGGAAGCTGCGCTGGAAAAGGCGATGCAGGCATTCTGGGCGCGTGGCTACGACGGCACTTCAATGGCGCAGCTGGTTGAGGCGATGGGAATTAATTCGCCCAGTATTTATGCGGCATTCGGTTCCAAGGAAGGGCTTTTTTTTGAGGCGGTGGAGCTGTATATCTCTTCTGAAGTAGGGCCTGTTTGGCGTGTGTTGGAGGAGGCAGGCGATACAGCGTCTGCAATTCAGGCCATGCTGTTTGCCCTGATTGATGTTTTTTTTGCCACAGAGCCTTCAAGGGGCTGCCTCATTGGGCTTGGCGCGGGTTATCTGGGCGCTTCAGATGGTGTTGTGCAGGCTTTTCTCCATAAGCAACGAGGGCGCTTACGAAAACGCCTGACAGCCCGTATGCGGTTGGGTATTGAGGCAGGAGATATTCATCCGGACAGTGATCCCTCTGTGCTTGCCGGCTGTGTGCTGGCTTATTTTAGCGGTCTTGCCGTCGAGGCATTAGACGGTGTGACAAAACCAGCGTTGCGCAAATCAGCCACCCTTTTCTGTAAGAGCTTATTCGACGCCTGATACTTTGATCTCCTGGTATTTATGTGTTAATTCATACATAAATATATTGCAATGCTGTATTTTATTGATTTAATATGTAGTGGTCGTTACATAAATAAATATAAAAGGTTAGTCCTATGCGTTTCGATCATTTTTTAATACCAGTTGCTTTTGCGCCTTATCTTTTGACTTGTCTTTCTTTTGGTAAGCGGGGGTTCAACACCTGCTCCGGGTAAATTCTCGACGGCCATTTGCATGATGCTCATGGGTCGAAAATGCCTTTGCCTATTGCTGATGTAAAACGATTTTCAGTAAAAATTTTTTTCAGCTTGAGTAAAAATCCAAAATTAAAGTAAACGGAAGACTGATATGTATAGTTCACAGCGTAATGTATTCAAAAAAGCGACTTTATCCGCCGCAATTGCCCCAATCTTATTGACGGGCGCGTCTGTGCACGCCCAGGAAGGCAAAACACTGCAGCTGGAAGAGGTGGTTGTCAGTGCGCAGCGTAAAACAGAAAGCCTGCAGGATGTGCCCATTGCGGTCGCTGCATTATCGACCGATGAGCTCACCGAGAAGGGTATTCTGGATACTGAAAGTCTCGGGCAGGCGGTACCTGGTCTGGTGATTTCAACGCAAGATGGGCGCTTCTTTCCTCGTTTGCGCGGTGTGGGTAACTCCTTGGTGAGTGCCGGTTATGAAAGCGGTATCGCTACTTATGTTGATGGCGTGTATTACGCATCCGCCACTACCGGCTCTATGGTCTTGTCGAATGTTGAGCGTATCGAGGTTATCAAAGGCCCGCAGGGAACCCTGTTTGGTCGCAACGCCACGGGTGGCCTGATTCAGGTTGTCACCAAAAAGCCCGAGCATGAATTCGGCGGCGATATTTCTATGAGTGTTGCCAATTACGATACCGTGACAGCAACGGGTTATGTGACCGGTGGTATTAACGATAAGGTCGCGGCCGATTTCGAGGGTCGGCCGTCATTCTGGAAAAATTCGCCAAAGTTCATCTAATTGCATGTTTTTAATATAGTTTTTTACTACATCTTGATGTCCTTACTAGTCTAGTTAAGCTCACTGCGGACTGTGTGGGAGCCTTACACATCGTAAAAAAATTAAGACAATATAAGAAAATACCCAGCAGTCGGTCATCTGTGCTCACCGTCCAACTCTTTATTTTATTTTGGCTCCGGCGCTTTTGTTTTTTCCTCCAGTAAACGATTCATCATATCAGTCTTGATTGAAATTTCTGCTTCCAGTTTGCCTATCGATACCGACGCTTCTGCCTTCCAGGCTTGCAGCTCTTCGTTCAGCTTCTTAACTTTATCGAGTTCCTCTACTTGAGCTGCGAGCTCGGAAAGTTGAATTTTAAGCGAGTCAGACTCTTCCGCTTTGGAATCCAGATCCGTGGTAAGTTTGCGTTGCTCGGCTTCCAGTTTTGCAGCTGTTTTCTGTATGGAGCCAAGCTCGGCCGCGAGCCGCCCGTTGTCCTTGTTGAGCTGCGTGATATCGGATTGTTTGACTGCAAGTGTTTGATTCAGAGCGCGAATTTCGGATTGAAGCTGCTGGCTGTGTTGCTCATGCTTTCGTTGATCCTGGTCACGCTGCTCTTTTACCGACTGGCGATAGTGCTCCATTGCTTCTCGACTATGACGATGCTTCTCTTCCAGTGACTCGATCTGGGTTTGTTTTTCGGCTAAAAGCTCCCGAAGTTTTTCTTCGGTTTGAGCGGCTTTGGCTTGTTTTGCTTTTAGCGCTTCTTCGGAGACTTTGCTCTCCTCCAGATCAGCGAGTGCGCTTTGTAATTCGTGCTCATTATCTGAGAGTGTTTTATTGATAGTGGCAAGCGAGTCTTCGAGTTCTTGAATTCGGCCTGTAAGCGACTGCACTTGGTGCTGATGTTTGGAGTGACTTTCATCAATTGCGGCTTGCGCCTCCTGTTTCAGTGCTGCGGCCAGGCGCCCAACAAGCTCCTTAATCGGCTGGCTGAGCAATGCTTCATCATCCAGGCGGGCCGAAGCCTCTTCTTCTATCTCGCGTAGGTATCGATGGATGGTGGACTTGGAGCCAGTATTGCCAAGCTCCACGCGAATGGCGTCAATAGACGGGTTTTCGCCTCGACGGACCAAGGTTTCACGCGCTTTGGATACCAGTGCTTTGTTGACGCCGCCTCTTGCCATATACCACCTCTCACTATATTTCGTACTGTATTACGTACCACGTATATACATACTATATTATATCGCTTTTCGAGACTTGAATAGCTTAAATTTAACTTTAAATAATCAAGAGTTATTGAATGTCAGGTGGATTTCGAGGCGGATTCCTTCAAAATTCAGTACGAATTTGGTACATTCCAACCAATCACGATAATACCCATACCGATCAATGCGATGCAGGCTCCCAGCCAGTCCATAGGAGAAAGTCGTACCCCATCAACCACGCGAAGCCAAACCAACGCTGTCGCCACGTAGACCCCGCCATAGGCCGCATATACCCGACCGCTGGCGGCGGGATGCAGTGTTAGCAACCAGACGAATAGCCCAAGGCATAATGCAGCAGGTAACAGAAGCCAGGTAGATCCCCCCTTGCGCAGCCAAAGATAAGGCAAAAAACACCCTACGATTTCCGCAATCGCGGTGAACACGAAAAGGCCAGCAGTTTTGATTAACAGCATACGTCACTCCTTTGGCACGTCATCACGACAAGGCTCATTGTGTAGTTCAAACTCAACGGTTGTGTGACTTAACTCAAACTCGGCCAGCACAGCGGACAAACGGCGTTTTAAATTTCTTTGATCCTCCAGTGATACATCTGCTGCAAGTTCGATATGAACCGTTAATACATGGCTTTCGCCATCCAGCGACCACAAATGCAGATGGTGAAAATGTTTAAACTCAGAAATGCTTTTAAGTTTCTCTTCGATTCCTTTTGCAATGCCTTGATCGGGTACGCCCTGTAAAAACAGCTTTAAGGTTGAGCCGATGTTTCGAACAACATTCACCAAAATAAATAAGGTGAAGCCGATCGCTAAAATGGGGTCGAGGATCGGCCACTCCACAAACATCAACACAACTGACACAATAAAAACAGCAACCCATCCGAGGACGTCCTCTAGCAAATGCCAGTTGAGCACTTTTTCATTCAGTGTCTCCCCTTTGCTGAGCTTAAATGCGGCGAACCCATTCACGGCAATACCGAAAATGGACAGCGCCAACATACCTTCTGTTACAGGCATTTCCGGATTGAAAAGACGAGGAATGGATTGATATAACACCCAACCTGAACCGGCGATAAGGACAATACCATTGATGAGCGAACCCAATAGCGATAAACGTTTGTAGCCGTAGGAAAATGAACTGGAAGCGGGCTTTTTTCCCAGTTTCGCGAGGACCCACGCCAAACCAATAGACAAACTATCTCCGAGGTCGTGGACGGCATCCGCCATAATCGCGGTGCTATTGGTCAGCACCCCGCCAATAAACTCAATAATCGTGAATCCAACATTGAGAAAGAATGCCCAGCCGATTCGTGTACTACTGTTGTCGTCGTGTGAATGAGAATGCATTGTTCCTCCAGCTCTTTTCTTTTTCTGTTTAGATTCAAAAAAAGTCGGCTCCGGCTTGTGCCGGAGCCAGACGATTATTTTTTGATTTTATTCTCTCGGCGATGAACCCACTGATACAGTACAGGCAGAACCAACAACGTCAGAATCGTTGACGAAATAATGCCCCCGATAACCACGGTTGCGAGTGGTCGCTGAACTTCTGCACCGGTACCAGTGTTTAAGGCCATGGGGACAAAACCGAGACTGGCCACGAGAGCAGTCATCAACACCGGGCGTAAACGAATCATCGCGCCGTCAATAATTGAGTTGGTCAATTCCCCTGTCTCATGCCAAAGCTGACGTATAAAGGCCAACATCACCAGTCCATTTAGTACCGCCACGCCGGACAGTGCGATAAAACCTATTCCAGCAGAGATCGACAGCGGCATGTCCCGTAAATACAGCGATAAAACACCACCAGTGAGCGCGAGCGGCACACCACTGAATATGATCAACGCATCCTTCACTGAGGCAAAGGCCATGACCAGAATACCCAATATCACCAACAAGGTAATCGGTACTACGACGGACAAGCGCTGGCTGGCAGACTCCAGCTGCTCAAAAGTGCCGCCATAGTCCAGCCAATAACCTGGCGGGATATCCGCGTTTTCACGAACACTCGCTTGTACCTCATTGACGAAACTCCCCAGATCACGTCCACGAACATTAGCGGTGACTACGATGCGGCGCTTACCGTTTTCACGACTGATTTGCGCTGGTGCAGGTGAGATGTCCAAGGTCGCGACTTCTTCGAGGGGCACATAATCCCCGTTCGGGAGTGGTACCGGCAGAAACTTCAAACGGTCGATATCGCGACGCGTTGTTTCCGGCAAGCGCACCACCAGCTCAAAGCGCCGATCACCTTCATAAATAATCCCGGCGGATTCACCGCCAATCGCAGCGGACACCCAATCCTGAAGTTCGGCAACATTCAAACCGTAGCGACCCAGGGCGGTGCGGTTCGGAATAACAGAAAGTGTTGGCAATCCCGTTACTTGTTCAACCCTAGCATCCGCAGCACCTTCAATCGAATTGACGACTTTAAGCACATCGTTGGCTGTTAACACCAACTGATCCAGATCATCTCCGAAAATCTTGATACCGAGATCCGCGCGTACACCGGAAATTAATTCGTTAAACCGCATTTGGATGGGTTGCGTAAACTCATAGTTATTGCCCGGCAACTCCTCTAGGGCTCGCTCCATTTCCTCAACAAGTTCCGCTTTGGTTTTGGACGGGTCTGGCCATTCACTATGCGGTTTTAAGGTCACAAAATTATCGGCGACATTGGGCGGCATCGGATCGGTGGCAACTTCCGCCGTGCCGATTCGGGCGAAGACTTTATCCACCTCAGGAAATGCTTTTATTCTCCGCTCAAGAATTTCCTGCATTTCCACGGCTTGCTCCAAACCTGTGCCTGGAATGCGCATCGCGTGCAATGCAATGTCACCCTCATTCAATTGAGGAATGAACTCTGAACCCAGAGTCGTAGCCAACCATAAACAAGACACCACCAAGACTGAGGCAAAACCGACCACGGCCCAGCGAAACTTTAGAGCGAGATTGAGCAGCGGTTTGTAGGCAGATTTTGCCTTGCTGATAACGATGCTTTCTTTTTCGCTGATTTTGCCGTTCATGAACACGGCAACAGCAGCAGGGACCACCGTTAACGAAAGCACCATAGCAGACAATAACGCCATCACTACGGTCGCCGCCATCGGGTGAAACATCTTGCCTTCCACACCGGTCAAACTAAATATCGGGATATAGACGATAGTGATAATGGCCACACCGAATAAGCTGGGACGAATCACTTCGGAGGTTGCGTCAAAAACAGTGTTCAATCGCTCCCGTAAATCTTGTTGACCGCTTTTGTGCTGATTCTCGGCCAGACGACGAACGCAGTTTTCAACAATAATGACCGCTCCGTCTACGATCAAACCAAAATCGAGTGCCCCTAGGCTCATCAAGTTGGCCGATACACCCGTTTTCACCATGCCGGTGATCGTCATCAACATAGCCAGCGGAATAACCGCCGCTGTGATCAAGGCAGCACGGAAATTGCCCAACAAGAGAAACAGCACCACGATAACCAGTAGTGCGCCTTCCATGAGGTTTTTGGACACGGTGGCAATGGCTTTGTCGACTAGCGCGGTGCGGTCGTAGACGGCTTCAGCCACCACGCCCTCCGGCAATGAGACCTGAATTTCTTCGAGCTTGTTAGCTACGTCTTGGGCGACCGTACGCGAATTAGCGCCGATCAGCATCATGGCAGTACCCAATACCGTTTCTACACCATCTCGCGTAGCGGCACCGGTACGTAGCTCTTTGCCAATCGCAATTTCGGCCACATCTTTTATTTTTATCGGTACAGAGTCATGTTCGGTAATGATCACATTACCGATGTCGTCCACCGTTGCGAGCTGACCTGGCGACCGCACCAAAAGCCGCTGACCGTTTCGTTCGATATAGCCCGCGCCCCGATTGTCATTATTGGCCTGCAAGGCTTGCACGACGTTTTCAACACTAACTTTGTAAAGTAGTAATTTTGTGGGGTCGGGCATCACATGATATTGCTTGTTGTAGCCACCGATGCTGTTGACCTCGATAACGCCTTTTACCTGAGCGAGTTGGGGCTTGATAATCCAGTCCTGAATTTCTCGCAATGCGGTCGCGTTATAGGACTCACCGTTAACCATGCGGGCATCAGGATTGGCTTGCACCGTATACATAAAAATTTCGCCCAAGCCGGTAGAAATCGGCCCCATTTCCGGTTCAAGCCCAGGCGGTAAGGCACTTTTGATTGCACCCAGCCTGGCGTTAATCAGGTTGCGTGCAAAATAGATATCAGTGCCTTCTTCAAACACCACCGTGACTTGAGACAAGCCATAACGTGACAGCGAGCGTGTATAGGAAAGTTTGGGTAAACCCGCTAGCGCAGTTTCTACCGGATACGTGATTCGCTGCTCGGACTCTAGCGGCGAGTAACCCGGAGCAGCCGTGTTAATTTGTACCTGCACATTGGTGATATCGGGTACCGCATCAATGGGGAGCTTTTGATAACTCCACACGCCGACTCCAACGATGACAAAAATAAAACAGAGAATTAACAAGCGCCTTTCAACGGCTAGGCGCACAATAGAATCAATCATAATGCGTCCCTTTTAGTGTTCGTGTTCGGCTTCGGATTTTTCGATATCGGCTTTGATCAGGTAGCTGTTTTTACTGACATATTCATCGCCGGACTCAAGCCCATCGACGACCTCATAAAAATGGTCGTCACTTTGACCCAGCACGAGCGGTTTAAAACGATATTCATCATTGATCTTTACAAAAACACCCTGCCGACCACCAAGTATTTGCACCGACTCTTTTGTAACAGCCAAAGAAACTGGAAAGCGACCGACCTGTACACGCGCTTCTACCATCATTCCCGGAGATAAGGTTTGCTTGCTGTTGTCCAGTTTGACTCGCGCTAACTGATAAGGGGATTCCAGCGAGGGCACAATATGATTTACTGTGGATTCGACACTGCCATCGGCAGTCAGAATATGGACGTCCTGACTTTCTGCAACCGAGGACTGCTGAGCGGGATAGACCCGCAGTTCCGCCCACACAGTGTCAAAGTTAGCAATGGAAAACAGAATTTGATCCTGGGTTACTTCGCCGGTGTTGGCGTGACGCTGAACGATGCGGCCTGAAATAGGCGAGTGGAGTTGGTAAGTCTTAAGGCTTTCATTGGATTCAATTTCCGCCAACAGATCACGGGTTTTTACTCGATCACCAATGGTCACACGTACAGATTTGACTAAGCCTTCGAAGCGGGCACGCACATGACTTAATTGTTCTGGCCCCGACACCAACGAGCCGTAAACAGTAATGGTTTGATTAAGTTCCTGGGAACCTGCACGACTGGTTACGATCCCCACTTGCTGTGCCATCTCGCCATCAATACGACTGCTGTTTTCTTCGCCGTGGCCATGCTCATCCTCTCCATCATCCTCATGGCCATATTCTTTGTGATCTGCCGAGGGATTCTCTTCGTGATTAATATGGTCGCCAGCCGCGTGTAGGTAAGTGCTGAAAACAAGGATTAAGACTGTAAGACCGGTGATAATTGCATTTTTCATAGTCATAAATTCCTGAGGTCTGATGGTGATCAAACCCGATGTAAACGATTGATTTAGCGGTTAAGAGCTTCACTGGATAGCTTTTCTATCAGCGCCTGACAGATGAGAGCTGTCGATGCCGCATCGATACGCGCCTGCTTGGTCGCCAGCAACTCTTCCTGAGCGGCAATCAAATCGAGATAGCGATAACGACCATTTTCGTAAGCTTCACGGGTTAATTTAAGTGCGTTTTCTAGCGCTGGGATCACCACATTTTGGGTTTTATTGGCGGCCGCGATGCTTTGCTTTCTGAGCGACCAGGCTTCAAAAAGTTGGGCATGCAAACGCAAGAGCAGATCCTGTCGGGCATAATCCACGGCATTGCGATTGGCCAGAGCCGCTTTCACTTCACCGCTGTTTCTCTTATTAGAGAACAAGGGAATGGAGAGCCCCACGGTGAATGCTGAATCGCCTGTTTCTTCGAAGCGTTTGATGCCTGCACGCCACGTCAGATCACTGCGTCCACCTGCGCGAGCCAATGTCACTGCGGCATCCCTGATCCGCGCCTCACTTGCAAACACCTGAATAGTCGGGGAAGTTTTTATTCGCGCATACAGCTGCTCAAAGCCTGAATTTTCTCCGAATTCAAAAAGGCTCCCCTCCAGTGTGCTAAATGCCGGGGTGGTGTCACCCCAAAACCGAGCGAGCTGCACTTTCTGGCGCTGAAACTGTTCCTCCAACGAAGCAAGACGGATTTCCGCACGCGCAACGGCGGCTTGCCCACGCATGACTTCCGCTTCAGGTGCCGCTCCCTGTTTGGAGCGTGTTTTGAGGGTTTTTAACAACGATTGGGACAGTGCTAGAGATTCCTCAGCGAGCCGAATGTTGGCCTGGGTTGCCAAGCCCTCTATATAGGCGGTCGTCAGCTCACCGAGCACATCAAGGGTAGTGGCTTGTTGTTCCCATTCCGCCTGATTGATACGAGCATCTGTATAGGAAACGCGGGCCTGACGTTTACCTGCCAGTTCAATCACTGACGATATCGCCAGTGTGGTTTCTGCTGAATCAAATCCTGCCGTACTGCCGGATCCAGCGAAGTTTTCTACCTCAAGTTCAAATGCCATCGCTGGGCGTAAGGCGCTGGTTTGCCTTCGGGCGCTCAGCGCTTCCTGTGTGAATCTGTATTGGTAGAGTTGTGGATTGTTTGACAGCGTGCGGGCTAGCGCGTCATTTAGAGTCAGCTTGGTATCGGCGTACGCAGCATTTGCCGTGATGGTCAAACTGCAGAGTAGAAAAGCAAGCCACGCACA
Source organism: Spongiibacter sp. C9W (assembly GCF_057370015.1). NCBI lineage: Bacteria > Pseudomonadati > Pseudomonadota > Gammaproteobacteria > Cellvibrionales > Spongiibacteraceae > Spongiibacter > Spongiibacter sp. C9W. The sequence goes on from NZ_CM170672.1 coordinate 444,978, forward strand.
GGGCTTATGGCACCTGTAAAAAGTGAGTAATTGCATGGATAAGTCCTAATATAAGTCGTAATTCCGCAAGTGCGGGTAAAAAACGGTACTTAGGGCTTATGCTTTAGGAGGGCGCAGGATGGTTTCGAAGGTATTGGGAAAAGCGCTTTCCGAATAAAAGGAAACAGGTGATGAACTCTTCGTCAATAAAAGCTGATCGGTAGAGACTAGAATAGCGGGACAAAAATGAGCGTGACCGTGGCAGCAGTGATGACAATCCAATGTCGAAGAGGCCGACGTATCTGTAGTAAGAGTTTTGACGTCGTGTTTTTCAACTTCAAGCACGCCAAGATGTTGATGGGCCTCGTCGAAAGTCACATGCTCAGAACTTGACTGGTGCAGTTGATGTGCGTCGCCCATAGACATACCGGATTGCAAAACAATCAGTGCAAGCAAAAAATATGTCAGGACACGTTTAAGCATTTTTTAATCTATCTGATCACTTGATCTCGAAAACAGGTCGCTATCGTAGCAGAAGTATACGCCGAGCGCCGTTTAAAACAATAAAGCCAATAATAACCCCAACCACCAAATCCGGAATGTGTGATCCCGTCATCGCCACTAGAATGCCGGCAATGATGACGCCGGTATTGGCCAACACATCATTGGCTGAGAATATCCAGCTGGCCTTCATATGTGCCCCTTGGTTACGCGATTTGAAGATTAGCAAGAGGCAAGCAATATTCGCTACCAAGGCAACGGCGCCTGCCCCCATCATGAGTACTGAAACGGGTTCGCTCCCGTAGACAGCTCGCCTAAAGACTTCGAGTAGGACGCCCACAGCAAGCGCGAGCTGTAGCCAGCCAGAGAAATGGGCAGCCTTGAGCTTAAGTCGAGCGGCCTTACCCACCGCATACAGCGACGCACCATAGACCGCAGCATCGGCAAACATATCCAGCGAGTCAGCGATTAAGCCAGTGGATTGCGCCACAATGCCCACGCCAAACTCAAGTGCAAACATGACCGCGTTGATTGCCAGCAACCACCGTAATACCCGCGCCTCTCTTACTTCGTCGGACTTTGCCGTTACCTGGGCTTGCCGAACGGCATCAAAATCTACCGGCTCCAATGAAATCAGTTGTGCCCGAAGACCAACAGAGATCATGGTTTTTTCCACTGTCTCCGCAATATCTGGGTGATATATCCGCACCCTGCGGTTGGAAATGTCGAATTCGAAGGTGAGCCCCTCATCAAAACTAGCAAATGCAGTGCGAATCAGGTTCTCTTCTGACGGGCAATCCATATCAGTGACATGAAACACGCTTACGTGGCTGGCTCCAGCCTGCATATCGCTGTTCGCTTCAGCCTGTGTTGGCGCTGTGCTGCTAGAGCCGCAGCACACTTTCGAATCTGTTGACATAGCCGACTCTTGTTAGATGGATATACCAAGGCTACACTCTATAGTAACAATAGAGTCAAGGGGGAAACCTATGAAAATTGGTGAGCTCGCTAAACGCAGTGGCTGTTCGATCCAAGCGATACGCCACTACGAAAAGGAAGGCTTAATCTCCGAGCCTGCTCGTACTGACGGCAACTTCCGTATATATAGTACTGGCGCGCTTGAAAAATTGTCATTCATCAAGAATTGCCGTGCGCTGGATCTGACGTTAAGCGAAATCAAACACCTCATCTCGCTACAACACTCACCAGGCACACCGTGTGAAGCGGTGAATGACATGATTGATGCTCACCTGCACATTGTCGAGACCCGTATCACGGATCTCCAAAATCTTCAGCGTGATCTAAAGCGGTTGCGACATAAATGTGGTCGCGCACGATCTATCGATCAGTGCGGAATATTAAATGAACTATCGCCAAAATCGCAGCATACGTTTACAGATAACAAAAGGAAGTAAGGGTGACAGACCTTGATCACTATATCCGGGCGGCAACACGCGATAACACGCGTTTAAGTTACCGTGCGGCTGTTGAACATTTTGAAAGTCACTGGGGTGGTTTTCTTCCTGCGACCGCCGATAGCGTGGCTCGCTATTTGGTGGATTATGCAAATACTTTGTCAGTAAACACACTGCGTCAACGACTAGCTGGTCTAGCGGCCTGGCATCTTGATCAGGGCTTTCCTGACCCGACCAAAGCCCCGCATGTAAAAAAAGTGTTAAAGGGCATCGCCGAATTGCACCCAGTCGTCCCAAAGCAAGCCAAACCAATTCAGCTTGACCAGCTAACGCTACTGGTAAGCTCGTTTGATCATTTTATTGAAACTGGCTCACCAAAAGAAGCGCTGCAATCGATCCGGGATAAAGCCCTATTGTTGATCGGTTTCTGGCGTGCGTTCCGCAGTGATGAATTAGCCCGACTTAGTGTAGAGCATATTCAGGCGGAGTCTGGAAAAGGGATGGACATATTTGTCCCCCGCAGTAAAGGCGATCATTCTAGACTGGGGCGGCGATACAAGGCTCCTGCATTAAAACAACTTTGTCCTGTCGAAGCTTATTTAGATTGGGTCAGTGCGGCGCAAATAAAGGTCGGGCCGGTTTTTCGTTCGATTAATCGTTGGGGACATATATCCGAAGACGCACTTCATCCCGCAAGCATCATCGGCATTATTCAGCAGTGCTGTTCACGAGCCGACATAGATGAGGCGAACTTGTTTAGCAGTCACTCTCTAAGAAGAGGTTTCGCCACCTGGGCAAATGCGCAAGGTTGGGATACGAAATCCTTGATGGAATACGTGGGTTGGAAAGATGTTCAGTCCGCGATGCGATACATAGACTCGCCAGATCCATTTGCTCAGTATCGTACAGAAACGGGAATTGCTACGGTAATTGCGCCAATCGAACAAGATGAACAAAAAACCATCCAAACGCTATTGGAGGTTCTTCTCGTTCTAGAGCCTTATAGCAAGCTTTCCAAGCGCACTGACAGAGCAAAAAAATTAATCGAGGGGTATTGCTTGTCGCCGTTGTCAATGAATAAAGTCAATTTAGAAGGAAGGCATTACGAGATTATGGTCGAGCACAGTGACTACGATTCATTGGATGAAATCCTAGATGAACTACTTCACCGAATGCACGAGATCGCGTCAGAGAATCAATGCATGCTGGAGGTTAGCGTTCGCGATCCTCGCACCGATAAACACTGGGATTAACAGACTCTGTTTTTAAAGGAATTTGAAATATGAGCAGTCTGCATGAAACTGCCTATCCTCGACTGCGCAACACCATCACAGATAAAGAGCTCAAGGAGTATTACACTCCAACACCAGAAGAACTAATACTGATCTCATCAGAAAAAAGGCCGATTCTACGTGTCGGGCTCATTCTGAATTTAAAATTACTTCAACGACTCGGATACTTTGTGCCTGTGGCCTCAGTGCCACGCTCGATTATGCAGCATGTGCTCGATGCGATGGGTATAAAACGACCGATTACTCTTAAACAGCTCAAAGACTACGACCGGTCGGGGTCTCGATCACGTCAGCAACAACAATTAAGGGAATATCTCGGCATAAAGCCATTCGATTTAAGCGACCAGCCTTGGCTCACTCAAATTGCTGAAAATGCATCAGAGACAAAAGAGATGCTCGCAGATATCATCAACGTGATGCTAGAGGAATTGGCGCATCATCATTTCGAGCTGCCCGGATTTACAGTCCTCAAACGAATCGCTCGCGCAGCAAGAAATAAAGTCAATGATGCCTGTTTTCGCGAGATTGGACTGGATCTCTCGCCAGAAGCCAAACAAAAAATTGATGAATTACTGAACCCGTCCGATGGCGCTTACAGTGCCTGGAATATTCTTAAACGTGAACCCAAAAAGCCGGGTAACAAAGAAGTTCGAAGTTATCTTCAGCATGTTCATTGGCTCCAAACATTAGGTGAAACTCTCCCTGAGGCCAACATTCCGGTTGTGAAATATCGGCAGTTTGCCCTAGAGGCTCGTGCATTAACAGCCCCCGAAATGGCACGACTCAAAGTCCATAAGCGCTATGCACTTGCCGTAATATTGATTCGCCAACAACATAGTAAAGCCTTGGACGATGTTGCAAACTTGTATATCAAGATGCTGCGAAGCATGGAAGCTGGTGCCCAGGCCGCATTGAACAAATATATCCTGGAGCACCAAAAACAAATCGATGCCTTGATTGCAAAATTTCGCGACGTTCTTATCGCTTACGACCAAGATTCTGAACAATTAGCCAAACTGCAAGCGATTGGAGGTGTCTTGGGCGATGACGCTAGCGCGCTGATTGATCGTTGCAATCAGCACATTGCTTATGCCGGAAACAATTACTACCCCTTCATGTTAAGCAATTACCGCCAGAAACGCGCTTTGCTTTTCAATTGTCTGGATATACTGGATTTGCAATCAAGCTCCAGCGATACCAGCAGCACGACATTGCTTATCCTGCTAAAGAGTTTGCGTAGTACTCGATCAGAATTTATCAGCGAAGAGACACTTAATCAGCATTTGCCTGAGCCATTTGATACCAGTTGGTTTACAGAAAAATGGCGCAAGCTGATCCTGTCGAACACGAAGAACGAAACCGGAATAACTCAACGACTTTTCCATAGAAAATACCTTGAACTCTGTTTGTTGTTACACATCAAGCACGAGCTCTCATCGGGCGATTTGTATATTCCGTTTAGCGTCGAATTTGATGACTATCGCGAGCAACTGGTGGACGATGAAACATTGGATGACGAATTAGACGAGTATAGTGAACAGGTGGAGATGCCACTGAATAATGCGCATTTGTTTGTTACTAACTTAAAGCAGGAGCTATCAGATCGATCAAAACAGGTAGACGAGCGATTTCCTGCCAATCTTCACGCCTCGATCAAAGAGGGTAAGCTGTCGATCAGTCCGATAAGAAGTGAACAACCGTTAGCCGAACTGCAAAAACTCGATGCACTGATTACGGAAAACCTCCCTGAAGTAAGCATTATTGACATCCTTACCGACACTGAAAAGTGGCTTGGTCTGCATAAACTATTTGGGCCGTTGTCAGGGAATGAATTACGTATAGATGAACCCGAAAAGCGTTTCATCACCACGTTATTTGAATCCCCCCGGGTTTATCGGAGGCTAACTTTCTTGAGAGAATTAGCTGATGAGCAAACGACCTGGATACTCTCCCGAAGTTCGGGAACGCGCTGTTCGCATGGTGTTAACCGGCGAGCATGAACACAAATCCCGCTGGGCGGCGATACAGTCTGTCGCGGCCAAGATTGGCTGTACCCCTGAGACCTTGCGGTCTTGGGTTAACAAAATAGAAGTAGATAGCGGTGCTGACCTTTCCCCAGAGTTAGTACCACAGCCCCGATGAGATTATCCAAAAGTTATGCCGCCTGTTTTGCAAATGCAACAGGTGGCAGATAATCCAGAGAACTGTGTGGTCGAACGTGGTTGTAGTGGTGCCGCCACTGGTCGATCTCGACTCTGGCTTCCTCCATTGACCGGAACCAATGACGGTTTAAACACTCGTTCCTGAACTTTCCATTCAAGCTTTCTACAAAAGCATTCTGCGTTGGTTTTCCTGGCTGTATGAAGCCAAGCTTTACTCCGGACTCCTGGCTCCAGAAAAACATGGCCTTACTGGTAAATTCGGTGCCGTTATCGCAGACAATCATATTCGGTTTACCGCGAGCCTCGATCAATTGGCTAAGAAAGCGAGCAACTTGCCGTCCACTAATTGACACGGAAACCAATTGCCCAACCATCTCGCGGGAATAATCATCAACGACATTGAGCACTCGGAAGCGTCGTCCATTAGTCAACTGGTCTGATACAAAGTCCATCGACCAGCGCTGATTGATGCCCAGAGGCGCCTCCATTGGCAGCCTTGGGCGCTGTAGCTTCTTCCGCTTCTTGGTGCGTACCTGAAGGCCTTCTTCGGTGTATATCCGGTACGTACGCTTCTTATTAACAACTAGCCCTTCAGCTTTGAGAAGGCCATGTAGAAGCAGATAGCCATAAGCAGACTGTTCAACCGCCAATTCCTTTAGCCGTGCTCTCAGAGCTCCATCGTTACTTGGTCTCGCCTGATAGCGATAGGCCGTCCTGCTGATGCCCGCTAATCGACAGGCTGCTCGTTCACTGATGCGATGTTCAAGGATCATGTGTTTGGCTACCTGCTTGCGACCGACGGGCTTCACCACTTTTTTGACAGCACATCCTTCATCGCTTCAACTTCAAGGAGCTTGTCGGCTAATAACTTCTTAAGCTTGTTGTTCTCGCTCTCCAGTTCACGTAGCCGCTTGGCCTCGTTAACTTCCATCCCGGCGAATTTGCTACGCCAGTTGTAGAACGTGCCAGTTGAAATCCCCAGGTTGCGACAGATGTCTTCAACCTTGGCTCCAGCCTCATGCTCTTTGATGGCCTTGATGATTTGTTCGTCGCTGTATCGCTTCTTCATACTGAGATCTCCATCCCGTTAGGTTAACTGGAAATCTCATCTTGGTCATGGTTCCAAAATCGGGGGAAAGGTCAGTGCCAGACCTGGTGTCACCACTGATCAAGCCGCTCGGCTGAAACAGCTGGAACGAGAGAACCGTGAGCTGATGCGGGCCAATGAGATACTGCGTAAGGCCGCCGCTTTTTTCGCCCAGGCGGAGCTCGACCGCAAACCGAAGTAATGGCGGCGTTTATTGATCAGGAACGCGAGAATCACGGTGTCGAGTCAATCTGCAAGGTGTTGCCGATTGCGCCGTCCACGTATTACCGATTCAAAGACTTGGAAGCCAATCCTGCCAAACGCTGCATGCGTACTCGACGGGACGAGACGTTGAAGCCTGAGATTGTGCGGGTCTTTGATGAGAATCAGCAGGTGTATGGCGCCCGCAAAGTCTGGAAGCAGCTAAATCGGGAATCGATTAGTGTTGCCCGCTGTACGGTTGAGCGGTTGATGTCCGGATTGGGGTTGGAAGGTGTAAAGCGCGGTAAGCGCTGCATCACCACGATCCCTGATGAGCTGGCTGAGAAGCCGCTTGATTTGGTGAGTCGCCAGTTTACCGCGCAGGCCCCGAACCAGCTTTGGGTGGCTGACATCACGTATGTGGCTACTTGGTCAGGCTTTGTCTACGTGGCTTTTGTTGTGGATGTTTTCTCCCGCTATATCGTGGGTTGGCGCGTGCTGAAGAGTTTGCAGACGGATATTGTACTGGACGCCTTGGAGCAGGCGCTGTGGGCGAGAGGCAAGCCCAATGGCGTCATCCATCACAGTGACAGGGGTAGCCAGTATTTGTCGATTCGCTATACCGAACGGCTGGCAGAAGCTGGATTTCAAGCCTCGGTGGGGAGTGTTGGCGATTCCTACGATAATGCTCTGGCGGAAACGATCAATGGACTATACAAGGCTGAGGTCATCCACAAGGATGGGCCATGGAAAGGGTTGGATGAAGTGGAGCGGGCAACGCTGACCTGGGTAGACTGGTTCAACCACCGACGGATACTGAGTTCAATTGGTGATATACCGCCATCGGAATACGAAGATCTGTATTATCAACAAGGCGAGTCTGCAGTTGCATGACTCAAACCAAAAACCCTCCGATAAACCCGGGGGGATTCAATTTTGCTATGGCTGTAATCTAGGGCCAGTTCAAACAGCCAAGTCTGTGAAGAATATCAGCAGAAAGCAGATTGCCTGGCTCAACCTTAGACATGCTTCCGAAGATCGCTTGGACAAAGCGATCACCCAAGTCGTCAATGCTTACAATAAATTTGATCTACCTAAATACTGGGGCAGCGGCAAGCACGCGTCGGCTGATGGAACGATGTGGGATCTGTACGAACAGAACCTGTTAACGGAATACCATATTCGATATGGCGGTTATGGTGGTATTGGTTACTACCATGTTTCCGATACCTACATTGCATTGTTCAGTCATTTTATTCCATGCGGTGTCTATGAAGCGGTGTACATACTAGACGGACTAATGAACAACAAATCTGACATCCAGCCCGATACGTTACATGGCGACACACAGGCGCAAAGCTATCCAGTATTTGGTTTGTCACATTTGCTGGGCATCAATCTCATGCCTCGAATCCGCAACATTCAGGATTTGTTGCTTTTCCGACCTGACAATCGATATCGATACAAAAGTATTGAGCCCTTGTTTGCAGGAAGCATAGACTTCAAATTAATCGAGCGGCATCTTCGAGATATGCTTCGCGTCGTCATATCGATCAAGAAAGGCAAAATTACCGCCTCAACGATTTTGCGTAGGCTTGGGACCTACAGTCGTAGAAACAAGCTATATTTGGCATTTAAAGAGCTGGGAAAGGCGATAAGAACACTCTTTTTACTGCGCTATATCGATGAAATTGAGCTTCGAAAAACCATTCAATCAGCCACAAACAAAAGTGAGGAATTTAACGGTTTTATTAAATGGCTCTTTTTTGGAGGTGAGGGCATCATTGCAGAAAACGTCCGTCATGAGCAGCGGAAAATCGTTAAATACAACCAGCTAGTAGCTAATATGGTGATTCTCTATAACGTTGAGAAAATGACCCATGTTCTGAAGCATTTGTCGAAAGAGGGTGTGATAATCAACAAAGAGCTGCTTAATGGGCTCTCACCATACCGAAATTCTAATATTAATCGCTTTGGTGACTACAATTTGGATCTGGAAAAAGTAATTCCGCCGCTGGATTTTGGAATCAAGATACTGGAGACAGAAAAAGCGAAATAAGACTTATATATCAATAATTTAAGGTACAATTGGCGAATTTTTCCAGAATGACGGCCGACCCTCTATTTATGGATACCACTATACCGCCCCCCAAAAAGCGTACTCAGCGCGATTACACACTGGGCTTTAAATTGTCCGTCGTAGAGCAAGTCGAAAAAGGCGAGCTCACTTACAAGCAGGCCCAAAACCGATATGGCATACAGGGCCGCAGCACGGTTCTCGTCTGGCTTCGCAAACATGGTAAATTGGACTGGTCATCCTCCGGAGGGCGTATGTCTAACACACCTGAAACGCCAGAACAGAAGATCAAACGCTTAGAGCGCGAACTCCAAGATGCGAATGATCTCAATTACTTGCATCGCGAAATGCTGCGACAGGTAGACCATGACTGCGGGACCGATTACGTAAAAAAGTCTTTATCCGCACAGCAAGGTTCTCGCAGGCGAAAGGGCGGCTGAGCTTAGCCAAATCTTGCCGTCTGCATGGGATTAGTCGTCAGGCCGTTTACCAGCGCCTTAGCCGTCATCGGCAGCGCCAGCAAGAACTGGAGCCGGTGAGGGAATGGGTTCTGGATCTGCGGCGCAAGATGCCTCGGCTAGGCACCCGAAAGCTGTATTTCCTGCTCAAGCCTCGCTTGGACGCGAGGTGCATCAAGCTGGGCAGGGACGGATTGTTCACCTACCTGCGAGAGCATCGGCTACTGATTACCCCCAAACGGAGTTATATCAAGACGACGCACAGCAAGCACTGGATGCGAAAGCACCCCAACCTATTTAAGGATATGACCGTGACTCGCCCTGAGCAGGCTTATGTCAGCGACATTACGTATGTGGAGTCTGATGAGGGTGTTCATTATTTATCTTTGGTGACAGATGCTTACAGTAGAAAGATCGTTGGTCATCAACTAAGTCGCGACATGAGTGCTGAGCAGGTGGTCAACGCTCTGAAGCATGCTGGGGACTCCCGGCTAAGCTATCGGCCACTAATTCATCACTCTGATCGGGGGCTGCAATATTGCTCTGCGATCTATCAGGATGAGTTGCGCCAGCAAGCGATTACCCCGTCGATGACTGACGGTTATGATTGTTATCAGAATGCCTTGGCGGAGAGGATCAACGGGATATTGAAACAGGAGTTTCTCGTATCGAGATGCCGCAGCTTCGAGGAACTCAAACGAGTAATCGCCGAGTCTGTAGAGATATACAATACATTACGGCCGCACCTGAGCCTGGGACTTAAAACACCCGAAGAAGTGCATAAAAAAGCCGCCTCCTATACGGAAGCGGCTCCATGAAACCTGACAACCTATGCCAGGACGGGACACGCCACTGTTAGGGATCGTAGTCCAAAATCGGTGACAGCCAGCGTTCCATTGTCGCCATTTCCATCCCTTTTCGCTTCGCGATGTCGGCCACCTGGTCCTTGCCCACACGCCCCACGGCAAAGTAGCGTGACTCCGGGTGGGAGTAGTAGAAACCACTCACGGCGGCCGCAGGGAACATCGCCAAGTGTTCTGTCAAACTAATGCCCGTGTTCTCGGTGGCATTGAGTAATGTAAACAGTGTTTCCTTTTCTGTATGGTCGGGGCAAGCCGGATAGCCGGGAGCAGGGCGTATGCCGCGGTAGGCTTCCTTAATCAGCGCCTCGTTGTCCAGGTCTTCCTCTGGGGCGTAAGGCCAAAACTCCTTGCGAACACGCAGATGCATGTGTTCGGCAAACGATTCTGCCAGGCGATCAGCTAGCGCTTTCACCATAATGGCACTGTAATCGTCATTGGCATCCTCGTAACGCTTCGCTAGCTCTTCCGCGCCGATTCCTGTGGTCACCGCAAAGCCGCCCACGTAGTCTTCGACATCGCTACCCTCGGGTGCAATGTAGTCGGCCAGGCTCATTTGCGGTTTATTGTCCGCTTTTTGGGCCTGTTGGCGCAGGTGATGGAGCAGGGCGATTTCTTCGCCCTGCTCGTTAAACACGGCAATATCATCGCTGCCGCGACGCTTGGCGGGCCAAAAACCAATCACGGCGTTGGCCTTGATGTGCTTCTCGTTAATTAATTTATCGAGCATTTTCTGCGCGTCGTTGTATAGATTTTGCGCAGCCTCGCCGACTTTCTCGTCGTTGAGAATTTTTGGATACTTGCCCGCCAGTCCCCAGGAGATGAAAAACGGCGTCCAGTCGATGGTCTCGCGCAAGGCTTCCAGTGGGTAGTCTTCAAAGACTTTGGTGCCGGTAAAGCTGGGTTTGGGCGGCTGATAGTCACTCCAATCGAAAGGCAGGGCGCGCTCGCAGGCCGCCGAATAGTCCAGCAGTCGGGTTTTCTGGGCATTGCCTGCGCGGCGTGCGCGAATGCGCTCGTATTCATCACGGCGGTCAGCGACGAACTGCGCCTTCAGGTCCTGGCTTATCAGCTGGGTGGCAACGGCGACGCTGCGGGAGGCATCCGGCACGTAGACAGTGACATCATTTTGATACTTCGGCTCAATTTTTACCGCGGTATGCGCCTTCGATGTTGTGGCACCGCCGATCATCAGTGGTACTTGGTAATCCAAGCGTTGCATCTCACTCGCCACGTGGACCATCTCGTCAAGTGAGGGTGTGATCAGCCCGCTAAGGCCGATAATGTCTACCTCTTCGGCTTTCGCCGTTTCCAAGATCTTATCGGCCGAGACCATAACGCCCAGGTCGATTACCTCAAAGTTATTACACTGTAGAACAACGCCAACAATGTTTTTGCCAATGTCGTGAACATCGCCTTTCACCGTCGCCATTAGCACTTTGCCGTTGGCCTTGGCGCCGACCTCTTTGCCAGCTTCAATAAAGGGGTTTAGGTAGGCAACGGCCTGTTTCATCACCCGGGCAGATTTTACAACCTGGGGCAGGAACATCTTGCCATCGCCGAATAGATCACCAACAACGTTCATGCCGTCCATCAACGGGCCTTCAATCACGTCGATGGGTTTTGCCGCTTCTTGTCTTGCGGCCTCGGCATCCTCTTCGATAAACGTGGTGATTCCTTTTACCAAAGAGTGCTCTATACGCTTGGCGACCGGCCATTCACGCCAGCTAAGGTCTTCCTGCTGGGCCATGCCCTTGCCGTCACCGCGGTATTTCTCGGCGATATCGAGCAGCCGCTCGGTGCTGTCGTCGCGGCGATTCAAGATGACGTCTTCCACCGCGTCGCGCAGCTCGTCTGGCAGGTCGTCGTAGATGGCGAGCTGACCCGCGTTAACGATACCCATGTCCATACCGGCTTTGATCGCATGGTAGAGAAACACCGAGTGAATCGCCTCGCGCACCGGGTTGTTGCCGCGGAACGAAAACGACACGTTGGAAACACCGCCAGAAACCATGGCGCCGGGGAGTTTGGCTTTGATATAGGCGGTGGCTTCAATAAAGTCGACGGCGTAGTTGTTGTGCTCGTCGATACCGGTGGCTACCGCAAAAATATTGGGGTCGAAAATAATATCTTCCGCGGGGAAGCCGATCTCATCGACCAAAATATCGTAGGAGCGCTTACAGATTTCTGCTTTGCGCTTAAAGGTATCTGCCTGGCCGTCTTCGTCAAAGGCCATCACCACCACGGCGGCGCCAAACTTCATGCACTGGCGAGCGCGATCGCGAAATTCCTCTTCACCTTCTTTTAGTGAGATCGAATTGACCACGGGTTTTCCCTGAATGCACTTCAGGCCAGCCTCGATAATCTCCCACTTAGACGAGTCCACCATGATGGGCACGCGCGAGATATCGGGTTCAGAGGCAATCAAGTTGAGGAAGGTCACCATTGCCGACTGGGCGTCGAGCATGCCTTCATCCATATTGATGTCGATGATCTGCGCGCCATTTTCCACTTGCTGGCGAGCAACAGATAGCGCTTCGTCGTAATTACCTTCCAAAATCAGCCGCTTGAAGATCGCCGAACCCGTTACATTGCAGCGTTCACCGACGTTGACGAACAGGCTGTCGGCGGTGATGTTGAAGGGCTCCAGGCCAGATAGGCGACATGCGGGCGCTCGCTCGGGCAGCGCTCGGGGAGCGACACCTTCCACGGCGCGTGCGATTGCTTCGATATGGGCTGGGGTCGTGCCGCAGCAACCGCCCACTAGATTCAGGTAGCCGCGCTGTGCAAATTCGCGCAGCTCGCCGTGCATATCATCGGGGGTTTCGTCGTACTCGCCGAATTCATTAGGCAAGCCAGCATTAAAGTGGCCGCTAAAATAGCAGTCTGCCGCGTCGGCGAGCTCTTCAACAAAGGGGCGAATTTCGCTGAATCGACGGCCACAGTTGGTGCCAACGATCAGCGGCTTGGCGTGGGCAATACTATTCCAGAACGCCGTCGGGGTTTGGCCGGAAAGGGTGCGCCCACTGGTGTCGGGAAACGTTACCGATATCATGATCGGTAGCTCAATATTGTGGTCTTCAAAATACTGCAGCACCGCGTATACAGCGGCCTTGGCGTTCAGGCTGTCGAAGATGGTCTCGATTAGCAGCAGATCCGCGCCACCGGTCACCAGACCGCGGGTGGCGGCATAGTAGTCGCTGACCAGCTTGTCGAAATTGATATTGCGCGCGCCCGGGTCATTTACATCGGGAGAAATAGACGCGGTCCGCGGGGTGGGGCCGATAACACCGGCCACAAACCGGGGTTTATCCGGGTTGCGGGCCGTTTCGGCGTCAGCCACCTCTCGGGCAAGCCGGGCGCCTACAACATTGAGCTCTTCGGCGATCTCGCCCAATTCATAGTCATCCTGCGCGACCATGGTGGAGTTAAAGGTATTGGTCTCGATGATATCGGCACCAACATCCAAAAACGCCTGATGAATATCGCGAATCAGCTGAGGCTGGGTCAGTGTTAGTAGATCATTATTGCCACGCACGTCCTTGTGGTAATCGGCAAAGCGTTCGCCTCGGTAAGCAGATTCTTCCAGCTTGTACTGTTGAATCATGCTGCCCATGGCCCCATCTATTACCAGTATGCGGTCTTTGATGGCAGCTTTTAGTAGATCGGCGCGGGCAGTAGAGTGAGTCATGTAGGTCCTGATGCTGTTTTACGTGGGGCAAGTAGCCGTTCATAGGCTGTGGCCGGAATGGCCTTCGTGCTAAACTGCGCAATTCTATCAGATTGTCAGCTTGGCATAGAAATTTCATCTCACTGCCGCTTACGATCCGTCCGGAGTCCATACGAGGTACATATGACGACAGAGCAAGCCGAGGTCAAATTAACCATCACCGAGTCCGCGCAGGGCTACCTGGCTGAACTGCTTTCCAAACAAGACGACGTGATCGGTGTTCGTGTGTTTATTACGCAACCGGGCACGCCAAAGGCGGAAACCTGCATTGCTTATTGTCGCGATGACGACGCGAAAGATGACGATATCGTCATTGATTACAGCGGTTTCAAGGCCTATTTCGAGGGTCGCAGCGTGCCATTTTTGGAAGATGCGCTGATCGACTATTCGAAAGATCGCATGGGTGGTCAGCTAACGATCAAGGCGCCCAACGCTCGTCTGCCAAAGGTCAGTGCCGACAGCCCCCTGGAAGATCGCATCAATTATGTGTTGTACAACGAGGTTAACCCCTCACTTGCTGCCCACGGCGGTGAGGTGTCGCTAGTTGAAATTACCGAAGACCATATTGCCATTTTGAAATTTGGCGGCGGTTGCCAGGGTTGCGGCATGGTCGATGTCACCCTCAAAGAGGGGGTTGAGAAAACCCTGGTTGAGCAGGTGCCCGAATTGAACGGCGTGCGGGATATGACCGACCACAGCAACACGGATAACGCCTACTTTAAATAAGCCTGCTTCCTCGCATTCCGCGCCGCCTGGCGGCGCCAGAAGGATTTGCCATGATTTCGCTTCCCTATACGCGCACCTGCATACAGGTGCGCTTTTCCGACTTAGACTTTCTCGGCCACGTGTCCAACAGCGTCTACGCGCAATATTTTGACTTGGCGCGCATCGATTTTTTTCGCGAGTTGGATAAAGTCTCCAAAGCGCCTCACAACGTGGTGGCGAGTGTGAAAATGGATATGCTGCGTGAAATTCGCTTCGACCACGAGGTTGTGGTCGATACCTGGTGCTCGCACGTTGGCAACAAAAGCATGACCATCGAACACCACATCTATGCCAATGGCGAATGTGCCACCACCTCGAGCAGTGTGATTGTCGGTTTTGATCGCGAGACGCGCAGCGCCATTGCGCTGCCAAGTGACTGGCAAGTCACTGATCCCAGTTTAATTCCTGCAAAACCGGCCTGATGGACGCGGCGTGCCCCTGCGGCAGTGATAGCAACTACGCGGATTGCTGTCAGCGCTATCACACTCATCAGGCCACCGCGAGCACGGCCGAGCAATTGATGCGCTCGCGCTACTGTGCATTCGTGGTGGGCGACAATCGCTACCTTCGCGATAGCTGGCACCCCGATTTTCGCCCGCAAGACCCACTTATTAGCGATGACACGCCCTGGCTAGGCCTGCGTATATTGGCTGCGCCAGCCCCACAGGCGGACGCGGCGACCGTCGAATTTGTGGCATTTTATAGTCAGCAGGGGCGCGTAGCGCAGTTGCATGAGCGCTCTCGGTTTATTCGTATGGACGGCAGGTGGTACTACACCGAAGGTGATCAACTGCCAGCTATCAAGCTTGCGCGCAACGACCGCTGCTGTTGTGGCAGTGGCCGCAAACAGAAACACTGCCATGCGGAATGCTAACTTGTGAAATCGCTGCGAATACTTTCCTATAACGTGCACAAAGGGTTCAGCGCCCGTAATCGGCGCTATTTGCTCGATGAAATTCGCGAAGGCATTCGCAGTGTAAACGCCGACATTGTCTTTCTACAGGAAGTTGTTGGCGAAAACCGCGACCACGCTAAACGCTGGGAAAATTGGGTGGACGCTGGCCAGTTTGAGTACCTGGCTGACAGCGTGTGGCCGCATTTTGCCTACGGCCGCAACGCGATCTATCAGCACGGTCATCACGGCAATGCCATCCTCAGCAAATACCCCATTGTTAACAGCGATAATGTCGATGTGTCAGTGATGAAGCGCTCCCAGCGCGGCTTACTGTTCGCGCAAATTACCCCCGGTGTTCAGCTGGTTTGTGCGCATATGGGCTTGTTGGCCTGGGAGCGACGCCGCCAATTCAAGCAATTGAAGCATCAGCTTATGGCGCGAGGTAGCGCTGCTGAGGGCTTGATTATCGCCGGAGATTTTAACGACTGGCAGTTGCGTCTGCACAAGCATTTCTATCGTGATCTGGATGTTCGGGAGGCGATGACGGAAATACAGGGGCGCCCCGCAAAGAGCTTCCCCGCACCGTATCCACTGTTACCGCTGGATCGCATTTACTACAAGGGCTTGGTATTGCGTGAGGCGAAGGTGCTGCGCGGAGAGCCGTGGCGGTCGCTGTCAGATCACTGCGCCCTCTATGCTGAATTTGCTTTACCCAATCGCTAAAAAAAGCCCCGGATAAACCGGGGCAAAGCCATAGATGGTGTAGAAGCACTTAGCTTTACGCCAAAAATATTCGGGTGGATCAACAAATAATAAAAAAGGCGCCAATTGGCGCCTTTTAATCATTCCGGTGGGGCTTTTAACCGCGCTTGCGGCCGGGGAGCACATCGCGAAGTTTATCGCGCATATCGCGCAGCGCAGCCTCAGTTTCCTCCCAGCCGATGCAGCCATCAGTGACTGATACGCCGTATTCGAGCTCAGAAAGGTCAGCCGGGATTTTTTGGTTGCCGGGCTTGAGGTTACTTTCGATCATCAAACCGACAATCGAGGTGTTACCTTCGATGATCTGGTTAGTGACATTCTCCATAACCAAAGGCTGGAGGCTCGGTTGCTTGTTGGAGTTTGCGTGGCTGCAATCCACCATGATATTGAGTGGGTATCCGGCTTTATCCAGGGCGGCTTCACACAATTTAATATGAACAGAGTCATAGTTAGGCCCGGCGCTACCGCCGCGCAATACCACATGGGCGTAACGGTTGCCGCGCGTGTGGATCACTGCCACCTGGCCTTCGCCGTTAATACCGAGAAAACGGTGGGGTTTTACCGCTGAGCCAATAGCGTTCATGGCAACGTCTAAGCCGCCGTCGGTGCCGTTCTTAAAGCCGACGGCAGAAGACAGGCCGCTGGCCATTTCGCGGTGAGTCTGCGACTCGGTTGTTCTCGCACCAATCGCCGACCAGGAAATGCAATCCTGCAAGTACTGAGGCGAAATAGGGTCCAGAGCTTCGGTTGAGGTCGGCAAGCCCAGCTCGGCAATATCGAGCAGCAATTTGCGGCCGATATGCAAACCCTCTTCAATTTTAAAGGTGTCGTTAAGGTAGGGGTCGTTGATCAAACCCTTCCAACCCACGGTAGTACGCGGTTTTTCAAAATACACGCGCATAACGATCACTAGCGTGTCTTGAAGCTCATCAGCCAGCGTTTTCAAGCGCTGAGCATAATCCATAGCCAGTTCGACATCGTGAATAGAGCAGGGGCCAACCACAATAAACATGCGGTGGTCTTTGCCGTCCAGGATATTGCGCACGGTTTCGCGACCGGCAGAGACAACGGCTTTGGCGCTGTCGCTCATTGGCAGGGCCGCCTTCAGGCGCGCAGGAGTAATCAGCACTTCCTGTGCTTCGACATTAAGGTTTTCGATGATGGTTTCTGACATGGCTTACCGGATTCTGTCCCGAATCAAAACGTTATAGAGCCTGATATTCTAACTGAAAAGCGTGCCAATAAAATATCAACTGGCGGTGAACATGGCTAAAATAGCGGCTTTTCGACGAATAATTGCAAGAGTGCCCTATGCCAACCGCTTTTCCATTGCTTTTCATGCTCGCGGTGTCAGCGCCTGTGGCGGCTGAGACGCCGACGGCACAGCCGCCCATAGAGCGTTGGTCGCCAGCGGTGCGCCCTGCCTCTGAGCCTGCGATCGCACAGTGGCCCTGCGACCGTCTCAGCGAGGTGACCGTTGTGAGTGATAAACAGCAGCGGCAATTGCGAGAGCGGAAAAAGCAATGCTTGCAACGCTACCAGCAATTTATTCCAGCGACGGGGCTGCGCTAGATGGCGACGATTTTCAAACCTTCGAAGCGCAATGCTCGCGCTAAACGCGCAACGCCTGCCGATAAGGGCGTGTTTGAGTTGCACATAGAACGTCTGGCCGATGACGGCAGAGGCATCGCCCATCATAACAACAAGGTGGTGTTCGTCCTGGGTGCACTGCCTGGCGAGCGTGTGCAGGCGCGCGTGCTCAAGCGCCACAAGCGCTTCGATGAAGCAGAGAGTGTCCAGCTGTTGGCGGCGTCCGGTCACCGTGTCACACCGCCGTGTTCGCAGTACGGTCAGTGCGGGGGGTGTCAGCTCCAGCATTTGGCATATCCCGAGCAAGTTGAGCATAAGCGTTTACGCCTGTCAGCGATCATTGATGAGTGCGTTGATATAGAGGTAATGGCTGGGCCGCCAGAGGCTTACCGCCACCGAGCGCGCTTGTCATACCGCGCGGGGCACCTGGGGTTCAAGGCAGCAGCAACCCACCATATTGTCGATACGGCAGCCTGTTCAGTGTTAGAGCCAGCGCTGAATGCGGCAATTGCTGCCGTTCGCGAGCCCTTGTTGCACGCGTTAAAACAGAGCCACCAGGCCGAATTGCTTTTTAGCCTGGGAGAGGGCGGCAGAGTCGGCTTGGCCGTTGAGGACAGTCGCCGCAGAAGCAGAGAGTGGAGCGAATCGTTAGCAAACGCCTTATTACCAGCGGTGCAGCTTTATCAGGTACGTAGTTCGGACGGAATCTGGGTAAATGATTGCGAGCCGCTTCGCTACAGCAGCTCGGTTTCCCATGCCTTGCACTTTACGCCGACTGACTTCACCCAGGCTAACCGCGAGCTGAATACGCAGCTGGTCGAGCGCAGTGTAGCCTGGTTGGACGCGCAGGCCGGAGAATTCGTCATTGATTATTTCTGCGGGCTGGGCAATTTCAGCTTCCCCCTTGCCCAGTCGGGCGCCTCCGTGCTCGCGGTCGACGCCGGCGAGGAGATGTTGGCGCGGGCGCGGCAGCGGACGCAGGAGCAGGCATTAGCCATAGAGTTTGCCTGCGCCGACCTGTTTGAGTCGGCGCAGATTCCGCTTCGCCAGGCCAGCGCCGCCTTATTGGACCCTCCAAGGGCGGGCGCCAGGGCAGTGTGCGAAGCCATTGCTGGCTCACTATCGATGCGCAGGGTGGTGTATGTGTCGTGTGACCCCGCTACCTTGGGCCGCGATCTCGCAATTTTGTGTGAGGCGGGCTTCGAGATAAAAAAAGCGGCGATGGTAGATATGTTCCCGCATACCCACCATATGGAGTCGCTGATTTTGCTGGAGCGCTAGGCCATTTTTGCAATAATGTCCTGCGCATAGCGCAGCACGCCGTCGCGTTTTTTCACCGGGTCGTCGGTATTGCCATGGTAGAACGGCCAGGGTTGAGTCAGGATGTGGGTAATGCCGTTGTCTTCGAGTTTGCGGTAGGCATCGGGGGTAAAGGCGTCTGACGGGGTCGCCATCACTGAGAACTGCTCGGGGTTGAATCCCTGCTCTTCACGGTAGCGGCGAATCAGTTTGACGGAGTCGATGATTTCGTCGCTGGTTTGTAAATCGCTCACCCAACCGTCGTGGTGGGCCGCGCGACGCATGGCCGCCTTACTGATGCCGCCCACCCAGATCGGCGGCAGCTCAGTGGGCGCCGGGTTCATTTCTAAACGGGGAAATTGGTAGAATTGTCCCTGGTAACTCACCATCTCACCGCTCCAGAGCAGCGGCAATATTTCCAGCATTTCATCGGCGCGTTTTCCGCGAGTATGAAAGTCCTGTTGCAACAGCCCGAATTCATCCTTAGACCAGCCGACACCGATCGCGGGAATGACGCGATTATCTGAAACGATAGCCGCGGTGCTAATTGCCTTGGCAACGAGAAATGGGTTGCGCATCGGCAGCACAAAAATATTGTTGGTGAATTTAAGATTTTTGGTCACCGCCGCCAGAGCGGCAATCATAACCCAGGGGTCTGGCCAATCGGTGAAAGGCTGCCAGCGGCGCTCGCCATCTTTTGTATAGGGATAGTCGTGACTCAATGTTTCGGGATTGACCACGTGGTCGGAAAACGACATGGCTTCCCAGCCGCTTTCATCGGCGGCGATGGCGAGTTCACGGAGTTCCTTCAAGGGGCAAAAAGACGAAGAGAGAACGAATTTCACAGTGGGTTCCTGCCGTATTTGATTATTATTTGGGGCGTGACACGCTAAAGTTGGTGCTGCTGACGAATGTGACTCAGTAAGGCGTCGATGGCGTTTTCCAGCGTACGTATGACATGGTCGAACTGTTCGGCGTTGTCATAAAACGGGTCAGGAATCTGGCTGTTACCGCCGTTGCTTTGATAGTGAAGCAGTAGGTTGATCTCCCCGTTAAAGTCCGCCGGTGCCCAGGCCTCAACATTGCTGAGATTTTTGCGGTCCATCACAATGACGTAGTGGCTGCGATGGTAGTCGTCATCGCATATTTGCCGGGCGATCTGTTGGGAAATATCGTAGCCCGCTTTCTCAGCGGCCTGAATTGAGCGTGGGTCGGGCGCCTTGCCAATGTTAAAGGCTGCGGTGCCACAGGAGTCCACTGAAATATGCTCGCTAAGCCCGGCCTCGGCAACTTTATATTCGAGAATACCCTGGGCCGCAGGCGAACGGCAGATATTCCCCAGGCAAACAAACACTACGTGAATAGACATAAACAGCTCAATAAATAACAGAACCGTCAAAGTAGCATGCTGTACCGGAGCGCAGCATCACCCATTTGGTGGGCCGCTACCCCTGCGTTTTCTGCGCTAGCAAAACGACAAACTTCGCGTCCGAACGAAGCACCTCGCAGTTGCCAAAGCGCTTCTTTAACAGTTTGTGGTAGTCAAGATGGCGGTTCCCCACAACGCAGAATTGGCCGCCTGGTGCCAAATGCGCATGGCTGTCTGAGAACATCTGGCGCGCGATGTGATCTCCCAGCTGCTGCTCTTGGTGGAACGGCGGGTTACAAACGATGGTGTCAAACGGGGCGCCGTCGTAACCGTGCATGCAATCGCGAGCATAAAACTGGGCAGCTGCGCCCGGCAGATTATCGCGTACATTGTGCCTGGCGCTGTCTATTGCCATATAGGATTCATCGAAAAAATGCAGCGCCGTCTCCGGCCAACGCTTTCCCGCCATAATGCCCAGCAGGCCATTGCCACAACCCAAGTCCGCCAGTGAGTATGGCGTGTGAAGGTCGCCCAATGCGTTGAGCAGCAAGCGGCTACCCCTGTCTAACTTGCCCCGGGAAAAAACGTTGGCGCGATTGTTGAGTGAAATGCCCAGTTCGCTGCTGTCTAGTGCTAGCGAGTCGTCGTCTACGGCCGCGCCGGGGCTGAGTGATTGCAGGTGTATCAGGCGGGCTTTTTTCCATGCCAGGCTGGCTGCAGCCTCGCCAATGCTTTCTGAAAACACCGCCATGCTTGAGCTGTCCAAGTACTTGGCCATGCAGGCGCCAATAAATACGTCGGGTGAGCGCAGCAGCTGAGCGATGTGCTGGAGCTGATAGCGCAGGTAACTGTGGTTGCGTGGCAAGCGATAGATAATGCGATCGAAGCTGCCTGTGGGTGCCTCGCAGCTGCTCAGCAGTGCGGGAGCATTGCGTTGGTTTGCCGCGCAATTTTCAAGGCATGCCCGGTGGGCAACCGCCGAGTCTGACCAAGAAATACACTCATAGTCCGACAGCGCGGCAGCGAGACAGCCAAAGGCGTCGTTTACGAGCAATAGGCGACTGCCCTTTGGCGGAGGGTTTTCGGCAAGGTAATTGAGCAGGTAGCGGTCGGCCGCATCCCAGGCCTGAAGTACTTCGTTGCGACGGCGGGGCCGGCGCTGCAGGGTGAGTTCGCCGAAAGGACTTTCCAGAGTGGTGGTGTTCAAAGGTTTAGCCGTCTTCGAGTAAAAGCTCGCGAAGCTGCTGACGTGCCAGCGCGTCCAGTTTTAGGCCATGCTCAAAGTAATCCGCCAAGCTGCCGTAGTGCTCATCGATCGC
This sequence comes from Spongiibacter sp. C9W, assembly GCF_057370015.1. Classification (NCBI taxonomy): domain Bacteria; kingdom Pseudomonadati; phylum Pseudomonadota; class Gammaproteobacteria; order Cellvibrionales; family Spongiibacteraceae; genus Spongiibacter; species Spongiibacter sp. C9W. The sequence goes on from NZ_CM170672.1 coordinate 466,739, forward strand.
CTCAAAGGCGGCGTTAATAAACTGTGGCTGAACATGAAATAAGGTGCGAATTACCGCTTCGTCGGCGGTTAACATGTCCATTTGGGCAATCTGCTCGATCACCTGGTCGATGCGCTCCGCCGTGTAGTGATTGGTCGCCAGGTAGTCCTCCATTATCGTATCTTCGGGGACGTCCAGGGCGTGAAGCAGTAGCGCGGCGGCAAGGCCGGTTCGATCTTTTCCTGCGGTGCAGTGAAAGAGCTGGGGGTAGTGGTCCTGTTCCAAAAGGGAGTGCATCCACTGACGATAAACGGGTGTGTAGCGCACCACCATCTCGCGATTGGCGTCGACCAGAAAAGCCGCCATATCATCGGCGCTGACATCTTCCTGTTGCAGGCGCGCAGTGACCAGCTCAATTTGTGCCGCATCGACGGTAATGGGCATGGCATCGACCCGAACTGCGTAACCGGCGGCCAGTGCATGGGGTGCTGACAGGCGTTCTTCATCTGACCTAAAGTCGACGATCCGCTTTACCTCCAGCCTCTGCAAGTAACGCTGGTCCTCCTCGCTGAGTGAGGACAGCTTGTCGGTGCGATAAATCATGCCCCATTTAAGTTGCTGACCATCGCGATTTTTATAGCCGCCGAGGTCGCGAAAATTATGCGCTTGTTCAAAGGGCAATTTGCGAAGGCTGTGGCGTTCATGATGGGGCAACTGGCTGGGAATTGGCCGCTGCGCCGCAGTCAAGCCACGGTGTTGGGAGGCCAAGTGGAGGCTTTTTGCAATCTCGTCGTACTGACTCATTGGGCGGGTTTCTCGGCGGAGTGGGGTGACTGCCGGCTGGCGCGATATTCGCCGGGTGTCATGCCGGTCCATTTTTTAAAGGAGCGGTGAAAAGCACTGGGTTCATCGAAGCCCAATAGTGCTGACACGGCATTGATTTTCAGCTCCGGCTGATTGAGCCAACGCAGAGCGTGCTCCTTGCGTAGCTCGTCCTTGAATTGCTGATAGGTGGTTCCCAAATCTTTGAGCCGGCGGCGCAGGGTGCGCACAGACATATTCAGGTTCTCTGCCATTGTCACGACGCTGGGGAATTCGTGGCTGAGATCATTGCCGACGATGCGCTTCATTTGTGACAGCAGAGAGCTGTCGTCATCGTCTTGCGATACCAACAGATGGTAGGGGGCATCGCGAAGGAATTTGCGCAGTGATTCCTCCGTGTGAATCAACGGGCAGTCCAGGCAGTGCTCGGCCAATAAGAACGCGTTGTGTTCACGGCCGTAGTGAATTTCGCAGTTAAACAGGTGTTCAAAGTACTCGGGGTTGTCGGGTGCGCTGGCCTGCATGTGCACGGCAATCAACTCAAGCGGTTTACCGATAAGCCACTGGCAGAAGCGGCGCCAGATCGCCATGGTGTGTGCCATGGTGTAGCGCTGGTCAATGGTGTCATCACTTTCTGCCAGTTCCACGTCGCTGGGGAAGCGGTAAAAGGCGGTACCGTCGCCGAGGCGCTCCACTGGTCGGCGCGCCGCGCTGGGAACGTCGCTCAAGGTTCTGCAAAACACGATAAATTCGGCGGCGCGACGCAGTGCTTGTTCCAGTGTTTCACAGTGGATGATAAACAGTGACAGCATGCGAAAGCTGCCGGCCGGCGTTCGCTGACGAAGGCCCAATCCAAAGGACTCATCTTGCAGCAGCCACATAACGCGGCGATAAATCTGCGAGTAATACTGGGCGTCAATGGGCGAGTCCAGGTCCGCGCTGGGAGACAGCGGGTCTATCGGCAACTGTAGAGACCTGAGGAGTTCGGCACCGTTGTAGCCCTGCGCTTCGGCAACCTGCAGCATGCTGCGGGCATATTTCAGCGGCACGGGGTCTCTTTTAGCGTGGGGGTTGCTGCGCACGACGATTATCCGAGATCAGTTTTGCTGGCTAGTTTACGGTAAATCATCGGGAATTTCCCGCCAGAAGTGGCACGCAATTTCCCGGCCGTCGTGACGTTTTTCCAAACGCGGCGGCTGCGTAAGGCACTCGGCGCGTTGGTGGGGGCAGCGCCCGGCAAAGCGGCAGCCCTCGGGCATTGCCATAGGGGATGGCATATCGCCGCTTAGGGCAGCTTGGGGCAGCGTCGGGCTGGCCAATTGTGGCACTGCAGAAAGCAGGGCGCGGGTGTAGGGGTGAGCGGGGCGCTCGCACAGCGACTCGGCATCACCGATTTCTACCAACTCTCCCAGGTACATCACCGCGATGCGGTCGCTCATGTGTTTGACAACGGAGATGTCGTGAGAAATGAACAGCATCGCCAGTGACAGCCGTTGCTGTATGTCCAATAGCAAATTCAAGATTTGCGCCTGTACTGAGACGTCGAGCGCAGAAACGGCTTCATCGCAGATCAGCAGTTTGGGCTCCAGGGCAATGGCGCGCGCAATACCAATGCGCTGGCGCTGACCGCCGCTAAATTCGTGGGGGTATTTGCTAAGTGCAGAGGACGGAAGGCCAACGAGTTCGAGTAATTCGTTGACGCGGCGACGACGCCAACTGCTGCTGCCCAACCGGTGGATGATCAGCGGCTCTTCAAGAATCGTTGCCACCGTGTGACGGCTGTTCAAGGACTCGAACGGGTCTTGAAATACCATCTGCATATCGCGTCGCAGCGGGCGCATTTGCGCAGCGCTGAGGCCAGTAATATCCCGGCCCTCGAACGATACAGTGCCGGAGGTAGGGCGGTGCAGGTTGAGAAGTGCTTTACCCAGACTGCTTTTGCCGCAGCCGGACTCCCCAACCAACCCTAACGTCTCACCTGGCTGCAAAGCGAAGCTAACGCCGTCCACTGCGCGCAGTAGCAGTTTTGGTTTTAGGAAGCCCTGCGACTGAGGGAAGTGCAGTGATAGGTTTTCGGCCCGTAGCAGTGCTTCAGTCATCAATTACCCTCCAGTGGTGACAGGCAATCTCTGCGCCATTGTCTCGCGGCGTCATAGGTGGAGCGCTTTGCTGGCACAGCGGCGTTGCATGGTCGCAGCGATTGGCGAAGCGGCAGCCTGGCGGCATGGCGTCAATACTGGGCACCTGCCCCCCCAGTGCGTTTAAACGGCTCTTCGGCGCTGCGGCTTTCGCGGGCAGTGCGGCTAACAGGCCTTTTGTATAGGGGTGCCTGGGGTTGGCAAAGAGCGCTGCGGCACGATTTTGCTCAACAATTTCCCCGGCATACATCACTGCCACGCGATCGGCCAGCTGAGAAACCAGTGCGAGGTCATGGGTGATAAACAGCATTGCCATATCGCGTTTTTGTTGCAGGGTTTTAAGGAGCTGGAGTATTTGCGCCTGAATGGTGACATCCAGCGCGGTGGTCGGCTCATCGGCGATAAGCAGTTTGGGCTCGCCGGCCAGTGCCATGGCAATCATCACGCGCTGGCGCATGCCGCCAGAGAGTTGATGGGGGTAGCTGGAAAGCCGCTGCTCGGCGGCGGGCATCCCAACGTCTTGCAGCAGCGCAATACAGCGTTCGCGTCGCTGTTTTCGGCTGAGTTCAGGGCAGTGCAAGCGCAGTGTTTCGCCAATTTGTTGTGCGATCGTGTGTACGGGGTTCAGGGCGGTCATCGGGTCCTGGAAAATAACCGCGATATCGCGACTGCGCAGTGACCGGAAGGCCTGTGCATCGCGGCAGTCGATTTCGCTGCCGCGGTAGTGAATTCGCCCGCCGGAGATCTCCGCCTGGGGCCGGGGTAGCAGGCCCATCAGCGACATGGCGGTAAGGCTCTTGCCGCAGCCTGATTCGCCGACCAGCCCGAGTGTTTCGCCGGGGAAAATCTGCAAGCTCAGTTGGTTGACCAGTTGATGCTGCTGACCGGCATCGTCGGTAATACTGATGCAGAGCTTATCTGCGCGGATAACGGCTGACTCATTCATCGCCGGTTGCCCAGCGTTTGTTCACAATCATGACTGGATCCAGGGCCTTATTGTGGGATTTGGCCTCGTCAACCCGCTGCTGTTCATCACTGTCTATCCAGAATAGGCCGCCTGTGCTGCCCAGCGGATCGAATAGACTGTCGGTGCTGCGAGTACCGTGAAAGTCCGGCAGTTTTAGCCAGCGCCAGAATGCTTCGCGGGTGTAGGGCACTTTAAAGGTCGGAATAAATGAGCCCTGCTCGAACACCAATTGTTCCAATTCGCGTGCTAATTTGACCCGGCTGGCCTTGTCTGTGGCTGCGCGATAGGCATCGATTTTTGCGTCGATTTCCGGGTTGTCGGTGTTGGTCACATTGTTTGTTTGGGGCTTGTGGGCGTTGTCCGAGTGATAGAACTGCCAATAGCGTGGCGACAAGCCGCCGCCTGACCACGCCATCCAAGCCGCTTGATGTTTGTTTTCCAGAATTTGTTTGAAGGCGGCAGAGGGGTCGAGAAGTTGCAGTGACAGCTCTATACCCGCTTTGCGCGCTTCCTGCGCCAAGATCACCAAGCGGTCGTTGTGGCCGCTGCTGTAGTACGTTACGCGAATGCTCAGGCGCTGCCCGTCTTTTTGCCGTATACCGTCGGGACCACGGGTGTCCCAACCGGCGGCATTTAGCAGGCCATTGGCCTTGCCTAAATCGAATTCGCGGGCGCGAATATCGGGGTTGCTGTAATCGCCGTAGCCTTCGTGGGCGGTCTGCAGGCGTTCGTAGTCACCGTGCAGCACGGTGTTAATCACCTTGTCGATATTAAGGGCATGAGCAATGGCATAGCGAACATTGCGGTCGCTGAGCAGAGGGACATCCTCGTTGAGAAATAACCCGGAAATCGGCCTGGGAACGCTGTTATAAAATTTGATTTTACCCGCATAGCCCTGCTCAAAAATGCGCCCCTGGGCTTTTTTATGCCACAGCCGCGGCATGAGCAGGGGGAAGCTATCCAGCTCGCCTTTGCGAAAGTACTGATACGCGATATTGATGTCCCGTATGAGTTTTACACGCAAAAAATCGGGGTTGAAGCGGTGCTGGAAGTAACGCTTGTCATTCCCCCACCAGTCCTGCTTTCGGCGGAACTCAATATATTTGCCCTTGCGAATGGTGTCGATGACGTAAGGGCCGGTGTTCGGCGCTATTTTCCAGTTGTAGTCGCGTACCCAGTTTTCATCCAGTTTGTGGAAATGGGCGGGTACCGGCGAAATACTGTATTCAAACAGCATTTCATCGCGGGGTTTGGCAACACTGCCAAGAATGCCGATAGTGTGGTCGTCATACTTTACGACATCGAGGATCACGGTGTTGTAATGGTTGTTATACCACGGTGCCAATATGAATTTAGAGCGCATAAATTGCAGCGCAAACAGATAGTCATCGGCGGTAACGGGTTTGCCGTCGGACCATCGAGCGTCCGGGTCTAAGCGGTAGTAGAGGCTGTGTCCGTCGTCGCCAAACGCCCAGTGCGTGGCAAGTTCCGGTATGGGGTTGAGCGTGTTCGGGTGTATGCCGACCAGTCCCAGATGGTTGGCGCGCATATAGCTTGCAAAGCTGCCATTGGAGTCGGGGCCTACCAAACGCAGCGTGAGCGGAAAGGTGGTAATAAAGCTGCGAAAGCGGCCGCCGCGTTTGGCTTCAGGGCTGGCGAATATGGGGTCGCTCAGATTGGTTTGCCAGGACAGATTCTCGGGCAACTGTTCGGGTAGCTTAGCGTCTTCGGCGGCGTAAATCCATAAGGGGAAAGCCGCGACGAATAACAACAGCAGTTGTGAGAGGCGTTTATTCATAGAAACTGAATTTTCGTGGATCGTAGGCATCGCGAATCGCCTCGCCGACATAGGCAACAAGCATCAATATTAGGGTCATGGCCACCACTACCGAGCCAACCAGCCACAGCGATTCCATGTTTTCTGTGCCCTGCTTGAGCAGTTCTCCCCAGCTGGGTGTTGGCGCCGGAAGGCCAAAGCCTAAGTAGTCCAAGGCGGTAAGTGCGGTGATACCCGACGCCACGGAGAAGGGAACAAAGGTGATCAGTGTCGATACGCTATTCGGCAGGATATGCCGAAAAACAATGCGGCTACCCGAGGCGCCGAGCGCGCGCGCCGCCATCACGTAATCCCGAGAGACCTCCTTGTACGTTGCGGTACGCATATACCAGGTCATGGCGGTCCAGCCGAAGAAAGCCATAATGAACAGTAGGGTCCAGAACCCCGGGGTGATGATGGAGGCGACAATCATAATCACGTACAGGAAGGGGACATTGGACCAAATTTCGATAATGCGCTGGAAAAATAAGTCAAAGGCGCCACCCCAATATCCCATCATGCAGCCAATGGCGACGCCAATAGCGTAGTTAAATACCAATAGCACAAGCGAGAATAGCATCGCCGTGCGAAAGCCGTAGATCAGCCTGGCAAGGACGTCGCGCCCGCTGGTGTCGGTGCCCAGATAATGCCGTGTGGTGAGCGAGGGTGCGTGAGGCGGGAAATCCCCGGCTATCAGGTCATTTTCCAACGGGCCGTAGGGAATCGGGGGCATGAGCACCCAGTTGCCCTCATCGGCGTCGCGAAACTGCGCCTGTAGTTCCCGGTAATTAGGCTCGTAGTCGATGTCCAGGCCAAAATCCTTGCCGCTGTGCTGCGCCCCAAAGGTGGGGAAATACAGCTCGCCCTGGTAACTCACCAGCAGTGGCCGGTGGTTGGCAAGCAGCTCCGCGCCAAAGCTGAGCGTGGTCAATACCAGCAACAACCAAGCGGAGATATAGCCTCGACGGGATTGTTTGAAACGCTGCCAGCGCTTTTGGGCGACGGGGTTTCGCAGCAGATTCATTAACGGCTCCCTCCACCAAAGCGAATGCGCGGGTCAACAATGGCCACACAGATATCGGAAAGAATGTTGCCGATTAGGTAGAGCAGGGAAGAGATCACCAAGATACCCATCACAATGGGGTAGTCTCGCTCAATAATGGCCTCGTAGCCGAGTAGTCCAATACCGTCGATGTTGAAAATGGTCTCGATCAAAAAGGAGCCGCCAATCAGCAAGGAAATATTATTACCAAAGGAGGTGGCGACGGGAATAAGACTATTGCGCAGCGCGTGCCGGCGAACGCTTTTTCCTAAACTCAGGCCCTTTGCCGCCGCTGTGCGCATGTAGTCAGCTGATAAATTATCCATCAAGGCGTTTTTCATCATCAGGGTTGTTACCGCAAAACTTCCCGCTAAATAGGCAATAAGCGGCAGTGCGGCGTGGTGAAAAACGTCTTTGGCCTTGGCCAGCGGCGAGAGTTCCTCGAAGTTGTCGGAGACAAAGCCGCCGAGAGGAAACCAGTCGTAGTAACCGGCAAACACCGAAATCAACGCAATACCGATGACATAGCTGGGTAGTGCGTAACCCAGAAACACCACTGCTGACGACAAATTGTCAAAGCGGCTGCCGTGGTACATGCCTTTGAGCAGGCCCAGCGGGATGCAGACGAGGTAGGTGAGCACAAGTGTTGTCACGCCGTAGAATACGGAGACAGGAAAGCGCTCCTTGATGATGTCCCAAACGGGGTCCTGATAGCGGGTGGAGAGGCCCAGGTCAAAACGCAGCACCTGTTTTAGCCAGCTGGCATAACTGCTTAGCAAGGGTTTGTCGAAGCCGTAGTAGCGCTTGAGCTCTTCGAGCTGCTCGTCAGATAGCGTGCCACCGCCCTCGCTGCGGTGCAGGCTGCCTGCCTCGCCACCAAGCTGGGCCTGGGTCATCATTCGCTCTATCGGCCCGCCGGGAACAACACGGGTGATACTGAACACCAGCAGGGTGATGCCAATGAATGTAGGGATAATCAACAGGCCGCGACGAACGAAATAGCCAAGCATAGGTACTTCCAGTCAGGTGGCTGTCAACTACAGGTCGGCCCGGGTCACATCGACGTAAAGGGTCAGCGATTGGCCGGGTTGCAAATAACTGCTGCGGCCAATTGAATTCCACTCCAGAATATCGGCAATTTTCAGCTTGAAGCGGCTCGCGATACGCGACAGCGAGTCGCCGCTGCGAACCTTATAGCCCACCTTACGCACGATACCATTGCCTGACGATGGACCTTTTTTCCAGATCGCCAGTTTTTGCCCCGGCTTGATGAGGGCACCTTGATCCAGGCGATTCCAGCGAATGAGTTGCTTGACTGACACCTTGTGCCGTTGAGCAATGCCGCTGAGCGTGTCGCCGCGGCGAACAATATGCTGCGACTGGTGACGGCCGCGCTCAGCAATGCCACGGTCTAAGTTGGGGGAGGTGGTCGCCTGGCTGCTGGCTGGGATCAGGAGCTCTTGGCCGACGCGCAACATATCGCCATTGAGCTTGTTGAAACGCTTAATGCTGGCAATATCGATGTGGTGGCGCTTGGCAATGCTAATCAGGTTGTCACCCGGTGAAACTCGATAGCGCTGCCAGGCAATGCGCTGTTCTTTGGGCAGGGCGGCCAAGCGTGTTTTAAATTTTTCGGCCTGCTTGCTGGGAATCAGAAGGTGGTGAGGGCCCTCCGGCGCTGTCACCCAGCGGTTGAAGCCTGGGTTGTAGCGATATAGCTCCTCGACGCTGATATCCGCCAGGGCAGCGGCTTTGGCGAGGTCTATCTGGCTATCTATGGCCACCTTTTCAAAGCGCGGCGCGTCGGCAACGGCCGGCAAGCTGATGTTGTAGCGTGCGGGGTTTTGGTAAATTTTGACCAGCGCCAGCAGTTTTGGCACGTAGCGCTTGGTTTCCTTGGGGAGTTTTAGCGACCAAAAATCTGTCGGCTTGCCCGCCTTGCGGTTGCGGCGAATGGCGCGATTCACCGTGCCCGCGCCGGCATTGTACGCCGCCAGGGTCAGCATCCAGTCACCGTCGAAGCGCTTGTTTAAGGTGGTGAGGTAATCCAGCGCGGCGTCGGTGGCGACCAGAACATCGCGGCGACCGTCATACCACCAGTTTTGTTGAATGCCGACGTATTTGGCGGTATTCGGAATAAATTGCCAGAGACCCGCAGCGCGGCCATGGGAGTAGGCGAAAGGGTCGTAGGCGCTCTCGACAAAAGGCAGCAGCGCCAGGTCTATCGGCATATCGCGGGCTTCAAGCTCTTTGACGACGTGATAGATATAATTCCCGGCGCGGGCGCTCATCTTGGCCATATAGTGGCCGTGCTTGCTATACCAGTCTTCCAGTTTATCGACTTCGCGGCGCTCGGTTAGCGGCAAGAAACTCAGTTGCGCACTGAGGCGCTCCCAAACATCGCTGTAGCGGCGCTCACTGGCAGGAATCGGTGGCGGCAGTAATTGGTTCTCAAGCTTAGCGATATGCTCACTGCAACCCTCTGTACAAGCGGGTGCGTCGTTTTTGGCTTGCGTGGGCTGGCTGCGATTAGTCGCACAAGCGCCCACGCTGATAAGCGCGGTGGCGAGAGTTAGCCTCAACAAAAGCTGGTAGGTCGTGTTTTTCATGCAAAATTAGCTGTTGTCTTTCCAGCTTCGAAGCGCGGCGAACACCTCTTGCTGGTTTAAGTTATCGTTGCCTTCACGCAGGCAAATGGCCTGGCGAACACCGTCTTGTGCGGTGCGAAGGAATGGGTTGGTTGCCGACTCTTCCTCAATGGTGGAGGGAAGCGTTATCTCTCCGCGTTCACGCAAAGCCAGCACCTGCTCATAACGATTGCGCAGTGTGGCGTTATTGGGCTCTGCCTTCAAGGCGAACCGCAAATTACTTGCTGTGTATTCATGAGCGCAGTAAACCCGAGTAGCGCCAGGTAAAGACTGAAGTTTACTCAGCGAGTTCAACATTTGCGCCGGGCTACCCTCAAAAAGCCTGCCGCATCCGCCGGCAAACAGCGTATCGCCGCAAAAAAGCAGGGCAGACTCCTCATTATAGAAGGCCAGATGATCCAGGGTGTGGCCGGGAACGGCCAATACGCGAAATGTTTCGCCCAGCACGCCAATGGTGTCGTGGTCTGCCAAAGGGCGGGTGATGTGCTTGCAGGATGTTTCCGGGCCACAGACGTCGACGTTGGGGTATTGCGCCAGTAGGGCCTCAACACCGCCAGTATGGTCCCAGTGGTGATGGGTAATTAGAATTGCGGTAAGCTTTAGTTGGGCATGCTTGAGGAAGTTGATGACGGGCGCTGCATCGCCTGGGTCGACGACAACAGCGTCTTCGCCAGATGAGATGCACCAGATGTAATTGTCGCTGAATGCCGCTATTGGCGTGACCGACAGCTTGCCCATAAATAAACCCTCATTTAGCGTCAGGGTATACAGTTTTCCCTTGTCAGACAAGGTATTAGCTCATGGTGACAGGGTCAGCACAGGGGGGAAATCATGGCTAGATGGCGCGCTCAGCATTCGCCTGAAGTATTGTTGCCCGCACTGCGGCAATGGTTTCGCGGTCCCGTCGGCGGCACCGTGTTACACGAAGAGCAGCGTTTGGTGCACCACGCACTCAGCGACCGGAGTACCTCCGGCCGTCAACTGTTGAATTTAAGCGTGATTCCCGAGCGTTTTAACGTTGATCCACAGTTATGCCAGCGCCAATTGCACCTCGGCGGGCTGGGGCAATATGGCTATAGTCAGATTCTGGATGCCGTTTGTGATTTCGACCAATTGCCGCTGGCTAATGAATCTGTGGATATGGTGGTATTGCACCACCTCCTGGAGTTTGTAGAAAACCCCCATACCGTATTGCGCGAGGTCGAGCGGCTGATCGTGCCCCACGGCAAACTGGTCATATGCAGTATCAATCCATGGTCTCCACTGGCCCTGCGAGGGCTAATGGGCAGGCTTAAACGCAGCGCAATGTGGCAGAACCACAGTTTGAGTATTAATCGCATTAATGACTGGCTGTCATTGCTTGGTTTTGAAACCGCAGACGTTAGCTATGGCTTTCACCGCCTGCCGATCAGTTCTCCCAGTTTCTTTATGAACCATCGGCCATTTTCCCCGTCCATGCCAATGGGTGGTGTTTTTGTACTGAGCGCGACAAAATACCGCGCGCCGCTCACTCCGGCAGCAGAGGTCCGTAAGCGCGCTAAAATTCTCCGGCATCCAAGTATGCTCGGGGCAACACGTGATATTAAACATGAGTAACTGAATGACTAGCGGTGACAGTAAAGTTGAAATTTTTACCGATGGTGCCTGCAAGGGTAACCCCGGCCCCGGCGGTTGGGGTGCACTGCTGCGCAGCCGCGGGCAAGAAAAAACGCTGTACGGCGGAGAAGCCGATACAACAAATAACCGCATGGAACTGACCGCCGCTATCGAAGCGCTTCGGGCCCTAAAGCGGCCCTGTCAGGTGGCACTAACCACTGATTCCCAGTACGTCAGAAAAGGCATCACCGAGTGGATGGCCAACTGGAAAAAGCGCAACTGGAAGACGGCTGGCAAAGCACCGGTGAAAAACGCGGATCTGTGGCGCGAGCTGGATGCGTTGAATAGCCAGCACGACATTGAATGGCACTGGGTAAAAGGGCACTCGGGTCACCGGGAAAATGAAATTGCCGATAGCTTGGCTAATCGCGGCATAGATGAGTTGAGACGATAACGATGCGCCAGATTGTCCTCGATACAGAAACCACCGGTATTGACCCTAATGACGGCCACCGGATTATCGAAATTGGTTGTGTGGAGCTCGTTGGCCGAAAGCTGACAGGGCGGCACTTTCACCGCTATATCAACCCCGAGCGCGAAGTGGAAGCGGGGGCGATAGAGGTCCACGGCATTACCAATGAAATGCTTGCCGATAAGCCCTTGTTTTCAGCAGTGGCTGAGGAATTTCTCGATTTTGTTCGCGGCGCCGAACTCGTCATTCACAATGCCCCGTTCGACGTCGGCTTCCTCGATATGGAGCTGGCTAGGCTACCGGGCCGGCAGCCAAAGCTTGCAGAAATCTGCGGTGTGGTCGACACCTTGGTCATGGCGCGCCAGAAGCACCCCGGGCAGCGGAATAGCCTGGATGCATTGTGCCAGCGTTACTATGTAGATAACTCTCAGCGCGACCTTCACGGCGCATTGCTCGATGCTGAAATTCTGGCCGATGTGTATCTAATCATGACCGGTGGCCAGACCAATCTGGCGCTTGCCGGTGAGGATGGCAACGAGGGCGGGGAAGGCGGAAGCAAGGGCATTCGGCGCCTGCCGGCGGACCGACCTGCTTTGACGGTGGTGCGCGCCAGTGAGGATGAGCTGGCCGCTCACTTAGAGCAATTGCAGATCATTGATAAAGCCAGTGGCGGCAATTGCCTTTGGCGCAGCACAGAGGCGAGTGACGGCAACTGATTTCGTGGCGCAGTAGCGCTTTATGCTGTTTGACGCTGTGCATAAGCAAAAATAACTGATAAAAAGACGAATAAATACCGCAGCTTAACTGTCAATTTCACAAGTGGGTTGAGCTTTGTTTGAGCCGCGCCAGGCTCGTGACAACGGGGCATTACCAGTGTTCAAGCAAGCCGCATTGCAGAATGATATTAATAGTAGCTCCTACGCATTGGTGGGGGAGGAGCTGAGTAATACCCTGCAGCAAGCCACCAATATCTTTGAAACCTTCTTGGCCGAGCGCCACGATTTGCGCTTGCTGGATGAGTGCGAGATGGCCCTTCGTCAGATAGGGGGAACCCTGCGGCTTATCGAAGTGCGCGGGGCTGCGCTTATCGCCGATGAAATGCGCTCACTTTGCCAAGCGATTGTCAGTAATACCGCAGCCTTGCCAGACGCCCAGCTAAATGCCTTGAGCACGGCTTTTTTTGTTCTGCCGCGCTACCTGGAATTTGTACAAAGTCGCGGCAACGAAATCCCGTTGATGGCGATTACACACGCCAACGAACTGCGAGAGGCTCACCGCCAATTACTGCTGCCCGATAGCTATTTCTGCAAGAACGACGCCTATGTCTTTAGCCGCGACTCGGAGTTGAAGTTGCGCAGTCACGCAATGGCCCAGGATGCGCTAGCAGAATTGCTTAAGCGTGTTCGGCAAAGTTACCAGCGTGCCTTATTGGGGCTGCTGCGCGACGCGCAACCGGCGATGCAATTCACCCTAATGTCGCGAGCGCTACGTCGCTTGTGCGGGGCACTGCCGGCAGGACGGAACCAGCGTTTTTGGCTGCTGGCCAGCGCCGTCATTGAAGCCTTTGCCCAGGGCGGGTTGGAGCTGAACCCTCGGCGCAAACGCCTACTCACCGGTTTGGATGGCGCTCTGCGGCGACTGGGTTCAGATAAGCCCGGGGATGAAATTCTCGAACAAGAGCTGTTATTCCTGCTTCGATTGTCGTCCTGGCAGGAGGGGTTTAACGGCAAGTTACTGCAGGCGATTGGCACTCGTCCCTTTGATATTAATGATGCAGAAATCCAACGCCTGCGCACGCAGATGCTGGGTTTAAGCTACGACACGGTCTCCTCCGTGCTCAACGAGCTGCGGGCGGAGCTGCGTCATGCCAAAGATATTCTCGAGCTACTTGCACAACACGGCCGCAGCGACGACGAAGAAATTCGCCCGCTCAGCGAATTGCTGCAGCAGGGCGCTGATGTGCTGTTGGTGCTCAACCTGCCATCACTCTCGGAAGTATTGGGGCGCTATGCCGGCGTGTTGCTCGATCTAATCGGTACTGATCTAAGCAATGCCAGAGCGGTACTTGAAGAGTTGGCGGAAACTCTGCTGTTTATCGAAAGTAGCCTGGCACAGATCGACCGGCGCAAGCTCAACTACGATGAGCTCAATGCGCTCAGCATTGATAAACGCGATAGCATCAGCGCCGACAATCAGGTGAGTGAGGCCACGGCAATTGTTATCGAAGAAGCGAAAAGCGCCATTGGCATGATTAAGCGCGCCATCGCCTCCTATATCGACTCTGGCTTTGACAGCACACATATTGCAAACGTCCCGAGCAGTTTGAGCTCGGTGCGGGGCGCTTTCGATATTTTGAAAATGCGCCGTTTGGCGGCGGTCACGGGTTCAGCGACCCGCTTCGTTAAAACCTTTATGGGACGCGAACGCAGCGACGCTCAGCGCGATGCGCAGGCGCTAGAGACGCTCGCCGATGCGATGATCAGCGTCGAGTATTACCTCGGCGAGCTGGAGTCGCGCCACATCCCCGATGAGAAAATTTTACTTATTGCGGAAGACTCATTAAAACAATTGGGCTTTCCGGTAGAGATGGCGCAGGACACGGGAAATGCCGCTTCCTGAGCTCGCTACGCTGTTACTGCTGATTTGCGTCGGCAGTGTTCTTATTTGCGTCGTTCTGCTGCTGTCGCTGCGCCGTCGTCCGCTGTCTTGCGGGCTTTTACTTCTGGCATTTGCGCCGATGACGGCCACGACCGTCCTGGTCAGCCAAGACCTAATCAGTTATCGCAATTTGGCGGTGGAACAGCGCATAGCCACCGTATTCGTTGCCCAGTCCAGTGAGAATAATTTTGCGCTGCGCCTGGATATCGACGGAAACCCCATGCCATTTCACTTTCCCGTGCGCGGCGATGAATGGCGGCTAGAGGGTAGGGTGCTGCGTTGGGATGCTGCGCTGGCAAAGCTGGGGTTGAATAACCTGGTTCGCCTTGAGCGCCTTAGCGGTCGCTATCAACACCCCGAGCGCGAAGCCAATAGCCAGCGAACAGTGCACCCACTACCCAGTGGCGAATGGCTCGACAGTTGGCCAATGCTCAGTAACTACGCGTTTATTTGGCGTTGGGTAGATGTCGACTACGGCAACGGGGTTTATGCACCCTTGCAGGATGGCGCAGTATTTGATGTTTACCTCGGCCGCAGCGGTATGTTTATTCGGCCCAAAAACCCAATTGCTATCAACGCGTTGCGTAATTGGTCAACTTGACTGTTGGTCAGCCCCGTACCACTATGACGAACCTTTTCTAACTGACTTGGAGCCCGTTTTTGGACTTTCTAGTGGATTACAGTCTGTTTCTCGCGAAAGCGGTTACGGCATTGGTATTTATTGTTTTATTGCTCACCGTTATTACCTCGTTTAGCCAGCGCAGCAAACGCGAGGGCGAAGACGGTCACGTTGAAGTCAGCCGTCTGCACGAGCGTTTTGAAGACTGGCAAGACACCATGAACTACGGCTTGCTGAGCGAAGAAAAGTACAAAAAACTGCGCAAGGACAAGAAAAAACAACACAAGGCCGAGCGCAAAGCCAAGCAGGAAAAGACGAAAAAGCGGCTATTTGTTCTCGACTTCGACGGCGATATTCGCGCCTCGGCGGTGGAGTCATTACGCCACGAAATCAGCGCAATACTCACGGTTGCCAATGACCAGGACGAAGTGCTGCTGCGCCTGGAAAGCCCTGGCGGCATGGTGCATAGCTACGGCTTAGCCTCATCGCAACTGCAGCGACTGCGCGACAAGGGTATTCCCCTCACTATCGCTATCGACAGGGTTGCCGCCAGTGGTGGCTATATGATGGCGTGTATCGGCAATCAATTGCTTGCGGCACCCTTTGCAATCATTGGTTCAATCGGCGTCGTGGCGCAAATGCCCAACTTCCATCGCTTGCTGAAAAAGCACGATGTCGATGTCGAATTGCACACCGCTGGCGAGTTCAAGCGCACCCTCACTATGGTTGGCGAGAATACGGATGAAGGGCGGAAAAAATTTATTGAAGAGCTCGAGGAAACTCACCAGTTGTTCAAAGAGTTTGTCAGTGAAAATCGGCCGTCACTGGATATTGAATCCATTGCCACCGGCGAGGTGTGGTATGGCCGCCGCGCACTGGACAAAGGTCTAATTGACGGTATTTCCACCAGCGATGACTATCTGCTGAGCAAACGTGAAGACACCGATATTTATGCGGTGCACTTTAAGCAAAAGCGCAGCCTACCCGAGCGCCTTGGCTTCGCTGCTGAAACAGCGATAGACCGAGGTTTTTGGGGCGTCGTTGAAAAAATTCGCAACAGCCGTTTTGTCGGCTAAATCGGGGGAAATAATGACATTTAAAGCCGTACAGGTCAGAGAAGAGCAGGGCGCCTATCAGTGCAGCGTTGTCGACAAAGACGACTTTGCCCAGCCCGAGAATGGCGAAGTGCGCGTTGCGGTAGAATACTCGTCGCTCAACTATAAAGATGCCTTGTCAGCCGCGGGCAACAAAGGGGTAACCCGCAACTACCCGCATACGCCGGGCATCGATGCCGCGGGCACAGTGCTGGCTTCATCCAGCGATAATTGGAAGGCGGGTGACCGTGTTATCGTGACGGGCTATGACCTGGGTATGAACACCGACGGTGGCCTGGCAGAACAAATTCAAGTGCCCGGTGAATGGTTACTGGCCGCCCCGGATGGCTTGGACAGTGCAGAGGCGATGGCACTCGGCACTGCAGGATTGACGGCCGGCTTATGTGTGGAGAAGCTCCAGCGCCAATTAGGCGAGCTGAGCGGTCTTAAAATTGCCGTAACGGGTGCCAGTGGTGGTGTTGGTAGTGTTGCCATTGCATTGCTTAATCAACTGGGTGCGGAGGTCACCGCGATCAGTGGCAAGGCGCAACAATATGACTTTTTACATAGTATTGGCGCTCAACATTGTGTGGCGCCATCGATGCTGGCAGAGTTCGATAAAAAACCAATGGCGAAGCCATTGTTTGATGCGGCAATTGACACGCTCGGCGGCGATCCACTGGCAAACCTGTTAAAAATTATTCAGCCCGAGGGCGCCGTCGCCTGTTGTGGACTGGCTGCCGGGGTGAATATCAACAGCAGCGTTTTCCCATTTATTCTGCGCGGTGTATGCTTACTGGGTGTCGATTCAGTAGAAATTAGTCAGCAACGGAAAGCTGATATATGGCGGCGTTTTGCCGAGCAGTGGAAGCTCGATGACGCGGCGTGGTCTGCTCTGCTAACTGAAATAACCCTCGAGGAGGTGCCTGACTATTTGGCGCGCTTCCTTGAGGTATCAGTCAGCGGGAGAATTAGAGTAAAGCTATAAATGCACCTTCGCCTCCGTATGGCAAACTCAGGCCCCGGCGCTAGCCGGGGTATTACCCGTCGAGAAATTCTCTTTGTATTGCTGATCGCCTCAGCACTAACGATATATGTAAGTAGCCTTGTTAAGCAGCGTGTCGATGAGGCTTTGCATGAACAAGCAGTGATTGATCTGGAGCGAATTACCCGGGCTCTGCATCAATATAAGCTTGATAATTTGCGTTACCCAAGTCCTGACCAAGGGCTATACGCGCTGTTGGAAAGCCCCGTCTTGGAGCCTCTCAGCCCGCGTTGGGCCGGCCCCTATTTAAGTCGTAGCAGTCTGATTCGCGACCCGTGGAAGCGCGATTATATCTATCACAGCTCCGACGCACCGCCATCCTTCAGCGTGAAAACCTTCGGTGCGGATGGCGTGGAAGGTGGCAGTGGAGAGAACCGGGATTTGCTCGTTGTTTTTGAAAGTGACAGCGACTACTGAGCGCGGCGCCTGGCGAAGCCGTTACTGGCCGATGGCGCCTTGCACCGCGGTTTCTTAAAGCCTTATCGCGCTGGCGATCGCCCTGGCAATAATGCGCCCCTGGGTATTTTTAATCACCCCTTCTGTTGCCAGCAAGCGTTTACCGGGGTGATCGACCCGCGCTTCAATGAGCAGCTCTTCGTCGGGGTCGCGAACGGCGCCGATAAATTTGATCGACAAGTCCGTCATGGTGTGAAATTCACCCGCCGCTAACTTTGTCATCACCGCGGCACCCATTGCCGTGTCCAGCAGTGATGCCAAAATGCCTCCGTGCAGGGAGCCTATTAAATTTTGGTGGCGCGCTTTTGGTGTGTAGCGGTACACCACCTCACCATCATTGATGGAAACAATGTCGTAGCCCAAGTTCGCCGCCATACCGCTGCGCTCGGTCTGAGCCTCAAACTGCTTTACTCGCTCAGTGAATCGGCCGCCAAAAGCTATGCCGCGCAGCAGGGCATTTCGCTGAGTGACATGCCCCGCATCAAAGGCTGGGGGCATCGCTCGTCTGCCATCGACCTGCGCAGTAAGCTGCGCCTTAGCGACGGTCAGCCACTGCTTTTCCCTCATGTAAATCAGCTGATTCGCGACGCCCTAAAACGCGCAGACATGACTGACTTGCTGCAACTCGACGGCCTTGAGGTGCACGACTGTTTTTCCATTACCGAATACACGGTGATCGATCACTGCGGTTTAACGGCGCCCGGTGAAAGCTGGAAAGCAATAGAGGAGGGGCGCATATGCAAAGACGGCGACTTTCCCGTTAATGCCAGCGGCGGCTTGATCGGCCTGGGCCATCCCGTGGGCGCGACCGGCGTACGCATGCTGTTGGACTGCTACAAGCAGGTCAGCGGCCAAGCAGGGGAGACACAAATCACCAACGCCAAAAACATGGCCACCTTCAACCTTGGCGGCAGCGCCACAACCTGTGCCAGCTTTATAGTAGGAATTAACGAATGACACACGCTTATATTTACGACGCTATTCGCACACCGCGCGGCCGTGCCAAGGAAACGGGTAGTCTGCATGCATTGTCGCCACTGGCGCTGCTAAAAACCCTTTACGATGCCCTGGCAGAGCGCAATCCACTGGACAAAAGCCAGGTTGATGATGTGATTCTAGGCTGTGTAACACAGGCGGGTGACCAGGCGGCAAATATTGCCAAAACCTCCCTGTTATATGCTGGCTGGCCCAGCCATGTTCCCGGTATTACCGTTAACCGTTTCTGTTCCTCCGGCTTGGATGCCATCAATTTTGCCGCATTGAAAGTGCAGGGCGGGCAAGCCGGTATGGTCATTGCTGGCGGCGTGGAAATGATGTCCCACGTGCCGATGTTGTCCGACAAAGCCACCGTTTTTACCGACCCCAAGATGGCGGCTCGCTGCCAAATGTTAATGATGGGCAACGGCGCGGACCTGATTGCCTCCCAGTATCAAATCAGTCGCGAGGACGCCGACCACGTTGCCGTAACCAGTCAGCAGCGCGCCGCCCGAGCGCGTGACAATGGCGGTTCCGCTCGGTCGTTCCGGTTGTAAACACAGAGACAGGCGTAAATGTGGCCCACGATGAATGCATCCGCGACAACGCAAACATGGAGTCTCTGGCGCAAATGCCGCCGGCCTTTGCTGAGCTTGGCGCAAAAGGCATCGATGCCTTGCAACTTCAGGGGCATGCCAAACTCACCGAGATCCAGCATATTCACACCGCTGGTAATTCGCCAGCTATGGCCGATGGCGCTGCCTTGGTGTTGGTGGGCGACGAAGCATTGGGCGAAACGCTGGGTAAAGCGCCACGCGCGCGTATCTGCGCCGTCGCCAGTGTTTGCGACGATCCATTAACCGTCATCTCAGGCTGCTGCGCCGCCACGCAAAAGCTTATGCAGGAGCAGGCGTTAACCGCCGACCTGTTCGAACTGCATGAAGGCTTTGCCGCCACGGTGATCAAATGCCAGCGCGACCTCGGTATCAGCGAAGACAAACTCAACATCAATGTCGGAGTGATCGCACTCGGTCATCCCATGGGCGCAACCGGCGCTATCATGGCAGGCACCTTAATTGACGAGCTTGAGCGCCGCGGCCTGAAACGAGGTATTGTTGCGGCAAGCGGCGCCGCAGGCACAGGAACGGCAATGTTGCAGGAGCGGTGTTAACCGCTCCTGGGCGAATCCAGCCTTGATCTAGCAAATACCATATGTTCGCATAATATATATTATGTTAAATATGATATTTGCATGAGAACGAGAGGTTGGCATTTGCGACCCCTCGCTATGGCGGGCTTTTAGCTTTTTAACCACAGCTCGCCTTCATCGACGTTATGTTTGAAATCGACACCGTCGTGCTCACTTACCTGTGTACTGTGGTTGCCGCCGTTCTATCCAGGCTTGCCGGCCTTCTTTGCAGTCGCTGGTGCTGGCCATGCGAGCAAGCTGTTGTTTCAGGCCGCAGCAGCCCTTGTCGGACAAAATGCATCATCGGCTAACTAAGTAGAGGCGCAGCTTGTGTCGTACCTAAATTTGGTCGAGACTAGCTGCCTGATTTTAGGGTGCCTGTGTTGTTGAACCGACTGTTTGGCCTGTTATTGGTATGTGTGTGGTCTGGCGCTGCGGTGGCGGCGCCGCTGCGTATTGCTGTGGCCGCGAATTTCGCTCCCACACTGGAGAAGCTCGCCGCTTATTACGCGACCTTGGGCGGAGTGTCACCTGAGCTTGTTCGCGGTTCGTCGGGCAAGCTATACGCACAAATTCGCCAAGGTGCGCCCTTCGATATGTTTTTCTCAGCTGATATCGCCCGCCCGAAAGCGCTGGAGGATAACGGCTTCGTCATCGATGGCAGCCGCCAGGACTATGCGCGTGGCCGCTTAGTGCTGTGGCCGGTAAAAAAAGATGGGCAGCGTGAACTGACAGCATTTAGCTATTCACGTTTTGCCATTGCCAACCCGCGTTTGGCCCCTTATGGGCGAGCAGCGCAAGATGTTCTGCGGCATTTCAAGCTAGAAAAAGCGGCGGCAAAGCGACTGGTAGTCGGCGAAAATATCGCTCAGGCCTACCAATTTGTGCATTCCAAAAATGCGGAGGCGGGCCTGTTAGCGCGCGCGCAGATGCCCCCCTCTTCCACCGATTATTGGTTAATTCCCGATGACTGGCACCGGCCGATCAGGCAGCAACGAGTGGTGCTAACTCGCTGTGACGATATTGAAGCTGCCCGGGCGTTTCTGGCGTTTTTACAAACCGATATTGCTAAGCAGATCATTCGTAACGATGGTTATCAGCTGCCCACAAGGGAGGGTGCAGAATGATGGGGTTTGATAGCCAGGATATGACCGCGCTTTTACTTACCCTGAAATTGGCACTGGTCGTCACTGTTTTACTGTTGGTGATTTCGACACCGCTGGCCTGGTGGCTAAGCCGCAGTCGCTCTTGGTTGCGCGCTCCGGTAGCGGCGCTGATCACCCTGCCATTGATACTACCGCCTACAGTGCTTGGCTTTTATTTGCTGTTGGCAATGGGGCCGGAGGGGCCCATAGGCTACCTGAGCGAGCGTTTGGGAATGGGGAGCCTGGCGTTCAGCTTTACGGGCTTAGTGATTGGCTCCTTGTTTTATTCGCTGCCCTTTGTGGTACAGCCCATACAAAACGCAATGGAAAGCATGGGCGAGCGCCCTTTTGAAGTGGCCGCCACCTTGCGTGCCGGCCCAATTGATCGTTTCTTCACGGTGTTATTACCGCTGTGCCGAACGGGGTTTATCACTGCGGCGGTGCTGGGTTTTGCCCACACGCTGGGCGAGTTCGGTGTGGTGCTGATGATTGGCGGCAATATTCCGGGTGAAACCCAGGTGCTCTCGGTGCAGCTGTATGAACATGTGGAAGCCCTCGACTACCCCCGTGCGCATCGCCTCGCCGCGCTGATGTTGGCGCTATCCTTTATTACCATGCTACTGCTGCATGGGCTTCGCAGCGGCAAGCGCTCAGCAAAAGTATTGGGTTTCTAGGCGTGGTAAAGCAGCTTTCAGGTCATTTTAGATTGGCGTTTCCCGGCGACAAGTTCGCGCTTGATGCCGAGTTTTCCCTGCCGATGGACCGTGTTACGGCGATATTTGGCCCTTCCGGTTCGGGAAAAACAACGTTGCTGCGCTGCATCGCAGGCTTGCAACGCGCTCGCGGCGAGTTGTTTTTTGGCGACGCTTGCTGGCAGCAAGGGCGCTATTCCCTGCCCTGCCACCGCCGACCGATTGCCTACGTTTTTCAAGAGGCGAGTTTGTTCCCACACCTCAGTGTGGCGGGCAACCTCCGCTATGCACAGCGGCGCGCAGCACCCCAGGCGCCGGCATTGGAAGAAGTGGTGGACTTATTGGACCTTGCCGCATTGATGTCGCACCGGCCAGATCAGTTATCAGGGGGAGAACGCCAGCGTGTGGCGATTGCGCGAGCGCTATTGATCGGCCCAGAGTTGCTGCTGATGGATGAGCCTTTATCCGGCCTGGATGACCGAAGAAAAGCCGAGATATTGCCCTATCTGGAAACACTCTGCCGCGCGTCGAATATTCCTATTCTGTATGTCAGCCACTCGGTTGATGAGGTGTGCCGCCTCGCTGATACCCTGCTAATGCTGGAAAACGGCA
This sequence comes from Spongiibacter sp. C9W, assembly GCF_057370015.1. Classification (NCBI taxonomy): domain Bacteria; kingdom Pseudomonadati; phylum Pseudomonadota; class Gammaproteobacteria; order Cellvibrionales; family Spongiibacteraceae; genus Spongiibacter; species Spongiibacter sp. C9W. The sequence continues at coordinate 488,704 of NZ_CM170672.1, forward strand.
AAGTCAGCCACTACGGGCCAATGGAAGAGCTGCTCATGCAGCAGGTAATCGCCCGACCGGGCAGCGCGGATGTGTCGGCGGTACTGCGTGCCAGGGTGAACCGCATTGATGAGCAATGGCAACTCGCGGAATTGGCCTTTAATGGGGGTGCACTTTGGGTACAACACAACGATGAAGCCTTAGGGAGCCAGCAGCGCCTGCGTATTCGGGCGCAGGACGTGAGCATTAGCCTGTCGGCCCACAGCGACAGCAGTATTTTGAATGTGCTGCCCTGCTCGATAACGGCAATCAGTGATGAGGCGGTAGGCGCCATGCAGGTACTAACATTGCAGCTGGGTAGCGAGCGCCTATTGGCGAGGCTCACCCGGCGAAGTATCGACCACTTGGGCTTAACCGTGGGTATGTCGGTCTTTGCACAAATTAAGTCGGTGGCGATCATTCGTTAGGTGACAGGCATTTGGCGGGGCGGCGTTAGGGGGTTGTCATGTTCTCTTCACCCCAAAATGCCTTCATTGCACAGATTTTTCCGGCGTCATTAAAGGTGAATTGGTCGATGACTTCGAGACGCATTTCGCCGTTGCCGGGGTTAAGTTCTACCACAAACGGAAACACCGCATGGTTAGCGGCTAAGCGCACCGCGCCCTCTAATCTTGCAGAAATGCCGGAACTAAATGCGGTCTTGTAGAATCCTAGAATAGCGTCCTTACCGCGAATGACATCTCCACCGACTGGATCTTCCACGGTAGCGTTGTCATCAAAAAGTGCGTCAATTGCGCCGAGGTCGTGCTCAGTCAGCGCCTTGATATATGTTTCAACGGCTGTCACTTTAGGGTTTTTACTCACAATTGCGGGCTCCATCAGTTAGCCTAAGTGGATATTTTCAGTGTAACGCGGTATACCGATACGGGAAATCCGCTGATAGGAAATCACCGGAAAATTAGTCGTAAGGCTGAACCACAGCGGAAAAACACAGGTAATTTATGCTTTTTACTCAACATCGTTCGTCGCGCACCCTTTTCGCTAGCGTTTCACTCCTCTTTTTATTCTTGCTGTCGCCCGCTTATGCGCTGACCGACTTAGAACCCAGCAAAGAGCATCGCAAGGCGATTCGCGACATGCTCAACCAACTGAATAGCAGCCACTATGTAAAATTGGCTGTTGATGACGCCTCGTCGTCGCGTTTGTTGGATGCCTACCTCAGTGACCTGGACCCTAATCGACAGTTTTTACTCGCCGAGGATATTGCCAGTTTTCAGCAATACCGCGACCGCCTGGATGATGAACTGAAAAAAGGTCGCCTGGATACAGGTTTTCTGATTTTTAACCGCTATCGTCAACGCATTGTGAGCCGTTTGGAGCGCAGCCTCGACGATCTGGAAAAAACCGTCGCAGCGATGGACTTCAGTGTCGACGAGAGTTTTTTGCTGGACCGCTCTGAACAGCCCTGGCCAAAAAACCAGACCGAAGCTGATGAGATTTGGCGCAAGCAACTGAAAAATCGTGTTCTCGGTTTAAAGCTGGCGGGCAAAGAAGATAAAGCCATCGTTGAGTTGCTGGAGAAGCGTTTCCGCAATCAGGTGAAGCGCCTGACTCAGCTTGAGGCGGAAGACGCCTTCCAAATCTACGCGAACGCCCTCGCCTCGCTGTACGACCCCCACACTGATTACTTTTCGCCAAGGCTGTCGGAAAACTTCCAGATTAATATGAGCCTGAAGCTGGAGGGGATCGGCGCTGTTCTGCAAATGGAAGACGACTACACCAAGATCGTGCGACTGGTGCCTGCCGGCCCTGCCGATAAACAGGGTGAGTTGCAGCCTGCAGACCGTATTGTCGGTGTTGCCCAGGGCAAGAAGGGTGATATGCAGGACGTTATTGGCTGGCGCTTGGACGATGTTGTCGACTTGATTCGCGGCCCGAAGGGCTCTGTTGTGCGCTTAGAGGTTATTCCTGCATTGGCGCATAGCGACGAAGAGCGCAAGGAAATTGTGATCGAGCGCAACGAGGTGAAGCTCGAAGAGCAAAGTGCCAAGGGAGAGATCCTCGATATTGAAGATGCCTCGGGCAAAGTAAGAAAGATTGGGGTTATCGATATCCCAACCTTTTACTTGGATTTTGACGCCTTCCGCATGGGTGACCCCGACTTCCGCAGCACCACCCGCGATGTGCATCGGATTCTTGGTGAACTACTGGCCGAGGGCGCGGAAGGTATTGTGATCGACCTGCGTGACAATGGCGGCGGCTCGCTTGCCGAGGCCAACGGTCTGGTGGGCCTGTTCATTGAATCCGGGCCGACGGTGCAGATACGCCAGTCCAATTCCCGAGTGATTCGCGAAGGTAAGCGCCGGAGCTCGCCCTATTACACCGGCCCGTTGGCGGTGTTGATCAACCGCATGAGCGCATCTGCGTCGGAGATTTTCGCCGGTGCCATTCAGGACTACCAGCGCGGTATTGTGATCGGTACCCAGTCTTTCGGTAAGGGAACGGTGCAGTCGGTAAACCCGCTGAGTCACGGTCAGTTAAAAATGACCGAGTCGAAGTTTTACCGCATTTCGGGTGACAGCACCCAAAACCGCGGCGTGATTCCCGATATCAGCTTCCCTCCCCTCTACGATTCCGAGCAGATTGGCGAAAGCATTCTCGACAATGCGATGGCGTGGGACCGCATCGCCCGCGCTCGCCACAGCTATTATTACGACCTGCGCAGTGGCCTGGATAAGTTGGAAAAACGCCACGAGGAGCGCGTTGCTAAAGATCCTGATTTTCGTTTTTTGAAAGAGCAATTAGCGGCAATAGAAAAATATCGCGATAGAAAGTACCTGTCGCTGAATATTGCCAAGCGCAAAAAAGAGCGCGAAGAGCAAAAAGCCCTGCAGCTGGCGATGGAAAACCGACGTCGTGTAGCCAAGGGTGAAAAGCCCTTGGATGTGCTGAAAGATGACGAGCTCGAAACCCCGGATGACCTGCTGATCAGCCCGGATACCGAGTCGGAGAATGAGGGTGAAGAGAAAGATAAACGCCCTGACCCGCTGCTAAATGAGGCCGGCCATATTCTGGTGGACGCGATTCCCGCCTTCCAGCAGGAAAGACTCGCCGGGCGGCCCTAAAAGGGCCTTCCCTTGAAGGCCAGCTTATCGGCTGGCCTCGCGCATGGTCACAAACTCCTCAGCGACCGTGGGGTGAATGCCGATAGTGGCGTCGAATACCGCTTTGGTTGCCCCCGCCTTTATCGCCACGGCAAAGCCCTGGATTAACTCGCCGGCATCATCTCCGAGCATATGAACGCCGACAACGCGGTCTGAGGCTTTATCGACAATCAGCTTCAAAAATACCTTTGACGGATTCTCAGTGAGGGTGTGTTTCAGGTGTTTGAACTGCGACGTAAACACGCTGATATCGCCAAATTTCTCCCGCGCTTGTTCCTCGCTGTAGCCAACCGTTCCAATATTGGGTTGGCAGAAGATCGCAGTGGGAATGTATTCGTAGTCCATCGCCTGGTCAATGCCGCCATAGAGTCGCCGAGCGAGATTCATTCCTTCGGCGAGCGCCACGGGCGTCAGTTCCATGCCACCAATGACATCACCCAGCGCATAAATACTGGGCGCCGCCGTTTGGAAGGTGTCCGACACGGCAATAAATCCCTGCTCGTTGAGCGCAACCCGGGTGTGTTCAAGCCCAAGTCCCTCGAGTAGCGGCTGGCGCCCGGTGGCATAAAGCACAGCGCCGGTATTCAGCACGCCGCCGCTCTCCAGCTGAAGCTGCAAGCCGTCGGCGGTTTTCTCGATTGCCGTGACGTTTTCATTGAAACGCAGTTCGATGCCGCGCTGGCGCATTTCCTCTGCAAGGTGGCCGCGTATTTCCTCATCAAAGCCACGCAGAAACAGCGAGCGACGGTAAATTTGTGTGACCTTAACCCCCAGGCCGTTGAGGATGCCGGCAAATTCGGTGGCAATATAGCCTCCGCCCACTACCGTGGCATGTTCTGGCAGCTCATCGAGATAAAACAGCTCATTGGAGCTAATGGCGTGCTCTTTCCCCGGCACATCGGGGATATAGGGCCAGCCGCCAACAGCAATAAGAATCCGTTCGGCGCGATAGTGTTTGCCGTTCACGTCCACTGTATGCTCGTCGATAAAGCGCGCGTGACCGTTGATCAGGTCAACATTGGCATTTTTGAGTATATTGCCGTAGATGCCATTCAAACGCTCAATTTCGCGGGTTTTATTGTCGCGCAGGCGCGGCCAGTCGATCGGGCCGTGCGAAACATCCCAACCAAAGCTGGCTGCATCGTGGAAGTTCTCGGTGAAGTGGGCCGCATAGCTAAACAGTTTTTTAGGCACGCAGCCGACATTTACACAGGTACCACCCAGATAACGGGCTTCGGCCACGGCCACGCGGGCGCCCATCGACGCTGACATTCTGGCCGCGCGAACACCGCCGCTACCGGCACCAATGACAAACAGATCGTAATCAAACTGACTCACAAAACCTCCGAATCAAGTGAATATGGCATTGGGACTCGCCGCAGCGACCGATGTTACAAACTTGGCGACGCGAGATCGTAGTGCTCGTACCAGGCCAGTTTTTCTCGCAAGCTGACCACTTCGCCGACAATAATCAGCGTGGGGGCTTTAACGGGATTTTTTGCCACTTCCTCAACCATGGTTGCCAAGGTGGCTACCACGACCTTTTGATGGCGCGTGGTGCCCTGTTGCACCAGAGCAATTGGTGTATCGGCGCTTCGACCGTGGGCGATGAGCTGCTCGCAGATCACCGGTAGGCCAACCAGGCCCATGTAAAAAACGATCGTTTGGTGGCCATGAACCAGCTCGGCCCAGGGCAGGTTAATGCTGTTGTCTTTCAAATGGCCGGTAACAAAACGCACTGACTGTGCGTAGTCGCGGTGAGTCAGCGGTATACCGGCATAGCTCGCGCAACCGGCCGCAGCAGTTACGCCTGGCACAACCTGAAAAGGGATCGATTCGTTTGCCAGCTGCTCAATTTCCTCACCGCCGCGCCCAAAAATAAAGGGGTCACCGCCTTTTAAGCGAGCGACTTTTCGGCCCTGCTTGGCGTGTTCAACCAACAAGGCGTTGATGTCTTGCTGGGGCACCGCATGATTCGAGCGCGCTTTGCCCACGAAAATACGCTCGGCATCTTTGCGGCACAACTCGACGATTTCCGGTGCGACCAAGCGGTCATACAGCACAACATCCGCGCGCTGTAATAGCCGCAGCGCCTTAAACGTCATTAAGTCCGGGTCGCCAGGCCCGGCACCAATAAGGTATACCTCGCCGCCAGGACGAAGCTCTGCCTCATTGATCAATTTGCTGAGCATTTCGCCGGCCGCTTGTTCTTGCCCGGCATAGACCATCTCCGCCACAGGCCCCTGGAGCGTTTGCTCCCAGAAGTCACGGCGATCTTCTATGTCGTCAAAACGGGCTTTAACGGCGTCGCGAAATTGTCCGACCAAACCGGCTAGTCGCCCGTAAGCGGCGGGAATGCTCGATTCCAACCGCGAGCGAATCATACGGGCCAGCACCGGGCTTTTGCCGCCACTGCTCACTGCCACCACGATGGGCGAGCGATCGATAATTGCTGGCAAAATAAAGCTGCACAGCGGCGGGTTATCCACCACATTCACCGGAATATTGCGGGCGTTGCAGTCTCGCGACACTTGCTCATTGAGGGCTTGGTCATCGGTGGCGGCGATGACTAAAAACACGCTATCCAGGTAATCCAAGCGGTAATCCGCGTGCAAACATTGCCCCGATTCACGGGCAAGCTGTTCCAGCTCAGGGGCAATATCCGGGGCGACAACGCGCAGTATCGCTCCTGCTTTACTGAGAAGCCGGGCTTTGCGCAAGGCGACTTCGCCACCGCCCACCAGCAAACAGGTCTTACCGTCGAGTTTGGTGAACAGCGGCAAAAAGTCCATCAGCCAAGTTCCTCAGCGCTGAGTTGCTCAATATTGCCCATATAGGGCTGCAATACACTCGGTATGGTCACCGAGCCGTCGGCGCGCTGGTAATTTTCCAGTATGGCGACCAGTGTTCGCCCCACTGCCAGCCCTGAGCCGTTCAGGGTGTGGAGCAGCTCAGGTTTACCGGTTTCGGGGTTGCGCCAGCGGGCCATCATACGGCGCGCTTGGAAGTCGCCGAAATTACTGCAAGAGGAGATCTCCCGGTAGGTGTTTTGGGCCGGCAGCCATACTTCCAGGTCATAGGTTTTTTGCGCGGAAAAGCCAAGATCGCCACCGCAGAGCAAGACCTTGCGGTAAGGCAGCTCCAGCTTTTGCAAAATGGCTTCGGCGTGCCCTGTCAGGGTTTCCAGCGCTTGGGCAGAATCGCCGGGCTTAACGAACTGCACCAGCTCCACTTTTTCAAACTGGTGCTGGCGAATCATTCCGCGGGTATCACGGCCGTAGCTGCCCGCCTCTGAGCGGAAGCACGGTGTATGGGCGGTGAACTTTAAGCCCTCTCCCAGCTCGCCCGCTTCGACGATAACATCGCGCAGCATATTGGTAACCGGCACTTCCGCTGTGGGGATCAGGTAGTACTCTGATTCGCTGTTAAGGCGGAACAGGTCCTCTTCAAATTTAGGCAGCTGCCCGGTACCGCGCAGTGAATCGCTGTTGACGATATAGGGCACGTAAACTTCTTGGTAGCCGTGCTCACCGGTGTGCGTGTTGAGCATAAACTGCGTGAGTGCGCGGTGCAGACGCGCCAAACCGCCGCGCATAACGGCAAAGCGACTGCCGGTGATTTTACTCGCGGTATCGAAATCCAGCCCACCGAGGTTGCCGCCGACATCCACGTGATCTTTAACATCGAAGTCGAACTGGCGCGGCTCGCCCCAGCGCGAAATCTCTACATTGGCGTCCTCGTCTGCACCTTCGGGCACTTCCTCTACCGGTACATTGGGTACAGCCATCAACACCGCGTCGAGTTCGTCGTTCGCAGCCTTGGCTTCATTTTTTACGCGCTCGAGGCTCGCTTCTATAGTTGCCAGGGTTTCATTTACCTTGGCTTTGGCCTCATCGACCGACAGGCCGCTCCTTACTAATTCGCCAATTTGCTTAGAGGCTTGTTTGCGCTGTGCAAGCAGCTCCTGACTTTCCACATCGGCTTGCTTGCGACGGGTATCGAGTTGTTGAAAATGCGCCACGTCGAAGTCGTAGGCCTTTTTCTTCAAGGCGGCTGCCACGGCGTCCGGGTCCTGGCGAAGCTGCTTGATATCCAACATTATATAAACTCTCCAAACCTTTGATATTTAAGCTATCTTGTAGCGATTATTCCTAGCCAGCAGGCCAGTACACATGTGGTAACAGTAGTGAGCATGTAGGCCAGCGCCAGCAGCGGTTTGCCCGCCTCCAACAGCGCTACAGACTCAAGGGAAAACGTGGAAAAGGTGGTGAAGGCACCAAAAAAGCCGACCATCAACACATAGCGCCAGTCGCTGTGCAAGGTGCTGCGCTCGGTAATCAGCACGTATACAACGCCAATGGCGGCGGAGCCGAGCACGTTCACTGCAAAGGTTGCCACTGGCCATTGGCTCGCGGGTAGCACCTGGCAAAGCCGGCCAATACCGTAGCGACTCAGCGCGCCGCTGGCACCACCTAAGGCGATCAGTAGATATTGCAGCACGCGCTTTCCCTGTTGGTTAAAGCGGGCATTTTAGCAAGAACTGCGCTCACGGATAACGCTTATGCGGGCTTTGTGCATCCAGTTGCTGTAAATAACGCATTTTTTCAGCAATTTTTCGCTCCAAACCGCGGTCGACGGGTTGGTAGAAATGCTCGCCGTGGAGGGCTTCCGGCAAATAGCTTTCCCCGGCGGCGTAGGCATCGGGCTCATCGTGGGCGTAGCGATAGCCCTCGCCAAAGCCCTGGGCCTTCATTAACTTGCTGGGCGCGTTGCGCAGGTGCATGGGCACATCGTGACTTGGGTCGCTGGCGATGCGTTTTTTTAAAGCATTAAAGGCCGTATAGACCGCGTTACTCTTGGGCGCGGCAGCTAAATAGGCCACGGCTTGCGCCAGTGCCAACTCCCCTTCCGGACTTCCGAGGCGCTCTTGTACATCCCAGGCGTCAAGGCAGATGCGCAGGGCTCTGGGGTCGGCATTACCGATATCTTCACTGGCCATCCGTACCAGACGCCGCGCGACGTAAATAGGATCGCAGCCGCCGTCGAGCATGCGAATAAGCCAGTACAGAGCGCCGTCGGGTGAACTGCCTCTTACCGACTTGTGCAGGGCGGAGATCTGCTCGTAAAACAGGTCGCCGCCTTTGTCGAAGCGCCGGGGTTGATGGCTCATTGCCTGCGAGACAGCATCGGCGTCAATCGTTTGTTTGCTGCCCCGGTCGCGCATGATGTCCATTGCGAGCTCTAGCAGGTTAAGTGCTCGGCGCGCATCGCCGTCTGCCTGCAGAGCGAGTTCTGACAACAGTTCATCACTACACTGCCAGCCTTCCTCTTCACAGGCGTGGCGTAAAATTGCCAGCTGACTCTCGGCGTCAAGCGCGTGGAGTGGGTAAACACGGGCGCGCGACAGCAGTGCGTTATTGATCTCGAAACTGGGGTTTTCGGTAGTGGCACCGACGAAGACTAGTGTTCCATCCTCCACATAGGGAAGAAAGGCATCTTGCTGGGCCTTGTTAAAGCGGTGTACTTCATCGATAAACAAGACCGTCCGACGACCGTACTGGCGCTCCCGCTTGGCCTCTTCAACGGCCTGACGTATATCCTTTACGCCCGCGAGTACCGCTGAGACCGTAATAAAGTGAGCGTCGCTATGCTGGGCGATCAATCTCGCCAGGGTGGTCTTGCCAACTCCCGGCGGCCCCCAAAAAATCATCGAGTGAAGCTGGCCAGAATCAAGCGCTGTGCGCAGCGCTTGGCCCTCAGCGAGCAAATGCGCCTGTCCTCGGTATTCAGCGAGTGATTGCGGGCGCATACGCGCCGCCAGCGGCGCGGGGTTACTCATGAGGGGGCGTTGGATTCAGAAAAGATGAAGGTGTCGTCAGCCAGCGGTACGTTGTAGCGCGGCTTGATAAATTTCACCTCTGTGTACTGTTCCAGGTTGTCGCGCATACTCATGCCGATAAGTTTGCCCTGGCGAAAGCGCAGACTCATTTGGCTGAACATGCCGGGTTGTTTCGGCGTGAGAATAAACTCCCGCAGCGCACCCTGTTTGTTAAACCGCACATCAAACTGGCTTTCTAGCTGCTCAATGCTGGCGCCAATAATCATCGCCGGCGCTTCTGCCAGCTCGTCGCTAAATGGCTCGCTATTGAGCTGCTCCAAGTCGGCGTCGTAACGCCATAGCGTTACACCGTCGCTAATAAGTTGGTAGTGAAAAGGCTCCCGGCTCTCCCAGCGAAGCTTGTTGGGGCGCTCTACCGCAAGTTCGCCGCGGGTGAGCTGCAAAACGTTGCCCCTTTCATCGCGAACCTCTTGCTCAAACTGGGCTTGCAGGGTTTCCAAAGAGGATAAGTGCAAATGCAGTTGCGCAACATCACTGGCGTGTGCTGGCACCGCAAATATTACGCTAATAACGAGGGCCAAAAAGGCATTGTACATAAGGAAATCCTATTCGACCGGTGGCGGCGCCAGAACTTCTCTGCTGCCGTTGCTGGCCATCTCGGAGACTACACCGGCAGACTCCATGGTTTCTATCAATCGAGCAGCGCGATTGTAGCCAATGCGCAGTTTACGCTGCACAGAGGAGATCGACGCCCGACGGCTTTGGGTAACAAAGCGAACCGCTTCATCGTAGAGCGCATCGGCCTCACCGTCGTCATCGCCCCCTTCCGGGGCCATGCCTGGCATGGCATCGCTGCTGCTACCCTCCTCTAATAGACCATCGATATAGCGAGGTTCTCCCCGCTTTTTCCAATCGGCAACAACTCTGTGCACCTCATCATCACTACAGAAGGCGCCGTGCACCCGCACAGGCAGGCCGGAACCAGGTGGCAAATACAACATGTCACCGTGGCCAAGCAGCTGCTCTGCACCACCTTGGTCAAGAATTGTGCGCGAATCGATTTTCGACGAAACCTGGAACGCAATCCGTGTGGGCACGTTGGCTTTGATCAAGCCGGTAATCACATCAACAGATGGGCGCTGCGTGGCAAGAATCAAATGAATACCCGCCGCACGGGCCTTTTGAGCAATTCGTGCGATAAGTTCTTCAACCTTTTTACCCACGATCATCATCATGTCAGCAAATTCGTCGATGACCACCACAATAGCGGGCAGCGGCTCAAGGTCGGGCGCTAGCGCCTCTTCAAGGCCTGGCTGGTAGTTCTCGTCTGGCACGAATAGTGGGTCTTTGATGGGTTCGCCGCTTTGGATGGCATCCTTGATCTTGCGGTTGAAGCCCGCCAGATTCCGAACGCCCATTGCTGACATTAATTTGTAGCGCCGCTCCATTTCAGCAACACACCAGCGCAACCCGTTGGCGGCATCTTTCATATCGGTAATGACTGGCGTCAGCAGATGGGGAATGCCGTCGTAGACCGATAGCTCAAGCATCTTGGGGTCTACCAACAGCAGGCGAACTTCCTCCGGCGATGACTTGTACAGCAAGCTAAGCAGCATCGCGTTAACGCCGACCGATTTACCGGAACCCGTCGTACCGGCAACTAATAAGTGCGGCATCTTAGCGAGGTCAGCGCAAACCGGCTCTCCCGAGATGTCGTGCCCCAAGGCCAGCGTGAGCGCGGACTTAGAGGCCTCAAAAGCCTGAGAGGAAAGCACCTCGCGGAAGTTCACAATCTCGCGATCTTCATTGGGAATTTCTATGCCAACGTAGGGCTTGCCTGGAATAACCTCCACGACGCGCACACTGACTACTGCAAGTGATCTGGCAAGATCCTTAACCAAGTTGCTGATTTTACTTACTTTAACGCCTGCATCTGGCTCCAGCTCGAAGCGCGTAATTACCGGCCCCGGAAACACCGCGACAACCTTTGCTGAGACACCAAAATCCAACAGCTTAATTTCGAGCAGCCGCGACATCGCCTCCAGCGTCTCAGGAGAGAAGCCTTTGTCTGGGTGGTGTTCCGCCGGATCGAGTAGTGATAACGATGGCAAGCTGCCTGTGACGATGCCGTCAAACAGCGAGGTTTGGCGCTCTTTCTCTACACGCGCCGATGGTGCGGCAGGCTTGGGCGGCGGCGCGATAGCCGGTGCAGTTCGGGTCTTTTGTATCTCGTTTTTCTTGGCCACCGACTCCTTGCGCTGTTGCTGCGCCTCGCGAGAGGCCTTGCGCTCTGCCCGCTGCTGGAGGAATTGGTAGTAGCGATCCTGAAGGCGCGCATAAAGCGTGAGGGTAATGCCCCCTAGACGGTCTATTAATTTCAGCCAGGACAGGTCGGTGAATACCGTCATTCCGAACAAAAAGATCGCCAACAGCAGCAGATGACTGCCGAAGTAACTGAAACCGGCGACGGTAGCGCTGCCGATCGCATCGCCCAGAACGCCCCCCGCACCGAATGGCAAGCCACTGTTGCCGTGATCTTCCGTGGCGGCCAGGCCGGTGCTGGCGATCATTACCAGCACAAAACCGATGCAACGCAAGGCGAAGACAACAGAGTCGAAACCGCTGGCATGCAGGCGGTCGCGAAACAGTTGTATCGCCCGAAAGGCCAGCATGGCGGGAAAGAGATAGGCCATGTAGCCGAACAATGCATAAAACACGTCGGCGAGCCAGGCGCCCACGGGGCCACCGGCGTTAGCGATATCTTCCCCACTGCCCGTTCTCGACCAACCAGGGTCGGCGGCGCTATAGCTGATTAGCGAGACAAAAATGTACAGGCAGGCCGCGACCAGAGCGATAAGCAGCCCTTCGCGCAAACGCAAATGCAGGGTGTCGCGGCCTTTGTCGGGAGTGTTGTTCTTTGACTTCGTGGTCTTTGCCAAGGGAAATCGGCTTCCTTCTTATCTTCGTAGCGATAAAACATTGCGCGGGCGCAAGCGAAGCGGTTGAAACCGCGAAATTTGGCCCAATATTAGCACTTCGAAGTGGCGTTTGTCGCCGTGTTAGCTTTTGCTGACCCCGGCCTTTTACCCTATGATAAGCGCCTAATCTCAGTCACCCGGGATGAGTACAAGTTCAATCCCCAAACACGGAATTCTGCCTTCATGAGCGACAGCCAACACCACCGTCTGATTATTCTTGGTTCCGGCCCTGCTGGATACACCGCCGCTGTATATGCTGCCCGCGCCAACCTCGACCCAGTGGTGATTACGGGTATGCAGCAGGGTGGACAGCTGACTACCACCACGGACGTCGACAACTGGCCCGGCGATCAAAACGGCGTTCAAGGCCCTGAACTGATGATGCGTATGCAGGAGCACGCCGAGCGCTTTGATACCAAAGTGCTGTTCGACCACATCGAAAGCGTGGACCTGAAGCAGCGCCCCTTCACGCTCACAGGCAGCAGTACTTACACCTGTGATGCACTGATTATTGCAACGGGAGCCTCTGCTCAATACTTGGGGCTGCCCTCTGAAGAAGCCTTTATGGGCAAAGGCGTGTCGGCATGTGCAACATGTGATGGCTTTTTCTACCGCGGCAAGAAAGTAGCCGTTATTGGCGGTGGTAATACCGCTGTTGAAGAGGCCTTATATCTGTCAAACATTGCCTCAGAGGTGACCTTAGTGCATCGCAGAGACGCGCTGCGTTCTGAAAAAATCCTGCAGGATAAAATTCTTGAGCGCGCTGAGAATGGCAACATCAATATTTTATGGAATCATACTCTCGATGAGGTCCTGGGCGATGATTCAGGGGTAACCGGCTTGCGCCTCGCCAGCACACAAGACAACAGTACGCAGGAAATTGACGTTGCCGGTGTGTTTATTGCGATCGGTCACAAGCCCAATACCGGTATCTTCGAGGGGCAGCTGGATATGCACAACGGCTACCTGAAGATTGCCAGCGGCACAGAGGGCAACGCGACCCAAACTTCAGTAGAGGGCGTGTTCGCGGCGGGCGACGTGGCCGACCATATCTACCGTCAGGCGGTGACCTCTGCAGGCTTTGGCTGTATGGCGGCACTGGACGCTGAGCGCTATTTAGACAACCTCGCCTAAATACGGGCACGTTGCTGTGCCCAGCATTCCCTGGTTAAGCGAAAATTCGCTGCAATTCCCAGAGATTGACTCTGCGCTGGATGACCCCAACGGCCTGCTCGCCGTTGGCGGTGATCTCTCCCCTGCTCGCCTTTTGGAAGCCTACCGACAGGGGATTTTCCCTTGGTATGAAGACCCACAACCCATTTTGTGGTGGTCGCCACGACCGCGAGCAGTGCTTTTCCCCGAAAAGATCTATGTGAACAGAACGCTGCGCAAGCAGTTAAAGCGAGAGCGTTTTCGGATCACCGCCGATCAATGTTTTGGCGAAGTGCTGGATGCCTGCGCCGAACTGAGCCCAAAGCGCCCAGGCACATGGATCACCACAAAAATGCGGAAAGCCTATAAACAATTGCATGAACTCGGCTGGGCGCATTCCATCGAAGTTTGGCAGCAAGGAGAGCTGGTTGGCGGCCTGTACGGCTTAGCATTGGGGCGAATGTTCTTTGGCGAGTCGATGTTCAGCCATCGCAGCAATGGTTCAAAACTCGCGCTGCTGGGGCTGTGCAAACAACTACAGCGATGGGGGTTTGAACTTATCGACTGCCAGGTCGGCAATGACTACCTTTACAGCATGGGCGCCGAAGACCTAGCGCGCGCAGACTTTAAATCGATGCTGGAGACCTTCGCCCAACCGACAGCCAGTGATGCGAGCCACTGGACGCTGGACGCAGACCTGCTAGATAGCTATGAATGACGACCGACAAATTAAGCTCTATGCCACGGCCCCTCACCCATGCAGTTACTTTGATGACCGCGAGGCGCAGACCCTATTTGTAGACCCGGCCTGCGACGTTGGCGCTCCCCTTTATACTCGGCTGTCCCAAACCGGCTTTCGGCGCAGTGGCAGCCACTATTACCGGCCAAATTGCGACGGTTGTAACGCCTGCATTGCCAGCCGGGTTCCTGTCGCCGACTTCAGCTTGAGTCGCAATCAGCGGCGGCAAATCGCCCGCAACAAAGACCTGGATTACTACTGGCGTGAATCGTTAGATGCTGAGGCCTACCCGCTGTATGAACGCTACATCAACGAGCGTCACCGCGATGGCGATATGTACCCCGCGTCGCGCGAACAGTTCGACAGCTTTATTGCCGACAGCCGTCAGGACACGACTTACCTGCATATATACCATCAACGTCAGCTGCTCGCGGTCAGTGTATGCGACCAGATGGGGGACGGGCTGTCGGCGATATACACGTTTTATGCGCCAGAAGCGCAACGTCGCAGCCTCGGCAAGCTGGCGGTTCTGCATATGATCGAAACCTGCCGGCAGCGACAACTGCCCTATTTATATCTCGGTTATTGGATACGAGACTGCCAAAAAATGCGCTACAAAATTGATTATCGCCCCTTAGAGCTGCTTATGAGTCAGCGCTGGGTGCGATTGAATTGATCACAAATTGCCTAATCCCGCTATTTAGGGCAAAATGCGCGCAGTTTTTTCCGGGTCACTAGGCCCCACTCTCTACTTTCAACCACATCTGAGGATTGCTGCCGAATGGCGAAAGAAGACCAGATTGAAATGGAAGGCGAGGTTATTGATACCCTGCCCAACACCACGTTTCGCGTAAAGCTGGAAAACGGCCACGTTGTTACTGCCCACATCTCAGGGAAGATGCGCAAGCACTACATCCGTATTTTGACCGGCGATAAAGTTAAGGTTGAGCTCACGCCTTACGACCTGACCAAAGGCCGCATCACTTTCCGCGGCCGTTAAGCGCTAGCAATGAAACAGAGACCTGTTTCAGGCCTCTGTTTCTGTTTCCCGCTGAGTTTCCGCTTCCAGTGTTAGCGTATCTGCCTCGCTATTCACACTGATGTGCACAACACCTCCCTGCTCTTCCAAGCTACCGAACAACACCATTTCCGCCAGCGGCTTTTTGATGTGTTCTTGAATGACTCTCGCCATCGGGCGGGCACCCATTGTGCGGTCGTAACCTTTTTTCACCAGCCAACGGCGCGCGTCGTCATCAACGTGAAGAGCGACTTTTTTGTCGTCCAGCTGAGCTTGTAGTTCAACCAAGAACTTATCCACGACAGTAAGCACGACCTCTTCAGGCAGGGGCGCAAAGTTAATCACGCTGTCCAGGCGGTTGCGGAACTCTGGCGTAAACAGCCGGTTGATCGCCTCGCTGGCATCAGTGTGGTGATCCTGCTCGGTGAAACCAATAGAGCGGCGGCTAATACTCTCGGCCCCGGCATTGGTTGTCATGATAAAGATAACATTACGGAAATCCGCTTTGCGGCCGTTGTTGTCGGTCAGTGAACCGTGGTCCATCACCTGCAGCAACAGATTGAAAAGCTCTGGGTGTGCTTTTTCGATCTCATCGAGCAACACAACAGAGTGTGGGTGCTTGGTCACCGCATCGGTTAATAACCCGCCCTGGTCAAAGCCGACATAGCCTGGAGGCGCACCGATCAGGCGCGATACCGTATGGCGTTCCATGTACTCAGACATGTCGAAGCGGATCAATTCCAAGCCCAGTATTTTTGCCAATTGGCGACAAACTTCTGTTTTACCCACGCCGGTAGGGCCGGCCAGCAGGAACGAGCCAATCGGCTTGTCCCCGGCTTTCAAGCCAGCTCGCGCCAGCTTGATGGATGCACTCAGCTCGGTGATTGCCTGATCCTGACCGAAGACCACCATTTTGAGATTATCTTCGAGCTTGGCCAGTGACGCTTTGTCATCCGACGATACGCTCTTGGGCGGTATGCGAGCAATTTTGGCGACAATGGCCTCAATATCTGCCACATCGATAACATCGACACGCTGATCCTCGGGCTGCAGGCGCTGATACGCTCCGGCTTCGTCTATTACATCGATGGCTTTATCGGGTAAAAAGCGATCATTGATATAACGCGCCGACAATTCTGCGGCGGTTCGCAACGCTGCGTCACTGTATTTGAGCTCGTGGTGCCCTTCAAAACGTGACTTCAGGCCTTTCAATATATGGAAGGTATCTTCCACACTGGGCTCGCCGATATCCACTTTTTGGAAGCGGCGGCTCAGGGCGCGGTCCTTCTCAAAGATCCCGCGATACTCCTGGAAGGTGGTAGAGCCTATACAGCGAATTTGTCCGCTACTGAGCAGCGGCTTTAATAGATTCGAGGCATCCATAACACCGCCTGACGCGGCCCCTGCGCCGATAATCGTGTGGATCTCGTCGATAAACAGGATCGCACCTTCGCGTTTTTTCAGGTCTGCAAGCAGGCCCTTCAGGCGTTTTTCGAAGTCGCCGCGGTATTTAGTCCCGGCTAATAGCGCCCCCATATCCAGAGAGTAAACGACACTGTCGGCCAGCACGCTGGGGACATCGCCATCGACAATCCGCTTTGCCAAGCCTTCTGCAATAGCAGTTTTACCGACACCAGACTCGCCGACGAGCAAAGGGTTGTTCTTACGACGGCGGCTGAGTATCTGGGCAACGCGCTCTACTTCCTCTGTGCGACCAATTAAGGGGTCAATGCGACCGGACTGCGCCTCTTCGTTGAGGTTGGTCGAGAAGCTTTCCAGTGGGCGTTGCTCGGGATCACTGCCCTCACCCTCGTGCTCGCCGTGTTGCTCGTGCTCACCGGACTCTCCCCCGGACACCTTGGAAATGCCGTGGGTGATGTAATTCACGATGTCCAGGCGGTTAACACTCTGTGACTTCAGGAAATAGACCGCTTGGCTTTCTTGTTCGCTGAAAATAGCAACCAGAACGTTAGCGCCGGTCACTTCTTGTTTGCCGGAGGATTGCACGTGAAACACGGCTCTCTGCAGAACACGCTGGAAGCCTAAAGTGGGTTGGGTATCTCGCTCGACGTCATCGTCGGGAATACGCGGTGTGGTCGCGTCAACAAACTCGCTTAGTTCACCCTTTAACTGGGGTAAATCTGCTCCACAGGCCAGTAGCACCTTCACTGCGGCTTCGTTGTCTGCAAGGGCAAGCAATAAGTGCTCTACCGTCATAAATTCATGCCGACGGCTGCGGGCAGACTTGAATGCCTGGCTGAGTGTCGTTTCTAAATCTTTACTCAACATAGCCTGTTACGCCTTCTGTTGTTGCAAATGGGTACTGCTTTGTACGTGACATGATCAGCCTTCGTTCTCTTCGATTTCGGCGAGTAGAGGATGGCCGCTTTCACGTGAATACTGATTAACCTGCTCCGCTTTTGTTTCAGCGATGTCGCGGGTAAATACGCCGCAAACCCCTTTCCCCTGGGTGTGAACGGTTAGCATCACTTGTGTTGCTTTTTGTCTATCCATATAAAAAAAGTCTTCGAGTACCTCGATGACAAACTCCATTGGGGTGTAGTCATCGTTTAGTAGCACCACTTTATAGAGCGGCGGCTTTTTCAGCTGTGGTTTCGACTCCTGTAGAGCGGTGCCTCCTTCATAATCGGAGTGATCTTCCTGGCTCATAACTGTGTTCGGGTACGGCATAATTCTGTTTACCTGAGCTTAGCATCGCGGTATTCCCCCACAATAGGGGTATTCACGAAGCGCGGCTAGCGAGAAGTCGCGGCTTGACGCCAAGCACTCCGTGTTTTAAAAATGGGTATTAGCGCGAGAAAAACAAGGTCTATCGCGTTAAATGTGACAATAACTATAACGAGAAATCAGGGTGTAAGGCTATGCAAAATGGTGTTGTAAAGTGGTTCAATAACGCCAAAGGTTACGGATTTATTCTCTCCGAAGATGGCGATCAAGAAGTGTTTGCGCACTACTCGGCGATCTCAATGGAAGGCTACAAAACGCTTAAGGCAGGTCAGAGTGTCTGCTTTGATGCCCAGCAGGGCCCGAAAGGCCTACATGCAACAAATATTCAGGCAGATTCTGAATTAGAACAAGAAGTTGAGCAGTGAACCAAGAAAAAGGCTAAGGTTTGCAAAGTGCCTTAGTCGCCACGAATACGTGGGCAATCACTCCGCGCTGTGATCTAAGCCCTCAATAAACGCGCCCACATCGACAGCAAGGCCACCCCGCCAGGGGTGGCCGACACACTTACATGTGCTTGACGATCGCATCACCGAACTCAGAACATTTCAGCAAGGTGGCCCCTTCCATCAAACGCTCAAAGTCATAGGTGACGGTTTTGGCCTGAATCGCGCCGTTCATGCCGTCGATAATCAGGTCCGCTGCTTCATTCCAGCCGAGGTGGCGCAGCATCATTTCAGCCGACAGGATCAGTGAACCGGGGTTAACCTTATCCTGGCCGGTGTATTTTGGTGCTGTACCGTGAGTGGCTTCAAACAGCGCAACGTTGTCGCTGAGGTTTGCACCGGGTGCGATACCGATACCGCCAACCTGCGCCGCAAGCGCATCAGAGAGGTAGTCGCCGTTCAGGTTCAGCGTCGCGATAACGCTGTACTCATCCGGACGCAGCAATACCTGCTGGAGCATCGCGTCGGCAATTACGTCTTTAATGATGATCTCTTTGCCAGTGTTTGGGTTTTTCAGCTTGACCCATGGACCGCCGTCTAGCAGCTCACCACCAAACTCTTCCATGGCTAACTCGTAGCCCCAGTTCTTGAAGGCACCTTCGGTGAACTTCATGATGTTGCCTTTGTGAACCAGTGTCAGCGAAGGCAGGTCTTGATCGATAGTGTACTGAATCGCTTTGCGCACCAGGCGCTTAGTACCCTCTTCCGATACCGGCTTAACACCGATACCACACTCCTGCGGGAATCGGATTTTGGTGACACCCATTTCTTCCTGCATAAAGTTGATCACTTTATCAGCTTCGGGAGTGCCCGCTTTCCATTCAATACCCGCATAAATGTCTTCCGAGTTTTCACGGAAGATCACCATATTGGTTTTGCCTGGCTCTTTAACGGGAGAAGGAACGCCTTCAAACCAGCGAACGGGGCGCTGACAAACGTAGAGGTCCAGTTCCTGGCGCAGTGCAACGTTCAAAGAGCGGAAACCACCACCAACAGGGGTAGTTAGTGGACCTTTGATCGCCACGACGTATTCTTTGATGGCATCCAGTGTTTCTGCGGGGAACCAGTCGCCGTCGTAGAGCTCGGCGGCTTTTTCGCCAGTGAAGATTTCCATCCAGCTGATTTTTTTATTGCCGGCGTAAGCTTTCTCAACCGCTGCATCCACAACGTTGATCATTACCGGAGTGATGTCGATCCCGATGCCATCGCCTTCGATAAAAGGAATAATTGGCCGATCGGGTACGTTCAGGGAAAGATCCGCATTAACGGAGATTTTCTCACCCTCTGTAGGTACCTTGATATGTTGGTATCCCATTTTTGACTCCATGGTTTATAGGTTAGTATCTGAGCTCGTTCGGTGGCGGCAACAGCGCAGTGTCGCTGCTACAATGCCGCCCCTCCAAGTCTGGTCAGCGAGCGCTTTAAAGCCTAGCTTTCTTTAAAAAGCGCCGCATTATAACACTTTATAGTCGAATTTCTTCCATGAATATTAGATTCCCGTGACAGTTCTTTATCTTTTTAATAAGCCCTTTCGGGTTATGAGCCAATTTACCCCCTGCGACGACCGCGAAACGCTGGCGAATTACATTGATATTCCCGCCATCTATCCCGCTGGCCGACTGGATTTTGACTCAGAGGGGTTAATGGTGCTCACCGGAGACGGTTCACTCCAGCACCGTATTAGCCACCCCGACCACAAGCTTAGCAAATGTTATTGGGTACAAGTGGAGGGTGAGATCAATGAATCGGCAATTAACGCCCTGCAAAATGGTGTGGAGCTAAAAGACGGCCTGACCCAGCCCGCGCTAGCGCACGCGATGGACGAGCCTGCCGGACTATGGCCCCGGCAACCACCGGTGCGTTATCGCGCCGCGATTCCCACCAGCTGGCTGTCACTGGAAATCACCGAAGGTAGAAACCGGCAGGTTCGCCGTATGACGGCAGCGGTAGGCTTTCCAACACTTCGGTTGATTCGGGCGAGCATTGGCCCTTGGTCACTCGACGATTTGGCCCCCGGACAATCGCGAATAGTAGAACTGAGTACTTCGGAGCAACGTAAATTATTTCCGAAGGCCGGGCGCGGTAGTAAACGCAATGCTAAAACGCACAAGCCCAGGCCGCGAACTTCGCCCACCCGGCGTGGCAAACGTAGCCCGCGCTAAGCGGTGGCGGTACAATGCCCGGCTTTCGGTGCTGCGACAATTCACAACAGACTAGGAACCACTATGGACTGGCAGGCAAGAGTCACGGTCGCGTGTGTAATAGAAAATGACGGTAAGTTTCTGATCGTTGAAGAGATCCGTGACGGCAAGCGTGTGCTCAACCAGCCCGCTGGCCACCTGGAGGCCGATGAAGGGCTTTGTGAAGCGGCGCTGCGAGAAACGCTGGAAGAAACTCAGTGGAAGGTTGAGTTACAGGGCGTCGTCGGTATTGGCCTGTATAGCCCTCCAGCAAAAAACGCCACATATCATCGCACCACGTTTTTTGGCCGCCCCATGGCGTTTTGCCCTGAGAGCCCGCTGGACAGCGATATCGATAGCGTTCACTGGCTGACTATTGAGCAACTTCGCGAGCGCCGCCATCAGCTGCGCAGCCCCATGGTGCTCGACTGCGTTGAACGCTATCTAGAAGGCCAACGCTTTCCACTGGCGATGATCTACGGAGAACCTTAATGAGCGCCACCGACTACAACCCGCTGGCAGACAAGGCGATTGCCGACACAAAAGTGATCGTCGGCATGTCCGGTGGCGTCGACTCATCGGTAACGGCACTGCTGTTAAAGCAGCAGGGTTATCAGGTCGAAGGCCTGTTCATGAAGAACTGGAATGAGGACGATGGCACAGAATACTGCACCGCCATGGACGACCTCGCCGACGCTGCTGCCGTGTGCCAAAAACTGGATATTTACCTGCACACCGCCAATTTCGCTCAGGAATACTGGGACAATGTCTTTGAGCACTTCCTCGAAGAGTACCGCGCGGGCCGCACCCCTAACCCCGATATTCTTTGCAATCGGGAGATTAAATTTAAGGCCTTTTTGGACTACGCATTGCAGCTGGGCGCCGATGGCATTGCCACCGGTCACTACACCCGGCGCAGCCCGGGCAGAGAGCATACCCAACTCCTGAAAGGCATAGACAACAACAAAGACCAAAGTTACTTCCTGCATGCAGTCAGCGCCGATCAACTGGCCAAGACCTTGTTCCCAGTTGGGGAATTAGAGAAACCTGCCGTCCGCGCCCTCGCCGAGGAGCACGGGCTCGTCACCCACAACAAAAAAGACAGCACCGGGATTTGCTTCATCGGCGAGCGTCGCTTCAAGGATTTTTTGCAGCAATACCTGCCTGCTCAACCGGGCCGTATCGAAAGTCTCGATGGCCAGGATATGGGGCAGCACAGCGGCTTGATGTATCACACTATTGGCCAGCGTCAGGGCCTCGGTATCGGCGGTGTGCGCGGTGCCGGTGAACAGCCCTGGTACGTTGTTGATAAGGACTTGTCACGCAATGTTCTGCGGGTTGCCCAGGGCAGCCAGCACCCTGCGCTGTTTAAAAATTGCCTGCGGCTGTCGAGCATTCACTGGATCACTCCCCCGCCACCCCAGCTGCCCCTGCGTTGCAGTGCAAAAACGCGCTACCGCCAGGCCGACCAACCCTGCGAGCTGCTGGCGACCGAAACCGGCTACGAGGTAATTTTCGATACTCCCCAGCGCGCAATCACCCCTGGGCAGTCAGCGGTTTTCTACCTGGGCGAGCAATGCCTGGGCGGCGGCATTATCGAATCGGGATACAATCGCTAATGGTTTTCTTTCCCAATGCAGAACAACTCACAGAACAAACCCTGGCGTTGGCTGGCGTTCTGCAAGCCGTGACGCTGGTCGATCAAATTGCCCGAACCGGACAAGCTGAACCCGCAGCGCTCGACGCTTCCCTGGCCAGCCTGTTTGCCTTCTCAGGGAATGACACCCGCAGTGTGTTCGGCAATATCAATGCACTTGAGCTGGGTATCCGCGCCCTGCGTGATTTGCTCAGTGGCAATGATTACGGCGAGCGCCAGGCCGTTACGCGCTACTGTATGGGCGTATTGTTCTTACAAAACAAACTGCGCCGGGACCATGCAGCCGCGAGCATCATGCGTAACCGTCTAGAGCACTGCGCCAAACAGCGGGAGTTTGGCGGTGAATTAACGAGCTTGGCGCCGGCTTTGGCGGATATCTATCAAGATACCCTATCCAAATATCGCTTTCGCATTCAGGTCAGTGGTAGCGCTCAGCAACTGCAAAACAATGACAATGCCGCCAAAATTCGTGCACTGCTGTTAGCGGCCATTCGCGGTGCCTATCTCTGGCGAGCGGCGGGCGGCAATCGCTTTAGCCTGATGTTCCTCAGAAATCGCCTTTTTACCGAAGCGCAGCGGCTACTGGGCACTGAAATTCAGCACTGAGCAGTGTATGATTGCGCCCCATTAATTTGCCCTCCGCGTATAGAAAGGTAACCCCATGATGGAATTGTCCGCGCTCTCTGCTATTTCCCCTGTCGACGGCCGCTATGGCAGTAAGACAGCGTCGCTGCGCCCGGTGTTCAGCGAATTCGGTTTGATCAAAAGCCGTTTAATCGTCGAGCTGCGCTGGTTGGCCCAATTGGCGGCAAATCCTGGCATTGAAGAAGTACCGGCTCTCTCAGAAGACGCAGCCGCTAGATTAGAGGCCATGATCGCTGAATTCGGTGAAACACAAGCGGCGCGAGTCAAAGAGATTGAGTCCACCACTAACCACGACGTTAAAGCGATTGAATACTTCATTAAGGAAAGCATTGCAGACAACGCTGAATTAGCGGCGATTTCAGAATTCGTTCACTTTGCCTGCACCTCAGAAGACATCAACAACCTTTCCCACGCCCTGATGCTTCGTGAAGGCCGCGAGGTATTGCTGCAAGACATCGACGCTATCGTTGACAAGCTGGCCGAGCAAGCCCGCGAGTTTGCGGACATTCCGATGCTGTCTCGCACCCACGGCCAAACGGCGAGCCCCACCACAATGGGTAAAGAGCTGGCCAATGTGGTTGCGCGTCTGCGCCGCCAACGCGCCTGCATTGCCGACGTTGCCCTGCTGGGTAAAATCAACGGCGCGGTGGGCAACTATAACGCCCACATCAGTGCCTATGCCGACGTAGACTGGGAAGCCAACGCGCAGAGCTTTGTTGAAGGCCTGGGGCTTAGCTGGAACCCTTACACGACGCAAATCGAACCTCACGACTATATCGCTGAGCTGTTTGATGCCATTGCACGCTTCAACACCATCTTGATCGACTTAGATCGCGACATCTGGGGCTATATTTCACTGGGCTACTTCAAACAGCGCACCATCGCCGGTGAAGTTGGCTCATCCACTATGCCTCACAAGGTCAACCCCATCGACTTCGAAAACTCTGAGGGCAACCTCGGCATTGCCAACGCGGTGCTGCAACACCTGGCGGCGAAGCTGCCGATCTCTCGCTGGCAGCGCGACCTGACTGACTCGACGGTTTTGCGCAATATGGGCGTTGGCATGGCGTACAGCATGATCGCCTATCAAGCCACGCTGAAAGGCTTGGGCAAGCTGCAAATCAACCCAGAGCGACTGGCCGCTGACTTGGATGATGCCTGGGAAGTACTGGCTGAGCCCATTCAAACCGTCATGCGTCGCTACGGCGTAGAAGAGCCCTACGAAAAACTGAAGGCCCTAACCCGCGGTCAGCGCATCACACGGGAGACTTTGGCCAGCTTTATTGACACGCTGGAGATCCCCGAGGCAGCAAAAGCGGAGCTTCGTCAGCTAAGCCCCGCGAGCTATATCGGCAACGCCGTCGCGCAAGCCAAGCGGATATAAAATGGCGCTGCAGGGCTTCGATGCGCAGCAATTCCTCGACGAGGATTGGCAGCGCCGTCCACGGGTGTTGCGCGGCGCCCTGCAGGGTTTTGAATGCCCCGTGGACGGTGATGACCTCGCTGGTCTGGCCTGTGAAGACGAGGTTGATTCACGGCTAATCTCACAACACGGCAGCGACTGGCAGCTACAACACGGGCCGCTGAAGGAGAGTGACTTCGCCGAGCTGCCCGCCAGCCATTGGACTCTCCTGGTTCAATCGGTCGACCAATGGATACCCGGCGTTGCAGAATTACTAAACGATTTCCGTTTTTTACCGCGCTGGCGTATCGATGACATTATGGTCAGCTACGCGGCCGATGGCGGCAGCGTGGGCCCCCACTACGATCAATACGATGTATTTCTCATTCAGGGCAGCGGCCGCCGTCGCTGGCAGCTGGGCCAGCACTGCGACGATAGCAGCGAATTGCTCGGCCACCCTGAATTACGCTTGCTTAAACACTTCGACTGTCAACAGGAAGTGATTCTTGAAGCCGGCGACATACTCTACATTCCCCCGGGTGTCGCACATTGGGGAACCGCTGTCGGCGATGACTGCATCACCCTGTCGGTGGGCTTTAGAGCCCCCTCCGACGCCGAGTTACTGAATAGCTGGTCAATCGAGCGAGAAACCGTGTTGAGCGACGGGCAGCGGTTTAGCGATCAGGCCCTAAATGCCAGCGCGCCCAGTGGCTGGATCCCTGAAGACGTTCTCCCGCAACTGCGAGAGCGCCTGAGCGCAGGGCTAGACGATGATCAAGCCCTTTCACGCTGGTTTGGACAGATGATGACTCACGTCGACCAGCAGCAGCGCTTCGATAACCCAGCGCTGTCATTTGAGGAATATGCTCTCCGCGAACAACAGGTGCCAGCCTGCTTGCGCCTGGGTGCGCGCTTGGCCTTCGACGCCCACTATCTGTTTGCCGACGGTATTGCCTACCCCTACCCCAGTGACTTGCGCCCGGCCGTGGCTGAGTTCTGTGAACAAGAAGGCGGTGATGATGTGATGGGGCTGGTGGTTGAGCTACGCTATCAGCTCTACCAAACAGGCACGGTGTATTTCGATGACGATGTTGAAGATTGAGCGCGTACGCTGGTCAGAACATTGGCGGGAATTAACGGAAATTCGGCGTCGGGTTTTTGTTGAAGAGCAACGCGTTCCCATTGAACTGGAACTAGATGAAGATGACTTCACCGCGCGTCACTGGCTGGCGCGATATGGCAGCGAAGTCGTCGGAACCGTTCGTCTTTTGGCTGACGGCCACGTCGGGCGTATGGCTGTCGCCGCTGACTATCGCGGCAGAGGTATCGGTCGCGCATTGCTACATGCCGTAATTGATGACGCGATCCAACAGCAACTGCCCAAATTGGAGCTCGCGGCCCAAACACACGCCATCGACTTCTACCGGAAAGAAGGTTTTCAGCCCATCGGCGACAGTTTTATGGACGCCGGTATCGCTCACCAGTCAATGACGCGAACGCTGCGGGGTTCGCAACGCCTGGGAGAAGATGGCCGCAAATTTGCTGTTGAGTCACTGCCTGACAGCGCCCTTGCCTTAGCCAGTTTGAGTCGCCGACAGTTGTGGGTGTTTTGCCACAGTCTGGAGCCAGAGGTTTATGCCCAGCCGCGCCTGATTGATATTGTCTCTACCCTCGCTCGAAAGCATCGCGACAGTGAAATACGACTGCTGATCTGCGACGACCGGCCGCTGCGAGAGAGTCGCCATCCCTTGGTAGAACTCAGTCAGCGGCTGAGCAGCAGTATTCATATTCGGGTTTCTAATCCAAAGCAGCACGGCGAACTTAGTGAATACTTCTTGCTCGCCGACAACGAGGCAACCCTCGTTCACAGTATGCGGCGCGGCGGCCGGGCCTGGGGCTGTTTTCATTCGCGGCCGACCGCAAGTGCCTACCGAGAACAGTTTGACCGCCTGTGGCAGCACGCAAAACCCTCTCCCTGGCTGCGCCCGCTGGTCTAATCGCCCAGCATTACACCGAGCTCGTTGTCTCGGTAGACCACCTCATAACACCTCAAGCCCCGACAGGGTTCTTCTGTCGCGTGAAGTAACTCACCACTGCGCAAGTCAAAGCGGTAGTGGTGCTTGGGGCAAACCAAATTCTCACCTCGGATATCCGACGTATCGAGAGGCCAGGCGCGGTGGGGGCAATTACTTTCGATCAAATAGTGCTGGCCGCCGAGCTGCAGCAGCATCAATTGTGCATCATCAATCTTGAAGACTTTTCGGTATCCATCGTAAAGATTGATCAGCTTTTCAAGGCTGTAATAACGCATAATTAAAGGGTTCACCGAGACGTTTGCGCCATAGTAGCGCTTGGCGGACCCCCCTGCCAGCAGAAACAAAAAAGCCCGGTAGCAGTTCGCTCACCGGGCTTTAGCGTAGTTTGCCGAACTTATTTCAGCTTGTCGGCCAAGAACAGCCAGGTCTCCAGTACCGAATCCGGGTTCAGTGACACGCTGTCGATGCCCTGCTCCATCAGCCACTGCGCGAAGTCCGGGTGGTCTGAGGGGCCCTGTCCACAAATACCGATGTATTTGCCTTGCTCCTTACACGCCCGAATCGCATTGGAGAGCAGTACCTTAACGGCCTCGTTGCGCTCATCAAACAGGTGGGCGATCAAGCCGGAGTCGCGATCGAGACCAAGTGTCAGCTGAGTGAGGTCGTTTGAACCAATTGAGAAGCCATCAAAATGCTCGAGGAATTGCTCCGCCAACAGGGCATTGGCAGGTAGCTCACACATCATGATGACCTTCAGGCCGTTTTCACCGCGCTTTAAGCCATTATCGGCCAGTAGCTCTACCACTTGTTTCGCTTCGCCTACGGTGCGCACAAAGGGCACCATAATCTCAACATTTTGCAGATCCATCTCTTCGCGCACTTTCTTCAGCGCGCGGCACTCCAGCTCAAAGCACTCGCGGAACGAGTCAGAGATATAGCGTGAAGCACCTCGGAAACCCAGCATGGGGTTTTCTTCTGAGGGCTCGTAAAGGCTGCCGCCAATCAAGTGTGCGTACTCATTTGATTTAAAGTCGGACATCCGCACAATTACCCGCTCCGGGTAAAACGCGCTAGCAATGCTAGAGATGCCCTCGACCAGCTTCTCGACATAAAACTCAACAGGGTCGGCGTAGCCAGCCACACGACGCTTCACCGCTTGCTGAACATCGCGGGGTAACGTGTCGTAGTTGATCAGTGCTTTGGGGTGCACACCGATCATGCGGTTAATGATAAATTCCAAACGCGCCAAGCCCACACCGGCGTTGGGGTATGCCTGAAAATCAAACGCGCGATCGGGGTTGCCCACGTTCATCATAATTTTAAAGGGCAGCTCGGGCATGGCATCGAGCTTGTTGCGGCTGATATCGAAGTCGAGCTGACCGGCGTACACCATGCCCGTATCACCTTCCGCGCAGGACACAGTCACGTCCTGACCTGAGCTCAAACGCTCAGTGGCATCACCACAGCCAACGACCGCAGGAATACCCAGTTCGCGAGCGATGATAGCCGCGTGGCAGGTACGGCCGCCACGGTTGGTAATAATGGCGGCTGCGCGTTTCATTACCGGCTCCCAGTCGGGGTCGGTCATATCAGTAACCAAGACATCGCCTTGTTGTACTTGATCCATTTCCGCCAGGTTGTCGATCACCCGTACAGGGCCCGCGCCAATGCGCTGACCAATAGAGCGGCCCTCGCAAAGCACTTCGCCTTTTTCTTTCAGCAGGTAGCGCTCCATCATATTGGCCGACTCGCGGCTCTTTACTGTCTCCGGGCGAGCCTGAACGATGTAGAGCTTGCCGTCGTCGCCGTCGCGCGCCCACTCAATATCCATGGGTCGGCCGTAGTGTTTTTCAATAATCAGCGCCTGACGGGCCAGCGACATGACTTCTTCGTCGGTGATGCAGAACTGGCTGCGATCGGCTTCGGGAACATCGACGGTTTCTACCGATTTGCCGGCCGATGCTTCACTGCCGTAGACCATTTTGATCAGCTTGCTACCCAGGTTGCGGCGCAGCACGGCGTGGCGGTCTTTTTCCAGCGTGGCCTTGTGAACGTAAAATTCGTCGGGGTTAACAGCGCCCTGAACCACGGTTTCACCCAAGCCGTAGCTGGCAGTAATGAAGACCACACCGTCAAAGCCAGACTCGGTATCCATGCTGAACATAACGCCTGCGGCGCCGGTTTCTGAGCGCACCATGCGCTGAATACCGGCAGACAAGGCAACATCGGCGTGTTCAAATCCCTTGTGAACGCGGTAGGCAATAGCGCGATCGTTGTACAGTGAGGCAAAGACCTCCTTGATCGCGATCATAATATTGTCGAGGCCGTTGATGTTCAGGAAGGTTTCCTGTTGGCCGGCAAATGAGGCATCGGGCAAATCTTCTGCTGTGGCCGAGGAGCGCACTGCACAGGCCATTGCGGGGTTGCCGTCGATCATTTTAGCGTAGGCTTCGCTGATCGCGTCATTCAATGGCGCGGGAAATGGCGTATCAACGATGGCTTGGCGAATCTCCTTGCCTACCTTGGCAAGGGTTTTGACATCGTCGATATCCAGACCTTTGAGCATGTCCTGAATACGCTGGTTCAGGCCACTTTGGTCGAGGAAGTCGCGGTAGGCTTGCGCCGTGGTGGCAAAGCCATCGGGTACCGATACACCGGCATTAGACAATTGACTGATCATCTCACCGAGAGAGGCGTTTTTGCCCCCAACGACTTCGACATCGTTCATTCCCAGATCCCTGAACCAGATAACGTATTCAGCCATGCGGTGTATCTCCTTTTGCTATGCTTGATGCATAGTGCAATAAGCGTAAAAAAATGCGACGCGAGCATACTAAAACAGCTATTCTGGAAATTCCCGTCGAAAACAACGCAGCATTCGGTAAAAAAACTACATGATGAGAACCGTTTTTTATATTTCTGACAGTACAGGCATCACCGCAGAAACCTTGGGCAGCAGCCTGCTCTCCCAATTTGAACAGTTAAAATTTGACCACGTTGTCGTGCCCTATGTAGACACTGTGGAGAAAGCCCGCGCCGTCGTCGATAAGATCGACCAGGTTGCCGATTCCACGGGGCGCCAGCCGATTATCTTTGATACCTTGGTCAACCAAGAGATTCGCGCAGTAATTGCGACCAGCAAAGGTTTTATCATCGACGTGCTCGACACCTTCCTCAACCAGCTGGAAAGCGCCCTTGGGGAGAAACCCTCTAGCACGGTTGGCCGAGTCAAAAACGCCGACCGCGACGCCCAGTACAAACATCGCATCGACGCCGTTAACTTCGCACTGGACAACGACGACGGTGCAAGAATCAACCGCTACGACCAAGCCCAAGTGATATTGATCGGCGTTTCCCGCAGCGGCAAAACCCCGACCTGCCTTTACTTGGCGATGCAGGGCGGCATTTTCGTCGCCAATTACCCGCTCACCGAAGAAGATCTGGAAGAACGCAGATTGCCAAAACCGCTCGCCGCTTATCGCGATAGGCTCTTTGGTTTGACCATAGAACCGCAGCGACTTGCCGCAATTCGCAGCGAACGCCGTCCCGACAGCCCCTACGCCAGCCTGCGCCGCTGCGAGGATGAGGTGCGCGACGCCGAGGCGCTCTTTAGCCGCTTTGGCATTCCCTACTTGGATACGACACATGCCTCCGTCGAGGAAATTGCTACGCGCGTGCTGGTTGAAACCGGCCTGCGCGGTCAGCGGTCATAGCTGGGAAGTCTAACGATGTCTTGTCCTGACGCCAACGCCAGTCACGCCAACACCGGGCTGATTTTACCCGGCGGTGGCGCTCGTGCGGCCTACCAGGTTGGCGTGCTAAAAGCCATTGCCTCGCTGCACGGCAAGCGGCACAGCAACCCCTTCCCTATCCTGGCAGGAACCTCGGCCGGCGCGATCAATGCCACCTCCCTTGCGGCGGGCGCACACCACTTTACCGGCACGATAGAAACCCTGGAAATCATGTGGAAGCAGCTTTCCACGGACCGGATTTATCGCGCCGATTTAATGGGGGTTCTTCGCAATGCCCTGCGACTGGCCGGCTCCCTGTTTAACTCGGGCATTGCCGTCGGTCGACCGGTAGCGCTGCTGGACAACAGCCCACTGCGCGAACTGCTAGAAGAGCGAATCCGCTTCGAGTCGATCGGCATGAACATCCGCAACGGTGACTTGGACGCACTCTCGCTCACGGCGATGAACTACAGCCTCGGCTTGTCGGAAACCTTCTTTCAGGGCGGGCCGCAGCATGCTGGCTGGCAGCGCTGGCGGCGACAGGGGCTGGCGACACCTATCCAGCTGCAACACCTGATGGCGTCCACAGCCATCCCAACGATCTTTCCACCCGCCAAGGTAGGCCGTTATTTCTACGGCGACGGCGCGCTGCGCCAATTGACCCCTATCAGCCCCGCCATCCATTTAGGTGCAAACAGGGTATTGGTGATTCCCGCCAACGGGCATAAACGGGTTTATCACCACACCCCAAAACCTATTCAGTCTCCGGCGTTCGGACAGATTATTGGTCAGTTACTTAACAGCGCCTTTATCGACAGCATCGAAACCGATATTGAGCGTCTGGAAAGAATCAACGAATTATTGGCGCTGATACCACGGGAAAATATGCAAATGATGGGGCGTGAGCTACTGCCGGTTGAGTGCCTGGTAATCAGCCCCAGCGAAGATATTGACGCCATTGCCGACGAGCATGTGAAAGAACTGCCACGCAGTTTACGTGCTTTCCTGGGGCGCACCGGCAGTAGCCGCGGAGGTAGCGTGAGTATTGCCAGCTACCTGTTATTTACCGAGGAATATTGCGCCAAGCTGATCGATCTAGGCTACCGTGACGGGCTTGCTCAGCGCGATGACATCAGCGCTTTTCTCTACCAATAAAAGCTACTGTTTTAGGCCGACGATCGCGTACAAGCCCTTAAAGCGCGCCGCGACTTCGCCGTTGACAATCACCTCTGAGCACAGTTCGATCTTGGCGCGGCCGCGCTCCTCAAAGCGAGTAAAAAATCCCTGCCAATCGGCGTCCTCTGCGGGCAGCGAGCGCGCGACAATATCGCTGGGCACTGGCAGTAAGTACTCGATCTCCGCTTTGGCCACCACAATATCCGGGTCCAGACCGCGCTCAACACAATGTAGATACACGCTGCCCCAACAAGCCATCACTGCCACCACATAGATGCTGCCACCAAAGGCGGTTTGCTTATCGTTAATACTCGGCCCCAGCGGGGCGGTCAGCGTTAATGCGCCATCGGAATAGTCACTAACAGAAAGCCGCATATGGCGCGCCGTGGGTAAGTGTTCGGCAATAAATTCACTCAGGCGGTGAGCGATCGGCTGCGACATGATTACGCGTCCTCAAACAGCAGGTTTATCAGTTTTTGCGCCGCTAAAAATGGCGTGGTCTGCCCGTCGGTCACCTTTCTATTCAGTTCCGGCAGCAGCGCTTTAACAGACGGGTTTTCCTTGAGCTTAATATCCAGCATCTCGTGCAACAGTTTGTTCATCCACTCCTTGGCCTGGCGGGCACGCTTTTCGGCAAGCGCTCCGTTTTTTGTGGCGTCGACCTGGAAGTCGCTGATCATGCCCCACACCGCTTCGATATTCTCGTTCTTGATCGCCGAGCAGGTCATTACCTGTGGCGTCCAGAAGCTGCTGTGACGGAGCAAATGCAGCGCACTTTGGTAATGACGCCGGGTTTGCGTTGCGAGGTTAATACTCTCTCCGTCGGCCTTGTTAATCACCAATGCATCGGCCAGCTCCATAATGCCTTTTTTGATGCCCTGCAGTTCATCACCGGCATTGGGCAGCATAAGCACCATAAAAAAGTCGACCATACTGGCCACTTCGTATTCCGACTGTCCGACACCCACGGTTTCGACCAAGATAACGTCGTAGCCAGCCGCCTCGCACAGCAACATGGTTTCGCGGGTTTTTAGCGCTACGCCACCCAGTGAGCCCTCGGAAGGCGACGGTCGAATGAAAGCGTCGCTGCTGCGCGACAACATTTCCATGCGGGTTTTATCACCCAGAATTGAGCCGCCCGCAATGGGCGAGCTCGGGTCGACCGCCAATACCGCGACACGCTTGCCCTGACTGACCAAATACAGGCCGAACGCCTCAATGAACGTGGACTTGCCGACACCGGGAATGCCGGTGATACCGATACGGATGCTGTTGCCGGTTTGCGGCAGCACCGCCTCTAAGAGCTCCTGTGCCTGCGCGCGGTGCTCGACTTTTTTGCTCTCTACCAAGGTGATGGCTTTGGCCAGTGCGCGTGAATTGCCCTTGGTTAACGCTTCTATATCAATAGTCATAATCCCTGCCAATATAAAAACGGGAGGCCGGACCATCAGCAACGCTGAGCTCCGCCTCCCGCCTGCCGTTCTCTATGCGTGATTAGCCTTTGTAGGCCTCATTGATCGCATCGAGTACATCACGTGCCGCCAAGGGAATCTTGGTACCGGGACCAAAAATACCTTTTACGCCAGCGTTATACAGGAAGTCGTAGTCAGGACGGGGAATAACGCCACCGGCGACAACAATAATGTCATCGGCGCCCGCCTTTTTCAGCTCCTCAATTAACTGGGGAACCAGCGTTTTGTGGCCAGCAGCCTGGGAAGAAACGCCGACTACGTGCACGTCGTTCTCGACGGCCTGCTTAGCTACTTCTTCAGGTGTTGAGAACATCGGCGAAAGGTCGATATCAAACCCGACATCGGCAAAGGCCGTGGCGATCACTTTCGCGCCGCGGTCGTGACCATCCTGACCCATTTTGCAGACAAGCATACGTGGGCGACGACCGTGTTTTTCAACAAACTGCTCGATGTCGCTGCTGATACCCTGCCAGTTCTCGTCGTCCTGATAGGCACTACCGTAGACACCTGAAACCGTTTGCGCCTGAGCATTAAAGCGACCGAATTCACGTTCCATAGCAAAGCTGATCTCCCCAACTGTTGCACGCAGACGAGTTGCCTTCACGGCCAGATCCAGCAGGTTGCCTTCGCCGCTGCAGGCACATTGATAGATGGCTTCCAGCGCATCTTCAACGGCTTTTTCATCGCGCTCAGCGCGAATACGAGCCAGTGCATCGACCTGCGATTGCCGCACTTTTTCATTGTCGATGTCCAGTACCTCAACATCGTCTTCTTCAGACAAGGTGTATTTGTTCACCCCGACAATCACGTCTTCACCGCGGTCAATACGCGCCTGTTTCTTCGCCGCCGACTCTTCGATACGCAGCTTCGGCATGCCGGTTTCAATGGCCTTGGCCATACCGCCTTTTTCTTCAACTTCTGCAATCAGTTGGCGAGCGCGGTCGGCGATATCTTTGGTCAGCGACTCCATCATGTACGAGCCGCCCCAGGGATCGGCCACCTTGGTGATGCCGGTTTCTTCCTGGATGATCAGCTGAGTATTGCGCGCGATGCGTGATGAGAATTGCGTCGGCAAGGCGATCGCTTCATCCAGTGCATTGGTGTGCAACGATTGTGTGCCACCAAATACTGCCGCCATCGCTTCGATCGTGGTGCGAACGATGTTGTTGTACGGATCCTGCTCGGTGAGCGACCAGCCCGAGGTCTGGCTGTGCGTTCTGAGCATCTTAGAGCGCGGGTTCTTCGGCTCAAATTCAGAGACGATTTCTGCCCACAGCAGACGCGCGGCACGCATTTTGGCAATTTCCATGTAGAAATTCATGCCAATGCCCCAGAAGAAGGACAGGCGGCCGGCAAACTTATCGATGTCCAGGCCAGCGGCGATCGCGGTGCGGATGTACTCTTTACCATCTGCCAGGGTGTAGGCCAGCTCCAGCGCGGCATCAGCACCGGCTTCCTGGATATGGTAGCCAGAAATGGAGATGGTATTAAACTTCGGCATGTTTTCCGAAGCATAGGCAATAATATCGCCGATGATCTTCATTGAGGGCGCGGGCGGGTAAATATAGGTGTTGCGCACCATGAACTCTTTCAGAATGTCGTTCTGAATGGTGCCTGACAACATATCCTGACCAACGCCCTGCTCTTCGGCCGCCACAATGTAGCCCGCCAGCACGGGTAGTACCGCGCCGTTCATCGTCATCGATACAGAGACTTTGTCCAGTGGAATACCGTCGAACAGCACTTTCATGTCTTCGACAGAATCGATTGCGACACCGGCTTTACCGACGTCGCCGGTCACACGGGGGTGATCCGAGTCGTAACCGCGGTGGGTAGCCAGGTCAAAGGCGACAGATACGCCCTGACCGCCCGCTGCCAGTGCTTTGCGGTAGAAAGCGTTAGATTCTTCAGCCGTTGAAAAGCCCGCATACTGACGTATTGTCCAGGGACGGCCGGCATACATAGTTGGCTGCGGCCCGCGGATAAAGGGCTCAACGCCTGGGAAGGTATTGGTATACGGCAGATCAGCAGTATCTTCTGCAGTGTACAGCGGTTTTACATCAATACCCTCTGGGGTATTCCAAACCAAGTCATCCAATGACTTGTTGCTGCGTTCAAGCGATTTATTGGCAATGTTCTGCCATTCGTCCAACGAAATCTCTGGGGCTTTGTAATCGGCCATATACGAGTACCTGTCGTGTGTCAGTGCCACGCCGCTTCTGTGAGTAGCTATGGCGACTAGGAGTGATTAGTGGTCGGCAGCGGGCTGATTGATTTCAATCAGGACGCCGTCGCAAGACTTGGGGTGGATAAAGATAACTTGGCAGCCATGCGCACCGGGTGACGGCGCATCTGACAAAAACTGGTAGCCCTTCTCTTTCAAACGCGCGACATCGGCCTCGATGTCATCGCTGCGAAAGCATAGGTGGTGGATGCCGCCTGGCTTTTTCTCCAGGTACTTGGCGATAGGGCCTTCACCATTAAGCGGGTGAACGAGCTCAATACTGGTTGGGGGAAGTGGGAAAAACGCCGTCGAGGTCTTCGCGCTTTCAACATCTTCAGTGCCTTCAAAAGGCAAACCAAAGTCTTCCATGAAACGTTTGATGGCCTTTTCCAAATCCGGCACAGCGATGGCGATATGGTCTAGTGCAGTGATCATAAATACTCCGAATACGTCAGGGCAAACCGACGCGGGACTTAGCTGCCCCACACCGGTCGCCGTCGATTAGACGAGCTTAAGCAATGTGTTTAAGAAAACCATCGGTCGCAGCGCGACGCTCGGCGGCAATCTGCTCAGGGGTTACCACTTCGATCTTCTCGTCGGGGTTCACTTTGAACAGGGGTTGCCCCTTCTTAATAATCACACCATCGCCGTCGATCAACACCTTCTCGATGGTACCCGAGAACGGTGCAACGACTTTGTTGAACATTTTCATTACTTCAACAATGTAGAGCGTGTCGCCGGCTTCGAAGTGATCACCTTCGTTGACGAATACGTCCATACCCGGCGCTTCGCGCGGGTAGAACATACCGCCGCTGGCAGCGAGGATTTCGTCTGACTTGGCCACCGGCGGTGGTACCAGCACCTTCGCCATGCGCTTTTGCAGTGCGTCATCGGTGAGGCGCTCGGGAATATCAATGCTCAAGTCCGGCTGTACCGCCAAGTCAAAGAACCCGGTGGTTGAGGCAATGTGCGCAAGAATGGCCAATAGCTCCGTTCCCGCCATGTAACCGGCGTGAGCGCTGCGTACTGATGCCCATTCTTCGCTGCTAATACCCTGTGGCGCATCACCCGCGATAGCTTGCTCAATGGCGGTGAAGTCCTGTGTCGCCAACTTCTCTTCCAAGGCCTTGTAGAAGCTAACAGCGTCACTGAGGATCTCTGCATCGTGATCCCAGATCATGTAACGCGCGGGCTTGCCCGTTTCATAATCCATGTTCAAGTAGTGATACAGACGATCGAGCAGAAGAATTGGGTTTTCCAGCCACTGCACGCCGTTGTCGGTCATTTGCAGCGCTTTCTTGTTAATGCTCAGCCAGCCCGACATATAGTGAGGCTCTGCGAACAGGCGCTCCAGCGGGCGTGTAAACAGCAGCTTTTTGGCATCGAGCACCGCCGCCCACTCCGCCGCCTGATCGCTGTTCTCGTCCAGATAACGCTGGCGAATTTCACCGTAGGCGTAATCCAGGTCGAGCTGATTCGCTTGCTCCTTGAGCAAACCAACCAGGGTCAGATACGGCACGATGAACCGGGTGCTTGGGCGAGCATTGATGCCGTTGCCGATAAACCAGTGCACCAAACCGTAGTGGAACTCCAGGTTGGTTGCCAGATCCTTGCCGCGCAGTTCAGTGCGACGCAGAATCTCCGCCAAGCGCTGATAGCTGTCCATCCGGGTTTCACCGGTGGTGAGCAGCAGTGCAATATTTGAGTCGTACGCACCGGCGAGGTGGTACTTCATAAACACGTCGGTATCCGGGTTGTGGGTGGAAATACCCTGGTCATCGCGAATCTCACCGGGAATCGCGTTGGACCAGTTTTCGATAATGCCGCCCGCGTGGGGCTGAAGCGCTTGGTTGGTCGCGTTCATACGCGCTTCCACCGAGGTTTTTTCACGCACAATGCGCTCTGGCTTGGGCAGACGCTTACCGTGACGGGCCAACAGCGCCATCACTTCGACCAAGCTTTCAACAATGAAGAAGTCGCTGGGGTCGTCCGGGTTGGTGAACTTAAGCTTGTAGCACAGCTCAGTAACACGGTGCTCAACCTGAATACGCGTATTCATCTCCATGAAATAGTGCGCTTCACCGTCGACAATACACTCAAAGGTGCCGACAGAGTCGAGTTTTACCGCTTGGCCGAAGATGGCGCCCTCTTCTTCCATTTTTTGAAGAATGACCAGATCTTTCTTCAGTTGAGCCAGCTCGCCCTCTTTGCCCTCGGCTTCAGCGACGGCGATGGCGGCAACCAGCTCTTCCTCGGTCACCGATACCTCTAGCAACTTTTGCTCGTGCATCTGCAATGAGCAGTCGCGACCACCCATCGTCATGCACCACTCACCGTTACCCACCACCTGGATTTCCTGGTGGCGAGTGGTATCGATGTTCATTTCAATCAATACGTTTTTGTTGTCGCCAACACCGTTGGTTTTCAGCTCGATCAAGCACTCGAGCACCAATGAGGGGACATTTTCAGCCGCTTTTTCAACCTTTTCTTCGAGACTGGCGCCTTCGTAAGAATTGGCCGATTGCAGGATACGCTGACCTTTACCACCGCCACCGGCAATGGCTTTCAGGCGGAAGCGGTTGTTGGGCTTTTCAGCCAACATGCGCTTGGCTTCAACCTGCAGGGCTGCGCCGATGTCGGCGGCATCGATAATATCGATACCCGCTTCATAGGACGCCGCGAGCAACGCCAGGGCTTTTTCTTCATCGTCTTTGCAGCTAGCGAAGTCGACATTGAGGTTATTGTCTTTTGCGCAGACTTCAAGGCCATCTTTGCCGTATTTGGCAAACAGCGCCAGACTAGTGGCGTTATTCACACCCGGCGTAACCGATACACCAGTCTCCAGCGCGGTGCGCTTAGCCTGGTCCTTCATACCCGCCGATTTCTGCGTGAATGAACAAGGGCCAATGAAGTTCAGGCCGGCCTTCTCCATCGCTTCGACCATGTCGGCATCTTCCGACATAAAGCCATAGCCCGCGAAGATGGCGTTGTAGCCATTGTCGTGGGCTATGCGAATGATCTGCTGGATGCGCTTGTTGCGTTCTTCTTTGGTGGCACCGGTGTAATCCGGCACACGGTGCACACGATCGGGGTCGGTCAGTGTGCGCAGTTCTGGCGCCAGGGCATTGGTATAGGTGATCGAGTCTTTCTCGGACAGCAAAATGCCGTAGCCGTTAATGCCCATTTCGTCGAAAACATCCATCGCTTCTTTACGGATGGGGCCGCGACAAATAATCAATGGTTTCAAGTCTTTACAAGAAAAACTTCTCACCCATTCTGAGTTAGATTTAGCCAGCTGACGGTCTTTGTGGATCAGCGGGTTGTTCAGGTAGTAATTATTGCTTGTCTGCACGTTGATAACCTCTTAAGCGAATCGTCTAGTAGTTGTTGTCGAGCAAGGCTGCTTAGTGGAACTCGCGCTGAGGGCCGGACATCGGCTCAGGCGTGTACGCTTTCAAGTGCAGCTCCAATTGCTCGCCCAGGACTTTTCGCAGGTCCGCAGGCATGACGATCTGGGAAATCGATCCCAGGCTCAGTGCTTCGTTGGGGTTCATCAGTTCTTTTTCGTAGCGTTGGGTTAACAGCGCTTCTTCTTGCTTTTGCCACTCGGCAACTGCCGCTTCAGCTTGGCTGCGCGCCTCGCCCTCGGCCATGCCAGCGGCAATATTCTGCTGGGTTGCCTCGGCGATGCGAGACTTGATTGAACCACGGATTTTGCGCACTTCATCTTTATAAACGTACTCGACCCCGGCAGGCCCCATTACGGCCAGGCGAGTGGTTGGCAACGCGCAGACGAAATCCGCACCCGTTGGATAGTTGTTGAAGGAGGCGTATGCGCCGCCGAAGGCGTTGCGCACAATCATCAGGAAGCGCGGTGTGCGCAGGTCGATAATCGCGTCGAGCATGGCGCGTCCGGCTTGAACAATACCACCCGTTTCCTGGTCGCGACCGGGCAGGAAGCCGGTGGTGTCTTCCATAAAGATCACCGGAATGTTGTAGACATTACAGAAGCGGATGAAACGCGCGTTTTTGTAGGCGGCGTCTATATCGATCTGACCCGATGACACGGCCGAGTTGTTGGCGACAAAGCCGACAACATTCCCGCCGATACGGCCGAGCGCACAAATGGTGTTACGAGCGCGCTCTGGCTGAATTTCAAAATAGTCGCCGTGATCGCACATCTGTTGAATGATAATGCTAATATCAAAGGGCGTGTTGAAACCGGTTGGGCTGTTAAAGGCCTTCTTCAGCAGCAGGTCGATATCCCAGGTTTTGCGATTCAGTGGGTCAGACGTTGGCTGGAAGGGAGGCTTAGACGATGCGTTGTCTGGCAGGTAGTTCAGCAGCTCTTTAACTTTGCGCAGCGCTGCAACTTCATCGGGCACAACAAAGTCTGTAACGCCAGACTGGCTGTGAACACTGGGGCCACCGAGTTCATCGGCGGTTACGTCTTCACCCAGTACCGACTTAACAACACCTGGGCCAGTCAGGCCAAAGAAGGTGTCGTTGGGCTGAATAACAAATGAGCCCTGACGCGGCAGATAAGCACCGCCACCGGCGTTATAGCCGAACATGCACATAATCGAAGGCACCACACCGTTGATCTTACGCAGTGCCGTAAAGGCCTCGGCATAACCGTCAAGGCCGCCGACACCCGCGGGAATGTACGCCCCCGCAGAGTCGTTCATGCCGACCAGGGGAATACCCAGTTTACCGGCTAGCTGGAAAAGATTGGCCAGCTTGGTGCCGTTGGTGGCATCCATGGAACCCGCGCGAACGGTGAAGTCGTGGCCGTACATCGCGACATCGCGACCGTTAACCTTAACAATGGCGGTTACCAGTGAGGCTCCATCGAGGTTTTTACCCCAGTTTTGGTAGAGCACCTTTGGCTCACTGCCATCGTCCGCAAGCACCTGGATACGTTCCCAGATAGTCATGCGTTTCTTTTCGTGTTGCTTTTGAACGCCTTTAATTCCCGCAGCCTTCATTGGGCGCTGCTGCAAGTCGTAACCTGCTTGAAGCGCAGCTTCATAGAGGCCCGGATCGTAGTCAATTTGACCGGGCACAGTGAATTCCAGCTCGGATTTCTGCGCGAATGGATTATTCAGCGAGGGAGTCAATTGCTCTTTTTTACTCATGCCTGTCAGTCCCAGATGCAATATTGTTTTGTTTCCGCACCCGCATACAGGCTGAAGTAATCCACAGCCACTGAATTTCAGGCTGCCTAGATTCCTGCCAACTGGCATGTGAGCGACGGATGATTGAGAACGTGCCGTTCTAGGTGTCATTCCAACGACGGCTTATTTGATTCTCAAAGCGGCGGCTAACATTACTTTAGGGCGGTGGCGCTGTCAATCTGATATGGGTGACCATACCGATCACTATCGGTGACAAAATGCTAGATTTTTCATAGGCCTAGCACGTACAATCAGTCTTTGCCAACCCGCTTTCAAGAGCACTATCGCCGCAGCAATGCCCAACCTCCAACGCCGTCCTTTAGCCTATTTTGCAGACAGCAGCCGCTACTTCGAGGCTGTGGCGTCGGCGCCGAATCCAGTGTTTATCGATTCGGGAAAGCCCCATAGCGACCGCGGCCGCTACAGCATCATTAGTGCCGATCCCACCACTATAATCAGCATTGCGCCACGTGATAACACGACTATCGGTGTATTGCTTTCACAGGCGGAGGCCGCTATAGAGCAAGCCGTTGCCGGCATGCACAGCGCCGACGATTTGCCCTTCTGCGGCGGGGCGATTGGCTGTATCAACTATGAGCTTGGCGAGGCCAGGGATATACACCTCTCCCCCTCAGCTGAACTGCCGCTGCTGCACGTTGGCATTTACGACTGGGCAATTATTGTCGACCACCACACGCAGTGCGCAGAGCTGGTGTTACAGCCTGACTGCCAAAGCAAGATAGCGCGCCAGCTGTCGTCATCGGCCCTCGAGCACGCCGTCAACGACGCCACATTTATGCTAACTGCGCCATTTCATAGCCATCTGGACTGGCCGGACTACGCTCGCTGCTTCGAGGCG
This sequence comes from Spongiibacter sp. C9W, assembly GCF_057370015.1. NCBI lineage: Bacteria > Pseudomonadati > Pseudomonadota > Gammaproteobacteria > Cellvibrionales > Spongiibacteraceae > Spongiibacter > Spongiibacter sp. C9W. The sequence goes on from NZ_CM170672.1 coordinate 529,323, forward strand.
ATTCAGCGCTATATCCTCGACGGTGATTGCTACCAGATCAATCTCACTCGCCAGTTTAGCGCGCCCTACTCAGGCTCCCCGTGGCAGGCGTATAAACGCATGAGAAAGGTCGCCGCAGCGCCCTTCTCCGCCTATCTCGATTTAGGGGAATGCCAGCTGTTATCCCTTTCCCCCGAGCGTTTTATTGAAATCGATAAGGGCAGCATGCTAACCCAGCCCATCAAAGGGACCGCGCCACGATCCCCCGACCCGGTAACGGACAAGGCGAATGCCGAGGCCCTGGAGGCCAGCGAAAAAAATCGCGCGGAAAATGTGATGATCGTTGACCTGCTACGCAATGATCTGGGTAAAAACAGCACAGCGGGCAGTGTGCAGGTCGAGCGTTTGCTTGAGCTGCAAAGCTTTAACACGGTTCATCACCTGGTAAGCACCATTCGCAGTACGCTAAAACCCGAGATCACCGCGCTTCGGGCGCTATTGGATTGCTTTCCGGGTGGCTCCATCACCGGCGCGCCAAAACGACGGGCGATGGAGATTATCGCCGAGCTTGAACCAAACCGACGATCGCTGTACTGCGGAAGCGTGTTCTATTTGTCGGCAAGTGGGCGGCTGGACAGCTCGATTACCATTCGAAGCTTTGTTTGCCACAACGGGCAGATTCGCGGCTGGGCCGGCGGCGGCATTGTTGCCGATTCTAAGGCAAAGATGGAATTTGTCGAAACGGAAGAGAAGCTCGGCAAGCTCATGGCGGTGCTTGCCGAGCCTGAGTAGCGCTCGTTACAAGCTAAGGTTGCGGTTAGAGGCCTTCAAAAACTCCAACTTCAGCGCTTCATAGTCGTGCACCGCTGGAAATTGAGGGAACTCTTCGATCACATTGCTCGGTGCTTTGAACAAAATACCGGCGTCTGCTTCCGCGAGCATGGTGGTGTCATTGTATGAATCACCAGCAGCGATAATGCGGTAATACAGGGTTTTCAGCGCCAATACCGACTGGCGTTTAGGGTTTACTTGGCGAATTTTATAGTCGACCACCTTTCCGACATTGTCGGTTTCCAGCTTGTGACACAGCAGGGTTGGCCAGCCGAGCTGGGCCATCAATGGCGCAGCAAACTCGTAAAAGGTATCGGAGAGGATCACCACCTGAAAGCGTGCCCGCAGCCAATCCAAAAACTCGCGCGCACCTTCCATCGGCCGCATATCGGCAATCACCGCTTGAATATCGGGCAGGCCAAGGCCGTTTTCGTCCAACAAACGAAGACGTTGCTGCATCAGCACATCGTAGTCGGGAATATCGCGGGTCGTCGCTTTTAGCGCCTCAATACCCGTGCGTTCGGCGAAGTCGATCCAGATTTCCGGAATCAGTACACCTTCCAGGTCCAGGCATGCGATTTCCACGGCGAAAGTCTCCTCAAGTAAAAAAGGCGGTCAATCTAACGGCTTGCCCCGCTAAAAGCAACGCCTCAGGTCAACACCGGAGCGATCTCGCTAAAGGGTGGGCAACTCGATAGGCGCAAACAGCGCTTCCAGGTCAGCTTTGCTATGACATTGGTAGGCCTGGTCAACGAGCTCCGGCGTCAGATGCGGAGCAAATAATTCGACAAAGTCGTACATAAATTTGCGCATATAGGTGCCGCGGCGGAAGCCCACTTTGGTAACGCTGGCTTCGAAAAGGTGGCTGGCATCGAGGGCAACCAAGTCGCTATCAACCTCGGGGTCGTAAGCCATTTGCGCGACAATACCTATGCCCAGACCAAGCCTGACATAGGTTTTGATAACGTCGGCATCGGTGGCTGTGAACACGACTTTAGGCTCTAAACCGCGCTGTAAAAACGCATCGTCTAATTTTGAGCGACCAGTGAAACCAAATACGTAAGTGACGATAGGATGGGCAGCAACATCCTCCACAGACAGCTTGGAGACGCTGGCTAAAGGATGATCTCGCGGCACCAGTATCGCCCGGTTCCAGCGATAGCAAGGCATCATTATCAGGTCGCTAAACAGCTCCAGAGCCTCAGTGGCGATGGCGAAGTCCACACCGAAATTCGCCGCCAGCTCGGATATTTGCATGGGCGTTCCCTGGTGCATGTGCAGGGACACGTCGGGATAGCGCTCGATAAAGGTTTTGATCACCGGCGGCAATGCGTAGCGCGCCTGCGTGTGCGTGGTGGCAATAGACAGGCTGCCTTTGCTCGGGTTTTTAAACTCCTGAGCGATGCTTTTAATGCCCTCAGCCTTGTGCAGTATTTCTCCGGCTTCTTTTAATATTGCTTCGCCCGCCGGCGTTACCCGTGTCAGATGTTTGCCATTGCGCGCGAAGATTTCCACGCCCAGCTCATCCTCTAGCATCCGAATTTGCTTACTGATCCCTGGCTGGGAGGTAAACAAGCTCTGCGCCGTTGCGGATACGTTCATCTCGTGATGGGCCACTTCCCAGATGTAGCGTAACTGCTGAAGTTTCATTGATTATTGTCTCCAAATACAACGGCTAAGCCTGTGGGGCGTTAGCAATACCGTGCGGGACATGCCCGGCTGGCACATGTTCACTGGCTGATTCACAGTGACTTTGCTGATCGTCGAAAAATACATCCGCACCATAGGCTTTCAAGAACTCGCCCTTTTCAAGGCCACCCAAAAATAGTGACTCATCGATCCGGATATTCCATTCGCGCAGTGTACGTATCACGCGCTTGTGCGCCGGTGCAGACCGGGCGGTCACCAAGGCAGTTCGAATTGGCGGCGCGTCCGATGGGAATTCTCGCTGTAAGGTATTTAGTGCTGACAGGAAGGGTTTAAAGGGGCCGCCACTCAGCGGGCGGTCCGCCGCCTCCACTTCACTGGCAGTAAAGGCCTCCAGCCCCTGCTGTTTGTATATCTGTTCTGCCTCATCGGAAAACAGCACGGCATCACCGTCGAAAGCAAAACGCAGTTCGCGCTGCGTTGACTGCTCAGACTTTTTACTGCGTGGTAACAAGGTCGCTGCAGCAACGCCGTTTTCAAGTGCTCGACGCACGTCTTCGGCATGGGTGGATAAAAACAGGTGGCAGCCAAACGCCGACACGTAATTGTAGGGGCTCGCCCCACCGCTAAAGGCGGCACGCCGTATGTTCAAACCGTAGTGTTCTATGGAGTTAAATATCCGCAGGCCGGTATCCGCGGAATTGCGAGACAATAAAATAACCTCAACGCGCGGTTCTTTCAGCAAGTCGTTAAGTTTGAGTAAGCGTTCAACAATATTGAAGGCCTCGCCTTTATCGAGCACCTCATCTTCGCGATCGATTTGATATTGTTGATACGCGTCCAGCCCCTGCGTTTCAAACACCTGATGACTGTCATCCAAGTTAAACAGCGCCCGTGATGAAATCGCAACGACTAACTTGTCTTCAAATCCCTTGGGCATGAATGTCCCTCAATACGTAGCGCCTCCACTATACAAGATGGCGAAGTGCAGACAAGAGCCGAGGCTAGAATTGCAAACGCTGCCAGTTCATCGAACGTGGTTTGCTGCCCTGACGAATCAAAGCGATATCCTCAATTAACGCCTGGGAGAATACAGCGGCTATCGATGTGGTTGCGATCTCCTCGCTACTAACATTCGCCGACAATACCCCAACCGCTTTCATTCCCTCGCGCAGCATGGCGCCACTTTGGCCAGGCTGATTCAAGCAGTCGAGCCCGACAAGAGCAAGGTCACCACCAGCCTCACTGCGCGGACTCGTCTGGCATTGACTCAACCACAAATCACCAGCGGACGATGCGCTCGGGTAGGAAACCATCTCTACGGCGGCGTCATCTGCAGACAGCGCTGCCAATGGCGCGTTTAAAAACTGGCCGGCGATAGGCGAGGCAAGCTGTACAAGTGCTACGTCACTACCTGCATAGGCAGCGAAGTCGCCAGCAAGCAATTGTGCGTGCTTGTGATCCAAGGTCCACGCCGCCACCGCCGAGATTCCCGGGTTTTGCGCGCCATCGCGCGCCGGGTAGAACACCACCGAATGCGCTCTGCGCGCAGGCGAGCGCGGTTCAAACAAGCAGTGCGCTGCCGTTATCAGCCAGTGCCGTGTTAGTGCCGTGGCAGTACACCAGGCGTCCCCCTTGCGGTACTGGCTGTATAAGCGCCCCACTTGCCATTGCTGGACGCCAGCCTGGGGCCAAACACGGACTCTTCTGGCCTGCGCGTTAATAAAAAACACCGCGCCACTGCTCTGCTCGCGTTGCTGCGTTGCGGCGCTAAGCACCAGTTCAGGTCTGCCGTGCTCCCCTGCTAGCAGGTAGTAGCCCGGATGCGCAGGCAACGCGAGGCCGCGGCGACCCTCAATGGACACCCTTGGCAGAAACTCAGCAAGTCGATTGCTTAGCGCCAGGGCTTTATCCCGATAAATCACCGGCTGTCGATGGAATTCCCGGCGCAGGCGGCGCACCGCAGCCGACACGCTGAAATCTTGCGACGCCCCCAACAAAACATGGGCGACTCTTACGAGGCGCAGTTGATCGCGGGCCGCCACCGAGGTCGCCAGCGCAGCATAATTCGCAGACTCAGCAACGGCCTGCTGCGTTGCGGGCCCGCTGAAAAAAGTCGCCCATGCAAAATCTGCCGCCAGAGTTGGGCAGCGCTCGATAAGGCGACGTTGTGCCTGCATCGCCTGCCAAGCCGACACACTGATATAAAGCGCATCGTCGGCGTCTGCAGGTGAATAGCGCGGCGGGCATTGATTGTCGGACCACGCCGGAGAAACACCGAGCAGAAACACTGTCAGGGTAAACCAGAGGGCGGTAGAATTACGCGGGACGCGACAGCGGTAATCTCTCAACAGGCTTCGGAGCGGCAACATATCTTGCATAATACAACCTGGTTGGAATTTGATGCAGCGGCACTGCGCCACAATCTCGCTGTTGTGAAACAGTTAGCGCCGGGCGGCGCTATCTTAGCCATGCTCAAGGCCAATGGCTACGGTCACGGCGCGAATTGGGTTGCCGACACCCTCGGCGAACGCGCTCAGGGTTTTGGCTTGGCGCGCCTTTGTGAAGCACTGGCACTGCGCGAACACGCGCCGTCCAAACGTTTGCTTCTGCTCGGCACCCTGATTGATGACAACACGCTGAAACACTGCGCCGAGGCGCGCCTGGACTTGGTTATTCATCGCCTAGAGGATGCACAACGGCTTGCCGGCGCTCGCTTAACTACCCCCCTGTCAATTTGGCTTAAGCGCAATGTCGGCATGAACCGTTTGGGCATGAGCCATGAGGATTTTGTGGCCGCGCAGCAGCTTCTCGTCGGTAGCAAAAATGTGAAAGAAGTAATTCACATGAGCCACTTTAGTGATGCCGATACACCTCGGGCGGAAGTCACCGAAGAACAGGCTGAGCGTCTGTTCAGCAGCAGTCGAGCACTGGGCACATTCCCTTTAAGCCTGGCTAATTCCGCCGCGATTATTGCCCACCCGCACACCCATGCACAGTGGCAGCGGCCAGGCATTATGCTCTACGGCGACGACCCCACGGGGACATTAACGGGCGATAACGCGCTGCGCCCGGTGATGCACTTCAAGAGCCGGATTATCGCGCTTAAAACCGTTCACCCGGGCGACGGCGTCGGTTACGGGCGGCGTTGGCAGGCCAGGGAACAACGCCTCATCGCCACTATTGGCGCTGGCTATGCCGATGGCTACCCGCGCCACGCCACTGACGGTACACCGCTAATGGTGAATGGTCAGCGCGCCTCGTTGGCCGGGCGTGTTTCCATGGACTTACTCACCGCCGACGTCACTGACGTCGACCACGTTAAGGTTGGCGACGAGGTCACCCTTTGGGGCCAGGGCGTGAGTGCCGCGGAGGTCGCCGAGCGCTGCGGCACCATCAGCTATGACCTGTTCACTCAGGTGTCATCACGGGTTGAGCGCTACTATGACTAAGCGCACCGCTGGCAACGTTCACCGCCTGCGCAGCGGCGCAAGCAATGGCCTCTACGCCCTATTAACCTTGGTGCTTGCCGCCGGCCTTGCATGGCTGCTATCAGCGCAGCTCAACTACTTTTACGGCTTTTTTCACGACCATATCGGCATCGCTGAAACCATCGCGGAATACGGCCCCCAAAATCGCTTTAAGGATGGCTTTGAAACGACTGACCGAGCACAGCGCATCACGCTCTTTGCGGAGATTGTTCGCGCCGTGCACAGCGATGGTGAAGGCCTTAAGGAGATAAGCTATCGCGCCGCGGGGCGAACCCGCGCTGTCGCCCTGTTGCACGAGGCGGAAATTATCCACCTCCAAGATGTTGCGCATCTGATTAGTGCAACTCGCTTGCTCGTTATCCTTACCGCGATGGCCTGGACCGTTTGGACATTGGCAAAAATACGCCGCAAGGCGCCCTTCCCGCCTCTGACTCAGCAACTGGGTAAATTGCTTGGCGTCTCTGTGTTAATAGCTGGCCTGCTGGGCGTTTTTGGCTTTGAAGCGGTCTTCTACCAACTGCATATTTGGGTGTTTCCGGCAGAGCATCAATGGTTTTTCTATTACCAAGACTCGCTGATGTCGACCATGATGCAAGCGCCGGTGTTATTTGCCTATATTGGCGGCAGCATTGCGGCGCTCGGCGTTGCGCTGTTTTGCGCTATAACGGCGCTATTGCACCGTTATTCGCACAAAAATGCGGGGAAGTAAGTCGTCGCCTTGGCAGGATTAAAAGGGCCAAAACGTCTCGGGTATTCGTCCCTGGCGCAGTAAAGAGGCCACATCCATACCAACCGCGACACCGGCATGAACGAAAAAGCCGCCCCAGATAGATCGCGAGCGCAGCGCCAATATACCCAGAAACAACCCAAACAGGATGGCACCCACCGCTTCAGGCCACAGCTTCGGAAAGTGGATCATCAGATAGGGAACACACATTACCCAGATTGCGTTCGCGCCGATGGCCGGACGCAAGCCTTGCAGCACAAAGCCGCGAAAGAAGAACTCCAGGCAGATAAACTGGGTAAGGTACAGAAGCTCCCAACTAATGAAGTCAAACCAGCTTCTACCCGCCTGTTTATAGAAGGGATAGTGCTGTAAAAAATCGGGCCGAAAGCTGGCCAGGTAGATGAACACAAGAATTGGACTGAGCAACAGCAGATAGCCCTGCCAGTGCCGGTGGGTGTCCCCCCAGCCCCAGCCAAAATGGCGCATGCGCTCGCCCATTACGCGGCGAATTATCAGCCACGGCAGCAGCACGTAGCCAACCACATGCCAAGTGGTCCACCACAGGTAGGACAGCAACTCACCGTAGCCACTGCGACGCAGCTCCCACCACCAATAGTTCGGTGTACGCCCCTGCACTTCACTGAGCCACTGGAGCAGGGTTTGCAGGCTAGAGGAAAACTTTAAGTAGTGGATGAGCAGCAAGCTCACGGACACACAGGCCAGCACCGCAAAAACCCGCCTGAGCGCCGCCGGGCGCGATAAACGGTAACTGTCTGCTTCGGCATCAATATCGTCGAGAAGAACGAGAATCCGCCGCGGGTTCAGGCGCTGCAATGCGCCAGATAAGCTAGCGCCTATACCGCTCATTCGCGCGCTTCCGCTGAGCCATTGCTACCCAGGCGCTCACGCGTCAACGCAAAAACCACCGGACTGAGCAGTAACAATGCCAGCAAGTTCGGCAGCGCCATCAGCGCGTTCAGGGTATCGGCCAATAGCCAGATAAAATCGAGCTCCGCCATCGCGCCGAGGGGAATTGCCGCGACCCAGGCCAGGCGAAAGGCAAAAATAGCGTGAGTGCCAAAAAAATACACCACACAGCGCTCGCCGTAGTAGGCCCAGCCCAGCATGGTGGTAAACGCAAAGACCGCCAAGCCCACGGACACAATAAAGTCACCGCCGCCGATCAAGCTGTCGAAGGCCAACGCCGACAGCGCCGCGCCACTTTCGCCGCCCTGCCATGCCCCGGACAACAGAATGACAAAGCCAGTAATGCTGCACACCAAAATGGTATCGATAAAGGTACCCAGCATGGCGATCAGGCCCTGGTTCACCGAATTGTGTGTTCTTGCGGCGGCGTGGGCAATTGGCGCACTGCCCAAGCCAGCCTCGTTGGAAAATATTCCCCGCGCCACACCAAAGCGTATCGCCGCCACCACACTCGCGCCGGCAAATCCACCAACCGCCGCCGCGCCATTAAAGGCGGCATCGATTACCAGTAAAAACAGAGCCGGAATTTCGCTGATATTCATCGCAATAATAACGAGGCCCATCGCCATATACGCCACCGCCATGACGGGCACTAGCACGCCGGCGACCGAGGCGATTCGCTTCACCCCGCCCAACACCACCAGCGCGACCGCTGTTGCCAACACCGCGCCGGTTACCCATACCGGCAGAGAAAACGTGGCGTGAAGCGCATCGGCCACAGAGTTAGCCTGAACCGTATTGCCAATGCCAAAGCCCGCAAAGACACCGAAAAATGCAAAGGTTGCCGCCAGCCAACGCCACTTTGGCCCCAGACCATTTTTTATGTAATACATCGGGCCGCCGCTGAAGTTGCCCTGCTCGTCTTGTTCGCGATAGTGCACGGCACAGACCGCCTCGGCGTACTTGGTTGCCATACCCACCAATGCTGTGCACCACATCCAAAACAGCGCACCGGGACCGCCGAGCGCGATCGCTGTGGCAACACCGGCGATATTGCCGGTGCCGATCGTTGCTGATAAGGAGGTCATTAAGGCCTGAAAGGGACTGATATCGCCGCTGTCCTGCTCGCCTTTGCGACCGCGAAATAACAGACCAAAGGCCTGGGGGATTCTGCGCAGTGGCATAAAGCCCAGCCCCAACATCAGGTAGGCCCCGGTGCCGAGAATAAGAATAAGCATGGGCCAGCCCCACACCAGACCATTGAGGCCGCCGATGATCGACGTAATTGTTTCCATAGCGCTACCTTATCGTTGTTATTGGGTCGCGGTGCATAGTCACTGCTGGCCCGCTAATAGCAGGCCAAATAGTCATCCACCCAATGAAGTAAAATGCTGCCGATGCGGGAAGACGCCAAAAATGCCGCCGGTATGCACAAAGACGATGTCCCCATCGTCACCAAAGCGGCCGTTGTCGCGCTCTTCCAGCAACGCATGAAAGGCCTTCCCTGTGTACACAGGGTCCAGAATAAGGCCCTCGGTCGCGGCAAGGTCAGCGATGGTTTGATAAACCTTTTCGTCGGCCAACGCATAGCCCGGCCCAACGTAACCATCTATAACACTCACCTGTAAGTCGTCCAATGCGACGTCTAAGTCGTAACGGTGCTGCCAATCATGCAGGTCTTGGGCCACTTTATTTAAGAACCACGCTTCATCATCGCAGACATTCACGCCCCACACGCGGCTACCGGCCAGGTAATAGTGGGCTCCAGCGGTCAAGCCAGCCTGGGTGCCGCCGGAGCCGGTTGCGCAGATAATATGGCGTGGACGAATGTCGTGGTGGCGAAAATCGTCGGCTAACTCGGCACACGCCGAGAAATAGCCCCAAACTCCCACTGCATCGGATGCTCCGGTGGGTATGATAAACGCGCGGCGCCCTCTGTCGGCGTAGTACTGCTGCCACTGCGCGAGTAACTGCGGCAGCTGAGCCTGAAATTGCTTGGCGGGATAAGCCGAAATCTGGGCGCCCGCTAATTGGTCGAGCAGTAAGTTTCCATCGGCATGTTCGGGCTTCTCGCCGCGCAGTAGCAGGTGGCACTTCAAACCGAGCTGAGCGCACAGCAAGGCGGTGGCCCGACAATGGTTGGACTGTAAGCCACCACAGGTAATGATGGTGTCACAGCCCTCTTCCAACGCCTGCGCCAAACTGAATTCCAGCTTGCGTATTTTATTGCCAGACAGTGTGCAGCCCGTTAGGTCGTCGCGCTTTACCCAAATGCGCGGACCAGGGCGAGCTTCCTGCAGACGTGTCAGAGGCTGGAGCGGTGTTGGTAGATTGGCTAGGCCCAGACGTGGGGGCGTGAACTGAGTCGGGATAGTCATGTAAAACCCGCAATCGCTCGTTTATGACGTGAAATGAAAACGGGGCGCTTGATGCGCCCCGTTTACGGTATTAAATGGCTTTGAGCGTGCCCTTGGGCAGCACTGCATGCACGGCAACGCGCTGGAACTTCAGCTCTACGTTGTCCGCAACACTCAACACAACATAGTCATCGTCAAGCTTGGTGACTTTGCCGAGAATACCCGCACTGGTGACCACCTCGTCGCCTTTTGCCAGAGCGGCGACCATTGCCGCGTGCTCTTTTTGACGCTTGCGCTGAGGACGAATCGCAATGAAGTAAAAAAGGCCGAACATCAGCACCAGAAAGCCGATCTGGAACAACTCACCGCCCGGAGGGGCGCCTGCAGCGCCAGCAGTTTGTGCGTGGGCTTGAGAGATAAAAAAGCTCATCGTGTTTCCTTAAACAAAACTAAAAAAGCCGGGCGAAAGCCCTCAATTTGGGCTGCTCGGCAGATCCCGAGCGAAATATAGTACACAAGGCCCAGATTCAAAGCGAGATGTCATAGTCCATTATAAAAGGCGCATGATCGGAAAAGCGTTCTTCGCGGTATACCCAGCCATCGCGAATGCTATCGATGAGCCCGGGGGTGACCACATGGTAGTCGAGCCGCCAACCAACATTGTTGGCATAGGCCTGCCCTCGGTTTGACCACCAGGTGTATACCGCCTCGGTGTTAATCTGCCGAAAGGCGTCAACAAAACCCGCTTCGTCATAGAGCTTATCCAGCCACGCCCGCTCGTGGGGCAAAAAGCCTGAATTTTTGCGATTCGCGCGCCAGTTTTTTAGGTCAATTTCGCGGTGGCACATATTCCAGTCGCCACAAATGATCAGCTCCCTACCCTGGGCTTTTAGCTCGACAAAATGCGGGTATATCTTTTCCAGAAAATCATCTTTCTTTTGCTGCGCCGCGTCACTGCTTGAGCCGGAGGGCATGTAAAGAGAGATAACACTGAGCTTGTCGTAATCGGCTCTGACATACCGCCCCTCGCTGTCCAGCGGGTCCCAGCCCAGCTCGCAAACAAAGCGTTGTGGCGGCGTGCGACAATAAATGGCCGTGCCGCTATACCCTTTCTTGTGCGCATCATTGAAGGCCGATACATAACCCTGGGGGTGGAACAGTGGGTCACTTAGCTGGTGTTGCTGGGCCTTGGTTTCCTGAATACAAACCACATCAGCCTGCTGAGTTTCCAGCCAGGAAAAGAAACCCTTGCGAGCTGCTGCTCGAATACCGTTGGTGTTTACGGTAATTACGCGCACCACGTACCCTCCAAAAAATGGCCGAGCTTAGCAGACCCCGCCTGCCGACAAGTACTGCTGTACATTTTTTTTCACCAAATTCAATATTTTGAAGCCATATAACGTCACCCATACAGAGCATGTTGTTCCGCGTCGCTTACCCTAAAATCAGGGTCGATAACAACCGCATTGCGGCAACATAAAGACCAAACAGGAACATTCGCTATGAACGCCAGCTCCGCTGACCAACTCTTACAGATCGAGGCGATCAAACGTCTCAAATATGTTTACTTGCGCGCAGTAGATACCCACGACTGGCAATTATTGGAAAGCACGCTCAGTGAAGACTGCGTTGCCCGCTACGACGGCGGCAAGTATAGCTTCGACAACCGCAGCGAGCTCATCGCTGGCCTGCGCGGCCACATGGATAGCCCCAATGTACTAACCATGCACAATGGCCACCACCCTGAAATCGAGTTGCTCAGCGAAAGTGAGGCACGCGGAAAGTGGTACCTGCAGGACCTCGTGTTCAATAAGGAGCAAAACTGGATGCTGTTTGGCACGGCCATCTACACGGATCACTATCGCCTGGAAAATGGTGAGTGGAAAATTTGCCGAACGGAATATGAGCGGATAATGGAAACCATCAATGCGCCGATTCCATCGACCCTGAGCTTTACCCACAGTATGTTTGAAAAGAAATAGGCAACCCAGACTATGACCAATATTGCTCAAACGCTTCGCGACTGCCAAAACCAGCTCTGCGCCCCGGGCGCCCCCTATGAGATGGAAGACTGTGTGGTAAACGGGCAGCATTTCCGTCAGTTTAAGCAGGCACCATCGAGCATGCGTGAACTGCTCGATGCCGGCCGCCAGCATGGAGACGGGGAATTTCTGGTGTATGCCGAACCGGGCAAGCCGGAAGAGCGGCGCAGCTTCGCACAATTTTTTCAGCGGGTGGACGCGCTCGCCTACCAGCTTGTCCACCACTATCAACTCAAACAGGGCCAGCGTATCGCGATCGCCATGCGCAACTACCCAGAGTGGATGGAGGCCTACACAGCTATCGCATCACTCGGTGCTATTGTGGTGCCACTGAATAGCTGGGGCAGCGCTGAAGAATTGGAGTTTGTACTGCGCGACAGCGCCGCTGACATTGTCTTCTGCGACGCTCGCCGTCTCGAGCTGCTCACACCAATGCTGGCCGATCTGCCCTGCCGCGCCATCGTTGCACGCAGCCAGGCCAGTGAACACGCCGAAAGTATGGAAGCGCTTATCGCCGGCGCAATGGGCCAAGCCATGCCGCAGCCCTGGCAATGCCAGCTGGATGACCCTGTACAAATCATGTACAGCTCTGGCACCAGTGGTAAGCCCAAGGGAGCACTTTCGAGTCATCGCAATATCATCCAGGCGATTATCAGCTTTGAGGTACAGGCCATCATGTCAGCGATGGCCAACCCGAAGGCGATCGAGGCGATGTTTGCCGGCGGCAATGCTCCCTGCTCACTGCTATCAGTGCCGCTATTTCACGTTTCCGGCTGCTATGCGGCCTTTCTGCTGAACCTTCGCGGCGGTCGCAAAATTGTGATGACCTATAAATGGGACGCCGCCGAGGCCCTGCGTTTGATTGAGCAGGAAACCGTCACGATATTCAGCGCCGCGCCCTCGATGGTGATAGACCTGCTGCAACACCCGGACTTCGACAAACGCGACACCAGTAGTTTGTTTTCTCTCGGTGGCGGTGGCAGTGCCTGCCCTCCAACGTTTAAACGCGTGATTGACGAGCGTTTTGAACAAGCCTACGTGGGCACCGGCTACGGCATGACGGAAAGCAACGCGATCTGCTCCAGCTGCACCGGCGCTGCCTACGAAGAAAAACCCGGCGCCGCTGGAACATTGTCCCCCCTGGTCGACTTTAAAACCTGCGACGAGGAAGGCCGCGACCTCCCGCCGGGGGAAAAGGGGGAAATCTGGCTGCGCTCAGTGTGCAATATCCAGTCTTACTGGCACCGTCCTGAAGCAACCGCCAGCCAGTTTAAAGATGGCTGGATGGCCACCGGCGATATCGGATTCCTAGACGAAGACGGCTTCGTTCATCTCGCAGACCGCGCCAAAGACTTGATTATTCGCGGCGGGGAAAATATCTATCCAGCGGAAATTGAGACACTGCTAAGCCGCCACCCAGCAGTTCTTGAATCCGCAGTTATCGGCTTACCGGATGAGCGTATGGGAGAATCGGTAGCCGCCCTGGTCAGGCTGAATGACGGCGAAACGCTCACGGAAGATGCCCTGCTATCCTTTTTACGCGAGCAATTGGCCGGCTTTAAAGTGCCCTCGGCGCTGCACTTCGTAGCACAGCCCCTGCCCCGCAATGCCGCAGGCAAGCTGCTGAAAAAGCAAATTAAGGAGGAGTACGCTACACTGGCGAAGGTTTAAGTTCTCACGCCCGGCTAACGGCCGGGCCATCCTTCGGAGCGCTAATGAAATTTTTCTCCGAGCGCCGGGCGCGCAAGATTCTTGAAGACGGGGCCGACGACGCCCAACAAGAACAGCTTGAAGCCACCCTGAAAAACCGGCGCCGCATTCTCGATAAAGTCCTCACTAACGCTTCACTGGCCCCTTACCTGGAACAAGTGAAAACCCTGTTTCAACTTGTGCAAGACTATGCTCGGGGCAATTATCGGGAAATACCCTGGTGGTCCATCGGCGCGGTCATTACAGCCCTTGGTTATATTTTAATGCCATTGGACAGCATCCCGGATTTCATTCCTGTAGCCGGCTATCTGGATGACGCCGTGGTGTTAAAACTGTGTTTAGACATGATCGCCCGGGACCTTCAGCAGTACCGTCTGAGTAAAGATGAGGCCGAGCAACAGGGCGAAATAAACAACGAAGACAACGATTAATCGTCAGGCAGGTCACCGGCGAGAATGAAATTGAGGTCAGCGGGCGGTGGTTCGTCATTGAGCACGCTCTGGCAATAACGCACTGCCTCCTCGACGGTATCGCAGGCGACATAGGTCATGCCCGAGTCGGCGTAGGAAAAGTCCAGCGCTTTTAAGTCAACCGAGTTGCAGCCGACATAAACCTGGTCAACACAGCCTTGTAACTGGCACCAGAGCGACAACTTCGGCTGCGCCGCGGTGACTTCCGGGGTATGAAGATCGTAGTCGCGATAATCCACCACTCGACACCACGGCTGCTTGTCATAGCGGGCAACCACGCGCTCCAATTCTTGGAAATACGCCATGGCGCCCTCTATATTCCAGGCCCCGCGCAGGGTGGCAATAACAATATTGCCCTGAGTTTCTACGGAAAAAGAACCGTGTGCGTCGCTGCTCATCGGCATCTCCTGTGACGTTACCTCTTTATAGCAAGCCCACAGAACCTTGCCTATGCGTATTTATGCGCGGTTTCAGTCTAAATCCAGCTCATCGAGCAAGCTGATAACGTCGTCGTGATGGCGCTTGGTATTCACTTTTTCCATCACATGTTTTAAGCGGCCATCTTTGCCAATAATAAAGGTCGTACGCAAAATGCCATCGTACTCACGGCCCATGAACTTCTTGAGCCCCCAGGCGCCGTACTTATCCGCTATGGCGTGGTCTTCATCAGACAACAGGGTAAAGTTTAACGGCGCCTCTTCCTTCTTGGGGTTTTCTTCAAATTTCTTCAATTTCGCAACCGGGTCGGGGCTAACAGCCAGCACCACGGTGTCCCGCTTAGCAAATTCTTTCTGCGTGTCACGAATACCGCAGGCCTGCACGGTACAACCTGGCGTCTTCGCTTTGGGGTAGAAATACAAAACCACATTTTTACTACCCTTGAAATCTTTCAAGCTGACTTTGTCGCCATTTTGATCTTGCAACGTAAAGGCGGGAGCCATATTACCGATTTTGGGGAACGCCATGATTTACTCCTCAATCATCTATCGCTGAATTGTCAGTATCGTCGTGTTGCAGATCAGCGCGATCGCTGAGTGCCGCTGGAATCTGCTTTTTAACCTTCGCGCCCAGAGCCTCCAGTCTGGCAATACGACCGACCACGTTGCCGCGCCCCTCTGTCATACGCTTGAGAGTTTTCTCATAGGCTTGTTGGCCTCTGTCCAGGTGCTTACCCAGGTCTTCCAGAGACTCGGACACCAATACAAATTGGTCGTGCAAGGCACCCGCTTCGCGAGCAATTTTCTCGGCGTTGCGGTTTTGGCGCTCGTAACGCCAGATACTCTGCACCGTGCGCAGCGTCGCCAGTAAGGTTGTCGGCCCGACAACCACAATGTTTTGCTCATACGCGCTGCGAAACAGCTCCGGATCATGTTCAAAAGCCGCCATAAACGCGGCCTCCACCGGGATAAAGATAAACACGAAATCCAGGGTTCGCAGTCCCTCAATATGCTGATAGGCCTTGGTCGACAGGCCCCCAATATGCTGACGCACCGACTGGATATGTTCTTTGAGCGCTGCGCTGCGCTCGCTGTCATCCTCGCTGCTGCAGTAGCGTTCATAAGCGATAAGAGAGACTTTGGCATCAATAATGATGTCTTTGTCGTCAGGCAAGTGGACGATCACGTCGGGTTGGCGGCGGCGCCCCTGTTCATCGGTAAAACTTTGCTGGGTGTCATATTCGTGCCCCTTGCGCAGCCCCGACTCCTCCAACACCCGCTCCAGAATCACTTCGCCCCAGTTGCCCTGCGCCTTGTTGTCCCCTTTAAGCGCGCGCGTTAAGTTGTGCGCCTCGCGACTGATACTGTGGTTCATTTCCTGAAGGGTTTTTAACTGCTCGCGCAATTCACCATGCTGGCGATTTTCGATGTCGTAAATTTGGTTTACGCGCTCCTGAAAGCCCTTAAGTTGTTCGCGAAAGGGATTAAGCGACTGCTGAAGGCTCTGTTGATTACTCTCGCTAAAGCGGCGGGATTTTTCGTCAAAGATCTTGTGCGCCAACTTCTCGAACTGCGCACTCAGTTCCTCCTTGGCCTGCTTGAGCAGGCCAATTTGCTCGGCGCTGGCAGTTTGCAGGTGCTGATAGTCACTCTCTTTGCGTGCCAGCGCCGCCTGAGCGTCCGCCAGTTGCTTGCGGTACGCCTCGGCTTTTACCAGCTCCTCTGCCTGATGGCGCACTCTGTCCTGAGCAACGGCTTCAGCCCGCTGCGCCTCATTAGCCCGTTGCTCAGCGGCATTCAAGCGATGATGTGCGGTGTCTAAACGCGCGTTAAGGTCCTCGCTCTGTGCACGTAATGCGTCCATTTGCTGGTCCGTTTTTTGTCGCTCAAGCACGGCTATGCGATGCCAGATCAGCGCACCAATACCCAGCCCTAGCAGTAGCGCTACCGCGCTGCTAACAAGCAAAATTAGATCTACATTATTCATCGTATTCGGGCTGACCAGAAAGTGAATGGAGTACTATACACCGAGCGCTGACACCCTACCCGGATACCGCGCAGCGGCTATTGGTCGAAGTTCCAGTTTACGTGCTTGGCCCAGAGGGGGCCGGGCTTACCCAGGCGAATGGGGTAATCGTTGCGCCGACGGTCTTCGAAATAATCTATCAAAATATCGGTAACCACCGGAAACGCCAGCTCGGACCAGGGAATGTCTTCTTCTCGGAAAAGCTTACTTTCCAGGCTTTCCGGACCGACGCCGAAATCGCCGTCGAGTTCACCGCGGAAAAATACATACACCTGATTGATATGGGGAATATCGAATAATCGATACAGGCTCTCGTCCTTCACTTTTGCGGCCGCTTCCTCACGGGTTTCCCTGAGAGCGCCCTCCAGCATCGTCTCGCCGTTTTCCATAAAACCGGCGGGAATCGTCCAGAAGCCCAAGCGCGGCTCAATAGCGCGCCGGCAAAGCAGAACCTGATCGCCGATGGTGGGCAGGCAGCCCACCACCACACGGGGGTTTTGGTAATGAATAATGTCGCACTGAGTGCATGTATAACGTGGTCGGTCGTCTCCTTCCGGCACACGGAGTTCAACCGGCGCACCACACTCACTGCAAAACTTCATCTATACCGCTACTCCGCTGAGAGGCAAAGTCCTAGCGCAGTTCCTGATAGCCACCACCGTGGAAAACAAGAGGTTTACCAGTGGGACTCAGGTCCATTTCAGTAACTTTACCAACAAGAATCAAATGATCCCCGCCATCATAGCGCTGCCAGATATCACATTCAAAGCTAGTGAGTGCACCGCGCAGAACCGGCAGGCCACTTTTACCAATGCGGTAGTGATCCTTATCCAGTTGGTGAGCATCTTTCTTCGCATATTGGTTGGACAGGCCAACCTGCTCTTGGCTCAGTACGTTGACCGTAAAGCCATCGGCCGCTTCAAAGGCCGGGTAACATTCGGAGTCGTTACGCAGGCTCCACAGCACCAGAGCCGGGTCCAGCGACACCGAGGCAAATGAATTAACCGTCATACCGAAAGGCTCATAGCCGCGTGGATTGGCGGTAATTACGCACACACCTGTCGCGAACTGACCGAGGGCATTGCGGAAGTTACGGGGATCGAAGCTCATAAATATCCTGTTATCTGTGATTCGCCGCCGACCTGCGTATGGGCCGACGTGAGGAGCGCGTAGTATACAGTGGGAATGCACTGACCGATGCTGTTACAGCTCGTCCGAACGGCTGACGCCCGACCAGCGCGCGGCGGCCCTATCGTCGCTTTCCCTGGCGTCCACCCAACGGCTCTCACCGTTGTGCAGTTGTTCTTTTTTCCAAAATGGCGCCTGGGTTTTAAGGTAGTCCATAACGAACTCACAGGCTTGAAATGCTGCGTGACGGTGCGCCGCGCTCACCGCAACCAGTACAATCTGCTCGCCGGGCAGCACGGTACCAACTCGGTGGATAACGGTGCAGCCAAGCAAGGACCAGCGCTCACTCGCCTCTACCACAATGCGCTCGATGCTGGACTCGGTCATACCGGGGTAATGCTCCAGGTGCATCGATGCCACGGTGTCGCCCTGGTTGTTATCGCGCATTACGCCTAAAAACTGCACAATTGCGCCACTGGCGGTGCTGCGCAGTTGCGCTACTTCAGCGCCTGCATCGAAATCCTCAACCTGAACTAAAACTTTAATCACTTAACTTAACCTCCTGTAACTGGAGGAAAAAAAGCAACCTCATCACCCTTGAAAACAGGGCTTTCGTCGGCAGCAACTTGCTGATTAATCGCGCATAGCAAATTTTCCTGGGCGAACTGCTCGGCCCAACAATCATTGCGCGTGGACAGCTGTGCCTTAAGGCCGGCTACGGTGCCGGCGTAGTCAATATCCAAGTCAGAGGTGCCCAAGGTTTCACGCAGCTTGGCAAAGAACAAGACCTTAATCATGGTCATGCCCCTCCGCCGACCACTCGCCGGAACGCCCGCCTCGCTTGCTGAGAAGGCGGATGCCCTCAATGCACATGCCTTTATCGACAGCCTTACACATGTCGTAGATCGTCAATGCAGCCACAGATACGGCTGTTAGGGCTTCCATCTCGACGCCGGTTTGCGCAGCTAATTTACACCGCGCACGAATGTGCACGCACTGCCCTGCACTGTCGATGTCAAAATCGACCTTGACTGAAGACAGCATCAGCGGATGGCACAAGGGGATCAAATCGCTGCATTTTTTTGCCGCTTGAATTCCCGCCAACCTGGCTACACCGAGCACATCACCCTTTTTATGATTGCCAGCGGCAACCATAGCCAGCGTTTCTGCTTGCATCACCACACGGCCTGTCGCCTCGGCTTCCCTGGCCGTTACCGCTTTATCGGTCACGTCGACCATGCTCGCCTGGCCCTGGGCATCAAAATGCGTGAACTGTTTTTCTTCCACGTGATCACCCATAGCGACTGTCAGCAACGAAAGGATTGGTCTGGCGTTCCTCGCCGAATGTCGAGGTCGGGCCATGGCCGGGGATAAAGGTGACATCATCCCCCAGCGGCCAGAGTTTTTCTCGGATGGACGCAATCAGGGTGTCGTAATCACCGCGCGGGAAGTCGGTGCGACCGATCGAGCCTTGAAATAACACATCACCGACAATCGCCAGCTTGCTCGGCTCATGAAAAAACACCACATGCCCCGGGGTGTGCCCAGGGCAATGACTGACCGCCAGCTGCTGGTTCCCGAAACTAACGGACTCACCGTCATCCAGCCAGCGGTCCGGCGTGAAGGCCTCCGCATGGGGAAAGCCGGACATCTGGCACCATTCAGGCAATTTGTCGATCCAGAATGCATCGTCCTTATGCGGCCCGATGATCTGCACCCCGTATTTCTGGCGCAAGGTATCTGCCGCCGCGCAATGATCCATATGGCCATGGGTCAGCAAAATCACTGACAGTTTGCCGCCCAACTGCTCCAACGCTGCCTCGATGCGGTCAATATCGCCGCCTGGATCAACCACCGCGGCCTGCCCCGTTTCTTCACAGAGCAGCACCGAGCAATTTTGCTGATATGCCGTTACCGGCACCATCGCACACTTCATTTTTTCTTCCACTTCGTTATTCCACATCTGGCGACAATGATAAGCAGTCGACCGGCAACTTCATAGCGCAAGCGGCGATAAATCGATACTGGCACGCTGTTTGCTGCTGTTTGGTGACTGTTACTGAGAAACCACAAACGTCGCAAACACTAGCCTAGCTAGCCATTTACACAGGGAGGTGAGCAGTTCGCCAGGAGGCGATACATTATTAGAGGTAATTTCACTATGCAGCGTGCATTCGCATACACCCTAGCCCCCATCGTCCTCGCACTTGCTGCGTGCGGCGGCTCGTCCAGCTCATCAAGTACCAGCGCGCCGCCCACGCCGCCTACTACTCCAGGTGGGAAATTTGTGCTGGAAGAAGCCACCACGGCGGACGTCCACGCGGCGCTTCGCGGCGATCTCAGCCTTGCCGATGGTCAGCGACTCACCTGCGAAGCCCTCGTTAATATGTATATCCAGCGAATCTTCGCCTATAACGACACCCCTCAACCAAACGGTGGGCTGCCTATTCGCGGCGTGCTTGCTGTTAACCCCGACAGTATCGACCAGGCCAAGGCGCTGGATGCCCTCTATGCACGTGACGGTGGCATCGGCGACCGCCCGCTGCACTGCATGCCCGTTTTATTGAAAGACAACTACGACACCTACGATTACCCAAGCACACAGGGCTCCTACAGTATGCTCGGCCATCAGGCCGGGGTAGATGCCCACTCGGTTGCGGGCTTGCGACAGGCCGGAGCAGTCATTCTCGGCAAGGCCAATCAAGACGAATTCGCCTTTTTTACTACTGGCTTTTCCAATCGCGCCATCCAGGTAAGCAACCCCTATAACACCTCAGAAAGCCCCGCTGGTTCATCCTCTGGCACCGGCGCGTCTATCGCCGCCAACTTTGCCCTCGGCGGCACCGGTAGTGACACCTGCCAGTCAATTCGCCATCCCTCCTCAGTTAACGGCTTAGTGGGCATCCGCCCCAGTTTAGGTGTTATCTCTCAGCACGGTATCTTCCCCCTCAGCCACGAGCGCGACACCGGCGGGCCGATGACAAGAACGGTGCGCGACGCAGCGTTAATGCTCGATGCAATGGCGGGCGTTGATCCCCGCGACCCGAAAACCCTTCTCTACCCTGCCGAATTGCGGCCCGAAAGCTATATGAGCTTTCTGGACCGGGAAAAATATGGTCTGAAGGGAAGAAAAATTGGCGTGGTAAAACAGCTGGGCAGCAACAGCGATGCGGCAGGTACCGGCGCCCAGGGCGAACTGATTAGCGCCGCTGTTGAAAAAATGCGCGAATTGGGCGCAGAGGTCTATGACATCTACCTCCCCGATTTTGAAAGCCGCGGCGCGGGTTCACGGCACTATGATATGAACCAGTACTTCCTCACCTTCGAGGAAGAAGGCGGAGACAGCCCCAGAGCCTGCGTAAGCAGCCTGGCGATTGCCACCAACGGCTCCGACTCCATCGCCCATGAGCGCGAGGCCTGCAGTGGCCTGGACGGCATACTTGAAACGGGCAGAGTGGGACCGCGCACGGCCGCGCTATTCGCGCTTGTTGCCGCAGACGACCCAAATCTTGCGCCTAGCGAAGCCCAGCTCAACGGTCTGATAGAAATGCGTGACTACACCACCTCACTTATGAACGCCTTAGTCGATGAGTCAGGCGAACCGGTACTGGACGAAAGTGGTGCACAGGTGCGCTTGGATGCGCTGATTTTGAGCCCAGGGCCGACCGGCGGCAGAACCTGCGATTTCGGTTCGACTACTCAAATGGGCTCAATCGTCGTGCCAGTCGGCTTTGACGACAGCGTTGGTGTACCGCGAGGCATGGAAATATTCGTTCGTCAGTATGACGAGGGAACCGGACTTGCCATCGCTTACGACTACGAACAGGCAACTCTGCACCGTCAGCCCCCCAGTATTTCGCCCTCTCCCCTGACAGCGGACCAGAGCATTGCAGACTTCAATGCACGCATGCAGCAGGCCTTATCAGAGGCAATGACCGAAGCCCCTGAGAACCTGCCCATTGAGCATTACATTGAAGTTCTGGGAAATATTGGCGGCTAACACCGCCAGCAGAAAACCTTACTTATAAAACACCCGTCCCCGGTACACATGCTTTTTAGCGCCGGGGGCCGGGTTTTGCTGCTCATCAATAGAGGGGATCTTATGTCCCCGGTAAGTAATCTCGGTAATAGCCTCCAGCGATTTTTTCTCCGCCGACTCTCGACCAGCGAGGCTGAGTAGCTCGCCGATGGTGTTTTTCGAGATAGGGTCGCGGGTGCGGGGCGCCAACGCCGACAAAATATCGAGCAATTCCGGATCGGCCAAACGAATACGAATGCCAAACTCGGCATACAATCTGGAGCGCAGCTTCTGAAGGCGCGACACCATCTCCGGGGTATACAACATTGGATATCCTTAGCCGCACAAGGCGTAGCGTGAATAAGCAGCAAAGTCGACGCAAGAAATGTTCCACTCTTAGCGCAGCCGCATGCGCCAATGTAAATTCACAATTGCCAAGGCGTAGAAAATCCCTTAGAGTGTCGGCCCTCAAAACACAGCCTCGGCTGTACCGTTTTTGGTGAGGTGTCTGAGTGGTCGAAAGAGCACGCCTGGAAAGTGTGTGTACGGCAACGTACCGAGGGTTCGAATCCCTCCCTCACCGCCATAAATAAAAAACCCGGCCTTGAGCCGGGTTTTTTATTTATCCCGTGTGGGTCGGTGAGAACCCTCGCCAGGGTTCGATAAAACGCAACGCGTTTTAGACGCCGCCGCAACGCAAAGGCGCCCCGAAGAGATAAGCAAATAGCCATTTATCGTGTAGTAAGGGCTAGGCCGCTCAACCTGCGGATCCAACCCTTTCTCTAAGTCTGCTCAAGACTTGGGCACTGGCTCCAATTTGCGACGGAAGCTGCCCGAGATCCGCACGATATTGTCGCCATCGGGCATGATTTGCTCACCGTCGATAATCAGCGCTGTGGCCTTATAGGTGCCGGTCACATAACCATTGTCATCGGTAAGAATTTCTACCTGACAGGCTGCACCATCCAGCGTCAGCTCTGCCTTGGCGTCACGATCATACTGCGTAGTCTGGTACAGCGCGCCAATCGCCTGCAGATTCACCTGCACCGCGCGATTGTCGGCACTGTTTACATCGGCGCAGTTATACACACCCACTGCACGCGGCATATTGATCACATCCAACTTGAGGCCTTTGCGGCGATCCAGGGTGCGATAACCGTACTGACTGTAAGAACTCTCATAGCTGTAAAGCTGATCGAAGGGGTCATAGATAAATTTGAAACGATCGCCCGTCTGCCAATGGCCGCTGCCGTCTTCAACACGCATGGTCATGCCGACTTCGTCGGGCGCCAGCTCGCCTTCGTCACCGCTGTCATTATCAGGGCGCGTCAGCACAACGGCATAGTTACGGAATTTGCCACTGATTTCCAAACGGCGATCGTCACCCTCCAATAAGTTTTCCTGGGCAAACAACGTCGCGGTGTAGCTAGCGTCATAGAATTTGCCACCACGCGACACGGTTACGATTTCACACTCACCACCGGCATCATCTGAGGTATAGCGTTGCTCCAGCAAATAGGTACCGACTTTTACCCACATGTGCATAGCGCCAGCACGATTTCGGTACTCGGTGCCACAGTGGTAGGTTGCATCCCCAGCAAAGCCACCCTGTGGCTGGGTGCCCGCATGCAGGCTAATGATATCGGAGGCATTGCCGGTAAACGGAGGCGTGCCGTCATCAGGGCTGGTACCGCCGAGACCAACAGGGTTATCCAACAGGAAGTGCTGATCTGAACCCAGTTCATAACTTGGATTATCGGCCAGTTCGATACTGCCAAAATAGTCCCGAGGCAAGTCACCCTCAAGTGTTCCTGGTACACCCTCGTGGTCATATACGCGGAACGGCACATTTTCAAGCTGAATAGCGTAGTCGTCCTTCTCCAGTGTGGCCGCAAGAATAACGCCTTGAATACCCCCCAACTCGCTGACGTAGTCAGTGCGTAGCCTACAGTCGCTGGCCGTGTAATCGCCGCGATTAGCTGGCGCTCCGGTAACGGCATTCATTGACAGTACCATCTGTAGCTGATCGTCGCAGATTTGCTCGCCCAGAACATGAGGAATATTCAGATACATGGCCGCAGGCACTACGCCTTCGTACTCCGTGGTATCAATGTTGTTACGGGTATCGACATTAAACCGCAGCTGCCGAACACCACCCAACGTGGTATACACGCTGGCATAATCCAACAAATAGCGATAATTACTGCCTGCAAACTTCAAGTAAGCGCCGTTCTTACCATTCAGAGAATCGTAAACCGGATTGTCGAGTTCGCCCGCGACGCCACCGCCGCCGGTCTCGCCGCCGGTTTCACCGCCGCCGCTATTTCCGATCGTCGCCTTAAAGTAGCCATTGCTCACCACCCGGCGAGGCTGCTCGCCCGAGAAATTACCGGAGAAGTAACCCTCGTAGACAGGGCCGGCCTGCACCACCTTAATCACGCAGTCGCCATTGTTCGAAGCCAGTCCTGACTGATCGAGATCATCGGCATTGATGTACTGCAGTACCGTGTCGTGGCCGTTATCGTCGCAGGAATAGGTGCCTATTGTTGCCGGCACGTGCACTCGCCACTTCTCGCGTCGCTCACTATCCAGCCCCTCGAGATAAACCAGCCCATTGCCGTTGTTGCTGGTTAGGATGTCGACAACATCAGTGAAGGTATAAGTCACACCATCGATATCGCCAGTGAAACCATCGCCAGTGAAGCGGCCTTTGCCTTGATTATCGACTTCCGGGTCGGTTTGGCCGCCGGTTTCCCCGCCAGTCTCACCACCGGTTTCTCCACCAGACTCGCCTCCGGTATCTCCGCCAGTCTCTCCTCCGGTATCTCCGCCAGTCTCTCCTCCGGTATCTCCGCCAGTCTCTCCTCCGGTTTCTCCGCCAGTCTCTCCTCCGGTTTCTCCCCCAGACTCTCCTCCGGTTTCTCCCCCAGACTCTCCTCCGGTTTCTCCCCCAGACTCTCCTCCGGTTTCTCCCCCAGTCTCACCTCCGGCTTCTCCACCCAACGCGTTGTCACCTATTGTGTTTGAATCGGGAATGAGGACTACTGTGTTTGCCTGTAGAGCAGTGTTGGCTAACAGCGCAGCCTGTGAATTGATCGCTGCAGACAAGTCCGCCACAAAATCAGTATAGGGAACGGCCACTGAAGAACCGTCCGAGACACCATCCAGGGCGCTGTCTTTACCATCGGCAATCAGCGCATTCATGGTGCTCACAGCAGGTAATCCTTCGCCAGAAGACATTTCCGCGAGAGCGGCCAGTAGCAGAGCGTAACGCCCTGCCTCGGTATCATCCAGGCTGTTGGCTTCCGTCGCACCAGACACGAGGCTCGGCACACTGAGAATACTAATTAAACTTGGCGCGATCGCAGTGCGAACCTCATCGTTAATCGCAGTCACAATATCGCTTGTCAGCGGAGAGCTGCCACGGGCCATAGCGATCTCATATGCGAGGTGGGTCAGTGGTGTTACCGCCAAGGCACGATTAGGAGCAATAGCCATCGCGCGCATACTCTGACCCGAAGGAAAAGCCAATGTTGCCCTGGCAGATTCGTCGTAATAGCTAGCACCACCGCCACCGAGCACTTCTACGACTACCGGCCCTTGGTAACGACCGTAGTCCACGCTAACACTGCCGTCAGCAGCCGTTGTTCCGGTACCGATAAGCGTGACGCCATCTGCCTCATAAATGTTAACCAGAGCACTGGACACCAAACCTAGAGACGGCGACACCGCTATCGACTCTGACTCACCGCCCTGAGGATATTTATGATCTTCATTACAAGCTGCCACCGTGACGACCAACGCCAGCACGGGAAGGTGCTTCCAAGCTACAAATTTCATAACGCTCTCCGACTATACGATCATCTAGTTCCGTCGCTGGGATAACAACTGCGCGAAACCTCTGAATAATTTTGCAAGCAGTATTCGCAGGACAAGCCCCTCCAACAACCCCGTATTCAGGGGTGCTGTGTCTAATCAGCGCAAGCTGTGGGTGGCCTTAGTACATTCAAACCGGACTTAATATTTTCCGCCGTAGCATGATTTAACTTGTGGGGATCACTCGTAGAGAAAGGCTTATATTCACCGGGACATGTTGATAATGCGGTAGCTAATGTAAAGGTAAATTGCACGAGAAAGGCTGACTATGCGGATGCAGTTACGACAAAGCAGTGGGTGTAACAGGAGCAATGGCTGCGTATTCGTTTAACTTGACGCTATACCCCCTGCGCAGGTTTAGCATGATGCTCCACTTCAATACATTGAAACGGATATCTCTTCGCTTACTCACAACGCCGCGCTGCTAAGAGTCAGCCATTTGAAGTTGATTCAGTTGGAGGATACAGTGCTGAATCGCAACCAGTGTCGCCATCGCCCGGTTTCTAACGCCGAGGTTTCGGTAAATGTCTTTCACGTATCCGTCTACCGTGCACATGCTGATGGATAAGATATTGGCAAATATCTTATTGCTCTTACCCATCGCGAGTTCGTGGAGTACCTGGCATTCGAGTGGCGTGGCCGTCAGTCCGACTAGAGAGCTATCGAAGTAGTCGGAGATGGCCCGGTACTTATTGATACACGTTGTGTGGGCTTCGTCGATAATTACCAGGTCGAAACGACCAATCCCAAAGCGTCGTTTACCGTCGGTCTTGATTTCAATTAAGCCCATCATAATGGGGTAGATACTAAAATAGACCGCACCCTTGGTGCCTTTCTCAGATACAAGGCTCACCGGGCTAGAATCCGACAGGTGTCCTTTGGACGCATTGACGGCCTACCATGCTTGTTGTCGCAACCCAATGCTTGCAAGCCGAGCATTCAATCGGTGAAACAGATTTCCTTGCCGTTGCCCTGGTCGTAGCAATCGCGGCGATTGGAGCTTGGCGCTGACGGCAACTGGTTTTGCGAGTTGTTGATCATTGTTCTATATGCAGCATCTGCAGCCTGTTTGCGGGCTTGGTCTTTGGCTGCCTGTTTATCGCGTTCCTGCCTGGCATAGAATTCACGCTGCGCCCGGCCCGCCTCATAAGCCTCTTTGGCTAGTTTCTGGCCCCGAATACTATCGAGATATTGCTGACGTTGAGCTGCTGCGATTTTTCGTGCTTTTTCGGCAGCTTCTCGACCCGCTGCGTCGTTTTCCAGCGCGTATTCATAGGCGATGGCAGGAACATATCCACACCCTCGCGCATTGCGATGCTCGATTTGCGAGCGCCCCCAATGCATCAAGGCTTTATCTTTTGCTAGGTAGTGCGTCATTTTCGGCATTGCCGCTGCCGCGTTGCAGAAGTCGGCCGAGAATTCACCGCGAATCAGTCCAATCTCCTCGAAATTGAGCTCTGCGCTGCGCTCACCAAAGCAATCGCCGTAAATCTTTGTCACCATGATCATCGCTTCACGCGGCGGATACTCGGATATTCTGTCGAGAGGAAGCGGCTTGTGCTTTTCCAGCGCTTTTTCCACCTTTTTATCGGGCACAATGCCCCAGCGGTTTGGTTCGCCTTTCTTTAATTTATTGGAGTGATCTTGAGCCCATTTTCCAAATACCTGTGCTGCGAAGTCGCGTCGCATGTAGGAGGCCGCCGTTTGTATCCCCTCTTTGCCCTTCAGGGCCCAAAACGCAACAACACCAAAAGACTTGTCGACAGCGATGAAGGCGTGGGGATTCTCGAGCTGCTCTGAGCTTAAATTACATGCGGGCGGAGGCTGACTGTTCGAGTCCAATTGCGCCACGGCAGAGGAAGAAAAAGACGAAATGGCAACGGTGGCCACTATTGATTTAACTATTGCGGCCGTAAACGCCCGGTCCGCCTTCGTATACTTGGGCATTAGGTTCCCTCTAAAAATATTGCAGCGCTGGGTTGTCTTTACTGAGTTGCAGCGTTGTTCTGAGAAAAGTCTGCCATATCAAGATGGTTCAAATTAAGAATGCCGTGCTGGACGGCGACGAGTGTCGCCATCGCGCGATTTTTAATCCCGAGTTTTCGATAAATGTCTTTCACGTATCCGTCTACCGTGTACATGCTGATAGATAAGATATTTGCAATCATCTTGTTGCTCTTACCTAGTGCAAGTTCCTGAAGCACCTGGCGCTCACGGGGCGTGAGAGGCAGCGGCTTTACGTCGGAATACAGCATACTAGCGTTGTCGAGGGGCATGTTGGCGATCACTTTTCCGTTGCGATTGCCGAGTATCTTCCCCTGTGAATACGGGGCTGACAAATGAATAATTCAGCGCCGTCAGGTTAGATTATCTTATCCGACCATTCTTTAGCGATGATGCCAGACACCCACTGCTGGAAGTCCTGAATGACGCCATCGCCCCGATAGTTGTTGCTATAGGTTAAAAAACATTCCCCGTGCCGCGTCACCTTTTCTGACATTGGCAGTACTAGCTCATCATCACTACGCATGAATTGGTAGGATGTTGGCAGGTAGCCCATTGCAACACCGATATTGCTCTTGACGGCCTCGATACTCGCCTGAACCGTGCTGACTACAAGCTCATTCGCAATATCCGGGAGCAGGCCCCACTGCGTTTGCCATCGTGGCCATTGATAACTGTCGTTGGCGATTTTGATGATCCGGCAACCCGTGAAGTCGCCTTCTGCCAAGCCGGGGTGCTCAGCGAGATAGCGACGCGTGCAGATAGGCGTGAGTGAGATTTCTACCAGGGGATGATAGGTAAGCTCTGGCTCATTACCACATTCGTGACGGATTGCGACGGTGGTTTCCGAGTTTTCTAGATCAACACGAGAAGTATCAGAATCGATCTGAATCGTCAGATCTGGATATTTGGTTTGGAATTCGTGGATATTGGGAAAAAGTAATAGCGTTGCGATATTTGGCAAAGTATTGATAACAAAGCGCCGCTTTTTTTGCTCTTTGCGCACCGCCAGTGTAGCGGTATCAATCAAGTCTAAACCGCGTTTAACATGCAAATAATAGCGTTTGCCCTCCGCTGTCAAAGAGATTTTACGATTCTCTCGTTGAAACAAAGTGACACCAAGATTTTCCTCTAGCGCCTTAATCTGGTGGCTAACAGCCGGGGGAGACACAAACAGTTCATTTGCCGCGTCTTTAAAGCTTAATCGACGCGCGGCGACTTCGAAAACACGAATCAAGTTAAGTGAGGGCAGGTGCGGCGTGGGCATACGATACGACTCAACGATACAGCAGGCTAATCGATATAAACATTGCAGGGCAGAGACAAGAATATCTCAATGTTAGACGCGAGATCATCCTATATTACGGATGGCCTGAAGAGATTGTAAAAAATACTGTGTAAATGGCATTCTCCAACCCCTAATAAGAGGGAACTCTGAATGCCCATTTCCGATGAGCTTATCGATAAACTGCTAGAAGGTCACGATTCTCCTGAAGCCATACTTGGCGATGACGGCCTGCTAAAACAACTCACCAAGCGCGTTGCTGAACGCGCCCTGGAAGCCGAGATGGACGATCATCTCGGTTACAGCAAACACCACCCGAAGGGTAACAACACCGGCAATTCCCGCAACGGCAAGGGTCGCAAAACCGTTCGCAGCCTGCATGGCGAGATTGACTTGGACGTACCCCGCGACCGCAATGGCACCTTCGATCCCAAGCTGGTTAAAAAGGGGGAGAAGCAGCTCAATGGCTTCGATGACCGGATTATCTCGTTGTACGCCCGTGGCATGACCACCCGCGACATCCAGGCTCATTTTGCTGAAGCCTATGGGGTTGAGGTATCCGCTACGTTTATCTCCCAGGTTACCAATGCCGTGCTGGATGAGGTCAAAGCCTGGCAGGGTCGGCCATTAGACAACGTTTACCCAATTGTTTACCTGGATGCCTTGGTCGTACGCAGCCGAGCCTCTGGCGCGGTGCAAAATAAATCGGTGTACCTTGCCCTGGGTATCAACCGCGAAGGGGAGAAGGAAATCCTTGGCTTGTGGATGGCTGAGACAGAAGGCGCGAAGTTCTGGCTGTCCGTGATGACCGACCTCAAGAATCGCGGGCTACAGGATATCTTTATTGCTTGCACCGACGGACTCAAGGGCTTCCCTGAAGCGATTGAGGCCGTCTACCCCCATACACAAGTTCAGCTCTGTATCGTCCATCAAGTTCGTCACTCACTGCGCTATGTCAGCTGGAAGCAGCGTAAAGACGTTGCCGCCGCTCTCAAGCGTATCTACGGGGCGGCTACCCTTGGCGAGGCCGAGCAAGCACTGGAGGAGTTTGCTCAGCAGTGGGATGACCAGCATCCGACGATCAGCCAATCCTGGCGTAATAACTGGGAGAGGCTGACGGTGTTCTTTGATTATCCACCCGCGATACGGAAAGTGATCTACACCACCAATGCTATTGAGTCGCTGAATGCCTCGCTCAGGAAGGTCACGAAAACCCGGCGATCCTTCCCCAATGACGAGTCGGTGATGAAGGTGTTGTATCTTGCCTTGCACCAGATAGCCAAAAAGTGGACGATGCCAGTGCGTGATTGGAAACAGGCCATGAGCCAGTTTACGATCTTGTACAGCGACAGAACTGCGCTGTGATTAACCGCCATTTACACAGTTAAATTTACAGTCTCGGCCTGAAAACCCCTCGCCCCTGTGCCATTCGAAATCCAAACCACTCAAATTATCATTTTCGCCGTTAGCTCGGCGAAATGGGTGAAGCCAAATACAACCGTGTAACCACCTAGTCATATCAGCAAACAGGTGTGAGCCACTCAAGAACAAACCGAATGTATAATCGCCACATGTCATCAACACGAAGCCACACACCTAAGGCAAAGCAGAGCCGATGAGTACTCTGCCTGCACACCATTTCGGCATCAGCATGATCAACCGTACTCAACCGCGGACCACAAACAATTGTGTGCTGTGAATCTGGGCGGTATTATCCCGCCCCGGTTAACCGCCGCTTGTCACGCTCTCTACATCTTTACACAGAGTCTTTACCGCCATGGAAAAAATGTTTGAAAAACTCATGTATTCATCCCGCTGGATCATGGCGCCGATCTATCTCGGCCTCAGCCTGGTCTTGCTTGCTCTTGGCATCAAATTTTTCCAAGAAATTTTCCATGTGTTTCCGCATATCCTTTCGATGAAGGAAGCAGATCTAATTCTCGTCACCCTGTC
This sequence comes from Spongiibacter sp. C9W, assembly GCF_057370015.1. Classification (NCBI taxonomy): domain Bacteria; kingdom Pseudomonadati; phylum Pseudomonadota; class Gammaproteobacteria; order Cellvibrionales; family Spongiibacteraceae; genus Spongiibacter; species Spongiibacter sp. C9W. Next base: position 560,231 of record NZ_CM170672.1, read on the forward strand.
GTTAATCGACATCGCCCTGGTGGGTGGCCTGATTGTGATGGTGATGTTTTCCGGTTACGAAAATTTTGTTTCCCAGCTGGATGTCGATGATGACGCCGATAAGCTTGGCTGGCTCGGCAAGTTGGATGCGGGCTCACTTAAGAACAAGGTGGCGGCCTCTATCGTGGCAATTTCGTCTATTCATCTGCTTAAGGTATTCATGAACGCCAAGCAGATCGATAACGACAAAATTATGTGGTACTTGCTGCTGCACATCACCTTTGTGGTGTCTGCTTTTGCGATGGGCTATTTGGACAAAATCACCCGCAGCGGCAAGTAAGGCAATGCGCTGGTCTGCATGATCAGCGCATTGGGCGCACTATGCGGCGCCCGCTTCCACCTCTTCGCCACCAAAAGCGGCAATAACTGCTGGGATAAATTTCGCAAATTCGCCCGCCATAATGCTGAAGTCTGCATCGAATTGCTCGGCCATGGTATCGGCATTGATGTCGTCGGCGCGCTCGCGGATCAAGTCACCAAACGCAATACGCTTTATACTCAGTTGATCATCAACCACGAAATCGATCCCGCCGGTCCATGCCATGGCCAACTTGCTGACAAACATACCAGACTGCAAATGGCTTTGAATTTGGTCCGAGGACAGGTCTTGGTTTTTGGCGCGAATGACGGCCGTTTCATCAGCGCGATCACGCAATTCACACTCTCCACCTAATTCAAAACCGGTTGGCGCTGCGCCGGCAACCCATTCGGTCAGACAATGCTGAGCAGTGTTCTTCGCTTTCAAAGGAATGACGGGCAAACTGCCAAGGGTCTCGCGCAACAGGGTGAGAAGCTCCTCGGCCTTTTTGTGGGAGGCGCTGTCGACAAACAGCAAGCCCGCTTCAATGTCGATATAGGCGTACAGCTTTCTGGATCGCGAAAAAGCGCGCGGCAGCAGGTCGAAAACAATCTCTTCCTTCATATCCGTTCGCTCTTTTCGGCCCGGCTTGCGTCCGTCAGCTTCTTGAATTTCGCGAATTTTTTCATCGAGTACTTCGTTAACCACCGCGGCGGGCAAGACTTTTTCCTGCTGTTTAACACACAACATGACGCAGCCGTTTGCCGCGTGCAGATACTCGCTGCCGGCGTCGCCTAAGGGCTTGCTCCACCCATAGCTCGACTGCTCCTGGCTCGAACAGGGGTGGAATGCCGCGGCACTGAGCTTTTCATTAAGTTCTTCCAGGCTGGTGCTAAAGGGACGGGTAAAACGGTAGACGAGCAGATTTTTAAACCACATAAAATCGATAATTCCAGTATAAAAAAGGCGGCAAAAAGGCCGCCCATTGTAGAGTTTTTTGCCGCCGACACCAGCGCTAGCTTACTGGCTATTGGCGCCAAACTCGGCCTGCATTGCGTCGCATCGGTTAATACCGTAGGCCTGCTGGCATATCTGCGCAATGGTCACATCGGCCTGTAGGCGGCACTGCCAGCGCAAGGCATCAAAGCTCTCACCCTGACTCCGGCAAAAGCGCAGCGCCCGCTCTGCATGCAGCGCTTCCAGTTGTTCGCTGTAGTGCTGGTGTTTGGCAAGCAACGCACGGCGCAAGGTTGAGATATCCTTCGCACTGCGGCGCGATGCCCAAGGCCAACGTGAGAGCAGCGCATTAGAGTCTTGCTGCCAGCGCTGATAAAGGCTCAAGGCGCCGGGCAATTGCTTGACGGCATCCGCCGCTGGCTGCTGAAAGGCTTTCACCAGTGCAGATTTCAGCGCTTCCGCCCGGCGCGTGTTTAGACTCCCTGCCCCCTTGGCTTTAAATATCTGCTCCAGGCGCTCAGCCGCGTTGGCTGTTAGGCCATTGAGCGCGGCGTGCTGACTTTCAGATGGCGCGCTTCCCTCGCTGCCTTCGAGGCGGTGGCTGATAAAACGCGGCTCGCCAGCACTAAGCTGCTCAATACCAACGCCAACAGCTTGCCCGTGCTGTGCGTGGTGGGCGGCGCGCAACTGACCGTAATGCCAGTCTAAATACAGACCGTGGGGGCGCAATACCCCCTGCAATAAGGCCTCAGCATCCACCTCAAATTCTGAGGTATTACCGTGGTGCATGATGCGTACTTTGTGGAAGCGGCCGCTGTTATCGATCTGGCTGCTGGCAATACTGAGCACAGAGGCCGGCAGGCTTTCACTCAATGCATAGAAATTGCCACTGTCGCAGTCGTAGGCATAGACGTTGATCAGCTGCTGGGGGACGGTGAGGTTGGGCGCTTCGCAACCGCCGATAATGCTAACCCGCTCAAAGCTGCCCGGTTCAAAGTAAAAGTAATGACTGCGCTGGTCTGGTAATTGATAGTTAAAATACTGGCGCTCAATAACATAGCGCTGGCCGCTACTGAGTTCACGACGAATTTGTGCAACACCGCGCGGCAGGCCGTCTTGATAGTTGGCTTTGACAATGAAGGGCCCCGACACGGGACGGTAGATACTCAACAGTCTGCGGGGGGCGTTAGCGGGGCTGATATCGCGGCGATACTGGCGATACTGCTGTTTGCCCTCCATGGCAAACAACGGCGGCGATATGCGAAACACCGCTGCCGGATATTGGCTCACCCATTGGCTCTTGTGTGACTCAGCCAATACGCGTTGTTTGCTATCGCTCAAAACAAACGCGCCGCGAAAGCGTAACTGCCGCTCGCTGGCGTTATACCGAAACCGGCCATCCAAAGTGAGTGTGAGCGGCTCCCCGAAGCGATCAGAATACACCTGGGTCAGCACACCTTCTTTTGGAAAGCCAGCATCGTCAAAGCGACCGCTAAATTCGCTGCGACTGGCGCTGAACACCAATTTCCCCTCGCGCGGCATGTCGCCATTCATCCGGCCTTCAAACACTACGCTGCCCGCATCACCATCGAACAGCACGCGCTCCTGAGTAGGCAGAGCACAGGCCGACACGAGCAATACACTGGCTAAAAAGCTGTTGCGAAAAACACCCAAGGAACTACATTTCATTTCATTATCTCTTTACCCTGCGTCATCCTAGCCCGGTATTTGTGCGTAGACGTTGATCGCTGTCGCGTCTTTACTGTCTACCTCGCTTCATGCCAATGTGGCGGGCTGTAACGCAAGTTTTTAATTTTGGTGGTTTATGACCCTTACTTTGGTCAGCATTCTGGTTTTAGGTATTTTCTGTCAATGGCTGGCGTGGCGGTTCCGCCTGCCGGCCATTGTACTACTCGCTGCGGGTGGCCTGATACTTGGCCCACTCAGCGGCTGGATCTCGCCGCTGGACGACTTTGGCGACGGTTTAAAAGCCGTTACCTCACTGTTTGTAGCGATCATCCTCTTTGAGGGGGGACTGAACCTTCAGTTCCACGAATTGCGAGAAACCGCAAAAGTTACGCGGCGACTCACGTCCCTCGGGGTGATTTTTGCGTGGCTGCTGGGCACCGCCGCCGCCCATTGGGTTGGCCAGCTCAGTTGGGGCGTCTCGGCGCTACTCGGGGCGATTTTAGTGGTCACTGGCCCCACGGTAATCATGCCGCTGTTAAAACACGCCAAACTAAACCGGCGCACCGCGTCTTACCTGAAGTGGGAAGGTATTATCAACGACCCCATCGGGGTGCTGCTCGCGGTGCTGGTTTACCAGTACTTGCTGTACTCGGGTGAAGGCCCAGCGATCGGCCACGTGTTAACCAGTCTGGGCCTGGCCATCAGCGTATCGCTGCTATTGGGCGGCGGCATTGCCTACGGCCTGGGAGTGAGCTTTCGTCAGGGCTGGATACCGGAATACTTGAAAGCGCCAGTAATCATCGCGTCCGTACTGGCGGTATATGCTCTGGCGGACTTGGTGCAGCACGAATCCGGCCTGCTGGCGACCACCCTGATGGGCATTGTGATGGGCAATATGCGCCTGCGCAGTCTGGATGAAATGCGGCGCTTTAAAGAGTATTTAACACTGATACTCGTGTCATTTTTGTTCGTGGTACTCACCGCCTCACTCACCATGGAATCCATTCGCGCGATACACCCTCCGCTGATATTTATGGTGCTGGCGTTTTTGTTTGTGGTGCGCCCTCTCGCGGTGTACCTGGCGACGATCGGCGCAGGCGGCGACTGGCGCGACCGATTGTTAATTGGCTGGATCGCCCCTCGCGGAGTGGTGGCGGCGGCCTCGGCAGGTGCATTTTCACCAGCGTTGATCGATGCCGGCTTTAGTGATGCTCAGTATCTGGTACCCGCCGTCTTTATGTTGATATTTGTGACGGTACTTGCCCACGGCTTCTCATTGGGACCCCTCACCCGCCTACTGAAATTAGGCTCGCCGGGCAAAGGCCGCATCTTGATTGTCGGCGCCTCACCGTGGGCCATAGAACTCGCACTGGAGCTGAAGAACCTAAAGCAGGATGTGATCATCGCCGACAGCGAGTGGGCGCGATTACAAACGGCCCGTCAGCGCGGTATTGAAACCTGGTTCGGCGAAGTATTGTCCGATATGGCCGAGGAAGCGATGGCGCTGGACAACATATACACCGTGCTGGCGGCCACAGGTAACAACCATTACAACTCCATGGTGTGTAACCACTACGCCCCCCATATTGGGCGCCACCGCGTTTTTCAGCCCCACGACAGTGGCAGCGAGCGCGAAAAACACCAAGTCCCCGAGACCCGTCGCGGAATCACTGCATTTTCAAGCAATGTATCCTACGCCGAAATGTGGACTCGGCTCATTCGCGGCTGGGGCTTTCGTAAAACCAGTATCACCGAGAGCTTCGACGAGTCCCAGTTTCTCAGCAGCCTGCCCGACGAGGCGGTGCAACTGGCGCTAATTCCGGAAAGTGGCAAGCTGGAGTGGTTGAGCAAATCCAGCCGCCGCCTGCAAAACGGCGACACAGTGATCAGCTTCGTGCCGCCGGATGCAAAGAAAGTGACGACTAAACCCGAAGTGGTAACCAGTACTAAGCGCGATGGCGGCACACCTGTGGACCTTCCGGCCTAGGGCTGTCTCTTACAAGGCCATAAAGTCGGGCACATTAAATACCCAGCTGCGCTCTTCACGGCGGCTGGAAATTTGCCAACCATTGTCGCCACGGCGGTATTCATCTACGTACCAGAGGCCCAGCATAAATACTTGGCTCTCTTCACCCAGTGGCATTTCCATCGGGTTAAAGCACATTACCCGCCCGGTTGCCCGGTCACCGTCAACGCGTATCTGAATGTTCGCGTTCAGGTGTTGGGTATTACTGAAAGCAGGCAGCGCTTCCTTCAAAAATGCGATTGTGGTCTCCACATCACCCACTGCGCCACCAAAAGCGCTGTAGTCTATCGCCGCGTCCGGCGTGAACACGTCACGCAGCTCGTCGGCCGCCTGCCGGTCGATAATATCGGCGTAATGGAATAGCAGGTCCTGTATTTCAAGGCGGTCAGAAATCTCTTGCAAGCTCAAGCTCACGGCAATGCCCTCTTATTGTTATCTTTAAAAATATAACGCCAGTACAACGAAAAACGGCAGTCTAGTGACTGCCGTTTTATCGCGCATGACCCAAGCGGGTGAATCAGTCGAGCTTGAACACACGGCGTGCGTTTTCGCTCAGGAACTTCGGCCATACTTCGTCTTTCAGCGGGACATTGGGCAGATCTTTGAAGATGCGGTCCAGTGACAGCCCCATGGGGAAGTAGCCCGCGTACATCACCTTGTCGGCGCCACGGGTGTTGGCGAACTTGATGATTTCTTCCGGGTAGTGCTTGGGCGCAAACGCGGTGGTCATGTAGTACAGGTTGGGGTACTTGAGCATGAGCTTCCACGCCAGTTTTTCCCAGGGCTCGGCGCCGTGACGCATGACCACTTTCAGCTCGGGGAAGAACCAGCAAATTTCGTCCAGCAGCTCCACTTTTTGCGGAGCCATGGGCAGACGCGGCCCGGGCACGCCCACACAGGGACAGAACGGAATATCCAGCTCTACCAGTTTGGCGTAGATCGGATACCATTTTTTGTCGTTGTAAGGCACTTGCGGACACAGGCCAGAGGCGAAGCCCGTAACGGCCTTAATGCCGTACTCTTCGTGCAGCCGCACGATTTTACGCACTTCTTCCATGCCGTTGTTGGGGTTGGCTTCGTAGCTGCAAATAAAGCGGTCGGGATGACGGCGCAGCGCTTCCTTGGCGACTTCGTTGTGGTCGTCGATGCCGGTCATGGCAATTTCGATATTGTGCTTATCCATCTGCTCGATGGTGTAAGCGATGTAATCTTCTTTCTTGCCGGTATCCGGAATGTCTTTAAACATGTACTGAGCGGGCATCTTGAACAGATTGCGGCTCTCTTCGTCCATCAGCAGTGGCTTCATAAACTCGTACCACTGGCTATTGTCTTCGCCGGGCACACTCAGCATCAGGTCGACTACCTTGACGTCACTGGGCATTGGCATGGCATGGCTCCTTGTTTTCGTTGTGTGCACACATTCTCGGGGCAAGGCATCATCGCCTCAATAGCATTAGACGCCAGCGCATGGACAAAATCGGTCAATTACCCGCGGCCAGCGCCTCACGTAACGCCGCCGCGTTAGCAGCTAATTGCTGAGAATCACCTTGGGCGCGACCGTGTATTTGAATGCTCTGCCCCGGAAACGCCGGAATCAAATGCATGTGGTAATGAAAAACGGTTTGCCCGGCAGCGGCGCCGTTTAACTGATGGACACCAATACCCTCTGCTTGGCAGTGCGCCTTTAAAATGGGCGCAAGACGACCGGCAAACTGATTTACTGCCGCCAGCAAAGTGTCTGACATGGTAAAAATGTCATCGTGGTGCTCATGCGGAATTATCAAGCAGTGGCCATTACTGGCCGGTGCGATATCCATAAAACACAGTAACTGATCATCGCGATACACTTCGTGGCAGGGAAGTTGGCCCGCAACAATTTGGCAAAAAATACAATCGCTCATTTCTATACCTCCATCGGGCCATCATCGGGCTGATGCGGGCAGCGCGAGTAAGGGCTGCCATCCGGGTCTAAACTGCTGTAGCGATAAACGCCGTGCTCGTCGAGATACCGCTGTAAGCGCCCCTGGTAATACAAGTAATGCAGGTGGGCAATGGACTCACCGAGGGCCAGCGTTAATTGGCTCATCTCGACCTTGCGCGCGAACAAAACATCGAAAAGCTCAATGGCACATTTGGGCTGTTCACAGGCCTTCTCCACAGCCGCCAAGTGCCCCTTGTGATGATCAATCAAATACTCCAAGCGGTAATGCACGCCGTAGAACGGCGCGTTATGGGCGGGCATCACTAAGGTGTCGGCAGGCAATGCTTCACGAAAGCGCGTGAGGGCGGCAAACCAGTCTGCGAGGGGGTTGGCCTCTGGCTCGCTGGGCATCACGCTAACATTTGACGTGATGCGCGGAATAATTTGGTCGCCGGAAAGCAGCAGTTTGTCGTCGGCAGAAAACAGACTGACGTGCTCTGGCGAATGCCCGCTGCCTGTCATTACCTGCCATCGTCGGCCACCAATCTTTAGCGTTTGACCGTCTCTCAGGCGCTGGTAGGCCTTGGGCATTGGCTCAACGATATTGCCGAAGCCGCGGAATTTATTGCGCATTTTCTCGATGACGTCTGCGGGAATGCCGGCGTTCTGAAAATAGCGCTCAGTGGTCCATTCCAGATCACCCTGCCCCATCGAGCTAAACACGCGCGAGCTGATATATTCGCCAAAGCTCATATACAGGGGCACGCGGTGCTCGCGGCAAAGCCAACCCGCCTGACCAATATGATCGGGGTGCATATGGGTACAGATAACCCCCTTGAGCGGCTTGCCCGCCATCGGGCCGTCGAACAATAGCTGCCAGCGCTCCTGGGTATCCCCTGTTTTCATGCCGGTATCGACGATATACCAACCGTCGCCGTCGTCCAGCACATATAAATTAATGTGATCCAAGGCCATGGGCAGCGCCATCTGCAACCAAAAGACGCCGGGCGCAACTTCAATCCACTCCCCTTTAGCAGGCGCCTGAGAGAAGGGATAACGAATAGGGTTTTGGGATTCGGAACTCATAGATACGGTCCATCGTTGCCGTGAAGAGAGGCAAAAACACCAGTTTGGCAGAAGATTGGCGAAGATGCAGCTAAACACGCCGCCAAAGCGGCGGCGGTTTAATTAGCCTTTATCAGTTCACTGCAGACTTAGCTCAAACGCAAAGGAAGCTCGCGCAGACGCTGCCCGGTCGCCGCAAAAATGGCATTGGCCAGCGCGGGTGCCACGGGTGGCGTACCTGGCTCACCGACGCCGCTGGGCGGGTTGGTACTCGGCAGTATATGAACGTCAATTTCTGGGGATTCGTTAATCCGCAGCAACTGATAATCGTGGAAGTTACTCTGCTGGACGGCGCCGTCCTCAAGGGTGATTTCGCCTTTCAAGGCCGCCGTCAAACCAAAGTTAATGCCGCTTTGCATCTGCCCAACGACGATATCCGGGTTAATCACTTGGCCGCAGTCGACAACACACGTCACCTTGTGCAACCGAATGCGCCCACCGTCAGCTGACACATTCACCACTTCTGCCACCACACTGCCAAAGGATTCATGCACCGCTAAGCCCTGATACTGACCGGCAGGCGGGTTACCCCAATCAGCCAGCTCAGCGGCCTTGCTCAACACCGCAAAGTGGCGAGACTCCGGATCCATATTGGCCAGACGAAAATCCAGCGGATTTTTGTTGGTTTGGTGAGCCAGTTCGTCGATAAAGCCTTCCATAAAGAACGCATTCTGCGAATGGCCCACTGAGCGCCAGTAACCCAGCGGCGCAGAGACATCCTGCATCACGTAGTTACTGCGCTTGTAAGCGAAGTTGTAGGGCGTGTGAATCAAACCTTCCGTTGCCGCGGGGTCTGAGCCCGCCGCCATGCTGCCAATGCCGTCGTGTACACCCGATGGCAACCAGCTCGGTAACAAACTGCGGGTCATCACCGGTAAAAACTGACCAAAAATACTCGGCGCCACCGCTTTGATCTGTACGCTGCTTACGCTGTCGCCATCGATGGTCGCGGCCATCAATGCCGTAGAGTTGGGGCGATAAAAATCGTGGCGAGTGTCGTCTTCACGACTCCATACCAGTCGCACAGGCTTACCAGAAAGTTGGGCAATACGCGCTGCTTCAACCACATAGTCATTTTGAATGCGTCGCCCAAAGCCACCACCTAAAAAGTGGTTATGCAGACGAATCCGCGAACGCTCGATCCCGGTGGCACGCTCTACCGCATCAAGTGCCAACTGCACACCCTGCATACCAGACCAGATTTCTATGCCATCGTCACTGGCAACGGCCAGCGCATTCATCGGCTCCATAGTGGCGTGTGCCAACAGTGGCACGTCGTAGAAAGCTTCAAAGCGCTCCCCTACCGCGGCACTTGCCTCGCCGACCTCTTCAACTTGTTTGCCTTCTTCAGTCTTTGCCAGCTCGTGACGCTGGGCGCGCAGTGCTCGGCTACTCACACCAGCCAGTGGCCCCTTGTTCCACTCAACGCTGATTTTGTTTGCCGCCTGGCGCGCTTGCCAATAATTACCGGCCAATACCGCCACGGCACCGTCGACTTCAAGCACCTGCTCAACACCGGGGCTGGACAAGGCAGCGCTGGCATCAAAGCTTTTTAAGCTGCCGCCAAAATGTGGACAGCGCACCAGCACGGCGCTCAGCGCGCCAGGATACTGGGCATCAAGACCGAAGTCGGCCTGCCCTGTCACTTTTGCCCGAGCGTCTAAGCGCGCATTGTGCTTGCCAATAAAACGGTAGTCGCGCGCGGCTTTGAGCGGCACCTCCTCGGGTAATTCTTGTTGACGAGCCCGATCAATCAGGCTGGCCGGCTTAACCTCTAAATCACCGATATAAACATTTCCATCGCGCAACATCACTGTTGCAATATCCACGCCCGCCTGCTCCGCCGCGGCGCTGCGCAGCAAATACGCAAGGCTGGCGGCAGCTTTACGCAAGGGCTCAAAACTGGTGCGAATCGATGAGCTGCCACCGGTAAGCATTACGTAGAAATCGGGGTCGATAAAATCCGGGTGGAATTGAGCTTGTTCGATATGCAGCATGCTTGGCGGCATATTCAGCTCTTCGGCGGCCATCGTCGCCATTCCTGTGTAGGTTCCCTGACCCATTTCCGATTTGTGCAGCTGCAAGGTTATCTGCCCGTCGGGACTCAGCTGCAAAAACGCATTGGGTTGAAGGTCTGCTGACGCGGCATGCGGCAGCGGCGTTGGCCCGCAACCGGTGAGATTAACGCCTAGAACCAGAGACCCGCCGACGGCGGCACTGCCTTGGATAAAACGGCGACGACGAATACTCATGACGCCACCTCCGCATTATTTGCCTGGGGGTCATAATGTTGCACGCCCGCCGCCGCAGTGTGAATCGCCGCGCGAATTTTTGAATACGTACCACAACGGCAGATATTACCGGACATGGCCGCATCGATATCGGCATCGCTCGGTTGCGGATTGCTTTCCAACAAGGCCACCGCCGACATAATTTGACCGGACTGGCAATATCCACACTGGGGAACATTGTGCTCGATCCACGCTTCCTGAACCGGGTGGAGGCCACCCTGCTCGTCAACCAAGCCTTCAATCGTGGTGATTGCCTGGCCTACGGCCCCCTGAACAGGGAAGCTACAGCTGCGAATAGGGTTGCCGTTTAAGTGCACCGTGCATGCGCCGCACAGCCCCATGCCGCAACCGAACTTGGTGCCGGTCATTGCCAGCTCGTCGCGAATGACCCATAACAGCGGTGTGCTCGGGTCAACATCAAGTTCAACGGCCTTACCGTTTAGCGTAAATGCCAGACTGGTCATATTTTCTCCGTACTAGATCTGCATGCTCAGCAGCGAGCATACGACTATTTTTTATAACCGACGATTATGGAGAAAAGATGCTGACAACCCCATTACAGCTTGTTCATAATTCGCAGAACATGCAGCGAAAATGCATTATTATCGAGTTACATAGCCGTAACTTCCTAGAAGCTCATCACCACATCCAGTGACAACACATCGGCTGCTGACTCAAAGGAGCGGCGGTCATCTTCTAGAGGATAGTAGTCATAGGAAAGCGATACCGCAGCGGCGGGCGAGAACGCCATCATAAAGCCAACGCCCACATAGGGGTCGCTACCCTCAAGGGTGAATTGGCCGCGGCGATCGCTGTCGTCGACCCAGCCCTCCATTGTCCAGCCATACATCCCCGCTCGGAAAAAGGCCGACGCCGGTTCTGACATCGGCGTATGAAAGCGCACACCGAAAAACGCACCGTCTATGTCGCCATCGATCGCAACCGGCCCCGGCGCATAGCCATTATTTAACACCTGGCTACCGTCGGACTGCGCTCTGGCGCTGAGCTCACCCAAATGCGCGTAACCCAACTCCAGCGACAGCGCCTCACTGAGCACAACCCCAAATCCAAAACGCCCAGCGGTAGACTGGTTATCCACCTCGATACCTCTCAGTGAGCCGTCGCCAAAACTGTAGCGAATATCACCGGCATCGGTGGTGAACTCAGAGGCTCCCAGGCCTCCGAATAAATAAAAATTGGGAGAGCGGCTATAAGAAGAATAATGCCCGCCAGCGTGGCCGGCCGTCGCAACACCTGAGGTAGTAGAAAGTAAAAGCGCCCAGCCCATCAGTTGTGGCTTCATTGCAGTACTCCAAGAGTGAACAGTGAAGCCAGTGTGGCGCGCTCAGCCTGAATCGAGCCTGAATAACGACCTTAGCTAGTGGCGCCGTTTTGCAATTTCCACAATGCGCTCACGTAAATCGACTTGCGCTTCCAGCCTGCGCAGCAACCAGTAGCCGCCACTGAGAGAACGAGCGACGAAGGCCAGGTCAGGAACCGGCTTAAATTGCCCCCATACCGGCAGTGCGCGCCGCGCGATCGCCCGGGCGTCGGTAATAAAACTCGGATCTGCAAAATCGAATGGCGGCTCGACAATCATCCGCTCATGCAAAAATTCGGTGCTTTCCGTGTATGCGCGCTCCAGGCCAGCAGAGGGCTGACGGCCCGGCTTGGCCAAACTTCCCATCTCACCCAGCGATTGATGCAGCGCCGCCATATTGCGCTCAACCACCGCACGCACTTGCTCGGCAATCAGTTGTTGGTCTTTGCGATTAACGCGCTTCACGCAACCAAAATCGAAAACAACAATGCTGCCGTCTTCGCGGAAACTGTAGTTACCGGGGTGCGGATCGGCGTGGACAATACCGTGATCAAATATCTGCGCCACCATCCAGTCGACATAGCGCTCACCAATGCGATTGCGCACAGCCTGAGGCCAGCGTTGCGCCACCTCAATGCCGCTACCGCTGACAAACTCCGTCACTACCACCGATGGACTGCAGAGCTCAGTGACGACATCGGGAACGATAATGCCATCGCGATTTGGCAAGCCGGCAAAAATTTCTAAATGTTCTCGCTCACGCTGGTAATCCATCTCCTCGGCCATCCGCTCGCGAACCTCTTCCAGCACGGCCTTCAGGCTGGCGCCATCAAAGGGCAAAATGCCCGCCATCCGCAGTATTCTGCCGAGGTTATTAATATCAGCGTCCATCGCCGCGGCAACACCGGGATAGCGTACTTTTACCGCCACTTTGCGCCCGTCGCGAAGTGTTGCCACATGCACCTGACCAATCGAGGCACTGGCCAGTGGCGCGTGTTCAATCTCTGCAATCAGTTGCCACTGATGCGCTGACCACTGTCCATCAAGCACTTCCCGGATGTTCTCCCAGGGCAACGGCGCGGCATCGGCCTGCAGCCGCGCCAACTGCTTCGACAACTCCGGGGGCAGCACATCGTGATACTGGGATGCTAGCTGGCCAAGTTTCATTGCCGCACCTTTAAGCTCCCCCAGGGTTTCGTACCAGTCGCCTCCTACCCGCGCCCAGTGTGCCCCCGCATCTGATCGGGTAACGGTGCGCACAATGCCGCGCCCTAAGGTACGCGCCCCCGCCGCCAGGATGCGCCGCCCGCGCTTTGTAGAATTCGGCAATGCCATTTCCCTCCGATATAGGTTGGCGATATCCCAACACCGATAAAATTCACCCGCCACGGCGGTGATCACATCACTACTGAGCCGTTTGTTACGGTATACGATGTTACAGCGCGGATTTGGATTACGGTTTATTTAATCGCCCCACAGGCGCGCGGCTGCATTCCCGCCCGCTCAGGTCTATCACTGTACACCCGTACAGTACAAAATGTATGATGAGCGAAGATCGATCAACGCAGTATCGCCAGTCGCTTTCCTCTAACTGCTAAGGCCCCTGCTTCATTCACAAACACCCTCTATGAAAACAGCGCCCCCGGATAAACGCCATCACAACGCAGAAATTCAGCGCGCCTCGCTGAACGATCCGCTGTACTACCTGGCGAATCTGGAAACGGTTATTCACTGGGTACGCAGCCACCACAGTGACTTATTGGAGACGGCAGAACGATCGATACTCGACCAGTTTATCGCGCTACCGAAGCACAGCCGCGCATTACTCGCCAGACTAAGCATGCGCAGTGGCACACTATTTCGTGGCGACACGCTGCGCTATCGAGAGATTCCGTCTATCGATGACGCGCTACGGCCACTGGTCGACGCTGGCTGGGTGGCGCTAAACCCGTCTATAACGGCCAACGATGTTTACAAGCTGTGCCGCCGAGCGGAATTACTGCAATTACTGACCAGCCGCGGCGTTGACTGCCCACGAACACTGCGCAAAAGCGAGATGCTGGCGCCTCTGCAAACCCTGGTTGCCGATCACTCCGTACAAACCATGCAGCAGTGGTGGCCCGAGGGCGCTATTAACACGATCAGCCTACTTCGCGACGCGCTATTGCAGCGAATTCGATTGATGTTCTTCGGCAACCTCTACCAAGACTGGTCGGAATTTGTGCTCGCCGAGCTGGGCTATCAGCGTTACGAGGCCGTGAGCTTCACGCCAAAATCACGCGCGTTTTCAGACCGCAATGACGTCGACGATTACCTCGACATCTACCACTGTCAAACTGCCCTGGCAGAGGGCGTTCCCGTCAATGAGCTTCAGGTGCCTGGTCCCAGCACAAATAGCTGGCTGGAACACCGCCGACAAAAACTACTCTTTCAGCTCGCCCATCACGCTGAGCGCTGCGGTGATATCGATACCGCACTGCAGCTCTATCGCGACAACCCCTTGGAAGAAGCACTGGTCAGGCAGTTTCGCGTGTTGGAAAAATCCACACCCTCACCCGAGCAACTGCTGCCGCGTTTGGATGCGTCACTTCACAACGTGCAGCGCCCGGAAACTCGACTGCACTTACAACGGATTCAGCATCGCCTTCGGCGCAAGGCCGGTCAGCCCAGCCCGACGCGCCGCGTGCAGCCTATTCCCAGCCAGACCCTGCTATTGCGTCAATCTGAACACAGCGTTGAGGTCGCAACGCTAACCGCGCTTACCGAAAATAGCGCGCTTACCGGTTTCTACATTGAAAACACCTTATTCACCGGGCTTTTTGGATTGCTGTTCTGGCCGGTGTTATTTGAACCATTGCCCGGCGCCTTCTTTCATCCTTTTCAGGCCGGCCCCGCCGACTTGTTTCGAGCCGATTTTGTCACTCGCCGACAAACACTAATCGACCAGCGTTTACGCTTGCTCGAAACCAAGGCCTATCAGCAGGAAATATGGAAAATCTGGCGGGCCAAGCACGGTATTTCCTGCACGTTGATACACTGGCCGGCAATGAGCGAAGCGCTGGTCCAAGCGGCGCTACGCTGTATTCCTGCCGAGCATTTGCGCATCGTTTTCCGCCACCTACTCAGTGATCTTCGCCACCACCGGCGCGGTATGCCGGATCTGGTGTTATTCGATACCGCCCAATGCCGCTATCAACTGATTGAAGTCAAAGGCCCCGGCGACCGCCTGCAAGACCATCAGCGCCTGTGGATTGAAACCATGCTTCAGGCCGGTTTGCCCGTATCCGTTGCAGAAGTCGATTGGGAGAGCAAATCATGATCGAGGTATCGGTGCGCAACCTCTGCGAATTTGCCGCGCGAAGCGGCAGCCTGGAGTTTCGCTACACCCCCGCACCGAGCGCCGATGAGGGCATTATCGGCCACCTCACCGTTCAACAACGCCGGCCCGATCCCTATGTCGCGGAATACCGGTTAACCGGGGAGTGCGAGGGCATTGCGATAAGCGGGCGCGTAGACGGCTACTACGCTAACCCCGACAAATGCTATCTGGAAGAAATTAAAACGCATCGGGGAAATATCAACCGCATTGGACCCGGGCGGCGAGCCTTACACTGGGCGCAGCTAAAAGTGTACGGCGCCCTACTGTGCATGCGCGACAAACGCGACAATATCGACCTGCGGCTCACCTACTTTGAAGTCCGCGACGAACAGGAAACGCCGGACACGCAAACCTTCGAGGCCGCGTCACTGACCCAGTTTTTAACCACACTTTGCGACCGCTATCGGCACTGGGCGGAAAGTGAAACCGCACACCGCCACGCGCGGGACGAGGCCCTCGCGGCACTGCGTTTCCCCTACCCGGACTTTCGCACCGGCCAACGGGCACTGTCCGAAAACGTGTACAAGGCCGCAAGGCGCGACAGGCCACTGTTACTCCAAGCGCCGACCGGTATCGGAAAAACCGTCGGTGTTTTATTCCCGGCACTAAAGGCTATGCCGGCCAGCGACCTCGATCGCGTGTTTTTTCTGAGTAATCGCAATACCGGGCGCCAGCTCGGCTTAGATGGCCTTCGCAGCATCCTCGACCACCAAGACGCCACCGTGCCCCTGCGATTCGTGGAGCTCTCTGCGAAAGAAGCCAGCTGTGACCATCCAGACAAAGCCTGTCACGGCGATTCCTGCCCCCTGGCCAATGGTTTTTTCGACAGGCTGAGCGCGGCGCGCCAGCAGGCGACCCAGACGCGCTGTCTCGACCAAACAACGCTTCGCCACATTGCCGCAGAGCACGACATTTGCCGCTACTTTCTCGCCCAGGAAATGGCGCGCTGGTCAGATATTGTGGTGGGCGATGTGAATCATTATTTTGATCAATTCGCCCTCCTCTACAGTTTGGCCCAGCAACATCTATGGCGAGTAATGCCGGTGGTCGACGAAGCCCACAACCTTATCGACCGGGCCCGCGGCATGTACAGCATGGAGCTTTCCGAGGCCGAGTTACTTTACACCGTGCGCAAGGTTCCGGCACCGCTACTCAAACCGCTCTCTGAGTTGGAAACCGCCTGGGCCGCGTTGATTCGCCCCTATCTTGAGGACAGCGAGTTCGAACTTCACCACCAATACTATCTCGACGAGGTGCCGGAGGCGCTCAATAGCGCGCTGTACAGTGTCATTGCCGCCATTACCGACTACCTCACTGACCACCCGGCCGCCGCCGATGTACAGCAGGTACTATTCACCGCCCTCGCCTTTCTGCGCCTGGCTGACAGCTTTGCAGACCACTCCCTTTGTACGCTCAGCTTTGAAACCGTAAGTGGTAGTCTTCAAGCCAAGCGGGGAAGTGGCAAACTGTGTATCGACAACCTCATTCCCGCCGACCATTTGCGGCCTCGCTTTGACGCCGCCGCCTGCACCGTGTTGTTCTCCGCCACCCTGTCCCCTCCTCAGTACCACCAAGACCTGCTGGGACTACCCGCCGATACAGTTTTTAAGGATGTGGAGAGCCCATTTTCTCGCGAGCAAATAGACCTGAGACTCATCACCTCAATCAACACGCGTCAGCAGCAGCGCCAGCACTCACTCGCGCCAATTTGCGACCGTATCGTGCAGCAAATGACCGCGACCCCCGGCAATTATCTGGTGTATGTCAGCAGTTTTGACTACTTGAATGCCCTGTTTGAATACCTGCGAGAGCACGCCCCTACATTGCGGCTATTGCGCCAACGCCCAGGCATGCCTCCCGCTGAAAGAGACAGTTTCATTACTGAGGTCAGCGACGCCACCCCCAGTGTCGGGTTCGCGGTATTAGGCGGGGTGTTTGGCGAGGGCATAGATTTACCGGGCGAACGGCTGATCGGCGTGTTTGTTGCCACCCTCGGCCTTCCTCCCCACAACGACCTGTACGAAGTTCTCCGGCAACGGCTTGAAGCGCGCTACGGCCGCGGTTATGACTACACCTACCTCTACCCCGGCATACAAAAAGTGGTACAAGCGGCAGGGAGATTGATTCGCACCGAGGAGGATCGCGGCGTTATCGAGTTAATCGATGATCGCTTTAGCCGGCCCGCAATCCAGGCATTACTGCCCCAGTGGTGGGGCCTGCGTTGACCGCCATGAATACTACGGTGTGAAAGAATCGGGAAAGACCTTCAGCCGGGCATTATTGAGTTGGGGATCAACCGCCCTGGCTAACAGCCGAACACTTGCGCCGGCCACAGCCGCCAGCACGTCTTGTGGCGTGAGCCGGTGGTCGAGCGAGTGGTTTATTTGCTCGCCCGATAGCATAACCGGCATACGCGGGTGATAGCGGGTAAAATTGCTATCGGCAGGCTGCGTGAGCACCGATACCGACAGTAATTCCCCGCCCCACTCCTCCCAGATAGCCGCTAGTGCCAGCGGCTTTGGGTCACCGGTAAAATAATAGGGCTGCTTCTTACCCGCTACCGTCTGCCATTCCATGAATGCTGACGCCGGAACAATCCCACGCCGGTATTTGAGCGGCCCCTTGTAGGCCCTGCTTGTCTGTACCGACTCGATCCGGGCGTTGAACATCGCAAACTTCGTGCTTGGCCCGTCTGACCAACTTGGCACCAACCACCAACGCATAGGGCTGATCGTCAACTGTCCCTCTAGAAAATGCACAACGGGCACTGCCTCAGTAGGTGCCACATTGGGCAACGACGGCATTTTAAAGTCATTAAACCCCAGTGCTCTGATTAACATTTCAACCGACGCACTGTGTTCAAAAAACAAGCGACCACACATTAGAGCTACCCAAACAACGCGGCCGCGCTCAGCCAAGCACAGCCGCAATTCTTAAAACACGCTTATTGTAATCGACAACAAGCCAGAGCGGTGCTCTTCGCAACCCTACATTGACGGCAACTTACAGCGCTAGCGTTAAGTCCGACTTTGGCCTCGCTGAGCAAAGTAGGATTTTGTTTTTGCCTCCCGGCGGTTGAACGTCGTCGGGATAGCTGACCTCGCCGGAAAGCAAGGTACACTCGCAAGCCTGGCAGGCGCCGTAGCGACAGCCCGAATTGGCATCAATGCCCTGCTCTTCGGCAAAGCTAAGCAAACTCTCCTGTGAAGGGTTCCAGTTTACTGTTTGCTCGCTCTGGCTAAAGTGGATGCGATACGCGGTTTGGTCGCCGTCATCGACGCCAAGGCTAGCACCGAAACTCTCGAAGTGCAGACGTTCTGAGGCAATTCCGCACGCTAACAAGCCATCGTGGAAAGCCTTACTGAATGCCGGTTTTCCGCAGATCAGAACGTCATATTTGTCGACATCAGGTAGTGCAGCGCACACTCTCTCAGGGGTCATGCGACCCGCATGGCTGTCAACAGGCCGCTCACCTCCCTGCCCGGTCACATAAAGCTGTAAGTGGAAATTGGTTAATTGCTGCTTCAGCGCCTCGAGTGCACCTTGGAAAGCAAAATCCTGCGGGTCGCGAATGCCATGAAATAAGTGCACATCCCGTTCGGGGTTTTCTTTAGCGACACTCTGAAGGATCGATAGCATGGGCGTAATACCGATGCCGGTACTAATTAACGCGAGAGGTTGGGAATCTGTCGGCACGGCGCCAAACTGCCCATTGGGATCTTTAACCCCCACCCTATCACCAACGGCGAGTTGATCATGCAGCCAGCCGGAGCCTCTGCCCACCGCCGGTTCATCGCTCACCATGCCGACTTCGCGCTTCACGGATATGCGAAAACTGTCCAATTGATGGCCGGGGCTGGACAGCGTGTAGGGCCGATAAACCAGGCCGCCATCAAGCTGCGGTATGGCCAGCACGATATGCTGACCGGGTACAAAGCGCGGTAGCTTGCTGCGCTCCGGGTCTTGAAACCACAGCGAGATAATATCGCTGGATTCTTGCTCCCGTTTAACCAGAGTAAAAGGATGGAATCCCCGGGGATAAGGCGATTTTAGCGCGGACGACGGATCGCGCTTCTGCTCCTGCCACTGGGCAATACGATTCCCTGCCTTAACGACCTGCGACTTGACTCGACGCCCAACGTCATCAAACCAGACGTAAAGTTTTGTGCTTGCCTGGTCGACCAGCTCAACGCTATCACCGAGCTGAATCCCCGCGCGGTTACGCGGGCTCGCATACGCCCCCAGGTGCTGACCGGCATGCCGCATCACCGTGAGGGGAACATTGGGGTCTTGGTGAATACCAGGCTGCTGCGTGCCGGGCATAGAACAGCGGATAGTCGGGTGATTACAGCGAATGAGGGCATCGCCGATACGCAGGTCACGGCCGCGCCAGCTGTTCTCCACTATGCCCGTTAGCTCGGGGTTCGTTTCGATAACAAAACTCGGCCGGTAGCGCTGGGAGCAAAAGTTTCCCTCAGGGTAAATGGCATTCATGCTATCCAGCGCGGCAGTTGTGATGAAATGCAGCGGATAGACATCGTAGAGCGCACCTGGCGGTGTTGTGTACTTAGACAAATTGGTGAGTACTTTGAGCGAAAACCAAGAAAAATCCGGGTCTGGATCATCCGCTGCCATGCCCAATATATAGCGGATTTCTCGCGGGCTCATCGGCTGAGTCAGGCGGTAGGCAGCCTTATCTCGCGCAGCCGGTCGCGGTATCAAGGTGACGCGTTTGCCGAGATACATCGACAAAATCGCCGACGCATAGGGATCATCAGAGCTCACGCGGCGCCCATCTGGAAATTCGATCTCTACCCGCGACGCCGCCACCGGGCCAAAACCGGTGGTCGGCTCAGTGAGATAGCGGGCCTTTAGCATCATTAGCTTGGGAATACGCCGAGCAGTGGCAATCTCATTGGTCTCGTCATCGCGGATCGCCCAGGTGCGATCATCTGCAAAGCCCGCATAGTCAATGTTTGCTGCGCTGATGCGCTCACCGCCCATCGACTTCACAGGAAAACGCCATATTTCCTTAATGGTGCCTACATGCATTTTTCACCCATACCCTCAGAGAATCACCGACCGTTTTAACGCGAATCACTTGCCGTTTTAAGACAAAGTCTCGATCACTTGAGAAGCGGCGCGCTTCCCCGCGCGCACCGCCCCTTCGAAATAACCATTCCACTGCGTCGCCGTTTCCGTTCCCGCCCAAAACACCCGCTCGTGCGGCGCACGAATGCTATGCCCAACGGACGTCCAGTGGCCCGGGCCAGCAACTCCGGCGTAACAACCACGCGCCCAGTCATCATTCCGCCAACTGTGGTCGTAGTAATCCAGAGGGGTTGCTGCCTCATCGCCAAACCAATTTGTCAGCGCTGCCAAGAAGGCGTTGCGGCGCGCCGATTCACCCAACTCGGTGTATTTAACGCCTTCGCGCCCCTCGATAAAGCCCATAAGAATGCCGCGCGTTTCGTCGGGAGGCGTTACGTCAAAACACACATGTACTGGGGGCACATCCGACACCGCCGAGCCAGACCAACCCTGTTTGCGCCAGAATGGCGTTTCATAAATAGCGAAACACTTAATGGCGCAGCCCGGTTGTAGATTGTTAAGCAGCGCCTTCTTTGCCTGCGGCAAGGGCGGCGTAAATACAATGTCATGCGCCAAAATTGGCGGCGCGGCGCATACTGCTGCCGCTGCCTGCCACTCGCGCGTATCGCTTTTCACTGTTACCGCGCTGCCCGTCTGCTCGACGCTGCACACAGGGGCATTCAGGAAAATCTGCACACCGCGCTGCCGCAGGTGCTTAGCGTAGGCCTCGGCCAAGGGTTGCACGCCTCTCTGCAGACGGTCTTGCTGCGCACCGCCCTCGGACTCCACCAAGGAGAAAAAGCCTCCACCACTGCGAAAATAGAACAGCGCATGCAGCAGGCTGATATCGTCCGGGTGAGCCGCGAAGATACTTTCCACAGCAACACGAAAAACACTGAAGGCATCGGGGTGACGCACATGTTTGCGCATCCACTCCCCCATGCTTTGGCTATCCAGCTCCTGCGCCCTCGGCGACAGCCACGGGCTATTTCTGTCGACCTTTCGCATCAGGCGCAGCAAGCGTAAGTAGCCATAGCCTAAGCTAGAGAGTGCGCGCAGTGGCAAGTTAAGGGGAATGCTGCCGCGATATGCCCCGAGCCGCCCGGAAAACAAGGTGCGGTGCTTGCCAACGGTATACATCGGCCAGGTGCTATGGCCTAAGCGCTTTGCCAGCGCATACATTTCGTTTTGCCCGGGCCCCAGCCATTGACCGCCATAATCCAGCCAAATACCATTTTCCTGTTGCTGCGTGCGCGCTCGTCCACCCACGCGGTCACGCGCTTCCACAATGGTTACCGCCAGGCCCGCTGCATTGAGTGCATCAGCCGCCGCCAGTCCAGAAAAACCCGCTCCGATGACAATGACATTGCTTCCATCCGTAGCGATCATCAGCGCTCTCCTTCAAGCTGAGCATCAGCCTCGGTGCGATAACAGCGATACTGCGATGCAATGTCGTTAACAGCCCCCTCTATGGCGGCCATGCAGACCTCGGTAGCTTCCATAAACGGCATATGACCAACATTTTGGAACACCACCGTTTTGACCCGTTTAATCGCTCCCGCCAACAACAGGGATTGCTCGGCTGGAACAACAGGGTCGTGAGTGCCGGCAAGCAGATGGCACGGTATCGAAATGTCATTCAGCTGCTCAGCAATCTCCAGACGGTTGATACCTCGGAATAAATAAAACAATGCTGAGGAGTCTTGGCTGCGAACATTAGGCCGAATATGGTCGATCATCTTCTGACTCAATGGGCTTGCCAGGTAAGCCTGGCGGTCGTAGGCCAGCAAACTGGCAAACAGGCGCTGAACGAATGCGCTTTTTTTGGCCAACCAGATATTGAACGCAAACAGGCTTCTCGCCCAGCTTCCCGCAGCCGCTAGCTTAACGAGCAAACCTTCCACTCCTCCCCAGTTCCCGCTGTGAAAGCCTGCAATACTGACAATACCAATCACATTCGGCGCACGACGAATCGCCAGATTTAACGCGCAGAAACCGCCAGTGGAATGCCCGATAACAATTGCCTTTCGGCTACCTAGCAATGCGGTAATTGCACCGTGGGTAATGTCGTAAAACCACTGCTCATCCAGGTCTTGAGAAGCGAAGTTTTCGCAAACGGTAGAGGGATGATGGGCGGGCAAACTTAAGGCATACCACGCGCGCTGTTCACGGAAGCTGGCAGGCACACAGTCTCGCCAAAAATTGACTGAGGCCAGCACTCCATGAATAAAGATAATCGCCGGCTGATCATCGCTCGCCAAGTGTTCATTGACCGCCAAATAAGCGAGGCGATGGCCATGCGACTCAACGAAACCCTCTCTGACCTTCATGCCAGCACTCCCCTATCAGCAGCGGATTATTCTAAAAGACCCAGTCTACTCTGTGAGTTGACAGAGGTATTGAACGAAACAGCTATACCAAGGTTGATTGCGCCATCGCGCGCATCGCATCGGAATAGGTGAAGCCAAAAGACGCTGAAAACGCACGGCTCATATGCGCCAGGTCACTAAAACCGGCCTGCATTGCCGCCACCATCGGCGGCTGGCCCGCCAACACCGCATCCACCGCCAGCCTCAACTTGAGCCATTTTTTGTAGCTCCGCAGTGGCACACCAGAACACTCAACAAACCAATGCGAAAAACGACTAGGAGATAAACCCGCGACCGCCGCCAGGGCATCTCGACTGATATCCCGTCCCAACGCCAGCTGCTGGCTGATTTCCTCGGCGACTAAAGCAAATCGCGGATCCATCGTCTGACGTGGCCTGAGCAAGTTCCCCGACTCTACGAGCGCCCGTAAATCTGTCTTTCGGTCAATGCCCGATAACCACTCCGGTAAGGTATCCAATGGCAACGTCGCCCAGCCATCAACCAGCTTAAAATCGACGCTATCGGGAAGCGGCGCTGCCAATGGATCAAGATAGATCGAACAGACAAAGCCCGACTCAAGGCGATGCTCCGTCTTTGAAGAGAAATACACCGCCCCGGCACTGCGCCGACCCGCGCGCGTTTCAAAAATGAGCTCAGAATCCAGCGCTATGGTTAACTGCGACGCCCAGTGGCTATGCAAACGATTATCGCCAACACGACCTCGGTAAATTGCCACCCCTTGGGACACAACAATATCGCCACCCCAGTCTCTACTCGTCAACTAGTCTGCCTCGACAGTATTTTTGTATTGAAGGGCATATTAACGGCATTTCCACAGAAATATGGACCCAGACTACTGAAGAGAAAGAAACGACCCACCGGCAACTTTGCGAAAATACTAAATTCAAGATATTGGGGTATTTGCGCACCGAGGAGTATCCTCTAAAAATACTTTCCAAAAGTAGAAATCGTGGATATGCAGTGAAAATTATTACATGGAATTGTAACGGCGGATTCAGGAAAAAGTACCATTCGCTAGATTGCTTTGATGCTGACCTATTGGTTATCCAAGAATGTGAAGATCCCGCCCAATCGACCCAGGCTTACAGAACTTGGGCAGGTGAATATATCTGGATTGGAGAGTCGAAAAACAAAGGAATCGGCGTATTCCCGAGAAAAGGCCATTCTGTCGAACAGCTAAAGTGGCACGGAAGCTTCAAAATCCCAGGCCTATGCAGCACGAGCTTGAGCCTGTCATGGAGCACCAGCGATCTGAGGCTGTTCTTGCCGTTTAGATTAAGCAACGGCATTACTGCACTCGCAGTGTGGACTAAAGGAAGAGAAAGCCAAGCATTTGGATATATCGGCCAATTCTGGAAATACCTACAAATTCATCGAGCTGAACTTGCTGGCGACCGGACGATGATTCTAGGTGACTTCAACAGCAATGCTCAGTGGGATAAGCCTGATCGATGGTGGAGCCATTCTGACACCGTCACCGAGCTTGAAACAATGGGACTACTAAGCCTGTATCACCAGCAAACACAGGACAAACCTGGGGCGGAAACAAAGCCGACGTTCTACCTCCAGAAAAAGCATGAAAAACCCTATCATATTGATTACGTGTTCCTGACCTCAGCGCTCAGCAAAGGCGCGAAATTGGAGGTCGGCAGGTATGAGCAATGGATTCCGCTCAGTGATCATATGCCAATCACCTTCGAATTGAAGGTTTAGGTAGCATCAGTAACAAGGAAAAGCCGTGACTGCAGCAACGCTAAAAATCTTTCTGGCTTCTGGGGACCCCAAAAGGCTTCGAACAGCAGAGCTATCAAACTGGACCGGCAAAGCGGTAGCCGGCCCAAGAAGTGAATTTGACAAAATACTAGCGCGGGAGGAAAGCCAAAATTCTGGGGTGTATTTTTTAACCGGAATCGAACCAGATACAAATAAAAACGCGATATACGTGGGCGAAGCCGAGTGTGTGAAAGACCGGTTGAAGCAACACCTATCGCGGGACTTCTGGAATAACGTCGTTTTTTTCATATCAAAGGACGAAAATCTCACAAAAGCACATATCAAATATATTGAAGGTCGCTTGATAGATGCCGCCAGACAAGCAGACCGCGTCGTAGTCCTCAACAGCCAGGCAAGTGGGGCACGGCTCCCGGAATCAGACAGGGAAGACATGGAGGTCTTCCTAGGGAAAATGCTGCAAGTACTGCCGGTCCTAGGGGTTGAGGCTTTTGTGCAGAAAACAGCCAATCAAGAAGAGAGTACGCCATCTCAGATTCTAAACTGCGCGATAAAAGGTTTAGTCGCAACCGGGTACTTAACACCCAATGGCATTGTCGTACTTAAGGGCTCGCAAGCCGTACTAGAAGAACGTGAATCAGCCTCGAAGTGGCCGAGTGTGCTCTCTCAGCGAAACCGTTTAATAGAAGATGGTACGCTGATAAAACAGAACGGCGCATACGTATTCACAAAGGATGTGGAGTTTTCTAGCCCCAGTTCAGCTGCTGCAACGATACATGGCGGAAGTGCAAACGGGCTAACCGCCTGGGTAGATCACGAAGGAAAATCGCTTAAACAACTCCAAGAAACGTAAAGCAAACGAAGAACTGGTACAAAAATGCGAAAAAAACACAAACGGCAACCAGAGCACTAATTGGTCATAACGAAAAATCATTGCAAACAGAGAAAGAGCTGTAACTCATTGATTTTATTGGTGCCCGGAGCCGGAATCGAACCGGCACGACCGTGAGGTCGAGAGATTTTAAGTCTCTTGTGTCTACCAATTTCACCATCCGGGCAAAAGGCCGACGAGGCTATTGCAGCCGTCGCGGTTTTTGTAGAGGCGGCAGATTCTACTGCCTACCCCCCTCAAAAACAATGCCTTAGCGCTGTTCTACACTTGAATCAGCGCTTTTTTTTGACGTCGGAAGTGCAACGCCAGCAGCAACAGCAGTAAGCCTGCCGCGCTGCTCAGCGGGTAGCGAATAGAAAGTACCATTGGGTACAGGCCAGCACGAACCACCGATTTTGCCCATTTTCGCTCGGCAATGGCGTTGGCGAGTTTTGGCGAGTGCTGGTAGTAAAAGGCGACAAATTGTCTACCAAGACCAAACTGCAATAGCACGCGGTCTCTGAAGTCCCGCAACAGCTCAACATCTTCGGCAATAAAGCTACCGTAGGCGGCCGTGGCGATAAAACACCCGCCGCCACCACCGCCTCCGCCGGAGCTGCCTCCGACACTACCTCCGCTGCCGCCACCGGTATTGCCGCCGTCATTATCTTGCGGCGGGGTGTCGTCGGTATTGTCATCGTCGCCAACACGCTGCGCTAATAGCTCGGCCGCTGCGCTGGCGTTTAATAAGCCGGGGCCGGTTACATCGTCGTTGCCCGATACGGCGCGAAATCCGGTGACATCAATGGCACTATCGCGCGCGGCACTGATTAACTGCGCGGGCGTTGCGGCCGGAAACGCTTCCAACATCAGCGCAAAAACCGCAGCGACATTGGGGGCAGCGGCCGAGGTGCCGAAGAAATTGGGGAAACCATCGGGCTCGCCGTCTTCGGGGGCTGCACTGCTAGAGGGTGAACCCAGGAAGGTTGTGTTATTGCCATCCACCCCGGCGAAGGCCGGCGGGTTGCGGCTGCTGGGCTGGTAGTTACCCTGGGAATCGAATTGTATGGTTTGGCTGCCACCGCGAGAGGTGAACGGCTCGGGATCGATATCCGGGGTGGTGTAACGGCTGGGTGCAAATTCCGGCGACTCCCACCACGGCACAGCCGCCACCGCGGCAATGCCCGCGGTAAGCGCGTGCCCCCACGTACTGGGGCCGTTGTAGTCGTACTCAACAGAGTCAGGCGATGTACCGGTAAATAGCAGCCGGAATTCCAAGGGCACGCCACTCTGTTGCGGGATGTCTCCCTGGCTGCCGGCATAATGCTCAACAGCCAGGTAAAATGTCTGGGCAGTACTGCCGGTTTCAAGCAATAAAAACTCGACGGCGTCGCCACGCGGGTTATTGGTGGTGCCCTGTGTATTGGCGCCGCGCGCATAGAAGCTTGCATTTGTGGTGGTGAGAGCACTGATATCCGCGCGGGTTGTCGCGTAAAGATCCAGGTCGACTTGCGCGCCGTTGGTTGGGTTTACACTGGCACTGGGTTGATTCCAGTTAAGCAATACAAACGTGGAGGCCCGGGGTGGCAAAGTCACCGCCATAAAACGGTCGGTGCTACTCTGCGACCAATTGTGAAGGTCGCTGCCGGTCGGTGCGTTGCGGTTACCGCCCTCTTCGTCGACCAAACGGTTGCTGTCGCGATAAACAAAGCGATGCCCTTGGTCGCCGTCGTTACCGACCGCACTGACATAGGGAATGCCTTTGGCGACACAATTACTGGCGGCGATCGCCGGCAAATCATCCTGATAGCTGGACTCGGTTAAAAAGAGAACGTCGTCGACAACGATGCTGGCGCCACCATTGCAAAGGTTGCTGATTGCATCGGCGAACTCGCGGCGATTGCCCCCCGCGGTGTGGAATAGAATATCGGCGCCGGGAGCGATGTCGTACACCAGCTCGGCCATAGCGGCGCCTTCATCCGTACCGTCGAAATTCCCACCTTCGTCTCGGCTGCCATCGGCGAGGATGCCCACGGATTGCGGCAAATCGCCACTGTCTTGCGGCCGACTGCCCATTAACGTGCCCGTCTGGCCCACCGCTGGCGTGGTATTGGCGTCACGGACATTACTGGTGTGCGAGAAACTGTCTGAGATAATACCAATCGCTTGACCGCTGCCATCAACGGTATAGCTTGCCGCCAGTTGCTCGCTACGCAGCGCAACGCCTGCTCGGCTTCGGGCTTCGCCACGGCGAAGAATGGCCGGCGGGGCAAAACTAGCCTCGCTCAGCCACGGCTGCTGACTAAGCTGATCGAGCACATCCAGGTTGGAAATACTGATGCGCGCCCAGCGCCTATCGTCGCTCAGATAGCGCAGATCAACGCCCGCCAGGCTGTTTATTTCGCGGCGCAAAGCCTCGTCCGTGACATTCTCCGGGTTGATGCGCAACGTGATGAATAAGCGCGCTTGCTCCATGCTACTGCGCATCAAGCGCGATAGCCCGGCGCTGTCTTGTTGGCCGACGCCTGCGCGCATATCCCGCAAATGGCTGCCCAATCGCTCGCTAATGGCAGTGTCTGCCCCCTGACTCAATGTTACTGAGCTCATGCCCAGGCTCAGTATTCCCGCGATCGCACATCCGATTTTTGCTGGGGCTAGGGTCATATCAGGGTCTCATTTAGAAATTGAGGATTGCATTGGCGCGAGAGATACCGCCGTTATTGCATCGATTTGTTGCAGTTGATGTAGCTTCTCTTCACTGTTCAGGCGCAGTGTAATCTGCAGAAAGGTCGCATTCGTCTTCTCCACAGCGTAGTCGTGGAGTTTTAAGCGCTCAAGTACGTCGGCCAGACTTCCCGCGCGGTAATGCAGCAGAAAACGCTGTTCTGAATTAAACAAAACCTCCGCCCTGCCCCGTTCTATATATTCTCGTAATCGCGGCCCATAAAACCTGTCCGCTCGCCATTGTGCGTCGCCCGCTGAGAGCTTCTGTTCCGGGCTTTCGGAGCACGCTAATAACAACGCGCTGGATAGCGTAATCGCGCAAAGCAGCCAATGTATTACGCGCAGCTTCCCCAACACCGATCCCTCACACTGGGTATGACACAAACACGAGGAAAAGGATAAAGCGAAGACGGTCGAGGAACTGTAAGGGATTCACGCAGTGTTCAGCGCCTCGGCGCTATGTCTGCACGGGCTGACATAAGCCCGCATGACTACTGCACACTTCTCTGCAGATATATGGTTTAACACTAGTTAAGTTAGGGGTTTTCGCGTCATTTCGCAGCAATATACCCGCAGCAATACCATTAGAAAAGGAGACACACTGCACGTTTTTCTGTAACAATAGGGAAAAATACGTATCTGGATTTGTTCCTACGCCAGACCAGAGACATAATAAAACCGTTAGAGCACAGAGGCGGATAAACCATGCGATTTTCAGACCTGAATTGTTTTGTGGACCTAAGCTGTTTTAAACAAACATGCTTTTATGACCTACGACTGGAGGAAGTCGCTCTCAAGGATGTGGCGGAAGCCCTTAACCGCATTGAGTTAATGGACGGTGCAAGCGCTCGGCACGACGCCTTTCACCGTTTACAAATCTCCGCCGAGCAAGCTGAGCAAAACGGCTGGATTGCAACCGCTAACAGCTTGCTGCCAGACCCATTAAGCAATGTGTCAGAAACGGGTTATATGATCTCGCGCTTTGAACGGGGTGAACGCGCCGCCATCTTGTTTGCCTTGAGCGAAAATCTGTCACTACTCGAAGCCATTACCATGAAACGCAGTGATTTGCGCGGCGTAAAGCTAAGCCCCGCGGCCGCGCAGATCGCCAGCCGCCTGACACCGCATTTACACTGTGACTGGCTTTTCTGGCGTGACAGCGACGGCATTGCGGTGCCACTGAGCAATCTACCCGGCCGCTGGCGCCAAAAAATGCCAATGAGCTGGGAGCACTTTAGCCAGGCGCACCGGGGTCACTACGACAACACCCGCCATGTTGGCATCGCCTAACTGCAGATAAAAACGGAAAAACACATTACAAAGCGGCTGATTATTCAGCCGTTTTTTTATGTCTGGGAATTACATCTGAAGAAAAATGGAGGCGCGGGTCGGAATCGAACCGGCGTACACGGAGTTGCAGTCCGCTGCATAACCACTCTGCCACCGCGCCTTTAATACTCGAACCGATGAGTTGCAAGTATTGGAGCGGGAAACCGGGTTCGAACCGGCGACCTCAACCTTGGCAAGGTTGCGCTCTACCAACTGAGCTATTCCCGCAATTTGAGATACCAGACAAGGCCCTACAGGGCGGCAACTCAAGAAGGCGCCTATTCTAGCTTCTCGCCGCTTGCTGTCAAGGAAAGTTGCTGATTTATCGCAGTTTTATCTGTTTTCTTCCACTTTGCCGCGCAAATCCGGCCACGCTGCATGAAGATAGATCAACATCGACCACAGGGTTAATACCGCCGCAACATACAAGCACAGCATATTTGCCTGATACCACAAACTGCCCTCCACGGGCGGCATCATCAGCAGGCCGATAATGGCGACGATTTGCGCCGTCGTTTTAACTTTACCTAAGTAAGAAACGGCCACACTGGTGCGCTTGCCCAATTCCGCCATCCACTCACGCAGAGCGGAAATTACAATTTCCCGACCAATGATTACGATGGCAGGCACGGTAAACCAGAGGGTGTTGTAGCGCTCTATCAACAGCGCCAGGGCAACGGCGACCATAAGCTTGTCGGCCACAGGGTCCAGAAACGCGCCCAGCGGCGTGGACTGCTCAAGCTTGCGGGCAAGGTAGCCGTCGAGCCAGTCGGTCATGCCGGCTATTGCGAATACCGCGGCCGTTGCAATGTAACTACCGGGAAAGTCCAGATAGAACAGGATTACAAACACGGGAATCAATGCAATCCGGAATAGCGTCAAGGCGTTGGGTATATTCATGGGGCTCTCATTTCTTTGAATTGGCGCTATTTTAGGCTTTTTCTAGGCGCTACGCAGTCCTTCATAGATATCACGGGCAATTTTTTCGCTAATACCCGACACGCGACACAGGTCGGCGATACTCGCCTGACGCACCCCTTGTAAGCCGCCAAAATGGCGCAGTAGCTCTCTGCGACGCTTGACGCCCACGCCGGGAATCGCCTCCAACCCCGACTGTCGGCGCGCCTTGTCGCGACGGGCTTTGTGCCCACCAATCGCAAAGCGGTGCGATTCATCGCGGATATGCTGAATAAGATGCAGCGCGGGGCTGTTGTCTGGCAGGCTGAGTTCGCGCCCATTATCGCCGCGAATCAGCACTTCTAATCCCGCGCGGCGATCGGAGCCCTTGGCAACCCCCACAGTCAGCAGATCGCGAATGCCGAGCTCATGCAAAACCTTAAGCGCCTGGTTCAACTGCCCTTTGCCGCCATCGATGAACAGGATGTCAGGTTTGGGAACTTCGCCGCTGGCGATACGCTTGTAACGGCGACTCAGCGCCTGGTTCATGGCCGCGTAATCATCCCCCCCGGTAATACCCTCGATATTCATCCGGCGGTAGTCCGACTTCAGTGGCCCGTTGTCATCAAACACCACGCAGGAGGCCACCGTTGCCTCGCCGCTGCTGTGGCTAATATCAAAACACTCCAGTCGCGATGGCGGCGCGTCCAAATCCAGCAGTTCCTGCAAGGCTCGATAACGACCAGCCATACTCTCCGTTGCCGCCAGGCGATTCTGCAGGTTCTGCTCGGCAGCGGTAATTGCCAGCTGCAACCATTTGGCACGCTGGCTACGCACCCGGTGCGCGATGGAAACACTGCGCCCGGCTTGTTCACTTAAACTGCTGGCCAGTAAAACAGCATCGCCGAGTTCGACATTGAGTACCAGCTCCTTCGGCAAGTCCATCGCGCCGCTACCCGTCAGGTAGTGCTGAGCGATAAACGCTTCGACGTGATCGTGCACGCCCTCCTCCAATGCACTTTTGGGAAAATAACTGCGGCTGCCAAGCACCCGTCCACCGCGCACCGACAGTAGCTGTATGCAACACAGTCCGGCGTTGATAACGCCGGCAACGATATCCAGGTCGCCGGTTTCTCCCTCGATACATTGGCTGGCTTGAACTTGCTGCAGGTAACCAATGCGATCGCGCAGCTCCGCCGCTTTTTCAAACTCCAGGGCCTCGGCACTGCGCTCCATTTCATCGGCCAGTGAGGCTTGTAAATCGGCACTTTTCCCGCTGAGGAACATTTCTGTGTAGGCGACATCGCGTCGATACTCGTCATCGGAAATTTTTCCGACGCAGGGCGCGGTGCAGCGACCAATTTGATATTGCAAACATGGCCGGCTGCGATTGCGATAATAGCTGTCCTCACACTGGCGGACCTTAAAGACTTTTTGCAGCCAGCTCAGGCTCTCGCGCACCGCGCCGGCACTGGGGTAAGGGCCAAAATACGTGCCCTTGGCGCGTTTGCTGCCGCGGTGCAGGCTCAAGCGCGGATGACGATGATCGCTGCTCAGGTAGATATAGGGGTAGGATTTATCGTCACGCAGTAGGATGTTATAGGGCGGTCGGTACTGCTTAATTAAGTTTTGCTCCAACAGCAGAGCTTCTCGCTCTGTGCTGGTAACCGTCACTTCAATTTGATGAATGCGCGCCACCAACGCCATCGTTTTATTGGTCAGCCCCGCGCTTCGGAAATAGCTACTCAGTCGGTTTCGCAGATTTTTGGCCTTGCCGACATAGAGAATATCGGCCGCTTCGCTGAGCATGACATAGACACCCGCTTTTTGGGTGACCGTCTTTAAAAAACGCTGGTGGTCAAAACTCTGCGAAGACGCCATATTGTCCTATCAACTACTGCTCGGAGCCTCAATGAGGCCGTGGCGAATGGCCAGCAGCGTCAGTGCCACGTCGC
The DNA here is from genome assembly GCF_057370015.1 of Spongiibacter sp. C9W. Classification (NCBI taxonomy): domain Bacteria; kingdom Pseudomonadati; phylum Pseudomonadota; class Gammaproteobacteria; order Cellvibrionales; family Spongiibacteraceae; genus Spongiibacter; species Spongiibacter sp. C9W. Next base: position 592,265 of record NZ_CM170672.1, read on the forward strand.
CATTGACATCGAGCTTCTCAAAGATGCGATAGCGATAGCTGTTCACGGTTTTCGCCTGAATATGCAGGGTATCGGCAATATCCTGCACGCGTAAGCCATTGCCTATCATGATACTGATCTGAATTTCTCGCTCAGACAGGCTGTCAAAGGGCGACGCCGATTGCTCGTCATAGCCCCTGAGCGCCAGGGCCTGGGCAATACTGGGGCTTAAATAGCGCTTGCCGCTGGCCACCTGACGCACGGCAGTCAGTACCTCTTGCCCACTGTCGTCGCCGCCCTTCGTCAGGTAGGCCCAGGCGCCGGCTTTCAATAAGCGGCTGGGCATCGGCTCCTGTTCGCAGGCGCTAACCGCAATAATCCGGGTATCCGGCGCAACCTGCTGAAGTTTTCGGGTGGCTTCAAGGCCGCCCATACCCGGCATTCGTATATCCATCAGTACAATATCAGGCCGAAGTTCGCGGCAGCGTTGAATGGCCTCCTCGCCATTTGCCGCCTCCGCAATGACACTGATATCGTCTGCGTCGTCTAGCATCCTTGCTATGCCCGTCCGCACCATGGCGTGGTCATCTGCAACCAGCACTGTGATCATAGTGTTACTCCCTGTGTAAGACGCAAACGATACCATTTAGGGATATATTCAGGCTACAGTGAGCTCAGCGAATCAGCTGACGAAACGTGATATTTATGCGTGGACCGCGTTTTGCACGCTTAGGGAGGCTATGTTGCCAGTGGGATTGGGTCGGCGGCAGCATCAGCAGCAGCGACCCGTTCTCCAGGGCGATGCTCACAGGCAGATGGCCCGCGGCACACCCCTTGGGCGAGGGCCGAAGCCGAAAATCCCGGCACTCCCCCACACTGATTGAGGCGATGGCCGGCGATGGCCCCAGCTCGCGCTCATTATCACTGTGCCAGCCCATGCAGTCCTTGCCGTCACGGTAGTAATTTAAAAGTGCACAGTTGAATAACAAACCGTATTTATCAGCCAGCGCGGCTTTTAGCGGTAACAGGGCGTCTGGCCACGGCATCCTATCGTGCTGCTGACCGCTGTAGCGATAGCTCAGCCCATCGTCGCCGACAAAGCTCACCAGGCGCGGCGTTGGAGACCAACGCCCGAAAACCTGCAGCATCGGCTGCTGCCACATAACGTGGTCACGCAACTGCTGAAACAACTGATCCGGCGCCGGTACAAAATCCGCCTGATAAATTAGCGCACCGCCGGGAAGTTGTATCTCGCGTTCACCGGTCGCCATCGTCAGTAAACCCGCGGTTCGATGGCCAACTGCACACCAAAACGCCGGGCGACATCGTCAATGATGGCATCGGCGAGGGCAAGAATATCCTCGCCCCTGCCCTGCTGGTAATTCACCAGAACAATGGCCTGCTTGGGGTGCACGCCGACCGGGCCAAGACGGCGCCCTTTCCAGCCGCACTGGTCCACTAACCACGCAGCGGCCAGCTTCACCTGCCCATCGGGCATCGGCCAGTGCGCCATCTCCGGAAAGTCGATAAGTAATTGCTTGGCGACATCAGCACTGACCAGCGGGTTTTTGAAAAAACTGCCGGCATTCGGCTCAGCGTGCACATCGGGAAGCTTAGCGGCACGTATCGCCGCAACGGCTTGCGCAACAACGCGAGGGTGAACCTTCTCGGGTGATTCGCCGTGCTCGACAAGGAATTGCCGCAGCGCAGGATAATCGGTATTGGCGTGGGCGCGATGGCGCAGATGCAGCCCAACCTCAGTAATGATGAATTGATCGCGCAACGCGCCCTTAAAAATACTGTCCCGATAGGCCAGCTGGCACTGCTCTGCCGACAGGCGCCGGCGCTCGCCGAGCCGCCGATCCCAGCCCTCTACCCAGGCCAGGCAATGAGACAGCTCCACCCCGTATGCGCCTATATTTTGCACCGGTGCGGCCCCCACGGACCCGGGAATGGCTATCAGGTTTTCGAGCCCATACCACCCTTGATCCAGACAATACCGCAGCAAGGCATCCCAGTTTTCGCCCGCGGCAACCCGCAGCGCCACGCCGCCCTCAATGGGACTTGCGCTGATACCGCGCTGGCGCATGTGTATCACTAAACCGGGGTAGTCATCACTCAATACTATATTGCTACCGCCGCCCAGTACGAGGCTTGGCAGGCTGTGCTGCTCGGCGTACTGCAGGGCGTCGCGCAAGTCGCCGTCGCTGTCGATCGCGCTGTAGGCGTATGCCTGCGCCGTTACGCCAAGGGTATTGTGATTGAGCAGTGAGACGTTTTTGGCGATTTCCAACATTAACGTTCTCGCTGCAGAGCCTGCAACAGCCCCTCTGATGCGTCCTCGACAAGATCTAACACGGCGTTAAAGCCATCATCGCCGCCGTAGTATGGGTCGGGAACCTCTTCAATCGTGCTGCTGCCAAAGTTCAGTAATAAGGAGACTGTTGCGCTGGCATCATTCGGGGCGATCTCTGCCAAGGAATCCATATTGGCGCGGTCCATCGCCAATATATAGTCAAAGCGATAAAAGTCGGCTTCACATACCTTCCGGGCACGCAGGGCTGATAAATCGTAGCCGCGCCGCGCGGCGAAGGCTTGGCTGCGCTCATCTGGCGACTTGCCGGTATGCCAAGCCGCGGTGCCCGCCGAGTCGATCTCGATCTGCGCCTGCAAACCGGCATCAATCACCTTGTGCAAAAATACGCCGTGCGCCGTCGGCGAGCGGCATATGTTTCCCAGGCAGACAAATAACACCCGCTTAACCACGGCCTGACTCCAAAATGGCGCGCACCGCATTGAGGTCTTCTTCGGTGTCTACACCGCCGGGAATATCGACACAGCTCTGCGCCACATGTATGCGCACGCCGTTCTCCATAGCCCGAAGCTGTTCCAGGCGCTCACAACTCTCCAGCTCGCCCGCGGGCCAGCTAACAAACTGGTGCAGAAAGCCGACGCGGTAGGCGTAGATACCAATATGCCGCCAGTATTCAACGCCCTCAGGCAACACCCCCTGGCCATCGGACCATTGGTCCCGGCAATACGGGATCGGGGCGCGGCTAAAGTACAGTGCTAAACCCTGACGATCGCTCACCACTTTTACCGCATTGGGATTGAAGACCGTCGCGGCATCGTCAATCGGCTCTTTCAGTGTTGCAATGCCGGCCTGAGTATTGGCCGCGAGGTTTTGCGCCACTTGCTCTATTGCCGGCGCGGGCAGCAGGGGCTCGTCACCTTGGACATTGACCACGATATCGTCATCGGCAAGCCCCAATTTGGCAACCACCTCTTGCAAGCGGTCAGTGCCACTCTCGTGCTCAGCACTGGTCATGCAAACTTGCGCCCCAAACGCTTCACAGCGGCGGGCCACGCGTTCATCTTCGGTTGCAATCACCACTCGTTCGGCGCCGCTCTGCGAGGCGCGCAGCCATACATGCTGAATCATCGGCATGCCCGCGATGTCCATCAGCGGTTTCCCCGGCAGACGGCTCGAAGCGTAGCGGGCTGGAATAATAACGGTGTAAGACATGGAAACCTCTGGCGTTTAGGCAACTCGGTCGAGTAACTGATCAAGCGATTCAAAAAACGTGTCGGGCAACACGGCATCAACAGGAAGCATCCAGCTATCCGCCGGACTGATCTGTGCGCATTTAACCGCATCTTTCTCCGTCATCACCAGTGGCAATGATGAGTCCTGCTGTAGGTCTTCGGGTCGATATTCGTAGTGGTCGGGAAAAGCATGCCCCCGACAGTCAAAGCCCAGCGCAGTCAATGCGGCAAAAAAGCGTGGTGGGTGGCCAATACCCGCAATAGCATTCACCCGACGGGCATTCTCGGGCCAGTCTGCTGCCGTGCGTCGCTCGCCCGAGTGAACATTGATCAAGGTGTCGCCCTTCAGGCGCATTTCATAGGCGGATAACGCCGCCAGAACATCGCTTTCAACACGGCCGTTGCTGATGACCAGATCCACCTCTTCACTGCGTCGCGGCGGCTCCCGCAACGGCCCAAGCGGCAGGCAGTGGCCATTGCCAAAGCCGCGCGCTGCGTCAACAAGCAGAATTTCAACATCTCTGTAGAGGCGATAATGCTGCAGACCATCGTCGCTGATAATGACGTTGCAAGCGTGCTCGTCCACTAACAAATTTGCAGCGGCAACCCTGTCTGGCGCTACCGCAACCGGCAGGCCGCTGCGCCGCGCCATCAGGCAGGGTTCATCGCCCGCTTCCGAGGGCAATGTGGCATTGGTGACGAATAAGGGATACTGCGCAGCTTTACCACCATAACCGCGGCTAACGATTCCGGGGTGCCAGCCCTGCTCCTGGAGATGCTGGGCGATCGCTAAAACAGCGGGGGTTTTACCACTGCCACCCACAGCGATATTGCCGACCACAATAACCGGCGCCGAACAGCGCTGTGGGCGGGTATTGCGCCGTCGCAATGCGGCCAATGCGCGAAACAGGCACTCCAGAGGCCAAAATGCATACAGCACTCCCGGCCGCCCGTACCAACGCGCATTCAGCGATTGCTCAAGCTTCACTATCTTCCTCAAAATTGCGGTTATACAACTGAGCGTAGCGTTGCCCCAAGGCCAACAAGTCAGCGTGGCTGCCCCGCTCCAGAATGCGCCCCTCCTCCATCACCACGATTTGGTCGGCACTCTCAATAGTACTGAGTCGGTGGGCAATCACGATGGTTGTGCGGCCTTTCATGACCTCTTCCATCGCTTTTTGAATATGAGATTCCGCTTGGTTATCGAGCGCCGACGTTGCCTCGTCGAGTATCAGCAGCGGCGCATTTTTCAAAAATGCCCGGGCAATGGCCAAACGCTGACGCTGACCGCCGGATAGCATGACGCCGTCCTCACCAATGACGGTATCGATTCCCTCAGGCAAACTGTTAATAAAGTCGCTGGCGTGGGCCGCCTCAACCGCGCGAAGCACCTCCTCACGACTGGCCGATGCCATGCTGCCATAAGCAATATTGTTGTACACCGTGTCATTGAACAGCGTCACTTGCTGGGTAACCAAGGCGATATTGTGGCGCAGGTTATCCAGGGTGTAATCGCGAATATCAACGCCGTCGAGCAACAGCTCACCTTCACTGTGTTGGTAAAAACGCGACAGCAAACTGACCAAGGTGGACTTGCCCGAGCCAGAAAGACCCACCAAGGCTAGCGAAGTACCGGGCTCCACATGCAAATTAATATCAGTGAGCACATTCGGCAGCTCCGGGCCGTAGCGAAAATTGAGGTGGCGGATGTCTATCTCGCCGCGCACACGCTCACACTCTATGCGGCCCTCGTCTTTTTCCTGTTCAGCATCGAGAAATTCAAAAATACTCTCGGCGGCCGCGAGGCCCTTCTGAATCACGCTGCTCACTTCCGCCAGTTGGCGAATGGGTTTGGGCAAAAAGAGCGCCGCGGAAAGGTAGGCCACAAAAGAACCGGGTGTCATTTGGCCGGTAAGCCCCAGAGCAATCCAGATCAACAGGCCCGTCGCCAACACCACCGGAAATTGAATGACTGTTGGACTAATGGCGTTGTAGAACGCCATTTTTATATTCTGATTGCGGTTTTTTTCGCTCGCCGCCTGAAATCGCTTTGCTTCCTGGGCGCTGCCGCCATACAGGCGAATTTCACGATAGGCATTAATACTGTCGTTGGTGACTTGGTTCACCTCGCCCATTGCGTTCTGGATCTTGCGGCTGATCTTGCGAAAGCGCTTGCCCACCCACCACACGGTCACGCCGATCATTGGCAAGGCAAGTAAAAAAACCAGGGTCAGCTGCCAATTCATATACAGGAGGTAGGCCATCAAGCCAATCGCAAAGGTGCCTTCGCGCAGTACCACCTTCAGGGCGTTGACCGCAGCACCCGTCACTTGCTCGACATTAAAGGTAATTTTTGAGATCAGTGCGCCGGTGGAGTTGCGATCGAAATAGCTACTGGGGATGAACTGCATTTTTTGATAGAGCTCTACCCGCAACACGTGCACCAAGCGGTGTGAGATACCGGCAATAAAATAGTTACCCGCGAAAAAGCCCAGCCCGCGACCAACACCCAGTGCCACCAGCGCCACCACGATCCAGGTACGCGCCGAGCCCAGGTGGAAGTCATCACCGCCCAGCGCCCACATCATCTTAGCCGTTACCCCGCCCTCGCCCGGCTTAACATTTCCGCCAATGTAATCGACGATCAGCTGCATCATATCGGCGAGTAAAACCTGCACACCCGAATAGAATGAGAAGCCCAGAACACTGAGCAAAAACAGTGGCCAAAATGGGATAACGTACTTTAAAAGCCGGCCATAAATAGCTAAATCTGAAGGTTTTTTACTCATAATATAAGCCACCCTAGTTTGGGCTGGCATCAGCTTCCTGTGTGGTAATTCTAAGCTTAACAAAGCCCAGGCGGCCCGCCGCATCCATCGCCGTAACAACTGCTTGATGGGGGCTGTTGGCGTCAGCGGTGATAGTGACCGGGCGCATCGTATCACCGCCCGAGGCATTCTGCAGAGCCTTAAGCAATGCCTCTAGACCACCATCACCCAGTGATTGTTCATTGACTTGAAAACGGCCCTGCGCGTTGATGATAATTTCGATCAGGTCGGTGTCATCGCTAAGCGACTCACCCTCGGCCGTGGGCAACTCCAGCTGTAGACGACTTTCCTTAGTAAAGGTTGTAGACACCATAAAGAAAATCAACAGGAGAAATACCACGTCGATCAGCGGCGTCAGGTTTACGCCGCCGTCATCGATACGCTGCCGGCGAAACTTCACGCCGAGCGCCCCGAGTGGCTATTTTCTTTCATTTGCACATCGCCGTGGACGGCATTAATGAGTTTGATGGTATCTTGCTCCATCGTCACAACGATGGCATCAATACGGCGCAAGAAATACCGGTGCATAATCAGCGCGGGAATGGCTACACTCAGTCCGGAGGCGGTGGTGATCAGTGCCTCGGAAATACCTCCAGCCAGTACCCCCGCATTTCCGGTCCCCTGCACCATGATCTCGCTGAATACCCGGATCATGCCGACCACGGTTCCCAGCAAGCCCAGTAGCGGGGTAACAGCAGCAATTGTTCCCAGGGCATTGAGGTAGCGTTCCAGCTCGTGAATAACATGGGAGGCCGCGTCTTCGATGCTCTCCTTCATAATATCGCGGCCGTGTTTGGCGTTGCCAAGCCCGGCGGCAATGATTTCGCCAAGTGGCGAGCCCTTGCGCAGCTGGCGAAGTTTGTCATTGTCCAGCTGCTTGTTTTGCATCCAGCCCCACACCTGATTGAGCAAATTGCGCGGGGCGACCTTGTCGGGGTTCAGCGCTAAAAAACGTTCTACACAAATTGCCAGGGCGAGAATGGAAGAAAGGATGATTGGTAGCATTAGCCAGCCACCAGCTTTGACGAGTTCCAGCACAGCACAGCCTCTTTATTTTTGTCGCTGCATTATACAGCGATGCTGCCAATGAAAAAGTCATCACGGCCCTGAATACGGCACGGCGCACACATCTTTGGGAGTAATCTGCCAGAAGTAGCGCTTTTTCCCGTCATATCGCAAAAGTTGCATGCCCTCGCTTGTCATCTCGAAATGCACACTACCGTGGATGCCTGTTTGCCAACAGCGGCTTCCCAGCCTTTGAAAACGCTCGGTAACGTCTTTGGCAGGGTGTCCGTAGGTATTAAACCGCGAGGCCGCAAAGACAACGTGCTCGGCCTGAGTAGCGCGGAGAAATACATCAGACGAGGAGCTTTTACTACCGTGATGCGCCGCCAGGAGCATGTCCAGCGCTATCTCTGGGGGCCAATTTCGCGCCAATTTTGCTTCAATACCCCGTTCAATATCGCCGGTCAGCAGTACCCGATGATCGCCAGCGCGAATAAGCAGAACGCAGCTGCGGTTATTGCTCTTGCTGTCACGAGAGGGTGAATAGCGTAGAAAACGGTATTCCACACCGTCCCAAAGCCAGGGTGACGCGAGATGACAGTTCTTCGCCGCCAATTCGCGGTGTCGCTCGGGTTCGCCGGACAGTACCTGCTTCACCGGCACCGCGCTCACCAGCCTGTCGGCCGCGCCGGCGTGATCGCGATCTCCGTGGCTGAGAACTAAGCGGTCGACCCGGTGAATGCCGCGGCGACGGAGCAGCGGAAGTAGCACCGCATCAACACTGTTGTAGCGCGCCGAGAAGCTCGGCCCGGTGTCGTAGATCAATGCACGCCGCCCTTGTTGAACCAACACCGACAAGCCCTGACCCACATCTAACACACTCACCCATACATGGCCGGGTGGCGGCGATGGTGGTGTTTGTAACAAAGCTAGCCCCGCAAACATCACCGCCAAAGGGCGACCCAATACGCCGCGGGGCAACAACAGTAAACCCGCAGCCAACAGTAGGCACAGGATCGATAAAACGCTAAGCGCGGGCTGCCAATATGGCAGCTGTGACAGCAGCTCAAGATAATTAAACAGCCACTTGAGCAGCGAATTCGCGGCAGAAAATAGGCCAAAATCGGGCAAGCCTAGCCAAGCCGCCAATAACGCGATAAAGAGCACCGGCATAATGACCAGCGCGAGCGCCGGAATTGCCACTAAATTTGCCGGCAATGCCGCGACGCCAGAGCCAAACCCCCAAATCGCCAGCACCGGTAATAATACGAACAACAGTTGAGCTTGAAGAAGCGGCAGTTTGCGCCACGCGGCCTGGCCCGACTGCACGCCCATTGTCAGCATCAGCAATACGCCCACAGCAACAAATGACAGATAAAACCCAGCGCTGTGCAATGCCAGTGGGTCGCGCATTAGCACCAATACCAGCGCAATCTGAAGGCCCTGCCACGGCGATATACGCCGCTGTAGTAGCAGTCCGACACATAGCACGGCGGCCATGATTAATGCCCGCTGAGTGGGCAGCGTAAACCCGGCCATTGCGGCATAAGCGCTGGCCAGAGCAAACCCAAGAGCCGGCCCCAGCCATACACTGCCCTGCCCGCCTCGGGTCAATACGGCGCCAAGCAGGCGAGCCAGAACAAAGCCCCAAGCCATAACAATGCCAATATGCATACCTGATATGGCCATCAGGTGACTGGTGCCGGTTCGGGAAAGCAGCGCCCAATCCTCGTCGCTGACATCGCGCCGATCCGCGTAGAGCAGCGCCCGCATAATACCCTGCCGCGACAGGCCAACGAGCGCCTCGCGCTGCTGACTCAACAAGCGATTACGTAGTTGCTGATAGCGAACACCAATACTGGCTGCGTGTTCAGCCCCTGCGATTGGCATAATGGCTTTAGCATAACCGCGCCCGGCGTAGCCGTTGGCAATCAGCCACTGGCCGTAGTCAAACGCACCCACTGACCGGGCACCCGTTGGCGGTCGCAAGCGCAGCGTCAACCTCGCCCAGGTGCCAGCTTGAGGGGGACGGGCGCCGTAATAGTTCACACGGTATCGGGCGCGCCCGGCGGGGCAGTAGCCGTCGGCACACTGCCCGGCGGCCAACTGAATATCAAAGCGATAGTAAACCCGCCCATAGCCACTCTGTTCCTCAATTGGGCCGAGGATAAGGGCGTCGAAAACCGCCTTTGTCGGCATGTCTCCTGCCGGGGGAAGCTGAGCGAAACGCTGCTCGCAATAATGGGCGCTGTAGCCGCAAGCGAGGAAAAACGCTACCGCTGCGCTGCGCCACTGCCGTTTTACCATCAGGCCAGCAGCAATCGCAGCGCCGACGAGCAGGCGCCAGTCGATGACCTCTGGCAGAAAAGGAGGCACTGCCAGCCCGGCTGCAGCAAATGTCATCCATGACAACATACTGGTCTCGCTCTCGACTTACATGCATAATACCGCCGCATGGCACTGTGCTAGCGGCTGTCATGTGCATTCATTTTACGTAAAGTGGGGCCAATGGCTCGTAAATTCTTCAAGCGATGGCTTCCGGCTCCCGAGCGCATGCGTGAACACCCCTCAGTGCGCGTGTTCGGCAGTCTTCTTCACGAACCCAATCTGTGGCATTTAAATCGCCGCTCAGTGACCTTTGCGTTTTTTATTGGTCTGTTCACTGCCTTTGTGCCCATTCCCACACAAATGCTCCTTGCGGCACTGCTGGCTATTTTGGTGCGGGCAAATCTGCCGCTATCGGTAATGCTGGTATGGATCACCAACCCCGTTACCATGCCGGCCTTCTTCTATTTTAGCTACAAAGTGGGTGCTGCCCTGCTTGATGTGCCTGCCAAGGACTTCGCCTTTGAGCTGTCTTGGCAGTGGATTCAGGATGAACTGATTTTGTTGTGGCGGCCATTCTTGCTTGGCTGCTTGCTGACCGGGCTATTCTGCGGCCTGGTCGGTGCGGTGAGTATCCACATACTGTGGCGCGTGCACGTTGTGCGCCGCTGGCGTAAACGTCAACAGCAGCGCAGAGCAAAAACACCTAACTGACCCCTGTTACTGCTGCCGCAGGGTATGCGCGGGCGCGAGCCGCGATGCTCGCCATGCGGGATACAAACTGGCAAAAACACTCATAAAATACGCCGCCGCACTAACAATCGCGACGTCGCTGGCGCGAATATCAGTCGGCAGATAACTAATTGGATAAACATCCGAGCGCAACAGCTGCGCCCCGGACACCTGCTCCAGGCCAGCCACAAGATCACCAATCACCAGCGAGAAGAGCACGCCCAGTATGGCGCCGATGAGCGTGCCAATACCGCCAATGATCGCGCCGTACACCATAAAGGTTTTCAGAATGTCGCTCTGTGTGGCGCCCTGGCTGCGCAAAATGGCAATATCCGAGCGCTTGTCATTCACCACAAGCACCAGTGTTGAAACAATGTTGAATACCGCAACGGCCACTACGGCCAACATCATTATCACCACTAACTTTTTCGACATTTGTATCGCGTGATACATATTGCCAAATTGCTGACTCCAATCACGCAACCGGTAGTGTCGACCATGCACTGTTGACAACTCCCAGGCCACTTTCGGCGCTGCAAACACGTCGTGCAGGGCAACCCGCAACGACAACGACTGATTCGACAATAATGACTGGGCCGTAGCCAGCGGCATCAACACCAGCTGTTGGTCAAGCTCCGTGCCACTGCTGAAAATCGCCGCAAGCGTAAAGCGATAAAACCGCACTCCCCCCTTCTCCGGCTGGGGAATTGCCAAGCTCAACGAGTCTCCCGCCGCCAGTCCCAGGCGCGTTGCAAGCCCCTTACCAAGCACGACGCTCTGCTCCTGAAATGCGCTGAAATCAGCGAACTGTGTCATCTGCGACACCGTCGCTTCCTGCGCAAGGTCGACCCCGAAGAACTGCACAGGCTCGGCCTGACTGGACTTCACTAACAGCGCATTGCCCTGCACAAAGGGCGCCACAGCGCGAACCTCAGAATGTGCAAGAACACTGCTGCGAAATGACTGCCAATCGGCGTCGCCGCCATTCCAGGGCACCATACTTATGTGCGGCACAAGGGCGAGAATACGCTGACGCATCTCCCGGTCAAAACCGTTCATTACCGACAACACGGTAATCAGCATGGCAATGCCCAATATCAACCCCGCCATGGACAACCGCGATAGAAATGACATCAGCTGACTGCCATCACCGCCGGTGCTATAGCGCAAACCAATAAATCTGGAGATACCGGCCACTGCTATACCTTCTGGGTCAATTGGCCAGCCCGCAATTCCAGAATCCTGTCCATGCGCTGCGCCAGTTGTAGGTCGTGGGTAACAATTAAAAAACTCGTTGCAGACTCGCGGTTAAGTTCAGCCAGCAGCGCGTGCACAGACTCAGCGGTATCACCGTCCAAATTCCCGGTTGGTTCATCAAGCAACACACAAGCCGGGCGATTGACCAGCGCCCGGGCAATGGCCACGCGCTGCCGCTCGCCACCGGAAAGCTGAGCGGGACGATGGCTGAGCCGACTGCCCAAGCCAACGCGCTCCAGCAAGCTCGCGGCCTCTGCCATTGCCTCACGCCGCTTTCTACCGGCAACAAGCAGCGGCATTGCGGCGTTTTCGACCGCGCTGAATTCTGCCAGCAGGTGGTGAAATTGGTAGACAAAGCCCAGCTCGGCATTGCGCAGACGACTGCGGTCACGGTCATTAAGAGCGGCGATATCACGGTCGTTAATCAGCACCCGACCACTACTGGGCAAGTCTAAGCCTCCCAGCATATGCAACAAGGTGGTTTTACCAGCCCCTGAGGGCCCGACTATCGCCAGCATTTCCCCCTTCTTCACCACCAGCTCGATGTTATCGAGAATGGTGAGCTCGCCGTCGCCCTGACGATAACGCTTGCAGAGGGCTTGGCAGTGTAAAACCGGTTTCGCGGTGCTTAGTTGTTCCATATTTTTCATTTACTCGTAGCGCAATGCTTCTGCCGGCTGGACTTTGGCCGCCTGGCGCGCGGGATACAATGTGGCCAATACACTTAGTGCGAGACCAAAACCGCAAATCCACACAATATCCGTCACCCTCAGCAGCGACGGTATTCGGCTGATAAAGTACACCTGCGGATCAAACACATACAGACCTGTCACGGACTCTAACCACGCGACGACGTCACCAATATTCACTGCCAGCGGCACGCCAATCAGCAAGCCCAACAACACACCGCACAGCCCGGTTGCGACCCCGTAGACAATGAATACCCCGGTGATACTGCCAGGCGATGCACCCATGGTACGCAACACCGCAATGGCGCCGCGCCGAGAGGAAACGGCCATACTTAGAATGGAAATAATATTGAAGGCGGCGATGATGACGATAAACATCAACAGCAGCCGCACCATCAGCTTTTCCATCTTAACGGCTTGAAACAGGCTGCCCTGGCTGATACTCCAGTCCACCACTGTGCTGCCTTTAGGGAGCAAGGGCAGTAGATCGGCAGACCACTTTGCCGACTGGAGAAGGTCGCTAAACTGCAGGCGCAAGCCCTGCACATCAGTGCCCAGTTGATAGAGTTTTTGCGCGTCCTGAAGATGAATAAACGCGGTGCTGGCATCAAGCTGCGCGCCCGCTGAAAACATTCCAACAACGGTGAAAACCCGCTCCCGGGGAAATAAACCAAAGGGCGTGACGGTGACCTTCGGCAAAATCACCCGCAGCGTGTCGCCGGGCATCAAATCCAACTGCCGCGCAAGGATATCGCCGACTACCACTTCGTAGTGACCCGGCGTTTCGCTCAAGTAGCGGCCGGCGATCATTTTTTCGGCGACCGATGACACTGATCGCTCTAATTCGGGGTCGATGCCGTACATCGCAACGCCCTGTATTCTGCCTGCCGCCGACAGCATCGCCTTGCCACCGACGTAGGGTGCTGAGGCTTTTAGCCCTGGCGCCGAGGCTATCGCTTGTCGCTGTGCAGACCAATCATCCAGGCGTTGATTCGGCCCCTCCACATACGCATGGGGTAACACTGACAACACCCGTTTCTGTAGCTCGGCTTCAAAGCCATTCATGACGGCGGTCACGACGATCAGTGAGACAACACCGAGCATCATACCCAATAGTGAAAACCACGACATCAAGGATAGAAAACGGTCATCACCCGCACCCTTGCGAAAGTAGCGAAGACCAATAAAGAATGGGAGTGAAGCTGGCATAGTGTTGCTGGGGGCCGTGAACGGTTGGGCCTCTATACTAGCATTGTCGGGACAAGAAACCGCAGTTATTGCGCCGCTGTGTGCGGCGCACAGGAACCGCTAGTCGCGGCTAGCGTCATAAAATTGCTTGCTGTCAGCCTGCATGGCCGCTTTCTCGGACTCTTCTTTACACTTATTCGGGTCGTTCCCGCAGAGGTCACAGACATAATCCGGATCAGCCAACGCTGCACCCACACCTCCGCAAGAGCCCGCTATCGGCTTGCGTCCAAAGATAACGCCGACTGACATCGCCGCCACGATCAGCAACATCACCAGTACTGCTGCAAAAATAGTCGCCATCACTTACTCCTTCGGTAGATAGGGAGCAAAGGCCGAGCTGTAACGACTGACAAAGCCCTCTTCCCCTTTCTCAATAATATACACAGGTAAATCCTGAGCTTCAGCAAGCGCCAGCGCACGCTCGGTACCCATTACGGACAGCGCGGTCGCCATCGCGTCAGCGAAGGCGCACGATGGATCAAGCACCGTCACCGACGCCAGCGTGTGAGTGATGGGCCTGCCAGTGCGCGGGTCAATAGTATGAGAATAGCGCACACCATCCTGCTCGAAATAGTTGCGGTAGTCACCGGAGGTCGCCACCGCAATATCGCCCAGCGCTATCGCCAACTGAGGGCCACCGCCGGCCGGATTCTCAACACCGATGCGCCAAGCATCGCCGCGCGGGCTCTTCCCCGCTACACGCATTTCGCCGCCGATTTCAACGAGGTAGTCTTTCACACCCAGCGACGTCAGCCAAATCGCGGCAGCGTCGACGCCATAGCCCTTGGCAATGGCTGAAAGATCCATGCTCAATGCCGCAGACTTCATCAGCTTTGGCTCAAGCATATCGAGCTGCAGGCGGGTATAACCCACCCTATCCATCACGTCGGCCAGGGCATCATCACTCGGACGGCCCTCGCGCTTCACCGGCCCGAACCCCCAAAGGTCCACCAGCGGCGCCACGGTAATATCGAATGCCCCGCCGCTAAGCCAGCTCACCTCCAATGCCATGGTTAGAATCGCATATAGCGGCTCACTCAGCTGTTGCCACTCACCGATGGGCGCGCGGTTTAGCTGATTTAGCTCAGAGTCTTCAATATAGGCCGACGCAATTTGGTTAAAGTGCGTGAGCTGATAGTCGAGCTGTTGCTTCAAGCGCTCTGCGCGCAAATCACCGGGGTTTCGCAGCGTGACGTGGTAGGTGGTGCCCATCGTCTCGCCACTGAACTGGATAATTTCCTCTGGCGCCGGACTACAGGCACTTAAAAACAGAAAAAGCAGCACTAAGGCTGCTTTTTCCACGGACAGAGATCGCTTAACCACCGAAGTCATCAAGAAGAATATTCTCCGGTTCTACGCCCAAATCCTCGAGCATTTTAATCACTGCCGCGTTCATCATCGGGGGTCCACACATGTAAAACTCACAATCTTCAGGTGCCTCGTGGTCCTTCAGATAGTTTTCGTACAAAACAGTGTGAATGAAGCCCGTCAAACCTTCCCAATTGTCTTCAGGCTGCGGGTCAGACAGTGCCAAGTGCCACTCGAAGTTGTCGTTTTCTTCCGCCAGCTTGTCGTACTCGTCCATGTAGAACGCCTCGCGCAATGAGCGAGCGCCGTACCAGAAAGAGATCTTACGCTTGGAATTCAAACGCTTGAGCTGGTCAAAGATGTGCGAACGCATTGGCGCCATACCCGCACCACCACCGATGAATACCATCTCTGCCTCAGTTTCCTTAGCAAAGAACTCACCGAAGGGGCCGTACACCTTAACTTTGTCACCGGGTTTCAGGCTGAATACCCAGGAAGACATCTGGCCAGCTGGCAACGAAAGATTATTCGGCGGCGGTGTTGCTGCACGAATATTGAACTTAACAATGCCCTTCTCTTCGGGATAGTTGGCCATTGAGTAAGCGCGCACAACGGTCTCGTCAACTTTTGACTCAACATTGAAGAAGCCAAAACGCTCCCAATCGCCGCGATACTCTTCGGGGATATCAAAGTCAGAGTATTTCACGTGGTGAGGCGGACACTCTAACTGCACGTAACCACCGGCGCGGAAGTCTACGTTCTCACCTTCGGGCAGCTTGAGCGTCAGCTCTTTGATGAAGGTAGCCACGTTGGGGTTAGACTCAACAGTACATTCCCACTGCTTAACGCCAAAGACATCTTCAGGCACTTCAATAACCATGTCCTGCTTGACGGGCGTCTGACAGGACAAACGCCAACCTTCGCGAGCTTCACGGGGGCTGAAGTGTGCCTCTTCAGTAGCAAGCATGGAGCCGCCACCATCTTTTACAATGCACTTACACTGCGCGCAGCTACCGCCGCCACCACAGGCAGATGCCAAAAAGATGCCCTGATTCGAAAGCGTACCCAATAGCTTATCGCCAGCGGGTACGCTGATTGTTTTTTCACCATTTATCTCGATGGTCACATTACCGCTGCTCACCAAGCGCGCGCGAGCAAACAGGATAACGGCTACCAGCGACAACACGATCGCGGTAAACATCGTTACACCGAGAATAACCACTGTATTCATTAAAACGCCTCCAGTTCTTCTTCTCGGTTACAGATCGATGCCGCCGAAGGACATAAAGCCCAACGACATCAAGCCGACAGTAATAAAGGTGATGCCAAGACCGCGGAGGCCTTCGGGAACATCGCTGTACTTGAGCTTTTCGCGGATACCCGCCAAAGCAGTAATCGCCAACGCCCAACCGGTTCCCGCACCGGCGCCGTAAACTACCGACTCAGTGAAGTTGTAATCACGCTCTACCATGAACAGTGAACCACCCATGATTGCGCAGTTCACCGTGATCAGCGGCAAGAATACACCCAGGGCGCTATAGAGTGCCGGGACGAACTTGTCCAGGAACATCTCCATGATTTGCACGATAGCCGCGATAACACCGATGTAGCTCAACAAGCCCAGGAAGCTGAGATCCACATCCGGGAAGCCGGCCCACGCCAGCGCGCCGTCGCGCAACAAATAGGTATAAATCAGGTTGTTAACCGGCACGGTAAGTGTCAGTACAACAATTACCGCAATACCAAGGCCAATGGCGGCCTGGATTTTTTTTGAAATTGCCAAGAAGGTACACATACCAAGAAAGAAGGCCAGAGCCATATTCTCGATAAACACCGACCTGACGAACAGGCTGAGATAGTGTTCCATCAGAAGGCCTCCTTAACGCTGCGTGTATTCTTAGTGATTTTAAATTCTTCCTCTTCTACCTGCTCTTTGTCTGCACTACGCAGGATCCAGATGAAGAAACCGATCAAGAAGAATGCACTGGGAGGCAGCAGCAGCAAGCCATTAGGTACATACCAGCCGCCGTTGTTAATTGTAGCGAGAATCTCGATACCAAACAGGCTTCCGGAACCGAGCAGCTCACGCACGAACGCCACACTGAACAACACCACGCTATAGCCCAAGCCGTTACCGATACCATCGATAAAGCTCGCCAGCGGTGGATTCTTCATTGCGAAGCCTTCAGCGCGCCCCATAACGATACAGTTGGTGATGATCAAACCAACGAATACCGACAGCTGCTTACTGATGGCATAGGCGTAGGCCTTGAGTACCTGGTCAACCACGATAACCAACGAGGCAATAATAACCATCTGTACGATGATACGGATAGCGCCAGGGATGTGGTTGCGAATCATCGATACAGCGAGGTTGGAAAACGCCGTAACGAAAATCACAGAAATACACATTACCAGGGTAACCTTCATGCTTGAGGTTACCGCCAAGGCACTACAAATACCGAGGATCTGCAGCGCTATTGGGTTGTTTTTAAATATGGGTGAGGTCAATGCCTCTTTCATCGTTGCCATTACTTAGGCCTCCCCTGACTGCAGGTTGCTCAAGAAAGGCTTGTAGCCATTCTCGCCCATCCAGAATTGCAGTAGATTGGTTACACCGCGACTGGTCAAAGTTGCTCCACTCAAACCGTCAACCTTGTGCTCTGCTTCTGCCGTGTTGGCATCGACACTGCCCTTGATCAACTGAATTTTTGCATCACCTTCGTCGTAGACCTTTTTACCCGGCCACAGCGCTTTCCAGTTCGGGTTATCAACCTCGCCGCCAAGCCCCGGTGTTTCACCGTGCTCGAAGAAGCCCAAGCCGGCAACGGTATTGAGGTCGTTTTCCAATGCTAAAAAGCCGTGAAGTGTTGACCACAACCCAGCGCCGCGCACCGGAAGAATGATCTTGTCCAGCTCGCCATTGCTCTCAACAAGATAGACCGTCGCGTAATTTTCGCGGCGCTTTATCTTGGCAATGTCGTCACCGCCCAGATCCACTGAAGTTTGCGGATCTTTAGCGACGCTGCTTTGCTCGAAGCTTGCAACATCAAATTGGTCGGTAAATTTGCCTGTGTTGAGGTCAACAATGCGCGTAGTCACACGCTCGAATTGCTCATCGATGCTTTTCTCAGGGTCAAGCATGCCCGCAGCAGCGAGGATATTTGCCTTGCGGTCTTCCGCTTTGTTGGCAACTTGAGCCGGTTTCAGCATGACTGCCGCCGAGGAAACAAACAATGCACAGACGATACAGAGTGTTACCGCGACCAGCAGTGTTTTTTGAATACTGTCGTTATTAGCCACGTGCCAACCTCCGTTTGATGTTTGCTTGAACCACGAAATGGTCAATCAGTGGTGCGAACAGGTTGGCGAAAAGAATTGCCAACATCATACCTTCTGGGAAGGCGGGGTTAACGACGCGGATCAGGACAACCATACAACCGATCAGCAAACCAAAAATGAACTTGCCGGTATTGGTCATGGCTGAGGAAACCGGGTCGGTGGCCATGAAGATCATACCGAAGGCGAAACCACCCAAAACGAAGTGCCAATACCAGGGCATAGCCATCATGGGGTTATCACTTTCGATACCGTTAAACAGCAACGACAGCGCCACCATGCCGCTGAATACACCCAGTACAATGCGCCAGGAAGCGATCCCCGTCCAAAGCAGAACAGCGCCGCCAATAAGGATCGCGATAGTGGATACCTCACCCATGGAGCCGTGCATGTTACCGCTGAACGCATCGAACCATGTCAGTTTGTCCTGCAGTGCCGCCATACCGTCGCTGGCCACAACCGACAATGCCGTCGCGCCGGTGTAACCGTCTACCGCCGTCCACACTGCATCGCCAGAAAGCTGTGCAGGATAGGCGAAGAACAAAAAGGCACGACCGGTCAGCGCTGGGTTAAGGAAGTTTTTACCGGTACCACCGAATACTTCCTTACCAACAACCACACCGAAGCTGATACCCAGGGCAACCTGCCACAGGGGGATGGAGGGAGGACAAATCAACGCAAACAAAATAGAGGTGACAAAGAAGCCTTCATTGACCTCATGGCCGCGCTTCATGGCAAACAACACTTCCCAGAATCCGCCGACCACAAAGGTCACTGCGTATACGGGAATGAAGTACCAAAAGCCGTGCCAAAAGTTGTCCCAGACACTTGCCGGGTTATAACCGGCAAACATGCCGATCATGGCATGACGCCAGCCTTCACCGGCCGCCAGGCCCATATCGGCCATAATGGTGTTGGCCTGAAAACCAATATTCCACATACCGTAGAACATGGCTGGAAAGGCACAGAACCACACGGTGATCATAATGCGCTTCAGGTCGACACCGTCGCGCACGTGGGCGGTGGTTTTCGTAACCGAACCGGGTGAGTAGAAAATGGTATCGACTGCCTCGTACAGGGCATACCACTTTTCAAAACGGCCACCTTTTTCAAAATGCGGTTCCAGATCGTCGAGAATAGTTCGCAGACCCATGATTTAACCCTCCTTCTCAATACGGCTGAGATTGTCACGGAGAATCGGGCCGTATTCATATTTGCCAGGGCAAACGTAGGTACACAGCGCCAAATCTTCTTCGTCCAGTTCGAGGCAGCCCAAATCTTGCGCCATCTGTGTGTCCCCTACGATGAGGGCACGCAACAACTGGGTAGGCAAAATATCTAGGGGCATAACCCGCTCGTAAGCACCGACCGGCACCATAGCGCGCTCGCTACCATTGGTATTGGTGGTGTATGGCAGACGCTTCTTCAGGAATTGGCTGAGGTAAATACGCAGGGTCGAGTGCTTGTTTGCACCGGGCGATAGCCAACCCATGAAATCGCGCTGCACGCCTTCAAGAAGGACACTTACCTGATTGTGGTAGCGGCCGAGATACGCCATTGCGCCGCGTGCGGTTCTACCACCGAGTACGGAACCAGAAATCAATCGGTTTTCGCCCGCTTTCAATTGACCGGCACAAAGCTCTTCCAAGCTCGCACCCAGACGTGTTCTGAGCAGTCGCGGTTGTTCAACTTGCGGGCCGCCCAGTGCGACGACGCGATCCGCTTGCAATTTACCCGTGGTAAACAAGCGTCCGAAGGCAATCACATCCTGATAACCAACGTGCCACAGCTGCTTGCTGAGGCTAGCGCCTTCCAGGAAGTGCATATGCGTGCCCACCAAACCTGCCGGATGCGCACCGGCAAATTCGCTGACCTGCACCTGACTGTTATTGATGCTCGGCGCTTGGCTACCGGCGGCGACACAAAGATGAACTTTGCCAGTGGTGAGCTTGCTCAGCACTTCAAGGCCGTTAGCAAAGTCCTGCTCTGCTTCTGCGATCACTAATTGTGGATCACCAGACAGTGGCTGAGTATCGATTGCCGTAACAAAAATCGCAGCTGGCGAGGCATCTAACGCAGGCACCTTACTGAATGGCCGCGTGCGCAGTGCTGTCCAAAGCCCTGACTGCTGTAAGTTTTCAGCAACCTGGTCTCTGCTCAGCCCGCTTAGCTGCTCGGCAGAATAGCTGGCGAACGCTTCGTAGTCGTCATCTTCAACATCGATAACGACCGACTGCAGCACACGCTTTTCGCCGCGGTTGATGGCCGACACCACACCGGTAGCCGGCGCGGTATAACGTACACCTTCAGTTTTTTTGTCGGTAAAAAGAAGTTGGCCCGTTTTTACACGGTCCCCTACTTTCACCGCCATTGTTGGCTTCATACCAACATAGTCGAACCCGAGTACAGCCACCGAGCGGACCTTGGGTCCTGGCTCAATACGCTGCTCGGGTGCGCCGGATATGGGCAAATCCAGGCCCCTGGAGATTTTGATCATAAGGCTCTCTGACACTCTTATGGTTAAACGCGAAAATAAAAATTCTGCGATTCCGAGCAGATGCTGGCCCGGGAGGCGGGGTGAGCACGGTCACCCAGCTCAAAAAATTGCCGCAAGTATATAGACTCACGGCATAGCCTGTCACGACGAAACTGGCGATACCGGCCAGAACCGCTATGCAAAACGGCCAGCGTCGCTAAGTGCGCTGCTGGCCGTATCGTTGCTTACTCGGCTGGATATACCGCGTAGGAAACCCCTGCCATTTGTTCCAAAATACGGTGCACCTGGCAGCTGTAGCCAAACTCGTTGTCGTACCAGCAGTACAAAATCGCGCTCTTGCCGTTCACGATGGTGGCTTCGCTGTCAAAAATACAGGCGTGGCGAGAGCCGACAAAATCACTGGATACCACTTCGGGTGAGTTTGAGTAGTCGATCTGCTTACGCAGCGGCGAGTGCAGCGCCACTTTGCGCATATACTCGTTCAACTCATCGGCAGTCGTTTCCGTTTTAAGGTTCAGCTTCAAAATAGCCAGCGACACATTCGGGGTTGGCACACGAATCGCGTTACCGGTCAGCTTGCCGAGCATTTGCGGCAACACTTTACCAACAGCTTTCGCTGCGCCCGTTTCAGAGATAACCATGTTCAGCGGTGCGCTGCGGCCGCGACGATCACCCTTGTGATAGTTGTCGATCAAGTTCTGGTCATTGGTGTAAGAGTGAACCGTCTCAACGTGACCATTTTCAATACCAAAGCGGTCATCCAGCACTTTAAGTGGTGGCGCGATAGCATTGGTTGTACAGCTGGCAGCAGAAATAATGGTGTCGCTGTCGAGAATTTCTGCATTGTTAACGCCGGCAACGATATTCTTCATATCGCCTTTGCCAGGCGCCGTTAAGATCACTTTGGCGATGCCGGGGCGCGCCAGGTGTGTCGCCAAGCCTTCGGGGTCACGCCATTTACCGGTGTTATCGACCAGAATTGCATCGTTAATACCGTATTGGGTGTAATCCACTTCTTCAGGAGAGTTGGCGTAAATGACTTTGACTTCTACGCCATTGGCCACGAAAGATTGACGCTCTTCATCAACGCGGATGGTGCCATTAAAGGGGCCGTGCACCGAATCGCGGCGCAACAATGAGGCACGCTTAACCAGATCGTTTTCAGCACCGCCCTGGCGAACAACAACCGCGCGCAGACGCAGGTTGTCACCGCCGCCCGCTTTCTCTACCAAGAGACGGGCCATCAGGCGACCGATGCGACCAAAACCGTAGAGAACGACATCGCGAGGTGGGCGCGCAGGCTCTTTGACGCCACCGATCAGGTCGGCAACCTGGCTGCGAACGAATTCGTCGACACTCTGCCCTGCTGGCTTGCCTTGCTCTTCATAGGCAACAGCAATACGGCCGGCATCAATGTGCGCCGTGCCCAAATCCAAACCAGCAAGTGCTTGAATAACGGGGAAGGTTTCAAATTCAGACAACTCGTTTTGTTCAACCTGACGAACAAAGCGATGCGCCTGCATAATATCCAGAACCGAGAGGTTGACCAGATTCTTTCCGTAGATATAGGTTTTGACGTTATTGCTGCGGTAGAGCTTACCAATCAGAGGGATCATTCCCTCGGCTAATGCTTCGCGCTCTTTCCAGTCGGCGAAGTAATCATCAGGACGCTCTCGTCTTCTCTCAGTCACGGCAGATACCCTTTGCTGTCGGGGGGAAAATTCAGGAGCGCGTATTATCTTTATTCACGCCATCCAGATCAACCTCCACAACTGTCAACTGCTACCAATGTCGGTACTAATCCTGGCAAATTTGCCGTGATCGTCGGGGTTATGACTGCAAGCGCCGACGCGGTACAATGCCCGCCCCTGTCCACCGACGAATATAAGCACAGTGATACAACTTCCCGATACGCTCTCTCTTAGCCACCGTCAAAGCCTTGATCTCGGTAGTGTTACCCCCGCCAGCCAGGCATTTGTCACCGCAGAACTCGCTTCGCGTATTGAGCAGCCCCTGCTGTTGATCACCCCGGATACCGCAAGTGCTTACCGCCTTGAACAAGAGCTGCATTTTTTCGCCGCTGGCTTGCCCGTCAAGCTGCTCCCCGACTGGGAAACTCTGCCCTACGACACCTTCTCCCCGCACGAGGATATTATTTCCGAGCGGCTGCGCTGCCTGACTGAAATTCGTCAGATGACCCGCGGCGTCGTTGTGGTGCCAATCACGTCGCTCATGCAACGCATCGCCCCACCGGAATACCTGGGCAGCCACAGCCTGTCGCTGAAGCGTGGTCAAGCCGTCGACTTAAATGCCTTCCGGCTGGAATTAGAAAATGGCGGTTATAACAACGTCACTACCGTCTTTCAGCACGGCGAATACGCGCTGCGCGGCGCCGTGTTGGATATTTTCCCCATGGGTAGCGACCTGCCCTACCGCCTGGACTTTCTCGATGAAGATATCGATAGCCTGCGCAGCTTCGACCCGGAAACGCAGCGCAGCCTGGAACAGGTTGAGGCAATCGACCTGCTCCCGGGGCGGGAATTCCCGCTGGATGACGACGGCATTGCCGGATTTCGCCGGCGCTGGCACGAGCGCTTCAACGTCGACCACCGCAAATGCCCGGTTTATCAGGATGTGAGTAGCGGTATTGCCCCGGCGGGCGTTGAGTACTACTTACCGTTATTTTTTGAACGCTGCGGCACCCTGTTCGACTATTTACCGGACAATGTCACGCTGCTGCGCTGCGACGGCATAGAAGCCGCCGCGGACCACTACTGGCAGGACATTCACCAACGCTACGAGCAGCGCAACGGCGACACCCAGCGCCCCGTGTTAAGCCCCGCGGAGCTATTCCTGCCGGTGCCAGACCTGTTTGCCAGCATCAAACACTACCCCCGTCTGCGCCTGGGCCGAGACGGCGTCAGCAACCCTGAACACAACCTGGCCGCTGAATCCCTACCCGTCCTCGACATCGACAGCCGCGCCGGCGACCCCGTGGCGGCGCTGCGCGCATTCAGCGAAAACCGGCGGATATTACTGTGTGCAGAATCGGCGGGGCGGCGCGAGGCACTCGTAGAGCTGCTACAGCGCCACCATCTGCGCCCCACCCTGATCGACAGCTGGCAGGCCTTTGAAAGCGCCGACTGCGATTTGGCGATCACTACCGCCGCCCTACAGGAGAGTTTCGCGTTCAGCGCGCCGACGGCTTTCGCGGTTGTCGCCGAGCCGCAGTTGTTTGGTCGCCGGGTCGCACAGAGTCGACGGCGGCGCAAAAACACCAGCAACAATGCCGAAGCGGTAGTCCGCAACCTTGCAGAGCTGCGCATCGGCGCACCCGTTGTCCACGCCGATCACGGGGTGGGCCGCTACCTCGGCCTACACAGCATTGACGTAGACGGGCAAAGCAATGAATTCCTGACTCTGGAATACGCCGACAATGCCAAGCTGTACGTGCCAGTGTCATCACTGCAACTGATAAGTCGCTACAGCGGTGCCGACGAGGAACTGGCTCCTTTACACAAACTTGGCAGCGACCAGTGGAGTCGCAGCAAACGCAAAGCCGCTGAAAAAATTCGCGACGTTGCAGCAGAGCTGCTCGATATTTATGCCCGGCGCGAGGCGCGACAGGGCCGCGCCTTTTCATTGAGCGGCGACTATCAGCAATTTGCGGATGACTTCCCCTTCGAAGAAACGCCAGATCAACAGCTGGCGATCGATGCGGTACTGAGCGACTTGCGCTCCGAGCAACCGATGGACCGACTGGTATGTGGCGATGTCGGCTTTGGCAAAACCGAGGTCGCGGTTCGCGCCGCATTTGTTGCCGTGGAAAACAACACCCAGGTCGCGATCCTGGTGCCCACCACCCTGCTTGCCCAGCAGCACTACGAGTCCTTCCGCGATCGCTTTGCAGACTGGCCGGTCAAAATTGAAGTGCTGTCGCGCTTTCGTTCAGCAGCCGAGCAAAAGCAAGTAATCAGCGACCTGCAAGCCGGCAAGATCGATATTCTTATCGGCACCCACAAGCTTCTCAGCAGTGATATTCGCTATGCCAATCTCGGCCTGGTCATCATTGATGAAGAGCACCGCTTCGGTGTTCGTCAAAAAGAGGCCCTCAAAAATTTGCGCGCCGAAGTCGACGTGCTGACGCTGACCGCCACACCGATCCCTCGAACATTGAATTTGTCGATGTCGGGCATTCGCGATTTATCAATCATTGCCACCCCACCAGCGCGGCGTTTATCGGTAAAAACCTTTGTTCGCGAGCGTGACGACGCGCTGATCAAAGAGGCGATACTGCGAGAGATTCTGCGTGGCGGTCAGGTTTATTACCTGCACAATGAAGTCAAAACCATTGAAAAAGCCGCGCGCGAACTCGAGGCGATGCTACCGGAAATACGTGTCGGTATTGGTCATGGACAAATGCGCGAGCGCGAGCTTGAACAAGTAATGAGCGACTTCTACCACAAGCGCCACAATGTCCTGCTGTGCTCGACCATTATTGAAACAGGTATCGATGTCCCGAATGCCAACACGATAATCATTGAACGCGCCGATAAATTCGGACTGGCGCAACTCCACCAACTGCGAGGTCGGGTCGGACGCTCCCACCACCAGGCCTATGCCTATCTGCTAACGCCTCCGGCCAAGCAGCTCAGCCGCGACGCCGAGAAGCGCCTGACCGCCATTAGCGAGGCCGACGACCTCGGCGCTGGCTTTACCCTTGCGACGCACGACATGGAGATACGCGGCGCCGGCGAGTTGCTCGGCGAAGGCCAGAGCGGCCAAATACACTCCATTGGCTTTAGCCTTTATATGGAAATGCTCGACCGCGCCGTAAAAGCCATTCAAGCAGGGAAAGCAGTGAACCTCGAAGACAGCCAAGCTGACCACACTGAGGTAAACCTGCGTATTCCTGCGCTGATCCCGGACGATTATTTGCCCGATGTGCAAGAACGCTTAATGCTCTACAAGCGCATTGCCAGCGCCACTAGCGACAACGCGCTGCGCGAGCTACAGGTGGAAATGATCGACCGCTTTGGCCTGCTCCCCGAGGCCTGTAAAAACCTGTTCCGCTGTGCCCAGCTCCGCCTGAAAGCAGAAGCGCTGGGTATACGCAAAATCGAGGCATCAGCGGGAGGGGGTCGCCTGGAATTTGCCGAAGACACGCAGGTGGATCCAATGGCTATTGTTCAATTGGTGCAGAAAAATGCTCTGCGCTACCAACTTGATGGCGCTAACGCTATGCGCTTCAAAGAAGAGGTGGAAAGCCCCGAACAGCGTATTAGTGCCGTTGACGACTTGCTAGCAGCACTGACACCCAGTACAAAGTAAACGTCGATGACGGCGCTTAACAACAAGAGACCAGGATATGCCCCGCTTTCAACTCGCTACGCTATTTTTACTTGCTGTCGCAATTGCCGCGCCACTGCACGCTGAGCCCGACAACCGTTACCAAATCGATATTGTGGTCTACGCCAATACCGATCCCGCAGCGAACAATGCCGAGGCATGGCCAGACAACCTGCACCTGCGTTACCCGCGAGATTGGCAAAGCTTGAAAGACACAGGCCGCGGGCACTTGCAACGCACACAGCAGCACCACCCACAATTCGCCAAAGCCCTACGCTCTCTGCAGCTGTCGTCGCGCTACCGTATTCTTACTCAGCAAAGTTGGATTCAAGACCTGCAACCACGCAGCAAAGCACCAGCTATCCTCATTCGCGGCGGGCGGGAAGTCGGCGAGCACTTCGAGCTTGAGGGCTATATTCGCATTGCCTTGGAGCGCTACCTATATGCGCAACCCATGCTTTGGCTTTCTCAGTTCGGTGAACGCGGCGGTAATTACTACTTGCCCCGCCATCCCTACCGACCCGCACCGGAAAACGAGGACGGCTTTGTCGATGAGGCGTTTGAAAATAGTCCAGAGTACGCCGAATTTTTAAAACAGAATCCCCAGCTAGCAGATGCTGAGCCCGCAATCCCTGCCGGGGCGGAGCCGGTAGAGCGCATC
Source organism: Spongiibacter sp. C9W (assembly GCF_057370015.1). Classification (NCBI taxonomy): domain Bacteria; kingdom Pseudomonadati; phylum Pseudomonadota; class Gammaproteobacteria; order Cellvibrionales; family Spongiibacteraceae; genus Spongiibacter; species Spongiibacter sp. C9W. Next base: position 619,028 of record NZ_CM170672.1, read on the forward strand.
GTGGTAATGAAGCAGGAGCGCCGCATGCGCAGCGAAGAGTTACACTACATCGACCACCCCTTGTTTGGCTTACTGGTTATGATCAGCAAGCCTCAGGAATTACCCGTGGCTGGCGATAGCGTGGGAGAGTAACGACTTTACCTGCAACATTCCGGTATCAATAACGGCCTGAATATCTTCCATCGTAATGAGTGTATCGCTCAGGCCAGCACCGGGATTCACCACCAGGCACACGGAGGCGTAATCCAGACCGGCCTCCCGAGCGAGTGCCGCTTCCGGCATTGCGGTCATACCCACCATATCGTTGCCATCGCGCGCCAAGCGGCGTATCTCTGCAGCCGTCTCCAAACGCGGTCCCTGGGTTACCGCGTAGGTGCCGTAGGGCTCAATATCGATATCCGCCTCCTGGGCAGCGGCGCATAATCGTAACCGCAGCTCTTCACAGTAGGGGTAACTGAAGTCCACGTGCTCAACTTTGCCATCACGACCATCGTAGAAGGTATGTTCGCGCCCCCAGGTGTAGTCATTGATTTGCTCAGGTAATGCGATAACACCGGCAACAAAGCGCTCGCTGATTCCCCCTACCGCATTCACTGCGATCACTTCCCCTGCGCCAACAGCCTTCAAGGCGTGAATGTTCGCGCGGTAGTTAATAGCATGTGGCGGCAGCGAATGCCCCACACCGTGCCGGGGCAAAAACAGGAACTCCGCCCCCTGATACTCCATATGCTGAACAGGTGCACTGGGCTCACCGTAGGGCGTTGACACCGCTTCACTGCTCAACATGTGAGCGCCCGGCCAATCACACAGCCCTGTACCGCCGATAACTGCAATGGGTCTACGCATTTTTTTCGTCTCCGGCCGCTCCGCTTTGGCGAGCAGCATTTTCGATCTGTAAGGGGTCCATTTTCACCGTAGTGGTGGGGAACGCCACATCAGCACCATGCTCGTGGACAATCTCTAAGACTTTTAGCAAAACATCTTGCTTAATCTCGTGGTACTTCACCCACTGGGTTGTCTTGGTGAAGGTATAGATAAAGAAATCCAAGGACGACGCGTTGAACTTATTGAAGTTCACAATCAGCGTTTTTCTGAGATCAATCTCGGGGTGCGCTTCCAGCATGGTTTTTACGTCGCTGATAATGCCGGGTAACTTGCTCGCATCTTCATACCTTACGCCCACCGTTTCATAGATACGCCGGTTCAGCATGCGCGATGGGTTCTCGACGGCGATCTGCGTAAACGTGGCATTGGGCACATACAGTGGGCGCTGGTCAAAGGTGCGAATTCGGGTCTGCCGCCAACCAATATTCTCTACCGTGCCCTCTATCTCTTTATCTGGGGAGCGCACCCAGTCGCCCACAGAGAATGGACGGTCTAAATACACCATCAGGCCACCAAAAAAATTCGCCAACAAATCCTTAGCGGCAAAGCCCACCGCTATCCCGCCAATGCCGCCAAAGGCCAGCACACCAGAAATGCTGTAGCCAAGGTTCTGAAGGATCATCAACACCACAACAATGATGACCGCGCTTCGCACCAGTTTGCCCAGCGCCATCACCGTTGTTTGGTCGATCGGCTCGTCGCTATCGCTGTATTCTCTGGAGAGCAGGCCCGCTTCGATCTCGTGAACCAGCTTCACTAGAAACCAGCCCAAAATCGCCATCACCGCAACGGCTCTGAACGGTTGCAGGGCGGTAAAGATGTCGGCGTCAGTGCTACCGGCGATAATCTCCAATACGTGACTGGCGCCGACCACCCATATCAACAATACCAGCGGACGACGCGCAGCGAGCAAAACGGCATCGTCCCACAAGTTATGCGTGCGTTTAAAACGCTCGCCCAGAACATTCAGCAAGCGGCCTGCCAGTAAGTTCGCCGTCAGAACAATAAGAACAACGATGAACACTTCCGTGAGCCAAGGGTAGCTAGAAAACTCTATACCTTTAATCCAATCCATCGACATCAAACGCTGCCCTCTACTTATACAGATTGCTTGTTAACCCCGAGCCACTTATTCATTAGCGTGCTAAAAAACGGGGTAAAAAAAAAGAAAATCAGTTTAACTTAGCCGGCCATCTTACTGAAAGTGCGAAGATTTAAACTTGAAGCCCATAACAACGACACAAAGCCACACCCGGGCTCTCGGATAAATCCCTACTGGACAGCCCGATGGGACATGATAGCTTGGAGATACGTACTTTAGGAGGTGAACGCTATGGCATCATTAAATGCGTTGATAGGCTGCTGGTACAAAGACCTGGAAACCGGTCAGCAGTTTGAAGTTGTGGCTACAGATGAAGGCCTGGACACAATAGAAGTGCAATTAATCGACGGAGAAATCTGCGAGTACGATTTGGACAGTTGGAGGCAGCTAAAGCTCACCAGTATTGAAGAGCCAGAGGACTGGCGAAATGCATTCGAGCTCAGCGATGACGACTACCGCCATTGGGATGATGGCATCATGCCGGAGCAGATCGGCAACCCGCTACACGAAATCGAGAGCGATGTTGTCAACGGCATCCTCGATGAATTCTAGCCACTGAAACACTGAATTTTCCGCGCTCCCCCTCCTGCCTGCCTTCGGGTGGGCTTCTTTTTGTCTATCCTCCCACTTTCAGCCAACATCAAAATACCCGTTCGCGGCTTGCACAGAACAAAATACTGTATATACTCACAGTTACTGTATAGATAAACAGATGCCAGAACATGGAAAAATTAACCGCCAGACAAGCGCAAGTACTCGAGCTGATAAAAAGCCATATCGACGATACCGGCTACCCACCAACCCGTGCAGACATTGCCAGAGAGCTTGGGTTTCGCTCACCTAACGCTGCCGAAGAGCACCTCAAGGCTCTGGCCAGAAAGGGCGCGATCGAAATTATACCCGGCGCCTCAAGAGGCATTCGCCTTCCAGAAGACCTCGGCATTCCTATTGTTGGTCAGGTTGCTGCGGGTAGCCCTATATTGGCTCAGGAGCACATTGAAGACCATTGCGCGATTTCGCCAAACCTATTTTCTCCCTCGGCCGATTACTTCCTTCGCGTGCGCGGCGACAGCATGATCAATGCCGGAATATTTGAAGATGATCTATTGGCCGTACACCGCTGCCAGGTGGCACAGAACGGACAAATCGTCGTTGCGCGAATTGGAGATGAGGTCACTGTAAAGCGCTTGCAACACCAAAAGAACAAACACCAATTGCTATTAATCGCCGAAAACCCCGACTACGCCCCCATTGAAGTTGACCTGCGAGAACAGGACTTCGCCATTGAAGGCTTGAGTGTGGGTGTACTGAGACGCGGGAGTTAAGCATGGCACTGATCGAACAAACATCACTGTTCTCAAACGCTCAGCAGCACAACGCTGCTACGCGCATTACCGATATCGTGTTGAGCAGTCAGGCGCACCTGTCACGCACGCTGCTGGCCGCCATGCTAATGCAGCTAAGCGGACAAACTGAGGAGCGTTGGTTGTGCTGGGTTGCAGACAGACCTCTCAAACCATTACTCGATGCCTGTGGCAAAGATCGCGGCCAGCGAATATTACAGGTTGTGGCGAACGGCGGCAGCCTCTGTAATATTGCGGCTCGAGCGCTGGAGCGCGGGAAAAGTCACACCGTGGCGGTTTTGACGAACACTCCCCTCAGCACAGAACAACGCTGCGCTCTAGAGCGAGCAGCGCTGGCTGGCGACGCCGAGTGCCTGGTGATACAGCTTCAAAATTAACAGCCAAGAGGGACTCAGCAGCCACAATACATAAGGGGTAAAGAGGTGCTCTACATCCTAGTGGAGGGTCTTTGATGGGGGGTGAATATCGTCCTGATCGTCGTCTTGTGCTTCAGCAGCGTCGTCACTAAGCTCTTCGCTCACAACCTGCGCAGCTTCTAGTCCAGCCTGCACCATTGCACGGGCGATCTCTAAACATGAGCCTGGAATTTGCTCTCTGGCCTCACTTGAGAACCGGATCATCACCAATGGCTTTTCGTCGCCTTCGGAACGCTGAAGCACGATATCGCCATTTGCCAATTCAACCAATTCTAAATAAGCCAGCACAGAGTTTCCCTTGTTTGTTATCACCACGCGTTAACGCGTTTGCTAAGTGTAACAAACCCAGCGACCAGTAGGCCAATCTGTCAGTAGACCGAGCTATCAATACTCCAGGAGTGTGCTTCGGTGTCTCGCGATCAACTCGCTGAGGAACTGCAAGCAGCCCTTAGCAAGTTCAATATCGTCCTGATCAGAAACCGTAACGGTGCTTAGCAGCGACGGATTGTACTGTTTTGCATCACCGGGCTGGCGCACAAAACGGTAGTCCAGCATCCACTTCAACTGATCATCGTGTATTTCGCGATCAGCCAACTCTGCAATTTCCGGAGGATGCGCGGCCTTCGTCAATACTTGAGCAGTCATACGCCCAGTGGGCAGAGTCTGGCTGTACAGCGGTTGCTGGATGAGTAAGTCGGCCAAATGGCACTCGTAGGCCAGCCGTAGCTGCCACAACGCAGACTCAACACAAGCTCGCTGATAATGCCCGCTCCACTGTGGCTCGGCGTCCCTTTCACTGTCAGCGAGATACTGCTTAGCGAAGTGTAAATGGAGGTTGCACTGCCCCCGGTAACTCTCTGACATACGCCCTACTTCGCTTTCTTCACTGGCGATTTTTTAGCCGCTTTTTTCTGCTTTACATGCGCCACCCATTTACCGCCTTCATAAAAGGCGGACCAACCACTGGGTTTGCCGTCAACCTCAGACTGCACATACTGCTCCTTGGTCTTACGGCTGTAGCGAATAACAGTATCTCGCCCCTCGTTGTCTTGCACTGGCGCAGAAAACAAGAAAGCGTATTTAGGATCGATCTCTGCCTGGTGAGGCAGAATCTCTTTCACCTTGGGTGCCCGGGTTTCACGGTTTTTGGGGAAGCCACTGGCAGCCAGGAAGAGTCCGGAGGCACCGTCGCGGAGTACGTAGTGGTCATCGACTTTTTCACACTGCAACTCCGGCATAGGAACCGGGTCCATTTTCGGCGGTGCCGCTTCGCCGTTACGCAGTAATTTGCGTGTGTTTTTGCAGCTCTCGCTCGTGCAACCGAAATACTTGCCGAAGCGCCCCGTTTTCAGCTGCATATCGGCACCACACTTATCACATTCGATAATTGGGCCGTCATAGCCTTTAACCTTAAAGGCGCCCTGCTCAATCTCATAGCCGCTGCAATCGGGGTTGTTGCCACAAATATGCAATTTGCGACTTTCGTCTATCAGGTAACTCTCCATTGCCGTGTTGCACAGCTTGCAACGGTGCATACTACGCAAGACCCGAGACTCTGCCTCTTCGTCTTCCGCATCAATACTAATAAATTCCTCGCCGGGAACCAGATTGATGGTTTGCTTACAACGCTCTTTGGGCGGCAAGGCGTAACCCGAGCACCCTAAAAAGACACCGGTGCTGGCCGTGCGGATTTGCATATTACGCCCGCACTTCGGGCAGGGAATATCCGTTTCGGTGGGCTGGTTGCTGCGCATCCCATCTTCACTGCCCTCCGCTTTTTCGAGGGTCGCCCTAAAGTTGCTGTAAAACTCATCCAGCAGCGCCGTCCAGTTTTTGTCGCCAGACGCAACACTATCCAGGGACTCTTCCATTCGTGCGGTGAAACTGTAGTCGAGAAGATTGCTGAAACTCTCAACTAGACGATCGGTAACAATGTCGCCCATTTTTTCGGCGTAGAAGCGTCGATTTTCGACTTTTACGTAACCGCGGTCCTGAATCGTCGAAATAATGGACGCATAGGTCGATGGCCTGCCGATGCCGCGCTTCTCAAGCTCTTTAACCAATGCTGCCTCGCTGTAACGCGGCGCAGGCTTGGTAAAGTGTTGGCTGGGATCAATCTCAAGCAACTCAAGGTGATCTCCGACTTTTACATCGGGCAGTTCCTGATCGTCGTCTTTTTTGCTCGCAGCCGGCGGCTGAACCTTCATAAACCCATCAAAGCGCATCACACGCCCGCGAGTACGCAGCTCAAACTCCCCCGCTTTGACCGTGATAGACGTGCTGGTGAACTCAGCAGGCACCATTTGGCAGGCAACAAACTGCCGCCAGATCAAGGTGTAAAGACGCTCCGCATCTCGCTCCATGCCGGACAATTGGGTCGGCTCGACATTGACATCGGAGGGGCGAATCGCCTCGTGAGCCTCCTGAGCACCGTCTTTGCTTGAGTAGCGTTGGGGCTGCTCAGGCAGGTAACGCGTGGAAAAATTCTGCTCGATGTAGCCTCGGCAGGCTTCCACAGCGTCATTACTCAAATTGGTCGAGTCAGTACGCATATAGGTGATATAACCCGCCTCGTAGAGGCGCTGCGCCAGCATCATGGTTTTCTTAACGCCAAACCCCAAGCGCGTACTCGCCGCTTGTTGCAGCGTAGACGTAATAAAAGGCGCGCCAGGCTTGCTCCGCGTCGGCTTGTCTTCGCGGCCAGCTACTTCAAAGCTTGCGGCTTCAAGTGCGGTCACCGCCGCCATTGCTGACTCTTTGCTATTGGGCCGGAAGTTGTTCGCCCCCTGCTTTTTGACTTCCAGACGCAGCGGCCCTGCCGCAGCGCGATTGTTCGTATGGATTTGCCAGTATTCCTCTGGCACGAAAGCGCGGATTTCCTTCTCGCGCTCAACTATCAGGCGCACTGCCACCGATTGTACTCGGCCTGCACTCAAGCCTCGTGCAATCTTTGCCCACAACAGTGGCGAAACCATATAACCAACAACGCGATCGAGAAAGCGACGCGCCTGCTGGGCATTAACCCTGTTGATATCGAGCTCGGTGGGAGCGGAAAAGGCTTCTTGAATCGCCTTTTTGGTAATTTCGTTGAAAACGACGCGCTTGTAGCGCGAGTCGTCGCCACCAATCGCCTCGCGCAAATGCCAGGCTATCGCCTCCCCTTCGCGGTCAAGGTCGGTCGCGAGATAGATGGTGTCGGCATCGGCGGCCAGCTTTTTCAGGTCGCTGACGACTTTTTCTTTGCCGGGCAGTATTTCATAGCGCGCCTTCCAGCCTTTTTCCGGGTCTACGCCCATTCTCGCCACCAACTGCTCACGCGCCTTTTTCTTTTTGTGGCGCGCTTTCTCTTCCGGCGACATTTTGCGCGTTAGCGCGGCGGCCTTGGCGCGCTCCTTCGGATCTGCCCCGGCCTTGCTGCTGCCGCTAGTGGGTAGGTCCCGGATATGGCCCACACTGGACTTAACAACAAAATCTGACCCCAGATATTTGTTGATCGTCTTAGCTTTGGCCGGCGACTCCACGATTACCAGAGATTTACCCATATTACCCTTATCTGCAAAATGCGATTAGATGACGCGCCAGTGGCGAGGCGACATATATAAGTGTTCAATCCTCGGTGGTCAAGGCTGGTCACAATAATGCCAACCCGACATCGCCCCTAAATGGCTTCCTTATTTTGCTCAATCAGCGCAAAACGGGGCGTTGAGGTACCGTCGATATCAACATGCTCGAGAAACATATCAACAGGCCGAACCCATAGCTCTGACTGCCCGTACAAGGGGCGATATACCACCAGCAGCTCTTCGGATTCACTGTGACGCGCTACGCCGTAGACCTGGTACTCACCACCTTTATAGTGCCGATAACGACCAAGCTCTACCTTTGTCTGTTGCGACATACTCCAACCTTAATCTGATACTAGTGTATTGAGGATATCAGCCAAATTTTCAACTGCCGCGATATCCGCGTTCGCCTCGCGCCAAAACACTTTTACCATTCGGCCACTGGCCTCGATCACTATGGTGTCTTTCGGCAGCCGGTCACGCAGGCCGGCAATGCGATCTTGCACCGCAGCAGGCGGACCGGGCACATCGTCTTCGGCGCCATCGGGCCAATATCGCCAACGCTCGCCGGCGCGGGCTTTTGGCAGTGTCATGGCATAGCATAGCCCGTTGACGGTTTCTTCCTTGCGCACTTTTTGGCGACGGGTTTGCGGCAGCTGAGTGATCTGCACGGTAACACCCAGCGCTCTCGCCCGATCGCGAAGCGCCGCCTGCAAGCGCTGGCGCGGGCTGGGAATGATCCACAATATCGGCGCCAACATAAATGCTAAAACCGCCGCCGCGATGATCCAGAACATGGTTATCCTTAATAAATCATTGCACACTGGTCGTACAACCCGTGCTATAAAATGTCGTATAGACTCACCGCAAGTACAGCGCAAGGAGAAACCATGGCCAACTACCAACGGATATTGACGGCGATCGACCTATCGGATGAGGCGATTCCGGTATTGCAACGCGCGGCAGCCATGGCCCGCCAGCATCAAGCGGAATTGCATCTTCTACACGTCGTTGAACCCCTGAGCCTGGCCTACGGCGGCGATATCCCCATGGACTTCTCAGGGATACAGGAAGAGCTGCAACAACAAGCGGAAAACAGTCTTAAGCGCTATGCCGACCAATACGGCATTCAAACCGACAACTGTCACCTGCTTACTGGCCGCCCGGAGGCCCACATCCACCAACTCAGCGAAGAGCTAGACTGCGACCTGATTGTCGTGGGCAGCCACGGCCGCAAAGGGCTCGCCCTGCTACTTGGCTCCACAGCAAACGCGGTATTACACGGCGCCAAGTGCGACGTTTTGTCTGTGCGAGTGGGTTAGTCTCCCGCCGCCTCAGACAATTCCATCCAGCGCTCCATACAGCTATCCAGTTCCTCTTGGAGCGCCGCTAAGCGCGCCAGCGTATCGTTAACCTTTTGCGCGTCCTGCTGATAGAACTCAGCACTGGCGCTCTGGTCGCTCAACTGCTGCAGCTGACTCTCCAGGTCGTCAATCTTGTCAGGTAAATTGTCGAGCTCGCGCTGATCTTTATAACTTAACTTCTTACGTGCTGCTTTTTTGGCCGGCGCAGCCGTCGCTTTCTTCTCGCCTTTTGGTTTTTCAGGCGCTACCACCGCCCTGCGCGCCTGGTAGGCGGCCACTTCGCTATACCCGCCAATGTGCTCACTGATATTGCCGTTACCTTCGAACAGCAGACAGCTGCTGGCGACGCTGTCGACAAAAGACCTATCGTGGCTGACCAGTAGCACGGTTCCTTTAAAGTCAACGAGTAAGCTCTCCAGCAGCTCGAGGGTCTCCATATCGAGATCGTTGGTCGGCTCGTCCATCACCAGCACATTTGCCGGCTGCGTAAACAGGCATGCCAGCTGCACGCGTGCGCGCTCACCCCCTGACAGCACACCAAAATGGCTGCGAGCACGCTCAGGTGTGAACAGAAAATCACCCAAATACGACATGATGTGCCGTTCGCTGCCATTGATCGAAACCGATTCTCGCCCCTGGCCGACGATATCTACCACACGCTCGTTGGGGTCTAAGCGGTCGCGCAATTGATCAAAATAGGCGACTTGCAGATTGCTCCCCTGCTTGACCTCGCCGCTCTGAGGAGCCAATTCCCCCAGTATCAACCTAAGCAGCGTCGTTTTACCCGCGCCGTTCGGCCCAATCAAAGCCAGCTTGTCGCCGCGATTCAGCAACAGGTTAAAGTTTTTCACCAAGTCGCGGCCGGGCACACTAAAACAAACATCGGTCAGCTCGGCAACAATCTTGCCGGTTTTTGTCCCTTCGTTGACGTTCAGGCGCGCAGTACCCTGCTGCTCACGGCGCTGGGCGCGCTCCCTACGCATTTGCTCAAGCGCCCTGACCCGCCCTTCATTGCGCGTGCGCCGCGCTTTTATACCCTGGCGAATCCAGACTTCTTCCTGGGCCAGACGTTTGTCAAACAACGCATTGTGCTCAGCCTCGACCTCTAGCTCGTGCTCGCGCCGCTGCAGGTACTGACTGTAAGTGCCGTCGTAATTTTTCAGTTGCCCCCGATCCAGCTCAATAATTCGGTTAGCCAGTGACTCAATCAGTGCACGGTCGTGGGTGACGAAAAGCACGCAGCCACCAAAGCTTTTAACGCATTGCTCTAGCCACAGAATGCCCTCAACATCGAGGTGATTAGTCGGCTCGTCCAGCAGCAATACATCGGGCTCTGCGACGAGCGCCCTCGCCAGCGATACGCGACGCAACCACCCACCGGACAGGGATGAGATCGGGGCTTCAGGGTCTAGCTCCAGGCGGCTCAGGGTCGACTCGATACGCTGCTGAAAACGCCAACCATCCGCCGCTTCAATTTGACGCTGTAGACGCTCCAACGCTTTTAACGAGGCATCATTCATTTCGCCGTGCGTCAGACTGTGATAGCCCTTCAACAGATCACCGAGTTCGGAAAGGCCACCTGCAACGACGTCAAAAACACAGTCATCTGCCGACGCGAAGTCCAGGTTTTGCTCCATTCGCGCAATGACCAGCCCTGGCTGGCGCCAAAACTCACCCGCATCCGGCTGAAGGCCACCCTCAACCATGCGCAATAATGTCGACTTTCCGCAACCATTGCGCCCAAGCAAACAGACGCGATCACCATCATCCAGCTGGATATCAGTGTTATCCAACACCGTCTGCTGGCCAATGCTGTGTTGCAATTGAGTGCCGCGAATTAAAGGCATATAGTGGTTTCCATGGGTATTAAGGTTAACTGCCGCGCCATATCGCTGGCCGGAAAAGCAGGTGCACAAGGATGATAAACAAGACGATTGGCACGCGACTCTTCGCGCTGCTTGTTTCAATTGGCGCTGCATCATGCTGGGCGGATAATGCCCAGTTGAACGAGCAGCGGCAAGTATATCGTGAAGCCATGGATGAAATCAGCCGCGGTCGCAGCGAACAGGCCGAGCGCCACCTTCCCGCACTCGCCAACTACCCGCTGCTCCCCTACGTTGAACTGGAGTTGTTAAAAGCACAGATTGACGACGTGGCTAGCGGCACGATCGACTACTATCTACAACAATACCGCAACACCGTCGTTGGTAGCCGTATTCACATTGCCTGGCTACACCAGCTGCGTCGCGCGGGGGACTGGCCGCAATTTATACGTTACTACCGAAAAAAGCCCCTCAACAGCCTGCGTTGCGCCTATATTAGCGCCCTCCGACATACCGGCGACAACGCCTTAGCGGATAAAGAAACGCAAAAACTGTGGCATACCGGGCACTCGCTGCCCACACGTTGCGATGGCGTATTAGATCAGTGGCTCAGCCGCTTAGCACCACAGGAACGCCATCAACAACGCCGCCAGCGAGCGCGCCTGGCAATTGCCGCTGGGCAGCACAATCTAGCGATCTATTTACTTAAAAACGTACCCGGCAGCGATGACGCGCTCGCGCTGCTTAAGCAGCCCAGCCTGCTTTATACCCGTGGCTTCGAGTTGTCGGCCAACGACGACAACCGCCAGCTGGCACTGCTTATCCTGCGCCGCTTGGCAAAAAGCGATTTCGAGCGTGCAAATACGCTCTGGCACCAACTAGAGCGGGAATTGTCTTTCAGTAGCCAGCAAAACTACGCGCTGCGTGACGCCTTCGCCCGGCAAATTATCGCCAGCGACGCGGAATACGCCCGGGATTGGATTAACGCCAATGACCCCGCCTTTGAAGACCCCTACCTCACCGAGTGGCGCGTAAGGCTCGCGTTAAAAGATGGCGACTGGGAGGCAGTACACCACTACATTGCCCTACTGCCGACCAAACTGCGCCAGCAGCCAGACTGGCAGTACTGGTGGGCACGTGCCGACATTGAAAAAAACCAGCGATTCACACCCGAAGCAGAGATGCGGCTTAGGGCCATGGCGACTGATCGCGGCTACTACAGTTTTATGGCGGCCGATTTATTGAATCAGGAATATCGCTTGGGCCACCAACGCAACCTCGACCCCAGCTTGGTGAGCGAAGTACAACAACACAGCGCCATTCTGCGCGCGCGCGAGCTGTACTGGCACGGCGCAACAACCACAGCCCGACTTGAGTGGCGCCAGGCAATGCGAAGCTTAAACACCGCAGAACAAATCGCGGCGGCGCAACTTGCTTTGGATTGGCAGTGGTCTCACCAGGCCATCGCCACCGCTATTCAAGCGGGGCAATGGGACGATTTGTCTCTGCGCTTTCCCACTCCCTACCAGACGGTCTTTGCGCGTATCGCCGAGAAAGAAAATATCGACTTGAAATGGATATACGCGATCGCCCGACAAGAAAGCGCCTTTGCCAGTGATGCCCGTTCCCCCGTTGGTGCCCGCGGTTTAATGCAGCTGATGCCCGGCACCGCTCGCACCCTTGCACGACAAATGGGGCGCCCCGTCCCCCGTGGTAAGGAGTTACTGGAACCCGACACCAACATCGAAATGGGCGGCTTTTACTTGGGCCAGCTACTCAAGCGCTTCAACGGCAATCGCATTCTCGCCACCGCCGCATACAACGCTGGCCCGTCAAGAGTGGAAAGAGTATTGATGCGCCAGGACAGCAATATGCCGGCAGATATCTGGATAGAGAATTTACCCTACGGCGAGACCCGTGAGTACATCAAGAATGTGATGGCCTTCAGTGTGGTGTACGGCAAAAAGCTGCAACTGAGCAAACCTATTCTGGCTCAGCATGAGCGGCGGATCAGCCCCTTCGAGGAGCTTCAAACGCCCTGAGCTAAGCCAGCACCTCAACATCGCCGCCAAGGGTTATCCGCCCTTGGCCGCGCTGAATAACATTCTGCCCAAAAATGATATTTTTTCCCTCACTACAGTGCTCACGCAACAGCGAAAAAACAGCCTTTTCACGCTCGCCCGTCTGCGGATCAATGGTCGGAATCGCGCAGCGGGTGCAGGGCTTGACCACATCGAAAGTAACATCGCCGATACGCAATTGCTGCCACTGCCTTTCCGCAAAGGGTGGCGCGCCGTCAACAACGAGGTTGGGCCGAAAACGCGCCATCGCCAGTGGCTTACCATAGCCTTCAGATAAGGCATCAACACTCTGCTGCAAGCACAGCAAAAAGGGAAAACCGTCGGCAAAGCTGACTCTGTCACCGCGCTGAGCATAAGCGGTATCGACCTGCCGGTGAAAATCATCGGCCATATAACACAGTCGTACCTCCACCCCGAGCCGGCGGGACAACCACTGGGCAGCTTCATCACCACCGTCCGCGGCCGAGCAGCGGTCCTGCCAAACAACAACAGCCATGTTATGACTGCCAGTGGGTTTCACCACCGGCTGAGAGTCGCCGCTGCTCAAGTCTTCCAGGATAATGCCGCCATCGATTTGCCTTGCATGCAGTCGACACATCTGCGGCAACTGCCTTTGGCTAAGGAATTGGCCACGGTGGTCAACAACCATCCAGCGCCGATCGCCATGCGGCCCCCAATCACTGACATCAAGCGTCGAAAGGGACTCTCCGGCCAACGATTTTACCGGATAGCGCCACAATCCACTTACTTGCACAACGCCTCCCCCTCACTGACAAAGGTCACAACGGCAGCGCTATCAAACGGCCACTGCAACTCCCTGTCGCCATCGCCTAATACCGGGATACGCTCCCCATAATCGGCAATCAGGGCATCACTCTCAGCGATATCCACCACTTCTATTTGCCACTGCGGATGGCTGGCAAGCAAGTTAGCCAGCAGGGCTTCAGCTTGCTCACACAAGTGGCACGCCGAGGTGCCATACAGAGTTAATTCACGCATACTTGGTCCAAAAAAAAGCTCGGCAACTGCCGGGCTCCAGGTCAGGTGTTAGGCCATTATAAGTCGTATCCGACTTCGTTGTGGCCAGTAATGTCCAAACCTTCCGATTCTTCATCAGCGGTAACGCGCAGACCAATCAACTTATCAACCAGTTTAAACAGCGCAAAACTCACTACCGCGGTATAGGCAAAGGTCGACCCGATACCAATAAGCTGCACTTTCAGCTGCTCAACAATTGTCACGCCCTCGGCCAAGCCTTGACCACTGAAAACCCCCAGCTCACTGCTGGCAAAAATACCGGCGAGGAAGGTACCGAGAATACCGCCAACACCGTGCACGGGGAATACATCCAGTGAGTCATCAATTTTCAACACTTGCTTGATCCACAGCGTGCAATAGAAACAAATAATGCCTGCGCTCAAACCAATCACCACCGCGCCCGCCGGACCAACATACCCCGATGCTGGTGTGATGGTACCGAGCCCAGCCACCATACCGGTCACAGCGCCCAGCGCACTGGGTTTACCGTAACGCCACCATTCGACCAGTGACCAAGTGAGGCAGCCGGTTGCCGCTGACAGGTGTGTCACCAGCATTGCCATACCGGCGTCGCCATTGGCCGCCAGCGCGCTACCGGCGTTGAAGCCAAACCAACCCACCCAGAGCATTCCCGCGCCGGTGAATGTCATCGTTAAGTTGTGGGGCGGTAAGGCAACATTGCCAAAGCCATTACGCGGCCCCATTACCATCGCCGCTACCAGCGCGGCCACGCCGGCGGTAATGTGCACAACCGTGCCCCCGGCAAAGTCGAGCAGCCCCATTTGGCCGAGCCAGCCACCACCCCATACCCAGTGGGTAATGGGCGCGTAAACGGCCAGCAGCCACAGTGCCGAAAACAGCATCACGGCAGAAAAGCGAATACGCTCAGCAAAACCGCCCACGATGAGTGCCGGCGTAATAATGGCGAATGTCATTTGGAACATTACGAACACCGTCTCGGGGATATCTCCCACCAAGCTGTCTTCCCCTACTCCGGCCAGAAGAACACGGCTGAGACCGCCGACAAAGTCGTTGCCATCAGAGAACGCCATACTGTAGGCCACGGCAAACCACAACAGCGAGGCCACACAGGTAATACTAAAGCACTGCATCAGCACACTGAGGATATTCTTACTGCGGACAAGACCGCCGTAGAACAGTGCCAGCCCGGGTAAGGTCATGAAGAGAACCAACGCCGTGGACGTTAAAATCCACGCCGTATTCGCGCCATCGGCTTCTGCAGCGAGACTGCTTTGCGGCAGCAATGCTGCCAATGCAACAAAAATGGGCAGAGCCGCCCGAACGACAGGAATTTTCATTTACTTTTCTCCAAACTCGCGCAACAAAACGCACTATTTATAAGCACAACCCAGTGAAGCAGCACCGTTAAGGTGCATATTGACGCTAATTCGCAATGACATCGAATTAGCCCTCCCTCACCAGAAAGATATTTTTCATTTAATTTCAAATAGTTATCAATTTTCGACGGCGACTGCGCAGTGTTGCCCGCGCCGTTAATTACCACCGAAAGAGACCGCTGCCCCGCTTCAAAGCAATATCCATGCCCAAAATGGGGCGAGCGCACCATTTTCTTGCAAATTCGTTTTCAGTGACGGAGCGCGTGATAGGTCGAGGCATTCAAGCCCAGATAACGTAGAATAGGCCGCCAACAACGATAACAAGGGAGAACAGTGTGTTTTCCAAACCAACTGCCAGAGTCTTAGCGATTTTGGACTTGTTTATGAGCCACCCCAGCAAAGCCTACGGCTTAACCGAGCTGACGCGCATACTGGGCCTGAACAAGGCCACCTGCCACGCCATATTGAGTACCATGGCCCGCTACGGCTTTCTCGCCCAGGACAGTCGCAGTAAAGCCTATCGCTTGGGGCCAAGCATCGCCGCCGCTGGCATGTCAGCCTTTGCCCAGTTTCCCGTGCTTGAAGTGGCTCGCCCGCGACTGGAGGCGCTCAGTAAAGAGCTGCAGCTGGGCTGTGGCCTGATGGGACGAAGCGGCGACCAGCTCGTGCTGCTCACTAATTACGGCATCCCAGAGCGCCTGGAATTTCCTTTCCACCAAGGCCTGCGTCTGCCCAATGCCGCGCCATTAGGGGCCGCTTTTATCGCCTGGTCGTCACCGAACAAGTTGCAACAATGGTTAGATAGCGCTCAGGCACACTTGCCCGAGTGGGATGAAAATCTAGATAAACGACTGCGCATTTCCGTTATTGGCATACGTGCTCGAGGTTTTGAAGTGACCTTGATTAGCGAGGCAGAGGCCGCGCTGGAGCGGGAATTAGCCAAACCGAAAGAAAACTGGAGCCTTGAGGAAGTCGCTGAACATGTGCAGCACTACCGGGAGTCACTGTGCCGCAGCCACTACCACCTTGACCGTATTGAAGAGGGCCGCCAGTACCATGTCGCCAATATTGCTGTGCCTATCTTCGCCAGTGGTGAAGAGCCGGAACTGGTGATTTCAGCGGGCAGTATTCGCCGCCCCGTGTCGGCGCCGGACATCCTCGCCATCGCCGACCGCCTAAAACTCGCGGCTAAAGAAATCAGCGAAGCCGCCACCGCAACCCTGAGCTACCCCCAGCCTGACCAGGATCCGCCGACCGCATGACCGAAGATCGCCAGCAATACCTCAAGAAAAAGCAATTTTTCCAACAGCTGCTCACTATTTACGGCCGTAAGCCGGTGCTCGAGGCGCTACAAAACCCACAAGTTCGCATTTATAAACTGCACTTGGCGGACAGCAATCGACGCGACGGCATCGTCAAAGAAATCGTAGACGCGGCGGAGCGCGAAGGGATTGAGGTCGCCTGGCACGAGCGCCGTGCCCTATCGCGGATATCGAAAAATGGCAAACAAGACCAGGGGGTTGCTGCGGACCTGCAGCTGAAGGCGTATCGGCCCTGTAGCGATATACCGGCAAGTCGCGACACCACTACTCGGCGTATCTATATCGCGCTCGATGGCGTTAACAACCCTCAAAACCTGGGCATGATTATTCGTTCGGTGGCGGCAAGTGGCATCGATGGCTTAATACTGCCCAAAAAGGGCTGCGCCGCGCTGTCACCGCTGGTGATCAAAGCCAGCGCCGGAGCCCTGTTCAACTGCCCTATTTTTCACTGCGACACACTTCAGCCCGAACTGCAGCGCCTCCAAAAAGCCGGGGTGGAGATCGCCTGCCTCTCTTCCCACGCCGAGCAATCGCTCTTCGAAAGCCAGTCTGACACTAGCCGAGTCTATGTATTGGGGAATGAAACTGAGGGGGTGTCGTCGGCCACACAGGCACTGAGCGACTGCGCACTGCAAATACCGATGGCCAATGGTGTGGAGTCACTCAATGTCGCGGTAACCGCCGCCCTGTTGGCCTTTAGCCATAACAGGGCGGGCGTATAGCGCGGCGCTACTTGGCCAGGTAGGCCATCGCCTCTTCGAGGCCGCCCAGAGTCATGGGGTACATCTGCCCTTCCATAATCTGCTCAACCATGCCAATGGACTGTGTCCAACTCCAATCTTCGGGCGGCACGGGGTTTAGCCATACCACTTTGTCAAAGGTCTCGCGCAGGCGCCGCATCCACAGCTCTCCGGCCTCGTCGTTCCAGTGCTCGACACTGCCGCCTGGCTGCACGATCTCGTAGGGCGACATTGACGCGTCGCCGACAAAGATAATTTTGTAGTCCGCGCTGTATTTGTGCATCACGTCGAGCAGCTGTATTCGCTCACTGTGACGACGCACATTGCTGTCCCACACCGACTCATACAGAAAGTTATGGAAGTAGAAATACTCCATGTGCTTAAACTCGCTGCGCGCGGCGGAAAACAGCTCCTCGCAAACGCGAATATGCGGGTCCATAGAGCCGCCCACATCAAAGAACAGCAGCACTTTAACGGCGTTATGGCGCTCCGGCACCATCTTCAGGTCCAGCAGACCGGCATTGCGGGCCGTCGACGATATCGTGTCGTCGATATCCAGCTCGTCGGCCGCACCGCTGCGGGCAAACTTGCGCAAGCGGCGCAGCGCGATCTTGATATTACGCGTACCAAGCTCAACCGAGTCATCCAGGTCGCGAAAGTCGCGGCGCTCCCAGACCTTTACGGCTTTCTTGTTTTTGCTTTCACCACCGATTCGTATGCCCTCGGGGTGATAACCACTGTGGCCAAACGGTGAGGTACCGCCGGTACCGATCCACTTATTCCCGCCCTCGTGGCG
The DNA here is from genome assembly GCF_057370015.1 of Spongiibacter sp. C9W. Classification (NCBI taxonomy): domain Bacteria; kingdom Pseudomonadati; phylum Pseudomonadota; class Gammaproteobacteria; order Cellvibrionales; family Spongiibacteraceae; genus Spongiibacter; species Spongiibacter sp. C9W. The sequence goes on from NZ_CM170672.1 coordinate 636,880, forward strand.
TTCTTTCTGCTCTTCTAGCCGCTTTTTAAATTCCTCAATGAGCTTATCGAGGCCACCCAAAGACTCAATTTTTGCCTTTTCTTCCTCGCTGAGCTGCTTCAAAAACTCTGTACGCAACCAGTCATCGGGAATCAGCGCCTCAATCACGTCGTCAAGGCTCGATAGGTCATTGAAGTAACGCGCAAACGCCTTATCAAAGCGGTCGTAATACTTCTCATCCTTCACCATACAGACGCGAGCGAGCTGATAGAACTCGTCGACGTCCATGAAGGCGAGCCGCGCCTCAAGGCCGGCCATCAAGTCGAGTAGTTCACGAATACTCGCCGGAACACCAGCATTTCGCAGGCCAAAGAAAAACTGAACCAACATAGACTAGCGGCTCTCGCGACGATGCATAAAGGCCAGCCGTTCAAGCAGGTGAACGTCTTGCTCGTTCTTCAGCAATGCGCCGTAGAGCGGCGGGATAGCCTTGCTCGCATCGCGATTTTTAAGAATTTCTTCGGGGATGTCATCGGCCATCAGCAGCTTCAACCAGTCAATCAATTCTGACGTTGAGGGCTTTTTCTTCAGGCCCGGAATCTTGCGAACATCGAAGAAGACTTCTAGTGCTTCCTGAACGAGGGTTTTGGAAATATCGGGATAATGAACCTCCACGATTTTCTCCATCGTTTCGCGATCGGGAAAATTAATAAAGTGAAAGAAACAACGGCGCAGGAAGGCATCTGGCAGCTCTTTCTCGTTGTTGCTGGTGATAATGATAATGGGACGGTGCTTGGCGCGAACGGTTTCACCCGTTTCGTATACAAAGAACTCCATGCGGTCCAGTTCGACCAGCAGGTCATTCGGGAACTCGATGTCTGCCTTGTCGATTTCATCGATCAGCAGCACCACCTGCTCATCGGCGGCAAACGCTTCCCAGAGTTTGCCGCGCTTAATGTAGTTGGCAATGTCGTGCACTTTGTCATCGCCCAGTTGCGAGTCACGCAAACGCGACACCGCATCGTACTCATACAAGCCCTGCTGAGCCTTTGTGGTGGATTTGATATGCCACTGGATCAATTTTTTACCCATTGCCGCCGCTACTTGCTCGGCAAGCAGGGTTTTACCCGTTCCGGGCTCGCCTTTGATCAGCAGCGGGCGTTGCAGGGTGACGGCGGCGTTTACCGCCATGCTCAGCTCTTCGGTGGATACGTAAGAATCAGTACCAGTAAATTTCATCAACTCGTCCTACTCGGGCGCCCGGTTTTATTATTGCCGGACGATCATTACACTGGGCGGCGCTGGCGCCACACTATCTAATAGTCAACGCGAAGCCTACTTGGCTGCTCGACTTACGGCAAGCGTCGCAGCGGCCAGCTATAGTATCGAGTCAGGACAATTTGCCGTGACATTACACTGCCAGGATCAAGGAAACCCAAAATGACCGCAATTTTCGACGACATCAGCCGCAGCATTGGCGAAACGCCGCTCGTGCAGATACGCAGAATCAGCCAACACCGGATTCTTGTAAAACAGGAATCGCGCAATCCTGCCAATAGCGTGAAATGCCGAATTGGCGCCAATATGATCTGGCAAGCTGAACAGAGCGGCGCGCTGAAACCCGGCATGGAAATTGTTGAGCCAACCAGTGGTAATACCGGCATCGCACTGGCCTTTGTCGCCGCGGCTAGGGGCTACCCCATCACATTGACCATGCCCAACACAATGAGCCTGGAGCGCCGCAAAGTACTCATTGCACTGGGCGCCAAACTCCATTTAAGCGATGGCGCCAAGGGGATGAAGGGAGCCATCAGTGCCGCTGAAGACATTTGCGCCCAGGACCCTGAGCGTTATTTTATGCCGCAGCAGTTTAAGAATCCCGCGAACCCAGCGATTCACGAACAGACCACCGGCCCGGAAATTTGGCGGGACACCAACGGCGATATTGATATTTTAGTTAGCGGCGTCGGTACCGGCGGCACAATCAGCGGCGTGTCTCGCTATATTAAAAACCACTGCAACAAAGCCATCTGCTCAGTAGCCGTGGAGCCGGAGAGCTCGACGGTGATTCGCCATGCACTCAACGGCGAAGAACTCAGGCACGCCCCGCATAAAGTTCAGGGCATCGGCGCAGGCTTTCTGCCAGACACGCTAGACCTAAGCGTGGTAGACCGCGTTGAAGCGATAAGCGATGAAGACGCCATGCGCTGGGCGCATCGGCTAATGAAAGAAGAAGGCATTCTGGCCGGCATTTCCAGCGGCGCCGCGATGGCCGTTGCCGAGCGCGTAGCCAGTGAACCTGACAATGCCGGCAAAACCATTGTTGTGATCCTGCCCGATTCGGCGGAGCGCTACCTCAGCAGCCCACTATTTGACGGCGCCTTTAGCGAAATCGAGAGCTGACATCACCCTGCAGCGCATCGCAAACGGCAGCACCTGATCTACGCTGACACTTTCGGCTCGACACGCTCCCCGGCTTTCTCGGCTGCGGGAGCAGAACTTGCAGAGCGCGGCGCGACCAGCGCCCATACTATTGCCGCGACAATGGCGAAGAGTTGGCCCGCGCCAACAATAATCACCGCCGCCATCGCCGATTCAATACCGCTGGTCATCACACTTAGCGCCGCACCGATGGTTGCCGGCATCCACAGTTCCACCGCTTCGGGGTGCCGGCACGGCAGCAGCAGTAAAAAGGCCACTGCGAGAAACGCCCACAACTTGACGGCAGACAGGCGATAAACGCGAATCAGCAAGCCCCAAAGCAGAGTCGCGACCACGCCAAAGGCCCAATAGGCCTGCCAGGCGAGTGTGTAATCATTGTTATCAATCATACTAATCCCTAATCAATCCAGCGGATGATATGGTCCTCAAGCTCGTCATCTGCCACGGTCACTTCACTCACGCAGCGCCCCTTTACCGACACACCCAATGTTTCCATCAGCCGCTGATCACCGGCAATAAGGGGGTGCCAAGGCTCGAGCGGCCGCCCCTCATGAAGCTGTCGATAGGCGCAGCTACTGGGCAGGCTGTACGCAAACGCCGGCAGTGATTCACGCAGATCGAGGCAGCCCGGCACCCGCGTCAGGCGCTGCGGGTAATCCCGGCAACGTATGTGCTCAACATCGAGCAGTCGACACGACACGTCGGTGTAATACACCTCACCGCTGTCTTCGTCTTCAAGCTTGTGCAAGCAGCAGCGGCCACAACCGTCACACAGGGCTTCCCACTCCTGGTCGCTCATCTCTGCGAGCGGCTTTGCCTCCCAAAATGGGCGATGACGAGACGCTATCACCGATCTTCACGCGGTGAGAGAGGCGCCTCTGGCTGCGGAGGAAGCTGAAGATAAAATCCATTTTCATCAATAGCTTGCAACACATCCTTAACATCTGCTCTAGCTAACTTTTTACCCTCTTCGAGCAGCAGTGTCATCGCTCGCTCCGGCTGACCAAAACGCTTCAACAGCGCCTCTGGAACACGCTCTGTGTCTTCCGCCTTGTCGACATAAAGGTACATCCCCTCATGCTTAGCACTGCGATAAATGGTGCAAATCCGCCGCATCACGCCCCCTCCAAACTTTGCAATAACACCTCACCTACCACCTGCTTGCGCCACGCTGTCATCGAATCGGGCAGGCGACGAAGCCTGATCACCTCTTCCATATCACGTTTGCGGCACAACAAACCCGCGGGGATACCCAGCGAATCAGCACAACGCTCTACCCCGCGGCGCATCGCGGCCAGGTATTGCGTCTGCTCTGCTGACAACGGCCGTTCGCCCGGCGGTGGATGTGCAGCGCTATCTTCCTCGCGTGCCTCTCGCACAATAGTAAGCACGTCGTCGCCAAAGCGCCGCAGCGATGCACTGGGCAGGTCTTTAATTCTTGCCAATTCACCGCTACTGGACGGCTGGCGGCGAGCAATTTCGAAGCACACTGGATCCTTAAAAATGCGTCCGCGTGGCACATCTCTCTCCCGCGCCTGCTCTTCCCGCCAGGCACATACGCGCTGCAGTACTAAACGCTGGTAGCCGTTGAGTTTCCAAAGCGATTTATTGCGCAGGTAAAACTGATCCGATGGGGTGCCCTGATCGGCCTGCTCGATAAGTTGCCGACAATCTTCTTGCCACCACGGCAGCCGACCCAACTCCTCGAGTCGCTGACGCAGCAAGGGGTAAATATCCTGCAAATACGCCACATCGAGCGCTGCGTAGTGGCATTGGCTCGCGGTAAGTGGTCGCTGCAACCAATTGGAGCGTGTTTCGCCTTTCTCTACGTGCTGATTCAAGCTGTGAGCGACCAGCTTTTGGTAGCTCAGGCCCTCTCCCCAGCCCGCCAGGCCAGCGCCAATTTGGCTATCTAACAACGGCGCTGGCAGCGCGCCACACAGTCGCTGAAACACTTCGAGATCTTCACTACACGAGTGCAGGACTTTAGGAATACCGGCGTTGTTGAGAAGCCCATTAAAATCGTCCCAGTCGGTAATGGCGATGGGGTCGATCAGCCAACACTCGCCAAGCGCGCCTACCTGTATTAAGCCTGCAATAGGATAAAAGGTATCTCGGCGGATAAACTCGGTGTCCAGGGCGACAAATTCAGCCGACTGCCAACGCTTACAAGCTTGCGCTAGCTGCTCGTTGGAATCCAGATAATGGTATGCATCATTCAAAGCGCTGGCGTCCTTTAAGCGCATGCGACAAGGTACCGCTGTCGACATATTCAAGTTCGCCACCCAAGGGCACACCATGGGCGATACGGCTCACTGCCACCCCCAGGCGCCGCATCTCTTCAGCGATATAAAAGGCGGTTGCCTCCCCCTCTACGGTGGGATTAGTCGCCAGTATCAGCTCGGAGACGTTCAAGGCCTGAACCCGCTCGACCAGGCGGTCAATGCCAATGTCCTCCGGGCCGATGCCATCGATGGGCGACAGTCGGCCCATCAACACAAAATACAGGCCGCGATAGTCCCCGCCCTGTTCGAAGGCGAGCACGTCGGCGGGTGATTCCACCACGCAAATTGTGTGTTGGTCGCGCCGCGGATCGCGACACAATCGACATTCAGGGTCTTCGGTGAGCGTGCGACAGCTTCGGCAATGCCCTACTTTTTCAACGGCATTGTGCAGCGCTTCTGAAAGGCGCTGAGCACCGCCACGGTTTCGCTCCAGCAATTGAAAGCTGATGCGCTGCGCCGACTTGGGGCCAACCCCAGGCAGGCAGCGCAACGCGTCAATCAGCTCATCGATAAGGGGGCTGTAGTTCGACATTAAAAAGGCATCTTGAAGTTACCGGGCATCCCCATCCCTGAAAGCATATCGCCCATTTGTCCCTTGTTGTTTTCCTCAACCTTGCGCACAGCGTCATTCACCGCCGCGGCCAACAGATCTTCCAGCACTTCTTTGTCTTCGCTGAGCAAGCTGTCGTCTATTTGCACACGCCGCACATCGTGGCGCCCGGTCATTACCACGCTCACCAAGCCCGCGCCGGCTTCGCCACGCACTTCTTTATTTGCCAGCTCTTGCTGCGCTTGTTGCATTTTCTCCTGCATTTCGGCAGCTTTTTTCATCAATTCATTAAGGTCTGCTTTCACTCTGGTCTCCTAATCTTGACGACGTTTTTCCGGCAAGCTGATTGATTCAAGGTCTAGTTCGGCCGAAAACTCGGCGATAATTTCCTGCACGAGGGGGTCGCTTTCGATCGCTTGGCGAGCGACAACAAGCCTCTCTTGTAGACGTCGGGCGCGGTACTCCGCCGGTGTCTCCTCTGCGGGTTCACCGATATCGATTGCCACCTTAAGTGCCTGACCAAAGTAATCAGCCAAGGCCTCTTGCAGGCGCTCGATATGACGGTCATTCAGCAGTGTCGCGTTGCCCTGGCTAATTACAAACTGCAGGCGGCTACCCTCTTTGGCGGCTAGCTGACAATGCGAGGCAATACTCCCCAACATTCCAGGCAAGGCGAAAGCGTCGAACTGCTCGCGCCAGAGCCTGGCATCGAGATCAGCGAGCTCAACACTCGGCGCCGCGGCTACAGCCTCTTCCGGTGCCGACGCTGTTGCCACCGGTGGCTCGTCTGAACGCGGCCGCTGAACTTCTACTTGCTCATGCTCCACGACGTCAGCAATTTGCTCGGTCGATGGTGCACTGTTTTGTGCAGCCTCTTGTGGCGGTATTGGCGCTGAGGCTTGCTCTGGTTTGCTCGGCTCAGCAGCGACTGACGGCGCCTCGTCCTCGCGGCTATGTTGTTCAGGAGCCTCATTGGCAGTAGGTGCGGGCTCTGCCGCCGTAACGGCAGTGTTCGGCTCTGCCTCCGGCTCGCCCCCGGCGTCAGACGGCGTCGGCGGCTTTTTTACGGGGGCAGCCTCCCCCTCGGGCGAGGCGCTGGCAGTAAGCGGCTGGCTTGGCGGCGCCATGACACCTTCGGGTTTGAAGGCCACCATACGCAGCAACAACATTTCCAGGCCGCCGCGAAGCTCGGGGGCCAAATTCAAATCGCGTCGCCCTTGAAGCGCCATCTGGTAATAGAACTGGACTTCCTCGGCACTGAGTTCGCCCGCCAGTGCCGTCACGTTCTGTTTATCGCCCAGGCTATTGTCCAGCCCCTCGGGAACGGTTTGCGCAATAGCGATGCGGTGGAGCACCACCAGCAGTTCATTGGCAACGCCGGCAAAATCCACACCCAGCTCGGCCAGCTCCGCCACGATCGCTAACAATTCGGCCCCGTCGCGTTTAGACAGCGCCGAAATTAATCGGTAAACGGCGCCGTGATCGATGGTGCCCAGCATCTGCCGAACATCGTGCTCGCCGAGTTTACCCGAGCCGAAAGCGATTGCCTGATCGGTTAAACTCAAGGCGTCGCGCATACTGCCGTCGGCGGCGCGCCCCAGCAGCCACAGCGCTGCCTCGTCAAAGCTGATCAGCTCTTTTTCGAGTATCTGCTTCAAATACTCTACTACGCGTTCAGGACTTAAGTTTTTCAGGCTGAACTGAAGGCAGCGCGACAAAATGGTCGCGGGAATTTTTTGTGGGTCCGTCGTCGCCAGCAAAAACTTAACGTGAGGCGGCGGCTCTTCCAGCGTTTTTAGCAGCGCATTAAAACTGCTGGCACTGAGCATGTGTACCTCATCGATGAGGTACACCTTGTAGCGCCCCTGTGTCGGGGTGTATTGCACATTGTCGAGAAGCTCGCGGGTGTCCTCAACCTTGGTGCGCGACGCCGCGTCAACCTCGATCAGGTCAACGAAACGCCCCTCGTTGATGGCGACACACGACTGGCATTGGCCGCAGGGCTCTGAGCTGACGCCCTGCTCGCAATTCAGACAACGCGCCAGAATACGCGCGATGGTGGTTTTACCCACGCCACGAGTCCCGGTGAACAAATAAGCGTGGTGAAGCCGATCGTGATCAAGCGCATTGATCAAGGCTTTGAGCACGTGGCTCTGGCCGGCCATTTCCCGGAAGCTTTTGGGTCGCCACTTTCTCGCCAGAACCTGATATGTCATCACAAAATCTCTCGAAATCGATCGTCAAGGATACACTAGCGCTGCGCTGACATAAATAATGTCGGAATTAGAAAAAACGAGAGGAATCACGGGGATAGGAATAAATGGGTGGCGGCCCGACCAGCCACACCCCGGCACACGAGTCGATAACTACCGTTGCTCCCTTCCGGGCCTGGCGGGGTTTGCTACCTATCGTTGCGAGGGGACCGGAAGGACCACCATAACGCGCTTTCGGCCTCGGCCAATTGCGGGGCGCTATTGTGTTCGAAACCCCCTCCACATGCAAGGGGGATAATCGGATTATTGCGCGCTGACTGGCGGAAATTGCGCGAGAATCGTCGCCACAGTTTCATCGATATACGCGCGCCGCTCCACGGGATCTTTTAGTGTGGGTTTGACACGACTTGCGCTGCCTCGCCATACCAAACGGCGATTTTCAGGCTCGATAATATCGATAACAACATTGTCCTGAGTATATTCGCGCACCCAAATATCGTCATCATAGAAATGCGCGTAGCCAAATCCCGGGCGGTGGTAGCAGTGATAGCAAGGGTAGTAACCAAAATGGCTATACCAGCTGCCCACACTTTCCACGCGTGTTTTTTCGACAGTGCCGACATGGTAGCTCACCAGTACTGACGCGCTGTCGACGGCAACTTTCTTCACGCCGCGCAGCGCCATCTGCGCCTCGATAGCATCGCGATAGCGCTCATGCATCAGGGCGTCGTAGGCGGGTTCCCGTTGCTCGTTGTCAGGCGTCAGCCAGGCGTAACTCGCTACGTTAGCGAAATCGTAATCGAGGGCATAATCCTGACTCACTGGCACTGCTGTGCACGCCGCTACTACTGCCGCGATAACGGCAATACCACATCGCTTAATGACTGCTGGTAAATCGTGCATTACGCCCTCCAAGTCGCCTAGTAGCTTCAATTTCGCTTAAGTACTACCCAGTTTGCAAAGCGGCCGCGAATAACGCGCAGCAGCATACCATCATCGCTGCGTGATGCCGCCGCCTGCAGCTCATTAATACTGCGTACGCGCCGCTGATTCACTGACACCAACAAGTCACCGGGGCGCAGCTTAGAGGCCGCCAGGGCATCTTGTTTAACCTCGGTAACCACCACGCCTTTGCCATCGTCGGCGTTTTTCAGGCTAACGCCGTCTAGCAGAGGATGTACCGACCGCGCATCGGCATCGACCTGCTTCTCAGCCGAGCCCAAAACAACCTTATAGCGTTTCTCGCGCCCTTCTCTTAACAGCGTGATCGCCACTTTGTCGCCGACCCGGCGCAAGCCGATGGCGTTTCTCAGTTGCGCAGAACTCAGTACGGCCTTGCCATCCACAGCGATCACGACATCACCCGCCTCTATGCCAGCCTTGTCAGCGGCCGAATCTTCTTGAACCTCTGCCACTACCGCGCCGCGCTGACCCGCTTCAATATCAAAGGCTTCCGCCAACTCGGGCGTCAGGTCCTGGATAATAACGCCCAGCTGCCCCCGGCGTACCTCACCGTGCTGAAGAATCTGCTCAATGCTCGCCATCGCCATATTTGCCGGAATGGCAAAGCCGATGCCTACGTTGCCACCGGAGGGCGCCAGAATCGCGGTATTCACACCAACTAACTCTCCGCGTAGATTTACCAGCGCGCCACCCGAATTACCGGGATTGATAGAGGCGTCGGTTTGGATGAAATTCTCATAGCCCTCAATACCCAGTCCAGTGCGGCCTAAGGCACTAACAATCCCGGTAGTCACCGTTTGCCCCAGGCCAAAGGGGTTACCGATCGCCACAACAAAATCGCCCACACGCAGTTTATCGGAATCAGCAAGGCGCACCGCGGTGAGCTTCTCGCTGGGAATTTTCAGCACTGCGATGTCAACGTCTGGATCAGAGCCGACCAGCTCTGCTGTAAAACTGCGCCCGTCCTCCAGAGACACCGTGATTTCATCCGCGCCGTCAATTACATGGTGGTTGGTGAGCACAGTCCCCTCACCCGCATCGATAATCACACCTGACCCAGCACTCTGCGTGCGGCGCTGGCGCGGCTGCAATTGCTGCTGAGGCATATTGAAGAAACGGCGAAAGAAGGGGTCGTTTAACAGTGGATTCTGCTGGACCCGTTGCGTAGTGTAGGTTGAGATATTCACTACCGCCGGATTCACCGATTTCAACATCGGTGCCAAGCTGGGCAATGGCTCCCCATCGGCCACCGACTTCGGTAGTAGAGCAAAACTGTGTGTGCTTACCGCTAACAGCAGCGCTGCAAAAACCGTTAAATATGAGCGGGAAATGGTAGTTTGCAAAATCCGGGTCATGACTATGACGATCTCCTCATAACGTTGATAACAAGGTTAGAGTGCAGAATCCAAAATTATTTCCCTAAATAAACAGATTCTGCAAGATCAGCAAATCATTGCCTGCTCAGGCCAGTTTTTCTGCCATCGCCTTGGAAAGCTCATCGCGGATTCGCGACTTGAACGGCTTCATCATCATTCCCAGCTGGATGTCGACCTTGACCTCCCCCTCCAACAATTGCAGCACCCCCTGAATACCGGAGCGTTTCAGCTCCAGTTCTCGGTCGCTGCGCCAGTGGGCCTTCATCTCAAAACGGTCACTCAGTTTCACTGCTAAAGCATCGAGCATCTCCCGAACATCTGCGTCGCTTTTCGAGTGGCGTTGGCTAAGAGAAATTTTCGACACGGTCAGTCTCCAGTAAGTCGCATCGGGAATATCAAGCATTCTAGCAGAGTCGTGCTCAGGCGCTGACGGAATTGCAGGCATAAAAAAACCGCCGGTAGGCGGTTCTTTTAATTTGGTGGAGCTAGGCGGGATCGAACCGCCGACCTCTTGCATGCCATGCAAGCGCTCTCCCAGCTGAGCTATAGCCCCGAAAGAGGCTGCGCATATTAAGGTTCGTCCCCTACCTTGTCAACACGCGCAGTGAAAAAAATCCCCTTTAACAACACAGGCGCATTTGCCGCCACCATCAAGGGAGTTGTTGATAGCGTTTTTCCAGCTTCTTAAGTTTTTTCTTGCCCACCCCGCCCAAAATATCAATGGCGTGGCGAATGCGCGCACGACTGATTTCCGGCCCGAGTATTTCCATGGAGTCGACGACTGAAATCGATGCAGTGGTGCCCGCAATGGCAATAAACAGCGGTGGCATCACATCTTTCATGCGCAGCTCCAGACCGTCGACCAGCGCTTTGATATCGGCAAACAAAGTATCGCGCTGCCAATCGGATTCGGCCTCCAAACGCCACAAGCAGCACTGTAAGACCTCAACCAACTGCTCTTCCTCTAAGGTGCACTGAGCAAAACTTTCCTTGCTCAGCGGCAGCATTCCCGATAGGAAAAAACCCGCCAGCGGTGCGATATCGGTAAATACCTCAATACGCTGTTTTAGATGTGGCAGCATTTTGGTCAGCGTTTCCCGATTCAATGCCCAGCTCTGCAGGCGCTCAATTAGCGCGTCGTCGCTCAAGTCCTCTCGCAACCAAAGCCCATTAAGCCAGCGCAGTTTCTCAACATCGAAAATCGGGCCACCCAGGCTGACCCGCTGAATGTCGAAGTGCTCGATCATTGTCTGAAGGCTAAACTTCTCGCGCTCATCGGGCATACTCCAGCCCATCCGCCCCAAGTAATTAAGTAGCGCCTCCGGCAAAAAGCCCATGCGCTGGTAGTACAAAATACTAGTGGGGTTCTTGCGCTTACTGAGCTTACTTTTGTCAGGGTTACGCAACAGTGGCAAATGGCAAAGCTGCGGCATTTCCCAGCCAAAATACTCGTACAGCAACTTGTGCTTAGGCGCAGAATTCAACCATTCTTCGCCGCGCAGCACGTGGGTAATACCCATCAAATGGTCATCCACGACATTGGCCAAGTGGTAGGTAGGCAGGCCATCGGATTTCAACAATATCTGCGCGTCGACCTGGCCCCAATCTAATTCCACGGTACCGCGCAACATATCTTCTATCTCGCAACGGCCCGCTTCTTCGGGCACCACCATGCGAATAACATAGGGCATACCCTCGGCTTCGCGGCGCTGCTGCTCGTCGTCACTCAGGCGCAGATCTGAGGGTTTTAAGGCCGTGTGCTGGCCTTCAGCGCGCCGCGCTTCTCGCAGAGCATCGAGTTCTTCGGGGCTGCGATAACAGCGAAACGCCAAGCCCTTCGCGATAAGTTGCTCGCAGTGCTCCCGGTAAATTTCGCTGCGCTCACTCTGCCGGTAAGGCCCCGCTTGTCCGCCCACATCGGGCCCTTCATCCCAGTCCAAGCCCAGCCAGCGCAGAGAGTCTAAAATGGCCTGTTCTGACTCTGGCGTCGAACGCTGCTGGTCAGTGTCTTCAATGCGCAGCAGAAACTGGCCGCCTTGGCTTTTTGCAAAGCAGTAGTTAAACAGGGCGATGTATGCGGTGCCGACGTGTGGATCACCAGTGGGGGATGGCGCAATGCGAGTGCGAACAGTCATGGAGAGTTGTTTACCATTTCAATACAATTAGCGTTGGCCGCGCGCATAAGCTGCGACATGAAAGGCGCCATTATACGGGCCAGCGGCGATAAGATTCACCTACCCCGGAGGTTTTCCTGGCGAATGCCCAACAATACCCTCGACAGACGCTTCTGCGTAGCGCCAATGCTTGATTGGTTGCACAAAATTTATTATTCATATTTATCAGACAGTTATAACAAGCTTATTAAAGCAGGGGACAATTAGGGGACAGAAGCTTCACAATTATTTCAAGTGTACGGGGGTTGCCTTACCGTTTGATGGACTCCGGCACCGCTGGCAGTTGGCTGTCTTACCCAATATCAAATGCAAGCAATGCGAGCTGACTTTGCATTTTTCCGCACAACCTAGCGGCTTTGGTTGCAATCTGCTCGTCACTGTCTCGCTCTCGGGATTCGAAGTTTTCACCTGTCAGTAAATCGTACAAATCTGAATGAAATTCTAGTGCCGAATCTATTGCTTTTCGCTGATCAACCCCAGACACGTTATCTCTAATGAGCAATAGGTTTTTTTGCATTGTAGGGAAAATAGTTTTTATTTTAATTTCGCTAACCTTCATATCTTTTCTATTTGTGCTACTGGATTTTTGAAGCCAGTAACAGACCGCCTCATTCTCAAGTGTAACGACTTGCTCTCTGACACCATTCACAACTGCTGATCGATTATCAATTTTTCGAGCATGTCTCCAGTGGAAAAAATTGAAGATATAAGCAGCTAAGGCACCCACTACGGCTCCGACAATTGGCAAAAATAAGTCAGAGCCAGTAATACCTGGACTTTCAGCAAGCTGTGCACTTATACCTTGCAAACTTTCATCGATCTGGGCCAGATGTGTTTCAACCTTATCTGGGACACTAAGATAGACGGTACTACTCGCACTACCAGCAGAGCTTTCAGTTATAAGCTCTGGGATAACGAGTTGAGCTGAGCTTGCTTGAGCAGAAACGGCTTTTTCAACAGTCATTTTTTTGTGGACACATATGATTTGGAGTTGAATTTTGCCTCTTTGATGTACTGAATAATTTTTTCTTTATAAAACTCAAAGTCCTCGTCTTGAATGACAACTAATTCGATCTTTTTAAGCAAATCGTCAGCAGTCATATGACCGAACTTTACAACCCCAGCAAACCCTTCTGTCAAAAACGACGAGCCGTAAGATTCGACCCCATCATCTAAAATTATCCGTAACTTCTCATGACCTTCTAACTGCGAGAGCATTGGAAGTAAAAGCTCCTCCCTAAATTGCTCTCCGCTAGAGCCGGTATCATCAGAATAAAATCTTCCGCACGGGTCTGAAGAAAACTTGCTGCCTATATTAAGCTCTGCCATTGTCAATCTCACTGTCAGTCATCTAGTATGACTTTCCAAATAATAAGCGTCCCTTCTACTGGGTTCGTAAATCTTTCGGATTTCACGCGATCATTTCCTGATTCGAGGCTGTACTTATACAATGCATGGCCGCTCAGTATTGACAAATATCCAGCACCTCGATGTTTTATAAATTCGAGTAAATCTTGCAAACCTTTGCCCCTGTCGCTCTCTCCGGTGCTAGTTCTGTCTAATTCTACAGCGGCCTTGAGCATAACTTCATCCTGAAACCTTGTGCCAAGCGGCAACTTGTCAAGCAAGCTGGTTACTATTTCCCATATTTCTGATGCGGGTAAAGATTTTGGAATGCCAATACCCTGATCATAAAAGACAATTTTTAGCTCCCGGTCACTTTTGTTATATGCGCCTGTCAAATACCAATTTTTGTCTTCTTCTAGATACCCGAATTTGGCTGGGTAGGCGTGATGCGTAACATTCGTTATTGCTTCCGAGAGGCCCGAGTCAAGGAATGTCCATTTCCCGACCTTGTCTCCAACAATCGTAGCTATGCTACTTTTAAGTTCTTTAACTTTATTTTTGTCACCACATCTACCCTTAATATATTTAACGACTTGAATATCCCCTTCGGTCACCGAAGGTAATGGTGACACTGGCTTTCTATTAAAAAGCTCGAAGAAGCCCAGCTGGGTAAAACGCTTCAGAATCTCGAGGTTCCACTCCTGTGTTGACGGAACAAGTGTATTGCGTATGCCATCGTCCCACTTTGATAACTCCGCAGTCAGCACTAACGCTGCCGAAGTGGATATTCGCTTGAGCTCAGAGAACCCAACTTTCCCAAGACGATACTTGTAAAATGATCTTTTTTCCGAGGTCAGCTTTCGAATAAAGTTTATATATTTGACCGTTTCCTCATAATGGCTGGAAAAGTTCATGATTTCCGGCAGTGTGACCAAAAGTCGGGTTTTCCTTTTAATTTCAGCGTTTATGCCAGAATCTATCAAGCGCATTATTTCGGCATTAAACGGCACACGGATTTTCTGCCCTGAATTAAAGTTTTTCTTCCCACGTTTTTGAAATTGCCGACGATCCGCTATTGTTCGGCGAACAGACCGTTCCCGTTCCTTGAGAGTGAGTTTTTTCAAAGTTGTGTACCCCCTTCCCTACTCCACCAGCGCCTTCAACATCGCATCCTTGGCATCTGCATAGAACTGCACATCTACTTTCGTCGCCATATCATCGGACAAGTCAAAGAGCTGGCGTCTACAGCTGACGGGAAGCAATACAGCCTGAGCCCCCTTCTCAACGGCCAGCTCGATCACATTGACGGCATTCATCACCGGCTCGATGGAGCCGCCGAGGTTAATCTCGCCGACTAAGATAAGACCGCCACGAACTGATTTCTTGAGCATACTGCTACACAACGCAATCAAAGCCGGCACGCCAAGTTTGGCGCCCTTTTTCGAAGCATCAAAGGCGCGAAGCTGGATAGTGAATTCATGAGCACGAGGATCGCGGTCACCGACCAATTGTGTAGTACGGGAGTAGAGGTTTTGCTCGGCATAGCGAACCGATTCTTTGAAGGCTTGCGGCAACGGATTGTTGAGTATCTTGATCCCACTTCCAGGCCCTTCATTGACCTCAATGCGGTATAACCCAGCATTGTCATCCACATCAGTCCCGCCTTCGCTGATCGCCCATATTTGCCCAGGCTCGAGGGGATCCGAGCCAATCGAGTTATCGGCCTGTAGCTCGGGGGTGGACACAAATTGCTCAACGCCATCATTCCCCATGATATAGCTGAAGTGGGTATTGCGGAATTCAGCGGAGCCAATGCGCTTTTGTTGCTCTTTAACCCGGCGACGAACCTCTAGACCCAAGCGCACAGCCCATTCCAGATCTTCATCGGATACGGATTCGTCCATATCCGGATAAATCAGCTTCAGCAGGCCTGATACCGTTTTGTTGACGCCGTTGGTATCACGTCCACTTAATGCTCCGCCAAAATGAACTCGGCCCTGCATAGAGCTAACCCGACTCTGGCTGCGCAGCTGGCTGAGACATTCTGATAGGAAATCGCTGACCAAACCAAAATGATCAGTCAGTAGGCCCTTGTTCATTTTCGGGACATTCCAACCCGGCAGGTAGCAGTGAATCCTATCCATCCAGGCGGTATCGTCGCGCATTTCTTCTGGAAGTGGGCCAAATAGGTGACCAACCCGTTGCTGGTGCTCTACATCCACATCGAAGTTACCCACAAACACCATGGAGCCATCCCCGCGGATACTTTCCTTCCCGCGACTAAATTCTCCAGACTCCATATAGCCTTTCATAATATTGATGCCGTCTTTGGAGTCGAAGGAGATTCCGCTCACTTCGTCAAAACAGACCACATCGTACTGGCAAACTAAGCCTCGTTGCCCATTGGCGTTGTTCACGAACATCTTGGCAACGGTGGCCTTACCGCCAGAGATCAAATGTGCATAGGGAGAGACCTGTTGGAACAAGTGGCTTTTACCGGTCCCTCTCGGGCCGAGCTCCACCATGTTGTAGTTTCGTTCTACAAAGGGCACCATCCGGAGCAACATGGCATCTTTAGCGTTTTCATCCAGCGTACCAGGTTCCAGGCCGATGGAACGCAGCAGCATGTCTTTCCACTCCTCAGTGGAGAAATGCTTCCTGGCCTCGGCCATAGTCTCCAATACATTGCGTTTGGAGAGCTGAATCGGCTTCAGCGCGAATACGCCGAAGGGCTTACCCCCTTTTTCCTCGGCTATGATCGAGTCATATTCCAGAGTAATTTCAGCGTAAAAGCCGCCCGTCAGTAGACGCTCATTCTCATCAACAATTTTGTCGGGAATGCGTACATTATTGAGCCGAAGGCTGGGTAGCGTCGCCAAGTAGCCCTTGTCGGGAGCGCTAAAACGTACGCTGACCATATCAATCAGCTTCACATTGCCATCTTTATACGCCCGCGCCTTGAAGAGCTCTTCCTCCCCCGCCTTTACCGTTCGGGAGGATAATTGCCGCTGGACAATTTCCAGGCCTTCTTCAATTTCCTTCTCGTCGGTAGTCGCGCAATAGCGCCCCAGCATAAATTCGACGACATAGGTTGGCACCGGGAACTGGCGGCTAAAGGTTCTCACCAAGTCCTTGCGTACGACAAATCCCTCAAACGCTTCTGCCGACTTGCGATCTAGTTGATCTAATTCCATTAATCCTCTCCACCAACCGTTGTTGCCTGCTTCGCTAGCACATTGCCGTCATCATCCATCACAACGACCGTGGCCATCAGGCCTTCATTTTCGTCATCCAACACCTTCAGGCTGGCCTTACCGTCGTCCAATCGCTTAGGCTTCACAAGTGACGTGCTGCTGTCTACCAGCTTGGTGCGCAAATCCAACTGGGGTACCCCGCCCTCGCACTCGACCTCCACTTTGCAGGTCAAACCTAACCAACGGACTTGTTTAATCTCAGCCTTAAGTAACTGCTTGGCTTGCCCCTCGATGGTCATTACCGGCACCAGGCATTCCTGCAGGCTCACGCCACCGTGGGCGTAGCGCCTGCCCGCAATAAAGGAATGAATCCCCTGCGGAAAATGAATCGGAATATTGGCGTTCCAATACCAGCCCAGGGTTAAACCCTCAACGTGGACATCCTGCTTCAACTGCGCGCACCGTCCCCAGCGACTGTCTGCAGCTTGCGCGGGGAGACTCGATTTGGGCATAGCGCCGGGTACCAAGAGCCAACCATGATCGGTAACGAGTCGAATCTTGCGCCATCCCGCGTGCTGAAGCTCCTGAATACGCTCGACAATGCCATCCAGAATGGGGCCAAGGCGTTTTGGCAATTTCAGCTCGCTTTTGTGGCCTTCCTTATCAATATCGCCACACGCCACCCAGGCATTACCGGCGGGATCACCTAACTCGTCATCCGCCAGGTGCTGCCAGGACTCCTCAGCCAGCACCCGC
This sequence comes from Spongiibacter sp. C9W, assembly GCF_057370015.1. NCBI lineage: Bacteria > Pseudomonadati > Pseudomonadota > Gammaproteobacteria > Cellvibrionales > Spongiibacteraceae > Spongiibacter > Spongiibacter sp. C9W. The sequence goes on from NZ_CM170672.1 coordinate 654,159, forward strand.
TTAAATCGGTCATGCGACAAGGGGCCATTGTCTTTCACGCTGGGCTCAAAATCCTTGACTGCGCCATCGCCAGTGAGTCGCCTAGTAACGGGGCTAACTGCCGCTTTCGCCGTTGCGGTAACCGAAGGCAAGGCAGACCACTGAGTCTTTAGGTCTGCATCAATGCCCACCCCCGCCAACCGAGCTCTCAGCTTGTGGGCCACATCCAGCCGTAAACCATCGACGAAGAACACTACCTCACCGCCCACTTGATACTGCGCAGTCGCCTCTTCTACCCCATCCACACCGGGGTACCGATCGGCCTTCACATGTTTCTGAAAACGCTCAGTTAAGTCGGCAAGCCAAGGCCGATAAATTGTCGCTAGCACATCTTCCACGACCGACAATTGCTGTTTGCCATCGCAAAGCGCCAATACATCCACAACCAGACCATCGACCTCCCAGCCCTTTTCAGCATAGCGTTGGCCAAGCTCCTCAGCAGACAGCCCTCCAAGGGAGGCTTTTATTTTCTCCGCGATAGCAGCCATAGGCGCCAGCAATACCGCCCAGGGCGATTTGCCCAGCTCCGCCCAAAGGCTGTTACGGCGCGATTGATGGGAAGATTCAAGCTGAATCAGCTTATCCCGGGCTTCGCTAGGGTTAGCGGATGTCAGTGCAATGAGGTCAGCCAGGAGCTGTTCTTCCGCTTTGGCATTTGCCTGTGGGTAGGTTTCAGGATCTGCCAACAAGTCAGGCAGCGGCACCCGCTCCAATAAATCAGGAATTGTAGGATACAAGCCGGGGCTTTCCGCAAAGCGTTGCCATACCTGCTCCCAAACACCTTGCCGAGAACAGAGCATTTCCGCCGCCGCATAGTCGCCATCTTGCTCTATGTTTAATCCATACTCGGCCTTTGCAAGATTGCAGAGCGCCTGCCACCGGGCAGCTGACCACTGACCCGATACTGTTTGGGGGGCATTCATCCAAGACAGGAGATCACGAATCGGATCACTGGATAACAGCTGATTAAAATCACTGGCCTCTAAGCGCTTGCCAGATAGGCTTTCAACAGATGCTGCAACCACGGCCTCCAAAGCCATCAAAAGGGCTTTCTGCGTCGACTGATCTTTTGCAACATCCAGCTCCAAGCCTCCAGTCGCAGAGGTCAAGAAAGCATTAACCGTCCAATCCTTACCGTTGTACTGCCCCCATAACTCGCCGCGATACTGCAACTCCGCCAAAGGCTTAATCGTCTCAGGGCATTCTGCAATCGCTCTAAGATCCAACCGCGACACGCCCGGCATGTAGATGACGGGGGTGGAGCCCTCATCAACAAGAAAATCCTCAATTTGGTTGGCGATCACGCATTTCAGCCAAATCGGCGGACCCGAGCGTAATTCCGGTACATAATCGCCGAGCACCAGCAATTCAGGTATCGCTTCGCGCAACAAGGGTAATACGGGCTCCCACTGGCGTTCCTTATCAGGCCATAACACAGCCACCGGGGCATGTTGCACATTGGCATTGAAAACAGCAGCTTTACGGAGCTCGTCAACAAGATGCGATAAAACGGATGGCATGCCTTAAGACTCCAGCTGATAAATACTGATGAGGTCGCCTATCACCTCATCCAACGAACGGTTCTGAATGCCAAAGGGCTTCAAATCTAAGCCCTCCTGAGCGGGCATGGCATCAAGGAAGGCTCGCATATCGCTCTTAATACTGTCAGCAATATCAATGCGCTGCTCAGGCCCAAGGGCAGGATAAAGCCGAAATACATCATTACGATGTTTTTTGATTTTCTTGCTATCAATAGTCTCCCCTGCCTCCGCACGCTGGCTGAGATCAAGCCAAGCCTTTGCCTTAAAGGGCAAAATGTAGTCGACGCTCAACAATGAAAGTCCTTCGATCACTACTTTGCCATTGTGAATGCACTGGTAGTAATCATCGTCGAGCAGAATGGCTGATAGACTCGACAGCTCGCCATCAGCAGGAATGGGCGTGAGATGACAATCGTCAGGAATGGTTAGCTGGTCAGGTACGCGGGAAAACAACTCCAGCATAGCGGGAAATTCAGGTACACCTGGCTTCTCGAAGCGGTAAAACTGCTTATCGCCGGTGCTTTTTTCCCGATGCTGATATTCACCGGCCCGAACAAACTCCCAGAACCGCTCAATAAACGCCGAATCGAGCGCTTCGGCGCACAGCACAATATCGAAGTCTTTGGTTGCCCGGAATGTTAAGCCCAGCTCTTCCATATTCAGGTCGCAGGCAACACCGCCGATCAGAATGTAGCGATCCTGAAAGTCCTGAAAATACTGCCTAAAGAGATCCAAGCCTTTTACCACGGTAACTGACTCCATACTTGCTCTAGCAGAGACTCACGGGCCATTTCCAACCGCTCGTCATCTTTCGCTTCAATGCTCAACCAAAGGGATAGTGGATCGACGAGTAACCCGTCAAAGATAAAACCATCCTCATTACCATTCGCTGCAGTTGTCGCAGGGCTATAGGCCCATAACTCCAACTCCAACACCTCGCGTTGAGGGGTGTAATTTCGGCCTGGAAGATCCGCTTTCTTAAGCACTTTTATTGATGGCTGAGCATTCAGTTCAGGCCATTGATTCGCAGGTATGGCCCAAACACCGGTCTCTGGTCCGGCCAGCATGGTGTATTTTGCCATCGCGGCTTCACCGGCCAAGCGTGCACCAGCAGCCCCAATCCAACGCTCCTGGTCACGTACAATAACCCAAACGCGGTTTTTCACAGGGCTCTGTAGCACTGGCAGCGCGGCCTTCCACAAGGCTTTGCCGCTAGCCTTAAATTTAAGCCGCTTTTCGCGTCCGATCTTGATTACCTCGATTAATGCCTTATCCTCCAGCTCAGCCATCACTCGGCTAACAGTCATCGCGGTATAACCCAAACGCCTCGCCAGCACTTTGGCCGGCTTTTCAGAGCAGTCTTTTTGCAAGATTTCCCGAATGACCAATGCCTGTGCTGCCGGGCTTAAGGTCGCCTTCTCTTCAGCCAAACCTTGTTTAAAACGCTCGCGTAAATCCACGCCGAGCATCGGCAGATATAATTGATTGCCAGGCACCAGGAAGGGCACCCGCTGTTCGATCAGGCGTTTGCGATTGTAGGAAGTAATCGTCTCCACCAGGTAGATCACATCACCGGGAAATTGTTTGGACACGGCCTGCCAGTGTTTACGTACAACCGCTGGCGTCTCCCCTTCTGGGCTTCGGCTCAGCATTAGCAGGCAGGGCTTCTTGAAGAGTTCGACCTGGAAAAAGGCGTAGCCATCTTGCAGAAAGAAAGGCAGCTGCTTCTCCGCCGCCCAGGGCTCACCCCAGAGGCTATTGACCTCTGCCTCCCCCAGCACCTCTTCAAGATAGCGTTTAGCCTCAGTTAGCGGCTTCTTAAAAGCCATAGGTTTTAATACCCATTATTAAATAACACTTAAAATGCACGATAACACCATTTTAGTTATCGTGCAATTTTGACGTTATCAGTCAATTGATGAGAAAGCAGATAAGCTAACTATCCTTATATTTTAGATAGTTAAGCATCTCTAGCTTTGCGCTTTTCCTCCAAACTCAGATGGTGATCATTAATCCTGGCACCCTCTGATTCCGCATACTCTGGCCCCAGGTGGTACCACGGGGCCGATTCCACATCTTTGCCCCGGTCTTTGTTCCAATTGATATTTAGTTTGGGCTTCTTGTTATGCCTGAGTACACCCGCCGCCATAAACGGCCGAATATTTAGACGTACGCCATCGTTGAGATCTGGCTCCCAGCCAATCGGCTGCTGATCCAGCGGCTTCCAGCGTACAAAAATATCGTAGGGCTCTTCCCCTTCTAGGATGAGCTCTAGGCTCTTCTTCAGGGTCTGCGCCGCAGCCAGTCGTTCACTGGCGCCATCTTTTCCAGCGTTTAACGCGTGATTTTGAGTACGAATCCAATCGTCCAGGTAGGTGTATATGAGTCGCTCAAGGTTCTTCTTGTCGAGTAAGTGGTAGTTCACCAGGGCGGAAAAGCCGTCTTTCAGGCCATCCCAGATGTGCCAAATAAACGGCCGATGTTGGAAAAGCTTACAGTGCTGCTCAAAGAATTTTTCTCGCAACCAAAAGGCCAAGCTTTTGTTTTTGCAGCCAGCCGCTTCCAGCAATTGGTTGCGAACCTGGCTAGACCAACTATCCCCATAGGCCGCTTGCAGTAATGCCTCTAAACGCTCATCCGCAGCTTCTTCACTGCGAACCACGGGCAAGCAGACAATGCCATCGTCATCGGCATAAGGTAGCAAATCTTTGCAGCGGTTTACCCATTCACGTTGTTCAGCGGCCAGGTCCATTTCGGCATCCAGTTCCGCGGGCCAGCGGTAACCGAGCAGGCGGGCGACGGCGATGTGAAGCACGGTGTCGTCAGTGCGCAGTGGGCCGTGAGCGTTCCACTTGGTGGTGTCGTCCCAGATTACCGAGCCGCAGGGGTGGCCGTGGAAGATCCACTGGGTGGGGTCGTTGGTGTAGGGCTGGGGTAGGCCGTTGGGGTAGAGTTCGGCGGCGACCTTGGTCCAGTGGTCGAGGTCGAAGGGAACCTTTACAAGCGTGGCGTTTGCTACGCCAAGCTTTTGATCAATCCGTCGGACGGCAGCGTTATAGTCAGCAGACGAGCAAAAACACCATATTGCAGCGAGATTTTCTTCTTCAATTGCGGGCAAGGCTGAGATATTGCTATCGAATTTCCAGCCGCGGTAGATCGTCGCCGGTAAGTGGCTCATCTGACTGACTGAAACTCCCAATTTCCCCCACCCTGAGAGGCCCTGGAGCCTCGCAATATCGTCACCGTTATGATGCCAATCCACTACTGATTCCATTCCGCCATACGGAACTGTGTGCTCGACCGTGCTCAGCATTGGTTGCCATCGGACAAGGTTACTGACTTCCCAAAAACACCTCCTTTTGCTCGAATCATCTCCCGTTTTTAGGCCCTGATATGAGTTTGCAGACTTCTTCAGTAGCTCGCCCTGGACTTCTTCGAAAGCTATCCGTACATCCGGATTGCTGAGCTGCTTTCGTTGATCCACGCTCTTAACGTCGAGAGTCCGCAGGCCAGCAGACTTTTCCTTGGCGGCCTTGATGCCGGCGACGTCGAGTCCTCGAAGAATTCCTCTATTGCCATCTGCTGAAAACAATTCCAAAGAGGTGCTCTCAAGCCCCTTTCGGGAAAGCGTGAGCATACATATGGTGGTGATATTCCCCGGGCCCTGTTCGAATGCCTCAGCTCCACCACCCAAACGAACAAGAATGTTCCAGTTGGCTCCTAGTAGCAGTTTTTTCCTGAGAGCCTCGTAACTGGTCAGGAACAGCCAGTTCTGCGGCAGCACCACGGAGCTGGAGCCACCCTCGCGGCACAGCTCCAGGCAGCGATCCAGAAACACCGTGGCCAGATCATTTTTACCCGCGGGGAAATGTTTTTCAGCATAATCCCGCAAGCGGTCATCCTGCTTGCCTCGCGCCAGATAAGGCACGTTAGTCACGACCCAACTGTATTGCCCAGCCAACAGCGTGGCGGCTTTCGCCAGGCCGTGCGCCACCACGGCCACCTCGTGTTGTTCGTCAGTACTTTCCTTCTCAAGGGCGTTGTTCAGCGCCTCCGATAGCTGATCCCACTGAACGAGTTTGGCCGCATCGGTTTTGGCTGGGTTCAGCAAGCTGCCGAGTACCGGCGCATCACGAAAAGTGTCGTGCAGCCAGTCCATCGCAATGGCCAGGTTTTTACCACCCAGCCCGCCCTCTTTAACCAAGGCTTTCCATTCGTCTTTGGCTACGCTAATCGATAAGCCAGAACAGGCCACTTGGATCTCCGGCAGCTGTCGGTAGCCTCCCGCACTGGGGTACTTCCAGGCATTCAATGCCAGGGCAAAAGCCGCCAGCTCCACGCAACGCTGATCCAGTTCCAGGCCATGTAGGTTGTCTCGCAGCACGGCATCCACCGCCGCCTCGGCACTTAACTCTTCCATCTCCATACGCAGCGGCGTCAGCATTAGCAGCAGTGACACCAGGAAGTGACCGGAACCACAGCAGGGGTCCAGGCATTTCAGCTCGCTGAGGTGCTCCGGCCAACCCGGAAAAGTGCCCGCTGCAGGCGTCCAGCATTCAATGCCGTCGGCATCCACTTCTCGCACAAAGCGCAGATATTCCAGCGGCACACCGGGGATGGCAGCCTTTTTGCGAAGCTCCTCTTCGCTGGCAGCGGTGCGCAGATCTTGTTCCGTTAATCGCCGCGCCGCCCACCAGGCGCCCAGGGCGTTATCCAACAGGAAGCTGACCATGTACGGCTCGGTAAAGAGCTGGGTGACAGCAGGTAGCTCCCGTGCGCCGATTTTTACTTCGGATTTGTTAATACGCTCTTTATTGTCCGCCTGCCAGAATTGATAGACCCAGCCTAGGGAATCGGAGGCCTGAAAAATCTCTGGAACAAGTGCGCTTAAAAGCTGCTCTAGCTTCTTTTGGTGGTTTGGCACTAGTTCAATATCAAAGACTGGGGAGTCAACCCGAAAAATCTGCGGCAGCATTTTGGCTGCGAAATTGGCGGCGTAGCGCCAGCCATTGGAGCTATCGCCGGTTTCTTCCTCAGCCAGGTCGAAACAATCAGATATAGCCAATGGCGTTACGCCATCTTCGTACATCAGCAAGTTATTTTCAGCGAGAAAGCGGGAAAACAACATGCGGTGCCAATGCTCGTAGGCGATCTCTGAAACCAACAGGCTAATCTCTTGCTCGCCGGAGGGCTTTCTTCTATCGCCTAACTGTCGCCCATGGGCGCGGAGACGGTTGCGGAGTGCGCGCTGCTCTTCCGTTAGATAGTCAGCAGGCGCTTTCGCGCCCACACTGAGCCGTTCGAGCTCTTCCTGTGCAGCCTGCTCTGCAACATCCCGCGCTGATTTAACGGTACTTTCTAATTGTCTGCGAAGTTCGCTCGGTAATGTTTTATTGGTTGAGTGTGCTTGCATGGTTCGTCCTGATAGCCGCTATGTCGTTGGAAGTTGCTTACCCTATAACTGACAACGAGCTATACAATCACCGGGCCTTGCGACAATTTATCTTTGAGCTCCTGCTCGACTTCTTGCAGCCACTGGGCGATGTCCTCTTCTGTTTCCAAGGTTCGTTTAGGTAGGTTTGCTCTGACGGCTTTTGGCATCAGCAGCTGCGCGGCTTCCTCCCGCGCACTGTCAAATTTGCTCTTCAGGGCCGCGGTGCGGTCATTCCACTGTTCAATGGCGCACTCTTCCAGAGATTCGATGACCTGCTCAGGGGTATTGAGTTTGGGCTGCTCGGGCGCTTTGATTGCACTCCTACCGAGCAGTTCTGCCTGCTGCGCCGCGTCTAGCTTCACCCAGTTGGCATCGCTTTCAATATCCTGCAGGGCTTGGTCATAGGCCGCCTTGTAGCCATCAAAATGGTGTTGAATGGCACCTCGCAGGTTATCCGTCGTTTCTTTTATTAGTGCTTCAACCGGGTCGGGATTGGCCAGCAGGTGCCGACCATGTTCAATGGCGTCGACTTCTTTTTGCAGTTCAGCCTGGAAGCTCAAACCACGGCTTAATGCCAACAAGGTATTGAGTTGCGACCAGCCAGGGAGCCGAGCGGTAATCTGCTGAGCCTGTGCTTGCCATTGTGTTACGCAGGCTGCGAGTTCGTCTTTATGATCGAACAACTTCACCAGGCGGCTGTTACCCGCCTCACCGGCAATTTCATCAATCAACGCTGTATCGGGTTTGTGCGGTTGTGGCGCTGCGCCACCGGCGCTGCCAGCCAGCTCTCGCGCGTACCGGAGGAATTCTTCGGTTTTGCGCTCTTCCTCACCGGGATTACAGCCGACGGTATCGACCAGCAGTTTGCGCACCGCCAGTTTTTGCGCTGTGCTAATGGTGACGTTTTCTACCTGGAAGTTGGTTTGGGTGAGGTGTTTACGCTCTAAGCCTTTAGCATCAACCGGATGACCGGTGGCGTTCTTAGCTTTCAGCGCGCCGCAAGCCAGTAGCGAATAAACGGCGCCGTCTATGGCGTCCTGCGGCCAGCCATAGGGAGCGGCTTGAAATTGGTCACGTATTTCACTGCCCTTTTTACCTGAACCAATATACCGAAGAATCGCTGAGCAAACCGGGTGCTTCGCTGGCTCGTCATTGTGGTGAACGACACTCAGTGCTGTTTCGCCGCCGTCTTTGCGCGCCTTTTCCACGACCTTGCCCCAGTTGGCGTCATCGGCCACGTCAAACTGTTTGAAGAGCCGACCGAGTGCATCTTTGGCACCATTCTCCAGCTTATCTTTGAGGTTATTGCCGTCAATCTCTGTGCCACCGGAGATAAACACGCGCACACCGTTAAAAATCTCTTTCAGAAGCTGGTTGCGCGTTTTTTCAGCATCGTTGCGTTTAGTCTCCATCGCCGTACGAGCGTCTTTGCCTTCTGGCGTATTGGGGATACCCCTTTTATTGAGGGTAGCCTCGGCTGCTTTGAGAGTAGTGATCGCCTGATTCAAGTCAGTGCGGTTGCGGGCCGGGATAAACACATACAAGGTGCCGTGCTTTGGGTCATCCGCGCGAGCATCTGCGATGACTGATTGCTCATCCGCTTGCCAGCCATGCTGCACCCAGGCATAAAACTGCTTGTTGGCATCGCGAGGTAGCTCGGGATCAAAGCACAGGGATAATTTACGCGGTTCCTTGCTCGCGCCCTGAGCCAGGCGAATCTCACCCGCCGCTTTGCGGGCTTCTGTGCCGAGCAAATCATCGCGCTCGGTTTCAATACGTTGCGGGTTACCCGAAAGCTCGGCCTCTTCACGGCGAAAGGTATCGTGCCATTCACTGCTTTCGCGAGTTTGCAGGCGATATTCCACCTCGCCGCCGGTGTCCATAGACATGATAGAGCCAGACTTTTTGAGCGCTTCAAGCTGCGCAGGCACCAGTTTGCGGAGCTCAGAAGACCCTTCACTAATATCTTCTACCAACAGATCGGCCAATACATCTTCAGTGGCTTTTACACCGATATTAGCGATTTCATCCGTTGGCAATTTGCCGATCAGGAAAATCAGTGCCAGCAACTTGGACTGTAGCTGCTGAGCCGCATCACCACTGGCCAGTTTGGCAATGGCCTCATACACATCTTTCGAGATAACACCGGTTTGCAATAAATTGGGGGCGATCTGACCGTAGATGAAATCGCCTGTAACAACATGACCCAGTGCCTTGTCTGCCGTGACTTTGGTAGCCTCGTGAATAACTTTTAGCTGGTTACGGAGCTGCGATACGGTACCCGTGGTATCAACAATACGCAGTACCTTCTCCCAGAAACGACGACGCACCGGCAGCACCGGATAGTCGGCCGCCATCATGTTCTCGTCGCTTTGGATAAACTCGACTTTGGTGCCGCGCAAGTGCCGAGAAATCTCGCCCAGGTTGTCTTTAAGCACCTGTTCCACCTGCCCTACTGCTGAGGACTTTTTCTGGAGGATGATTTTGCGAATAACGGACTCTACATCGGTGTCTGACAGTTGCACCGGAACCTGGAAGCGACCCATTAGACGCATCAGGTTGGGCATACCTGACAGCGCGTTTTGCCCGGTGGCGACAAATAACAGCTGTCCTTTGAAGTGCTTACAGCAGGTCTCGACCGTTTCTTGGACTTGATAGGCGCGATTAGCATCATCGCCGATGTACTGCTGTACTTCATCGAGCACGATCAATGTCAGCGGGAATTTACCATCAACCGATAACGCATCTTTTATCGCTTCGACCATCTGATCATTGGAAACGTCATCAACGCGCTTATATTCTTCCCTTAGCAGGGTACGAAGCTCTTTCTCATCCGCCGCCAGGTCAGGCTTGGCAGCTAGCAATGCCTTGGCAATGATGGGTGACATAAACAGGTGGTTGAGTTCTTTCAGCCATTCTTTGCCTTCAGCCTCCACCTGTGAACGCACCTGATCTTCGATGCCTTGCTGGCGCAACCAAATAACAAAGCGCGCCAGGTGGTAAAGTTCCGGCAGGCCTGCAGATTTAAAGACAATACTGAGCAAGGCCATGCGAACCCAGTCGCTTGCGCCCTGCCCTAGCGTTCCAGATGCCGCATGGAGCCCGCCGTAGCGCTTGCCTTGGGTAGAGAGTTCTTTGAATTGGTCATTGATTTCCGTGGGCAGTTGCGCCAAACCGCGTGCGGTGGTGCCATTATTGAAATCGTAATCTGTCCAGAGGGCCCGCAGCATCTTGGCCAGGTGAGATTTACCGGAGCCGTAGAAACCGCTGATCCAAACCCCAGGTTGCTCGGCCCCTTTATCAACATTGGTGAGAAAGGTAGACAGAATCTTGTCGAGGCCCTTCTCGTATTCGCCGTCGCAGACGAAGGTCTCAAGCTCGTAGCGTAATGTTTTGAGGGCTTGCTCGGAGGCGTCATCCTTTACTTCGGCTACACCATTATTGGCCAGCTGGTTTGCTAGGGGGTCTTTGGCGTAGATTTCTTGGTTTAGCACGTTTCTAACTCCTTGAAAGTCCCAAGAAGGGAGTGATCGTTTTTATAAACTTTTATTGGCGGTAATGGGGACCGCCTGATAATTCCAACCTGGACGTGCGTCTAACAGGCGGTAGTTATTGTTTTCATACTCGCCAGGGAATAAGACGAGCAGTCTGCCTTGAACATGGTTGGCCACTTTGGCAATGACTTCCGAACAGTGTGAAAAGCCAAACAAGCTGCCAACACCCTGCAAAGCGACAACGGTATTGTCGTTAGTCTGATCTAACACTGCCATAATTTGTTGCGATACCGTCTGCGTGAAATCCGCCAAGCTATCTTGCAAATCGTCCGGGTATTCAAAATAGCTATCGCGATACTCCTGCTGTGACATCCACTCTGGGAAGGCATCGGTAATATCGACAAGCTGCCACTCGTGCTTGGCGGTTTTGGTTGCGATCTCAAATTCTTCCACCTGGGCACGAATGCGCAATTCATCGTGTTTATCGTAAACCGCGAAAATCACTTTTTGCGGGCCCGCCAGACCCTTCTCCCACGGCAGGTCAATATAGGTCTGGTAGCTTTGAATAAGCCTCGCGATTTTGCTACTCATCGCGCCAGCGCTCCTCTTCAGCTGTTAGGAAGTCAGGAAAACGCACTTCTGTCACGCCCCCGGATTGCTTGAAATCGATAATGCCGCGATGACTCGCCGCAATTGCCAGCTCGTTTAGCTGGTGAGCGGATTGGCCCAGCACTTGGCACCACCGGTTATGGAAAAGCCGCTCTCCGGTTGCCCCTTCCAGGTAGGCCAGGAAAAGCGCTAAAGCCACATTGACTGGTGAAACGGTCGGCTGGGAGCGGTGCTTCTTATTGCGACCGGTGAGAAAACCGGCCTGGGTCCAGCTGCCATTGATGTTCTGGGCAAAGGATTTGAGGGACGCGGGGCTGAAACGCTCCGGATCCGGGGCCTTTAACAGCTCTTCTACATCCTCACGGGATATAGCCTGGCCGGGCTTTGCCTCCATTATTAAAGGAAGGCTTTTCCGCAACAACGGATCCCGAATTAGCGCCAGCTGTAAAGCCAGCACTGGTTGCGCCTGCTTATCTAATGACCAAAGCCGTCGAAAAACCCGAAATAAGGGTATGGCGGTATCCAGTCCGTAAAGGTCGATCAGGTGCCGATAGGTCAGATTCCGCGACTTGGCTGTTGGCTTATCCAGCAGGTTGTAGTCACAAATATCGGATTGATATTGGCTGATCGGCGTGGCGGGGGTGGAATCAGCAAAGAGCGTTTTTAGCTCCACCAGCATCATACTGCGGGCCGAATGGGCACCACTCTGGCCGAATTTGTAGCCGAATTTTGTGAGGGTCTGCTCAGGAGTCATTTCTGCCCCTTAGCATCGTCAGCCGCACCACCTGCCCGCACCCATTCATCAACCTCCTCGGTTTTGAACTTCCACAGGCGCCCAACTTTATGAGCCGGCATCGACTTGTTGGCTATCCAGGCATAGATGGTGTCTTTGCTGACCCCAAGATACTGCCCAATCTCTTCCACCGAGTACCAGCGTTGGCTCATTGTCTCGACCGCTAAAACCTTAAAAGGTGATGATAATCACATAGGCTGAGCCGATTTAAAAGGATTTAGCCTGATCTTATTGGACGCGCCGATCCATAGTTTCGTCGGCGTTATTTGTCATACCGGCTTACCTGCCTATTGATTAATAGCGACCGTACCTCTCGTTCCCAACAATACAGTCAGCCTGCGGTGTGCTGCTACGCCCGTGTTGTCCGCGCCAGCTTGCGCACAGACTGGATTGCCGATCTCTTCAAGGCCCCCTGGACGCAAATCAACCAGCGGGAGCCTCCCATGAACGACAAAACCTACACCACCTACTCCGTCCAAGACAAAAACGGCGAGTACCACGACATCGAACAATCCACCCTCATCAGGGCGGCTCAGGAATGTGTTCGTCAGACCTTTTCCAAGGGCCAGCACCTCACCAGCGCCAGAGCTTCCGCCGACTACCTGCAGGTACTGCTTGGCGGATACGAGCACGAGATGTTCACCGTTGTCTGGCTCGACAACCAGCACAAGGTCATCCGCCACAGCGAACTGTTTCGCGGCACCATCGATAGCGCCGCTGTCTATCCGAGAGAAGTCGTAAAAGACGGGCTGGCAGCAAACGCAGCCGCAGTGATCCTGGCTCACAACCACCCAAGTGGCCTTTCAGAACCCTCAGACGCTGACAAGCGGATCACTAAGCGCCTGAAAGAGGCCTTGGCGCTGGTCGATATTCGGGTGCTGGATCACCTGATCGTCGGTGAAACGGTCACCTCGCTGGCGGAAATGGGGCTAATTTAGCCCCAGATCACTCTCGAAAACAGGAATTTCCCGAAAAATCCTCCAAATTGCATCTTTTCTGCACCTTTGTGGTGGACGCCACAAATTCATATATCCAATCATTAGTGCAACTTTTGAGCAAACGAGGTGCATATTGTGTTTATTAAACTCTGGAAGTTAATCACGGCCAGCGCCCAGCCTAATTACGGCCAAGAAAATTCGAATGAAGAGGAACACGGCTCGGGTCCCGAGGTTGATGATGACCCGAGTCTCGACTTATACGGCTTAAACGCTCTGCCCGAAGACGATGCAACGCTTCGTGATCTAGAGCCCGAAGAATACAAACAACTGGATATCAGGGTGCGCAAGGCAGTTCGCCTTCTGTTAAAGGAAGGACACTGCTATGAGCCCACCAAACTCATGCGGCGCCAAGAGGTGACGTATGCCCTACAGGGCGCCAGGATTCCGGACAGCTTCTTGCGAGAGATGATACTTCCGTGGGCTACTTGCCGAGGATTTATATGGGAAGAGTATGCCGGAAAGCAACTCTGGTCACTGGATGAAGCCGCCTCTCTTTCCGTAGGTATGGATCCGTTGATGTTTGAACAGGAGCCTGGCCAATACTATCCAGGCTGGCGGGAGGAAAGAGAAGGAATTCTGATTAAAACCCGTGAGGCAATTCTTCTCGGGGAGCTCCCAGCAATATCTGAGGGAGATAAATATCATGTGACGCCACTATCATTCTGCTCCTGGGCCACCGAAAAAGGGCTCTTGACCTCGAATCTTGCGAAACCTCTAAGGGATCTCGTCGAGGATCAAACATATATAGAGCACCCTCCCGTTTTGGCAGTTTTTGAAGCCGAATTTTCGACCCTTGCTCAACAGTTAGTACTGCTATCTGGCCTTTCAGAACCCCAGCGAAGGATTCTAGCTCTGTTTAGATTTGCCTTCCAAATTAAACTGGAGTCCCCGGAACTTTCTCGCAAGCATATTGGAAAACTTATATTCGACTCCCTCAGCGAAGACTGCCAAGAACAACCGGGCTTTAAATACGACACCATTCGAAAAGATTTACACAAGTTAGACGATGAGCTCGTAAACCCAGACTGGGAAGAATTCAAATTTTTTGACTGCAGCACTGCTGAACAAGATCTAATGAGAACAGACCCCACGCACCCTTGGTGGAACTCATGGCGCTCAGCAATCACAGAAAGGTTCCCATTATTCGAATTTCCCGGCGATTTCACTAGTTGCACCGCGCCACCGAGCAAGCCAAACCTAACGCATTGAATAAACAATAGATTTCGGAGATTTCAGGTGAAGAATAAAGAGACAAGTAAAGCGGTTACAGCACGATTCCCGCTCCAGGACTATCTGCAACTGCAGGAAGAAGCCGAGCGCCGTGGTACCACCATCGCTGAAATTGTTCGCACATCTTGGTCAAACTACCAACAGCAAAAGTTGATTCAAAATCAACTGGTGCGATTCGAATTACGGCAACGCAGGTCCACGTTCGAAATGCTTTGCGCCGTAGTCGGACTTCAAGATCAAGAACGCCAGCAGGTTGTCGAACAGCTTCAACAAAACGGAGTGAAGTGGTGACACATAATTTGCCACCTTCTGTCCGGAAACAGGAATGGGGTGCCATTGCGGTTATGGCCGGTTCGGCGTTTGTCTTCACTGTAACGCCTTTGACCTACTACACCTGGCAAATCGGCTCGCCCTGGGGCAACTTTTCGGCTCACTGGCCGTATCTCAAAGATGCAGCTACAGACCTTCTAGTTCGCTACAGTTTGAACGACTGGAAGTTATACTGGCACGAAATTGCGCAACGCGGCTGGCAGGCGCATTTCATCGTCCATACGAGCCTGCCTATGATAGCCGCCTCTGCAGTAGCATTCTGGGCTGGAAGCCTTGGTTACTGTCCCGGCGGCAGAGATAGCCTCGTACATATTTCTGGACCTAGGCTGTTTTGGCATGCAGTGGCTATTAAACATGCCAAAGTTCAGCTTAATAAGGAGAAACGTGAACACCCTAATTTGGGCATTAAACTCCACCCCAGGGTTCATATTGCTCGCACACGAGAAAGCGGCAACATTTTCGTGGGAGGTGCCCAAGGCACAGGAAAAACTGTTTTTATAACCCCAATCATTCAACAGGTCATAGAGCGCGGCGAGCGCGCTTTCATCTACGACGAAAAACGAGAATTCACTGCCCTCTTCTTCAAACCGACATCATCCATTTTGATTGCCCCCTGGGATAGTCGCGGCACCCCGTGGAATATCAGCGTAGACGCCAATAACGCAGTTAGTGCGCAGCTGATTGCCGAGCGACTAATTCCAGACTCCAATGACCCCCTGTGGGCAAATGGCGCAAGGATGATTTTCACTGGTGGAATTCAAATCCTAAACCGCACAAAAAAGCAGTGGGGCTGGGTAGAGTTGGCAGAAACTCTGTCACTTGACGAAGTGACCCTTAATAGTCAATTAACACAGCACTATCCAAGAGCGGCTCGGTTTATCGCTGAGAACTCAAAGACAACTCAAAGTTTTTTTGCTCAACTTCTGGGCTCACTTGGGTGGGTATATACACTCGCCGAGGCCTGGCCCAATGCCTATCAAGATGGATTTTCCATAACCTCATGGGCCCAGCAATCCGACACCGACAAGCCAGTGATATTAGTTCAAGCAGACAAGCGCTATAAAGATATTGGTGCCCCAATAGCAAATGCGCTAATTGCACTGATGACGTCGACAATTCTGGCGCAGACGAACACCCCTGAGCGTGAGCTGTGGCTCTTCATTGACGAACTGGCCAATCTACCCAAAAACGACTCTCTTCTAGAGTGGATGAGCCTGGGTCGCTCGAAAGGTTGTCGTTTTGTCGCTGGTACGCAATCCATCTCCCAAATTCAGCAAATTTACACCGACCATGGGGCAGACTCGCTGCTCAATTTGTTCACAATTTTTTCCTCAATGCGGGTTGGCGCAGCTGGTGAGACCGCCGGCTATACTGCCAAGGCATTCGGAGAGCGGGAGGTTGAACGCCCCACCAGCAGTGCTGGGCCTCACGGCGCTCCAGTTACCAACTGGCATCGGGAGAAACTCCCATTAGTAACACCCGCCGATCTCGTGCACTTGCCTCAGGCTGGTAAAAATGGGGCAGAAGGCTATCTACTAATCCCAGGGTGGAACGCTGTCTACCGGCTGCGCTGGCCAATACCCAAACTTTCCAAAATTGCAGAAGAACACTGCCCTGCAAGCTGGCTGTCGGAAATAACGAAACCGGCGAAAAACTCCGAATTACCTACCGCCACCTCCAGTCGTCGCGAACAAATACGGAGGAAGCGCAATGCTAACAATGAATTCGATTAACAGCCTGGACTACTACAGCGACCTGGCATCCGAGGACTACTACACCTCAGGAGGCGAACCCGCTGGCATCTGGTCGGGCTTGGGCGCAAGACTACTTGGCTTACAGGGCAAAATCGACACATCCGAATATCGGAGCATCTTTCGGGGTTATGCGCCAGACGGAACAGCCCTGTGCGAAAGACCAGGAGATGGTCATCGCTCCGGCTGGGATCTGACATTCTCGGCACCTAAATCTGTTTCAATCCTTTGGGCTCGATCGGATGCAATTCTACGTCAGGAGATTCAGGCAGGACAACTTAAAGCCGTTCGGCAAGCCATCACATTTATAGAAAAGCACGCTGCCGTTACTCGAAGAGGTCATGGCGGTTACAAACAAGAAGCTGTTACTGGTTTGGTCGCGGCACTATTCGAACACTCCACTTCAAGAGCTCAAGACCCTCAGCTTCATACCCACTGCCTTATTGCGAACGTTGCACCGCGGAACGACGGAACCTGGGGAACGATAGAATCACGCCAACTCTTTCTGTGGCAGAAAGCAGCGGGGGCGCTGTATCGCTCTACCCTAGCGAATCATTTGCGTGAAATCGGGTTTGGCATTTCACAACCGGAAACTGCTGCCCACTTTGAAGTAGAAGGCATCCCCCAAGGGATTTGCGAACACTTTTCCAAGCGAGCGGAAGCAATTGAAGCTGCGCTTGCAGATTTGAATGTTGCCAGTAGCGCTTCGCACCTCGGGGATGCAATCAAGCTAACGACCAGAACCCACAAGCAAAATATTGACCGGCCTGCTCTATTCAAGCAGTGGCATCAGGAGCTCGATGAGCTTGGACTCTCAGCAGAACAAGCCCAAGCGCTGTGGTCGGCGTACCCTGTAATTAGTGCAGAGCCACTCCCAATATCAATCATTGCGGAACAAATGGTCGAAAAACGATCCGTCTTCCGGCGGCAGGATTTATATGAAGCCCTGGCAATTGAGGCTCAATGGAGCCACGCTGAACTGCATGACATAGAAAATGCAGTCCAGCATTTAGTTGAAGAGCGTGAGATTGTCGCACTAGGTCGCGACGAAGCAAATAATGAACTCTTCTCAACGCCTTCCATGATTTCCAAGGAGCGTGCTCTGGTGCGCTTGGCTGATCAACTGCAAAGCCAATCCCATTATCATTTGGATGACGAGACAATTACAAAAGCCATATCTGCCAGTTCAGAAATTCAAGGTTTTTCACTTAGCGAGGAACAAGCCGAAGGTGTTTTCAGCGTATGCCAGAGCAGTCTAGACATTCTCCAAGGTGCTGCAGGGGCTGGCAAATCTATTTCGATGAGAGCGGTTAAATCCGCTTATGAATCGGCAGGTTTTTCAGTAATTGGTGCCACAGTTGCTCGGCAAGCCGCCAACCAACTGGAAGCTGAAACCGCAATCAAATCCAAAACGATTGCCAAACTCCTCAGCGAAATTAAAACCAGTAATCTTAGCCTGGGAAACACAGTCGTTTTAGTCGACGAGGCTGGCCAGATTTCTACACTTGACCTACTACGTCTCGCCTCGGCAGTTCACCAAGCACACGGTAAATTGATTTTGGTTGGCGAAGAGCAGCAGATGGATGCCATCACCCATGGAGGATGCCTTCGGTATTTATCCCAACGCCAAGGTTGTGCGCGCATCCAAACGATCCGTCGCCAGAATGAATTATGGGCACGCGAAGCCGTCCGACAGTTTCGAGCGGGTAACGCGCTCGAAGCATTGCAGGCCCACCAAGAACGCGGGCTTCTTCACTTTTCGGATAACAGCGCGGACGCCCGCGAATTACTGGTAAGTCGCTGGAGCGAATTCCAACAGCAGAACCCCGAAAAAGATTCGATGATACTGGCCCAGCGCTGGAGAGATGTTATTCCGTTAAATGAAGCCATCCGGAAGTGCCATCAAGAACAAGGAAAAGTTGGGCGGGAGAATATCGAGACCAGTTGCGCTGTGAGCAACCACACAATACGCTGTCAATTTTCGAGCGGCGAACGTGTGCGCTTCACTCGAAATGATTATGACCGTGGATATACCAATGGTGATCTGGGCACAATTCAGCATGTCATAAAAAAAGCCAACGGAGAAATTCATTTCACCGTTCAATGTGACAACGGTCAAATCGCCCGATTTTCAAACACCGACTACTCCGACGAAAAGGGAAACCTGTACGTAGTCCAGGCGTATGCCACCACGGTTTATGCCTCTCAGGGCACCACTGTTAATGGTGATGTCTTCGTCTACTATACGTCGGGGATGGATCGATCAGCATCATACGTAGCTGGCTCCAGGCACAAAGATAATTGCCACTGGTTTACAAACAGGGAAGAGCTAGATGCCTTAAGCGGCGCAAAAGACTCAGGGATAAAAAGTGACGACGGTCAGCGCCTACAGGTTCTCGCCCATAGAATGAGCACCAATAGAATTCCATACCTGGCAATCGAATATTTGGAGAGCAGAAACAAGCAAGACCGAAGTATCTCTCGACAGCAACCAGCTTCCATGCTTGAAGTCGAGACGGAGCTCAGCTGAATGAATACCTTCTTTTGTTTGATGGCAGAATTTGATACGAGTGAGATTCCGCTCTCACAGGTCTGCGACAAATACTTTGGACTATCGCTACAAAAGGCTGCTCAGCAAGCAAGGATTCAAAATTTACCAGTACCAGTTTACCGCGGCGGGAGCCAAAAATCTCAATGGTTGATCTCTGCAAAGGACTTGGCTGATTGGCTTGATACAAAAAAGGAGCAAGCCCGTCACGACTGGGAGCGACTCAATAACGCTAGCGCAATTTGAAATCCTTGTATTTGTCTCCAACTTTTTCAAGATGCGTATAGCGCTGTAGTGAAGTCCAGGCTTTGTGCCCTGAAACCTGGGCCACCCGCGGGATGTCCCACCCCAATTCGAACAGCCAGCTTATACATTCATGACGAAGGTCATGAAACCGTAGACCCTCTATTCCAAGAAACTTGCACGAGCGCGTGAAGTTAGAAGAGACAGTCTTACTGTTGTAGGGAAATATCCGGTCCTCGGTTTTCGGCTGGCGTTGTAGGATCGTCCAGGCCTTTTCTGGTAATGACACCCAGGTATCGACCAATTTTTTGGGATGCTTCATATCTCGAACTAATACCCGCTTCCGCTTCTCATCGATGTCAGCCCAGCGTATACGACATATCTCGTCCTGCCGTCTGGAGCTGAAAACAGCGAACTGCACAATTTCAACCATCGGTGTTACGGCTCGACCGTCCCGTTCTGAGAAATAATCCAGCAGCTGATTCAGCTCCTCAATAGTTGGCCGCCGATCACGCTGTTCAGCCTTAGATATCAAGCCTTCTTTTCGGCAGATGAACGCGGCATCATCGATGGCTTGCAGCTCTAATGGAATATCACGTCCAATTCTGACAGCCCGCATAGCTGTGCGAAGCCAAATAAAATCGTTATTGACCGTCGCTGGGCCAGTTCCCTCTTTCCGTCTTTTCCTAGCATGAGCAACCAACTGCCCTGAGGTGAGCTTCATGGCGTCCAGGACCGCAAATTCATCTCGGTTGATCAGCTGGTCAATGGAATTGAGTTTTGAGCGGCCAAAAGTCGAATTACCTTCATAATCGTCTTTATACCATCGCAGCACCTGGCCAACTGTGATCCCAATATGCGCAAGGCGCTCAAATACCCCCGGAGCTTTGAGTTCAGCCTCTCTCCTATCCGCCCAGGTCTTGGCCAGGCTTTTCTTTTCGAAAGTCTCTGACTCAGTATGCGTGACCCCATTTTTACGGATTCGGATTTTAGCCTGATATACTGTGCCGTTCTTTCGCTTGCGCGCTACTATGGTCGCCATTAGAGTTGTCCCCAATTATTTGGGGACATTCTAGGGACTTTATAGCCTAAAAAACAGTTCAAAATGAGCAAAAATGGTACGGAATAACCAGGATGAAAATCCTTTAAAAACAGTCACAAAACCAATAATTACGCGGTCTGAGCTGGATCGCCGCTTCTGCGTAGCGCCAATGCTGGACTGGTCAGACCGCCACTGCCGTTTTTTTTGGCGAAAAATGAGTCGGCGCGCCGTGCTCTACACAGAAATGATGACCACTGGCGCCCTGCTTCACGGCGACCAACACCGGCATTTGCAGTTCAGCACAGAGGAACAGCCCCTCGCCTTGCAGTTGGGCGGCAGCGATCCCAGCGACTTAGCCAAGGCCGTCAAGCTTGCCAAACAATGGGGCTACGACGAGGTGAATCTGAATTGTGGCTGCCCCTCCGACCGTGTTCAAAATGGCTTTTTTGGCGCGTGTTTAATGGCCCGCCCCAGCCTGGTGGCAGACTGCGTCGCCGCGATGATTGATGCTAGCGACTTGCCGGTAACCGTGAAACACCGCATTGGTATTGATGATCAGGAAGGCTATGAGCCGCTGCACGATTTTGTTGACCAAATTCACCAAGCAGGCTGTAACACGATCATTGTGCATGCCCGCAAAGCGTGGCTACAGGGTCTAAGCCCCAAGGAAAACCGGGAAATTCCGCCGTTGAATTACGATATGGTTTACCAGCTCAAAAATGACTTTCCCGGGCTGGAGGTCATTATCAATGGTGGTATCGACAGTATCGACGACGCGCTATCGCATTTGTCACATGTCGATGGCAGTATGTTGGGGCGCAGTATTTACCAGAACCCCTACCAGCTGGTGGAGGTAGATGAACGTATCTATGCCGACGAAGCCAATCAGCGCAGCCGGCAGGATGTTGTCGAATCACTCTACCCCTACATTGAAAAGGAACTTGCAAGCGGTACTCGACTCCACCATATAACGCGACATATTCTCGGGATTTTTAATGGCCAGGCCGGAGCCCGCCAGTTCCGCCGCCATCTCAGTCAGCATGCGCACCGGAATGATGCTGGACTGGAGGTACTGCAAGAAGCACTGGCCCTGACAACAACGGCGCAACAACGCCTGCAAGACTACGCGCAACAACGTGCTGCCCAAACCCTGCAGGAAAGCGAAATCAAGATACGGTGATAGGATTCATTTAATGAGCAGTATACTGGCACAACTTAAAGCGATGACGGATGTCGTGGCCGACACCGGCGACATCGAGGCAATCAAACGCTTTTCCCCCCAAGATGCGACCACCAACCCCTCACTCATCCTCAAAGCCGCCCAGCTGCCTCAGTATCAGGCGCTGATCGACCGCATCGTTGCCGAAAACATTACCGACCCTAACAACGACGAACAAATTAAAGCTGCCAGCACGCGCCTGGCCGTTGCCATAGGCCGCGAAATTAGTCAGCTGGTACCAGGAAAAGTCTCCACAGAAGTGGACGCTCGGCTCTCCTTCGATACTGCCGCGACCGTCGAACAAGCCAAGACTATCGTCAAGTTATACGAAGAAGCGGGTGTTGGGCGCGACAAGTTATTAGTGAAGATCGCCTCGACGTGGGAAGGCATTCAAGCTGCCGCAGAGCTCGAAAAAGCCGGCATTGAATGTAACCTGACCTTATTGTTCAGCCTGGCACAAGCGGCGGCATGTGCCGAGGCAGGTGCAACATTGATCTCGCCCTTTGTCGGCCGCATTCTCGACTGGCACGTGGCCCGCGGCGACAGCCCCGAAAGCCCGGCACAAGATCCCGGCGTGCAGTCTGTCGCGGGCATCTATGCCTACTACAAACAGCATGGCTACAGCACCATTGTGATGGGCGCGAGCTTTCGAAATACCGGCGAAATTGCTGAGCTAGCGGGGTGTGACCGACTCACAATCAGCCCTGCCCTGCTCGAAGAATTGGATAATGCGCAAGGTCAGCTGCCGCAACGCCTGAGCCCTGACGCCGACTTTGCACCACAACAGAAGCTCGATTCTAGCGAATCATCCTTTCGCTGGGCCATGAATGAAGATGCCATGGCAACAGAAAAGCTGGCAGAAGGGATTCGCGCCTTCGCCGCGGACCAACGGAAACTCGAGGATTTGTTGAGAGGCTGGCAAGGTGTTTGAGTTTATAAAAAACTTGCTGGGCGAGGCCTCCAATGCCGATGGCAGCGACGAGCTTTCGATGGAATTGGTAGCCGCCTCGCTGTTGATAGAAGTCAGCAAATCCGACTACAAGCAAGAGCCGGCAGAAGTGGAGAAGATTCGCCAACTGCTGGTGCAGCACTTTCACCTCAGTGCAGACGAAATTGAAGCCTTTATGGAAAAGGCGCATGAGTCGACCCAAGACAGCACCTCCCTCTACCCCTTTACCCGCTACATCAATGACAATTGCAATAACGCAGAGAAGTTTCAACTAGTGAAGGCGCTGTGGGAAGTTGCGGCAGAAGACGGCGACATAGACAAGTACGAAGAGCACGTCATTCGTAAAATTTCAGAGTTGATTTACCTGCCCCACAAGGACTTTATCAGGGCAAAATTGATGGTTTGTGAAACGCTTGGCCTAACAGCAAAAAAGTAATGCCGCAGGCTTAATAACACTGCCCTTCCAGCAGGGTGACAAGCTCGCGAAACTTAGCCCGATTGCTCTCATTCATTCCCATGAGCACGCGGTGCGCCTCCAGCACTTTGGCGCGAACCGCATCTTCACTGTCGGGCAATACCGGCAGTTCATTCAGGTCCTCGTCGTCTACCACTGGCTCTTGGCGAATACAGAAAACGCGACCAAACCCCATGCTATCCAGCACGCGAGTGATATCAGGATTGGTAGACAAAATAACCGGCACATAGGAAAAGCGTTGCTTGGCTTTGATTGCCAGTTTTGCGAGCAAGCCAAGGGTGGTGCTGTCTATATTGGTTGCATCAACGAGATCAATAACGACACTGGCAAACCCTTTACTGGTTAGCATATCGTCAAAAAAATCATCCATCGTCGTGCAAAGGGTTAGACGGACTTCGCCAACCAATTTAATGACGAAAGCACCATCTTGCTCTGCGACCAAAATCTTACCTGGCTGCATGACTTCCTATAACCTGCTAATGACTAAGATGGCGATATCATCCGGTGCATCACCAATATTGTTTAAGTCGAAGGCCGTTACCAGTTCACTGGACGAACGCTGCCCAGCGCTGAGTAGTGCCAATAGCGCCTCTTCTTTTTCCTTTAGCGAGTCGCGTTGTAACACCTCCAATATACCATCGGAAAACAGTGTCAGCACGGCGCCACTCGGAAAGCAGATCATGTGATCGGTAAAAGCCGCATCGCTAAAAAGCCCCACGGGCATATCGTGTTCGGGCAAAAATTCCGCCTGCCCGTCACAGGCCAGCACCGGCGCCGGAAGGTGCCCCGCAACCGCGTAACAGAGCTGATCACAGTTCAGGTCAAAGACCCCGACACACATGGTCACATGCTTGCCGATACCCATTTCAAGAAGTTCACGGTTGGCAATGGCAAGCATTTTCGCGGGAGACAGTATTGCCGTTGAGCCGCGATGAAGGTAGTCACTGCGCTTGCGAGCGAAAAGGTTTTTCAAAAATACGGTCACAAAGGCGGAACTGGCGCCGTGGCCTGACACATCGGCAACAAAGAATACCGCCCGATCATCGCCGACGAGAAAATAGTCAACGAAGTCGCCACTCAGGTAGAGAGACGGCAAAATAAAATGGCAGAACTGGTAGCCTTCAATGTCTTTAGGCGTATCTGGCAACAACAATTGCTGAACGTGCTTACCGGCCTGCTGATCTTGCTGAAGGTGGGTCAGACTTTCCAATAACTCGCGGTTGGCCGCTTCTAATTTATGGCGATAAGCGAGGTTTTCACGTTTTAATTCGCAGCGCTCCACCGCGCGATTGATGGCATGGCGAATGACATCAGCGCTTTCAGGCGGCAGCATGAGGTAATCGGTAGCGCCGTGGCGTACAGCAGAGAGAACATCGGCCAGGCTCTCGCGCCGGGACACACAGATCAGGGGAAGCTCACGGGGGTCGGCAGCCATATCATCAAGCAAGGTGATACCTTGGCAGTCGGGCAGATCGATATCAATCATCACAATATCGATATCGTCTTCCCGAAAACAGCGCAGCGCCTCTGTGCTGTCGTCGATACTCAACACGATAACGCCGAGGGCCTCTAGGGCTTCGCGCAGTTGCCGGTGAAGGTCATCGCGGTGCTGAACAAGCAGCAGCCGGTGATGTAAGGGTCTGGTCATCTGCCTGTTTTACCTTTACGGCGCCACCGGAGCAAGCCATGTGCCTGTGCAGGATTCACATCCCGCTACCCTGCTATTCAAAATCAAAGGACTCAAAATCCTCGTCGCCAAAGCTATCCTGAAACTCGCCATCGTTAATTAGGAACTGACGGCGCTGCAGATAGGCATCTTTAAGAAAGGTGTACTTATCACCGCTGACCAGCTCATCGGAGCCCAATAATTTTGCACGTAATTGCACAAGATCCAGCGCCATCAAACCCAATTCAGCGGAAAAGGGCTCAACCTCACTGGTCGGTGAAGCATAGCGATCGATAAAGCGGCTGCTACCATCGCGAATGGTACTTGGACCGAGAAGAGGCAGCATTAGAAAGGGGCCGGGCTCTACCCCCCAAACAGCCAGAGTTTGCCCAAAATCCTCTGACTCGCGGGGCAGTCCCAGATGGGTCGCGACATCAAAAAAGCCCAGCACACCCACCGTGGTGTTTATCAGAAAGCGCCCGGCATCAACCATGGCGTCTTTGCCCTCGCCCTGGAGGACATCATTGAAGAAGTTCTTCACCTCACCGAGGTTGTCAAAAACATTGCCGATGCCCTGGTCAACGAATCTCGGCGTCACCTCTTTGTAAGCCTTAGCAACCGGTTTGGCGACGTAGCGATCCGCCCCCTCGTTAAAGGCGAAAATGTGGCGATTGAGGCCTTCCCAGGGGTCGCGGGGATCATTGCCATATTCTGCGGCGAAAGACAGCGGCGCGAACAGACAAATCACCGTAGTGAGCAGTCTATGCAGCAACATGCGAATAGTATTCCCTACTTTTGTATTGCGCCCACTATACCTAAAGCCCACATTAATACCAGCGATGTTATTCGCCAGTGAATGAAGGCTCTGCAAGGCAGAGAATATCCGCCTCCAGCAGCTGTTGTAGCAGGCTCTCAGCGAAGTCAACCAAGCGGCCTTCCTCTGTCGCCAGTTCCGTAGCCAAACTCGCCAAACACTCACGTGGCGAGGCTCCGCCTTCTAGCAGTGCTAACAAGCGAGCGGTGACGGCATTAATTTCCATAAATCGCACCGCGTCGCTGCGGTCCCGGTACACCACCAAATATGTCATGTCTCCCGGCGTGTGGAGAGGTTGATAGGCCTTGGAAATACGATGCACGGGGTATGGGTAACTCAAGCTCCAGGCGAGGGGCGACTTCCGCAAACAGGTATCGACCAAGGGCGTGGACACAGACAGTTTCGCCGGCAGCGCGGCCGTATCTGTATCGAGAGCAAGTTCCACCCACTCATAGTGCGCCAGCGCCCGTAAAAATGGCGGATCATCGGGGTGGTCGCGCGCACCGCTAAGGTAGTGAAGAAACTCCTCAGCAATTTGCAAAAAATACGGGCTCTGGCAGTGATGGACTTTCATAAAGTCCCGCACCATGGCGTGCCACTGATCATCGGGAAAAATACTGCGACAAACCGGAAAGCCACCGCTGATGAAGCCCTCTATGTTCTTGTAGAACAAGTCTCGATACACGGCCAGGCGACGAGGCTCGATCCCCTGCGGCGCTGGGCAAGACTCCGGATCGCGCAAATAGGCGGTTAAGGCCTGCTGCTGTTGCTGAAAGGGGTCCATTACTGCCCTACCTCCCGTGTCGCCTGCACATCGCGAATTCGCGATATCTCATCGAGCAACTCGGCCATTGGTGGAAAGTTAAAATCTCGCTCCAACAATGTCGGCAAAGACCCGCAATGCCCATAGCACTCGCCAAGCAGCTGCCACACGGACTCGATAACGGGCGCACCATGCGTATCCACTTTGAGGTCATCAGCCTCGTCAAAATGACCGGCGATGTGCATATAAGCGGCGCGCTCCAGCGGTAGCTCGCGCAGGAATTGCCGGGCATCGTAGCCGTGGTTCACACTGTTAACGTAAACATTATTCACATCTAACAATAGGCCACAATCGGCCTCTTCGAGCACGCCAGTAATGAACTGCGATTCGGTCATCTGGCTATCAAGCGCGGCGTAGTAGGAGGCATTTTCCAGTAAAATTTTTCGGCCGAGACGCCGCTGCACCTCAATTACGCGCTCGGCAACATGCGCAACCGCCTCATCGGTAAAGGGGATCGGCATCAGGTCGTAGAGGTGGCCGCTGTCGCCGCAGTAGGTAAGGTGCTCGCTGTAGAGGCGACAATCGAAGCGGTCGATGAATGCCGCGATATCGTCGATCAACGCGTAGTCGAGCGGCGCAAAACCGCCGATGTTTAAGCTCAAACCGTGCAGGGTGACCGGGAATTTTTCAGCCAGCGCTTCAAATGCCTTGCCAAACCGTCCGCCGAGGTCAATCCAGTTTTCGGGGGCGACCTCGAAGAAGTCGATATCGCCGGGCTGCAACTCGCTGAAGGCATCGAGCATGCCGCGTCGCAAGCCCAGTCCCACAGCATCTGCCGCTAAGCCCGGTTGAATTGCTGACTGTTGCTGAACGTGATATCGAGGCAAGGCCCTCTCCTCTTCGCCCGTTATTGTTGTATTAGGACGTATGACTCAGCGAATTGTTACATCGTTCTTTAACGCTTGCCAAAGCTGCTTTAGGCGTTTCTCCGATACGGTTTGCACCGTGCCCAAGCGCTGGGCGAACAACGACACGCGAAATTCTTCCAACAGCCAGCGGTATTCTCTGAGCTTTTCTGATTTCTGCCACAACTTGGGATCGCGAGCCAGTGCGTTTTCCAGCTGCTCCTGTAGCGGCTCAATGGCTAGTGTCGACTGGCGATCCCGCTGATAGTGGCCGTCCAGTTTACTGACCCGCTCCTCTATCGCAGCAAGGTATCGCGGGTAGTGGCCAAGCGCCTCGGTAGACACCTGAAAAATAAAGTCGTCGACAAATAGGCCGTCTAACTGGCGCTGAATATCATTAATACTGTGTATCCAGCTCAAGCTGTTTAGCTTCTTCAGCTGCTTTCGGATTCGCGCCTGCGACGCGAGAATATCGCCTAGCAACGCTGCAACCTCTTCGGCACAAGGCACAAATTCCGCACGACCCGACTCCCAAAGGGCATCAAAGGCCTGTTGATCGCGCGGCAGATTATCCGTAGTAACTGCAAAAGCTCGACGCGCTGCCACCAATAGACAGGCCTCTATCCACGCTTTGCGTTGTTGTCCGCAGGCGGCGAACTGTAGCTGTTGGGCATTCCCCTTAAACAACTTAGCGCGCAGACTCTTGCACTGGGCGGGCAAACGCAGAAGTAACAGCCGCAAACAGCCGCGCAAGGACTTGTTCAGCGCCTCCTCCAGCGTTTCGGCCAAGCTGAGCTCCACATCCTGCCCCGAATCCGTCAAGCAGGGAAACGCAGTCAAGGTCGCGCCCGCCTGTTTGAAGCGATGCTCGACAGGCAGTTCGCCAAACTCCCATTGTTGATAGCGGCGCACCTCAAAACCACCCTGGCTCTCTTCAGCGATACTTTTTTGCACCTCTGAAGCGAGCTGCGCCCTCAATGCAACAATATCCCGCCCCGACGCCAGCCGCTTGCCGCCGTCGTCGAGTACCACCACATTCATTTTGTAGTAGTCATCTATGGTCGCCGATGACCATGCCGCTAAATCAATATTGGCGTCGCTAAGCTGCTCCAGCCGAGCAGCTAATGCCGGTAGTAGAGGCTCGTCACTCGGCGTTAGCCGGGCCAATGCCCGATCTACGTAGTCAGGAACCGGCACCAATTGCTTGCGCTGGGCCTTTGGCAACGCCTTAACCAAGGCAATACATTTTTCTCGCAATAACCCTGGCACAAGCCATTCGAAGCGCCCCTCCGGCAGCTTGTGCAACAATACTAGCGGAACGGAAACACTGACGCCGTCATCGCGATGCCCAGGCTCAAAGTGGTAAGACAAGGCCAGCTGTTTACCCCCACAACTCAACTGGGTGGGAAATTGCGCCTCGTCAACGCCACCCTCGCTGCGCATCATCTGCGAGCGAGCCATCTTAAGAGTGGCATCCGCAGAGGATTTTTTCAGCCAGGACTCCAGTTGCCTGGCGGTCGTTATGCCCTCGGGCAGGCGCTCATCATAGAACGCATAGATCTCCTCATCTGAGATCAAAATATCACGCCGGCGCGCCTTGTCTTCCAAGTCGAGTATCTCGCGACGCAAGGCCTGGTTGTGGGCAAAAAATGCCGCCGCACCTCGGTAACGCCCCTCAACCAAGCCCTGGCGGATAAAGACCTCCCTGGCCAGCTTGGCGTCAATAGGGCCAAAGTGAATGCGATGACGGTCGCGCAGAGTCAAGCCGTAAAGCAGGGTTTGTTCATAGGCCATTACCCGCCCGCTACGGGCGTGGAAATGCGGTTCGGCGTAATTGCGCTTCAACAAACTGTCGTTGATACCAAACACCCACTCGGGCTCGATCTTTGCCACACAGCGAGCAAAGAGCTGACTGGTCTCTGCCAGTTCAGCGGCAACAATCCACTTCGGTGTTTTCTTTCGCAGCGACGACCCCGGAAAAATCATCAGTTTACGATTGCGCGCGCCGAGGTATTCCCTGCCTTCGTCATGGTTCGCAATTTGACTGAGAAAGCCCGGCAACAGTGCGCGATGAATGTTTTGGTAATCGGCTGGCTGCTTATTTTGCTCGAGCTTTAACTGCCGGCACATCAGTAGTAGCTGGTGGTGCACCTCTCGCCATTCACGCATGCGAGTCCAGCTGAGAAACTCCTTCTTACACAGTTTGCGCCATTGATTCGCACTGAGTTGTTGGCGCTGCTCCTCCGCGTATTCCCACAGTGCTACAAAGGCGAGGAAATCCGACCCCTCCTGCCAAAAACGCCGGTGCTTTTCGTCCGCCGCCTGCTGTTTATCCGCCGGGCGGTCGCGTGGGTCCTGAATACTCAAGGCACTGGCAATCACCAGTATTTCCCGCAGGCACTGCTGTTCTGCCCCGGCGATAATCAGCCGAGCTATACGCGGATCTACCGGAAAACGCGCCAGCATCTTGCCCTGCGCCGTCATCCGCTCCCCGTCGACGGCCCCGAGTTCCCTCAGCAAGGCGAAGCCATCGCGAATTAAGCGGTTATCCGGCGCGTCGACAAAGGGAAACTTGCGGATATCACCCAGACCCAACTGCAACATCTGGAGGATAACGGCCGCCAGGTTAGTACGTTGAATCTCCGGCTCGGTAAACAGCGGGCGGCGCTCAAAGTCTTCCTTGCTGTACAGGCGATAAGCGATGCCTTCTGCCACGCGCCCGCAGCGGCCCGCGCGCTGATTTGCACTGGCTTGAGACACTGGTTCAATGGGCAGGCGTTGTACCTTACTGCGAACGCTGTAGCGACTCACGCGCGCTGTACCTGCGTCGATCACATAGCGAATGCCTGGCACCGTCAGCGAGGTTTCTGCCACGTTTGTCGCCAACACCACGCGCCAGCCACGCCGGCCTTTAAGGTCGAAAATGCGCTGTTGTTCCGCCGCGCTCAGCCGCGCATACAGCGGCAACACCTCCGCACCCGGCAGTTGCGCTTGACGCAACTGTTTGGCGACGTCGCGTATCTCCCGTTCGCCACTCAAAAAAACCAGAGTATCGCCATGGCGTTGCGCGCCCTCGGCGATCATCTCCCGCAATACCTGTTCTACCCCTTCTCCCAGGTCTTGCTCT
The DNA here is from genome assembly GCF_057370015.1 of Spongiibacter sp. C9W. Lineage (NCBI taxonomy): Bacteria > Pseudomonadati > Pseudomonadota > Gammaproteobacteria > Cellvibrionales > Spongiibacteraceae > Spongiibacter > Spongiibacter sp. C9W. The sequence goes on from NZ_CM170672.1 coordinate 684,129, forward strand.
GCGCTGATGTCCTCCAAAGGGCGATAGCGAAATTCAACCGGGTAGCTGCGACCGGACACCTCGACGACGGGGGCATTGTCGAAGTGGCGAGAAAAGCGCTCCACATCAATGGTTGCAGAGGTAATAATCAGTTTGAGCTCTGGGCGCTTAGGCAACAGGGTTTTCAGGTAACCCAGCAAAAAATCGATATTGAGGCTGCGTTCATGGGCCTCATCGATGATGATCGTGTCGTAATCGCTCAAATAACGGTCGTTGGCGATTGCAGCGAGCAGGATCCCGTCGGTCATCAACTTTATATAGGTGTTCGGGGTGCTTTGCTCCTGAAAACGCACCTGATAACCCACGGCATCACCCAACGGCGTATTCAATTCATCTGCAATTCGCTGAGCCACCGTCCGCGCCGCAAGACGACGAGGTTGGGTGTGGGCGATCTGCCCATTGACCCCGCGGCCCATTTCCAGACACAACTTCGGCAGCTGCGTGGTTTTACCCGAGCCCGTCTCGCCGGCAATCACCACAACCTGGTGTTTATCGATTGCTGCTCGAATATCGTCAATACGCTGACTGACTGGCAATGCCTCGGGGAAACTCACCGCCGGTACGGCGCGCTGCCGGGAGAGCAGTCGCTCAGCGGAGGCGTTGATGCTCTCCTCAAGTTTGACATAGGCGTCGCCGACAGCTTGCCCGTCTCGCTCTCGTCGCTGCAGTTGTTGCAAACGACGTCGCAATCGATAGTGATCGGGGCGGTAGCTGTCGCCGAGTTTGTCAGCGAGGAGATTCCAATTATGGCCGGACATGAGCGCTAGACTAGGACCTTAAAATAAAAAGGGCGCCACATGGGCGCCCTTGCGTTTTCCAGCGTAAAAATCAGCTGGCGCGCTTGGCGAGCTCTTCGTCTCGCAGAGTGCGGCGAAGTACTTTACCAACGTTCGTTTTGGGCAGTTCGTCACGAACTTCGATATAGCGCGGCATTTTATAGCCGGTAAGACGCTCGCGCAAAAAGTCCTTCAACTCTTTCTCGTCAAGCTCGCCATGCTTGGGCGCAACGAAAATCTTAACGGCTTCACCGGATTTTTCATCAGGCACGCCAATCGCCGCACACTCAGCAATATTTGGATGCGAGCTAAGCACATCCTCGATCTCGTTGGGGTAAACGTTGAAACCGGACACCAAGATCATGTCTTTCTTGCGATCGACAATTTTCAGGTAGCCATCTTCCTTCACCACCGCGACATCGCCAGTCAGCAGCCAGCCGTCTTTAATGGTCTTCTCAGTTTCGTCCGGACGCTGCCAGTAACCCATCATGACCTGCGGGCCACGCACGCAAAGTTCGCCGCGCTCGCCGATACCCACGTCGTTGCCGTCGTCGTCAACCAAACGCACTTCGGTACCCGGCAGCGGCAGGCCGATGGTACCAATTTGGTTGGCACCACCTGGGTTGATCGATACCACTGGTGAGGTTTCGGTCAAACCGTAACCCTCGTAGATCTCCGCGCCGGTCATTTCCTTCCAGGTTTTCGCGGCACCGGCAGTCAGCGCCATTCCGCCAGACAGGGTGACCTTGAGGCCGGAGAAGTCCAAGCTGGCAAATTCCGGGTGTTTACAAAGCTGAACAAACAGCGTGTTGATACCGCTCATTCCCGTCCATTTCCAGCGTTTCATCTCTTTAATAACACTGTCCAGCTCACGCGGATTGGGAATCAAAATTGAGTGGTTACCCTGCATCATGACAACAAACGTCAGCATGAAGGAGTAGATGTGGTACAGCGGCAGCGGCGCGATAAAGGTTTCGCCGCCACTCACCAAGCCATAACTGGAGAAGTTCTCTCGGCTCTGCAATACGTTAGCCATCAGGTTTCTGTGGCTAATCATTGCGCCTTTAGATACCCCGGTGGTACCGCCGGTATATTGCAGCAGCGCCAATGCTTCCAGGTCCGGCGCAGCCTTTTGATATTGCTTGCTACTGCCTTTGGCCAGGGCTTTACGGAAGCTAATGGAGTTCTTGAATTTAACCGAGGGGACTTCTTTGCGTACATACTTAAGTACGCTGTTAATCAATGTCCGCTTCACTGGTGGATGAAGGTCGGCCACTTCAGTAACGATAACCGTACCCACGCCAGTATCACCAACTACCGCGGCCGCTGTTTCGGCAATGTTTGCCAATACGACGATGGCCTTTGCACCGGAGTCGTTCAATTGGTGCTTGAGTTCGCGCTCGCTGTAAAGGGGATTGGTATTCACCACGATCATGCCGGCACGCAGCGCACCGAACAGTACAACCGGGTACTGCAAAATATTAGGCATTTGAATCGCAATGCGATCGCCTGCTTGCAAACCGCTGTGCTCTTGCAGGTAACAGGCAAACTGCGCAGACAAGCGATCCAAATCTGCGTAGCTTAATGTGTGCCCCAAGCAACTGACAGCCGGGTTCGCCGCGTATTGATTGACGCAGTGGTCAAACATACCGACCAAATTCGGGAACTCTTGCAGATCGACGTCATTGGATAGGCCAATGCGTGATCTCGCCGCGTTAATCGTTTCTGCAATTTGCTGTTGCTGCTCAGACAAGGTCGCCCCCTAGCTATATTTTTGTTATCGACGTGCCTCCCCATGCCGGTTGGCACAAGGGCTCGGACGCCTATTCAAGTGAATTTGGCAAGCTAACCAGATTTGTGTTCACTGTCAACACCAGTCGACTCGCCAGCCGCAAACTGATCCGGGTCCACAAACATCAGACGAAAACGCAAATTTCCCGCCTGGCGCTGGTCTACACCCAGTACCAGCGCATTCATCTGCCCCTTTGTTTCGCTGATGACAGGCACAAAAATAACATGTTCTTGCCCCTCTTGATCACTCATCACCCTGGGAGCATTGCCTGTTTTTAGAAAGCGGGCGTAGCTATCCACGAGCATGATCAATTGATTGCGAAATGCACTAAAGTTTAACTGTCCGCGGAACTCATCATAGTTCATATCAAGACTGACGCGCAGGACCGACCCGTCTTCAAGTTTCACATCGTTCAGCAATACCGCCTTACCCGCCTCCAAGGCGCGAAAGAAACGCTTTCCGTCGCTGCGCTGCCCATCAATGATGCACTGTTTAATCAGCGAGGATGCCAATAACATCAGCGCGGGGGTCTCAATATTTACATTCATTGTTGTTATTCCTGATACGTCATTTTCTGGCGACAGCATGCTAATGCATGACACCCCTTCACACCAGCCTCAGCCCGCGGGTGCTGCACCGGCAATATCGTCACTGCGGTGACAGGCTACGGCCCTGCCCTCAGCCTGCGCTTTAAGCCAGGGTGGGGTCTGTCGACATGCTTCAAGGGCGTAGGGGCAACGGTCGGCGAAACGGCAGCCGACATCGGTACTTAACGGCAAGGGCAGCTCCGTGGTCCGCGGGGCGCCCACTTGTACCTTGTTGCGATCGAGCGTCGGCTCGGGGTGAGCAGCCAGCAACTGCTGAGTATAGGGGTGCGCCGGGGTATTCAGCAGCTGCCAGCAGGGCGCTAGCTCAAGTAGTTCGCCAAGGTACATCACCGCAATGCGGTCAGCCAAGCCGCCAAGTACCGCCAGGTCGTGGGTGATAAATACCATTGCGGTACCGAGATCGCTCTGAATCTCCCTCAACAGCGCCAATATTTGCGCTTGCACCGACACATCCAGCGCCGATACCGCCTCGTCGCAAACCACCAGCTGCGGCTCACACAAAAAGGCCCTGGCAATCCCCACCCGCTGGCGCTGCCCGCCGGACAGTTCATGGGGATAGCGCTGGGCAAATCGTGCACCAAGGCCGACCCGCTCCAGCCAATACCCCTGCCGCTGGTGAATCACACTGCGACGCTCACCGCGAGCCAGCAGTGGCTCGGACAAACTGTCGCCGATGGTCATGCGGGGGTTGAGACTCGCGTAGCTGTCCTGAAAAACCATTTGTATCTGCCCCGCGCGGCGGCGCTGGAGCTTCTCAGGTAAAACCGCTCCGTTGAATCGCAGAGTGCCGTGGGAAGGCCGTTGCAGGCCGGCAATGATACGCCCCAGGGTGGACTTACCGGAGCCGCTTTCGCCCACTAGCCCCAGCACTTCGCCAGCGCGGATGGATAAACTCACCCCATCGACAGCGGCAAGATCCTCATTATTGCGCTGAAAATGACAACTGACCTGGTGCAAGGCGAGCAATGGTTCAGTCATGCTGCAGCCTCCAGCGTTCGGGGTAGTCCGGGTGCCAGCGCCAACAGCGCACGCCAGCACCTCGCGGTGAGACCAGCAACGGCGGCGAATCCTCACAAATAGCCATGCGATGTTTACAGCGCGGTGCAAAGGCACAACCGTGAATAGTGCCGCGCATATCGGGCGGTGAACCCGGAATGGCAACCGTAATTTCCCTGCTATGCAAACGCGGCATTGCTGCCTGCAAGGCCTCACTGTAGGGGTGCGCAGGGTGGCGTAACAAACTCGCTACAGAGGCCGACTCCACGGTTTCACCGGCGTACATCACTGATACGGTGTCAGCAATATTGGCCACCACCCCCAGATCATGACTGATAAACAGTAGACTGGTGCCCTGCTCGTGCTGTAATTCACGCAACAGTGCCAACACTTCGGCCTGAACCGTCACATCCAGTGCGGTGGTCGGCTCGTCGGCGATCAATAGTTTCGGTCGACAAGCAACCGCCAGCGCTATCATCACCCGCTGCAACATGCCACCCGAAAACTCAAAGGGGTATTGAGATAGGCGCTGCTCGGCACGCGGAATCGCCAAGCGCTCAAGAAGTGCCGCAGATTCGGCACACGCCTGTCGACGGTCCATATTGCGGTGCAAGCGAAAGCACTCAGACAGCTGCGCTCCGATCGTTCGCGTGGGGCTTAATGCGGTCATCGGGTTTTGAAATATCATGGCGATGCGCCGCCCACGCCACCCTCGCCAATCGCGATGCCCCTGAGCTGGCAGTGGCTGCCCCATTACACTGAACTGCTCGGCATTGAGCACCGCATTGGGCGGTGCCAAACCGAGTAAACACATGGCGGTTAACGACTTGCCGCTGCCAGACTCGCCGACAAGCGCTCGGCATTCTCCCTCGGCCAAACTGAAGGACACCTCTCTCAACACCTGGTTGCCGCTGAGTGCGAGTTGTAAATGCTCTATGGCGACGACGCTCATTGCCCCACCCCGCCGCTGCGTTTATCGGCAGTGTCACGCAATGCGTCACCGAGAATATTAAACGCCAATACCGAAATACTGATCATTGCGGCCGGCCACAATAGCTGCCCGGGGTGGGACAAAAGTGTTTTGATACCATCGTTACACATTGCCCCCCAAGACGTGCTTGGTGGCGACACCCCCATACCAATAAATGAAAGAAAGGCCTCAGTAAAAATCGCCTGGGGTATGGCAAAACTGAATGCCACCATCAACACCGGCAACACATTTGGAAAAATATGTCGCCGGAAAATCCCCCAAGTAGTAACGCCCGAGAGTCGCGCCGAGTCGATAAATGGCTGGCTGCGCAGGGCCAGCACTTGGCCGCGAATAAGCCGCGCACTGCTCGGCCAGCTAAGCAGTAACATCGCCAAAATGAGTGGCAAAATGCCGTCCTCACCGGGACCAATCCCGAAGGCAATACGCAGTAAAATCATGAACAGCAAGAAAGGCAGTGCGACGACAAAATCCGCCGAGCGCATGGCAAATTGGTCAAATTTACCGCCAATATAGCCCGCCAAACCGCCAAAGATCGCACCGAAACTGATAAACAATAGCGGCGCCACAATCCCCACAAACAACGAGCTTCGCCCGCCAGCCATCAGCCTCGCCAGGATGTCGCGGCCCAAGGCATCGGTACCCAGAGGGTGAGCAGGCAATCTAAGGTACTCAGGATAAACCGTCGCAGAGGCAGGTATCAGTCCCTGCAACTGGGCTTCAAATACCGAAATTGCCGGTTCAGGGCGCGTCTCGGTTGAAAACAGCATCAGCCCCGTGTCGGCATCGACCAGGGTGTAACGGTAGATCTGACGCCGCAATTGCAACTCATCGGTATACGACCGGCCCCTACCCTGCCACAGCGGCAGGCCTTTACCCGATTGATGCTGTTTGGCTCGATAGAGGCGAAAACGCTCAACCGAAACGACCTCGGGCCAGGCAAGCTGCACGCGTTCGGTATTACTCTCCAGCACCGTCAAGCGGCTGACGTTACCAGCTCCCTTTGTTGATATGGGGCCGACCACCCTTGCGTATATCCCCGATGTCGGTCCACTGGACACCTGCGACAACCATTGCTGGCTCGGATCCTGCTGCCACACTAACGGGCCAAGGAGCACAAAAAGCAGCATCGCCATCGCCGTGCCTGCGGCCGCTAGTAAGCTGGGGCTCCACCGCCATGACGGGGGCGCCGCGCACTCCACATCAGGAAGTACCGGCGGCTGCCACGGCGCAAAACGAAATACGGGAATGCGCATGTTAGCTGCGCCCCGCCGACAAACGGATGCGAGGGTCGATCAGACCGTAACTGATGTCGACAAGCACGACAATGACCACCAGAAAGGCGCCATAAAATACCGTGGTTCCCATAATGACGGTGTAGTCCAGCTGTTGCACGGCCTGCACGAAATAGCGTCCCAAGCCGGGTATGGCAAAAATCAGCTCAACCACAAACCCGCCTGTCGTTATCGCGGCAACCGCTGGACCGAGTTCAGTCACTACCGGTAACAGGGCATTGCGCAGCTGATAGCGAAAGAAGAGTGATACACCACTGATACCGCGCGCTCGCGCAGCCAATATATAGTCGCTGCTTAGTACCTCGAGCATCGCCGCGCGGCTCAAGCGGCTTAAATATGCCAGGGTACCCAGCCCCAGTACCAGAGCCGGGACCCAAACATGGCTGACACCTCCCCACCCCGCCACCGGCAACACCGTGCTCTCGGCCGCGGCGTTGAGCTTGACGATAATCAATTGAGCCAAACCGGCTATCACAAACCCCGGCACAGAAATCGCTGCAACCACCATGAACATTACGAACTTATCAGGCCACTGGCCGCGGTAATGCGCGGCGATGCTGCCTGCCAATACCCCGCCCACTAACGCAATAGCAATGGCCGCGATTCCCAGGGTTGCCGACACCGGAAAATGCTCGCGTATTATGTCGTTCACACGGCGATTTTCCTGAGTAAAGGAGATACCGAAGTCGCCGTTTATCATATTGCCCATGAAGGTGAAGTACTGCTGGCTGAGCGGCTTATCTAGCCCGTAACGCGCTTCCAACTGCGCGCGAACTGCCGGCGACATCGCTTTGTCCTGGATCAATGGGTCACCCGGAACTGCGTGCATGGCAAAGAACGTCGCCGTTGCAATAAACCAAACCGTTATCGCGCCCCATAGGAGCCGATGCAATACAAACTTGATCATCATTCAGGGCTCAATCCAGGCATCGCGAAAATTGGGGTCACCGCCAAACACTGAACGACGAACGCCCTTTAACTGAGGGTGCTGAACATACAGCATGGCATTCTCGTAGGTGGGCAAAATGGGGACATCATCAACCACCAAATCCTGCAAGGCAGCCATCGCGGCAAATCGCTGGGAAGCACTTGCGCTGCTTTGAGCAACGCGCACCAAGCGATCATATTCCGGGTGACTGTACCGACCACGATTATTGTCATTCCACGAGGCAAACAAATCGGCAAAGGTCATAATATCGTCGTAATCAGGCCCCCAGGCAGCAACCACAATGTCAAAATCGCCGCGGCGCATCTTTTCTATGCGCTGCTTGAATACCTGCTGATCAATACGCAGGTCCAGGCCCAGGCCGCGCTTGAGGAGGTACTGGTAATACTCGGCCTCCTGCACGGCGCGAGGGCTGTCTCCGGCAAGCAGCATAAGCGCTGGGAAGGTCTCAAGGCCGAGCTCCCTTTTCGCTTGCGCCAGATACTGGCGCGCCATGGCCAGGTCCTGTCGCAGTCGCCGAACTGGATACTCCTGACGAAAAGCCTGTCGCTGGCCGCGCACTGTGACCGGAAAAAGAGAATACGCCGGCAGCACGCCCGGCAGGCCGATCACTTTATTGACGAGTACATCTGGGTCCAACAGATACTGAATCGCCTTTCGGAAGCTTCTATTCGCTGTAATCCTGCCTGCGCGAAAATTAAACTCCAGAAAGAACAGCGAGCCACTGTGAAAATGCTGAATGTCATAGCCGCGCTTAACCGCCTCATCCAACAAACCGGTATCTAAATTGGCGAGTGCAATCTGCCCATCTCGAAACAAATTAAACTGTGCACCGGGGTCTGCGGTGATATAGGGCATGTCAATGCGTGATATCTGCAGCGACGACTTGTCCCAGTAATGCGGATTTTTCTCCAAGGTTAAATGCGCACCGTGCACCCATTTGGTCAGGGTAAAAGGCCCGTTGTAGAGCATTTTGTCGGCGTCAGCGGCATAACGGCGCCCCCAGTGCTCTACGAGGTCCTGGCGCAGCGGCATATAACTCATGAAGGCCGTAAGGCTTAGGAAGTAGGGACACGGCTGTGCAAACTCGACATACAACTCGGTGCTGGAGACAGCCCGTACACCCAGTGAATCCGGCGGCGCAAGGCCTTCGTTTACGGCGCGAGCACCTTTAATCGGATAAAAGATAAACGCATACTGGGAGGCGGTTTCCGGGCGCAGGGCATACTGCCATGCAAAAACAAAATCCTGAGCGGTAACCGCCTGCCCGTCACTCCACGTCGCATTCTCGCGCAGCCAAAACCGCGCCCCGTTTTCGTCGATTTGCCAGCGTTCGGCCACCCCGCCCACCAGCTCACCGCTTTCGCCATAGCGCAGCAGCCCCTCCATCATATGAGAGATAACAAAACTCGCGATCGTATCTGTCGCTCTCGCACTGTGCAATGTGGGCGGTTCAGTCGCGAGGGCCAGCGTAATACTTTTTGACTCTGGGTCGACGGCGCCCGCTTGCGCGGGCAGGCCTGGGAGTATCCCCACGACAGCAAATACAATCAGCATTACAGCCGACGCAATTTTGCCTGTTACAATACCTGTTGCCTCTCTCATAGCGTTTACAGGCCTGTCATTGAACGACCACAACAATCCTTATTATCTCCAACCTGCCGAGCTCGACTGGCAAGACGGTGTTCCCTGCGCCAGCGACTTCGGTGATGTATATTTTTCCCGCGATGATGGCAGCGCCGAAAGCCGCTATGTTTTTCTTGACGGCAACCAGCTGGCAGAACGCTGGAGAGCCCTAGATGCCAATAAACCCGGACGCTTTACCATCTGCGAAACCGGCTTTGGTACCGGTCTCAACTTTTTACTGGCCTGGCAATTATGGCAACAATGTGCGCCCGACTCTTGGACCCTGCACTATATTTCCTGCGAAAAGCACCCGCTGAACAGTGGCGACCTTGCCAAAGCCCATCAGCACTGGCCAAGCCTAGCGTCATTGGCGGCGATTCTACAGCACAATTATCCCCCTTTGATACCTGGACACCATCGCCGCTCACTCAGTGAGAGAGGGCCGCACATAGACCTGCTGTTTGGCGACATTGCCGACACCCTGCCCGCATTGATTGACAGTATTGGCAGTCACCCCGACTCGTCACCGCGCGCCGTTGACGCATGGTTTTTAGACGGCTTTGCCCCCTCTGCCAACCCGGGCATGTGGCAAGCGAGTCTTTTTGACGCCATGGCTCGCTTGAGCAAGCCCAATGCAAGCTTTGCGACCTTTACCGCTGCTGGCATAGTCAAACGTGGTCTGCGTGAGCGCGGTTTTACCGTGACCAAAACCAAGGGCTTTGGCCGCAAACGCGACATGCTTGTCGGGCACTTTTCTGCCGCGCAGCCCGACACCGAGCCCGCTTTGCCGCCGAGCCGCCTGCCGTGGCATCAGCCTGCCGCGACCGCAAGCGTGCACTCAGTGGTGGTGGTTGGTGCCGGTTTAGCTGGCTGCACCACCGCCCGCGCACTGGCAGAGCGAGGACTCAGGGTCACCCTTATCGAGCGCCGCGCCAACCCTGCCGAGGAGGCATCCGGCAACCCCCAGGGCATGCTCTACACCAAATTATCGCCGGAACCCGGCTTGCTCAACGTGTTTACTCTGCACAGCTTTCTCTATGCGCTTCACCACTATCATCGTATTGCAAGCAATTCCGATGCCATTGATGGTGAGTTTTGCGGTGTTCTTCAACTCGCCAATTCGCCACGCGAGGAGGCGCTGTTTAAGCGCTTGCAGCAGCAATTGGCCGAACACCACTGGCTAAAATTTGTGGATCGTGATCGAGCCTCTGCATTAAGCGGTATTGATATTCGCCAAGACGGTATCTTCTATCCCGCCGCGGGCTGGCTGTCGCCGCCGAGTGTTTGCAAAGAACGCATTGCTCACCCCAACATTGCGCTACTGACCAACAGTGAGGCACTGTCGCTGCTTGACCACGGAGACCACTGGCAGATCATTGGCAGCGGGCAACATCCAATTGCTGAGGGTGATGCCGTCGTTATTGCCAATAGCCACGACGCAACACAGTTTTCACAGAGCGCGTTCTTACCTCTGCGTAAAATTCGCGGTCAAATTAGTTATTTTCGACAGCAGGATGTTCAGACCTCACCCCGGTGCGTGGTGTGCCACAAAGGCTATGTCGCCCCTGAACATAAGCAACAACTCTGCATTGGCGCGAGCTTTGATCTTCACAACGCCAACAGTGAGGTAACGGCTGAGGACCACGCCTATAACCTCAACACACTCGCCGACCTTAGCCCGAAGCTGCTAAAGCCCGGCAGCGAAGCGATTGGCGGCCGCGCCGCGCTGCGCTGCGCCAGCCCGGATTACGCGCCTATTGTTGGCGCCCTGCCCGATATTGAAGCCTTCGACAATGATTACGCCGCGTTGCGCAAAGATGCTCGCCGCGCCATCGATCAGCCCGGGCGCTATGTGCGCAATTGCTATGTGAATGTCGCCCACGGCTCGCGGGGCCTTACGTCGACCCCCATCGCCGCCGAACTGCTTGCTTCCTATCTATGCAATGAGAATCGGCCACTGCCCAAGCAGTTGTGCGAAAGTTTGTCGCCCGCGCGTTTTATCATTCGTGACTTAATGCGCAGTAAACGCTAGGCTGCCCCCAAACTACCAACACATGATAGGAGCCTGCGTGAGCGACTACACTGCCCTGGAAAAACGTCTGCGCGAACTCGAGGATATTTCAGCAATTTCTGCACTGAAATACCGCTACCTAAATGCCTGTGATGCCAAGCAACCCGAGGAGGTTAGTAACTGCTTTGTTGCGGGAAAGATCGACATCGACTTCGGCCATATCGGGCGCTTTGACAGCCGCGAAGCCTTTGTAAACGTCTTTGAAGAACTTGGCTGCCACGCCCACATTATCGACATGCACCACGCCCAAAACCCCGTTATCCGCATCCTCTCGGAAGACCAGGCAACGGGGCACATCGGCCTGCGTTTTCTGAGCATCAACACCCAGGATAAAACGCGCATTCAGCTGTCTGGACACTACGACGATGAATACCAACGTGTCGATGGAGAGTGGAAGATATCAGCGAGCCGCTTCAACGTGGCGGCTGTTGAGATGATTGATTTCTCTGGTGACCATGCCCGCGTTACCTACACCGGAAACACAATGCCCTCCTTATAGGATGTTCGTCTTGGAGAACAAAGCCTAGCGGCTCATTCAACAAACCAAGCCGCGGATGGATCGCGAGACAACTCAGCCCCTTGGGCCGTACCGGCAAACATGGGGCCTGAAAAGTCACAACGGCTAGGGCGACATTCATTCCAGTCGGTGACAATTTCGCGGTGGCTGAACTGCCACCGGCCTTCACAGTGAATATAACGGTCCAAGTACCGCCCACCCACCAGCAGCTCTTCATCGCCCGAGGCACCAGGGTAACGGTGGTAAGCCTGGCAATACACTTCGCCCTCGGCGCGCTCGCCGTCAACCACAATCAGGTGATTCGTTACCGCGTGCACCGTCAAAGTCATCTGGGATAATTGCTCTGGCAACCACTGAACATAATCGCTCGCTGCGCCAAGGAACATGGCCCCGTGGTCTTCAGTGGCATCAGGGTGATAGAGCTCCGCCAATGCGGCGTAGTCTTTGCGGTCAATGGCCCGGCAGTAGCGCAGTACCAAGTCGCGAATGGCTTCCTTCGCTGACAAGTGCCAGAGAATATCGTCGTTGTTCATCACCCTGAGTGCCCTCCAAATCCTTGCTTAGCCACGGTGCCCGTCATCTGCACGTCAGTGGTGCGCGGCTACCAGCGAAATGGCATAGTAGGAGATTCTGCAAACACTGTGAATGCTGACAATAGTGATGTACCGCTTACACACGCTTATCGCTCTTGTGGTCGTCGCACTGCCACTGCGCGCGGCTGCTAATACGCTTCCTTACGACGTTGTGGGGCACTACCCTCATTCAACAGCGCTCTTCACCCAGGGGCTGGAACTGTTTCACGGCCAGCTTTTTGAGAGCAGCGGTCTTTATGGCCACTCGAAAGTGATTGCACGCCCCTTTCCAGAAGGGAGTACTGCCCCAGAAGGGAGTACTCCCCCTGAAGAAAGCACTGAAACCCTGCGGGGCGTCACCCTGGACAAATCGCTATTCGCAGAGGGCTTAACCTTCCACAGAGGCAGACTTTACCTGCTCACATGGCGCGCTGGCCAATTACTGGAGATAGACCCCGAGCGGTTTGCGCTACTGCGCCGTCACGCATACGAGGGTCAGGGTTGGGGTATTTGCTATCACTCGCGCCGCGACTTATTTGCAATGTCTGACGGCAGCGACGAAATACAATGGCGCCGAACCAGCGACTTCTCATTGGTGGACACCCTCACCATTACCGGAGCCGGTAACTATCAGCACCTCAACGAATTGGAGTGCCATGGCGACTATATCCTCGCCAACCAATGGAAGCAGCCCTACCTCCTTGTCATTGATGCGCGCTCAGGCGAAGTCGTTTCACAACTAGATTTGAGTGCACTCATTCCAGAGGGCCTCCATCAGGAAGCGGTGCTCAACGGTATCGCCTATGATGCCCGCGACGATACCTGGCTGGTGACTGGTAAACTCTGGCCCAAAATCTACCGAATTCGTTTTACGCTTCCAGTATTGGAGACGGCAAAAAGCGCCGCAAAAGCCGGCTAAAAATGCTAGTCTCCCTGAAACGTTTAATCGCTCAAGACAGGATTCTATGACTGCTACCCAACCACGTGCCGCCCACCCTGCTTTTGAATTGCTCAGCAGTAAATCAATCGACGCACTCGGCGTCACCCTTTGCGAATACCGGCACATAGAAACCGGCGCCAGCCACTACCATATTGACGCTGACAATAAAGAAAATGTGTTCCTTGTGGCACTCCGCACCGTCCCTAACGATTCGAAGGGCGTCGCTCATATCCTGGAACACACGGCGCTGTGTGGCAGCGAAAAATACCCGGTGCGCGACCCGTTTTTTATGATGATTCGTCGCTCGCTGAACAGCTTTATGAACGCGTTTACCAGTTCCGACTGGACAGCCTACCCCTTTGCCAGCAGCAACAGGAAAGACTTTGATAACCTGTTACAGGTGTATTTAGATGCCGTTTTCTTCTCACGCCTGCACCCCTTAGATTTCGCCCAAGAGGGTCATCGGTTAGAGTTTAGCGAACGCGGCAATCCCGACTCCGCACTTCAATTTAAAGGTGTGGTTTTCAACGAAATGAAGGGGGCCATGAGCTCGATACCAAGCAGGCTCTGGCACACGCTGTGTAAGTATTTATTTCCCACTGCCACCTATCACCACAACAGCGGCGGCGATCCGGAGGCCATTCCAGACCTCAGCTACGAAGAGCTAAAGGGCTTTTACGAAAGCCATTACCACCCCAGCAACGCCATTTTTATGACCTACGGCGATATTTCTGCCGCCGAGCACCAAGCACGCTTTGAAGAATTGGCCCTCAAGCGCTTTACCGCCCTGGATAAGCACATTGCAGTGGCGGATGAAAAACGCTACCACGCCCCCATTCGCGTGCAAGAGTCCTACCCGCTGCCAGCGGCGGAAGACCCCAAGGGTAAGACCCATATCGTGTTGTCCTGGCTACTGGGCAATAGTACCGACCTTGATAGCCTGCTAGAGGCGCAACTTCTTGCCGGAATATTATTGGATAACAGCTCCAGTCCACTGCTGCATGCGCTTGAAACCAGCGACCTGGGGAGCTCCCCCTCGCCGATGTGTGGTTTAGAGGACTCAATGCGTGAGATGGTGTTTGCCTGCGGACTGGAAGGCAGTGAGGTCGAGCACCGCGATGCCGTAGAGGCCCTGGTGCTCGACACCCTCCGCGGCTTGGTCAAGGAGGGCGTCGACACCGACCAAGTTGAATCAGTCCTTCACCAGCTGGAGCTACAACAACGAGAGATCAGTGGCGACGGCTACCCCTATGGCCTGCAACTGATTTTGAATAGTTTGGGAGCGGCCACCCACCGCGGCAACCCCGTTGATGTCTTGGACCTAGACCCAGCGCTTGCGCGCCTGCGTGAGAAAATCGCTGATGCGGATTATCTTCCCCGCTTGCTGCAGCAGCTAATTGATAACCCTCATCGCGTCACCCTGGTTTTCAGTCCTGACCAACAGTATCAACAGCGCGCCGAAGACGCTGAACAACACCGATTGGCCACAATCCAAGCCTCGCTCAGCGACGCAGAGAAGCAGGCGATTATCGATCAGGCAGAAGCCTTGGCTGAGCGACAAACCCTGCAAGAAGACGAGAGCATCTTGCCCCGAGTAGGCTTGGCAGATGTCGCCCAAGACCTCCCCGAGCTGCCCTATACCGACGCACATTTCGGCAACCTGCCCTACTGCTATTACAACCGCGGCACCAATGGTTTGATTTACCAGCAGTTGTTAATCGAAATGCCGCATCTCAGCGATGACGAGCTCGGCTTACTCCCCCTCTACACCCAAACCGTCACCGAGCTCGGCCTGGGCGAGCGCAGCTACATAGAGGTGCAAGCCCACCAAGCCGCTATTTGTGGCGGCATCTCGGCTTACACCAGTATGCGCGGCGGCATAAACGATGAACAGCAGCAGCAGGCGTACTTAGTACTGTCGTCGAAGGCCTTGCTACGTAATTGCCAGGCGCAAGCAACGCTCATGCGCGACACACTGGAGCAGGTACGCTTTGACGAACATGAACGAATCTACGATATGCTCGCCCACATGAAGGCGCGACGAGAGTCTTCAATCACCGGAAACGGGCACGCGCTGGCCATGGCAGCGGCCTCTTCGGGGATGAGCCCCGTTGCAAGAATTAGCCAAAAGATGTCCGGTTTAGATGGCATTCTGCAGCTTCGACAGCTGAGCGATGCGGCTGAGACAGCGAGCGGCAAAGCAGCCTTGGCTGAGGGATTAGCGGCCATTCACCAGAAAGTGCTCTCTGCCAACCGGCAGCTGTTGGTCGTTGCTGAAGAACAGGGGTTCAATGCTCATCGCTCAGCGCTGGCATCGGTTTGGGATAATTTCCAGGGCGATGGCAACGCGCTATTGCACACCGACACCTGCCGTGAAGCACGTCGTGAATTTTGGTCTGCTAACTCCCAGGTCAACTTCTGCGCCAGCGCCTACCCCACCGTTCCCTCGGGCCATCCGGACGCCGCGATATTGAGTGTGCTGGCTGTGTATCTTCGCAACGGCATCTTGCATCGCAGCATTCGCGAACAGGGCGGCGCCTATGGCGGCGGCGCATCGCAAGACTCCAATATTGCGGCCTTCCGCTTTTATTCCTACCGCGACCCACGCTTGCAAGAAACGCTAAACGATTTCAGCCAAGCCATTGACTGGATGCTGGACACACCCGTTAGCAGCGACGCCCTGGAGCAAGCGATACTGGGCGTTGTCAGCAATATCGACAAACCCGGCTCGCCCGCCGGCGAGGCAAAGCAGGATTTTCACAGCCGTATTTTTGGCCGCAGCATTGATGATCGCCGCACATTCCGAAACCGCGTACTTGCGGTGACTGGCGACGATTTGCAGCGGGTCACCCGAGAGTACCTCAAGGGCGTGGCGCCCAGCATTGCGGTAATCAGTAATAGCGCAACGGCCCAAAACCTTGACGACTGGCTGTCAGCGGAAGGCTTTGAGCAACGGCAACTCTAGCGCCCGCGTGCAGTGCCACCTACTCCATCAGTGATGAAGGTGGCGCTGTATGCGCTGCTGCAGCTGCTGCGCATTGGGCTGCAGGCGTAAATTTTGCTTCGCGGCGCCCAGGTCATTGAGCTCGCTGTCGCTCAGCGCGCGCCCCGAGAATAACAGCGCATTCATGTAACCCTTTTGTGTTTCAAAGGAGTTATCAGTCAACAGCAACAGCTCATCAATTATCGCCCAGCGTTCACCGATATCTCCCCCCGCCTTGGCACCGATTAGCTCACCGTCGAGGTAGGCCTTGAAGCTACCGCCATCGCCACCGGCGTAAAATACCAAGCCGAGTCGATGCCATTTTCCTGGACGGAACTCGCCAAAGTACCCGGAACCGGCACTGGCGATACCCACTCCGCCACTGGCGCTGGATTCGAAGAATATGTCTGCGTCATCATCGTTATTAGGCGTAGTCTGCATAATGGCGCGCCAGAAGCCATCACTGGCCTCTGGCCATAAAATGTCCATAACGAGCGAGTAATCCGATAATTTTCCTTGCTCGGCGAGATCGCCGTTCGCAGGGACGTTGGTCTGCAGTTTCAACCCCTGCTCCGGACTGTATGCATCAAATGCCATCACCACCGAGTCTCCACCCGCTAATTCCGGCACACCAAAGTCTGCCGGCGGGCCGAATTGGGTATCCGCTTGTGTGGCAACGTTAAGGTAGCTCAGGCGCGAGGGCCCAGCGTCTTCTCGCAAGGGCTGCTCATCACTATGGAACTGCCACGTTGTGGTAACGGTGTCTGGTTGACAGCGACTCAGGGTTTTATCGATATCCAGATACAGGCAGTCACTGCTGCGCTGGCGCGCATACGCATCCAGACTTGCCCAGCTTTCTGACAGGTATGTTGCTGAGCGGTCAGCTAAATTGGGGAAGAAAAGCGGCAAATTCCACGCGGCACTTTTATAGAGCACCAGCTTGATGGGCTCTGACTCGGCTGCTTGCGACGAGACAAACACCCAACCTGGCTGCGCCGCACGCATCTCAGCCAGTTCTGCGGCGGATACACTAACTTCATAGAATGCCTTAAAACCTGGCGTATCTGCGGGCTGTCGCTCAACGGGTAGCGCGCGATGAAATTCGGTTGCGGTTACCGTCCCAGGCAGCCAGCGCTCGATAACCTGCGAGGGATCCAGCAACGCGGCATCGGCCCCGTGATGATATAGCGCCGCTTTGGCTGCCAGGGCGGTTAATTGTTGTGCGTTTGGCTGGTCTTCAGCCAAGGCGATTTCGACATGCGCATCGGGGCTGTATTTTTGCACAATGCCCTCAATAACCTGCTGTGTTGTCGCATCGGGCGCAGCAATATCACGCACCTGAATTTCGTCAACACTGGCGTCTAGGAGGCGTTTGTCCGACAGGCGGTAGCGAAGCGTCACGTCACTCAGACCATCGGCGAAAAAGTCTGGCTGGATCAGTATATTGCCCGACGGCAACTGCTCAAACTCGGTACCCAAATGGCTGTGTCCGCCAAGGGCGAGGTCGATCTCTGGGTTGGCGAGTAGGATTTCACGATCCGCACTGGCACCTAGGTGGCTGAGCATCACTAAAACATCCACGTGCTCCCGGTACTGGCTGACCACCCCCTCGGCAATATGCTGCAAGTGCCAATTCATTTTAAAGTCGGGGACGAAATCCGGAATCGGTGCCGTCTCAAGGGGCTCATCAAGCTCATTCCACGGCCCCGAGCTCATACCAAAGAAGCCGACCTTCAAGCAGCCTACCTGAAGTACTGCAAAGCCCTGCGCGCCGAAACTCTCTGCACTGCCGCCTCGGTACTCACTGTTACTGGCAATCACCTGTGCGATTGGGTCCTGGGCGTGGTCGAGTAGCGTGTCCGCCCCCCAGGCAAAATCGTGGTTGCCAATGACGCGTACATCAAACGCCATGGCCTTGGTGACCTCAACCGTCGCGGCTCCCGCCGATAACAACTCAGCGACGCTGCCCTTTTCAAAATCGTCTCCGCCGTTACTGAATACTGTATAGGGCTGTTCTTCAAGCGCCTGACGGTGGTAGGCCTTGATACGACTAAAAAGCTTTTCAGGGCCACCATAGCGTGCATGCAGGTCAGCTACGTGAATAAAGCGCAGCGATTGTTCCTCGGCTTGTGCTTCGCAGTTGCCGTTGACCACGCGCGCCACCTCGGGAGCCTCAGTGGGAACCAAGCGATATTCACCGAACTGGGTGATACTGGCCGTGACACCCGCCTCGCTCTGCACAGAGCTCAATAGCGGCCGCCACTGGCCATCGACATTTCTGGCCACGCTATAGCGCTGATTTTTGGGGTTTTCCGGCAGGGGTAAGAATAACCTAGCAGGCGTTAGCAGCTGTGTTTCCGTGGGCTGCAGCTCATACTGCGTCTGCTCCGCAGCGACGTTCACTTCTAAAGAAATAGACAGGGCTTGCGCTGCGCTGGTCGACGCCAGTTCTAAACGCGCGGTGTCATCGAAGGTTAGCACCGACGCTTCACCTGGAGCTACGCTATAGGAAGGCGCGTCGTCGCGACCGGAGCCGCCCCCACCACCTCCACCGCAGGCAACAAGGGAAAAACATATAAATAGTGGGGTTAAGAAACCCTGTCGCATACTCACAGCTCCATTAATTTACTGCCCATTGCAGCTCGCTATCCTTGCGAATACTACGTGACCCAGCGTAGACGCTATCTAGGTACAAACCGTGATTTCAGCAACCACTATAGGCTCACTGCGCCGCAGAGACTCCGGTTTTTTCTTGGCCAGCTTTGCGCAGTCTTCGATACTCTGCCTGTTGGGAGGGCGTGAGCAAGCCGTAAAATTCCATTTGCGTCTGGAGAATTGACCCCGTGTGGCGGGCCGCAACAGACCCCGCACGCTGGCTCATTGCAGCAATCGTACTGCGCGTCATTTCCGGTAGCGGTTGTAGCTGCATATCTTGTCTAAGTGCGACGCTTTCTTTTTGTAACTCAGCCGCTTTTGCCGCATAGCGAACAATCAGCTTATTAACCTGCTCGCGCTGCTGACTAGTGAGCTCCAGCTTGTCCGCCAGGGCAGCGATGCTGGCGCTGCTAAGCGCCTCTGCCGCTTGAGCCGGCATCACCAGCACCCATGTGCTGAAAAAAAGAATCGAGATAGAGCGAATCAACATTCATTATTCCTTTCAATGAATCTGTCCCAAACAGAGTACTTCTCGGTGCAACATCGTTATGCAGTTCTACACACGCGCCGGATGGACTCTGCGTCGAAGCCACGATGATGAAGAAATCGCTGCCGTTTGGCCAGCTCCCGCCGATCTTTGGGTGGAACATCGGCGTATTTTTTTTGGTAAACACTCTGCAATTGCTCAAACCAGTCGAAACCGGCATCAGCAAACGCCTCATCGATAATCGTTTCTGAAACACCGCGGTCGCGCAGTTCCATGCGAATACGCGAGGGGCCAAAGCCACTATTTGCTCTCATCCGCAGGTAGCTTTCGGCAAAACGCTGATCACTTTGCAGCCGCTCGAGGGCCAAGCGCTCCACAACTATCGCAATGTCCGCCTCACAACTGGGAAAGCGCTGCGCCAACTTGGCCACTAACTCCTTACGGCTGTGCTCCCGTCGGGCCAATAAATCCATTGCTTTCTTTCGTATACCTATGTCACTCAATTTCTACTATCCTAACTGGGGGTAGATGCTCGCCTCTACGGCAAATACTTATTTTTTTTAATCTGTGCAAATAGCAAAGTAACAACACGGTCAACAGGGCGTTATTAGACTCGACCGCTTTCTTTTACCATGGAGTGTAACTATGTTAGTGCAAATTCAAGTATTGTTGATGCAGATTTTTTCTGGTTCCCTGGCTAAATTTCGCGATGATGAGCGCGGTGCAAGTGCCATCGAGTACGCAATTATGGCAGCCGTACTGATCGGCGTTATCATCGCAGCAATTGGCCTGCTTGACCTTGGCGGCATCTTCACTGACATCAACGCAGATATCGACGCAGCCTAAGCGCTTTATTGAAACTGGCGGCGAAAAAGGAATTCCCCGTGTTATGGCCATTGTCATCATCCTGCTACTTGTCGTCTTGGCATATGTTGATTGGTCATCACGGAGAATTCCTAACGCCCTAAATCTGGCGCTATTCATTGCGTCGCTGGGGATTTTTGTCGGCAGTAGTGGCATCAGCGCCTATCAATGGGTGGTGAATATTGTGCTCGCCCTCGCTATTACACTTCCTGGCTACCTTTCAAACAACATGGGAGGTGGCGACGTCAAGCTGCTGCTGGCCCTCTCTCCGCTTTGGCCGCCGACGACGTTACTCTTTGCCTTCGCCTCGGGTACCCTGACGCTGGCATTTATCATGACGCTCATCAAAAAAATCAAGCAGCATGATAAGCATCGAGCGCGCGGACTCCCGATCGGCACTGCGATCAGCCTGGGCGCAGCACTGCTTCCTCTCACGCCACTCCTTTCATTTTCGTTATGACTCACTGTGAGGAAAATATTATGGCCGGGGCGCCAAGTACTACGAAGAACTCGCGCCAGAGCGGTGTAGTCGCTATTGAATTCGCCATTCTATTCCCCGTATTTTTCGCTCTAAGCTATGCAGTGATGGCCTATGGGATGTATTTCCTACTGCTGCAGAGTTTTGCCTATGCGGGCGAAGACGCACTCAGAGCAGCACTAGCTACCGACTGTGCCGCAGCAGTATGCACGGAGGCAGAGCTGGAGCCCGTCGTCGCGGCGCAAGTTCAGAATTCACTTACCTGGTTCTCCGCAGACCTCGT
Source organism: Spongiibacter sp. C9W (assembly GCF_057370015.1). NCBI lineage: Bacteria > Pseudomonadati > Pseudomonadota > Gammaproteobacteria > Cellvibrionales > Spongiibacteraceae > Spongiibacter > Spongiibacter sp. C9W. Next base: position 705,045 of record NZ_CM170672.1, read on the forward strand.
CAATGCAGCAACGGCCGGCGATGATTTCTTCAGCTGCGACGCAACAATGCTATGCACGGTGAGGCTCAGCGCTCCACCTATTTTGGACAGCATAAACCTACCTATTATCGGCAGTATTCCGAACCTGCCCGACCCGGTAGTCAGCCGTTCCAGTCTGCGCATGTAGTAGTCGCGACAAGGAAACTATACGTAGGTGCCACAATATCAGCACAACGTCACACCACCTAACATCAGGGAAAGAGACGCTAAACTAAAATGTAGCGACGGTGTAATACGATAACTTCATCTTAGATGCATTCAAGGGATATACCGATGCAAGCAAGGACTCTCAAGATCATCGCTGCACTGCTAATTATCAGCGCAGTTATCATGGGTATCATTGGTTATCGAATTAGCCAACAAGATGCTATTCGTGACCAACAGCGGCAGACTGTGGCAACGCAGGCCGACTCCTACACATATGCTCAAAAGCTAGTCATTGCAACAAGAGACATCGCCAAGGGAGAGACCCTGACCGAAGAGGAGCTGATGCAAGTTCCTTACGCCATCAAGGTAGAGGGCAGCTTTGCAACGGTCTCAGAGCTACTTAACAAGCGAAGTAAACAAGATATTCTGAAAGGTTCGGTGATTCGTGACAGCGATTTCGAATCCGATAGCAAGTTAGCTGAGCAAATTCAGCCCGGTCACCGCGCCGTTGCCGTTAAAGTTGATGAGGTTATCGGTACGGGTGGCTTCTTAAAGCCCGGGGATTTTGTTGACGTCATCTTTAATAGCCGCGCAACAAAAGAGACCAACGACCGCAGTATGTCTCGACGCGTACTACGCAATATTCGTCTGATCGCGTTTGGCGACGAGGTCGAGGGCGAAAAGCCGCAGCCGGTTACTAACGAAAGCAGTAAAAAAGCGAACAACAAAGATGGCGGAAAACGCAGCCGCTCCGCGGTACTGGAAGTGCCGACAGACGAGGTAAACCGACTCGTGTTAGCTGAGAGCGCCGGGGGGCTTCGATTGGTAGCGATCGGTGAAGCAGACCGCCTGGCGCGCGAGGAGATGATCGCATCCGGTGAAACGCCCGAAGAAAACGAAGACAAAGCAACCTTAATGCGAGAAGTCACGGGCTTTAAACCCGCCCCACCGCCAAAATCCATTTATATGTATAGCGGCGATAAAGTCGAGACAATTCGAGTACGAAACTAATGCAGCAACCACTGGTTCGATATGGAGCATCTATCATGAAACAGGGATTTTTAATTGCTTTGCTGTTAGGGCTAATCACCAGCCTGCATGCAGAGCCCTACAAGACCCTGCGACTGGAACTGGGTGAGCAGCAAATGCTGAGTACCAAATACAGCGTAAAAAGGAGCGCCATTGGGCGTCCGGAAGTTGCGTCACTTAAAGTGCTCAATTCAAGAGAATTTCTTCTGACTGCAAAACAACTTGGTGCAACCTCGCTGTTGCTTTGGCAGGGCGGCAAGGAGCCGACGGAATTTCGCATAGAAGTTGTGCCCAGTTTGTCTCCTAGTACGCGCGACGGCGTTGCGGTGGACAGCAGTGGCCCCTATATCAGCCTGCAGGGCGAGACTCGATCCTTACAACAACATCAGCAGCTACTCACATCGAGTGGCCCCAATGTTTTGGACAACACCGTTCAGCGCGGCTCCATGCAGGTGCAAACGGATATTCGCATTGTTGAATTTAGCCGATCCCAACTCAAGCAGATTGGGACCGCACTGTCCTACGTTGGTGGAGATACCTCTATCGCAACCGGCGGATCTGGTTTACTTCCTCTATTAGAGGGCAATGGGCCACTGGGTGCATTATTAGGTATTACACCAACAGGCGCGGATGCTTCATCAATACTAGTAGGTCATGTAAAAAATGGTTTTAGTGCAGCCATTAATGCCCTTGCTCGAAACGGCTATGCTTATACATTGGCTCAACCCTCACTGGTCAGCATGTCCGGTCAAACAGCAACTTTTTTGGCGGGTGGAGAATTCCCCTACCCAGCGTCAAACCGCGATGGCCAAATTCAAATTGAATACAAAGAGTTTGGTGTGCGGCTGCACTTAACACCAACCGTGCTCAGTGAAAATAGCATCATGCTAAAAGTTGCCCCAGAAGTCAGTGACTTGGACTTCACAAACGGCGTGCAAGCCAGCGGCGTTTCCGTCCCCTCTCTGCGCGTGAGACGCACTGACACCTCGATCCAGCTCGCTCCCGGGGAGAGCTTCATTATCAGTGGTTTGGTAAGCAGAAACACCTTTACCAATGCCGACCGGCTGCCCGGCCTAGGAGACATCCCTATATTGGGTGCCCTATTCCGCTCTACACGGTTTTCGCAGGAAGACAAAGAGCTGATCATGATTGTCACTCCCCACCTGGTAAATCCCATTGCCAAGGACGCGGAGCTGCCAGAACTACCCGGCGAAACCTATAAGCACTACGTCCCCTCATTTACCGATATGCTGTTTCGCGACTTGGATAAATCCAGCGAGCGAGCAGCGAAAAAGGCGCAAAAATCCGATGTCGGATTCGCAGATTAATAAGGGAGCCCAGTGATGAGGCTGATCGACCGGAGAACACCTGAAGCTAAGCTGGAACAACTTGACGATTATGAAACGCTCAAAGCCGCCCTACACCGCTTTGTCATAGATCGTATCGAAGATGACAATATCATCTACGACGATGACTCAAAAAAGTTAGAAGAAGCGATCGCTGCCTACATACGGCAGTATTGTCGTATATACGAGGTGAATATCGGCCGAGAAAAATTCGACAATCTAGAGAAAGAGCTGCTGGACGAAATTGTGGGGTTCGGCCCCCTACAAGTTCTTCTCGACGACCCCGATATCAATGACATCTTGATTAATGGTCCGCGGCGCATCTTTGTCGAACGTCGCGGCGTGTTAGAGCAATCGTCTATGCGGTTTCTAGACGATCGCCATGTGCTTCGGGTTATTCGGCGGATGATATCGCCACTAGGGCGCCGCATCGATGAATCCAGCCCCATCGTTGATGGCCGACTGGCAGATGGTAGCCGTATTAACGCCATCGTACCGCCCCTCGCGCTAGATGGCCCTTGCCTATCCATCCGAAAGTTTCGCAAGGACCCTCTGACTGCCGAAGAACTCCTGGCCGGCGGATCGATAACCAAGGACGCACTGGACTTTCTCAGCGAGTCGGTTGCTAAAAGGCGCAATATCTTAATAAGTGGGGCAACCGGTTCTGGTAAGACCACTTTGCTTAACATTCTGAGCCAGTATATTCCTGCAACCGAGCGCATCGTAACCATCGAGGACGCAGCAGAACTCCAATTGCGCAATAGCCACGTGGTGCGATTAGAAACCCGACCTGAAAACAATGAAGGTGTTGGCCAAGTCACAGCGGGCGAGCTTGTCAAAAATGCCCTTCGCATGCGCCCAGACCGAATTATTGTCGGTGAAAGCCGCGGTGGAGAGGTCGTTGACATGTTGCAAGCCATGAATACCGGCCACAACGGCTCGATGACTACCGTGCATGCCAACTCAGCTAGCGATGCGATCACTAGACTGGAAATGATGGTAGGGATGTCGGGATTCAAAGGCTCAAGCGAGTTAATTCTCAAAATGATTGGCAGTGCATTGGACATGATCGTTCATATCGGCCGCCAATCAAATGGGCATCGCTGTGTAATGCAAATATGCAAACTCACGAATACCGCGAACGGACTGCAACTACGCGAGCTATTCGCTTTGGATGCTGGCGGTAATCTTGCCAGAAACCCCAGTGAGCAAAATGTTCCTCTACTCAACGACGTAATGCCGGGGTCGCCGTGATGTTTTGGATAGCCCTGGTGGCACTAATGATTGGCCTCGCCTTTGTGCTCATGCTGTTGGTCAATGTCGAAGCACCGGCAGAGGTAGAAATCGCCGAGGTCGAACGCAAAGACCCCGTGCCGGAGTTCATTACTAATTATTTAGCCGCCAACGGCGTAGAGCTCCCCGCTGTCGTGATCTACAGCGTCATTGCGAGCCTCGCAGCAATGACGATTCTGTGCATCGCGTTACTGCCGATTAGTATCGCTGCCATCAGTATTCTAACTGGCTACGCCGTTGCATTTCTCAGCATAAAATTTGTCGGCAGCAAACGTCGGGCGAAGATGCTTGAGCAGCTGCCCTCTTTCATCAACCAAGTTACCCGCAGACTTTCGGCGGGTATTTCTGTAGAAAATGCCTTCGCAGACTCAGTTGAAACTCTGGAACGCCCCTTAGGCACCGTCATGCGACGAGTAGTCAGACGGGTACACCTAGGCTACGACCTTCACCAGGCTTTCAGCCGTGAAGCTGGCGTGACGAAACTACACGAATTCAACGTAATTGCGACGGCCCTGCGCATCAACGAACAATACGGCGGGAGCATCCGCTCTATTCTGGATGATATCGTGGGTATATTGCGAATGGATGAGGCCGGCAAGCGTGAACTAGCCGCCATGACTGGAGAAACACGTTTCACAGCGACAGTACTCGCTCTGCTGCCGCCCGGTATCGCCGTATACATGTTTAGTATTAATCCAGACATGATGTTGGAGGTGTGGTCTCAAAGCAGTGGTAAGTCCCTATTTATCATCTCCGCGGTAATGGAAATACTGGGCGTATTCGTACTGTGGCGCATGGTTAACTCAATAGAGTCATAGGCAATAGACATGGAAGCGCAACATTATTTTTTCATTATCGGCGCACTTATATTATGCACCGCACCGGTAATACTCCTAGCTACCGCACACATTAACAGTGATGCCAGCGAGAACACCAAGCTAGAGTTTGGGCGCCATGACACCTGGCGCATGCTTCGCGAGGAAAACACCCATATTGCCTCGCTCTCTCAGCTGCTACGCCGCGCGGGGCTGTTTACCAGCGCACAACAGATCAAAGCGATTTCTTTTACCTTGGTCGCTTGCCTAGTATTGGGCGTAATTGCCGCGGCGGCGAGTCTGTTTAAGGGGCTGGCGATCGGGCAGGTCTTGGCCATCACCGGTGCGACAGTGATTGGCAGTGTTGTACTGGCCTACCTCATTCTAAAAAACCAAGCAGACGAGCGACAAAACGCCTTAGAAAAAGAAACCATGATGTTAATTCAGACCACGCGCATGCTATGGCGTGTCGGCCTGTCTTTACCCAAAACCCTTGGCATTATTTGCGAGCAACTGTCAGAACTGTCACCCAACTGCGCCAAGGAGCTTTCCCTTGCAGCAAATAAAATTGAGTCGGGGCAGAGTCAAGAAGAGGCCCTTTATGAGCTTATCAATAGCTGCAGTGCAGAGGGCTTCAAGGAGTATTTGATTGTAATCCGTCAGCAGTCCATTACTGGCGGCAGTATCGATAAGTCTCTTGACGAACTCTACTTGCTCTTACAAAACCGTCGGCGGCTTAGCTTACAAGAGCAGGTCAATAAAATATCGGGAAAGATGTCATTGGTTATGATGCTGTTTTTATTTCCCGCTTTGGTATTACTTGCAGCTGGCCCTAGCTTTTTCTCCATGGTGCAAGCGCTGAACGAGTTAGGTGGATGATGAATACGTCAATAAACAACGCCTGTTTTCGACGCTTTCTGCCGTTGATGCTGGCATCACTGCTGTTATCAGCATGCGCCTCAGCGCCCTCGCAACTATCGCAAAACCGTGCAGATTGTGGTGCGTCATTGAGCCAAGCCCAACGGGTAAAACTAGATCTCGTTGAGCAGTTATTGTCAGAAGGCAGCTATTTCTCTGCACAGGCGCACCTGGAACAGGATGACAGTAATAGTCCCCGGGCCCTTTGGTTGACCGCCGAAGCACAACGTAAGACGGGGATGCTGAGTGAGGCCTACGACAACTACAGAGACCTCAGCCTAACCTGCATGACCGCTGCCGGACACGCTGGCATGGCGAAGATACTTGCCACCCGTGGCGATCTAGCCATTGCCCATCAGCACATGTTGAAAGCCAGAAACCTCGCCCCTACCAGCGCAGATGTTCGCAATGACTACGGCTTCATTCTCCTGGCAATGCGAGACTTCAAAGCAGCCCAACGAGAGTTTATGACCGCATTGCAACTGAAAAATGGTCATCCGGTCGCTCTGCGTAACATGATCATCAGCCTGATACTTGATGGTGACACCCGAACCGCACTACGCCTCGCTCAAAACAACGACATTAATAGTGCAGAATTTAATCAGCTCCTTGAAAAAGCAAACCATTTCACAGAGCCCACTGTCGCCAAACGCGCCATTGTTAGATAGGGAATTAACGTATGAAAAATCGACTATTGATACTTTCATCACTCGCCTTTAGTTGTGCGGTCACCGCGGGCGAACCTAGCTATGACATTAGTCGCGACACTGCAACAACCCGAGCCCTAGACGCTCAACGTTCAGGAGAAATAGCCTCTGATATTCCTCAGAAGCAGAACGGCGCCTCACGCGCGTTAAGCTACAAGCGCTATACCGAAAGCTTTGACCGCCCGATTCCCGTGTCATTTATCGACACAGACTTTAAAACGGAATAGTAATGAGTTCTGCCCGCCGCTTTATTCGCCAGCCAACGCCTTCGCAACAGCGAGGGGTAATGACGCTGACCTTAGCTGCGTTGATGTTGGCAATAACTGCTTTTCTTGCGCTCTCAGTCGATACTGGCAGGCTCTTTCTTGAGAAGCGCACCCTACAAAGGCAGGCTGACTTAGCGGCCCTGGAAACGTCGTTGACTTATTGTCGCGACCAATCGCTAGATGATGACGGCCTATTTGCGGCCGCCCAGGCGGCATTGGCTAGTGAGCGCAATAATTTTCGTGGCGATGCAGGCGGTATTGCGGTTGTGCTCGGTGAGATTACGAGCGCTGACGACGGCAACGGCGGTAGCGTCAAACAATTCACCGCAAACACAGATGGAAAGGCCGTACAGGTCACGCTGACGCGAACAATACGTGCATCCCTTTTCGGCAGTGTAGTACCTGGCGGCAGCCAAACAATCACTATTGAGGCGCAGGGCGCTGCAGAAGCCTGCCAGCCCGTCGCATCGCTGCATTTGCGCAGCAATTTACTCAATGTCGACTCCAGCCAATCAGCGCTGCTTAACGGCGTCTTAGGCGGCTTGTTAGGTACTACCCTTAACCTCAGTGTCGCACAGTGGGACGGCCTACTGGACACAAACCTCAATTTGCTGAGTTACCTTGATGCTCTGGCCGTTGATCTCGGCATCTCTGCAGGAGACTATGACAGCGTACTTAACGCCGACGTTAGTCTGGGAGATATACTCGACGTCGGCGCAGATGTACTGGAGTTAGGCGGTAATACCGCTGCGGTTAGCGCATTTCGTGATCTCGTCTTAGCCATCCCTGGGGCCACTCCGCTGATATCGCTAGGTGAGCTGCTCGAGGTGCAAACGGGAGCACCCGAAGCCGCACTAGACATTGGCCTACAGGCAATGCAACTTGTTCAAGGCACCATTCAACTGGCGAATAGCAAATCCGCGATCGCCGCCGACATACCCATAAACCTTCTCGGCTTAGCGGGCGCAACGGTTAAACTGCAAGTGACCGACCCGCCAAGACTCATGGCCACGGGCAACCCAAAACTCGCTACAGATGCGCCTTACGGCGGAGATGCGATATTTGTCAGATCAGCCCAAGTGCGCACATTTATTTCGCTGGATCTGCCAATTGTCGGCGCCACCCTAAATACGCTGCTAAGCCTCGTAAATGACAACCCTTTACTGAGCGGCATCGCTGGTACAGTCAGCAGCTTGCTGTCACTGGATATACTCGGCGTACTTCAGGGGCTGAGCTGCGTGGTTTACTGTGATATTCAGAGAGACCTTTTAGATATTGAAGTACTGAGCTCGCCGAGGCTGGATATCCTTCTTGAAGCAGGCAGCGGCGACGGCCGCGTAACCGATTACGATTGCGACGGAGAAGACAAAGCACTGGATGCGCTCGCCAATAGCTCCGCTGTCAGCGTACTGGTCGGCAGCCTGGGCAGCGATATGAATGATGCCGCTACTAACGCCTTCGATGAAGCTTCACCGAGCGTGGAGCCCATTCCAATACTCGATATCGGCACCAAGCGGGTACGCTACCAGTGCACCCTGCTGCTGATTTGCTGGACTGAATACTGGGACGGCAGCGCTTGGGATGGTGATCCCAGTGCCGCCGAGCGGGATGCCTTCTCTGGAGGTGGGCTGGGCCTGAGTTTAGACTCCGATTTGCTCGCGGGCTCAGAAACCCTGAATTTCGCCAATAACCCATCCGATGACTACCTACCCGAGTTCGGTGTAGATCCAATAGATGAGGCCTATCAAAGCGTTGATACTCAAAGCCTGGTTGATAACTTAGAGGGCGATTTGCTGGGCTTAAACCTCGAGTTCTATGCCCCCACCAACAGCGGCGATGGTATTACCGGAAACGCGCTCGGTGGCCTCCTCTTCCTCGTCGGCTCAGCCGCCAATGCGCTGACGGGCGCAGTGGAAGCGATTATCACATCTACGCTTTCTCCACTGCTGACAGCCATTGTTAATCAGCTGTTGGATGCGCTCGGCGTCAGTTTGGCCGAGACCGAAGTAGGCGCAGCCATGACCTGCGAAAGTGATAGAGTGAGGCTCGTAATGTAGCGCGAGCCTTTTCACCTTAATGCTGCCTCCTGCAAAAAAATATAGTCTGACAACCACTACTGTTACACTGTAAAAAAACAAGAATCTGCCGGCTGTAACCACAATGAACTTCAATGACTACCTCACCCTTCTCGCGAAAAATGGCGGCTCCGACTTATTTCTCAGCACCGGCGCTCCGCCGTGCGCGAAATTTCACGGGAAACTCAAACCTCTAGATAAAGACCCATTTACACCGGGCGAGATCAGAGACATCGCCTACGAAATTATGGATGGCGAGCAACAGAAAGAGTTCGACCAAGAACTCGAAATGAACCTTGCATACGCCATTCCTAAAGTTGGCCGTTTTCGCGTCAATATATTTAAACAACGCAACGAAATCTCGATAGTGGCTCGTAATATCGTCACCGATATTCCCAACGTCGACTCCCTGGGGCTACCCTCGGTTTTAAAAGACGTGATTATGACAAAGCGGGGCCTGGTGCTATTCGTTGGCGCAACGGGTTCTGGTAAATCAACGTCTCTGGCAGCACTTATTGACCACCGGAACACCAACAGCAGTGGTCATATAATTACCATCGAAGACCCGATTGAGTTCATACACCGGCACAAGCGCAGCATTGTTAATCAACGCGAAATTGGTGTGGACACGCGCAGCTTCCACCAAGCCCTGAAAAATACCCTCCGGCAGGCACCTGATGTCATTTTAATCGGAGAAATTCGCGACCGTGAAACGATGGAACATGCCATTGCCTTTGCCGAAACTGGGCACTTATGTATTTCCACACTGCATGCCAATAACGCCAACCAAGCACTCGACCGGATCATTAACTTCTTTCCCGAAGAGCGCCGGAATCAATTACTGCTCGACCTCTCTCTCAACTTAAAGTGCTTTGTCTCTCAGCGTCTGATTCCCACCCTAGATGGCAAACGCTGCGCTGCTATCGAGATCTTATTGGGCACGCCAACCGTCGCCCAGGCTATTCACAAAGGCGAAGTCGAGTCGATCAAAGAGATCATGGCAAAATCAGAAAATCTGGGGATGCAAACCTTTGATGCCGCCCTGTTCAAGCTTTACGAGGAAGGGAAAATTTCTTTTGAGGATGCGTTGAAAAACGCTGATTCATCCAACAACCTGCGTCTCAGAATTAAACTAGAAAGCACGAGAGGCATTCCCGCCGGCGAAGAAGAACCTGATACAAGCAGTAGTAATAGAAAAGCTGATAACGCTTTCAGCCTGCAAATTGAGGAAGAACCTCCAGAGCCCGAAAGTTAAACCGAAAGGACTCAGGGGCAGTGGTCAGTGCCCCTGAACCAGTTGGCTGCAACGCTACTCTTCGCTGGCCTCTACACTTTCTTCTGCCTTCTTGGCAGCCGGCTTCGGTAGCAGCTGCTCGCGAATGGCCGATTCAATTTCATTGGCGATTTCGGGGTTCTCACTCAAGAAACGTGCAGCGTTGGCCTTACCCTGACCAATCTTGTCGCCTTTATAGGCATACCAGGCACCAGATTTATCAACTAAGCCCAGTTTGACGCCCAAGTCGATAACTTCACCCATGCGGTAAATACCACGGCCATACATGATTTGAAATTCAGCTTGCTTAAAGGGCGGTGAAACCTTGTTTTTCACAACTTTAACGCGGGTTTCGTTACCAACAACTTCATCGCCCTCCTTCACCGCGCCGGTGCGACGAATATCCATGCGAACTGACGCGTAGAATTTCAGGGCATTCCCGCCAGAGGTGGTTTCGGGGTTACCAAACATAACCCCAATCTTCATACGAATCTGGTTGATGAAAATCACCAGCGTATTGGTCTGCTTGATACTGCCAGTAAGCTTCCTCAGCGCCTGGGACATCAGTCTCGCTTGAAGGCCAACGTGAGAGTCACCCATGTCGCCCTCGATTTCAGCCTTCGGCACCAGCGCGGCGACCGAATCGATAACAATGACATCGACAGAGCCGGACCTAACCAGCATATCGGTAATTTCCAGCGCTTGCTCCCCGGTGTCGGGCTGAGAAACCAGCAAATCTTCCAGGTTTACACCAAGCTTTTCGGCATACTGGGGGTCAAGAGCGTGCTCTGCGTCAACAATCGCCACTGTCTTGCCCAGCTTTTGCGCTTCAGCCATTACCTGCAAACACAGCGTGGTTTTACCCGAAGACTCAGGACCATATATCTCTACGATTCTTCCAAATGGCAGGCCACCGATCCCAAGGGCAACATCCAAACCCAATGAGCCGGTGGAAACAGAGGGCATAATTTCACGAGAGCTATCCCCCATTTTCATAATTGAGCCCTTACCAAACTGGCGCTCAATTTGCCCTAATGCCGACTCCAGAGCCTTCTGTTTGTTGGCGTCCATAGTTTCTCACCCTTCTTCATGTCGCTAGTGGTCTCAACCACACTTGCGAGGCCGCTGACTAATTACTGTATATATACTCAGTATTATATAAGGCGTTGTCAATCCCTGCTGAAAAAAAGTCCTGCTCGCGACGCTGGCGACACAACGAGGCATTCCGTAAACTTCTCGCTTTTCCCCAGCAAAGTGACGAGCGGAGTTTTCCCTCGGGTTCGGAGAGTAATTATGAATGCAGGCATCGACCTGGCCCAGCACACGCCAATGATGCAGCAATACCTGAAAATTAAGGCGCAACATCCGCAGGAATTACTATTTTACCGGATGGGCGACTTTTATGAGCTCTTTTTCGATGACGCAAAACGCGCTTCCGACTTGCTGGATATCACCCTCACCGCCCGCGGAAAATCCGGCGGAAACCCAATTCCCATGTGCGGCGTTCCCTATCACGCCGCGGAAGGCTACCTCGCTCGCCTGGTAAAATATGGCGTTTCCGTCGCAATTTGCGAGCAAGTCGGTGACCCCGCCACCAGCAAAGGCCCGGTGGAAAGAAAGGTCGCGCGCATTGTCACCCCCGGAACACTGAGCGATGAGGCGCTGCTCGATGAACGCCGCGACAATTTACTTGTCGCCTGTTGCCGACAAGAAAATACCTTCGGGCTAGCCGTTCTCGATATGAGCAGCGGCCGCTTCAGCGTATCAGAGTTAACAAATGAGCCAGCCTTGCTAAGCGAGTTGCAACGGCTGCGCCCAGCCGAACTACTAATACCCGAAGATTTTGGCGGCGAGTGGTTGCCAGATTTACCCGGTAGGCGTGCCCTTCCACCTTGGGACTTCGATAGCGAAAGTGCGCTGCGACTGTTGTGTAGCCACTTCCAGGTTCAAGACCTCGCCGGCTTCGGCTGTGACAACCTGCCCGTCGCGATAGCAGCTGCCGGCTGCTTATTGCAATACGTGAAAGATACACAGCGCTGCGAATTACCCCACATTCGACGACTCCAGCACGATGCATGCGAGCGGGCTGTCGCCATGGATGCAGCCACCCGCCGCAACCTCGAGCTTGATACAAATCTCGGCGGCGGTACCGACAACACCCTCGCCTCCGTGATTGATCGCTGCCAGACAGCGATGGGCAGCCGGCTTCTCAAACGCTGGCTTCATCGCCCGCTGCGCGACCGAGCAGTATTAGAGGCCAGGCGAAACAGTATCGCAGCGCTGATTCAGGATTATCACTTTGAATCCATTCGCGAACAGCTAAAAGCCATTGGCGACCTGGAAAGAATTTTGGCGCGTGTTGCGCTGCGTTCGGCCCGCCCCCGGGATCTTTCTCGCCTGCAGAGCTCCCTTGCCATTTTGCCGCCCCTGCAGCAACTTTTAGCGGTAATTCCCACGGAACATATTCGTGGGATCGCGACAGATATCAGTACCTTCCCAACACTCGCCGAGCTGCTACAAACCGCCATTATCGACAATCCGTCTATGGTCATTCGGGACGGCGGCGTCATTGCACCGGGCTATGATGCCGAGCTGGATGAACTACGAAGCCTGAGCAGTGATGCTGGCGAATTTTTGGTGGCAATGGAACAGCGCGAAAAAGAGCGGACCGGACTCAGCAGCTTAAAGGTCGGCTATAACCGTGTGCACGGCTATTACATAGAAATCAGCCGTACACAGGCGGAAAATGCACCAACAGAATATATTCGTCGGCAAACCTTAAAAAATGCCGAGCGCTTTATCACGCCGGAACTCAAAGAGTTCGAGGACCGCGCACTCAGCAGCAAAAGCCGCGCACTCGCACGAGAAAAAGCGCTCTACGAAGCATTACTGGATCGTTTGAATGAGCATCTAGGTGCCCTACAGCTCTCGGCACACGCACTGTGCGAATTAGATGTGTTAAGCAACCTCGCAGAACGCGCCGTACAACTGGACTTCTGTGAACCGGAGTTTACCGACAATGGTTGCATCGATATCGAACAGGGGCGTCACCCCGTGGTCGAGAGCGTTCTAGACGAACCCTTCATCGCCAACGACCTCAACCTGGATCGCCGTCGCAGAACCCTCATCATTACCGGCCCGAATATGGGCGGTAAATCGACCTATATGCGCCAGACCGCGCTGATTGTTCTGCTGGCCCATATCGGCAGCTTTGTTCCGGCGAAACGCGCCAAGCTAAGCGTCGTTGATCAAATCTTCACCCGCATCGGCTCCTCTGACGACCTGGCTGGCGGTCGCTCGACCTTTATGGTGGAAATGACCGAGACGGCAAATATTCTCCACAACGCCACACAAAACAGCCTGGTGTTAATGGATGAAATTGGTCGCGGTACCAGTACCTTTGACGGCCTCTCGCTCGCCTGGGCCAGCGCTATTGAACTCGCGGACAAGGTCAAGGCCTTTACCCTGTTTGCCACCCACTACTTTGAATTAACGGTACTGCCCGAAACTTACCCCTGCGCGGCCAATGTCCACCTAGGTGTGCGGGAATTCAAAGACCATGTCGTCTTCTTGCACCGACTTGAAGAGGGGCCAGCTAATCGCAGTTATGGCCTACAAGTGGCAAAACTTGCCGGAATGCCCGAAAAAGTCATCTCGGCCGCTCGCAGTAAACTCAATGAGCTGGAACAACAGGCAATTGCTCCGGTGATAAAAACCAGTGGCCCGCAAGCGGATTTGTTTGCCAGCCCCACCCTCTCAGCGGTCGACGAGGCACTGGCGGACATCGACCCCGATGCGCTAACTCCCCGCCAAGCGCTGGAAGCCCTCTATCACCTCAAAGAATTGGGTGATAAGTGATCAATATCGGCTCATCAGTAAAACAAATTATGTACACCTAAATTATTGTTAAGGCTGACGCTGTACCGATATTTTTTCCTGGTGTTACAATGCGCGCTTGCCGATTCACAGTCAGAGAGTAAGGGGCTGACCAAAATGACTTTTGTTGTAGGTGAAAATTGCATCAAGTGTAAGCACACAGACTGTGTGGAAGTATGTCCTGTTGACTGTTTTTACGAAGGCCCGAACTTTCTGGTTATTCACCCAGATGAGTGCATCGATTGCGCACTGTGTGAGCCCGAGTGCCCGGTAGAAGCCATTTTCTCGGAAGATGAACTCCCAGATGATCAACAAGTATTCCTCGAGCTGAATGCCGAGCTCGCAGAGGTTTGGCCGAATATCACAGAAATGAAAGATGCTCCGGCCGACGCAGAAGAATGGGCAGGAAAGCCTGACAAACTCCAGTACTTAGAGAGATAATCACTCTTTGCCTGCTGCGAAAAAGCCCGCTCAATGCGGGTTTTTTTATGCCTGACTCCCGCCCATATTCCGCCCCCTCGCCAACGATAAGGGAACAAAGTCGCTGAATTTGCGTCACAGCTACACCATGTCACGACATGGCCAATGCAAAAGAGCTAGCGACAGAAAGACCCATCGTCAGCGTTTGCACAGCGAGGCGCAAGGAACATCGACGCCCGAAACCTAACAACTATGGAGCGTATTCATATGAAGAAATTCACGTCATTCTTTGATCATGTTTTTCTCGGACGAGGCATCTTAATGGTTGCGATAACACTCGGTGGCACAGCTGCTTTAACTGCGTGCGACCGCAACGAGGGCCCTGTTGAAGAAGCGGCTGAAAGCGTTGATGAAAGCTTTGAAAGCGCCAGAGATTCCTATCAAGAGGGCGTGGAAGAAGTTAAAGACGAATACGACGATCACACCACTGAATAAGCCCCTCGCCGGAGAAAGGTCAGCCCTGCTGACCTTTCATATCTTGCCTTTTAGCTTTTGACAGCGCCCCTACACTCTCGCTTTAATTAGCGTTTTCACGCCAACCGAATAGGACTCCCTTGGACGCTGCCAGCATCAACACCCTTTTTCTGATCGGCGCCAGCCTCGTCGCAGCCAGCATCCTCGTTAGCTCCGTGTCCTCACGGCTGGGCATTCCTATTCTTCTCATCTTTTTAGGTGTCGGCATGCTCGCGGGCGAAGAAGGCCCGGGAGGTATTCGCTTCGACAACTTTTCAACCGCCTACCTCATTAGCAATCTTGCCCTGGCGGTTATCCTCCTTGATGGCGGCATGCGCACGCGAATAAGCAGTTTTAGGGTTGCACTGTGGCCCGCCCTGTCACTCGCCACCTTTGGTGTTGTGATTACCGCAGCGCTCACCGGCTGGATCGCCACGCTGCTATTCCCTCTCACCTGGATGGAGGGCCTGCTAATAGGTGCCATCGTCGGCTCCACCGATGCTGCAGCCGTTTTCTCGCTATTAGGTGGTAAGGGCCTCAATGAGCGGGTTGGCGCCACCCTGGAAATAGAGTCGGGCAGCAACGACCCGATGGCGATGTTCCTGACGATCAGTCTTATTGAATTACTGCGCAGCGCCCAACCACTCTCATTTTCACTGGCGGTGGATTTGCTGTGGCAGTTTGGCTTAGGAATCGGCCTGGGTGTCGGCGGCGGCTACCTGCTGTGGCGCTTAATCAATAAAATGGAGCTCGCCAGTGGCCTCTATCCCCTGCTGGCTGTTAGCGGCGGCCTGGTTATCTATGCCCTTACCACCGCAGCTGGCGGTAGCGGTATTCTCGCTATTTACCTGTGTGGTTTGGTGCTAGGGAATCGTCCGGTGCGCAACCGCCACGGTATTTTGCATATGTTTGACGGCTTGGCCTGGCTCAGCCAAATCGCAATGTTCTTGGTGCTGGGACTATTAATTACCCCTAGCGAGTTATTTGCAGTGACCCTGCCTGCCCTCGCACTGGCATTGTGGATGATCCTCTTTGCACGGCCGCTCGCCGTATTCACCAGCCTATTGCCCTTCAGGAGCTTTGCCCTGCGTGAACGAGCCTTTATAGCCTGGGTTGGACTACGCGGCGCAGTACCCATTATCCTGGCGATATTCCCGATGATGGCAGGCTTGGAAGACGCTCAACTCTACTTCAATGTCGCCTTTTTTATTGTTTTAGTATCGCTGTTATTCCAGGGAAGCAGCCTGAGCTGGGCGGCGCGACGCGCCGATGTCGTCGTGCCCGCGACGCCGGCCCCGGTTTCGCGCGTTGGCCTTGAGGTACATATCGCCAGTCAATGGGAGCTCTTCGTCTACACCCTCGCTGCGGACAAGTGGTATATCGGTCGGCCATTAAAGCAGCTGCACATGCCCGAGAATACGCGGATCGCGGCATTATTCCGCGACCGACAGCTCCTCCACCCAAGTGGCAGTACACTGCTCCTAAGCGGAGATATTCTATGTGTCATCGCACACGATGCAGATCTGCCTGCCCTTGGAAAGCTGTTTAGCGAGGCACCAACGCAAGGCTTGGATATGCGCTTCTTCGGCGACTTTATTCTTCAAGCAGATGCGCGCTTAGCCGATATTGCCCAGCTCTATAACTTGAAGGTCAGCGAGAAGAATGCCGGCCTCACCCTCGCGCAATTTTTATCTCGGCGATTGTCCAGCAAACCGGTGTTGGGCGACCACATTCGATGGCAGAATATGATCTGGACGGTCGCCGAGATGAAAGGCAAACGCATCAGCAAAATAGGCTTGCGCAGCGACTCAACTGAGGGCTTGCCTTAGGGCCCGTTTACGCTAGTTACGTTACGCCCGTTGCGGCTAAAAATTGCCACCCCAGCAAGTGCAATTCAATGAATGTGAGCAGGCCCTAGAATAGGGATTTCATCGTTCCGCCATCTACCACCAACGATGAGCCAGTGATGTAACTGGCCGCATCCGACAGCAGAAATGCACCGGCGCGACCGAACTCCTCCGGCTCACCGTAACGCCCGAGCGGAATCAACGCCTCATTGGCGGCCCGTTGCTGCTCCACCGCCACTTCTCTCATCTGCGCCTGATTGGCATCCAGCGACTTTATACGGTCTGTATAGATTATCCCTGGAATCAAATTGTTAACGCGGATTTGGTCAGCAGCCAGGGAACGACTCAGACTCTTTGCCAAACTACTGACGCCCGAACGCATCACATTAGACAACAAGAGAAAATCGATCGGCTCTTTTACCGATGACGACGTCAGCATCAAAATTGCTCCCCCGCCCGCACTGCGCAGGTGAGGAAGGGTTTCCCTCACTAGGCGCACCGCGCTCATCAGGGTTAAGTTGAATGCACTTTGCCAGTCATCATCGGTAAACGCGTCAAAGCCCCCGGGAGGTGGTCCACCAGCATTGACCAAGACCCCATTCACCTCACCAAACTCCTCCACGCCTCGAGCCACCCAAGCGCGAATGCTCTCTGCATCAGCCATATCCAGGGCCGCGCCCACAACGCGGGTGCCGTAACGTTCCGCTAACTGGGCTGCCGATGCCTGCGTTCGCTGTACATCGCGGCTACCCAATAGCAGCGTTGCTCCGGCTTGGGCCAGGTTCTCAGCGATGGCATAGCCCAACCCTTTACTGGCACCCGCCAACAAAAAGACCTTCCCGTTCACACCTAAGTCCATTTCCTCTCTCCTGAAACATGACCCCGCGACAGCGCCCACCCACGCCATAGTGGCCTGAATTACACCTGAGCACCGACAATACCGGCCGTTAAATTATCGAAGTCGGCCACGAAAACCGCCGAATTTCGGGCTTTGTCACGGTTTTGGGGCAAAAATCGCATTTTCGTGAAAAAAAGATGACAAGCCCACTCCCAGCTGTCAACATTGCTGTCGCATCAGCATAGAAGTGACCTTATGGCCAGCAATACATCCTCCAGTTATCACCACGGCAATCTCCGTCAAGAGCTGATGGAGCTTGCAGAAAAACACTTGGTCGAGGGCGGCGTCCGCGACCTGAGCTTGCGTGCCCTCGCCCGCGAAATCGGCGTATCGCAAACCGCTCCCTATCGCCACTTCCGCGACAAGAATGCGCTACTCGCGGCTCTGGCAACAGAGGGCTTTAAACGCTTTTTTGAAATGGGGCGCCCCAGTGAAGAAGAGCCCCGGGCGGACAAAAGCTTACTCTATTTTGGCTTGGCCTATGTAAAGTTTGCCCGAGAGCACACTGAACTATTTCATCTGATGTTCGGCCCGGCCCTGCAGCCTCGGAACCAATACCCCGAATTGTTTGCGGCCGGCCGCGAGGCGATCTATAAAGTGCGCGCGGGCGTGGAGCGTGGTCTCGCCAACGGCGAACTTCGCCCCTTAGACAACGTTGCATCTATCGCCCACACGGTTTGGGCAGCCGTGCACGGCGTGACCACACTGATGCTGGACCACGCGGACACCTATGGCTACCACCGCGACTTGCACCTTCAAGCTGAAAAATCTATGCGCATGATGATCGCAGGCCTCTGCACGGACCCGAGCTACATCTCGACACTGCCTGACGAGTCGACGCACTACCCTCCAGAGTCGGCGCAGAAGGCTTCGGCATAGCTTTCCATCACGCTCCGCGCAGTAACACTGTCGCGGAGCTGCGCAACATTTTTCGGCTACTCGTCAACACCAGCAGTGCTAATATGCCAGCCCCTGCCACACTCGCCAGCGGTATTGCCGCCCAATACAGAAGTACTTCTGACTGCATGACCCAGCGCTGAATAAAAAACAAACAAAAATTGGCACCCAGCCCAGCTACCGCCCCGGCCAGTGCGCCCAGCAACACAAATTCACCGATGACTACCGCGAATAAAAAACGGTTTCTGGCGCCCAAGGTTCGCAACAGCGCGTTTTCCTGTTTGCGGGTTTGGAAACTCAGCATCACATTTGCAGCGCTAATCAGTAAGGCGCTCACCAGCACCAGTAATAGCACCACAGCCAGTGCACGAGATAGCTGCGCAACCACGCCTTGAACCTGTTTAAGTACTGCGCCAATTTCAATCAGACTGACCGTCGGGTAGCGGCCGAGCAAATCGACCAATAGCGGGCGCTGCGAGTCGTCGAGGTAAAAACTGGTAATGTAGCTACCGGCGTAACTGCGCAACGCGTCCTCTGGAAACAGGAAGTAAAAGTTCGGACGCATACTTGCCCAGTCGAGCTGCCGTAAACTCGCAACCGTCGCGGTTAAATCTCTGCCGCCAACGTTAAAACGTAACGCCGTGCCCACAGTAATATTCAGGCGTTGAGCCAATTCTTGCTCCACTGACACAGGGTTTGTCTGCAACGGCTCAGCAGCCTGGCTCCACCACTGACCGGCGATCAGTTGATTGTCCTCTGGCAGCGCCTCTGACCAACTGAGATTCAACTCTCGGTCCACACCCGTATTGCGGGTTTCCAGACCCTCAATGTCCTGCAATGGCATGTTGTCGATTTCTACGAGGCGACCACGAACCATTGGATACAAGCCTGCGTGGTGAATACGGCGGTCAGCGAGGAAGGCCTCCAGCGGCTCGACATCACGACCGGCAATATTGATCAAAAAGTAGTTGGGCGTGTCCTCAGCTACCTGTTGCTGCCAGTCCTTAAGGAGTAATTCCCGTAACAGCAGTAAACTCACCAGCACCATCAAGGCAAGGGCGATGCTGGCAGTTTGAAAGGCGTTGGCGTAGCGCCGCCGATAAATGCTCGACACAGCCAGGCGTTGAGCACTGCCCGGCAGTCGACCGCTGAGGCGACGAATACCTGTCAGCGCCATAAGCACGACGCCAGCCGCCGCCACAAGTAACACTGAACAACCCAGCATCAGCGCAATGACCAGTGAGAGATCTCCGCTATACCAGTACATCAGCAACCCTAAGCCCGCAGCCCCGGCAGCAGTCGCAAGGCGAACCCCACCCGCGAGCGATTCATCGCGGCGCAACACGTGAACGGGCGATACGCGGCTCAAACGCACTATCGGTGGCATGGCAAAGCACAACAGGCACAACGCTGCACTGACAATTGCCATCCAAAGCGGCCGCAAACTTCCGGCCGGCGGGGTTGCAGACACCAGGTCACTGAGGCTGGCAAACAACAAATATTGCACGGCAACGCCAACCAAGCCTCCCAGCACCGAGGCAAGTAGCAATACCAGCAGTAACTGCCGAAGGTAGTGCAGTAAGATATATCGCCGACTCGCGCCCAGGGTTTTCATTAAGGCCACCGCGTCAATATTGCGCTGGCCATAGCGCTGGGCAGCCAGCGCAATGGCCGCCCCCGCCAGTGCCAAGGTAAGGCTAGCAGCCAAAAGAAGGTACTCTTCTGCGCGCGCCAAAGCGCCGGCCAGCGCTGGCTGGTTGTCTTCGATATTCAGCCACTTTTGCCCCGGCAACAAACTGGCGCTGAGAGTTTGCCGATATGCCGCGAATGCCGCGTCATCGCCAGCGAAAAGATAGCGGTAGTCCACAACGCTCCCGGGCTGTACCACCTCGGTGGCACCCAGGTCTTCCAAATTCATAAGCCCGCGAGGACTGTATATATTCAACGCAGAACTGCGGTCGGGCTCATCAACCAATACCCGCGTTGCCACTAGCGCTTTTTCCCCTACCTCAACGGTCTGACCAAGGGTAATACCGAGCGTCGCCATCGCCCGTGAATCCAGCCAAACTTCCCCTGCCAATGGCCCGTGCTCAACCCCCTCCCCATCGGCAAACATCTGCTTGGCTGCGCGAAGCTCGCCTCTCAATGGGTAGGATGCGGAGGCGGCACGCATAGACACCAGCAACATCTCTTCACTGGCATAGACCATTGTGCGAAACGCCACAAGCTGCGCTGTGCGCAGGCCCTCAGAGCGCGCGTTATCCAGCCATTGCGGCTCAATCGGTCGTGGGCTGGTCAGCACATGATCTGCAGCCAAAAAGGTGCGACTTTGCGTCGCCATCGTCGCTTGTAAACGTTCTGAGAAACCGGCAATACCACTAACGCTGGCGACCGCTAGGCTAAGGGCGATACACAATAGGCCCAGCTCGCCACCGCGCCAGGCGCGCAGCCATTGCTTGAGCATCAACATGGGCATTGCCGCGGTAATTCTGACAACTCACCATCGTACATTTCAAATACTCGCTGGCAGTGGTCTGCCAAGCCCTGCTCATGGGTCACCAGTACCAATGTAGTGCCTTTGTCTCGGTTCAAGCTGAACAGCAGCTCGGTGATATGGGCGCCGGTTTTCGCATCGAGATTGCCGGTAGGTTCATCGGCAAACAGGATCGCGGGCTCACTGGCAAAAGCGCGCGCTATCGCTACCCGTTGCTGTTCACCACCGGAGAGCAGCCGCGGATAGTGGTGCTGCCGATGTCCTAACTCCAGCTCCTCAAGCAGCGTTGACGCGCGCTGACGCGGCGCCTCCATACCCGCCAACTCTAGCGGCAGCATCACATTCTCCAGTGCCGTTAGTGAGGGCAGCAGCTGGAAGGACTGAAACACAAACCCCACCGAGCGTGCCCGCAGCGCCGCCCGTTGATCCTCACTCATGGACGCCAAAGACTGGCCTTGAAGCAGAACATCACCTTCGCTCGGCGAGTCCAGGCCTGCCAACAAACCGAGCAACGTAGACTTCCCCGACCCAGACGGCCCAACAATTGCCGCGCTCTGCCCCGCCTTGATTTCGAGATCGATCCCTTTCAGTATTCGTAGCTCGCCATCACCACTGGGGACTGTCTTGCTGAGCTTTTCAACTTTTATCATTCGCCTTCCTGTACTGCATTTGCTGGTCTTCGCCTGCGGCTTTGCGTTTAGTGTATCGCTCCATGCTCAGGACCGCAGTAGCCCGCGACTACTTATTCTTGGTGATAGCCTCAGCGCCGCCTATGGCATGGCACCTGAAAAGGGTTGGGTCGCCCTACTGGCCCGCGACTTAGCCGACAGTGCAACCATTATTAATGCCAGTGTTAGCGGCGAAACGACCGAAGGAGGCCTGCAGCGCTTGCCGGGTTTACTGCAAGAGCATGCCCCGGACGTCGTGGTGCTCGAGTTGGGTGGCAACGATGGTTTGCGGGGCTACCCACTAACACTTGTACGCAACACGCTGAGCGAAATGATCACCCTGAGCAGAGAAAGCGGCGCAAAAATACTCCTTGTGGGAATGCGCATTCCGCCCAACTACGGGCGGCGCTACAGCCTCGGGTTTGAGAACATCTATCCGGCATTGGCCGAGGAGCACACGCTGCCGCTTGTGCCCTTTTTACTCGAAGGCATCGCCGGGAACGCCACACTAATGCAGAATGACGGCATCCACCCCAACGCCCAGGCACAACCTGCGATGGCGGCTACGGTGGGCGATGCACTTCGTCCAATATTGATGGCGCTGGAGGAAAAAAACTAGGCGTGTAAGCCTCCTCGAGTAAGCCGCTCCGGGTCGAGATAGCCTAATAATTCCTCGCGGGAATATGTCGTCATCTCTTCGGCAACATCGAGGATATCGCGCTGTTCGCTGTATGCTCGCTTTGCAATCTCAGCCGCCCTCAAATAGCCAATTAGCGGGTTTAACGCCGTTACCAACACCGGGTTTTTAGCCAGAGCAGCCTGTAAATTGTTGTGATTTACCTGGAAATCAACAATGCATTGATCGGCCAGAGCAGTGCATGACGACGCCATCACATCGATACTCTGCAGCAGGTTATAGGCAATCACCGGCAACATAACATTCAACTGAAAATTCCCCGACTGCCCTGCCATGGCAATGCAGGCATCATTGCCGACCACCTGCGCACAAGCCATCGCTACCGCTTCGGGAATTACCGGATTAACCTTACCGGGCATAATACTGCTACCCGGTTGCAGCGCCCGCAGCTGAATTTCGCCCAGTCCTGAGAGCGGCCCGCTGTTCATCCAGCGCAAGTCATTACTGATTTTCGTCAGAGCCACCGCCAGCGTTTTCAATTGCGACGATGCCGACACCGCCGTGTCCTGGCAGGAGATACCCTCAAAAAAATTATTGTTCGGCCGGAAATCGGTATGGGTGTTGCGAGAAATCACCTCGCAAAATGCCGCCGAAAAGCCCTGCGGCGCATTCACACCGGTACCGACCGCCGTGCCGCCCTGGCTTAACAGCCGCAATTCCGACAGGACATGCTGCAGACGCACCTGAGCTTTCTCAAGCTGACAAGACCACGCCGACATCTCTTGGGCAAGTGTCATCGGCATGGCATCCATTAAATGTGTTCTGCCCGTTTTGACTACGCCTGTCATATCGCCAGCGCGTTCATCAATCGTCGCCTGTAAACGCTTCACTGCTGGGATCAATATTTCCTGCAGCTTAATGGCGGCGCTGCAGTGTATCGCTGTCGGCACCACATCATTGCTGCTCTGGCTCATATTCACGTGGTCGTTGGCACTGATGGATAGGCCAGACATCTCACTCGCGAGGGTCGCCACCACCTCATTCACGTTCATATTTGTACTGGTACCCGAGCCAGTCTGAAACACATCAACGGGAAATTGGTCGCGAAATTCGCCCGCCAATACGCGGTCCACTGCTTGAATAATGGCCTCACTAATCTCGGCGTCCAGCACACCCAGTTCGGCATTGACCTCAGCGGCCGCGCGCTTGATATGCAATACCGCGTCAATAAAGCTGCCGGGAAGTGTCAGCGAACTGATCTGAAAGTTGTCCAATGCCCGCTGGGTTTGGGCGGAAAACTTGGCATCCGCCGGCACTCTGACGTCGCCCATGCTGTCGGTTACCACACGAAATTGGCTCATCTGTTGCCTCCAATCGAGTTATCGCAATGGCCTCCAGTATCCCTACCGCGCTCGGCAGATGCAAAACGCGGCGTCAGCTTCTAGAATAGCTGGCCAGCAACGGAGACCGCTATGCACGATTACAGCAATATCGACACAAGCACTTGGCTCGCTTGGGATCGCGATCATATCTGGCACCCCTATGCGTCTGCGCTATCCGCGCCAGAGATGTTCCCGGTTAAATCTGCCAGTGGTGTTGAAATTGTATTGGCGGACGACAGGCGCTTAATCGATGGCATGTCGTCTTGGTGGTCGGCGATTCACGGCTACAATCATCCCGTGTTAAACGACGCCGCACAGCGTCAGCTGGCAGACATGTCCCACGTTATGTTCGGCGGCCTGACCCACGCCCCCGCGGCAACACTCGGCAAGCGGCTGGTCGACCTGACGCCGCCACCCCTGCAGCGAGTATTTATTTCTGACTCGGGGTCAGTCGCGGTTGAAGTCGCGATTAAAATGGCGCTGCAATACTGGATCGCCAAGGGGCAGTCAGCAAAACATCGACTTATCGCGCTTCGCAATGGTTATCATGGCGACACCTTTGCCACGATGGCAGTGTGTGATCCCGTCAATGGTATGCACCATTTATTCAGCTCGGTGTTGAGTCAGCAACTGTTTGCAGAGGCGCCACAAACACCATTTGGGCAGGCAGCCAGTGATGGCGATATGGCCTCGGTGGAAGCGCTGCTTCGCGAGCACCACGGCGACGTTGCGGCCGTTATTGTCGAACCCATCGTGCAAGGGGCTGGCGGCATGCGATTTTATTCTGCCGACTATTTACGCCGCCTGCGCGCGCTATGCGACCGCTATGATGTATTGCTGATTCACGACGAAATTGCCACCGGTTTCGGCCGTACAGGTAAACTTTTCGCCTGTGAGCACGCCGACATCAGCCCCGACATTATGTGCGTTGGCAAGGGGCTGACCGGCGGTTATCTAAGCCTTGCTGCTACCCTGTGCACTGAAGACATTGCCCAAGGTATTTGCCAGGGTGAGGCCGGCGTATTTATGCACGGCCCGACTTTTATGGGCAACCCTCTGGCTTGCGCCATCGCCAATGCCAGCATCGACCTGCTGCTTGCCAATGACTGGCAGGGCAATATCCAGCGTATCGAGCAGGGATTAAAACAAGGCTTATCACCGGCCAGCGAGATCCCTGGCGTTGCGGATGTGCGCTGCCTCGGCGGCATCGGCGTGATTGAAATGGCCGAACCAGTGACGATGGCCTCTATTCAGCGCCGCTTCGTCGACCACGGTATTTGGATTCGGCCCTTTGGAAAACTCATCTATACCATGCCGCCCTACATCATTGACGACGAGCAACTGGCATTCCTTTGCCGGGAGATTATTGCGGTTATTCGTGAGGAACAGGCACAATGACAGGCGATACCTTCAAGGAGCGCCTTCGCGAGATTATCTTCGGTACTGAGCCAGGTCTGGGCAGGAACTTCGACATCGCGCTTATCATCGTCATCATCGCGAGCGTTTTAGCCCTATTTTTGGACTCCGTGGAGCCCCTGCATGCCGCCTATGGCGAGCTTTTTTACACTGCAGAAATCGCCTTTACCGTGCTGTTTAGTATCGAGTACCTAGCGCGAATATACTGCTCTGTAGACCGAAAACGCTACATCACCAGCTTCTACGGCATCGTCGATCTGCTAGCGACACTGCCCACCTACCTGGCGTTAATTTTACCCGGCGCCCAGCATTTGCTGGTGATTCGCATCTTTCGCGTACTGCGTATTTTCCGCGTGTTTAAGCTTTTCAAGTACATGTCTGAGGCGAATATTCTGGTGCGCTCGATCAAATCGTCGCGCCACAAAATTACCGTGTTCTTCATCACCGTCGTCACACTGGTCATCGTCTTTGGTTCTTTGATGTATTTGGTCGAAGGGCCTGAAAATGGCTTCACGAGTCTGCCGCAAAGCATCTACTGGGCCATCGTCACCGTCACGACAGTCGGCTACGGGGATATTGTTCCCCATTCGCCCCTGGGGCGCGCCATCGCAGCGATGGCAATGGTTACCAGCTACGCCATCATTGCCATCCCAACCGGGATACTCAGCGCGGAGCTCGTGCAAGAAAACCAACGTCAGGCAGGCTTAAAGCGCTGTACGTCTTGCCAACAGGGCAACCACGAACGCGACGCCATTCACTGCAAATACTGCGGTGAATTGCTGCCTGAGCAATGAATTGACACGACGGATTCATGCGAAATGTGGATACAACGAACGATTACTCTGCGCGCGAAGGCGCGTGGCTTCCACCTCATCGACAATGAGATCATCGCGCAACTGCCGGAAATCTCACAATTATCTGTCGGTTTATGTCAGCTGTTTATTCAACACACTTCGGCATCATTAACGCTTAACGAGAATGCCGACCCCACAGTTCGTAGCGACTTTGAGTATTTTTTCTCACGCTGCGTTCCCGAAGGCGATATCCACTACCAGCATACCGATGAGGGCTGCGACGATCTTCCCGCTCATATTAAAGCCAGTCTATTGGGCAGTGACGTGACAATACCCGTAAGCGAGGGACGGCTTGCCTTGGGTACTTGGCAGGGTGTGTACCTTGGAGAGCACCGCAACAGAGGCGGCCAACGCCGCATTGTTGCGACACTTTTTGGCGAATAATGGGTCTCAGTGGAGGTCTCAGCCAATTCAGCCTCGGTTCAGATACGAGGCCGATAATGTGAACTAAGCGTCATCATTGCAACGCGGCGGCTATGCTATTCTGCCGCGCATTGCTTTAACTACTATTATAAGGATCGATTCATGTTGCGTTTATGGAAATCTGTAGCCGTCTCACTGGCTCTGCTTGGCAGCAGCTTGGGTATGGCACTGGAAGTGGGCGGCAATTTACCTACACTGGACGTGCCAAGCCGAGGGGAGCTGGTTATGTCGGGCGACAAGGTGAGCTTCAGCCCTTGGTCTAGCACCAGTATCAGCACGGGCAGCCCAGCACTTATTTTTCACATGCCTGCGCGCATGTCATCAGATGCCGCGATTGCCCCCCTTCGCGCACGGCTGGAAGCCGGTGAGTATCCCACTGAGAGTTTCCAATCAATTTCCGTGGTCAACCTTGATGACGCACTGTGGGGAACCTCGGGCTTGGTCGCTGGTGAGCTCGCCAAGAATAAGCGCGCTCACCCCCAAGCTGTGCTTGTTGCCGACGATGCTGGACGCGGGCTAAAGGCCTGGCAATTAAAGTCTCGAACCATTGCGGTTATTTTGCTCAATACCGAGGGTGAAATTACTTACCTGAAGGAAGGCGAACTGTCGCAGGATGATATTGATACCATTATCGCAAAGCTGGACGCCGAAATTGCCAGTGCGGAGCGTGTTGCGAACAATTGAGTTAGGTCGTAAAAAAGCGCGCCATGTATCAATTGGCGCGCTTCTCCAATAAGCGTTTCAAGTTCTTGAGCATCATTTTCACACCAAAACGCATCACAGGGCTGAATACGGGTAGGAATACCTTACTAAAGCCCTTTGGCTTCATCGCCATTGTCCACCGCACGCGACAGCGGTTATCCGCCAATTCGTCCACTTCGTAGCGCTCGGCAAAGGACTCTATATTGTCCCGGGTAGCGTGTGTGAAACAGAATGCCATTTCCCTGCCCCGCTCCCAGGCAATAAACTCTTCGAAACCCGTAAGCCCGCCCATCATATATACTGTACGAGTCGTCCCGATCCCGAAAGGCCTCGGCGAGGTCCACTCCACGCGCTGGATCGGCATTGCCCAACGGGGCCAGTCATCGGCATTTTCAAAAGATGCAAAGACATCTGCCGCGCTGACACCGAACTCTACCTCGGCAACGTACTTAAACGGTGCTGATTCAAAGAAGGTCATATCCACGGCTTGACACAAAAATTTTTCTGCCACTTATTATCTCCGCTGATTTTTCTGGCATACGTAGTAGTAGATCGGGGAATCTACCCCGCCCAGCCACTAGCGACAAGAAAACCTAGGGAAAATGACAAACTCTTCATCAAACTCGCAAGATAAGGGACCAAAAAGTGCAGAAAACGCCGTTGAGCAACTGCCGCTGCTCTATCGCGACGACGATATTGTTGTGGTCGACAAGCCCAGCGGCCTGCTCGTTCACCGCAGCCCAATAGACCGGCGAGAAACGCGCTTTGCCTTGCAGATACTCCGCGACCAGCTAGGGCAATACATTTACCCCGTTCATCGCCTGGATAAACCCACCTCAGGGGTGATGGTTTTTGGCCTGCACAGCGAGAGTGCCTCGGTGTTAGCCAAACAGTTTGCCCAGCACCAGATCCGCAAGGCCTACCTAGCGACAGTTCGGGGTTACGCCCCAGACAGTGGCTGCATCGATCACCCATTGCGGGCAGACCCCGATCGCTATGCGGGAAGAACGGAGTTCGGGGACGCCAAGCCGGCCATTACCCACTATCAGCGCCTGGCTCAGTACGAACTTGATGCCTGTATCGAAAAATACCCTCAATCGCGCTACTCATTGGTGCTCGCCCAGCCGCTGACCGGGCGGCCCCACCAGATTCGCCGACACTTGAAGCATATCGCCCACCCCATTATTGGTGACGCCAAGCATGGCCGCGGTAGGCATAACCGTTATTTTGCTGAGCATTTTGCCTGCCCTCGCCTGTTACTGCACGCCATGGCCCTGGAGTTCAGCCATCCCGCCAGTGGCCAACGGCAGCGCTTTGTATCGCCGTTAACGGGTGCCTATGCGGCATTAGTGAAGGCGTTTAACTGGCAGACAGCGGTGAACACCGCCGAGCATAGACTTGGCTGGCCGAAGGTTACATAATTATAACTTAACCTTATCGCCCATTCCCTCTACGCTAGTGGGAATAACTTGACCGGCCCCAGCGCCCGAACACCAGTAAAACAATAACGCGAGGCAAACTCACTGTGACTAAGCTCTATGACTACATTATTGTCGGCGCCGGCTCCGCTGGCTGCGCCCTGGCCAATCGCCTCAGTGAGGACGGCCAACGCAATGTCCTGCTCCTAGAGGCAGGTGGGAAAGACAGCAATCCTGTTATTCATATGCCACTGGGTTTTGCCTTCACTATGAAAAACCCCAAATTCAGCTGGTGCTATGCCAGTGAGCCTGAGCCTCATATGAATGATCGCCGCATTGACCAGCCCCGTGGCAAGGTGCTCGGCGGTTCCAGCTCAATTAACGGCATGGTCTATATCCGCGGTCAGAAAGAAGATTACGACCATTGGGCGGCCCTGGGTAACACCGAGTGGAGCTATGACAAACTGCTGCCTATCTTTAAGCGCAACGAGGCCTATGTGGGCCAATGCAGTGACGAATACCACGGGCGCGACGGCCAACTCCACGTCGATGACGTGCAAGACCACTACGAAATGGCGGATCTCTACGTGAAAGCCGCGCAGGAAGTGGGCATCCCCTACAACCCTGATTTCAACGGCGAAACTCAGGAAGGCGCAGGGTTTTATCAAGTGAATATTCGCCGCGGCCGCCGTCAGAGCACCGCACGCACCTATCTGCGCAATGCCGCGAAGCGCAGCAATTTGACGATTGAAACCAACGCCCTGGCCAGCCAGATTATTTTCGAAGGTCATCGCACAACCGGTCTTCGCTATTTGAAAAATGGTAAGGATGTCACCGCTCGCTGCCGGGGAGAAATCATTTTATGCGGTGGCACAATGAACTCACCGCAGCTGTTAGAACTTAGCGGTATCGGCGATGCCGAGCTGCTGCGCCAGAAAGGCATTAAGTCCGTGCACAATTTGCCCGGTGTCGGTGAAAATATGCAGGACCACCTAACCGTGAACACCCAGCGCTCCTTCGAGGGGCTGCGAACGTTCTATGAGGACTCACGCCCGCTGCCAATGATCGGCAACTTATTCAAGTTCTGGTTTAAGGGCAAAGGCATGCTGGCGCATCCGGCCTCGCAGGTTGGTGTTTTCTTCCGCACCTCGGACGACGTCGATCGCCCCGACGCGCAGATTCACTTCACCCCCGCCGCCGGTGATCAGGACGAAAACGGCCGCATGCTTACCGTGCCAGGCACCACGGCGACGGTATGCTATCTGCGACCAAAGAGCCGCGGCTGGGTGCACATTCGCAGCACAGATCCAACCGAGCCACCGGCATTTATTCACAACTACTTAGCGGAAGAGGAAGATCGTCAAAAGATGATCGCAGCGATTCGCAAAACGCGTGAAATTTTTGAGGCTCCCGTCTTCGACTCCTGGCGCCGTGAAGAGCTTGTGCCCGGCCCTGAAGTACAAAGTGACGAAGAGATTCTTGAGTTTGTGCGCAACACCGGCGAGTCTGTATACCACCCTGTTGGCACCTGTAAAATGGGTAACGACGACATGGCCGTGGTCGACCAACACCTCAAAGTACATGGCGTTGAAGGCCTTCGCGTTGCCGATGCATCCGTGATGCCAACAATTATTTCCGGAAACACCAACGCAACTTCAGTGCTGATCGGCGAGCGCTGCGCCGACTTCATCCTCTCCGGCCAGTAGGCCTAGCGCTGGCGGTAGGGTATCTGGCAATAGTCGATACTCCGCTGGCTGAATACCGTGCTTCAGCAGGCACATTTTCAGCGAGTTCATCGACAAACTAATATTGGGTGTGGGACCCAAGTAAACATGATCGAGAGCCATTGCTTCACCCTCTGATGAGGCCAGTGCAAACTTCATATACGGCACCAGCATGCTCCGGCCTTCTCGAAAGAAAACCTCTGCATTGGGGTAGTTGGAAATTACTGGCGAAACCAAACGCCACTCCTGCTCTTCCTCAAACGAGGGGTGCTTCAAAATGGCGGCGATACGCAGCAAGTCGGTTTCCAGGTGAGCAAATAAGCTCGGGAAATCCTTCTGCTCCCCTTCTCCGGCCAACAGCTCAACACCATCGATAATTTCTGCGATCAAACTATGCTGCGCGCTCGGCGCATAGACACAGCGCCCCAGGTTAAAGCTCTGGCTGCTCGCACAGCGGCGAATAAAGGCAGCATTGAAGCCGAGACTTGCGCCTTTACCTACAGAGCTATACCCACGCCATTGGCTCAGTAAATTGCCATTGGAGCGAAACGAAGCACCAAATAAAATATGGCCATTGGTAATACGGTGCTGCACCCAATCGATAAAGGCATTTAGCAGCGCTGGCTGATCATGCCCTTGGCGAATTCGCAGCTCCACCTCGCGCTTCACCAAATCGGCGGTATGCCTGAGCTCCGCAGAATCATTCATGTAGCGTATGTCGCTGGCCCACAGTACACCGCTGCCCAGAATGCCCAAAACGCCGCTCAACGACGTGTAATGGTAAAGCGTGTCCTGGGGTTGCTCTGCGTATAGCTGCGCACTAATGGCATCAATCATGTTAGCACTCAGCCAAAAAGCCAGACACCAGCGCGTTAAATTCACGCGGCTTTTCGGCGTGCAGCCAATGCCCCGTTCCCGCTATGGTTTCGATGCGACTGTCGGGAAACTGCTTCATAATTCCCACCCGGTTCTCATCAATAATGTAGCGAGAGTTCTCTCCGCGGATAAATAGTGTCGGCCCCTCATAGGGCTCTGCAGCGGGCGCATCACGCAGTAAATCGTAGCAGTCTGCAATTACCGAAAGGTTCATGCGCCAGGCCCAACCCTCGCCGTCGCGCACTAGGTTTTTCAGTAAGAACTGTCGTATGGGCAGCTCGGGCACGGCTGCTTGAAGCTGCTCGTCGGCATGCTCTCGGTTACGCAGCGCGCGCAAGTCCATGGCCAATAAACCTTCAATAATGGCATCGTGGCCGCGCCCGTAGCGAACCGGTGCAATATCGGCGACCACAAGTTTCTCTACCAGGTTGGGCTGAGAAGCCGCCAATTGCATCGCCACCTTACCACCGAGGGAGTGGCCTAGAAACGTCGCACTTTGCACCGCCAGCTCGCCGAGGGTTTTGGCCACATCCTCAGCCATACTGGGAATATCCATATAGTCTCGGTGAGGAGACTTACCGTGGTTGCGCAGATCCATGCGTACGACACGATAGTTGGGCTCCAAGTGGCGTGACAGGGTCAATAAATTGCTGGCCGAGCCAAATAGCCCGTGCAATAGCACGACGGTAGGCCCCTCACCCCGCGACTCGCTGTGCAGCACCGCCGCTGCATTTTTTACTTCACTTCTCATGCTCTGATCCGGTTGCTAGAATGCCTGCGCATTCAAATAAATAGGTGTTACTGTGAGAATTTTGCTTCCGATAGTTGCTGCAGCAGGACTGTTGCTCGGTGCCTGCAGCTCCGTGAGCTACAACCCCACTGTGTTCGATTTCTTTATCGCAAAAGACGCTATGTCTGCGAAACCAGTGAAAAAAGTGATTGTTGCCAGTGTCAATGTCACCGGTGAACCCACCCGCTCCATGTTACGGGACAGCGTAACGAAAATCGATTCGATGGTGGTGGACTACCTGCAAGAAAATGGCTTCGAGATCGCACCTCAACATTTATTCAACAATGCCTGGCAGCAAGCCCTGCTAAACTTCGGTGAATTCTACGACCCAACAACGGGCAAAGTCGACCAACAGGGCTGGCAGCAGGTAATGGCCAGCACCTTTCAGAGCCTGCAGGCACATAAAGATATCGATGCGATCGTCTTTACTGATCTAATCGCTCACGACGTGCAGCACAGCACGGGCATGAAACACTATGCCCGCTGGTATGGCGTTACCCGCGAACCTGCCACAGAGGGCGCAAGCGCCAGTGTTCCGGTTGATTTCAATTGGACTCAAGTGATCAAGGGCGCGAGCTTAGTGATTACTCTCTACAGCACCGAAGGGCAGCCGCTGTTCGCCAGCCGCGGTGGTTTGGATACGCTGCATGCGATCGACTCTCGCAAGAGCCAGAAAGGCTTCGTGCGCCGTAAAAAAATCCTTGGGAACAGCAGCCGTATCCAAGAGGGTATTGAGCTCGCCTTTCACCCATTAATTGTTATGGATCGCTATCCGGCGCCGCCCAAAAAGCAGCCTTGAATAAGGCACTCCACTTAGCTGCCAGAGGGAGCTTGCTGCGTGGTCACCCACACAGGCGAGCTCCATGCTCTTTCTTGTATTTGACGTCGGTGATCATCACGGCAGCAGCTTTCATAGCCGGGTGAAATGGTGTCCGGCTGGCTGCAGTCTACTGCGGCCGCCACGCACAGCTGCTGACTCCACCGGCAACGGGGCACTTCGACGGCGCGAGCGTAGTAGTAATGGCGCGCCTCTGGGTCGAAATCCGGATCCTGCCATACCGAGCAAAGCTGTGCGGCGCCACTACCCTGCGTTTGGCAGCTGTTTATGTCTACGGTCGCCGGTTTTCCCGAGCTGGCAATATCAATCACTGTTTCTGAGCGCTGCCCTTCGCTATCAACACTGCCTTTTACAATCTGTAGAGTTTGCAGCGGTAAGCCAGGCCACTTCGCTGTGCCGGGGTCCATTGCAGCCATCACCGCAATACGGGGGGCCGATGATGAATTAAGCTGGAGCTCCCCTCCCATGGGTACGCCGTTCTCATAACCCACTTTGGCAAAATCCGTGCGCTCACATAAATCGCTGGGGAGCTCCTCGCCCGCAAAAACTCTCAGGGCGATACGCGGCCCACTGGTCGCATAGACCTCGCGCCTTAGCAAGGCATCGAAAATGGCGTCGCGACTATTCTCTTCTGCCCATACCGCCGCAAGACCACCCGGATTAAACTCGATATCATCGGGCAATCCCGGCGGC
Source organism: Spongiibacter sp. C9W (assembly GCF_057370015.1). Classification (NCBI taxonomy): domain Bacteria; kingdom Pseudomonadati; phylum Pseudomonadota; class Gammaproteobacteria; order Cellvibrionales; family Spongiibacteraceae; genus Spongiibacter; species Spongiibacter sp. C9W. The sequence continues at coordinate 738,319 of NZ_CM170672.1, forward strand.
ACACTTTCACCCGCCGGCATACCTGCCCCACCATGCCCTAGGAATTCTTCCTCGCTCACCGCTCCAGGCGCAGAAATGTGGGTGTCGCTGCTGGCGATAAAGCCAAAAGCCAGTGGATTGAGCCCCGAGTCGCTGGAGTTGGCGTACGCCAGGCCATCGCGCAATACCTCGCGCAAAAAACCGGATTTTGGCCCTGCCGGTTCACTCAACGAAGGGGAAAGCTTGCCGAGAAACTTACTGCGAAAGCTGCCGTAAGGTAATTGTTCGAAGCCGCACAGCTCATCCTCAGATTGCAGCGGATCGTAGTAGCACTCGGAACTGCCCTTGTGCTGCATAATTTCTACAACGCGCTCTAAACGCGCTCTCTGCGCCTCTCTACTTGGGTCGTTATTTCCCTCTTCGTTCAAGGCGAACATATAGCCATCACTCAAATTACTATTGTGGGGGATCACCAAAACTTCACAGTCTTTGAGAGCGCCCGCTTTTCCACATTGGGCGTCTAACCCATCCCACAGTTGTGGAGCGCTGGGGGCATCGATAAAGGAAACCGGCAACGCTGGCACACTGGCGTTGCGAAAAATAATATTGCGATGGAGGTTGGCGAGATTCTCGGCCGCCCCCGTCCATTCATAGGCCACGAAAGAGGTAAATTCACAGTCATCACTGCGGTCGTAAGCCACTTCAGCTGAGGTTTGAATGTCCTGCCAGGGGCGCAAGGCCGCCTGTCGACAGTATTCGCCATCTTCACCACAAAAGCCTAAGCGACCGGCCATGGCCGCTTTGGTATTGAACAGAAAAAATGCCCCGCGAGGCCAACCGCGATACAAACGACATTGCCAACTGCCATAGCCGCGTTGTGATGGGTCCAAACAAATATCGCGCTCGCCAAATAACTCGGCGTGATCTGTCACCGCCGCGAAGTCCAGAGGTCTCTCTAGCTGCAACTCCCTCAACGCCTCGCCATCAGGGAGCCAGGGCTGAACGGGTAGACGGCCACCTTTTGCAAAACGGTAGGCATCGGCGGGAGAGGTTCGAGTACCTTGAGTACTTGCATCCAGGGAGTACTTGGTGTGTACGTGCAGATCACCAAAAAGTAACTGCCGTTCGGGCTGCCAGTTTTTGCAGCGGGGCTTTGTAACCTGATTCGTGGTGGAGGTGTCCAGGTTTGCAATCGGCTGGGTATAGCCCTGTTGACACAGCATGAGAGCACAAACACTCAAAGCGGCAACTATTATTCTTTTCATATTAGCCATTCCGGGTGGTAAATGACTATTTTGCGCCAACAGCCGATGGGCTACATCCTCCATCCGGCCTAGCCAACTGCCTTAAGTGCAGCGACGTGTGGACCGGCTGGAGGCCTTTGGGCCTAGATCAGCCGACTGATTGTTGTGCTAACTTACTCACCGAAGTGCTGCTTCATGGTATCGAACCACGCCCGCAGTACCGGACAATCTTCAGGAATATCGCGTTTTACCCAGTTGCAGAATCCGAGTACGGCATAGAGGTCGATATCCGCTTGGCTTAAGGACTCCCCCACCAAATACTGGCGATTCTGCAGTTCTTTTTCCATTGTTTGATAAAAAGCGGTAATTCTAAGGTTGCCCCTGTCTTCCAGTTCAGCGATCTGCGGCACGGCTACCGGCCCGGGCAACGCACGGTCTTTAAACGCGGGATTAGTGTTGCGCAGCACCTCTGCAACAGCCGCCAAGCCATCAACATAGAGACGCTGACACCAAGCGACTATTTTTGCACGCTCTAACGCATTCGCACCGAATACACTCTTTTCGGGAAACTGGTCGTCGATATAGAGCGAAATGGCAATGGCATCACACAGGGTATCGCCATTATCGAGTTGCAGAGCAGGCACCGTGCACAGCGGGTTAATTTTGCTGTATTCACCGCTCATCTGCTCGCCTTTCATCAGGTCGACCTGTTCAGAATCAATGTCGATGCCCTTATGTTTTAACATCAGGCTCACCCGCCTGGGGTTTGGCGCGGGATCAAAGGTATAAAGTTTCACACTATTCTCCTTATTGGTTGACGCTGAACAAAGCGGTTCAGCGAAAGTTAAGCCTAGTCCCCCCAAACTGCAAGTGTCTGACAGGACTACCGAACAAAGACACTGAACAATTGAGTTGACTACGGTAACCTATGCATACTAAGTCAGCCCCCGAACGGCCACGCTAACCCGCTAAGCCAGTGACATTATGAATTTTCGACATAGTTTTAAAACCCTTGCCGCAATCGTTTTCGGCATGCTTATTTCAATAAACAGCTACAGTAGCGGTTTGCTGGAAAAAGGCATAAATAACGGCCGAGGGGCACTAGGTGTTTCGCCACGCAACGCCTTGGACCCGCGACGAAATCAGCCACTGATTAGCGCGAGTGAGGCGATCTCAATTGCTGAACGGCGCTACGGCGGCCGCGCCGTCGGCGCTAAAAAAATTCAAACCGTTAACGGCAGTGCCTACCGCGTGCGTATATTGCAAAAAAATGGCAAGGTCAAAAACGTCATCATCGATCAAAGGTAGCTCAGGTGCGTGTATTAATCGTTGAAGACGAGTCTCTGTTGCAAGCCCAGCTTGTCGAGCAATTCACGGCAGCGGGCTTTGCCTGCGACGCCTGCAGTGACGGAGAAGAAGCCCTGTTCCTGGGAAGGGAGCACCCCTACGACCTTGCCATCGTTGATATAGGGCTACCCAAGCTAGATGGCATTAGCGTCGTCGGGCACTGGCGTGAAGATGCCAGAGACTTTCCTGTACTGATTTTAACAGCGAGAGACAGCTGGCAAGACAAAGTAAAGGGCCTAGAATCCGGCGCAGATGACTATGTTGCAAAGCCTTTTCAGATCGAGGAGGTATTGGCACGCGCAAATGCCTTGATTCGGCGCTCAGCCGGGTTTGCCAGCCCGCGCATCAGTTTTGGTGCACTACAAATTGATACCGCTGCCAAATCGGCGACCGTCGCCGGACGTAAATTAGAGCTCACCACCTTTGAGTACAATGCGCTGGAATACCTGGCAATGCGCAGCGGGCAAGTCGTCTCTAAAACGGAGCTCACGGAGCACCTGTATGATCAAGACTTTGATCGCGACAGCAACGTTATAGAGGTCTTTATCGCCAGACTGCGAAAGAAAATTGACCCAACCGGCGAGCTCAAGCCCATCAGCACGCTTCGTGGCCGCGGTTATCGCTTCGAGCTGGGAGAGGACTCGCAACAATAATGGCGACGCGACGCGCCTCAATTAGCCGTCGGCTCATCATCTCGATGATCATTGCTATGCCCCTGCTACTGGGTTTGACCGCCGCTGCTATTGACCGCGCTTATCTGAGTAGTTTGCTGAAAGCCGAGGAAAACCGACTCCAAGCCCAATTCTTTTCTCTATTGGGAGCCGTTGAGTGGAACGAAGAAGATGGCTTTCGCACTGACGATCGGCTCAAGGAGCCTGATTTCTGGCAATTTCGCTCTGGGCTTTACGCGGACATACAATCTCCCGACGGTAAGCAGCTGTGGCGATCGCTAAGCGCCGATACCTTGTCGCTACCCAACAACTTCGAAATATCACGGCCTGGCGAGGCCCTTACCGGCGAAACGCTCATCGACCAAAAACCCTTCCTCTATTACCGCTACCGCGCCCTGTGGGAAACGGACGAAAATGAGGATCTGGCAATTGTTTTTTCTCTGTACTCGGAAAAAACAAATCTCATTCGAGAGCAGAGGCAATTCCGCCGGCAGATGGCGATATGGATGACCATCGTTGCTTTTCTTTCTGTGCTGTTGATATCCGTCATCCAATACTGGGGCTTAAAACCACTGCGCAGACTGGCGAAAGAACTGCGTTTACTGGAGAAAGGCCAGGCCGAGCGGCTCGGCGATAACTACCCCAGTGAACTGGCCGCTATCACCAGCAACCTCAATCAACTGATCGAAAAAGAGCGCCGGCAGCGCGAGCGCTATCGCAATACCCTGGGGGACCTCGCGCACAGTTTGAAAACCCCGCTTGCGGTACTAAAAAGTGGCCAGTTAGACGACACTCAGCGTAACGAACAAATCGAGAGAATGGATAATATTGTTCGCTACCAGCTGCGCAGGGCCGTCAGTAGCGGCCAGCAACAACTACACACCAAAACGCAGATTAAACCCTTAGTGGATAGGCTTATTCACACCCTGCAAAAGGTTTACCACACCAAGTCATTTACTGCTGAGGTCGCGCTCAACGGCCAAACAACCGCGCCCGTAGACGAGCAGGATTTAATGGAATTACTTGGCAATCTGCTCGATAACGCCTGTAAGGCCTGTCATGCACAGGTATGTGTTTATGCCGAGCTGATGGTAAACGGCGCTGTCGCACTGTTTATTGAAAATGACGGCAAGGGCCTAGAACAAGAAGACATCGATAGTATGATGATTCGCGGCAAACGCGGTGATCAATATGGCGACGGCCAGGGCCTGGGGCTGGCCATAGTGCGAGACATTGCCGACAGCTGTGGCATCGAGCTACGTTTTGCCGCGCGCGAGCAAGGCGGCAGTGTTGTCACCCTGCTCTTCCCGTCACCGTCTAATAGCTGACTTTAAGCCGCCAAAAGAAGTCGACCTCGGCAGCATCGAGTAAGCTCTGATTGATATTTTCATCATCAATCGGGTGGGCTACCACAAACTCGCTGCTCAAATAGTCCTTATAGCTAGCTTTTAAGGCGAAGCCTGCGTCGCTAATCATTCTTGTGTCACCGGCATCACCGCGTGCATCTTCGTACCAGACCCAACCTTGCTCGATGAACACAGACGGCTTTATTTCCAAGCCCATGAAAGGCAGTGGGTTAGATTCAAAGCTCAACTTCGCATAGTGGCCCGAATCACCAACCAGCACCCCTGGAAGGTAGGCCGCTAAACCGTTGCTACCTCCCAAATAGAATTGCTGCTGTAGCGGTAATTGGCTGCGATCGGAGTACTGACCGGTGAAACTCGCCGTTAGATTCGCCCAATCAACCACGGCGGATTGCAACGAGAAACGGGGCTTAAAGATAGTAAACTCACTTGTTCTTCTGCCGATGAACACCACGCCTTGACGGTCGTCTGTGGCAAAGGTGCCGCTGTCTGACTTCAAGCCGAAATCGATGAATGCCTGCGCTGTTAACCTGCTAGGAAAGCCTGCTAAACGCAATAAGCGGTTAAACTTAAGCCCCAACTCAAGGTTGGTTTGGGGCTCGTCCAACAGTGCCCCACCGCCGCGCAGATCGATAGTGGAATCGATGTATTCCACGCGTTCGGTGAGCGTCAAGCGGTAAAGGCTATCGCTCATCAACACCTGCTCGCCAGTAAGCGCTGCGGATTGCGTGCGATGCTCTAAGTACACCTCTTCAGACGTTGTTGTGGAGCCGCCACCGCCAATGTTTATCGACGTGCCTGTACCGCCGAGTAGCGCGCACAACAGCGCAATGTCACACGTACCCAGACTGAGCAAAGGGTCATTTGCGGTAGTCACCAAGGCGTCAGCAAAGCGCGCATACTCGACATGGCGCGCTTCGATGCCATAAAGCCCCCATTGACTCGGGTAGTTCAGCCGAAACGTATAGCCATCGTAGTAATCACCACCATTGACCTCACCGAGTTCCGTGAGTGCTCGGTCGTAGACAAACTGTAAATGGAGGCCATTGGCGAAATCATGTTTAGCCGAGACACCACCGAAATAGCGTCCTAAAAAACGATTGCCATAATTGTTAGCGGAAAGGCTTAACACCGTCGCATCATGGTCAGCTTTTTCACGCTCGCTGAATACCATGGTTAAGGCATTGGGGTCCCCGGAGACCTGATAGCTTATGCCATAGTCGAGACCTGCACGGTCACTTTTTAAATTCGCTAACACGCGCTTTGTATCAAATTCACTGCGATGAAGGTCGCTATCGCCAATCAAGGATGAAAAATGCTCTTTGATCCCCTCCGGCGCTTTTATATCGGCCAACGTGCCGTTGATAACATGGACAAAAATTGTCTCGTCGCGCTGGGCGAAATAGATCGTCGTTAACAGGTGTCCCAGGTGATGGTATGACTGGTTTAGCGCATTGACCGCCTGAGCCGGCGTTTTCGCCGCCGCCATCAGCATACCCAATTGCTCGTTGCTAAGGTGACGATTCCCAGTTATCCGCAGCGTATAGCCCGCCACCTCTGCCTCGTACACCGCGTCTTCACGTGCAGAACTGTACTGCACGATCCGCTCAGCAGTGGACGCTTGGGGAGGAATGACTGGGGGTAAATCAATTGCCATACAAAGTCCTTAACCTTTAGCGAGCATCAGATTCGACGCTGTTCTTTGCCACTCGCATCTCGACACGTCTATTCTCTGCGCGAGCCTGGGCCAAGTCACGTCCGCTCAAACCCTCAACACTTACCTTTGGCTGTCTTTCACCGAAGCCAACGGCCTGCAAACGCTGCACCTCAACACCTTCGGCAGCGAGAAAACGTACCACGGCCTGAGCACGCTCTAAAGACAGGCGCATATTATAATCATCATCACCGCGGTCGTCGGTGTGGCCGACAACCTCAATTTCAATTTTCTTAAAGCGCTGTGAATTCAGGATATTGGCGGCCTGCCTGAGGGTAGCCGCAGAAGAAGCGTCGAGCAAAGCGGTATCACTGGCAAAGCTCACCCCGACGAGACGCAGCGTACGCCCGGCTTCGAAATGGCAACCCGAGGGCAATACAATCGCCTCAGCAGGCGAGTTTGGGCAGAGATCTACTTCGTCACATACACTGTCGCGATCCGCATCACGGCACTGCGCCGCAGCAGCGGACCGCGCTAAGGGCTTTTTTGCGCGATTACCATCAACCCTCGCCCCCTCGTCACTCGCTTGCGTGTCGTCGGAAAGCTCTATGGTAAGCACTTCAGGAATAATGTCGCCGTCTCCGGCGGTGTCTTGCAGGAATTCAATAACCGAGCTCTCACCGCCCAAATTATCGAGTAAGGGTGCTAAAGCGTTCCCCCCTCCCTCAACTTCAAGAGGAGACGCTGGCGCTCCCAGCAAAAGGATGTCTTGCCCGGCGATTCCGGCCCCTAACACCGCATCGTCGCTCAAAACATCTAGCGACAACACCGAAATATCATCTTCGCCGCTACCGGCCCCCGGCACGGTAACATCCACCCCGATACCCAGTACATCGACCGAAATCAACTGTGCCTGCGCAATCGGCGCTGCCATGAGCAAGCCGATAAGGAAGGATTGTATAAATGCCCGAAAATTCAAGTGTCGATGCCTATCTGCCGGAACATGACCCAAATTTATATTATGCTTTATTGTGATATAGCTAGCTGAAACTTGAAAGTAAAAAAGCCGGCTCCCTAAGGAAACCGGCTCTACTATATCAGGTCAACACGCCTCGTTAAGGTGTTGGCAATTCAAATACCGGCTCTTGGCCGTCAAACCCGAATGAAAAGCTGAAAGCCGCTGACTCGAAAGAAAACGCTAGTGAAAGCGGCAATGCACTGGGCTCAGAGTCGCTATCACCGCCCTCAGATGGCGCGGGAATAGGCAGTACATCTAATACTGGCTGAAGAGGGTTATTACTTTCACCGCCCTCACCGCCAGCTGCGGCGCTCTCAAATTGGTCAACAAGGGGCTGCAGCGGGTTGTCGCCCTCTCCACCACCCTGAAGCTGATCAAGCAGAGGCTGAAGCGGGTTGTCACCACCGTCACTGCCGCCCTCCGGCGCAAACCCCATCAAGTTCTCTTGCAGATGTGCAAACAGCACTTCCAGTGTCGGTGGAATGGCTTCCACACTCGCTTGAACGGCGGTTGGGTCGGTTGCCAGGGTATCAACGACATCAGTCACTGCGTCTACGGTTCCGTCCTTGCCTGCCAAGTCATTGGCCAAGTCGTCAACCGTCTTCGTCAGCTGCAATGCGTATGGAGCAAGAGGGTTTTCACCACCGCCCTGAAGCTGGTCCAAAATGGGCTGCAAGGGGTTGTCACCGCCACTACCGCCGCCCTGCAATTGATCCAGGATCGGCTGCAGAGGATTATCGCCACCACCATCGAGCGCTGAGAGCTGAGAATCGATTTCGTTTAACGGCGCGATGATTGCGTCGAGCGGCGTTCCCGCCAAGCCTTCAGCAAGCGGTTCGATAATTGGCGCCAAAGGGCCGGCACTTGAGAGTGATGATGCAGCCGCGATGGCTGCCGCTAATGACAATTGTTTCATTGATAGAGTTTTCACAGCATGTCCTCCAGACATTTTTTGTTTTTCCGCGAACAGAATCTACGTTCTGCTTTATTTGTGTTATAGGCGGATAATACGCGTTTATACGTATTGATTATAGTGATTCAAATCACAAAAGCCTGCGTTATGTGAAAAGCGGCTGATCGGAGGTGGCAACTTGCTTGAATGGCGTATTGAATCAGTCAGTTACTGACCGAGTATATGCAGGATAAGGGGCGTCGTTAGAACAGCATGCTATGCAGCAAGCCGGATTAAATAAAATAACAGTCTAAAAATGAAAAAGGGCCGCTAAAGCGGCCCTTTAAATATGGTCGGAACGGCAGGATTCGAACCTGCGACCCCCACACCCCCAGTGTGGTGCGCTACCAGACTGCGCTACGCCCCGAAATGAGGGGCAGAATCATACCCCAACTAAACAGCACTGTGAACTATCTTTTTAGATCTTTTAACAAATCTTCCAGTTCACCGATTAACTGTTTAATCAATAACTTGGACTGGGCGGAATCGCCTTTAGCCTCATCCCCCGACATGCGCTGCCGTGCACCACCAATGGTATAACCTTGTTCATATAACAGGCTGCGGATTTGACGAATCATCAGCACGTCTTGGTGCTGATAATAGCGGCGGTTACCCCTGCGCTTAACGGGTGCCAGCTGAGGAAACTCCTGCTCCCAGTATCTCAGCACATGCGGTTTGACGCAGCAGAGCTCGCTGACTTCACCTATCGTAAAGTAGCGTTTTCCCGGGATCGGTGGCAGCTCGTCGTTATGACTTGGTTCCAGCATAGTCCTCTACCCTGGATTTCAACTTTTGGCCTGGCCTGAAGGTCACCACTCGCCGAGCAGAAATGGGAATTTCTTCACCGGTTTTGGGATTGCGCCCAGGCCGCTGGCTCTTATCACGCAGGTCAAAATTGCCAAAGCCGGAGATTTTGACCTGCTCATTATTCTCTAAACAGTGGCGAATCTGCTCAAAAAACAGCTCGACAAGCTCTTTCGCCTCACGCTTGTTCAGACCGAGCTCTTCATAGAGGCGCTCCGCCATTTCTGCCTTGGTGAGGGACGTCATCACATTCAGTTCCTTAAACTGGCCCCGAAGCGATCCTGCAACGCCTGCACTACCGCCTCTACAGATAGGGTAACTTCTTCCTCGTTAAGAGTGCGGGATGAATGTCGGTACGTCAAGCCCAGGCCCAGGCTTTTCCTTTCTGGATCAATACCTTTACCCTGATAAATATCAAAGAGCTTCAAGTTAACCAGCAACTCCCCGGCCGCGCTCTGCACACAATCCAGAACGGATTGCGCGGTCACATCGCTAGGCAAAATAACCGCTAAGTCACGGCGGAGCTCGGGATAGCGCGAAACAGGTTTAAACGCAGGCACACCTACTTCGAGCAGTGCATCGAGGTCTATTTCGAAGAAATACACGGCCGATGGCAAATCCAAGTCACTCTGTAGCGAGGGGTGAAGCGCACCAATGCGTCCAACGCAGTGCTCTCCTCGATAGACATTTGCTGTTTGCCCAGGGTGCAGCGCCTTGTGCTGCGCCGCCTCAAATCGCAAAGGTGTCGCGGCAGGGGTAATCAGCGCCTCTAAATCGCCCTTAAGATCGAAGAAATCCAGCAATTCGCCACCTGAACTCCAATTTTCCGGATCTCGTCGCCCAGACAACAGCGCACCCAACGTCGGAATCTGCGCCAAGCCCTCAGCTGATGGCACAAAACGCTGCCCAATTTCAAAGAATCGCAAGCGCGCTTGCTGACGCTTGCTATTGTATTCCGCGGTCTTCAAGAGTCCTGGCAAAAGAGAGTCACGCATTTGCGCCATATCGGCACTAATGGGATTCAATAAGGTCACGCAATCTTCGCGCTCGGAGAGTTTCGCGTTGAGCACAGGGTCGACAAAACTGTAGCTAATGGCCTCCTGGTAACCACGGGATACCAAGTGCTGCCGTAAATCCATGACAGCTCGCTGCCCTTCCGGGCGAGACTTTATAGCCAGCTCCGAGCGAATGGGTTTAACCGGCAGGCGATTATAGCCATATACCCGGGCGAGTTCTTCGAGCAAGTCCACTTCGATGGCAATATCAAAACGCCAACTCGGCGGGGTTACCATCCAGCCGCTGTCCTGACGCTCTACCTGCATACCTAAGCCTGTCAGGATTTGCTCGACTTCTTTAGCCAGCAACGGCATCCCCAGCATTTTCTCGATGCGCGCCTCACGCAAGATTACAGGGCTGCGGCTTGGTAAAGCATCGCTGCTCGCCTCGGTCAAAGGCCCTGCTTTGCCACCGCATATTTGCAATATTAATTCGGTGGCGCGCTCAATTGCTCGTTCTGCTAGGGCGAAGTCCACACCACGCTCAAATCTATGCGACGCGTCAGTGTGCAAACCATAAGAGCGCGCCTTGCCGGCAAGCTTCTCTGGGGTGAAAAATGCAGACTCCAAGAATAAGTCTTGAGTCGCGGCAGATACCGCACTGCTCTGCCCGCCCATAATGCCGGCGAGCGCCAACGGTTTCTCATCATCGGCTATTAACAGGCTGTCGTCACGAAGCTCCAACGTTTGCCCGTCAAGCAAATCAAGGCTCTCGCCTGGCGTTGCCGTGCGCACGCTAACGGCGCCGCTGATAGCCGATAAGTCAAAGGCATGCATGGGCTGACCGAGCTCAAGCATAACCAAGTTGGTGACATCCACCACAGGGTCAATGCTACGCGAACCACAGCGGCGCAATTTTTCTTGCAGCCACAAAGGACTTTCTGCCCCCATATTCACACCGCGCACCACGCGGCCCACATAGCGCGCGCAGTGATCCGGTGCCGCAATCTTTACGGTTAGCTGATCGTCGATGGAAGCTTCTACCGCGGCCTGCGCTGGCTCAGCAAAGGCCATATTGTTGAGAACGGCCGCCTCGCGGGCGACCCCGCGAATACTGAGGCAATCCGCGCGATTTGGGGTCAAACCCAGCTCGATAAGCTTATCGTCAAGCCCTAGGTAACTACGAATATCTTCACCCAACGGCGCATCGCTGGGCAATTCGAACAGGCCATCAGAGTGCTCCGCCATTCCTAGCTCTTGCTCGGCACACAACATACCAAAGGACTCTACGCCGCGCAGCTTGGCTTTCTTTATTTTGAAATTACCGGGCAGGACCGCCCCTACCATGGCCATGGGCACTTTGATTCCTACCCGAGCATTGGCGGCGCCGCACACAATTTGGAAACTTTCCTGGCCATTACTCACTTGGCAAACTTGCAGCTTGTCGGCGTCAGGGTGGCGCTCTGCAGCAGTAATCTCAGCAACAACCACACCGCTAAAATCACCCGCGACAGGCTCAATGGCATCGACTTCCAAACCGGCCATCGTCAATTGTGCAGACAGATCGTCACTGTCCACACCGGGGTTTACCCACTCTCGCAACCACTGTTCACTAAATTTCATGCTCTATCCGTATCCGACTGTTAACGTTGCCTAGCTAGTAGCTCGATGCATTTACTGGAATTGCTCGAGGAATTGCAGATCATTTTCGAAAAATAATCGCAGGTCATTGACGCCGTAACGCAGCATGGCCAGGCGCTCCACACCAATACCAAACGCAAAGCCGCTGTATTTTTCAGGATCGATATCAGAGTATTCGAAGACCTTTGGGTGCACCATTCCGCAACCGAGAATTTCGATCCAGCCGGTATGGCTACATACGCGACAACCCTCACCCCCACACATTACGCACTGAATGTCGACTTCTGCCGACGGCTCTGTGAAGGGGAAATATGATGGCCGAAACCGTACGGCGAGGTCTTTTTCGAAAAAGGCGCGCAAAAACGATTCCAGCATGCCTTTCAGGTCGGCAAAACTGGACTCCTGATCAACGAGCAAGCCTTCAACCTGATGAAACATCGGCGTGTGCGTCAAGTCGGAATCACAACGGTACACGCGCCCCGGACAGATCAGCTTTAGCGGCGGCTCACTGGACTCCATCACCCTCACCTGCACGGGCGAGGTATGGGTACGCAGTACCGTACTGGCATCAACGTAGAACGTGTCGTGCATCGCCCTCGCCGGGTGGTGGGCAGGGATATTTAAGGCTTCGAAGTTGTGGTAGTCATCTTCGATTTCAGGCCCTTCAGCGATATCAAAACCAATACCTTCAAAAAATTGGCTGATGCGCTCTATGGTCTTCGTTACCGGGTGCAGGCCACCCAGCTGCTGACCGCGGCCAGGCAGGGTCACGTCGATAGTTTCGGCCGCCAATTTTTCGGCGACAGCAGCCTCTTCCATCTTAGCCTTTCGCTCGCCAATTTGCTGCGCAAGTGCCTGCTTAACCCTATTGATCTCGGCACCCGCTGCCGGGCGCTCCTCGGCCGATAATTTGCCCAAACCTTTGAGCAACGCGGTGATATGCCCTTTCTTTCCCAGGTAATCAACACGCAATTGCTCAAGGGCACGCCCATCATCTGCCGCAGCGATTTTCTCTGCGGCCTCGGCGGCCAAGGCTTCAAGATTCTCCATTCCCCACTCCTGACTCAGGTACTCGGCTGGTAACTGCCGGGCGCAAGCGCCCGAAAAAAAAATAGGGAAAGAGCGAAGCTCTTCCCCTATCCAATAGTGATATCTACAACCGCTGGGCGGTGGCAGGCATCAGGCCAGAGCTGCTTTCGCGCGTTCTACCACGGCAGCAAAGGCTTCTTTGTCGTGCACGGCTAAGTCAGCCAACACGCGACGGTCCAGTGCGATCTCTGCCTTTTTCAAGCCAGCAATCAAACGGCTGTAATTCAAGCCATTGGCACGAGATGCAGCATTAATGCGGGTGATCCACAGTGCACGGAAAGTACGTTTCTTAACACGGCGATCGCGGTAAGCGTATTGACCGGCTTTGATTACCGCCTGCTTAGCTACACGATAGATGCGCGAACGCGCTCCGTAGTAACCCTTGGCTTGCTTCAAAATCTTTTTATGACGACGGTGTGCTGTCACACCACGTTTTACGCGGGGCATAGTCTATTCCTTATCTGTTGAGATGACGGTAATCAAATGGCGCGAAGCATGCGGTCGACCAGAACTTTGTCCGACTTGTGGACAGCACTGGTGCCACGCAGCTGACGCTTACGCTTGGTTGTCATCTTGGTAAGGATGTGACTCTTGTGGGCGCTTTTACGCTTATAACCGCTACCGGTTTTTTTAAAGCGTTTTGCCGCTCCGCTGTGTACTTTAACTTTTGGCATCGTTAGATACTCCGCATTGCATCAATCAATTAAGCAGGCCCTGAGAGCTCACTGCTTTTTCTTTTTCGGGGCAATCACCATCGTCAGCTGACGACCTTCCATTTTTGGATACTGCTCTACAGCGCCGTATTCAGCGAGGTCTGCTTCCACTCGCTGCAACAACTGCATACCCAGTTCCTGGTGGGCCATCTCACGACCGCGGTAACGGAGAGTTACCTTGGCTTTATCCCCATGCTCAAGGAAACGTACCAGGTTGCGCAGTTTTACCTGGTAATCCCCTTCATCCGTCCCAGGTCGGAATTTAATTTCCTTAACCTGAGTACGAACCTGGTTTTTTCGGGCCGCAGCTTGTTGCTTCTTGGCCTCGAAAACATGTTTTCCATAATCCATTATCTTGCAGACCACCGGATCCGAGTCCGCAATCTGCACTAAGTCTAGGCTGGCTTCCTGGGCGGCAGTTAGCGCCTCCGCTAGCGGGACAATGCCCACCTGGTTACCTTCAGCATCGATCAACCTGACTTGACTGGCTTCAATATCTTGATTTATCAGTGCGCGTTTACCGCGCCCTTTTGCGTTATCGCGTTTAATTGCTAGCTCTCCGATATTGCACGGCTGCGGGCAGCCACGCCTTCGGCAAGGATGCTCGCTAACTCATCAAGTGAGATCGAGCCCAGATCCTTACCACCTCTTGCACGCACTGCTACAGTCCGACTTTCCACCTCTTTATCCCCAACTACCAGGATATAAGGCACCTTCTGAATTGTGTGCTCGCGGATTTTAAAGCCGATCTTCTCATTTCTCAAGTCCGAGTCGACCCTAAACCCACGATCTTGCAGGAATTCTTTCACTTCTGACACATATTCACCCTGTGCATCGGTGATATTGCAGACCACCGCCTGCACCGGCGCAAGCCAAAGCGGGAATGCGCCCTCGTAATGCTCGATCAAAATACCGATAAAGCGCTCGAAAGACCCCAATATTGCCCGGTGCAGCATTACCGGCGTCTTGCGCTGGCCGCTCTCGTCCACATATTGCGCGCCCAGGCGGCCCGGCATTGAGAAATCAACCTGAATCGTCCCCAACTGCCAAACCCGACCAATACAATCCTTGAGGGAAAATTCAATCTTCGGCCCGTAGAAAGCGCCCTCTCCTGGCAGCTCTTCCCAGGGCAAAGACTTGCTATCCAAGGCTAGTGCCAGCGCCTCTTCAGCCCGATCCCAATCCTCGTCGCTACCAACCCGCTGCGCAGGGCGCGTTGACAGGCGATAGATAACGTCACTGAAACCAAAATCGGCGTAGACGTCGTGCAAAAAGTCGATAAATTGTGCCACTTCCTGCTGAATCGACTCCTCCGCGCAAAAAATGTGCGCGTCGTCCTGGGTAAAACCACGCACTCGCATAATTCCATGCAGGGACCCTGAGGGCTCGTTGCGATGACACGAACCAAACTCTGCCAACCTCAAGGGCAGATCCCGATAGCTGCGCAGCCCCTGGTTAAATACCTGCACGTGACAAGGGCAGTTCATTGGCTTCACAGCCACTTCACGCTCATCAGCCTGCAGGCGGAACATGCCATCGCTAAACTTGTCGGCGTGTCCCGACTTCTCCCACAGCGAAATATCAACCAGCTGAGGAGTTTTAATCTCTTGGTAACCATGCTTGCGCTGCTGGTCTCGCATATATTGCTCAACAGCCTGATATATGCCCCAGCCCTTGGGGTGCCAAAACACCATTCCTGGCGCCTCTTCCTGCATGTGAAACAGGTCGAGTTTTTTAGCAACCTTGCGGTGATCTCGCTTTTCCGCTTCAGCAATCCGGTTCAAATAGGACTTAAGGGCCTTCTTATTCGCCCAGGCAGTGCCATAAATACGCTGCAACATGGCGTTATTCTGATCGCCTCGCCAATAGGCACCGGCCACCTTGGTGAGTTTAAAGGCTTTCAAACGGCCAGTACTGGGAACATGGGGCCCCCGGCACAAATCCATCCACTCACCCTGCTTGTAAACTGAGATCTCCTCTCCCTCAGGCAGGTCGTGGATAATTTCAACTTTATACTCTTCGCCCATATCGGCGAACGTTTTAGCCGCCTCTTCACGCGACATTACCAATCGCTCGACAGCTAAATCCTGCCCGGCGATGGCCTCCATTCGTGCCTCGATTTTCTGCAGGTCATCAGGTGTAAAAGCACGCTCAAAGGCAAAATCGTAGTAGAAGCCATCTTCCACTGTTGGGCCAATCGTTACCTGCGCGCCCGGGAACTCCTCCTGAACAGCCATCGCCAGCAAATGCGCCGCAGAGTGACGAATAATCTCCAGGCCCTCTTCGTCGCGATCGGTGATAATCGCCAAGTTGGCATCTTGCTCGATAAGGTAGCGAGTATCGACGAGCTCACCGTCCACCCGCCCGGCAAGAGCCGCCTTGGCAAGGCCTGGACCAATGTCGGCCGCTACACCCTCAACGGTAATCGGCGTGTCGAATTCACGGGTACTATTATCGGGGAGAGTAATAACAGGCATGACTGTTCCTTATCCAGTGGTGGCCGCTACGATAGGCCACATGTAAAACGCTATTGCGCAAAAATTGGGGCGGCTATTATGAACACCGATCCCAGGCTCTGCAAGGCTTAAGCCGCAAACAAAAAACCGCGCCGTAGCGCGGTTTATCTACTGACTCTGGAGGGGTATCCAGAGGCGCTAATACTCAGCTACTGGCCTTGTCTGGCGTGGCAGCCGCTTTCTTTGCCGGTGCCTTTTTCGGCGCTGACTTCTTAGCAACTACTTTCTTCTTCGCAACCTTCTTAGCCGCCGCTTTTTTAGGGGCACTTTTCTTCGCGGCGGTTTTGCGAGCTGCTGACTTTTTAGCGGCAGCTTTTTTAACCGCCGCCTTTTTAGATGACGCCTTTTTCTTGGCGGTTGGCGCCGCTGCAGGCTTGGATGCGGTCTTTGCCAATGCCGCTTTGGCGGGCTCTGACAACTTGGCTGTCAGTTGTTTGACCGCCAACTTGTGCTTGCTGACAAGTTTGCGCTCAATAGTAGCGAGCTTCGCTTTGTCCTCTGCGTTGCGCTTCTTGATAAACCGCTGCTCGAACTGTTTAACTGCTTTGGCTAAATCCGCGTCTGCCTTACTCGCCAGCGCTTCGGATCGCTCTTGAATTTTTTGGCGAACCGCAGCCTCCGAGGCAGAGATTTTTGCAATGACTTTTGCATCAGCTAATGCCGACTTACTGCTGACAACCTTCGCACGTACTGTTCGCAATTTTTGGTTTGCCTTACTTGCTGCAGCCGACGCACGCTTGGCAGCATTTTTATCTACCGCCTTGGCCGTTTTCTTTGCCTTCGCCTTAGCAGAATCTAGCTTCGCTTTCGCTGCTGCTACCGCCTTGCGTTCTTTAGCTAACATCGCCTCAACTTTCTTCAAACCTTCCTCGGCTTTTTTAACGACGGCATTTCCGGGGGAAGCGGCTTTTTTAGGCGATGTTTTCTTCTTTGCTGCAGTGGCAACTTTGCGCTTTGCTCTTGGCATTTTATTCTCCTTGGCGAACAGCGTTATGCTATTTGTTTAAAAAATAGCATACATAGTAAACAGCGCAAAATTTTCGCAAAAAAATCAAACGCTTTGTCTAACTTAACGACTTACTTTTTCAGAGACTGAGAAACAAATGGACGACACAATTCAAGCATCAAATCTTGATGGGCATCGCTATCATTCAAACACGGGATGTAATTAAAGCCTTCCCCACCGTGCTCCATGAAAATCTCTTTTGCTTCGCCATCTATCTCCTCCAGTGTTTCAAGGCATTCAACAGCAAACGCTGGACACATTACGTCCAGGGTTTTCACCCCTTCTGCCGGCAACGCTTCTACAGTTTTGTCGGTATAGGGGGTTAACCACTCAGCCTTACCAAGCCGAGATTGAAATGTTCTCAGCCACTGGGTGTCATCCAGTTCAAGGTACTTGGCCACGGCCTCTGCGGTTTCATTGCAATGCTGTTCGTATGGGTCGCCCAAATCCACATTTCGCTTCGGAATTCCGTGAAACGACATGAGTAAGCGCTCTGCCCGGCCGTTCTTTTGCCAGTGTGCTTTAACACTTTCCCCAAGGGCCGCCACATAGGCCTCATGGTTGTGGTAATTGCGCAGCCATGACCACTGAGGTATGTCCCGCATGCGAGCAAAGCAGCGATATACGGCATCCATCGCGGCCGCCGTGGTAGTCGCTGAATACTGTGGGTACAACGGCACAAAAAAGATGTTTTCGACACCGGCGTCGCAGAGCTCATGTATTTGAGACTCCACACTGGGCTGCCCGTACGTCATGGCAAGCCGCACCGTGATATCCGCATCCGGGTACTCCTGAGAGAGTTTACTGGCAACCCCCTCAACTAAACTTTCTGAAAAATGCCTGAGCGGCGAGGTGTCGCCAAACCATATTTGTCGGTAGGCCTTTGCCACACGAGGTGAACGAAAAGGAAGAATAATAAGATAGAGTATCGCCAACCAAATAAGCCTGGGAACCTCGACCACGCGTCGGTCTGACAGAAACTCCCGCAAGAACCGCCGCACCCCAGAGGTATTGGGAGTATCTGGCGTACCCAAATTGATAAAGACTACCGCTGTTTTCATTTTTCACTTTCCAAGGCGTGCGAGATGCATCTTACGCGATTGAACAAACATTCGGTTTATAGCAAAAAAGAAAAACGGCGCCTAAAGGCGCCGCAAATCGCAAAACCAGACTGCCACAACAGCGCCTAGTCTTGAAGCGCCTCGAGCACGCGCCGAGTAATTTCGTCCACGGTGCCCACGCCGTCAATGCGCGAATAGCTCGGCGCATTCTCTCCGTCCAGCTCGCTGTAGAAGGCGACCAAGGGCTTGGTCTGCTCATGGTAGACGTTCAGACGGTTGCGAACAGTCGCTTCCTGGTCATCTTCACGCTGAATCAAAGGCTCGCCGGTAAGGTCATCTTTGCCTTCTTCTTTAGGTGGGTTATAGACCACATGGTAGGTACGACCCGATGCCTCGTGAGTCCGGCGGCCACTCATGCGAGTCACAATCTCTTCATCAGCAACAGCGATCTCCAGCACGTGATCGATATCAACGCCGGCCTCTTGCAGCGCCTCAGCTTGAGGAATCGTTCTGGGAAAGCCGTCAAACAAGAATCCGTTGACACAGTCTGACTGGGCAATACGCTCCTTAACCAAGGCGATAATGATGTCATCGGACACCAGACCGCCGGTCGTCATAATATCTTTGACCTTCAGGCCCAGCTCACTACCCGCCTTTACCGCCGCACGTAACATGTCGCCTGTGGAGATCTGAGGAATACCAAACTTCTCAGTGATGAACTGGGCTTGCGTCCCCTTACCGGCCCCTGGAGGCCCCAACAAAATAACGCGCATGCGTAACAACTCCCAAAGGATTAAAAAAAGCTCTACGGCCAGTAACGGCGCCAACTAATGCGATTGGAATGGCTGGAACATACCTTGCAGCAAAAGCTCTGAATGGCTTTTCTACCAACGTCTGCAAACTGATTAGTCGGTCTCGACGGCTGAGGCGTCGAACTGGTCGCTTTTCAAAGCCGACAACGATACACAGCTAAAGGCCGACACACAAGCCTACTAAGGTCGAAGACCGTCCTGTTGCTACACGACAGCCCCACCCATGGGTAACCGTCGATCTCTGAGCGGCAAGCTAGCGCCTCACTCATTGAATTGCACCTGTGGCAGGCAAAATGGCATCAGCCTTTGCGGCTGTGGCTAAAAATCCACCACTCGTCGCCATTCGTCGCGCATTTGAAATAAGCAAACGCCTCTTCTCATTCCTGTATTGGCGAATTTATAGCTGCAACAGGCGTGACGCAATTAGTGTGAACAGGCCCTAGGCAAGTCCCCAAGCTACGTACTAGTATCAGAGTGTGAATACTCTGCGATGACAGGAACTGGCAAATGAAAGTACGGGATTTGTTATCACTCTGGGAACAAACCGCCAGCAGCGGCTTAACCGAGGATTGCTACAAAATACGGCTACCACTGGAGGACGCCGCCAAGCTGAAAGCGCTGGCAGAGCTCTATCCCAGGCGCCACGTTGAAGAGCTAATCACCGACCTGCTTAGCGCGTCATTGAACGAACTCGAAAGCGCCATGCCCTATGTCCGCGGCAAAAAAGTTGTTACCACCGATGAACTCGGCGACCCCATCTATGAGGACGTTGGCCCTACGCCTCGCTACTTAAGCCTGACTGAAAAGCACATGTCAGCCCTGAGAAACCGCAACAAGCACTGACCACAAGTGGGCTACAGGCCCGCTTGTTTTGCATCTTGCCAATACTGCTCCAGTACGGCTCTCGGTGTCGCGGCAGCGCCTTCCTGCCCCCCGGCCTGCTGTTCAACATAGCGAAAGCGTCGCTCGAATTTCTGGCCCGCCGCTCGCAGTGCGCCTTCGGCGTCGTGCTTAAGATGGCGACTCAGGTTCACCACGGAGAAGAAAACATCGCCGAGCTCATCGGCTATTTCCTCTCTTTGGCCGCCGTCTATCGCTTCTTTGAGCTCGGCCAGCTCATCTTCCAAGGCAGCCAATACACCTGCCACATCGTCCCAATCAAAGCCAAGACGACTCGCCCGCTTTTGCAGTTTTTCTGCACGATTAGTCGCTGGCAGCGCTAATGGAATATCATCTAGGGCACTCAACTGGGCCTTTCCCCGGCGCTCCTCTGCCTTGATTTCCTCCCAGCGCTGCTTGATTGCGGGTTCATCAGGCGGCGCTTCTCCACGCCGACTTTCCAAGGTTCCATCGGGAAAAACATGGGGATGACGGCGCAGAAGTTTGCGAGTGATGTCATCGACAACGTCGTTAAAGGTAAAGTCGCCCTGCTCCTGCGCCAGCTGGCTGTAAAAAATTAACTGGAACAACACGTCGCCCATTTCCTGGCGAATCTGATCCGGGTCAGCGCTCTCGATCGCATCGACGAGCTCATAGACCTCTTCGAGTGTATGAGGGACGATGCTTTTAAAGTCCTGCTTTTGATCCCAGGGACAACCATCTTGAGGGTCGCGCAAACGCGACATCAGTTCGCGCAAGTCATCGATGCTATATTGCTTTGCCACCATCATCCTTCCTTAACACGTTTCACCGCTACGACATTCGGCAAGCCATTTAGGCGGCTCAACAGGCCCGACAAAGCGCCGACATCACTAATTTCCAGGCGAATACGCATCGTGGCCATGTGGCTATTCGTGTCGGTAACCGTATTCAGGGAGATTACATTCACCTTTTCTGTGGCCAACTGCAGGGTGATATCGCGAAGCAGGCCTTGTCGGTCGAAAGCCTGCAATTCGATATCAACAGGATAAGTATCGGTTTGCTCAACTTCCCAGTCGACGGCAATAATTCGGTGCGGCTCCACGCTCTGAAGCTGCAGAAGCTTACTGCAATCTTGGCGGTGAACGCTCACGCCACGCCCCACGGTGATGTATCCCGTAATAGCCTCCCCAGGCAGAGGTTTACAGCACCTGGCGAAGTGCGTTAACAAGTTGCCAACGCCGCTGATCCGCACCTTACTGCTATCTTTGGAGGTTTTGCTCGGCGCCTTCAGGCGTGGCAGCACTTCTTCAGCGGCATTTTCATCTTGCCCGATGAGCTGGTTCGCCAGACGGACAATTTGTAGCATGCTGATTTCGCCGGCCCCCACCGCAGCGTACATATCCTCTACGCTGGCACAATGGGTTTGATCGGCGATGTACTTGTAGTCAACGCTATTGAGCGCCAAGCGGCGAAATTCTTTTTCCAGCAACGCGCGACCAGCGGCAATATTGTCTTCCTTAGCCTGCTGTCGAAACCAATGTTGCACTTTAGTGCGAGCCCGACTGGTTTTTAGATAGCCCAGATTACTCTGCAGCCAATCGCGGCGAGGTTTGCTCTCTTTCCCGGTGAGAATTTCAACGCGCTCGCCGGTATTCAGGGTGTATGTCAGTGGTACGATGCGGCCGTTCACTTTGGCGCCGCGGCAGCGATTACCCACCTCAGTATGAATGTGATACGCAAAATCCAATGGCGTCGCGCCGTTTTGCAAATTCACAACATGGCCATCTGGGGTAAACACGTAGACCCTGTCCTGGGCGCGGGTGAACTGCTCCGCGACGTCACTGCTGCTGCCACTTTCCTCATGCCAGTCCAATACCTGCCGCAACCATGCAATTTTTTCGTCGTAGCTGTTATTACTCTTGGCGGTTTTGTCTGCCCCTTTGTACATCCAGTGAGAGCACACACCAAATTCTGCTTCCTCGTGCATGCTTCTGGTGCGAATTTGCACTTCCAGAACCTTGCCCTGGGGGCCTATCACAGCGGTATGGAGTGAGCGGTAGCCATTTTCTTTGGGGCTGGCGATGTAATCATCGAACTCGTTGGGAATATTTCGCCACAGGCCGTGGACCAGACCAAGCACGGCATAGCAAGCCTTTACATCCGGCACCAGCACGCGCACTGCCCGAATATCGTAGACCTGGGAAAACCCTATCCCCTTGCGCTGCATTTTCCGCCAGATGCTGTAAATGTGCTTCGCTCTGCCGGCGATATCGGCGTCAATGCCATCGGCCTTGATCGCCGTGGTAAGCGTGTGAATGACCTCGTCGATATAGTGTTGGCGGTCTAGTCGCTTCTCATCCAACAGTTTGGCAATTTTTTTGTATGCCGATGGCTGCAGGTAGCGAAAGCTAAGATCCTCTAACTCCCACTTTATGTGGCCAATACCCAGGCGATGAGCCAGAGGCGCGTAGATGTCGAAAACTTCTCTCGCAACACGATAGCGCTTCTCTGGGCGGTTCTTCACCGCGCGAATCGCCGAGGTTCTCTCTGCCAACTTAATCAGTGCAACGCGAACATCGTCGACCAACGCCACCAACATTTTCCGAATGGTTTCGCTTTGCGCCTCGGACTGCCCCAGCACCGGAACATCCAACTCTGCGTTAACTTTGGAAATGGCCGCCATTCCCAACACGCCATCGACCAACTTCGCCACAGAGCCGCCAAATTGCTGCTCCAGGTCACTCAGCGATAACCTCGCTTCTCGAACTGCGCGAAACAAGGTCGCGGCAACCAGGCTGTCTTGGTCCAAATGCAGGTCGGCAAGAATTTCCACCATTTCCAGGGCGGTGAAAAAGCTATCCCCACTGACATCGGGCACTGTGCCCGCACTGCCGCTGGCGCACTGTTCGGCGAGCTCAAAGGCACGGAGCAACTCACTGCGCTCTACGACGCTGTCATCTATCGACAGGCGCTCCATCCAGCGCGGGATATCAACACGCCCGTCGGCTAACTGTGGGTAATCCTCTCGGACCTTTACCATGGTATTAACTCAATCATTTTCCGACTGGTTTCAAACAAGGCGGCAATACCGCCGCCTAGAAAACGCCGGTGGACAAATAGCGGTCACCGCGGTCACAAATAATGGCAACAATTACGGCGTTTTCCACCTGTTCGCTAAGACGAAGCGCTCCGGCGACTGCACCGCCGGAGGACACACCACAAAATATCCCTTCCTGCTCAGCAAGTGCTCGCATGGTTTTTTCAGCCAGTTGCTGATCAATATCCATCACCTGATCGACCCTTGGGGCCTGATATATTTTTGGCAGGTAAGCCTCAGGCCAGCGGCGAATACCGGGAATGCTAGAGCCATCTTCTGGCTGCAGCCCAACGATCTGTACACTGGGGTTTTGCTCCTTAAGGAACCGGGAGACGCCCATAATGGTACCGGTGGTTCCCATCGAGCTGACAAAGTGGGTGATACGTCCATCGGTCTGACGCCAGATCTCAGGGCCAGTTCCCTCATAGTGAGCCAGGGGGTTATCGGGGTTTGCAAATTGATCCAGTACCTTCCCCTCGCCTCTTGCCTGCATCGCCAGGGCCAAGTCTCGAGCCCCTTCCATTCCCTCTTCTTGACTCACCTCGACAAGGGTGGCGCCATAGGCAGACATTGCCAATTTGCGCTCACTGCTCATATGGCTTGGCATGATCAGCACCATCTTATAGCCGCGAATGGCAGCGGCCATCGCCAGCGCGATCCCCGTGTTACCGCTCGTCGCTTCAATAAGCGTGTCACCAGGTTGTATATCGCCCCGAGCCTCCGCGCGCGCTATCATACTCATAGCCGGACGGTCTTTAACGGAACCAGCGGGGTTATTTCCCTCTAGCTTCAGCAAAATCGTATTACTGCTGTCGCGATTAAGGCGTTGCAACCTCACTAAGGGTGTATTGCCAATACATTGCTCAATGGTAGGAAAATCTGTCATTGCAGTAGAGACCTCAAGCCGACTTCAGCAGCGCAGCAGGGGAAATCGTTGCCCCAGCTGCTATAGGCTTCAGTGATAAAGCGGCCACAGGATGGCAACCGCGTAAACTTTTGGCAGTGATAATACCACTGCCCTAGTCATAGGCTCCAGTTCACATGCGCAGGCGATACGGATTTAAACGGCTTATCTTGATCATGGGGCTACTGCCCGTACTTCTCATTTCGGTGGGTTTCAGTGCCTACCTGACTCAACAGCAACTGGCAGACAGCAGAGAGCTGCTTACTCAGCGTGCCAAATCCGCCGCCCAGCAGCTGAGTGTTGTCTCTAGCCATATGATGCAGGACCACCACGAAGATACGCTGGCCTATATTCTACATACGGCGCTTGAGGAGCCCGGTGTACGCGCGGTGAGTATCTACAATAGCGACCTCGAACTCATCTCGCACGCAGGCCCCGGAACGCCACCGCCCAATGTCGAGGGATTGAGCCGGTTTATGCCCTTTAAGGTCATGGATCAAGCCGATGATCTCCAAATTACGTGGGCGATTCATGCACCGCTATCTGCAGAGGGCCATCAGACCGATGCAGATGGCCACCTCGGCTGGGTGCAAATGAGCTATGGCTGGCACCAATATGAGCTAATGAAGTACCAGAGCTACCTCGCCGCGGCGATTTTTCTGGGCCTCAGCGTCCTCGTTTGTATCTTGTTTTTTAGTTATATCAATCACAACATCGGCCGCGACTTACAAATTCTGCGGATGGCAACTCACCGCCTCACCAGCGGCCAGAGAGACTTGCACATTCATGTTCCCGGTGGCGACGAATTCAGTGAGCTAGCCGAGGATCTCAATGAACTGAACGCGGCGCAGGTAAGGGAGCTAAAGGAGCTGCAACTCAACCTCGAACAGTCCAACAGCGACTTACGTGAAACCTTAGAAACGCTTGAAATACAGAATATCGAGCTTGACCTAGCTAGGCGCGAAGCCGTCACTGCAAGCCGAGTTAAATCGGAATTTCTCGCCAATACCAGCCATGAAATTCGCACACCTCTGAACAGTATTCTGGGTTTCAGTAATATTCTTCTCAAGGCGGATATTCGCGGGCGACAGCGCGAAGCGGTAGAGACCATCCGCAACAGCGCCGTTAACCTACTCACCATCATCAACGATATTCTCGACTTCTCCAAGCTTGAGGCTGGGAAGCTGGTGTTCGATAAAGCCCCAGTGCAACTCCGCGAACTTGCTGAAGATACCTTGATCATGCTCGCTCCCGGCGCAGCGGAGAAGCGTCTCGACCTTGCACTGTTTGTCGAGAAAGACACCCCTGAGGCAATCCTCAGCGACTCCCTCCGACTCCGGCAAATGCTGACGAACTTAGTTAGCAATGCGATTAAATTCACCCCAACCGGAACCGTTCGCGTCGATATCTCCTGTAGCGAGCGGGACGACGATTACGCAACACTGACCTTCAAGGTCACTGACAGCGGCATTGGTATGAGCGCAGAGCAGCGCAAGCATATCTTCCGAGACTTTGGCCAAGGCGATGCATCTGTCACTCGTCAATATGGCGGCACCGGGCTGGGACTGGTCATTGTTCAAGGCCTGGTTAAGGAGATGGGCGGCGAAATCGGCGTAGAAAGCGAGCTCGGACACGGCTCTACCTTTTGGTTTAGTCTGCGCTTGGCAATTGATCACAATGCGATGCAAATGCGTGACTTCCAATCCCTACAGGGTAGTACTGTTGCCTTGTATGACAGCAGCCCATTATACGGCCTCGCCATTTGCGACCTGCTCGAAGGCTGGGGCATGAACGTGCAGCTCTGCCAGGGAATTGATGATATTAATACCCAGGCAGACCACTGCATTCTGAGCTTGGATGCAGAGGAGAGCTGCCAACCGCTACCCACTATTCATCGCGACGGCGCCTGCGTGGTTTTGAGCTACCACAGCGAGGAACACCCACAAGACAATAATGTCTGGCTCAGCAAGCCGGTTTCTCATGTTCGTCTTTTTGACGCGCTGAATACGGGCCTGAGCGATGATAACCAACTCAACAACCGACATTTTCGCAATAGCCAAGTGCTCATCGTTGATGACAACCCGTCTAACCTGCTCATACTCTCCACCTTTCTGGAAGATGCCGGCATCAGCCCCGTCAGCGCTCAAAATGGCGTGGAAGCAGTCAGCCATTGCCAGGAGCAGTGTTTCGACTTGATATTTATCGACATCCAGATGCCACAGCTGGACGGCATTGCCGCAAGCCGCCAGATACGCCAGCGCGGAAAGAACCAACACACCCCAATTGTGGCGCTGTCGGCCTACCTCGCACCGGAAAACCCCTCACAGCTGCGCGATGCCGGCATCGATAAATACCTGAGCAAACCGGTAAATGAGCAGCAGCTCACCAATATTTTGCAACACTACCTGGCCCCTTCCTGTGACCTGCCGCCAACCGACGCACACGCACCTGAGGCAGACGCCGACGCCGAGGAGCAATCCAGGCCCGTGGACCTTAAACAGTGCTTATTACTGTCCAAACAGCGCCCAACGCTGGCAAAAAATATGCTTTCAATGCTGCTCGATGAACTGCCAGGTTTGCGTAGTCAGCTCACACAGGCCTTCGATAGCAAGGAGTGGGATACGCTGACCGAACTCAATCACGGTTTGAAAGGGAATTGTTGCTACACCGGCGTCCCACTTCTCAAGCAAGCCGTCTGTGAATTGGAGGCCGATTTATCTGCCCAGAAGCCACCTCAGCAACCGCTCTTCACCGCAGTGATTACGCGAATAGACGAATTGCTGGCATGGCGCGAAGAACACGAGCTGGATGCCCTATTCGACTAACAGCGCCGGCGATTTAGTCTGAGTACTGCCGGAGAAACAGTTTTCGACTGTTCAGTGGCCGGTCCCCCAACAGGGGCGCAAGGATAAGCCGGTTGAGGCGCTTCGCTACTTTAAGCGTGTCGGCGTCCCACTCGGCACGTGCTAACTGCTGCAATAGATGGCCGGAAAACGCTTTCTGGTGAGCGTCCATCGACGCCGATACCTGGCAAAAGCCGTGCTCCGGGTCGTAGATAAAATAGGCCTCGGGGGCGCTCTCAATGGGCGAGAAGTCGACACCGTAGCCCAGCTCGGTAAGTAAAGTTAGCTCAAAGCTGCGCAGTATGGGTTCAACATGGCTCCCTGAGGACAGCTCCAGCAAAGAGCGGCCGTACAACTTGAAAACTTCCGCTTGGGGGTCAAAGGGTTGCAGTAATCTTCCCAATAATTCGTTGATGTAGAATGCGCAGTACAGCGCGTTGCCGCGCAGTGGAAACGTGCTGTTCAGCTGCGCATCAACTAAGGTCTTTAACTCACTGCGCCCCTGCCAGGAGACCTGAATAAGATTGCCAGGCTGCAAGGCCGCACGCCATTGCTGGCGGCTCTTGCTCGACGATTTAAGCCCCTTGGCTACGACGCTTAGATAGCCATAGTCGCGGCTGAATAGATCAATGATCGCACTGCTATCACGATAGGCGCGAAGATGTAACACGTATGCGGGCTGCCCCTCTATACGCGCACTCATGGTCTACTCGAAATCGTTATAACCGAGGCTGCGCAGGGCGCGCTCATCGTCGGACCAGCCAGATTTCACTTTCACCCACAAGCGCAACATGACCTTGCTGTCGAACGCGCGCTCCATATCCTTGCGCGCCTCTGTACCAATCTGCCTGAGGCGACTCCCCTTCTCACCGATCAGTATTTTCTTTTGCCCTTGGCGCTCTACCAGTATCAGTGCGCTGATCTCTATCAGGCGCGGCGATACCTTGAATTCCTCAATTTCGACCGTCATCGCATAGGGCACTTCCTCCCCCAGCTGACGCATAATCTTTTCACGAACAAGCTCTGCCGCAAGAAAACGCTCACTGCGATCGGTTACCTGATCCTCAGGGAAGAGGTGTATCCCCTCTGGGAGGTAGCGTTCAATAACGGCCTCAAGATCATCGCGGTTGTGGCCGCGCAATGCCGAGACAGGCACAATTTCAGTGAAACTGTGCTTCTCGGCAAGCTGTTCCAGCAGTGGCAGTAATTCCGATTTGTCGTTAAGCCGATCGATCTTGTTTACCACCAGCAACACCGGGCAGTCGACCTGCTTCACCTTCTCCAAAACAAGGTCGTCTTCATCGGTCCAGCGATCGCGATCTACCAGAAAAAGCACCAGATCAACATCTTTCAGAGCAGAGCTGGCAGCCCGATTCATGTAGCGGTTAATCGCCTTTTCATCGCGCAAATGCAGTCCGGGGGTGTCGACATAGATCGCCTGCGTATCACCCTCAGTTTTAATCCCCAGCAGCTGGTGGCGCGTCGTTTGGGGCTTTCTTGACGTGATACTCAGTTTTTGACCGAGAATATGGTTAAGTAGCGTGGATTTACCCACATTCGGGCGGCCAACAATTGCCACATAACCACAGCGTGTGCCGCTTTCATTCTGGTGTTTCATGCTTGCTTCTCCAGCCGCGCCAGCACTTGCTCTGCTGCAGCTTGCTCTGCCTTGCGTCGACTACTTGCCGTTGCCACAACTTCCCCGTTCAGCAGCGTTACCTTACATGCGACAGTAAAGGCCTGCTGATGAGACTTGCCCTCTGTCGAGCAGAGGCGGTATTGCGGCAAGGGCTGCTTTCTCGCCTGCAAATATTCCTGTAGCCGCGTTTTAGCGTCTTTGTGACTCGCGGTGGGATCAATACTCTCCAGTCGGCCGGCAAACCAACGATGGACACAGGCCTGACACGACGCCATGCCCCCATCGAGATAGATCGCACCGAGAATGGCCTCAACCGCATCCGCAAGGATGGAGCTGCGCCGCTTACCGCCGCTGTTGCGCTCGCCGCTTCCCAACAGAAGGTGCTCTCCGAGATTCAGTTCAGCAGCGACAGCCGCCAGGGCCTTTCCACTCACTAACGAGGCGCGAATTCTACTCAACTCGCCCTCATCCAAATTTGGAAAACGACGGTACAAAAAATCACTAACGATCATATTCAGCAACGAATCACCAAGAAACTCCAGTCGCTCGTTGTGATCAGCGCTGAGGCTTCGGTGAGTCAGCGCCTGCGTTAACAAGGCGTCGTCATTAAAAGCGTATCCCAGCACATCGGAAAGTGTCGGCATACCAGTTAGCGTTCAACCTGAAAAAGCGCGTCTTCAAACTTAACGACAGCGTCAATATTGATGAATAGCGGCACGCGTTTCTCGTAGGTGGCATCAATCAGCACACCCTCGTCGTTATTTTTGATCTTAATATCGCGCAAAGATATCGATTCGATCCGGTTTGTAATAAACCTGCGCGACAGCTTTTGACGAATCTGTGCAGGCGTCACTTCGGCACCTTTACTCTCTTCGGCCACGTCACTGATAACACGACTGAGCGACCAGTAATCAACGTATAAGGGGGCGAGACGAATTGCCATCGTTCCCAAAACCATGGCAACACCGACGATGATGACAAAGGATAGTAGGCCAATGCCCTGCTGATTTTTCATTATTATCTCCTGTGCACCGTTAACGTATTTGGCCAACGCGATCGAAGCTGGGTAGCTGAGAGAAGGATTGCCAGTGCATCCAGATTGCAAACGCCTGACCGACGATATTCTTCTCAGGAACCTGCCCCCAAACTCGGCTATCGCTGCTGTTGTCGCGATTATCACCCATCATAAAGTAATGACCGGGTTTTACCGTTGTTTCAAAATCACCGCGATAAATGCGTTTATCGTGATGAATCAGGTGCTCTACACTACCGAGCTGCTCGCGAACCACCTGGGTAACAGGCTGCAAGGGCGGAACTTCAGCCACCAGGGTATGGGGCACTAACTCGTCATTCACATAGAGCTTTTTATTAACATAACGCAGTTTATCGCCAGGCAAACCCACGACGCGCTTGATAAAGTAGCGGCTATCACCAGGAGGGAAGAAAACCATAACATCGCCGCGCTCTGGCTCGCCCACTTCTAAAATTTTTGTGCCGACAACCGGCAGGCGCAACCCATAGTTAAACTTATTGACCAGGATGTAATCGCCAACTTCGAGACTGGGAACCATCGACGCGGAGGGAATTTGAAACGGCTCAACGACAAACGAGCGCAATACCAATACCACGAGCAGCACGGGGAAAAATGACCGCGCATTCTCGGCGATCGGCAGCATCCCGCCAAATTCCCGCTTTAGGTTCTCCTGCTCCTGCTTAACAAAGTAGGTAATGTAAACGGCGATTTTGCCGGCGTTAACATAGGCTTGACGGCCCTTTTCAAAAACAAAGCGATCAAGGCCAGCAATCACCCCTGCCAGCGCGGTGAGCACCACCAGGGCCAGTGCAAAATCGCCATCTTTAATCAGCACAACACTGGCAACCCAGAGCAGCCACAGTGCCGATACCAACCGATAGCTCCATTCGACCCAAGCGGGCACAACCTGACGGCGCAACGCCACCGCATCGCTAGCGGTTTTTTTCTCGGCACACCACTGCAATGCGGTTTGCATCTGCCGACGCCCTTTGATTTCCTGAAGTAGCCACACACACAGCGACGTCGCCGCGACGAACAGTAAGATCAAATTAACCATGTGGCCATATACCCCTTATCCATCTACCTTTAAGACGGCAAGAAATGCCGACTGCGGAATCTCTACATTCCCAACTTGCTTCATCCGCTTTTTCCCTGCTTTTTGCTTCTCAAGCAGTTTACGCTTTCGCGACACATCGCCACCATAACACTTGGCAGTTACGTTCTTACGCAGCGCCTTTACCGTCTGACGCGCTATAACATGCCCACCAATTGCCGCCTGAATTGCCACGTCAAACATCTGTCGTGGAATAAGCTCTTTCATCTTTTCCACTAACAGCCGCCCGCGGGACTGCGCGAAATCGCGATGGACAATCATCGCCAGCGCATCAACACGGTCACCATTTATCAGCACATCGAGCTTGACCAGGTTCGCCGCTTCGAAGCGTTCAAAACTGTAGTCAAGCGAGGCAAAGCCACGGCTCACCGACTTCAACCGGTCGAAGAAGTCCAGCACCACTTCGCTCATTGGGATGTCCCATGTCAGCGATACTTGCTGTCCCAAAAACTGCATATCAATCTGAACGCCGCGCTTCTCCGAACACAGGCTCATCACATTGCCGAGGTGTTCCTGCGGGACCAGGATATTCACCCTGGCGATCGGTTCGCGGGTTTCCTCAACCTCGCCGGGGTCAGGCATTGCCGAGGGGTTATCAACCATAACCTCTTCGCCGTTTTTCTTGAGCACTTGATAAATTACGGTGGGCGCCGTCGTTATCAGATCAAGATCGTACTCACGCTCCAAACGCTCTTGAATGATCTCCATATGCAGCGTGCCCAGGAAGCCGCAGCGAAAACCAAAACCCAGGGCATCTGATGTTTCAGGCTCGTAAAACAAAGAAGCATCATTCAATGTCAGCTTCCCTAAGGCCTCCCGGAAGTCTTCGTAGTCTTCGGTAGATACCGTGAACATCCCGGCATAGACCTGCGGCTTTACTTTCTGAAAACCGGGCAGCGCGTCCACATCAGGTGTACTGGCGTGCGTGAAGGTATCCCCCACTGGCGCGCCGTGAATATCTTTAATGCCGGCGATAAGGAAGCCAACTTCGCCAGCTTTGAGCACACCAGTATTGGTTTGCTTGGGCGTGAATATCCCTACGACATCCACCGAATGCGTTTTACCCAGCGACTTACTGATGACCTTATCGCCTTTACGCAAGGTGCCGTTCTTCACTCGCACCAAGGAGACAACCCCTTGGTAGTTGTCGAACCAGGAATCGATGATCAGGGCTTGCAAGGGGGCATCAGGGTCTCCCTCGGGCGCGGGAATGGCGGCAACTAAGTGCTCTAAGGCATCCTCTATGCCCATTCCGGATTTCGCACTGACCGGCACTGCCTCGCTGGCATCCACGCCGATAATTTCTTCGATTTCCTGTTTTACCCGGTCAGGGTCGGCCTGCGGAAGATCCATTTTGTTCAAAATTGGCAGTACTTCGAGCCCCTGCTCTATCGCGGTATAGCAATTTGCCACCGACTGCGCCTCAACACCCTGCGCGGCGTCCACCACCAAGAGCGCGCCTTCACATGCCGCTAACGAGCGCGATACCTCGTAGGAGAAGTCAACATGTCCGGGAGTGTCGATAAAATTGAGCTGATAGGTATTCCCATCCTTCGCAGTGTAATCGAGCGTCACGCTCTGCGCTTTGATAGTGATACCCCGCTCGCGCTCAATATCCATTGAGTCGAGCACTTGCTCGGCCATTTCACGGTCGGCAAGGCCACCACAATACTGGATAAAACGATCCGCCAGGGTCGATTTTCCGTGGTCGATATGGGCAATAATAGAAAAGTTACGAATTAGGTCGAGACTAGGCACGTTTGGCAGAACCCCGGGACAAAGCCATTGAGGAAAATAAAGGCGCGATTGTATCGCAAAGCCCGCTACCTAAGCTATGTGTATTGTCACAGGAGGCGGCTAAATGCCTATTAATGCTCGAAAAACTGCAGTGGCTCGGCGGACGCTCGGCCATGATGCCCGACTAAACGGGGCTGAAAACGCTCGCTGTTTCGGCTCAATAGTGCGTGGACCCGCACACCGCCAAGCCCCAGCAAAAAACCCGCCAGTGCCGACACTGCAGCAACGCTCTCACTGCCCGACAAACTATTCCCAGCAAGCATACCGAGGATCATACTCAGCAAAGGCAGCAGGTAGACAATAAACGCACCACCCACTAACGCTGCCTCGGGAATGGCGATATCCACATCGCTCCCCACGGGGTAGTCACTCGCGGGGAGCCCATTTAGCGCGATACGCAACTGATTGCGGCGACCATCGTGCAAACTGTTCATGAGCCCCTGCCCGCAGCCTTTCTTCGCAGAGCAGCTGGCGCAGCTACTTTGGGACACGGTCTCTACCCACAGAGCCGACGTCTCCACAGCGACAACACGCCCGCGCTCACAAATCATTATTCAGGCCACTCCACACCGAGCGCTACCTGTCTCGCGGTCAGCATGGGAATCTCACCCACCACTGACACGCGTACGCCACGCGATTTGTGGGTAGTGCTGTAACTTACTGACGCGCCTCGCCGCATATGGCTATCACTCTGCGACGCGGCACCCTCGGTGGACTCAACAAAAACCGTGAATACCGCCAAGCCGTCTGTGTAACTGATGCTCGGCGCTTGATCACGAACGGCCAAGGGCGTAAAGCCATCAGGCAGCCAGGATAAGCGCCAGTTAACCTCTGGGACGCTGCCTTGCTCGCCAACGGGGGGGTGTGCGATGAGCTGTGACTCATCGCGCTCAAGCGCTGCCTCATCAAAACTGAGATCGAGCACAACATACTCAAAGCGCTCAAGCACCTTGCCGCGCTTATTAACGATTTCAGAGCGCAACAACAACCCCGTTTCTTTATCCAGAGCGAGCCGGTATCCAAGGCGGTATACGTCTTTAGGCTGAATCGACAACCCTATTGCTGCGCGACCAGCAACGCTGCCCGATTCTCGAAGGGACAAATGGTAAAGCTTCTGCAATTGCTTCGCTTCTGGCGAGTCACCGGCAAGAAGATGCAATAATTCAGGGCCGGGGTGCACACAGCTAATATCGTGCCCCTGACGAATCACCTCATGCTCGCCGTGACTTAGCGCTTCGAGTGACTCGTACTCGCGACCATCTTTGACAACATGACTGACCTTAAAACTGCTAAGTCGGTCGTCGACTTGGTAAGTCACTACACCCTGATAGTTGAGGGTCCGATGGCTGTCAGTCATTCGCTTCAGCCACGTTTCCGGACCATTCGCCCAGCTGACTTGACTAAACGCCAGCGCAGCGACCGCCAATATCACACGACAACGCACTTATTCTGACTCCTGAGACACCACCCGCGCATACGAAACGAAGCCTTGGCCATTATTGAGCGACGCCCGCTCGGTATGCTTGCGAAGCAATACGTCGAAACGCTTGTCGGCTTCGCTCTTCACTGCTGGGCTCATACTGGGCGTACCCCCTGCTATGGCACTTACAGGAACACCGCCATTGGCAGGTGACATTTGAGCGGGGTAAACACGGCCGCTGCTCACCGACGTCTCCGACGCCGCCAGCATTGAGGTGCCACCGCCGAGCATACGTTCACTGCCGGCGAACACGACGACTGCCGCAACACTGGCAGCGACGGCCATACCGGTTAGCGCTTGGCGCCAGGACGAGCCGCGTTTCACCGCGCTTGGCTCATCGTCAATCGCGGCCATCACTCGGCCCGAAATATCGAACCCGGCAAACGGCAGCTCGCCGTCATGCATCACCTGTTGATTGCGGTGGAGCGACGCCCACTCCGCGCGCAAGGCCGCATCTTCTGAGCGCAGAACTCGGCGCAACTCAAGCTCACTGGCTTCACCATCCATCATTGCCGACAGAGATTCTCTGATGCCATCTTTCATATTTACACCTCTTCGCCACTCACTTGGGCTCTTACTCGACTATCCACCGCCTCGCGAGCCCTGAAAATTCGCGACCGCACTGTTCCGACAGGGCAATCCATCACCGCTGCAATATCCTCATAACTGAGACCATCAAATTCACGCAGAGTTAGCGCTGCGCGCAAATCTTCAGGCAAAGTTTTGATCGCGTCCTGAACCACATTTTTTAGCTCTTCGCCATACAAGCGGTTCTCTGGCGTCTCGACTTCTTTTAAAGCAGACGGCCCCTCAAAATATTCGGCATCAGCCACATCCACGTCACTGCCCGGCGGGCGACGGTTGCGAGCGACCAAATAGTTTTTCGCCGTGTTGATCGCAATGCGATACAACCAAGTATAAAAGGCACTGTCCCCACGGAACTTGGGCAAAGCCCGATAGGCTTTAACAAAGGCTTCCTGGGCAACATCCTGCACTTCGTCACTATCTTTGATATAGCGGGATATCAGACCAAATATTTTGTGTTGATACTTAAGTACCAGCAGATCAAAGGCACGCTTATCCCCCTGCTGGACTCGCTCAACGAGCTGCTGGTCTGCCTGTTTAGCTTGGCTCATGTACATTCACCAATGGTCGATCAGCAGCGCTTGCCAAATAGACCAGCGAATTTTGAAGAAGTTCTAACATTACTGTCCTTAAACTACCGCGTGAGAACACCACGCGTGTTGGTCTGCGGCGCAGCTACCAGTATACTTTGCGCCTCTTAAACTCCGACGGCATAGTATCGCCGGACCGCCTCGGGAGCAAACATCCGCAATGAGCCATTTCCATGCCCACGATGTGCTAGTTATCGGCAGCGGCGCTGCTGGCCTATCACTGGCGCTACAGCTTGCCAACCACGCCAAAGTCGCCGTGCTGTGCAAGAGCGAGCTCAACGAGGGCGCAACCTATTGGGCTCAAGGCGGTATTGCCGCTGTCCTCCATAAAAATGACAGTATCGATGCCCATGTCAGCGACACCCTGAACGCCGGCGCACAACTTTGCCACGAAGACGCCGTGCGCTTCACCGTTGAGCACAGCAGCGCCAGTATCGACTGGCTGCTCGCTCAAGGTGTCCAATTCAGCCGTTTTGACAACGACAGCAACGAACTACACCTCACCCGGGAGGGCGGCCATAGCCAGCGCAGAATTATTCACGCGGCTGACGCTACGGGCCGCGCGGTGTCGACAACGCTGAGCACCAAAGCCAAAGAGCACCACAATATCGAGATATTTAACCGTCACGTCGCAATAGACCTCGTCGTCCGCGACGGACGCTGTCATGGCGCCTACGTGCTTAACAGAGACAGCGGCCATGTGGAATTGTTCCACGCCCGCGCCAGCGTTTTGGCAACCGGGGGCGCAAACAAGGCCTACCTTTATACCAGCAACCCTGACGGCGCTACCGGCGACGGTATTGCGATGGCGTGGCGTGCGGGCTGTCGGGTCGCGAATATGGAATTCAATCAATTCCACCCCACGTGCCTGTATCACCCCAAGGCGAAGTCCTTCCTTATCACCGAAGCCATACGGGGAGAAGGTGGGAAATTGCTCAACGCCAAAGGCGAGCGCTTTATGCAGCGCTATGATGAGCGCGGAGAACTCGCCCCTCGCGACGTTGTTGCGCGCGCCATCGACCATGAAATGAAGCGGCTCGGCAGCGACTGCGTCTACCTAGACATTAGCCATAAAAGCTCAGAGTTCCTGCTTGAGCACTTTCCCACTATTAAAGCGCGCTGCCTTGAGCTCGGTATCGACATCAGCCGCGAAGCGATCCCGGTCGTTCCCGCCGCTCACTATACCTGCGGTGGCGTGATGGTCGACCAACGCGGCCGCAGCGATGTTGAGGGACTGTACGCCATCGGTGAAACCGCCTTTACCGGACTGCACGGCGCAAATCGCCTGGCGAGTAACTCACTGCTCGAATGCCTTGTTTATGGCGGCGCGGCCGCAGCAGATATCAACAGCCGCCTCAACGACCTCAGCGCACCGCTTATTGCGCCACCCTGGGATGAGTCAATGGTGACTGACTCTGATGAAGATGTGATCATTTCGCACAACTGGGACGAATTACGGCGCTTTATGTGGGACTACGTCGGCATTGTACGCACCGACAAGCGCCTGCAGCGGGCACTGAACCGCGCCGCCCTATTACAGCAGGAAATTGCTGAATATTATTCCAATTATAAAGTCAGTAATGATTTATTGGAGCTGCGCAATCTCGCCATGGTTGCTGAACTGATTATTCGCAGCGCCATGCAACGGAAAGAGAGCCGAGGCCTCCACTACACGCTGGACTACCCCGCCACGCTGCCCACGGCGCAAGACACCGTATTGGTACCTGACAATTACGGTCATCAGAGCACGAGCTAAACTGCAGCGCTTGGGTAATGACAGACAGTGATACGCTACCAACGGCCATGTAACAGAGCGCGCCGTAAGGCGCGAAAGTCTTCCCGACTTAGTTGATCCGCTAGTATCGGTAGCGACCAACACCGACCATCGGCGCAAAGCTGTAATACCAGTAAATGACGGGAGAAGTACTGGCAGCAGAGGTCCAGGCCCACGACTTTGCCCTCAATGTCTGCTCGCCAACCGCGGCCGTCTACGTGTAACACCAAACCGTTGCCGAAAATAACTGACCGCGTTTTTCGCCAAATCCGCCATACGTAGGCCAGCACGATACATTGAAGAAGCAACACGGCGCTCGCTGCCAGGAAGGCGCTCCCCGCCCAACGCTCAACCGACGGAGCGATGGTGGGTGTAAGCACTAGCGCCAACGCGGCGAGCAGGCAAAATACGCAAAAGCCGATACGCGAAGCGCGCAGCTCAAGCCTTAGCGGCGCGGGAGAATGCGTTGATATCATTCACAATACTGGCCAACTCAGGGTCTTCCGGGCTGGTGGTTCCCAGAAACCACTGGAATAACTCAGTATCCTCACTCTCAAGCAGGCGAATGAAACGCTGCTGATCGCGCTCGTCGAGGGACCGGAAGCGCTGCTCAAAAAAAGGCACCATAACTAGGTCTAATTCGAGCATGCCACGCCGGCAGGCCCAGTAAATTCGCTTGATCTCGTTTTCCGAAAGCATTATTTTCCACTGCATAAAGGGAGAGCCACCAACATTGGCGACATTTACTTGTATAGTATACCGTGATCCTGAGCCAGTATTGCAGTCAAAGCTCCCCCGCCACTGGTAATTCACGCCGCGAAGCGGTTAGCGTCTAACCGAAAGGCGTGAAAATCACACCAGAATACTATCCCTCATTCACCACACGGTACCGACGAAGCGGTAGCACAGGACCCATGAGCACATTTGAAGCGCTACTTTCTAAGCAATTCCCCCAGAGCCAAATCAAACCGAGCGGCTTCTGGGCCAGCGGCGAGCAACAACACGGCGCAGCCGACTGGGTATCACCGCTCTTTCAGTACGACTTTTTACACGTAGATGGACCTGACAGCAGCACTTTTTTGCAGGGGCAAACCAGCTGCGACTGGCGCGCGATCACCCCGGCCCAGGCCAGTCGCGGCGCTTACTGCAATATCAAAGGTCGCGTGCTGAGCAGCTTTATCGGCGCTCAGCCTTCCGAAACACTGGCCCTGTTGCGTATGCGTGCCGATATTTGTGAAAACACCCGCAGCCTGCTGAAAAAATATATTGTGTTCTCAAAAGCCGAAATTGGTGATCAGCCCCGAACGCGCTTTGCCATTGGTGTGGCTGGCCCCGGCGCCAGGCAGCGTTTGCGCACCCACTTCGGCGCCGCCCCCAGCGCGGCGCTGGAGAGCCTCACCGTAGACCCTGACACGATCATCGTTCAACTGGACGACGACGGCCTGCGCTATGAATGCTGGCTCACCGACACGCGCGCCGCCGAACTTTGGCCCGCGCTCTGTGACGGCGTCGCCATCTGCGATAGCGCTGACTGGGAGAGAGATAACATCCTGCAAGGGGTCGGCGAGGTGCACGCTGCAACACAGGACCTCTTCCTGCCCCAACAATTGAACTACCAGTTGGTGGGCGCGGTAAATTTCAAAAAGGGCTGCTACACCGGCCAGGAAGTCGTCGCTCGCATTCAATATCGAGGCAAACTCAAACGCCGTCTCTACGCTGCGAAAGTGGATGCCCTAATAAATGAAAGCGATGCTACGGAGCTGTTTGGCGACGGTGACACGCAGAGTATCGGCAAGCTCGTTTCGCTATATAATGCAGATGACCACAGCATACTGCTGGCGGTACTCGCGGTTGATGCGGTGAACTCGCCTATCTTTACCGCCGACGGCAAGCACCGCGTCACACTGCTACCGCTTCCCTATGAGCTACCGGACCTGTAAATCGTTACGCAGAAGGTAGGCGCCAATCGACAGGTGTCTGCCCTCGCGCCTGTAAATAGGCGTTGGCTTGAGAAAAATGCTTGCAGCCGAAGAAACCTCGGTAGGCCGACAGCGGCGACGGGTGAGGCGCCTTCAGGACGCAGTGCCTGCTCGAATCAATCGCAGCGCCCTTCTTTTGTGCGTGAGAGCCCCACAGTAAAAACACCAAACCGTCGCGATGTTGATTTAGCGAAGACACGATTGCATCGGTGAACCGTTCCCAGCCCTTGCCCTGATGAGCACCCGCCTGTCCTTGCTCGACCGTGAGAACACTGTTGAGCAATAGCACACCCTGCTCAGCCCATGACTGCAGATAACCATGCTGCGCAGGTTCGATCGCTAAATCACTCTGCAGCTCTTGAAAAATATTGACCAGCGACGGCGGCGGCTTTACCCCCGGTTGCACAGAAAAGCACAAGCCGTGGGCTTGGCCAGGGCCGTGATAAGGGTCCTGCCCTAAGATCACTACCTTTACCTGCTTGAAAGGCGTACTGTCTAACGCGGCGAACCATTGAGACGGGCGAGGATAAATCTGTGCCCCCTGCTCGCGACGCTGCTGCAAGAATTGCCGCAGCGTATGCATATACTCCTGCTCGAACTCTCCACGCAATTCCTCAAGCCAGGACGGCTCTAGCTGTATCGTAGCGCTCACCTGCACTCCTCCGCTATTTACAAGCCGGCAAGCATAACAGCAGCGCCCTCGCTCAGGTAGTAAGAAAAAAGGGCTGAGGGCAGCCCAAAGCAAACGTTACGATAAACGTATTAGTGGCGCCAACCAGCGATCGTAATTGGCGGGAAATAAACGTTGAACCCAATCCAGAAAAACGGCGTCGCTGCCAATGAGCAAACGTCGACGGCGGCGGTGCATGGCATGAATAATTTTCGCTGCAGCTCGCTCGGGGCTGGTGCGCGCCACCTTGTCGAAATTTGCCGCTGTGGCGTCCAAATCACTCTCCTGGCCGTGAAGGTCATGAAAATGTCGCCCGTTTCGCGCAATATTCGTTTTAATACCGCCGGGGTGGACGGTCAGCACCGCAACGCCACTGCCCTTTAAATCCTGACGGAGAGACTCTGAGTAGCCACGTACGGCGAATTTTGCCGCGTTGTAGGCCGACTGCGACGGCACCGCCAGCAGGCCAAACAAGCTGGATATATTGACGATACAGCCACCCGCGTCCTTTACGTAAGGCAAAAACGCTTCGCAACCGTTGACGACACCCCAAAAATTGATATTCATCAGCCAGCTAAAGTGCTCTCGGGGCTGCTCCGCGGCATGACAACTCAGCGACACACCCGCATTGTTTATCACCGCATCAATCCGTCCGAAATGTTCTTTTACCTCTGCGGCCCAGAGGGCAACAGCCGTCTGCTCAGCAGCGTCAACGCAACTAAGCAGCAAGTGTTGTTCATCCGCGAGCGGGCGCAAGGCGGCCAAATTTTTTGCTGATATATCCGAGGCTGCGACTGCGCAGCCCTCCCCAATAAGTTGCTTTACCAGCGCTAAACCAATTCCCGACGCCGCACCCGATACGGCAACAACCTGTTTTACCTTAGTCATCAATAGACCTCTTTGAACACTTAGGGAAGCTCTGCACAATCCAGTGCAAGGGGTTCGTGAGCGGATAATGCCGGTTTGGCGCTATCCGCTGCGACAACACGATAGTCCGACAAGGCAAAGCGGCGCGTCATCAGGCGGTAGCGCCACGAAAACCCCGGCCATAGCGTCGTGTTGCGGCCATCTTGGGTCAGATACCAGCTGTTACAGCCCGACATCCAGGTCGTTCCACGAAACATGTTTTGAATACGCTTGTTGTACTGATCCTGCACATCCGCTTTGATGTCCAGACCACAATCTGGCCGTTCGCGCAGCGTCTGCAAGTATTGCAGCACATAGCGAATCTGCGACTCGATGTAGAAGATAACGGAGGTATTACCGGGGCCGGTATTAGGGCCCATCAGGTAAAGCAAGTTCGGGTAGCCAGACACAGTAATGCCCTTGTACGCCTCGGCCCCCTCAGCCCAATCCTCTTCAAGAGAGCGCCCACCCAAGCCGCGAACAGGCATTGGCGCACCCGCAGAGGGAACCTTGAAACCGGTAGCAAGAATCACCGCATCGACTTCGTGCCGTTCACCGTCACTGCTATAAATCGCCGATTCATCCATACGCGCTACCCCGTCGGCCACCACATTTACATTGTTCTGGCAGAGCGCGGGGTAATAATCATCAGACAACAATACGCGCTTGCAGCCCATCGAGTACTGCGGTGTCAGGGCGTTTCTGAGCGCTTCATCTTTAACAACGCTGCGCAGGTATTTGCGCCCGGCCCACTCGCCCAAGCGAGTGAATAGACTGTCCCAGATAAATGCTGGCAAGACGCTTTCCATCTTCACATACTGAAGGCGCCTAATTATCCGCTGCAACAGCGGCCACCGGCGAAAACGCGTGTGTTCATCCGCGGTTAGGCGGCGATCGTTTTTGGGTAGCACCCAGGGCGGCGTACGCTGAAATACCGTGAGTGAACCGACTTCTGGCTGAATAGCGGGAATCACCTGAATAGCACTAGCGCCAGTACCCACCACCGCAACACGCTTGCCGCGTAAGTTAGCATCGCGCTGCCACTGTGCGGTGTGCATCACCACCCCTTTAAAGCGCTCAATACCCTCGATATTGGGGTATTGAGGAATGTTCAGAGCGCCGATGGCAACCACAACAGCACGCGCAAATACGGGGTGCCCGCCTGCCAACTCCAAACGCCACTGAGCGCCGCTTTCACAATAGTCAGCCGCGGTTACCCGCGTGGAGAAGCGAATTTTTGGCCGCAACTGATATTTATCCGCGCAGTGGCGCAGGTAGCGATAAATCTCTTGCTGTGGGCTGAACAAGCGCCCCCAACGAGGATTGGGCTCAAAGGAAAATGAGTAGAGATGCGATGGCACGTCACAGGCCGCTCCCGGGTAGAGATTGTCGCGCCAAACCCCGCCAACGTCCTCCGCTTGTTCGAAGAGCTGAAAGTTATTGATACCCTGCTTCTGCAACTGAATAGCCAGGCCTAGCCCACCGAACCCCGCACCGATAATCGCCACGTCCAACACAGTGTCCTGCGCTCGCTGATGGATATTCGCATTCATAGTGATAGTTCCATTTTGCCGACCCAAAAATCACGAAGCACATTCGCCGTCGCCGCGGGCTCCTCCAACATCGGCAGGTGACCAACGCCCGGCATCACCATCACGTGGCTCTGGGGAATTTGCTGCCGAAAAGCGTCACTGCAACTCACATCAAGTACCCGGTCGCTATCGCCCCACAACACCAGCGTTGGTGCGGATATCCCCTGCAGACAACACCATGTATCGTGCAATGACGTCACGAGAGACTCGAAAAGATACTGATTCACGGGGTGGCGATGACACATTTCTCCGGCCATTGCCCAGGCTAACCCCATCCCCATTAGCCGGTGACGGCGGTGTAGGCAAATCGCCATTACCTTGGCGGTGTCGCTGTGTTGTTTTGGCGCAAGGTAGTTGCGCCCGGCGGCCAAGCCACTTTCCAACACGCTCATTCTGCTACCGGGGGCACCGGCTGCATTCATTAGGCACAGCGCCGCCACGGATTCTGCATGGCGAGCCGCCAGTTGCGCGGCAATTGCCCCACCCATTGAACTGCCCACCACGTAGGCAGGGCCACCCCCTTGTTTAGCCAGGAATGCCGCCATTCTGTCCGCTTGAGCACTCAGTGCATACTCAGCACCGTAGCGGAATTCGCTGACACCAAAACCCGGTAAATCGGGCACCAATAAGCGAAACGTCTGCGCCAGTCTCGGCAATAAAAACGCCCAGTTTTCGCGACTGGCACCAAAGCCATGCAGTAACAGCATGGTAGGCCCTTCCGCCTGTCCGCCTACCCAGTACTGAACTCGGTGACCATCAATCATCGAGACCGCCTGACGCATCCCTGCTCGCAGCGCCATAATTGGCTGCAAACAGCGCCACAGCGAACGTGCCTTTGGCTGCCAGGCAGAAAGCACTGCCGC
Source organism: Spongiibacter sp. C9W (assembly GCF_057370015.1). NCBI lineage: Bacteria > Pseudomonadati > Pseudomonadota > Gammaproteobacteria > Cellvibrionales > Spongiibacteraceae > Spongiibacter > Spongiibacter sp. C9W. The sequence goes on from NZ_CM170672.1 coordinate 780,912, forward strand.
ATCGTGCTGAGCAAGTGGGCCAGCCAGAAACTGCTGCTGCATTTGCAGCAGCGCATCCGCCTCATCGGAAATTGGCACCGCTAAGGTGTTCACGCGGCCGCTCCGGCTGCTTTGTCATAGCCTTCGACTTCGGCGACCAGTTCATCGACGGTCTCTAGATAACGGCGATTGTCGTGATCCCAGGGGTGAAAGCCTGGTTTAAAGAAATCGAGCCAATCCGGAATAACCCGGCGCAACGTACCCGGCGAGCCCCACAGAAAATTAAATGCACCCAGCCAGCCCGTCAGGCTAAATAGCTTGCCCTCTCGGGCTACCATGCCAATGTGGATGGGAATCACCATCACCCAGAACACCAGCGTGGCAACGATCAAGGCGAGGCAGCGGCGAAAATACGCCAACGGCCCCTTGCCGACCACTTGCTGGTACACATCGAAGGCAACGGCCTTATGCTCGGTTTCTTCCAGGGCGTGCCAGCGCCACATAGCGGCAAAGCGCGGCTCTGAACCCGCCAGTGTGCGCGGCTCTCGCAATACAATATCAGCTAAGATTGCGGTTAGGTGTTCCAGGGCAATTGTGATTGCCAACTGCCCGGCGCGCCCTTCAATCTTTCGGGTAATGTTTAGCAGGCCAAGCACAATCCGTGAGTTGCGCTTTGCCGGCATGCCCCGCTGCTCCAGGGCATCGTTATAGTCTTCATGTTCGCGGCCGTGCATCGCTTCCTGACCAATAAAGCCGCGCACTGCCTCTTTCAGTTCCGGGTCGGTCACCTCATCACGATACGCGCGCACGCTGTCGATAAAGAAGCGCTCACCGTCGGGAAAAAACAGCGACATCGCATTGAAGAAATGACTGACATGAACCCCTTTTGCATGCCAATCGCCAACCCGATCTGCGGGCAGATTAAATTCTAAATTACGTCTTATGGGCATCACTGTTGTTTTCATAGCTTGCGCCTCCTGATGAGCCATAAATTTATGTTACACCATTTGATGTATAATTAATGTTACATCAATCTATGTCAAATTAATTTTGACTTATTTTTTGTCTGGCCCGCTGGGGCTAGAACGGATTGAAATTCTGGTATTGCGCTTGCTGAACGACAACGCGCAATTGCTTTAAGGTCTCGAACGGGTTGTCCACAATCAGGCTATTAACCAGGCCAGAGGGCAAGCCGCCGGCAGGGTCCAGATGCAGCTGAAACACCACGTTTGTTGTGCCATCTTCTTGCGGCGTTAACTCAAAGAACCCACGCAACGCGGTAACCCGCTTAACACCTTTGGCCTTTGGAACAGCGTCCCGACTGCTCGCCGGCAGCTCATCCTCGGCGACACTTTCCAGGCTAATTCGCGTCACTCTGGTTGCCGGGTCCTGACTAATTTGATTGCGAATTAGCATTTCGCGATCAGCGGCAGGCCAAGGGAAATCATTTAATAAGTACTGATAGCGATCCAACAACGACGACTTATGGAGTAATACCGCCTGCCGGCAGTTGTACATCCACTCGGTAAAGGCCTCCGTATCATCGAGCACTGCCATAATCTGGTTAATCTCCGCGTCCACCTTTGCCTCACCGCGAAATTCCCTGAAAGCGGAGTTCGCCACCTCACGGGTAAATACCGCTATCCCCTGCTCGCGCTTTTCTTCGCGCCACTCTGCGGCGTGGCTGAATGTAGCCAGCATCATCAAACACACTGCGGCCAGCCACTCGGCGCCGGTAAACTTCTTCATCAACGTCATCATTATCTGTCCTCTTTCAGCGTGCGCCGCTCGGCACTCACAGGCGGTAACTGAATTGCAGGGCAACTGAACGCGGAGCCTCAATAAACCCTGTGTGACTGGTCGTGCCAAACAGTGTCTTGGCAAGTGGGGTATCGGCGGCATAGACGACAATCACTTCATCCGTCAGGTTTTTGCCAACCAGCGCCAGCTCCCAGCTTTGGTCAATGGCCCCCACGCCCAAACGGCCATTGAATTTGTAGAAACCCTCTTGCTCAACGCGCGGGTCAAGGTTGCTGGAAGGGTTGTATTTATCGGTGAAAATGACATCCAGCGAAGCGCCAATGCCGATGGTGGGACTGATAGGTCGAACGTAACCCACAATAAAGGTACCCGACCAATCCGCCACATACTGGTTCGACCACCCGGTATAATCGCAGTCGCGGCCATTGGGTGCGTCGGGCGCTTGGTCCTGGCGACACTGGCCATTTTGGAAATCTTTGAATTCAAAATCGAGCAAGGCCAGCGCCCCCCCGAGAGTGAGATAGTCTGTAACCTGCCAGCGACCGTCCATCTCGATACCCATGGTCACAGCCTCCTTGGCATTCCCCACTTGGAAGCCGATGCTGCCATCAAAAATACTGATCTGCAGGTCGCTGTATTCGGTGTAGAACGCGGCAATATTAAACTCTGCGGCACCGTCAAACAGGCCGGTTTTCAGGCCCAACTCATAACTCAGGGCCTCCTCTTCATCGTATTCGAAGGTGCCCTCAAGAATGGTTTGATTCGGTGCGAGTGCGTTGGGGTTGCGATAGGTCAATTCAGCTTCTGGCGTTTGGTTAGAGCGCGCATCAAAGCCCCCTGCCTTGAAGCCTTTTGTCGCCGTGAAATATGCCATGCCCTCATCGGAATAGTCCCACTGCACATTTATCAGCGGCGAAAACTGGCTTTCGCTGCGCTCGCCCTGTAAGTCATGGCGCTCCATCGCAAAGGTGATTGCTGCCACCGTGTCTACCTCACCCTGCGGCAATTCATTGCCATCAAGATCCGTAATTGTCAGCTTTCTGCTTCCCTTCTTGTTTTCATAGGTATAACGGCCACCCAGGGTTAGCCGCAAGGTATCGTGCAGATTGACGGTTGCCTGCAGGAACGCCGAGGCAATTTTGGATTTACTGGTAAATTCCCGGGGGCCTTTAATGTCTCTAATGGCATTCCCCGCATCACCAAAACCCAGGATTTCGTAGGGGTCTGCAGCCAGTGTTAAGGGGTCAAGATCGCCCCTGGCACCGCCCTCTATGAAGTCGGCGGCATTTAACAGCTCTACCACCAGGTTCGAGTCTTGAATTAACTCATCATTGAACAGCAAGTCGTTCTGCTGGAAATACACCCCGGCGATATAATCCACAAACTCCCCACCGGGAGAGACCCAGCGAAATTCCTGACTGACCTGACGGTAGTCCTCTTCCATCTCAAACTTAAACAACTCTGCGGCAGTGGCATCGCAGTCGCACAAGTCGTTGTACTGGTAATCGAGAATCCCTGTGATAGACCGAAATTCATGACCGCCTGGGCTAACCCAGCTGACATTCAGCGTCAGGTTATTGGTGTCATTATTGCTGTAATTTCCGTTGGAGTGCCCCTTGTAGTCGAGATAGTTATTTCGAACCGAGTCGTCGGTATCAACGTCCAAAAAAGGAGGATAAAAGCTGCGATCAAGAATTTCCGATTGTGTGCGCCCCGCCAAGACAAAATTGCTCGACGTCGAAGGTTCATCGTTGATGATCTCAGCGTGACGCCCCACGGTGTCAAACTTGCCCCGCTCGTATTTTAATTCGGCGCGCAGCTGGTCAGTCACATCCCAGGTGCCCTTCAAGCGAAACGTGGCCTGGTCGTACTGAGGTCCCTCAATATCTAAATTGAGGTCTTCCATATAGCCACCAAACTCCCGCAAGCGCGCAGAAAACCGCAAACCAAAATTGTCGGTAATTGGCCCCGATAACATCACATCGACCACTTTCTCATCAAATTCTGGTTCGTAAAGCGCGGAAAACAGCCCCTCAAGCTCATCGCCGGGCGACGCTGTAATAATATTGATCGCCCCGGCAATACTGTTCTTGCCCTGCAGAATATTTTGCGGGCCGCGCAACACTTCAACGCGCGCAAGGTCGAGAAAAGGCGCGCGGGCTAACTGGGCGCGCCCATAATAAATACCGTCTACATACATCCCTACCGACTGCTCGAACCCCTGGTTCATGCCGGTACCGATACCACGCACGTAGATATCGGTGCTGATACCACTCTCAGTGACAGTAAGATTGGGTACGTAGGCCTGCAGGTCTTCCATGCGGTTAATGCCCGCTTCGAGCATTTTTTCGCCGCCGATGGCGCTCACGGAAACGGGCACATCTTGCAAGCTTTGCTCGCGATGCTGGGCAGTGACTAGCACCTCCTCAAGTTTCGCCGCAAACGAAGACACCGGAACGGCGCAGGCCAGCGCTATGCCGCCCGCGCGTAATATGCTAAAACTACCCATTATGACACGCCCTTATGTTGCAATTTATTATGTTACATTATTTGATGAAACATAAATGGCGACCGTCGCCTTGTCAACACAGTGACGGCATTTTTGTGCAGTACCGACATGCACCCGGGGCTGAAATTACTCAAGCCTTTGATTAGAATAGATTTTCATGGCAGCTCATGTACGCCTGCCAAGCCTTCAACCCAGTCCGAGCAGCAAAAAGCCAATGCATTTCCCCGAAGACACCATGAACAACATCGCTCAATACCTGCCCCAAGGGGCAGAGGCCAATGCCACAAGCGACAGTGAGCAACGTGAATACAGTGTTGAGGAGTTGGCTTTGGCGGCGAACACCACCGTTCGCAACATCCGCGCCTATCAGGACCGCGGTGTCCTGCCACCACCGGCGCTGCGCGGCCGCAAAGGCATTTACAACAACCAGCACCTCTCGCGACTGCGACTAATTAGTAACCTGTTGGAGCGTGGCTATACCCTCTCCTCAATCAGGGAACTGCTCTCGGCAATGGAGCAAGGCATTGGCCTGAGTGAAGTACTGGGAATGGAGTCGGCGATAAATTCGCCCTGGGGGAAGGAAGACCCAATCAACCTGCCAATGACCGAAATGGTAAAAATGTTTGGCACCAAACTGACGCCGACAGCAATAAAAAAAGCGGCTGAGTTGGACTTATTCTCGGTCAACGGCGCGCAACTGCGGGTGACCAGTATGAACACCCTCAAGGTCGCCCAGGAGTTGTGTAAAACCGGTATTCCACTCGAGGATCTGCTCGAGATCCTCACCCTAATGCGGGGCAAGGTGCAGCCCGTCGCAGACTCCTTTGTAAAACTGGTCACTCAGCATGTGCTCGAGCCCTACGGTGAACAGCCCCTTCCGCCCAAAGAGGAGTTTCCGCAAATTGCCGAGTTAGTATGGCGCCTGCGTCCCCTCGCTCAAATTGTAGTAGATGCGGAATTAGGTCGGGCTATGGACTACGCGGCAAGCCGCTTTTTGGCAGACAAGCTCGAGTCCATTTTAAAGCAGCTACCCAAAGAAGATTAAACCGCCGCCAAGGCGTGGGTTAAAAACAGTACTCACTGGTGGGCTGAACATCGATTTCGTTAAAGTCGATGAACTTCGCGCAACTCTCCAGCATGGCTTGCATACGCTGCTGGCAGAGCTCGGGCTGGCCATCTGCGTTGTAGAACGCCTCTGCACTGGTCATTGCCTCAGCAGGAAAGCACTCTTCGACGATCGCCTGATAGGCGCCGCCGTCCTCGTTCAGCCCCGACACCACACGATTTTGCACATAGCGAAAGGTGGACTGTGTGTCGATGGCAATTTGGGTGTGGGTATTTTTCCAGTAGCCCAGCCACTGCTCGTATGTCAGAAATTCAGGACAACGCAGCAGTGCCACCTGACTAAAACCCGGGGTGCGCTGCCCAGCTGCGACCGGATACCGGGTATTTCGCAGAGGCTCTTCTGCCTCCACCTGATACACCGCAACCTTAGCCGCAACGTTTGCAAGCACCGCGATGGCTTGATCAAGCGTTTCATCCGCCTCGCAATAAAAACTGCACATTGCATTAAATAGTGCCACGCCGTCGCTGGCGATACGCTTTTCAGCGGCCGCCGCAACGTCGCCATCGGCAAGGTTTAGTTGCAGGCGGCAAAGCCCCTCCAACGCCAGCAGCGCGGGCGGAACATCCGCCAATACACGGTCAAAAAAGTCCTCGGCAGACCCAGAGGCCCACAAAAAAATTTGTATCTTGCGCATTGGCAGAGAGCCCCTTGCTAAATTAAATACCGATGGGTGGCGTTGCCGTAGCGGCGTTGTCGATCAGCATTTCTGCGGCGTTGACAAAACGAGACTCATCCGAGGCCAGGTAAGTTACCAACGCGGCAATATCCTCGGGCTCACACATTGGGTTTGCCTCGGTAGACAAGGACTCAATCTCCTCGCGGCTAGCGGTCTCAGCACCGGTGGCAACTTTGAATACCATCGGGGTTTTCACGCCATCGGGATGAATGGAGTTACAACGAATACCGTTACGTTTTTCTCGGCAATACAGCGCCACTGCCTTAGTCAATGCGGCCACAGCGCCTTTACTGGCACTGTAGGCGGCAACGAAAGACATACCGTGCAGTGCCGCCACTGAAGACATATTAATAATCGAACCGCCATTGCCGCTGGCTTCCATAGCAGGAATCGCCGTTTTACAACCGAGGAATACCCCTTCGCTATTTACCGAGTTTACCCGGCGATAGTCTTCCAAACTGCACTCTACAATGTTGCCCAGAGCCATCATGCCAGCGTTATTTACCAACACGTCCAAGCGGCCGAACGTCTCCACAGCGGTATTCACAACATTTTGCCAATCCGCTTCACTGCTCACATCGTGCTTGATAAATATCGCTTTCTCACCGATCTGTTCGGCCACTGCTTGGCCATCTTTTTCATTGAGATCGGTCAGCACGACATTCGCGCCCTCAGCGGCCAGCATGATTGCGTCAGCTTTACCCATTCCACTTGCAGCGCCTGTCACAATGCAGACTTTCCCGGCGACTCTACCCATCGTAAAAACCTCTTTCTTCTTAAATTAGTCTCGCCAGTGGAGCGGCCCACTGGCGATGAGTTACACATCTATAACCAGAACAGTAAATCACGCTATCGTGAAAAAACATAGCGCGACGCAATTACGCTTTGGTAAGAATTCAGTGGCAAAAACACCGCCTGCAAGTCATTTTAATTATCCTTTGTATCGACTACGCTCAGCGTGCTAGCCACCTATTCTGCGACACGGGAGACACAATGCGCATCGTCTATCTGGCCGAGAGGCTCGCCTATTTATCACTGATCATGCTGGTAGCAAGCGCCGTTACCGTGCGCGCCGACCTCGCCCATTTTAGAGTGGGGCTGCTGATTTTTGCCGCTTCGGCACTTTTCTCGCTAAGCGCCATCACACTATCCGCCCTATTTAGCCGTCGCTGCAAAGATGCAAATGATCAAAAAAGGCTCAGCCGCGCCGCCGTTATTGCGCTACCCGCCATCGGTTTTATGGCCTTCAATATACTTTCCGGCAGTAATCGCCCTCTGATCCACAACATCAGTACTGACCTGGTGTCACCGCCGAGTTTCATTGCAGCAGCGTCGTTACGCAAGACGGGCGACAACCCGCTGCGCTACACCCAAGAGGTCGCTGACATACAGCGCGCGGCCTACCCAGATCTCGCAGGGATTACCACTGCCTTGCCGCTGGATCGCGCTCAGCAGCTCTGCATCATCACCGCGCAGGACATGGGCTGGGAAATACACTACCAACAACCCGGCCACATAGAGGCGACAAGCCGAAGTTTCTGGTTTGGCTTTACCGACGACATCGTCATCCGGCTGCAAGAAACCGAGGGTGGCAGCAAAATCGACCTGCGCTCCGTATCACGCGTTGGCAAGGGTGATCTCGGCGCGAACGCCGAGAGAATCATGCGCTTCAATGCACAGCTGGCCCAGCGCTTACACACCATGCAACAACCGTAGTTGCGGTCTATAGTAGGTGGACGAAGGACGTTTATTTCGGTTTACCCTAACAGACGTCCTCGCGAGAATGAGTAACCATCTCCGAAACCGAAATACTCGTGCATGAAGCCAAGGGTCGATGATTCCTCTCCTTAATTGACCCCAACTAATACGGAGGCCACAGCACTGTGGGCATAGGGTCACTTAATCGCCCCCGCTGGCTTGTAGCAACCTTGCTGCTGTGGTCTTTCCTCGCCTGCAACTTTTCATCGGCGGGCACCCCCGTCACGCTCATCGCACACGAAAGCGTGAATCTCGACAAGCTCAACACCAGCACCCTGCGGGCGATATTTTCCTTGCGAAAGCGCAGCTGGGAAAACCAAACACCTATCAAGGTTTTTGTACTCCCCGACAACCACCCATTGCATAAAAACTTCTGCAAAACGGTACTGAAAATCTACCCCTATGTTCTTAGAGACCAGTGGGATCGCGTGATTTTCAGCGGCGTGGGAACACCGCCAACCACAGTAAAAGATATTGAGGAGCTGCGGAGGATTGTTACCTCTACTCCTGGTGCCATTGGATATGCGCCTGGCGAATTATCGGTAAATAAGCAGCAGTACTACGCCATCGTGCCCACCGGACTACAGCCATGAATAAATATGCAATTGTCTCGCTACTCGCCCTTATTCCAGCTGCGACACAAGCGCTGGAAATCCCGGGTGGGCAAATTCACGGCTTTGCGTCACAAGGTTACTTGCTTAGTGACAGCAACAATTTTTACGGCGACAGCCAACGCGGGTCTACCGAACTGACCGAAATTGGCCTGAACGCGAATTGGCGGCTTAACAACTCTCTCAATTTTGCCGGGCAATTACTTAGCAGAGATGCCGGCGCCACCGACAACGGCAGCCTTCGCGTGGATTTTCTTTTTGCCGACTATAAAGCAATAGAAAATGATGTCACCGGACTGGGTATCCGTGTTGGGCGCGTTCGCAATGCCTACGGTTTTTACAATGAAACAAGGGATGTCTTATTTACCCGGCCCAGCATTCTTATGCCGCAAGCGATCTACTACGAGGGCAACGGCTTAAGAGAGCTGCTGTTTTCATCTGATGGCGCTCAGCTCTACAGCTACTGGGACGCCGAGGACTCTACGACCAGCTTTTCGCTGACTGCAGGGCGGAATAAACGCCTGTCGAAAGATGTTATTAAGAACTTGCTCGGCACATCAACCTCTCAGTTGATTGCACAGGGTAGTCTCGACCACCCCATTTTTGCGCAGTTTTCTCACGCGATGTCAGGGGGGCGCAGCCGCTTCGCTCTGTCGATGTACAATGTTGGCTTAGACTTCGACACCAACTTTATGGGCGCTGATGGCCTAAATCTCTACGCCAGTGGTTACGTGCTGTCAGCGCAGCACAACCTGCAGGGCTGGTCATTTACCGCGGAATACAGCCTCACCACCGTAAAATATGAGGCAGGCCGAATGGGCAACGCCAAAAATGATATTGAAGCGACCTACCTTCAGGCTGAATACCGGCTATCACCAAAAATCAGCTTACATAGCCGCATTGAGTACAGCGTGAATGACCGTGACAACCGCAACGCGACGGATACACAACACCTCGTCGTCGGCACTAAATGGTCACCATCGCGAAACTGGACGATTGCTGCCGACCTGATGGGCATGCGCGGCACCGGAGGCATTCCCGACATAGACAACCCAAATGGTACCCGTGAGCGAACCGAAATGCTCGCGGTCATGATCGGCTACCGTTTCTAATGAACTCAAAGCTGCCGCATTCCGCACAACTGCGGGAGACTGTGAAGGGGCTGAGCCTATTTCAAAAACTGTGCGCCATCATTTTCGTTATGATCACGCTGATCATGTTTGGTCGGGGGGCGCTCACCTACTACAACACCCTAAATGACTATGAAGCCGGTGTGCACAAGCGTCTGCAGCGGCTGGAATCTACTTTTAAAACCCTTGTTGAGCGCTCAAGCCGAGAGCTATTTCGCAGCGCCGATCACTACCAGCTCCCCAGTATCGAAGCAATTAGCAACAACAATGTACCGCCGCCGTCGTTAATGTCGGGCATCGATTCTGTGGTATTCATATCGATAAACGGGGCCATCTTAGCGTCAGCACACCTTGAAGGCACAAGCTACCAGCCCAGTGAGCAGGACATTCAGCTCGCAGTAGCGAGTATTACTGAAAACCAGCGACCACACGCCTCGATAATCTGTAACCCAAGCTGCACGCAAAGCGTTTTTATTCCACTAATAAACGATGATGGCAACGAGCTAATTGTAAACATCAATCGCTCAGCCTCGCTGTTGGTTGAAGACTTTTTTGATATTACTGGCGCCGAACTGGTTATTTTTTCATCGGCAGAAAGCGATGATGTCGCCCAACAAACACTACTCTCCAGTCATGGCAACAAAAGCGCCCAGATGTTGGCAGGTATACTGGCAACGAGCGGCTCAACCCTCCTTTCGAGCGGCACATTCTTTGGGCCGACAAATGGTGCCTACCTTGGGGCACGCTATTTTGAAATGCCGAGCGGCAACCTGCATCTGGCCATTATCTCTGACGAATCAAATATTTCCTCGCTAGCGAGAGCAACGCTGCGCGAAATACTCATTGCCGCCCTCTCCACCTCGGTACTCGTGATTATCGTCGTCTACTTAACGCTGCGGCCTCCTCTGAGCAAACTCAATACGATTACTGAAACCCTGCCTCTTTTATCTGCCTCGCGATTTGACGAGGCACGCAAGGCCCTGAGCACCGTCCCACGACATCGCCACTATGCCGACGAAATTGACCTTTTACACGACACGGCAGAACAGGTAACCGATGCGCTGGAACTGCTCAACAATGATATCGCTCGCCACCAGTATGAACTTCAAGACAAGGTTCACGCCCTAACAGAAGCCAAGCAGTTTAATGAAATGCTGCTGGAAAACTCGCCAATGGTCGTCGTCACACACCGCTTAGATGGCACGATTCAGAACATCAACGCGATGGGACGCATGCTCAGCGGCTTAAACAGCAACCTACCCGTCAATGCCAATATCAATCAGTGGGTTCGCGATCCGGAGCGCGATGTCACGCTCAGCAATTCACTGCAAAATATGGCCGATAAAAATCAGCGGAAATTTCAAAATGAACTGCCCTTCCTCGCGGCTAATGGGCAAATTCACGACTTCCTTTGGACTCACTCAATTGTTGAGTTAGACAGCACAAAGCTGATCCTGTCGCTGGGCGTAGACATTACCGAAACCCGACGTGCCGAGGAAAGCCTGCGCTGGTTAGGCGAACACGACCGAGTCACCGGACTGCTCAATCGAAGTACCTTTATTGAAGAGGCCGACCGTCGCATTCACCTACTTGAGGACGAGCAAGCCATAAGCCTGATCATGGTCGATATCGACAATTTCTCTGAGTTCAACGACCGCTTCGGCTTTGACTGCGGTGACGACCTACTACGCAAATTCGCGAACCATATTAGTCAGATCCTCGATAACTCGTGCTTGCTAGCGCGCACCGGATCGGGGGAATACTGTGTATTGCTTGCCTCACAGCCTCCTGCCTCACCGCAGCAGCTCGATGCCATCAGTCACTTTGAAATAACCCTCGGCAATCATACCGAGTCTATTAACGCAACGGTCATCGTCGACAAGTACGAACGCGATGCCTGCACTGTGGACGAATTACTCTCCAATGCCACGTCCTTGATGCAAAGAATGAAAAATAAGGCCAAGGGTCATGTCTACTATGCTGATGAAGAGGACAGCCGTGAAAACCGGCAGGAAAAATACTTACTGAAAGAGCAGCTTGTACAAGCACTGAACAATAACCGCCTCGTCCTTTTTTACCAGCCGATCATCGATCTAAAAAGCCAGCGCATTAGTCATTGTGAGAGCCTAGTCAGAATGCTCGATGACGAAGGCAGCTTTATCGCCCCCGCCAAATTCCTGGGCATTGCTAATGAGTCAGGCTTGATGCCACAAATCGACTACTTGGTTATCGAGAAAGCCCTGCGCCAGCTGGCAGCGTGGCAACAAGCCGGGGTAAGCATTCAACTGAGCATCAATATAACGGCGCCAACACTGGAACAGCCCGACTTTTCAGAACGGCTCACGCAAATTATTGATGACACGGGCGTCACACCTGATGCCGTGATTTTCGAGCTCGTTGAGACTGATGCACTGGAAAACATCGACAATGCTCGCACCCTGCTCGAACAGATCAAGTCGAGCGGTGCACAAATCGCTCTGGACGACTTCGGGGTCGGCTTCACCTCGTTCGAATATGTAAGGGAATTGCCGGTGGACTACATCAAAATTGATCAGGCGTTTATTCGTTTTATCCATGAGCGGGAAAACGACCAGGCGCTGGTACGGTCCATCATCGAAATGAGCCACAGCCTAGGCAAGAAAGTCATCGCTGAGGGCGTTGAAGAAAAAGCCGCCATGGACGTGTTAAGCAGCATGCAAGTGGATTACATCCAAGGCTACTACATCAGCCGCCCTGTGCCGATAAGCGCCTTGGATCTGAGTATCCGCGTTTAACTACGAACCCGAGCGACGGCTTTCTTCCAACCGTGATAACGAGTCTCTCGGTCAATCTCGCTCATGGCCGGCATAAAGCTGCGTTCCTCGCGCCACATATCCGCAATTTCACCCAATGAGGCGTACAAGCCTAGCTGTAAGCCAGCCAGGTATGCCGCGCCGAGGGCGGTTGTCTCTGTCACCGCAGGGCGCTGGCAATGACAGGCCAAGGTATCGGATAAGCGCTGCACCAGCCAATCATTCACAACCATGCCGCCATCCACACGCAGGTGCTGAATATCAGCGCCGTCGCCTGCCATTGCCTCAAGTAAGTCGCGCGTTTGATAGCAGACGGACTCGAGCGTCGCTCTGGCAATATGCGCAATACCCGTGTCCCTGGTCAGTCCGAGAATAGCCCCGCGTGCATCGGGGTCCCAATACGGTGCGCCCAGCCCGGTAAATGCCGGCACCATGAACACGCCATTCGCGCTGTCAACGCTCTCAGCAAGCGCCTGGGTTTCAGCTGCCGAACCGATTAATTTCAGACCGTCGCGCAACCACTGCACCGCCGCGCCGGCCATAAATATACTGCCTTCGAGGGCATAGCAGACTTCATTGTTAATGCGGTATGCCACCGTCGTCAGCAGGCGGTTTGTCGAGGTTAATGCGCGGTTGCCTGTATTGAGCATGACAAAGCAACCCGTACCATAGGTGCTTTTTGCCATGCCCGGTTTAAAGCAAGCCTGCCCGACGGTCGCGGCCTGTTGATCACCGATCAACGACGCAATGGGAAGTTCAGCGCCGAGCAGTGAGGCGTCGGCAACGCCAAAGTCGTCGCAGCTGTTTTTCACCGCAGGCAACAGCGACGCAGGAATATTGAACATTTCCAGAAGATCTTCATCCCAGCACTGACGATGAATATTAAACAGTAGAGTCCGCGAGGCATTGCTGGCATCGGTTGCGTGCTCTCGCCCACCGGTCAGACGCCACAGCAGATAACAGTCAACCGTGCCAAAGGCCAACTCGCCGGCATCGGCACGCTGGCGCGCCCCCGGAACATTATCGAGTATCCAAGCAAGCTTACTGCCAGAAAAATAAGGGTCTAACAGCAAGCCTGTGCGCTTGTTTACAGTTCCCTCTAGGCCCTGCTCCTTAAGCTGAGAAATCCAATCGGCGGTTCGTCGATCCTGCCAAACGATTGCTGGATAAACGGGTTCACCCGTTTTTCGATCCCATACCAGCGTTGTTTCGCGCTGATTAGTAATACCAATACCGGCAATTTGATCAGCCGTGATTGCCGCTGCGCTGATCGCCGCTTTACAGCTCGCCAGCGTAGTTTGCCAGATTTCCTCGGGATCGTGCTCTACCCAGCCATCCTTGGGGTAATGTTGGGTGAACTCTTGCTGCCCAACACCGCAGATCTTGCCACGATTATCAAAAACAATAGCCCGGGAACTGGTCGTCCCTTGATCAATGGCAAGAAGGTAGGTCGCCATACGTCACTCCGCTGAAGTCATCTACTAAACGCAGCAAGACTAAACAGCAGCGGCCCACCACACAAGGCGATTTGTCGGCAAAATCACGCAAGAATACCGCCATCTACCCGTATTTCTTCACCGGTAATATGAATACCGTCATCACTGGCCAACAATGCGATAGCGCCAGCCACCACTTCCGGCCCCTTCGCGCCGCTCAGCGAGGTAATTCGGTTCAGGAGGTCAAAATCGGCATCCTCGGGGAAGCTCAGGCCTTCCACCATGCCGGTGTTGATGTCACCGGGGCACACACAGTTCGCCCTGACACCGCGCTTTGCATACTCCACGGCAATACTGCGGGTCATCGCCAGCACGCCGCCTTTGCTTGCACCGTAGGCAACGCCCCAGGGCAGCCCCTGCAGCGACGCCGTTGAGGCGGCATTCACAATCGCCCCCTTCGTTTTGAGCAATTCAGGCAGTACCGCTTTACACAGCATAAAGGTCCCGGTCAGGTTTACCGCGATGATTTTCTGCCACACCTCCAGGGGCGTCTCGTGGGCATTACTAAAACGCAAAATACCGGCCATATTAACCAGTGCATCCAGCCTTCCCCATTGCGCGATCAAACTGGCGAGGCAGTCCTCGGCAGCGCCCTCGGCGGAAATATCAAACCGCTGTGCGATGGCTTCCCCGCCCTGTTGCTGAATGTCCGCTACCAGTTCTTGCAAGGCTTCTTCGTTAATATCCGTACAAAAGACCTTGCCGCCCTCCGATGCCACCCTGAGGGCTGCCGCACGACCTATCCCCGACGCCGCACCAGTCACCATTACCACCTTGTTCTCAAATCGAGTCATAGCTATTCCTAATTATTTTCAATGAACTCGCCGCGCAGTATCGCTGCGCCAACGGCTAACCGACAAGCATCGGCAACTGTCACGTTGGCGTAAACACCCAAAAGTAGGAGAAGCAAATGAAATTAGTGACCCAATATGTCAGTCGGCATGACGCGTTTGGCTCTTGCCTTGCGCCTGCCTTTCGCTAAGCTGAGCAACCATTGAAACCGCCCGGCACGGCTGCCGCGGCACTGCCATATTCCCAATAAAATAGGAGAGCGACGTGGCCGATCTCGACCAATTCCGCCTCGAAGTCAGACAGTGGCTGGAGGACAACTGTCCCGCCTCACAGCGCCTGCCAATTACCCGCGAAGAACAAGTGTGGGCGGGCAAAAACAAACAGTTCCCCAGCGACGATGCAAAGCTGTGGTTTGAGCGCATGCGCGACAAAGGCTGGACAGTACCCGAATGGCCCAGCGAATTGGGCGGTGGCGGCCTCGATGAGCGCCAAGCCAAAGTCCTGAAAGAAGAAATGAAGGCGCTGGGTTGCCGCACCCCGCTTTTTGACCTCGGCATTTGGATGCTTGGGCCCGCCGTACTCGAGTTTGGTAACGACGAGCAAAAGCAGGAACACATTCCCAAAATTGCGCGCGGCGACGTGCGCTGGTGCCAGGGTTACTCAGAACCCGGCGCTGGCTCCGATTTGGCCAGCCTGCAAACCCGCGCCGAAGATATGGGCGACCACTTTTTGGTTAACGGCTCGAAAATCTGGACAACCAATGCCGACAAGGCTGACTGGATCTTCTGCCTGGTCCGCACAGACCCAGACGCAAAAAAACAAGAAGGCATCAGCTTCCTACTCATCGACATGGATGATCCGGGTGTCACCACAACACCGATTGAGTTGATCAGCGGCGAATCTGAGTTTTGCCAAACCTTCTTTGACAACGTGAAAGTGCCCAAGGCCAACTTGATTGGCGAACTGAACAAAGGCTGGTCGGTTGCCAAAGCGCTGCTCAAGCACGAGCGCAAGTTGATGTCAGAAATCGGTGGCGATACCCCTGGCCCCAGCTTTGGCCCCGTTCAAGCGGCACTGGAATATGTCGGCACAGATGAAAACGGCAAGCTCAAAGATCCGGCGCTACGCGACCAGTTGGTGCGCCATGAAATGGCTTACCGCGCCATTGGCCTGACGCATTTCCGCACCTTTGAAGAGCGCATGAGCGGCCAGGCCGACAGCAATGTACCGCTCATTATGAAGTACGTGGGTACGGAAGAAGGTAAGCGCAAAGAAGAACTGTTACTCGCGCTGCTTGGTCACCAGGCACTCGGTTGGGACGGCGACGGCTTTAACGAAGACGAAAAGCTGACGACGCGCGGCTGGCTGTTCTCAAAAGCACTCTCTATTGCCGGTGGCACATCAGAGGTGCAACTCAATATTATTGCCAAGCGTGTCCTTGGCTTGCCTCAGCAGTAATTAAGGGAGCCCAATATGGCACTGGTACTTAATGAAGAACAACGCCTGCTCAAGGACACCGCCAAGGATTTTTTGAGCGAAAACATGCCGGTAGAAGCGCTGCGCACGTTGCGCGACAGTGACGATCCAACCGGCTACTCCCAGCAGCAATGGCAGCAAATGTGTGAACTCGGCTGGGCCAGCATTGTCCTGCCCGAGCAGTACGATGGCCTGGATTTTGGCTTTATGGGCCTGGGCGCAATCATCGAAGAAAGTGGCCGTACGCTGGCCGCATCCCCCCTGCTGAGCACCGTTGTGCTCGGCGCGTCGGCAATTCTGCTGGGCGGCAATGAAGAGCAAAAATCCTCCTTGCTTCCCAAGGTTGCCAGCGGCGAGCTCACCCTCGCTCTCGCCCTCGAAGAGGGGCACCACCACGCACCACTCGATACCGCAATGGCGGCAGAAGCCCACGACGGCGGTTTCCGCCTGAATGGCAATAAAAGTTTCGTTGTCGACGGGCACAGTGCAGATAAGCTGGTCGTGGTTGCGCGCACCAGCGGAACAGCCGGTAGCGCTGATGGCTTGAGCCTGTTTCTCGTAGACGGCGATGCCAAAGGGCTAACTCGTCAGCGCCGTAAAATGGTCGATAGCCGCGGCGCTGCTGCCCTCAGTTTCGATAACGTGGACGTCTCAGCCGATGCGCTTATCGGCGAGCTGGGCCAGGCCTGGCCAGTTCTGGAGGCGGTACTTGATCGCGGCCGCGTTTGCCTGGCAGCAGAGATGCTCGGTGGCGCGCTCGAATGCTTTGAGCGCACCGTGGAGTATTTAAAAGAGCGTGACCAGTTCGGCGTAAAAATTGGCAGTTTTCAAGCCCTGCAGCATCGCGCATCGCTGATGTATATCGAGCTTGAATTGGCAAAATCGGTGCTCTTTGATGCCTTCTCTGCCATTGATGACAAGCGTGCAGACTTGCCTCAGCTTGCCAGCTTAGCCAAAGCGCGTATGAATGATGTTTTCGAGCTGGTAACAAACGAGGCTGTACAGATGCACGGTGGCATCGGTGTGACGGACGAACTCGAAATTGGCTTTTTCCTAAAACGCTCTCGCGTAGCGACTCAACTATTGGGGCACAGCGGCTTCCATCGCGACCGCTATGCCTCATTGTGCGGCTACTAGGGCGCGACGCAAAAAGGGCATCGAGAGATGCCCTTATCACTATTTAGTTGCCGCAAGCCCTCGCCTTTCCATTCGCCGTAAAAACACCTCAATGACCGCCGCGTAAAGCGAGTCGCCGAGTAGCTTATCCTCTATCCCGCTGTCTATGCTGGGATTGTCGTTGACCTCAATGACCACCACCCGACTTCCCTGCTGTTTGATATCCACACCATAAAAACTGTTGCCGATAAGCTGACAGGCGCTGACCGCTGCGCGCAATACGTCGGCTGGGACATCACTGATCGGCACCGCATCAAATCCACCTGATTGGCTTCGCTTGCCGTGACGGTAAATCTGCCAGTGTTTTTTCACCATGTAATAACGACAAGCAAATAACGGTTGGCCGTCCAATACCCCAATACGCCAGTCGTATTCGGTATACATAAACTCCTGCGCAAGAAGCAGCGCCGACTTATCCAGTAGTCGCTGCGCTTCCATACACAGCGCTGCCAGGCTGTCGACTTTAACCACCCCTTTAGAGAACGCACCATCGGGCACCTTTAACACCAGGGGTAAGCCAAGTGCGTCTATCAAGCGCTGCGCTTCCGACTCACTGCCACTTCGCAAATACTCCGTCTTCGGTACAGCAACCGCATTCCGCCTAAGTAAATCAGCGAGATAGATTTTGTTGGTGCAACGCAAGATCGACTGAGAGTCATCGATAACCACCAGGCCTTCCGCTTCCGCGCGCTTGGCAAAGCGGTAACTGACGTTCGCTACCGACGTTGTGGTGCGGATAAACAAACCGTCGTACTCCGCCAGCCGCGAATAATCCGCTCTTCCAATCAGCTCTGCACAGATACCGTATTTCTCCGCGACGCGGATAAATTTCCGTAGGGCGGCGCCGTCGCTCGGCGGCATCGCCTCCTCGGCATCAACCAGAATCGCCAGGTCATAGCGGAAGCGCTTTTGCGCGGGGGCCGGCCGCCATAGTTTTTGACTGAAGCGCTCAAAGCACGCCGCAAAGCTGTCTTGCTCAGTGCTCGACGACAAGGCCCGCAGCGACGCGGCCTGTAATTTATCCATACGCCAGCCCTGGCGATACACCATGCGCAGCTCAAGAATCGGGCAGGGAAAATGTTGGAATGCCGAGCGCGCAAGGTCGGCATATTCTGGCTCCAAAGTCTCGCCGAACCAGCATCGCAACTGTTTCACCTCACCCGCCTGCCCCGGTGCAAGCGCGGCAAGCGTCGGCAACATGCCCTGCCACTGAATAGACGACAGCGGCTTTGCCGACAATTCAGTCAGGGTTTTCAGCGATGGAATAACATGATGCCCGCGGGCTTCAGCCAACAGAGAGCAATAGTAGCCGCTACCGAGATAGCGGTAGTTCCGGCACAGATTAACGACCCTGACGCGCTCGCGAGTCGTTCCAAGACAAAGATAATCATCGAAACTGATGACCGAATGGCTGGGATAATAAGGCCCCCAGTCGCGCACATCATCGACAACAATAACTAAACGGGACATCGGCTCCATGCTCCCAAAATGCTCTCCCCATGCGGGATCAGCGACCGTCTATGCGGTGGCAAAAGCTGCGGCATTCTGCGACCAGTGCAACAGCAAAACAAGCACTATTTTATGTTGTAGACGGCAAATAATGCGCAGTATGATCCGCACATGCGCCGCCATCTGCGGTATTTGTCGAGTCTGCCCCATGTCGCCGTGTATTCGCCCCGCTAGCCCCATAGATTTGCCGGCACTGGTCGAGCTGGAACGACACTGCTTTAGTAGTGACCGGATCTCCCAGCGCAGCTTTAAAGCGTTCATCCGCCACGGCGCCCACCAATTGCTCGTCTGTCGTGAAGCTGACAAACTGTTGGGCTATGCATTGCTACTGTTTCGCCGTGGCACCCTGCTATCCCGCCTTTACTCACTCGCCGTCGCGCCCGACCAACGCGGTAAAGGCGTCGCGATGTTATTACTCGACGCAGCGGAACAACTCGCCCGCGACAGGCAAAGTGTTTTCCTTCGCCTGGAAGTCAGAGAGGACAATGCCGCCGCAATTTCCCTGTACAACCGCCGTGGCTACCGCACTTTTGGCCGTGTCAGTGACTACTACGCCGATGGTTGCAGCGCCGTGCGTATGGAAAAGCGACTGCTAACACCCGCGCAGCGCGGCGCGCACTCACCCCACTACTACCGGCAGACCACGGGTTTTACCTGCGGCCCCGCCAGCTTGATGATGGCCATGCGAGACCTGGATCCGGCATCGCCCTTTTCCCGGCGCGAGGAGCTGCAAATCTGGCGGGAAGCCACCAGCATCTATATGGGTAGCGGTCACGGTGGCTGCACACCACAAGGCTTAATGTTGGCGGCGCTGCGCCGAAAATTTAACGCCACGCTCTTTATTAGCGATACGGCCCCCGCCTTCATCGACAGCGTTCGCTCGCCCTCCAAGCGCCAGCTTATGCGGCTGGTTCACGACGATTTTATGGCGCAGTTGACGGACTATAAGGCGGATATTCGGGTCAATAAGCTCGACACACCCGCCCTGCAGTCGCTATTGATTGAAAACCGTCACGTTGTCGCACTGATCAGCACGTGGGCACTCGACCGCCAACGCATGCCTCACTGGGTATATGTGTACCGAGGAGAGGAAAATACGGTGTATATCAATGACCCCGACAGCAACACCTGTCGGGGCGAATCGTTAGACAGCAGCAAGGGCCACTGGCAGTCTGAGATTGAATACCACCGCGTGCCAATATCACTTGAACAATTCAGCAACATGGCAAGCTTTGGCAAACGTCGTCTACGCTGCATATTAACGCTACAAAAATGAGGCTGTGATGACATCAGACGCCACAAGTTATAAAACAGCGCTGCGCGCGCTCTCGGATGAGCTGATCCGCATTCAAAAGCCAATATTGATACTCGACGCGATCAAGTGGCCCCATGATGTGGAGAAACGTTTTTTTGAGAACGGCGCCAACGCGCTGCCGACCGTGTGCCGTGAAGACTACCTGCGCAACAACCCTCTCAGTTTCAACGCGGCAGAGATTGATGCACAACTGAAAAACTTCCAACAACGGCTCGATAGTGCTCTGGGACACGGCGACGCGCTCGGCCAAATTCTTTGGCAAACCGCCGAACAGTACCGCAGCGTGGTTGACCTACTGGAGCACCGTGGCCAAAAGGCATTCCTGACCGCCAGCCGGCGGCTTTATGGCTCTGCACGCGATCGTCTGCGGGGTGACAGCCTGCCGCTTATCGACATGGGTAAGCGCTTGTGCAGCATTTTTTCCCTTCCCGCTGCCCACCATCTTGCATCCCCCTACCCCAAGGTCATCGATGCGACTGGCGCAGTGGAAATGCTCTCCCAACGACTCAAGCCCTTTTTTCCGGATACCGCTTTCACCGTTCGGGAAACAGATGGCATCGTGTCTGATGCCTCAGCCGGGGGCGACTGCATCAAAATTAATCGCCACGCGCAATTCTCCCTTCTCGATATACAAGTTTTGGAGGTTCACGAAGGTTGGGTGCATGTCGGCACCACATTAAATGGTCGCCGCCAGCCATGGGCCAGCTGGCTAAGCGTCGGCTCTCCCCGTATTACTGCCCTCCAAGAGGGCTTAGCAGTGCTTATCGAGACACTGACGTTTAGCTCTTTTCCCGGTCGGGCGCGAAAAATCAGCGATCGTGTAGTGGCTATCGATATCGCAGAACAAGGGGGCGACTTTCTCGATGTATATCGGCACTTTGTTGGCCAGGGCCTCAGCAACAAGGAAAGCTACAAAATTGCCCAGCGGGTATTCCGCGGTGGAATGGTGGAAGGCGGCGCCTGTTTCACCAAAGATTTGAGCTACGTCAGGGGCTTTGTCGAAACGGTAAACTTTATTCGCAGTGCGATCCTCAGCGACGTGCCGGAAATACTACCAATGCTGTTTGTAGGCAAGGTGTCCCTGGAGGACGTCCCCCATCTCTACCCCTATTGCCAGGAAGGCATCATTGAAGCGCCGCATTATCTGCCGCCTATGTTTCGAGACCTAAATGGCTTGTACGTGTGGTTTGGCTTATCTAGCGGACTCGCGGATATCAATATTCACAGTGTCCAGGAGCACTTTCAAACACTTTTCGAGCACTTGAAAGCCGCTCCGGACGCTATACCTAGCACCAAGTGCGATTAGCCATAAAAACACGCGTAGGCACTGGTCTCTTCCACTTTCAAATCAAACGCGCTGTTGGCCGGCACGTCGAAAGATTGCCCGGCGCTAAAGCGCTGCCAATCGCTGGAACCCGGTAGCAATACAACCAGCGCGCCAGTAATAACTTGCATGCGCTCCGCCGCTTCGGTGCCAAAGCGGTATTCACCGGCTTCCATAACGCCCACCGAGACCGGCTGAGATTTTCCTTCAAAACCCAATGACTGAACTTTTTCGTCAAAATAGCTGTTGTGCTTGATCACGACACACCCTCTTTTTCAGTTAAGGCGCGATCATACCCGTCGCGCCCCGCTTCGGCCAGTACGCCCCCCTCAGCGGAAGACGTGGCGCGGTGGTCTCGCCCTATGTAGTGATACATGGCCGGCACAACGAACAAGGTAAACAGCGTGCCGATGCTCATTCCCGAGGCGATAACCATACCTAGCGAGAAACGCGATGCCGCACCGGCACCACTGGCAACCAGCAGTGGCAACATCGCCATCACCAGCGCCGCCGTGGTCATCAGAATAGGACGCAAACGAATCGACGCGGCCTCTTCTATGGCTTCGCGCTTGGACACGCCCTGCTCCTGCAACCGGTTTGCAAAATCCACCATCAAGATACCGTGTTTGGAGATCACCCCAATCAGGGTTACCAGGCCAACCTGGGTATAGATATTCAGGGTCATACCGGGGAACGTTGTCAGCTGCATACCGTTAGTCAGTGCAAAAATATTAATGCACAGCAACGCGCCACATACCGACATAGGCACGGTCACCAGAATGATCAGCGGGTCCCGGAAAGACTCGAATTGCGCCGCCAAGACGAGGTAAATAATCAGCAGGGCAAATGCAAAGGTTCCCACCAATGCTCCGCCCTCTTGCTTGAACTGCCGAGAGCTCCCCGCGTAGTCCAGTTGAAAGTTGGCGGGCATAATGTCGTTGGCAATACCTTCAAGCAGGGCCAGCGCCTCGCCCTGTGAAACATCGGGGCGCGGCACTGCAATAATCGTATTCGCATTTAATTGCTGGGCATGGGGTATTGATCTTGGCTTGGTTCGCTGCACAACCTCGACGAGTGTGGAGATTGGAATCAGGTCGCCGCTTGCCGCTCGCGTGTAGTACCCGGTCAGTTGCTGAGGATTCAGGCGCTCCTCGCGCTCAACCTGGGCAATGACTTTGTACGAGCGCCCCATGTACGAAAAACGATTCACCTCTGCACCCGCCATCATCGCACTCAGATCTAAGCTCAGACTTTGCATGTCAACGCCGAGTAGACCGGCCTTGTCTCTGTCGACGATAATTTCGGCCTCGGGGCGATCGAAATTTAACTGCGAGGCCACGTAGAAAAAGCGCTTACTGGCCATCGCACGCTTAACCAGCTCATCGCCCACTTCCGCCATCAGCTGTGGCTCAGCCGTCGACTTGAGAATAAACTCCACGGGATAGCCCTGCCCTGGAGTTGGCAGCGGCGGCGGCTGGAATGTCGCCAGGCGCAGCGGCGCCACTGACTCCATGCTCATACTCAAGTCGTTGGCGACATCCCCCATTGTCTTGGTCCGAGCGTCCCAGGGGGTGCCAATCAAACCGATAAAGCCTTTATTGCTTTCACCACTTTCTGAGATGGTGAAGGCAAACGTATGATCCACATTGGGGTGCTCCAACGCCAAATTCTGAGCGGCCAAAAAGGCATTGGTAAAGTACTCTGGCGATGCATAGCCGTCGCCCTCAGCAATGACGCCAGCAAAGCCTAAGTCTTCGGCCGGCGCCAATTCGTTATCACTGCTCTGGTAGAGGAAATAACACGATACCAGCACCACCAAACCGAATACGCCAATCACATTGACCTGATCCATCGCGGAGTGGAGTCGTTGCTTATAGCCCTGGCGCCAGTACTCGAACTTCTCATCTAGGAAACGCTCCAGACGACTGCTACCCGATTCATCGTGCGACTGCAGTATTTTTGCGCACATCATCGGTGTTAACGTCAGGGCAATAACGCCTGAAATCAATACCGCGCCCGCCAGGGTAAAGGCGAACTCGGTAAACAGCTTGCCCGTCATTCCGGTTAAGAAACCAATCGGTGCATACACTGCCACCAGGGTAATTGTCATCGCAATCACCGGCCCCAGAAGCTCGCGCGCGCCCACCAAAGCAGCCTTAGATGGCTCCATGCCCTCTTCAATATGACGATGGATATTTTCCAGCACGATAATCGCATCATCGACCACCATCCCGATGGCCAAGACCATCGCCAATAGCGTTAGCAAATTGATCGAGAAACCCATCGAGTACATCAAAAATAGAGCGCCTACCAACGACAGCGGTACAGTCACCGCCGGGATCATTGAGCTGCGCAGTGATCCCAGGAACAAGAAGATGACCAGAATAACGATAATGACCGCTTCGATCAGTGTTGCCTGTACATCGCTGATTGCCGCGTTGACATAGACCGTGCTGTCATAGGAAATATTCGCCTCAATACTCTCCGGCAAAGCGCGGTGAATACGCGGCCACATTTCGCGTATCTCCGCAGTCACATCCAGCAAGTTAGCATCCGGGCGCACCTCAATACCGATAAACAGGCCTGGCTCGGCATCCCAGTGCGCCACATAGTCGTAGCTCTCATCGCCGAACACCACATCGGCAACATCGCGCAAGCGCACTAGCTGCGTTCCTTCACTGCGCAGCACAAGGTCCCTGAATGCCTCTACTGTGCTCAGATCTGTATCTGCAGAAATGCCGACTTTAACGTACTGCCCTTTCGTTTCTCCCACGGCTGATAGAACGTTTTGCCGCTTAACTGCTGAAAAGGCCTCGCCCGGTGTCATGTTGTGCGCCGCGAGACGTTCCGGGTCAAACCAGATCCGCATGGCGTAATTCCTGCCACCGAGTATCACCGCGCGCTCTACACCGCTAAGAGCAGATAGCTCCGGTTCAACAACCCGCGCCACATAATCAGTAATTTGCGCTTTGCTCAGCGTCTTGGAATAAAACGACAGGTACATCGCCGCGTTGTCACCGGCACCCGCTAACTGAATAACAGGGTCCTCACTGCCTTCCGGTAGCTGACTGCGCAGCTTGTTCACTTTTGCGGATATTTCGGTCAGCGCCTCATTCGGGTCCTTGTCAATTTTCAGGTTCGCAGAGATGCTCGACAATCCCTGAGCAGAATTGGAGGTAAGAAAATCAATACCATCTGCTGACGCTATCTCTCGCTCCAGCGGCGTGGTGATGAAACCTTCGACAAGCTCTGGGTCTGCCCCCGGATAAACCACCGAGATACTGATCCGCGCATTTTGAATTTCAGGGTATTCACGCACGGTCAAATCCTGTGCTGCGCGCAAGCCCAGTAGAAAGATCACCAAGCTGACCACGATGGCCAACACGGGGCGTTTAACAAAGATATCTGTGAAATGCATGACGCCTGTCCTTGTTAGTGGCGTGGGAGAGTCATCAACTTCTTTAGAGGCCATCAAGCTATTTATCGCCGATCACCCCTGCGGGGGGGCAGGCGTCAAGCTAGGCTCGGGACGAAGCGTGTTATCAATCGTAACCGGCTGACCACTGCGCAGCTTCAACAACCCAGTGCTGGCGACTTCGTCGCCTTCTTTAACCCCTGAAATGACTTCAATAAAATCGCCGCGAGCCTCTCCCAAGGTAACGAAGCGTTGAATGACATCCAGGGCCTCGGCGTCGCCACCTTCCTGTTGACGAATAACAAAAACGGAATCGCCGTAAGAGCTGTATTGAATAGCGGTTTTTGGCAAAACCAGTACCTGCGTCGGCTCTCCCAGGTTCACCGTAACTTTTGCAAACAAGCCCGGTTTCAGCACTTTTTCAGGATTGGCGAATCGCGCACGCACATCAAAGTTACGCGTTTGTGCATCAATTTTGGGTTCCACGGCGATAATCTCGCCACTGAACTGGCGGCCACCCAACGCGTCGACAACGATCTCGATCGTTCTGCCAGGGTTCACCTTGCCCAGCTGCTTTTCAGGCAGTGAAAAATCCAGCTCGATGGGGTCTAAAGATTGCAGGGTAACGATCTTGTCACCAGCGCGGAGGTATTGACCCAATGCGACTCGACGAATACCCAGCTCGCCACCAAAAGGCGCCCGCAGGGTTTTTAAATTCAAACGTCCGCGCTGCGCCTCGACAGCCGCCTTGGCCACATTCGTTTCTGCCAGCGCGGTATCATATTCAGACTTAGAAATCGTTCCGCGCTTGTAGAGTTTTTCGCGCCGGCGCTGCTCAATCTCGGCAAGCTTTGCCTGCGCTTCCAAGCGAGCAAGTTCACCGCGTTCGGCGACCGACTCCAAACTCAGTAGTTCGGTGCCCGCCTCAACGCTTTGCCCCGATTCAAAACTAATTTTGGTGATCGTGCCGTCAACTTCAGCCGTTAGGTCGGCGCCCTTCACCGCCACCAAACTGCCCACCGCGTTCAGACGAGCAGCCCACTGTTGCGGGGTAACCGTAGTGCTTGAAATCGTCACCGGCGGAGTCGGCATATTATCGATGAAGTCATTCATCATCTGGTTGCCAAACCACTTCATACCAAACACGCCACCAAAAACAACGCCGCTGATTGCCAGCATTACGACCATACGCTTAGTCATTTGTATTCCTTGTCGACCATCCAGTAGCTGCGAATCGATATAGCAATGTGCCGAACTCGACAAATGTGCCAAGCTCAACAGCTTCCCTATCGCGAGATCACCGCTGTTACCCCTAGAAACAGTAGTACGAATTTTACACAGAGATAGTAACAGGGATGAGAATGAGAATGCATCAACAATTTAACTGTTTACATTGCGTAAACCATTAATTTTAAAGGGGTTATTGAGAATAACTTTGCTCACAAACTAACGCACAAGTAAAGTCTTAGCGCGGCCAACCACTACGGAGTGAGCAAAACCCCAAAATGCGAGCATAAAAAAAGCCCCAGTCGTTAGACTGGGGCTTTTATGTATGGCGGAGAAGGAGGGATTCGAACCCTCGATGAAGCTATTAACCCCATACTCCCTTAGCAGGGGAGCGCCTTCAGCCACTCGGCCACCTCTCCGAATTGTTCCAACTTTCTGTTGGAGGTTCGTTGCTAAGGCCTTGTTTTCAAAAGCGTGTTAGCAACGAAACGCGCGGCATAATACCATACTGAGCGAAGAATCAAAGACCTTTAGGCTAATTTCCCGCTATTCTTTATTACCGTCTTTCTCGCCTTGAATGCGGTCATAAATTTCTTCCCGGTGAACGGCGATATGCTTGGGCGCATTCACACCCAGACGCACTTGATTCCCCTTCACTCCCAATACAGTGACAGTCACTTCGTCACCGACCATGAGCGTCTCACCAATACGACGAGTCAGTATTAACATGTTGCTTTCTCCTATCCAGAGCCAGTATCCGTACCCCGTGCGTATCCGTATGCGCGCAGCAGTTCACGTCTCTGTTTCTACGATGTAGGCGCTTTATCTAGATCAAAAGCTGTATGGAGGGCCCTCACCGCCAGCTCTAGATATTTTTCATCAACGACCACCGAAATCTTAATTTCTGAAGTGGTGATCAGCTGAATGTTGATCGACTCTTCCGCCAAAGTTTTAAACATTTTACTTGCGATGCCAGCGTGTGAGCGCATTCCGACCCCCACGAGCGACACCTTGGCAATTTTATTGTCGGTTTTCACCTCTCGCGCACCCGTTTCTTCAACCAGCTTGCGGACAATTGCCTCTGTTTTCGCGACGTCATTTCGACCGACAGTAAAGGTCAGGTCAGTCGTATTGTCCTCGGCGACGTTTTGAACAATGACGTCTACCTCAATATTTGCATCGCTAACTGGCCCAAGTATCTGGTAGGCCAAGCCCGGTGTATCGGGTACACCGAGTACCGTAATCTTTGCTTCATCGCGCGTGAACGCGATACCCGAAATCGCCGGGTTTTCCATATCTGATTCTTCCTCAAGACTGATCAACGTACCCGGGCCGTCTTCAAAGGCGTGCAATACGCGCAACGGCACATTGTACTTACCTGCAAACTCAACGGCGCGAATTTGCAACACCTTCGAACCCAAGCTAGCCATTTCCAGCATCTCTTCGAAGGTAATGCGTTCAAGCCGACGCGCTTGGCTCTCTACCCTTGGGTCGGTGGTATAAACACCATCCACATCGGTATATATCTGGCATTCATCCGCCTTTAGCGCCGCCGCCAAGGCGACACCCGTGGTATCAGAGCCCCCTCTGCCGAGGGTGGTGATATTACCGCTCTCATCCACGCCCTGAAAGCCAGCCACCACAACCACGTTGCCACCAGCTAGGTCTTCGCGAATACGGTGATCATCAATTTCCCTGATCCGCGCCTTGGTATGGGCCTCGTCGGTGAGAATACGCACTTGGCTGCCCGTGTAGGACTTCGCCCCAACACCGAGCTCATGCAGCGCCATACACAACAATGAAATCGTGACTTGCTCGCCTGTTGCGACGAGAACATCCAACTCCCTTGGGGTGGGGTGCTCCTGCATGGCCTTGGCCATTTCAATCAAGCGGTTAGTCTCGCCACTCATGGCCGACACGACTACCACAACATCATCACCGCGACGCCGAAAGCCTGCAACCTTCTCTGCGACCGCCTTTATCCGGTCAACGGTGCCGACCGAAGTACCGCCAAATTTTTGAACAATCAGACTCATGTTTTCTATCTGCAAATGAACGCCCTGAGCGGAGGGCGCTCATTAAACACCAACTCAAGATTAAAGGAAACGGCAACTATGTCTCTATACGTGATTCACGTAATCTTTGACCGACTGCAAGGCAGCGGGTATCGCGGCAACATCGCTGCCGCCACCCTGCGCCATGTCTGGACGACCACCGCCCTTGCCTCCGACTGCTGCCGCAGCTTGCTTCATAATATCGCCCGCTTTGCAGCGACCCGTGAGGTCTTTCGTTACGCCGGCGACCAGCGATACTTTTTCGCCCTCGCCACTGGCCAGCAGCACCACACCTGAGCCCAACTTGTTCTTCAGCTGGTCCATGCTATCGCGCAAGGTCTTCGCATCAGCGCCTTCTATATTAACGGCGAGGACGCTAATACCGTTGATCTCTTCCACCTCAGACAATAGATCGCGACTGCCCGCGGTTGCCAGCTTGGCCTTTAGACGCTCAAGTTCTTTTTGCTGTTCTCGGTGGCTACTCAGCAGCTGCGCAAGTTTGGCATCAAAATTTTCAGGCGTACTTTTCAATGCCGCACAAGCAGACTGCAGACGGCTGCGATCGCGCCCCGCTTCATTTAGCGCTTCGGCTCCGGTTACCGCCTCAATTCGGCGCACACCGGCAGCAATGCCAGATTCCGCAACGATACGCATCACGCCAATATCGCCGGTGCGACGAACATGGGTGCCGCCACACAGCTCAACAGAGAAGTCGCCGCCCATGCTCAATACACGCACGGTATCGCCATACTTCTCGCCAAACAACATCACCGCGCCCCGCTCTTTGGCAGAGTCGATGTCTGTTTCCACAGTTTCAACCGCGGTATTTCGGCGAATTTCGTCATTCACCATCGCCTCTATTTTCTGCAACTGTTCCGCAGTTACCGCCTCACCATGAGCAAAGTCAAAACGCAGGCGCTCGGCGGTTACCAGCGAGCCCTTTTGCGCTACGTGCTCACCCAGTACCTTGCGCAATGCGGCGTGAAGCAAATGGGTTGCCGAGTGATTCAGCGCGGTAGATTGGCGAATACTGGCATCTACTTCGGCATCTACAGCTTGGCCGGCAACAACTGCTCCCGTCGCAACCACGCCGATATGTACAAAGTGATCACCAGCCTTCTGGGTATCGCGCACTTCTATGCGTAAGCCTTCCGCGCGAATAACACCGCAATCCCCTGCCTGGCCACCGGACTCAGCGTAGAAAGGCGTGCGATCCAGCACCACCAGAACATCATCACCCTCTGCCGCGCGTTCACAGGGCTGGCCATCACGCAGCAGCGCAATAATCTTGGCGTTGTCGCTCAGCGACTGATAGCCAGTGAAGGTGGTGGCGCCGTCCACGTCTAAACGCAGGTCGGCATCCATTTTGAAATTCGATGCTGAGCGAGCCCGCTGGCGCTGCGCCTCCATGGCCGCCTCAAACCCGTCCATATCCAACGTCAGGTCTTTCTCACGGGCGATATCGGCGGTAAGGTCCACGGGGAAGCCATAGGTATCGTATAAACGGAACACCGTTTCACCCGGGATTTGCTGCCCCTTAAGCTCACTCAGGTCTGCCTCGAGAATCTTCATCCCCTGGTCCAGCGTCTTCGCAAACTGCTCTTCTTCCTGGAGCAATGCTTTTTCAATCGCACCCTGCAATTCACGTAGCTCGGGGTAGGCACTGCCCATTTCAACAGCCAGGGCATCAACCAGTTTGTAAAAGAAGGGCTCGGTCGCACCAAGCTTGTTGCCGTGGCGCACTGCGCGGCGAATTATCCGGCGCAACACATAGCCGCGCCCTTCGTTGGATGGCAGTACACCATCGGCAATCAAAAACGCGCAGGAGCGGATATGGTCAGCAATAACACGCAACGACGTGTGTTGACGGCCACCAACACCCAGCACTCTGGCCGTCGCGGCAATGAGGTTGTCGAACAGGTCTATCTCGTAATTGCTGTGAACACCCTGCATCACCGCAGATATGCGCTCCAGCCCCATGCCGGTGTCTACTGATGGCGCAGGCAGCTCAGTCATGGTGCCATCGGCATCGCGATTGAACTGCATGAATACGTTGTTCCAGATTTCGATGTAGCGGTCGCCGTCCTCATCCGGGCTCCCCGGAGGACCACCAGCTACATCTTCACCGTGGTCATAAAAAATTTCTGTACAGGGCCCACAGGGACCTGTGTCACCCATCGACCAGAAGTTATCCGAGGCATATTTGGCGCCCTTGTTGTCGCCGATACGCACCATGCGCTCAGCCGGAACACCAACCTCTTCATTCCATATTTTGTAGGCTTCATCATCGTCGGCATAGACCGTTACCCACAGGCGTGAGCTATCGATATTCAACCACTCTTTCGACGTTAAGAATTCCCACGCAAAGAGAATGGCATCGCGCTTGAAATAGTCGCCAAAGCTAAAATTCCCCAGCATTTCGAAGAAGGTATGGTGGCGAGCGGTGTAGCCAACATTCTCCAAATCGTTGTGCTTACCCCCGGCGCGAACACAGCGCTGACTGCTGACCGCACGACTGTAATTGCGTTTATCGCGACCGAGGAACACGTCTTTAAATTGCACCATCCCCGCATTCGTAAAAAGCAACGTAGGGTCATTACCAGGTACCAACGAACTACTGGCCACCGGGGTGTGTCCCTTGCTTTCAAAGTAGCGAATAAAGGCATCGCGGATAGCAGCGCTTTTCATGAACACGGTCTCACTCTGGGGTCTACATAACGACAAACGCCGGAAGACAGCTTCCGGCGGAAAGGAAAAAGTATAGCGAAATCAGCAGGCGATGTATGCGCCAACGCCTGCGACAACGGGTGAATTAGCCAAGTTTTTCATCAGCAGTCAGTGGTCGCGCCTCTGACTCCAGCATTACCGGAATACCGTCGCGCACCGGGTACGCCAAACCGCTGGCGCGGCACACCAGCTCATTGCGCTCAGCGTCGAACTCGACTGGCGCTTTACTCACCGGGCAAACCAAGATTTCCAACAACTTTTTATCAATCATTCTCAACACTCTAAATCAAAACAACAACGCAGCCCAGGGTGCGCTCATTCAGTGACGGGCGCCAGCTCACTGGGCATCGGCCCTACCAATAGCGCTGGATCTAAACGCTGACCATGCCAGTTCATGCGCCAGTCAAGATGCGGCCCTGTCGCCCGCCCCGTTGCACCTACTTCGGCGATGGGCTGCCCAGTCTCCACCTCTTGCCCAGGCGCAACCAAAATTTTACTCAGATGGATGAACGTGGAAGAGATGCCCTGGCCGTGGTCGATGATCAGGGTTCCCCCCGAGTAAAACATATCGTTGTGAACCAGCGTCACCACGCCGCTGTTGGGCGCGATAACAGTTGTCCCCACGGGTCTCGCCACGTCCACACCATAGTGTGGTCGACCGGGGGTGCCATTATAGACACGCTGACTCCCGAAAACACCAGTGATGGGGCCAATTAGCGGCCATTGATAGGTATTTAAAAAATCCTGCCGGTCTTCACTGCGCCGGCGCGCCTTACCCACCATGGCGGATTCCTGACGAATACGCGCCAGCACCTCTGCCGGCGGTGTCACGGTTTTCTGAGGGACCCCATTTACCCGCTGCACGACGTATTCGCGCTGCGCTATCGCAAGCTCCTGGCTGGCACAGTCGCCGTCGTGGCACACGCGCAACGTCATTGCTGCGGGCGCATCGCGATCAAAACCGGCAACAAATACGCCATTTCCCGCCACTTTCACCGAGTGCTCTCCGAGCTCCACCCGGCTGCCAGGTGCCACTTTGCCGTGGATAAGCCCGCCCTGTATCAACTGCCCCTGCAGCTCAACAGCGCCAAGCTGCACCGACAATAGCGCGCCTATGAAGAGTATTAACGTGCGCATATTCCCTCCTAACAATTCCTGCCTCACACCATATCGCGATATTATGAGCGATTCAGCATCTCGCTTAAGGTTTTGACAACAAATGAGTCGCTATCGTCCGCCCCGTCAACGAGGCTCTCGGTACATCACGCCCGAGGGCGAGCGCGCCCTTCGTGAAGAGCTGCGTCAACTGTGGAAAGTGGAGCGCCCACAAGTCACCCAAACCGTGCACGAGGCGGCAAAGAATGGCGATCGCTCGGAAAACGGCGACTATATCTACGGCAAAAAACGGTTGCGGGAAATCGACAGCCGGGTGCGCTTTCTCAGCAAACGGCTCGATGAACTCACTGTGGTCGACGAATTCCCCAGCGACCGAGAACGGGTCTTCTTCGGCGCATGGGTGTCCGTAGAGGATGAAGACGGTAACGAAAGCCATTACCGTATTGTTGGCCCGGATGAGTTTGATGTCAGCAGTGGCAAACTTTCCATGGACTCGCCGCTGGCGAAAGCCTTGCTTGGCAAGCGAGTAGATGATGAAATTTCCGTCACAACGCCAACCGGCGAAAAGCTTTATTATATTACCGCCATTCAATACGGGCATTCTCCGCGCTGAGTCGCACACATCAACCGAGGCACATTCGCAATGCTGACACTTTCACTCTTCTGGGCATGGTTTAGCTGGAACGCCTACCACCCCTGGAAAGGTAAACCTGAGTTCATGGGCATCGTCAGCTTCATTTTTGGCATGTTAGCGGGCGAACTTGGTCTGCATATCATAGCCATCAATGTGCTGCTCACGGCAGGGATTGTGTTATTCGGCGAACTCGACGGCCTCGCCGATAGCCTCGGACTGCTGATCGCCCTGGCAAGCTGGCTTAGCTTGGGTTTGTTTTACTTCAAGGCGCGAAATAATGAGGCAATTATGCGTGCGGCTGTTTGCGAAGCGCTGGAGACTGACGATTATCCGCAGACCCCCGATAACCTGCACTACACCCCCGACAGCGACCGCCTGCTAAAACCCTTCGCGTTTCGCCACCCGCGGGTCGAGCGTTTGAAGGATATTCCCTATTGCGATGTTAATGGCCGCAAGCTTCATGTCGACATCTATCGCCGCCGGGATTGCCCCAAAAATGCACCGGTACTGCTACAAATACACGGCGGCGCATGGATGCAAAACCTGGGCAGCAAAGAGCAGCAGGCCCTGCCACTGATGACACAGCTGGCCGAAAACGGCTGGATTTGCGTTGCCGTTCAATATCGCCTGAGTCCGGCGGCAACCTTCCCCGACCATATTATCGACTGCAAACGCGCGCTAGTCTGGACCAAAGATCACATCGCCGATTACGGTGGTGACCCCGACTTTATCGTTGCCACGGGCGGCTCTGCTGGTGGTCATTTAAGTAGTCTGTTAGCACTGAGTGCTAACGCCGCCGAGTTTCAGCCGGGCTTTGAAGAGCGCGACACTCAGGTGCAAGCCTGCATCCCGTTTTACGGGGTCTATGATTTTCTGAACAGCAAGGCACAGCGGCACAACGAAGGTTTAGAACAATGGCTGGCTGAGCGCGTGATTAAGAAGACGCGTAGCGAGGGCGGCGAACTGTGGCGCAGCGCCTCACCCGTGTCATGGATACATGAAGATGCACCACCCTTTCTCATTATTCACGGCGAAGCGGACACACTTGTACCGGTGAAAGAGTCGCGTGAGCTCTATGCAGAGTTGAAGGCCAGCTCGAAAAACCCCGTGGCCTACGCCGAACTGCCCGATGCTCAGCACGCCTTCGACTTGGTGATCTCGCTGCGAAGCCAAATTGTGGTCAATGCCCTCTGCGACTATTGCCACTGCCTTCACCAGCGCTACCTGGCGCAAGCCGAAAAGACGACCGCAGCGCTCAGCGATGAATCCAGCCCGGCGTAAACCGGGCTTTAGCGCGAGCCCCTAAAACGGGTTCCAGCTGGCTTTTTTGCTGTACTGCAAATACCCAACATTGGCGCCACTACGCAGACCAACACCCGTGCGGATAGGCGCCAATACGATGTCGCCACTGCGCTGGTAATTCACCCCGACACCGGCCGCAACATAAATACTCCCTTCCACGCCCGGGAAGCGCTGATACAAACGCTCGACGTCGTCAAGCTGATAAACCAGCGTAAAAACCTTGGAGGCATTTGCCCCGAGATCAAAACCGATGGAAGGCCCCTGCCAAAATATCGCGCGCACCTCCCCACCAAGGGTTTGCAATTCACCGCGGCCGTAGCGCACACCAACCCCCAGTGCTGCGGAGACCTCTTCGCCAACAATAATGGCGTTGGGCTCACCTTGTTCGGCAAAAACCTTCTCGACCGCCTTTGCCAACCCCTCGGTTGTTTCGCCGAAAAATAACCCGGCTTTTTCCATCACCTGCTCGCGACTGAAGCCCTTGGTGGACTCTTCCGCATGCGCACCCGCCAGCGTTGACAGCATGACAACCAAAGCAGCAAATACACCCTTGCTCCACCGCATTATCTGTTTCATACGACCTCCTCTTAGGCGCCTATCAAGGGTCCTGTCTTGCCGCCGGCGGCTATTACCGACAACGTTGTTTATATCTCACTGGGCGGAAGGCGCTCAAGCAACGTCCTCCAACAGCCCTCATACTTCAGCAACAAGGCGTGCAGTTTTAGCAGCGCAGCGACGCTGATAGCATCGGTAATCTCACCGGAAAGCGCCATGTCTATTACCTCGGTCAAGGGTAGACGCCGGATTTCAAGCTCCTCGCAGGGCTCCGGCGCGCTTTCGCCAAGCGTTAGGCCCCGCGCGACATAAAGCTCCGCCACTTCATCGGTGCAGGAATTACTGGTGTGCAGCGTCATCAATGAGTGCAGCGCCGTCGCACGCAGGCCGGTCTCTTCAGCCAGCTCGCGCAGCGCTGCCTCCGGCGCGGAGCTGCCGAGAGGGCAACCGCCCTCAGGTATCTCCCAACTGTAGGCTTGCAGCGGGTAGCGATATTGACCCACCAACCAGGTGTAGCCATGCTCATCTACCGGTATCACGCCCACCGCGCGGTTCTTAAAGCAAACCTTCCCGTAGATGCCCGGCGTGTTTCCCGGCGTGGTCACCTCGTGATGCTCAAGCCGCAGCCACGGATTTTCGTAGACATTTTCACTGTGATGCAGCCGCCAGGGCCCAATGATCACTGACTGTTTTTTATCACTCACGACGACTCGCTTAGCAGGGGGTGTATTCGGCGCTGAAACGATGGCAGTAACTGCTCATCAAACCAAGGATTTTGCTTAAACCAACGGATATTTCTTGGCGAGGGATGTGGAAGACTGATAAACCGCCCGTCTAGCGATTGGTTTCGCACACGCTCGGTGAGGTTTTTCTCGTCATCACCGGCATAGCGCTTCTGAGCATACTGGCCGATTAGTAGCACAACCTCTATTTGCGGCATCTGCTGCAATAGGCGCTCATGCCATGTTGGCGCGCACTCGGGGCGAGGCGGCAAATCGCCACTCTTGCCCTTGCCTGGGTAACAAAAGCCCATCGGCAGAATACCCAGGCGCGCGTCGCGATAGAATTGCTCTCGATCGATATTTAACCAGCCGCGAAGACGGTCACCTGAAGGGTCATCCCAGGGCAGCCCGCTATTGTGCACTTTCAGCCCCGGGGCCTGCCCTATAATAAGAATTCGAGCCTCTGGCGCGACCCGCAGAACCGGGCGCGGACCAAGAGGCAGCGCCGATTCACAAAGGCGGCATGCCGCTACTTCATTAAGTAACTGTTGAAGGTTCTCCATAGCCGCATTTTGCAGTCGAATGCATATGGCGGCAAGGGAACAGCATTAGCTAGGGTGCCGCAATGCCCAACGCGTCCAGGGTCTCGACTGACAAACGGCCTGTCGCCAACCCCTTCTCCTGCTGAAAACTGTGAATAGCGGTACGTGTGCGTTTACCGAGAATGCCATCGGCATAGCCCGCATCAAAGCCGCGCTCGTTCAGGGCTCGCTGAACATCGCGAATTCTGGCTTCACTTGCGTCGCGTTTGCACAGAATTTGCCGCCACACCAAGGTCTCATCGGCAATTTTTTCACGATAGCTGTAGCGCTCATACACCGCAGGCACCTTAATACGCTTGACCTTTGCCGGCTCGACAACGTGCTGCACGCGCACCGTTTTGGTTGTTGCAGGCACCTTCACCTCAATGGTGTGTTCTGGCTTGTCGATTACCCGCTTTTTCACCGTCTCGAAAACGGCGGGCTCAACAACGCGGCGGTACACGGCTGGGCGCTTCAACACCTGGCGCTCGACTCGGCGGTACTTGGCAGGCACCTCCACCAAGTGGAGAATCTCGCCGCTGTCTTCATCAATCTTTTCTACCGCACCGCGCCCCGGGCGCCACACCGACTCTGCCGGCTTGCTCAGAATTTTCTCTGTTACTGTCTCGTATTCAGCCCCAGACACCAATTCTTGGCGAACCCTGGCGGGAAGCACCTGCGTTTTTTCTTCAACCCATTTATAGGTCACAGGAACCACCTTTAATTGCGTGTAGGCCTCGCTCACCACAACCTTTTCTTCGCGCCACTCCGTTTTGGCGGGCTGCATCTCCAGTTTCTCACTGGACTCCTTCACCACCCGAGTGGCTTCGCGATCAATAAATTTTGGCGGCAACAGCATTCGAGCATAACAAGCGCCCGTCTGTGCATCGGGCGGCATTGCCGATAGCGCGCTACCACCGTCTCGTGCCTTGAGCTTTTCAATCTGGATCAACGCATCTGCCAGCGCGGTTTCCAGAGAGGCAACACGCTGGCCACCTTGCTCGACGGGTGTGCGGCCACCCCGGTAGTTCGGGGCCATCACACAGGCACTGCAAACAGCGGCGATCAATACGGCAAGCGTGGCACTGCGAATCACTCTATTCTCCTATTGACTACGGCCCACACACCTAACGAGCGAGCTATGTTTACCGCATTTTATAACGAATTTATTTAGCTTATCGACCGCAATTTCCACAATTCGCTAAACCACACAATAAACCGCCTGAATGCGGCGATCTCCAAGGAAAATATCGCTGCTGGCGGCAATAATGCCGGGGAAATTTCAACCACAATATGCTTTAATAAGCGCGCTTTTTTTGAACGCAGGCGCCTTGCAATAATGACCCACTCTCTCAAGCAACTTAGTGACTCAGGTGAATTTCAACAGCGGCACATCGGCCCCAACGAAGAGCAAGTTCGCGCTATGCTCAACAGCTTGGGCAGCAGCTCGCTAGAGACATTAATCAGCGAAACTGTTCCCGCCTCCATCTTGCGTGACTCACTGCCGCTGCCCGACGGGGTCAGCGAACAAGATGCACTCAATGAGTTGGCCAGTATTGCCGCCAAGAACACCATTGCCCGTTCTTATATTGGTATGGGTTACTACGACACCCATACTCCCAAGGTCATTCTGCGCAACGTACTGGAAAACCCGGGTTGGTACACCGCGTACACACCCTACCAGCCGGAGATCGCGCAAGGGCGC
Organism: Spongiibacter sp. C9W; assembly: GCF_057370015.1. NCBI lineage: Bacteria > Pseudomonadati > Pseudomonadota > Gammaproteobacteria > Cellvibrionales > Spongiibacteraceae > Spongiibacter > Spongiibacter sp. C9W. The sequence goes on from NZ_CM170672.1 coordinate 818,380, forward strand.
CTAGAGGCGTTGCTGAATTTCCAACAAATGGTGATCGACCTCACCGGACTGGATCTCGCCAACGCATCGCTGCTGGACGAAGCTACCGCTGCCGCGGAAGCCATGGCGATGTGCAAACGCGCTGCGCGGAAAAACAAAAGTGATGTATTTTTCGTCGACCAGCACTGCCACCCACAAACTATCGCGGTACTTAAAACGCGCGCCGACGCGCTCGGGCTCGAAATCGTCGTCGGCGACGCCTTTAGCGATCTGGAAGCGCAGCCCTGTTTCGGCGTGCTAGTTCAATACCCACAGACAGGTGGTGAAATTCGTGACCTGCGGGGACTTTGCCAGCTCGCGCAGGAGAAAGACTGCCTTAGCGTGGTCGCTGCCGACCTTCTCAGCCTGATGCTACTCACACCGCCAGGCGAACAGGGTGCCGATATTGTCGTTGGCAGCGCTCAGCGCTTTGGCGTACCCATGGGCTTTGGAGGTCCCCACGCAGCCTTCTTTGCAACCAAAGACAAGCATAAGCGCTCCGTACCTGGCCGCATCATTGGTGTGTCGGTAGACAGCCGCGGAAAACCAGCACTGCGCATGGCCATGCAAACCCGCGAGCAACATATCCGCCGTGAAAAGGCCACGTCCAATATTTGTACCTCGCAGGCGCTGCTGGCCATTATGGCGGTGTTTTACGCCATTTATCATGGTCCTGAGGGGCTTCGCCGAATCGCACTTCGCGTCAATCGCTCTACCGCCATACTCGCATCGGGCCTCAAGCAGCTCGGTTTCGACTGCAACACCCATTTCTTCGACACGCTAACGATCGCCTGTGGCGAGCGCAGCAGTGAGTTGGCCGACAAAGCAGAGGCACTGGGCCTTAACTTCCGACGCAACCGCGACAGCCTCGGCATCAGCCTGGATGAAACCACTCGCAGCGAAGATATCGAGCAAATTTGGTCAGTATTTGCAGCAGACCAATCGCTACCCAGCGTAGCGGATATCGACAGTCAGCTCGGCGAATTGCCGGGAATACCGGTGGATATGCAACGCCACACCAGCGTTCTTGAACACCCGGTCTTTAATAGCTACCACTCCGAAACGGAAATGCTGCGCTATATGAGCCGCCTGGAGCGCAAGGACATTGCGCTTAACCACTCGATGATCGCGCTCGGCTCCTGCACCATGAAACTCAATGCCAGCAGCGAGATGATCCCGGTTACCTGGCCCGAGCTGGGGCGCATCCACCCCTTTGCCCCCGCAAATCAGATAACGGGTTACCTGCAGCTGGTTGATGAATTAGAAAAACAACTGGTGGAATGCACAGGCTACGACAAGTTTTCCATGCAGCCGAATGCGGGCTCTCAAGGCGAATATGCCGGACTGCTTGCCATCCGCCGCTACCATGAAAGCCGCGGCGATGCGCAGCGCGACATCTGCCTGATACCGAGCTCAGCACACGGCACGAACCCCGCGTCAGCAGCGATGGCAAGTATGCGTGTGGTGATCGTCAACTGCGACGAACTGGGCAATGTTGATGTCGCGGATTTGCGGCAAAAAGCCGAGCAACACCGCGACGAGCTCGCCGCACTGATGGTGACCTACCCCTCTACTCACGGCGTTTTCGAAGAAGGCATTCGCGAAATTTGCGACATCGTTCACGAGCACGGTGGCCAGGTTTACGTCGACGGCGCCAATATGAATGCCCTGGTCGGCCTTGCCGCTCCCGGCCATTTTGGTGCCGACGTATCGCACCTCAATCTACACAAGACATTTTGTATTCCCCACGGTGGTGGCGGCCCAGGCATGGGACCTATCGGTGTTAAAGCCCACCTGGCTCCCTTTCTGCCCAATCACCCCGTACAGCCGATTGATGGCCTGGGTAGTGAAAACGATACGGTATCGGCAGCCACCTACGGCAGCGCCAGCATCCTGCCTATTTCCTGGATGTATATCCGCATGATGGGCGGCGCCGGACTTCGCCGCGCCACGGAAGTTGCGATTCTTAACGCCAACTACATGGCCAAGCGCCTGGCTGACCACTACCCCATCCTTTATACCGGCAAACACGGTCGCGTTGCCCACGAGTGCATTATCGACCTGCGCCCCTTAAAAGAAAGCAGTGGCATCAGCGAAGAAGACGTTGCAAAACGTTTAATGGATTATGGTTTTCACGCCCCAACCATGTCCTTCCCGGTGCCCGGCACACTCATGATCGAGCCGACTGAAAGCGAAGCCAAGGCCGAACTCGATCGCTTCTGCGATGCCATGATCCACATTCGCAAGGAAATTGCGCGCGTTGAAGCCGGCCAGCTTCCCGCTGACGACAACCCTCTGGTTAATGCACCGCATACGCAAGCCGATATCATCAGCAGTGACTGGGCGCGCGCCTACAGTCGCGAAGAAGCCGCATGGCCCGTTAACGACTTGAGAGAGTCGAAGTATTGGCCAACGGTCAATCGTATCGACAATGTCTACGGCGACCGCAACTTGATCTGCTCCTGCCCGCCGGTAGAGAGCTATCGATAAACCCCTTCCTCGCCCCACTCAAAAACCCAAGAGTGGGGCGAACTCTCCATATCCACCCTCTGCAATACCGCGATAAGACGAGCCAAAACCACACACGGTAAGGCAAACTCTCCATCAGCTTGCGACATTGCCTAAAATCGCTTTTGTAACAGCGACATAGCGGTCGCTTAGCCCTAGAATAGTGCCAACCTTGGGGCCTAAACGTGCATAGATCACAGAAATTTTTGGCCTTTTTGCTCTAACATCTCTCTTTAGAGGTGACGACTGTTGTTTTTACCTACAACATCCGTAAAACTACGTAACTTAAGCGCACACCCATTTCCTGTTGTACCAGCTTGACTCTCCGGGAGGGGAATACATGAAAAGCATAAAAATAGCGATGTCGCTCGTTTTTGCATCGTTCTTACTCGCAGCGTGTGGAGGCGGTGGCGATGCCCGCAGCCCCGACCGTCCGGGATTAACCATAGACCCTGCAACCCTTCGTATGGAGTTCGTCAATAACGTCTCGACCTTACCGGGCACCGGTAATAGTCGAATTTCTGTGCGCATGCTCGCGCTGCGCTCCGACGGCATTAACAAGAACGTCGGTCCAGAAATGGTTATCACCGATCAGGTTCGCTGGCAGTTGAGTGCGAACCTCGGCTCTCCCGAAAAGGCTGAGCTCGACGTCAATGACGATGGCTCTCCGAAATTCCGCGACACCGTTAGAGACGGCAAGGTCCAGGATATTCTTAACCGGGTGCAGATGGGCGTCGACGATGCGACCATCAATGCAACGGTAACCGGTATCTTTACTAAATCCGGCAAAACCTTCAGCAAGACCCTGCCCTTCACCGTGGTTCCACCCACGCCGGCAGGCAGCCCCAAGATAGTGGGCAAAGAGCTAATTTTGCTCGACCCGCTGATTGAAAACGACTCGGAAACAACGAACTACCGCTTACTGCAGTATTTCACCAATACGCCGATTCCCGAAAATATTACCGATACCGTCTATATTTGCAGCAGCGATACAACGCTGGCTGAACCATCAGCCGACCAACCTGTTGCGCTCAATGGTTCGGTTCCCGTTACCTACAAAAGCCCCTTCACCAGCGATGGCAATAATGCCGAGCGTCAGGTAACCCTGTTTGCCGTTGACGCCGACAGCAATCCCAATGGCTGTGTCGGTGCAACATCGGATGGCATTCGTGAGCTAACGGTAACGATGAAGCCAGCAACCTTCGCCAAGGTGGATATCTGTGCAATCATCAACCCCGATACTGCAGCCTGCGACGCGGGCGGTGTATTAGCTCAGGGCTCAATTGCTAGCTGTAAAGGCTTGGATTCAAACAACATTAGCGTGCCAGCGGCGCAGCGCCTGCAGTTCGTGGCCCGCCTCACCTACAACAATGTACAAAACCCGGGTCAAACCCTGCAGGTTTACCAGTGCAGCGACAACGGCAATGACGTTTGGAGCGCACGTGACGGCGACCTCATTTACAGCACCGACCCGAAAGTCGATCCCAAAGAGGGCTTTGCGGTAACCGTTGACGGCGCTACCTATGACGACCTGAAAGCGGCTGGCGGCATTGCCCTAACCAGTGTGGTAACCGGCAACTTTGGTAATAACGTTCCCGATTTGGCCGACACGCTCGAGCTGAACCTGGTTGGTCCACGTGTTGATGAACTGAAAATCGAACGTGTAGACGGCCTGAATAATGACACCAATGGCCCAGATACCCTGTATGTGAACAGCTTCTTAGACGGTATCGAGTACCGCGCTCTGTGTAAGTTCACTGAACTTGCCGGCGGCACCGGCGCCTTTGAAGCCTGCCCCAACGGTCTGATCGAGTGGGAGTCTAGCGTCCCCACAACGGCGCTTCCTGTGCCCGATACGTCGGTTAACACCACGCTTACCGCCCAAGCTGGCGCCTCAGAGGGACCGCTGGAACTTAAGCTGACCTACTTTGGCAGTGATGAGCCGGTTTCAGTTACTCGTCCCGTGAACGCTGTTGACCCCGGCGCATTGACTGAGCTGCGCCTGTTTATGGTTCCCAATGGCAACGAGCCCGACACGCTTGCAGACGACGAATTCGCCTGTGTCGGTCGCGATGATCTGGTTGGGTCTCTGGAAGACGGCGAACAGTTTGTTCGCGGCGGCCAGCAATTTGAGGCCTATGCCAACTTCAGCAATTTGCAAGGTTCAACAGCGCTACCCACCGAGGGCGATCTACTTGGTGCTGGCAATGACTCGACAACCCGTCTGCTTCGGGTAACCGATCAAAGCCGCATTGCATTTACCGCTATCCCCGGTTTCTGGAGTGGTGACTTTGCTGATCCTGCGGAGTGCCAAACTGCAGTCAATGACTCAATCCCCGTGGGAGATATCAGCGATGGCATCGGCGAATTTGCCGTCGTTGATGGTGCCGCTAGCTTCGACCCGAACCAGAAAGGTCGTTTGCGCTCCGACGGTCTGCTGCGCCTCAGCACTGTATGCGTTCAGGCCCAGGCCGATACCGACTCGGATAGTACATTCGAAACGCAATCCGTCGACGGCGCGAGCGTTTTGGTACTGCCAGCGGCTGATGACAACCTGCTCTCCTTCTCGAATGAGCTGTGTAGCGTCCTTGAGCCCGTATTAACCTTAAGCTCGTTCCCCGGTGTTGGCTTTGAAACACCAGGCGTCATATTGCCTGTTATCTACGGCGTTAGCTTAGTGGCTGATCCATTGCTTGCTACGCTTATTCAAAATGACGACGGCGGCACCATCCCTGCCGAAGCCATTGTCGAAGCCCTGGTAACCGGTGATTTCAGTACGCTGGATCCCTCTGCCCCTGATCTGGGTGCGGGCTTAGGCGATTTAACCAGCCTCTTGCTGACCGGTGGTGACCAACTACCCGCGGGGCTCAACGTAATCGTCGATGCAGTTGATGCTTGTTTAGTCGCTCCTGTCACCTCCGTAGTTGGCGGCATACTGGATACACTGCTCGGCTTCAACATCGAAGATTTCCAAAACTTCGATGAGACGTTCTACGACGATTGCATAAACCTCTTCGGAGATTTGGCACCATAATAAAGAAGGATGAAGCGCGGCCTCTGGGCCGCGCTTTGCCATTGGGTAGTTACTAGGAGAAACTAAATGAAACTGCGTACTCTTGCGCTTGCGATGGCTGCTACGGCGTTGACCTCGCCCCTGCTCGCCGACAGCAGCGATGAAGAATCGGTGTATGATGACCGCTGGCGTGGCCACGTTATGCTCGGCGCAACCGTTGCCGACGACGAAGATTACGACAATGGTGGTATAGGCAAGATTGGTATCGGTAAACCGATCAACCGCTACATCATGATCGACGCCCATATGAACTACGGCGAGCTTAAGACCAGCAAGAACGATGTCTATGAGCGCGCCGCCGCTGGTGTCGATATTCTCTTTTTCCCCTTCGGCGCCTTCGAGCTGGATGCCAGTGCCCTGCAGCCCTACTTCGGCGTTGGCGCGACCTACCACGAAATTGAATTCGTTGGGGACATCGAATCCGACTTCGGCAACGATGCCGTTGCAGGTTTTACTTATGACCTAGGCGGCGCGGCACTGCGTGCAGAAGCCCGCTACCAGATCGACAAAATCAACGAGAAAGACATCCTCGTTGACGATTACTTCTACACCTACGCCTTTATGCTGGGCGTCTCGGTACCCTTCGGCGACGAGCCACTGCCCTACAACTATGATAGTGACGGCGATGGTGTGCCCGATCGCATCGACAAGTGCCCCAACACGCCGCGCGGCACGCCCGTTGACTCTAACGGCTGCCCATTAGATAGCGACGGCGATGGCGTTCCCAACTTCCGCGACAAGTGTCCAAACACCCCACGCGGCGCCAAAGTAAATGTCCACGGCTGCTCCATCGACGATGACCGCGATGGCGTGCCCAATGATATTGACCAGTGCCCAGGCACTCCCCTTGGCGTACCCGTTGATGTTCGCGGTTGCCCGCTCGACAGCGACAACGATGGCGTACCCAACAAGATCGACCAGTGCCCAGGCACGCTGCCCGGAATGAAAGTGAATTCCCGCGGCTGTGTGATCTCACAAAAAGTCGATATCGATGGCGTACACTTCGAATTTAACAAAGCTCGTCTGATGCTTGATTCGAAGACCGTACTGGATAATGTCGCCAAGGCCCTGAACAACGAGCCAGACGTTAGCATTATCATTGCGGGTCACACTGACTCTGTAGGTAGCGATGCTTACAATAAGCGCCTGTCGCAAGAGCGCGCCCAGTCAGTGGTCGACTACTTGATTAGCAAGGGTATTGAAAGCAGCCGCCTGCGCGCGGTGGGTTACGGCGAAAGCAAACCCGTTGCCGACAACTCCACCGACGAGGGCCGTGAGCGCAACCGTCGCGTAGAGCTACAGGTGAATAGCCCGAACCGCTAATCGCAGCTGAAGCAATATTGTAAGGGGCCCCAGGCCCCTTTTTTTGTGTCCCCAACCGCCCTATCTGAAAATTTTATCCACTCGCGTTACACTGCGCGCTGCCGTATTAAAGCTACACTCTAAGAGTATTGTGCAGAAAGCCATTGTCAGTCATCGGCAATATCAATACGCGACACATCAGCTCGCGCGAAACCGTCTCGGTGAATACCTGTTCGCCAGGCATCCGTGGAAAACCGAACAAGGAGCCCGCTCCCCATGTCAGAACCAGGACGCCGTGTTGACCTCTCCCAAATTAACCCCCCGGTTTTTTTCGGCTCGGTCATTCTAATTTTTGCCATTGTTATCTTTGGCGCCAGCACCCCCGATATAGCCGGGAAAGTGTTCAGCAGCACCCAAAGCTGGATTGTTGATAGCTTTGGCTGGCTTTACCTCTTGGCCGTGGCAATCTTTTTATTCTTCTCTTTGTATCTGGCGCTTAGCCGCTACGGCAGTATTCGCCTCGGACCAGAACACTCCCAGCCGGACTTTAGCTACGGCTCGTGGTTTGCCATGCTATTTTCCGCAGGCATGGGTATCGGCTTACTGTTTTACGGCGTCGCCGAACCCGTGCTGCACATGAGCTCACCACCACAGGGAGAAGGACAGACTATCGAAGCCGCTCGCGAAGCGATGGCAACCACCTTCTTTCACTGGGGGCTGCACGCCTGGTCGATTTACGCGGTAGTCGGTCTGTCACTGGCCTATTTTGGTTTTCGCCACCGCTTGCCACTCACATTACGCTCCGCGCTATTTCCAATTATCGGCGAGCGCATGAACGGACCATTGGGCCACGCCGTCGACATCTTCGCGGTGCTCGGAACCATGTTTGGCGTGGCGACATCGTTGGGGCTCGGTGTGATGCAGGTAAACACCGGGCTCAACTATCTCTTTGGGCTCACTATCTCAACCCCGGTACAAATTGGCCTGATTGTCGCGATTACCGGCTTCGCGACGGTCTCGGTTGTTGCCGGTCTTGATGCCGGCATTCGCCGGCTCAGCATACTCAATGTGATGCTGGCCGCAGTACTAATGGTCTATATGGCCGCGAGTGGCCCGACACAGCACCTATTCCAGGCGCTCGTTCAAAATACCGGCCACTACCTCGACACCCTGGTCAATAAAACTTTTAACCTCTATGCCTATGAGCCCACCGACTGGATGGGGGCATGGACACTCTTTTACTGGGGTTGGTGGATCGCGTGGTCCCCCTTTGTCGGCATGTTCATTGCTCGCGTATCTCGAGGGCGAACCATTCGCGAATTTGTGATGGGTGTGCTCTTCGTGCCAGTCGGTTTCACATTCGTGTGGATGACGCTATTTGGCAACACCGCAATCGCGCTGGACTTTGGCATTGCCGACGGCGCCATTTCGGCAGCGGTCAATAGCGATGTCACCACTGCCGTCTTCAAGGTTTTTGAATACCTACCACTGGGCACTGTGGCGTCGCTGCTGGCCACATTGCTGGTAATCACCTTCTTCGTGACCTCTTCTGATTCCGGCTCATTGGTGATCGACATCATCACCTCTGGCGGCAATCACGAACCGCCGGTCTGGCAGCGGGTATTCTGGGCGGTAACTGAAGGCGTCGTAGCAGCTGTGTTACTGCTGGCTGGAGGGCTATCGGCCCTGCAAAGTGCGGCCATTGCCAGCGCCCTGCCCTTCACCTTTATCATGCTGATTATTTGCTATGGCCTGTTCAAAGGCTTGCGACTGGAAGCCCTAAAGCTGGACGCCCGCAACCAATCCGACCTCAGTGTGACCAATGGCGAAGTCCCCTGGCAGGTTCGCTTGAAGCGTATGGTGACCTTCCCAGGAAAAGAGAAAGCCAAAGCATTTCTCAATTCAGAGGTTTTGGATGCCTTCAGTGCTGTGAGTAAAGAGTTGGCAAAACACGACCGTGAATGTCGAGTACAACGCGAGGCCGATAGTATTCAACTCAAGGTCTACCACGGCGATGAGGAAACCTTCCGCTACGGTGTATTTCTCAGCAGTCATATCGCGCCGGGGTTTGTGGTTTCCGATCTCCATATGGATGAAAGCAAGCAGCGCCATTTCTACCGCCTGGATGTTCACCTGACAGAAGGTGCTCAGCACTACGACATCATGGACTACACACGCGAGCAAATTATTAGCGACATCCTCTCGCAATATAACGCTCACCTGCTGTATCTAGATATGGCCCGCGCGGATAACACAACCATTGACCCCAAAAGCCAGGAGACACTCACATGAAAAAGCGCTTAGCGAGTGCCGCTTTATGCTGCGTTCTGCCACTGACGGCGACAGCGGAAAGTGATATTACTGTTGGCGGCGCGGTGCGCTTCCAATACAGCTTTGAAGACTACGACGACGGCAACCGCCAACGTGTGGGCGACATCGACCTGGACACGGTACGCATCAATTTTGATGGCAGTGTCGACAATATCCTGCTTTCCGCCGAGCTGCGCTACTACGAGTATATGGAAGTGGTCCACCACGCCTGGCTTGGCTATCAAATAAACCCTGAGTGGCAAGTACAGCTGGGTATTACTCAGCTACCTTTCGGCAACCTTCCCTACAACTCCCACAGTTTTTTCTTCAGCAGTAATTACTATTTGGGGCTGGAAGATGACTACGACTTCGGCATTAAATTTCTCTACCAAGGCGAGCATCTAGAAAGCCAAATTGCGCTGTTTAAGAATGATGAACAGGGCGGCATTGACGGCTACGTTGACAATCGCAGTGACCGCTACTCTTACGACATTGTCGGCAGCCGCCAGGCCGGCCAGGGCATCTATGACGCCCCCAGCGCTTCGGGTGCACTGGCCGAAACCAACACGCTGGTGTGGCGGGTCGCGAGCGACCTGCTGGATCAGCCCAACGACAGTCTGCAAGCGGGATTCTCTGCCCTGCACGGCCAGCTCCATGACGACCAGGAGACCTCTGCAGGCGACTACAGCGCCTTCGCTCTGCATATGAATGGCCAGTTCGGAGCGTGGAATCTGCAGCTCACCAGCGGTCATTATGAATACAACCCGGACGATGGATCGGAGCTTATGGTGGTGGGTGCCTACTCCTTCTTTGATACTATCGCCGCGTCGGCCGACATCCACAGTGCTAATATCGCCTATCGCTTTGATGCGCCTGTCGACGGCATTGACGCTATCACCGTCTACTTAGACAACAGCGTCGTCAGTGGTAAGTCCGCCGACCTCGACGACACGCGCATGCATGTCCTAGGAGTCTCAGTTAGCAAGGGCAGCCTATTCACCTACATCGACTTGATACACGGTGAAAACCAGCCATTTATTGGCAGTAGCATGGCCGCCAATGCCGGCAACAGCAACACGCGCTTTAACATCAACGTCGGCTTCTATTTTTAGCCGCCACGCGAACAGCTGACCAAAACAAAAAAGCTGCCCGAAATAAAAAAGCCCCGCGGTGACATCACCGCGGGGCTTTTATTTTGTAAAGGCGTCTAATTAGCCTTCGATCTGATAGTAGTCCATCAGAATCTGAGCCACTTCAGGGCGTGAAAACTCTGGTGGTGGCGCAATGCCATTGCCCAGCATTTCACGAACCTTAGTGCCGGACAGCAATACGAAGTCCTCTTTATTGTGATCCGGCGCATCGCGCATCATCACTACTTTATTCAACTTCTTCGAGTAAGCTGTGTGGTCGGCGCGGTAGATATCAATTTCCAGCGCCCCTTCAGGTACTTTCTCATCGAAAATTGTCTGCGCATCGAAACCACCGTAGTAGTCACCCACACCGGCGTGGTCGCGGCCAACAATCAAGTGCGTACAGCCACAGTTCTGGCGGAACACCGCGTGCAATACCGCCTCGCGTGGGCCGGCGTAGAGCATGTCGAAACCGTAGCCGGTAATCATTACCGTGTTCTTGGGGAAGTAAACTTCAACCATTTTGCGGATCGCCGCATCACGCACGTGAGCGGGGATATCTCCGGCCTTCAATTTACCGAGCAGCATGTGAATAAGGATGCCATCGGTACCCAGGTCTTCCATCGCCATGCGGCACAGCTCTTCGTGCGCGCGGTGCATTGGGTTACGCGTTTGGAAAGCAACCACTTTTTCCCAGCCACGCTCTGAAATCTCGTTACGAATTTCAACTGCCGTGCGGAAAGTATCCGGGAAGTCAGCCTGGAAGTAGCTGAAGTTAAGCACTTGGATCGGGCCTGACAGCAAGGTATTGCCCAAAGACTTGAAGGTCTTCACACCGGGGTGCTCAGCATCCAAGGTGCCAAAGATGTTCTCAGCCATGAAGTCGATCTGCTCGTCGCTAACCGACTCAACAGCGTCTACATCCATAATCGCCAATACGGGATTGCCCTCAACATTGGGGTCGCGCAGCGCGATTCGGCTTCCCGCTTCAATGCCTTGCGCATCTTGCACCAGGTTAACAACGGGCACGGGCCAAAACAGGCCTTCTGCGGTGTGAAGCTTCTCAGCCACACTTAGAGAGTCTGCCAGGTTCATGTAGCCAGTCAGCGGGGTGAAGTACCCGGCACCCAGCATCACCGCGTTAGCCGCAGCGGCAGAGCTTACAATAATAGAAGGCAGGGTTTCCGCCTCGGCATTGAGTGCGTGGTGTTTCTCGGTGTCGTAAACAAACAGCGGCTTAAGTTCATCAGCGCCATGGGGCTTAATCATCATAAAACTCCGTAATTTGGTGGTGTCTTCTCGTTCAGTTGCTGATCAAATTGGGCTTAAATAATGCCGCGCTCTTTCAGCATATTCAGCAGAACCTCTACTTCTTCGTCCAGGCTCAGCTCGTGGCTATTGAGAACCAGTTCTGGGCTTTCCGGTGCCTCGTAGGGGTCATCAATACCAGTGAAGTTTTTGATCTCACCTGCACGGGCTTTCTTATACAGGCCTTTGGGGTCGCGCTCTTCAGCCACTTCCAACGGCACGTTAACGTATACCTCGATGAACGCCATATCGCTCTCGTCATGCAGCGCGCGCACCGCATCGCGATCTTCGCGGTATGGGCTGACAAAACTGCTCAGTACGATTACGCCTGTGTCGACAAATAATTTCGACACTTCACCAATGCGGCGAATATTTTCTGCGCGATCTTCTGCACTAAAGCCCAGGTTCTTATTAATACCCATGCGGATATTGTCGCCATCCAGGCGATAGCAAAGGTGACCCTGCTGCATCAGCGCTTTTTCCAACGCCACGGCAACAGTACTCTTGCCGCTGCCAGACAAACCGGTGAACCACAGCGTGGCACCTTTTTGCTTCAACAGTGCATTGCGGTCTTCACGGCTAACTTCGCCGTCGTGCCAGTGAACATTCGTAGCCTTCACTTCGGTCATGGTGGTCTCCACACTTGAGATAGCGTCAAAAGTAGACCGGCCTAACCGGCCAGTCAGAATTGCCGGCAATGATACGACTGCCCCACCAACAAGTAAAACGGCTTATTGCTATACTCAGTATCGATTTTATCGATAGCGGGAACAGCGCGAACACGCTACGCTTAGCCTATGAACTACAGTCTGCGCCAACTTAGTATCTTCCTCGCCGTCGCCCGCCATGAAAACGTATCCAAGGCCGCGGCTGAGCTTAGCCTGTCTCAATCTGCGGCCAGCGCAGCGCTGCAAGCCTTGGAACGAAACTACGGCGTGTCGCTGTTTGAGCGCCAGGGCAACAAACTATCGTTAAACCCGGTCGGCCACAGCCTGCGCAAAGAGGCGGAAACACTGTACGCGCACGCACAGCAGTTTGAGCAACTGCTGCAACGCCACGGCGAGTTCGGGCACTTGAAGGTCGGCGCCAGCTTTACCATTGGCAACCATCTGGTGGTGCGCTATCTCGCCGACTACCTGAGCCACTACCCCGATGCGGATGTTGAACTCGACACGGCCAATACCCCCGAGATCGTTCAGAAGGTCCTCAATTACGAGGTCGACGTTGGCATGATCGAACGGGAGGTTCAGCACAGAGAGCTGGAGTTGATCCCCTGGATGGAGGATGAGCTGATCGTTTTCTGCAGCGCCGCGCATCCCCTTGCCAAGCAGCAAAGCCTTAGTAACAAAGACATAAAAAGTGCTCGGTGGATTTTGCGCGAACCGGATTCAGGCGCGCGACACACCTTCGACAGAGCACTGGCGGGGCTGCTGCCGGAAATTAATATTTATCGGGAATTTCGCCACAACGAGGCGATAAAAAGCGCCGTGGAGTCGGGCCTGGGTATTGGCTGCCTATCACAGGTGGTACTGCAAAATGACTTTCGCAACGGCACCCTGGTGCCACTTAAATTGGCGCGTCGGGATATGCGCCGCCGCTTTTACTTCGCCCTGCCAAAAAAGCGGCACGAAAAAGCGGCAGTGAACTACTGGATAGAACTCTGCCGCCGCCAACGCTAGTCGCCGCGTTAAAGGTATTTGGCGCGGTAGTCGGCAAACATCTCTTTCAACTGCGACTCGGTAAAACCGAATTGCGCTAGCGTGTACTCATGGGCAGGACGTGCGTCGCGTTTATTGTCCTCACGGTAACGCTCCATGGCATCGCGTGCCTCATCGGTGAATGCCATACCAATAAATTGATACACCGACTCCATGCTCTTCAGCGGGTCGCTAATCGTGTCTTTGTACCACACGTCGAGAAAGGCGTCGGGATATTGCTCCCGTGTTGCCATGGTATGCAGCGTACCCCGGGCGTATTTTTTTGCCCATTGTTCGCCTACCACCGTTGGGTCCACATCGTCGCTACCCATAATCCACAGGTTGTAGTTCATACTGGCTGCCGACGGAATGGTTTGCAGCGGGTCGCGGTGGGTCTGTACGATTTTGGCGTCGGGAAAAACCTTCAACAGCACGGCGATATGATGCAAGTGGTGCGGTGTTTTCAGCAACCAGCGTTCAGCCTGTTGGCCATTGCGTTTTTTCTGCCACTGCAAAAACTGCAGCATACGCTTCAAATACTCATAGGCTGGCGTATTGTCGTGGCTGTCGTTCCACTCCCCGTAACTGGGAACATTGCAAAACGCGTCGGGGATCGTGCTGTAAAAGCTGTGCTCCAGCAGCAAAATATCCTCATCGGCACCCACCGGATCCATGGGGTGAATGGCCGCGATCTCTGGGTTAGCCTCCAGCATCGCTGCAATCTCCTGCTCTGCCGAAGTAATCCTTGGGTCCTTGCCGCTAAAATCCCAATCCAGCGCTGGCGCGGGGTTACGCACTTCATACCAAAGTGGCGCGTAGAAGCGCTGGTCACTGGCCAAAATGCGATGGGTGTATGTCGATCCCGTGCGCTGCAAACCGATAATCACCACCGGTGACAGCACTTTCTCGTCGAGGATCTCCGGGTGCTTGCTAATCCAGGCTTCCATTCTCAGACGGTTAATCAAAATATTAAGAATGCGTTGATACTGCCCGAAGCGGCCGGCAGCATTGAGCTTGGCTTCTTCGTTTAACGCCTTTACCAACACCGCCATTGGCTCGCGAAATGACTCGTCGCCAAAATCGCGTAAACCGCCCGTTGCCTCGGTGGCTGCTTGTAAAAGCGAATCAACACTGAGATCCACCTGCGGAATTGCCTGCTCTGTCATGGTGCTTTCCTTACTCGTTTCGCGATTGTTATTGTAGTGTGTTGATTTTTACCACGCTGCAGCGCGGGTCGGTGATGTATGCTGCACCAATCCAGCGAAAGGCCATGGTGCCCTCTCGGTGCCCCGTGGTATCTAACCAATTCGCGCAGCCCGGATCGCGAGCCGCGACGACTATGCGCACGCTGCCATCGTCGCGATACTGCGCGGTATGTTTATTTACATGAATATCGACGTAGCGGTATTCCAGCGACTCCATCCAGTAATTGTTAAGCTGGAAATTCCAGTTGTCGCAATCGGGAATATCGTCGACTTCGATCACGAGCGCTTCATCGTCTGCCAGACAAAAATAGCCGTGGTAGTAATAGATATTGGGGTCGCCACCCAGTTTTTGGCAGTAGGCTTGGTCGGCGGCAGGAAGGCTATTGGGCTGCGCTTTAAAGCCCTCGGCCCAGTCGGCGAACAAGGTAGCGGTACCCTTGACAAAGGCCGCCGTGCTGCGCAGTTTTTGAGCGAACTCTGCAGCGTCCAGGGGCGCTGGCTTAACGCCGTCGCGGTTGAGGCGCTCAATAATCAGGTCTGCCGCGACTTCGGTTTTCCGGTCAAGAAACGTCTGGCGCACCAGCACCGCCACGGTGTCCTCGGTGATCGCCAACCAATTCCCGGGGTGAGGTTTACGGGACAGAATAATGTCGATGCTGCCATCGTCATTCACTTCCAAACCGCCATGGGTATCCAGCGCCGCGACCGAGCGCATATTGCCGTCTTCTTCCTCATAGCCGCCAGCAATCGCGATGAAGCCCAGATACGCGACACTGCCGCGGCTTCCGCGAATTCGATAGTCGTGAGCGCCATTGATCTCGGCACGTTGATAGTAGTTATCCGGGTTGTCCGCACCAATTTTGGCGGTTTCGTGCGAGGGGCGATAAAAGTCGGGGAAGTCCGGATCACTGCACTCGACAAACATATCCAGTGCAATGCGCGTTAAGCGCGTGAGATAGCGCCATCCTTCGGCACGGTGCAGGGCATCTTGCGGGGCTTCAGGACGCAAAATCTGCTGGCCAGCATCTTTGAGTTGATCGCAGAATTCCGCCCAAAGCTCTCCGCTCATTACCGCATCCATCTCAGCGTTTACCGGGCTACCATTCGCCTTAGCATTATCAGTCATCGTGCTCTCCCATTATTATGGCAGGCACTATGGCGTTAAATGGCAACGGTAGGCATCACCCAGAGGGATGAAAATCAGCCTTCACGAATGCGCTTATACCACTGTGCAGGCTCGGCGATTTCACCATCTTGCTCGCGCAACGCCGGGTAGTCCAAGCCGTTCTCACGACAAAAGTCGCGCACTTGCGGATGAGCCCATTCAAACAGGGTTTGCCGGTAGGTCTGTTCATCCAGTCGGGGTCGATCGTACAAACCCTGCTGGTCGCGCTGATACTGCGCCTCCGAAAGGATAATGCCCGCCGCCACCGACACATTGTACGACTGCACCATGCCCATCATCGGAATCGTGATGTGCGCATCAGCCAGGGCGCACGCTTCAGCGCTTACGCCCCGCTTTTCCGCCCCCAGTAATATCGCCGTGGGCCGGGTGTAGTCGGGTTGGCGGTAATCCACCGAGTCTGCGTCAAGGTGGGCGGCAAGGACCTGATAACCATCGCCCTGAAGCCCTGTAATCAACGCCGCAATATCCCGGTGGCGGCGCACCGCTACCCAGCTGTGGCTGCCCATTGCCGTGCCGCGGAAAGCCTTGTAGTCCTTATCGTCGATTACTGCGTGCATTTCCGCGATGCCCGCCGCATCGGCGGTGCGTACTATCGCTGATAAATTACGCCCTTTGTGGACATTATCGGTGATGACCGTCAAATCAGGCTGGCGACGATCCAGCACGGCTCTGAGCCGTTGGTAGCGTTCCGGGGTCATGGTAGATACACGTCAAAAGCCGCCATTATACCTGCATATCAATCACGGCCATGGTCAACCGTGAGATACAGATATCACGCTGTTGCTCGTCGCAGATGCGAATATCCCAAACGTGGGTGGTGCGGCCAATATGAATGGGCTTGGCAACCGCCGTTACGCGGCCGCTTACCACTTTGCGCAGATGGTTGGCATTGATATCCAAACCGACGCAGGCCTTACCGGGTTCTGCAGCCATCATCGCGGCCATACTCCCCACTGTTTCGGCCAGTACCACGGACGCCCCGCCGTGAAGAATACCCATTGGCTGGTGGGTTCTGTGGTCCACCGGCATGCTGGCTGTCAACGAGTCTTCTGCAATCGCCTCAATGCGAATATCCAACACCTCGGCAATGGTGTTTTTCATCATCTCATTGGCTTTTTCAACATCACTATTTTGCTTCCACAAGGTCACGTTTTTCTCCTTTTGTACTACATCCAAGCCCTTTTCCTGCGCGTATGCGGAGCTAGTGGCTTTTAAAGTTTTCCCTGTTAACATGTAGGAAAATAAGGTCAAAATCTATCACAAAGGAGGTCAGCCATGAGCGGCATGCCACGATATATTTACGAAGAAGAACATGAAATGTTCCGCAACTCAGTGCGTAAATTCTTGGAAACTGAGGCAGCGCCCTACCACGCCCAGTGGGAAAAAGATGGCCATGTCGACCGTCAGTTGTGGATTAAAGCCGGCGAGCAAGGCTTCCTTAGCCCCACCGTGGCAGAGGAATACGGCGGCGTCGGCGCAGATTTCCGCTACAACGCCATTGTCGACGAAGAAGTGGGCCGCAGTGGCCTGACTGGTATTGGCTGGGGCTTGCACTCTGATATCGCCGTTCCCTACATCATCAGCTACGGCAACGAGGCACAGAAAGAGAAGTATTTGCCCAAATGCGTGAGCGGCGAAATCATTACCGCCATCGCCATGACAGAGCCCGGTGCCGGCTCCGACCTGCAGGGCATTAAAACCACTGCCGTAAAAGATGGTGACGACTACATTATCAACGGCTCCAAAACCTTCATCACTAACGGGCAGCTCTCTGACCTGGTGATTGTGGTTGCCAAAACCGACCCCAGCGCTGGCGCCAAGGGCGTTAGCTTGTTTTTGGTGGAGTCGGGAACACCCGGATTTAGCAAAGGTGCAAACCTAGAGAAGGTGGGCATGAAGGCTCAGGACACCTCCGAGCTGTTCTTCCAGGATGTGCGCGTCTCCAAAGACCAGCTCCTTGGCGAAGAAGGCATGGGCTTTGTGTATCTCATGCAGGACCTGCCGCAGGAGCGCTTGAGCGTTGCCATTAACGCCGTTGCCAATGCTAAGTCGGTGTTGGAACAAACTGTCGAGTACGTAAAAGAGCGCAAAGCTTTCGGCAAGAGTATCGCCACCTTCCAGAATACCCAGTTCAAGCTGGCGGAGATGGATACCGACATTACGGTGGCCGAAGCCTATATGGATCGCTGCCTGGAGCTTCATATCAACAAGCAGTTCGACTCCGTCGCTGCCGCGAAATGCAAGCTGATGGCCACCGACCTGCAATGCAAGGTCATTGATGAGTGCCTGCAATTGCACGGCGGTTACGGCTTCATGTGGGAGTACCCAGTGGCGCGTGCATTTGCTGACTCGCGCGTGCAGCGCATCTATGCGGGCACCAACGAGATTATGAAGCTCATCATCGGTCGCGAGCTCGTTAAATAACAGCCTACCGCTCGGGGCTGCACCAGTGGCCCCGAGCGGTATTTGCCCTTCGCAAGAAGATCACCCACACTTTGACGATGCGCTCGTCAATCACATCACTCCCTCCCCAACTGATTCACGCATTTACCGGCCCCAACTGTGCCGGCAATCCAGCCTGGGTCGTACCCGTTCAGCCAACGGCAGACATTCACGCAACGGCAGCGCAATACCTTGCTCGGCCCGGCGCGACGGCGTGTGCGCTTTTGCTGCCCGCTACCCATCGCAACAGCTCTATCACGCTTCGCAGCTTCGGCCCTTCTGGGGAAATTCAGCTCTGTGGGCACGCCCTGCTCTGTGCTGCCCACTGGTTGTGGTCACACGGTAAGCAAGAGCCATTGCATTTCGATCTCCCTGCCTGTCAGCAACGCATTCGCGCCACGCGATTACGCGATGAAACGTGCCTGGCGCTGCCCAGTAATAATTACCGGCTTTGCAACCCACCTGAGGGACTGGCAACGCTGATCGGGCAACGGATATTGCGGTGCGCACGAAGCACTTCTCTGCCCGGCAGCCTTATCGTCGAGTTGCACAGTGAATCAGCCGTGCAAGACGTGCAGCTCAACGCCACAGCACTTATGCAGCTAACAACAGACTGCGTACTGATAACGGCCAGAAGTCATCGACCGGGCATTGATGTCGTCAGCCGCTACTTCACACCCGCATACGGCGCCCTTGAGGACCCTGCCACAGGTTCAGCTCACTGTTTAATTGCCAATTGGTGGCGCGGACGATTGGGCTCACGCCCACTACGCTGCTGGCAGGCATCGCCACAGGGCGGCTGGCTGAAAGCCCAACATATGGGTAGTTCAACACGCATATGGGGAAAGTGCTCTACACTGTAACCAATGTGTAGCGTTGGCAGGTGACTATTTAGAAAGTGGTTATTTAGCAAGTGGCTAGTTGTAAGTGTTGCTAGTGACTAAGTTACCCCTATAACAGAAGAGCGACCCCGCGGGAGCAACGAATGCTCGATCACCCTAGGTCGGATCACGGCGACCTTGCAGAACCTACATCGCTTGAGCACCGGTACCAGCGATGCCGCGACGAAACCCTTGCGCTCGTTGCGAGCTTGAGTGATGAAGACTGCCAGTTGCAATCCATGCCCGATGCCAGCCCGGCCAAATGGCATCTGGCACACAGCAGTTGGTTCTTTGAAACCTTTATCTTGCAAGCCCAATTACCGGATTATCAGCCCTTCCATCCCAGTTACGCCGAACTGTTTAATAGCTACTACAACGCGATTGGCAAACAGTTTAGTCGCCCCCATCGCGGCCTGCTGTCGCGGCCTTCACTCGCTGACATTACGCGTTATCGCGCCCACGTCGATCACCATATCCGTGCCCTTATACGCGGTCCTCAGCACGACCCCGGCCCCTTGCTGATCTTGGGCATCCAGCACGAAAAGCAGCACCAGGAGTTGCTGCTTATGGACATCAAACATGCCTTTCATCAAAACCCGCTGTACCCGGCCTATCAGCCAATCCCAACCAACACTGTGGCGTCGCAACACACAGCGCTCAGTTGGTCATGTTTTGACGGCGGGCTGGTCTGTATCGGCGACACCGGCAGCGAATTCAGCTTCGACAACGAGCGCCCCCAGCACAAGGTTTGGCTTAACCCCTTCGAGCTTGCCAACCGGCCGGTAAGCAACGGTGAATTCGCCGAGTTTATTGCCGATGGGGGCTACCAACGACCAGAGCACTGGTTATCCGATGGTTGGGCACAACTGCAAGACACCGGGCGAGGTGCACCGCACTACTGGCATCTGCGTGATGACCAGTGGTGGGAGTTCAGCCTGGCAGGCCTACACCCTCTGCAAGCCGCCTCTTCGGCCTGCCACCTGAATTTTTATGAAGCCACCGCCTACGCTCACTGGGCGGGCGCCCGCCTGCCTACCGAGCAGGAATGGGAACATGCTAGTCGCGCCCTTCCAGTAGCAGGACACTTTGCAAACCGCGCCCGCTATCACCCAGAGGCAGCTCAGCACACCCCATTGGCGCAAATGTTTGGCGATGTCTGGGAATGGACAAACAGCAGTTACCTACCCTACCCGGGGTTCACGCCCTTTGCTGGCGACGCGGGGGAATACAACGGCAAATTCATGTCTGGCCAATTCGTATTACGCGGGGGCTCCTGCCTCAGCCCCGACGACCATCTTCGCCACAGCTACCGCAATTTTTTCTACCCACACCAATATTGGCAATGCGCGGGCCTACGACTCGCTCGCGACCTGACATAAACCATAATGACAACAGGGACTGCTATGCCTTCTACACTCGCCAAAGAACGCACGCTGGACGACCAATACCACACCTTTTTACACGACGTTATTCACGGCCTGCGACAAGCTCAGAAGACCCTGCCCTGCAAGTATTTTTACGACGCTCGCGGCTCGCGCCTATTCGAAGAAATTTGCCTGCTCGACGAATATTACCTAACCCGTACCGAATACAGCATCCTGCGCAGTAGCGGTAAGAGTATCGCCGAGGCGCTAAGCACCTACACCGAAATCATTGAGCCTGGCGCCGGCAGTTGCCAAAAAGTACAGCTGCTACTCAAACAGTTACCGACTTTACCTCGCTACATTCCGCTGGAGATATCCGTAGACGCCCTGGAGCACGCGATCACAACCTTGAAAGAGCGCTTCCCCGCATTGCGGGTTCACCCAGTTGCCGGAGACTTCACCGCCCAGGCCTGCCTCGATGAAGTCAGCACGCTTTGCCAGTCTGGCCGCCGCCTCGTGTTCTTTCCCGGCTCGACCATCGGCAACTTTAACCGCACTGAAGCACTGGGCGTACTCCGCTCACTAAAAGCCCTGGCTGGCCCATCAGGTGCATTGCTGTTAGGCGCCGACCTGATAAAAGATCGACAGCGGCTGCTGGCCGCCTATGACGACAAGCGCGGTGTCACGGCAGAGTTCAACAAGAATATTCTGCGGCGCATTAATCACGATTTGAACGCCAACTTCGATGTTGACGATGGCTTTAAACACCGGGCCATCTTCAACGAAGGACTCAGCCGTATCGAAATGCAGCTGGTCGCCTGCCGAGAGCAAACCGTTAACGTGGCAGGTGAAAAGATGGACTTTCACCGCGGCGAGGTCATCCATACGGAAAATTCGCATAAGTACAGCGAACAAAGTATTGCCGAGTTGGCATCAGCGGCAGATATGGAAATTCACCGGGTCTGGAAAGACCCTCAAGGTGACTTTGGCGTATTCTTACTCGGCCAGAAATAAGCGCACAAATCCTTGAGACGCTGTGCGCCTTCACTGACAATACCTGCCTCAAAATACTCGGCAGATTGATCTTGGAAACACCCAGCGACAATTGGCGGTCTCACACTAGCTCGGCTCACTTTACACTGCAGTGGCCCGAGCCACGACCGTGTTTAAGCTCAGCAGTATTGAATGGCGGGCTGGTCAGCGCGCGGTCACTAATCAACCTGCGCGTCGAGCGCGACGCCAATGTCCCTTTGCACACCCCGGAACATAGTCTCCAGCAAGCTCAGCAGCGCCTTCAACTTCCCGACACCTGTGTCGGTATGATGACCGCAGCCTCAATGGCGTCACTGCGCCAGTCACACAGCCACATCTACGGGGAAGCGCTTGCTGTTTATGTTAGCTGCGGACTGAGCAACGCTCGCCGCGCCGGCGACCCCTGCGACTGGAAGCCCACCCAAGCCATGCCTGTCGGCACCATCAACAGCGTTGTTATCGCCGACCTGAGTTTTTCAACGGCGGGCATGGTGGAGCTCCACGGCTTGATCAGCGAAGCCAAGGCTGCGGTGCTGCAAGACATGAATATCCGCAGCCCGGTATCAGGGCAAATTGCCACAGGAACCGGCACCGACGCCTGCGCAATAATTAGTGGTAGCGGCGCTCCTGTGCGTTGGCTGGGAAAACACACTGACATTGGCGAGCACATTGCCCGCCAGTATATGGATGCACTGCGCAGCAGTATCGACGCCTTCTATTGCTAGCAATCGCAATTGTTCGCACACGGAACTGCCCGATTACTCGCCGCTACTTGCCTTCGCCGCGCGCTTTGCTATTTTTTTCTCTTCGCGGCGGCGCGCGAAAAAAGCCTGCACTTGCGCGCTTGCCTGCTCAGCCAGCACGCCGCCCTGCCACTGAACCCGGTGATTCATTTGCGCTTGATCAAATAACTGCAAATGGCTACTCACCGCCCCTGCCTTAGGCTCACTGGCGCCAAACACCAGTCGCGCCACCCGGCTGTGAATGATCGCGCCCGCGCACATAGCGCAGGGCTCAATGGTGACGTATAAGGTCGCGCCCGGCAGGCGGTAATTTTCAACGTTAGCGGCGGCCTGGCGCAGCGCAATAATCTCCGCATGGGCGCAGGGATCATGCCCGGAAATCGGGCTGTTATAGCCCTCACCCAAGACAACGCCGTCACGTACCACCAACGCACCAACCGGCACCTCATTGAGTTTTTCCGCACGCTCTGCCAATAACAGGGCTTGTTGCATCCAGTATTCGTCGTCGTGCAAAGCTTCTAACACCCTTATATTTATCGTGGCAACACCGCTACAACCAGCGGCGAACCCGGCGTTTGTAGTCTAAGAATTCACTGCCAAAAATCTGTTCTAAAGCGCGCTCTTCCGGACGAATTTGGAAATGCTGAATATAGGCAATAAACAGCGGCAGTCCCAACAGGGCCCATAGCGACGACAAAAACACCGCCCAAGCCAACAAAAATAACGCAAAGCCAACATACATTGGATTGCGGGTGTAGCGGTAAATACCTGTGTCGACCAGTGCCGAGGCTGATTCAGGCTTCAAGGGATTCACCGTCGTTTTTGCGCGCCGAAATGACATCACCCCACCAAGAGAGAATCCAGCGCCCAGCAGATAACACAGAGCCACCAGAGCAAGCCTCGTCGTGTTATCAACGGGCATATTCGGCGTCGCCTCAGCGAGCCCCCACATAGCAGTGGCCACCAATAGGGCCACTGCTGGCGGCGGTATTTTATTCTCTAAGCCTTTCACTCAATATCATCCTTCGTGATAGAGATTATGGCGACGTATTCTACCCCGGCAGCGTCTCGAACGCCTGCAACTGTTCTAAATCGGCATCCCAGGACGCGCGGCTACGCGTAAACAAATGGGCATTGGGGCGCTGTTGTAGCGGCTCATCTACGCTTCCCGCTGGTACCACCAACAGCTCCCCCGCAAGCTGCAGCGATGGCAGCGCCGAGCCACAACGACTGCAAAAACTTTTACAATGACGACTCCCCGCTAAGGTGAAGCTCGTTACCAATGCCTCTCCCTTACGCCACGTTAGCTGCCCGCCATGGGAAAACAGATTTGCCGCGTGGGCTGACCCGGTATCCTTTTGGCAATGGCGACAATGGCACAGGAAAAAATGGTCGAATTTTCCCTCGACTGTGTACTGCACTTCGCCACACAGGCACGACCCACTTATCATCACAACACTCCCTTTGTTATGGCGGGGCGGGGGCAAATAAATACCGCCGGCCCCAATACTCGGCGCAAGACCGTTCATTTCAAGGCCAATTAGTTCAAGGCCACCCAGTTCAACTCAAGCGCAGCCACTCTTTCAATTGGTCGGCAACGCGAGCGTCACTGAGCATACTCAAATGATCCAGCTGACAAAACACCCGCTGCCGGTCTGCGGCAAAGCCTAGCGTTTTTGCCCCCAGCGGGTGTCTCCCCAAAGCGCTATCGGGGTGCACCAAACCATCACTGCGCTGCAGGTAGCCCGCCGACGACCGAGACAGTGTCCCGGCAATTGCGTAATGGTCAATGCCCGGTGGAAGCATGAGCGGCACCCGATGATCGGCATTGTCCTGATGTTCGTCATACAACTGCCAATCGGCGTCGACAATATTTCCATGGCGCAGGTCTGTAATGCCGTCGCTGCGAATGCGGCCCAGCGCAGCAAGCGGCGCAGTATAGGGACTGAATGCCATTGCTCTCTGCAGCCAATAGCCGCCCCGCTCCAACGCAGAGCCGTGGTGGGGTGTACCGATGTACACCACCTTATCCAAAAGCTGTGGCCACCGCTGCGCGTGTTCAAGAGCGCTGTGCATTGCGCTGCGCAGTACCAGCCCGCCCATGCTGAAGCCCACGGCGGTTATCGACTGAACCGGAACAGGCCAGCGCTCGACAAGCCCCTCAAGGTGTTGGGCAAGCTCACGCCCATTTTGTGAAATATGTTTACCGCTGTTGTAACGCACAAACACCGGACTGTAGCCATACTCCTTAGCCAGCATATGTCCGTGGTTGTGCTGCTTCGCTGTCCACTCCAATTCATTCATGCACAGACCATGGGCCAGCAATAAAATATGGCCACCCGCGGTAAACTCGCTGTCGCTCAGGGCCGCGGCACTGGGGTATATCTCAACGGATCTGCGGCAGGTTTCAAATAATGCGGCGCCAGGGGCATCACGTGGCGGCGCGTCCGGCCCCAGCATCACTCTCAGCGTCATTGGGGTCGCTAAGGGGTTGCCACTGCGATGCAGGTGGTCGCCGCATACGCCGTTAAGCGCCGCAATCACTGCCGCTCGATGCGGCCCGGGGGGAAAGTGTCCATCTAAATAATTTCTCAGTGGTGACAGCGCCACATCAGTGGTGCTGCGAACCCCGCCGTTAACGCCGCGAATCACTCGATGCACCAAGCCCGCAATACCGGGAGCAGGCCCCTCTGGCGCGCGACCAAATGGCAGCGGTGTCGCGCTGATATTACGGTACATCTGCTCTACGATGGTATTCACACCGTCTACGCTATCAAAAGCGAGCCGCGCCGCGCCGTGGAGGACTTTTCCTGTTTTCATTGCCTGCTCTCTTCAGTGGTCACTTGCATGGTTTGCTACACCACTTTGCTCAATAATTGACCACTGCGACTATACGCCTTGACCGACAAGTGTCAATACATTTGTATATACACTCGTATATTACAAATCAGCCTGCAAAATATACTGCACATCCGTCAACTCACCTTGCCAAACCTCTTCCACCCCTTGAGGGACGTGCCAAGCGGCACTGGCAGACGTCGGCACTCACATACCTGAGCGGCGTTGGTAATGGCAAAAGCGCCCCTCCCAGGGGCGTTTCTCATAGCCATCGTTAACCCAGCAAAACCGTTCGGGGGTGGGCACCCGCGTGACCTCCCCTTCAGAATTAAAGTGAAAGCGCATGCTCACCGTGTGGCCGCCATCATCGAGTACTGCGACAGCCGAGCCCTTTTCCCCCTCCTGCCACACCAGACAATCGCTTGGTAAAAGCGCCTGTGGATACCAAACCGCTTCAGCCAAATACCGTTGAAGCGCTGCTTCGGCATGCTCATTGCTACCGCCGGCGTGGGCCAAAGGCAGCCCTATAAAATTCAGCTTGGAATAGGCTGCGCCGTCATAGTAGCTATCACGAATTTTTAGTGTGAACCCGAGGGCCAATTGCAGTGTTGCCTGCCAGTCAAAGCCCGGAAACACCAATGTGGAGTGCTGCTGTGCAGAGAATGCCCACCAACGTTGACGGTTCACATCACTGCGCAAACGCCCACGCTGTTGTAATCGCACTGCCGCGTAGTCGCGGGATGCAGTCCCAAAACAGCGATCAAAATAGCGCTCGACAACTGCAGGCAAGGCCGCGTCTACTGGTCGCGAGTGCGGCATTTTTTTATGAGACGCAGCGGCATTTAACAGCTGCCGACGGCGGGCATTCGCTGTAAAAGCAAACATACTCTCAAGCCTCCCGGCAGCCGTTAGCCCATAATAATCGAAACGGCGAATACCAGTGGCGTCAGCAGACTCAACGCCACATTCATTGCCAGTATTCGCGTTAAACCGGTTGGCGTTGGCAAACCATGCCGAAGCCCGTGCAGTACCGGCAGCGCAAGCAGTAGAGGAATCACACAAAGCAGCGACGCAAACGGCAGGCCGAGGTGAGTGACGCCAGCCAGAACCGTTATCAGGCTAGCCGCAATGAATGCCCCGTACGCGCCAATACTTGCCTTCACACCATAGACCGACGGAAATTGCCTGCGGCCCACAGACTCATCGGCGCTGATATCCGGCAGCTGATTGAGTAAAAGTAGATTGTTGCTTAGAAAAAACGGCAACAGCGAAAGGTAAAAAGCCGTGTAGGAATATTGCCCTGTTAAAACATAATCCGTTCCCATCACCATAAGCGGGCCAAACGCCAAGCCAGGTGCAAGCAAGCATAACCAAGGGTGGCGATTAATCCACTGGGTATAGCTGATAATTGTGGCAACTCCCACAAGGCCAAGTGGCAGCAGCGCAAAGCCAGTTACCGCAACAAAATAACCACCGATCAATACTGTCAGTGCCAGGCAGAAACACGCGGCATACAACACGGCTGCTGCCGCTTCGGGCTGGACGACTAGCGAACCACTGCCGCCACTGAAGGGCGTTCGCTGAGTTTTTGCATCCAAACCACTTTTGAAATCAAAAAACTCGTTGAAGAGATTTACGCTGATATGTGAGGCCAGTCCCGCGATTATTACCAGGCTAAAATCGAAGTAGTCGACGCGCGCCAACCGGAGGCTCGCGCTCGCGTAGCCCAGCAGTAGGCACACCGGCGTGAGCACCAGAAATGGCAAGCGCATTGATTGCCCTACCGCCTGAAATCGTTGATGCATCGTCACTCCCTAACCTCGCTAATTCCAAAAGCTGCGCAACGAATGGTCGTCACATCACCTCAGCAATGTGCGCTGCTGCACAGCCTTTAGCATAACTTGTATTAGGGGTTTGAAGCAGCAAACCATACACGTTAGCTTCCTCGCGCTCGCCACTACGACTACCGTTACACGCTCCACAGGAGACAACATGACACTCTCCCTGCGATTATTCGCCGCTGTTTTTGTTTTGCTACTCAGTGGTTGTGCTACGCACACCCCTCTCAACCTAATGGGTTACCACCCACACTACGAAGCGAATGTGGCCCCCTGCCGCAAGCCAAAGCGCTAATTATTACCACTAGCCAAGCAACCCTTGGCGAGGGTGGCAATGCCACCGGCGTATTTGGCTCAGAAATGACCGCGCCTTACTACCGCTTCACTGAGCATGGCCTCTCTGTGGATATCGCGAGTATTGACGGTGGTGAGGTTCCCATCGACCCGATTTCCTTTAAGTGGTACATCATCTCTGAAGATGACCAACGCTATCTTCACGATGCCGAGTTCCAACAAAAAGCTAAGCACTCCATCGCGATCGCCGACGTCAATATTAGTGACTACGATATTGTCTTTTTAGCTGGGGGCTGGGGGGCTGGGGCGCTGCATATGACCTGGGTTACTCGGAGGTACTCGGTGAAAAAATCACACAAGCTTACGCCGCCGCAACGCCCATTGGCGCAGTGTGCCACGGTCCGCTTGGCCTGCTAAAGGCACGACGCCCTGATGACAAGCTGCTGGTAGAAGGCTTGTCGCTCACCGCCGTTACCGACAAACAAATCGAAGAGCTCGGTATCACCGAAACGCCACAACACCCAGAGTCTGCATTACGAGCTGCTGGCGCAGCCTTTGAATCCAATACAAGATTCTACGACCTGCTGGCCAATCACGTTGTGGTCGACGGTATAGTGGTTACCGGGCAGAGCCAAAATGCCGGTTCAGAGGTCGCATTTACCTTAATGGAATTGCTCCACAAACAGCGCCAAATGCCCTCAAAATAGCCTTTATTGATAGGTCACCCCGCGGTGTTTCAACCAACCGTGGGGATGCTTGCCTCTGGGGTCGTGATGCGTCCAGTGGATGACCCCGCCACGCTGATTCCATTCATACTCGCCATAAAAAGCGACTATATCACCGACCTTAAGGTCGTTTATGCGCGGTGCAAGATCAATATTGTGTGCGACGAGCAGAGTCTGCCCGGAAGCTAGACGTAAAATGAACCGTTGATGGCGACTGCCGTCGAGATCATCGCTTAATAACTTTTCTACCACGCCCTGCCCAGACAGTTGCAAATTCGACTGGCGATTCTCATAGGCGTGAAGAAATCGCTCATCGCTACCCTGTGCAACGTCATTGGTGCTGTTTGAAAAGCCAAAGGCCAGCGCAACCGTCGCGAACACCAGCACCCATATCAAACGCATGTGCTCTCCCCCCTACGAATCCATCCTCTCGGGCTAGCCCTGGTGGCTAGAAGTCTGTCAAAACACGGTGTACACAGCCTGGCTCGACATCGCAAACGCTACAATTATCACCGTACTCACTTAGCGATGCCGATATTGACTGGGGCAGTATGCGCGAGTCACCGACGGTGATCGCAAACTAGCATGCTTGGTTTTACGACCGGAGACACGCTTGCGCCAGAGACGAAAGGAAGACCGCTTCAAGGAGCGCCGCATCAGCTGTGTTACCGCCGCCTCTGATAAACCGTAGTCGTTTTCTATCGCCTCGAAGGGAGTCCGATCCTCCCAGGCCATTTCGATAATACGCGATAAATCTTGAGGGCTCATAGTAGCAAAGACCAACAGACAGGTTTTGCTTATAAGCTGTTTAGCAACAAATGGATTTCCGAGCTAACGAAACCGCGGCACTAGCGGAACAGCCCGCCCGTGCCGCCATCACAAAACGAACTTACTCCCACTCAATCGTTGCAGGAGGCTTGCTCGACACATCGTAGGCCACGCGAGAGACATGGGCGATTTCGTTAATGATGCGATTGGAAACCGTCTCCAGTAGCTCGTAAGGCAGGTGCGCCCAGCGGGCAGTCATAAAGTCGATGGTTTCCACCGCTCGCAGTGCAATCACCCATTCGTAACGACGTGCGTCACCGACGACACCCACCGATTTTTGAGGGATAAATACCGCGAAGGCTTGGCTGGTTTTGTGGTACCAGTCGGCTTTGTGAAGCTCTTCCAGGAAGATGGCATCAGCTTCGCGCAGCACATCGGCATAGTCTTTTTTAACTTCACCGAGAATACGTACGCCGAGGCCAGGGCCGGGGAATGGGTGGCGATAAACCATGTCATAGGGCAGGCCCAGCTCCAAACCGATGCGTCGCACCTCATCTTTAAACAGCTCACGCAGCGGCTCGACTAACTCCATTGCCATATCATCGGGCAAGCCCCCGACGTTGTGATGAGATTTAATGACGTGGGCTTTACCGGTTTTTGATGCCGCCGACTCAATAACGTCGGGATAGATGGTTCCCTGAGCTAAAAACGGTACGTCTTTAAGCTTGGCCGCTTCTTCGTCAAAAATTTCGATGAAGGTATTACCGATAATTTTACGTTTTTTCTCGGGGTCGGCCTCGCCCTGCAATTTGCTTAAAAAAGTTTCTTCGGCGTCAACACGGATGACCTTAACACCCATATTGTTGGCGAACATTTCCATTACCTGGTCGCCTTCGTTCTTGCGCAGCAGGCCGTTGTCGACAAAGACACAGGTCAGCTGTTCACCGATCGCTTTGTGGAGCAGCGCCGCGACCACCGAGCTGTCGACACCGCCAGAAAGGCCAAGCAGCACTTTTTGCTTGCCCACTTGCTCACGCACGCGCTCAATGCCGTCCTGAATAATATTTGCCGGCGTCCACAGGGCCTCGCATCCACACAACTGGAGTACAAAGTGCTCAAAAATACGCTGGCCCTGCAGGGTATGGGTTACTTCCGGGTGGAATTGCACACCGTAAAACCGCTTCTCTTCGCACTGCATGGCGGCAATGGGGCACGATGGTGTCGACGCCAATACTTCAAACCCGTCGGGAAGCGCCACCACTTTGTCGCCGTGGCTCATCCATACATCCAACAGCGCCTTACCCGACTCGCTGTCCATGTGGTCGGCAATATCAGCCGTTAACTGACCGCGCGTTTCCACTCGAATTTGTGCGTAGCCAAATTCATGAACCGGCGATGCTTCTACCTTGCCGCCCAACTGCTCGGCCATGGTTTGCATGCCGTAGCAGATCCCCAGTACTGGGATTCCCAGCTCAAATATTTTCTGCGGCGCACGCGGCGAGCCTGCCGCTGTCACCGACTCGGGGCCACCGGCCAGTATTACCCCCGATGGACGAAATTCATCGATCTCTGCGTCTTCAATATCGAAAGCGCGAATCTCACAGTACACGCCGATTTCGCGGATACGGCGCGCAATTAACTGCGTGTACTGAGAACCGAAATCAAGGATCAGAATTCGGTGGGCATGAATATCGGGGCTAGACACGGCATTCTCTCTATTCAGACTGAGGGGTAGTGTAAAAGGTGGGACGGGGACGCCGCAGGCGGCGCCCCATTACGACACTCAGGTCGGGTAGTTTGGTGCTTCCTTGGTGATACTAACATCGTGGACGTGGCTCTCATTCATGCCTGCAGCCGTCACGCGAACAAACTGTGGTTTGCTGCGCATGGTCTCGATGTCCACACTGCCGGTATAACCCATGGCGCTGCGCAAGCCGCCCATCAATTGATGCACGATAGCCGCCAGCGGCCCTTTGTAGGGAACGCGACCTTCAATACCTTCGGGTACCAGCTTTTCTGCACCGTCTTCAGCACTCTGGAAGTAACGGTCACTGGAGCCTTGGGTTTTGGTCATGGCGCCCAGCGAGCCCATACCACGGTAAGACTTGTACGTGCGGCCCTGGTAAAGCTCCACTTCGCCCGGCGCTTCTTCTGTGCCGGCAAACATTGAGCCCATCATTACCGCATTGGCGCCCGCCGCGACGGCTTTTGACAGGTCGCCACTAAAGCGGATACCGCCATCGGCAATCAGCGGCAGTCCGCTGTCTTTAAGTGCCGCCGCCACATTGGCAATAGCGCTGATTTGCGGAACGCCAATGCCGGTGACAATTCGCGTGGTACAAATTGAGCCAGGACCAATGCCGACTTTCACGGCATCGGCACCGGCTTCCAGCAGGGCTAAAGCCGCTTCGCCAGTGGCGATATTGCCGCCAATCACATCCACTTGAGGGTAGTGTTGTTTAATCCACTTAACCCGGTTAAGTACGTTCTTCGAGTGCCCGTGAGCGGTATCTACCACGAGTACATCCACGCCCGCAGCAACCAACGCCGCCACGCGGTCGTCAGTATCGGCACTGGTTCCTACAGAGGCGCCCACCCGCAACTGGCCCGAGCTGTCTTTACAGGCCAGGGGGTACGTTTGCGCATTGTTCATATCTTTAACGGTGATCATCCCGGTCAGCTTGCCGGCATCGTTCACAACCAGAACTTTTTCAATGCGATGCTTGTGCAGTAACTCTCGGGCCACCGACATATCGTCGTTTTCATTAACCGTTACCAACTTGGCCTTGGGGGTCATGATGGTTGAGACCGGCACATCCATTTGCTCTTGGAACAACACGTCACGGCTGGTGACGATACCTACCAAGTCGCCCTTATCGAGCACCGGCACACCGGAAATTTTGTGACGGCGACGCAGCTCAAACAGTTCACTGATGGGAGCCGCCGCATCGATAGTAATCGGGTCTTTAACCACCCCACTTTCATGTTTTTTCACCGCTCGAACTTCGTAAGCCTGCTGTTCGATGGTCATGCTCTTGTGGATGATGCCGATACCACCTTCTTGCGCCAGCGCAATGGCCAGGCCACTTTCGGTGACCGTATCCATTGCAGCAGAAAGCAGAGGAATATTGAGGGTAATATTGCGAGTGAGTCGAGTGCGTAGACTGACGTCTTTGGCGGTTACTTCGGAGTAGCCGGGAAGAAGCAAAACATCGTCGAAGGTCAGTGCTTCTTGTGCGATACGTAACATAGAATGATTCCAATGCCGGTGGCTAGAATCTTGGCAATTTTAAGTGATGACAGCCCCCGAGTAAACCAATTTGACCCCGCAATAGCGCTATATCTTGATATGATTGCGCAATGACTACACAAGAACCCCCACAACAGCTCAGCGTCAGCCAACTCAACCGCCTCGCCAAGCAACTTTTAGAAGATTGCTTCGCTCAGGTGAGTGTTACTGGCGAGCTCTCCACCCTGTCGCGTCCCAGCTCTGGCCACTGGTATTTCACGCTAAAGGACGAGCGCGCACAGATCCGCTGCGCCTTCTTTCGCAACCGCAATATGCGAGTGAATTTTCAACCGCAACCGGGCCAGCAGGTGGTCGTTCGCGGTAAAGTCAGCCTCTATGAAGGGCGCGGCGACTACCAGCTTATTGTCGAGCACATGCAGCCCGCCGGTGCCGGTGCGCTGGCAGCGGCCTTCGAAGCACTCAAGGCAGAACTGCAGGCAGCCGGCTGGTTCGACCCGGCGCTGAAAAAGCCCCTGCCACCGGCTATCAAGCACATTGCCATTATCACCTCACCCACAGGCGCCGCCCTGCAGGATATTGTCGCAGTGCTCAAGCGGCGCTGGCCGGCAATGAAGGTCACCCTGCTGCCTGTGCTGGTGCAGGGCGAGCAGGCGGCTGGTCAGATACAACGCGCCATCGCGCAGGCGAATCAGCTCGCCCGTTCAGCGTCGCATAATTTCGATTTGATCCTACTGACACGCGGCGGTGGTTCACTGGAAGACCTCTGGCCCTTTAACGAGCGGGTGGTGGCCGAGGCCATCTACCAATCGGAACTGCCCGTGGTGAGTGCCGTGGGGCACGAAGTGGACTTCAGCATTGCCGACTTTGTCGCGGATTTGCGCGCTGCAACACCCTCGGCTGCGGCGGAATTGCTCAGCCCTGATCAAAGCGAGATCAATTCGAAGGTCCAGCTGCTGCGCGGCCGCCTGGTTCGGGCGCAGCGGCGACGCCTTCAGCATCAGCGTGAACAATTACAACAATTGAACCGACGCATTCGCGACCCACGGAGCCGACTCAGAGAGCAAGCGCAGCGGCTGGATGAACTTGAAATGCGACTGCGACGCCAGTGGCAAAGTAGCCAGCGCCAGCGCCTGGCGCGCCTCGCGGGCCTGCAACAACAAATGCTGCTGCTCAGCCCCGATCGGCAACATGCGACACGGCTCAATGCCCTGACACAACTTCAAGCAAGGCTGCAGCGCAGCGTACAAGAGCAAATGCGGCGCCGCGCACAACAATTACAGGCACTGCAGTCCCAGTTGCGACAACTGGGCCCCGAGCAGACGCTTAGCCGTGGCTATGCGATTGTTCTCGACCAACAAGGCCGGGCAGTGCGACGCGCCGCCGATCTTCAGCAAGGGCAGCGCTTGCGCGGGCGTTTCGCCGAGGGGCAAGTCGCCCTCACCGTGGATGATAGCGAGTGAGTCGACGGAGGTTACTCGCCGCTCCCGCATAACAAACGGATATCTTCACAGGACTCCCTTTCACCGCTGCGCAAAGGGAAGTCGCGGGCGGAAGCAAAGTGAAAACTCATTCGTTCAGCCCAGCGCGCGTCATCTAGCAGGCGCGCCTCCGCCTGGGCATAGCCCGGCTCTCCCCGCTTTTTCAGCCATCGATCAAACCACGCAACAGTGTATTCAGTAATCATCGGGCGCGCCCAACCGCCCTCACAGCGATTATTATCCGTATTTGGGCACCAAGAACTTGCGGGCAAGGTCGGCCCCAATGAGTAATCCAAGTGCGTCGTACCGGCAATAGTGACACTCACCACAGGAACAGACGCCGCCTGCCATTGTTTAAAGGCATTTTTATGCGCATCCCGATCCGGGTCAGTGATCAACGGTATCGGCGTAAAGCCGTATTCCGACTTAAAACTCAGCGCAGGCTTGTGGGCAACCACTGCCGGGAAGTCACTACCACCGAAGGCGTCGGTAATGGCATTAGTACTGCCGGGCGGCAGTTGCACACTGGTGATGGTGGCGTTATTG
This sequence comes from Spongiibacter sp. C9W, assembly GCF_057370015.1. NCBI lineage: Bacteria > Pseudomonadati > Pseudomonadota > Gammaproteobacteria > Cellvibrionales > Spongiibacteraceae > Spongiibacter > Spongiibacter sp. C9W. The sequence goes on from NZ_CM170672.1 coordinate 852,316, forward strand.
CCAGTGTCGGTATAGCCCAGGGCATCCCAGGCCACCACCGCATCGACCGGGTTTTCCGAGCTCAGCAGGCCCGGCCAGTTTTCAGCACCCGGCGCGCCGTAGGCCTGCACCCAGGTCACACCAGCGGCGCCGTAGGAGTGTCCGGCTATCCCAATGCGCTCACGGTCAACAAAGGCGTGAAAGGGGTTAAAGGCACGGGTTTCGGTTGGGTAACTGCCCGCGCAATTCGCTTCATGGGGGTAGTGCAGCGCTGGGCGCGATAAAATAAAGTCGATATCGTTGACCAAGCCCTGGTAAAACACATGGCCATTAATGTTGCCGCCTTGCTCCGCCGAATTTGGTGTTGCCATGTCCGACGCGCCCTGCCCGCGAGGATCGCTGGTCAGCACAACATATCCCGCTCGCACTAGGGCCTGCGCCGCCCACCAGTAAAGCTGCTCGCCTGCCTGCACGGAGCCATTTTTAATCACGACAACAGGCGCCCGCTCTCCAGCCTGCAGGGCGCGTGGCCGCCACACCCGCCCGCTGATGCGTGCACACCCCTCATCGTAATAGACAACGGGCTCGACAATGGCTTCTTGCTCATAGAAGGTCCGACCATCCGGGCCGTCGACACCGGGGTAGCGGAACGGGTCGCCAACGCAGGGCCCCATTCCTGCAGAGCAAAGTGGCGTAAGCGGCGTGGTGCCTTGGGTGGGCGGCAAGCTCCAGCTCGGGTCCTCGGCAATGCGGGCTAGCATCGCCAAGCGGTTAGCGTTTTCCTGCGTTTGAGAACGAATAATAAAATCAGGGGCGAGCTGCTCGACATTGGCCTCCAGCGTTCGCGCATGATTTTCCAGCTCGCACTGCAACCAATCAGCCGACGGATAGACTGCAAGATCGCAGCGCGTATCGACACTGTGGCGCTGAATAAGATTCGCCGCCCCCTGCTCAGCCTGGGTGGGCGACGACCCACCATTGCCACCGCCACACGCACTGACAATCACCATGAATACTGCGAACGGTATCGCTCCTAAACCCCGCATGTTACCTCCTGTTTTATTATTTGCTTTACGGCACCAGAAACGAAAACGGCGCCACTATGGGCGCCGCTGGCATCGAGCTCATCATCCTGGTGAAGATGAGCAGACCCTAGTAGCTCTCCGGCAGCTTCTTCTTGAGAATGATATGTCGACCTTCCACTTCGATATAGTCCCCGATGGTCAGGTCTTTGAGAATACACGCCACCATTTCACGTGACGAGCCCACTCTGTCGGCGATCTCTTGTTGGGTGAGTTTCTCGTTGATCTTCATTTGCCCTTCTTCACCGTGGGGCAACGCCAGCGTATTGCGTAGTTTGAGGCAAAACAGCGACAGCGATTGCCCTCACTGGAAAATCAGTTGCACAGGCTAGGGCCCGAGCAGACTTTAAGTCGCGGTTATGCGGTTGTATTGAACGAACAAGGAACGGCGGTTCGCAATATAGCCACGTTGCATAGAGGCGAGTCATCGCTGGCACGATTTGCCAAAGGCGGTACCGTAGTGCGCCTTGATGAAATACCTAAGCCATAATGGAGCGGCACATCCCTGTGAAGGCGACTCTCGCCACCCCTCATCCTGAGTCCGCCTAGCGAACACTATAGCGGCTCAGACGCAGGCTACACACCCCTGGATTCCGGGGGCTCACTACCTTCCAGCAGCGGCAGAGACAGACTAAGACTTACCCGCCAACACGAACCCAGATGTTCGCGCTTGAGCACCGCGCCCAGCTCGTCGGCTCTCTGCTGCATAATCGCGGTTCCCCGTCCGTATTGAACCGGACTATCAGACACACCATCATTCTCTATAATTATGCACAGCTCATCTCCTTGGTGCTCGATATCTATGCTTACCGCGCTGGGCTTGGCATGACGCAAGGCGTTAGATACGGCCTCGCGAAGAACGCGTTGGCATTGTTGCTGCGACTCGGGGCTCACCAGCAGCGCGGGAACACGTTCCGGCTGCTGCCACTGCAGAGGCACGCCCGCTGTGTGGCAGCGTTCTTCAAGCTCCATACGCCAGGAGGCGAACAGCACTTCCAGCGGCCGCGTTTCGGTGTCTAGCGCCTCCAGCAGGCTACGTAAATCCTTGATCGCCTCACGCACCAACGGGCGCTCACCTTCATTACTGCGATGCAACAAGGTAAGCAGGCGCGCGCCTAGATCGTCGTGAATATCCCGGCGAATTCGCTCCCGCTCAGCCATCCGCCCGCGCTCACTGGCCCGCAAACTGTTTTGAGCGATCTCAAACTGGCTCTGCAGCAAGGTGACCAGTGCCAAATCATCGCGACTGAAAAGTCGCCGGCCCCGGTCCGCTAACTGAAGCTGCATACCGTTTCCCTCGCCCAACACATCGGGGATGTTCATGGCCTGCCCTCCATCCAGCAACAGCACTTGCTGAACACCGAAACAGGGTTGACTGCGCAGCGGTTGAAAGACCTCCTGAAGCAGCTCAAGCCATAGACTGCGCAGCTCTGCCACACTGCGAATCGCGGTAAAGCGTGGAATACTCTGCTGGAGAATACGTTCCAGATTCCGTTCCGGCACGCGCACAAAGCGCTTCCAAAACCATTGTCTTACCGGGAAATACAGCCAGCCGACCATGGCCAGCGACAATGACAGCGCCAGGGTCTGTCCCATGGCGGGCAGAGATACCAGTGCAAGATCAACGGCGATCACTGCCGCCCCACCAAGTAACCAGCCCCACAGCGCAAACCACCAGCGCTCCAGATCAAACAGCCGATAGCGGATCAACCCCAGCGCAACCCCGGCGTACATCAACAGAAATACCGCAAACAGAATCTCCTGAGGCACCAGCAACTCCAGCCCCAGTGCAGCAGGAACGAGTTGTAGGCCGGCAAAGCCCCCCGTACCGGTAAAAATGGCAATCAAAAACCAGAGCAGTGCCGCCCGCTCCAGCGGCTTGTCGCGGGTAAAACGCCATTGCAGGGCCGCAAAAATAAAGCCAACGGCGTAGATAGCCAAGACCAAGAAATAATAGAAATTGGGCGCAGGCTCCCATTGAAAAATGACTACCGCACATGAGGCAAATCCAACAATGAAGCTCAAAGGCGCAACGGGAAAGCGGCCCAATTGCTGCGGATAGTGCCATAGCAAGGCGCTAAAGGACGAAGAAAAAAGCAAGGCACCACAGCTGTTCAAGTCAGAGAGAAAACGAAAAACATCGCCATCAATAAACATCGATCGTGTGCTATACACAGCGGCCGTATTGGTGGCAATAGCCAAGCACAGGCCGCTCGCTGCATACAGCGTCGTAGCCATTCCCGGCTTAGCCGACCAGACCATTCCTCCGATCATCAGAATGATACTGCCTATGCCAATCTGAAACCAAAATAACCAGTGGAGATCACCGAGCTCCCTTTGGCGAAATGGGACCGCTAGATGGTCACCTGATTCGTTGATCAACACCAGATCGCCGCGCTTTATAGCTGCCGAAATAAGGCGTTGTTGGTCCATCAGGCCATTAAATTCCTCAAAGCTCTCAAGGACATCGGGTTCCGCAATCAGCCATCGAGGATTGGCAGGTAGCTCCCGCTCTCCAGCCTTCAGCGCAGCCACAGTGTGGCGCTGACCGCTCGGAGCCGAGTAAATGATCTGCTCACCGTCCAGGCTGAAAAGCCCCTGAGGCTGGGGCAGGTGTAGAGCCAGAGACAGGCTGGCAAGTGCGCCCACCAACAGCAGTGCGACTGCCACAGCCAAGCGAGCATGTAAATTCATCCGTTCCACTTCTATTCATCAAACCTGAACACGAGGTACGACACGCCTACAGGCCCGATATTATCCTTTTCCCCACAAACGAGGGGATGCGTCATAATAACGAATCGGCGATAGTATCCAGCCTAATAGTCATTCACGCAGATTATTTGGAACACACTAGTGAACGCTATAACACATATCCTGATTGTTGAAGACCTGCCAGATGTCTCCGACTGGCTTTCCAGAATTGCAGCCCAATGCTTTCCCGATGCCAGCGTTCAACAGGCTGACAGCCTGGCCAGTGCGCGCGAATTGCTTCCGGCCTGGCCCGCCCAACTTGCACTACTGGACATTGGCCTGCCCGATGGTTCAGGTGTAGCGCTAATACCGGAAATCCTTGCCAAAAACCCCCAATGCAGCTGCGTGATAACAACAATTTTCGACGACTCTGAGCATTTGTTTGCCGCATTAAAAGCAGGCGCGGAAGGCTACCTGCTCAAAGACGAAACCACCGAGGTCTTCAGTCAACGACTAATGGGCATTCTTGCAGGGCAACCGCCGCTATCCCCCAGTATCGCCCGTCGTATGCTGGCATTTTTTCGACCACAAAAGACGATTGAGTATAATCTGACGGCACGGGAAAGCGAGGTGCTGACGCTGATCGCCCATGGTTACAGTGTTCGCAATGCCGCCGAGTCATTGCAATTGAGCCACCATACCGTAGCCGACTATCTAAAAGATATTTACCGCAAGCTCCAGGTGAATTCACGTGCTGAGGCCACTCTCAAAGCTGTCGACCTAGGACTAATTACCTTACGCCATCAGTAGTCACTTCGGTATTTTATTCACGTATCACTATGAAAACGCCCCCGTAAATACGGGGGCGTTTTCATAGAATTCGTACAAATCCTGCATCACTGGAGGCGCGATAGGGTTAGTAGCTCTCCGGCAGCTTCTTCTTGAGAATGATATGTCGACCTTCCACTTCGATATAGTCCCCGATGGTCAGGTCTTTGAGAATACGCGCCACCATTTCCCGCGACGAGCCCACTCTGTCAGCGATCTCTTGTTGGGTGAGTTTCTCGTTGATCTTCATTTGCCCTTCTTCACCGTGGGGCTCGGCTAATCCGGTAAGCACCTTCACCACGCGGCCATAGACATCCTGCAAAGCCAAACTTTTCACATCATTGGTCAACTTGCGAATACGGCGCGTCAGGTTCTTGTTCAAAATACGAGTGATGTTCGGATGCATATCCATAATGGCTTTGAAATCTTCTTTGTAGATAATGCGCACCTGCGTTGCATCCATCGCACGTACCGACGCCGACCGGCGATCATCGTCAAGCAGGGCCAGCTCACCAAAATAGTCGCCCGACTCAAGTATATTCAGCACAAAGTCTTTACCACTTTTGTCGCTACAGTAGACTTTTACCCGGCCGGTTTCGACGACATACAGAGAGTCCGCCACGTCACCTTCGTGAATCAGTACGGTGTTTTTTGCAAACTCACGAAGAATACTGGTATCACGCAAAAGCTTGAGTTCATCTGGCGACAAACCGTCAAACAGATCTACGTTTTCGATACTCATTGCCACACTCCAGGCCCAAAATTTTTATTGGCAACACTATAGCATAGCTGCGCAAGTTGCTGTCTAGCTTGAAGTTATCGCTGAGAATCAGGTCGCAAAGTGCAAGCAATGGGAAGGAGTGGGTGCCGGCAAGCCGGCACCCTAAGGCTTAGCCTTGTGATTCCGGACGCATGTGGGGGAACAATAAAACGTCGCGAATTGACGGCGAATCGGTAAACAGCATCACCAGTCGGTCGATGCCTATTCCCTCACCAGCGGTCGGTGGTAGGCCGTATTCCAAGGCGGCAATATAGTCAGCATCGTAGTGCATTGCTTCATCGTCGCCGGCATCTTTTTCGGCCACTTGCGCCATGAATCGCTCAGCTTGATCTTCGGCGTCATTCAACTCGGAGAAGCCATTGGCGAGCTCGCGACCACCCACGAAAAACTCGAACCGGTCAGTCACAAAGGGGTTGTCGTCGCTGCGACGGGCCAGCGGCGATACCTCGGTGGGGTATTCGGTGATAAACGTGGGTTGATCCAGCTTGTGTTCAACCGTTTCTTCAAAGATCTCAATTTGGATCTTGCCCAGCCCCCAGGAGTCCTTAACCTCGATGCCAAGGCCTTTGGCAATGGCTTTGGCTTGCTCCATATCGGCTAACTGCTCAGCGCTGATGGACGGGTTGTATTGCAGCACGGCGTCAAAGACCGACAGTCGGGTAAACGGCTTGCCAAAGTCGTAGTCACTGCCCTGATAGTGCAAACACGTGGTGCCCAATACTTCCTGAGCTACGTGGCGCAACATTGCCTCAGTCAGGTCCATCAAGTCTTTGTAGTCAGCATAGGCCTGATAAAACTCGATCATGGTGAATTCGGGGTTGTGGCGCGTCGACAAACCCTCATTGCGGAAATTACGGTTGATTTCAAACACCCGCTCGAATCCGCCAACCACCAAGCGCTTGAGATAAAGCTCGGGCGCAATGCGCAGGTACATATCGAGGTCGAGCGCATTGTGATGCGTCACAAACGGCCGCGCAGTGGCACCACCGGGAATCACCTGCATCATCGGGGTTTCAACTTCGACAAAGTCTTTCTGCTGCAAAAAATTACGGATGGAGCTGATCATCTTAGAGCGAATCGCGAAGGTGCGACGCGACTGCTCGTTCATAATCAGGTCGACATAGCGCTGCCGATAGCGCATTTCCTGGTCTTGAAGGCCGTGGAATTTGTCGGGCAGTGGACGCAACGACTTGGTTAGCAATCCGCCCTCTTCCATATACACATACAAATCGCCCTTACCAGATTTGTGCACCGGCCCCTTGGCAAAAATAATGTCGCCGATATCCCAGCTTTTAATCTCTTCAGTCAGCGCTTCAGGCAGTTTTTTCTTATCGATATAAGTCTGGATTCGGCCAGACATATCTTGCAGCACCATAAACGGGCCACGCTTGGCCATAATACGACCGGCAATCGCGGCATGTCTGTCCAGCGCTTCAAGCGTCGCCTTGTCGTGCTCACCCAGCTCTTCTTGCAGTTGCTGGGCGTAGGCATCGCGTCGGAAGTCGTTAGGAAAGGCATTGCGCTTTTCGCGAATCGCCGCCAACTTGGCGCGGCGCTCAGCAATCAGGCGATTTTCTTCCTGCCCGGCTTCCTGGGCTTGCGTGTCGTTCTGCTGTTCAGACATCTGTGTTTCCTTTGGTCGGGCCCGCAATCGGGCCGCGTCATCTCATTGGCTAGGGTGCCGGCCTTATAAGCCAGATTTCAGGCTCGCTTCGATAAACAGGTCAAGGTCGCCATCGAGCACATTGTTGCAATTGCTGGTTTGTACATTGGTGCGCAGGTCTTTAATACGCTGGTCGTCGAGCACGTAGGAGCGTATCTGGCTGCCCCAGCCAATATCTGACTTGCTGTCTTCCAATGCCTGGGCCTCGCTATTGCGTTTTTGCAGCTCCATTTCATAGAGCTTGGCCTTCAACATTTTCCAAGCGTTGTCGCGGTTTTGATGCTGGGAGCGCTCGCTCTGACACTGCACAACGGTATTGGTGGGCTCGTGCGTTAGGCGAACCGCAGAGTCGGTCTTGTTAACGTGCTGACCACCTGCACCACTGGCGCGGTAGGTATCCGTGCGCACATCCGAAGGATCGATATCAATTTCGATATTGTCGTCGATCTCCGGCGACACAAACACCGAACAAAACGATGTGTGGCGGCGGTTGCCCGAATCAAAGGGCGACTTGCGAACCAGGCGGTGAACGCCGGTCTCGGTGCGCAGCCAACCGAAGGCATATTCGCCCTGAATATGGATGGTTGCACTTTTGATCCCCGCCACTTCGCCGTCAGAGACCTCAACCAGTTCTGCCTTGAAGCCTTTGTCTTCGCACCAGCGCAAATACATGCGCAGCACCATATTGGCCCAGTCTTGGGCTTCGGTGCCGCCGGAACCTGACTGAATATCCAAATAACAGTTGTTGGGGTCCATTTCACCGGAGAACATACGGCGGAATTCCAGTTTGGCTAGCACCCCTTCGAGGCGTTCTATATCGCCCTGCACGGCTTCAATGGTGTCTTCATCGTTCTCCTCTGCCGCCATATCGAGCAGTTCAGAAGCGTCGCCAATACCGGCGTCTAACTCATCGATAGCGCCCACCACACCTTCCAGGTTGGCGCGCTCGCGGCCAAGCTCCTGGGCGCGGGCAGGGTCGTCCCACACGGCGGAATCACCGAGCTCCAGCTCGACCTCAGTTAGGCGCTCTTTCTTGTTAGCGTAGTCAAAGATACCCCCTAAGCGTATCGGTACGCTCAGTCATATCCTTAAGGGCATTGCGCAGGGGATTAATTTCTAGCATGGATAGTATCCGGACCACGTGAAAAGGCGGGCATTTTACCCGATGCGTCGCGCGGCGGAAAGCTGGCTGGCATTATGCGCCAGCGCAGGGGCGCAGATGCTCAACCAGTAATTGCAGTGACAGGCGATCACGCCAGAGATTGCTATCTAGCTTGTACACCACTTCCACCTCCGTCACCGCTGGGTCTGGCCACTGGTTGAGGTCGACATTAAACGCAATGGCGTCAATGATCGCCTGCTTGTCATGGCGAGGTGCGAGCGTCATTTTTAAATGCCGCTCGCCGACAAGGCGCTGCTGAACCAGGGTAAATACACCGTGAAACAATGGCTCGGGAAAGCCCTGCCCCCACGGCCCAGCGCTGCGCAGCAGCTCTGCATTTTCGAGTTTAAGTTCTGTCGGGCTCAGCTCGCCGTCGCTGTGAACCACCGCCTCGAGCTGATCGTCACTAAGCTGCTCACGAACGGCGTCAACAAAGGCATCGCTAAAGGCGTCGAAGTCTTTTTCCGCCAGGCTCAACCCCGCCGCCATGGCGTGGCCACCAAACTTACTTAACATCTGCGGGTGACGTTTTGCGACTCTGTCCAAAGTATCGCGCATATGCAGGCCGGGAATAGAACGGGCCGAGCCTTTGATTTCACCGTTATCAGCCTCGGCAAAGGCGATTACCGGACGGTGAAACTGCTCTTTGATCCGCGAGGCCAATATCCCCACAACGCCCTGGTGCCAAGTTGGATCATACAAACACAATCCCGCCGGAACCTTACTAGCGTCTAGCTGCAAATGCGCCAATGCGCGCATGGCGTCGTCTTTCATGCTCTGTTCTATGCTGCGACGCTCTCGATTGAGATCATCCAGCTCGGCCGCCAAGTTCAGGGCTTGCGTCGCATCGTCGGCCAGCAGGCAGCGAATGCCCACCGTCATATCATCCAGCCGGCCCGCCGCATTCAAACGCGGCCCAACGGTAAAACCGAGGTCACTGGCGACCAAGCGCGCAGGCTCCCGCCCGGCAACTCGGAGCAAAGCACTAATTCCCGGACGGCAGCGCCCGGCGCGAATTCGCCGCAAGCCCTGCTCCACTAACACCCGGTTTGCCTGACTCAACGGCACCACATCAGCGACCGTGCCCAGCGCCACGAGGTCGAGCAGCTCAGCAAGATTGGGCCCCTTGCCATCGCGAAAGATACCGCGCTCTCGTAGCGCCGCCCGCAATGACAGCAACACGTAAAACATCACACCGACGCCAGCCAAAGATTTATCTGGGAAGTCACAGCCGGGTTGATTGGGGTTCACAATCGCCAGTGCGTCTGGCAGCTGGTCGCCGGGAAGGTGGTGGTCGGTCACGATAACGGGAATACCGGCCTGCGCCGCCGCGGCAACACCGTCGATGCTGGAGATGCCATTGTCGACGGTAATAATGATATCCGGGCGGCGCTCGGCCGCGACAGCAACAATTTCTGGGCTCAGGCCATAGCCGTATTCAAAGCGATTGGGGACCAAAAAATCGACGTCGGCGGCGCCCAACATTCGCAAGCCGAGCAACGCCAAGGTTGTACTGGTGGCGCCGTCGCAGTCGAAGTCGCCAACCACTAACAAGCGCTTACCCTCACTGATTGCCTCAACCAGCGCTGAGACAGCCGCGTCCATGCCCTTCATAGTGGGTGCAGGCAAGGCATCCAAACCGAGCTTTGCCTGCTCGTCGGACACGATGCCGCGCGCGGCATACAGCCGAGACAAAAGGGGCGGTAATGATGGCAGCGCCACCGTCGCATCTGCGACGGCGACTCTTTCAACGATACGCGGGAAGCGACTCACGTTTAGGCGCGGATATTCTTTGCCATAAAGCTGTGAACGCTCGACATGTCGTTGTCGATCACTTCGTAACGCTCATCAAGGTCGAAAAGGTCCGCCATATGATGCGGCAGCGCTGGCGCACTGGGATAACCGGCTTTCATTACCGCTTCAGGGAATTTCGCTGGATGCGCAGTAGCGAGCGTCACCATTGGTACGCTGCGGTCGCGCCAGCAATCGCGCGCGGCTTTAACACCAATTGCCGAATGCGGATCGAGCAGGTACTCGCTGTCGTCGTAGACGCTGGCGATGGTGGCCACGGTTTCTTCATCGCTGGCACTGGCACTGGCGAACAGTTCGCGCACGCGCTCAAACGCGGCGGCGGGAAGAGATACCGTCTCGGTATTCATTCGTTGCATCAGGTCGGCGATGGCCGCACCGTCGCGATCAAAGCAGTCGAACAGCATCCGTTCGAAGTTGCTGGATACGACAATATCCATACTCGGTGACAATGTGTGCTGCAAATCGTGCTTTTCAAACTGATTGCCGCTGATCACCCGGTGCAGAATGTCGTTTTGATTCGTTGCCACCACCAATTGGTCGATGGGCAGTCCCATCTGCTTGGCGAGGTAGCCGGCATAGATGTCGCCAAAATTACCCGTCGGCACAGAGAAACTGATTTTGCGATCTGGCGCGCCCAATGCAAAAGCGGCGTAGAAGTAGTAGACGATCTGCGCCATGATGCGCGCCCAGTTAATGGAGTTCACCGCTACCAGCTGGCGCCCCTCAGGCAAAAAGCTCTGATCCGCAAAACTCGCTTTCACCATGGCCTGGCAGTGATCAAAGTGTCCTTTCAGGGCGATGTTGTGAATATTGTCGCCCTGCACCGTTGTCATCTGGCGGCGCTGCACCTCCGATACGCGTTGGTAGGGATGCAAAATGAAAATGTCGACATTTTCACAGCGTTTTACACCCTGAATCGCCGCCGAACCGGTATCACCTGACGTGGCGCCCATTACAACGACTTTTTGCTGGCGCTTCTCCAGCACATAATCCAGCAGGCGTCCCAACATCTGCAATGCAAAGTCTTTAAAAGCCAGGGTGGGCCCCTGAAACAGTTCCAACACCCATTCGTTTTGACCCAGCTGCACCAGTGGCGCTACGGCCGGGTGCCTGAAGTCCGAATAGCTATCGTCGATAATCGCTTTGAGATCGGCATCGGGAATGCTGCCCGCAACAAAGGGCTGAACAATTTCAAAGGCCAGCTCGGTGTAGCTTAACGACGACCACGCCGCTATTTGCTCGCGGCTATAGGTAGGCAGGGACTCCGGCACGTAAAGGCCGCCATCCGGCGCCAAGCCGGTAAGCAGTACGTCTTCAAAATTGAGGGCGGGCGCCTGGCCACGGGTGCTGATGTATTTCACGTTACTAACTCTTCATGGAATGTGGGGGCTGCGCCCGAAGGCGCAGTGTAGCGGCGATACTTAGCCTGCCAGTGACTCAACGCGAATACGCGTTACTTCACCAACAATACCTTCCAGTCCTTCAATACGGCTGACTGCGGCAAACAACTTGCTCTCGACGGTGCGGTTGGTAAGGATAATCACCGGAACTAAATTCGCGTCCTCGGCTGGCTGCTTTTGAATCAGCGCTTCAATGCTAATGCCGTCGTCGCTGAGAATCTGCGCCACTTTGGACAGTACGCCGGGCTTATCGAGGGCCGACATGCGCAAGTAGTAGGCGGTTTCCACATCGTCTATCGGCAGCACAGGATGATCGCTCAATGACGTGCGCTGGAATGACAGGAAAGGCACCCGGTGGTGTGGTTCGGCGCTGAGTGTACGCGCGACATCCACAACATCGGCGACAACCGCTGATGCCGTGGGTTCGCTACCGGCACCCGCACCGTAATACAAGGTTGGACCAACGGCATCCGATTGCACCAGTACGGCGTTCATTACACCGTTGACGTTCGCGATCAGGCGCTTTTCTGGAATCAGTGTGGGATGAACGCGCAATTCAATGCCTTTTTCGGTATCGCGGGCAATACCCAAATGCTTGATGCGATAACCCAGCTCTTCGGCGTAGACCACATCTTCCTGTGCGATCCGGCTAATTCCCTCGGTATATACCTTGTCAAATTGCAGCGGGATACCAAAGGCCAGAGACGCCAAAATCACCAACTTGTGCGCGGCATCTATGCCCTCAACGTCGAAAGTCGGGTCTGCCTCGGCGTAGCCCAGGGCCTGAGCCTCGGCCAGTACGTCGTTGAAGTCGCGCCCTTTGTCGCGCATTTCAGTGAGAATAAAGTTTCCAGTGCCGTTGATAATGCCCGCGAGCCACTGCACTTTATTCCCTGCCAAGCCTTCACGCAGTGCTTTGATAATGGGAATACCGCCGGCAACCGCGGCCTCAAAGGCAACCGTAACGCCCTGTTGGGCAGCCGCTTCAAAAATTTCGTTCCCGTGCTCGGCAATCAAGGCCTTGTTGGCGGTCACCACGTGTTTGCCATTGGCAATGGCTTTCAATACCAATTCCTTGGCAACAGTGGTCCCGCCAATCAACTCAACCAAAATATCGACATTGGGGTTTTCTGCAACGGCAAAAATGTCGCGGTTAATGGCCACATCACCCGTATCACAATTGGGGTTGTCGCGACGCGCACCAATTTCAGTTACCACAATATCGGCACCGACACGGGCAGCAATCTCCGCTGCGTTGCGCGTTAATACTGCGTAAGTACCGCTGCCAACGGTACCCAGACCACATATACCTACTCTGACCGGACTCACCGCCACTCCTTTTAAAACTCAATTATTAGCGCGCCGCACATAAGCGCGGCGCTACGAACTTCCCATTTTATGTCAGGATGGGGGCCTAGCGCCATGCTGAAGCGCCAGAGATACGACCAGAGCCCCTCTATTCCTACTTATTGACGATTTCTCAGCGCAGCGCTTGGGGAATCAGCTGATCAGCCGGGCGGTAGCCGGGAATCAGGGCGCCGTCCTCGGTGACGATCGCCGGCGTCCCAGTCACGCCAAGCTGCTGACCCAATTCATACTGGCCAATGATCGGCGTTTGGCACTGCTTATTCGCAATGGGACGGCGGGCCTTGAGCGCATCCATCGCCGCGACGCGGTCATCGGCGCACCAGGCGGATACCATTTTGTTGAATGTTGGCGTGCCAACACCCTGGCGGGGGTAGGCAAGATAGCGCACCTCGATACCACTGGCATTCAGGGCGGGCACCTCTTTATGCAGCTTTTGGCAGAAGCCACAATCCACATCGGTAAATACATACAGCGCGCCTTTTGTTTCCCCTTCCGGGCTAAATATAATCATATCTTCCCGCGGCACTTTGGAGAGCAAGGCCTTGCGCTGGGGCTGCAAGCGGCGCTCGGCGATATCCTCAATGCCATTCGCCGTCAGCTCATACATTTTACCCGCAACAATATATTTGCCGTCGGCGCTCGCATAGACCGTCGGCCCATTGGTCATTTCAACGCGATACACCCCGGGCATCTCGCTACTTTCTACGCCGCTGACCTGCAAATCAGGGCGAGAACTCTTAAACGCACTGCGAATCGCTTGCTCAGCCGCCTTATCAATAAAGGTCGCGGTCTTGGCAGGCTCGGCGTAGGCCACCCCAAAAAAAGTTGAAGCAGCTATTACTGACGCGAATAGAGCGCGCGAAATCAATACTCGGGGGCTATACATAGTCAACGAAAAATCTCCGTACGGAAGGTGTGAAGGCGGTCATCATATACCATTGAGAACCGAGAGAAAGCGCCAAGTTCAACCGCGCGGGTGATGCGCGCGATGCAAAGCCTGCATTCGCTCTCTGGCAACATGGGTGTATATCTGCGTGGTGCTCAAGTCACTGTGACCGAGCAGCAGCTGAACAACCCGCAGGTCAGCACCATGATTCACCAGATGTGTGGCAAACGCGTGACGCAGCGTATGCGGTGAAATACTTGCGCGAATGCCGGCGCGCTGCGCGTAGAGCTTCACGCGGTGCCAAAACGTTTGTCGGGTCATCACCTGACCCCGGCGACTGGGGAACACCACGTCCGACTCGCCATCCGCCAACAACTGTGGCCGTCCGCCACGCAAATACGCTTGTAAGCAGTGCAGAGCCTCTTCCCCCATTGGCACCAAGCGCTCCTTGTTGCCCTTGCCGGTGACTCGCACCACGCCCTGCTCCAGCCCCAACTGCGAAAACCGCAAGCTCACCAGCTCGCTGACTCGCAGGCCGGCAGCATACAGTAGCTCCAGCATTGCCCGGTCACGCTGTTCGATCGCAATTTCGTCGTCGGGCTGCGCAAGCAAGGCCTCAACATCCGCTTCACTCAAGGATTTAGGTAGCGGCCTCCCCAACTTGGGCGCTTCGATATTGGCAAGCGGATCTTCCTGAAGGCGCCCCTCCCGCAGTTGATAACGGTAAAACCCCCGCAGGCAAGAAAGCAAACGTGCGGTACTACGGGCAGATTTGCCCTTGCCGCGCTGCTCGGCCAAATAATCCAGCGCATCGGCGCGACCACATAGCAGCACGCCACTGCCCCGCTGAGCGAGCCAATAGGACCATTGGTATAGGTCGCGGCGGTAAGACTGCAAACTGTTATCGCTAAGCCCTTTCTCTAGCCACAGCGCGTCAATGTAGCGGTCTATGGTTGGCTGATCCTGATCACTGGCCTGCTGCGCCATGAACTCCTCCTCGGTCGTCAGCAAGATTCTATCTCGCCGATGGACGGCGCCACCAGCCAGACAAAAAAAAAGGCAGCCAGTGGCTGCCTTTTCGGAGATGCGAAAACCGTATTACGACTTGGTTGCCAGCTTCTCTTTGATACGAGCTGAACGACCGCTGCGCTCACGCAAGTAGTACAGTTTAGCTTGGCGAACATCACCGCGACGCTTAACCTGAATGCTGTCGATCAGCGTGCTGTAAGTTTGGAAAGTACGCTCAACGCCAACACCGTGAGAAATCTTGCGAACGGTGAAAGAAGAGTTTAACGCGCGGTTTTTCTTGGCGATAACAACACCTTCAAAGGCCTGCAGACGCTCGCGGTTACCTTCTTTAACCTTTACCTGAACGACAACGGTGTCACCGGGGCTGAATTCCGGCAGCTCTTTGGCGGTCTGCTCCGCTTCCAGCTCGGCGATAATTTTGTTGGTGCTCATGGCATGCTCCTGAAATAAAAGTTGGTAGCTTCACAGCTAGCTGTCAATTAGTCGTTACGCTCGCGAAGGTACTCCGCCAGCAGTGTGTTTTCCTCGTCGCTCAGCTCTCTCGATTCGAGCAAGTCCGGGCGCCGTACAAACGTTCGACCCAGCGCCTGCTTTAAGCGCCAGCGTCGTATGGCTCCGTGATTGCCGCTAAGCAACACCTCTGGAACCACATCTTCCCCATACACCTCGGGTCGGGTGTAATGTGGGCAATCTAACAACCCCTCTGCGAAGGAGTCCTGTTCCGCCGACTGCTGATGGCCCAACACGCCCGGCAGCAAACGACTCAAGCCGTCTATCATCACCATCGCAGCTAGCTCGCCACCGCTGATGACATAGTCACCAATAGACCACTCTTCGTCGATCTCACGTTCAATCAAGCGTTCATCAACGCCTTCATAACGCCCGGCTAATAGAATCAACGCATTTTCTTGCGCCAGCTCCTGCAAGCCGCTTTGATCTAACTTTCTACCCTGCGGCGACAGATACACCGTCTTCGCCGGCTTGGCTACCGTTTCGCGCGCTGCCTGCAACGCCTTGCTTAACGGTTCTGGCATCATCACCATACCTGGGCCGCCACCGTAGGGGCGATCATCAACCGTTTGATGGCGATCTTCAGTAAACGACCGCGGGTTGATGCAGCTAAGGTTTAACACCCCTTTTTGTACTGCTCGTCCGGTGACACCATAATCGCTGATCGCGCCGAACATCTCTGGGAACAGGGTTACCACTGCGATATCCATTCTGCCCCCATCACGCGCCACGTTCACTGCGCGTTAGAACTCCGGGTCCCAATCGACAGTAATCGTGCCGCTTTGCAGGTCTATATCCTGCACAAAATCACCCGGCAAGTAAGGGATCAACCGTTCTCGATCGTCGAGGCTTCCCTCACACCGTCGCACCACCATTACATCATTGGCGCCGGTTTCGATCATATGATCCACCACACCCAACAGTTGCTCCGAAGCGATAACCTTCAAACCCACTAATTGGTGCCAGTAAAACTCATTTTCAGCCAGGCTTGGCAACTGTTCTGCCAAAATCCCCAGCTCAAGCCCGCAATACTCGCGAGCCAACTCGCGATCGTCGACACCCTTAATATGGGCTACGATGCCCTTACCATGACGCCGACATTCGTCGAGTTCGATCTCCTGCCACCGGCCTTTTTTGCGCAGCTGGTAGTCAGAGAAATCCAGAAAATTCTCAAGCGGGTCGGTAAAGGAATGTATCTTTACCCACCCTTTTACCCCGTATACCGTCGAGATTTTCGCTATGACGACTGGTGAAGACGAGGTAGACACCCAGCTTACTCGGCTGCAGGTGCTTCTTTGATCAGCTTAGCAACGCGGTCAGACAGCTGAGCGCCTTGAGCAACCCAGTGCTCAACGCGAGCGGTGTCTACACGCAAACGCTCTTCGTTACCACGGGCAACAGGGTTAAAGAACCCAACGCGCTCAATGAAACGACCGTCACGTGAAGTGCGGCTGTCAGTGACTGTCAGGTGGTAGAAGGGGCGCTTTTTAGAGCCGCCACGTGCCAAACGAATAGTGACCATTCTTGTATCAGTTCCTAGCTTTTGGGCAGCGGCGTTGACCGCTACTGCGAATTTTTGATCCTGTTAACGACCCGGAGCCGTAAAGGCGCGGAATTATAAGGGAAAGTGTATGCATTTGAAACAGCTGATACACTTTTTTCCCTCTGCGGTGATGATCACCCCACCACCCTGCCAGGCCGTCACCGTAAAATGCGGGCAAGCGCTTGATTATAGTGCGGTTCTCGGCAGCTCCGGACTACATTCCGGGGAAGCGGCCACCGCCACCGGGGGGCATCATTCCACCCATACCGCGCATCATATTGGTCATGCCGCCCTTCTGACCCATTTTTTTCATCATCTTGGCCATTTGCTTGTGCTGTTTAAGCAGGCGGTTCAGATCCTGGATCTGGGTACCGGAACCCGCCACGATGCGCTTCTTGCGCGACCCATTGAGAAGATCCGGATTGCGGCGCTCGGCTGGCGTCATTGAATTGATGATGGCTTCCATGCGCGTAAACATTTTGGTATCGATCTGGCTTTGCGCCATCTGCGCCATATTGCCCATCCCAGGCAATTTATCGAGCATGCCGGTGAGGCCACCCATGTTTTGCATTTGCTGCAGCTGGTCGCGAAGATCCTCAAGATCAAATTTCTTCCCTTTTTTGATCTTCTTCGCCAATTTTTCGGCTTTCTGCTTATCGAGCTTGGCTTCCGCCTCGTCGATCAGGGAGAGAATATCCCCCATTCCCAGAATTCGTGATGCCACACGATCCGGATGGAAGGGATCCAGAGCGTCGGTTTTCTCACCCACCCCCAAGAACTTGATGGGCTTGCCGGTAATATGTCGCACCGAAAGCGCCGCACCACCCCGGCTATCCGCATCGGCCTTGGTGAGAATAACCCCGGTAAGCGGCAGCGCTTCGCCGAAGGCCTTGGCGGTATTGGCCGCATCCTGACCGGTCATGGCGTCAACCACGAACAGCGTCTCTGTGGGCGTGATCGCCGCGTGCAACTCTTGAATCTCTGTCATCATGTCGGTGTCGACATGCAAACGGCCCGCCGTATCCACGATTACCACATCGTAGAAGCGCAGCTTTGCTTCGGCGAGCGCTGCCTTGCCGATATCCACGGCTTTTTGCTCAGTGCTGCTCGGAAAGAAATCGACACCGACATCGCCAGCCAGGGTCTCAAGCTGCTTGATGGCCGCAGGCCGGTAGATATCGGCACTCACGACCAGTACTTTCTTCTTTTCTTTTTCCTTTAAGTATTTTGCCAGCTTGCCAACCGAGGTGGTTTTACCTGCACCCTGCAGGCCCGCCATCAGGATGACTGCCGGCGGCTGGGTAGAAAAATCCAAGCCTTCGTTCTTGTCACCCATGATGTGTTCCAGCTCTTGCTGGACGATTTTCACGAACATTTGCCCCGGGCTCAGGCTCTTGCTTACCTCCTGACCCACCGCGCGTTGTCGCACCGCCTCAACAAAGTCCTTCACCACGGGCAGCGCGACATCGGCCTCAAGCAATGCCATGCGCACATCGCGCATCGCATCTTTTATATTGTCGTCGCTAAGGCGAGCCTGGCCGGTAACATGGCGCAGGGTTTGCGATAAACGTTCGGTGAGATTTTCAAACATGCCATCAACTCTCTGAAGTCGGAAATGCGCTTGTACTGTAAGCCGTATCGACAGGCTGCAGTGAACACGCTTACAATCAGCCCACGCATAGAACGCAGCGGGCCGACAGAAAGACGCGGAAGTATAACCGAGTCACTGCCCAGACCCAAAACGCAGACAGGGAATCCGGCAAAGCCGAGTACATGAACATTGCAAGCAGCCTGATAGCAGTCCTTCTATACTTCTTTGCCACTGGCGCGCAGGCGAGGCGCCTTCGCCTTGGCAACGGCCAACAACTCAGCCGCGGCGCACTGTGCTTCGGCGCGATAGCCATTACAGCCCATTTTGTGGCAGCGGTAAGCGCCATTGCCACCCCCATGGGCGCAGACCTGGGGCTGTCGCAGCTGTTTTCGCTCCTCACCGGCCTGATTTGTGCGATCACCCTTGGAGCCAGTCTTCGCCGACCCATACACAACCTGCTGCTGGCGCTGTTCCCCCTGGCCATTCTCGCCATTGCTCTGGAGTTACTTCTACCGGGTCAGCAAGTTGGCGAAAAGCACTCTGCAGGCATGTACAGCCACATTATTTTATCAATATTGGCGTACAGCATGCTCACCATCGCCGCCGTTCAGGCACTGGTACTGGCCAGCCAGGACCGTATGCTGCGCCAGCACCAGCTTCGCGGCTTGCCCAGCTTTATGCCGCCACTGCAAACCATGGAGAGCATGTTGTTTGAGCTGGTTGCCGCGAGCTTCCTGCTGCTAACGGCGGCCATTGGCACCGGCGTGGTATTCGTCGATGACCTGTTAGGCCAGAACCTTGCACATAAAACGCTGTTTTCCATCATGGCATGGCTGCTGCTCGGCGTGCTTATTGGTGGGCGGCTCGCCCTCGGCTGGCGCGGCCGCACAGCGATTCGCTGGACACTGTGGGCCTTCGCCTTCCTGCTGCTGGGTTATCTTGGCACCAAAATCGCCCTGAGCTTGATTGCCAGCCCCTAACTTATGAGCCTGGCGGCTTGTGCTGCAGGCGGTTTTTCTTCAAGATTGGCACTGATTTTTTTCTCGGGAGTTTAGGGCTTTTTGAACGAGGCACCGCTGGGTCTTTTATTTGGAATATTGGCCGCGCTGATCTTCTTTTCTGGTTTCTTCTCCGGTTCTGAAACTGGAATGATGTCCCTGAACCGCTACCGCCTGCGCCACAAAGTGAAAACTGGCCACCGCGGTGCCCGGCGCGCTGCACGCTTGTTGGAAAAACCCGACAGTCTGATCAGCACGATATTGATCGGCAACAATCTCATCAACAATCTTGCCGCTGCGCTCGCCACCGTACTCGCGATTCGTCTCTATGGCGACAACGCCGTTGTTCCCGCGTCTATTTTGCTGACCCTGGTCTTCCTGATTTTTGCCGAGATCATCCCCAAGACCATTGCCGCGTATAAATCTGAAATGGTGGCCTATACCGTCAGCCATATCTTGCTACCGCTGCGCAGCCTGCTGTTCCCGGTAATCTGGCTGGTTAGCCATATCACCCATATGGTGCTGCGCATGACGGGCGTTGAGAAGAATGACGGCAGCGAACACATCGGCATGGAGGAGTTGCGGACCATCGTCGGCGATGCCGGCCACCTGATCCCCAAACATCACCGCGGCATGCTCCTGAATATTTTGGACCTAGAGCTCATCACCGTGGACGACATTATGATCCCGCGCAATGAGGTCTACGGCATTGATATTGAAGCCGACACGACGGCCATCATTGAGAAGCTGCGCGACGCCGAGTTTACCCGCATTCCGGTGTATCAAAACGACATTGATAATGTTGTCGGCATTCTCCATCAGCGGGACATCATTAACAGCGTTGATGAGCACGGCAAAGTACAGCGCGACCGCCTGCTACGCGCCCTCCGCGCGCCCTACTTCATTCCGGAAGGCACGCCCCTGCACACCCAGCTATTTAACTTTCAAAAACAAAAGCGGCGCATGGGCATTGTTGTCGATGAGTACGGCGTGATGCAGGGTATTGTCACGCTAGAGGATTTGCTTGAAGAGATTGTCGGCGAGTTCACGTCCAACCTCAGCACTGACACCGACGACATCACCCACCAAAGCGATGGCACATTTGTGATCGACGGCACCACCACCGTGCGGGATATTAATAAAACCCTCAAGTGGGAACTGCCCACCGACGGACCGAAAACACTGAACGGCCTGCTATTGGAAACGCTCGAGAGCTTCCCAGAGGCAATGGTAGGGGTTACGGTTGAGGGCTACTGCTTTGAAATTATGGAAATGAAGGGCAACCTGATTCAGCTGGTAAGAGCCTACCCGAAAGGTCGCAACCGTCGGCGCGCATAGCGCCGACAATTAGCCGTAGCGTTCCTTACAGCGCGCATTGGCCATACGGATAATCTCTCGGCGCTGCGCATCATTTACCGACGACCACTCGCGAATTTCGTCCACCGTTCGGTAACAGCCCAGACAGACATCTTGCTCATCCAGTGCGCACACCGAGACACAGGGCGACTTGACTGGGGTTTCTAATGGCTCAGAACTCATCGTTAAATTCCTCGCCATCACACTTTGCCGACGCCAGGCTCTGGGGCCGCAAGTCGCTGAGAAAACGCTGACCATTCTCCACATAATGCTGAGCCGAGAGCGCCAGGGTTGCCTGCTCCATGTCGCTCAGTGCGCGCTTAACCTTCGCCGGCATTCCCATCACGAGCGAACCGTCGGGTATTTCCATACCCTCTGTCACCAGCGCATTGGCACCAATTAGGCAGTTTTTTCCGACTTTGGCGCCGTTGAGAACCACTGCATTCATGCCGATTAAACTGCCATCGCCAATCGTGCAGCCGTGTAACATGACCTTGTGGCCAACCGTCACATCCTTGCCAATACTCATCGGAAAACCGTGGTCGGTGTGCAGAATACTGCCATCTTGAATATTGCTGCCAGCACCAATGCGAATCTGTTCGGTGTCTCCGCGGATCACCACATTGAACCAAATGCTTACATTTTGGCTCAGCACAACGTCGCCAATCAGCGATGCATTGTCCGCCACAAAGTGACCATCACCGAGCATTTTGACTCGACGGTCACCCAGTTCATACAACATAGCTACTCTCTCGGCCCTCTACAGGCCATCCACTGTTTCGGTGACATCAAAGGCCGGCTCTTCGTATGGGTGGGCACGTCGCAAGGCGTGAACCACATTCTTAAGCGCCGAGGCCTCGCACACCATTTCTACGCGATATTCGGGTACTACCTCTAATTTCCCCGACTCGCCGATATACGGCTGGGCAGCGCTACCAGGCTTGAATTGACCATAACCCAACGTCTGCCAACAGCAGTGTTCATACTCGCCCTGGCGCCCCGCACCGGCAGCGAAAACCGCGTCTTTCACCGCCTCCAAATGCGAGACGGGGACAAAAAACACCAGCTTATACATCCGCCCTACCATCCTGACTTGCGTAAAATTCCTCGGCAAACTCGGCCAAGCGACCTTGCTCTATTGCCTGGCGAATTGCTGCCATATGGTTTTGATAGTACCGCAGGTTATGAATGGTGTTGAGCTGGGCGCCCAATATTTCCCGGCATTTATCCAAATGATGCAGGTAGGCTCGGGAAAAATTTTGGCAGGTATAGCAGTCACAATTCGCATCGAGCGGCTGGTCGCTGTGGCGATGAACCGCGTTGCGAATCTTAATGACTCCCGTTGAAGTGAACAGGTGGCCATTGCGGGCATTGCGGGTTGGCATCACACAGTCAAACATGTCGACACCGCGCATCACGGCTTCAAGAATGTCGGAGGGCTTACCAACGCCCATCAGGTAGCGGGGCTGCTGCTCTGGTAGATGATCCGCAAGACCATCCAGGACTTTGAGCATTTCCTCTTTGGGCTCGCCAACCGACAGCCCGCCGATGGCATAGCCATCAAAGCCAATGTCCTGAAGACCCGCCAGGGATTCGCGGCGCAACTCGGGGTACATGCCACCCTGGATGATCCCAAATAAGGCGGCATCATTGCCTTCGTGGGCGCTTTTACTGCGCTCTGCCCAGCGCAATGACAGCTCCATAGAGCTGCGCGCTTCCGCCTCTGTTGCAGGGTACGGCGTGCACTCATCGAAGATCATAACGATATCGGAGCCCAACTCGCGCTGCACTTCCATTGAGCGCTCCGGGTCCATGTACACCTTGCTGCCATCGACCGGCGACTGAAAAGACACGCCCTCTTCACTAATTTTGCGCAGCTTGCCCAAACTCCATACCTG
Source organism: Spongiibacter sp. C9W (assembly GCF_057370015.1). Classification (NCBI taxonomy): domain Bacteria; kingdom Pseudomonadati; phylum Pseudomonadota; class Gammaproteobacteria; order Cellvibrionales; family Spongiibacteraceae; genus Spongiibacter; species Spongiibacter sp. C9W. Next base: position 874,893 of record NZ_CM170672.1, read on the forward strand.
AAAGCCCCCCGAGTCAGTCAGTATCGGCCCTTCCCAGCCAATAAAGTCATGCAGATCACCGTGAGCTTTAACCACCTCTGTACCGGGGCGCAGCATTAAGTGAAAGGTATTGCCCAGTATGATTTCCGCACCGATCTCGTGGATATCCCGCGGCAGCATTCCCTTTACCGTGCCGTAGGTACCTACCGGCATAAAGGCAGGCGTTTGCACCTTGCCGCGCGGAAAGCTTAATTCGCCGCGTCGCGCCAAGCCATCTTGGGCACTGCGACTGAACTGCATTCGGCAATCATCACGACTGCTGCCAGTATCAGAGGGAGAAGAGGCATCAGTCATTTATGGACTCCTGCTGCAAAGTGGGGAAAACCAGCATGGCATCACCATAACTGAAAAAACGATAGCGTTCGGCCACCGCTTCGCGGTAGGCCGCCATTACCGGCGCCTGACCAGCTAGGGCGCTGACCAGCATAATGAGCGTGGACTCCGGGAGGTGGAAGTTGGTAAACAAGGCATCCACGCTCTTAAACTGATAGCCAGGGTAGATAAAAATTCGACTATCACCGGAAAATGCCGCAATTTCACCACTCTGGGAAGCGCTCTCTAAGCTGCGCACACTGGTGGTACCCACGGCGACCACACGCCCGCCGCGGGCGCGAGTTGCCCTGACCTGCTGAGCAACGGCAGCCGACACCTCAATATACTCGGCGTGCATCTCGTGATCGCGAATGTCATCTGCGCGCACCGGCTGAAAGGTTCCCGCCCCGACATGCAGCGTCACAAAGGCTTGTTCAACGCCCTTTGCCTTACATGCCGCGAGAAAGTCCTCGGTAAAATGCAGACCCGCCGTCGGCGCGGCTACCGCACCATCGCGTTTAGCGTACACCGTTTGGTAGCGCTGCTGATCCTCGGCGTCGTCCGCACGGTCGATATAAGGCGGCAACGGCATGTGGCCATAGGTATTGAGTTGCTCTAACAACGGCGCATCAAAGCGCAACTCAAATAAGGCACCTTGGCGGCCAAGCACCTCAACCGCATCACTGCCAACTGGCGCCTCCGCATCCTCAGCCAGGAACAAGCGGCTGCCCGCCTTCGGCGATTTGCTCGCCCGTATATGGGCCAGGGCATGGTGTTCATCGATCAGGCGCTCGATCAATATCTCAATGCGCCCACCTGATTCCTTTGCGCCAAATAGCCGCGCGGGAATCACTCTGGTGTCGTTAAATACCAGCAAATCCCCCTCGCGCAGATAGTCGAGTAAATCAGGAAACTGCCGGTGCTCGAGCCTGCCGTCACCCTGTAACACCAACAGGCGACTCCCATCGCGCTGCTGGGCAGGATAACGCGCAATCAGTTCATCAGGCAGATCAAAATAAAAGTCGCGGCGCTGCATACTCTCGATCACTAAAAATAAAGGCCGCAAGATTAACGGAAATCGCTTTCGGACTCCATTCATCGACATTTAGCGCGAAAACCGCAATTTTTTTAGTCGATGGATTGACCGATTAAACAAGGCTGCTATAATCCCGCCTCCTCAATGCCAGAGTGATGAAATTGGTAGACATGAGGGATTCAAAAGCGGTAGCATGTGCTTTTAAATTCACGCAACCTACTGATTTTAAAGGATTTAAAAAATTTGGACGGCTATTTCACCTTGTCATAGGTTGTCATAGTCTGACATAGCTTCACGATTTCTAACCAAAAGCGTGAAGCAGGTTGAGATACTCAGTACCTTGACCAAGCACATGATTTTCATCGGCGCATTCTGCGCTCGAAAACAGGTTATGTGCCGGAGTGGTGAAATTGGTAGACACGTCGGATAAGCGAGAGCCAGTGTCTTAAAAAAATGAGTCCGCCCCACCAGTAATGATGGGTGAAAAATTGGGTGAATTGCTGGAAAGCTACCTCTCCTCGGAGACACGCTAATCAGCAGCCAAGCCGTCAGAGACGGAAGGTTCAGAGACTACCTGAGCAGTTGCGAGATTGCTTAATAACAGGAAGTAGCCAAGCTTAGTCACTTGGTGAAACAGCGCCCAACCCCTGCCAAGGGTGATGATATAGTCCGGCTACTGCGAAAGCAGATAGATAAACGTCAAAATCCGATGCCCTTAAAAGCGTGCCGGTTCGAGTCCGGCCTCCGGTACCACTACAAAAAAGCCCAGCTCATTGAGCTGGGCTTTTTACTTTCTATTTACATTTCTCAATTGCATCTTTGCAGATTGGACTGCCCCGGGTTTCATAGGCACTCCTAGTCTATTCCAAATAGATTACCCCGACTGCCTCTAGCTCTCAGAGTCTTTCTATCAATTAGAAAATATGCTCCCTCAGTACTAGGCAATTCTCTAAAACCCAAAAGACCTATTTTTTTTGAATAAAAAATCTCAAAATCACGATCCCTCGCTGCCCTTTTTTTCAGAGTATTTCCAACCATCACATATCGACTTTTCTTAACATATAATTGATAAACATTGTTCAGCTTTAACCCGCCAATAACGATGGAGTCGTGAAACTTATCAACAGTAACCACTGAATTGTTCCATTCTGCTACATAATCTACAGTCAAATTATTTGGAACTAATAACTCTGTCATGCCGAAAGAAAGGCAAACCAAAAAATCACCTGAGTAGCATGGATGCGCACCCTGTGAAACATCGCCAATGGTCAGGTAATAAGTTCCATCTACGCTTAACTCGATGTTGACCTTAGTCCCAACTGAATCGCCACCAATCTTCTAGGTACTCGCCAGCCTCTCGTGGTGCTGCTTCTCAAACTCTACAGGTGACAGCTGGTTATTAAAACCATGGCGACGCCTGCTGTTGTAAAACAGTTCTATGTAATCAAATATGTCACTGCGGGCTTCGTCCCGGGTGCTGTAAATTTTACGCTTGATTCGCTCGCGCTTTAGTAGCTGGAAAAAGCTTTCAGCCACCGCATTGTCGTGACAATTTCCCCGCCGGCTCATACTGCCTTCCAATCCATGAGCTTTAAGAAAGGCGCTCCAGTCGTGGCTGGTGTATTGGCTTCCTTGGTCAGAGTGCACCGTCACCATCGATTGGGGATTCCGACGCCAGACAGCCATGAGCAATGCATCAAGCACCAGCTCTTTGGTAATCCGTGATTGCATAGACCAGCCAATCACCCTCCGGGAGAACAAGTCGACAACTACCGCCAAGTACAGCCAACCTTCGTGCGTACGGATGTGGGTAATATCGGTGACCCAGCTCTGATCTGGTGATTCAGGACTAAATTGCCGCTGTAACCGGTTAGGAGTAACAATATGCACCGTGCCGCCAGGTGCTCTGGGTTTCCTATAACCAACCTGAGCCCGTAATCCTGCCTGCCTCATGAGCCGGCGGACGCGATTCGGCCCACATTGCTCCCCATGATCGCGCAGGTCGCTGTGTATCTTGCGATAACCGTACACACCGCCAGACTCAAGCCAGAATTGTTTGATCATCCCAGTCAGGCGCTCATCAGCTTTGCTGCGCTTGGACTTAGGCTGCTTTAACCAAGCGTAGTAGCCGCTTGGATGAACATCCATCAAGCCGCAGAGGGTGAGAACGGGCAGTCTGGAGGCCTGCTCACGAATAAAGGCGTACCTCACTCGGGGTGGCTGGCGAAGTACGCCGCGGCTTTTTTTAAGATGTCACGCTCCTCGGTGACACGCTGGAGCTCTTTCTTTAATCGCCGAATCTCTGCCTGCTCGTCAGTTTTGGCTTGGTAATCGTTCGCTTCAGGCCCGTACTTCTTGATCCAGGCATACAGACTATGCGTTGTGGTGCCAAGTCGGCTGGCAACCTCCGCGACACTGTGACCGCGATCGGTAACCTGTTTAACCGCTTCTATCTTGAATTCTTCTGGGTAACGCTTGTTGCTCATACATACCTCTCTTTAAGCCATTTTCTCTGGCCGGGAGGTATCTAGCAAACTGGGGGCGATTCAAACAGCACCACGATAGACACCGACCACGCCATTCGACGCGCTACAGCCTGAGACAAAGGAGGCAAGTAATAAAAGTGACCTTTCCCCAGAGTTAGTACCACAGCCCCGATGAGATTATCCAAAAGTTATGCCGCCTGTTTTGCAAATGCAACAGGTGGCAGATAATCCAGAGAACTGTGTGGTCGAACGTGGTTGTAGTGGTGCCGCCACTGGTCGATCTCGACTCTGGCTTCCTCCATTGACCGGAACCAATGACGGTTTAAACACTCGTTCCTGAACTTTCCATTCAAGCTTTCTACAAAAGCATTCTGCGTTGGTTTTCCTGGCTGTATGAAGCCAAGCTTTACTCCGGACTCCTGGCTCCAGAAAAACATGGCCTTACTGGTAAATTCGGTGCCGTTATCGCAGACAATCATATTCGGTTTACCGCGAGCCTCGATCAATTGGCTAAGAAAGCGAGCAACTTGCCGTCCACTAATTGACACGGAAACCAATTGCCCAACCATCTCGCGGGAATAATCATCAACGACATTGAGCACTCGGAAGCGTCGTCCATTAGTCAACTGGTCTGATACAAAGTCCATCGACCAGCGCTGATTGATGCCCAGAGGCGCCTCCATTGGCAGCCTTGGGCGCTGTAGCTTCTTCCGCTTCTTGGTGCGTACCTGAAGGCCTTCTTCGGTGTATATCCGGTACGTACGCTTCTTATTAACAACTAGCCCTTCAGCTTTGAGAAGGCCATGTAGAAGCAGATAGCCATAAGCAGACTGTTCAACCGCCAATTCCTTTAGCCGTGCTCTCAGAGCTCCATCGTTACTTGGTCTCGCCTGATAGCGATAGGCCGTCCTGCTGATGCCCGCTAATCGACAGGCTGCTCGTTCACTGATGCGATGTTCAAGGATCATGTGTTTGGCTACCTGCTTGCGACCGACGGGCTTCACCACTTTTTTGACAGCACATCCTTCATCGCTTCAACTTCAAGGAGCTTGTCGGCTAATAACTTCTTAAGCTTGTTGTTCTCGCTCTCCAGTTCACGTAGCCGCTTGGCCTCGTTAACTTCCATCCCGGCGAATTTGCTACGCCAGTTGTAGAACGTGCCAGTTGAAATCCCCAGGTTGCGACAGATGTCTTCAACCTTGGCTCCAGCCTCATGCTCTTTGATGGCCTTGATGATTTGTTCGTCGCTGTATCGCTTCTTCATACTGAGATCTCCATCCCGTTAGGTTAACTGGAAATCTCATCTTGGTCATGGTTCCAAAATCGGGGGAAAGGTCAAAAGTAAAAGAGTTTTCTTAGTAGCCATAGTATTCCCTGACCTTTTTTTCCGTCACGGCCAAATTCGAGAAGTCAGGATATTTCTACTTCGTCAGTCTTCATAAAATTTCGGCCACGTAACGCCCACGCCAGGGGCAGACAAAGTGGAGTGCGTTTTTGTGCAACAATGAGCGCAGCGATTGCACAAAAAGGTGCGGAGCTTTGGCTGTCCCGCCGCGCTTTTCAGCGGCATACTGCGCGTGCTTATTATGAGTTGGATTCAAGAAAGTCAACGACGTATTTCCTTTCACGTTCATGGATTGACTCTACTTTCTTATAATGAACTGTGGGGCTACATGAGGACACCATAGCTCCTCCTTCAACTTCCCAGCCATTATCTGCTGACTCTTTCGTGCCAATGTAAGCAAATACAACGTATTCAACGCCTGCCTTGAATGGGTAACCACAGGCGTTAATCGTAGGCCTTGTGAACACTGTCGTTTTATCCTGCTTCCCTTTGTAAGACTTGGTGACTTCCATTTTCACTTTATTTAAAGTATTTGGAAACCAATAACCTTTTTCCCAAACCCATTTACTACCAATACTTTTCACGACGCCACGAAATACAATCTCATATTCGTTGAAAGCGTCTTCAATATTATAACCTCGACAGTCACACGCAAAAGACCAACTAGATAGCGTCGCAAGAAGAAGTATTAATATAGTTTTCATTGCGTGTACTCTTAACATTGTAATAGCGAGCACGCTCGCTTTATCATTTCTTTGATTTTCATACTGTCATCAAAGCCCCTCTGCAGATGGCATTGCAGGTTAGCGGCCAACAGCTTACAAAAACAAAACGAGCGTGCGCGTTAACCAAGCAATTTCCTTTTGTACCTGTCTGGCTTGCATATCAGCACTCAACACTTTTTATAGCAGACTTCCGCAAGGAGTGGCCAATAACCGGACGGCTGAAGCATTCACTAAATGCTGATATGCGCAAATTACTAGGCCAATCAAGCCAGAAAATTTCCGTCTTAAGAGCAACGATTTGTCATAGAACAAGAATCATACAGAAAAATAATTTATTTTCTTTATTTATCAATATGTTACGAGACAGCAAATAGCTGTGACGGATTCAAAATCCCTTGCCTTCACGGGCGTGCCGGTTCGAGTCCGGCCTCTGGTACCATCTCTTCCTAAGTTAGCTAATAAACATAGCCAACTTATTCATAAGTAGAAAAAACCAAGAAAGATTCGGCCTTTGCTTTCGCTGCTTTGCGAATCTTCTTTAACCCTCTAGTCCGATCGCTACGTACCTGATTTGTTTTCTGCTCTCCTATCAAGAAGTAGCCACTAGTCGCGTCGTAAAAATGTAGAGGCAGATTGTCCACTGGCGTGTCCTCAGAAGCGAACACTTGAAGTCGCTCTGTGCCAAACGGTGGCGAAACTTCGAACTCGCCCAACGACACCCACCTGTTCACTTGCTCGGCAGATACATATTGAACAAATTGCTCGCGACCACTGCCGTAAGAAACCGGCAATAAATACTGTATGTCTCTGCCATTTTCGGCACTATAACCGACCACATAAAAATAACCGGGACGATTTAGTTTCACTAAAAGCTCCAGCGAGTCCCCCGCCTCAAAAGCCAAATTCCGCATACCTTTATTTGTGGCCACCGCAACCGAAAAATCGCCAGAGATAGCTAAACCTTTGCGCAATAGCTGGTCGAAATCTATTGAACTGGGCTCGGTCTCATAGATGGAATACGCCTCTGGAAGCAGATGAATTTGCTTTACTTGCACAGTGCTATTGCCCTGCAGATCGACTAGTTCGTAACTAAGATCCATACCCTTATCGTTCACCATATAACTGCCAAGCAGTTTATAGCGCGGTGCCTGCTTTTTTAGTCTGGCGCCTAGCTGCGTCTCAAGCTCCTTGAGAAATGCGCGCCCAAATGGGGTCAACTCTTGCGAATCCGGCGTAAACGGCGGCGCAACGCTCACACTTTCCCCTGAAACATCGTCAACAATAAGCGCAGCGGCGGCGCGCAGCGACGAAACATTAAAGCGAGCTGACGACTGCCATTTTTCCACAACCGAGGCGATATCACGGTGGTTGAACTCAGAGCCCAAGCCCAGAAATCCAGCGACGCGGCGAAGCTTTTGATAATTATTCAAGGCGGTGGCCAAGGCTTTTCCAGCGGGGTACTTCGCATCGGCGCTTGCTGATTGATAGCGGACGTAGTCGTCACGTAGCCCAATTTCAGATTGCGTTAGGGCGCTCTGGTAGCGCGGACGAGCGGCCTCAGAGTCAAATACTGCGTGACACTCGTACTCCTTACTCGTGACCTCGCAGCTAACGGGAACCTGCAAAAGGGGAATATCCGTCTCTGAAATCGAGCGTTGGGAAAAACTACTGCCCTCATAGCTTTGCCGAACTTCGGTTGTGGACTCCACTCGCACAAAGAGCTGCTGAGCCAAATCAACATATGCAAGCTGCACTGCCTTCTCTCTGGAGTCGCCATAACCCACCCCAACCATCTCTTGTGCATAGCTGCCATGAGCACAGAACAGGGCGATCCATACTGACATAAAAGAAATCTGTTTACACCGGTCAGCCATCATCATTGACATCACCTTAAAATCAGTCATATTGCCCCGTTAGCTGGAAGGCTGCCCAGTAGTAAGGATGGCCATACTCTCCCCCCTTCAATGCCAACTGCGCCTGCCGCAACGCCGCGCTCTTCCCCTGCTCCGGCAAACCTTGATAAAAGGCCTGCATCAGCTTATTGGTCGCCGCATCGCTTACCTTCCACAAACTGGAGACGATCGACTCCGCCCCCGCGTACAGAAAACCGCGGGTAAAACCGATCACATCGTCGCCGCCAGTAACTTCTCCGAGCGCAGTCTCGCAGGCCGAGAGCGTGACCAGATCCGCATTTAGCCGCAAATCAAATAACTCTGCGACCGATAACAACCCATCGTCCCGATCACTCGCCGAAAGCAGTAAAGCGGAAGCCATCGGGTCTTCGGCGTTAAAAATACCGTGGGACGCGATGTGTAAGTATCGATAATTTCCAGCATTAGCCTTCAGCAGGGTCTCGCTGGCGTTTTTACGCAGCAAAACATTGGTACCGGGGCGTATCTGACCGAGATTAATAGCCTCAACCTCGGCACCCGGCAGGTCCATCGAGGCATCGTCTAGATCAGGGTTACCCAGCACCAACATACGACGGTTTTCGCTTTGCGAGTCTTTATCTAAAAATTGGAGAACCGAGGCACTTGGCAAGACGCGAACTTCAAAGTGCTCGAGCAAATAACGCTCACCGTCGTACAAGGCTGCAAAAGGCAGGTAATGCAGTGTTCCATGAGGGACAACTGTAAGGCGTTTAAAACCCTGTATCGCGTCTTCTACGGGCTGCACTAGGCTGGCGTATAATTGGTGGCTGCTGCGCTCAAACTGGGTGGAGTTGGGGTTTTGCAAATCACTGCGCAGCGCCGCCACTTGGGTGTCGAGGTTAGTGACCGGTAGTTTGGCCGCAGACACACCTTCACGACTAAGGATAAACACCCAGAGATCGTCACCCTCGCCAAAGTATTCCAACAGGCCTTCGCCCTCCTGCAAGGAGGATTGCAGTTGGGCAATACGCGGCGAGGTCACAGTCCGCAATGAGGTGAATTCCGGCGCCATTTCTTGAAGGCTGTTCTGGTATTTACGCAGCAATCCTCGGGTAACTGAACGCTGACTATCATCATTCAGATTAATCGCCGCGAGAGAGGTCTCCGCATCGTTAATAGAGGCGAGAAGCTCTTGCAGTTGATCGCTACCTTGCGGCTCAGGGTGCGCATCACGGGAGGCCAACAAATCAATCAGCGCCCGTGCCTTTGCACGCTCGGCGTATTCTATTGCGCGATCAGCTTGGTCTCGCGATACATACAGGGCGACCAAGTCGCGATACACCGAGAGCTTGTCATTGACGAAACCCAGTTTGGAGGTATCCAGCGATAGACTCGAGCGCTGCGCTTCAAGCAGCTCAACTGCTTCACTCAGTACGCTGATGGCAATGTCGTCGCTGCCTGCGGATAACTGTAGCCGACCGTATTCTTGCAGTGCGGCAAATTTCAAGCCGCCAAATACATCAATAAATTCATGCTGCAATAATTGCTGATAGCAGGACTCGGCACTTTTTGCCTTCAGCTTGTAAAGGGTGTGGCACAGCATCGCTTCGCTTTCCAAGCTGAAGTACCGACCCCACTTATCGGTTGATACCCCCGTCACCGCGCCCACTAAATAGTAGGCTGGATTGAGCTTCATCATTGCCTCGTAGAGCAGCTTATCGGTTTTGGCCTCCTCATTGCTTAGCGTATTAAGCGCCGAGATATAGTCTCCAATCGCAATATACCCCCTGGCCAGCCAAGCACGCTTTTCAGGCTCCATATAACTAACTAGCATACGACTCATGTCAACTGCAGATAGCTCTTGCAAATATTCCCGTGCTACATTCGTGGAGCCATACAGCCCCTCATAGACGGCCGCAACACCGAGTACACGAGGGGCTACTAGAGCACGCCCGATATCGATGTATTTCACTTCATTGAATTTATAGTCGCCGGGCTGACCTCGCACGGCATTAACGGCAGGCTCTAAGTACACCGGCACCATCTCAATCTGGGCTCGACTCAAAGCCGCTTCGGCTTTAAGGCCACTAATGAACGCCGTCGTAAAATCGCGTGACTTCTTGTCGTACCCCGTTGGATGTCTGAACAACAAGCGCCCGTCAGCAACATGATGCAACTCCATCTGCTCAATACAATGATCAAAGCCTTTGAAGTTCTGCACCTTTACGAAATTCATGCATAAATTTCGTACGCCATTCACATGCAAATTTGCGTAATCATGCTGGTAGTTTCCAGCGATCGCATTTTCGCGCCCCCACTGACCGGACAAATCAAGGCCCGCGCAGCCGCCTATAGCAATTAGCGGCAACAAGAGTATGGATTTGAATAAATTCCGTGCAAAGATATGCATAAAGATGCCTTATTGTCTGCGCCCAACGAAATACCATCAGCAGTTTACCCTAGCGGTGTTTGTTGCGCGTTTATTAAAAAAACGGCTCTCATCGACGCGACATGATGCAGCGAGCCATAGCCTCCCCTTGGTCGCACCATTAAGTATGCCTCCACATACTAACAAGCCCCGATATAGCAACCGATAAAAACAACCGCTCACTAGATACGCCTCGCAAGGACTTTGCAAGCATAACGGTGGCTATTACACTGCGGCTCTTGTTTTATTTAGTCATTACAATAAGGAACGACGGACACATGTCGGCCAATACTGCCTCATCGCAATTGCTTCGCCTCAGTCGGGCGCTACAGGAAAGTCTAGAACTCAGCATTGACGTTAACGCCGATGCGGAGCGGCTCGCTGAACTTGCCAGCCAGGTGGAAGCGCTGAACGATCAGCTCAGTGCTCACCAGGGCGAGAAGATCATGCCCTATTTCAATATGGAGTTTGGTGATGAGCTGCGCGAGGCCCTGCCCTACGGCCCCGCCACCGGCCGCTACAATGCGTACTCTCCCGATATGGAAGTTGTGGTAGAGAATGACCGCGTAGTCAGTGATATCTGCTTCGGCAAACGTCACGAGGGCCCGCCAAATAGCGTGCACGGCGGCGTGACGAGCCTGGTTTTCGACCAATTACTGGCCTTTGCCTGCCTGCGCAATGGCACCCCGGGCTATACCGCATCGCTGAAGGTCAATTACCGGCGCCCTGTCCCGCTATACAAAACGCTGCGCTTCGACACGTGGCTGGAAGATATCGGTGAGCGCAAAATTATCGCCCACGGTGAGTGTCGTGATGGCGACGACGTACTTGCCTCATCTGAAGGCTTGTTTATCCGAATCGTGTAATATTCAACCTGCTACTAGCCACCCTGACACTAACGGGATCGAACCGAATGAATCTTGTAAGACTGCGCCCACTAAGCCTGCTGTTGGCAGGCATGAGCCCTATACTCTGGGCGGATCAGGCACCAAGCACCAGCACAACGATGGAGCAAGTGTCCGTTACGGCTAGCCGAACTGAGCGCGACCCGCAGGATTTAAGCGTCGCTATCAGCGTGATAGACCAAGACAGCCTCGACCGAATCGGTCATACCCACATTAGCGAGCTACTGAGCCGTGCGCCGGGGGTGTGGATAAGCCGCGGCAACGGTCAGGAACACCTCACCGCGATTCGCTCCGGGGTGCTCACAGGCGCGGGAAGTTGTGGCGCGTTCTACTTCGCTGAAGACGGTATCCCGCTGCGCGGCCCTGGCTTCTGCAACGTCAACCAACTTTTTGATGTAAACAGCGAACAAGCGGCCCGCATTGAAGTGATTCGCGGCCCCGGTACTGCCGTGCACGGCAGCAACGCTCTCAATGGCGTTATCAACGTTGTCAGCCGGGCGCCCAGCGAAACACCAGAAACGCAGATCGCCGCGGAAGGCGGCCCCAATGACTACGGCCGCCTCAAGTTTAGCCATAGCAACACCGTGGGCAAGCACGGCTATCGCATTAGCGCACACGGCAGCAGCGATGGCGGTTACAAAGATGATTCTGGCTATGACCAGCAAAAGCTGTCGCTACGCCACAACTACAGCGGCGCAGTCTGGTCGGTGCAGTCGCTGCTATCCGCGGCAAACTTGCAACAAGAAACCGCGGGATACGTGCTCGGCAAAGACGCCTACAAAGACGACAGCCGCAAGCGTGAAAACCCCAACCCCGACGCATACCGCAATAGCAAAAATGTGCGCTTTTACAGCCGTTTTGAACGCGATGGCACCCAGGACAGCCACTTTGTAGTCACGCCGTATCTGCGCTACACCAATATGAGCTTTCTACAGCATTTTCTTCCCGGCACCCCGCTTGAAGAAAATGGCGAGCGCAGCGTCGGTGTGCAAACGGCGTTCTACCAGCAAAGCAGCGACAAACTTACCCTGCACAACGGCTTTGACATGGAACTGAGCCAAGCCTACCTGGAGCAGCAGCAGGACAGCGCCGGCTTTGGCCCCTTCCCTCAGGGAAAACACTACGACTACGAAGTCGATGCCCGCTACTTCGCCTGGTTTGTTGGCGGTGACTACGAGGTAAATGATACAACTCGCCTAAACTTCGGCGGGCGTTACGATATTCAGTTTTACGACTACGACAACCGCATGATTAGCGGCAACACCGCCGACGATGGCACCCCCTGTGCAACGGGCAACGGTGCTTGTCGCTACGCGCGGCCAGACGACCAAAGCGAACGTTTTAGAAATTGGTCTTTCCACGGCGGAGTGGTCCACCAGTTAAACGCCCATCACAGCTTTACCGCCAACCTCGCCCACGGGTTTCGGGCGCCTCAGGCCAGTGAACTCTATCGCCTGCAAAATCAGCAGCTCACATCCAAACTGGAGGAAGAGCTGCTGAATAGTGCAGAGATCGGACTGCGCGGCGAGTGGCAGGATTTCAGCTATCGAAGTGCGGTGTACTGGCTGCAAAAAGACGACGTCATTATTCAAGACAGCAACCGCCAGAATGTAAACGGCGGGCGCACAGAAAGCCGCGGCCTGGAACTTGAAGTGAACTGGGCGCTCACCGAGCAGCTGCTTTGGCGCCTGCAAGGCAGCTACGGCAAGCACCAGTACGACAACGATGCACTGACCAAAGCCGGCAACGAACTCGACACTGCCCCACGTCAGCTCGCCAGCACACAACTCGTCTGGCAGGCCACCCCAAGCACGGTGCTCAGCCTTGAAGCCGTGCACCAGAGTGAGTACTTCCTCGAAGCCGACAACCGCTTCCGCTACCCCGGGCATACACTGCTTCATGCTCGCTGGGTGCAGCACTACGGTGAGCACGTCTACAGCGTGGTACGGGTAAATAACATCGAGGATGTCGACTACGCAGAGCGCGCCGACTATGCGTTTGGCAACTACCGTTACTTTATCGGCGAGCCCCGCAGCGTCTTTGTTGAGCTTGGCGTCAATTTCTAGCCCCAATAGCCTGGGCAGGGTCTTACCCTGCCTAGGTATAACTCCATAGCTACGCTGCGGCTTACCCAAACACAGCGAGACCCAGGTCACCTTCCCGCGCTTCCCGTATTTTCTCTGTTCGGCAATTTCGCAATAGTCAGTAACCAGCGACACCGCGAATTCGGAGAGCAGCGATGACATACACCGCCATATTTACAGCCCTGTTAATATTACTGCTCAGTAGTGCAGCCAGCGCTCAGACTGAACGCGATTTTGCCGGCCAGTCGCTCGATCAGGTTATCGTGACCCCGGAGACCGTACGCTCAGCGATTGTGCCCGCGCAGCGGCTGCCAAAGTTGCAGCTTCGGTCCGACTCGGAGCGCTTCGAGCTCTCGCTGCGCCATCGCAATGGCACAACACTCACCCTCGGCCCCTTGGGCATTTCACTGTCTGCACGTTTTTAGTGCAAGAACCTAGCCGAAGCGTGACAAACCGACTGCACCGCGTACTTTATCGAGCATCGTTGCCGCCTCGGCGCGGGCTTTCTCTGCGCCTTTGGCCAGCTCAGCATCGAGGTAACTGCCGTCGTTAAGCATGGCATCGTAACGCTCGCGCGCCGCAGAAATTTGATCGTTGATCAATTCAAATAACTGCTTTTTAGCCTCGCCCCAGGCAATACCGTTTTCAAACTCGCGGCGCATGTACGCCGTTTGCTCGGCATTGGCAAAGGCCTGCCAAATTTGAAAAACCGTTGAGTCATCTGGGTCTTTGGGCTCACCCGGCTCCAACAGATTGGTTTTGATTTTATTGATGTGTTTTTTGAGTTTTTTCTCAGGCAAAAACAGCGGAATGGTATTGCCGTAGCTTTTACTCATTTTTCTGCCATCCAAGCCACTGAGCACCGCCACGTCTTCATCGACAACGGCCTCTGGCAGGGCAAATGTTTCACCGTAAATATGGTTAAAACGCTGAGCGATATCGCGCGCCATTTCCAAGTGCTGGGTTTGATCACGCCCCACCGGCACACGCTGCGCGTTAAACATCAGGATATCTGCCGCCATTAACACCGGGTAACAGAACAGCCCCATGGTGACACCGAAATCGGCGTCCTCGCCTTTTTCCTGATTGTCCTGCACCGCCGCCTTATAGGCGTGGGCACGGTTCATCAACCCCTTGCTCGCCACACAGTTGAGCACCCACATCAACTCCGTGATTTCCGGCACATCAGACTGGCGATAAAAGGTCGTGCGATCCGTATCCAGGCCCAACGCCAGCCACGTAGCCGCAATCTCACGGGCAGACTGATGCACCGCCGCCGGATCCTGACATTTGATCAACGCGTGGTAGTCGGCCAGAAAGAAAAAACTGTGTTGCTCGGTGGACTGACTCTCTGCAATTGCAGGGCGAATTGCCCCAACATAGTTGCCCAAATGCGGCGTGCCAGTGGTGGTAATACCGGTGAGAACCCGGGGCTTGGCCATGATGCTGTCCTGTATTCACGGAAAACGAAAAGCCGCCTATGATACTGACTGCTAGATGCGCTGTCACCGCCGCTTAGCGGCAAAGCGCCTCGAAATGACGCTGATACTCCGCGGCGATACACGGCCAATATAAGTCGGAAATATCGGGCGTCTGTAGCGCCCCGCAGCGCTTCTCTGCCAGCAATGCAGCCAGTGCCTGGCCGACCGACTCCGCTTCGACAGCGGGCGCATCCAGGGCGCTGTCGTATAAATACGGCGCATCAAACCACTGCGGGTAACACAAGCGCGCTGGCAACAATGGTCGGCAACCCGCCGCGACAGCCTCCATCACTGCCAAACCCTGAAAATCGTGCAGCGCCGTCGACAGCACCACATCACTGGCGGCCAAGAGTTTTTCGTACTGTTCGCGGCTTTCCATGTAACCAAAATGTTCGCAAGCCAGCGACTTGCTGCGGTTAAGCAAGCGCTCAATGTCACCGAAGACCTTGGGGCGTTTGCGAAACTGCTGGCCAATGATGTGTATGTCGAGAGGCAAGGCGGCGCGCTCGCAGGCCTGCAATACCGCGAGCAATTGCTCCGGGCCTTTATCGTATTCCCAGCGGTGATTCCACAACACCGACAAGCGCTCGCTCGGCAAGCGCGGCGCCGCTGGTGCTGGCGGTGCAATACCCACTGGCAGCACCTCGCTGTCGCTAAGACGGGTCATCACCTCACTGCGCGGGCTGAAGTCCGGCAACTTCGCCAGCAGCCTATCGGCACCCTCGATAAACGTTTGGCGGTTATAGTCGCTATTGAACAGCACCTTGTCTGCCGCCAGAGCGGTGTACAAATTTAGCATCTGAGGTTCAACGCCCTGTCGCTGCTGCGCGCTCACAGGGTAGGCGAACTGGTTTTCGTGGAAATACACCAGCGTCGGCAAGCGGCAAAGCGACGGGCATAACCCTCGCAGAGCAGATAAATCGGTCATCGATGTGGCGACCAGCAGATCGTAGTCGGCGTTTAGCGCTTCACTTTGCAACATTGCCCAACTCAGGCTATTACCGCGTAATCGCCAGCTAAAATGGCGTGGCGGCAGCGTCAGCACCGTCCACTGATGTGCTGGCATCGCCGCCACCAGACCGTCAGCCCAGGCTTTGTGACTATTCGCGTGGTAGGCCGACAATAGCAAGATCCGCACAGTTTCCCCTCACATTACAAAATCGTCGAAAGTATACTCGTTGACCCGACTACAGTGCTGCACTACCCTTCTTTCCCCACTATCTGGCCCCGCGCCACGTTCATTCACAACAATAGGCAAGCACTGACATGAGCCAATTTGACACCCTGCGCTTCGAACTTGAAAACGGTATCGCTCGCATTTCGCTAAACCGCCCCGACGCGGCACACAGTCTAAATCTACAAATGGCTCAGGAGCTGGCGCAAGCGGCCATTTTATGTGACAGCAATTCCGATGTGCGCGCGGTCGTGCTCACTGCTGACGGCAAAATGTTTTGTGCCGGCGGCGATGTACAAAGCTTTCATCAAGCGGGCGATGAGGCACCGCAACTGATTAAAGAAATTACCGCCAACCTGCACGCCGCCAACTCGCGTTTTGCCCGTATGCGCGCGCCGCTGATTGTCGCGGTAAATGGCACTGCCGCTGGCGCCGGTTTTAGCCTGGCGATGTCTGGCGATATTGTGCTGGCTTCCGAAAAGGCGAAGTTCACTATGGCCTACACCGGCATTGCGGTCAGCCCGGATGGCGGCTCGACCACCTGGCTGCCGCGCTTGGTCGGCCTGCGCCGCGCGCAGGAGTTGATTTACACCAACCGCGTTCTCAGTGCTGCCGAGGCGCTGGACTGGGGATTGCTCACCAAGGTGGTTGCCGACGAGGACCTCGCTACGGAAACCGACAAGATTGCCGCGCAACTCGCAGCGGGCCCTACCGAAGCCTATGCGCGCGCACGCGCACTGCTGCTGAGCAGCTACGAAAACGGACTGGAATGCCAGCTCGAACAGGAGAGCCGCGGAATTTCACACTGCGTGGGCAGCGCAGATGGTCAAGAGGGCTTGGCCGCGTTTGTAGAGCGCCGCAAGCCAAGCTTCAAGGGCGAGTAACACATTTGCGCCATGGGGCGTTCTGCGCGCAGCACTATTGCCGCGCGTAGAACGCTGCCAGTACCTGACTTAATCCAACCGCATCATCGGCGCCGGCAAGCTCACGTATTGAGTGCATAGCAAAGGTCGGCACACCGATATCCAGCGTTGCCACACCCAGTGCAGAGGATGTAATCGGCCCGATCGTGCTCCCACAAGCCATGTCGCTGCGCACCACAAAACTCTGCACCGGCTGCTGACACTGCTGGCATAGATGTCGGAAGGCCGCGCTGGTTTCACTGTTGGTGGCGTAGCGCTGATTGACGTTAATTTTTATTACGGCGCCGCGGTTCAGCAGCGGCCCATGATTCGCGTCGTGGCGGTCACTGAAATTGGGGTGAACACCGTGCGCATTGTCTGCCGAGATCATTAAAGAATGAGCAATGGCCCGCTGCCAGCGGCTTTCATCTCCGGCAATACGGCGCAACACCGACTCCAACATGGGCCCCTGAGCACCACTGCTCGACATACTGCCAACTTCTTCATGGTCGTTGCTGACAAGCACACTGTGTTGATCGGAGGGTGCCGACAGCAAGGCTTGCAAGCCGATAAAACAAGACAGCAGATTGTCCAAACGCGCACTGGCAATAAACTCCTGCTCAAGCCCGATTAGGGCAGCGCCCTGCACGTCGTAAAAGCTCAGTTCGTAGTCTAAAACCGTGTCGACATCACTACCGCCCTGCTCAATCAGCAACTGTTTGAGCAGAGCGTTGAAGTCGGGGGCTTTCTCAGGCTGACTGATCAATACCGGCAGATCGGTCTGGGCATTGATACTACGGTTACTGTTGGCCTCTCGGTCCAAATGAATCGCCAAGCTGGGAATACAACCAATCGCTCGCTCGGTGTTAATCAGGCGATTACGTAACTCGCCATCCTGGCTGCGGTAGCTAATGCGGCCTGCCAGGCCTAGGTCGCGATCAAACCAGGGGTTGAGCAGCGCGCCGCCGTACACATCCACACCGAGCTGAAAATACCCCTTCTTGTGCAGTACCGGGTTGGGCTTCACCTTCAAGCAGGGGCTGTCAGTGTGGGCACCGACCATCTTCCAGCCCTGCTGGGCAACATCACCCTGACCCACTCGAAAGGCTACAATTGAAGCGCCGTTGCGCAGGGTATAGTAGCCCTTGCCCGCTTCAAGCGACCAATCATCACGCTCATCCAGCGCGATAAACCCCGCGGCGTCCAGCGCTGCAGCCATATTGCTCGCCGCGTGAAACGGCGTCGGGCTGGCATCTAAAAATGCCATCAATTGCTGGTTAAACGTTTGCTTATCCATATTCAATCCGATCACTCGCTAACCCTTGTCGCTGGAAGAACGTGCGTGGTGCTGCGAAGCCTGCAATGCTAACAGCAAACTTGATGTGTCTTTCCTACCGCCGCCCAGGCTTTGCACCTGTGCGTAAAATTGGTCGACCAAGGCCGTGACAGGCAGACTGCTGCCCTGCCGACGCGCCTCGTCGAGTACATACGACAGGTCCTTGCGCATCCAGTCCACGGCAAAGCCAAAGTCAAATTCCCCGGCCAGCATGGTTTCCGCTCGATTATCCATCTGCCAGGACTGGGCGGCACCCGCGCTGATCACATCCACAACCGCCGACATATCCAAGCCTGCGCGCTGACCAAAGTTCATTCCTTCCGCCAGACCCTGCAGCAGGCCGGCAATGCAGATCTGGTTGACCATTTTCGCCAACTGACCACTGCCAACCGCGCCAAGAAGACGGTACCGCGCCGCATAGCACTGTAATAACGGCTCAGCCTTGGCGAAAGCTGCCGGCTCACCGCCCGCCATTATTGTGAGCTTGCCGGACTCCGCTCCCGCTTGGCCACCCGATACGGGTGCATCAACAAACTGCAGGCCGGCATGTGCAGCGGACTGCGCCATCTCTCTTGCCAGCTCGGCAGAGGTCGTGGAATGGTCGACCACAACACCGCCACGCGGCATATGGGCAAACACACCTTGTTCGCCACACAGCACCTCGCGCACATCAGCGTCGGCGCCCAGACAAACTGCGACAACGTCGCGACCTGCCACCGCATCCGCGACGCTCGCGGCAACGCAGTCGGAATAGGTCGCTTGCCAGCGTTGGGCTTTTTCCACACTGCGGTTGTATACGCGCAGGTCTACCCCGGCCTTCGCAGCATGCCCCGCCATCGGAAAGCCCATCACACCCAAACCTAAAAATGCTGCCTTCATCACCCTCACCCGTTTTGTTTCACCGCGTTGCTGTGCTGCTCGATCAGGCTAGCACGACAGCGTAGATAATGATCGCCAGTACCACTCGGTATATGGCAAAGGGCATCATGCCGACCCGCTCCACCCACTTCATAAATACGCTGATACAGGCGTAGGCTGTTACCGCCGAAACGGCCAGACCGATTGCCAGCAGCTGCCAGGCGACATCACTGCCATGCTGCAGTAATTCCAGTAATTTATAACTACCCGCCGCCGCAATAATGGGCATGGACAACAAGAAGGAGAAGCGCGCGGCATCGCTGCGCCCCAAGCCTAATAACAGTGCCGCGGTCATGGTGATCCCCGAACGCGACGTGCCCGGCACCAACGCCAGCGCTTGTGCGAAGCCAACCAGCAATGCAATGCGCAGGCCGATATCAGCAATACTGCGACTGTGGCTCGAGTAGCGATCAACCAAACCGAGAATCACGCCAAACACTAACGTCGTTGTTGCCAGCACCACCCCACCGCGCAGGTGTTGCTCGATAATATCGTTAAAGATCAGTCCGGCAACCACGGCGGGCAGTGTTGCCACAATCACCATCCATGCAAGCCGGCTGTCGGCGCTGTGTTGCCGTGCCACCACACTTTGCGTCCAGGCGGTAAGCAGTGTGCTAACGTCTTTACGAAAATACGCCAGCACCGCCAACAGCGACCCCACATGCACGGCAACATCAAAAGCAAGGCCCTGATCTTCCCAGCCCAGCAAGGTTTGCGGCAGGACTAAATGCCCGGAACTGGAGATCGGCAAAAACTCCGTTAAGCCCTGAATTGCCGCCAATATCACCGCTTGCAGTGCATCCATTACACGCTTTCCTTTCTATCGAATTTGCTTGAGGCTGTTTATGCCAGTGCAATTGTAGTGTGAGCAGGGCCTTGGGCCGACCCACACTGTGACTGATTTTCTATTGTTTATAACGTACCGATTATTGCTTCTTCCATGCCACGCTTTCGCGTAAATAAACCGGCTGGGCCTGCTCGGCAGGCAACACCTTCCCTGCCAACACATCTGGCTTTGCCAGCTGCAGCGCGGCGGCGGCACTCGGCAGGATCGTTTGGTCAACAGTGGCTGGCGGGGCATCGCCAAAGCGCTCTGCATAGGTCCAGCCATCGCCGATACCCGCTGCGCCCGCAGCCGTATTGTCGACTTGCTCAGGTGGCAGCAACTGATCAGCGTTTAGCGGTGCAACCACGCCATCGCGGTACTGATAGCGACCGAAATACACCTCGTCCATGCGCGCATCCAGCGCCGGCAATATCATTGCGCCTTCGGCCACGCCCTCTCGGTCAGCGTAGAACTGCGCCATCGCCGCCAGGGTTGAAACCGGCACTACTGGCAATTCCGCCGCAAAAGCCAAGCCCTGAACTGTGGCAATGGCCACCCGCAAGCCCGTAAAAGAACCGGGGCCTGCCGTAAAAACGAGTGCATCCATCTGCGCGAGCGGCAGTGAATGCGCAGCTAACATCTCATCCACCATGGGCAGTAAAAATCGCGTGTGGGCGCGAGGCAGCATACGAAAATCTTCGTACACCTGCCCTTCATGCATCAGCGCAACAGAACACGCCGATGTTGAAGCATCGATGGCAAGCAGGGTTGTCATAGGGAGAGTATCCGACAGCGCTAAAAAACGCTGGCATGATAGCACAGCACAGCCCTAACATAGGCAGCGAACACGCCGAACTCATGGATAAAACAGGGTTTTCCTCAATGCCAGAAACCAATGCTGCCCAACCCTATAGCCTGTTAATTCTGGCTGGCGGACAGGGGCGCCGAATGCAGGGCAAAGACAAGGGCCTGCTGGACTGGCAAGGCCGACCGCTCATCGCCCACATTGTCGATGCGCTTGCTGAGAATGCCCATGAAGTGTTGGTAAGCTGCAACCGCAATAGCGACCGCTACCGGGACTATGGACGCCCCCTGCCCGACACACTTCCCGACTTCCCCGGCCCTTTGGCAGGGATCCTGGCCGGGCTTGAGGGCGCATCCCACGCGCAGGTTTTGGTGGTGCCCTGCGACAACCCCCGCCCGCCCACCGACCTCTATCAGCGACTGAGCGAGCAAAGCAGCAACGCAATTCGTTTTGCCTTTGACGGAGAGCAGGACCAGGTGTTGTACGCACTTATTCCTGTGAACCTCCGCGCAAGCCTGCACGGCTACTTACAGCGAGGCCGGCGCAGCGTTAAAGGCTGGTTCGAACGATGCCATGCTGAAAGAGTGGATTTCTCCGATCAGGCCGAGCGCTTTAAGAATATGAACCGGCCAAGCGATGCCGGACCTAAGCCGCAGTAGTGTAGGCAACAAAAAAGACGCGCCGGGGCGCGTCTTCAGGCCAAAGCATGGGACTAGCAGCGGTTATTACAAATCAAATCGATCCGCATTCATCACCTTCACCCACGCAGCGACAAAGTCGCGGACAAATTTTTCCTTGGCGTCGTCCTGGGCATAAACCTCGGCATAGGAGCGCAGAATCGAATTCGAACCAAACACCAGATCAACGCGTGTCGCCGTCCACTTCACCTCGCCACTAGCGCGGTCACGCAGCTCGAACAGGTTGTCGCTTACCGGCTTCCAGGCGTAGCGCATATCGGTTAGCGTGACAAAGAAGTCGTTAGTCAAACTGCCCACGCGGTCGGTAAACACGCCATGCTGGCTCCCACCGGCATTCGCGCCCAACACACGCATCCCGCCGATCAAGACTGTCATTTCTGGCGCGCTGAGCCCCAGCAACTGACTACGGTCCAACATCAACTCTTCGGCAGACACTGTGAAGTCAGCTTTCAGCCAATTTCGGAAAGCGTCGTGCAGCGGCTCCAACACCGCGAAAGACTCAATGTCTGTCATCTCTGCGGTGGCATCGCCGCGCCCGGGTGAAAACGGCACAGTGACTGCCACCCCGGCGTTTTGTGCGGCGTGTTCAACAGCCGCACTACCGGCCAGTACAATGAGGTCTGCCATGCTTACCGACACGCCCCGCGCTTCGCGCACCTTCTCGAGGGTTGTTAACACTTTGTTAAGGCGCTCGGGCTCGTTGCCCACCCAGTCACGCTGGGGTGCCAAGCGAATACGGCCACCATTCGCCCCGCCGCGACAATCCGAGTTTCGGAAAGTGCGCGCACTGTCCCAGGCGGTGGCGACCAACTCAGATACTGTCAAGCCACTGGCAAGTACAGCGCGTTTCAAGACTGCCACGTCACCTTCAGACAAGCGGGTTTCTGACGCCGGAATTGGGTCTTGCCAAATTAAGTCCTCGGCAGGCACGTCAGCGCCCAGATAACGGCTTTTAGGCCCGAGGTCGCGGTGCGTTAACTTAAACCAAGCGCGGGCGAACACCTCGGAAAAGTACGCCGGGTCTTTGTAGAACCGCTCGGCAATAACGCGATAGGCGGGGTCTTTAATCATCGCCATATCGGCATCAGTCATAATCGGATTATGGCGCTGCGACGGGTCGTTGGCATCAACCGGCTTGTCTTCTTCCTTGATGTCTATCGGCTCCCACTGCCAGGCGCCAGCCGGGCTCTTTTTCAGCTCCCAGTCGTAGGTAAACAGCAGGTAGAAGTAGCCGTTGTCCCACTGGGTGGGGTTGGTTGTCCAGGCACCCTCAAGACCACTGGTCACAGCGTCACGGCCTACCCCGCTTCCATTGGGGTTACGCCAGCCCAGGCCTTGCTCAGCAACATCGGCACCTTCCGGCTCGGGACCGAGGGCTTCCGCGTCGCCATTGCCGTGACATTTACCCACCGTGTGACCGCCAGCAGTGAGCGCTACAGTCTCCTCGTCGTTCATCGCCATGCGCGCAAAGGTAAGGCGAACATCCTCAGCAGTTTTTAGCGGGTCGGGCTTGCCATCAACGCCCTCTGGGTTAACGTAAATCAGGCCCATTTGCACTGCCGCGAGGGGATTGTCGAGCGCGCCGCGCTCATCACTATTCATGCGGTCTTGGCCCTTGCCAAGCCATTCGCTCTCAGACCCCCAATTAATATCCTTTTCCGGGTGCCAAATATCTTCGCGCCCGCCGGCGAAACCGTAGGTCTTCAGCCCCATCGACTCGTAAGCCATATTACCGGCCAGAATCATCAGGTCTGCCCAAGACAGCTTGTTACCGTACTTTTTCTTGATCGGCCACAACAGGCGCCGGGCTTTATCCAGATTGGCATTATCAGGCCAGCTATTTAGCGGGGCGAAGCGCTGGTTACCGGTAGCCGCACCGCCACGTCCATCGGCAATGCGGTAGGTGCCAGCAGCGTGCCATGCCATGCGAATCATCAGACCACCGTAGTGCCCCCAGTCGGCAGGCCACCAATCTTGCGAGTCCGTCATCAATGCCTTGAGGTCACTCTTAACCGCCTCCAGATCCAGCTGCTTAAACGCCTCTGCATAGTTGAAATCCTCGGCCATTGGATTGCTCTTGCGGTCGTGCTGGTGAAGCAAATCCAGATCCAGCGAATTGGGCCACCAGGATGCAACCTGCGTTTCTTGGCGTGTATTCGCGCCGTGCATTACCGGGCATTTACCACCCGAGGTAGAAGAACCAGTCATTGTCGATCTCCATTCATTAAGTCAGCGTATTCATTTTTTTAGCAACACCACCTGCCCTTGAACCTAGCACAGCTTTCTGACCAAGGTCGTCATTCAGCGTTCAGCAGCATTCTTTCCCTGTTCCGCAAAACGCGACAACGCGCTTTTCGGTCCAGGCACGACTAGTAAGCCTGCAGACAGAAAAAAGATAAAATCGATTATTAATATTAAAATGATAGATTTTGACAATGAACACTCAAACTGAGCGCCCAGTTAGTCCCGAAGAAAAGCCAGAAATGAAAAAGGCCCGCCATAGGCGAGCCTTTAAATTTGGTACGACCGAGTGGATTCGAACCACCGACCCCCACCATGTCAAGGTGGTGCTCTAACCAACTGAGCTACGGTCGTATTGTTGAGAGCCGCGCATTATAAGCAGGCAATTCGGGGAAGACAAGCCCGGTCGCCAATTAGCTAATAAACATGCGCTCCTTAATCTCGTGAAGCTTGTCGCGCAGTTTGGCCGCCGCTTCAAACTCGAGGTTTTTAGCGTGTTCCTGCATCTGCTGTTCCATCGTTTTAAGCATTTTCGCTAGTTCATTCGGCGCCAGGCTCTCTGCATCGAGCAGATAATCACCGGCGGGCTCAGCTGCTTTGCGCTGGTCACGTCCACGACGATTGGCTTTTGACCCCGGCGCCGCCGCTGCTTCCAAAATATCCTCAACGGACTTGTGCACGCCCTTGGGCACAATGCCGTGCGCCTCGTTGTGGGCAAGCTGCTTCTCGCGACGGCGCTCGGTCTCGTCAATAGCGCGGCGCATGGATCCGGTAATATTATCGCCGTACAAAATTGCCTTGCCGTTCAAGTTTCGCGCCGCGCGGCCAATTGTCTGTATTAAAGAGCGCTCAGAGCGCAGAAAGCCCTCTTTGTCTGCATCGAGTATCGCCACCAGCGACACTTCCGGCATGTCCAAACCCTCTCGCAGCAAGTTGATGCCGACAAGCACGTCGAATTTGCCGAGGCGTAAATCCCGGATGATCTCTACGCGCTCGACCGTGTCGATATCAGAGTGCAAATACCGGCAGCGAATATCATGCTCGTCGAGGTACTCAGATAAGTCCTCGGCCATGCGTTTGGTCAAGGTGGTGACCAACACCCGCTCTTTCTTTTCCACCCTCACGTTGATTTCTGACAGCAGATCATCAACCTGGGTACTGGCCGGACGGACCTCAACCGCGGGATCCACCAGCCCTGTGGGGCGCACGACTTGCTCAACGACACGCGCCGCGTGCTCTTCTTCATAAGGCCCTGGTGTTGCTGACACCAGAATTAACTGCGGCACAAGGCGCTCCCACTCCTCAAAGCGCATCGGTCGATTATCCAGCGCCGACGGCAGCCGGAAACCATACTGCACCAGCGTTTCTTTACGGGAGCGGTCACCTTTATACATCGCGCCAATTTGTGGAATGGTCACGTGAGACTCATCGATGACGACCAAGGCATTTTCAGGCAAATAATCAAACAAGGTTGGCGGCGCCGCCCCGGGCTCTCTGCCAGACAAATACCGAGAGTAGTTTTCGATGCCGTTGCAATAGCCCAGCTCGCGAATCATCTCCAGATCGTAGCGGGTGCGCTGCTCCAAGCGCTGCGCCTCGACGAGCAGCTCATTGCTGCGCAGTTGTTCCAAACGGTCCTTAAGCTCTAGCTCAATTTTATCCACTGCAGACAGCAGCGTTTCTCGCGGCGTTACATAGTGGCTTTTCGGGTAAATAGTGACCCGCGGCATCTTGCCGTACGACTCGCCCGTCAGCGGATCAAAACCGCTGATGCTGTCGATCTCGTCGTCAAACAATTCGACCCGCACCGCATCCTTTTCACTCTCGGCAGGAAAAATATCAATCACATCGCCCCGAACGCGGTAGGTGCCGCGCTGGAAAGCCATATCGTTGCGGGTGTATTGCAACTCGGCAAGGCGGCGCAGCAGCTTGCGCTGGTCGATACGTTCACCACGCACTAGGTGAAGCACCATTTTAAAATACAGCTCGGGGTCCCCCAGGCCGTAGATCGATGATACCGACGACACAATAATGGCATCGGAACGCTCCATCAGCGCCTTTGTCGCCGACAAACGCATTTGTTCAATATGGTCGTTTACCGACGCGTCTTTCTCTATGAACGTGTCTGACGCCGGCACATAGGCTTCGGGCTGGTAGTAATCGTAGTAGGAGACGAAATACTCCACCGCATTATTCGGGAAAAACTCTTTAAACTCGCCGTAAAGCTGAGCCGCAAGGGTTTTATTGGGCGCCATTACGATAGTCGGCCGCTGCAGTTGTTCCACCACATTTGCAATGGTGAAGGTTTTACCCGAACCGGTTACCCCCAGCAGCGTCTGCGCATGCAGACCCGCGTTCACCCCTTCCACCAAGCCCTTAATTGCAGAAGGCTGATCTCCGGCCGGAGCAAACTTGGAAACAACTTGAAAGGGCTTAGCCATAACTCTCCTCAACACTGGAATTGCTGGCAAAGCGGCCAGTTTACACCATTGTTGAGGGAGTACGCAGAAGCGCGTTCAAGCGATGGCTAAGCAGAGGAAAACGCTAGAAAAAATGCTTTTTAAAATTTTCTTGGCCAAAAGCTTGACGCCCCAAAGAATGGCCTTTAATATGCGCGGCCTCAGCTGTTGAGACAGCTATTCCGCCTTAGCTCAGTTGGTAGAGCAAATGACTGTTAATCATTGGGTCGCTGGTTCGAGCCCAGCAGGCGGAGCCAAACAAATCAAAGGGTTACATCGCAAGGTGTAACCCTTTTTTGTTGTTTGTCTAATAGCTGTCTAATAGACGATCCAAAAAGTGCTCACTCTCCCTCAAAGCAAAAGCCTCTCCGCTGGTCTACTATCAAGGCAGATCATGGAGGATCGCAGATGCTATTACTCGTCAGACGACCAGGCGAGGCGCTTGTCATTAACAGCAAATCACTTCGAGTCAAAGCAGTCCAACCGGGACGGATTGAATTGGAAATAGAGACCTTGAAGAGACCTAGGCCAAGTGGGAAAGCATAGAAGCCAAAGAACCGTTCCCAACCCTAAGCTGCATCGGCTGCTGCGCTTACTCATCAGGTATTTTTGTGTAAACCTCGCTGCCGTCAACAAGCTCACTTTTCAGTTTCATTGCAGAACTATCTTCACCAATCAAAGGGAAATACCAGTTACTGATCACTTGCCGCATTTCTTCTGCCGAAGGGTCGATCGACAGGTCCACCGATAAATTCTTCACGCGCCCAAAGTCAAATAAACGGTTACAAAGCGCCTGCACGTGAATAACATCTAATAGCTCGGAAACAACGTTTTCTTGTTTACATATAGGGCTTGGGGACTGGATATCAGCACTCAGGCCCCGAATTCTCGAACCTATAATTTGCAACCTATTTAGAATCTCGGTCAGATACTCTGCATATTCTGGCTCGGCGTAACGAATGGATGACCGAAATACCTCCCGGTACGATTCTGGTATTTCAGGCAGCCCAAAGCGTAGAAATATAGACTCCCTCTTTAAAGGGTCATCCTCATCAAAACCCGAGTAGACCAACCGATACTGCGACTCTACTCGCTGGAAGTAGAAATTTAACTCCGCCAGCGACTCTGTCAGAAAAGCCCTAGCCGCAACAAATTCTCGCCTACGCTGATCTTCAGCCAACTCCTCCTGCTTTTTGGCATGACGCCTAGCCGCGTATAAGCCGACAAAGCTTGCACAGAGAGCGATCATTGCCGCATTAAATGTTTGCCACTGACTCCACACGTCCTGCACATAACCCCAGCTTCGCCCTTGCGACCAGGGGATAACTACCATCGACAGAAAATACACAACCAGAACCAGCGAAATAACTATGACGCCAACTTTCTGAATTATCGGGTAAAAGTCCCTTTTCACACCACCACCCCAACTAGCACCAAGATACTTTTTTGCCGCCATCGTACGGCACTGCGTGCCCGGCGGCGATCAGGTCGGCGCCCAGGCTTTTGCCATCAATCCAAACGTCGGCGAGTAGCCGGAAGTATTTGCCCCGTTCTATCGCCCGCAGCTGGATTATGTTGCCGGCGCGGAGTTTGGCAACACTGAATTGTTTTGCGGCTCTGGCGGCCTCTTTCTCTGCCTGGCATTTCCCCCGCAGCTCGGGCGTGTCGATGCCCTTTATTCTTATGGGCATGCTCTCCCCGACGACCGATGGCCAGCCTTCGATGTTCGCGCGAAAAGTGTCGCCGTCGTAGATGGTGCGCACCTCACTTACCACTGCTGAGCCATATTCTTTGGCCACTGATTCCATCGTTGCGAGCAGCACCGCGAGGGCCCCAAGCACCCTGACACCTCTATTCAATATTCCCATCATCGTTATCGCTTCTTAACCACCACGCACTCTGCATTGACTGCAGGATGCTGGTCTTTGGTATTGGAGCGAATACCCTGCCTTTCCCTGTTTTTACCTACCATTTGAATCAGCTTTCCAGCCAACTTCCCTTTGGCAGACTCGCATAGCAGCGCCGTACGGAAACCATCTACCATCTCCATTTGCACATCGCGAATCGTCCCTTGGGCCGACGAAATATTCAGCGTCAGTACTAATACCCATTCCATAGCCACCCTCCATAATTGGCCCTAGCGTAGTCGATTGCGCCCTGAAAAATATACTGTATATTTATACAGCTATGATTTCACTGCGCTTTCAATTCAACGGCATAATGACGGTGCTTGCAGAGGGCAAGACGCCAAAGTTTTGCTGTGCGCCGGTGTTACTGAGAGACGGCGATTTTCAGCGCGTTCATTGGCTTGGGTTTATTGACCTGGAAGATGCAAAGGAGCTGACGGCGGCAAAGCCAGTGAAGCTGGATATACGGCAGTACAGCGTCACCCCCAGCTCATGGCCAAAGTGGCGCCCTATTCCACCGCACCTAGCGGTGCAAGGCTGCCTGACAGGTGACGGCGTTTACGCGGTGACTAAAGATGGAGCGCCGAGGCTGGTTGAGCGTAGGCGCAAGGTCAGGTAGCTCCTCTACAGGCCCAGCGCCGCGCGCTGGTCGCGCCCCCACTGTCGACACTCTTCTACGAACTCGCCAAAGGCGGCCACGGCTTCGGCTTCGCCGGGCTCAAAGGTGTATTGGCCTGTGAGCGCTCCGACGGAGATGCGAGCGAAATATAGTTCGTCTTCAAGGCTGTAGTGCTGCCGAATTCGCTCTTCCATTCGCTTGGCGATGAGCTTGCAGTGGGGGCTAGCCGCTTTGATGTTGTTGCGCAGAGTGTCGGTCATCTGCACTGGCTCTATGCTATCGGCGATCTGCTCAGGCTGATCTTCAGGGAGGGCTTCGCCCGCCGGAATTGCCACGTAGGTGATCCCGCCGAGCGTGCACAGCTCAGTGGAGCCTTCCGGTGCATTAAGGGTTTTGGTGGTTTCGCTGTCGATATGCTTTTGGTAGCTGACAATAGAGGTCATGATTTTGCTCCTGTGAACGAATAGCCAACTTTAAAGGGCCATACTTCTCATGCTTGGGGAAATAGTTAGTTAGATATTCAGCTGCGCTGCGAATTGCACATACCGCCTATCCAGCGCAGCTTCTGAGTGAAGGCCCATCGCTACCGCTCAGGCCTCAAAGGTACAAGGCCGCACGGAACCCGTAGTAATGGCTCGAGGACGTGCGCGAAGCGCTCAAATACAACGCCCACACGCCCGCAGTGCCACTGCCGTTCCAGCCGCCGCCGGCGAGGGGGAGCAGCTGATTGGTCGAGTAGTCATTTATTCGGTCATTCCCGAAGGCGTTGCTACCATCGGCCACGAGCGGAACGCCCGCCCCTGTCATTGCCCAGAGCGTGCCGCTGACTGCATTTGAAAATACCTGTCCAGCTCCACCCACATCGATAGCGCGATCCGTAAAACTCAGCGCCGTACTCGTGAATGCATTCATCACGCCGAGATCGTCGTATAGCGCCGCAAGCCCGGCAGCCCCCCAGAGATCGGTGGCGAGAGAGGTGCCGCTTGTGACGTCTTTCATCGCCGCGCTGGTGGAGAGCACATAAAAATGGCCGACGCTTTCGTCACTGTCATCCATCGTCAGGCCAGGGCACACCTCCCACATATTGCCGTTCAGGTCCACCACGCCACTGTTTTGGCCGTTGTGCGCGGTTTTCGCCAGAATGTTTGCGCTGCCCGTCAGCGCAGCATTGTCGTAGCCGCTGCTGTCAAAGCTAAGCGAGTTGTCGTTAACGTCGCCCAGTGCATTGTTATTGCAGCCCTTGGGGAAGTTGGTAATGCCTGCGGCGTCGTACCATGCGCAATAGGTTGTAGCAGTGCTGGCGCGCCCACGTGCATAGCTCAACAGTGCGAGCGCTTTGAAAATAAAGATCGAATTGCAAAAAAAGTCGGCGCCCCGCGTCTTAGCGGCATCGATAAAGCCGCTGTTATTGTTTGCCGGAGTGCCCGTGAGGTCGCCTATTGGGTTATTGAGGGCGCTTGATGACAATGGCGCGCCACCCTGAATGCTCGATGCTACGCCGCCGTTATTGCTGCACAGGTATTTATCAACAAACACACCTGTTTTGACTTGCCCGCCATCATAGAACGCACGATGCAGTGCGTACCCGTCGGCATTGGCCTTACTCACCGAGGTGTACGCGTCGAACGCTTTTACATCACACTCGTTCACCGCCAAGCCGTTGGAGCCAGTGCCGTATTTGTAGTAAAACGCAGGCACCCAGCACATAATGGAGCCGTCACTGTACTGGTAGTTGCCATAGTTGTCGCTCAGCACGTCGGTGTAGCCAGGCAGGGCCGTAAAGCCTGCTGGCAACTCTGGCGCAATGCCTACACCAAAGCCCGGCTGACCGGGAGCGCCGATGTTATTAATGCCACCAGCACCAGACGTGCCGACGCTGATACCGTTGGGGAAGTAGACGGGCGCGCCGTCTTTGCCTTTAATTTCTTTTACAATTAGTTCGCTCATACGATGCTCCAGGTTGCGTTGTCTGCGACGGTGACGGTGATGTTGTTGCCAATAGCAATAGGGCTAGCACTCAAACCGTTATGGCCGCCAGGGATGGTGGTGTTTTCGGTAATGGTTCGCGGGTTGATGCGTATGGCTGCGTTGGGGTTTGTGCTAGCCGCTAGTGATGCTGCCTCTTCAGCGCGGTCGGCTTCGCTCTCTGCACGATCGGCCTGCGCCGAAGCAAGCCCCGTTTGTGTGGCGGCATCTTGCGCGTAGCTGTAGGCGTCCAGCTTGGATTGCTCAGCGTTAGCCTCTGCCGTTTCTGCTGCGTCTTTTGCGGCGCTGGACTCACCCGCCTTGGTTAGCACAAAGCTCGCAACGGCTACGGTTTCGGCCAGCGCGGGTACAAAGCGGGTGCGGTGGCCGCCCTGGGCAAGGCCGGTGGACGGGTCAGCGTCGTCGGTAACGGTTGAGCCGTCGCCGCCCAAGGCGGGGTCAAAATACACAGAGCTCATTACAGAATTTCCTCAAGTGATAGTGCGTGGGTGTGCCGCGCGGCGTCGGGGTGCGCAATGGGGTCTGCTTGCGCCGCTGTGGCTAGCATGGTGCGCTGCATCCAGCGCGCATTGAGCGAAAGTTCTTGCGCAAACAACACCTCTTCGGTAATGCCGATGTCGCGCCGCATGCGGAGCAACCGCGAAAAGGCCTCGTCTTCGCTTAACCAGTCCAGCGCAAAGGAGCAGGCCCGCAGGCGTGGTGCGAGCGCAAAGTATTTGGTTTTGTCCAGCGCTTGATCGATCTCGCTTTCGTCGCGCACGGTCCAGCGCACGCCGTAGCTCATGTTGACGGCAGGCTGGTACACATCTGAAAGAAACAGTCGGCCAAAGTGCAGGCTGCCCGCCGGGTTGGCGTCGTCCGCTATATCGATCACCACCTTTTTTACCTGCCAGGCTTTGTCGGCAAACCAAATGGCCTGCGTGGTGAAGCGCGCAAGATCCTCTTCATCTGGCTTGCCGAGCCAGAAGTTGTCGTCTTCCCACGCCAGCTCGTAGCTTTGGAATACCGAGGGCCACACGCCTTGCCAGCCGCTGTCTTCCAGCAGCGCGTCGGCGGCATCGAACAGGCACACCCGCCAGCGAGCATCGGCCGAGAGGTTATGGCTGAATAGACCAACGCAGCCCACAGGGCGGGATTTGTCGAGCGTTGCCGTGATGCTAAGCGTAGTGTCGGTGGTGATAGCCCTGTCTTTTAGTACCCGCTTTTGCAGGCGATTTAATGGCCTGGCAAAGCTGGCCGAGCTACTGGTTAGCACGCACTTGTCGGCAAGGTTGGGCCAGCACAGAGTGACTTTGTTTTGCTCAAACGGCATGCATTAGCCCCACAGAATTAAGGTTAGGCGGTCGCGCTTGGCATCGGGCCGGCGCCCCAGCAGCACAAAATTGCGCGGGTAGCCAAGGCGACTGGTGTTTAGCTTTACGGTGGCGCCGAGTGCCAGCGCCGCCAGCTCGGCATCGCTTAGCACTACACGGCACTCCACGGTGTCGCGGCGTACCGATAGCAACGCCAGCAGGCTGGACGCCAAACCGGCGGCGTCGCTAACGCTGCGCAGCGGGCTAATAAGGGTGATTGCCTTGCTAAGTGGGTGGCGCGCAAGTGTTGGCGCGCTTTCTGCCACGGCGTCGCGGTATTCGCTGGCGTAGCGCGCTTGGTTTGGCGCGGCTGCTGCCAGGTCTTCCTGCACGGTTTCGATTTTGTCGGCCTGCACGGTAACGCTGCTCACGGGCAGGCCGTTGCCACCACTGCCCGTGGCCGAGCGCGAAAGGCCGGTAATTTGCCAGTCTTCAATGGTGGCATCTGCCGATACCGCCGGCGCCGAGAGAATGCGCGCACGGAGGTCGCCCGCTGCATCCTGCCACCATAGCGCACCAACACCTTGAGCGAGCCGCGCAAGCAGCTCTTGCCCGGTGGCGTCATCAGTAACGGTTAGCCCTACCGCGCCCACGGCATTCAGCGCCGCCACGTCGCCAGCGGGCACGCTCAGCGCATAGAGCGCCGCCAGCTCGGCAAACACGTCGCCTGCTAGTGTGCCGGTGCGCGCGGCGTCGCAGGTTATTGCCTGCCCAGCAGCACCCAGAGCGAAATAGCCTTGGTAGCGCCGCCACTCGCCCGCCGCAGGCGGCGTTGTGAGCAGGTCGGTTAGGTCGGTGGCCGCGCCACCAAAGGTGAGCGCAACGCCACGGTCGCGCACCTCGGTAATGGTGACGTCTGCGCCGTCATGCACTTGGTAAATAAGTTTGGCGGTGTTCACCAGTACCGGGCTGGCATTGCTTACCTCGCCAAATACCAGGGGTTTGCGCGTGCCGCCTATGTCGTCGGCAGTACCCTCAACGCCGTCGGGCAAGCTGTTATCGCCCGCGTAGCGGCTGCCGGGCACTGGTTGCTCTAGCATGGCAAGCGGGTTACGCAGCGACAGTGTGATGCGCCGCTCTGAAAAACGCATGCGCTCCACGGTGGCCGTCAGCACTGGCGTAGCAATGCCGCCGTGGATATAGCGCAAGGTGAGTGCACGGCCGTCCACCGCGTAGTCAACCAGGGCATCCAGCTCGCCGTCGGTATTGAGCAGTTCAACACTGCCAATACTGGCCTCGCCACCAATGCTCGGTAGCAGCTCGCCGGTAAATGCGACCAGGTTAACAATGGCTGGCTGCACCAGCCGTGGCGCGTAGTAATGGAAATTGCTGCCGTCTTGCTCGGTATAGTCGCCGCTGGCGTAGCGCAGGGTTACCGGCTGGTTGGCGGCGTCCCATGCTGCTATGTCAATTGCCCACACGCCCATCAGCTTACTACTCGCGCCGTTTCCAGCTCGGCCTCTATGTCGGCTACGCGCCGGTTCAGACGCTTGAGCTCAGCAACAGTTTGGCGGGCCGCTTCGGCGTTAAGGCGGGTTTGGTGTTCAACCTCACGATTGAGCGTAGCGATTGCTTCAACCATTCGACGGTCGTCAAACGCCGGACTTTGTGCGCGAACACCCAGGGAGCCATCAGGGCCTTTGTGCAGCGGCATGATGGCCTCGGGGCCTGCCTCGCCCATTTCGCCAAAGCTGAAGCGCGTGGGTGAGTCGACAATGCTATTGGTGAAGGCTCCGCCTTTGGCGAACTTGCGCAGGCGATCGTCAGCCAGTGCTTTACCATAGTCCGACATGACCCGCACACGGTCGCGGCTGCCGAGCGTTCTTGTGAATGCGTTATAGTGCCCCGCCACATCCACCGCGATCTGGCCGCTAGTGTTTCGTATGGTATCGAGCAAACTTCTGACATTGCTTAATCCATAGGATGTTGTTTGTGTGCTGTCTTTTATCGCAGAAAGCAAATCGCCTAGTGTTGCATCGGTGCGCAGCAGCACATCGCCATCGAGGTTGACATTAGCCTCACCATTCAGCGCGTTCAAAATGGCCTGCTGATCGGCATTCAGGTACCCACCCGAGGCCTGTATGGTTTTGGTAATGGTGCTGCTATAGGCCTGCGCGATGGATGCCGCCTGATAGTCGTAGCCGCTGGCTTTTAGCGCCTTCACGTATTTGACGATTTCGCCGCCAACGCCGACAGCCAGGTTAATGGCTTGTTGGTCTGAGCCGCTATCCAACAGCGCCGTTACCGTGGTGCTGAGGAAGTTGTCGCCCAGGTTTGCCAGCGCGATGGCGTCTACGTCGGCATCTGACGCAAGCATGGCATTGACGGTGGTCATAATGCTGCGGGACTCGGCGAGCGCCAGCTCCATGATCTCTGGCGACAGCTGTTGGCCAGAGACGAAGTCGACTGTTTTCGCCAGGGTGCCCGCCGTTGAGAGCGCTAACAGCTTGTTGTCGTGGCTGAGGTCTGCACCCAGCACAAAGTCGATGGTCTGGATAAAGTCGCCGGATGACTCCAGCGCCAGGCGCTTTAGATCCGCAGGCAGGTCAGCCCCAACAACAAAGTCGACCGCGGCCGCAAAGTTATTGCCGGCACCAAGGGCAAGGGCCTTGGCATCATCGGGCAGCGTGGTACCAAC
This sequence comes from Spongiibacter sp. C9W, assembly GCF_057370015.1. Taxonomy (NCBI): domain Bacteria; kingdom Pseudomonadati; phylum Pseudomonadota; class Gammaproteobacteria; order Cellvibrionales; family Spongiibacteraceae; genus Spongiibacter; species Spongiibacter sp. C9W. Next base: position 909,466 of record NZ_CM170672.1, read on the forward strand.
AATGTAGTCGACCACCGCCTGGTAGATATTGCCCGTGCCAATTGCCAGCGCAATCATCGACTCATCAGGCTGAGAGCCAACCAGGTAGTTGATCGTTTTGGCAAAGCTATTGCCCGACCCCAGCGCAAGCGCTTTCAGGTCTGCCGACAGCTCTGCCCCCACAAAAAAGTCGACCGTGGCCGAATAGCTGCCCACCGCGTTTAGCGCCAAGCGTTTTAAGTCATCCGACAGCTGCGAGCCCACCACAAAGTTGGCTGTCTTGGTCAGCGTTGAGGCGGTGTCCAGGGCGAGATTGCGCAAGTCTACCGGCAGTACCTGCCCGGCAATAAAGTCGACCGTTTTGGTAAATACCCCACCGGCAGAGAGCGCAAGCGCCTTGAGATCGTCGGGGAGTTGGTCGGTGTCGGTCACGAACGTGATCAGCTTTTCGATCTCTGACTTTGCCGTGGCCGTTAGCTCAACAGTTAGGCTATTGCCCAAGGCATCGAGCGCATCGATCTGTTCTTGCTGCAGGCGCAGCATGGCCTCTTCGTAGCTTTCGATATTGATGTTGTCTGCCACGTTAGCCAAGGTGTTTTTTACCTCGCTATACAAGGCCTGAAACTGTGCGCCGCTGGCAAAGGCAGCCTCACCCAAGCTTAGCGCCGACGACGCGGCACCCGTGAGCTGCTGCGCTGCTTCGGCATCACCCGCCAACGCCGACTGCGCCAGCGCCCGAAACTGCTGCATGGCTGTATTGGATTGCTCCAAAGGATTACCCTGGTACTCACTAATCGCCAGGCCAGACAGGTATTCGCGAATGCCTTGCGCTATGCCCTGCATTTGCTCCATGGCCCGCACCGCCTCTGCGGCCGCCGACTGCTGATCCTTTAGCGCTTGAATTTGGTCATAGAGTGCGCGATTGCTCTCATCGATGGCCTCGCGCTCCCGACGGCGCAGCTCTGCCGTATTCCCCTGCAATTGCAGTAATTGCGTCTCCAGCTGGGTGCGCTCATTAAGGATGGCCGCCGCATCCTTGGATACTGGCAGCAGCGCTTTAATAGCATCAGCGAAGGGCTCAAGCCCCGCCTTTTGTGTGTCGGTTAAGTCGACAAACAAGGCTTGCAGCGCAACACTGCCACCGGCGGCCGCGGTTTCCACTATGTCGAGGTTCAGCCCCACCTGCGCCAGCGCCTCACTCAGCGGCTTGGATCCATCCTCAATACCCAGCGCCGTATCAAAGCGATAGGCAGCACCGGCATAGTCTTCCAGCTGGTCGAAAAAGTCGCCCAGCAATTCGCTTGCCGCGGTAACGGCGGTAAAGGCTTGCTGGCCTGATTCGGTGGTGAGGTCGAGACTGCGGACGAACTCAGACAGCGACGCCCGCGAGTCAGGCACTTCTTCACCCAGCTCTGCAAAAACGGTACCCAGGCCGGCGGTTAGGCGTTCGAATTTTTCCGCATCGCTAAGCGCAATATCGACAAAGTTGCTGGCGTTTCCTGCGAAAGACTCAAGCCCGCCGGATAACTCTGCGATGGCATCAGCCGCGAAAAGCATATCTTGGCGAGATAATGACATTCCCAAGCTGTCGGTGATATCGCCCAATATTAGCGACTGCGTCGCCAGGCGAGACAGGGTTTCAAACGCCCCCTCACCAACATTCTGAAACTCGACAACCGCAGGCATTACGCTAGTGGCCACGGTGTCAGCAAAGTTAGATAACACCGCCTCTATCTCGGCTTGAGCTTCCTCGGCGCTAAGGCCTTTTGTCGAGATTTTCAGGCCTTCAAACGCCGTGAGACTAGCAAAGCTACCCACACCAGTAAGGTCTACAAAGTCAGCGGCCGCGCCATAGATGCTGCCGATGATCTGCCCAAATTGCCCGCTAATCTCGTCGCCCAGCTCTTTGGTTTTGGTGGAGTAGCTGGTTTTTGTATTTCCCCACTTTTTCTTTTTGGTACGGATGCGCGCATAGGCAAACGCATCTACAACGCCCTGCTCCATGATCTCGGCTATGGCGCCACCCGCAAGCTTGAGACCCTCATCTACTTTTTTGCTTTTCTTGCTACTGATGCCACTGACTACCGAGCCGATAACATCATCGACAAACTCGCCCACCTTGCCGCCGACACCGAGCGTGGCGAAATCCAGCATCCCCAGCGACAGGCTATTTGCAACGTCGTAAGCACCGCTTGCACCGCCCGCATTGCCTAGCACAGAGTAGTTGTTATACGCGTCTAACGAACTCGACGAGAAGCCCGTGTTTGCCGAAACCAAGCCGCCGCGAAAGTCTAATTTGCGACCAAGCAAATTACCCAGCCCTGCAATATTCGCATTGAGGCTTTGCAGCTCGCCAAGCATTCCGACATTGACGCCAAGAATTCCATCCAGGTGGCTCTCCATTAGATCAAGCGCCTTGAATGCACTCTCCGACTTCGCTGACTTGTCACCTAACACAGTGCCGGTGCCTTGGGATTCCTGAATTTGGCTGGAGATTGAGGCACCGCCGCCGCTGCCGCCTTTCCACCCAATGGATGCGAGGGCAGCCAGCGTTGCGCCAAACGCAGCAAAGCTGGCAGGAGGTGGAATAGTCAGAGACGAGCTGAGCGCCAGCTTGCCAGTGGAGAGGAAAAGCGCTGCGTTTTTTGCCATCTTCGCAGCGACTTCAGCGGCATTCATCGCGATGGACTTTAAGCTCATGGCTAGCTCTACTGCCCTGAATGCCATCTCGGCCTTCTCAAGCGCTTTGTAGCCGTCTGTTTTTTCTTTAAAAAAGCCTTTCGCTGCGCCAGTAATATCGCCGTAGGCGGATATCTGGTTTTGCGCTTGCCGCGCATTGATCTTGGCGACTTGCTCGGCAGTAATGCCCTCGGCCGCTTTCAGTTCGTTGAAAGCCGCCTGGCGATCCACCATTTCATTCAGCGCATCGACCACGCCGTACATGGATTTACCGAGCTGGTCGAATGCCTCAAAGGCCTTGCTGTCGAAACCGTCTGACAAAAAATTATCAAGCTTGGAGGCAAGCTCTTGAGCACTTTTTTCAGCCGCTTTAGACAGCTTTTTCGCTACTGTTTCAGCTTCTTTATAACCGTCAATGATCCCCTTTTGCTCTCGCTGCTGTCGCATCAGCGCCTGAGTAACGGCATTGGCTGACGCATATGCAGCGACAAATTTTGCTTCTTCCAGGGTGTAGCCCAGCTTTAAGAGTGCGTTCTCCTCTTTGAGCAAGGCGATTCGCGCGCTGATCTCTTTGTTTTTCTCTGCCTCTTGCTCCAGCAGCCTTTCGCGATCGGCAGCATCACCGGCATCTATGTCTGCTAGCCGGGCATTAAAGGCGCCTAGCTGCCCTGTCAGCATCGCCAACGAGGACTCAACTTCAGTCAAAGCCTCAGATTCGCCGTGCAGCTGGTCACGGCTGAAGCCTAAAATGCCACCACGGTTTTTGAGCGCACCAGTGCCGCGAAGATTAGCCGACCTGATGTCCTTGGCGCGCCGCTCTAGGTCTGCCTTTGCCGCCTCAAGCGCGCGAATATTCGCCTCTGTGGTGACCCTGTCGAGATCGCGTATTTCATCAGAGAGGTCAGAAACCGCATTGGCAACGGTGCGCGCCGTCGTGTCAACTAAACCAAGCTCTTCCCTGAAGGCATAAAGCCCAGCGGCAGCAACAACCGCAACCCCCACAGGCCCGCCCAGCATCGCCATTGCACCAGACGCAATAGACCCCGCAGCGGCCAACGCCCGCGCACTTAGTGTTGCAGCAGTCGCAGCAGAGGTGTAGTTAGCTGTGGCGGCAGTGGCGCGCGCAGTCGCAGCCGCCTGAGCATTAAGAGTCGCCACGTGCGCCGCTTCTGCTTTGGTCAGCGCCGCAGTCGCTACAGCCAGCTCTCCCCGGATAGCGATCATTCGCTGCTGAGATGCCGTCCGGCCAGCCTGACTTATCTGCGCTTTATGGCGCACCATTTCAAGCTGCATTTCGCTCTTAATGGAGCCGAGCACTGCCCTCTGTGATTCGACTTCAGCAGCCGCTGCCGCCACCGTTGCTCGAGCTTTTGTAGCTTCGGCAAGTGCGCTTTTTTTCAATGCCGCAGCATTAATAGCCTCTGCTCGCGCGCCCTCATAGACAACAAAATTGCTTTTTAGCCTGGCAGCCGTGTTTGCCACCTGGGCTGCTGTCATAGCCCCGTAGCCCTGAATTGCTGGGCCATAAAGCCGAGCCACCATTACAGCGCCAACCACCACGGCCGCGTTTGCCAGCGAGTCCAGTCCGTCAACAATCGTGTCAACGGCGGCATCAGCCAGCTCGGCGGCTGTACCATACCCTTCAGCAAGACCAAGAGCTTCTTCAGCTGCCTTTGTTATGGCCGGACTGACCCTAACGGTTAGCTGCTTCCAGAACCCCTCAGACGCCCTACTCAACAATGTCATTGCATCGTTGGCTTGTTCAATTTTGCTGGCGTCAACACGCGTTAAGGCAAGGCCCCACTGCTCGGTGAATTGCTGGGCTTCCAGGGCTGCTGCGCTGCCACCACGCAGAGTGTTAACCAGGGCTACACCTTCGCTATCGAACAGCTTGAACGACAGGCGCACGCGCTCGCCTTGGTTACTAACCCCCTCCATCGCATCGGCAATCGCGGCGAACTGCTGGTCCGGGGATAGCTGCGCCAATTCTTTAGCGTCAAGTCCTAGCTGCTTAATAGCCTCTTGCGCTTCACCGGTGCCGCGCGCCGCCTCAGCCACACGACGAGTCATGCGCTGCAACCCCATGTCCAGCGTCTTCTGGCCCGCACCAGTCAGCTCAGCCTGCAATCGAAGCGCTGTGAGCTTTTCAGTGGCGATGCCGAGCTTGTCCGAGACTTTGGCAGTGGAGTCGATCAAGCCCAACTGCTGCTTGATCATGATGGCCGCACCCGCCGCTGCCGTACCACCTAAGGCCGCGCCGTACTTAACACCAGTACCCGCAATATTACTCAGTTGCGCGCTTACGCTTTTGCCACGATTCTCAAGCTTGCCGAGCTCGCGCTCAGTTGCCTTCGTTACCTTTATCGCGCCGTCGGCATTGCCGGTGATCACGATGGCGGTTTTGAATTGCTTAGGACTAGCCATTGGCTTTGTCACTCCAGGCGGCAAGGGCGCCCCGCTCCAGGTGCTGTATGCGCCAGAGCAGGTCTTTTTGGTGTTTTTGTTTCACGTAGAACATTCGCATAACGGATTCGACGGCGGGGTAGTCCAACCCGGTAGGGCCGGCCATTCCCACTCGCCATTGGGTGCTGCACGCGCAGAAGAGCTCCCACGCCTTGTGGTTTTCAGGTAGCAGATAGAAGTCTTCTTCCTCTGCCTCGGTGGCGCCCGGCAGGTTTAGCCATTCGCGATCTTCTTCGGTGCCGTCTTTACCAGGCGGCTGCACCCATTGCCGCCCAGCAGCTTCTAGTTTTTTGCTTCAAGCATCCGGCGAAAGCCTTCGTCTTGCACTTTCACGCACTCGCTGGCGAGCGGGGCCATTACGTAGTCCACGCCCTGCTCTTCCATCACGTCGAAGAAGTCGGCGAGCACCTCGTCGCTAAGCTTCAGCGCATCGCCATTTTCGTCGGTGGCGAACCAGTCCAGCTTGTTGAGCTTTACGACCATTTCGCGAGCGATATCCACATCCAGACGCTCGTGAATGTTTTCAAGAAAGTCTTTCTTCTCGTCGCCGTAGAGTTTTTTAATTTCGGCCTCGAAGGTTTGACGGTCGTAGCCGGCGCGCTTGCTGGATGGCACCTTGCAGGTGATGGTGGTTTTTACTGTGTTTTTGGTGGCGAGTTTAATGCCCATGGTGATACCTCGGTCCGTTTGTCCGTTGAGTTGGGTGTTCAGTTATTGATGGTGTCCGTGGGAAGGATCGGGCCTGAGCAGGGTGACGGACGGGCACCCTGCTCAGCAGATAACGCGGTTATTTGACCGTGATGGTCACCTCGTCATCACCCGAATCGGAGGGCACCCACAGGGTGTTCATGCCCATAACGCTGAGGCCGTCGCTGTCATTCAGCGTTGGCTGGCTTAGCTGCACGCGCGCGCCATCAATGGCCACAATGTTGCCCGCTGTGGTGCCGTGCTCAATGGCGACCGGCACCAGGGTTTCGGCTTTGGCCAGGGCCCAGAAGTTTTTATCGGCAATGCGCTCTTGCTCAAACTTGAGCGTACCCGCTGGCGCGCGGTCGGTAATGATCACCGACTCGCTGTTCACCACATTGCGGTAGACCACGCTGTTGGCGATATCCAGGGTGAACTCTTCCGCGCGCACATCGAAACCGTCCACGGTGTACACCGGTGTGTTGGCCTCGGTAACCGGCAGCGGCTTAACGAAGGCACTGGTGTCGGGCGTGATGACTACGGGTTCGGTTGGGTCGTTGTGCAGGCCGGTGAAGGTGAAACTCATCATCGGGATGCCGTCGCGGCTTAAATTGAAGCTCACGGTGCCACGTGCGCCGGTCATTTTATGCAGCTCGCCATCGTGGAAGTAATACAGCGTGACGGACTCAAAGCCGCTGGAGACTGGCGAATACACCACAGACGTACCCGGCGTTACCACCTCAGAGAACGCACACGCCCGCAGCAAGGTGCCGTAGCCAGGCACATCGCCAGCGCCACCCGCACCCGCAAGCTCCACATCGAAGCTGATGCTGGTGTTCAGGCCGGTGGCAATTTCCAAGTCGTTACCCAGGGCGGCGCGATCTAAGTCGCGACTCACGCGGTTGCCCTGCTGCGGACTGATCTGGCAGTTTTTGGTTAGGATGGCATCAGCCCCCGCCGGAGTGGAGTCGTCGCCATAGATGCCTTCGATTTTGGCAAGCACGTATTTTTTGCGGTAGAGCATGATTAGCCTTCCTCGCTTTCGCTGGTGTTGTCATCGGTTTCAGGGTCTGTTGGGCCTTCAAATACCGGCTCAACATCAAAGGGAATGGCGGCGTCATCCTCTGCCACCTTGCGCCCGCGAGGGGCCTCTTCAGTGCGATGCAACAAACGCTCATCGCCATTTTCGTCACGCAAATAGCTGCCGCCAGAACGGGCCATTACAGCCTCCTGTAGGGGTTAAGTGAGTGGGTGTGGAAAGTTAGCTGGAGCGAATATGCTCAGCTGTCATGTAGGTATCGCGCCACCAGATGTGGCTGCCGCGAATGCCTTGCACGTCGCCCTGCACAAACTGACAAGGCAGCCAGTCATCGCCAATCTGAAAGCCCAGCAAATGTTGCTGCACAGCTTTGCGACTGGCCTCCAGGTTCGCCACGGTATCGACGAACAGCAACTCAATGTGGCGCCCCACCTTTTGCTGAGTGATACCGTCAAAGTCATTGGTAGCGGCTTTGTCGGCGCCGGGGTAAACCATTAGCAATGGCACCTCGCCTTTAAGGTCTTCCACGGGCTCCAAGGTCCAGGCCAGCTCAATGCGATTAAGGCCGCCAACACTGGCTTTAAGGTGGTCAATAATTTCGGTGATCATTTATATCCCGCCTTTTCCAGCAGCAGTTGCATTTGGCGCTCGAACTCGTCGCGCTGCGTTTTTTCAACCGTTCGCGCCACGCTTGCCAATACGGCTGGCGAGTCGACCATTGACGGGATGGATGGACCAAACAGTTGCTTGGTGGCGCTGTCGCTTTGTTTGGTTTTGCGCTGCGCAATAAGTTTGGCACCGTTACCCAGCGGCATAACAAAACCGCCAGTGAGCTTTTGCCTGCTGGCTTTTAGCACCCGCGCTTTGGCGCCATAGCGCCGACCTCTTGGCGTAGCGACGCGCGACGGCTTGAGCGTGGAGAAGCGCCGCAGCGGCATAGCGTAGCCGGTGTAAATCAGCGCGCGCTCTATGGTTGGGTCATTCTTGCCGCGTTTAACCTTTACCGCAGCAGCGATGTCTTTCGCCTTCACCGCGTATCGAGCGCGCACACGACGGCTTACCTCGGTTTTGGCCTTGCGCTCTGTCAGGTTGATGGCTCGCTTGTGGGCAGTCGCCACCAGCTTGGGGTCGTAGGCTTTGCGCAGCTGCTCGATGTTTTCCAGCTTGAGACTGATCACTTGACGATCACCACAATGAAATGGCCGTCGTCGCTGATGCGCTGGTCGTACACCCAGTCGCGGCCGCCCGCCCAATACTGAGGGTCATCCCACCTCAGGCCGCTATTCACGCTCCATGCGCTGGCAGCGCGAAACACATCGCCAGGCTTGAGGTGCAGAATATCCTGCCGATGGGCTTCGATGGTAGCCACTTTGACCGGGGCCTGCTGGTAGTCCAGCATGTACTCCACGCCCTCGGTAAGCACCCCGCGCACAACCTTTTGGCCGCCGTGGCCGTCTGGTATGCGCAGCGGGTTACCGAACACCTGCTGCACGCCGGTGTTTAACACCTTTGCGCAGCGGTCGAATAGCGCCATTAGAAGTTGCTATTTAGGCGCACGACTGCAGTTTCGGCTCCATCGGCTGCCACCAAGGCAAATACACCTACCTTGGTGTTGCCAACCGACACTGCCGTGACCTTTTTGGCCGATGCGTCCCAGTACGCCGCCACCAGGGCATTGCCGCCGGTGCCAACTCCGGTAGACTTGGGAAGCTCCCACACGCCGCCGATTTCCAGCTCGTACTCTTCACCAATCTCGGCACTGGTAGCTGCAACGCCAAAAGCATCTTCCACTACCTGAAAGTCGCCACTAACGACAGTCGCCGCCGCAACAACCGTAAGCACGTTGCCGCGCAGAACAAAGTTTTTAGCCATGAGTAAAATCCTCAAAATGGTGAGCGCTACCCACCGCGGGCAGCGCTGAAGGCTGAAGGGTTATGCGCCGCCTGCGTTTTTGAACAGGCCGCGATAGTCGATGGCGCCCGCGCCGAAGTCGAGGCGCGCTTTAATCTTCACGCCGTCTACGTCGAAGCCTTGCTGGGTTTCGATGTACACGCCACGCTCGCCACTCAGGTAGGCGTATTCAATGGTGTCGATGCGCGACGGCGCCGCCGCCAGGTACCAAGCGGTTTCGCTCTTCTCGTCAAGGCGGGGCTCAACGATCAGCTGCAGCGTGCCCGCGAACGGGTTCACGTCGGCCGCTTTGGCCGAAAGAATTTCGCTAAGGATCTGCTGACCCTTGGTTTCCAATGCCGCCGGCACAATCAGGTATTGCGCCATGAGGTTGAGCGGGCGGCTGGTGTTCAGGCCTTTTTGGCGACGCATTTTCTTGCGCGCCTCAGTCAGCGTGGCAACATCCAGTGCACCGGCGGTGCCGAGGTTGCCGTGATCGGCGTGGAACAAAGCTTTGCCGTCCGACATTTTCACGTTGTCAGTAATCAACCCCCACACAGCATTGCTTTCCAGCTCAGCTCCAGCCGCGCCAAAGGCGATAGGCACGCGAGAGAAGGCATCCAGGTCATCGTTGATGATGGTTTGGCGCGTAAGCGGAATGATTTTGCCGAAGGTTTCCAGACGGTACCGAGCGCCGTCTTCACCCATTTTGCCGTACTTGAATTCGCCAGACTCGTTAACCTTTTCCAGCTCGGGTGCCTCACCCAACTGAGCGCGATTGATGTTTTTGAAATCGCTCGCTTCTGTCTCGCGACAGAATGGCATAAAGGTGCGCGGCGCCGCCTCGTAGCCTTCGCGCAGGGTTTTGTTGGCAACGTCGGCCAGAATAGCCGGGAAGTCGGAGGTAGACAGCGCCTTCGCCGCTACTTCCATTGGCGTCATGCCGCGCGCGGTACCACCACCCACTTCAATAACCATGCGCCCCATATCGATGAGTGACATGCCACGGAATTCGCGAGCCGCGTCAGGGAGGGCATTTTTCGCCGGGTTAACGCGGTGCATAATTGCCGCCTTCATGCCTTCGCGCAGGGCTTCACCGTCGTGACCTACCACGCTAATGTGGCCGCGCGGCATGGTTTGCTCATCGCGACTGGCGAGGATATCCAGCACCTTGCTGCGTGCCTGAGCCTCATCGGTGCCGTCGTCGATCATTTCGCCCACTTCGTCGTCGGTGAGGCGGTGAGTTTTGCCCAGAGCGCGAATGCTCGCCACACGGCGGCGCTCTTGCTCTACGGCGGCAACAGCGTCAGTCGCGCTCGCCTGGGGAGTGGGTTGCTGCTGCGCCTGCTGATTTGCCGGCGCGTCATCGGTTTTTTTAGCTTGAGGCATAACGCCCTCCAAGTTTTGCTGGGGTGTTGCAGCTTGTGCTGCAGGGTTAGCCGGCGCCGGCGGCGTCGGTGTGTTCGAAAGCAGTTGGGCGGCCGCTTCCGGCACATTGCCGAAGCGGCTGAGGTCTAGCTGGGCCGCTGCTTGCAGTGGGTCGGTGATGCTGTCAGCAAAGCCCATGTCTACAGCTTCGCTTGCACTGATCCACGTTTCGGCAGCGAGCATGGCTTTGATTTGGTCTTCAGCGATGCCGGTGCGCGCGTGATAGGTACCGATCAAAGACTCTTCAAATTGGTCCAGCACATCGGCGCTACGGCGCAGCTCTTCTGCGTCGCCCGCCACCCGATTCCACGGCTTGTGGATCATCAGAAAGCTATTGCTGGGCATGACCACAGTGTCGCCCGCCATAGCCACCACGCTGGCCATGCTGGCCGCGATGCCGTCGATAGTGACATGCACGCGCTTGGACGAGCCCTTTAATGCGTTGTAGATCGCCAGGCCTTCAGTGATGTAGCCGCCATCGGAGTGGATGCGCACGCGGATTTCGTCACCCTCCATTCGCTCTAGCTGGCGCACAACACCCAGGGCATCCAGGTCATCCCACCAGTCGCCAATAATCCCGTAGAGCAGTAGCTCGCCGCTGGCGCTGATGGCATTTTTGGCAGACGTAGCGTTGCCACCTCGCGCACTGGCGCGTGGTTGATGTTTTCCGTGCATGGAGGTTCTCCAGTTATTTACGCAGCAGCGCCGCCGCTAGCTGAACGACTTCGTCGTCATCTTCAGGGTTGCGCTGACCGTTGCCCGGCTGACGCGGGTCGGTGTCGAGGGTGAAACCTTTTTTGTCGAGCAGATCGATGAGCTTTTTGATTTCGTCCATAACTTGCTCGGGGTCGCCGCCACGCGAGCGGATCTGATCGAACAGGCTTTCGTAGCCCGCTCGCGCCGCCAGGATCATGGCGGGGATTTCTCGCGTTGGGTCTTGCAGTTCACGCCGTGGAGGGGTCCAGCTCCATTCGACGCCGGTGGTATCAATGCCTGCCAGCATGGCGGCTTCGTTCCACCATTGGGCAATGCGCCCACACAGCCGAGGGATTAGCAAGGTGCCGCGCCATTGGTCGATATTGCGCTGAAATTCCAGCCAGCCGATGCGGCCGCTGGAGTAGTTCACTTGGCGCAGGTTGCCGGTGAGCGACTCATAGCTGACGCCATACGCAATGGCGATGGCGCGCTGTTCTTCGTTTACGTATTCCGCGTGGCCGCTCACAGCGGGTGGGTTGTTAAAGATTACGTCTTGCCCGTAGCCCAGCTCGGGGAACATGCCGGGCTCCAGACGCTCTGGCAGCAATCCACCCTTAGCGTCTTGATCCTCGTTTTTAATCACGCCACCGAAGCATGCCGCGACCTTCATTTGCTCGAGGCGCGCGTCCTGAAAATCGTCGAGCGCTTTCATGCGCATAAAGGCAGCGACGCCACGCGGAATGCCGCGCACTTGCCCCGGGCGAAGCACTTCAAACAGGTGGATCACCTGATCGGCCGAGACAAAGCGGCTGGTTGCTAGCGCACCACTGCGCTCACCCGGGTGTTGGTCAAATAGCCAATAACCTTTCCGCTCACCATCTTTGCCGAACACGACGCCCTGAATAGTTTGCTCGCCGCTGGCAATGCGCTCATTTTTGTTGTGGTCGAGATAATCGCCCTCCAGCACACGCAAGCGCAGAGGTACGCGCAAGCCCGGTGTGCGCTTAAATTGCCGCACAATAAGCGCCTCACCCGACTCGGCCAGGGTGCGCATGGCCAGCGCTTCCATGCCGTAGAGGGTGTGCAGGCCGTCGTAGTCAGCAACGGTATTACTGGCCCACAGGTTCATTTCGCGCTGTGCAGTTTCAACACGCTTTCTGGCATTGCCGGTTGCGTAAGGGCGAATACCGGTACCCACGGTGTTGGTTGTGATTACCCTTACAGCCGCTGCCGCGTAGGGGTTGTTGCGCACGAGCTCGCGTGACCGGGCACGCAATAGCGGCAAGCCAGCGCGAATTTCAGCATTGGCGCTGGTATCGCTGCCACGCGTCCAGGTGTTGCGCCGCCCTTTACCGGCAGCGTCGTAGCCGTTTTGGGCATCCAGCATTTTAATCTGGGCACGCGCGCGCACCCGACTAAGAGCCCGCTGAGGCGAGAAAACAGCAATGCTCTTATCGAGCAGGTTCATTACTGGTAACCCTTATCAAATGTGGGTGCGTAGTAACGCGGCGCGCGGCTTTGACTGCTGGCTTGTAGATCCGCCTCCATCGAACGGAGCACCGAGCGCATTTCGGCTAAGCTGCGATATTTCACCGTTTTACCGTTATGTGTGACTTCGGTGGCACCCAGGGCAATCGCCTCTTTGAGTGCATCGACGTGTTCTTGGGTATATGCCATTACCGGTCCCAGTAGTTTGATTTGCGACGCGCGGTCGGTTTGGCGTCGTCAATGTCTTTGGCTATTAGCGCGCCAGCCTGGTCAAATAGATTGGCTTGGAGGAGCTGCCGCTCCATGTCGTCCCACTGCGATGGCCGCAGCTGGTTCACTCGGCGGGCTCTCGCGGCATGCAATGCGTAGACTTCGCAGTCCCATGCTTCTATTGGCCGCCCCGGCTTTTGCTCCCACACTTTGCGACCTTTGAGCCGACGCGACGGTATCTTTGCTTCGCCAGTCATTTGCTCGAAGTAGTCGGCGCGCATTTGCTCTGGGTTGTAGTAGTGGAAGCGGCCGGGGCCGCTACCCTCAAAGCCCATGCTGGTGCTGATCAGGTCTTTCGCTTTGTTGGTGCCAACGAAATACAGCTTCACGCCAAGGCGGTCGGCCTTGGTCATTTTGTCGGGGCGCCGGTGATCTAAGCTCTTCGCACGGGGCTGTGTGAATATTTCAGGGTCAACGCTGGATGACCCCTTAATTGCCATCAGCAGCACGCTCGGATATTTCTTGCTGCGACTACGCACCCAATTCAGCACCGCCTCGCTGGTGGTGCCGTCGGATGAGTCAATGGAGATTGCCGAGGCATAAATGGCCGCGCCGCTCGCATGTTTGAAGGGCCTGAATACCAGGTCATCAAGCGCCGACCAGACCGCATCGGTTTCGTCTGCCGTGCGACGCTCGGCTGCAATCTCGCCCCAGTACATCAGCCAGCTTTCAGCATCACGCCCCCATGCACGAATGATCACTGCCAAACGGTTGTGCTGAACGTCGATGCCGATCGTGACGAGCAGCCCTTTTTCGGGGCAGTGCAGTTCGTCGTGCTGCGAGTCAGGGTCTGCCAGCGCGCGCTCGCGATATACCTCAGCATCTTCGCGGCTGTCTTTCAGCTCGTAGGGCTTGCCGAGTTTTGAGTTCACAAACACGATCTGCTTGGTGTTGTCGCCAATCGCGGCGTAGTGCTCGGCTTCTAAGTAGTCTTTAACGAGCTCAACAACACCAACGCCTGGCAAGCAGCTGTACAGTTCGTTGAGATTGTAAAAGCCAGCCACACCGGCGAAGGGCTGCGTCGCCACCCAGCCGCAGTATGGGTCGCCCTCTTCCATGGCCGCTGCCACAGTGTTACGAATGTTTTCCTTGCGCTGGAAATCGTCCCACACGCTGCCGCAATGGGGGCAGCAGTACACCGCCATATCGGGGCGGTTGTAAGCATATATCGGGTGCTTCTCGCCGACGGGCTCATCGCCAGCTTGCCAACCATGAACGTATTCGAAGTCGAGTACGTGCTTTTCACCGCAGTCATGGCACGCGACGGGCAATTCGCGCTTGTCCGAAAGGTCTATGTATTGCCCAACTTTGCTGAATCCTTTCAGCGACGGTGTGCCGCCCAGAATTTTCTTTGGGTACCGAACGCGCTTGGTGCGCTCAAATAGCAGCTTGATCGAGTCGCCCTGATCGCCTACGTTGTCGGCGGCGTCATCAGGCTCTTCCACAAAAACGAAATCGGCAGTCGTCGACTTAACGTTCCCCGCGGCGTTGGACCCGAACATTTCCAGGAACCCGCCATCGAACTCTTTGCGCAGCATGCTGCCACCAGACTTGCGACTGCCGGTGAAATTGATACGACTAGCGATCTCTGGCGTTGCCTTGCCAATGGGGTTGAACTTGGTTTGGCTGAACTTCTTCGCAGCACTGTCGGTGGCAAACATCCCAAGAATGACCCCCGGGTGCCGACAAATGCGCTTAGCGATGTAACAAATAAGGGCTGTGGTCCACAGCACCTGTGCGGCTTTCTGGCAGTAAATCTCCGGTGTTGCCGGGTCATCAATTGCCGCAAAAATGCCGTACAAGTGAGGGCCGTAATACAGGTCAAACTCTCGCTGCAGTGCACCAGTTTCGCGAGGCAGCACAATGTTTTTCTGCGCCCACTGCGCCGTTGGCTCAGGTGGCGGTGGTACCAGCTGCTGTATCGTCTCCGATAATATCTTGGCCAAGTTCTGCCGCGCGTTTTGCAGCAGACTCAAGGGCAAGTCGGAAGGGAGCCCGGATAAACTCATCGTCAACGTCTAGCTGGTGCTGCGATCGCAGGCCTTCCAACACCTTACTTTCGGCGTTGCTCACCTGACTGCGCACCGTGCCAAATACCTCGCTCAAAATTCGGGAAACGTCCTCAGCGATTACCAGCGCACCCTCTCGCTCCAGACGGTCGTATTTCATAGCCAGAGTCTTTTCCCTGGACTCCTCGATTCGCGCTGTCGTCAGCTCACTAGCAGCCTCGCCCCCACGGCCGGCCGCCTCTTCTCTCAAGAGCTCGCAATAAACCTTCAGCCACTCTGCGTAGCTCAAGCCTTTCTTAAAGTCGCCCTTCTCACAGCGCTTTTGGATCGCCTGCCGGGAAACACCAACCAAGCCAGCGAAGCCAACTTGCGTTGCCTTGTCAGTCAGCGTGATCGACACCCAAACCCCCTCGCCATGACAACCCCCCTTAGGAGCCAGCCATTAATCAAAAAACGCGCCTCTTGCCGTCGAGGGGTGTGCCCCCGCCCGGAAGAACCTATACCCCCCCTGCCTACAGCTCTACACTGAAGACCAGCGCCGCACCCGCACCGAAATAGGCAAGCGTTGTCGACGCGTTATCGGAGATAGGTAATCGAGCCGTTGCCATTGCCCACGGGTGTAGCTTTTGCATTAATGGCCAGGCTTTGCCGAACTGACCGGCGAGCGCTGGGTTGACGATGTTGCTCAAGCTCGGCAACTTCTCTCGGTACCCAGTTACCAGCCCAACCTCACCACCCAACGCAACAGGCCCAACCGTCACAACGTGCAAATACCGCGTGAGTAAGAAGCTGTCCCAACTGTGTGAATTGCGCATGTAACGCAGATTCCAGTTACTACCAGCAATGCCCTCGCAGCCAATCAACGGGCCGTTTTCGTTGTAATCACCAGACTCAAAGTGAGTCACCAGCATGCCCACGTTCACCCGGTCACAGGCGAGCGTTGGCCCCGCTATTAAAAGCGCGAAAAGAATCAGAAATCGCATGGGTAACCTCTATGGTTTGACGGGAGCGCCGTATTGCAGAATGCGCAGAATGCGCTGAATGTCCTCTCGGGTTTGCCGCTGATGCTCGGCCTGGTTGGCCTGATTGGCCTTTATCGTGGCTACATCAATCTTGATGTCTTGCACATCATCACTAATGGCAGATTGCTTGCCGCTAAGCTCTGAGACCTTAGCCTCTACGCTCTTGATTGCCACCGCGTTCTGCTGGTCGCTCGCTGCCAACGCGTTGTAACCCATACCAAAAGCAAACGCCGCAGCAATAACAGCGCCAATGGTTTCAACGCTAAACAACCGCGCAAGGAAGCGCGTATCGGGTGAGCGGTGTGGGTTAGTCAAGACATCAGCCTCGTCTTCTCCGCACTGGACCGCGTCGTGCCAATCCAATACACAACGCTTGCCACCCACAGCGCAATGAGCTGACCACCGAAGTAATTCACCATATCGCGGTTCGCATCTGGCACATCCACCTGAAACAACGCCAAGCCATACACCAACGCCATCAGGGTCATCGCCAACGTAATCACCGCAGGCATCGGGCTGTGCTTATGATTCGCCCGTGCATTCTGCACATCCGCAATCTCAGCCTTTGCCAGCTCTACTGCCATCTGCTCAAGTTCGGCGCGATGATCCGCCTCAATTTGCTTGAGCTTAGCCACCGCATCAGGCCCACCAAGAGCCTTTGCGACAGACTCAGAACCACCATCAACACCAAGGCCAGCAGCAACAAGAGCACCAACAGTGCCGCCAGCAGGTCCAGCCAATACTGAGCCCAGCAGGGGCGCCACCTTGCCAATATCTTTTGCAATGCTCGACCAGCTCATGCCGCTGCCGCCCCCATATCTAAATCAACAAACGCAATCGTCAGATCGCCCTCAAACGCCGCGCCCACAACCATTCGATACAAACGCGTGTAGGCACTAACACTGGCCACCAGCCGCATTGCAGCGTGCGTGGTCACCACATCATCGCCCACCAGCAAGCACCCAGCCGTGTCCGCATCTGTGTTGCCGCAGTGGATCAAAATAAACTCAAAGCCAGGCACACCCTGCACATGCAACATGCCCTGATGAAACGCAGAAAAGCGCTTCGCATACCGGGCATGAAAACCGCCCACCGTTCGCAGCCCAACCGAATACACACCAGCAGGAATGCGCGTCTCGCCTGCCACCTTCACATCGCGCCGCTCATCCTCAAGGCCAAAGCACACCCGCTCGCCACCCACAAACACCTCAGACGCCGTCGAATCACCATCCGACAAAAAGCGCTCTACGCGAATATGCATGGCAAAGCCTCAACACAGCACAAATAAAAAAGCCCTCACGAAGAGGGCAATGGGGTCACACTGACAGACAGAGACGTTACAAACAAAAAAGCCCGACACGATGGCCGGGCTTCAATTACAACTCTTGCGAGCGTGCCTAAAAACTATCGTCTGATTCTCACATTCTCAACAGACAAAATGTCCGAAACTGTGGATAAGCAAGCTAAACCACTGAGCAACAACCAAGAAAAAAAACCGACTTTTTTCATAAACATCACGAATTAGCCACTTTACACCGGCTCAACTTGTCCTCCAGCGCAGCCAGCTCAGCATCCACACTCAACTCAGCGCTAGGCCGCAGAAGCCCCTCCAAGCGCTCATGAACCACATCCAGCCGCCTGTACATTGTCGCCAGCGACACACCCAGAAAACCCGCCTTCTCGTCGGCCGAGTGATAATCATCCACGTACACAACCTCAAGCAATCGCCGCCAGTCAGCCCCGAGGTCAGCACAAATCACCTGATCAAGCCGCTGCACATCCGCCGGCATCACCACCTTGCTTACCCCCTTACCAGGGCGCGTAGCCACCCCGTGCGCCGTTACCCCACCAGACAAACCAGCACGCAACACCGCCGCACGCTTGCGATCATTCCCGCGCCTTCGCGCCCGGCTCGGCTCCATCACCACCACCTGCGCACTCCCACTTGGGTACCCCAAGCCAGCCAAATCACACCCGCCCAAGCGATACGCTTCTGCCCAGCGCACCAACAACCGATCAATCCACGCGATCATTCATCCCCTCCCAAGCCATCAGCCCAACTTCGATCAGTGTGTTTATCAATAAATCCACCGCGCAGAACCTGCTTACCGTGAGCCAACCACTCATGACCGTTGCGCCTCCACTGCCATAAACAATGGCCCACAAAATGGCTGTCCCACGACACCCGCGTATCGCCTCTTGCTCCCCAGTAAAGCCGGTATTCAGTCAGAACCTCTTCCAGAAACGCCAACAACACCCCATGCGCCGCCAGCATCCCTCTCGCCTCATCCGAAAGCTCCCACTCATCAACCGGGTTTTTCACTACCGCAGCACGCCGCTGAAAATCGACAACATGCGCCCCAGTAGTAGAAGTAGTGTTTTTTAACGGAAGTACGGAGGTATGGGGCTCCTCCTGTGGTGCTGCTATGTGGTTGCTAGTGTTGTTGATGCCGCCAGAATCACACGCAACACCCTGATTACTGGGCACTTGTCGCGCATCTGCCTTTGTTGTTCCAACTGGGGTAGATGGTATGGGGTTCATATGGGGTTCCTCATGCGGACGGAACTCTGCATCACGGTTTGCAAGCGGCAGCCTGAACACCAATGGGTCGCTTCGACGCCGCTTCGGCAGGCGAACCACAAGGCCCGCCCGAACCAAACGCTCTACCTCGTTGCGTACCGCGTCCTTGCTTGGCATCGATCGCCCCCCAAGCCGACTCCCCCTCTCCGGCTCATACTCCAGCAGCTCTCTAAAACCCTGCAGGCATACGCGTCGCCGCAACCCCACTATGCCGTTCGAATAATCCATAAATGGCCGCAGCCCAAGCATATAAAGCACCCGAGTCGAACTGGGCAGAGCATCGAGCGCCTCTAACTCATCGTCATTAAGCCGTATTACGAAGGACATAACCGCACCTCCGCATCCGTCTCTAGCAGCAGCATGGACTTCTCCACACCGCCCATCAGCAGCTGCACCTCAAGCGCACTCAGCCCATTCGCCGACGCCGCCTTACCCAGGGCGTCATACACCACCTCGAGCCGGTTCATCGCCACAGTTTTGTACAACTGATAGGCGAGCCGCTCTTTATCCAACTGCGCCTGCAAGGCCTCCACCGTATTCAGCGCACCCTCAAGCACGCGCGGATCACTCTCTTCAACACTCACTGGCAGCCTCCAAACGCTTCACGCTTCGCCGCAAATCCTCTGCACCATGCCGTCGCACCGCCGCCTCGGTAATTGCCTGTGCCGCTCGCTCAGTGAGCGCCGCCGCCTCCGCATCGAGGGTGTCAGCCAATTCAGTAATTGCCGCCAACGCCGGATCGCAATCTTCGTCGATCACCCGCGCATCACCGTACTGAACGAAGTTCACAGCACCACTGGGCTCTCGGCTCCGATACTCACCGCCGGCATCACCCAGAAATGGTACGGCCTGCCCCACTAACTCCGCATACCACCGCATTGGGTCGACGCACTGCGTAATTAGCAGCCGCATCAAAACACCCCGCGCCGCTTCGCCGTATCCATGGCATCCTCAACAGCCTGAATGCGCTCGTTTTGCCTTGCCCATGCCAATGTTCGCGCCGCATGCCCTGTTGTCTGCAAATCCGGCCAAAGCGAAATATCATGTAACGCCGCAAGCGACCTCGCGCACGTCGCCGCAGAGGCCCTAAGTGGTTTTTTCGCCAGGCTTGTCATACGGCCTCCGCCATCAATTCAACCGCGCAATACACCTCAGCAGGCTCACTGCCGTGCGCCTTCCGCTCCGGGTCCAAACAGCTACCTACGTGCTTAGCAAGACCCTTCCGACAAAGCTGACGAATGGCGTTCTGCACCGTACCGTTGTGAACATTGCCGCCCAGCCCCATTCGCACCTCGTAAGGCGTAGCGCCCTCCGGGTATTTCAATAGCTGCCGATACACCCGCCGCTGTGCGGGAGTAGTAAGTTGAGACGTCGTCACGCGCCCTCCTTGATTGTCCAAAAATACGTAGAAACGCCACCACGAATTAGCGAACCGCTATTCAGGGACTGACGCCGAGACGCTAGAGATGAGTAAACTGGCTTCAAATTTGAAGGACTAGGTTGCCGCATGACCACCACCCGCATAGAGATCAGGCCTGAGCATCACGTCAGTAATCCGCGGGTCAGCTCCCTTCAACCGCGCGCAAATGCTGACCCCGGCGCGGCAATTGCCGTTGGCTACCTGCGACAAATACACGTACGAAGTGCCGGCATCTTTGGCCAAAGCCATCTTTTGATCACCACTCAAGCCCTTCCAATACTGGTAGAAACCGTCAGGCCTCCAAGCCAATTTTTTCGCCACTTCCACTGCGCCCCGCATAATCCAACACAGAAACACTTTAGTGTGCGCTTAACTTAACGTCAATAACTTTAGTTGACACTAATTGCTTGGAAGCACAATAGGGATAAAAATTCTCCAATGGCAAAAAACACCACCACCCGAGAAATTCGGCGCCTGCGCCTTCTAGCTGCTCTGAGGGAGTACGATGGAAGACAACGCGAGTTTGCCGACGCAGTTTTTATTTCCGAGAGCTTTTTAAGTCAGATGAAGAAATCAGCTGACGCCAAAGGCAGCGCCGCCGTGCCCGATGATGTAGCAAGGCGCATTGAAGGCATCATGGAGAAACCTCTGTTCTGGATGGACACCCCTACGGAACAACCGGTGTCTGGGGTTCGCGAAACGCCACGAAGCTATCAAAATGTCAGCGAAGCTCCTGAAACAAAGGGGTTTGTACCGATTATTTCTTGGGTTCAAGCAGGGCAATGGCAGGAAGCCGAAGACATGTACCAACCAGGGTACGCAGACGAGTTCATCCCCTGCCCAAAGCACCATAGCCTCCACACCTACGCACTGCGAGTCCAAGGCGACTCGATGACTGCACCCGTTGGTCGCAGCTACCCCGAGGGCGCGATCATTTATGTTGACCCAGACCAGCGAGGCAGCGCATCCCCAGGGGATCGCATCATCGCAAAACTGAAAAGCAGCTCTAGCGTCACCTTCAAGCAGCTTGCACAAGACGGTGATCGAGTGTATTTGAGAGCACTAAACCCGCACCACCCGCCACTTTTCGACGAGTTCAAGATACTTGGCAAAGTGATAGGTATGTGGGTAGACGACTAGACCACTACAACTCATGCGAAGGAGCGCATCCCATGCAACTTAGAAAGACACTTTTCGTGTATGCCCTCACGCTAACGCCCTTGCTGGCGGGTTGCGCCACCCACCCACCAACCCCCAAAAGAGAAATAACGCTCAACATCACCAGCAACATCGACGGCGCCCAGATTTTAGCCAAGATCAAGGGCAACACATCAAGCGTTGGGACGACCCCATTTAATGGAATTGCCTCATTACCCGCACAAACCTTCACCCTATTAATCGATGCTGACCCTCGGGTGTTCAGCCCAAAAACGACAAACAAGATTCTTGTGCCTGCAGGCACTGAGACAATAGAATTTCATGCGGAATTTACAGACTTGGCAGAAGTGGCCCGAGAGCGGAAACGGCAAGAAGTGGCCACACTGACGGCAGAATTTAACAGTCTGAGTGTGCCAATTAGAATGAAAGTAATTGAAATAATTGACGCATATGCAATAACCGCGTCTACCCCAAACTACTTAGTCAAGTCCAAAGCCAATGAGGCGAAAATGCTGCTAAATCAAGCTGCTGTAGAGTTCCCCGAGCTACGAACAACAAGCTTCTTTACGCATTTAAAACGCCTTCACACCAACGTCAACCTCTCGCTATTCTTAAAATCGGACGAAATCACACCGGCCATCGACTTTCTCAAGAAAATCACAGGCCAGCTATAGCGCCACTCTCCAACAACGCGAAGTACACAGGCAGCTATTTGCCAGACAAACCATTGAGGAACAGCACCGCGTGAACGCAGCCCCTCGGAATGTACATATTTGCAAGCCAGGTTGACTTTAGCTATAACTTTCAAGGAGAATCGCGCTGCAACTGAAATCTAGTTGCAGCCATGACACGTATGTCTAGATACAGCAAAATCAGGGAGAAGCTGTTTGCAGCAACGCCGCCGCGCAACTTCACATGGGAAGAGCTGAAGTACCTCTTCTGCAGCAACAGCTATGAAGTGCGCAATGGCGGGGGCTCCCGGCGAAAATTCGTCAACCAAGAAACTAAACATGTCGTCAATTTTCACAAGCCACACCCAGGGAATGAGCTAAAAGCGTACATGGTGAAGCTAGCCAAGGAAGCGGTACAAGAAATGGAGGAACGGCAGAAATGAAGAAAAACTACCTCAAATACAAAGGATATTTAGGCTCAACGGAAGTCTCGCTTGAAGACGGCGTTATGTTCGGAAAAATACAGTTCATCCGAGACATCGTCACCTACGAGGGAACAACAGTACCCGAACTAAAAGAGGCATTCGAAAGCGCGGTTGATGACTACTTGGCCGACTGCGAAGAACTCGGATTCAAACCCAATAAGTCGCTATCGGGAACGTTCAACATTCGCATAGGCGAGGCTCGCCATCAGCAGTTGGCTGAAGCCGCCTTCAAGAACGACAAAACCATCAACGACCTGATCTGCTCACTAATTGATTCAGGCCTGGACGCCAGCAACCATAAAGAGGTGCACCTGCACTTTCACAGCAAAAAAGAAATTCCTTTTAATACAGTTGGCAGCACCAGCAAGCGCCTACCTAAGCAGCCTACAGCCGCATCCGAAGGGCGCATGAGCTCTGAAATACCCTACAGCAGAATGCAGTAACTGCCCGTATTAGCAGGAATAAACAATGAGCAAAAACAGCCTTGACTGGCACACACTTTCCACTGGCACCGAGCACCTAAAAACGCTATGCAATGAGTTTAATGCAAAGAACACTGCATTCAGCCCAGAGAGCAACGGAACCGGACGGCTTCTGATTGACGTAAGCTCAGACCGAGTCCAATTCAAAGACGCTCTTTCATGTTCAGACGAATCTGAAGGCGAAGACTGCAAGCTGCGCCTGAACACTAAGATCAGCCTCGTCGGTGAAGACCAAGAATCTGACGACCAAGTATTCAATATCGACGCAGACTACACGGGGCTATGGCTTGTCCATAAGGAGATTGCAGAAAAAGCCAGCGAAAATGAGCGATGCCGCGAGGAGCTCATCAACTTTTTCGTATACCAGCTTTATACAAGCGTAAAAAGACACCTGGAGAATCAGCTAGAACACTTTGGCATTTCATTCCCGGGCACAGGCCTCCCCTCGTCACTCCCTCCCGAGGATGAATTTACCAGCGCGGTGGAATCCGACGAATAAACCAAGCCTCACCGCATAACACTACAACGAAACAAAGCCGCCCACCGAGGCGGCTTTTTTACACCAGCCCCACCCCAAAATAAGCAAGAACTAAAAAAACAGCACTAATCTCTTGCCTAAAACTTTAGTGTGCGCTACATTTTTTAGCGTGATTTAGTAAAGGCACCCATGGCAGATGGGGCGCAGCAGGCAACCAGCGCAGAGCCGCACCCCTTTTGCGGCGTTTTAACGGCTGGCACCGCCAATAATCTGCAAGCCGGAATTGAAGTTTTCCATAGCCGGTAGCCCCGCCGGTGGCGACAGAGGGGCAAAACTTAAGGAGGAGTTTTATGCACGAGCACACAGAGCAACACCTCAACTACCAGCCAGGCTATCGGCTGGCACCGCGAGAAGGCGAAGCGCTGGTATTAGGCGCCATCGGCAAAACCACCAAAGAAGCCGCAAAGATCATGAACGTAGCGCCCGCCACCGTGAAGGCCTACCAAGACCGCGCCCGAGAGAAGCTTGGCGCCAAGAACATTGCCCACGCTGTGAGCATCGCCTGGGAAAAAGGCCTGCTTACCGCAAAGCACCTGATGGTTAGCGCGCTGATTCTGTCAGCCGCCTTCGCACCGCTCGACGACAACAGCGACGACCTCCGAAGCAATGGCCGCGTAGTGCGCACGCAGCGCCAAGGCCGCAGCGGCCGCCGTCGCGAGAGAACATTCGACTTCTTGCCACCCGAAATTCAGCCAGAGGAATCGCCAGCATGAACCGCTCTCCCCTTACCCGAGGCACCACCAAGAAACTTGTGGGCAACAGCATCAGCGTTGAGCGCCAGCTGGCGCACCTGGAGCAACAGCAGAAGCTAATGGGCGCGGTATATGTTCGACGCCCCGGCGACCGCGTCAGCATTGTGTACGCCGAAGTGGCCAGCCACGGAGCCGCCCACAATTGAACCCAGAGCTACAAAGAGTGCTTAGCCTGCTGCATACAACCGCAGAGCGCATGGAAGCCATCGAGCGACGAATGGGCAGCCTGGAGCGCGGCCTGAGCCGCAACAAGCTAACAAGCAAAAGCGCTGAAAGAGAAGTAATGACACTGCGCCAGCAAGTCGCGCACAACAGCGAAATGATAACCCTGATTACCAAGGCAACAACGGAGCAAAAACCATGAACGCAGCACCGTTACCCCTACTGAAATGCGTGTGTGAAATGCACAACCTGCGCCACCGCGCCGTGGTAAACCGGCTAAAAAAAACGCGCTACCTCAAAACCGGTCAATTTGGCCTGGTGCCCGACTATGCCAACAGCGCCACCAGCGACCACTTCATCACCCGAACCGAGAAATACTGGATCCCCATGCCCGGGGGCAACCGCAAGTACTGCGAGCGCACCGTCATTGCCTGCACACCCGCAGGCCAAGAGCTGGTCGCCAAACTCTGCGCTGACCTCACCAAGCCAGACCAAAGCAGCGAATGCGCATAGGGGCCCGCATGTCACAACACGCACCCAGTACAACCCAAAAAGCCCTGATCAAAGCGCTAGAGCGCGCCGGCACCGCTACGCAAGCCCAGCTCTGCCAGGCCGTAAACCGGCGCCCCGCAACCGTGTCTGCAGCCATGACCCAGCTAGAACAAGCGGGGCTCGTCAACGCCACATGGCAAGGCCGCCCACGCGAAAAATATTACCGACTACCCCAAGCCAAGAACGCGCGCCGCATCGCTCGCAGCCCTTGGATCAACCCTCAATGGATGGAGGCAGTATGAAACCCCTAGACACCACAGAAAAAGCCTGTGTCGAAACCGCACTCAGCAAACTCTTGAATGGCTCCACCTTCTACATTTCAGACCTGAATAAAATCGGCGAAATGCTCGGTGTAGACCCCCAACGCTCACCGCGCCACAAATTTTTGGACGGCTTGCACTGCATAAAGTACGCGGAAATGAAGCCGGAGCTACGCAGAAAAATCCCCGAACTGGTATTGGAGTGCCTGCGCCCCGAGCTCATTGACCCAGCACAATTCCTTTTTGCCGTACTCGCAGAAGGCCGCCAGCTCCCAACCATAGAAGACCAATACATCGACCAACTACCCAGCCCCAAACAGGCTCACTAACCCGAGGACAGACACCATGAGCACGGACGTACACGAATTTATCTCAGATCTTAATGGCGGCGTTTTCGAACAGATGCTGTCGCGATGCCTAAGCGATGTAGCAGCAGGCGTCGTTGACCATGAAAAGAAGGGGGTCGTTCAAATCACCTTCAGCATGGAACGCATCGGCGGCAGCCAACAGGTCGCCATCGCCCATAAATTGAGCTACAGCCAACCAAAGCCTAACGGCAAGGTGGTCGAGGAACACACTACGAAGACCCCCATGCACGTTAACCGCGGAGGCAAGCTAACCCTTTTCCCCGAAAACCAGCACCAAATGTTCGACAAATCTGGTGCACCAAAAAGCCACAACGAGGAGCGCTAACCCATGGATAAATCAGCTATTGAAAAAATTCAGGAATCTGCACTACTGCCCGACCTGATCAAGCGAATTGACAACACCAACACGCCAGTCATCGCACTGCCAGACAATTTCAGACTGCACGACCTTGAGCAATACCTAGAAGCGCCCACTGCATTTCGCGGACTGTTCAAAACCCGTTTTATCGAAGAATTTGTATCGTACATCGATGCGCAAGAAGGTACTGAAGCGACTTGCTTTATCAGCGACAGCGACATGACCGCGTCAATAAAATTTGACCTGGGCGACATCAACTACCCTGGTCACGGGCACCACGAAGCAGCGCTGAAACTGGAAAAGACCGCACCGTTCGAGGCGCTACTTGAGTTCGCAGACTCGCACCATAACCAAAAACGTGTCGCAGAATGGCTGGAAGACTGGGCCCACTTGCTATCCGCTTACGCACCTAACGGCGATGTACTGGACATCAAGAAAGTAATCTACGCCGTCCGGAACATCAATATTGAAGCCATGCGGAAAGCCGCAAGCGAAGTACAGCAACTCTCAGAAAGCCGCTCCTCGCTAGAGTCGATTGAAGTTAGCAGCAAAGAGCAGCTACCCGCCCAAATTCACTGGCACAGCGAAACCTACCAAGGCCTGTCTAGCCGCACTATTGCCATGCGCCTGAGTATTCGCACATCAGAAACACCAACACTCTGCCTGCAAACAATCAAGATGGAAGAATGCAGAGAGGTAATGGCGCGAGAGTTTGCAGAGACCATCGCCAAAGAAGTGGGCGATGCCGCCAAAGTGCTCATTGGCACCTTTGGCAAGGGTTAAGCAAAAACCACCAACGGAAGGTAACCACCATGCTCATACTCACACGCCGCATTGGCGAAACCCTAATGGCCGGCGATGAAATCACCGTCACCGTGCTAGGCATCAAAGGCAACCAAGTGCGCCTGGGCGTAAACGCACCCAAGCACATCGCCGTGCACCGCGAGGAAATTTACGAGCGCGTGCAAGCCAACACCAACAAGGACACCGCAGCATGATCCCCGCGGCCTGCCTCGCAGCGCTTGTCTGGCTATTCGCCTGGCAAGCCTGTCGGTTGGCCGCAAAAGCGGACCGCACAATGGAAAACGAACAATGAAAATTACCGACGACACAGACTGCCTGCTTTTCGACGACCAGAACCCAAAGTGCAACCTCATCGTCGCCGAAACCCAAGGCCAGCTATTTGCCTTTGTCACATGCCTGGACCTCGGCCTGCCCCACAACCGCCTGACCGCCCCGCACCAAAAGCGCTACTGGGGAAAATTCGACTGGGCGCAACAGGAAGCGAGCATTCGCGAAATCATGCACTACGGCAGCAAATGGCCGGAGCTGCCGCAATGAAACCCATCGCCGTCTACCGGGGCACCACCAACCACGATGGCAAATTCGTCGGCCCCATCCAGCACCCGGGTAAACGCCGGTACCGGTACCGCGTAGACCTTTGGATAAAAACCGGCAACAGCGCCCTGCTGCGCGACGAAATCAGCACCAAAGAGCCCGTGCGCCTAAACGACCTGCTGCAAGACCAAGTGCTACCCAACATCGACAGCCTCATTGCCGAAGCCGACCAAGAAGGCGGTACCCAGCAATACGGCTTTGAAATTTATAAGTGGGGATGAAATGAACTACCGAACCACACCACAATATTCGATGAGCTTTGACGAGCTGCTGGTTGACAACTTCGCCGGAGGCGGCGGCGCCAGTACCGGCATTGAGCAAGCACTGGGGCGCCCCGTAGATATCGCCATCAATCACGACGAGCAAGCCATTAGCATGCACACCGTCAACCACCCCACTACCACGCACTACTGCGAAAGCGTGTGGGATGTAGACCCTCGCGAGGTGTGCAAAGGCCGCCCCGTTGGCCTAGCGTGGTTCAGCCCCGACTGTCGGCACTTCTCTAAAGCCAAGGGCGGCGCACCGGTGTCGCCACGAGTAAGAGGCCTCGCATGGGTCGTGTTGCGCTGGGCAGCCACCGTCAAACCCCGCGTAATCATGCTGGAAAACGTCGAAGAATTTACCACCTGGGGGCCACTTGTTCGCGACGAAAATGGCGACATGCGCCCCTGCCCAAAGCGTAAAGGACAAACCTTCAAAAGCTTCACCAATGCACTGAAGCGCCAAGGCTACCAGGTGGAATATAAACAACTGCGCGCCTGCGACTATGGTGCCCCCACCATTCGCAAACGCCTATTTATGATTGCGCGCCGCGACGGCCAGCCAATCAATTGGCCTGCACCAACGCACGGCCCCGGCTTAAAACCCTATCGCACAGCCGCCGATATCATAGACTGGAGCTTACCCTGCCCCAGCATATTCGCGCGCAAAAAACCGCTCGCAGAAAACACCCTCAAGCGCATCGCCAAAGGCATTCAACGCTTTATTATCGAGGCAGAGAAGCCGTTTATCACGAACGACGTAGCCCCCTTTTTAACCGAACACGCCAACGGCTCAGGGCAGCGGGTGTTCAATACTGAGGAGCCATTGCGCACTCAAGTCAGCAGCATTAAAGGCGGGCATTTTGCCCTATGCTCAGCATTCCTCGCCAAACACTACAGCGGCGTTACCGGCCACGGCGGAGAACAACCTATCGGCACCATCACCCAGCAAGACCACCACAGCGTCGTCACAAGCCACATGCTCAAACTACGGGGCAGCAATGTAGGGAGCCCGACCGACAGCCCCCTGCACACCGTCAGCGCGGGCGGCAC
Organism: Spongiibacter sp. C9W; assembly: GCF_057370015.1. Taxonomy (NCBI): domain Bacteria; kingdom Pseudomonadati; phylum Pseudomonadota; class Gammaproteobacteria; order Cellvibrionales; family Spongiibacteraceae; genus Spongiibacter; species Spongiibacter sp. C9W. The sequence goes on from NZ_CM170672.1 coordinate 937,614, forward strand.
TCACCACGCCGAAGTGCGCGCTTTCCTGCTCAAATACTACGGCACCAACATCGGCCACGACCTGCGCGAGCCCCTGCAAACCGTTACCAGCAAACACCGCTTCGGGCTCGTTACCGTGCGCGGCGAGCAATACCAAATCGTCGACATTGGCATGCGCATGCTGCAACCGCACGAACTGTTCGCCGCCCAGAGCTTCCCGACAGACTACATCTTCGACCGCGACGCCACCGGCAACGCCATCACCAAAACCCAACAAATAGCCAAATGCGGCAACAGCGTCTGCCCCCCAGTCGCCGAAGCATTAGTTAAAGCCAATATGGCAATCGCCATCCAACGTGAGGTCGCAGCATGAATTCGCACTCCAAACGACCGCTAGGGCCTGCGGCATTACTTTTCACCCGCTTCGGGGATTCCGTTTCTGCGACCCCAGTCTGCAAGTTCCTCGTGGTTTGTAATCACCTCTACCACAACTGGCGGAGCGTTCACAAACCGATCTTCGACTTGCAAGACTCCTCCAGAGTCGATCAGCGACAAGCTATCGTTGTATACCTCACTAAGCATGTATTCGCTCCCTTGAGCGCGCATATCATGGATGTCGTTTATATCGATACTTACTTTTTTGCACATATTTTTTTCCTCTCTAATAAATGGGCAACAAAATGCTGCCTGAGAGTATTTATGCAACCTAAGCGGTTAAATCGGCTGAAACCGCAAACATTACAAAATTTTAATTTTTAGATTCATGACAGCAGGCTGAAGCGATGATTTTTCTCACACCGCTAGAATTGGAGACATTGACTGGCTACGCGCCTAATCAGCGAAAGCGGATTTGCGGGTGGCTCGATCATCACGGGTACCCATACACTACCAACCGCCTAGGCCACCCAGTGGTGCTGCGCTCAGACGTAGAAAAGGGAAAATCTAGCTCCACCGAACCACGACTTGACTGGTTAGAATCCGCATGAGCCCGAAACGTAGCAAAAAGAACACTGGCCTACCCCACCGCGTAACACACAAAAACGGCGCCTATTACTACTTAAAGCCAGTAATTAAAGACGGGAGAAGCAGCACGCAGTGGATCAGGCTCGGCAAAACCGAGCGAGAAATGCACTTACGCATGGCAGAGTTAGCGTCAGAGGGAGTCGGCCTGACCTCAGCCATTATCCAACGCTACCGCGAAGAGATATTGCCCAAGAAAGCGCGAACCACACAGAGTGCACAGAACAAGCAACTGGATCGCATCAACAAAGCATTTGGCCACATGCGACCCCGCGATATCCGGCCAGCTCATATCGCCAAGTACCACGACCTTGTAGGCAAAACCGCCCCATATCAGGCAAACAGAGAGCTCGCTTTAATCACCCACGTGCTCAAATATGCCGTACGCTGGGGTAACCTGGACGAGAACCCTGCCCGAGAAATACAGCGCTTCCCAGAAGCTGCCAGAGAACGCTACGTAACACACGAGGAATACGTTGCCGTGCGCGACGCAGCACCGATCTGGATTCAAATACTAATGGATCTCGCCTATATCACCGGCCAACGCCGCGCCGACCTACTTACTCTCACCCGCAGCCAGATCGCGGATGACGGCCTCCTGATAAAGCAGAGCAAGACAAAAACCAACCTACTCATTGAATGGACAAGCGACCTGAAGGGAATTATCACCCGAGCACAAACCGAGCTTGCGCCGCCAGGTGTTTCGTCGGTGTACATAATCTGCGACAGCAAAGGTCAACGCCGCCGCGATGCAGCGTTCACAACCGCTTGGACAAGGCTAATGAACCGGTGCATTGAGCAAGGCATCATCAAAGAGAAATTCCAATTCCGCGACCTGCGAGCCAAAGCTGGCTCAGACAGCTCAGGCGAGCACCTAGGCCACAAATCCACTACCATACTGAATCGACACTACAAACGCCTGCCGAAGCGGGTGAAACCGACTCAGTGAATGGACTCGAATGAAAAAAGCTGAATACATCGGAGTTGCATTGCTATCAGCGTTAGCTTTTACCGTCATTGCCACTTATTTCGCAAATTTCCACGCAGGCTTCTCCCGCGACCAAGGAGATTGGGCAAGCTTTGGAACCTACTTGGGCGGCACGCTCTCCCCAATATTCGCTGCTGCCGCAGCCTATATGGCGCTTTTAACGCACAGAAACCAGCAGAACCGGCACGCGGCGGAAGAGTTGAGAGACGCTGTTGAGAAGCAAGAGGCGATGATAGAGAAAGAGCTTTCTCTGACTGACATAAACATCGCTGGCAAAAGACATTCGGAGGAATCGCTGCTGACTGTCCTAACGCATCCCACCGCGTATATGGACTATGTGGAAGCACTCCCCAAGTTCGAAGACTATCAGTCGGCCTTAAAATCTTTGGAGCAAGGCCACGCGACCAGCTTTAAGGCCGGATATGCGGAACTCGTTTACTCTCTCACAGTTCTTTCGGCCAGGCTTCGTCACTTCGACCAAATGCTTCTAGCTCTCACCAAGGTCTCAAAGAGCAACGCTCTCGAAACTATATATCGATATAAGTACGCGCCGACCATCCGTGCCTTGCAAAAGCGAGGGTGGTACAAAGGCGAGTGGCTGAGAGAAACCAAATTGCCCCCAAATTCTGTCTAATAGCGAAAATCATCCCGTGTCAAATCAATGCTTTATAATCCCCCACCCATTAGACAATTTCCGCCTAAGCTGCTGATTTTGCAGAATAGTGACAATAACTGTTAATCATTGGGTCGCTGGTTCGAGCCCAGCAGGCGGAGCCAAATTTCTGAAGTAAATTCATAACCTTGCGGTTATTTGTTCGTTTTGGCATTCGATCAAATTAACCGGCCATCACAAAACCAACACAGTTGGTGCTGTGGGCCATAGTGAGGTGACGAATGGCTTCTATTCGAAAACTTGCATCTGGTAACTATCAGGTGCAAGTTCGCAGGGCGGGTATGCCTCCCATTACCCGCACCTTCCCTACCAAGAAACTAGCATTAGCATTTGCCGCGAAAGTCGAAGGTGACAGCGCTCTAGCACGTGCTCTCGGCAAAGCCCCCGCGTATATTCCCGATTTTCGCCAACTCAGCGATATGTACGAAAAACAATATACTGGTCGGGATGCCAGCAATCTTGGCCGCCTCAAGTGGTGGCGGGATCGGCTTGGGGACATCCCCGTCACCAAGATTGATGAGTTTACTGTTGATGATGCCCTGATGGAGCTTCACGCCAAGGGGTTAACAGGCTCAACACTCAATCGCTACAAAGCTACCGCTTCAGCAGCATTTAACTACTTTATTCAACACCCAGATTTCAAACGCGCAGGATTCACAAACCCGGTACGAAAGGAATCAGTAACGCGCTTCAAGGAAAATCCCAGCAAAGACCGTTTCCTGAGCAAGGACGAGCAGCAAAAGCTATTGCAATCGTGTCGCGAGTCTAACTGGGATAAGCTTTATCTTCTCGTGCTGATGGCCCTCACCACGGGAGCCCGGCGAGGAGAGCTGCTTGGGCTAGCGTGGTCAGATATTGACTTAAAGTCACGAGTGGCATCCTTGAAAGAAACCAAAAACGGAAAACCGAGGCTCCTTCCAATAACAGGAGCAGTGGTCGAAGAATTACTCGTACATAGGAAAGTAGGCAGTGGGCTAATCTTCGAAAGCACCGTCAGCCCAGACAAGCCTTACGAAATCAAAAAGCCGTGGGCTAAGGCGTTGTCCGCTGCTGGGATTGAGCACTGTCGATTCCACGATTTACGTCACACCGCCGCGAGTAATCTGGTACGGGCTGGAAGGTCACTGTTTGAAGTAGGAACGCTTTTAGGCCATTCATCAGCAAACATGACGGCAAGGTACAGCCACCTTGCGATACATGACACGCAGACTATGGTCGATTCTGTAATGGGAGAATTAAAATGAATAAAGATCCAGCGGGTAAGTCACATGGTACGAATACCTTTTGGTCGATACTGGAGCTAATACTAGATGACGACCCCACCACCAGCATAGGCATGGATATTTCCGATTTAGCTACTGCGGTTGAAACCAGCACATTTTACATTTGGGATCGTTTCCAAAGGTTCAGGCAAATAACTCCAGACACAACCGACGAGTACTTGATTCGATACCGAGACCAAGTGCTCAATGAACTTGCTGGAGGCATTGAAGGTGTTGAATATAACGAAAATTACTATAGAGGGCTGCAAGATACCGCCTGCTACCTAAATTTAAGTGGCTGGAGGGTTAGCGACCTACCAGACTTTTCCGCGCTCAGGAAATCATGGCAGAAAAAAAATGCTGGCGGGCATTTACCCCCTCCGAAGCCGAAACTTCCCCGATCTGATGCCGGGATTTATAAAATTACATATTCGGCTTTACTGTATGCCACCGATGGTGACGTAGATTTCTTGAATGAAATCGCGGACGAAAAAACCCACTCTGGCAATACCGAGACTCTGAAGAAAAAACTAAATCTCGGGCAAATGGACTATGACACTTTCAAGCCGTTTATCGATAAAGCTGTAGCTCACGGAAAAACCGATTTTCCCAAAGACCAACTCGACGAACTACGGACGCTGGGTAAACACAGGGATAAGACGAAAATATCAAAAAAATAACCCGAAGTTCGGAGATACCTTCATACCTCCGGACTCATCCTCCTCCATTCCAAGCAAACTAACTCCTGCCAAAACGGACAATAAACCGTAAACACAGGAGTAATCATGAATAAAGACGAGTTTGAACTGCCGCCTGAGGCAAAAGCAGCTGCTTGTTACCCAAAAAGCGATGGCGCGCCGAAAGGACTTGAGTACTATATTCAACTGGCTCAGAAAAAAATGGAAACAAATGACCGTTTAGCGAAGGAGCATCTTACCAGTAGGCAGCTATCCATCTCCTTGGACGAGTTAGAAACTTTCCCAGAATTCCACCAGAAACGTCCGAATATTTCCCAAAACCAATTGGAATGGATTTACCGCCATCGAAAGCATAATGGCTTTGCTAAGGCCTTCAAAAAAATTGGCAAGCTTCGATATGTCATTGTGCCAGTTTTCACTGCGCTTCTACTGAGCAATGAAGGTGACGGCTGATGGAAACAAAAGTCGACTCCAAAACAGATTTTCTAGCACTTTCCCGGTATCAATCTCATAAGCAAATACCGGAAGAAATACGTAAGCAACTAGAAAATGATATTCGCAACCTTAGCCGAACCCAGCTTCGCCACAAATATAGTTCTGAGTACAACTCATGGAGAAATGCAAAACAGCGGTGTCGCAACGGCAAATGTACGTTTTCTGAAGATTGGGTAGAATTTCCAGCCTTCCTATGGAGCGAAGGCCCTGCACCAGAGGGACAAACGAGCCTCGATAGAATCGATAATGGCAACCTCCATTACGGCCCCGGTCTTTGTCGCTGGACTAGCCCCTCAGTTCAGAATTCCAATAAAAGCAACAATGTCTACATCGAATACGATGGCCGCATCGAGAACGTCGCCTACTGGTCAACGCAGACAGGTATAGCGGTATCAACACTGTATCAGCGAAAAAAAAGCGGGTGGTCTGATCGTGAGGTAATTGAAGGCAAAGGAGCAGAGAATCGATCATCTTCTAATCGCCCTTGGCCAGAAGATAATCACGAGGTATGGGAGCGACAGTTTTTGCTAAGGGTGATGCGTGAGCCTATGAGTCCTCTGAGATTCTTGTCAGAAACCGCTATGGCAGCGCTCGAACGTCTCAGCAACTTCTCGGCCAGCATCCCTCCAGACCCGGAGACCGGACGACAACCCGACGATATTGCCGATTATATCGACAAGGCGACGAACCTGTGGATAGCACGCTACGAATTAGCTCAAACCCACACGGACTACAAGCGCTGGGAAGCCAAGCTGAAACGCCTGAGCGCCAGCGGAGAAGCTGGTATCTCCATGAGGGAATTTCATCAACTGAATCCCCCGCCAGACATTACAGCTTTTCATCGCCTGACGGGTGACCTCCCCAAGGATAGGCCAGCGGCCTTCAAGGAGGTGTACCCACCACGATAGGACATACTGCGGGACACCGCGTAGGACATACACAGAAACCTAACTACCTATTTTACATGAGGATTTTCCAGATGACTGGGACACCGAAGAAACCAAAATCAACCACATTCTCACCCGAGTCTGTCGAGAAGTACGGTGAAATGTATAAGTACAAGCTCAAGGGTTATTGTGACCATGAGCAGGTCGAGCTTCTGACCGATTCACCATCGAAACTGGAGGAAGGACGGCGAAGACTTTGGAAGACGATGTATGGCTCAGAGCCCCCTGTTCTCAGCTAGGCTCCAAGGTATGCACTCAATTGCACTGGCGCTTTCCAATGGCTAGTGCAATTGGGACTGCCAGATGAGCTTGTTTACCCTGACGAGAAAGGCAGTAAACCGTTTGACGAACACCGCCAATACCGCAACAATCACCCCCCAGTTTCAGCCAGTCGCTGGGGCATCGCACCGCTGGGGTTTCATCCCCCTGCACGATGGGAGAAGGAGCTACCCTGACACCCCGCCGATAGTGCGTCCCGCGCGCGCTGCATTGCAAAATCATAAGACAAGCCCGACAGTCGAGCGGAGGTACCACCCCCGCCATGTTGGGCAAAATACGAACAATCTGGGGATACCACGTGTCACGACTAACGGACTTGATAGCGCAGGCCAAGCCTAAAGACCCGCAGCTAGGCCATGACCTTGAGCGGGAGTTCAAAACCCTGTCTTCCCGCCTACCTTTCGGGCTGAATTTCGAACGCCATCGCCCGGAGATGAGGTGGACGTTGTATCAACGTAAAGCGGACGCGAAGGGTTTGTATACTCGTATCGCAACATCCATAACAACCGGGGTAGTCTTTGCTAGGCATAGCGCACCAAGCCAGTGATGAATACAAGATCATGCACCCGGACTTCCTATTTTTCGCTAGGTGGTGATAGGGAGATAGTGGTAGACAAGATCAGCGGAACTCTGCGGGCCTAGACCTGAAAAACGGAGATGTACGTGCAGCGATCATATACTCTAACCCAACCATGAGGGAGCGATATGGGCAAAATTTGCAAGAAATGTGGGTATGCGAGACTTCCCAGCGATAACGTGCCGGATTATGAATGTCCGAAATGTGGGGCCATCTACGCAAAGGTCGATGAGTTTCTGAGGAGAAAGGCCGCAGAGGAAAAGGCGAAGGCCGATGCTGACGCAAAGAAAAAGGCGGCAAAAGAGGAGGCGCAACAACAGCTACAGGCACTTAAAAAGGCAGCTAGTGAGCTAAAGAGTGGTCTTTCTGGCGCGGCGGAAGCTCCCAGTGACGCAGGCTCTCCGCGAGTTGAGGCACAACACTCTCGGCCCCGGCAAGCACTGGTCACTAAAACCTATAAAGGCAGCCAAGAGAAAGCGACCGCTCTATTTCAGAAAGATGCCGAAATTATGGCAAGGCAAGGCTATTTTCCGACCTCCCAGACATGGGCGCCGGGACAGTATGGATGTGGCGCGTTTTTACTTGCATTATTTCTCTGCCTAGTAGTGATTGGTTTTGTTGTTTTTGTATACATGTTGATAGTTAAACCTGACGGCACGTTGACAGTGACGTATGAAGCCAGAGGGCAATTAGGCAGTTCGCAACGCGAAAACCTAGACTCATCTGAAACCAAAACCTGCCCTAGATGCGCTGAGGATATTAAAGCGGCAGCGGTTGTATGCCGATATTGTGGGCATGAATTTGGCCATTCAGCCATTACCCCCAAGTGAGGTATTAGGTCACTAGTGGAGTTAGCACTATCTCGAAATTTCGACTGTACAGGCTATACGGTTCAGTCGGCACCCTAAATAACTAACATATTTGGTCAGGGGTGGGAGGGGCCAACCAAAAAACACTCAAGTCTCAACATGGTACGATAACCCTGAATATGCCGGAGATCGATTAACCTACTACTATTCTCCGTCATAGGTAGCATAACCTATGACTCGGTAGGCTGATACTCCATTCATTGTTGCTGTCGCGAGGACATAAGCGCAGTCATGATAATCCCAAATTACTATCAGGGTTTCATTCCCTTGATCGTCTACCCGATCACCATAAACTATAGGACGACGTGGAACCTTGCCTCTTATACTTAGCAATGTGTCAGAAGTTTCTCCAATCTCCACCAAATCATTCCCTAACTCGCCCTTCATACAGTCATCATACTTTGATGCATAAATGCCTTCGTCAGTGATATAAACGCCGACCTGAAGCATACGAAGTTCCCTCTGCTTTTGGCGTTTTAGCTCCGCCAAGCGGCGCTTACTTTCATTTTCCCGGTTTTCTCTCGCGATGGCCTTCAGTCTATCGCCTTCCCTCTGGTTCGCTTCTGCGGCTAGTTTGCGACTTTTTTCTTCGTCTAGTATCAATTGGTAACGGATGGCTGGCTTTTCTAAACGTGCAATCAAGGAGATTTGTTCGCACAGCTCGTTTACGCCGTTATTGCACAGGTGTGACCAAGGGCCATAAATGTACCAAGCGTCTTCGTCAGATAGCTGGATGAGCTTTTTTACCGGCTTATCGTAGCTCGAGAGACCGTACTTATCTGGTGGGGATAGCTCATAGTTAGCTATTTGCTTTTCCTTCAGCTTTAGATACCGGCTCAAATCTGCCAGCATTGGCTCATCTGTTTGATTTTTATGTATTTTTTCAACGACACGAGACAAATGAGCAATTTCATTTTCTGGATCATCTCTGCCCACACCTTTGGTTGTTTGTGACTCACTATCGACGATTAATTGTCTACTCTCTACTTTGGAGCATGGGGTGGATTGATATACCGTGGTAGTCTCGCCATTGGTCGTGACTTTGCAAGTGTAGACTACTGCGGCATCCACTCCCGATGACGTCGAGAGTAGAAATGCGCATAGAGAAATATAGTTGAGGAAAATCTTTCTGATATGTGAAGTCATTTTGAGCAGCATACCTTTGCAGCGGGGAGTGTCCTTACAAATTGGGGTAGCCTGATTATCTCAATGAAAGCTTGCCTCCCGCAACAGCAGCACATTTCCATCACACAAACAGGCCCTGACAGAAACAATTACCCTCAAGCCGACTCTCGCAACTTGTTGAAATTGCTGAGGCTGAAGGAGTATGCTTGAGCCGGAATGTGCCAAAAGCGGACTGTTAATCATTGGGTCGCTGGTTCGAGCCCAGCAGGCGGAGCCAAACAAGTAAAAGGGCTACATCGCAAGGTGTAGCCCTTTTTTGTTGTTTGTCTAATAGCTGTCTAATAGACAATCCAAAAAGTGCTCATTCTCCCCCCAAAGCAAAAGCCTCTCCGCTGGTCTACTATCAAGGCAGATCATGAAGGATCGCAGATGCTATTACTCGCCAGACGTCCAGGCGAAGCGCTCGCATTAACGGCAAATCACTACGGCTCAAAGCAGTCCAACCGGACAGGGTTGAATCGGAAATAGAGACCTTGAAGAGCCTCAGACCAAGCAGGAGAGCATGGAAGCCAAAGAACTGCTCCCAACGCTAATCGATCACGACGCAAAAACACCCCAAACTAAGCGCTGGCGCCAACCTTATATCAACGAAAATCCAGTTTTACTGGCAAATACACCAGCAGTAAGTCGGTAATCACGTAGCGTTTTATTTGCGGATCGAAGTAGATGACCAAACAAAACGACTGGTAACCTAAAGACGCTGAATCAGGAAACTGAGTCGGCAGAATTGAAAAAGGGAGCCGCCCGCCAAGACCGCTCCCTTTTCATGAAGTGCGATGGTTACAAGGGGTTTACCCATTGCAACCACACATCCTTTCAGCCATCGAGTATAGGTCGATGCGTGTGGCTTAGCAAATTCACCCCTCCGCCAACCTGGAAGAACCCAGGTTTAAGAATCCGGAGATGATTATGCGTAAGTGTAATGAACCAAAACTCGTGGAAGTAGCACCGTACTCTCGTCGTCGACTTGGTCGCTGGGAGAGCGTTGTGGGACACACTCGAGGCTATCCAAGACGCTAAGCACTCTCACCAGGGCAGTTTACTGCCCCTTCCAACTAGCACCAAGATACTTTTTTGCCGCCATAGTACTTGGCAACACTGAATTATTTGTGGCTCTGGCGGCCTCTTTTTCCGCCAGGCATTTCCCCAGCAGTTCGGGCGTGTCGATGCTCTTTATTCTTATGAGCATGCTCTCCCAAATTATCGCTGATCAAACCTAAAGTTTGCTCTAAATGGGGAGAAGTCGTAGAGGTGTTCAGCAAGCTCAACCATTAAAACCATACTCGTTAGGCCGAGAGCGCACGCGGATTATCAACAAAAAAGCTGTATCCATCCCATCAAAGGTTGGCAGAACACTTCGGAACGCACGATTGCTCAATTTTTAATAGTTAGTCAGCCTATTTTTTACCCCGGACCTCACCTGCACAAAACCGACGGTATCGTACGCGGGCTTCCGAAAACTCCGCGGACAATACGACAATCTTGCGCTAAAACGGATTTTTTCCGATTTTTATACGCGCTCGATACCTCGCATCAGCTTATAAGACGTCAGCATAGTAACGTCGGGGATTCCACAAGCACTGCACTACCGCAAACTTTTCACCAATGATAATTCGCCTGCAAGGCAATGCTGCGGGGTGATTCGAGAAAGGCGTAGTGCCCCTTTGAACCGAATATCGTGTAGGACGTGGGGGTATCGCTGGCATAGGTGATAACGGTTTCATCCGTGAGGTTTTTACCCACGAGAGCGACATCCCAGGTTTCATCAATAGCGCCAATACCAATGCGCCCATTCCATTTCACATAGCCGTCTTGGTCTACTGCAGGATCGAGGTTTTGCGCCGGGTTGTAGTCGTCGGTAAATATCGCGTCCAGGCTAATTGCCATACCCAGCGTATCGCTGATGGGCACCCGCCATACCGCTAGCAGATTGCCAGCCCAATCGGCAACGTACTGGTTAGTCATGCCGCTGTAATCACAGTTAATACCATCAGCAGCGGTGGGCGCCTGGCCCGCCAAACACTGACCGTTTTCGTAGTCTTCAAACTCGAAATCAAGCAGTGCGAGAGCGCCAGCCAACATCAGAGTCTCGGTCACCTGCCAGCGCCCGTCGAGCTCTATGCCCTGAGTTACCGCACTGGCGGCATTGCCGACATTAAAGCCGAGTGTGCCGTCAAAGATGCTGACTTGAAGGTTGTCGTAGCGGGTATTGAACAGTGCGATATTAAACTCTGCGGCGCCGTCAAACAGTGACATTTTTGCGCCAAGCTCAATACTTTCCGACTCTTCTTCTTCGTACTCAAAGGTACCAATCAATACCGGACGAGGACTCGGATCCGCTGGAGCATTGGGGTTGCGCGGAACCGGCTCTGCACTGGGCGAGGCGTTGGAACGAGCGTCGTATCCACCAGATTTGAAGCCCCGGCTCCAGGTGATGTAGGTCATCACATCCGGGGTGACGTCGAACTGGAGGTTAATGGACGGCGATAGCTGGGACTCCGTTCGCTTGCCGCTAAGGTCGTGGCGCTCGGCGGCAAAGCTGATCGCGGCAACGGTATCGGTCTCGCCGAAAGGGCGGTCGCTGTAGTCCAGGTTGCCGAAGCGAAACTCGCGGCTACCGGTCTTGCGCTCATAGGTGTATCGCCCACCAAACGTTAGGCGCAGGTCGTCGCGCAGCTTCCAGGTCGCTTGCATAAAGCCTGAGCCCAGCAGGGAGTCGCTGTTAAAATCACGTGGTGAGGTTAAACCCGCTATCGCATTACCGGCATCACCAATGCCGAGAATTTCCTCCGGCGAGCCACCCAAGGGATTTGGGTCGCGATCACCCCGCGCGCCCCCTTCTGTGGCATCAGCAGCGTTGAGCAGTTGCACGATCAGGTCTGAGTCAACGATGATGCTGTCGAAAAAATACAGCGAGTTCTTCTGAAAATACAAGCCAGCGATGTATTCCCAGTTGCCGTCGATGGGGGACATCCAACGAAACTCCTGACTGAACTGCTCATAGTCTTCCTGTAGTACCAGCTTAAAGCCCTCGGCGGCGGTAAAGTCACAGTCGCAGAGATCGTCGTATTCATAGGCAACGTAGGCCGTCGTCGCAGTAAACTGATGGCCACCGCGAAACCAATCGGCATTGACCGTCACATTGATGGTGTCGTTGTTGCTGTAGTCACCGTTTGAAGAGCGCTTAAAGTCCTGGAAGTTATTGCGTACAGAGTCGTGACTATCAATATCCAACACTCCCGGTACTTGGGTGCTATCGGCTATCTCGGCGTAAGTACGCCCGGTAAACAACGGATTTGTGCTTTCGGAAGGCTGGTCGTTAATGATCTCCACTTGCCGGCCGAGCACATCAAAACTACCAATCTCGATTTTCGCACTCAGGCTCAGCTCGTCTGAGGCTTCCCAAAGTACTTTGAGGCGGACGGTTTCTTCTGAATAGTTAGGCTCGTCTCGACCCAAGGTGAGATTTTCTATATACCCACCAAACTCGCGTTTTCGCGCTGCAAAGCGCAAGCCTATCGCGTCACTGATGGGCCCGGACAGGGCAAGATCGATAACCTCCTCATCAAACTCCGGCTCGTAGACCGCCGACACAAAACCCTCGAATTCGTCTCCCGGGCTGGCTGTGATAATGCTAATCGCCCCGGCAATACTGTTTTTTCCGTACAGGATATTCTGCGGGCCTCGCAGCACTTCAACGCGGGCAAGGTCCAAAAACGGCGCTCTCGCTAACTGGGCGCGGCCGTAGTAAACGCCATCCAAATACATGCCCACCGACTGTTCAAACCCCTGATTAATTCCAGAGCCGATACCGCGAATATATATGGCTGTGCCAATACCGTTCTCTGACATGGTCAGATTCGGCACATAGGCTTGGAGGTCTTGAATCTTATTCAACCCTGCCTCCAACAGTTTCTCGCCGGATACCGCATTGACTGAAACAGGCACATCTTGAAGGCTCTGCTCTCGCAGCTGCGCTGTCACGATGACCTCTTCCAAGGTCGCGGAATGCAAGCTAAATGACAGAGGAAACAAAATAGCGGCGCAGGCCAAGCCCTGCACGACCGATAGCAATCTAGGAGACATAGTCACTCCACAACGGTTTATTGTTATTGTTCAGTGGTGGGGATCAGTATAACGACACAATAAAAGCAATCAATGCCATAGCAGCCTCAAACTAGTCTCCGCTGTGGAGGCTCCCGGTTCAGGCACTAACGCGGTACACTGCCCCTGGCAATGGGCTGCTGAGGTAGGAATGAAATATCTGATAATAACGATGGCGCTGCTTCTGCCGTATTCAGGAATGGCAGAGCCCACCTTTAGCGACGGCCATACGGCGATGCAACGTTACTTTGAAAATACCCCGGCCTTTGCTACTCACAAGGCCGTATGGCTTCGCTACAACCGGCTGATGCTCAGCGCGAATACTGAGCGGATCAAAGCCAAAAGCCTGGCCAAAACGGCCTGCCAGCTACTGGTACAAAATGGCTTCACGAATATTGATGTCGCCGTTGCCGTGACCGACCATCGTAAACTCGAGCAAAACAACAATGTTAAGGGCGTTACTGAGCGATACTGCCAGCGCTGAACAGCGATTAAAACGGCCAGACGAGTGGGACGATCAGCAGCGTCATTGCGCCTACCAGCGCCGTTAACGGCACCCCCATTTTGAAAAAATCGGTAAATCGATAGTTCCCAGGGCCGTACACCATCAGGTTAGTTTGATAGCCAATCGGCGTGGCAAAACTTGCCGATGCAGCCATCATCAAGGTTACCGCAAAAGGTAATAGACTGACCTCTAGCTGCTGACTGGCCGCCAGGGCGATGGGGAACACGATAACGGCCGCAGCAAGATTGGAAATCACCGCGGAGAACAACGCTGTCACGAGAAAAATTGCCGCCAATGTCGCGACCGGCGAACCCGCAGCGATGTTAACGAGACCTTCCGCTATGGCTGACGCCGCGCCGGTTTTATCCATCGCCCCACCCAAAGCAATCGAAGACGCGATTACCAATAGCACCTGCCAATCGACACTTCGGCGGGCTTCATTCGCCTGTATGCATCGTGTCAGGATCATTAAACTCGCTGCCAAAAATGCGGCTTTAAGCATCGATAACCAGCCAAATGCGACACTGAGAACCATCCCCAACATGATCAGCGAAGCACGCAGGCGATGCTCATGACGAACAGGGCGAGAATTTTCAATGGCGCTCACCAATAGAAAATCGCGCGAATAACGCTGGTTGCTAACAAAGTCCTCATGGGCTTCGAGCAAAAGCGTATCGCCCGCCTCCAGCTCGATATCCCCTAACTTTCCCTTTAGTTGCTCGCCATTGCGGGACACCGCGATAACAACGGCACCATAATGATTACGAAAGCGCATATCACGCACGCGCCGCCCCAGTTGAGGGAAGTTGTGCGAAATCACCACCTCCACTAAGCAGCGGTTTAGATTGCCGGCCTCAAGCTTAAAGACCTGTTTCTCCGCCAGTTTTAAACCGTGAACATTTTTTAAGTCAACAACGGAACGGACGTCTCCAGCAAATACCAACTGATCATTCGCAAGCAATTTTTCATTAGGCGAAACAGCGGTGATTATTTGCTGAGCACGCACGATCTCGACGAGAAACATACCCGGCAGTTGCCGCAGTCCCGCTTCTTCGATGCTTTGCCCCACCACTGGACTCCCCGGCTCGACCAACATTTCGACGATGTATTGACGAGTATCACCAAAGCGCTCGTCCTGGCCACCACGATCAGGCAGTAACCGCCTAGAACATAACAGTATGAACAGAATCACCAGCACGGTGCAGGGCACACCGATCCAGGCCAGTTCAAACATGCCCAGCCCTTGCTCGGGGAGTACCTGCAGCATCATGCCGTTCACCACCAAGTTGGTGCTGGTGCCAACCAGGGTACAGGTACCGCCAATAATGGCGGCGTAACTCAGCGGCATCATCAATTGTGAGGCCGACAAGCCATTGCGCTTTGCCCAGTCCCGCACCGCGGGGATTAACATCGCGACTACCGGCGTGTTATTCAAAATACTGCTAAATACCGCCACCGGCGTCATCAAACGCAGCTGTGCAGCACCGGCCGATTTGGGGCGCCCCAGCACGTTGTTGGAAATCCAGCTCACCACACCGGTCTCTGACAGCGCTTGGGCGACAATAAACAACACGCCCACTGTGACCATACCCTCATTGGACATGCCCGCCAGCGCTTCTTCCGGCGTTAGGACGCCCAGCAGCAACAGCACGGTGACACCACCACACAGCACCATGTCAGCGGGTCGCCGGCTGAAAATCAGTGCCGTCAAACAGGCGGCGATCACTGCCAGTGTCAGCCAAGCATCCAGGGTGAGCATTTTAGTCAGCTAGGCTCCGGTAGAATGTCTCGAACTGCTCGCAAAAATGTTCGAGCGTATCACCGGCCAAGTCGTTAATACCCGCCGCTGCGGCTCGTCCGCCACCTGTTGGGAATTGACGGCAAAACTCATCAGCGCCGCGCTTGTTGTTGAGCGGCGCGCGAATGCTAACCAGATAGTTACCATCGGCTTTTTCAGTGAGCACCGCATGGGCCCGGTCCGGGTGAGCGTTGGCAAGGTCGTTGCTGTATACACCACTCACGCGGCGCGCCCAGCGCTCATTGGGTAATACGTAAACCGCCGCAATATCACTGCTGCGAACCGGCGGCAATTGCGCGGCGGCGGTCATATCACTGTGGTAGCCCGACTCCAGCTTGCTATACGTGCCTGCCGAATCGGCAATAAAGTCGAGGGGATTGCTGAACGGTAGCAACTCTGCAAACAGCTCTGTGGGTGTGAAATGGAGATCATCCAAACTGGCGCCGTAGCCGTTGTAGTTGAGATAGATTCCCAGGTTCTCAAGTTTTTCGAGATCCGCCTCGGCAACATTTTGCTGTGCAGCCAAGGTTTGCGCGCTCTTGCGCAGGTTGTCGCCATAAGCGCCGACAATTGCCCACAGGGCGTATTCACCTTGCAGATGCCCGTTTACCAGTAAGCTGGTGCAGACGTCTGCAGCGGTATTGATTTTTGTAGACAGCTTCGCGTGCTCCGGAATATCTCCAGCAAAGTGGTGGTCGACGTAGAACACCTCTGCCCCATTGGCCAGCAATGCCGTTAACCCTTCCCGGTTTTTATCAAGCGACACGTCCAACACGGTTACCCGGTCCCCCTCACCAGCCTCTACTCGATCAAGCAAGGCGATATCCCGCTTAACACCGCTGACGAGTTGGCTTTCCTGGGGGTCGGCTAACCTTAACTGCACCAGCGCACACAGTCCGTCAGCATCACCATTAAATACATCAATTACCGCCATTACTGCTCTATTCCCTGTATTCGTAATTCAATTTGAAGAGGCATTATCACCGATCGACGTGCGAGTGAGCTCAGACACCGAGTGCTCGGTTAATATCACGTAGCGCGGCCAAGGGTTCGGCGGCACGACTAATTGGACGACCAATAACCAAATAGTTGCTGCCCATTCGCACGGCGTCCTCCGGCGTGGCAATGCGTTGCTGATCATCGCTAGCACTATCGCGGGGGCGAATACCCGGCGTAACCAGCAAGAAACCATCCCCACGCTCTGCTCTGAGTTTCTCGGCTTCCTGTGCAGAGCAAACCACACCGTCCATGCCACTGTCTTGGGCCAAACGGGCGAGATGACTCACTTGCTCAGCGGCGCTGCGCTCGACGCCCAGCTCTGACAGCTCATTCTCACCCATGGATGTCAGTACCGTCACCGCAATAAGAATCGGCGCCTTGTCACCATAGGGCTGCAAGGCCTCACGCGCCGCCTTCATCATTGCCGAGCCGCCGCTGGCATGAACATTGACCATCCACACACCGCGCTCAGCCGCCGCTCTCACAGCCGCCGCCACAGTGTTGGGAATGTCGTGGAATTTCAGATCCAGGAACACCTCGAAACCGCGTTGGTGCAGGATATCCAAGACCTTAGGTCCAAATAGGGTAAACAGCTCTTTACCCACCTTGACGCGACACTCGCTGGGGTCAAGCTGATCAACAAGTTTAAGAAGCTCTTCTTCCGTTGCGACATCGAGTGCAACCAGTACAGGAGAATGCGTGGTCATGGAAAGTTAATCGCCTTGGCTACTACGGATGGGCGCAATAGTACCCCACTGCTCGCAGCTGGGACACAGCCAGTGTTGTTTCCGACCCGAAAAGCCGCAATGTCGACAACAATAACTGGGTCGACTTGCACATAAACTATGTAACTCGGACACAATCTCTCGCCCGGATTCGCTTGCGTCCAACTCCCGCTCAAGCAGCGCCAACAGTAATTTTATCGTCGGCCGCTGAGACACCGCGTCTTTAAGGTAGGCCCGCGCCGCTTCAAGGCTCTCGAAGTCTTTCGCCACCTCGTTGTGCAAGGTTGAGCTCTGCGTCACCTGTGCCAGCGCACGCAGCGCCTGAGAGTATGACGGCGCATCGGCAAGACGACTGAAAGCATCACGAAACAGCGGCAGTATTTCGCTGGCATAAGCGGGTTGCCCCTCCGCGACAGCGTGCAATAAATTCAGTGCATACTCGGGCTGTTCGTCCATTACTAACTTCGCCAATGACATTGCCGCCCGCGGGTTTTCGGCGTCGGCCTCCCGCGCTTTTTGCAATATCGATTTCGCCTGAGTCCAATCTCCAGCAGAGGCGCGTTCGTCGGCAAGCTCACAATAATAGTGACTCAATGCCACCGAAACTTGTGGATCGCTGTCAGTTTTTTGTTTAAGTAGCCAGCCACGCTTGGGCAAGCGTCGCCTCGCAACGGCAATCGCCTTTTCCCAGTCTTTCTCGGCCTGATAGATTTGCTGGAGGTAGTCGAGTGCCTCGGCCTCGTTCTCACTCGCCTCCGCCACCAAGTCCCGCAATAGTCGCTCAGCCCGGTCGTGTAAGCCTGCGGATATATAATCCTTAGCCAGCTCCAGATGCACCTGCTGCAAGCCACTTTTGGGAAGGTTGGGTCGCGCCAACAGGTTCTGGTGAATCCGCGTAGCCGCTTCCAATTCGCCCTTGCCACGCATTAATCGCGCCAAGGAAAGATGGGTATCGAGGGTCTGCTCATTGACGGCAATGGCCTGAATGAATTCATCAACAGCCGTACCAGGCTGCTCACTGAGCAGAAAGCGCAGGCTGTGGTAATAGGCGTCATCACGATCTTTTCCCGCCCCCCCCGAACGACTCTGCGAGCGCCTCCCCAACAGCCAACCCAGCGCTGTGGCAAAGAACAATAAGGTAAAGGGTAGCATTAGCTCCATTGCTGCTAGCGGCTAGGACCGGCCTCCACAGGCGGGGTTGAAGGCTGCCGCAAGCTGCGACGCAAACGCATTCTGCTCGCCTGCAAGCGCAACACTAACAGCGATGCAGATAACATCCCGCAGACACCGCCGGTAAAAAAGGCGGCGATCATCCAAGTCGATATACGCTGTTCCGGCAACTCCATAATGAGGATATTGAGCGGGACCAACGCTGTGTTCTCGATGCTAAAAAGCAGTCCAAATGCAATAACAGCAACGATGAGCAGCAATAGGAAGATGGACTTAAGAATCTGCATCTGACATGACACCCATAAAAAAACGGTATGGCCAAAGACCATACCGTTTCTGTTTAGAGAAGGCTAGCTACGCTGCCTTAGCTCGAGATCAAACTCTGGTTTACTCGCTCACGAAGCTCTTTACCCGGCTTAAAATGTGGAACATATTTTCCCGGTAACTGAACCGTTTCGCCCGTTTTAGGGTTACGGCCCATGCGAGGCTCGCGATAATGCAGAGAGAAGCTACCAAATCCCCGAATTTCAATCCGGCTGCCAGTCGCCAATACTTGAGACATATGCTCAATCATGGTCTTCACAGCCAGTTCAATATCCTTGTGAGATAACTGCGGCTGACGCTCAGCCATCAGCTCTATCAACTCAGATTTGGTCATTGCTTAATCCCGTCAATTCCGACATCAAGCCTAGCTTAGCACTTTTTTGCTTATAAGCCAGTATGTTACGGGCATTCACAAGGGAATGCCCGCAGCATTAGGACTTAGTCCTTGCTTTCCATCTGAGCTTTGATCAGGTCACCGATAGTTGCAGGGGCAGCTTCAGTTTCCTTCTCGCGCAGGGCTTTAACCGCTTCTTTCTCGTCTTCCATGTCTTTCGCTTTGATAGACAGGCTCAGAGCGCGGTTCTTGCGATCTACGCTGATGATCTTAACTTCAACTTCTTCGCCTTCTTTCAGCACATTGCGCGCATCTTCAACGCGGTCACGGCTGATTTCAGACGCTTTCAACACACCTTCAACTTCTTCGGCCAGCACAACAACTGCGGCTTTGGCGTCAACTTCTTTAACAGTACCGGTCACGATGCTACCACGATCGTTGACGGCAACGTAGTCAGAGAAGGGATCTTCTTCCAGCTGCTTGATACCCAGAGAAATGCGCTCGCGCTCGGGGTCGATAGACAGGATAACGGTCTCGATCTCGTCGCCTTTCTTGAACTTGCGAACCGCGTCTTCGCCGCTCTCGTTCCAAGAGATGTCTGACAGGTGAACCAGACCGTCGATGTTGCCGTCCAGACCGATGAAGATACCGAAGTCAGTGATCGACTTGATGGCACCGCTGATGCGATCGCCTTTAGTGAACTGAGAACCGAAGGCATCCCATGGGTTCTGCTGGCACTGCTTAATACCCAGAGAAATACGACGACGCTCTTCGTCGATATCCAGGATCATCACTTCTACTTCGTCGCCTACTTGTACGACTTTAGAAGGATGGATGTTTTTGTTGGTCCAATCCATTTCAGAAACGTGAACCAGACCTTCAACACCCTCTTCGATCTCGGCAAAGCAACCGTAGTCAGTCAGGTTAGTGACCTTGGCTTTCACGCGGCTGTTTTCTGGGTAACGGGTTTTGATTGCCACCCAGGGATCTTCGCCCAGTTGCTTCAGACCCAGAGATACGCGGTTGCGCTCGCGGTCGAACTTGAGGATGCGAACGTCAATTTCATCGCCAACGTTAACGATTTCGCTTGGGTGCTTAATGCGCTTCCAAGCCATGTCAGTGATGTGCAGCAGGCCGTCGATGCCGCCCAGATCTACGAATGCACCGTAGTCGGTCAGGTTCTTAACGATACCTTTAACAACCATGCCTTCTTGCAGAGATTCCAGCAGGGCTTCGCGCTCTTCGCTATTAACACTTTCCAGAACTGCACGACGAGAAACAACAACGTTGTTGCGCTTCTGGTCCAGCTTGATCACTTTAAATTCGAGTTCTTTGCCTTCCAGGTGAGCGGTGTCGCGCACGGGGCGTACATCAACCAATGAGCCGGGCAGGAACGCGCGGATGCTGTTGATGTCGACGGTGAAACCACCTTTTACTTTGCCGTTAATGATACCGGTTACTGTTTCTTCCGCCTCGTAGGCAGCTTCCAGTGCGGTCCATGCTTCGGCGCGCTTTGCTTTCTCGCGAGACAGACGGGTTTCACCGAAACCATCTTCAACAGACTCCAGTGCAACCTGCACCTCGTCGCCAATTTGCAGAGAGAAATCGCCGCCTTCAGCAACGAATTGATCGCGAGGGATAACCCCTTCCGACTTCAGACCAGCGTGTACGGTTACCCAGTCGCTGTCGATATCGATAACTACGCCGGTTACGATAGAACCGGGCTTCATATCGATCGTTTTTAAACTTTCTTCAAACAGTTCAGCAAAGCTTTCGCTCATTAGTCATTACCTGAAATTAGCAGTGGTATAACCACCATATCGCCGCATTACCAGCTAACGCGGGTCAGTTTTTTAAAGTCCTTCCGACGACTAGCTGGCTTTAACACCGCCGGAAACACCCTTAGAAACAACTACTGCGCTCAACACGCAGAAAAACGCGCACTCACTTCCGTGAGTACCCGCTCAAAAACTTGCTCGATCCCCAGTGAGCTGCTGTCTATCAGCACCGCATCGTCCGCTGGCTTAAGCGGTGAATGCTCGCGCTCAGAGTCACGCCGATCACGCTCTTGGATCTCTTTTAAAAGGGTCGCGAGGTTAACACTATCGCCCTTGTCTTTCAACTGCTTGTAGCGACGACGTGCGCGCTCCTCGGCACTGGCGGTAAGAAACACCTTCAATGGTGAGTCCGGGAAAACAACGGTTCCCATATCACGGCCATCGGCAACCAGGCCTGGCGCTTGCACAAAGTCACGCTGGCGCTGCAGCAATGCCTGTCGAACAGCGGGCAGCACCGCAACCTTCGACGCCAGCAGTCCAGTGGTTTCAGCACGAAGCTCACCGCTGACATCCACACCCTCTAGCATCACCCGACTCGGCTCACCGGCTTGGCCAGGCAGGAAGGCAACATCTAAATCCGCCGCCAAAGCCGCCACCGCCTGTTCATCGGAAAAATCCACTTGATGTTTATCAGCCGCCATCCCCACCAGGCGATACAACGCGCCACTGTCGAGTAAATGCCAGCCCAACTTGAGTGCCAGCATCTGACAGAGCGTGCCTTTGCCCGAACCACTGGGGCCATCAATACAAATCACGGGAAGGGTCATTTGCACACCTCAATCCGCATACCGACTTGCGTCGCCAACTCAACAAAGTTGGGGAAGGAGGTAGCGACGTTGTCGCAGTCTTCGATATGAATGGTATCGCTTGCTCGCAGCGCAGCGACAGAGAACGACATAGCAATGCGGTGATCGTGATGGCTATTCACGCGGCCACCGCCTATCGGACCGCCATCGATAATGATGCCGTCAGGCGTCGCCTCCGCATTCACACCCAAAGAGACCAAGCCATCGGCCATGACTTGAATGCGGTCACTCTCCTTTACCCGCAACTCTTCCGCGCCGCGCAGCACGGTACGCCCCTCGGCGCAGGCCGCGGCGACAAACAGCACGGGGAATTCGTCGATGGCTAAAGGCACTTGCTCTTCAGGAATGTCGATGCCCTTGAGCGGTGCGTAGCGAACACGTATATCGGCAACCGGCTCACCGCCTACCTCGCGCTCATTGCTCAGGGTAATGTCGCCGCCCATCTCCCGCAGAATATTAATAATACCGACGCGGGTAGGGTTAATACCCACATGCTGCAGCGTTAAATCTGCACCGGGAGCAATACTGGCCGCCACCATGAAAAAGGCCGCAGAGGAGATATCGGCAGGCACATCTATATGTACCGCCTTCAAGCGATGCCCCCCGCTCAACGTTGCCGTGGCACCGTTGACTGCCACCGGATAACCAAAGCCTTTCAGCATACGCTCGCTGTGATCACGGGTTGGCGCAGGCTCGGTGGTGCGCGTTTCGCCCTCGGCATACATACCGGCAAGCAAGACACAGGATTTCACCTGGGCGCTGGCCATAGGCAACACATAGTCTATCGCCTTAAGCTGTTGGCCACCGCGCAGGGTTAAGGGCGGACGCCCGCCTTCTGCGGTTTCAACCACCGCGCCCATTTCACGCAGCGGCGCCGCCACACGCTCCATCGGTCGTTTACTTAACGACACATCGCCGGTCATCGTCACGTCAAACGGTTGCCCCGCCAGCAGGCCCGCCAATAGGCGCATGGAGGTACCGGAATTACCCATATACAGCTCGCCCGCTGGCGCCTGAAGGCCGTCTCGACCGACACCGTGGATCGTCACGCGACCGGCATCAGGCCCCTCTATCTCGACACCCATCGCTTGAAAGGCCTTCAGCGTGGACAGCGCATCTTCACCCTCAAGAAAGCCCTCAACGGTGGTTGTGCCGTCGGCGATAGCACCGAACATAATGGAGCGATGGGAGATCGATTTATCACCAGGAACCCGAACGGTGCCGTTCACCGCACCACCGGGTTGAGCTAGAAATTCCACAAGTATTGTCTCTGCTGTACGTTAAGATTTAGTTTGCTTGCGCCCGACCATGTACTGCCCGAGAAAGTGCTCATCTCGCGCCTGTTTGGCGCGACTAAAGACTTGTTTAATCGCGGGGCCATCCGAGTCCGCAATAAGCTGGCGAACCTCGGTCAAATGATCGGCAAAGGTATCCAGGCCGTTAAGAATCGCTTGGCGGTTCGCCAATACAATATCGTGCCACATCGTTGGGTCGCTGGAGGCGATGCGCGTAAAGTCGCGAAATCCCCCGGCAGCGAAACGGAAGATATCGGCGGCGCTGCCACTGGCAGCCAGCGCGTCAACCAGGGTGTAGGCCAATACGTGAGGCAAATGGCTGGTCGCCGCCAGCACGGCGTCGTGCTCATCAACCGCCATATCGACAACTTCTGCCCCGGCGTGTTGCCACATTTCGCGAACTGTCGCGACGGCATCAGCATCATTACTGTCCAGCGGCGTGAGAATCACCCGATGATCGACAAAGAGATCCGTCTTTGCCGCCTCTACGCCGCTTTGCTCAGACCCGGCAATCGGGTGAGCCAATACGAAACGCGCCGGCAGCTCACCGAACACTGACTCCGCCGCGCGAAGAATATTTCCCTTTACACTGGCCACATCAGTCACAATCGTGCGCTCGCTGAGCAGCGGCGCGAGGTCGGCCATCACTTGCTCGGCAACCAGCGTAGGCGTAGCAATGAGTACCACATCGGCATCGCGAACCGCCTCGGCTAAATCCAGCGTCCAGTGATCAATCACACCCAGGGCCAAGCCGCGCTCTAATGAGGCGGCGCGCCGCCCCGTTGCCCAAACATGTTCGACAACACCCTTGGCCTTCAATGCCTTGGCCAACGAGCCGCCCATTAAGCCAAGGCCAATAATGGTTAACTTGCCAATCTTCACGCCGGAGCCAACACCTCTTTCAGGGCACTAATAAAGCGCTGATTTTCTTGCTCTAGGCCGATCGACACCCGTAAGTGCCTCGGCATACCGTAAACACCAATCGGACGCACAATCACGCCCTTCTCAAGCAAGGCCTGGTAGTACGGCATAGCATCGCTGGGCATTTCGACGGTAATGAAATTACCCACCGAAGGAATATAAGGCAGGCCGAGCTCATCAAAAGCGGCGACAAGCTGCTCTCGTCCCGCGGTGTTTACCTCGCGGCTTTGCTGCAGATACTCGTGATCGCGGTAAGCAGCGGCCGCGGCTGCCATTGCCGGCACACTAACATTGAAGGGTGCGCGCACACGGTTCAGTAAATCGGCAATATCGGGGTGACTAATTGCATAACCTACCCGCAATCCGGCCAGCCCATAGGCCTTTGAAAACGTCCGAGTGACAACCAAATTTGGGTAGTCCGCTAGCATCGCAATGCTATCTGGGTACGCCGCTTCATCCACGTATTCGCAGTAGGCTTCATCCAACACCACCACAACGTTCTCGGGAACCGCTGCCATAAACCCGCGCAGGGCTTGCTCATTGAGCCAAGTGCCTGTCGGATTATTCGGATTGGCGATAAAAACCAGCCGCGTTGTGTTATCGATCAACGCCGCCATCGCGTCAAGGTCGTGCCCCCAGTCTTTGGCAGGCGCAATTCGCGCTTGGGCACCAGCCGCCTGCACCGCAATGGGGTACACAATAAAGGCATACTGCGAAAACACAGCGCTGCTCTCGGCATCCAGAAATACTCTGCCGAGCAGATCCAACACGTCATTTGAACCGTTGCCCAGGGTCAGCTGCGCGGACTCCACACCCAGGGACTCCGCTAGCAGCGACTTTAAGGCAAAACCGCCGGCATCCGGATAAAGGTGGAGCTGTGCTGCCGCCGCGGCATAGGCAGACAGCGCCGAGCCAGGCGCACCCAGCGGGTTTTCGTTGCTGGCCAACTTTACAACGTCGCTCAGGCCGAGCTCGCGCTCCAATTCCTCTATCGGCTTGCCGGGCTGATAGGGCTGTAAACCCTGAATACCTTCGTTGGCCTGGGCAATAAAATCGCAGGTCATGCTAGTGCCTCTGTAAATCGAGTGCCAAGGCTTACAAAGCCGCCTTGGGGTATGAGCCAAGAATTTTACACATCACCGTTTGCTGGGCGATGGTATCGAGAATATCGGCTACTTTCGGGTCATTCTGATGGCCTTCAAACTCGATAAAAAAGACGTAAGTCCAGGTCTCCGTCCGCGACGGGCGGGTGTCGATGCGGGTTAACATGACATTAGCCTGCTCGAAGGGTTCGAGCAGTTTGAACAGGGCGCCGGGGCGGTTGTGGGCAGACACCACAATCGACGTTTTATCCCGGCCGCTGGCAGACACATCTTCCTTGCCAATCACCAAGAACCGCGTGGTGTTGTCAGGCTGATCTTCAATATTCACCGCCAGCTTGCTCAGGCCGTATTGTTGCGCCGCCAGGTCGCCGGCTATCGCAGCAATGCCCTTTTGCTCCGCAGCCATTCTTGCGGCTTCGCCATTACTGCTGACCGCGACGCGTTCAACATTTGGGAAATTTGCATCCAGCCAGCGACGGCTTTGTGCCAATGCCTGCTGGTGCGCACAAATTCGCGTAATCGCTTGTTCGCTGCCACCTTCACCGACCAACAAATTGAGCCGAACCCGCAGTTCCACTTCACCACAAATCTTCAACGGCGAGTTCATGAAGGCGTCGAGGGTATGAGACACCATCCCCTCAGTGGAGTTTTCCACAGGAACAACGCCGTAATGGCACTGCCCGGATTCCACCTGTGAAAACACACCGTCAATGGTCGCCTGGGGAACACTAATTACCGCATGGCCGAAGTGCTTGAGCGCTGCCGCTTGGGTGAACGTGCCTTCCGGCCCCAGATAGGCCACTTCCATGGGTTTTTCTAAGGCCAAACAGGCCGACATAATCTCCCGAAAGATATAGGCAACCGTATCGTCTGCCAGCGGCCCCTGATTTGCTTCCTTAACCCGCGCCAACACTTGCGCCTCGCGCTCGGGCCGATAAAACAGTAGCTGCTGGGCACTGCTGCTGCCCTTGTCTGACTCAAACTGCTTCGCGGCCTCAAACTCACGCTGTTTCACTTCGGCGACCTGTTGCGCGCACCGTGCTCGTCGATTGAGTAAGGCGTGAATTTGACTGTCGATGCTGTCGATGTCTTGACGCAATGAGTTCAGATCAACCGGCTTATCTTCGGGCTTCGTCATGACCTTAGCCGTTCTCTCTGGCGAAATCTTTCATGTAATCGATCAATGCATCAACTGCGGCCTCGGGCACAGCATTGTAGATGCTCGCACGCATACCGCCGACCGAGCGGTGGCCCTTCAGGTTCAGCAAACCAGCGTCGTCTGCACCGGCCAGGAACGCTTTATCGAGGCCACTATCCGCCAGCACAAAAGGCACGTTCATCAACGAGCGACTCGCCACTTCAACGGGGTTACTGTAGAAGCCGCTGCCATCGATATAGCCATAGAGCTTTTCGGCCTTGCGGCGATTCACCGCTTCCATTGCTTCCAAGCCACCCTGTGCCTTGAGCCATTTAAAGACCAGGCCCGACAAGTACCACGCCAGCGTAGGCGGCGTGTTGTACATGGAGTCGTTATCGGCGGCGGTTTGGTAATCCAGCATGGTTGGCGTGATCGCACGTGACTTACCGAGTAAATCTTTGCGCACAATCACAATGGTCAGGCCTGCCGGACCGATGTTCTTTTGCGCGCCGGCATAGATAACACCAAACTGATTCACATCAATGGGACGAGACAGGATGGTCGATGACATATCCGCAACCAGCGGTGCTTGCACCTCAGGCGTCCAGAAGAATTCGACACCGCCAATGGTTTCGTTCGGGGTGTAATGCAGGTATGCCGCGTCGTCGCTGAGCTGCCAACTGTCGAAAGCAGGAATGCTGGCAAAATTATTAGCCTCTGAGCTGGCAACAACATTTACGTTGGCATAACGCTTGGCTTCTTTAATGGCTTTTTTAGACCACTGCCCGGTGTTCACATAGTCAACCGTGGCACCCTCTTCGCACAGGTTCAGTGGCACTGCTGAAAACTGTGAGCTGGCGCCACCTTGCAGGAATAACACCGCATAGTCGTCGCTGATGCCCATCAGTTCACGCAAATCTGCTTCTGCTTCACTGGCAATAGAGACCATCTCTTCTGAACGGTGACTCATTTCCATCACCGATAAGCCGCGGCCTCTCCAATCCAGCAATTCATCCTTCGCCTGGCTCAGCACTGCCTCGGGAATTGCCGCAGGTCCTGCGCAAAAATTATAAACACGCGCCATTGTTTACTTCGCTCCAACCATGTTTAAAAAATATGTAATCCGCTTTATTCGGCAGCCGGGCTGTTGTTGTCTGCGTCATCAGCAGCAGGGGCCTCACCAGCGGGCGCCTCAGCACTGAGCTCAACATCCTCAACCACATCGTCTACGTCTTGCTCTGCGACACGCTGTACGCCGACTAAATGCTCTTCGTCACGCAAACGAATCACCTTCACGCCCTGAGTATTACGGCTGAGCAAAGAGATCTCATCGGTGCGGGTACGCACCAAGGTTCCCTGGTCGGTGATCAGCATCAGATCATCACCATCAAATACCTGTACGGCGCCAACCAGTGCCCCGTTACGGTCGCTCATCGTCATGGCGATAACGCCGCGATTTCCTCGGCCTTTACAGGGGAAATCGTCTACATCGGTTCGCTTACCGTAACCGTTTTCTGACACCGTCAGCACCCGCCCACCGGTCTTGGGAATGATCATTGCGATGACCTGCTGGTCGTCGTCCATACGCACCCCGCGCACACCGCGCGCGGTACGACCCATGGCCCGTACATCGCCCTCAGCAAAGCGCGCCGCTTTCCCGCCGCTGGTCAGCAACATGACATCGTTGCTGCCGTCGGTAATTTCAGTGCCGATCAGCACGTCCCCTTCATCCAGCGCTAGCGCGATCAAACCGACGCTACGCGGGCGGGAGAAGGCCTCAAGAGGCGTTTTCTTAACGGTGCCGTTGGCGGTCGCCATGAAGATAAAGTAGCCCTCGGTATACTCGTGAACCGGAAGGATAGAGGTAATGCGCTCATCCTCACCCAGTGGCAATAGATTGACCATCGGGCGCCCGCGAGAATTGCGGCCTGCAACCGGAATTTGGTAGACCTTCAACCAATACACTTTGCCTATATTACTGAAGCACAAGATAGTGTCGTGGGTATTGGCCACCAACAGGTGCTCGACAAAGTCCTCTTCTTTTACTGCCGTCGCCGACTTACCCATCCCGCCGCGACGCTGCGCCGCGTAGGCATCAAGCGGCTGCGACTTGGCATAACCGCCGTGGGAGATGGTCACCACGCGGTCTTCTTCAGGGATCAGATCTTCGTGGGTTAAATCGAGCTGAGACGCAACAATTTCGGTGCGGCGCTCATCGCCAAAATCCGCAACAACTTGCTCTAACTCGCCACGAATAACGTTCAGCAGCACCTGCGGATCGGCCAAAATACTCAAATACTCGGCAATTTCTGCCAGCTTTTCCTGGTACTCGGCCAACAGTTTTTCATGCTCAAGCCCGGTGAGCTTTTGCAGACGCAGCTCAAGGATGGCTTGAACCTGCGCCGGCGACAGCCAATAGTTGCCATCGCGAACGCCGTACTGCTCTTCCAGCTCATCGGGGCGGCAGGCATCTTCACCGGCTCGCTCGAGCATGGCACTTACTTCACCGAGCGCCCAACCGCGGGAGATCAGGTTTTCTTTGGCTTCTTGCGTCGTCGCCGACGCCTTGATCGTGGCAATCACCTCGTCGATATTCGAAATCGCTACCGCAAGACCTTCCAACACATGACCGCGCTCACGCGCTTTGCGCAGCAAATACACAGTGCGCCGCGTTACCACCTCACGGCGGTGGCGAACAAAGTACTCAAGCAGCTCCTTGAGGTTGAGAATGCGCGGCTGATTGTCCACCAAGGCGACAATATTGATGCCAAAAACATTCTGCAGCTGTGTTTGCGCGTACAGATTGTTCAGCACCACCTCGCCGCTTTCGCCGCGCTTCATTTCAATCACAACGCGCAGGCCGTCTTTGTCAGACTCGTCGCGCAGCTCGGCAATACCTTCAATTTTTTTGTCTTTTACCAGCTCGGCAATTTTCTCGATCAAGCGCGCCTTGTTGACTTGGTAGGGCAGCTCGGTAATGACGATGGTGTCTTTGTTGGTTTTTTCATTGCTGATTACTTCAGCGCGAGAGCGCACATAAATCCGACCGCGACCGGTTCGGTAGGCATCTACAATGCCGGCTCGACCGTTGATGATCGCCGCCGTTGGGAAGTCCGGCCCTGGAATATGCTCCATCAATTCATCAATCGAAATGTCGGGATTGTCCAACAGCGCCAAACAGCCGTTAACCACTTCGGTCAGGTTGTGGGGGGGGATATTCGTCGCCATACCAACGGCGATACCCGAGGAACCATTGACCAACAGACTGGGAATTTTGGTGGGCAATACGGCAGGGATTTGTTCAGTACCGTCGTAGTTAGGCACCCAGTCGACCGTTTCTTTATCGAGGTCGGCAAGCATCTCATGGGAGATTTTCTGCATGCGAATCTCGGTGTAACGCATTGCCGCCGCGTTATCACCGTCAATCGAGCCGAAGTTACCCTGGCCATCCACCAGCATATACCGCATGGAAAATGGCTGCGCCATGCGGACAATCGTGTCGTAAACCGCCGAGTCGCCGTGTGGGTGGTACTTACCGATCACGTCACCAACGACACGAGCAGATTTCTTATACGCTTTGTTCCAGTCGTTGCTCAGCTCGCTCATCGCGAACAACACCCGACGGTGCACCGGTTTGAGGCCATCGCGCACATCGGGCAAGGCGCGCCCAACAATTACGCTCATTGCATAGTCGAGGTAGGACTGTTTCAGCTCATCCTCGATATTTACCGGCAGAATTTCATTTGCATTGTCAGCCATGAATAGCAAGCATCCTTATTGTCAGCGACCCTTGAGCGGCAGCAGCGCCGCCCAATGCGCGTTTTTACTGCCCTGCCGCCCAACCAATCTGGCGGTGGCCAAGCGGGAAACAAAGCGAGAATATTAGCATATTCCAAGTGTGCATAGACAGCGTATAAAGGCCGAATATCAGCGTCTTATCGTCACAACTGCACACAGGAACAGGTATACTTGCCGCTTTCACGCTAGGAATGTCTTACACCATGAGCCGTGCCGCCCTCGACCGCATTGACACCCTGATCTCCGCTCGCTGGATATTACCCATGAGTGAAGGCTGTCCTCTGCTTGAAAACCACGCACTGGCCATTACCGACGGCTGCATCAGCGGCATTCTCCCAGAGGCCGAGGCACGTGGCCTTTCCGCACATGAACACATCGCGCTCGGCGACCAGCTGCTGATGCCCGGCCTCATTAATGCTCATGGCCACACCGCCATGAGCCTGTTTCGCGGCATGGCGGATGACCAACCCCTTCAACAGTGGCTCAACGAGCATATATGGCCGGCCGAAGGCCAATGGGTGGGCGAGGAATTTGTTCGTGACGGAACGGCACTGGCCATTGCCGAGATGCTACGCGGCGGGACAACCACGTTTAGCGACATGTACTTTTTTCCTGAAGCCGCCGCCGAAGTCGCACGGCGCGCCGGAATACGCGCGCAACTGTGCTTTCCCATCTTCGACTTCCCCAGCGCCTGGGGTAGCGGCCCCGATGAGTATTTTCGCAAGGGTTTGGCCTTGCGCGACGACTACAAGCACAGCGACCTGATCAATATTGCCTTTGGCCCCCATGCCCCCTACACCGTCGGTGATGAGGCGATGAGCAAGGTGGTGATGTTTGCCGAAGAACTCGACTGCGCCATACAGATCCACCTCCATGAAACACAGCACGAGGTTGACGACGCGCTCAAACAAACCGGCCTGAGACCTATCGAAAGGCTGGCCAAATTGGGTCTATTGGGGCCGCGCAGCCAGTGTGTGCACCTCGCCTGCCTCAACGATGACGATATCGCCCTGCTAGCCGAGCACCGCAGCCACGCGATTCATTGCCCCGAGTCCAACCTCAAGTTAGCCAGTGGCTTTTCACCGGTGGAAAAAATGCGCAATGCCGGCATTAATGTCGCCCTCGGCACCGATGGCGCGGCCAGCAACAACGACCTGGATATGTTTGGCGAATTGCGCACCGCCGCCCTGCTTGGCAAAGCAGTCGCCGCAGATGCCGCTGCAGTGCCGGACCACTACGCTCTGCAAATGGCCACTATCAACGGCGCCCGTGCACTGGGCATCGACCACATTACCGGCAGCCTGGAGCTCGGCAAACACGCCGATGTGATCGCAATCGACCTGACCGACCTGCCACAACAACCCATTTACACACCCGTTTCGCAACTGGTGTACACCAATATTAGCCATTGCGTGCGCCACAGCTGGATCAAAGGCCGACGTATGCTGGATAATGGCGAACTAACCACGCTGGACAGCCGCGAAGTTATCGAAAAAGCGCAGTACTGGCGGCAAAAAATCAGTGGAGAGTAGCATGCAAGCATCATCACAACACAGCAATGTCGATCCATCAGAAATCGCCAAGTTCGAGGAACTGGCTCATCGCTGGTGGGACCGCAACAGTGAGTTTAAGCCACTGCACGACATCAACCCGCTGCGGGTAAACTACATTGATGAACGCTCGCCGCTCGCAGAGCAGCGCGTGATAGATATCGGCTGCGGCGGCGGCATACTCTCGGAGTCAATGGCCTTGCGTGGCGCCAAAGTCACCGGTATCGATATGGGTGAGGCGCCGCTGAGCGTTGCGCGTCTACATCAACTGGAGTCGGGCGCCAAGGTTGAATACTTCCAGGCCACCGCAGAAGAAATCGCCGAAGACCAGGCCGGCCACTACGACATCGTCACCTGCCTGGAAATGCTTGAACACGTGCCGAACCCAGCATCGGTCATTCGCGCCTGCGCCAAATTATGCAAGCCCGGCGGCAACCTCTATTTTTCAACCATAAACCGCAACCCCAAAGCCTTTGCGCTCAGCATTGTCGGCGCCGAGTATATTCTCGGGCTGCTCCCCAAGGGCACCCATGAATACAGCAAGTTCATACGGCCCTCTGAACTGGCCGACTGGCTGAGAGAAAATGATCTTCAGCTACAGCACATGACCGGACTGACCTACAACCCGCTGCTCAAGCGCTATCGCCTGAATGAAAACGATGTCGATGTGAACTATATGGTTCACGTTAAGAAGCCGCTGTAATGCTAAAAGCCGTTTTATTTGACCTTGATGGCACCCTGCTCGACACCGCGGCCGACTTTACCCGCGTTCTCAACGGCCTGTTAGCCGAGCATCAGCGACCGTTGCAAGACTACAATTCAGTGCGGTGCTGCGTCTCTGAAGGCGCGCGCGCGGTGGTACGACTGGGCTTTGGGCTCGAGCCAGAAGACCCGGCTTTTGCACCACTTCTGAACGCCTTTCTAGACCGCTATGAGGCCTCGCTGTCAGAGGAAACCAGCCTTTTTCCCGGCATGGAGGGCCAGCTCCAAAAATTAGAGAGCCGCGGCATCGCCTGGGGCATTGTTACCAACAAGCCCGCGCGCTTTACCACGCCGCTACTGAAACAGCTGGCCTTGACCAGTCGCTGCGCGACCGCGGTTTGCCCGGACGATGTGAGCAACCGTAAACCTCATCCAGAGCCGATGTACCTGGCCTGTAAGCACCTCGGTATTCGCCCCTCAGAAGCCATCTATGTCGGCGACCACCGCCGCGATATTGATGCGGGACGCAATGCCGGCATGAAAACGATCGCCTGTCGCTATGGCTATGTCCCTTTGGGAGAGGATATTGGCGACTGGAAGGCCGATATTATTATCGACCACGCCCAACAACTTGATGACGCCCTTCAGCAACTGCAAGCCTAAGAGGACAATCCGTGCCACAACGCCTACCTGTAAATTTCACTGCCGATGCAGCGTGTTTGAAAGATAAAGTTATTTTGGTCACAGGTGCCGGCGACGGCATCGGGCGCGCGGCAGCACTGAGTTTTGCAAAGCACGGTGCCACGGTCATCTTGCTTGGCAGAACCATAGAAAAACTCGAAGCGGTGTACGACGAAATCGAAGCCATGTCGGCGCCACAAGCCGCCATTTACCCCATGCACCTGCGGGGCGCCGCTGCACACGACTACCAGGAGTTGGCCGACACCATAGAGCGGGAGTTCGGCCGCCTGGATGGCCTGCTTCACAATGCCAGCATTCTCGGCCAGCGGCGCTCACTTGCCCAAACCACGCTGGACAGCTGGGAAGAAGTTATGCAGGTCAACGTGAACGCGCAGTTTATGATGACGCAAGCATTGTTACCCGTACTCGCAGCATCGAAAAATGGATCGCTGGTGTTTACCTCATCGAGCGTGGGGCGCAAAGGGCGCGCTTTCTGGGGCGCGTACTCGGTTTCAAAATTTGCCACCGAGGCGATGATGCAAATTCTTGCCGACGAGGAATACGACTTAAATGGCACTCGGGTGAATAGTATTAACCCAGGGGCCACGAACACCGAAATGCGCCGCAGCGCCTATCCCGGTGAAAACCCGACCGATAACCCCTCCCCCGAGGCCATTATGCCGCTCTATCTCTATTTGATGAGCGACGACAGCCGCGAGGTGAACGGGCAACAATTCGACGCCCAGCCAAAAGACTAGGCCAAGGTAGCATTAAGCCCTAAGCAGGTCCTGCATTTGCTCGATCTGCTGTTGGTAGCTCTCGTCCATCTCACCGGGATTGACCGGTAGTCCCAAGCGCTCAAAGGCGGCAACGCCCGCCCATTCAACTTGACCAAAGGGGTGCTCTGTACCGGCGTAGGTGTGCAAATTGGCAACCGTGACGAGGTCAGCGTAGTCGGGCCGCTCCAAGTGACGGCTAAAATCCAGGTGCGCCTCGGGGACAATCACCAGCTCGTCGGGAAAGCCCCACGACTCAAGAATGACCCGCCCCAATTCCGGTGTCAGCGCAATCAACACCTGGTCGAGCAACTGCGGATGGTCACGGATCACCCCCCGCCCCACGGCGTAGGAAAGAATAGGCAATGCACCAATCTGGTGGATCACACCGGCAAGCGTGGCAAGTTCTGGTTTCAGGTGACGCTGTGTTTTCGCCAGGGTATGGCAAATGGCGGCAACATCTGCGCTGTGCACCCACACTGCGCGCATCCGCTTGTTCAATGCATCTTTGTTCGACAGGAAGATTTGCTGCATCGCCAGGGTCGTAACCATGGTCGAGGTATAGGCCAGACCGATTCGCGAAATCGCACCTTTCACATCGTAGGTGGGCTCAAGGCCCCTTAGCAATGAGCTATTCGCAACCCGGATAAGACGCGCGGCGATGGAGCTGTCATGCTCGATGATCGCCGCCAGGATCGGAATCTCAACGTCTGGGTCACTGGCCGCTTCACGAATTTCCAGCGCGACCTCGGGAAGCGTAGGCAGGCTTACCGCATCGTCTTCGATGGCGCGGAGCAGATCTGCGCGAATTTGTTCGATAAATTGTCCGCTAGTGCTCAAGCGACAAACTCCTGTAGACCGATTTTTTCACCTCAAGCCTAGCAGAATCTGTGTTGAGCACTATCGGCATAAACCGAGACGAATTTAGGCCTGCGCGCGTGCTGCCGCGAGCGCTGCCTGGGCGTCACAGTCGTAACCCTGGGCTTGCATGGCCTCGGCCAATGACGCCAGCAGCAGTTCGATGTTCTCCATCCGTGCGCTGTAGCCCATCAGGCCAATTCGCCATACTTTGCCTGCAAAGTCACCCAGCCCGGCGCCGATCTCCAGGTTGTGGTCGGCGAGCAATTGCTGACGCACAGCCGCATCATCCACCCCTTCTGGGATGTACACGCTGTTCAGCTGCGGCAAGCGGCTGTCGGCATCCACAACAAAACGCATACCGAGACTCTCCAAGCCCGCAGCGAGTGCATTGTGCATGCGGCGGTGGCGAGCCCACGCGTTCTCCAGCCCCTCTTCCTGCAGCATGACCAACGACTCGTGCAGGCCATACAGCGCATTGACAGGAGCCGTGTGGTGATAGGCGCGCTTACCGCCTTCTCCCCAGTAACCCAGAATCAGGTTCATATCCAGGAACCAGCTCTGCACGGGGTGCTTGCGAGCCTTGATGGCCGCAATGGCAGCGTCACTAAAACTGACTGGGGACAAACCTGGCGTACACGACAGGCACTTCTGGCTGCCGGAATAGATGGCGTCGATTCCCCAGTCGTCAACGCGCAATTCCACGCCGCCGAGAGAGGTAACCGCATCGACAATACTCAGGCAGCCATACTGACGCGCCAGGGCACACAGTGTTTTGGCATCACTCAGGGCGCCAGTAGACGTTTCCGCGTGAACAAATGCCACGACTTTTGCCTCGGGGTGCGCTTTCAGCGCTTCTTCGAGCTGGGCCGGATCAACAGGCTTCCCCCATTCCCCTTCAACGGTTACCGCCGTTGCGCCGATGCGGGTCACGTTCTCGCGCATGCGGGTACCAAATACACCGTTGATACAAACGATAACGGTATCACCTGGCTCTACCAAGTTAACAAAACACGCCTCCATACCGGCAGAACCCGGAGCGGAAATCGGCAAGGTTAATTCGTTTTCGGTGTTAAAAGCGTATTTAAGCAGGCTCTTCAGCTCGTCCATCATTCCGACGAATAATGGATCAAGATGCCCCAGGGTTGGGCGGCCAAGTGCCTCAAGAATGCGTGGGTGAACGTCTGAGGGCCCCGGCCCCATCAACGTGCGCACAGGAGGGTGGAAAGAAGAAATGCTCATAATCGGCCTTTTCAAAGTCAGTCAAAAATTCAGGGGCACCCCAGCAGGGCGACCAAGGCAAAACCATGGCGCTATTGTAGGGCATCCGCGCACGCGCTTCACGGCTTTAGCGACTGCCATGTCAAACGCTGACGAAAAGACTGCAAAATGCGGTAATGATCGTAGTCAAAGGGCTGAGCTGCGAGCACGCGTTGTTCGCAGTCATCGCTCTCCGGGCGGCAATCGCTGAAAGTACCGAAATAACGCCAGCGATCAACCAGATGCCAGTCGACACGGCTATCATCGCTACTCGGCTCAACAATAAGTACTGGGCCGTCATAGGGCCAACTCTCCACACAACGCAGGGCGAGCTTCTTTTTAAGCAGCGCATTGTATTGTTCTGGCGATTGCTCGCCACAGCAGGCGCCAGCGCAGTGGCCCAGCTGGTATGAAAAGCAGCTGCCGCCTCGCTCCAAGCCCAGGCGTTGTGGGCACAAGCCATCACTTTTGACAAAGTCACGAAGCAACTGCTGCGCCTGCTTGCGGTGCTTAAAAAGACAGAATTCCGTCTCTGGTAATGGCTGATCTGGCGCCAAAAACTGCAGGCCGATATAACCATCCTCGTCTGGCTGCAGGCTCGCAGCACAGAGCTCGCGCTGGCGGCGCAGCTGGCGGTTGTGCAGCGGCATTGTCGTTTTTATTTCTGCACTTTCCTGAAGCAACGCCCCCAGTTCACCTGCGGTCTCGCTACACTCAATGCGGCGCAATTGCTGCGCCATGCGCATGGCCTTGCCTTGGCGGCCGCCCGCACTAAAGTGCGATAACACCCGGCTGCGCATAGCGATACTTTTCCCCACATAAAGCAGCGCGTCATTTTCGCCAAAGAAGCGGTACACACCAGGCCGATCAGGGATCTCATCCAGCATTTCAGCGGTGATATGCACAGGCAGGGACGGTATTTTTAACTGAGCGTGCACTTCCGCCGTCACCCGCTCCTCCCCCAGGTCGGCGATCGCAAATTCTAAAAATGCCTTCATGGCAAGCACATCCGCCATCGCGCGATGGCGACAGTCTCGCTCGTAGCCAATTTGGCTGCACAACGCATCCAAACCATGTTTCGGCCAATCTGGGTACAAACTGCGGGCCAGCTTCAATGAGCAAAGCACTTTGGGTTTGTAGTCAAAGCCCAAGCGTCGAAATGCCTGTTTAAGGAATGCAGCATCAAAGCGCGCGTTGTGGGCTACCAGCACTGCCCCGTCAAGGTATTCCATCAGCTGGGGCGCCAGCGACTCAAAGCTGGGCGCATCGACCAGCATCTCGGGCGTAATGCCAGTGAGTCGCTGGATAAAAGAGGGAATGTCGCGATCAACACGCAGCAGCGATTGCCAGGCGTCTTGCTCTTCAGCGTCGCGAATAATCACCGCAATCTCGGTGATTTCATCACGCGAAGCAGACGCACCCGTTGTTTCCAGGTCCAGCATGGCCAGGCGCATGTTTGACAGCATAACCCTCCCCACGGTGATCGGCGGCGCCACCTTACATCGCAATTACACTAACTTCCGTACACCTCTACGTAACAACTCGCAAACCGATAGCAAAGAGGTACACAATGATTAATAGATTATGCGACTATTTTATCCGATTGTGGCAAGCGGCCCAGCCGGTTATGCACGCGGTTGTACCGGTGCCGATCAAATCGCAGACTGCAGCGAAGAACTGCCATCGCAGCATCGACGAAGATGCAGAATTTTAAGGAGCGCGCGATATGCTTGCCTGCCCAGGGAGACTTCTCACTACCATCGTACTGCTGCTGGGCAGCCTAGCGGTGCAGGCCAAGCCCTCCGCAGAGGAACATTGGCAATGCCCGGCCAGTTTGAACAGCGAATTGGCAACACTCGAAGCGGGGACATTGCAACTTTGCGACACACTTCGTTCTGCGAAGGCGGTCGTCATCGTCAATACCGCCAGTTTGTGCGGCTACACACCTCAATTTAAGGGTCTGGAAGCGCTATACCAGCGCTACAAAGACCAAGGGCTACTTGTACTCGGTGTACCAACGGCGGACTTCGGTAATCAGGAGTATTCAGACAGCAAACGCACAGCGAAAGTCTGCCACGCAAATTTTGGTGTGAGTTTCCCTGTTTTCCATCGCGGTTGTATACGCTGCGAATCGCCCCACCCGCTGCTAGCGCTCGCGCAGGACAGTAGTGGAATCTCGCCAAGCTGGAACTTCTTCAAGACCGTATTCGACCCGCGAACCGGTATTGGCCAAACCTTCCCGTCGGCCGTGACGCCGCTTTCAGAGGAACTCGTCAATGCCGTCACCGCCATTTTGGATCAATGAGGGCGGTCCTTCGCGGCCTCGTGGCCGCGACCTTTTCTATTGTCGCCGCATGCAGCAGCCACAACGACCCCCATGCCGCCGCATGGCAGCGCTATATTGACGGATTACAGCGAGTGCTTGAGCGAGAGGCTGAGGCGCGTAGCGTTAGTCGCCCTCGCTACCCTCATCCGGCATCGGTAACGCTGCCGATCAATGGCGACGACATCAACCTGCTTGAGTTTCTGCGTTTACGCCGCTGCGCACTGTCGCAAACGCTAGCTGAACAGAATAGTATTTTGGGCCGACACCGCGATAGCGCCACCGACCTGGTGTTTAGCTTGCGATTTCTCGACGAGGTAGAACCCTGCATTGCCTATCTGAAATCGGAAGACGATAACGCCCTTGCCACCACCCTGGCAGCGGTGAGAAATCACAAACAGCAGCAACTCGCCCACCGGCTTGCCAACGCACTGCTCGGCGGCGGTGAATACCGCCAACTTTGGAGCAGCTCACCAGACCAGCGCCAGGCTTACCCCGATGCGACTCAGGATCAGGCCACTCGCGCTTTGCAACGCTGGCAGCACCTGCAACAGCAGTGGTTGAGCGGGCAAGGCTTCGACGCGCACACCGACGTTGTCGCCATACTGGAAACGATACGCGCCGGGCTCGGCGGTGAAATGCTGCACTTCCAGGCCCAGGCACTGGCCGGCCTGCAACAGGCCAATGCACTCCTTCAGCAACGTATTGATGGGAGACCACTGTGCTTGCAAGGCTCACCGACGCCGCGCGCTCAGCGCTACGCCGCGGTGCTGCACAGGCAGTTTATCGGCTCGATTCAAGTACTCGCAGCGCAGAGCTATCGTCATCAGCAGGCGCTGCTAACGGCAACGCGGGCTATCGAGACCACGCTGGCCGAGCATCTTGGCGACACCGCCCTGCCCGCCACCTACCGTCAGTGGCAAACCGAGCGCGACGCGCTGCTCAACGCGGTGACAGCCAGCCACCGTGAGCATGTTTCGCTAAGCTCGCAACTCCTTAAACAATGTGGGCTTTCTGCAAGCGACTAGCCGCCCGCATAACGATCAATCCCTTACAAACGCAGCGTGAAGTCCTTCCCGTTGCGCGGCCGCCCAAACATCTGGCTGAGGCTGCGATAAATATCACTCTGCGGTGGTGGCGTTAAACTAATTTGACCGCGAGGTACGCCGCGCGCATCAAGCGTTACGGTGCCACGTAGGCGGTGAGGATTCGCCTCATCGATGACGATCCGCAGTCTACCGGCATCGCAACTGACCTCGGCCCGAATCTGCCCCAGGCTTTCCAAACCGTCGATATCACCGCTTAACTGCCCTATTTCCACATTCCCGGTAAGCGACTGACACCCCTGAGCAGTCAGACTTGCCTCAGACGCCTGCGCATTGAATACGCCGTCAAAGCCCATCGCAGGTACCTGTATCGCCTCGAGCACAGGCGCCAAACGCCCTGTGGCAGTCAGCCCCGAAATCAGTAACGCATCCCCCTTCACACCTGCCGTTAACGATACGTTGGCGGGCTCAGCAACAGATAGAGCAAGAGGCTTGCCGGAAAAACTCTGCAGGGGAGACAGCTGCCAACTTACGCCGCGAAGCGTGACACCCTGAACACCGACATGACTGAATTCCCCTCGCCAAAGCGAGCCCTTGGCAACACCCAGCTCAACGCCAGCTAACTGCTCACCCGCTACATCGCTTAGCAGCCAAGCGGGCGCTCGCCAAACAACGCCGACGATAAAAAACAGTATGCAAACAACAATTATCGCTAAGCGCTTCAAGCCTCGCCTCCTAATACCACTCGCAGCGACACTTTACCCGGCACATCTAATCGGCTCATTGAGACGGTGTGCAAGGGCATGCCCGACGCGACCAGAGCATCGATAAAACGCACAATATTGTTGTAGTCGCTATTGCTAACCTGCACCGCATAGCGGCCACCGCTCTGCGGCTCAATGCGGCTGATGGCAACTGTATATTGCCTGGCAGCGCTGGTGATTTGTTGCTGGGTAGAGCCGGTTACCGTTGTGACTTTACGACCACTGCGTTGCGCCGCGCGCACTTTTGCTGCCGCATCTTGCATCCATAAATACGCCTCTCGACGCTGCTCTAATCGCTCAGACGACTGCTGCTTGGCACTGATCAGAGGCTGCCAGACGGCCAACCATATTAGCAGTGGGACACCGGCAATCAGCCCCGCCAGCAGAATTGTGCGCTCTCGCTCGTTGCGGCTCTCAAACCAATTCATCAACGCGTTCATTGCGCTGCCTCCCGCAGTTCAAGCTGCCCACTAATCCCCTTATCCAACTGCCCAAAGGCGCCCCGCTCCACCTCAAAACCCTGAGAGGCGAGTGCCGCTACCCAGCGATCGACGCCGTCGTAGCTGTCTGCTTCGACGAGAATTTTGATCGCGCTATTGGCATAGGTCATTTGCTGAATACGCAGGGATACATTGCCTTTACTGGCATTGGCAATCCGCTCCAGCCAGGGAAGGAAGTCACTGTCGCTGCGCACGCCCTCCAGAGCATTTAACTGACTGCGCATTTGACTACGCGCGTTCACGACTCGAGCACCGGGGAAAACATCGCGATAAGTATCCACCATGCCTTGCTCATACAGTTCGATCTGGCGACGGTTATCACGAACGTCCAAGGCCAACTGAATAAAATGGGTGAACAGCACCGTTAGTAGCAGTAGCGCTGGCCAGCGAAATTGCTTCCATTGCGCCGCACTCTCATCGCGCAACGCGTAGGCGCCGCTGAACAAGTTAATTGGCCAGGGCTGCCACAATTTGGCAATCATCGCTAAGCGATGCTCAAAGACCTGTTGGCCTTGCTCATTCAAACCCTCAGGCAGCTCAGTACCCTGCAGGTGGTATATTTGCGCGGAGGTATCTTGGCCTGCCGCCAGTTGCCACCAGTAGCTGAGGTTATCTTTGGCGATGGCAATTGCCTGCTGCCCAATATGGGCGACTGCTCGCGTGTCATCGATCAGCGCAACATTGGCGGGCAGCGCGGCGTAATCGGGTACCACCGATTTAATTTTCAAGCCGCTGTTGGCCAGCAGGCCGTGCCAGAGGTCCATGTATTGCCGGTCAACCACCAGCACATCGGTGGATTCATTGGCACGGATAGCACCACAGGCCAGGTGAACGTTTTCCAGGTCACTGCACAGCTGCTCTTCCAGCAAAAATGGTAGCGCCGATAAGCCAACACGGCCCCCTTTTGGCAGCACAACCCGTTGCCAGCTTACCCACTCGCCCGGCACCACGACAAAGCAGGGCAGCGAAGCGAAGCGCTCGGCCAGTGTGGCAAGTGCGCTGGCTTGCGCATCGACAACACCACTGTCGAGCACTTGCTCGGCCTCGGTGTCCCACTGGAGCCATTGCACTGTAGGCTCATTGGGCGCCGGCATTGATAGCAGTAATCGTTCGCTCAAAAAACTTCTCCATATTCCCGCGCATAGGCATAGGCTTTGCCATTGCGAAGTACAAAGCGAC
Organism: Spongiibacter sp. C9W; assembly: GCF_057370015.1. Taxonomy (NCBI): domain Bacteria; kingdom Pseudomonadati; phylum Pseudomonadota; class Gammaproteobacteria; order Cellvibrionales; family Spongiibacteraceae; genus Spongiibacter; species Spongiibacter sp. C9W. Next base: position 979,083 of record NZ_CM170672.1, read on the forward strand.
TGTATAAGCGCAGTCGGCGCTGCTCGTAAAACACATCGGCCAGCCCGAGAAAGTAACTGGACTTCACCCCCAGTCCCGCCTGGAACTCCGCGGCGACCTGTTGCCCCTCTGGAAGACCCAAGCTGGCAATAAAACTCTCAACGGATGCCCAACCTTCCGCAGGACGCTCAGCAATAAGTCGCTGTATCTGCTCCACGGCCAGCAGGTTGCCAATAGCTGCCGCCAATAATGGGGCATCTTCCTCGCCCAGCGTATTAATATTCAAGCGGGTATCAAACTCGGGCAGCGCACATAAAAAGGGCCGCAGTGCCTCCTGCTCCTCCGCGTCAAAATCGGCGAATAAGCCCAGCTCACTCACCGAATCAATGGCCTGATTGGGCGGTAGGTAGGGATAATCCTCACCACTGTAGCTCAAATCTTCCGCCCCAAAAGGGCCCTCTGGCGAGAAGTCGCTATCCACCCAGTCGCTTAAGCGCTGGCCGATATACTCAGCGCGCTGAACATCGACGTCCACATTCAGCAGCAACAACTCAAACACTTGTTGCGCGCCGCTCTTCTGGCCACTCTGTTCGCTGCCATCAGGCCGGTGCAGGCGATTGACATTAAAGCAAGCCTGCTGATCGTCGATAAGCCCTGCGATAGAGCCGCCCTCCACGGGGAAGACTACATCGCGACGCGCCCAGTTCTGATTCAGTGCGATAACGTCCTCGCCCGCCACATCTTCCAGCGACATCGCAGCGATGTACTCGCCGCCCAGCGCATACCAATAGGCCTGATCCATGTAGCGTTGATTCAATAACCGCTGACTGCTGTAGCGCACTGATTCCACCAGGTTCACTGACAACACCAACATAATGGCGACCATCAGCAATACCATTAGCAGCGCCGCACCGCGCTGCGTCGACGGCAGATTCATGGCACCAACTCCGGCAGCACAACATTCATCTCGATGCCTGGCCATGGGCCAACATCCAACTCGACGCGCAGACCCTTGGGCTGCAAGGCATTTAACTGCGTGCTGGGCGGCCAGAAATTGGTCCAGCGACTGCCGTCATAAAAACTGACAACAAAGCGATCCACCCCCTCGAGCATCACGCGTTTTTGCCAGGGGCTATTCTGTGTTGGGTCGGCAACGCCCGCGCTGTGGCGCTGCAACTGGCCGTCTTCAAGACGGTATTGCACGCGTTCCAGGGTGCTGGCTAAACGCTGCCCCGGCAATACACGGCGGCCACCGTGAACAAACTCCAACTCACTGTTTTCACCAATCTGTTCAGCGACGATTCTTGCCCCCATCGCGTCACCTTGTTCATCCCGGGGAATCCGCGGCGTAAGTTGCTCCAAATCCCGGCGCATCATCTGCAGGGCCAGTGCCAGGCGCTCCAGCTGGTATTGGCGCTTAGCGACCTGCTCTTGATTCGACAGTGCGCCATTCAGCATGGCGCTGGCCATCGCGCCCAATAAGGCCATGATGCCGATGGCAATCAGTAGCTCGACAAGGGTAAACCCGCCCTGCCTGCGCATTACTGGTCCACCTTTTTCGGCATATAGGCGCTGCGGCTGGCTAGGGTGTCTTCGTCGCCAGAGAGCTGAACACTGATATCCACTCGGCGAATAGCGGGATCCGGTGTATCACTCAAGCGACGACGCCAAACAAAATCGTAACCCGCAAGGCTTTTCTCCCCCAGATTACGGTTCCCGTAACCCTCCCGAAGAATGTCTATCAGCAGGTTTTGTGCGAGCAAGTCGGCAAATTGGCGCTTCTCCAACTCACCGGTGCTTAGGGTCGCTTCGCTCAGGCTCTTGCTCAAGGCCACCGCCGCCGTGGCAAAAATCATCAGCGCAACCATAATCTCAAGCAGTGTAAACCCGCGTTGATTCCTCACCGCGCCGCCTCCGGTCGCAAGCGGTCATCAACACTGATAGAGCCGCCATCGGCAGATAATAGGCGCCATTGAAATGGACTGGTCTGGCCGTCGCCCAAAAACAATATCTGGGGTGTCAATACGCGCCGGTCATCACCCTCAGGCAGATTTAATGGCTCGCCTGCTAACAGGATTTCACTGCGCAAGTCGTCGTCTATCTCCAAAGGCTTGGCCAATGGCCCCTGGGTAATGGCTGACCAGCCGTCGGCATTGCGGCTCAGAAAGCGGCCTTTCTCGCCATCCCACAACAAGCCCAAACTGCGGCCACTAAACACCGCTTCTGCCCTTGCTGTACGCAGCGCCAGCAGAATTACCGCGCGATTCTCTCGCAGCAGTTCTTCGCCACCTCTGCTGGGCAGAGTCAGCACGGCAACACCGCTCATCAGGCCAATAATAAAGATAACGACCAACAGCTCCAGCAAAGAGAAGCCGCGTTGACTACTCCTGCCAGTTGACGATGTCACGGGCTAACTCCTCACCGCCCTCTTCACCATCAGCTCCGGTGGAATACAGGTCGTAGGGGCCGTGCTCACCGGGCTGGATGTAATTATAGGGGTTACCCCAGGGGTCCTCAGGCAGGCGCTTAATATAGCCATTGCTGCGATAATTTTTCGGCGAGGGGCCCGTTTCAGGCCGTTTAACCAGCGCCATCAATCCTTGATCGGTGGTTGGGTAAACGTGGTTGTCCAGCTTGTACATATCCAGTGACTGTTCCAACACCGCTATATCCGCGCGGGCCTTCTCCACCATCGCTCGGTCCTGGTTTTGCAGTACATTCGGAGCAACAACGGCCACCAAGAGCCCCAAGATGACGATAACGACCATGATTTCCAACAGTGTGAAACCCTGTTGGCGGCGAGAACTCAATGCACGCGACTCCACGTCGACCTCCTAAAACTGAGTAAGGTTATTCAATTGCAGTATCGGCAGCAGAATTGCCAACACGATCGCTAAGACTACCAGCCCCAAAACCACGATTAACAGGGGTTCAAAAAGGCTGACAAACATTTGCACACGAGCCTGAAGCTCGCGCTCCAGGTTGGCGGCGGCGCGCTGAACCATCTGCTCCAATTCGCCACTGGATTCGCCACTGGCGATCATATACACCGCCATTGGGGGCAATTCCGCTTCATCCTGCAAGCACCGGCTAAAGCTCTTGCCCTCGCGCACCTGCTCGCGCACGCGATCCATGCTTTGTTTTAAATGCTCATTGCCCAGCGTTGCACAGGCCACTTTCAGCGTTTCCAAAAACGGCACCCCCGACGACAGCAAAATCGCCAGCGTACGCAGCATGCGCGCCGCGTCCAGCTCCAGCATCAGCAGTCCCCAAAGCGGCACCTTCAATACCCAGTGATGAGCTCGCAAGCGCCGTTGCGGATCGCGCATCCATAGATAAACGCCCGACGCGACAGCCGCTATCGCAAGAATCATCACATACCAGTAGCTGGCGAGGCCGTCGCTGATGCTAATCAGTGCCCGTGTTAAAAACGGCAGCGTCTGATCGTAGTGTTCAAACTGCGCGGTGACCTTTGGAACAACATAGGTCATTAGCGCGGTAATGACGCCGATGGCGACAAAACACAATACCACGGGATAGAGCGCCGCCTGCACAATCACACCCCGCAGCTTTTGGCTGTCTTCGGTGTATTCTGCAAGCTGATTTAACACCTCTGCCAAATCACCGGATTTTTCGCCAGAGCTGACCAGTGCGCGGTAAACAGAATTAAAAACGTGGGGGTGATCGTTCAGGCCATCGGCGAGCGAGTGCCCCTCCAATACCCGCGAACGCAATTCCAGAATTATGCGCTTGAGTGCCTCTTTGCGACTGTGCTTTGCCGTCGCCGCCAGGGCCTCTTCGACCGGTATTCCGGAATGTATCAGTGTTGCTAAGTGGCGGGTGAACAGCGCCAGATCGGCAATACCGATGCGCGGCCGCGACAACGACAGGCCACCCTTACCGGAAGATTTATCGCGCGTGGCTTTTACTTCTACCGGAAATAACTGCTGATCCCGCAGGGCTTGCCTTGCCATGCGGATCGAATCGGCTTCGACGATGCCCTTGCGACTGGCGCCGCCAGCGTCGAGTGCTCGGTACTCAAAGGCCGGCATCGGCACCCTCGCGAACGCTGCGCAACAATTCGTCGAGGCTCGTTTGGCCTTCGAGTACCAGCCGCCGCCCCTCTGACATCAGCGTTGTCATTCGGGCACTGGCATAGCGCTGAATCTCCTGCTCGCCGGCGCGATTGTGGATCATTTCCGCCAGTTCCCTGTCGATCACCAACAATTCATAGACGCCCTGGCGACCGCGATAACCAGAGTGCTGGCACGCTTCGCAGCCACCGGCATTGTAGGCTTGCTGACCCTCTAACTGGGTATCGCCCAGCAGGCGCGCTTCCGTCGCATCCAGCGTTATTGGCTGGCGGCAGGACTGACACAAACGACGCACCAGGCGCTGTGCCAATACACCTTTTAAGCTCGACGCAATCAAGTACGGCTCTACACCGATGTCGACCAGACGCGTAATGGCGCCAATGGCGGTGTTGGTGTGCAGGGTCGATAACACCATGTGACCGGTTAGCGATGCCTGTACGGCAATTTCGGCCGTCTCTTGGTCGCGGATCTCGCCGACCATCACAACATCGGGGTCTTGGCGAAGAATCGCCCGCAGGCCCCTCGCGAAGGTCATACCCACTTTGGCATGCACTTGCGTCTGACCGATTCCTTCAATGTCGTACTCCACCGGGTCTTCCACGGTGAGAATATTCCGCTTGCGGTCGTTCAAGGCCATCAACCCGGCATAAAGCGTGGTGGTTTTACCGGAGCCGGTCGGCCCGGTCACCAGGATAATACCGTTGGGCTGATGCAACAGGTCGGTCAGTTTCGCCAGCGTTCTCTCGGGCATACCCAGATGAGAAAGATCGATTCGCGCAGCCTGTTTATCCAGCAAGCGCATCACCACACGCTCGCCGTAATTCGATGGAATGGTCGACACCCGCACGTCCACCGAACGACCGGCGATCCGCAGTGACACACGACCATCCTGGGGCACGCGCTTTTCCGCAATATCGAGGCGAGACATCACCTTAATACGCGACACCAGCAAGGGCGCGAGGCGGCGGTTGGGTGTTAATACTTCTTGCAGAATGCCGTCCACTCGCAAGCGAACCGACATGGTTTTCTCGTAGGTTTCAATATGAATATCGGAAGCGTCGCGCTTTAGCGCTTCACCAAACAAGGCATTGATCAGGCGGATAACAGGGGCGTCATCCTGCGCGTCCAACAGGTCCTGAGACTCGGGAATCTCCTCAGCCAAGCGGTCAAGGTCCACTTCGTCGCTGATATCGCCCATCGCCGACATCGCATCGCCCTGCTGGCGCTGAAAAGCCTCGTTAATCTTCTCTTGCAGCGCGTCCTCATCACATAGCGCCATTGAAAAAGACGTATTCAGTGCGCGCTGAACCTCTGCTAAGGCAGACGCTGGCGTGGTGCGGCAAACCAACACCTGAGGGCCGTGCTCGCCGTCCTCCACTAACAGGCGATTAGTGCGCGCAAAAGCGTAACTTAACGGGCGCGACATCAGGCTTGGCCATCCTCAGCGCCGTCGCAGCGGCGCGGCATCCTCGAGCCTGCGCGTACCCGGCGACTGCATTCGTCCTTGCGCCACTCTATGGGCTCGGCCGTAACCGGCGCTTCCTCTGCTGGGCTGGCAGCGGCGCCCTGCTGCGCTGGTGGTTGCGGCGCTGGTGAATTCTGCGGTGCGGGCTCAGTGTCGGCGGCTGGCGATGCCTTAACCGGCGGCTCAGCCAGGGTTTCGCGGGGCAGCAAATCTACCGGCGACGGTTCCAGGCCGGACCATTCTGGTAACACCGATAGCTCGGTGAATGGGAACAAGGAAATACCGGATGCAGCTTTAGCTAACTGCTCGGTGCGAATAAAGTTGTACTTTCTGCCACTGAGTTCAGAGAGTGTTGCCTGGTCACGGACGATCGTTGGCCGGATAAACACCATCAAATTGCGCTTGGACATGCTGGTGTTGTCCGCGCGAAACAATCTGCCCAACAAGGGGATATCGCCCAACAACGGCACCTTCGCCGTCTGCTCATTGACCTGATCATCAATAAGGCCGCCCAGCACGATTGTTGCGCCGTCGTTCACCAGTACTGTCGTTTTAATGGTGCGCTTATTGGTAATAACATCGGCAGCATTGGTTGCCGGGCTGAGCGAGGATACCTCCTGTTCGATGGTCATTTGCACAGCATCGCCATCGTTAATCTGCGGCGTCATCAGGAGCTTGGTCCCCACTTCTTGCCGCTCGATGGTCTGGAAAGGGTTGGTATTTGTGGAACTGGCGGTTGAACCAGTGATCACCGGAATTTCCTGCCCCACCAGAATAGACGCCTCTTCATTGTCCAAGGTGAGCAGGCTGGGCGTAGAGAGAATATTTGACTCTGAGTCACTCGCCAACGCCGAGACCAGGGTAGCGAAGCTAAAGCCATCCGACAGTTTCCCCAGACCGATGGCAGCGCCCTTGACCGTCGATGCCGCTGCCGCCGCAGCATCGCTGCCAGCCAACAGACTAATGATTCCCGGTGTGCCGCTGGTACCGGATGCACCGCCGCCGAAATTAATGCCGCCTGCGGGTGTGCTGCCCTCTTGAGACCCTCTGAACAACCACTGCACGCCTAACTCTTTGGCCTTGCTGTCCGTCACTTCAATAATGATGGCTTCGACCAACACCTGGGCACGACGGATATCCAGGTCGCGAATGATTTTTTCCAAGTCAGAGATAATATGTGGGCTACCCGACATGACGATGGAGTTCGTCTGCTCGTGGGCTTCAATGTTAATTGACGAAGATACACCCGGCGCCGCATTTCGGCCCGCGCTTTGCTCATCTTTAACAATGGTGTCGCTTATGCTTTTCAGAACTTTTGCCAGTTCATCCGCTTTGGCGTACTTCAGGTACTTAACGCGTATATTTGATTGGCTGGACACCTCGCTATCAAGGTCAGCGACAAGCCGGCGCAAGTAACTACGCGCCTCGTCGTCACCAAACAGAATAAGCGTATTCGTCCGTGGGTCCGCCGCGACAACAGGTTTGGATGATCCCCGTTTGCGCGTTTGTTGCGACAGCACTTTGTTTAAAACGCGCTCCACCTCTTCCGCCGACGAATTACGCAACACCACGGTCTCCATCAACTGGGAGTCGACAGAGTTAACGGCCGAGATGATCGACATCAAACGGCGAACATTGGATTCGCGATCGGTAATCAAGATGATATTGGCATCGGAGTAACTGGTGATTACCCCGACTTTATTGTCGACAAGCGGCCGTAATGACTTCACCAGCTCGTCGGAATCCGCATTTTGCAGCTGCGCGATGCGGGTAATGATGGACTCACTGCGACCCACTGCGGCAGAGGAACGCTGAACCTCAATGCCTTCTATTTTCGCCGCTTGATTTGGAATAACTTTGAGCACACCGTCGCCGGCCTCGACCGCAGAGTAACCCTCTACCCCGAGCTGCAGCAGGAAGATTTGATACAGTTCATCCGCATCGAGCTTTCTGTGGCTCTGAACGCTGACCTTGCCCTTCACTCGGCTGTCTACAACAATGGTTTTGCCCGTCAATTTGGCAACCGTGTCGATAAATTCACCGATATCCACATTTTGCATGTCGAGTTCGAAGCGTTCGGCATAAGCGGCTTGCGGCGGCGCGGCCAGTACCACCAGCAGTGATAGGCTCAGGAGAAAAGTTTTCATATATCCAATCTTTTACTCAAAATCGTATTGTTGCGCTGCACAAGCAGCTCGAAGGATTGCGTGGTTTCCATCAGCTTCATTAATTCGGTAGTCGGCAACTCTGACAACGACTGGCCATTCACCGATAAAACGACATCGCCTGGCTTCAAATCAAGCAGTTTAAAAAGGCGTGGATCACGCCCCGGTTTCATCTCGTAGCCAATCAGCTGCTCGCCCTCCATTACCGGGCTCGCGGCAAAAAAGCGCGCCAAACGCAGCGGGCTATTTTGAATTGTCTGCCGCGGGTCGCCGATAAGATCGCGAATTTCAGCACGATTCAGGTCGATCACATCGCCGTTCGCCGCTGAGGGAGTGGCTGTTGCGCTAATCCCCTGGCTCACGCGGCGTTTTTGCAGTTCAATTTTTTCCTGCTTGCGGTTGTTCTCAATCACAATGTGGTCAGGCATTACCGCCAACAGTTTCACGGCCCCAGCGACTTCTATCTTTTCCCCCACACCGTAGGCTTTAGTCTTGCTGCCGTGGCGCAGAATCGCCACGCCACTGTCTTTGCTGCCGGCAACAACGCCAAGCACAGTAATTTTCAGACGGCTGCGCTTGATATCCTTCTGGATCGTCTGTTCATCCACCGCCGCCTTGGGTGGCTCGCCAAACAGGGGGACGGCTAGCAAAGACTGGACACTGTAGTCAGGGCCATTGCCTGTAGCAACATCAACCGTGGCAACGCTGGCCGGGGGCAACGTTGGCGTGCGCAAGATGCTGGCGACACTCCAAAATAGCTCGGTCAGCAACACAATCAACAACACTAAAAGCAAGGCGCTGATGGCGGAGCGCAACTGGGAGCTACGCAAAATTTTTACTACCGCCAATTTATCCACAGTTGTACATCATCCCTACCGTTGTAGCTAAGCGACGCATAGTAGAGAAACAGTGTGACATTTTTCTTACCACGAACGACGCTTTTGCAAGGTTTTAGCCGGAGTCAGCCAGGCTTGCAATGCCCTTTTCATCAAACCGTCATCAAAACCGGGCAAAGCTACCCGGCCCGGACAGGCTTATCACTATTTAAATACGCAGTGTTTGGTGTAGTCGCTTGCTTCGTTGACGCTCCAATCACCTTTGGGCTTTTCCTTCATCGCCGCGCACCATGCCTCGGAACCCACTTCGGGAGCACAGGCGGCCGCCAACAACAGTGAAGATAATAACAAGGCTTTTTTTATCATTTGCATAGTTACCTCTGGTCTTGGACAGTTGAACGACGCTTTTGCGCCAAATCCGGCCTAGTGTAACAGAGGCAATGTGCGAGGCGCACAGTGGAAGGTAATTTTTGAGGGGTGCTGCACTCTGCTGAAAATCAGCGGCAGAGTGCAGTGTCGGTGATGCAGGTGGCTAAGCCTCAACCATATCGAAGTCAAACTTACTAATACCACAATCGGGGCACTCCCAGTCCTCGGGAACATCGTCCCAGCGTGTGCCAGCGGGAATACCGTCATCGGGAATACCCTCTGCCTCATCATAAATGAAGCCACAGATAACACATTCCCATTTTTTATAGTCGCTCATCGTTCTCTCCGTACAGTGCTGCGGGGCAGCTGAGTCGCCGCTATTGTTTGGCTCAGTATACTACCCGAGAGGCCGACAAAATATTAAGGAAAGTCAATCATTTCGCAAGAAAATGCGCACTGAATTCTGCGAAGCAACTACTCGGCTGCGAGGCGAATCATTGCCTGAACGGTCGCTGGCAAGGACACTAATACTATCTTGGTGCTCTGTTGCTTCTGCGCCAAAGTAATGGTGATCGCCTCCACCTCGTCGAGACGCTCATACAAGTCGCTCAACGCCTCGCTATCGCTCAGCGCAATGCCATTGACGGCGTGCAAGCGATCGCCGCTACGAAGCGGCATCCGGGAAAAAAGGCGTTCATCTTTGCCCGGGTAAAGGTAGTACTCCCGCTCACCGGAGTCCGACTTCTTACGCTCTACTTTCACCGCCCCGCGCAGCGACAGTGGCGAGGTATACAAGCGCTCAAGGTATTCAGCAACCAATGTGGTGACAGCATTGTTGCCACGCAGATCAACGGTCTCCACCCTCGCTGCTGGCTGGGGCCTGCCAGTCGCCAGCGGCTTATAGTGGAAGCCACCGCCGCCAATGGGCAACAATTGATACGCCCCACAACTGTCCAGCAGGAGGCTCGCGTCCAGAATTTCTGCAACGCGCAGGCAGGGCGCCGCCAAGGTATCACCCGACCGCACAAAGCGCTCTTGCCCGTCAACCGCAACCAGGGCCTGTTCGCCCCCCTGCGCGTGTTGCACGGCCAAACCCACGACGACTCTGCGGGTCTCGGGCTCCTCACCAAACCACTGCGCGTCGTCGGCGTTAAAGATTTCTGACTCTTCGGCCAGCGCTTCAGCATCCGGCGCTATCGAGTAGGCCTGAACCACAGCCAGCACTACGCCGGCTATAACGGTCAGTAGCAATATCGACAATATGCCGGAACGTTTAGTCACTGCCATGGTAAATTCCCCAAAGATGCCGGCAAGCTCGCTATAATGCGCCGACATTGATCACCTATTTTACGTTTCTCAGAGCATCCACGCCATGCAAATTCATCTTGCCCCGATGGAGGGTGTCGTCAACGCACGCATGCGCGCACTGCTGACCAGCGCAGGCGGCATCGACCGCTGTATTACCGAATTTGTTCGCGTCACCAATCAACTGCTGCCGCCAAGGGTGTTCCATCGCCTCTGCCCTGAACTGCAACGCGACGGCAAAACCCCCAGTGGCGTTCCAGTGTACGTTCAACTGCTGGGCAGCGAGCCGTTACCGATGGCCGACAACGCCGCGCGCGCGGCGGAGCTGGGCGCACTGGGCGTCGATCTAAACTTCGGCTGTCCAGCTAAATGCGTCAATCGCCATCGAGGCGGTTCTGTGCTGCTGGACGAGCCCGAGCTGATCCACAACATCGTGGGTGAAATCCGAGCGGCTCTCCCCAAGCACTGTCCTTTGACCGTAAAAATCCGCCTGGGTTACCGCGACCGCAGCCGATTTTTGGATGTCGTCGCCGCCATTGTCGACGGCGGTGCCCAGCAGCTGACAGTGCACGCTCGCACGCGCGATGACGGTTACACGCCGCCCGCCCACTGGCATGAAATCGCCCCGGCAGGCGAGCGTTTCGCAATCCCCATTGTCGCGAACGGTGAAATATGGAGTCCTACAGATGCCGAGAAATGCCTAAATGACAGTGGCTGCAACGATATTATGCTGGGCAGAGGAATTCTGTCGCGCCCAGACCTCGCCCTGTCGATTAAAGCCGCGCAGGCTGGCGATGGCTACCAGGACAAAGACTGGCAGCAGATATTTCCAATGGTGCGCGAGCTATTTCAGGACAGCCTGGTCAACTGTGCGCCGCGCCATGTTGGCGGGCCCGTGAAGCAGTGGCTGGGATATTTGCGCCGCCACTACCCAGAGGCCGCAGGGCTATTCGAAGAGATTAAACGCCTGCGCGCGCCGCAGGATCTGCAGGCTGCATTACTGGATCGCCAGCAAGCAGCCTGAGAAGGCCTCAGCCAAGATCTGACTTGAGGTAGTTCAACTCATCCACCGCACCGCTATCGGTCTGGGACAAGACGAATTTCTCAACTTTGCCACCAACCAGGGGGATCTTTGCCTTGCAGCGGTGGCTAACGCGGTATTCACAACCACTACCTTTTGGCTGAAGCGACATTTCTGCAGACAGCACCACCGGCTGGCCGTCTACGGTAATCTGAATGGTACCGGACCATCCGTCACCATCGGCCTGCCACTCTTCGACAAATTTGAGCGTTTGCTTCGAGTTAAAAACCTTAGCCAGTACTGACGGCAACTCCCTCGTCACTTCACGCGTCATATGCACAGTAAGCGTGTCACCGTGATCCTCAATTTCGCAATCGGCGCTGAGTTCACCCAGCGCTAAACTGCGTTCCACACGAAAATCAGGGTCTTGAAGTCGGTTCCATACCGTTTCCAGATCCTGCTCAAATTGCAAACTTACCGTCATGAGCACTCCCATCGCGCTAGGCGCTTATTTTTTAAGAGCCTGCAGTTTACACTCAATCCGGCACTTTCCACAGGCGCTATCGCGACATAAACTGCCGCTGAAGGATCATGCCGGCAAGCATTGCCAGGGCAAACACAACAAAGTGACCAATACCGCTGAGTATCGCTACCAGTGCCGGAGCGGGACAAAGACCACTCAAGCCCCATCCCATGCCAAACAGCACGGCTCCGGCCACAAGCTTGCGGTCAATATCCTTGCGTTCGGGCAAGTGAAAACGCTCAGCAAATTTCGGTTTACCCGCTTTAAAAACGAAAAAATAGGCGGGTGTTGCAACTACAAGCGCTGCGCCCATAACAAAGGCTAAACTCGGATCCCACACCCCGAAGAGGTCGAGGAAATTCTGTACCTTGGCCGGATTGGCCATTCCGGAAATCGCAATACCAGCGCCAAACAAGGCCCCCGCCAACACTATGACAATATTCTTCACAGGCCTTCTCCCAGTACATGGCGCATCACAAATACCGTAACAAAGCCGCTCAACATGAATAGGCACGTGGCGACAATCGAGCGCCAGGAAAAACGCGAGATGCCGCATACGCCGTGACCAGAGGTGCAGCCTGAGCCCATAGACGTACCGACACCAACGAGTACGCCTGCGGCAACCAGCACCGGCGTCGACACCAGGGGCTGAATATCGTCTAGTGCCCCACTTAGCGCCGCTGTTGCGCCCGCGCCAATGAATAACCCCAGCAGGAACAGCAGTCGCCAGTTACGCTCCTCACCGTGTTCCAAGGCTGCCCCGGCAACGATTCCGGATATCCCGGCAATACGGCCCACAGACCACATAAGCAAAACGGCTGACAAGCCAATTAAGGCGCCACCAAAAGCTGATATATAGGGGGTAAAGGTTGTAGCTTCGACCATACTACTCTCCGTTGTTAGGCAGGCCTGAGGAAAGCAAATAGTACGAGCAGCCCCGCTGCGGTTCAAGCTCAAGCGGGGCTTAGCGGGAGATTAATGACTTAGGCGCGACGGCTTCGCGGCATCTCTGCGCCGAGGTGGTGTTGGTGATTCTTACCCAGTCGCACCATCTCTTCATCTTCATAGCGTTCCAAAATATCTGCCAACTTCCGGCTGATCTTGGTACTGGTACGAATCATTTCAATTTTCGGCCAGGTCGCTCGCTCCCCTTCTTTGATAAAGAAGCGCAATTGATCTTCTGTCAGCTCATTGAGAAGCTTGCGCGGATCAAAAAAGCGGTAGCGCGGGATAATATTAATGTCCCCTGTGTACTCTTGACTGATGACCGCATTGGCCATATTCGCCAGCCGTCGCACCTTTGGTGAGGACTTAAAGTATTTTTGAATCAGGCCGTTGCTAACCTTGTACCACTCTTTAAGGCTACGCATTGTGAAGTGCCGCAGTGACTTAACGACACCCGCCTGATCCGACTTCGCATCGTGCAACATCCACAGCACAATGGGATTGGTCTGGCTGACAATAAAGTGGTTCACGCCGTACAGGCGGGATAAACGCTTAGCAGGCAAATCGTCACTGAAGGAACCATCGATCCAACGGCGCGTCGCCAAATAGGGCTGGGGATGTCCGTGGACGTTTTTCGCCTCTAACATCACTGGCGGAAATACGCCGGGTACTGCACACGATGCGAGAACCGCTTTGCGAATATAGACGTTGGGCGAGGCAACCGCATTGAGTAGGCGAGAAGTCTGGTGAACATCAGACGGCGAGACCGAAATGTTAATGTGGCGACCGGTTTTTTCAAAGGCCTCCTGGAAGGTCATATCCGGTACCAGCTTGGCGATCTTCTCCTTGAGCATGCGGTGATTGATGCGAGGAGTCGTGCTGGACAGGTCGTTGTTGACCAGCTCCATTTCTAAGCGCAATTCCTGCAACAAGTTATCGGTATCGAGGAAATACCCCAACTCTTCGTCAGTTTTTGTGCCGAGCACGGCAGCGATCAGCGAGCCGGCACTGGCGCCGGAAATAACGTCGGGCAAAAGGTCTTGTTCGATCAGCGCCTTAACCACACCAACGTGGAAATTGCCCAGTATCGCCCCGCCACTGAGCATCAACGCCGACTTCCCGTAACACTTATTCGCGCGACGGAAAAAGTCCAAGCGCTCCACAAAGCCGGGCTGATCACAGTCCAAATTACTCAGGTGATCCAGGGCATCGACAATGGCATCGACGTAGTCGCCAATCAGCTCCTTGGTGCCAAATTTTGCACGGGAGTACAGCACGGGCTTACCCATGCCACCCATATTGCCGTGTATCCCTTCATTGAGGGTGAACAGCAGCCCAATATTGTCGTTATTCTCGCGAAAATACCTGAGACGCTCGAGTCGAGAACGAATCGAGGCGTAATCGTACAAGCTAGTCTTGTCTATCTTCTTCCAGTGAGCCCGACCCGAGCTGCGATCGTGTTCCTGAGCCAGCGACTTCCACTCATCAAAGCTGGAGGCTTCCTGCAATTTCTTGTCGAGCTTCTTAATTGTAGAGGGCATGGTCTTCCTGTTTTAGCCGTGTACCAGGGCAATAACACATCACCGTAGCAGCTTGTGTGCGAACTGAGTATCAGCACTGATGCTTAGTTCACTAGTGCCAGTTAGTTATACAATAATAACAGAGTCGGTGAACAATAAAATGACTAGGTGTTCAACGAAAATCGCGGCATTTTACTGTTCAATATCTCCATGTTCTTGCATGGCGCGCAACGCGTGCTGATTCCGTCCACCAAGCCCAGCAAGCTCAGTATATGATTGCCCACAACGGGCTTGCCGGTATTGAGAATGGACACCGCGATATCCCGCTGGGGGTCTGCCCAACAAAGGATATTAGAAAATCCTAAGTGCCCGTAAGCGTAGGGTGTATTACGCCCGTACACGCCAATGTGACGGCCACCTAACATAGCGCCAGCACTATATCGCATGGGAATAATCAGCGAGCGATCAAATTGTGGGCGCGCCGCCTCCCGTGTAAGGCGGTTGACTGTCAGCGGCGATAACACCTGCTTACCCTGCCATTCCCCTTGTTGCACCAACATTTGGAAAAAACGACTGGCTTCTTCAGCCGTTGCGTACAGGTTGCCCGCTGGGATTTGCGCGTTTAAGAAGTCTGCGGTGTTGGACAAATGCACAACGGAATCGACATCCGTTCCCAGCACCTTCTCTAAATGCCGGCCTACCGGGCCGATATTCGCCATACCACTAATATAATTTTTAGCGACGTGGTGGTGGTCCGCTTCTTCTAGCCCGTAACGGAAAAAGCGCATGCCCATAGGCTTGCGGATCACTTCATCCAGGTAGGTATTAATGTCTTTGCCCGTGCATATCCGAATAAGCTCGGCGAGCACGAAACCACCGGTGATTGCATGATAGGCAACGACCCTGCCGTCTTCACATAAGGCCGGTTCCGCGCAGATTTTCTCCAGCGCGGCCTGCGGATCAAAAAGAATCTCCGTTGGCGTGCCCGGTGGCACACCCGGAACGCCCGCGCGATGCGCCAATAGCTGGTAAATGGTGATATTCGCCTTCCCGCCCTGAGCAAATTCGGGAATGTAGTGGCTGACCGGATTGAGGAGGTCAATCAGTCCATCTTCAGCAAGCTTGTGGATCAGTACCGCCGTTACCACCTTGGAGGCGGAAAATAAGCACACGGGGGTATTCAGCTCGGCAACCTCGGGTTCGCCGCTTTCCAAGCCGCGCGCGTAGCCAATACTGCGATTAATCAAAAGCTTACCGTTGCGACGAAGGGTCATGCTAACCATCGGGTGCATACCGCTGCGGTGTAAAGCCTCGGCTTTCTGCCATATCGCATCGACATCGCCTGCTTCCATTCCCGTCCCTTCGGGAGAAACTTCAGCGCTATCAATAATCGCTTTACTCGTGGCGAGGTACTCGGCACCCGGCGCACGAAAAATCTTGTTACTCAATGACTTGCATTGCTTGGAAAGCAGCATAACTACACTCTTTGGTCGACACAGCGCCCCGGAAATCAGGTTACTGCACAATAACGCATAGTTATAGCATGCCAAAAGAGTGTGAACTAGAGCCGAAATGGAGTAGAAATCCGGGCATTTGAGCAAACTGTGGCAGGAATTTCAGGCAAACCGGGCTTATCAGGAGTTCGCCTGTGCCCTGCCATCTAACAGCGGCGCTGGGCGACCGTGCAAATACCCCTGACTAAAATCGACACCTAAGTCACGCAGCTTGTCTTGCACTGACTCTCGCTCGACAAACTCCGCAATAGTCCGCTTGCCAAGCACATGACTGATGTCATTGATAGATCGAACCATGGCCTCGTGCACGGGGTTGGTGTCCATATCGTGGACAAAGAGCCCATCTATTTTGACAAAATCCACCGGCAGCTCTTGCAGATATCCGAAGGACGACATGCCCGTACCAAAGTCATCGAGTGCGAACTGCCCTCCCAATTCATGCACGCGCTCAATAAAGCGCGTCACTACTGAGTAATTGGTGATCGCAACCGTTTCAGTAATTTCGAAACAAATCAGCCCCGGATCAACATGACCACGGCGAAGTTTTCTATAGACAAACTCAAGGAAGGCTTCCTGACACAGTGACTGCCCGGAGATATTAACCGAAAACATATTTTCGCCAGGCTTTAACTGTGGATTCGCGCGAAGGTATGCAATGGCGGCATTGACAACCCATCGGTCCACCTGCGGCATAAGGCCAAAGCGCTCCGCCGCTGGCATGAATTGCCCCGGGCTGAGCAGCTCGCCTTTGTACTTCATGCGAAGCAACAACTCACTATAGCTTAGCGCTGAGGTGTCATCACCCAGCGATACGATGTGCTCGCGCACCAGACAAAAGTCGTCGTTGCTCAGGGCTTCGTTTATACGATGCACCCAATCCATCTCGTCATGCAGGCGACTAAGGTTCTTATCTTGTACATCGTATATGTGAACGCGATCTCGGCCATTATCCTTAGCGGAGTACATCGCCACATCGGCCTGACTCATCACGGTCTGACGTTCCAGGGAATACTGGTCAATAAGGACAACGCCAATACTTACCGATACGCGGTGGCTGATATTGCCCCAGTTGAAATTGATGCGCTTAACGGCCTTAACCAAGCGTGTGGCAATAGCGCGTGCTTCAAACGCGTCAACATTGCTCAACAGCACACCAAACTCGTCGCCCCCTAAACGGTAAAGTAGGTCGCCGGTAAACAATTCATCTTGAATACACTCCCCAACCACCTTAATCAGGTTGTCACCCGCGCCATGCCCACTGGTGTCGTTGATCAGCTTAAACTGGTCAATATCGATGTAGAGCAATGCATGAGTGCGGGAGCTGGTGGCAGCATCATTCACCAAGTTATCAATGCGGTGCTCGAATTCCTTTCGTCCTTCCAAAGAGGTTAATGGGTCGAGGTGGCTCACCGCACCGGCGTTGTCGAGATTCGACAAGGTATGAAATGCAAGCATGAGACTGTAACCCACTTGCTCTCCCGCCCCATCGTGGACGGGCGACACACCCGCCGCTAGCTCGGCTTCGTGCGCGCCTCCCTCTGCCAATAAACGCAGTCTCGCCTCATGACCCTGCGAGCACAGGTCTTTCAGCGAGGCCGCCGTTAACATGCCGCCGGCCTCATCCTTTAACCCGAGCGCTTCGCTGACCGGCTTGCCACACACATTGCTACTCTTTACCGCTAATAGCTGCTCAGCCGCGGGGTTGAGATAACAGATATTAACCTCGCTATCCGTGCACAGTATCGCCTGTGAGAGGCCCGAAACGATCCAGTCAGCACGCATCGCTCGCCCCTTACTCGCTCAGAGGGATGGTGAAGTAAAATGTCGACCCCTTGCCGACCTCAGACTCCAACCAGATTTTCCCACCGTGCCAGCGCACGATTTTTTCGCATATCGCCAGCCCCACACCAGATTCCTTGGAGACACCCTCGGTGCTATCGCGATGGAACAGGTTAAACAAGCTACTATGCTGCTCAGGGCTGATACCTCGACCGGTATCCGTCACCGAAAACAACCAGTTCCGCTCGTGGGTAACGGCATTGATATAAATGTCCGGTGCATGACCTTCTGTGAAGCGAATGGCATTGCTGATCAGGTTCTGGAATAGCTGAACCATTTGCCGGTGGCAGGCGTGAATCGTGGGCAATGTTTCACAGTGGAGATTGGCGCTGCTAGCGCGAAACTCAGCATCGAGATTCACCAACACCTCGTGGATCACTGCATTGCAGTCTACGGTTTCGCGGCTCTCGTTGAAACGCCCAACCGACGTCAGGGCAACGAGCTTATTCAACGCCGATTGCATCGCATAAATATTTTCCCGCATATCCATGACATCCTCGGCAATTGCAGCAGGCAATGCCTCCTGTTTTTGCGAGGACAGGCGACGAATCGTACCGACTACTTCGTTTAACGGCACCTGCAGATCTCTTGCCGCTAAGTGAGACAACTGCTCAATTTCATTGACTAAGCCGATAAGCTGGTGACGACTTCGCGCCAGGGAAACCAGGTCGCGATAGGATGACAACGCCGTGTAAATGACCGAGAACAAACGGTCTTGAGTGAGCTCGGTTTTCGCGCGGTAGTCATTGATATCATAGACTTTCAGCACCCGCCTTTCCGGAGCCAGACCGGGCTGCCCGGTTCGCAGTACAATGCGAACAAAATGGTTGCCAAGGTCCTGACGAATATATTGCGCCACATCCAAACCGGCACTGTCCGTTTCCATCACAACGTCCAGCAAAATAATTGCCACATCGGGGTTCTCGCGAATCATGGTCTTCGCTTCAGCACCCGAGTAGGCGCTGATAAACTCCAACTGCCGGCCGCCAAAGGTGAAGTCATGCAATGCCAAACGCGTCACTACATGGATTTCTTCTTCATCGTCGACAATCAGGATCTTCCACGTTTTTGACGCCTGATTTGGTGTCTGATTCTCACCCTGTATCGTGGTGTCTGCCGCCAGCATTAGGGGGTCATCGATAGCCACTGTTATCTCCCACTCCCGTCATCGCCCTTTCCATCTCGCAGGCTGTCTATTAATTCCACGTTATCGTGCGCGATTGCCACGTTTCTTACAAAAAGCTCGATCATCTGGATATCAGGAACCGAAAAATTATCTCGCGCGGACACGTACAATAATTGCTCGGTTCCAGCCTGTGTTTGGTAATAGCTCACCCAGTAATTGTCGCCATAGTTATTGGATTTATTTTCAAAAGCAATTCGCAAGCGCTCACCGGTTAGTTGGTCGAAGGCGTCACAACTCACTTCACCCTCGAAATTGGTAAATTTACCTGCTGAGGCCAATATCTGTAGTTTACGCTCACGGGCTTCAGCTACGATGCCCGAGGCTCGAATCAGCATCGCATCACGATTTAGGTATAACAAAGCGATCATCTGCTCAAGCACACCGTCGTAAAAGGCGTGCATTTGCCTGCGCTCAAAAATTGCCGCGGAGGCTTCGATGACCCGCAACAATCCACGTCGATTATTATCTAGCGCGCTGAGATCCCTGAAGGAGCGCAGGGCAGTATAGACGGTGGAAAATAATTTCTGGCGGGTGAGTTCGGTTTTTTCCTTGTAATCATTGATGTCGTAGCGCGTAATTACCTCGTGCTCAGGCGCCTGCCCCGCTTGCCCCGTGCGCAGGATGATTCGCACCAAGTTATTGCCGAGCTCTTCACGAATATAGCGCGCCAACTCCAGCCCGGCATGATCGGTTTCCATGACCACGTCCAACAAGATCACGGCGATATCGTCGTGTTGTTGAAGTAGCGTCTGCGCTTCGGCAGCCGAATACGCGCTGATCATCTGCAAACCGCGCCCGCCTAGCTCAAAATCTTCCAGGGCGAGCCGCGTGACTGAGTGCACGACTTTTTCGTCGTCAACTACCAGCAACTTCCAGGGGTCACTATGTCTGCTGCTAGCCACAGGACTATCGGCAGCCAGTTGTAATTTATCGTTTTCTTGCGACACGCTTTTATCCATTTTCAGTTTGCGCTCTCGGGTGGATATTCGCGGGGAAGCGGATTCTCACCTCCACACCACAACCAGGCTCGCTGTGCAATTCAATGCTGCCTAGCAATTGCCCAGTTACCAAATTGTAGACGATATGCATGCCTAAACCGCTTCCGCCCCTGCCTCGCCGGGTGGTAAAGAATGGTTCAAAGACCTGCCCCAAGTGCTCTGGAGCGATTCCCCGTCCATCATCGCGATAGACCAACTCGACCTCCCCGCCATCGTGGCGAACATCCAGCTGCAGGTGACCCTCCTCCCCTCTTTCATAGCCATGGGTAATGGAGTTCATCACTAAGTTAGTCAGTACCTGAGACAAGGCGCCCGGATAATTAAACACCCGGATATCATCATTAACTGACATGTCGTAGCGCAGCGAGGTGCCCTTAAGCTGAGGACTCAAACTGCGCCAAACCTCAGACAAATAAACCCCCAAATCAAATTCACGCAGACCATCCGCACTTTGATCAACAGCAACCTGTTTAAAGCTGCTGACGAGTTCCGCCGCGCGACTGAGATTACTGAGCAGCAATTCACAGTGCTGCTGGGTATTGTCGAGAAAGTCATTCAGCTCCCGGTGTCCCAGCTCGCCAGCCTGGTATTTATTGCGCACGTCGATGATTCGGCTACTCATACTGGACACTGCCGTAACACCAACACCTACCGGCGTATTGATCTCGTGCGCAACGCCCGCAACCAGCCCACCCAAGGATGCCATTTTCTCAGTCGTTACCAGCTGCTCCTGCGCCGCTTTTAAACGCCGCAGCGTCGCTGCCAGTTCAGCATTGCTTACCGCAACCTCACTCACCTTTAGTTCGAGCTCACGCTGCGCCGCGACAAATTTCGCTTCTCTGGAAGCCATCGCGGCAAGCATTGCACTCAGCCCCTCCCCCAACTCCTTTAACTCGCCCTTGGGGACCTCCAAGCTAGGCGCCGCGCCATTTGCCTGTTCAATATTTCGCAAGGTATTGGCCAAACGCAGCAACGCAGAGAAATGAGGGCGGCTCAAAACGTAAAAGGTGGCGTAACCGAGAGCCAGAGAAAGAAGGGAAAAAACGGTGATTTGCGCCAGATCGACATGCTGCTTTGCTAACACGAGCAAAATCGATAGCACGGCGACAGTGACGAGCAGAGCGATTAATGCCGATGCTCTCAACGTGAGGACTGGATAGCCGCGACTCAATCCACATCCTCCCTTCCGTTAACTGGTATGACTGCCCGCAAAGCCTATCTGCTTCGGCCTTTTATGTGACGTAGTTAACAGCGGCGGCGGCGCAAAAAATATCGTGTGTACTACCTACCCGATAATAGCCTTACCGTTAGCTAGCGGCGCTACATGTTGAACATCATATCCACGCGTTCATCGCGAAATAAATCAACACCGGGTGCCAACAACTCCATATATCGATCAAAATACAGGAACTGCTTTAATAGCATCGTGAATGAACGCGGGAAACGAATTCCGTAGTTTCTGGCGATACCACCTAAGTCACTCAACAACGCGTTCACACCATCGCCCGTGTTGTTCTCCAATACCCGCACGGGGTCCAGCGCATTCAGGTTGGTAAATAGCGCGGTAATATCCTGCGTGAGCGCCTCTACATCCACCTCGTCGCGTGTGATACCAACGGCCACCATCGCCTCGGCCATCATTCGGTAGTTCTGCGAGCTTACACCGTTAAATAGCGCAAACATCGCCTGCCATGCCTCCGGCTGGATACGGCCCACCATACCAAAATCAATGAAGCCGACACGGCCGTCGTCAAGCAGCAGTAAATTTCCACTGTGCAGATCGGCGTGGAAGAAGGAACACTGAGTCAAACTGGCAAACCAGGTATTGAGGGCATTAAATAGCCCTTCACTGGGGTCTCTCCCGCCCAGAAGGCCTTGATCGGTTAGCGCACAACCATAAAGCCGTTCCATGGTCAGCACGCGCGCAGAAGATGCCTTCGGATAGGGTTTGGGCGCAGTCACCCGGTCATTGCCTGTTTCTACTAGAAAACGCCGAAAAACGTTAAGGTTCCCCGCTTCCTTGACGAAATCGCATTCATCGATCATCGACTGGTACATCTCTGCAACCAGCCCCGCCACCGCATCGCGATCTGTATTGGGAACAATCAGTTCGAGTACCCGCGTGAGTACATATACCGTATTCATGTCAGTCGTCAGTACAGCCCGAACGCCTGGCTTTTGCACTTTAACAACGACATCTTCGCCCGTTTTCAGGGTTGCCGCATGGACCTGCGCAATGGACGCAGACGCCAGCGCTGTTTCATCAAAACGCCGATAAACCTCCTCCAGCGGGCAACCCAGCTCCTGTTCAACGATCTGCCTGATCTTCGTGAATGGGATCGCCGGGGTTTGATCCAGGCAGGCCTGGAACTCATCGACATAATCTTTCGGGAAAATGGACGGTGAACTCGCAATGAACTGACCAAACTTTATGTACGTAGCGCCCAGCGCTTCGAACAGCTCGCGCAACTCCGCCGGTTTCGGCTGGCGCCACTGAAGCAACCATTTCAGCGCCTGAGGGCACACGGTAGCGACCGTTTGCGCAAACCGCAGTGATCCGCGAAGCCCCAATTCCGCGATACCGATATTGCGGCCAGCGGAAAGCTCGGGAATCAGTGGTTTAAACCGTGGAATTGTAGCCATCAATGCATCCTCTCTACCTGCGTGAGCACAGGACTCTCGGCACTATTATCGCCTATTGCACTGCTGCGGCATAGCGAACAGCCCCCGACAATGTGCCATTACAGCACTGTAATGTCGTAACACTCACCGACTGGCTACAATCTAGCCATCGAAATAACAATAAACTGGGCTCAGACATGCAAGACACCGCTATCCACGCAACCGAACAAGAGGTTGAAGGCAAACACACCAACGATGTATGCAAGCACATTAGCGACGGCTGCTACGACATTGATGGTAAGCAGGTCGACCTGCCTGTGCTGGTTAACGACGCCGCTATGTTGATGAACATTTATACCGTAGACAGCCAAAAAGCGCAGGCATTGATAGCAGATACCGGTTTCAAAGTAGTGGAGCTCTGGCCTGGCAAAGCACTCATGCAGCTTCTTGCCGTGGATTATCGGGAAAACGATCTGGGGGACTACAACGAGGCGGCCATTGTCTTCCCGGTGCTAACGCCAGGAGAGTCGCAGCCACTGCCGGTTTTCGGCGCAATGTGGCGCGTTATGCGCGGCAAACTCGCCAACTACGTCTACAGAATGCCGGTAAACCAAGGCTTTACCACCCATGCCGGGCGCTATATTTGGGGCTTTCCCAAATGGGTTACCGATGTTGATGTGCACTTCAATGAGCACGAGGCACGCGCCCGCTTTAACGACGACGATCAACTGGTCTTCGAAATCAGTGCAAAAGCCGGCGGAAAGAGCAAAGCGCCGGCACAAGAAGCGCCATCGCTGGCCGTGCGCAACGGCAAAGCCTGGAAGACCGTGGGCATTACCGAAGGCGAAGGCCTGCGATTCAGCATGGGGGGAAACCCGCCTAGAATTGGCGAGGAGCACTCATTGGC
This sequence comes from Spongiibacter sp. C9W, assembly GCF_057370015.1. Lineage (NCBI taxonomy): Bacteria > Pseudomonadati > Pseudomonadota > Gammaproteobacteria > Cellvibrionales > Spongiibacteraceae > Spongiibacter > Spongiibacter sp. C9W. The sequence goes on from NZ_CM170672.1 coordinate 1,002,371, forward strand.
GAAGACTTTGCGCGTACTGGGCTTACCGAAAAAACCGCTGTGTAGTGTGTCGATGGCACGCGCCAAACTTCGCTTTGAGGGCCCCGAGGCAGTGGCGATCGGCCAGCCTTTCAGCCGCTAATCTGCTGGGGCGCTGACACGGCGCCCAACAGACCACTTTGGGCAATGCCGTCAAATAGAAACTGCATTGCCAAGGCACACAACAGAACCCCAAACACACGGCTCACCATGTGCATACCGGTGACGCCAAGCAGTGTTTGCAAACGGCTCGCCAGCAATAGCGCCGCCAGTGTCACCAGTAACACCAATAGTAGCGCGAGCGCCACCGCGCCCTGCTGGAGATAATCTCCCTCGGCGTGGGCCATTAGCAGAATCACCGCGCCAATTGCTCCAGGTCCGGCAATTAATGGTGTTGCCAGGGGGAACACGGCAATATCTGCCTTCGCTTCCGCCTCTTTCCGCTCTTCTCGCGTTGTTGTGGTGGCGCCGCTGCCATTTGCCGCCACCATATCAATACCAATCAGCAGCAATAGCACACCACCGGCAGCCCGCAGCGCGGCAAGAGATATGCCGAGAATACTCAGAATCCACTCACCGAGCAGCGCGAAAAGAAACAAAATGACCGAGGCCACTAACACGCCTCGCATGGCCGTCAGGCGGCGTTCTTTCGCATCCAGATCCCCAGAGAAAATGGCGAACATCGCCGCGACATCAATGGGGCCGATCGTTGCGAAAAAGGTGGTAAACGCAACACTGAATGCTTCTAACACACCACTAGGCACGAGTGATCGCTCGCTTGGCGCCGCTCACCGCATCGCGAATCAATGCGGGGCCGCGGTAGATAAACCCGGTATACACTTGCAGCAGGGACGCACCCGCCGCCACTTTTTCGGCCGCCGACGCATCGTCACTAATACCGCCTACCCCGATGATGGGCAGACGTCCGGCCAACTCGTCGCTTAATATTCTCACCACCGCGGTGGATGCCTCACGCACGGGTGCGCCACTCAAACCACCCGCCTCATCACCGTGGGGCAGCCCAGCCACCCGCTCACGGGCGATCGTGGTGTTTGTGGCGATCACCGCGTCGATGCCCGCTTCAACAAACGCCTTGGCAACATCTCGAACATCAACCTCAGCCATATCCGGTGCGATCTTCACCGCGATCGGCACATAGCGACCGTGCTCTGCTGCCAGCTCAGCTTGCGCACTCTTTAGCGCCTTCAACAGCTCGCGCAGGGGTTCACCAAATTGAAGGTCTCGCAGCCCGGGTGTATTCGGGGACGACAAGTTCACCGTTACATAACTGGCCAATGGATAGACTTTGCGCAGGCAATGCAAATAGTCATCTACCGCTTGCTCGGCAGGCGTATCTTTATTCTTCCCGATATTAATACCGAGCACACCGTCGTAACGGCTGGCCTCGACGGCGTTAACCAGCGCATCGACACCGTCGTTATTAAAGCCCATACGATTGATAATGGCCTGGGCGGCGGGCAAACGAAATAACCTCGGCAAGGGGTTACCGGGCTGGGCACGCGGGGTGACCGTACCCACTTCAATAAAACCAAAGCCCAGTGCCGCCAGTGCGTCGATATGGCGAGCATTTTTATCGAGACCCGCGGCAAGGCCAACCGGGTTGGGGAAGCGAATACCCATAACCTCAACAGGACACGATTCCGGCTTAGCACTGAGCACCGCGGTAAGACCCAGGCGGTGCGCAAGGTCTAACGACTTTAGGGAAAAATTGTGGGCAGTCTCCGCTGACAGGCGGAACAACAGGGGGCGAATCAACGAATACATGTGGGGGCCCTTATAAAATTTGGCGCCAGCATAGCGAAATGCGGCGCCGGGAAAAAGCCCGAGCCTCGATCACGCCGAGGTATGCAAACCACACTCGCGGTTTTCCGCGACCTTGGTGGGGTCAAAATAATGCTTGCAGCTGGGCAGCTGGTGCTCGGCCATATAGGCCTGAACGTCGTCTTCTGTCCAATAAAAAATTGGCGCCACTTTCAAGATGCCCCGCCCGTCCCAGGACAAAACGTCCAAACTTTGACGAAACGCCGTCTCTTCTTTTCGAATTCCGGTGAGCCAAATTTTCGGCTTAATCTCTTCGAAAGCACGATTAAACGGTTCAAGCTTCACCTGTCGCGTAAATTCGCGATGTAGCTCGGGGTTATCGTCCGGGTGTGGAATGCCCCCCATCAAGGCGTTGCGACGCTCTGCCGTCATTTCAGGGATATACACCTTCAAGTTGGGCTTTAGCAGCTTGATCAATTTTTCCGCCACGCGGTAGGTGTCCGGCACGTTGTAGCCACTGTCGGCCCACACAATCGGCATACTCGGATCCACATCAGTGATCAGCTTCAGCATCACAGCGGCATTCGGCGAGAAGCTCGTAGACGACATCGCCGGCTGCCCCAGCGATACCGCCCAGCGGATAATCTCTTCCGCGGGCCTGTCGCGCAGCTCTGCATTCAATGTGTCTATATCAATGTCCATGATCGTCTTCACTGCCAATATTACGGTTGGCAACTTTACCACATGATTGCAGAAAAACAATAAAAAGCTATAAAAATCAGTCAGTTATAACAAATGCGAATATTGTTATAACAAAATCAATTTTTATAGCGCACTAGTCTTTCAGGCTTTTAGACACAACCTCATAGACATCGCTGCTCAGTTCCGGCTCCGCCAGAATACGCTCCAGCTGGCCCCTCATACGTTGTTGTACCTCAGGCGTATATTTCCGCCACTTGCTCAGTGGCCCCAATAACCGCGAGGCGATCTGTGGGTTACGTTGATTGAGCTCAATGACTCTGTCGGCGAGAAAGGCATAGCCTGCGCCGTCTTCGCTGTGGAAATTCACCGCATTTTGACCACAGAACGCCCCCACCAATGCCCGCACTTTATTGGGATTGGCGGCATCGTAGGCGGGGTGTGACATCAATTCGACTACCCGCTCAAGGGTGCCGGGCAGGCGGCACATCGCCTGTACCTGGAACCACTGATTAATCACCAAGGGCTCGTGCTGCCAGTCTTGATAAAAGCGCTGCAAGGCGTCTGACTTGTAGGGCATATCGCTGTTTACGATCGCATTTAATGCCGCACTTCGGTCGGTCATATTGCGACTGGTTTCAAATTGCTCGCGCGCCATTTCTGGCCCATGCGAGGTATACATCAAATAGGACAGCGCTGCATTTTTCAGGCTTCGGCGAGCAATTTGCTCAGCACTTGGTCGATAGGCCTCATCACTTGCACAACGGCGATAGGCCGCCTGCAGCGGTTCAACAAGCGCGGTAGCAATACCCTTGCGCAAGGCTTCACGGGCCTGGTGGATAGCATGCACATCGACCGGCGAAATCAACTCTGCCAAGTACGCTTCCGAGGGCAACTGCAACATCAGCGCTACCATTGCGGGGTCGAGCTGTGCGTCCTCTAAAAGTTGCTGGCAGGCATCCAGGTAATCTTGCGCAACCTCAGCGGCCTCTCCAGCAGCTTGCGCCGCAAGGGCATTGCGAATTTCCGCCAACCCGAGCTGCTGGCTGGCGTCCCAACGACAAAAACCATCGCTGTCGCTCTGCATGATACGCAACAGGTCAGCACGCTGGTAGTTCATGCTTAACTTCACTGGCGCCGAGAAACCGCGCAATAAACTGGCAACCGGCGACTCGATGACATTCTCAAAGACAAACTGCTGTTTGGCCTCGGTAACATCGAGCACCATCTCAGTGTTGTCCGCCGTCTCAGTATCTTGTGGCTGCCCCTTAAGCTGCAGTGGAAGCTGCCCTGCTTCGCCGAGTAAGGCCACTTTAAGAGGGATATGAAAAGGCGCCTTTTCCGCCTGCCCGGGCGTGGCAGGGCAGGACTGCGTAACGCTGAGCGTGTAGCGTTGGGCCTGCGCATCATAGTCGCCCTGCACTGAAAGCTGGGGAGTACCCGCCTGGGAATACCAAAGGCGGAATTGGCTTAGGTCCACGCCACTGGCATCTTCCATTGCCTTAACAAAGTCTTCGCAGGTAACCGCCTGGCCGTCGTGGCGCGCAAAATACAAATCACTACCCGCGCGGAAGCGCTCAGGTCCCAGCAAGGTATGAATCATGCGAACGACTTCGGCACCCTTCTCGTAGACGGTGACCGTGTAGAAATTGGAGATTTCAATAAAGGAGTCGGGGCGCACGGGGTGGGCCATCGGGCCCGCATCCTCGGCAAACTGGGCGGTACGCAGCAGCGTAACGTCTTCGACGCGTTTTACGGTCGGCGATCCCATGTCAGCGGAAAATTCTGCATCCCGGAAAACGGTGAAGCCTTCCTTCAAACTAAGCTGAAACCAATCCCGGCACGTCACGCGATTCCCAGACCAATTGTGGAAATACTCGTGGGCAACAACCCCTTCCACACGCTGAAAGCCTGCGTCGGTCGTCGTTTCCGGCTTTGCCAACACGCAGGAGGTGTTGAAGATATTCAGGCTCTTGTTTTCCATCGCGCCCATATTGAAGTCATCGACGGCGACGATATTAAACAGCTCGAGATCGTACTCCCGACCATAGACCTCCTCGTCCCAACGCATCGCATTTTTCAGCGACTGCATGGCGTGATCGCACTTATCGAGGTCTTTCTCTTCTACATAAATGTGCAGGGCAACATCACGACCACTCATGGTGGTGAAACTATCGCTGATACGCGACAGCTTTCCAGCCACCAGGGCAAATAAATAGGCGGGTTTCGGAAACGGGTCGTGCCACACACTGCGGTGAAGGCCGTTGTCGAGTGCTTCGGTAGCGGTGCAGTTGCCGTTGGACAGCAGCACGGGGTAGGCATCCGCGTCAGCAATAATTTCTACATCGAACACCGACATCACATCGGGTCGATCCAGATAATAGGTAATTTTGCGAAAGCCCTCTGCCTCGCACTGTGTGCAAAACATACCGCTGGATTTATACAGCCCCTCCAGCGAGGTATTTTTTTGGGGATATATTCGCGTTTTGCACTCCAGCTCAAAGGCCTCGGGCACACGATGGATACAAAGCAGCTCGCCCTGTTGCTCCCAGTCGCCCTCGGGTAAAACATCCCCATTAATCGCCAGTGACAATAACTCCAGCTCAGCACCGTGCAACTCCAGGCTCTGCGAAGCCGTCTCCGCGGCGGGGTTGCGCCGCATTGTCAGGCGCGATGTTACCTCGGTAGAGCGCTCACCCAGATGAAAACTGAGGGACGTTTTGTCGATCAAATAGTCGGGAACGCGATAGTCTTTCAGGTAAATCGTACTGGGCTGCGCGTCGCGCATACTGCTCTCCTCAAAGGCGGATGATCTACAGAGCCGGACTGCTCAACTCCAGCTGGTAACCGCCGTATTTACGAATATTAATCACACCGGTATCAAAGATCAGATACTGACCTTTAATTCCCATTAAGGTGCCTTCTGCAAGGGGGACTTTGTCGAGATTAAATGACTTCACCTTGGTGGGATATTCCACCACGGGATAGCGAATATGCTGAACGTCCGCATCATCGATAGTTTGGATAGCCTGCAGACCGAAGCGCTTCTGCAGTGCGTCGATCTCGTCGCCACAGACTTCCGCGAGCTGGTCGCGGCGCGCGTACAGATCCTGTTCAGGAGGGGTGCCCTTCAGCATCGCCTGCCAGCTGGTTTTATCGGCCACATGCGCCTTGTAAGCGCTTTCGACCAGGCCGGACTGCAATCGATTGCTCACCCGAAAAATAGGCAGCGCCGCCACTGCACCTTGATCGATCCAGCGCGTCGGTAGCTGAGTACCGCGGGTAATTCCCACCTTCACCCCCGACGAATTCGCCAAGTACACAATGTGGTCGATCATGCAGTGCGCTTCGCCCCACTCAGGCTCTCGGCAACTGCCTTCAAAATAGTGGCACTTTTCGGGGCTGACAATACAGCTGTCGCACTGCGCCAGGCGCTGAAAACAGGGATAGCAGTACCCCTGGCTGAAACTTTTCTTGGACAAGCGACCGCAGTGCACACAGTGAATTTGCTGTTGGTAGGCCAGCGTCACTCGACTGCCAATAAGCGGATTCATTGGCACCGACTGCTGCCCCAGCGTCAGTGTGTATTGGGCTTCGTTATCTTCCAGAGCGGTACGCATTTTCGATGCCGCCCCGGCTACATTCGACAAAGCCATCAGGAGTCGGCCCACTTTATCGGCTTTTCAGCGCCGTTATCGCCGTGTCCGTCGCAGCTATCCCCCTCGGATTTACTGCCTTTATCAATGTACCCCACCCGCTGCTCTTCGGGCTTGCGGCGGTGGTCGTAGGCGATAACCGCATCCATACAATGCGCTCGCTGCTCGTCGGTTAACACGCGGCCATCCGGCCATTTGCCAATTTCCAGCGCGCGCTTAAGCGAGGCATAAATTGCCGGATCCAAGTTATCGATGAGTTTTTCAAAATCCATAGCGCCCTCCACAGGCCGCTCGTGAAAGACGAGAATTATAACAGAGTGAGTAGTGCTGGCTTATACGCTTTTGCGCCGCAAAAACGATGCGCCAATGCCGAGCAATACGCCCATAATCAGGCCAGAAAGGTGAGCAGTGTTGGCGATTTCCCCCAGCCCGAGCAGGCGGGTAAAGCCTGCCATACACACCACAAGCCACACCAGCATGACCACGGCAACGCCCTTTACCAGTGGCAGTGACTCGGCTGGCCGCAGTCGATTCCAAACAATGATATAGCCAAGCAAGCCGTAGATAACGCCCGACATACCGCCAAATAGCGACACCGACATCATCGCCTGCGCCATGTTTGAAGCCGCTGCAATAAGTATCACCATCGCCAGCAGCGTCACACTGCCCTGCCGCTGCTCAATCATCCCGCCCAATTCCCATAACCACAGGCCATTAAAGGCAATATGCAGCAGACCGAAATGAAGAAACATCGGGGTTAACAGCCGCCACCACTGCCCAACTGGCCAGTCGGCGACAATCTTACCCGCGCCGAGATCCAAGGGGTAAAAGCTCAGCGAAGACACCGCCCGAAAGCTGCTATCCACAGCCGGTAACAGCGCCCCCAGAATACTGAGTAACAACAACACCGCCACCGCAGGCCGCTGGCGAAGTGAGCGCGACTGCACTGACTGAGGCGCTGCCACTGAGTGGCGAGTAATGTGCAGCTCGCCACTGCGCAACTTTTGGTAGAGCTCTGCCACAACGGCAACCTGTTCCTCATCACCGACGCGAAGAATTTGACTCCCTCCCTCTTCAGCAATGTGGTGAGCAACACCCTGCTGCCACAACAAAGCAGAAAAGTCGGCTAAATTCTCATCGAGAGGAAGGCGTAGCGCGATATAGTACTCAGTCATCGTCATCCCCGGCAGGCAGGTGCGCCCCCCAGCCCAATTTATCGCGACAACTGGCATAAAAGCTGTGATCAAGCGGGTGGATGAGCTTCATACGGTGCGGCTTTTTACGCACCGTAATCACATCGCCCGGCTGACTGGTCATGCGCAACTGGCCGTCGCACGTTACCGGTGGCTGCGCGGTGTTGCAGTCGCACACCACCATGCTTATTTCGCTTTTTCCATCAATGACGATAGGGCGACTGCTCAGGGTGTGCGGGAACATTGGCACGATGACGATTGCATCCAAACGCGGGTGCATAATGGGGCCACCGGCAGACAGCGAGTACGCGGTAGACCCCGTGGGTGTTGAGATAATTAAACCATCGGAGCGCTGGCGGTAGACAAACTCGCCGTCGACAAATAGCTCGAACTCCATCATATGGCCGCTGGTGCCCGAGTTGAGCACCACATCGTTGAGGGCGTCGCCTTTACCTACGCGCTCACCACCGCGCATCAGTTCCACGTCCAACAGGAAGCGCTTTTCCAGGCGGTAATGGCCATCCAATACCGCGCCAACTTGGCTCTCTATTTCATCGGGTGAAATGTCGGTGAGAAACCCCAAGCGGCCGCGGTTCACGCCAAGCACCGGGGCATTGTGTCGCGCCAAGGTCCGCGCGGCGCCCAACAAGCTACCGTCGCCGCCCACCACAATGATCAAGTCGCAAATTTCACCGATCATCCGGCGACTGCAAACCCGGAGGCCATGACCAGACATTAAACCGGCGATTTGCTCGTCGAGTACGGCGCTGAGCTCTCTCTGCTGGAGGTAGTCCAACAGGCGTTTAAGCGTGACGGCGACACCGTTGCCTTCTCGGCCGATGACCCCTATATTGCGGAACTGTTCCATAATTACTGCTGCCATGCGCGGGGCCGCCATTATAACCAGCCCACGTGAATACAATGCAAACCTTGTGTGCGTCTGAGCAAACCAGGATACCGATCTATCAAGCCATTAGACCTACAGCACTTCGTCTCGCCCTATACTCGCGCCCTGGCATGGGCTTGTTTTTCAGCGCCGCTGGTCAACATCGGCGACCACCCAGCGCTTGCGCTCACCCCCGAGCGAATGGCATGGCTGCAGTCGCTGGACAACGACGACCAACCACTGCGAAAACACCTACAAGAGCGCTGCAAAAGCCCACGCTTAGGGCTGGTCTTCGAGTCCTTGTGGCACTTTTTTCTCGAACAGGATCGCAGCACCGAACTGATCGCTCACAACTTACCCGTCCGAAATGCCCGCGGCCGAACCCTGGGCGAGTTCGATATCCTCTATCACGACCACACCCTGCAGCAGAGCTTCCACCTGGAGCTGGCGGTTAAGTTCTTTCTCGCCACGCGCCCGGGTGACATTCCGCTATCGGCGTGGCTGGGGCCCAATAGCGCAGATCGCCTCGACCGCAAGCTCGAGAGACTGCAAACTCACCAGCTACCGCTAGCTAACAGCCCGGAGGGCGCGTTAGCCATGTCAAATGTCGGTATCGAGCACTGCAAAGCGCTACTGAGGGTGGCTGGCGTCCTGTTTTATCCACAAGGGAAACGCGCAACAAGCGCCTGTCTCAATAACGACCATCCCAAGGGAACGTGGTTTTCGGTTCAGCAATTCACCACGCAGAAAACCGAAAAAGAGCAGGCAACATGGCGCCTATTAGAAAAGCCTCACTGGCTATCGGCAGACTACCAGCAAACCCAGGGCATCGAGAAAGCGATCGCGCTGGCGACCAAGCGCCCGCAAATGTTGATAAATCAAAAGTTAGAGCGTTGCTTCGTTGTCCCCGAGCATTGGCCGCTAATCCCCAACACAGATTGATTAAAGAGTGCTGGGTGGCCACTTCTCCCCTGCAAGCCCCCCGAGTGAATAACCAGCACCCGGGACTCCCTCGCTAACTCACCGCGCTTATGCATCGCGTCGACGGCAAAGCAAAGCTTTGCGGTATAAACCGGATCAAGCGGCACACGCTGCTGTGCTTCAAAGCGCAGAATAAACTCGCTCAGCTCACCACTGACACGACCAAAGCCCTTACCCGCAAAACGATGGTCCAGGTGCCAGTTTTTTCGCGGCGAACCTAAGTCGTCAAGTATTTGCGCAATATCGCGCGCCATAAAGGCCTCGGCCTTGAGAACGGGTATACCCAATATACGTGTCGAGCCCGCAACCGCCGACGCCAATCCCGCAAGCGTTGCGCCCGTTCCACAGGCCGTAACAATCAATGAATAGTCAGCACCACAGTCTGGCAGCAGCGCCGCGATATCCGCGCAACCCGATGCGCCGAGCGCATTGGCACCGCCCTCGGGAATAAAATACGGACGATCAAAGCCGCGCAGGAGACTGGCGATATATTCAGGATCATGCCGTCGACGGTAGTCACTGCGGCTCAGATGAACCAGGCGCATACCCCAGCGCCGAAGGTCTGCCATGCAGGGCGTCACTTGAGCCTCATCCGCGCGAATGAATGCCGCCGTCGGCCAGCGATTGTGGTGCCCCCATGCCGCCAAGGCATGCAAATGATTGGAATACGCGCCACCCAGGCTCACCAAACACCGCGCACCCTGCTTTCGGGCTACGGCAATATTTTCGCGCAGCTTGAACCACTTATTCCCAGGGGCCAGCGCATCAAAGCGATCCAGACGCAGCATATCCACTTTGGGAGAGTGATAAGCATCAAGCGGTTGAATAAGGGGCTCAGCCACCGCGATGATCTTTGCAGCGGTCACTCTCCCCTTCGCGGAATAACTTGGGGCGCATTACTTTAATCAGCGGTTGCCCACAGTATTCGCCGGCGGGATTTTGGTGGCGACAAATCGGCAGCCGGTAATGCTGCAACCAACGCTGATAGCGCTCCACACTCACCTCGCAGCGGTGGGCGGCAAATGACTGCGGGTCGCGCAAATACGATGGCATTTCTTCTCGGTCGATCACCAGGTGCTCAATACCCGGGTGATAGGCAACAAACACAACGCCTTTCTCAGCCATATCTTGCAGCATTTTGCTGTCGTCATTGAGCAACAGCTCTCGATTCTGCTCTCGCAATCGGCTCAGCTCACTGCGCAGCTCCACAATCTCCGTGGAGCGCTGATAGAGCTCATTTTCACGGCGATTCAAGCGCTCTTCAAATTCCACCGCCTGCTGCTGCAGTTTAAGCTTTAGCTCCTTCTCATAGCTTTTGCGCAATTTCTCTAATTCTTCGGAATAAGCACCCTGGCTGCCTGCCGATTCCAGTAAACCTTCATATTCGGTTTTTTGCTCATCGAGCAGCTGTTGCTGCTTATTTAGGCTGGCCTCAAGTTGACGCCGCTGCGCCACCTCGCCCGCTAGCATCTCTTTTAACGCCGCAAGCTCGTCATTTTTTTCCGCTAGTTGGCGACTGAACTCCTCTTCAGCGGTCTCAAAACGTGACTGATGCTTTTGCTGCACTGTTGCCAGGCGCAACTGCTCCGCGCTCTTTAAGGCCTTGAGTCGCTCCCGATAGCGACGATGGAAGATGGGGGTAGCCGAGTCCGCCGCCACGGAAACCGACGGCTCCGCATCCCCCCCCTGCGGGGGTACATGGCGGCGAAAAAAATCCGATACCGTTGTTTGCTCGGGCCCGGTGTTCAGGGCATCGCTGACAATACCCAAGCGGTTGCGCTGCACCGCGGCGACCAGAGCCGAAAAGGTCTGGTGCCCTTCCATTACTGGATCCCAGAGTTGATTGCGATACCAAGACACCGGGCAAGCGCTGTGACAAGCAACTTTCGTAACACCCCCACCCAGGTCGGGGCCGAAACTGGCATGATCAAGTAAGTGGCGAAGCGGGATGTTCCAATTTCCGGTGATACGGCCGCGCTTGTCAAAGCTGATGACAAAAAAAACCGCTCCGGTAATTTTCATTTCTGTGTTGATTTGTACAAACACCGCCTGCAATTGCTGACCAGCAAAATCCGGCACACCGACAACGTCGTCCAGCACCGCTTCGAACTCGGCGAAGAACATCTCCTTCACAACCTCGCCGTCGCGAATAAACATAATGGCTTCGGTAAGTGCCGACACAGAACTCTCCACAACAAATCTTCACTAGCAGTAATATAGCGCTAATCGGCGACACAAAGGGCACACGACATAGAATTGTGACACAACAGATTGCGGAGTTTACAACTTGAAAAAGAAGATAGGTATAGAAGAAAGGAGGTCTTTTGCATGGCGCTAAAGAGAGGCTTTAGCGTGTTAAAGTTGGCGGACCGGACGGGACTCGAACCCGCGACCTCCGGCGTGACAGGCCGGCATTCTAACCAACTGAACTACCGGTCCGCATACTTTAAACAACCTCGATTTGGTGGGTGATGACGGGATCGAACCGCCGACCCTCTGCTTGTAAGGCAGATGCTCTCCCAGCTGAGCTAATCACCCCTCTCAATCGAGTGAGGCGCATTCTACAGTAATCGCTTTTCTTGTCAAACCTCTCCGATAAGTTTTTTTAAAATTTTATGAAAAAAACGCTATCCAACTGATTTCGCTTATTTTTCGTACAAAAGGAAGCTCATTAATTGTTCATTCTGCACAGCAAATGAACAATTGGATTTAGCTGCGTGCTGTACAGCTTATACACAGCTGATTACCATAGCCGCCCCACTCGTTCAGCCAGAGATTAATCTGTGGAAATTTTCAAAGAATTTACTTTTGAAGCCGCTCACCGCCTACCCAACGTTCCCGAAGGGCACAAATGTGCACGACTGCATGGGCACAGTTTTCTATTACGCATAGTGGTCGGCGGGGAACCTGATAGCCACACTGGCTGGATTATGGACTTCGGTGATATCAAAGCTGCCGTTAAGCCGATTATCGACCAATTGGATCACTACTATCTCAACGATATCCCCGGCCTAGAGAATCCGACGAGTGAAAACCTGGCGATCTGGATTTGGCAGAAGCTCAAGCCGCAATTGCCTGCGCTACTTCGGGTCGAGATGCGTGAAACCTGCACCAGCGGTTGCAGCTATGCGGGCCCTGGCGCGCGCTGATATGCACCATCTATGAGCATTACCGTGCGCCACACTGCAACATGGTGGCGTTTGGTAACACGTTACATAAATCAACTATTGACGTAACACTTATTCACAGTTAGGGCTGCTGTAGCAAATGTGACAAGCTTAGCGCTCAAAAGTCATACAAAAAATCACAAAAACACCACAACCTATTGTTTTTATTGACTTTTGTAATAATGGCTAAATTTTGAACAATTTGTTACAAGGCCGATTCCATCGTACCTAGCGCCACAAACTGACAACTTACCCACCAACTTATCCACAGATTATGTGGAAAACTGGTAACCTCAGTGCAAAACTTCAGGCGTTACCATAGGGAATACGTTAGACACAATCGCGCGCCCCGAATTTATTCAACAAATTTGTTATATGGGCAGCGCATGTAAGGGTAAATACGGATAAGCCGGGGCGACGGGGGCCCCCGGCGATGACAGGGGTGGGATCAGGCCATCTCGAGCACGACTTTTCCGGCAATTTCACCCCGGTCAAGACGCTGATGGATCTCAACAATGTCATCCAAGCGTGCGCGCTCGGCGATAACCGGCTGCAACTCTCCCGCAGCCAGCATGGCAAACAAGGCGCTTACATCGGCGATAAAATCATCGGGCTGTTTCTCACGCCGGGTTTGAATATTGTAGAACCGCGTTTTCTTGCCATCGGGCAGCAACTTCCACAGACCCAGTAATTTGGCAAAGCCAAATATCACACTGGGCACGCTCTCCTCTCCCGTTGTCAGTTGCAGGGCGCCAAAGCCCACCAGACACCCCCCTGACTTAAGGCAGCGGTATGAGCGCGACCAGTTTTTTCCGCCGATGGTGTCAAAGACCGCATCGACGCCTTCGCCACCTGTTAAACGCTTTATCTCCGCCTCAAAGTCACTGCTGCGATAATCAATATGGGTTGCCCCAAAACGCTCAATCACCTCTTTTTTAAACGCTGAGCCCGTGCCATACATTTTTAGCCCCATATGGCGCCCGAGCTCCAATAACGCCGTGCCCACGGCACCGCCGGCAGCGTGAATAAGGCAGCTCTGCCCCTCGCGCATATTGGCCTCGCGGGTCAACATTTGGTAGGCCGTTGTATATGACAGAATCATACACACTGCCGACGCCGCATCTAAATTAGGCGGCGCGGGCACGACCTGGCTTGCGGGAACACAGAGATACTCGGTGTAGCCGCCGATCACTGGCATATCCGCCACCGCATCGCCCACCGCAAAGTCGCTAACCCCGTCACCAACGGCATCAACAACACCAAACCAGTCGTAACCGGGTGTAAAAGGCGGCTTCTCCTTCACGCCAACGTACTGCCCTTGGCGAATAATGGTGTCTGTAAAGCCGGTGCCAGCAGCCAGCACTTTCACGCGTAATTCGCCAACGCCGGGCTCAGGGAGTGCCGCTTCTCTTTTGATGACCAGTTTCTCCGGGTCACCAAAGGCTGTTAATTCCACTCGCCGGTACATACCTTTTCTCCTGTCGCTGACACTCAAACTAAAAAGAGGCCATTCGGCCTCTTCATAAGGGCTTGCTAAACGACGCTACGTCAGTAAGCCAACCAACCAGGCCAAACCAGAAAAGAACCAGGCTTTAATATCGCGCCACCACTGTGGTTGCTCACGAAGTTCTTTATTGATATTCGCCTGCTCAAGAATATACGCGTGAACGGCGTAGGCCTGCTCCTCGTTGAGTACATCGCCAAAGCCGACCATCCCGAGCTTACTCATTACCCCATCAAGCACGATGGCATTGAAATTGTCATGAAATGCCCGAGGCAAGTGACGAAGATCAGGGATCGCGCCATTCGAAATAACTTCTGTGCCGTGGCACGCGCTGCAGTAGGCGTAATAGAGTTCACGGCCTTCGTTTAATACGGCCTCGTCTTCGGTCAGTCTCGGCGGCGGCTCGTGAAGCTGCTTTTCAGGATTGTCGGGCAAGGCACCCGAGGCGCCCAGCTTAAACGTAAGCACCCGGCTCGGTGGCGGCGCATGTTCTCTTTCCAGGCCGGCAATCAAGCCGAAGGCACCGCCCCATCCGACCAAAATAGTTACGTACTGCTCACCGTCTATTTGGTAGCTGACTGGGGGCGCCATAACGCCGGTTTTCGCATCGAAGGTCCACAGTTTGTTACCGGTTTTAGCATCGACGGCAATCACCTCGCCCTCGGCAGTGCCCTGGAAGACAAGGCCGCCTGCGGTCGCCAACAATCCGCCGTTCCACGTCAACTTATGAGGTAGCTCCCACGCCGCACTTTGGGTCTTCGGATCCCACGCCAGCAGCGAGCCACGCGTCATTTTGGTGGTCATCAGCTGCGCCAAAATTGGGTCCGGCAGCGGCGGCTGTTGCAGGGGAATACCGAGGTTCCACTGCCCCCAGCGATGCAAGTAGTCCTGCACGTCTTCGTACTGGAACAAGCTGCTGATCGCAGGAATATACACATAACCCGTCTCGGGGCTGTAGGCCATTGGCTGCCAGTTGTGCGCCCCCATTGATGAGGGACGAATCAATTCAGGGCCGTCTGGGTAGCGGGCAATGTCGGTTTCTACCGGCCGCCCTGTCGCCATATCGTAATGCGTTGCCCAATTCACATCGGCATAGGGCTCGGCAGAGAGTAATTGGCCATTCTCGCGATCAATCACGAAGAAGAAGCCATTTTTCGGCGCGTGCCAGATCACTTTACGCGTTGCGCCATCCACCTCCATATCGGCAAGCATAATGTGCTGAGTCGCCGTGTAGTCCCATGTTTCAGCAGGCGTTTCTTGGTAGTGCCAGAGGTATTCACCACTGTCGGGGTCCAGGGCAACAATGGACGAGAGGTAGAGGTTGTCACCCCCTTCGGGGCTGCGAACGCGGTGATTCCAGGGGGAGCCGTTACCCACACCAATGTACAGCTGATCCAACTCATCGTCGTAGACAATGCTGTCCCACACGGTGCCACCACCGCCGTACTCCCACCACTTGCCCGTCCAGCTCTCAGCTGCTTTGCGCATTGCTTCGTTTTCAAAGCCATCGGCGGGGTTGCCGGGAACGGTATAAAAGCGCCAGCGCAACTCACCGGTGTCGGCATCAAACGCACTGACAAATCCGCGCACGCCATATTCAGCCCCGCCGTTACCAATAAATACCAAGCCTTTCGCAACGCGAGGCGCTCCGGTAACGGTGTAGGGGTAGGCCTTGATATCGGCGCTTTGCACCTCCCAAATCACCTCGCCGCTGGCAGCATCCAAGGCAATCAAACGCGCATCCAGACTGCCTACGAAGACTTTCCCTTCGTAAACGGCAACACCTCGGTTAACGACATCGCAGCAGGCCATTTTTGCCCACTCGCGAGGCACTTTCGGGTCATACTTCCACAGCAGCTCGCCACTGCGCGCATCGAGTGCGTAGACCACACTCCAGTTGCCTGTTACGTACATCACGCCATCAACAATGATGGGCGTTGCTTCCAAGCCCCGGTTGTATTCTGTGTCAAACGACCAGGCGAGCCCGAGGTCGCTGACATTGTCGCGGTTAATCTGCGCAAGTTCGCTGTAGCGTTGCTCTCGGTAGTCCTTGCCGTAGCTGAGCCAGTTTTCATCAGGATTGCTGGCGATCTCGGCGGTACCCACCTCTTTGGCGGTAAGGGCAAATGCCGAGCTACCAACTACCATACTAGCGAAGGTCAGCAGTAACGCTGCCCAGCGATATCGATCTGTCATAGTGAGCCCCAGTGACTGTCGTTTATTATTGATTTATGTCGAGAATGGGGCCGTGACGCTCGCGTCTACTGCTTTTTAAGCCCGCGCATTCCCTTATAAAAATTGGCAATTTCTGCCAAGTCAGCATCGTAATCCCCGGTAGGGAAAAATGCCGGGCCCAAGCCCATTGTTTTTGTATTGCTATCCAAATAGCCCAGGATCACCGGTACACCGGCGGCTTGCGCGATATGGTAAAAGCCACCTTTCCAGCGGTTCACCGCGCTGCGTGTGCCCTCCGGGGTAATAATCAACATCATCTCGTCGCGCTGACTGAACTCTTCAGCCATCTGCTCAACCATATTGTGGTTTTTGCGACGGTCGACGGCGATACCACCAAACCACTTCATAATGGCGCCGAGGGGGCCGCGGGGAAACAGGGTGTGTTTTCCCATCCAGTGGACATCCAGCCCCAGAACGAAGGCGATCACCATCATGGTTGGAAAGTCCCAGTTACTGGTATGCGGCACCGCGATCAGCACACATTTTTTGTGCTCTGGCTTTTCACCCAATATTTTCCACCCCAACAGACGCGTGGTGAGCTTGAAAAACGGCCGGAGGAAAAAGCGGATCAGCGCACTCTTGAAAATCGTATTTTTTTGCATTGATTATTATCACCGAGGCAGCATCTAAGGCGCTGCAGGTTACAGGTAGTTTACCAACAGAAGAAAGGGGAACAAGCTCGGTCGAGCAAAATCCCCCTTTCCTAAACGAATAGTAATCTTGGCTGACTAGTCTTTAAAATCTGGCGACTCGCCGTTTGCCGCGGAGATTGCCAGCATCGCGTCTTCTTGGCTGAGCATTCCCGCATTCCATGTGGCGACGTAGTTCAGGGCATCTTCGACACTGTGGTCGCGACTGTAACGGATCATTTCCTTGGTGCCCCGCACGGCCAGGGGTGACTTGCGAGCAATGCTCTGCGCCAGCTCTGATACCGCCTCGATCATTTCCTCGTAGGAGTTATAGGCGGTATTGACCAGCCCGATACGCTCCGCTTCCGCCGCACCCACGTTGCGACCGCTCAGCGCCAACTCGCTAACACGGCCAGGGGAAATGAGCTTGGGAAGACGCTGCAGGGTGCCTACATCGGCAACGATGCCGATATCGATTTCCTTGATAGAGAACTGTGCATTATCAGCACAGAAGCGCATATCACAGGCGCTGACCATGTCGATACCGCCGCCGACACAGTTCCCCTGAATCGCCGCAATTACTGGCTTTCGACACAGTTCAATGGCCGTTAAATTGGCCTGTAAGGACTTGATATGGCGCCGAAACCATTCGATGCGACGACCCAACTCGGGCTGTTTCGCCATGACCTCAGCCAAACCGGCAAACATTCCCAGATCGATACCCGCACAGAAATTCTTGCCCTCGCCGCACAATACAACAGCCCGAACGCTGCTCTCACCATCACACCACTCAAAGCACGCTTGAAGCTCGCTCCACATCGCCTCATTCATGGCGTTGGCTTTGTCGGGGCGGTTTAGCGCAACCCACGCCACATGCTGCTCCATACGCAGCGCCAGGGTTTCATATACGGGGGGTTCAACAATATTCATAGTCCAGTCCACTTCTCAACAAATTCGTTCGGCGCCACTGCGGGCAAGGGTTTGGCTGCGCCATCGCGACTGCCGACGTATAAAAACCCAATGACTTCTTCGTTTTCTTGCATACCCAGACCAGCCATAACCTGGGGGTCGAAGGCGTGGTCGCCGGTGCGCCAAATGGCCGCGTAGCCCAGCGCCTCAAGCGCCAACAGACTCGCATGTGCCGCGCAGCCAGCGGAAAGTAATTGCTCAATTTTTGGCACCTTTGGGTGCGCTTGCACGAGCGCCGATACCACCAGAATCATTGGCGCACGCAGGGGTTGGCGGCGAAAACGCTGCAAATCCGCTTCGCCAAGTGTCGGGTTTCGGCGTTTGGCAGCATCGGCGTAGAGCTCGCCAAGCCGTGCGCGCGCATCACCCTCTATCACTCTGAAGCGCCACGGCCGCAGGCGGGCGTGATCGGGGGCACGGGCCGCTGCGGCAAACACGTCGGCCATTTCGCTTTCACTCGGCGCCGGCTCAGCTAATTTGCTGGCAGAGTTTCGCTGTTGCAACAACTGTAACGCGTCCATCACTGCCCCTCTCCGACTGCCTGAATCTCAGCGTGGTTAACCGGCTCGTCAGCCCGGGATTCATAATAGGCTTTCATATTGAGGCTAATGGTGCGGATGATTCCGCGAAAGGCGCCGGCCATCAGGCGACGATACAGGAGTCGCCCAAAACCTCCCCACCGCATATCAAACATGAGACTGGTCGTCAGCGCGGTTTGGCCATGTCCGGCGTCTTCGAGGCGATAGCGAAACTGGGCTTTTTTAAAGGGCGCGGCAGGCCCTTTATTCTCGCGGTGCAAGCGGATAACAAAGCCACTACCTTCACTCCACTCGGTAACGGTTTCATCCATCCAACGGCCCATTTTTTGGTGTACCCGACGGCTAGCACCGACGCCATGCCGCTGTTCACCATGGAGCTCACAGCGCAGCACACCGGGAACATAGTGATGGGCCAACGTCAGATCTTGCAGCAGCGCCCAGGCTCGATCTCTGGGCAGTTTAATCAGCACCCGAGAGCTCGCTTCGTGATTCATCTATTCTCGTCCTCTATTCTCGCATCCCTGACGGGACGAGTATTCAATCATGAATCCCGCGTTCTGTCTTGCTCGACACAAATGTACCGACATCTTGACGACATCTGGCGATAGGAGGTTTTTTTGGGGAAATGGCGGGGAGGACGATCTCAGCCCATGGCAAAGCGTTTATCGAAGTCGGCCGCAAAACGGTCTATCCACTCCGCAGCAGCCTCTTCACCAGTGAGTGTGCGCCCTTCATTTTCGGCAACCTGTTGGCGATAGGCCTCTATCTGACAGACCTGTTCCACCATGCGAGCCCGGTAGGCGTCGCGACCCGAGCAGAACTCAATACCCAATTGGTATTGTTGGCCACGGCGGCGACACCACACCACGCGGCCCAAGCCGGTGTAGTCAAACGACAGCGACGGCACGCGAAACCGGATATCACAACCGGGCTTTACCGGCGTTTCAACCTGGCAACACAGGCCCGCAACACTGACATCGCATGCTTGAGCAGGACAAACGCCCGGCTCTTCGATAACTTCGACATCAACCGGAATATTACTTGGGTGGCGTAAATACTCTCGCATCATGCTCCCCCTTTATCTGCCGATTTCTACACCGTCAGTTGGCCAGAAAAAAACGCGCAGCAGCATCCGTAGTTGCCGGAGGGTATTTAGCCGATATCCGAGGGGTAACGATTCTTACTGCGCATCCTCACTGGCCAGCCAGGATGTGTAGGGCGATGTATTGGGCAGTTCCACGCGCTTCAGCCAGCCGGCAATGCCGATACTATCGGCCTGTATTTCCAGGTCATTAGATTCAAGCACTCCCTCGCCAAACTGGTAACGCACCGACAACTCACCGCGAAGCGCCGCTTCATCATAGGCATTCGCTTGAGCAACAGACTCTTCTCGGCGCTCGCAGTAGCCTTTCCAGGCGTGGCTGCCGTGACGCCCCCGCAATAGGCGCTCAGTAAATTGCGGCGACAACAGGCACACACTGGCGTTGTTACCACCAAAGCCTTTGGCATTAAGAATTGCCGCATCCATGCTGTCTTCTTCAAGTTCGAGGTGCGACATGGGCAAGTGCAGGTTGCTGCGCTGCACATCGTCGGCAATGTGGTCAATGGTGGTGATACCCGGCAGGATATTGTCGCGCCATATACCCAGGCTGGAAACTAACTGATCGCCGGAGGCCGCGCCGATACTGTGACCCAGGTAGGCTTTAATCGCGGCGACAGGCCAGCGCTCAATCCCGAAGGCCTTGGCGGTTTCGTTAAGGATATGCGATTCACTCACACGGTTCTGCGGCGTGCTGGTGCCATGCGCCTGAACGAATGAGCGCGTCTTCAGCGCGTGCTCGCCAATAATCGCCCCTGCCGCTGAGGTTGCCTTGGCAACAGTGAGGTAATTCCCCACGCCCGGCGATGAAATGGACTTCTTATAGCCATCGGCATTTACAAAGACCTCGGGCACCGCGGCATGCACCTGCGCGCCCAACTCAAGGGCCAGCGCGTCGTCAAACAACACGACGAACTGACTCGCCTCAGCAATGGTAAACCCGCAGTTGCTGCTGAACGGTCGACTTGCCCTGCGGTAATCCGCTTCGCTACGCCCCGAACCGGCGTCCAACTTAAGCAAGTCAGCATCCGTGGCCAAGGCCCCCATGGTGGCGTAACCATCCATCACCCGCGGATCTATTCCCGCTTCTGCTGCCCCCACCACCGCAACGCGCACGGCACCACTGCGGATATCTTGCACGGCCTGACGCAGGTTGTAGAAAAACGTCGCACAAGCTCCCAAGCTGGGCCCAGTGCCACCGACATTCCCCAACACGTAGGCACTGACAAAATCGGCGGGCATATCGGCTAAGCCCAGTGCCAGTTGCTTGGAGCTAACGCGGCCACCGTTGGCACGCGCGGCCAGCAGACCGCCAAAGCCCGCATCATCGAGCTGCGCCATTGCCGAGCTGGCGTACACAGATATTTGGTCAGGGTGGACACTGGCGCGCACCGTATCCCAATCGACCCCCATCGACTGCAGGGCATCGGACGCCCCGAATACTGATAATTGCAAGCCCCGCGGATGGTTGCGGGCACTGTAGTAATTGCTGGGATCAAAGCCCGTTGGCAGTTGCCCCGCACTGGAAACATCCATTTTGCGATGCGTCGGCAACAGCATATCCAGTCCACCGTCGAGGGTAACCGCCACCTTACCGCCACCGATATCACGCAGCGCCCAGCCCTCAGGCACACGTTCGGGCAATTGCTTGGCGGAGGTCACAAACTCAAACTGCCCCGCTCCCCCTTCTAGGTGCAGTCGCTTGTTCCAGGCTACCTGCTCGACATCAAACGCCGCGGACTCGATTTTGCGAATCAGGGTATGGGCCAGTATATGTTGGCGGCGTTCCGCCTCTGGCATGCGTTCATCCACGCCCATCAAGGCAGCAAGGCTTTGCAGGGTGCGCTGCTGCGCCGCCAGCGGCAGTGCATCAAGCACCAGGCGGCGATAGCCGTGATGAAAAGAACTGCGCCCTGCAGGATTAACGCCGCCAAAACCAACAACCACGGGTAAATGACTCACTGACACACCACCTCTACAACACGACTCGAATTTTCAAGCCAGCAGTGTACGTAGCCAATCCCGAGCATATAGTGATAAATTAGCCATTAAATATGGCATTAACGACAACAGTGTCAACATTATGCAACGTCAACGACATATAGGCCTACTCGGCTTTAATCATGCCTTAGCCACCAGCCTCTGCCTGCCAATGGAGCTGCTGCAGTCCTGCAACCACCTATTTCTCAGCCGGCGGCAGAGCGCCCCTGCCAAACTATCGACGATTAGCCTGGAGCCCTCCCCTATTAGGGTTTCCGGGGGAATTCAGCTGGACGTCGATGAGGTATTGAGCGACGAGCGCCCGCTAAACGACTGGCCTCAGCCCGATATTTTGATTATTGCCAGTCGCTGGCGTCACCCGCTTCGCGGTGGCCCGCAGCGCCGGGATGTACAGCAATGGCTTCGCCAGCTGGCCTTGCGCGGCTGCGAAATTTGCGCCGTTGGTAACGCCAGCTACTTTCTCGCCGAGGCCGGTTTGCTCGACAACCGACCGGCGACCACACACTGGCACTATTTCGACGACTTCGAGCAACGCTACCCCAATATTCAAATGCAGCGCGACCACTTAATCACCCAAGCTGGCTCGCTGTACTGCACCGGCAGCGTGAATAGCGCCGCCGACCTAATTATCCACCTCATCGATCGACACTGGGGGCCGGAGATTGCACAGCGGGCAACACAGCAATTTTCGCCAGAAAGCCGCCAGCCCTTCGCCAACCAGGCCTACCGGGGCGAACACAGCGCACGCCACGGCGACGAAGTGATCGCCCTGGCCCAAAGCTGGATGCATCGACACCTCGCCAACACGATCAACATGAAAGAACTGGCTGAGCGCAGCGGGCTAAGTCAGCGCAGTTTTCAGCGCCGCTTTCACCACGCCTGTGGTCAGTCACCCCTGCAGTACCTGCAGCGGCTTAGGCTGGATGCCGCGCGAGAATTACTCAAGAATACCAACTTGGCTATCGAGGACATCAGCCCGCTGTGCGGCTATAGCGACGTCAGTTACTTTGGCAAACTGTTCAGGCAGTACTATTCCATGACGCCGGGGCAGTTTCGCCGCAGTGTGCGACGCAAGCTATTTGCCATCGATAGCGGCGACTGAATACTCATCAACACAGAGCAGAACAACACTGGCGACGCCCTCTATCAAGCGTCATAATCGCGATCCATTGAACCGCCGAGGAAATACCATGCCCGCTATTGGACGCATGAACACGCTCACCGTCAACCGTATTACCAGTGCCGGCACCTATCTGGACGGCGGCCAACTCGGCGATATTTTTCTCAATGCCCGCCAAAGCCCGCAGGACTGTAGCGTTGGCGACGCATTGGAGGTTTTCGTGCTGCACGACAACGACGGCAGCTTGATCGCCTCCCTACAACGCCCCGAGTTGTTATGTAATGAAGTGGGACTGTTGCGGGTTAGCGCGATCACTACTGTGGGCGCCTTCCTCGACTGGGGGCTGAATAAGGAGCTATTGCTCCCCCACAGCGAACAGCTTGGCACCGTGCGAGAGGGTCAGGCGGTATTAGTCATGGTATACACTGACCTGCGCGGCAGACTGGTCGCCACGATGCGACTGGACAAACATATTGCCGACAGCCTGCACAACCTCCCCGATAATGCGAAGCATCGACTGAACAGCGGCGACCGCGTTAGCATTCACGTCGCGAACAAAACCGAGTTAGGCTATAAATGTGTCGTAAACCATTGCGTCTGGGGACTGCTGTACGACAGTGAACTGAATAAGCCACTGCGTCGTGGCGAGCGCTTATCGGGATGGATACAGCGCGTCCGCCCGGACCAGCGCCTGGATTTGACGCTGAACAAGCCAGCCCGGGAGCGCGCGCCCGATATCGCCGAACTCATATTGCGGCAGCTAGACGCCAATGACGGCTTCCTTGCACTCGGTGACAAAAGCCCCCCCGAGGCGATCAAACGCATTTTCGGCGTCAGTAAAAAAGCCTTTAAACAAGGCCTGAGCCGGTTATATAAAGAACGAAAAATTATTATCAGCGACCGCGGAATCACCCTTAACAAGGGTGAGTGAATCGCGATTGTATAGAGGGCACCCTTCCCATGCAGGACACCAGCTTTGTCGAGACCGCCACCATTCCCCTGCGCCTGAGCGCCATCGATAGCGATGGGTTTCCGGTGGTTTGCTCACTGTGGTTTTACTATCGCAATGGCTGTTTCTACTGCGCCAGCCATCGTTCATCAAAGATTATTCGGCTGCTGGAAGCCAACCCCAACTGCGGCTTTGAAGTCGCGGTGAACTCCATTCCTTATCGCGGCGTAAGAGGCAAGGCCGTTGCCGAGCTAACCAGCGACAGCCAGGGCGAAGTACTGTCGTCACTAATCGAGCGCTATCTCGGCGACAGCAACCGCGACCTGGCCAATTGGCTGCTAAGCCGCAAGGCCGATGAAGTGGCGATCTGTCTGCACCCCAAAACCTTCTCCAGCTGGGATTTCAGCGCGCGCATGACAGACTAAATCGCGAAGCGTTTTTATTTACCACGGCGATTACTCACCACCGCGCTTCAAGCGCTCGCCCAAGCTGGCCATCAGTACGTAAAACAGCGGCACAAAAACCGTGGCCACAAAGGTGGCCATCAGCATGCCGCCGATCACACTTGTCCCCAGCGCGATACGGCTAGCGGCGCCGGCACCACTGGACAGTGCCAGCGGCAAGCAGCCCAGAGTAAAGGCCAGTGAGGTCATAACAATAGGACGAAAACGCAGGCGAACCGCTTCCATTGCGGCGTCCACAATAGCCATGCCTTTGTCGCGCTGCTGCATGGCAAACTCAACAATCAAAATGGCGTTCTTACTCGCCAAGCCTATCAAACACACCATGCCGATCTGGAAGTAAATATCGTTATCCAGGCCGCGCAGCCATGCCGCAAGTACCGCCCCAAGCAAGGCAAAGGGCACCGACATTACCACCGCGGTCGGCATCAACCAGCGTTCGTACTGCGCCGCCAAAATGAGAAAGACGATCACAATCGCCAGGATGAAGGCTTTGCTGGAATTACCGCTCGACGACTTTTCCTGGTAAGCGCTGCCCACCCAGCCAATGTTAAAGTCCCGACCCAGCACCTCCGCAGCAACGCGCTCTAGCGCCGCAATGGCCTCACCGGAGCTGTAACTGGGTGCAGCCGACCCCAGCACTTTGGCGGCATTAAAGCCGTTGAATCGGGTGACCGCATCGGGGCCCACTACCCGCTCTACAGTTAATAGCGAGCCCAATGGAATCAAGCTGCCTTCCTGCGAGCGCACAAAGACTTTCCCCAAATCGTCCGGGGACTGCCGAAATTCCTCTTCGGACTGCAAATTCACCTGAAAGCTGCGCCCAAATAGCGTGAAGTCATTCACGTACAAACTGCCAAAGGTCGCCTGCATTGTGCTGAACACATCGGCAACAGGAACACCCAGACTCATGGCTTTTTCCCGGTCTAGCGTCAGCTTGTACTGCGGTGTATCCATTTGGAATGTGCTGTATACGCGGCTCAACTCCGGCTGCTGGTTCGCCGCCGCCACCAAGCGCCAAACGGCGGCGTTTAAGTCTTGCAGGCTGCCGTCGCCCCGATTTTGCAGGTAAAACTCAAAGCCCCCTGTGCTGCTCAAGCCGATAATGGGCGGCGGGTTGAACGCCATCATTCGCCCGTCGAGCAGGTCCGCACCCAAAGCAGGTATAGCGCGGGCTTGCGAAATAGAGTCCAGGCCCGGTTGCTCGCGCTTGGACCAGTCGTCAAACATTATGAAAGACGCTGCAGCATTCGTCTTCAGCGTGGAGGCGAGAATATCGAAGCCGGAGAAGGTCATGATGGACTTGACCCCCGGCTGATCCAGAACGCGCGTAGCCATCGCGTCTGCTACCGCACTGGTGCGCGACAGGGAAGCCGCCGGAGGCGTGCTGTAGGCCATCATCACATAGCCCTGATCTTCGGCAGGCACCAGGCCCGCTGGCATACGTGAGAAGACCAACAATGTGACCGCCACAAGCAGGACAAACAGGCTAGACGCCCGCCAGCGATGACGCAGAAAACTGGCGGTAATACGAATATATAGCTCACGCAGCCAGTCAAAGGCGCGCTCAAACCCGGCAAGGAAGCCGTGGCGCGGCTCCTCGCTGTGGGCGTGTTGCTTTAACATTAGCGCGCAAAGTGCCGGAGTCAGGGTGAGCGCCACGATCCCGGAGAGCACCACCGACACCGTGATCGCCACAGCAAACTGCCGGTACATTTCCCCCGTTAAACCGTCGACAAAAATCACCGGCAGGAACACCGCAGATAGCACTAACACGATGGCCACCAGGGGGCCGCTAACCTCTTCCATCGCCTGGCGCACAGCGTCCATGGCCGAGCATTTTTGCTCCGCCATAATACGCTCGACGTTTTCAATCACGATAATCGCGTCGTCGACAACAATACCGATGGCCAGGATCAAGCCGAACAGCGTTAGCAGGTTGATCGAGTAGCCGAGAATATACAAACCGGCGAAGGTTCCCACGATCGATACCGGGATCGCCAACAGCGGAATAAACGTGGCGCGCACATTTTGCAGGAACAAAAACATCACCAGGATCACCAGCAGCAATGCCTCGAAAAACGTGGCAACCACCTCCTTGATCGAATGCTCTACAAATACCGTCGCGTCAAAAGCCAGTTCTATATCCACACCATCTGGAGCGTTTTCTTTAACCTTGGCCATGACTTGTTGGGCGGCCTTGGCGGTTTCCAGGGCATTGGCACCGGGGCGAAGATACATCGCCACGGGGACCGCCGGTTCGCCGTTAAAACTACCGCGAAAGGAGTAATCTTTCGCACCCAGCTCAACCCTGGCGATGTCCCCCAAATGCAGGCTGGCAGAATTTGGCTCGGCGCGAATAATGATGTTTTCAAACTCTTCTACCGTCGCCAGCCGTCCTTGCGTGCTCACGGCATAGGTAAAAGGTTGATCGCTGGACACGGGCTCGGCGCCAAAACTGCCCGCCGCAAAATTGGCATTTTGCTCACGAATGGCTCTGGCGACGTCTGCCGGTGTCAGGCCCAACTCAGCCAGTCGGTCAGGCTGAAGCCAAATACGCATGGAATAGTCGCGCGCGCCCATCAACCGTGCGCTGCCAATACCCGGCAGGCGGCGCAGCTCGTCGATAACATTGAGCAGCGCATAGTTGCTTAAATAGATGGCATCGTACTGGGGCAATTCTGACGACAGCGAAAATATCATCAGGATATCGGTCGAGCGTTTATCCACCGTAATACCCAAACGCTTTACGGCCTCGGGAAGGCGGTTTTCGGCAACCGCAACACGATTACTCACATCAATCGCAGCCTGGTCTGGGTCGGTGCCAGTCGCGAAGGTGATATTGATACTGACCCGGCCCGCCGCAGAGGCCTGGGTATTCATGTACAACATCCCTTCCACCCCGTTCAGCTCCTGCTCCAACGGGGCGGCCACGGTTTCAGCCAGGGTTTCCGCATTCGCGCCGGGATAGGCGGCGGTAACAACGATCTGTGGCGGCAGGATTTGCGGGTATAGCGAGATCGGCAACTGACCGACCGCCGTGGCACCGGCGATCAAAATTAGCAGTGACAGAACAATCGATAATACCGGCCGTTCGATGAAAAAACGCGCGCTCATTGCACGACCTCACTGACTGGCTGAGACAGTGCCCCCACTTTCAACCGGGCGGGTTGGTCTGCAAAGTTGGGCTTGGGGCCGTAGTTGTGGGCTAATTCTATTCGCTGAGGCGCCAGTAACGATGACGGTCGCACGCGCACCAAGCCCTCTACCACCACTTCTTCACCCGCCTTTAAGCCGGCATCGACAATGCGCCCACCGTCCACTTCCAAACCGAGTCGCACCTGTCTTACCTCGGCGCGTTGCTGCGCATTCACTACATAAACGAAGCTGCCCTTCGCATTTTGCAGCACGGCCCGTTCGGGCAACACCAGGGCATTGCGGCTGTACAACCCCTGCAATCGCACCCGTACAAATTGCCCAGGCAGCAAGCTGCCGTCTGGGTTAGCCACGGTCGCGCGAAACTGCACGGTACCCGTACGTCGATCAATGGTGCTGTCGCTAAAATCGATATGCCCCAGGTGTGGGTGCTGCTGGTTACCGGCCGTCTCTATCAGCACGGCGCGCTGGCTCTCGTCGTAACTCAACTCACCATCCTTGAGCATACGCCGCAGTAGCAGCACCATTTCATCTGGCAGGGAAATGTTTACCCACAGCGGGTCTAACTGGGTAATGGTTGTGAGCAGACTGTTATTCGGCCCGACCAGCGAGCCCTCGGAAACCCGCTCACGACTTGTCATGCCTGATATTGGCGCCCTCACTTTGCAATAATCTACATTGATCTGCGCAGCGCGCACTTCGGCCTCTGCCAGCTGCACTGCTGCCCGGGCCTGCTCCAGCCCGGACTCGGCATCGTCCCGGTCGCGCTGGCTAATGGCGTTGCTTTGAATCAGCTCGCTGGCACGTCGCCAACGGCGCTCTGCCGACGACAAACTGGCTCGCGCGTTCGCCAGCTGAGCACGGCTGCGGCTCAGCGCAACTTCAAAAGGCGCCGCATCGATCTCGTACAGTAATTGGCCCGCCTCGACCCGCGCGCCCTCGGTATAGCGCCGATGCAATAAGATGCCCTCTACCCGCGCGCGAACCTGAACCTCTTTCGAGCTTTCCATGCTGCCCGGGTACTGCCCTCCAACGGGAACATCTTCAGCTTTCAGAACGACCGTCTTCACTGGCTGTGCGCGCTCCTCTGGCGCTGGCGGCGGCGTTTGATCGCACGCAGCAACAAGCAACAGCGTTGTTACGGCAACCAGCACGTGGCGAAAATGGCGTGAATTTCCGATGCTGAGCAGCGGCGCATAAGCGTTCATAGGGGGGACTTCCGAGCCAATCAATCAGGCCGGGTACTTTACATACATGCGTGCACGTATGTAAAGTACCCGGCAATTACAAAACGGTTATTTTCAACGGCAAGCACACCCTATGAGACGTTCGAAAGAAGACGCGGAAGCCACCCGAGAAAGCCTGTTAGGCGCCGCCGAACAGATGTTTGCGGAACAGGGTATTCACAACACCCGGCTCAGCGATGTGGCAAAGGCAGTTGGCGTGACACGAGGGGCCATTTACTGGCACTTTAAAAATAAGGATGAATTGATCAGCGCAATCATTGATCGCCTGAGCACGCCACTGGAAACGGCGATGCAGGCTCTGCTCAAAGAGGCGGCCTCGGGCACCATGACCCTGGACGCGCTGGCAGAGACCCTGGTGTTTTCTTACCAACGCTTACTGGAAGTACCTGCGGCAGAAAAAATCACCCGTTTCGCCATGCGCTACAGCCTCTGCAATGAATCCCCGGTTGTCAGCGCCCAGCTCACTCGAAATCGAGACCAAAATATCGCCCGGCTAACGCAGATTATCGGTTACGCACAGCAGCACGAGCTTGTGCGCAAGGATCGCAGCGCCCGCCAATTGGCACTTTATATTCGCGCGCACATTATGGGCATCTACCATCAACACCTGTCCTCATCGGAGCTTTACCCCAATGGACTCGAGGATATTCGCTTGTCGATCAAGCTGCTGTTCGAAGGCCTGAAAGCCGACGCGTAATGTGTCGCGCCTGGGCTTGTTATGCCTTCTCAGGGGGCGCCGCAGCGTCCAGGCTCAATGGCAAACTGATAGTGAAAATACTGCCCTCGCCCGGGGTTGAAGAGACGGCAATTTCACCGTCGAGTTGTTGGCGAACGATACTGTAAACCAGATGCAAGCCGAGTCCAGCGCTCGCCGCATTGGAGCCGCGACGGGTAGTAAAGAACGGCTCAAAGATACGCTCGCGCACCGCATCCGCCATCCCCTGACCATCATCACTGAAGCGCAAGACAACGGCCTGCTCCGCGCGCTCCACCGACAGGGTAATTCTCCCCTGCTGCCCCGCAACAAACGCGTGACTCAGCGCATTGTTCATCAAGTTGACGATAACCTGAGTCAATCCTCCCGGGACCGTTTCGATATAGATGTCGCGGGGGCACTCGAACGTCACGTCGTGTCCTGCGCGACGATAACTCGGAGACAGGTGCAGCAACACATCGTGAAGGTAGTCATGCAAGTTAATTTGCCGGCGATCCTCGGAGGACTGGTCCACAGACACCTGCTTAAAACTGCCTATCAAATTTCCGGCACGCTGCAGGTTATCCAGCACCATGGTTGCCGCTTCATTCATGCGCAGCAAAATGGCATTGCGGCGCTGCTTGTCCGCTTCGTCAGGCACCAGCTCTGTAAAGGCCTCAAGTCGCTCCAGGTCGGCCTTAAATGTGGACTGCGCGGTGATGGCAATACCGATGGGGGTATTCAATTCATGAGCAAAACCGGCAACCATTCCGCCCAGCGCCGCCAGTTTTTCTGCTTCGACCAGCTGCCCTTGCGCATCGCGCAACTGTTTGACGGTTTCCGCCAACTCGCGCCCGGATTCATCAGAGTGATACTTTGCCCCGGTCAACACCAGCAGCGACATCCCCAACAATCCAACAAACAATAATCCGGTGGCCAACACCCCCCAGGGCATCACCGAACGACTGTCGACCAAGAATTGCTGATTGCCACTGATCTCGAGACGCCAGGTTTGATCGGCGAAGCCCAGCTTCCACACACGCCGAAATATCTCGCCTTTGCCATCACTCTCGCGGCCATCTGCGGCAAAAAGAAGCTGGGGCTTGCTTTCAGCACTTAATAGCCGCAGGGAAATGCCCTGCAAACTCTCGCCCTGTAGGGCCGCGGACATCAAATCCCCCAGGCGAAACACGCCGGCAACATAGCCTTCCAACGCCCCATTTTTTATCACCGGGAAATAGACAACCTCGCCCAGCTGTTGCCCCCGCTCTTGTATCAAGCGTATCGGCGCTGTCGCCGAGGGCTCACCACTGGTGGCGGCCTTCATTAAGGCATTGCGGGCAATCGGATTAGAACTGATATCGTAGCCATAGGCACGGCGGTTGTTGCTTAGCGGTTGTATATGGCGAATCACCACATAACTTTCGCGGCGCGACGCCCGCATCCGCGTGCCATTGCGATCGACCTCCGTAAACACCACGGGCTCGCCAAGCTCCTGGCTCATTAGGCGCTCGAGCTCACCCCTTTCTGAATGAGCTATCACCCGATTCCAGGCAATACCCTGGAAGCCAGGATTGCGCTGCAAGGCCCCCTGAACAAAACGCCTGAAGTCCTCCGGCGTCACCTCAGATGACGACACAAAGAACGCCTGCGCCGCGTACAAGCTCTCAAAATAACTGTTCAACACCGCATCGCTACGCTGATACAGCTGCCCTGCGTGTCGCTCAAAGGCCGTTTCCTGACGAGCCAGCTCCCAACGGCTGGCAAATACATATAAAAGAACAATGACAACAGATGCCAATAACTGCACCCAAGGGAGCACACGGTTTCGACTTCGCCAGATGCCCCGAGGCTGGGCTCGGTAGACAAATATCAACGGGGCCACCAGCATCACCCCGAGGCCATCCCCCACCCACCAGGTAAACCAGTTGTAGGGAATGTTTCCTGCCGCTAGCGCGCCAGCCTGCCACAGTGCCGCAGTCCCCACACTGGCGTTGAGCATGCTGCCACCGCCGCACACCAACACAATAAACTTCAGCACATCGCTACTGGTATCCAGGGTGATGGGGTAACCAATGAAGCGGCGCAACAAATACACCGACACCACCGCCTGCACGGCGGCACCCAGCGCAATAATAAAAGGCAGCTGGGCGGACGCTGCCCACGCCGCTATGCCTTCCCCCCACACCAGAGCCTCGTAGCTATTTACCGCGAACGAGCCCAGCGCGACAGCAGGCCAAAATCGGTAGCCGTGCAGGAGTATCACCACCAGCGCAATACCCGCCGAGGGCCAAATCGCCGTGGCATACCCAGGCGGGATCGCCAGCAACAATGCCAAGCGCCCAGCTAGAAAATAGCCGAGCGCCGTGAGCACGAAGACCTGCAGCGACGCTTTAGATATCTGCATTAGATGTCTGCACGTTGAGCGCTCAGACGCATGATTGACCTTCCTCCTACCGCGCACGCGGCAATGCCGCTGCCGCCGAGCTTTCGCCCACCACAAACCGTTAATACAACCGTAGTCTAGAGAAAAGCCCCCAGCGAACTAATAGGTAAATTCGCTTAAAACACCCTCGGGGTATCGACATCGAGGATCGACGCCATCAGCCAAATGAATTAGGCCATAATGAAAATTTATAACAAATTGAAGCAATTAGCTTAAATTAGCGCACCGCGGTTTTATCGCTTCTTGGCGCTCAATGTAATATGCTATGCCGCTTTTACAAAACGCAACACCAAACCAAAATCAACAATGGATCTTTAAAGATGCTCTTAGGAATTCCAAAAGAACTCGCCTCTGGGGAGAATCGAGTTGCGATCATTCCGAGCGACGCCAAGAAATTGGTCCGCGCGGGAGCCGCAGTTCAGATTGAAGCGGGGCTCGGCTTGGGCAGCGGTTTTAGCGATCAGGAATACGTCGATGCCGGCGCAACCGTTGTCGCAGACCGCAATGCGGTACTCTCTTCAGCAGACGTTGTCTTGCGCATTAGCAAGCCCTCTATTGAAGAAATCAAGCAACTCAAAGCCGGCTGCATTCACGTCAGCTATCTGGACCCTTTCAACGAGCACGAGCTGATTAAGGCCTTCCGCGACCAGCAAGTGACGGCGATCAGCATGGAAATGATTCCACGCAGCACGCGCTCACAAAAAATGGACGCGCTCAGCTCCCAGGCCAGCCTGGCTGGTTATGTGATGGTGCTGCTGGCAACCACTAAACTGCCACGAATCCTGCCAATGATGATGACGCCAGCCGGTACATTGAAGCCCGCTACCGTATTCATCATCGGTGCCGGTGTTGCCGGTCTGCAAGCCATTGCCACCGCAAAACGCCTGGGCGCCAAAGTCGTTGCCTTTGATACCCGCGACGTCGTTGCCGAGCAAGTTCGCTCGCTGGGCGGCAAGTTCCTCGAAATCGACCTCGGTGAAACCGGGCAAACCAAAGATGGTTATGCCGTCGAGCTCACTGAAGAGCAGCGTCAATTGCAGCTCGAAGGTCAGAAGAAACAGATTGCCGAGTCCGACATCGTTATCACCACTGCCCAGGTATTCGGTCGCAAGCCGCCTGTACTGGTCACCAAAGACATGGTTGCTGGCATGAAGCCCGGCAGCGTGATTGTCGATATGGCCGCGGAAACCGGCGGTAACGTCGAGGGCTCTGTAGCCGGCGAAACCGTTGAAGTGGACGGCGTAACAATCATTGGTAATGGCAACTGGGCTAACTACGTTAGCCGCGACGCCAGCCAAATGTACTCATCCAACCTTTTCAACTTGGTTGACGAAGGCTGGGATAAAGAAAAACAAGCGATGGTTATCGACTTCGAAAACGACATTCTGCAGGGCTGTGTGATTACTCACAGCGGCGAAATCGTTAACGACACCATCAAAAACCTGATTAAGTAGGAGACAAAGATGGAAATTGTATTTCTTGCTTTCATCTTGATGCTGTCGATATTTCTCGGCTTCGAGCTGATCAACAAAGTACCCGCAACGCTGCACACTCCGCTGATGTCGGGCTCAAACGCTATTTCCGGGATCACCCTGGTCGGTGCACTGACCTCAGCTGGTGCCGAGCACACTCAGCTGGCAACCATTCTTGGTACTGCCGCTGTCGCGTTTGCCACCATCAACGTTATCGGCGGCTATATGGTTACCGACCGTATGCTGGCCATGTTTAAGAAAAAAGAGGACGCATAAACCATGGGTACTGAATTGCTGGTCAATCTGTCCTATGTGGCAGCGGCCGTACTGTTTATTTTTGGCCTTAAAATGCTGGGCTCACCCGCCACGGCACGTAAAGGTAACCTTGTATCAGCGGTAGGTATGTTTATCGCTGTGGTCGTCACCCTGCTCGACCAAAGCATTATCGATTACAAGTGGATCGCCGTTGGTATCGCCGTTGGCGGTATTATCGGCGCCGTTGTTGCGCGCTCTGTCGCCATGACGTCTATGCCTGAGATGGTTGCGCTGTTTAACGGCTTTGGCGGTATCGCCAGTTTGCTGGTTGGCTGGGCCGCTCTGTACGGTATGGACGCCAGCACCTTCCAAATGATTACGATCGTTCTGTCGATCCTGATCGGTGGCATCACTTTCACTGGCTCTTTGATTGCCTACGGCAAGCTGAGCGAGAGAATGCCTGGGCGCCCACTGGTATTTGCTGGCCAGCGCTTTTTCAACATCGCGCTGATTGTTGCCATCATTGCTTGCTCAGTATTGTTTGCCATGAATCCCGACGTAAGCCTTTACCTCTACTTGGTAATTGGCCTGTCGTGTTTGCTGGGTGTCATGCTGGTAATCCCCATCGGCGGTGCCGATATGCCAGTGGTTATCTCCCTGCTTAACAGCTACTCGGGCCTTGCGGCCTGTGCCGCGGGTTTCGCGATCAACAACATCATCCTGATCGTTGCCGGTTCGCTGGTTGGCGCAAGCGGTATCATCCTGACTCAAATCATGTGTAAAGCCATGAACCGTTCACTGAGCAATGTATTGTTCAGCGGCTTCAGTGCGGTTGCAGGTGGTGGTGGCGCTGCCAAAATTGAAGGCGAAGCCAAGGCCATGTCAGCAGACGATGCCTACTACGTTCTGGAAGCCGCTTCTAGCGTGGTGATTGTTCCCGGTTACGGTATGGCCGTTGCGCAAGCCCAACACGTGGTAAAAGAGCTTCAAGAGATCCTGGAAAAGAACGGCGCGGAAGTGGTTTACGCCATTCACCCCGTTGCCGGTCGTATGCCTGGCCACATGAACGTGCTGCTGGCCGAGGCGGATGTCTCTTACGACTTGCTTCTTGAAATGGACGCCGTTAACCCACGCATGGAAACCTTCGATGTTGCCATCGTTATCGGTGCGAACGACGTGGTTAACCCCGCTGCTCGCGAGATGGAAGGTAGCCCGATCTACGGCATGCCTGTTATCAACGTCGACATGGCGCGCAACGTATTTGTTATGAAGCGTTCTATGGCTTCCGGTTTTGCCGGCATCGACAACCCACTGTTCTTCAAAGAGAACACGCGGATGTTGTTCGGCGACGCCAAAGAAATGCTGAGCAATATCATCAAAGCGTTCAGCTAAGTTCTGAAGCAATGAAAAAAGGGCGACTGCTTAGCAGTCGCCCTTTTTTTATACCCTCATTACCACCCTCGCAATAGTTGCGAACTAGGGCCTGTTAACACTAACTGCCCTCTAGCGTTTGCTTTAGGTCAGGCAGAACCTCATTGAGCATTTCGCGCAGCGCAACTAACTTCTCTAGCGATACCCCTGACGACTGCAACAGCTCCCACGGCACACAGGCGCAGCGGTCTCGCAATGCCCGTCCCGCCAGGGTGAGGTGCACCATCACCTGCCGCTCGTCCTGACCATCGCGCTGACGGCTAATATACCCCTGCTGCTCCAAACGCTTAAGTAATGGCGTCAAGGTATTGGTATTGAGTATTGCCCGGCGACTAATCGTTTTGACGGGGCACGGCGCCTCCTCCCACAGGATCATCAATACGATGTACTGGGGGTAGGTAATACCCAGCGGCTCCAGGCGGTCTTTGTACAAACGCGTCACTAAACGCGAAGCCGCATACAGCGGGAAGCACAACTGATTGTCGAGCTTTAGCTCCTCGGGCATGCTTTCCTGAAAGCCGGCGTCGTCGGACATCTTCTACCTCGTTAGGCCTGTAGCGCAGCTTCAATATCGGCCTCTAGCTGCTCGGGCTTTGTTGTTGGGGAATAACGCTTAATGGGCTGCCCATCTTTACCCACTAAGAACTTAGTAAAGTTCCATTTTACTGCATTCGTCAAAGTGCCAGGAGCCGCCTTTTTCAAATAAGCGAATAATGGGTGCGCGCCCTTACCATTGACCTCGATTTTCTCGGTAATGGGAAAACTCACACCGTAATTGATGAGGCAGTTGCCCTGAATTGCCTCAGAATCCCCCGGCTCTTGGTTGGCAAATTGGTTACACGGCGAACCAATAATCACCAGGCCCTTATCTGCATATTTATCATAGAGCGCCTGCAAGCCTTCATATTGCGGGGTTAAACCGCACTTACTGGCGGTATTCACCACCAGGACAACCTTGCCCGCGTAATCGGCCAGGTTCATTTCTTTGCCCTGCAGGCTATTAATTGTGAAATCGTAAAGACTACTCATAATCTTACCTTCCTCGCATAAGGGGCTACGCTTATACATAGCCTAAAAATCAAACAACAACTCGATTATATCGCGCGCGACATAATTTACCAGTAAAATTAAAGTTTCGCGATTACGCGCCGTTATCATGACTGGCGACTACCGATAATCCCTTAACGCAACCAGGCCACGGTATGGTGATCATTAATCCTACCCACAACACTCAGCCCGCCGCCCTTCTCCGGCCTGCAGGCCCTGCCCCGGTGCTCGCGCCGGACCGAGTGATGAATGCGGTCGTGCTGGGCGAGCGCGCTCAGCACCTATACGAGCTTGCGTCGGGCAGTTTGCGGATGATGGCCGAAAGTCAGACGCCGCTGAGAAAAGGCGAGCAACTCCAGCTTCAGGTCGTCGGCCGGGACGCGCAGCAGCGCCCGGAGCTGCGAATAATGCAGCGCGGCGACGTGAATATCGCGCCCATTCTTCGCGACCGCCTGCCGCAGCAACAAGGCTTGAGCCAGTTAATGGCCACCCTCAGTCAGCTCAGCCAGCAGCTGTCCCCGTCAGTGCAAAAGTTATTGGCGCCCGTACTGGCCAGCATTCCCCATCGCAAACAACTCAGCGACGGTGAGCGCGTTAAAACAGCGTTGCAAAATAGCGGCCAGTTTTTTGAGGCCAAGCTGCTAAAAAATGCACCGAGAAACCTCGATTTCAAAGCAGCACTATTGAAGCTCGCCGCGCAGCTCGACCAGCAGGCTGCCGCGCCGCCGAAAGCGCCACTTGCCAAGAACTACCCGCTGCCAACAGCTACTGTTGCAGGCACAGCAACTGGCGACACTGCAAGCCCCCAGCCCGGAGCAAATATCACCCCCAAGGCAGCCCCGTCCGCCCCCCTTTCAACACCAGGCGCTCCCATACCGCGCAATGAGGGCAGCCGCGCCTACCAGGGCACGCTGAGCGCGAGCAAAACGGCCGACCTGCCCGGGCAGCTTTCCCCCCAGCCACGAACCCCACCCAGCGCCGCGAACCAGCACGAAGTCACGCAGCAGGGGCTGCTTCGCGACGTTCGCGGCGCTCTGGCCCGGCTGGATGTGCAGCAGCTGGTGCAACTGCAAACCGGCCGAGAGGCCACGGGAGTGGTGGAACTGCCGATCAAGGACCACGACGGCATCGACATCTGGCAGTTTCAGTTTCAACCCCCTAGGCAGCGAGACGCAGGCGAAACGCCCCAGCACCCGCATGCCCCCGGAGGTGACAATCAACAACGCGGCTGGGCCCTGAACTTGTGCTTTGACCTTCCCGGCCTCGGGGCGATGAAAGTGACGCTCGCAGAAGTAAATCAACAACTCGAGATACGTTTCACCGCCAGCAATGCCGAAACTCTGGCGCTGTTAAACCGGCATCAGCATGTACTCAGAGAACAATTACAAAACCAGGAAGTGCCCGTTGCCGATATTGTTTGCCAGTGCGGAAACCCAAGCGCCTCAGGCAGCCGTTCGTTCGTGTCATCTCTACTGGATGACCACGCATGAGCACACAGGATAATCACGGCAGTATCGCCGTTTCCCTGCATTATGACGGCAGTAATGCCCCCACGGTCAGCGCCAAAGGCGAAGGCAGCGTCGCGGCGAAGATTATTGCGTTAGCAGAGGAAAATGATGTTCCCATCTACCAAGATACACAGCTCTTGCAGCTGCTTAGCAGAGTGGATTTAGATAGCGAAGTGCCGCCATTTATGTACGTGGCCGTGGCGGAAATCATCGCCTTTGCCTACCGCCTGAAAGGACAAGTACCGAAGGATTACTACTACCGTCACGACAGCGGGACGGTCTATCAGGCAGAGGATGACAGCGAACGCGAGCCTTAGCGCGTACTGCGCATGGCTGCGATTAACTCGGCTTCGGAGCGACTCACACCACAGCGCTCGATCAATGCCTGAACATCGAGCCCTTGGTCGGCCATGCGAATCGCCTGTTGGTAAAAGCGCGGATCGCGCTTTTCGCTTTCGATCTGCTGCTGGCGGTGCCCCACTAACTCTAAATATTCTTCCAGCGCCAATACCCGCTCACCGAGAACCGACAGTGCACTGGCCTGGTCATCGATTTTACGCTGCAGGCCGCCGATCTCCTCACGTAAAGCCAGCTCAATATGTTCGGCCTTGGAGCGCCGCCCCTGCCACAGGTAAAGCAGAATGGCCGCACCAGCCACGCTCATTAAAATGCCTAACACCGTCAGGTCATCCAGCTGACTAAACCAGGCGACCAACATTGCTTGTGGGGCTTCTTGCATTGCGACCTCCGCGTCCTATGCTGCCAGCCAGTCGCCGAGGCGGCTTTTTAATCGCACGACTGCCTGACTATGGATTTGGCAGACACGCGACTCGCTCACTTCCAAGACCTCACCAATTTCTTTCAAGTTCAGGCCCTTGTCGTAATACAGCGCCATGACCAGCTTCTCTCGCTCTGGCAGCGCGTCAATCTGAGACGCCAAGGCGCGCTGCAAGCCTTCATCTTCAAGGTCGCGCAACGGGTTTTCATCCAGCTCGGCATCGGCGCTGAATTCCTGGCCGCCCTCCCCGGCTTGCTCCAGGCTAAACAAGCGTACGCCAGACGTATCGCGCAGCAGCTCATGGTATTCGTTAATATCAATGCCCATCTCTGCGGCAATATCGGCGGCCTGGGCTTCGCGCCCCAGTTTGGCTTCGGCGCGCGTCACCGCCGCCGACAGTTCGCGCAATTGGCGGCTTACCGAGCGCGGCGCCCAGGCGCCCTGGCGCATTTGATCGATCATCGCGCCGCGAATGCGAATACTCGCGTAGGTTTCAAAACTCGCCCCCTGCCCCGCTTGAAAATGACTGGCTGCTTCAAGCAAGCCGATCATCCCCGCCTGGATCAGGTCATCGACCTCCACACTGGCTGGCAGGCGGCTGACAAGGTGATAGGCGATGCGCTTTACCAACGGCGCATGACGCGTCACTAACTCGTCGCGATTGCCCACCTGCACATCGAGGTAAGCAGCGTGACCACTCACACGGCAACTCCTCTCAGAGCCTCGGGCTGCATCATTCTATCGACGAAGAATTCCAGGTTGCCACTGGGGCCGCTTGGAATGGGCCATTTGTCGACGGTTTCCGCAAGTTTGCGAAAGGCCAGTGAGGCATCGGCACCCGGATAGAGCTCACTCACTGCCTGCTGCTTGGCATCCGCCTTCACCAGAAAACGGTCTCGGGGGATAAAGCCCGCGTATTCAAGTGTGACATCCAGAAAGCGTTGCGCCACTTCGTTGAGGCGCTCGAAGCCGTCGCGTGCCTGATCGTGGCTATCCACCATGTTACGCAGCACTTTGAAGCGCTTGATGCCCGCGTCGCGGCTCATCACTTTAATCAACGCATAGGCATCAGCCATCGACGTGAGCTCGTCAGTCACCACAACCAACACATACTGGCTGGCCTGGCTAAAGGTAATCACACTGTCGGAAATACCCGCCGCGGTATCGACAACCAATACGTCGTAGTCATCGTTCAAGCCGCTGAGCGCTCGGACAATGGCACCGTGCTGGTCGCTGCCCAGCTCAGCCATTTTCTTGATGCCCGAGGCCGCAGGAATAATGGATATGCCGCTGGGTCCCGGCATCAAAATATCCTGAATATCGCACTGGCCTTCCAGCACATGGGAAAGATTCCACTTGGGCCGCAAGCCGAGCATGATGTCTACATTCGCCAAGCCCAGGTCGGCATCCATCAGTAACACGCGGCGGTTGCGCCGTGCCAGTTGGCAAGCCAGGTTAACGGAAACATTGGTTTTTCCCACACCGCCCTTTCCGCTACTTACTGCAATTACTTTTACTGGGTTCATGTTTTGTCCTTGTTGTGTCACTGAGACCTAGGCAGCACTGAGGCAATGTCCAAAGCCTGCCCTAGCAACTATAGCTTGAACATCGGTATTTACCCGAGTCATGCCTGCACACCAATATGCTGAGCGCGACCGCTATCAGCGGCCTGGCGGCGCGCTGGTGGGGTAAAGCTCATCGCCATTTTCATGGCCATATTCACCAACTTGCCCGCGTCGGCAACACAGAGGTTTTGCGGCACTTTCGGCCCGTTGGTACACCACACCGCCGGCAGGCGGTGCTGAATCAGGTTCGACAGTAATCCGCCCAGTCGCATTGCCTCATCGATACGGCTAATCACCACCCCCGCTAAATTGAAGCGACTGTAGGCATCGATAATTTCACTTTGAACATAGGCTTCCACATCGGCAGGCAGCGTCAGGTAACAATGGGCGCCACCGAGTCCTGCAAGTAATTTTTCGAGTTCGTCCAGGCCCTCGTGGTCGCGGAAGGACAGCCCAGCGGTATCAATCAATACCAGCGACTTCTTCTGCAACACCCGAAATGTTCGCGCCGCTTCTTGCGGGCTGTCTGCACTGTGAACCGGAATTTGTAAAATTCGACCGTAGGCGCGCAGCTGCTCCTGAGCGCCTACGCGACCACTGTCGGTGGTTAAAATAGCGATATCATCACGGCCGTGCTGCATCACGTGCTGAGCCGCCAACTTCGCAATCGTGGTGGTCTTGCCCGCGCCCTGGGGGCCCAATAGGCAAATGGCGCCGGTGCGCGGCGGCTCGCTAATAGGCAACTGGCGCACCAGCAGCATTTTTAGCATTTCTCGCTGCACAGCCTCGCTTTCATCGCTGGGTAATTCACGCTGCAAGCTTTCAGCAATGCTGGGGTCGATATCCATGGCCGACAGCATTTGGTGGCTCGACTTCTGGGCCGGCTGCTTGGCGGTTAGCTGCTGCCAATTGTTGTCCTTGAGCTGGCTCATCAGCATCGATTTCATGGCGGCCAGCTCTTGTTTCAAGTCGTGCAACTCATCGTTTTGCGACCACGCCAATTGCGGCCCGGTAGCGCCGCTCACTGCCTCCTGGCGAGCGGCGGGTGCGGGGCTCTCGGCCTGTTCGCGACGTGAGCGCAATGCATCTAACGCGGTTCGTTCTTTGTCGGCTTCAATCGCGGTCGGCAGCGAGGGTTCACCCTCCCAGCTCACCACCAGCTCCACACCGCCGGCCACAGACTGGCAGTCGAGGATTACCGCATCGGGGCCATGTGCCGCGCGAATCATCCGCATGGCCTGTTCACTGTCTGCTGCCCGATATTTTTTAACGTTCATCTACCGCTCCCGCTGAGCTAACACCTTTTAGGTCAGTCGCGCCTGCTGTCCGATCGTCGATAGCAGGTGAACCTCTTTACTGTCTGGCACCTCGTTGTACGACAGCACGTGAAGTGCCGGTACACTGCGTCGCGTAAAGCGCGACAACCATGCCCGAATCGAGGGTGATACCAATACCACCGAGGGCTGACCGGCCAGTTCCTGACGATTACTGAATTCCGCCAACTCGCGTTGAATCCGCTCGGCAATGCCGGGTTCCAAACCAATGGCGCCAGCGCCACCTCTCACCATATCCTGCAACATCTGTTCCAGATCTGCGTCCAGCGCCACAACGGGCAATTCTTCCTCTAAGCCATTGATTTCCTGGACAATCATCCGCCCAAGCGAGACCCGAACCCCCTCCAATAATTCGTCAGGATTTTTGCTACGCGGCGCTTGCTCCGCCAAAGATTCGGCGATCAGGCGAATACTGCGAATCGATACGTTCTCTTTCAGGAGGTTTTGCAACACCTTCACAACCACGCTAAGTGGCAGTTGCTGGGGAACCAGCGATTCAACCAATTTAGGATCGCTGCTCGCCAGGCGATCGAGCAGTTGCTGAACTTCCTCGTGCCCCAGTAGCTCGTGAGCGTGTTGCTTCACCACCTGGCTGAGGTGGGTCGCCACCACGGTGCAGGGGTCGACAACGGTGTAGCCGAGAGTCTGCGCCTGATCGCGCTGGCTGGGGTCAATCCATATTGCATCCATACCGAAGGCGGGATCTTTGGTTGGCATGCCGGTTAATCCGGGCTGAGCACCACCGGGGTTTATCGCCAATTCCTTGCCCACTTGTATTTCGCCCTGGGCGACGCTGTCACCGAGCAATTGCACGCGGTAGCTACCCGGTGAAAGCTCCAGGTTGTCGCGAATGTGAACCGGCTGAACCAAGAAACCCAGGTCCTTGGATAGCTTTTTGCGCACCCCGGTAATGCGGGTGATCAGCTCACCGCCTTGGTTTCGGTCAACCAGAGGAATAAGGCGATAGCCCACTTCCAGGCTCACCACATCCATCTGCGTCACCTCATCCCAGTTCAGCTCGCTGGGCTCCTGTGCCTCAGGCGCAGGTTCAGTATCGGGAAGCTCCTCCACCACCGCCGGTTTTTTGGCGCGCTGGGCAATTAACCAGCCTGCGCCGCCGCAGGTACCGGCCAGCAGCAAAAACACCACATTAGGCATGCCGGGAATGATGCCAATCATGCCCAGCACCGCCGCAGACAGGTAGAGCACTTCGGGCTTGGCCGCCATTTGCCCGACGACTTGCTCACCCATATTTTGCGGCCGGGAAATACGCGTCACGATGATCGCAACAGCGGTCGACAGCAGCAGCGAGGGCAACTGCGCGACGAGGCCGTCACCGATGGTCAGCAGGGTGTAGTTATGCATCGCCTGGGAGAAGCTCAGGTCGTGCTGGCCAACGCCCACCCCCAAGCCGCCGATCACGTTAATAAATAGAATCAGGATCCCGGCGACCGCATCGCCGCGAACGAACTTACTGGCACCGTCCATGGAGCCGTAGAAGTCAGCTTCCGTTCGCACTTCCTCGCGGCGAATGCTGGCCTCTTCTTGGCTGAGAATACCGGCGTTCAAATCGGAATCGATGGCCATTTGTTTTCCCGGCATGGCATCGAGGGTAAAGCGCGCCGTCACTTCAGACACCCGGCCGGCACCCTTGGTCACGACGACAAAGTTGATCACCACCAGAATGATAAATACCACCATCCCGACCACGTAATTGCCGCCGATAACGAACTCGCCAAAGGACTCAATCACTTTGCCAGCGGCCCCGGGTCCAGTGTGCCCCTCGAGCAATACCACACGGGTAGATGCCACATTGAGGGCCAGTCTCAGCAGCGTTGCCAACAGCAACACCGTTGGGAACACCGAGAAATCAATCGGCCGCTCGATGTAAATGACCGCCAGAATAATGACCAGTGACAAGGCGATATTGAAGGTAAACAGCAAGTCCAGCAGGAACGGCGGCATGGGGATGACCAACATGGCCAAGCAGGCCATCATCAGTGCCAACACGCCGATTCCGCTACTTGCGATGCCCTGTGCCCAGTTGGGCATGGTCAGTTGTTGAGTCGCCATCACATACTCTCGATTATCGGTTGATCACTGCCCTAGAGCAGATCCTTTAAATACACATCATCTATTTCAGGCTCGGGCGCCACAGGGTATTCACCACCCATGGTCTGCCAGCTGCGCAGTTGATATACGTAGGTCAATATTTGCGCGACCGCCAAATACAGCCCGGCAGGAATTTCTGCATCCAGCTCTGTACTGGCGAATACCGCCCGCGCTAATCGCGGTGATTCCACGATGGTTACCGCATTGTCCTTGGCCAGTTCGCGAATTCGCGCGGCTACCTGATCGGCGCCTTTGGCCACCAACACTGGCGCGGAAGAGCGGGCTTCGTCGTAGCGCAGCGCCACAGCGAAGTGGGTTGGGTTGGTAATGACCACGTCGGCGGTTGGCACCTTCTCCATCATGCGCTGACGCGCGGCGGCCTGCTGCATCTCCCGCAGCTTGGCTTTCACTTCCGGGCGGCCATCTGACTCTTTGTGCTCATCGCGAACTTCCTGGCGCGTCATGCGCAGCTCTTTCTTGTAATTCCATAGCTGCCAGGGCACATCGATCGCGGCGATAACCACCAGGGGCAAACTGACAATAAGAAAGAACCAGTCCAGCAAGGCCGCACTGTTGGCAATACTCTGCCGAGGGTCTTGCAAACCCAGGCCGAGAATATCCTCGGCCATGAATTGCAGCACTAAGAAGGCGGCCAGACCGATAAAGGCCATTTTGGCAATGGACTTCACCAGCTCGCCCAGGCTGCGCACGGAAAACAGCTTGCCCAGACCCTTGATCGGGTCGAGGCGATCGAACTTGAAACTCAGGTTGAAGGTCCAGCCGCCCAGCACCACATTGGCGATAATGGCTGCCAGCAGAGTCGCCAACATCAGCGGCCAGATCGACAGCAGCCCATGCACCAACAACCCGTAGAGTTGGCCGGGAAGGCTTTCTGTGGGGCTGAGCAAAAACGACGGTGAGAAGCTACCGCGCATAATGCCCTGCATGGACTGCGCCAGTTGCCCTCCTGTGGCAATCAGCATGAGCGCGCCGGCCATGGTGACCATCATCGTGGCTAATTCCTTGGAGCGGGCAACCTGGCCTTTTTTGCGGGCATCGGCCAGTTTCTTGGCGGAGGCCTCTTCTGTGCGTTCTTGTCCGTCCTGATTCTCTGCCATGTCAGCCCCCTATAAACAGTGACAGTTGGGCCAGCGCGCGATCGAGCAACTGGCTGAGAACCGGAAGTAAATTCGGGATTAATTGATCGACAATCAGGTAGCCCATAAGCATGGCCAACGGGAAACCCACGGCAAACAAGTTGAGGGTCGGCGCTGCACGGCTGATCACGCCGACGGCAACCTGTACAACCAGCAGGGCAATGACCGCAGGGATAGACACGCGCACCGCCGCCGAAAACAACTCGCTGCCCCACTGGTAGACAACGCTTAGCGACTCCGGCGAGACCAGGCGACCGCCTGCGGGCCAGATTTCAAAGCTGCGTGCCAACAAGCTGATCAGGTCCAGGTGACCTTCCAGCGCAACAAACAACAACATGCAGATGATCAGCAAATACTGGGACAGCACCGGCACCTGAATACCGCGTTGCGGGTCGACCATCATCGCAAAACCCAGGCCCATGCCGTTGGCGATCAATTGCCCGGCCAAAATAATGCCGTCGAAAACCAACTGCACAATAAAGCCAATGCACAGGCCAATCAGCAACTCGTTGCTCAGTATCAGCATGCCCTCAATACTGAGAATATTAATCGCTGGCATCGGCGGTAATACCGGCAGCAGCAACATGCATAGCACCACGCAGAACAGTGCCTTGGCGCGATTGGGGATGTAGGAAGCGCTAAACAGCGGCGCGGTGAGCATAACGCCACTCACCCGCGCGAATGGCAGCCACAGGCTGGCCATCCACGAAAGTATTTGCGCCTCATTGACCGCAATCATCACGCGTTCATCCCACTAAGACCGGGATCATTTCAAACAGCTGGCGGGTGTAATCGAGCAAGTGCCGCAGCATCCACGGGCCGGTTATCCCCAACACCGCCACCAGCACCACCAG
This sequence comes from Spongiibacter sp. C9W, assembly GCF_057370015.1. NCBI lineage: Bacteria > Pseudomonadati > Pseudomonadota > Gammaproteobacteria > Cellvibrionales > Spongiibacteraceae > Spongiibacter > Spongiibacter sp. C9W. Next base: position 1,047,315 of record NZ_CM170672.1, read on the forward strand.
CTTCGGGATAAAACTCAGGGTCATATCCTGAATTTGTGTCGCCGCCTGAAACATACCGATCAACAGGCCGGCCGCCAGGGCTGCCAGCAACAATGGCGCCGCCAACAGCACGGTGATATTCATGCTCTGGCGACCCAATTCAATAACCGTATCGGGATTCATAGGCACCTCACCGGAAGAAACTGGCTGCCAGCGAACCCATAATCAGGCTCCAGCCATCGACCAGGACAAACAACATGATTTTGAAAGGCAGCGAAATCATCATCGGCGACAACATCATCATCCCCATCGACATCAGCACGCTGGCCACAACCAGGTCGATAACAACGAAGGGAATGAACACCAGGAAGCCAATTTGAAACGCAGTTTTTAGCTCGCTGGTTAAAAACGCCGCCATCAACACGGTGAAGGGTACATCTTCGGGCTGCTGATACGCCTCGTGGCCGGCAATCGCAGCAAAGCGTGCGATGTCATCTTCGCGAGTCTGGCTGAGCATGAATTCGCGAAATGGCGCAAAGCCCTGTGTGACCGCTTCCTGAAACGGCATTTCTTCGGCGATGTAGGGGCCGATCGCCTGGGTATAGGCAACTTCGCCCACCGGATACATGATGAACAGGGTAAGAAACAGCGCGAGACTTAACAGCACTTGATTAGACGGCGTTTGCCCGGTGCCCAGCGCCTGACGCAAAATCGACAACACGATCATGATGCGAGTAAAGGCCGTCATTCCCAGCAATAGCGCCGGCAGCATGGTCAGCGCCGTCATTATCGCCAGCAACTGCAGCGACACGCTGTACTCCTGCCCGCCTGCCGCATTGGGCGTGCTATTCACCGCCGACAGAGACAGGGGGTCTGACGCTAAGGCCAGCGAGGGGATTGTCAGAGCAAGGAGGAATAACAGGGGCTTAAGGCGCATGGCTGAAACCCTCGCGAAGATGGCCCGCTTTTTCTTTGAGCAGCGCGGCGAAGTCCTTGCTTTTCTCCGCTTCCGGCAGCTCCGCCGTCGGCCAGCTGTGTAAGGTTTGCATTGACGAGGGCGTACACCCCACCAGCAAACTCTGATCGCCCACCTGCACAACCAACAGCTTTTCCTTTACGCCAAGGGGGATTTGCGACACCACAGCAATACCACTTAACTTGGGCGCCTGTGCGGCGCGCAAACGGCGCAAAAACCACATCCCCGCTATTAGCAGGGCCGCCATCAGCATCAGGCTGCCCAGCAACCCAATCACGTCTTCACCGCCGGCAATGGGCAAATTTACCGCGGCAGGCGCCTGGGTCTCCTCAGCCCAAACCGGCGTTGCGAGCGCGACGGGAAGCAGGAGGGCGCGGATCATGACGCAGCCTCCTCCTCATCATCCTGCCCGAGCACCTCAGTCAGCATGATGCCAAATTTCTCTTTGACGACGACGATCTCACCACGCGCCACCAAGGTGCCATTTACCAGCACGTCCAAGGGGGTGCCGGCCGCCCGATCCAGTTCGATAATCGCGCCTTGATTGAGCGCTTTGATATCCCGAATGCTCATGCGCGTCCGGCCGACTTCCACCGATACATCCACATTGACGTCGAGGATTTTGTCCAGATTCAAATCGTTTGCCATAGTCCTTTCCTACCCTTCCTGCATCGGTTTTTTGGCGCTGGCAGAACCTGTGATCTGCACGGCCAGTTGACCTTGGTGACTGCCAAAATGCCCTTTCAATAGCGCCTGCCCGGCCACGCAGAGCAGCACATCCTCGGCACTGACCAGCGGGATCACATCGCCTTTCTTAAGGTTTGCAACACGCTGGAGGCTCAGCTGCGTTTTGGGAAGCTGGGCAACCAGCTCAACCGGCGCTTCCTCCACCCGCTGCGAAAGACGGCTGCGCCACTCTTCACTGGCGGGCTTCTTGCCTGTGGATGCGCCGCTGTCTGCCAGGCTGTCGCGCACGGCATCAATGGCGCTCCAGGGCACCACCGACCACAGCCCGCCGGTAAATTCGCCAATGGAAACCTCGAATCGTGTCGCGACGAGCGAATCCGCTTCGTTAAAGCCTTCGAGTAAGCGCGGGTCGGTACACTGGCTGGACACAGCGGGTGCAGACGTCATCACCGACTTCCATGCCACCGCGATATCCGGTAGCAATGCGCCGACCAGAATTTCCATAAAGCTGATTTCGGATGTGGAAAACTGCTCCCGCGCGGCATCGGCTTCGCCGCCATGACCGCCGAAATAGCGATCCACCAGGTTAAAGACCAGCTCCGATTCAAAGGCAATCAACAAGTCGCTGCTCAGCGGCATACCCGAGATCAAGGAAATGCTGCAGGGCGCGGGTAGCGTGTTTTGCAGCTCGTCGAATTTCATCACCGTAATGCGATCGGTGCGAATGCTCTCAACGCTGCTAACAAACTCTCGCACACGCTCAACCGCCGCGTTGCCAAATTGGGATTGAATGAGCGACAAGGTGGGGATCAATCGCTGAACGGCGTAATCCTGTCGCGCGAGGTTGTATTTGCCGTCGTCGTTCGCCTTTGGCTCTTCGTCCATCAGCGCTTCGAGTTCTTCGGGGTCCAGTACACCGCTCATGGCAGCGCCCTCACTGCATCACAAATTTGGTGAAATACACATCTTCAATGCCGCCCTTGCCGGTTTCCGCTTCGAGCACACTGTTGATGGTCGCCACTGTCATGGCCTGTATTTCCTTGCGGCCTTCGAGGCTGTTAATCATTTCCTTCGTCAAACTGCTGAACATCATGATGAGTTCGTGGCGAATGCGAACTTCGTAGTCTTCAAGTTTTGAGATCACTTCTTCATCGCGGCTCATAACCTCAACGTCTACCTGCAAGAAGCGCGTAGACCGCTCATTAAAGAGATTGACCACAAATGAAGGTGACAAGCTGTGAATGATCGGTGCCTTCACGGCCGGTGCGGCAGCTTCGGCCTCTGCAGCAGGTTCATTACTGCCGCGCATCACAAACCACGTTCCCCCTGCGGTTGCCGCCAGCAGCACAACGACCAAGCCAATCAATACGAATTTGTTTTTAAACATTGCGTTTTGCCCTTCTCTCTCACCGGTGAGGTGCCAAAAAACTAACGAATACATGTCGCGTAGAGAGAAAATTGCAAAGGCTATGCCAGATATTTTTTTGCTTTTATTTCATAAGGTTAAGCAAGCTTTTGGCCCTCGCGCCAAGAATTTGGCAGACCAGCGGCCGCCCATTGGCGGCAAGTGAAGAGAAGGCGTTCAGACAGTTCGGCGCCTGTCTACACCTCAGCGGTGGCGACAGGCGCGAGAAGATTCGCCAGCACTAGCATTCACTACGCCGGGGAGAGCTAAGTCGGAATTAACTAAACCGGGGTTAGCTATGCTGGGGTTAGTTATGCATAGTCATCTACCGCCGAATCCCCTCTTGGGGCTCCTTTAGATGCGCTGTCTTCTCGGCTGGCCTCTGGCTCACCAGCGGGCTCCGCATCGCCGGAGAAATGCACCACGCCGCGCTGAGCGCGGTCAGAAAACTGCTGACTTTGCTGCTGTTGCTGTGCGTCGGCCCAGGCGGATTGGTGACTCACCTTGACCTCTTCCAGGCGCATGCCCTGTTGCTCCATTGCCTGGCTTAACCGCGGCATCAAACGTTCGATCAACTCGCTGGTTTCGCTGTGCTGAGCTTGGAACTGCACCGACGCCTTGTCGCCCTGCATACTCAACTGCACGTGAATGCCTCCCAGCTCTTCCGGGTTCAGCTGCAGTTGTGCGGTTTGCGTTCCGGTACTGCCCATCCACTGTATGCGCGATGCCACCGCTTGGCTCCACGCGGGGTCGTCAATGGGGTTTTGACTAATGGTGAACTGAACGGCCGCCCGATCAGCTGGCGGCGCTGGTCGAATAGTTAACTGCCGCGTCAGATCCGCAAACTCCAGGCTGTCGGCACCCGCATCGACACTCGCGACCTCAATGGCCGGTGGCGCGCTGGCGATGCGCGGCGTCACTGGCGCATTCACTATGGGCGCCGACGCCATTGACGCTGCAGCTTGTTGAGCAGCCGGGTCCGCAGCTATGGCGACACTGGGTATTTGCGGTTTGGCCGGCAATGCACCGGGCGATGGACTAACCGGCGTACTGGCCGAGATACTTGCTGCATCGACCACTGGCGCCTCTATGTTCTGCGCAACAGGACGCTGGCTGCGAATCGCTTCAGCCACCGCGCCGAAGGAGGATAACTGCGGTGGTAACACAGTACTGCTTTGCGGCAATGGTTGACCGATTAGCGGCAAGGGCTGGCCGCCCTCGCCGCTGTCGGTCTTCAGTAAATCAGACGACTGAACTAATTCATCCTGAGGGCTCGGCAGCTCGGCCTCGTCACCCGCCAATCGCGCCAGCGCCTGGGCGGACAAATGGTCGAAACTAATCCCCTCAACCGGCGCGTCAGGAGCTTGCTGCGCAGCGAGTAAATCGCTGAAAGCCGCTAGTGGCGCGGCGTCGCCGTCGGCCAGAGGCAGGCCCTCCAGGTCCGGCGATGTTCCCGTAGCAGATGGGGTAAGTGATGCAAAAATGGCCTGTACAGTATTCATATTTTCATCCCATTTTGTCCGATAGCCCTGCGCGGAAACGTCCCGCATGGCGTCGACACAGCGATAATGGCGGCTGCCAAGTTATCGTCACTGAGTGGATTACAGCAATTGATGTGCCAATGCGGACTTTCGGCATACCGCGCACAATGGCTCCGCAAAGCGATTGGCTGACTTGAGTATCAAAGCCCGAGCAAGGGGTAGAACAGAGGGGGAATAATAGTAAGGCTGACAGGCCCGTTCAGATTAGGCGTGACGCTGGCGCCACACGAAGCGTTGCGATGACAGCTCATCACTCTCTCGCTGCTCGCGGGCATCCTGTTCTCGACGCTCGACGCGCTTATAACGCTCCAGCAGCTGCTCCATGCTCATACTGTGTTGGCGCGCGGTCATCCACTGTTGGCGTATGTCGTCGAGCTGCGCGGCACAGCGCGCCACTGTATCGCTCTGCTGACGAATGGCCTGCGCCAGGCGGGAGAGAAACAAACGGCTTTCCTGGAGATGCTTAAGGTCACAGTGACGACTTTCCGTCGAGCGACGGTAATCGTCATAGTACTGCTGCAGCTCGGTCAATTTATCTCTGTGTTGCTGATGCTGCTGTTGAACCGCGGCATAGCGCTGCGCCACTTCCTGCTCTTCGCGCTCGGCAAATTCCTGCACGGGCTTGAGGCGTTGTGACTTCTTGGCATGACTCATAGCGAACGTCCCCGGTTACCGGCGCAGTGCACTATTGGACGATAGTGTCCTGCATATTGCTGTCATCATTGAAGGTGACAATTTCAGCGAGTTTATCGAGGGATTGGTCAAAGCCCTCCGACTCATCAAAATCCTGCTGCAAAAATGCCTGTATGCGTGGCCACAGCGCTATTGCTTGATCGACTCGACTGTCGGTACCACGCTGGTAGGCACCTATGCTAATCAGGTCGCGATTTTGCTGATAAAGCGAAATCAGCTGTCGCAGCTGACGCACCATCGACTGATGCGCCTTGTCGGTAATGTCGTTCATCGCGCGACTCACCGAACGCTCTACATCGATCGCGGGAAAATGCCCCGCATCCGCCAAACTTCGAGACAGCACAATGTGTCCATCCAAAATTGCCCGGGCAGAATCGACAATGGGGTCGTTTTGATCATCCCCTTCTGCCAACACGGTATAAAACGCCGTGATGGAGCCCCCTCCCTCTCGACCGTTGCCGGCCCGTTCTACCAGGGCAGGCAAGCGAGCAAACACCGATGGCGGGTAGCCCTTTGTTGCCGGTGGCTCTCCGGTCGCCAGGGCAATTTCCCTCTGAGCTTGCGCGAAGCGCGTTAGCGAATCCATCAGTAATAACACCTGCTTACCCTGGTCGCGAAAGTGTTCGGCCACCGCACTGGCGAGCCACGCTGCCCGCAAACGCATCAGCGGCGGGTGGTCGGCAGGTGTTGCGATCACCACGGCTTTGCGCATTTCATCGCCGCCGAGAATATTGTCGATAAAATCCTTCACTTCGCGCCCGCGCTCACCGATCAGGGCAACCACCACTACATCGGCATTGGTGTAACGCGTCATCATTCCCAGCAGCACACTCTTACCCACACCACTGCCGGCAAACAGACCCAGTCGCTGCCCCTGCCCCACGGTAAGCATGGCGTTTATCGCTCGCACGCCGACATCCAGGGGCTGGTGTATGGGGCGTCTGACCAGTGGATTGATCGGGGGAGAATTTAGCGGGCGCTGCTGCTTGCAGCGCAGCGGGCCGCGACCGTCCAGCGGTTCGCCAGCGCCGTCGATCACCCTGCCCAACAGGCCATCACCGACGGCGATGTTGGAGCTTTTACGAATCGGCCTCACCCGGGCATGGGGCATCACCCCGCGGAGTTCGCCGGTGGGCATTAGCAACAGATGATCGCTGGCAAAGCCAACCACTTCGGTTTCCAGCCACTGGCCGTCGAGAGTCTCCACCTCGCAATAGGCACCGATAGCGGCCTTGCAGCCTTCGGCCTCTAGCAAAGTGCCAACAATACGCCGCAACTGACCCTCAGCCGCGGGTTCGGTGTCTTCAATGTGATGTAAGCGCTCGCGCAAGCCACGCAGTTGCGAGACCAGAGCGTGTTGTGTTTCGGCTTTAGTTTTGACCAGATTCATCAACGAGTACCTGTTCAAGCAAGGCCTGCAAGCGCTTGTCGGTGCGCTGATCCACCTGCGAGGTTCGGCTTTTGATCACGCAGCCGCCACGGCGAATATCAGCATCTTCGCTAATGTCCCAAGCAGCTGCGAGTGGCTCGGCAACGGCCGCATGGTCCCTGAGCAGCTGCGCATCCGCGGGGTGCAGTTGCAGCTGAATATGTCCCTCTGCCGAGGGCAGCATGGCAACAGCACGCTCTACCGCCAGGGTTACAATCTCGGGATCAGCGTCGATCTCTTTCACAATCAGCGCCTGCGCCAACTCCTGGGCCAGCAATATGAGCTCTTGTTGCACCTCGCCCTCTAGCCAGGCCTGCGCCTCGCGCAGCGCCGCCATTGCCAACTGCAGTTGTTGGCTCTGTTCAGCGAGCAGCGTACGCGCTTCGGCCTCACCCTTGGCAAAGCCTTCCTGTCGCGCTTGCTCACGCAGCGTGGCCAGCTCGTCAACGACCTCATCGGCGAGCGCCGCTGGCGCGTCAGTCGCTGGGGCAGGCCGACTACGATTGCTGGCGCCACCGCGCATTTCAGGTAGCTGCCAACTGTTGGCTGGTCGCGTTGTCTGGTCGACTGGTGGCTCAGCCACCGGCGTCTCGACGTCTCTGGGAATAAATTGCTGGAAGCCCACTGTCACCGTTCCACCTCAGCCTGTCGCTGCTTAAATGTAGTCATCACCGCCGCGACCCAAATCAATTTGGCCGCTATCGGCCAGGCTACGCGCAATCGTGAGGATCTCTTTTTGCGCCTGTTCAACCTCGCTGATTTTTATTGGCCCGCGCGCTTCCATATCGTCGACTAACATCTCTCGTGCGCGCTTGGACATATTGCGCAGAATTTTTTCGCGCACCTCTTCTGAGGCGCCTTTTAAGGCAATTGGCAGCAGGTCAGAAGACACTTCACGAAGTAACTGCTGCATGCCCTTGTCACTGATGTTAATCAGGTTGCTAAAGACAAACATCAGGTCTTGAATCTTGGTCGACAGCTCCTGATTATTTTTTGCAACACTATCGAGAATGCGTGTCTCGGCGTCGCTGTCCAAGCCGTTGATTATGCCCGCCGCTGCCGCCGCGCCGTCGATATCCCGGCTCTTTAATTTGGCCGTTACTGACAGTTTTTTCTTCAATACATTTTGCAGCTGGGTCATCGCCGCATCGGGAATCGTTTTCATATTCGCGACGCGATACACCACATCGTTTTGCACCGCCTCGGGAAACTGCGCCAGTACTTTTCCTGCTTGCTCCTGCTCCAGATGAGCGAGGGTAATGGCGATCATTTGCGGGTGCTCGTCTTTGAGCATTTGCATCAGTGCTTCAGGCTCAACCCAGCGCAGTTCATCCATTTCACTGCCAGCCTCGTCGCCGAGTACGCGCTTGGCCAAACTGCCGCCTTTTTGCTCACCCAAGGCATTGGTGAACATCTTGCGGACATAGGACTGAACGCCAACCGCGAGCGAATTTTCAGACGCTGCACTCTCGTGAAAGTCCTTAACAACCTCCACCGCTCGCTGGTTATCAACACGTTTGATATTTGCCATTGCCGAACCGATACGCTCGACATCGTCGGGCGAGATATGTTGCAGCACCTTGGCCGCGTAGTTCTCGCCCATCATTAGCAATAACAACGCAGCCTTTTCACAGCCGGGAATTGCTGGCGCTGCCGTCGCGCCACTGGCGTTTGCATTAGCCATTGTCTTCAGTCACCCATCTGTTAACGACCTGCGCCACGCGGCGCGGATCTTCTTCAACCATTCCACGAACATCGCCTAACTGCTGCTCAAAGCTAATGCCTTGAGGGTAGCCCCCCGCGTTCGGCGCCCCAAGAGCGGCCACTGGCTGCTGTTGCAGCTCGCCGCTTATTCCCGGCTCGTCCGCACTCGCCACCGGCGCAGGCGCCTTGTGTTGCAGCAAGGTTTTCACGCTGGGCCGCAGCACCGCAAACACGATGAATAGCAAGGCAACGCCAACCAACACCTGCCGCACCAAATTCGCAAACCAGGGCTGCTCCCAGATCGCAGGACCCGTCGCCTCTTCGTCGAAGGTTACGGTTTCGCGAAAATCTGCCGCCATCACCGTCACCCGATCGCCGCGCTGTTCTTCGAAGCCCACTGCGTCTTTCACCAACAATGTCATGCGCTCAAGCTCTGGGTTGGTCATGGGCTCCACGACGACTTCCCCTGCCTCGTTCACGCGGCGGTGATTGTCCACCAGTACCGCGACCGAGAGTTTCTTCAAGCTGCCGCTGGGGTTACTGCTATGCGCCAGCACCCGCTCGATTTCGTAGTTGCGAATAACCGAGCGATTACCGGCGTCAGCATTCGCCTGCTCACCACCCTCGCCGTCAACACCCGCTGGCGGTGGTTGATTCGACAGGGCACCCGGCACACCGCGCCCCTGGGCGGCGCCGCCATTGAGCTGTTCGTTAATCTGTTCACTGCGCACCACCTGTCGGTCGGGGTTCCAGCTTTCCCGGCTTTCCTGCTCACTGCTGAAATCCACATCCGCGGCCACCGTTACCCTAACGCGGCCGGAGCCGGCGATGGGCCGGATCAAATCGGCGATCCGCTCTTCGTACGCCTGCTCAATGCGGCGGCGATAGGTGAACTGCCTATCACTCAGTTCCAGTTGATCACCATCACTGCGGCTTTCATTGAGCTGCTGCCCCAGCTGGTCCACCACGGTGACATCCTCGGCATTCAAACCACCAATGCTGCTCGCCACCAGATTGATAATGGCCGAGACATTGCGCTTAGAGACTTCGCTGCCGGGGTACACATCCAACATAATCGATGCGCTCGGCGCTTTGCGGTCACGCACAAATACCGATTGCTTGGGGATCGCCAAATGCACCCTTGCCCTGCGTACCTGCTGCAGGCTTTCTATGGTGCTGGCGAGTTCCTGCTCCAGCGCGTAGTGGTATTTTTTTGACTGCATAAATTCGCTAACGCCAAAGCCCTGCTCCTTTTCCAGCATGGCCATACCGCTGCCGTCTTTACCAAGGCCTTGTCCGGCAAGACGGATTCTCGCATCATAAATTTGCTCCGCTGGAACCATTATTGCGCCGGTTGAATCCTGAATACGATAAGGAATTCCCGCCACATTCAGCGCATCAACAACTGACGATGCGCGCTCCGGCGGTAGTGAGGAGTACAACGCACGATAGTCACCACTTTGCGACCACAACACTGCAGCAACACCCAGCGCAACACTGGCGGCGATACCGACCAGAATCAGCAGCTGGCGCAGCACGTCGTTTTTGGCGGCGCTTTGCAACACACTGTTAACAGAAATGCTTTGCGAATCAGCCATGACTCAAACCCTTTCTTACACGCAGCACGCTCGTTGTCACATTGACATCCTCATCACTTCTTTATAGGCGTCAACGACCTTATTTCGCACTTCCACCGCGGCCTTAAACGAGACTTGGGCCTTTTGCATATTCACCATCACCTCGGTGATGCTGACATTCGGGTCGCCGCGCTCAAACGCCGTTGCCAACTGGCTGGCGTTCGCCTGAGTTTGGTTAATCCCCTGAAGCGACTGCTGCAACATCTGCGAAAAATCGACCTTCGGTGCCGCATCAATGCGCCCCGGGTCCCGCACATCGGCGGCACCTGGCATCGCGCTTTGCTCGCGCAGCGCACGTATCTGGTTGAGGATAGAGTCAACTTTCATTCCGTCTGACATGACAACTCTCCATTAACCTTGCAGGCATTGCTGCTCACGCAGCCTGGCTAATTTGTAGCGCAAGGTGCGCGGGCTAATACCGAGAATTTCGGCCGCTTCTTTCTTTGAGCGGCCCTGGCGCAGGGCGTCGCTAATTCTCTGGCGTTCCTGATCTCGCATAAAACCATCCAACGGCGCGCTGGCGCTGCCAGTTGTCGCCGTGGAAAACAGCTGCATACCCTGCTCAAACTGGATATCTCTTTCGCTAATACGGTGGTCTTGGCGCAAAATCAACGCGCGCTGAATAACGTTGTCGAGCTCGCGAACATTGCCCGGCCAAGCGTAGCTAAGTAGTTTTTCGCGGGCATCGTGAGTCAGCACCGACTGCGCACTGTCGATAGACTCATCGCGCTCGAGAAAGTGTTCGGCCAGCGGCAAGATATCTTCCCGGCGCTCACACAGGGCGGGCAGGCAAAGGGGAAAAACATTCAAGCGGTAAAAGAGGTCCTCGCGAAACTCGCCGGCCAATACGGCCTCACGCAGATCCCTGTTAGTGGTCGCGATGACGCGCACGTCCAGGTTCATACTGCGTCGGCTACCAAGACGCTCAATTTCCTTTTCCTGCAGCACACGTAATAACTTGGCCTGCAAGCCAATATCCATTTCAGAGATTTCATCCAGCAGCAGCGTTCCGCCCTGGGCTTGCTCAAACTTGCCCGCGTGGCTGCTTATCGCCCCGGTGAACGCGCCCTTCTCATAACCAAACAGCATGGCCTCGAGCATGTTTTCCGGAATCGCGGCGCAGTTCACCGCAACAAAGGGGCCGTCAGCACGGCGCGATTGCGCATGTATGTAGCGGGCATAAACTTCCTTGCCGACGCCGCTCTGCCCACAAATCAATACCGTGGCATCCGTCCTGGCAACGCGCGTCGCCAGATCGCGAACAGCAATTGATGCGGGGTCTTTGGCGATTAACTGTTTCATTTCGCTTCCCCCCCATCGATGCGACGATGCAGAGCACCAACAACACCGGGCAAGGTCGCATGGCAATGCTCCAGGAATACACGCGTTGACGCGAACTCGCGCATGCAGGCCTCTATCGCGAGGGACTCTGTCGCAGGAGACGCTGAGGAACCGAATGTGAGTATTTCTGCCATGTTACTGCCCTATCGTTTAACTCAGGGGGGACAATGCAACAGCCATACCAACAAATTTTAATTATATTTTTCAATAACTTAGGCAATCAAAACACTGAATTGACAATATTTTGGCAGGCGAAAAACAGGCCTAGCGACAAGCTTGTGGCAGGTAAAATAAATGCGCCTACCCCACGGCGTTAGAAAATTCTTTCGATACCGCTATCCGCAGCATTGACGTAAAGAAGGGGCGATAAGAAATTAATGGCGGGAGTTATCAAGCGACAAGCGTGACTGTGGCAAGCGACTACCTGTCATTGAGGAAACATTGGCACTCTGTCGAAAAAATAGCCTACTGGCTAATACCCATTTTCTTCATTTTTTCTGCCAGCGTGGTGCGCTGCAATCCTAACAACTGCGCAGCACGGGTAATCACGCCTTGCTCACGCTCAAGAGCTTGGTTAATGAAGGCCTGCTCCAATTCCTGAAGATGATGCTTCAGGTCAATACCTTCCTCAGGAAGCGTTGCGCCAGCATTAGCGGTGAGCGGATCGTCGTCTTCGCGCTGAAGCAATAGCTCCATCAGCACGTCTTGATCTTCGCGCTCGTTGACTGGCTGATCGTCGTCGACCAGCTCAAAGCGGTACTTGGCAGGCAGGTCATTAACGCCTAAACGCTTCCCGCCGTGAGTGATGGCCAAGCGCTCCACTAGGTTCTCTAATTCGCGCACATTGCCAGGCCAGTTATAACGCTGTAAGGCTCGCAATGCACTGGCTGAAAAACTGGGCGGTTTCATGCCGCGCTCAGTCAAGCGCTCAGCGAAGTTTCTGGTCAGCATTTCAATGTCTTCCGGATGCTGACGCAAAGAGGGAACTTCTATAGGAAAAACATCGAGCCGGAAGAACAAGTCTTGACGGAAGGTGCCCTCGTCGACCATCGACTCCAAATTGCGGTGGGTTGCAGCGAGAATGCGTACATTGCACTTGCGCGTTTCATTGCTGCCAACACGTTCGTAACAGCGCTCCTGCAAAACGCGAAGCAGCTTCACCTGCATGGGCAAGCTCATATCGCCAATTTCATCAAGGAATAAGGTGCCACCCTCAGCCATTTCAAAACGGCCCTGGCGACTCGCTACCGCGCCGGTAAAAGCCCCCTTTTCATGGCCGAAAAGTTCGCTTTCGAGCAGGTCAGCGGGGATGGCGCCGCAGTTCACGGGAATAAATGCTTTACCGGCACGATCTGAACACTCGTGGATCTTACGTGCGACCACTTCCTTACCGCTGCCAGATTCACCGCGAATCAACACTAAGGTGTCGAACTCGGCGACCTGTTTAATCAGAATATCCAGCGCCCGCATAATGCGAGACGGTGCTGGCCCGCTACCCCCGAATTGTTCTGCTTGTGATGCCATAAGCGTCTTCACTAGAACTCGTTATTGTGGATGTAGCCGGAGGGTCTCCGAAAACGCTACTTATGGTGGCGGATTGAGCACGAACGTAAGGTCGATTTGCCACCCGCGTGGTCACTATAATGCGAGAGACCAGCGGAGCTGTTAATACGTAATAGCTCTAGGTTAGTAGAAATACGGAGTCGCTGAGCGTGCCACTTGTGAAAGTGGCCAGAGGAGCGCTCTCGGCACTGGCCGCTAACGGCCGCCGAGAGACGCGTTGTGAGAGGGCACTAACAATTGGACAGGTAGCGCCCCACATTCTGGGCCTTCCGTCGGTGCTCGAGCTGTTTATGGCTCAGCGTATTGCGTTTATTGGCAAGCGCGGTGGAAACGCGGTCATCAATCGTCAAAATATGCTGTATCACCTGCGCAACCAGCTCGGACTCCTCAGCGCTGCAGGCCTGCGCAAAAAAAGCCTCCATCGCCAGCCGCCGGTCGCGCTGGCGAGACAGGGCCTCGTTCCACTCTCCCTGCTCCGCCAGAGAACCAATCTCTTCGGTCATAAGCAGTAGCTCGCGAAGCTGCTGTTGACGGGGGCTTAACAGCTCCGCAGCGCGGAGGGCGCCAATGTCTGCCGGCACAGCCATCTATACGACCGCCTCGCCCGCTGAGTACGCTGTGCTTTCGCGGCTAGGATCAGGAATCGCATCCCAGGCCTCTTTTAACTCGCGGAGCAAACCGGAGACTTCATCTAAAGCCTCTGTATCATTTTTAACGTTGGCTAACAGCAGGCGACGATTCATGTAGTCGTAAAGTCCCTCGAGGTTTTCGCTCAATGAACTGTCTACGCTGTGGTCAAGACTTAAACGCAAGCCGTCAATAATCGACATGGTTCGGCTAATGCTGTTTGCCTTAAGCGAAATTTCTCCCCGCTGTATTTGCCCCCGTGCCAGCGCAAGTCTGTCTAACGCGCCGTCCATCAATAACTGAATAAGCCGATGAGGGCTGGCCGCCTCAACCTGGCTGTGTGTGCCAACACTGGCATAAGCTTGACTAACCCGACCTGCTGAATAGCTCATTTTTTATCCTCTTGCCTTGCTTGCCGATGATCTATCCAAGTTATCGGCATATCAGGACGGCGCTTTAGGGTGTTTTGCTAAAAGCCGCCCTCGGAATCTACCTATGCTAGCTTTCCTTTCTCACGCTGCCCGGCAAGCTCGCTAACTGCTGGTTTAAAAAGTCTCCGGTGCTGGTCAATTGCCCCAGCAGGCTATCCAGCGCCGTAAACTGTTTGAAGTAGCGCTCCTCCACCGAGGCAATGCGGCGATCAAGCGCTTCTCGCTGATCGTTAATTCGTTCAATTTGGCCACTCAGGCCCTCAGTGCGAACATCCAAGATACCGCCGCCCTGGGTGTAACGCTCGAGAGTGTCATCTAAGCGATTTGCATAACCGTCGTCGTTGGCAAAAAGATTTTGAATAGCCGAAAAATTGCTACTGATGACGTCGCCGAGCTCATCACTGTCAATCTCCAACAGCGAGTTATCACCCGTGGTAATGCCAATTTGCGCCAGAGAGTTGATATCGCCGCTGATACTGCCAACGTTTAAGCCGATTTCACTGCGCAGCCGCGTGGCGATCTCCCGCGTGGTCGAATCACCTTGCAAAAGACCGGCGGTATTCGCCTCTGGGTCGTAGGCGGTAAGGTCATTCAGTGTGGTGTTTAAATTGTTATATGCTTGAACGAAGCCCTCTACCGCACGTTTGACCGCGTTGGTGTCGAGGCTGACGTCTACAGTCATTTTTTCGCCGGGGCGCGCTTCGCTGAGGTTGAAAGTGACCCCTTCAATCATGCCCGCAACGGTGAGGTCTGAACTGGTTTGCGTAAACCCGTCGACCTCGATGATTGAGTCCAGTGCGGCAACCTTTTCAATCATTGGGTTGCTACCGGCATTGGGGTCGTAGCTCAACTGGCTGAGGTCACCGGTATCAGCAAGATCGGTGGTCACGCTTACCGCAATGGCATTTTCCACGCCACTGTTGTCACTGGTTAGCACCAACTGTGCGCCATTTTCATCATTTACAATACTTGCCGATACGCCAACATTGTCCTCGGCATCATTAATCGCCGCGCGAATGGCTTCTAGCGAGTCACTGCCGCTTTCAACATCGACACTGAAGCTTTCGCCGTTAACGGTGATGCTGAGCGTGCCAGTACCGACACTGGTCTGGGCGTCGGCATAAGCGGCGGAGGCAATCTTATTTCTGCTGGCAAGTTGCTCGACACTTACCTCATAGCTGCCGGCCGCAGCGGTATCGTCCACGGAAACGCTAAAGGGGCTATCCGAGGGGAGTGAGGAGGAACGCTGATTATAGGTGTCGACATTCTGCAGCTTAGTCAGGCTGCTTTGAAATGCTTCCAGGGAGGATTTCAGTGTGCCAAAGGCGGACAGTTGCGCCTGAATACGCGCTTCCTTTGACGCCAGGCGATTCGCTTGCGGCGCGCGCTCTGCCTCTACCAATTGCGAGACAATGCTGTTGATATCTAAACCGGAGCCTGCCCCGGATACGGTGAGCGACGCCATGTCACCTCCTGCCTTGCGGCCCCGGTGGTTTGCACCGACGCTGCGCTGTTTGTTATGCCCTTGGCGGCGCCAATACCCCACACCACCGAGACGCGTTACTGAAGCAAAGCAAGCTTCGCGCCATAAGCCAGGTTCTAGGCCTCGTCGTTAATTAAACTGCCAGTACCTTCAATAAACGTACGCGTGATATTTAACAGCTCTTCCGGCGGAATCTGCCGAATCACCTCACCCGATTCTGCATGAATGACCTTTAAAATGGTTCTACCGGTTACTTCATCGATAGAGAACTCAAGGTCTCGCTCGCGATCACGCATGATCTCATTGAGCTTATCCAGGGCCTGTTCGGTGCGCTCGATACGCTCTGCTGGGTCAAACTCTGCAACGAGTGCCTTCGCTATTCTGCTCAGCTCTTCGCCTTCTTTACTATCCGGATTTGCCGAAGTCACCGCGCGCGGCACCGCCGAAGGCGGCAAACTTTGTCCGTTAGCAGGTAAGCCTCTGCCGCTGTCTGGGCGCTTTGCCACCCCTTCAGCGAGGGGGCTAACCACACTGCGAACACTTGCTAGATTCAGACTGGTATCCATATGCATTCACCTTTTCAGCCCGTCACCGATTTTGCGAAGCACGTAAAGGGCCTTGCGGCCCTTATTCGAAATACATCACCCGGTGCGGGGCCAAATTACCCGCTCATTCGAGCGGGCGGTTTGCGACTTACTGGAGCAGACTCAGGGCTGCCTGGGGCAGTGAGTTTGCCTGAGCAAGGATCGCAGTGCCGGCCTGCTGGAGGATCTGCGCCTTGGTCAAGTTAGCCGTTTCAGCAGCGAAGTCTGCATCCAGAATCCGGCCGCGTGACGCTGACAGGTTCTCAGAGATCGTCTGCAGGTTGGTAATGGTGGATTCAAAGCGGTTCTGTACCGCACCGAAGGTGCTGCGCAGGTCACTTACCGAGGTCAGTGCCGCATCCACACGCTGGATGGTGTCTTCAGAGTTGGAGACTGAGGTCACGCTCACTGAGCTCAGGGTTGTTGAGTCCACCGCGATGTCGAAAGTGGCATCCGCCGCGTTCAAGCCCAAGCGCTCAGTTTCGCCCGTTACCTGAATCGCTTCAGAGGCAGACAAAGTGACGTTGCCGCTGATAACGCTGGTCAGATCACCCACTGCGGCGTAGGTGTCGTTCACACCGTCGTTGGCAACCACTGTCGCATCAGTAATACCCTGCTGAGT
Organism: Spongiibacter sp. C9W; assembly: GCF_057370015.1. Classification (NCBI taxonomy): domain Bacteria; kingdom Pseudomonadati; phylum Pseudomonadota; class Gammaproteobacteria; order Cellvibrionales; family Spongiibacteraceae; genus Spongiibacter; species Spongiibacter sp. C9W. Next base: position 1,064,017 of record NZ_CM170672.1, read on the forward strand.
GGTGTTGCCGGTGGTGTTCTGATTGATGGTGATATTGCGGCCATCGTCAGCGCTCAGGGTTAACACACCGCCAGTGAAGCTAGCGCGCACGCCCGTGTCATCTGCCTGGAGGTTGATGGCATCGGCAACATTAGTACCGGTGATGTTGCCAGTGGGCACACTACCGTCGTAGATGTTAACGCCATTGATGTTCAACTCGTAACCCGAGTCAGAACCGGCAGCAGTGATGGTAGTGAAGTCCAAATCCACCGATGTAGACGCTGTCGCGGTCAGGCCAGTGATACCAGCAGAGTTGATCGCCTGTACTTTAGAGTAAGCACTGTTGGCTTCACGACCTGCGCCGGTTGAGGAAAGGTCTTCGCTAGCGCCGACGGAGATGGCCGTACCACCGCCAATCGAAATGCTGGTTCCACCCTCGGTCAAGGCCGCAGAAGTATCTACCAACAGTGTTTGCGCATTGCTGGTGTTGGTTGCGATTTGGCCGATCTGGTTAGAGCGTACGCCAGTGTTGAGGCTCACCGAAATGGTTTCGCCGACGTTGGCACCCACTTGGAAGCTGGCGTTGCCGAAGCTACCGTCGAGAATTTTCTGACCGTTAAAGCTGGTTTGACCACCGATGCGGTCGATCTCAGCCAAGCGCTGCTGTACTTCTGCGTCCAGTGCCGCGCGGTCTGAAGACGAGTAAGTTGAGTTGGCAGCCTGAACGGCCAGCTCACGAATTCGCTGCAAGTTGTTGGTGATCTCGTCCAATGCGGCCTCACCGGTTTGCGCGAGTGAGATACCGTCGTTAGCGTTACGCACTGCCTGGTTCAGGCCGTTGATCTGTGTAGTGAAGCGCGTGCTGATCGCCAGGCCGGCTGCATCATCTTTTGCGCTGTTGATACGCAGGCCAGTCGAGAGGCGCTGCAATGAGGTGCTGAGTGATTCCTGTGAGCGCGACAGGTTTCTCTGGGCGTTCAACGAGGCAACATTTGTATTGATGCTAAGGGCCATGATGACTCTCCTTCCACTTTATTTCGGTAAAGACGCTAGTCTTTAATCTTGCCCAGCCGCAATGACTGCGCGTTGCTTTCAGCCTATATAACGGCGCTGGCGTGGCGAACTTTATGGTTTTTTTTGCTCTCTACGGGTAATTACGTAGTAAAGGAAGGAGAAGCTAGGTAGGGCTACGTAGTCAGCCAACGGCGGGGCTTTTCCGCCATTGGCATTTTCCAAAATTCTGGGGGGCGCTAGGCCTTAAAGGTAGTTAAACAATGACAATCCCTGAACTTTCGCAAAGGCTTGCTGAGCCGCCTGCAAACCGAGGCGCTGTTGCTCAAACCGCGATACCGCCTCGGCGTAGTCCAGGTCATTAATTACACTCAGGTTTTGCTGAACCTGCAGGTTCACGCTTTCATTCACCTCGCGCTGCCGGTCCAGCGCCTGCATTCTGGCACCGCTGTCCGCCTGCTTGGCGATAAGGTGGTCGAGGGCTTGGTCAATGTTCGCCAGGGCGCCGTTTATCGACGAGGTTTGCAGTGCGCGACTGGCGCTGCCGCTGCGCGGCTCGGCAAGCGTTTGCGCTAAATCGGCAACCATTGAGAACACATCTTCGGCCTCACTGGCACGCAATGAGAAGCTGTCTCCCGCTGCTGGCTCACCCTGAATACTCACCGTCATACCCGCAACATCGATACTATCACCACTGCGATAGCTGGCCGTTGCAATAACCGCAGCAGAGCTGTCACGTAACTCATATTGATCTGGCGCGATAAAAACAATATCGATGGCATCGCCGTTATACAGCTGCTGATCGCTGACAGCGCCCGCATCGATCACCGCTTGGCCGGTATTCGAAGCCCCGGCAATAGCCTGAAAACGGCCATTGCCATTGGCAATACCGGTGAATAGCTCCGAGCCCGGGCTGGTATCTGCCAACTGGCGGTTCGCCCCAACCTGGAGTAAACGCTGGCCGTCATCGCCATTGTAACGAAAGCCGTTTACATCTCGGCTAAACGCCTGGGTGTCCTGCTGATAGCCGGAGAAGATATAGCGGCCGTCACTGTCGCGGGTGTTGGCCAGCGCCAACAGACTGTCGACTTGTTGTTCCAGTTCCCGCGCGATCGCCTGACGCGATTCATTGTCCTGGCTGGCATTATTCGCCTGCAGGGCCAGGGTGCGCACCCGCTGCATAATTTCAACGCTCTCCGCCAGGGTGGACTCTTCCATGCGCAGCCGGTTGTCCAGGATCACTGCATTGCGCTGAAACTGCTCGCTGCGGTCCAGCGAGCGACTGAGCTCCAGGCTCCGTACGGCGCCCACTGGGTCGTCGGCGGGCGACAGGCGTTTTTCCCCGGTCGCGAGCTGGGTTTGGGTATCAAGCAGCTTGCTCTGCTGTTCGAGCATCGCACTCAAGCCGCCGGCATAAATTTGCGCTGTGGAAATTCTCACCCTACTCCCCCACTAGCGAAACGAGCTAATCAAGCTCTGGAATAATTGATTGGCGATACTCGTCGCCTGAGCAGCCGCCTGATAAGCCTGCTGATATTTCAACAAATTGGCCGCCTCCTCATCGAGATTGACGCCGGAGATGGCTTCGACATTTTCTCGGGTCTGACGAAGCAGGTTTTCCTGTGAGTCTCGGTTCAGCTCCGCGCTGCGCGTGGCCACCGCAATATCGCCAACCAAGCCGCTCACCGCGTTTTGTACACTGCTTGCGCCGCCATCTAACAGTTTGCTGTCTTCCACGGCGGCCATGGCGAGCATATTTCGGTTATCGCCGCTCGCCCCGCTGTTGGCCTCAATGTAAAAACGATCACCGGCAATGGGGCTACCGGTAATCGCCACGGCATTGCCGTTGACGACAATCTCTGCGCCGGGGCTGTAACTAAAACTGCCGCTGCCATTAATTTGATAGGTATTCGCATCCAAAAACTCAATGGCAACGCTGGCCGACAAGTTTGGATCGCTGGCATCGACAATACGCGTTTCGGTAATTTGCGCTGCGCCGGTATTGGCGCCGTCAGCGCCGCTGCGCGTTGGCGCCGCAGCCGCCAGCTGCGCCGGGTTACTCATTATCACCGATACCTGCGCGGCGGCATCGGCGGTCGGCGTCACCAAAAAGCGATCCCCCGCCGCCGCTGGGGCGTCCAAGGTCAGCGACACGCCATCAATCAGAAAGGGATCGGCCGCCGTGCCGCTGCCACTCCAGGCTGAAATTTGTTGGCCATTGGCCGCATTGCGAAACGACCAGGCAGCCCCGTCAAATTGCACCAGCAGATTTCGGCCGTCTAAGGCCGAAATGTCTTCAATCGTTGCCGAGAGCTGGGCGCTACTCGCATTACCGGTGGCCGCGATTGCCGACGGACTCAACGTATTAAAGATATCCGCGCCCAGGTTGTCATCAAGATCCAGCCCCTGACCATTTTGCTGATTGAGTGAGGTTGTTAGCGCCGTTGCAATGCGCCCAAGTTCATTTTTTGTGGTATCGAGTAGGCCGTCCCGAAAGCTCAGCGACGCGCCGAGACTGCCGCCTGAAAGCACCTCACTGATCGGCGACTGTGGGCTCGACGCCATCGCCAGCTCCAGCCGATCTGAACCAAAAGGGCTGCGAGTGGTGGTCATTGACCGGGACTCTTCGCCGAGCACCAACGATTGGCCGTTGCCAATAAACACATTGGTGGCGCCGTCATCCTGCTCCACTGTCTTGATGGAAACGAGATCATTCAGGCGCTGCAAGGCCAAATCGCGCTGGTCGAGCAGGTCATTGGGCGCAGCGCCAAACTTTCCTTGCGCTTCGACAACCAAACCGTTGATATCGGCCAACTCCTGAGCGAGGTCATTAATATCGTTCACATCGCTCTGAATGCGCGCGTTTACCTCCTTGCTCAACCCCTCCAGTTGCGCCGAGAATTCAGCGAATCGACCACCGAGGCTCTCAGCTTCAGACAACAATAATTGCCGCGAGGGAATTGAGGCAGGGTCGTCAGCGAGATTCTGCACGCTGTCATAAAAGCGCGATAGCGCGGCGCTGATCCCCAGCTCCGGGTCGGACAGACTGTTGTCCAGCTGCGTTGCCAATTGGTAGAAGTTATCGAGCTGGCTAAATGAACCGCTGGCATTGCGCATTTGCAAGTTGGCGAACTCATCGTACACGCGGCGCACATCGCTCAACTTCACCCCAGAGCCAATGGACAGGTCGCCCATTTGCTGGGGGATTCGTGTCGCAAAGTCGACCCGCTGGCGGCTATAGCCCTCTGTGTCGGCGTTGGCGATATTGTGGCTAGTGGTCGCCAGCGCCCGCTGATATGACACCAGAGCAGATAGCGCATTACCCAACATATCTGCCATGTTAAATTCCTCGTTTCACTGCCAAGTTATCGGCCGTTAGCGGCGACACTTGAGCGGCTTTTGTTAACAGCTGCTGACGAAGTTGCGCGCCCTGCTCCGTTAACGCCGCGCCAGGGGCGACACCATGGCCACTGAGCTGCTGTGCAATGGCGTCGGCTAAACCAATGCCGCCCTGCTCTGAGAGCGTGACGGAAAGCTGTTTGTCGTGCATTTCCTGGTAGAGCTCACCGCCATTACTGTCGAAGAGCCCACCCTCGGGCACGGCGTCGCGCATGCTTTTTAGCATCATTTGCAAAAACAGCGCTTCAAACTGGCGAGCCACCGGCGCAATTGCCTGTTCACTGTCGGCTTGCGCCTCACTGCGCAGTGCGGCCAGGCCTGAGAAGTCGTGGTAATTACCCGCCTTTGAAATATCCATTTAAATCACCAGCAACTCGGCGCGCAGCGCGCCAGCCTGATTCAGTGCTTCGAGAATCGCCACCAAGTCGCCGGGAGCCGCGCCGACCTGATTGATCGCCTTAACAATTTCTTCCAGAGTGACGCCGGCATCGAGTAAAAACATTCGCGAGCCGCTTTCTGCAACATCAATACTGGAGCGCCCGGCCGCAACGGTTTGGCCATCGGCAAAGGCATTGGGTTGACTGATATCAACCCGCTCAGTCACCGACACGGTGAGTGAGCCATGCGTCACCGCCGTCGGCATCACCCGTACATTGCCACCAATCACGATGGTACCGGTGCGGGAATTAACCACCACGCGGGCACGGGCTTCGGCGGGATCGACCTCAAGCTCTTCAAGCATGGAGATAAATGTCACGCGGCGATCAGCACTGGAGGGGCCGAGTACTTTGACCGTCGCCGAGTCCATTGCACTGGCCGTGCCAGCGCCAAAAAACTCATTAATTTTTTCCGACAGGCGACGCGCAGTGGTGAAGTCCGGCGTTTTTAAATTCAGCATGACCTCACCATTGCTGGCCATTTGGCTGGGCGCAGGTCGCTCGACAATCGCGCCGTTAGGGATGCGGCCAGCGCTGGGGATATTCACTGTCACGCGGGAGCCATCATTACCTTCAACCCCTAGCCCACTTACCAATAAGCTGCCCTGGGCGACGGCATACACCTGGCCGTCGGCGCCCATCATCGGCGCCATCAGCAAACTGCCCCCGCGCAGGCTGGCGGCGTTGCCGATCGATGACACCGTCACATCGATGGTCTGCCCCGGCTTGGCAAAGGCAGGAAGATTAGCGTGAATGGTTACCGCCGCGACATTTTTCAGCTGCGGGTTCACATTGTCGGGAACGCGAACGCCAAAGCCGGTCAACATATTGCGAATGCTTTGTATGGTAAACGGCGCCTGACTGGTCTGGTCTCCGGTGCCGCTTAATCCCACCACCAAGCCGTAGCCGACGAGTTGGTTTTCACGCACACCGGCCACATTGACCAGGTCTTTCACACGGTCGGCTGAGGCGGGTATGGCCAGCATAAAAAGTACCACTGCCAGCAGGCGTGGAAATAGAGATGGGCGGTGGTTGTTCATCGTTCTCACCCTCAAAATGGTGACAGCACTGACTGGAACAGACGCCCCAGCCAGCCCATGGAATTGGCATCGGCCAGCGCCCCTTTGCCGCTGTAGGTAATACGTGCGTCGGCAACTTTGAACGAGGGCACCGAATTGTCGGCGGCGATGTCTTCCGGGCGAATAATGCCCTGAATGCGGATAAACTCGTCGCCCTGGTTTATGGTTACCCACTTCTCACCGCGCACTCGCAGAGTGCCATTGCGCAACACCTGTGACACGGTAACGGTGATGCTACCGGTCAGACTGTTGCTCTGGCTGCTGCTGCCCTGCCCGGCAAAATCCTGGTCACTGGAGACACCCGTCGACAGCACTGGCGTGCCGTTATGAGTCACGCCTCTGCCGAGTAGCGTCACAGTAGGTACCGAGATATTGCTCTCTTTAGCCGTCGCCGTGTTGGACTGCTTACTGGCGTCTGTCTTCTCGGACAAAATAACGGTGATGACATCGCCTACCTGCCGGGCGCGGCGATCCAAAAACAGGCTCATGCCATAGCCCGCCTGGTAGATCGAACCGGGATTTTCGCTATTGCTGTATTGCTGCTCCGGCAACTGTGACTCCCACACCTGTTCGTCGCGCTCTGGTGCTTGGGCGCAGGCCGTGAGTAAAGCCACAGTAGCGAGCAGAAAAAGGCGGAAGTAGCGTGATATCTTCATGGCATTACCCACTTACAGGTTGTTATTCACGTACTGCATCATTTGGTCGCTGGTGGAAATCGCTTTGGAGTTCATCTCGTAAGCGCGCTGGGTCTCGATCATATTCACCAGCTCTTCCACCACGTTCACATTGGAGCCTTCCAGTGCCCCTTGCGCCAGCGTGCCCAAACCGCTCAGGCCGGGCGTGCCAGTTTGCGGCGCGCCGCTGGAGGCCGACTCCAGATACAGGTTTTCACCGCGCGCTTCTAAGCCAGCCGGATTGATAAAGTCTGCCAACTGTATGCTGCCCAATTGCACCGGCGCGGAGTCACCGGCGATCATCGCGCTGACAACCCCATCGGTGCCGACGGTAATGCTGCGAGTATTGGCAGGCACCGTAATACCCGGCTCGACGATGTAGCCGCTGTTGGTAACGATCTGCCCCTGGTCGTCCAATTGGAATGAACCGTCACGGGTGTAAGACAGGCTGCCGTCTGGCATCCGCACCTGGAAAAAGCCGTTGCCATTGACCGCTAAATCCAGGTTGTTATTGGTTTGCGTCATGGTGCCTTGGTTAAAGATTTTCTCAGTCGACACCACTCGAACCCCGGTACCTACCTGCATACCGCTGGGCAGACGAGTTTGCTGGGAAGATTGCCCGCCCACCTGACGGTAGTTTTGATAGAGCAGATCTTCAAAAGACGCGCGGTCGCGCTTGAACCCAGTGGTATTGGCGTTCGCCAGGTTGTTACTGACCACCTGCATGCGCGTGTTCTGCGCATCGAGACCGGTTTTGGCTACCCACAATGATGAATTCATATACCTATCCTCTTATTCCATTCTCATCAGGCGCGCACCGGCTTCGGATACCGTATTTGCGGTATTCATCACCTTCACCTGCATTTCAAAACGCCGGGCCAGTTCGATCATATTGACCATTGCCTCAACGGTATTCACGTTCGAACCTTCCAAGGTGCCCGGCGAAACGCGAACACTGGCATCGGCGGCTGGCGTGGTGCCATCGAGCGTTCGAATCAAACCGTCCTCGCCCTTGCGCAACTGCTCAGGTTCGGCGCTGACCAAACGAATGCGATCGACGGTTACTAATGACTCCGGCCCAAGACCCAGTGGCACTATCGACACCGTGCCGTCGCTGCCAATCGTCAAACTGTCGTGTTCAGGCACCGCCAGCGGTCCGCCATCGCCCATGACGGGCTGTCCGGCGCCATTGATCAGCATGCCATCGGCCGTCAGGTGAAGATCGCCACGGCGGCTCAGTGCCTCCTCACCCTGGGCGTCCTGCACGACAAACCAGCCCTGTCCTCGAATCGCGACATCCAGATCGCGACCGGTGGTCATCAGGGTGCCTTCACTGAAGTCGCTCAGGCGTGACTCCACCACCGAGTTGACGCGTGTTTGATGGCCCGCTCCCTCTACCGGCTTTGACATCAGCGCATGGAAGTCCGCGCGAAAGCCCGCAGTGCTGGCATTTGCCAGATTATTGGCATTGCTGGCCTGCGCCATTTCCGTGTGTTTGGCCGCGGTCATGCCGAGATAAAGTAGCCGGTCCATACCTGCCTCCTAAAGCGATGAATACCCGCCTTAGCGGATATTAATAATCGCCTGAGTAACGGCGTCAGATGTCTGGATCATCTGGGTGTTCGCCTGGAAGTTACGCTGCGCGGTGATCATTTCCACCAATTGCTCAGTAAGATCGACATTGGAGCTCTCCAATGCACCCGCCTGCAGCAGACCAAAGTTAGAGCTACCCGGCTCACCCACACGCGGACTACCGGAAGAGAAGGTTTCCGCCCAGGCCGTGTCGCCCTGTTGTTGCAAACCATTGGGATTAGAGAAGCCCGCCAGGGCGACCTTACCCAACTGGGATGACTGACCGTTGGTAAAGCGCGCCGACACGACGCCGTTGCTCGCCACTTCAATACCGGTCAATCGCCCTGTGGTGAAGCCGTCCTGCTGCAAGCTGTTCACACCAAACTCATTGCCGTACTGCGTTGATGAAGTGAAATCCAGCGAGAGGTCGATCGCTGCCGCGCCGTTGTTGGGGTCGTAGGAAGGCACAGTCACAATGCCCGAAGCGGGGCTTTGCAAGGTACCGGTATTATCAAATGACAGCGTATTGCCCAGGCTCACCGGGTTGTCGTCGATATAGACATTTTGCTGCCAGGTGTTTGCCGCGGGGTCTTTCACAAAGTACAGCGTTGCCGTGTGCAGAGTGCCCAGCGAGTCGTAGACGGTCATCGACGTGGCGTGGTTATAGCTCGACGCTACCGTTGGATCGAAAGGCGTCGAGGTCGGCACTGGCGCATCGCCGGGCAGGTTCACGCCGATATCAGCGCGTGTCGATGCTCGCGGCGCGTTCTCGGTGACCTGCAGTTGCAAGTCAGACAGCGAACCGGTGGCAAAGTCGCCATTGGTGGTTGCCGGATACACCTGCAAACGGTCGTTATTGTTGTTCACCACAAAGCCTTCCCGGTCGACACTGAAGGCGCCAGCGCGCGTATAGGTAACGCCACTTGAGCCCTTCATGGTGAAGAAGCCTTCGCCACTAATGGCCAGGTCCAGGTTGTTGTCGGTGAAGTCGATGTTGCCCTGCGAAAACTGCTGAACAATGGTATTCAAACGAACACCTGCGCCGGGCGTGGTTTTGGTTACATCGTTATTGGATGTTGCATACACATCGGCAAAGGATGTGCGGGAACTTTTAAAGCCAGTGGTGTTAACGTTGGCAATGTTGTGAGCGGTGACGTCCAGGTGCGATGACGCTGCGTTCAGTCCACTCAATGCAATACGAAAGCTCATAGTTATACTCCTGCTGCGATCACTCGCGAATTGATCAATGAATGCGCCGAAGCGCCTAGCTAATTTCCTTTATTTGCGACATCGAGACCGTACCGACACCATCAATTTGCACCGTGGGGCTACCGCCGCCACTGGGCAAACTCACGCTGCGTACGGGGCTGCGAATATCCGTTTGCAAGGCCTCTACACTGTTGCCGTTCAGGTATTGCGCGCGAATTACATAATTGCCTGCGGGCAAACGCTCGCCGTCCAGGCCGCTACCATCCCAACGAAACGACACCGGTCCCGCCGTCTGCGGTCCTAACGCCACCTTGCCCAGCACCTCACCCGAGGGCGCCAAAATCTCGACATCGACCGCTTGCGTGCTCACCGGCAGTGTTACCTGACCGCTTACCGCGCCCTCTGATGGCAGGGCGACAACATCACTGCCGACCAGCACCTCTTTACCGATCAGCGAGGACGCATCCAGCAATTGACCGCCGTACAGCGAACTCGTCAGTGCAGCCAGGTTGTCATTCATCTCGCTGATGCCGCTCACCGACGTTAGCTGCGCCATCTGACTGATAAACTCCGTGTTGTCGGTGGGTTTAAACGGGTCTTGATTCTTAAGCTGCTGCAGCATCAGTTTCATGAAGTCGTCTTGCCCCAGCGAGGAGGCTTCTTTTTTTGCCGTACTCGCCGCACTCTGCTGCTGCAATTGTTCAAGCGTTCGCAATTCCATCATTCAGTTCCTACTGTTTACCGAGCTGCAAGGCCCGCAGGGTCAGGGTCTTCACCGTGGAAAACACCTCGGCGTTGTTCTGGTATGAACGGGAGGCGGACAGCATATTGGCCATTTCATCAACGGTGTTCACATTGGAGCCGTAGACATAGCCCTGCTCGTCTGCCATTGGGTGGCCCGGCTCATAACGCTTGGGAACAGGGGCATTGCTCTCGCTAATCCCCACAACCTCGACACCGGCGACGCCCTGCTGGCGGTCCAGCACGGTGGCAAAAACCGGCTGTTTTGCGCGGTAGGCAGCCTGTTCACTGCTGGCCACAGTATCCGCATTTGCCATATTGCTGGCGGTGGTATTCAAACGCAGCATTTGCGCGTTCATCGCCGCAGCGGCAATATCAAGGGGATTCGCCATCGCTTATTGACCTCCCTGAAGAATCGATTTAATTCCAGAGAACTTACTACTCAGAAAACTCATAGTGGCCTGATAGCGCATGCTGTTATCGGCAAATGCCGCTTGCTCTACATGGCTCTCCACCGTATTGCCGTCGACTGAGGGCTGCTGAGGCATGCGGTACATCACCGGCGCCTGCCCCGCCGCTGGAGCGACCGCTTCGGTAATATGCGCCGCATTGCTGCGACTGAGCGATAACTGCTGGCCCTGCGCTGCCTGGCCCAGTGCTTGTTTAAAGTCGATATCGCGTGCCTTGTAGCCGGGCGTGTCAGCATTGGCTATATTGGCGGCCAGCAGTTCGGTACGCTGCTGGCGAAGCAGCAGTGCCTGCTGGTGTATACCGAGTGCCTTATCAAAATTAATCGCCATAAATCTGTCTCGCTAAAGTTATGGGCTGCGCTGCCGATACACTGGATAAAGGCGCAAAGCCTTTGGCGTTCGACATGTCCGACGCAAAGCGCGTGCCACTTTTTTATTCTTATATTTTTCAACAACTTATAAAACCGGCGCCAACAAACCGTCGGTTTTTCGGCAAGCCCTTGCCGCCAGTTCTACCGGCGAGCGGCAAGTCTTTGTCACGCCTTCTAACACTCACTCTATTTCGCAAAACTGGCATAGCAATTGCTGCTTAACTCATAAAGCCCCCGCGCCGACAAAAACTTGGCGCCGCAAACTAATAGTGAGGGAATAAGGTGTCATGATCTGGCGCGCAGCAATCACAATCGCTCTCCTGAGCAGCGTCTGCCCGAGCACTCTGGCAGACGCTGGCGTGGAGTCAGCGCAGCGTATTAGCGCTACTGCCAGCCAGTTCATTGCCAAACGCCACCCCTGGCAAAATGAGAACACCCGTATCACCGTGGGCGAACTCGACCCGCGCACCCGTCTGGCAAAATGTAGTCAGCGACTACAGGCCTTTTTGCCGCCAGGCGCGACCATCCGGCGGCGCACGACGGTGGGCGTGCGCTGCGAAGGTGTTAAGGCGTGGAAGGTGTACCTGCCGGTAACGATCGCGGCATTCACTAAGGTCATGGTGAGCAAGCACCCTATCGCTGCCGGCCAGCGAGTGACTGAAGCGGATATCACTTGGACAGAGCGCGATGTATCGAGTCTGTCATACGGATACCAAAAGGGCCTTGGTGGTCAGGGAATGCTCAGCCGACGCAGTATTCCCCAGGGCGCGGTTATCACCGCGAATATGCTGGAGGCCCCAGCGATGATAAAGAAAGGACAAGAGCTCAAGCTCATTAGCCGCAGTACTGCCATTAACGTCAGCATGAAGGGCCGTGCCCTGCAAGACGCGGCGAAGGGTGCTCGAATACGGGTGGAAAATATCAGTTCAGGCAAACAGTTAGAAGGTATTGTCATTAGTGGTAATACGGTACGAATCGAATAAAAAAAAGCTAAAGTTTTATCGATAGCTGCCGTTAACTGTCATAAGGCATACCATCAACGCCAATGTAATGAGGAATTATCATGGTCGATCGAATTAATGGCGGCCCACTCGGCCAGCCAAGAAGGCTCGACAATAACCCGTCTTCAAGCGCGACCAACGCCGCGGATGCCGGTGCCACGTCGCCGCTCGAATCGGCAAGCACACCAGCGGCTGATAGCAGCCTGGTTGATCGCGCTCGAACCGCAATTGCCGGCAGCGACGGTATCGACCGCCAAAAAGTGGAGGCGATTAAAACCGCCATTCGCAACGGTGAGTTCACTGTCGACAGCGAACAGGTGGCAAAGGCCTTTGTCGACCTGGAACGACTGACAGATCCTAGCGCATGATGACCGATACCGAGCAACAGTTACTGGCCCATAGCCAGCGCTTTGAAGCGCTGTTAAACGAAGAGTTGGCAGTGCTGCGCGACCACGGCGACGCCGACCGCCTGCGCGAGCTTGCAGAACAAAAAATGGATTGCTGCCAGCAATTAGAGACGCTCGAGCGACTGCGCCAACAGCAGCAGCCAGAGCGGGCGATGTCTGCGGAGGTGACTCAGAGCCTGCGCCGCTGTCGCGATCTGAATGAGCGTATCGGCAGCCTGCTTAGTCGACAGCAAGATTACAATGAACAGGCCATGCACATCCTCGGGCTGGGCAGCCCCGCCCTGCGCACCTATGGCGCCGATGGCCAAACAGGCGCGTCAGCCTACAGCAGACGCCTTGGCGAAGCCTGAATACAAACAACGCAATCTTATCAGTACCGCGCCGGCGCCCGCCGTCGCTAGAAAAGGCTGAGCTGCTGTTGCTCTACCGGCGCGGCGAAACGAACACCCACACCAATCAAGCGAACCGGGGAATGCAATCGCGCCCAGGCCTGTATCATCAGCGGTGGCAGGCAGGCGGGGTCAAGCTTGCCTTCCTGGCGCAATTCGATGGTGGTTACCTTAAATTCCCTGCTCTTCAACTTAACGAACGCGCCCGCGATAGCCTGTTCACTATGTGGCTGCAAACGCCGCTGTAACTCGTCAATGAGTTGAGCAAGTGCTGCATCCGCGGCCTCCCCTGGCGACAGATCCTCGGCAAACGTGCGCTCAACGCTCAACGATTTGCGCTGCCTTTCGGCCTTTACCGGCCGCGCATCCACACCGCGCGCATAACCATATAACTGTCGCCCAAAGCGACCAAAACGCTCCACTAAGGTCAGCTCGCTCCACCCTTGCAGCTGCTCGCAGGTTTCGATGCCCAGTGCCGCCAACTTCGTCGCCATCACTTTGCCGACGCCGTGAATCTTGGTTACCGGCAGCGCACGAACAAAGTCATCGACCTGATCGGGCCGTATCACCGTAAGCCCGTCAGGTTTTTGCCAGTCGCTGGCAATCTTCGCCAAAAATTTATTCGGTGCAACGCCCGCGGAAATGGTGATTCCCACTTCGCGGGCTACCGCTTGCCGGATCGCTTCGGCAATGCGGCTGGCGCTGCCCTGAAAATGCGGCGACTCGCTGACATCCAGGTAGGCCTCATCCAGGGACAACGGCTCGATCAGCTCGCTGTAGCGACTAAATATTTCACGAATCTGCGCAGCAACATGGCGGTACTTATCCATATTCGGCGGGACCAAAATCAGCTGCGGGCAACGCTGCAATGCGGTTGCAGTCGGCATTGCCGAGTGCACACCATAGGCGCGCGCCTCATAGTTGCAGGTAGCGATCACGCCGCGCCGACTGGCCTTGCCACCAATGGCAATCGGCCTACCGCGCAAACGCGGGTCATCACGCATCTCCACCGAAGCGTAAAAACAATCGCAGTCGCAATGAATGATCTTTCTCGTGTTGAGCACCGACACCATGGCGCAGAAAACCCGCTTAAGCCAAATACTGTACAAACATACAGACTTTACGCGAGCAGCTTGCGCTTGTCACTCATGGTAGTGAGGTATACTGTGCGCCACACCACCCACGTTGAATTAAAAAGGAATGCCGTAGCAATGAGTATTGGCAGTTGGACCCCGGACTCTGAAAAAGCCGCTATCACCATTGATCGAGACTTTCTCGAGCGCTGTATAGCACTGAGCGACGACGCGTCCCTGGCAACACTACCCTCGCCGTTCACTGAGGAGGAGCAGCAGCGCTATAGCACCGTCATGCGACTACCCGCTGAGCCCTGGCAACTCGCTGTGGCCGATTTCGACAACGCTGAGCTACTGGCACTCATTCGCTTCTTCACTGTTGCCGAAGAGCGGATTAGCGGCTGGGAAGCTGGCGCAGAATCCCCCGCCATTTGGATCAACAAAGTGTTGCGCAAACGCGGTGAAAAGCTATCTGTTGAGACACTGCGCTGGATTCGCGCAAATAGCCGCAATCGCTTTATCCCCAATGGGGGCCTCTAGGCGCTGCTACTTCTGCTCTTTATTAAACGCTGCCAGCGCTTCGGGGCTGGCTTCTTTTTGGTATTTCGATTTCCATTGCGAATACGGCATGCCATAGACTCTTTCGCGCGCCGCGTCGTAATCCACCTCTATGCCCTGCTCTTCGGCTGCAGCCGCATACCACTTCGACAAACAGTTACGGCAAAAACCCGCCAGGTTCATTAAGTCGATATTTTGCACATCTTTGCGGCCGTCCAAATGCTCGAGCAAGCGGCGAAAAACCGCTGCCTCTATCGCATCGCTCTGTGACTTGTTCATAATTTGTTCACTCATTCGCTGCATTACTCTGTTCATTATCAGGAAATTTGCTATGTTAAGCCAACGAACAGACTTCCTGCTCGCGACGTACCCCAACACTTTATGACGGAGTCAGAAAGCATGGCTAAACAAAAACTAGACCCTGTAGCGCTGATCAACCGGGAGATTGAATCTCTGGAAGATAAAGTAGAAAAGCTACGCGACCGCTTAATATCCGACGCGGATAAAGCACTGGAGCGCGCTAAGGCGCAAACTGAAAAAGCGCGAGCGAAAATTCGCCAGGAGCAGGAAAAGCTGCGCGAGCTGCAAAAGAAAGCCAAGGAAAATATGGATGCTCGCATACAGCGTCAGATGGAGCGCGCTCACAAGGCCGTGGACTCTGCGCGCGAGCTTGAGGTGGACGCCAAGGCGCTGGTCATTATGGCCCGCGAACAAATGCAGGATTTAAAGGCTGACTATCAGCGTGCCAAAGCTCTGGCTAAGGCTGCCCGCGATGCTGCGCGAGACTTCGACAAGAAAAACCCACCTAAGAAAGCGGCCGCTAAAAAGCCAGCGGCAAAGAAAGCCCCTGCTAAAAAAGCCGCAGCCAAAAAGGCACCCGCCAAAAAAGCCGCTGCTAAGAAAGCTCCAGCAAAAAAAGCACCCGCTAAAAAGGCCGCAGCCAAAAAGGCAGCCGCTAAAAAAGCGCCCGCCAGCTAGTCGTGACGATCGCTGGCCGGCTCGCCGGCCAGCGTGACGACACTATTCAAAATCAACTGAATTAACTGCGTTTGCCGCGCGACGCCGGTTTTCGAAAACACCGAGCTGAGATGCGATTTAGCCGTATTCCGAGAAATATTTAAGCTGAGCGATGCCTCGTCCAGGCTTTGCCCGTTAACCAGTCGCACCGCCAATTTAGACTCTGCAGGTGTTAAACCGAACAGTTCGATTAACACATCACTGGGTGCCTGACGCGGTGCCATGGGGTCACTAATGAACACCGCTACGGCCGGACGCCGCTCACCACCGTGGTCACTGTGCGGCAGGGGTCGTATCAGCAGGCTTAAGCCACTCAATGAGCTGGCACCTGCAAGGCGAAAGGCGCGAACACAGCCTGCCTCGCGCTGGTGATGCGCCTGTATTACCTCGCCAAGTAGCATTTTGAAGTCTTGCTGCTCACGCCGATTTTCAAAACTCAGGCGTCCTCCCTGCAATGCGACACCGCGCCCCTGTGCTAACAGGCGCTCGGCCACTGGGTTGCTATTTAAGCTATCGCCGTTGGCATCCAGGGTAATCACGCCCACCGACAAACTGTCGATGGTATTGGCATACAGCACTCGCTCGCGTTCACTTTCACGTAACCGGGAGTGGATTTGCACCGCCTGTTTAATATGTGGCAGCAGTTGCTTGCACAGGGCCTTTTCCCGCGCGCCAAAATCTTCGCGGCTCTCTGGCCGCGTGACGCGCAGCCGTGCCAGTAGCTCCTCACCGTGCCATAAATCGGCACCCAGGATGTGCCGCACATTGGCTGGCTCTATATAATTTTGATAGTACTCGGACGCCTCAAACTCCTCTGCCGACATGTACTCAGCCACGGTGACGACATCGCCATCGGGAAGATTCACAAAGGGGTCTAAGGCAAAATAGGTCTCGTTGTAGGCGCGATAGATTTCCGGCGAAACCACCAGCGCGTTGAGTATCACGCCGGGGTCGTGCTCATTCGGCGGCCGCAGCAGCAAGGTCGCATAGTTACCGCCCAAGGCGTCCCTGAGCTGATCCAGAAACGCCTGCCAGGGGGGCGTTTCCAAAGTGCCGCCGTAGAGCGCGCGCAGCAGAGCGTCCATACGCGGCGAGATAGAAATCTCAGACATAGAAGATCGAGGCCATTGTGATGCAATAGCCTCGATTCTAAGCGCTGACCGCATGGAATTCATCTATAGCGCACTAAATCCTCGCAGCGGTTTAATGTGGCAAGAAATCGCCACCATTTACATCGAGCGCGGCACCGGTCAGCGCTCGGGAGTACTCCGACCCCAAAAACACAGCGGCTTTGGCGCAATCGCCGTCATCGGGTATACGGCGCAGCGGGATATTGGCGGCTACAGCAGCTTTTTGCTCTTCGACACTGGGGCCGCCAGCCTCTGCATTCATTTGGAAATAGCCCTCGACCGACGGCCCCCACATCCAGCCCATATAGGCCGAATTCACACGAATATTGTCAGGCCCCAGTTCTAGCGCCAGGTGAGCGGTTGCACTGGCAAGCGCCGCCTTGGAGGCGCCGTAGCCGCCCTGAGTCGGCATGGGTTTGCGGGTTACCATGGTGTTGATCATCACGATCGCGCCGCCGCCCTGCTTCTTCATTTGCGGCACGACTTCAAGCGTCAGCCCCATGGTGCCGAAGAAGTTCACATCCATGGCGTCTCGCCAGCTGTCCAAATCTGCCTCAGCGATAGGCCCAAAGTTTCCGGGGTTGTAGGCACTGTTAAACAACACGTCGATACGGCCAAATTCGGCAATTGTCTTGGCAACCAGCTCTGCACATTGTTTGCGGTCACTAATATCGGTAGCCACCTTCAATACCGCATTGTCCAGGCCCTCACTGCGAATCAGGGCTTCAGCATCATCGAGCTTACTGGCCGTGCGGGCACACATCGCCACTTTTGCTCCCTGGCGCGCGGCTTCAAGGGCCAGCTCCTGTCCCAAGCCCGGGCCGATACCCGACACAATGACGACTTTGTCTCTAAGCAACATTTTGACTATCCTGTTTAATTATTCGAATTACTTGTCCCTGAAGCCTACCTAGGCTGGACCCGAGCAGCACCACCCGAATGGGTGGAAGCGCCAAGCCAGAATATACAGCGAGGAAACATGCATCTACGTCGATATACCACCTCAGCACTACTCTGCCTGGCCGTGAGCACGCCTGCGCTCGCCGACACATCGCTGCGCCTACAGGCTTCAACGATTGGCGGTGGCGCGGAGCTTGGATACAGCTTTTCCCCGCAATTTGGCATTCGCGGTGGCGCCTTGTACGGCAGTTTTAAACTGGACTTCGAAGGGGATGACAACAACGGTATTGAGGGCGATGAGCTCAGCTACAAAAGCGACGTCGATCTGCGCAATGCCTATCTGCTGACCGACTGGCACCCCAGTGGCAAATGGTTTCGGGTAAGTGCAGGCATATTAATTAACAACAGCTCTGCCAAGGTTATTACCCGCTGCGAAGAAAACTCTCCCGTACCTGGCACCACAAACTGTGAGTTCGGCAACAGCCGCTTTTCGCCCGCGATACTCGGAGATGTTATTACCAACATCGACTTCGAACCGGTGAGCCCCTACCTCGGTATTGGCTGGTCCAGAGCTACCGGGCAAGGTTTTCACTTCAGCGCCGACGTGGGCGTTGCCTACCTCGGGGACGCCAACGTTAAGATTCGCTCGACGGGAAGCTGCAACACCAACCAGCAATGTCGAGAGGAAGTGGCAGCCGAACAGCGCGAAGTTGAAAAGGAATTGGATGACTTGAACCTGTTGCCTATCGCGATGCTCGCGCTGAGTTATCGGTTCTAAGGCCAAATTAGATATTTAAAGACCCGACGGGAAACGAATACGCACCTCAGTTCCTTCCCCTAAGGCAGACAAGACCTCAACCTGCCCTTTCAGCTGTTGGCTGACAAGATTAAAGACAATATGCATGCCCAGGCCACTCCCGCCTGCGCCGCGCTTGGTGGTGAAAAACGGTTCAAAAATCTTTTCTCGCGCCTCTTCATCCATACCGCAGCCATCATCGCTATAGCAGATTTCAATATCGCCGTCGCATTCGGTTACCACCACGCGTATGCGGCCGGCTTCACCGCCTGGAAAGGCATGCATAAGGGAATTCATCAACAAGTTGGTAAATATCTGCGAGATCGCGCCAGGCACGGAGTTGGCTTCCAGTGACGCCTCACAGTCTATTTCTACAGCGATCTGCGTATTCTTCAAGTTTGGTCGCAGACTCAGCAGGGTTTCATCAAAATAGCTTTTTAGATTAAATTTCCTGCGTTCAAAGCTGGTTTGATCCACCGCTACCTGTTTAAAGCTGTGCACTAAGTCTGCCGCTCTGCGTAGATTATTGAGAATAATCTCGGTGGATTGCATGCAGTGTTCGAAGTAATGCTTCAGACCACTGCCGGTCAATTTCCCTTCGTTGTAGGCCTGCTCCGCTTCTATACTCTCGGCGCGCAGCGTCGACGCGGCCGTGACACTCACGCCAACGGGGGTATTCACCTCATGCGCCACACCGGCCACCAGGCCACCCAGTGAGGCCATTTTTTCAGTGGCGACCAACTGTTTCTGTGTTCGGTTCAAGTCCTCTACGGCCTTGCGAAGTTCAGTATTCGCCGCATCGGCCTGATGTATACGGAGCGTCAGCTCTTCCTTCGCTCTGGCCAAGTCGGTATCACGGGTGGCAATGTGAGAGAGCATGACATTAAAGCCATCGATTAATTCTCCGACTTCATCGTCGCCATGCTTGTCGGCGCGCAAACTATAGTCACCCGACAGCGACACTTTTCGCGTGGTATCGAGCAACGCAAGAATCGGCCCGGCAATGAGTTTCTGTAAAGTATTGGATATAACAAAAGCAATACCCACACTGAGCAGAAGCATAAGCAGCAGCAACATAATATCGAGGCGGGTACTTGCCCAAAGGTCGGATAGCTGACGTTCAATCACCAGGCGCCCAAGGCGCTCGCTGCCGAGCCATACATCGCGATTCACTGTAAGCACCTGCAGCTTGGAGGCCTTCACGTCTAACAGGCTTAGCGGGCAGTCCTTGGCATCACTGCCACGCACATAACTGGCAAATAGCTGCGCTTGTTTGGTTTCCCCTTGATACAAACACGCGCGATGGATTTCCGGCATGCCACGCAGCGATGACAATATTTCCTCAGCGGCCTGCGAGTCTGAAAAACTCATTGCCGCCGTTGTATTGAGCGAAAAAACCTCTGCAACGGCCAGCAAATTCTTCTGGACGGTTTCCCGCACGCTAAACCAGTTATACAGCACGAAAACCGTTTCGATCATCACCAACACGATCGTGACCGTGCCGACAATCGACACCAGTATTTTTCGCTGTATCGGCAAATCCCTTAGCATCAGGAACTACCCTTCGCAGCAGAGCGGCGCACCGTTCTCGCCAAGCTCAAAAGCCGCGAACTCACCGACATACCGGAGCGGTGGATATTGGCCTGATTGATATCAAAGCGCAGCTTACCCGACACGATAACAAAACTGATCATGCCGCCCGCATCGATAAAGTCGCCGTTATCGGCGATGGTTAAGATGTGGTCCTGGGGTAATTTTTGCAGCCAGTAGCGCTGTAGCTCTCCGCTATTATCAGCGAGGTATAGCACCTCGCACCCCTCGCTCTCTTCGGGGAGGAGTATCAATCGGCTGCGTATGCCGAGGTCATTGCTCGATTTCGACTTGATTAATGCGGAAAGCGCGATGGCAATGTCGCGGTCACCGACCACGCATATATCAATTGCCTCCTTGCCACCCCGTATCGCCGCTGGGGGCCAACTGATAAAGCGCGTGAAGTTAACCAGATACGCCGCCTTAACGCGCTGCTCCAGGCCTTGCCCAAACGCATTGCCGGCCAGGCCCAACACCAAAGCTATTGCACAGAACCGCCTGCCCCAAATCATTAGAACATCCAGCTCAATTGCGCTTGCACACTGCGCCGTATCTCTACGCCGCCACCAAACTCCGCATGGGCATCGTCATTGAGGTTACTCACGCGCACAGACGCTTCGAGCTGGTCGTTGATACGCCACATTACATTCATATCAATTGCCGCGTAGGCATCAACATTTTGATCATCCAGAGGGCCAATCCATCGTGCCGCAAGGAACAGCGACCAGCGATCATTGATATCCCAATCCAGGCGCGTTTTCAGCTGATGACTGGGATCGTTGGCATCGGCATCGGCAATAGACTGATCCAAACTGCCCGGCGGAGTGGAGGCATCTAGGTCGAAATAGCGATAGCTGGTCAGTAACTCGATGTTTGCTCTTGCTCGCCATCGCGCGGTCAGCTCAACACCGTGGCTGTGCGCGCTGCCAATATTATCGATTAATATCGGTGGCGGCGTCTGAGGGTTAGTCAGGTCATCAGTGAGTCCACGCAGCTCCTCGTACTCGTTATAAAAGCCGGCGATGTCTATGGACAAACTGCCGCTCAACTGCTGACGATACCCCGCCTCCAGCGCCGTCAATTCCTCGGAGTGGAAACTGCGATCACCGCCGAAAAAGCCACCCGAAAACGAGACATCTTGATCCAGACGGTTGGGAATACGAACCGCCCGAGACCAGGCTGCCCATACGGTGCTGTCGGGATTAATTTTATAGCGAGCCCGAATACTTGGTTGAAACTCATCGCCACTGTAATCGTTGTGCTCGAGTTTAGCGCCCAGAGTGAGGCGCAGGCGCTTGTTTAAAAAATTGATTTGATCCTGGATAAACAAATCATAGGTTTCGTCCTCGCGCTTGCGAGGGCTAAAGTCGGTGAGAAAGGGGTTAACATCGCCGATATGATCGCGACTAAACCTAAAGCCACCGCCGATCACCAGCTCCTGCCGCTGCCCGATCTGGCGATTATGCTTCACTTCGAAATCCAGCAGGCGTCGCTGCTCAGAGAAATTCAGTCGATTGTTAAAAGCGCTGCGATCATAGACGAGTTGGTATTCTGAATTCGCCGTACCGGCATGCTGCTGACTTAGACGCATGATCAGGTTTTCGCCGCGGTGATATTCTTGCTTGCCCCCTGTCGGCACAGCCACGTGGCCGCGGTAGGCATCACCCTGAACGGTTAAGCGCAGCGCATCCGATAATTTATTATCAGTGCGAAATCCCGCTTGGCGGTGTACCCACTCATCACCGCTATCCCCGCCACTGGCAGCCTGCTGTTCGCTGTGCCACTGACTTTTGGCATAGACACGATAGAAACCGTCGCCAGCAAACTCATCGCCGTACCTCGCCTCGGTATAGCCTCGATAGTTTCCACCGCCGCCCGCGGCAACCCACCCTCCGAGCGTGTCCTTGGCTGAGCGCGTAACGATATTCACCACGCCATTGACAGCATTCGCCCCCCATAGCGCAGCGCCGGGGCCACGTATAACCTCAATGCGCTCTATGTCGCGCATCACAGTATCTTGGGTATACCAAAATACGCCGGAAAATAACGGCGTATATAAGCTGCGACCGTCCATTAATACTTCGAGCTTATCGGCAAGTGTGCTGTTGAAACCGCGAGCGGTTACCGCCCAGCTATGTGAATCAACCCTTGCTACCTGCAGCCCTGGCACCAAGCGCAGGGCCTCGGCAAGTGTGCGCACGCCGCTGCGGCGAATATCCTCCGCGTCCAACACAAACACTGCCGCGGCGGTATCTTGCAACGGCTCCGCCCGCCGCGAAGCCGAGACCACCTCGATATCCATTAGGTCTTCGAGACTGAGTTCGCCAAGTGTTTCCAACGACGCTAGCTGAATTGTTGACGAGGCGGCGCTCAACGAGAAAGTGACCAGGCCGAGCGCAATACCCGTTTGCAATAAAAGGCGCATAACCATTGTCCGCGTCATTGTTGTTATTTGCTTAGTGGATGACTATTGCATCCACTTTTCAAACTAGGACAAAAGCGCCTACTGCACCATTGCAGCTTTTACCTACTCAAGCCTCCACTGCTGCGGCTTGACGGTATTTTTCTTGGAGGGGTTTTTTATACATTTTCCCGTTGTCCTTCCTCGGTAACTGCGCCTCAAAGAAAAACGCCTTCGGACACTTCAATGCCGAGACAGAGTCACGACACCAGCCTCGCAACCGGTCAGCCAGCTCTGCATTACCAGTGCACCCCTGCTCTGGCTGAACCACCGCGACCACTCGTTCGCCAAACTCCTCATCTGGAAGCCCAAACACGGCGACATCAGCGACCTCTGGGTGAGCAATCAGGGTATTCTCCACTTCTTGAGGATAGATGTTCACTCCACCTGAAATAATCATAAAGTCGCGGCGATCGGCCAGATAGAGATAACCCTCGTCATCGACATAGCCCATATCACCAACCGTAGCCCAGCCCTCGCGGTGGTGAGCGCCAGCGGTCTTCTCCGGTTCATTGTGGTATTCAAAGTCGCCAAAGCCAGAGAAGTAAATCATCCCGGTTTCGCCGCAGGGCAATTCATTGCCATCGTCATCGACGATGTGTACCTCGCCCATCAAAGACTGGCCCACTGAGCCAGGGTGTGCGAGCCACTGCGCGCTATCAATGGCGGTCATGCCAATACCTTCACTGGCGGCGTAATACTCGTTGATAATCGGCCCCCACCATTCGATCATCTTGCGCTTCACATCAGCGGGACACGGCGCCGCCGCATGCGTCGCCGCCTTCAAGGAGCTGAGATCGTATTTGCTGCGCACCGCTTCAGGCAGTTTCAGCAGGCGGATAAACATAATGGGTACCCACTGACTGCAATCCACACGGTATTTTTCGATCGCTTGAAGCGACAGCTCTGGGTCAAAACCGTCCATCATTACCACCGCACCGCCCAGGGCCATTGCCGCCATAACGCTGTGCATGGGGGCCGCGTGGTAAAGCGGCGCCGGCGTCAGATACGTCGACTCACTATTAATCCCCAGGAACGCAGCAATACCCTGCATAACGGCTGGCACCTCGTCAAAGGTTTGCTCGGGTAGGCTGGGTTTAATGCCTTTTGGCTGGCCGGTCGTTCCCGAAGAGTACAGCATCGGAACCCCCGCACATTGCTGCGCTAGTGGTACCGACGGACACTCGGCCATCGCCGCTTGCAGGGAGTCAAAATTGGGCGCCTCACCAGTGCTGATAAACCAGTGCTGTACGGCCGGCAATGCCGACCTGTCTAGTTGCTGCGCCGTTTCAAGGTAGCGAGGTGAACAGATAAACAGCTTGGCCCCTGAATTTTCCAGGATGTACGCCACTTCGGCAGGCCGCAAATGACTGTGCAGTGGCGTGAACACCAAGCCGCTGCGCTGGGCTGCCCAGGCAATTTGAAGAAAGCAGTGGCTATTTTCCATTTGATAGGCAATGTGGTCCCCGGCACGTAAACCGCGGCTGTAAAACAGTTGGGCGAGCTGGTTGGACTGGGCATCCAACTCGGCATAAGTCATTACCTCACCCGTGTTGGCAAGGATACAAGCGGCTTTTTGCGGTTGTTTCTGGGCGTGAAATTGCGGGTGCTGCACGATAGTCACTCCATAAAAATTATTATTGTTTTCGCTCACTACTTTTCTAAGTAGCTTGCTGACGATAAGCGCGCAGCGCTCTGGGATCAAGCCTTGCTCATACCAAAAACACGAGCCAAGACAAGCGGGAATGCACGGCCGTTGTTGTCAGTGAACACATTACCTATACTGGCAAGCACTATGTATTCAAACACAGGGAATCGGCAAATGAGCGCTTTTGACCAACTCATGGCAGCGGTGCGAGGCAGCGACGGCCTTTACACGGCAAATGTTGACGAAAGCTGGCTGCAGGGCCGCACCGCATTTGGGGGGCTTAGCAGTGCCCTGATCGCCCAAGCCATGCGCAGTGAGATAGAGCCAGCCCGCCGCTTGCGCTCCCTGGCAGTAAGCTTTGTTGGCCCGGCCCCCGCTGGCAATCACCAAGTGGCACTTCGCCACTTACGCGACGGCGGCTCGGTTACCCACATTCAAGGAGAGCTGCGCTGTGAGGGTGAAGTGGCTACCGCGATCAATGCGACGTATGGCAAGGATCGTCAATCTGCGGTCGTTGTCGAGGGACCGGCGATGCCGACCTCGATTCCGGCGCCACAGGACTGCATGTTACTGCCTTTCATTGACGGCCTGACACCCGCGTTTACGCAACACTTTGATATGGCGCTCGCCAGTGGTCACCTGCCATTATCGGGGGGAGACAGCGCTGATTTTTCACTGTGGCTGCGTTTTCGCGATACCACTGTGCTTACCGAAAGTGCGCTGATTGCCCTGGCAGATGCACCGCCAATGCCAGGCCTGAATATGATCAAACCGCCTGGGGTTGGCAGTTCGTTGAGCTGGTATTTGGAGTTTCCCAATGCGGTAAGTGCCGGCGATACAGCCGACAACTGGTGGTTTATGGACTACCGCAGCCAAGCCGGGAGTAATGGTTACTTTTGCAACTACGCAACAATTTGGTCACCGAGCGGCGTGCCCATAATGTTTAGCCGCCAAGTCGCAACAGTGTTCGAGAAGTAATGGCGTAGGCCAGTAGAGTCGTAACCAGAAGAAAAAGAGCGAGCCTGTCACACATGGCAGACTCGCATTGGGCCGCTATTTACGGCTGAGAGTTTACGGCTGAGTGTTCTGAATGCTCTGTGCCGAATGGTCTTTAAAGTACAGACGAAATGGCACGTTGCGCTGCTTGCCCAGATAGATATAAAAACCGTAGCGGTCGTTGGCATAGTCCTGAACGAACTCATAGCGAGGGCTGATCGCTGGTGCCTCCGGGTCAACCCGAGGGGCAGTAACCAGCACTTCCTCTATCTCGGTTGGCGGTTGATCGCCCGATGCCGGTAGCGACACCAGTACACGATATTCTGTCTTGCCGGGGACATTCTCCACCGCCTCAACGCGCGCACCCGAGACCGTATCAATAAATCCTACCTGGCTTTCAATAATACCGCTTTGTCGTGAAACCGTTTGTGCCGACGGCTGCGGCTGAGCGCAGGCGGTAACTGCCACCCCCAGCAACAATAAACCGGCGCAAGACAAGCTATGACGCATAGACATGGGCGCATTCCTTTTTATACCGATAATGCGGGAATGCTAACACCTGGCCAAAGGAATAACAGCCAGCTATTTGCGTTCCCGCGCTATCGCTAGGCGCAAAAAGCCTCGCCCGCGGCTATTTTGCTGCCCAGCGCGGCTAGGCTGCGCGCGGAGCTACCCAGCATCATTTCGTTGTGACGCAACCACGTACAGTAGCGCCACAGCGGGTAGTCGCGGTCAATGCCCGTGCCACCGTGCAAGTGCTGGGCGGCGTAGCTAACCCGATGACCAACATCCCCTGCCCACACTTTCGCAATGGCCACTTCGACACTCGCGTCGACACCATCGTCGAGACGACTGATCGCCTGATAGCAATTCAAACGCAGGCATTCCACGTCGATAAAACAATTAGCCGCGCGGTGGCCCACTGCCTGAAATGTCGCAATCGGCACGCCAAACTGCTGACGCTCGGCCGTGTAAGACGCTGTCATCCGCATCGCTTTATCACTGGCACCGAGTTGATGCGCGCACAATGCTGCCATCGTATGCTCGGCGACCGAAGCGAGCAACTGCTGCGCCTGCTCCCCGCGGGCCAGAATATTCTCTGCGCCCACACGCACATTACTGAGCGTCAGCCGGTATTGTGGCTCGTAAGTCGTCACTTCCATCGCTTCAAGCGCAACACCCTCTGCCTGACGAGGCAGCATTACAACAACGGCGCCGTCACCGTCGGTCGCGGCCAGCAGTACATAGTCAGCTTGCGCCGCAAAGGGAACGCAGAGCTTCTCACCGCTGATCAGCACCGCCTCGCCGTCAGTCTGCGCACTGCATAAGCACGGCTGAGTGGGGTCCTCATTGTTCGCTTCCATCAACGCGGCTGTGAGCAACTGTTCACCGCTCACTACTCCGGGCAGTAAACGCTGCTTTTGCTCGGCACTGCCGAATTGCTGCACCGGCATCGCCGCCGAAATACAGTGAGAAATAAATGGCAGCGGAGCAATATTTCGCCCGACTTCTTCTGCAATCAGGGCCGCTTCAAAAAAACCGAAACCCATTCCGCCATATTGCTCTTCAATGGCAACACCCAGCAGCCCCGCCTGAGCAACCTGCTGCCATAGTTCGCGGTCAAAACGCTCCGCCGCGTAGCTGTCGTACTTGGCGAGCTTTTCCGCTGTTACCTGTTCGCCGAGAATTTCGCGCGCAAGGTTTTGCACATCGCGCTGCTGTTCTGAAAGTCCGAAATCCATAACTGTTTTCTCTCTATTCGTTCACTCTTCGCCGGGGTAAACACGACGCATCTAGCGCGATGCCCGGGGCATCCACAAACCGGCGGCGGAAATGATGTCACGCTGAATTTCGTTGGTGCCGCCGCCAAACGTAATAATTGATGCCGTGCGATACAGGCGCTCAATTCGCGATGCGATGGGGTCGGCACCCGGCGTGCGACGATTAATCAGTGACGCTTGGCCAATGACCTCGCCCAACAGGCGATACACCTCGATGAAAAACTCAGACCCGTAGACTTTCGCTGCTGAGGCATC
Organism: Spongiibacter sp. C9W; assembly: GCF_057370015.1. NCBI lineage: Bacteria > Pseudomonadati > Pseudomonadota > Gammaproteobacteria > Cellvibrionales > Spongiibacteraceae > Spongiibacter > Spongiibacter sp. C9W. Next base: position 1,090,961 of record NZ_CM170672.1, read on the forward strand.
GGCCATATCCAGCTGGCCTTCGGTCATTGCCCACGCCTGCTTGTAGCACACCAGTTTCAGTGCCTCGACACCGGCACGGACTTTCGCCAGGTTGATCTGCACCCAGGGTTGGTCGATGATTTTTCCACCTTCGGGCAGGTCAGTTTGCTGGGCCCAGCGCACTACGTTGTTAAACATTTCTGCAGTGGGTCCAAAGTTCACCAAACTGAGACGCTCGCGGTTCAGCTGGCTGGTAATCAGCTTCCAGCCCGCGTTTTCCTCGCCCACCAGCGCGTCGTCATTCACGCGAATATTGTCGTAGTAGGTTGCGTTGGTGCGCACGCCACCCAAGGTGACCACCGGACTGCACGACCAGCCTGGATCGTTAGTGGGCACCAAAAACATGGAAATACCTTTGTGCGGTTTCGCTGCATCGGGATCCGTTCGGCAGGCGAGCCAAACGTAGTCGCAAAAATGCGCGAGGCTGGTCCACATTTTTTGACCGTTGATCAGCCAGCCGTCGCCGTCGCGCACCGCCGATGTTTTCAAACTCGCCAGATCGGTGCCGGCGCCCGGCTCTGAGTAGCCAATCGCGATCAAACATTCACCCGCGAGAATCTTGGGTACGATCTCTCGCTTCTGCCATTCATTGCCGTGCTCGGCCAGCTGCGGCCCGACCGACTCGGTTGTCAGGAACGGGAAGGGGTAACCCGCGCGCATGACTTCTTCTACGAAAATAAACTGCTCGATGGGGCTCATACCGCGACCACCGAGCTCTTTTGGCCAGCCAACACCTATCCAGCCATCGCGCCCCATTTGCTTGAGCGCCTCGCGCCATAGCGGGCCACCGCCCTCTCCCATGCTCTCGTCGCACTCGGCCTTGAGCTCCGGCGTCATCAATGCCTCGAAATACGCGCGTAATTCTTTGCGCAGCGCATTCTGCTCTGCGCTAAACTCAACTTTCATTGTTGCCTTCCTCTGTGTCGCCGCCAGTCGTTGGCAGTTTTGGTTGACGCTTGTCACCATAATAAGCGGCCGGGTCACCGCGACAATTGCAAAAGCCGTCACCCACATGACATATGCGTTCATAACGCCTTTACGCTGCCACTCAACCATTCAGACGATAGCTCGCGCCAGCAACACTTGCGATCATTTGCGGCTGTTTACCCCTCACTCAATGGTGCCAAAGTTGCACCCTCAAGCGGAGATTCGGCATGAGTGACAAGCCTGTACAGGCGGCAATCGAAGGTTGGTATACCCTCGATACTGATACGCCTCACCTTATCGGCGCAAAGTGCGACGACTGCGGCACCTACTACTTCCCCAAAAATTTGTCCTTCTGTCGCAACCCCAACTGCGAAAGCGAGACATTTAGCGAGGTACAGCTCAGTCGCACCGGAAAAATTTGGTCCTACACCGATGCGTGCTACAAGCCACCCGAGCCCTTTGTCGCGGAAGAGCCCTTCGTTCCCTACGGCATTGCCGCAGTGGAACTGGAAAAAGAACAGATGATCATTCTGGGACAAACGGTCAAAGGCGTCGGCCCCAAAGACCTGAAAGTCGGCCAGGAAGTCGAATTGGTATTAGAACCACTGCACGAAGACGACGAGTCGGTAAAAATTACTTGGAAGTGGAAGCCACTGGGCTGAGCCGCAGACTCGATGACGGGAGAATTCAATGAGTAACGATATCGCCATCTTGGGCGTCGGCATGCACCCCTGGGGCAAATGGGGCAAGAACTTCAGCGAGTACGGCGTGCACGCTGCGCGCGCGGCACTGAAAGACGCCGGCATTCCCTGGCAGGATGTGGGCTTTGTTTCGGGTGCAGCAACCATGCGCTGCGGCTATCCCGGTTATGTTGCCGGGGCGACCTTCGCCCAGGCATTGGGCTGGCAGGGCGCGCAAGTAAATACATCTTACGCCGCCTGTGCCTCCGGCTCCCAGGCGCTCGCCGCCGCACAAGCAAAAATTCTTGCCGGCGAATGCGAAGTTGCCCTAGTTGTCGGCGCCGACACCACCCCCAAGGGCTTCCTCGCGCCGGCCAAAGGCTACCGCCCGGAAGATCCGGATTGGCTGCGTTTTTACCTGGGAATTACCAACCCCACCTACTTTGCACTGTATGCCCGCCGTCGCATGGATTTGTTTGGCGACACAGAAGAAGACTTTGCACGGGTAAAAATTAAAAACAGCGAGCACGGTTTCACCAACCCCAATGCCCGCTACAAGAAAAAATTCACCATGGAAGATGTGATGAACTCGGCCATGGTGGCTGATCCATTGCGTTTGCTGCAAATTTGCGCCACATCGGATGGCGGCGCGGCAATGATTGTATCTAGCATGGACTACGCAAAGCGCCTGGGCAAAGCCGACGCCGTTCGCGTGGCGGCCGTATCAACCGTCACACCCACCTTTGCCAGTGCCGTGGTGGAAATGCCCGATATCGCCACCGACTCAGCGGCCGCAGCGGGCGTAGAAGCCCACCGCTTCCGCGCGGCATTGCCAGCAAAGGCCTATGAGCAAGCGGGAATCGGCCCGGAAGACGTCAACGTTGCCGAAGTCTACGACCTCTCCTCTGCACTGGAAATGGACTGGTATGAAGACTTGCAGCTGTGCCCGCGCGGTGAAGCCGCACAACTGGTGCGCAATGGCGACACCAAGCTCGGCGGCCGTCTGCCCGTTAACCCCTCGGGCGGTCTGGCATGCTTTGGCGAGGCTGTGCCCGCTCAAGCGCTGGCACAGGTCTGTGAGCTGACGTGGCAGCTGCGCGGCGAGGCGGGTGAGCGCCAGGTTGTAGGCGCCCGGGTGGGCATTACCGCCAATCAGGGCCTGTTCGGCCACGGCTCATCGGTAATTGTTAAGAAATAGCCACGACGGCAAACCATAAAAAACGGGGCTCAGGCCCCGTTTTTTTATGCGTATTATTTCAGTCCGACAGAGCCCACTACGAACACGACACACCTGTGCCACCCAAGCCGCAATACCCCCCGGGATTCTTATCCAGATATTGCTGGTGATACGCCTCCGCGTAATAAAACGGCCCCGCTGGCACAATCTCGGTCGTGATCTCGCCATAGCCCGCTGCGGTCAGCTTTTCCTGATACGTCTCGCGGCTTTGCTCAGCAGCAGCGCGCTGCGCGTCCTGGTAGGTATAAATGCCCGAGCGGTATTGCGTGCCCACATCATTGCCCTGACGCATTCCCTGCGTGGGGTCATGGCTCTCCCAAAAGCAGCGCAGCAGGGCATCAAGGCTTAATGCCGCCGGATCAAATACCACCAACACCACCTCGTTGTGGCCGGTCATCCCCGAGCACACCTCCTCGTAGGTGGGATTCGGCGTATGCCCACCGCTGTAGCCCACCGCCGTGGTGTACACACCGGGTAGTTGCCAAAACTTTCGCTCCGCCCCCCAAAAACAGCCCAGCCCCACAACCACTGACTGCAAATGGTCGGGAAACGGCCCCTTAAGCGGTGCCCCCAACACCGTGTGCCGCTCCGGCACAGGCATTTCCTCACGGCGACCGGGCAGTGCTTCGCTCGCCGCTGGAATCGCACTGGGTTTGCGCAAACGGTCGAAAATACTCATCAAAATGCTCCTGTCGGTCACTTGTGGGTAGGCCCACTATGCCCTGATTCACATGGCCCTGACTAGCCCTGAAACCCGCTAGGCCCCTGGCGCTGGGCAACACTGGCCGGCATTGAAATAAACGCCTAAAATTCACCCAGTTTTTTTATTGCTATTTGCCAATAAAACGGTTTAAATCGCCGCCTCTTTCAACCCTGCGGAGGATTTATGCTAGATGAAAAGCTTGGATCTTATGCCTTCTCTGGAGGCGGGCGCTGCCACGACTAACCCGATCACTGCATCGGATGAAAATCTCGATCACTTCATCGTGCGCGATGGCGTTGCCTACGCCGGCACACACCTGATCATCGACCTCTGGGGAGCCTCCCATCTCGATGATATCCCCCGTATGGAAAAAGCCTTTCTGGACTGCGTTAAAGAATGCGGTGCAACCCTGCTGCATATTCATATGCATCATTTCACGCCCAACGGCGGCGTGTCCGGTGTTGCGGTCTTGGCGGAGTCTCATATCAGCGTACATACCTGGCCGGAGCGCGACTATGCCGCCTTCGACGTCTTTATGTGCGGTGACGCCAAACCCGAATTAGCTGTCGGCATCCTGCAAAAAGCCTTCTCCCCCTCACGCATTGAGGTCGGGGAAAATCTGCGCGGGAGAATGGACGATGTCTGAATGGTTCGACGAGACCCTTCACAGCGGATACCACCAAGGATTCCGCGTTAAAAAGGTGCTGTTCGAAAGCAAGACCGAGCACCAGCATCTCGTCATCTTCGACTCTGTCGATTTTGGCCGGGTGATGGCCTTGGACGGTGTTATTCAGACCACCGAGCGCGACGAGTTCGTCTACCATGAAATGCTCGCCCACGTGCCACTTTTGGCCCACGGTAAGGCGAAAGACGTGCTGATCATCGGCGGCGGTGACGGCGGCCTGCTTCGCGAAGTGCTTCGCCATGCCAGCGTTGAGCGCGCCGTGCAGGTCGAGATTGACCAAGCGGTTATCGATATGTGTGTCGAGTACCTGCCGCGGCACTCCAGCGGTGCCTACGATGACCCGCGCGCTGAAATCGTCATTGGCGATGGCATCGACTACGTGCAAAATTGTGGCCGCCAGTTCGATGTTATCTTGTCAGACAGCACCGACCCCATCGGGCCAGGCGAGGTGCTATTCACATCACCCTTCTACGAAGGGATTAAGCGCTGCTTAAAACCCGGTGGTGTATTCGCTGCGCAAAACGGTGTTGCCTTTATGCAACCCGAGGAAGTGCGCACTACCCACCAGCGCCTCTCGCCGTTATTTGCGGACTGTCACTTCTATGCTGCCGCTGTGCCCACCTACGTTGGTGGCATTATGACTTTCGCTTGGGCCAGCGATGACCCCAGCTTACGAGAGCTCGACCTGGAAACGCTGCAACAGCGTTTCGCTGACAGCGGCATCACCAGCCGCTACTACACGCCGGCCCTGCATCACGGCAGCTTTGCCCTTCCGCAATATATTCTCAATATATTGAAAGGCGACTGAAGCCCCGGCCTGTCCACTGCGTCCAGCTGGCAGGCCCAGCCAAATATAGGCGGCCGCCGAAATATCGCGCCGCCCTCTCATTTTTTTTGCAAATCGACTAGTCTAGTGACAGCATCGCCCGTCGACGAGCACTGATATTTTAAAGAGCACCCGCTATGAAATTTCGTTTTCCCGTTGTTGTCATTGATGAAGACTTCCGCTCGGAGAATATCTCCGGCTCCGGCATTCGCGACCTCGCTGACGCCATCGGCCGCGAGGGTATGGAGGTTGTCGGCTTTACCAGCTATGGCGACCTCACGGCCTTCGCCCAACAGGCGAGCCGCGCATCTTGTTTCATCCTTTCAATAGACGATGAAGAATTCTGCGACGGCAGCGACGAAGCGGCTAGTCACGCGCTGAGTGCAATTCAGGATTTCTTGCAGGCTGTTCGTCATCGCAACACCGATATTCCGGTTTTTTTATACGGCGAAACACGCACCTCGCGCCATTTACCCAATGAGATTCTGCGCGAGCTACATGGCTTCATCCATATGTTTGAAGATACGCCGGAGTTTGTTGCCCGGCATATCATTCGTGAGGCCAACAAGTACCTGGAATCACTGGCACCACCGTTTTTCAATGCGCTGATGAATTACGCCAGCGACAGCTCATACAGCTGGCACTGCCCCGGTCACTCGGGCGGCGTTGCCTTTCTGAAGAACCCTGTTGGGCAAATGTTTCACCAGTTTTTCGGAGAAAACTTATTGCGTGCCGATGTGTGCAACGCGGTAGAAGAACTCGGCCAATTACTCGACCACACCGGGCCGGTGAGCGACAGTGAGCACAACGCCGCGCGGATATTCGGCTGCGATCATCTGTTTTTTGTCACCAATGGCACCTCGACGTCAAACAAGGTCGTTTGGCATTCAGTAGTTGCGCCTGGCGATATCGTGGTGGTTGACCGCAACTGCCATAAATCGATTCTACACAGCATTATTATGACGGGTGCGATCCCGGTATTCCTCACGCCAACACGCAACCACTACGGCATCATCGGGCCAATTCCAAAAAGCGAATTTTGCCCGGATGAAATTCGCAAAAAAATTGAAAGCCACCCCTTCGCCCGTGATTTTGCCGACCGCAAGCCGCGCATTTTAACCATCACACAGAGCACCTATGACGGCATTGTCTACAACGTAGAGGAAATTAAAGGCATCCTCGGCGCGACCATCGACACCCTGCATTTCGACGAGGCCTGGCTGCCTCACGCGGCCTTCCATCCGTTCTACAAGAACATGCACGCCATCGCCAATGATCGTCCTCGCGCCGATGACACACTGGTCTTCGCCACGCAATCCACACACAAGCTATTGGCGGGTTTGTCGCAGGCTTCACAAATTCTGGTGCAAAACGCCGAACACAGAAAGCTGGACACCCACCGCTTTAATGAATCTTATTTGATGCATTCTTCCACCAGCCCGCAGTACGCCATTATCGCCTCCTGCGATGTAGCTGCCGCCATGATGGAGCCCCCCGGCGGCACAGCGCTAGTCGAGGAGTCTATTCTGGAAGCCATCGACTTTCGGCGCGCTATGCGCAAAGTCGATGCCGATCACGGTGACGACTGGTGGTTTAAAGTCTGGGGACCGGAGTATCTGGCTGAAGAAGGGATCGGCGAGCGCGACGACTGGGTGATTCACTCCGGCGATCGCTGGCACGGCTTCGGTGATATCGACTCGGGCTTCAACATGCTCGACCCGATCAAAGCGACAATCATCACCCCGGGATTGGATGTCGACGGCAACTTCGACGATACCGGTATACCGGCGTCGATCGTGAGTAAGTACCTGGCGGAACACGGCATCATCATAGAAAAAACCGGCCTGTACTCGTTCTTCATCATGTTCACCATCGGCATTACCAAAGGCCGCTGGAACTCCATGGTGACAGAGTTACAGCAATTCAAAGATGACTACGATGCCAACCTTCCTCTGTGGCGTGTGATGCCGGCTTTCGCTCGCAAACATCCGCAATACGACAAGGTCGGCTTACGCGATTTATGTAACGATATTCACAGCGTATACAAGGAGTACGACCTAGCTCGCATCACAACGGATATGTATACCTCGAAAATCGAGCCCGCGATGATACCTGCTGATGCGTGGGCAAAAATGGCACACCGCCAAATTGAGCGGGTCGCCATTGACGAACTGGAAGGGCGCACAACCGCCATGCTGGTAACGCCCTACCCCCCTGGCATTCCTTTGCTGATTCCCGGCGAGCGTTTCAACCGAACGATTGTCCGCTACCTGCAGTTTGTCAGGGACTTCAACTCGCGCTTCCCCGGCTTTGAAACCGACTGTCACGGGCTTGTGCGAGAAAACATTGACGGTGAAGATCATTACTTCGTCGATGTCGTCATTAACGAGGACAAAGCGTGACGACGGTCACACTTTGACACCCTAGACAGCACTTATTCCTCCAGCGCCCTCACTACGTCACAAAACGCAGCGATAATTGCATTCACAGCGTGTGCGGGGCGCTACCGCTTTTTTTCGCGATTACGCCCTTCCGCAAATACCCAAATGCTAAGCTCTGAGTTATCTTGGGTAGCGTATGACACACAATTTGCGACGCAAGTCGGTATTTTTCACAGGTAAGCTGTTAATTCCTGCGGAAAATACTTATAAAATAGAGAGAGCTTTAACGCTTTTGCTAAGCTGCGGCGATACTTCACAAAGCTACCCCGATGCGCCGCTGACCAGAATCACCATCTGCCACCACTGTCAGGAAGACCTGTTGGCAGCAACGATTGCTAAAAACAAATTTTGACTGCTCGCTCCTTATTCTCAGCGAGCGGGTCGATATCAGTTTCGTTTTACATTAAAGCGCAGCGCATGCTGCAGAATGACCAGAGAGGCAACGGATATGTTCCCCCCATCACGTTTTAAGCTACGCAAATTGCTGATCGCCACCGCGGTTTGCAGCCTTGGCGCCAGCCAGTTAGCGAACGCGCAGCTATTGGGCATCATCGGTATTGGCAATGACGGTAAAGGAGCCGTGCTTATCGACCTGCCAGCGCTGCTCGGGCCCATTACCGAACCCCTCGGAGCGTCCTTAAACCCCTTAGTCGACGCACTGGATACCACGCTAGACCCCGTCACCGACACGATAGACCAGCAACTCGCACAGCCCTTATTGGGCGCACTGAGCCCCTTGACCAGCCCTCTTCTCACCGGACTCGACCCCATTGTGGCACCCGTAGACGGCATTGTTGAAGATCTCACCGGCGGTTCACTGAGAGACGCTCTCACGAATGACGACATGTTTAACCCCGGCGACGGTGACGGCCTTGTCAATGACTTACTCGGCGCCGACGAGAACCCCAATAGCGGCACTGAGGCGGGAGAACTTTCCCCTCTTCCGGCAATCACCGCCCCCCTGGGTAAAGCGCTCACCCCACTGATCGACGCACTCGACAGCACTCTCGACCCGCTCACCGACGCGCTGGATGACACCCTGCTTGAGCCCGTTCTGGATGGCCTGAGCCCGGTTACTGAGCCGCTGCTTGATGTACTGGAGCCCGTGACCGACCCCGTTGACGGCCTGGTTTCCGACCTCACCGGTGGTAGTTTGGAAGACGCCTTAACCAATAATGGCGACAACCCAGGCGATGGCAATGGCGTGGTAAACGACCTGCTGGGTGGCCCGCAAGATCCGAACAGCGGTACCGAAGCAGGTGAGGCGTCACCGCTTCCCTTAGTAACCGGCCCACTCGGCAAAGCATTGACGCCGCTGGTTGATGCGCTGGACAAAACACTCGACCCAGTGACCGACGCCCTCGACGACACTTTGTTAGAGCCCTTGCTAGACGGCTTGAACCCTGTGACAGAACCGCTGCTTGATACCCTGGCACCGGTGACCGACCCTGTCGATGGCCTGTTAGCAGAAGTGACCGGCGGCAGCCTGGAAGACGCCCTGACCAACAACGATGACAACACCAGCGATGGTAACGGTGTTGTTAACGACCTGCTGGGTGGCCCTGAAGATCCGAACAGCGGCACCGAAGCGGGTGAAGCCTCACCCCTACCCCTCACGGCTGGCCTGGGTGAAGCCCTTGACCCGCTGCTGGAAACTGTCGACACGTTGCTTGACCCACTCACCAATGTTATCGACAACCAAATTGGTGAGCCGCTGTTGGGCGCGCTGAGCCCGGTTGTTGACCCGGTTACCGACCTGCTGGAGCCCGTTACCGACCCCGTTGACGGACTGATTGGCGATGTCACCGGCGGTAGCCTGGAAGACGCCCTGACCAACAACGATGACAACACCGCCGATGGTAACGGTTTGTTAAACGACACCCTGGGCGGAAATGTTGACGCTATCGATAATGGCAACGATCTCAACGGCAACAACAACCCCGCGCTAATTGGCTTGGTCGATGCCGACAGCCTGAACGGCGGCCAGTGTGCTGACGCCGATGCCGACGGTGTCTGCGACAGCCGCGACAAATGTGCCGATACGCCAGCTGGCGCCGCTGTCCTGCCAAATGGCTGCCACCTGGACGACCTGCAACCGCTGCGTCTGGAAGGCGTGTTCTTCGAGTTTGATAAGGCAGTACTGACCCCAGAGTCGGTAGCAACACTCGACGCCGCGATCAAGGTCATCCAGGCTTCAGGCGCCGAGCGCCTGGAAGTTGCTGGCCACACTGACAGCAAAGGCAGCGATGACTACAACATGGACTTGTCACACCGCCGCGCCGCTGCTGTGCAGCTGTATTTCATTGAACACGGTATTGAAAGCGAGCGTTTACAGGCTCGTGGCTACGGTGAGAGTCAACCTACCAGCGACAACGACAGCGAAGAAGGTCGTGCACAAAATCGCCGCGTAGAACTCAAGGTTTTGAATTGATAGCGCGTTCGTCGCGCTACCCATAATTTGCTGAATACAGTTTAGGAGAAAATCACATGGCAATCGATCTGCCACCCGTAATGCCACCGGTCAATGCCAGCGTTGCACAAGTGCAAGCAGCAAAAAGCGCGTCGGCTACCGTAGTAGAAGCTGACGTCAACGGGACCACTGTGCGTGTTTACGGCAATGAGTACCTGAGTGATAGCGATCTGCGCGAATTGTTGGCCAGCGCAAAAACCCCAGCAGAAGCTGTTATTGGCCTTGCGAAGCGCTACTACCAAGACGGCCACCTGCTGATGAAAGTGGACTACGCACGCATGCTCGACAGCGTGGCGATCATAGTCAAGCAGCTGAAACTCAATGAAGTGACCGGCGCCGAAGAAATGCAGCCGTATTTCGCAGGCCTGAGTGGCGATGCAGACCTCAGCATTGCCGAGTTCCATCGCGCTAAAGTGCTTGCCGACCTGCGCTCTCGCCGCGCTGGCTACGACTATGACATCAGCTATGTTGAACAGGGCGACGACGCTGTCGACATTCAACTGAGCCGCAAGGCGATCGAAAATCACGATGCCACCGAGATCATCGTCGAAGCCAACAACAAAGGCAGCCGCTTCCTTGGTCGCTACTTCGGCTTGGCTGGTGTTAAGCACAAGTTTGAGTCCGGCACCCAGGCCTCAGTCTCTTACCAAACCGCCTTCACCGATTTGGGTGAATCGCGTGACGGCGAAGAGCTGAACCAAGTCAGCATCAGCGTTGACCACCCTTTTGCTAGCGGCCTCTACGGCATTGATATCAACTATGTTGACTATCTGCGCGAGCCAGAAGCGCGGGTAACCACGCCAGGCTCATGTTTGATCCCACTGCTCAACCTGGGGTGTACACCTGCCCAAAGTTCAATGGTGGGTATCGAACTGGACGCAGAGATCCTCCAGGCCAGCCTTCGCGGCGAGCAGGTGCTTTACAGCACGCCTTGGCAGCAATTCAGCCTGACTGAGCGCATTGAGTTCATCGACTCAACCATCGACCAGGAAGGTCGCAGCGAGAAGCTACTCGACGAAAATTACCAAGTTGTCGAGCTGGGTGGTCGCTACACGCTCAACCGCTTCCAGAGCGAGGAGCAAAACGCCGCCAGACTGAACGCGTCGCTGAAACTGCGTGCCGGCTTTGGTGACGGCGGCACCCTCGACCGCTACGACGAATATCGCGCTGCCTACCAGCAGCAAAACCCCGGGCAGCCCGTGCCCGACATCGTAGCGCCTGCACGCACAGCAGAGTTCATTGCCCTGCTGCCCTCGCTTAGCTACGAACAGCGCATTACCGACGGCGTAACCATGAAAACCACCGCCCGAGGCCAGTTCGCTGACGAGCAGCTGCCACAGCAGCAACAGTTTGTGTTGGGTGGCATGGACAGCATGAGCGCGTATCTGCCAGGCGTCCTGATTGGTGATGAGGGTTACCACCTCAAGGTATCGCTGAACAAGGCCATTAAAGCCGCTGAAGGCCTGAAACTTACGCCTTCGCTGTTCGCCGAATACGGTGGCAGCTGGTACAACAATACCAACAGCGACTTTGGTGACGAGCAAGCGCTTGCCGATGCCGGTCTGCGTCTGAAGCTGGAATACGGCGACTTCCTTTACTCTGAGCTGGTTGCCGCCAAATCCATTTACGACGATGTGGTTAACGATGACTTTATCGAAGAACTTGAAGCCGACTTCTACTGGCGCCTTCGTCTAACCTTCTAAGATAGAGATAACGCCCGGTTCGCCGGGCGTCTTATTAAAAACCACCGCCTGCCAAGCAGCCGGTGGTTTTTTTATGGCGCATCCAAAATATAGCTACGCAGCGGCGGAATGCCGTTAAACTCCACTGAACTATAACTGGTGGTGTAAGCGCCCGTAGACAACCAGTACAAGCGGTCACCTTCCTGAAGGTTTACGGGTAGCTGATAGCGATGATCCTCGTAAAGAATGTCCATACTGTCGCAGGTGGGCCCCGCAAGAATGACTTCATCCTCACCGTCACTATCCACCTCCCACAACACGGGATACTGTATCGCCTCACCGAGGGCCTCAATAAGGCCACCAAATAAGCCAACATCCAGATACACCCACCGGTCGAGTGAGTCGTGTGATTTATAGGACACTTGCACGACTTCGCTCACCAACACCCCCGCTTCTGCAACCAGAGAGCGACCGGGCTCAATGATCACCTGAGGAGGCGAGTCACCAAAATCTTCCTCCAAGAAACGCGCAATGGCGCGACCATAGGTCTGCAAGTCCTGCGAGCGCTGTTTGTAATTGGCGGGCATACCGCCGCCCATATTGACCATTTTTAGCGCAATCCCGGCCTCGCGGAGCTGGTCGAAAATAAAATGCACCTTCGCAATCGCTGCGTCCCAGCTACTAATATCCCGCTGCTGGCTGCCCACATGAAACGAAATGCCATAAGGCTCCAGGCCCAGCTCCCGCGCAAGTAGGATCAGTTCTATGGCCATATCGCGCTGGCAGCCAAATTTTCTCGACAAGGGCCAATCAGCGGTCTCCGAACCCTCGGTTAGCACCCGCACACACACTCGACTGCCTGGCGCAAATTTTGCTAGCTTACGAATGTCCGATTCACAGTCGCTGGCAAAGAGGCGCACGCCCTGCTCGTAAGCAAAGGCAATATCCGTGGCTTTTTTAATGGTGTTGCCGTAACTGATTCGGGCACTGTCGATATTTAAGCCGCGGAGTTTTTGCAACTCATAGATGGAGGCGATGTCAAAGTTCGCACCCAGCGCGTCCAAGCAGCGAATAATATCGGCATCGGGGTTAGCCTTGACGGCGTAGTAAATATCGGCAAACGGGAAAGCACCCTCTAGTTCAGCGTACTTTTCCCGCAAGGTAGGCAGATCGAAGATCAAACACGGCGTCGGCTTATCGCAGGAAAAACGCTGAATGCGCTGCCAAGTCGCAGCCGCCAGCAATTGTTGAGACATGGCAGGTCGCCTCTCCAGAGTACACAGGGCGAAAAAACGCGCAGTCTAGCGCAAAGTGACACAAGTTGCTCGGTTGTCATAACACTGCAATGCACAGCCGCCATGATTAGTCACGCTGGAAACAGAAAGACAAAGAAAGGAAAGTAACGCAGCGAATAAGCGCTGCCAGGAGAACAGAAGTGAACAACCAGAATACTGAGATAGACGTTAAAAACCTATGCAGCCGTAAGCTTTGGGAGCTGCTTAAAAATGCCGAATGGCAGAATTCTAGCGAAAAATTTGCCATTGAGCAGGAGCTGTCCGGCCGTCGTCACTATATTGATGAGCTGGAGACCCTTACCGCAAAAGAAACCAGGCATTAAGTACCACTAAATAGGGGATCAACCCCAATAGTAAGAAGGGCAGGCTAGACGCCCAAAAGTTTAACTGCTCTTCACAGCTCTGATGTATCGCCAGGCTTAATTGCGCCGGCACTTGCCGAGCATCCCCCGCTCCCGCTGCAGGCAATGCCACCCCCGCTAACGCGCCACTTCTCATGAGAGCGACAGAGAACTTTTCTCCCGCGCCCACCTCACTGGCAATGCGCTCATAGCGCGCTCTCACCGGGCTATCGGGCATACGGCGGGCCGCTTGCTTTAGCGCCTGCGCCAGCGGCATTCCCGCGGCAATACATTCACCCAAGTGATTCACGTAGTGATAACTTTGATAGCCGGCTAACGCCCGTCCGATGCCCGGCAGCCGGTAACAAAAACGCTGCACACACGGCGACTCGCGGCGATGCCAAAGCGCTGCAGCAATAGCACACAACAGCCCCAACGGCGCCAAACCAAACACTATTGCCACCAGCGCCTCACTCGGCTGCAGTTGACGCGATACCAACAACAGCAAGGGCACCAGCAAGATAAAACCACCCACCAACAGAAGCGGTAGGCGTGACGCGCGACGAAAGCGCTGCTGAAACTCGGTAAGCAATCGATAATGCTCGGCCAGGCGTCGATATACATTCGCCAAATTCCCGACCGCCAAGCCCAGCTGCATAAAACGCAGCTCCCAATCCAGGAACAGCCCGCCACTGCGCAGCTCGTCTAATACCACCTGCTGACCACTGGCAAACTTTTGTGCCAAGGCATCGAGCTGAGCGCGGTGCGCAGCCTGCTCGCCCTTGCTAAGCAGGGCAATTAGTTGATCCCAGTTGTTATCACCTGACTGGCTGGCTGTGTGCAGCGACTGAAACAGCATAAAACGCTGCGCCGAGGAAGAGGCTGAGCCCATAGCATCCCATAATTATTGTGTTTGCAGCTGCGACGGTAGGGTTGCGGCCGAGAAAGCCCTATACTCTACCACAGCTTGTTTTTAATCGGCCCGCCCGCTGGCCAGCACTGCGAACGGAACCACCATGATCATTCGTTTACTCATCGCCGCCGCCATCCTCTATGCCCTGTACCGCTTTGTGAAGCTAGTGCAGAGCAAACCACCACAGCAACGGCGTTCCTACTACATCACCCTGCTAGTCAGTATGGCCGGCGCCGGCTTGATATTGCTTTCCATAACCGGTCGCGTCCACTGGCTGGCCGGGCTGGTTGGTGGCGCCATGCCCTTCGTGCGACAGTATGTGCTGCAGCATATCTATCATAAAATCAGCAACAAACCACAGGGTGAGGCCGAGGCAAACGCCACCACACCGCCACCCCAAATGGATATGGATGAGTCCCAAGCCCTGTCTATTTTGGGGCTAAAGGCAGACGCTAGTGACGACGACATCATCGCCGCCCATCGCAGCCTAATGCAGAAGTTGCACCCCGACAGAGGCGGAAACGACTACCTCGCCAGCCAACTGAATGCAGCCAAAGACGTCCTGCTTAACAAGAGAACGGGCTGAGGAAAACGCTACCGAATTGTGCGACGCGGGCTCACTCTTGCCCGTAGCGGCTAGATAATCACTCACGCTCGGAAACCCCAGCCAGGCGGACGCGGCTCCAGCACTTGAGTCACCCCACCGCCACGCTAAAATGGGGCCCTCCGACTTTGTATCTGTGGAACAGGCCATGACCAACGTTTTCGTCATTCAAAATCAACACGGCCACTACCTGGGCAAACAGCAACAGTGGCTGGACGGCCGAGACCGAAAACTGCTTTACCGAACCGAGCACCACGACGAGGCGATAAACACCGTCTTTGAATTAAGCAGCAAGGATATCTGGCTGCGCGCCAATGCCCTGGCATGCCCGCTTGATGAGCATCGCCAGCCGGACGTTGAACCCGGGCCAGCGATTCCCGATGACACCGAGGTGGACTCACCAGAAAGCGCGATAGTAGAGGGTGAAAACTAAACGATAATTCATCCTTATACTTGAAACCCAGAGCACTCCCCCCCATCTAAACCAAGAGTTTTTAATTCGAGGGTCCACGCAACCATGATGCGCATTTTTCTCTTTCTTGCCACCAACATCGCTATTTTGGCCGTGGCGAGTATTTCGCTGAGTTTACTCGGTGTCGACAGCTACATGGCGTCGAACAATGTCGATCTCGACCTTCGCGCACTGCTGATTTTCTGTGCGGTATTCGGCATGAGTGGCTCACTGGTATCACTGCTCATCTCTAAGTGGATGGCCAAGCGCTCAACGCGCACGCAGGTAATAACACAGCCGCGCAATAGCGAAGAGCGCTGGCTGCTGGAAACCGTTGCCGAACTCTCCCAGAAAGCCGGCATCAACATGCCAGAAGTAGGCATATTCCCCTCTCCGGCTGCCAATGCGTTCGCCACCGGCTGGAATAAAAATGCCGCGCTGGTGGCGGTTTCTGAAGGTCTGCTGCGACAAATGCGTCCCAATGAGGTTCGCGCTGTGCTGGCCCATGAAATCGGTCACGTTGCCAACGGCGACATGATCACCCTGAGCCTGATACAAGGGGTCGTAAACACTTTTGTGATGTTCTTTGCTCGGATTATTGGTCACACCGTCGACCGAGTGGTATTTAAAACCGAGCGCGGTCACGGCATCGGCTTTTACGTGGTCACCTTCATCACAGAAATGGTGTTGGGCATTCTGGCATCAACCATCGTCATGTGGTTCTCTCGCTGGCGCGAGTTCCGCGCCGACGCGGCGGGCGCTCACTTGGCGGGCAGGCAAGATATGATTGCGGCCCTGCAACGCCTGCAGGCGCAACAAGGCTTGCCCAACGATATGCCCGATGAACTTACCGCGTTTGGCATCCGCACGGGCGCTAAGAAAGACTTTGCCGCCCTGTTCAGCTCCCACCCGCCGCTCGAGAAGCGTATCGAAGCGCTTCGCAACGGTAGCTAACGGTGATTGCCGGCCACCGCGCCCTGTTAGATGCGCTCCATGAAATGGGTGCGGCGGGCCTGAGCCCAGGAGCATCGGGCAATATCTCTGTGCGGGTCGACGATGGGATGATAATCAGTGCCAGCGGCGCCGTTGCCGGTAAGGCCACTGACAACGACATCGTGTTTGTTGCCGAACAAACCACCAGCCTTGTCGACTGGCCGGACGATCAGCCCCGCCCGTCCAGCGAATGGCAAATGCACCAGGCCCTGTATCGCAGCCACCCGCATATCAACGCCGTCGTGCACTGCCACTCCACCCACGCTACCGCGCTGGCCTGCATGCGCCGCCCGATTCCCGCCTTCCACTACATGGTCAGTGTTGCCGGCGGCGACGATATTCCGTGTTGCGACTACGCCTTGTTTGGCAGCGAGGCATTGTCGACAGCGGTTTGCCAAACGCTGGAGCATCGCCACGCTTGCCTGATGGCCAACCACGGGCAGATCTGTATCGCTGACGATGCCACTCGCGCCCTTGCCCTCGCCAAAGAAGTCGAGGCATTAGCAGCAAGCTATTTACTGTGCCTGCAAAGCGGTGAGCCCGTGCTGTTGAGCGACCAACAAATGGCTGAGGTCACGAACGCTTTTTCTCACTATGGCCAACGCCTGAAATAGTCGCTAGCTATTTTTAATCTGCCTTACTTTCACCCTTACATCGACTGTTGCACTGCCATAAAACAGTGGTAAGCTCAGCCTCGGACGCACTAATAGCGTGCAGGTAATGCACCGTAACAAGGCGTTCATCTTTGATCAGTATAAACACAACAAGAAATGTAACGGGCCAAACTGGTGCCGACAGTAAAACCAAAACGGGGAAAGACATGAAAAAAACGCTACTGGCTATCGCCATTTCAACTGCTGCTGCCGCAGCGAGCGCTGATTACCAAATGGAAGCGGGCGCTTTCTACGGTCAGGGTGAAGTGGGTGGTGCCGTTGACTACGATGTAATGGGTGTTGCCGGCCGCTATAACTTCGAATCTGTCGACACTAGCAAAGGTCCTCACGCTGAAGCCGCGTTCTTGGATAAGAGTTCATCTGTTGGTTTTGGCTACAACAGCCTGGAGCCTGATGTCGCAGGTGCCGACGACGTAGATAGCTTCGACTTCGATGTTCGTGTCGTTACAGATACCAACCTGATTATTGAAGCGGCCTACGAAGAGTCTGAAGCCGGTGATGACGAATCTGATACATTCGGCGTGGGTGTGGGTACCTACCTGAATGACAACACCGATATCGTTGTTAGCTACCAAACTACTGACGATGACGGCGAAGATATCGACCAGCTCAATGTCGCCGTTCACGGTGTAAACCCGCTGACTCAGGGCGCAACACTGGCCTATGACGCGGCACTGTCTTACGTCGACACTGACGATGACAGCGGTCACATGATCGAATTGGGTGCAACTTACTACTTCAACAAAGACCTCGGTGTTGGCCTGTCAGCCGACCTGACGGAAGTGGGTGACTACAACACTGACACCGTGTCTCTGGACGTAAGCTACTTCCCCCAGCCAAATGTCGAGCTGATGGCTGCGTACTTTGACCAGGGCGGTGACGTTGACGCCGACGGCATTATGTTCGGCGCTGCAGTGCGTTTCTAAACGCTAGCGCAACGAAAAAGGGCTGCTCTCGGGCAGCCCTTTTTTATGCCTATAAAAACCTATTCCGTTATCCGGTTTGGGTAATCGATATAACCTGCGGGCCCCGGCGTATATAGCGTTTTAGGGTCGATATTGGCCAACGCCCCTCCCATCGCCAAACACCGCGGTAAATCAGGGTTGGCAATAAATGCCCGACCAAACGATACCGCTGCGATCTGCGAATCGCCACACAAGGCGCCCTCTGCTTCGTCAGCGGTATAGCTGTCGTTAACGATCAATGGACCGGAGAAATTCTCTTTGGCCAACGCAATGTGATCGCCAATCTTGGGCATGCGAATCACATGCAAGTAGGCCAGACCGATCGCGTCCACCGCTTTTAACAGCGCCGCAAACGTCTGCTGGTAATCCTCGTCGTGTAAGTCGTTAAAGGGGTTCCCCGGACAGATTCGCATGCCGACCTTTGATGCTCCGCCGACCTCCGCCATCGCCTCGAGCACTTCCAGTACAAACCGCAAACGATTAGCCAAGGTGCCACCGTAGTCATCGCCACGCTGATTGGTGCCTGTGGAGAGAAACTGCGCGGGCAGATAACCGCTGGTGCAATGCAGCTCCACACCGTCAAAACCTGCCGCATAGGCGCGCTGTGTCGCCGACGCATAATCGTTAATCGTACGCCGGATATCCGCGCGACTCATCTCCTCGGGCACGGGGAAATCCTGCATACCTTGCTCGGTATATATCTGCCCTTTTGCGGCAATGGCCGATGGCGCCAAGGTACGCACACCCGGTGCTTTATTGTCCGGGTGAGCCACGCGACCACAGTGCATTAATTGCAGAACAATTTTACCGCCCTCGCCGTGTACTGCCTCGCAAATCTCGGCCCACGCGGCCTGCTGCGCATCAGTGTATATTCCTGGGGTTCGGCAGTAGCCCTTACCTTCGGCACTGGGGTGGGTACCCTCGGTGATAATCAAACCCGCTGTGGCGCGTTGGCGGTAGTATTCGCGCATCAGGTCATTGGGCATGTCACCACTCTCATCGGCGCGCGAGCGCGTCATGGGCGCCATCACAACACGGTTGCTGAGCGCTAAACCGCCCAGTTGCACCTCGCTTAATAACTTCATCATCTCACCCGAATTTTCGGTGCAGGCGCGCCGCGCCGCATGCGATTTAAAAACTCATTTACCGGCGCAGGCTCGGCCACTTCGGCCAGCCCCTCAGGGCGGTTTAGCCAAAACTCCTTCCAGCTGGGAAAGAGCTCATGAAACGCCCCTTCATAGGGTTCGCGGCCGGGCCAACGCATTTTCATATCCCCAATCGGTGGTTTATTGAGGTCTGTGGCATACCAGTAGCACGGTAAGCGGCGACGGAAAAACCAGCGGCCGTCTTTGCGCTCGTAATCGTCCCAGTAGAGCATTTGCATAATTACCCACTCACCGCCGCATTCGTGCTCGTTCTTGGAATACAGCACGCCGTGGGCATGGTCAGGGTCACTGAACTCGATAATGTGGTTGCCGGTATGGTGAGACGTGCCGGTAAACTGCAGACGTAGGGTATCATCGACCCACGCCTTCAAATGCGCGCGACCGCTGTGCTCGCGGCTCACACGAATATCCTCAGCAAATAGATTCACATGGGCGTCCAGGTCGCGCATATCCAGCGACAGGGCATACTTCGCCACCAGCTGGCGAATCTCGTCCAGCGACTCAAGGCGGTCAATACGTTGTTCCAGAGAGTGTGTCACGCCTTGTCCTCCCAGCGCGCGCTACCGGTATTCAGTTCTGCCATGCGCCCGCCGTCGACATTCAACACGGCGCCGGTTACGTAAGACGCTTCGTCACTGGCGAGAAATAAAATCGCGTTGGCACATTCACGCGGGTCGCCAATGCGGCCCAGTGGAATCGTTTTCCCCGTAGCGCGCTGAGTCTCTTCGTCCGGGTTCACCGTTTCCAAGGCCGGTGTGAGAAACGCACCCGGTACCACCGTGTTGACGCGGATCGCAGGCGCCCATTCAATCGAAGCACTCTTACTCAGGGCAATTACGCCCGCCTTGGCCGCGCTGTAGCCAGCCGTGGCCACCGAGCCCGCCAAACCGCATACCGACGACACATTGACCACGGCCCCGCGGTGTTTCTTGAGCTCGCTGTAAGCCTCGCGCATGAGGAACATCGCGCCATCCAGGGAAACCTGAAAGTTTTGATGCCAGGCCCTGGTGCTGTGATTCGCCAGCATACCGGGCACCATCAGCACCGCATTATTCACCACAATATCGATGCGACCGAAGGTCGATAGCGTATCTGCCACCAACTGTTTTACTGCCGCCTCATCGCTCACATCCACCGACAGGGGCAGGCACTCACCACCGGCCTCGCGAATTTGCTCGGCAACAACTTCCAGCGGCTCCAGGCGGCGACTACAAATCACCACCTTGGCCCCTTCCTCGGCAAAGCGCAGCGCCGTTGCCGCACCGATGCCCTGCCCGCCGCCAGTGATAATCGCCACCTTGTTGTGCAGTCTATCCGCCATATCTCTCTCCTTAATTAAATCGATATTTCAACGCAGGCACTGCTGCTGATCGCGCTGGTAATAACAGCGCCCACCGATCCACAGCTGGTCCACCTTGAAATTGAGTAATTGCTCAGGGCCTCGCAGAGGGTCGCGATCAAGCAACACCATGTCGGCCAGTTTGCCGGGCTCCAGTGAACCCAGTTGTTCTTCTTGGAAGCTCTGCCATGCGGCATCGATCGTTACCGAGCGCAGAGCCTGCATAATGGAGACTCGCTGATCGCCACCCAATACCTTGCCGCTGCGGGTTTCCCGTGTAACGGCTGACCACAACAGGCGGCCAATATCCATTGGCACTACGGGGGAGTCTAAGTGGGTGGTGAATCGCAGCTCGCGATCCAGGGCGTTTTTCAGTGGGCTGATCGCGGCGGCGCGCGCTGGCCCAAGAAATTGATCGCGGTGCCGGTCGCCCCAGAAGAAGGTATGCGCCACAAAGAAACTCGGCGTCATTCCCAATGACTTCATCCGGTCTAACTGGTCGGGCCTCGCTGTTTGCGCGTGAACCACGATCGCTCTGGGGTCGGCGTTTGGGCATTGCTGCTGGGCACGCTCGAAGGCGTCCAACAGCATATCGATAGCCGCATCGCCATTGCCGTGGATGGCCAATTGATAACCGCGGCAGTGATACGCAGCCACATCGTCGTCGAGCTGCTGCTGGGTATAACGGGCGAAGCCAACAAAATCGGCATCGCTATGACGGTGATAAGGCATTGCCAGATATGCGGTGTAGCCCTGAATAGAGCCGTCCGCCACTAACTTAACTGCCGGTGTCGCGAATTTATTTGACTGAAAACGCTGTAGGTTCAATTCACCCGACAACAGCTGTTCACCCACCTGTTGCCCCATCGGCCAGGCAATCACACGCTGGGGAACGCGGTTCAGCATCGACAAACCGTAAAGTCCCTGCAACATTCGGCTATCCACGCCGCCGCTCTGCACCGTGGTGACACCCGCTTGCAGGTATTGTTGGGTCGCCATGTCTGCCATGGCGACAAAATCCAGCAAGGTAAAATCCATCGCCAGCGGCGCAACCAGGTCCGTTGCATGCTCTAGCAATAGGCCGGTAGCGCGACCACTCTCATCGCGTTGAATTTCGCCGCCCTCGGGGTCAGGAGTCTCCGGGCCAATCCCCGCCAATGCCAGCCCGGCACTATTGGTCACCGCCAAGTGACCGGAGCTGTGCATCAGATAAATTGGCCGCTGCGTTGACACAGCATCTAATTCGTCGCGGGTGGGGTGGCGCGCCTCGGTCAACAGCGAATCATCATAGCCGAAGCCAAACAACCACTGCCCCTCTTTCAAGGCCGACTCCGCGGCGCGCAACCGCGATTGAATATCGGCTATCGAATTCACGTTGCCGATTGGCGGGCTGCTTAAGTCGACACCCCGCGCGGAAAGTCCGGTGCCGGGAAAATGGCCGTGGGCGTCAATAAAGCCGGGAAGCAAGGTTCGGCCCTGCAAGTCGTAAACGGTAACATCGTCATCGATCAACGTGCGGATTTCTGCGTTATTCCCCACGGCCTCAATGCGCTCGCCGTTCAGCAGCAGTGCTTCGGCAATGCGATTTTCCGCATCCATCGTGAGAATGTGGCCGTTAACGAACGCTTGCTGGCTCGGTAATGGTGGCTGCGGCCCCCGCCAACTGAACCACAATGCCGCCGCCAGTAAGGCGAGTAAAACCAGCAGCAACGACAAGCTCTTTATCACTAAACGCATCAGCGCTTCTCCTTGTGCCGACCTAACCTCGATCAACTAGCTATAGTTCACTCACAGAGAAACCGCCAACTCACGTGCACTGCGCACCGCGCCTTCGATGTAGCCGATCTGCGCGCTGTCGCCAATATTGTGCACATCCAGCCCGCTTGCACGCAGCGCTTCTTCAAGTGCGGTGTTCGCGTCTGCGCCCTGAGCAATAATGACGGTGTCAGCAGCGACGCGCTGGCTCTCACCTTCCTGCTCAAACACCACCTCACTGGGCGTGATAGCACTCACCGTGGCATGAGCCAACAAACGCACGCCGTGCTCAGACAGGCCGTGCAATACCCGCCAGCGGCGCACTATGCTGAGCTCAGAGCCAAAGTCCCGACCGGGCTCAAGCACAGTGACATCCCGGCCACGCTCTACCAGCAGTTCCGCCACTTCCACACCAACCAGACCGCCGCCAATGATCACCACGCGGCGACCAATGGGCATATACAAGCGGCTGAGACGGCGCATGCGTTCAATATTGCGGTTCAGGCGAAACGCGTGCATCAACCGCAGCATCAACCGCTGCACAAGCGTCAGCTTGCCGTGGGCATCCCCTGCAAACAACATATCGCGTAGCGCCTCACCATCTAAAACGTGTGGTAGGTCCTTACCTTGCAGCGGCGGTGCCTGGCGACGTGCACCCACCGCAAGCACAACGGAATCCGGGCGCGCCGCTCGAATATCGTCAGCACTTGCCATTTTATTCAGCACCACCTGGGCAGAAGAGGCCTCAAGCCCGCGCGCAAGATAATCGATGAGTTTGCCATTGGGCTCATAGGCGAGCGCCGCCACGCGCAAGGTGCCGCCGAGCTGGTCGTCTTTCTCCCACAGCGTCACCGTATGACCGCGCTCGGCCAGCACCCGCGCCGCCTCCATTCCCGCGGGACCGCCGCCGACAACCAATATGCTCTTAGGCTGCGCTGCAGGCACGCTGCGCATCAAGCTTGCCTCCTCACCCGTCGCGGGGTTCACTGCGCAGCACAGCGCCTTGTTGATAAAAATCTGACTGACGCAAACGTAGCAGTATATACAGGGGCGAATATCCTGCTGACGGCCGTCGCGCAATTTATTGGGCAGCTCCGGGTCGGCAAGCAATTTGCGCCCCATTGCCAAAAAATCAAAATCGCCTTGGGCAATGTGCCGCTCCGCAACATCGGGCTCTATGCGACCCACCGCAATAACGGGAATAGTAACCGCCGAGCGAATCGCCTTGGCAAAATCGATATAGCCACCGGGCTGGTGAACCAGCGGCCCCTCGGTAAAGCCAATGGCGCTGTTGTTTGAATACGCACTCACATTTATTGCGTGGCAACCGGCTTTGTCCAACCACTGCGACACCTGCACGGCATCGTCGAGCTTTATCCCGCCCTCGGTGCGATACTCACAGGCATCGAGTCGCACCATAATGGGAAAATCATCCCCCACGGCAAGCTTGATCGCGTCCACCACCTGCAGCAGCAAACGCGCTCGGTTGGCTAACTCACCGCCGTATTCATCCTCTCGGCGGTTGGCATAGGGTGATAAGAAAGACGACAGTAAGTAGCCGTGACCGGCGTGAATTTCCACCGCATCAAAACCCGCCTTAGCAACACGCGTAGCGGCAGACGCGAAACATTCGATTACCCAATCGATGTCCGCCTGGTCCATTTCTTTGAAACGCGGGCCCTTGCCATCAGGCCCCGCAGCGCGAACAAAATTGGCCATCTCAGCCATCGTCAGACCATTACCCATATCGTTGGCTGCGGGCTTGGGTATAGACGGCACCAGTATTTGCCGCCCTTCGACCACATCGTAAGCAGAGACTTTTCCGCTGTGATTTAGCTGCGCAGCAATGCGGCAGTCATGGCGATGAACCCGCTCAGCGAGGGTGCGCAAGCCCGGTAGAAACTCATCTGAAGACAGGCCCAACATGCGCGGCATCGACATTCCCAACGGCCACGCCACCGAGCTGGTTTCCAGCACGATCATACCCGCGCCGCCAGCAGCCCGCGCTTCGTAGTAGTCCATCGCTCGGTCACCGAGGCTGCCATCTTCCAGAATATACTCGGTGCCCATTGCGGCTAATATGGTGCGGTTGCGCAGCCGCATACCGGCGATATCACCCTCAGACATTAAGTGTGGATGGCGGCACTCGCCCACTTCACGCACATCAATCATCGCGGGTCTCCGCTACCAGAAATTGTCCGTACCAGCGCCGAAACTTGGCAAAGGGGCCGTCGCCATCGCACAGCATTGGTTTTTCCAGATAGCGTTTGCGCGCCCAGATAATACGGTCTTCTTCCATTTGCTGGCGAATATCATCAATAATCGCCTGCCCCACGCGGCCCACTTTTTGGCCATTGCCATCGCGCTGAATAAAGGCGTACATCGCCTTGGTGTTGTGGGCATCAATCGGCGTTAGATTCGCCATTAGCACCGTCTCACAAATGCCGCTGAAGCGCACAGTGGAGATCCCCGGGCCGATACTGCTGTTCTCAATCCGGCCTTCGATACGCCCCTTGGGAGTTTCCATTTCCGTTTCAAGCAAACCAAAACGGCAGTGTTCTTCGAAGCGCATCACCGTCGGCTCAGGCACTTCCGGTGTGCCGTGCACAAAGCGAAAGTGGGCAGCATCCACCGCATTTTCGCCAATCTCTTGCGGGTGAGTCGCAATATCCCATTCATAGATTTTTAGCTCTCCCCAATCATCTGTATCGGGCATCGCTTCATCAATCTGCGGCGGCTCAAACAGTGGCTCGATCCCCTCGGGGTGATACCAAACATAAATACACTGGTTTTGCTCGCGCACCTGCCAACTGGGTATCACCTGCTCACACTTGGCAACCCGCGGCGGCATTCTTTCAGCGTAGGGAATGCCCGTGCACTCACCGTCGCCATTAAATTGCCAACCGTGAAATGGGCAGACAATACTGTCGCCCACCACACGCGAGCCTCCACCTGCGTGGTCGCGAATACCATAACCAAGGTGCGCGCCCATGTGTGGGCAATAGGCATCTAGTACCTTGGCCTCACCGGCTTCGGTACGAAAAATCACCAATTCCTGGCCAAAGTATTCCAGCGGCAGCGACTGCCCCACTGCCAGTTGCTGGGAGTACAGCACCTGAAACCAGCCGTAGGGCATGGGCAGCTCAACGCGAGGCCGTTTCGTAGAAGCAATAATCGTCATAATCCTATCCTCGCACTGCACCGCCGCCGTCGACAGACAGCAGCTGACCGGTAATAAAAGACGCTTTGTCAGAGAGCAAAAACGCCACGGCATTGGCAATTTCTGCGGGCTCACCCAGGCGTTGCATCGGGGCGACCTTCCGCAATTGCTCCGCCATTTTGGGCTGCTCTTCAAAATACTTTTCCAAGCCTGGAGTACGAATAACGCCGGGCGACACGGCATTAATGCGAATACCCTG
Organism: Spongiibacter sp. C9W; assembly: GCF_057370015.1. Classification (NCBI taxonomy): domain Bacteria; kingdom Pseudomonadati; phylum Pseudomonadota; class Gammaproteobacteria; order Cellvibrionales; family Spongiibacteraceae; genus Spongiibacter; species Spongiibacter sp. C9W. Next base: position 1,116,566 of record NZ_CM170672.1, read on the forward strand.
TGTGGCGTATTCAGTGGCGGCACTTTTCGTCAGAATATTCACACCACCTTTTGCCGACGCGTAAGCAGTATTAAATGCCTGGCCACGCAGCGAGGCGTTGGACGAAATATTCACAATACTGCCACCACCATTGGCGAGCATGGCGTCGATCTCATACTTCATACACAGCCAGGTATTGGTCAGACACAGCTCCAGCGTTTGGTCGAATACCTTGCGCTCAAACTGATGAATGGGGCCACTACCGCGACTCACCGCCGCGTTATTGCATGCCAGGTCGAGTCTGCCAAAGCGCGCCAGTACGGCCGCAACAACTTGCTTCACCTCGTCCTCGGCACTGACATCACAGTGCATATATACCGCACGCTCCCCTTCCTGATTTAGCTCCGCAACACAACGCTGACCGGCTTCATCATTCACATCCAAAACCGCAACCTTGGCCCCCTGAGCGATCAATTCCTCGCAAATCGCGCGGCCAATTCCCGTTGCGCCGCCGGTAACTAATGCGACTTTATCCTGCAATGCTATAGACACTTTCTATCTCCTTAGGAAGCATGAACGCGGCGCACAGGGTGCATCGCGAATAAAACAATAAGCGGCACCACCAGCGCGGCGATCACCCCGGTATACACCGACTTCAACAAGGTAAAATCGACTCGGCTGAGCGTCTCCACGCCTGCCACAGAAAACAATGCGGCGAGCACCGGTACGCTCAACAAGGCCGCCACTAGCGCCAGCGCTAGGGCTTTTAGCGCATCGCGATGGGGCGCCAGCCAGCCCAGGTAGCGAATAAATGCGAATGGCGGTTGCACTGCCGCCAAGCCCAGCTTGGCAACTTTGCGGCGCTGCAGAGGCAGTACGATCAAACTAAGAATAAAAACCAGAATGGCGGCCGTTGCGATAAAGTCGACGATCACGCCCTGACCGCCCCACACCGCAAGGGTGGTTTTTTCCTCGCTGAGGTACCAGGCAAAGGCGCCGTTTACACAGCCATTAATCACACCGTTGGTGGACGCTTCCTTATAAATATGGCGGCTACCTGAAGTCATACCTACTCCAATTGCGTAATTGCTTTTAATTATTAGGCTCTTAGTATTGTTGGGTACACGCATTTGCTAAAGCACAAAAACTTTCAGAAACGCCGACATTAAATACCAATAACGCGGCGCAAAGAGTGTCCTATGACCATGCCTCAACCGACAGCCATGCACGAAATGCCCGTGCGCAAATTCCTGCGATTGCTCGACTATTTGGACAAAGTCGGCATCGACCAGCGCGCCATCGCCAAACGCTCTGGCTTGAATATCGACGATTTAATGGCGGCCGACGACGATAAAATGCTGCCCGGCTACCGTTATTCCAGCCTCTATGAATTGGCTGCCGAAGCCATGCAACAACTCAATATTGCGGTGCCCTGGGGCTCAGGAATAGGCAGCGATGTGTTTCGCTTTATGTGCTACAGCATTATCAATTGCCAAACCCTTGAAGATGCCCTGCACCGCGCACAGCGCTATCAGGAAATGCTCTACAGCATGACCGGCTATCGCATAGAACTGATTGTTGATGCCGGTACTGCAGAGCTGATCTATCACTTTGATGCCGACAAAATCAGCCCAGAATTTTTGCCTGACAGCTGGGATCGCACGGAGTTTTCAGACACCGTTGCGAAAGCATCGGGTATGCGGGTATGGCACGCCTTTATGGGCTGGCTGGTCGGGCGCGACATTGAGCTGAGCGGCCTGAAAATTGCCGCGCCAGAATTCTCCTACGCCTACTCAGACAGCGTGAACAGCGTGATGGGCGTGCCGCCGCAATACGACTGCGACTACACCGCGATTTGTTTCCCTGCTGAGTGCCTACGCTACCGCACAGTTCACACCAACGAATCGCTGGAGGCCTTTTTGCGCAACGCGGTTTACGCCCTCATTTCACAAGACTCGCGGCCTGCAAGTACCGGCGCCGCTATCCGCTCCCTGTTGGCCAAAAGCGGCGCAGGGGCACTGCCTAGCTTTGAAGATATGGCCGAAAACCTTCACATGTCGCCGTCCAGCCTGCGCCGCCGGTTAAACAGTGAGGGCACCAGTTACCAGGAACTGAAAGACCACTATCGCCGCGACATCGCCATGCGCCACTTGCGCGATGACAAACTAAAAATTCACGAAATCGGCGAGCTACTAGGCTTTCTTGAATCCAGCTCGTTTATTCGCTCATTCCGCAACTGGACCGGCCTAACGCCAAAGCAGTACCGATCCGAGTTCATTGAAGAGCAATAAAAAACGCCATCTTTCCTCAGATACAAAAAAGGCGAGCCTAGGCTCGCCGAAATACTGGGGGGAGGTAATTCAACAATTAAAAGCGGTAACGCAGCTCTAGACCATATGTACGAGGTGCGCCGTATTGCTCTGTTTCGAGTCCCAAGGCCTGAAAGTTAATGCCATAGGCGGGGTAATCATCATCTGTCAGGTTGTTACCCCAAAGCGAAACCATCAACTCACCTTTGTCCACGGGAATGTTGCTCAAGCTCAAGCGACCGTTGATAACCGTCCTTTCGTCCATTGAGCGCACAGGGAAGGAGTAAACACCTTGCCCGCCCATGCCGTCAGAGATAATCGCAGGCGCCAGACTGACTTGCTCCCACGAGTCCTGCCAATTGGCATCCACAAACACACTAAAGTCACCGATAGCGGTTTGCGCGAAGGTGTAATCAACACTCAGATTCACCTTGTTACTTGGGGAATTACCGCGTTTCGATTCTTTTGAACCGTTAATACACTGACCATTTAGGCAGGTACTTGGGTACTCGGCAAAATCACCGTGAATATAGGAATAAGCTAGGCTTACAACCATCGCTTCAATGGGCGCAGCAGAGATCTCGATCTCGCTTCCCCAACGCTCCGCGACACCAGCATTGATGATGCCCGACGCCGCGGTGCCGCTAGAAGTGTCGATCACACTGGTTTGCAGGTCATCATATTTATAGCCGTATAGCCCGGCGTTAACACGCAGGCGATTATCCAGCCAGTCTGTTTTCACGCCGACTTCAACTTGCTCAATGGTTTCTTCTTCAAAGCCATTTCCGAAAATCTCACCATTGTAGCCACCGGAACGATACCCCGTGGCATAGCGAAGGAAGCCATTGATGTTATCGGCAAAATCATAAGCAAGGGTGGTGTTATAACTAAAATTGTAAAAATTATTGTCCAGGCTTGTCGAACGCGCAGGCGTTGTTCCGAAGGGGCTGACGACCTGTCCAAAATTGTAATCAACGGCTTTTTTCTCTTCGGTATATCGCATGCCAATGGTCAAGGCTAAGCGGTCTTCCAGCTGAGCAAAGCGGTAGGTACCCTGACCATACACTGCCAAAGCATCCGTATTGAGCGTATATTTCTCTGCCTGACGGCCCGCGAGCGGTAAAGCAAAAGCCGCGCGGCGGTCGTAGTTCGACTCGTCTTCAAACCAAAAAAGCCCCAAGGTGTAATCCAGCTGAGGGGTAGAGCCAATCAACTGAAATTCTTGCGAAAACTGCTCATACTCTGAGTTGGTATCTTGCAGAGAGTGCCCCGCTCCTAATTGGTCAACCGCATTCCAAACACCATCAACGAGAGGATAGGAGAAACCTCCACTACCCCCATAAAGCTGCAGCAAAGCGCCGTGTAAACTGTCGTTATACGCTCCGATACCATTTACATCTAAACTGCTATCAATATCGTCAAGGTCACCAAATACATAGGTCTCAATGTCTCGATAGGCGGTTATCGACTTAAAGGTCACCTCCCCAAATGTCTCATGCTTGCCTAAGAATAGTTCAGCAGTAATTGAATGACCATTTGAGTCATTTTCACTGATTGGCGCATTTTCTGCCCAACCGCCCTTGGGTCGCCCTTCACCGCGCTCAAGCGCTCGCTCATAGGCTTCGATCGTTTTATTAATAGAGGGAATCCAACGGCTGGAAATTCTTGGATCAGAGCCAGGAACCATGGCCAAGCCCTGAGCATTAGGCAAAACCGTGTTTTTCAAAAAATCTAAACGACTGGTTCCCTGAGTCGTCAACGCAGTAAAACCAACCACTTTTTGCAGGGCACCCACCTCTTCAAGCTCACTGTGGTCGTAGATATAATCTACCGTTAGATCTTCTGTCACTTCCCAGCGCAGGGCCGCGCGCCACGCCGTGCGATCCATGCTGTCGAAATCACTACCGCCGGAGTAGTTTTCGTATAAACCATCGCGATCTTTTTTCAGGAAATTAAAGGCTGCACTCAACTTCCCTGCGCCCTCTCCAACCGTGCCCACCGAATCCAGGTCGACACTACCTTTCAATGTCCGCAGCCCGTAATTACCAAGGCCCCCGGTAAGGTCTACCGCGAATTCCCCCAATGGCTTGCGCGAAATCACATTGATGGCACCGGCGGTTGAGTTGCGCCCATAAAGCGTGCCCTGCGGGCCACGCAACACCTCAATACGCTCAATTTGAGCGACATCCATCGCGCCACCGAGCATTTTGCCCACGTAGACACCATCCATGTACATGCCGACAGCAGGGTCTAGTGAAATATTCGAGGCCACCCCGCCAGAGATACCACGAATACTTAAACTGGTGGCGCCCCGGGAACCTGGCGCAGAATATCCACCCATACTAGGCATGGACGCAAACATGTCATCCGTACTGGTTATGCCACGCTTTTCAATACCATCGCTGGTTATGGCCGTTATAGAAATAGGTGTGTCTTGCAACGACCCCTCTCTGCGCTCAGCAGTTACCAGCACCTCTTCCAAGGCCTGTGCTGATGCTGTCGATACCCATGCAGGCATCGACAGTAGTGACATCGCTAATGGCAACATTTTCATTTTGCCTGTGGACGAATAGTTTTTCATGCCATGACTCCCTTTTCATTATTAGAGCTAAGAGCGGCTACCTCTCAACCTGTCTTGCACGTAGCGACTGTGGGCATCGCTAACATATTTACTTATTTATTTTAGATGCTAAAAAATTTAACGCCGCGGCAATTAAAAAACGACAACATAATCATTCATTAAGATATGCCGAAGCGTTCATTTTTTGTACAACACAAAAAGTTTAAAATGTGCTATTCCACCAAGCTTGGAAAGGCTGCTTCTACCAGTCGGCTTCCGGCAGGTGGCTCCTCCAGCCCGGGAATATGACAAATGCCGTTAACCTCGTTTGCACATTGAACAGCTGCTTCAACTGGCTGATAAAACTGTTTGTACCAACGCCGCCCTCGCGCAAACGGCCCATCACTTTTTAGTTGTAATACCCGCGTCGCCGCCCGCTTGTTTTGCCAGATACCAAAGTCAGACGCCAACGAATCCAAGGCCCCCGCCTGAATTTGACGGGCCTGCTCCCGCTCCGCCTCGCCCGGCGAGCTGTTGCCACTGTTCACTAACACGCCGTGCCAGAGTTTGGTCACACCGTCTTCCACCGGTGTATTGGCAATGAATTCAATGCTCTCCACCTCGGCAAATAACTGGTGAGACAGCAACAGGCCGGGGCCGGTGTACCACGTGGTGGTTTGCAGCATCGCCTGGTATTCCTTGTGAAAACCGCCCTGACGCTGAATGTAGATGTGGTCGCGCCACTCATTCTCGAAGTATTCGCAGGGTGCACCGTGGGTCGGCCCTAAGTGCCGGGCATCCGCCATATTATCGATCACCTCCTGAGGCTGAACGGGCAGCTCACCGAGGTGATCCATTTGCCACTGAATCCACTGTGGCTGGTGCCACTGGTCCAGCGCCGGTGCCGGGTATTGCGGCTGGCTACCGTCTTCGTCAAACCACATCCAGATACCGCCAATGCCCTCCTCCACCGGGTAGCTGGTAAGCTTAGCCGAGCGCGGCATGGGGCCGTCGTGATAGGGAATGTCATCGCAAACTCCATCCGGCCCAAAGCGCCAGCCGTGGTAGGGGCAGCGAATCGACGAACCTTCGATTTGCGCGCCTTCTTTAGCGATAACAGCGGTATCGCTGGCGGCGATGTGACACTGCATATGCGGACAATAGGCATCGAGCAGCACCGGCTTGCCATCCTCGCCGCGATAGAGTGCAAAATCGCGGGCAAAAAAACGCAAGGCCAGCGGCGACTGTCCAAGCTCGCTCGACTCTGCAATTAAAAACCAACCTCTGGGAAAGGTGTTTGGACCCAGTCCATAGTCTGCGGCCTTCGCCATTGATTACTCCTTTTAAATACTATCGGGGCGGAACATGGCGTCATGACCGCCGTCCACATACAGCAGAGAGCCGCTGACAAACGCCGCCTCTCCGCTCAGTAAAAATCCGATGGCGTTGGCCATATCCTTCGTCTCACCCGCGCGCCCGAGGGGGATGCTGGCCAGAAACTCTTTGATCGCCGGGCCGTATTCCGGGTGGTTTTCCGTCTCGGCTGTCATCGCAGTGCGGGTGTAACCCGGTGCCACCGCATTCAAACGCACGCCGCGGCGCGCATAATCAGGCGCCTTATGACGCATCCATCGCGCCAATGCTTGCTTGGAACCGCTGTACGCGGCATGGCCGCTCACCGCCGACAAGCGCGCCGTCATCGCCGCATGGTCACCGGCGATAAGCGCTTCGATATACACGTCGTCGCTGGGCTGGGGCGCAGAGTTAGAGGACACCAGAACCACCGCGCCGTGGCGCTGCGCCAAGGCATCAGCCAGGCCCTCCACTAGCGCGACCGATCCAAAAAAATTCACCTCGGGGATCAGCTCAACACGTGGACTAGTTCCGCCGATGCCTGCGCAACAGACCAAGCCATCCAGACCATCGGGGAAGGCGCTCAATATTTGGCTGACCGCGCCGCGGCGGCCCGACTCCGTCGATAAGTCTGCGACAATATCGGCATCCTGGCGGTCCAGGCCGACCACTCGCTCGCCATCACTCACCAAGCGCTCACACACCGCCGCACCAATGCCTGATGCGCTGCCTGTTACCACGTATCCGCCCATGATCTTCCCCTTTGTTATTCTGATTGCTTGGCTGAGGCAAACCTCAGCCGACTCTTGATTGGCCGCCGTCCAGCGCGATGCTTTGACCATTCACGTAGCGACAGGCATCGCTGCATAAGCTGGCGACAAACTCACCAATATCCTCTTTGCACTCACCGATGCGGCGCATGGGGATAGAGGCAACAAACTCGGCAGCTTCCTCTGGCCGGTTCTCTGTCCACCATTGCAATGCCGGCGACATCGCGTGGGGCAAGATGACATTCGTGCGAATACCCTCAGGCCCCCACTCGCAGGCGGCGGCTCGGCTGTAGGCGCGAATCGCTTCCTTCACCGCCGCATAAGCTCCGTACCCAGACATATCCCAACGCATCGCCGCCGACGACGCCAAATTCACAATCACGCCATCGCCTTTCAAATGGGGGTAGCACAACTTCATCAGGCGCAGCGTTGCCACCGGCCCGGACTGCCAGCCCGCCTCAATCGCGTCTTCGCTCACGTCGAGCAAATTCCCCAATGGCACTTCCTGGGCATTGTTCACTAGGATCTGAATGCCACCCAGCTCCGCCACGCAGCGTTCAACCGCGGCGGCTAACTCCTCTGCACTCTTTACATTGGCGCTAATCGCCAAGGCCTCGCCGCCCGCTGCCGCAATGCGCTCACGTGTTGATTCGAGCTTGTCGAGGCTGCGCCCGAGCAGCGCGACCGCGGCGCCGCGTTCGGCTAACGCCAGCGCAATACCCTGGCCAACGCCTTGCCCGGCACCCGTTACCAGTGCCACTTTATTTTTCAAAAACTGTTCTGCCATAACTCCCCCTTGGCATTTTTAAGGATGGTAGCCCCCTGTCTCGGCGAACCCGACGACAAAAAACACTATTTTTATGCACATTTTCGTCACCCCATCGGTGCTGAATTTTTTGGCCAACGAATCTGATTGGAAATGTGCTCAGCAAGTGTAGTGCGCCTCTCTACTATGGGCGCCACCCATCGCGGTGAGCTCGCCGTGACCCTTCGACGACTATCCTGCAACGAATAACGAGAAGCGCGAATTATGAAGTTTTGCTACAACCCAAGTATGTGTCCGGTAGACCAGTACACAGCGCTTGCTCACAGCGCCGAGCAGCTCGGCTTTAACAGCTTGGCACTGCCAGACAGCCTGAGCTTTCCCGAACACTCATCGTCGAAATACCCCTATAACGGCTCCGGCTCGCGAAATTTTCTGAAGGGTCAGCCGTTTGTCGAACCCATGGTTGCTATTCCCTTTCTTGCGGCACATACCAAAACACTGCGTTTTGTCACCTCGGTCTACAAGCTGGCGGTTCGCCAACCATTGGTGGTGGCCAAACAGTTGTCGAGTCTGCTGTCACTGTGCGGCGACCGGCTGGACTTCGGCGTTGGCATCAGCCCCTGGCCAGAAGACTTTGAAGGCTGCCAAATTCCCTGGGAAAAACGCGGTCAGCGCCTGAACGAGCAAATCGATATTCTTCGCGGCCTGCTCAGCGGCGACTTCTTTAGCTACCAAGGGCAACAGCTGTCGATCGACAGCATGCAGCTCTGCCCCACTCCCGAATTCGCCTTGCCGATTTTGATTGGCGGCCACTCCGACGCCGCCTTAAAACGGGCCGCAAGACTTGGCGATGGCTGGGTTGGCGCCGGCGCCAGCCTCGACGAATACCGCCAGCTTATCGACAAGCTTAAGGAATACCGCAAAGTCTACGAGCGCGAGCACCTGCCCTTTCGTATTCAAGTGGCCTCGGGTGATGTATTTAGCCAACGAGGACTCGACGCGCTCACTGAAATGGGCGTGGATGAGTGCCACGTCGCCTTCCGCAATGCTTATGAAGATGGCATCGACCGAAGCAGCCTTGCACAAAAACAAGACCAACTGGCGAGCTTCGCGCAGCGATTGATCCGCTAAACCGAATCACTCTTGCACCTTTGCAGATAGGTGCGTCCCGCTTGCCGGCTTATGCCGGCTTTTTTTTGCTTGGCGCACTGCCAAAGCAAAAAATGGTGAAAGCAAAAACCCCCAGCCCAAAATAAGACACTTGACTTATTAAGACGATCGTCTTATCTTGCCCAGCATGACAACAGACCAGCACGACAATCTCAGCTTAAGCAGCGGCGCCTTGCAGCTCGTACTCAGCGCCGAACAATTGATCGCCGACAAGGGCATAGACGGGGTATCCAACCGCGAAGTTGCCCGCGCCGCCGGTCACAAAAACCACTCTGCGGTGAACTATAACTTCGGCTCCTTCGACGGCCTGATAGAAGCGATCATCGACTATCGGGTGCGGCCGATTAATCAACAGCGGGAAGTGCTGCTCACCGCCTTGCTGGAACAACAGCAACAGCCAACGCTTTACGCGCTGGTCGATTTAATGGCCAGACCACTGGCCAGTGAGTTGCTTCGCGGCAATGGCGAGAGCCGCTACCTGAGTTTAATTGCTCAGCTGCTATCGCGCGGTCACTGGCGCGAGCTGTTCCTGCGCAATCGCTCGCGCTCTTCGGCCTTGATCAAAATCAGTGAGCTTATGGCCGCGCAATTGGCCGATACGCTGCCGAGTGAGATCTACAACGAGCGCGTTCGCTTGCTGGGTAGTCAGATTATTTACAGCATTGCCGAGTGGGACAACTTGCAGCACAAGGGCCAGCTCGCACTGGACGAAAGCAGCTTGGAGTGGCGCCTGCAAAACCTGATCGAATACGCGATAGGCGGCCTGACCGCCAACCATAATAAGAGGAACTAAGCATGGAACTCATGCCGCACATCGAACTCGTTATTCTCAGTATTTTCCTGATCGCCTTCATTGTTGAGCTGGCGGGGGGTCGTCTTAAAAAATCGCCACGGCCGCTGCGCGATTTTGTATTTATGTTATTTGGCATGTTTTCCAACCTGCTGCTGGCTGGCGCGGTCATCGGTAGTGTGATCGGCTGGCTGCTAGCCAAGCAGTTTCCAGACAGCGCTGGCAGCCTCGCTGGCACGGCCTTCTGGTTGGCCTTTCCGGTTATTTTCTTTATTGAGGAATTTGCCCATTACTGGCTGCACCGCGCCGCCCATGAATGGCGCTGGCTGTGGAAAATTCACCGCACCCACCACAGCGCCGAGCACCTGAATATTTCTGTGGTCTACCGCTACAATTTCTTCTGGGTATTCATGTTGCCGCAAACCTGGATGGGCGCTTTTGCCGTGTATTTCGGCCTGGGAGAAGCCTTCCTGGCAGCGGTGTTTGTCACCTACCTGGTGAACCTTGGTACCCACAGCAGCTATCGCTGGGATTTGTGGCTGCGCAACAAAGCCCCCGTATTGGAACCCGTATGGAAGGTGATTGAGCGCGTCGTGACCCTACCCGACACGCATCATGCCCATCATGCCTATGGCAAGTCTGCCCACCCCAATGGCAACTATGCCGTCACCGTGTTCTTGTTTGATATGCTGTTTGGCACCGCCAAAATTCCCAATGGCCGCCAAACCCGCTACGGCTTGCCCATTTCCCCGCGCTTGCACTGGGCTGAGGAACTGCTGTGGCCGGTGGTGCGTAAACCGCTGCTGCCCAAGCCCGAGCAAACTGCGAAAACCGACGCCTAGCGAGCCGCTCGCGCCTTGGTATAGGCGGTGGCCTGTGCCGACAGCGGATCGTCTGGCCAGGGGTGTTTGGGATAGCGCCCCTTCATTTCTTTTTTTACCGCCTCGTAACTACTGCGCCAGAAGCCTGCCAGATCACCGGTAACCTGCAACGGTCGCCGGGCCGGTGACAATAAATGCACCAACAATGGCTGCCTGCCCTCGGCAACGCGCGGGGTATCTTCGCAGCCAAACATCTCTTGCAGCTTCACCGCCAACACCGGCGGCGAAGCACAATAATCGACGCGAATTTTCGAGCCTGACGGCACACTAATACGTTCCGGCGCGGCGCGCTGCAGGGCCTGCTGCTGCGGCCAGTCCAACTGCGCCAACAGCATGGCCTCAACATCCAGGGCCTGAATATCACGTAATTTGCTCACCCCGTTTAGATACGGTGGCAACCATTGTTCCAGCGAGTCCAACAGCGCGCTATCGCTAAAGTCGGGCCATTGCCCGGGCGCGCAGTCGTGATCGGCCAGCAAGGCCACCCTCCCCTGAAGCTGACGCGCTGTCTCCGACCAGCGCAGCAACTCCAATCCTCTGCGACGCAACAAGGCCATCAGTGCCTGCTCGCGCAGGGACTCGTCCAACGCGGTTTCTGGTCGGCTGTCGAACAGTAACTTGCCCAGCCAGCGCTGGCGCTCGGCAACAAAACGCTGCTGAGCATCATCCCAATCTGCCGACACCCGCTCGCTGATTAGCGGCGACAGTGCGTCTTCTAATACCGACTCAGGCAGCGGACAGGCCAGGCGAATGCGGTCATTGCTGTCGCCGACATTGGCACTGAGTTCAATGGCCACTATGTATGGGCTGCCGCGCAGCGGATCATCACTGGCCAGGAATGCCGAGCGGCCGTTACTTAATTGAAATTCATGGCTGCCTGCAGCGCGCTGACGACCAATGCGGTCGGGAAAGGCCCTGGCGGTCGCGATTGCCAGCGCTCGCTCGGTGTTGCCATCAAAGACGCCGTCGCTATTCGCGCCCGCCAACAAGCGCTGATACTGCGCGCTCTGCTGCAGGATACGGCGGTAGCGTTTTGGCTCGCGAGATACCTCGGCCATGCGCAAGGCAATGTCAGCCCCCGCCATGCCCGGCAGATCGCGCTCACCCAGCAGCGCTGCCAACAAGCACGCCGACTCGGCAACACCCAGCGCATGGCCATGCAATAACATGTGCGCCAGTCGCGGTGGCAATGGCAGGCGCGCCATTGCCTCGCCGTGCTCGGTCAAGCTCAGCGCCGCGCCGCCCTCGTCCACCGCGCCGCAGGTTTTCAGTAGTGCAAGCGCCTGCTCGCAGTGCGCGGGCGGTGGCGCATCCAACCACAGAAGTGCCTCCGGGGAACTGCCCCACTGCAGGCATTGCAATACCAGGGCACTCAGGTCACTTTGCAGAATTTCCGGTTCGCTGTGGGCCTGCAAACGCTGTTGCTCGGCTTCGCTCCACAAGCGGTAAGCCACCCCCGGCGCCTGCCGACCGGCGCGGCCAGCGCGCTGCGCTGCCGACGCCGCGGAGATTCGCTGAGTGTGCAAACGGCTGCTACCGTTGCGCGCATCGAACACCATTGTCCGCTCTAGACCGCTGTCGATGACAATGTTTACGCCATCGATGGTCAGACTGCTCTCGGCGATATTGGTGGCCAGTACCAACTTGCGCTGACCCGGCGGCGGTGTGGCGATGGCCCGCCGCTGCTCGGCCAGACTCAGATTGCCATACAGCGGCGCGATCAAGGTGTGCTTGTCGAGCGCTGGCGCTAATCGACTGGCCAGACGATGAATGTCTGCCTGCCCAGGCAGAAAGGCTAAGATATTGCCGGCATGCTGGCTGTGAGCCGCTACGATACAGCGCTGCATCTGCTCCAGATAATCCGGGGCACGACCGTCGCGCCGCTTTGCCAGTGCCTGGTAATGAATATCGACCGGATATTGCCGCCCCTCACTGCGCAGCACCGGGGCGTTGTTTAAATACTCGCTCAGTACGTCGCCATTCAGGGTGGCCGACATCAGCAGTAATTTCAGCGGCGCATCGCGCAGCTCGGAAAATAAGCGCCGTCCTTCCAAAGCGAGCGCCAAGCCCAGGTCTGCATCCAGACTGCGCTCGTGAAACTCGTCGAAGATCAGCAGGCCCACCTGCTCCAGGCTCGGGTCATCCTGTAGCATGCGCTGCAGAATCCCCTCGGTGATCACTTCAATGCGAGTCTTATTGGAGACTCGGCTCTCCAGGCGCACGCGATAACCCACGGTCTCACCCACCGCCTCGCCCAACAGCTGCGCCATGCGCTCGGCGGCGCCCCGCGCGGCAATACGACGCGGTTCCAGCATGAGTATTTTGCGCCCGGCCAGCCAAGGGGCATCGAGCAGCGATAGGGGTACTTGGGTTGTTTTACCCGCACCTGGCGGCGCTTCCAGCACCAGCTCATCACGCTGCGACAGCGTGTCTTTAAGCTCGTCGAGCAAGGCAAAAATGGGCAGCACGTCGGCCATAGAAAACGGTTCAAGCAAGGCGGCGGCATGCCGCCGCAGCAAGGGTTTAGATAAAGGCTTTCAAATCGCGCAGAAAGTCTTCCAACTTATCGTGGTGTACCCAGTGGCTGGCGCCGGGGTAGCGTTTGATTATCGCATCTTTGAAATAGGCCAAACGGCCGCTTTCTTCCGGGTCTTCAACAAAGGTTTCTGTTCCCCAAGCCAGGAAAGTCGGGCATTCGATATTGGTGAAAATTTCCTTCAGTTCCTCCTCACCACTTTCCAGCCGGTTCAGCTTGCGGGTGTAGTTATCAAACTTCCAGCTGTAGGTACCATCTTCATTCTGGCTGGCACCGTGACAGGTCAGGTGCCGAGCCTGCGCCTCGGTGAGGTGGGGGTTTTCCTCGTGCATACGCTCAAAGGCGTCGTGGAGGTTGGCGTAGCGGCGCGGCATGCGCGATGACATGCCGTGGCGTACTTTCACCCAGTCGCGCATTTTTTGGCGATAACTCATGGTATCGCACACTTCGGTCTCATCTTTGTTCGGCAAAATGCCTTCAATGTTGACCAGCTTCTTTACGTTCTCTGGATAAATAGACGCGTAACGGCTGGCGATATTGCCCCCCATCGAATGGCCAACAATGGTCGCCGGGCCTAATTTCTTCTGATTAATCAGCTGCGCGATATCGCACACGTAAGCTTCGAAGCTGTAGTGACCATCGGGAGACCAAGCACTGTCGCCGTGGCCACGCAAATCGGGCGCGATAATATGCCAGTCGTGGCGCAGCTCTTCGGCGATCCAGTCCCAATTTCGGCAGTGGTCCTGGCCTCCGTGAATCAAGATCAGTGGTGGCGCGTCCGGGTTGCCCCAGTCCACGTAATGCAGCCTCAGGCGCTGGGAAATATAAATATGCGACGTCGGGCCATGTAAATCGGGAATCATCACTCTCTCCTTATCCAATGGCCCCGGGCGGGCTGCCACCCGAGGCCCTGACCATCATAGGACGCAAGACTAAATGAAACTAGGGCCTGTTAACATCCAGCCGGGCGCTTTTACCGTACACATTTTATAAACCTAGAGCCCAATGGAGCGTCGCTATGCTAGATCCCATTTCACTGGCTGAGCGCGGGTTAATCCCTGACCCCCTTATTCGCCGCGGCATCCGCCGCCAACTTCAAGACCGTCTGACCCAAGAGGGCCGAGACGACATCGATGCCAGCGAGCAGCGTCGTCGAGAATTTCGCGAAGCGCTGCGTCACTCAGAAATTGCCATCAACACCGACGATGCCAACGACCAGCACTACGAGGTACCTGCTGCACTCTTTGAATTGATGCTTGGCCGTCGCTTGAAATACTCAAGCTGCTGGTGGGGCGATGGTATCGACAATATTGACGATGCCGAAGAAGCCATGCTTGAGCTCTACGCAGAGCGAGCTCAACTGCGCGGTGGCCAGCGTATTCTGGAGCTCGGCTGCGGCTGGGGGAGTTTCTGTTTGTGGGCCGCCGAGCGCTACCCCGGCAGCCATATTACTGCGGTATCCAATTCCCACGGACAGCGCGAATACATCGAGGCACAGGCGCGACTGCGTGCGCTGGATAACCTGAAGGTAATCACCTGCAATGTCGCCGACCTAACGCTCGACCAGCGTTTCGACCGCGTTGTTAGCATTGAAATGCTTGAGCATGTGCGCAACTACCGCGAGCTGCTGAAAAATGTCGCAAGCTGGCTGGAGCCAGAGGGACTGATGTTTGTGCACATCTTCTGCCATGCCCACCTGCACTACCCCTTTGATGGCGGCTGGATGACCGACAACTTTTTCGCCGGTGGTCAGATGCCCGCCTTCGACACGCTTATGCACTTCTCGGAGCATATGCGTGTCGCCGATAGTTGGCGCGTGAACGGCCTGCATTACGCGCAAACGTTAGAGGCCTGGCTAGAAAAGTTAGACCAGCAGCGTCCGCGGGCAATGCAAATTCTCGCCGATGCACCCAACCCTCGCATTCAATTCCAGCGCTGGCGCATGTTTATGTTGGCCTGCGCGGAGTTGTTCGCCTATCAGGGCGGCAATGAATGGCTGGTGGGCCATTATTTGCTCACCCCTGGGCAGCAAGCCGACTGAGCCATTAGGCGCTGAGTTGAGCCTCCTGCTCAGCGCGTTGACGCAGCACGAATCGCTGAATTTTGCCGCTGGAGGTTTTCGGCAGGGCGTCAACAAATTCAATTTCACGCGGGTAGGAATGCGTCGACAGGCGGCTGCGCACATGTTGTTGTAGGGCTTCCACCAGAGCGTCGTCGCCAGTGCTACCTTCAGCCAATACCACATAGGCTTTCACAATCGCGCTACGCTTGGCATCGGGCTTGCCCACAACACCGCTCTCTACCACGGCCTCATGCTCCAGCAGACTGCTCTCCACTTCGGCAGGGCCGATGCGGTAACCCGCTGAGGCAATAATATCATCATCGCGACCGGTGTAAGCGTGCGACCCGTCACCGTTACTGATGACCACATCACCCGTTAGGTAGTACTTGCCGTGATAGGGGCGTTTTTCATCCCAGGTGTAGCCCTGGAAGAAGTACAGCGGCGAATTTTCCATATCAATCGCCAGCTCGCCCGTCTGCCCGGGCGCCACTTCATTAAAGTTTTCGTCCAGCGCCACGAGTCGATAGCCGGGAATTTGGTAGCCCATGCTGGCCTCGTGCTGAGGGTGCGACAGCTCGTGGAAATTGGCCGACGTCATGCCCGTTTCCGTCTGGCCGTAGTGGTCACACACCGTGCAATCAAAGGCGCGTTTTACCCAGCTAATCACCTCAGGATTTAGCGGCTCGCCGGCACTGCTGGCCACTCGCAGATCGATCTCAGGGTAGTCTGCCAACAGCTTGTCGTTCGCCATCAGCAGGCGGTAGGCAGTGGGCGCCGCCGCCAAATTACTGATCTTATATTTGCGTAAAAACTCAAAGGTATTGTCGGCCGTAAAGCTGGCCTCGTTAAAGTGTGTGGTGCAGCCTAACAACAGCGGGCCCACCACCGCGTAATACAAGCCGTAAGCCCAGCCGGGGTCGGCCACATTCCAGAAATTGTCGTCCTCACGCAGGCCGACGGCGTAGCGCATATACATCCAAAATGCCGCCAGTGCGCGGGCAGGCACCGCTACGCCCTTCGACTTGCCGGTGGTTCCCGACGTAAACATCTGCAGGAAAGGCTCGTCAGCCGAAATTTTAACCGGCGCGAACTCTTCGCTCTGGCGCTCAATTTCCGGCCAGTAGAGAAAGTCTGCTTCGCTGGCCAGCGCATCACCTTCATCTGCCAATAACAGCGATGTCGGCAAGCCCTTAACCTCGCGCAATTTCGACCACTGCTCGGTATTGGTAACAATCAGCTTGGTTTTCGCGGTTTGCAGGCGATATTCAATTGCACCGGAACCGAAGGCGGTAAACAAAGGCTGATAAACCGCGCCCGCGCGCAGTGCGCCCAGCACACATATCAATAGTTCAGGCGTGCGCGGCAACAAACAGGCAATGCGATCGCCACGGCCAATTCCGCGGGCCTGCAAAAAGCCGGCGAACTGCGCGGATCGGCGCTGCAACTCAGCAAAGGTCATCTCTCCAGGCTGACCATCAACGCGCTCGTAGCGCAGCGCCACGCGACTCTCGTCGGCGGCATAGCGGTCACAGATCTCCTCGCAAACGTTCAGGCCGTCGTTAAAATCACCGACAAAATTCTGTACTATTTGCTCCATGGAAAAGTTTTTAGCGAATTCCTGATAATTGCTCGCGTTCATGTTCCTGCCCGTTTGTTAATGCGTGTTTTATAACTATTGTGTGCTAGCGCCAACGCGCCAGACCGCGAAGAAAAAACTCAGCTTAGGCAATGCACCGCCCGAACAGAATGACATGTTCCAGCAGATAATTTGACAAGTTTTGCAGCACAGGACGGCCGCCATTTGATGAAAAATCTCACCTTTTCGTCACACTATGCCCGCGCGATCCTGTGGGGTTTAGAACAACAGGGGCTGGACACCGACGCCCTGCTGCAACAGCGCGGCATCGACCCTCAGCTGGTGCGCCAGCCAAAAGCCCGCGTGCCTACCGACCAATTTATTCGCCTGTTTAGACTGTGCTGGAAGGTCCTTGATGACGAGTTTATGGGCCGCAGCACGCTGCCCTGTCGCGTCGGACACTTTCACTTGATGAGCGCCCTGGTCGTTCACGCCGACAACCTCGAGGAAGTCCTCAGACAGAGCATTCGCGCCTACAGTTTATTTTCCGATGATGTCCGCATTGAGTTGCGACACAGCGGCGACGAAGTGGAACTGAGCCTCAACCACCTGCGCCCCGAGCTCGACCCCGATAACTTTCTGGTTGAATGGTTACTACTGGTTTGGCACCGCTTGGTAGGCTGGATGATCGGCCGAAAAATCGTCCTCAGCCACGCCAATTTTAAACATGCCCTGCCCGCGCATTTTGACGAGTATCGCTTTATTTTCCCCTGCGAATGCCACTTTGAGCGCGAGCGAAACAGCCTGTTCTTCAGCAAAAACTACCTGAGCATGCCGGTATGCCGCAGCAAGGAAGAGGTCGATGAATTTGTTCTGAGTTCCCCCCGCGACCTGCTGATCTGGACCGACGAAGACAACAGCCTCAGCACCCGCGTGCGCCAGCTTCTCGAAGCCCAGGAAGAGTCGCGCCTACCCAACTTGGAATGGGTGTCAGAGCAGCTGCATATGACCTCCTACACCCTGTGTCGCAAGTTAAAAAGTGAGGGCAGCTCCTACCAAAAAATTAAAGACAACCTACGCCGCGACCAGGCTATAGTGATGCTCACCCGACAAAATCTCAGCGTTAGCGATATCTCGACGAAACTGGGCTTTGCCGAACCGGGTGCCTTTTCCCGCGCCTTCAAACACTGGACAGGGCTCAGCCCGCTCAGTTACCGCAAGCAAGACCACTAAACCCGGGCCGCCGCTGCGCTGGCGAGTAAGCGTTGTTGCTCCCGGTCGAGCATACGACTCACCTGCTTTAGCTCGCGAATCTTGGCATCCACCGCGGCTTTTTTCTCCGCCATCAACAACGCGCCCTGCTCACAGTCGATGCGGTCACTGCGCAGCGCGTCCAGCACATCGGAAATCTCGGCGAGTGAGAACCCCAGCTCCTTAAGTTGGCGAACCATCGCCACCCGCGCCACGGCTTTTTCCGGGTAGTCGCGGTAGTTGTTGCCGCGCCGTTGCACTTCTTTTAACAGGCCCGCCTTCTCGTAATAGCGCAGCGTATGGCGGCTAACACCGGTGCGCTGCTCCAGCTCGGCTATTCGCATCTACCTCTCCACAACAGGGTTTGACATTAGAGTGGACTCTACACCTTAGGGTAGCTTCACCGTCAAGCGAGGAGCAATACCATGACCATACTGATTACCGGCGCCACGGGTTTTATTGGCTGCCACGTCTGCGCTGAATTATCGAAAAACCAAACCCTTATCGCGGTGCTGCGCCAACCCGAGCAACAACTGCCGCTACTTCGCCAGCAGGTCGATGCACTGGGTGGCAACGGCGCCCACATCCAGGCGGTCGCCGGCGATCTGGAGCGGCCGAAGCTGGGAATTAAAGACTCGTTGCCCACGCTAGACGCCGTCATCCATCTCGCCGCCCGCTTCGCCTGGAAGTTAGCCCCCAGCATCGCCCACATCAGCAATGTAGGCGGCAGCCTGGCGGCGGCCGAACTGGCGCGGCAACATCAGTGCCGATTGGTTTTTATCAGCGGTTTTATGCTGGAAAATCACCAACACCTAAACCGTCTCGGCATCCACCCGATCGATCCCGAGCGCACCGACTGGCGCAGGGTATACCGCCGCGCCGGCGCCTACGAGGCCAGCAAGCTGGAAGCGGCGTTCCGCGTTCGCGCTTTTGCACAAGCCAACGATATGGATCTTGTCGAAGTGCAACCCGCCACTGTTGCGGGCCATAGCCAAACCGGCATGTTGGATGCTCAGCAGCCGCTGTTTAATTTGCTGGATAACCTGGCTCATGGGCGCCTGGCCATGGTGCCGGGCAGCCTCGAACATTGGCTGCCGCTGGTCGCTGTTGATGTATTGGCAACGCTGATTGCCCATGCCACCACCAGCGAAAATACCCCCGGGCGATTGCTGGCCCTGGACGCCAATACGCCAAACTTACGAGGCACACTGGCAATTGCCGCGCAGGCCCTCGACATCGCTGCGCCTAAACGTCACTTACCTCTGCGCCTACTGGCATGGCTGCTGCGCATTCCCGGTATGCCCACGGTAATGAACACCTCACCAGAGGCACTCAATTTTATCCAAACCACCCGTTTCGATACCCGAGACACTCAGCAATTCATGCAGCAACAGGGCATTGAAACGCCGGATATCACGCAAGTGATTACTCACTCGGCGCAGTTCTATCACCACCTTCAACAGGCTGCGCTGTCCCCTGCCGCAAGCTGACACGCCCTTCCCCGCTACGCCGTGTTGCCGTTGACGCTCAAGCAGCGGCTTCAACAAACTGCTTCAAGGCAAGGTTCTCGGCCACCATGCCCTCGCGCACTGCCTTACCGGTAAACATATCGGCCAGTGCGCGCAGCGGCCCCGTTATCGGCAGCTCATTTCTATAGCGCACGCCACCACCGGGCAACGCTTCTATCGAGCGGCTGCGCTCACCGTAAGCGAACAGGGTGAACCACCCCATATCGCACCAGCGCAAACGCTTTCCGGGCACCACTTCCAGCACCTTGTGTTTCACTTTCATCGTCTTGGCGCCCAAGCGAACAGTTACATCGGCGATTTCGCCCTCGCGACACTGGCCCTGCGCCTGAATCAGCCACGGATTCCAACGGTGGTAGCCGTCAAAATCGGCAATCACTGCAAACACATCGTCCGCATCCGCATTAATATCAATGTGCGTGGAATAGAAAATCTTCCGAAACATAAGCAACCTCCGTAACGCCGTTGCCATCACCTTCAGCACGGCAAGAACGCAATAAGATAGTTATCGCCGTTTTACAGCCAGCGCTCCGCTTCCGCTATGACCGTTTCCGTTCGGTGGGCCAGTGCACCACGCCGTGGCACGCATAGGTATAGACTTTCGCTGACGGGCTGGGCAAGGCGGTGAATGCGAATCTTCTTCTGGTTATGGAAGGCTTCAACCGCATACGCTGGTAAAACAGTAAACCCCAGGCCCATACTCACCGGCTCTAAAATCAGGCCAATTTGATTAGAAAACCCCCTTCGCTCAAACTGACCACAGTGCTGGAACTCGGGAAAATTAGCGCCGAGCAGTAAGTTCGCGTGATGGCTTCCATCGGGGTGATCAATAAAACCGAGGGCAAGCAGCGACTGCCAATTCGGTTTCTTAAGCGAGGCTGGCGTGACCAGCAATAACGGCTCTTCAGTCACTGGTCTGGCGCTCAGTTCGGCAGTGGTCGGCCTGACGCTCATAAGGTCGCGCACGCTCAGCGCAACGCGGAAGGCGCGACGCTTGGCTTTTTGTAGGCAACAAAAAGGCCTCATGGCAAGAGGCCTTGTGGGGATGTACTACGTTGGTGGGGTTTGCGGTTACAGCAGTTCTATCGCGACTGCTGTGCCCTCACCACCACCGATACACAGGGAGGCAATGCCGCGCTTTAGGCCGCGCTGTTTCAGCGCGTTGATCAGGGTAACGATTATTCGTGAGCCGGAGGAGCCGATGGGATGGCCGAGTGCGCAGGCGCCGCCGTGTATGTTGACCCTGTCGGTATCTAAACCCAGCTCTTGAATAGCCAGCAGCGTGACCACGGCAAAGGCTTCGTTAATTTCAAACAGGTCCACGTCGTCGAGACGCCAACCGGCTTTATCCAACACTTTATTGATGGCGCCGATGGGAGCCAGGGTAAATTCTGCCGGTAGTTGGGCATGGCTGGCGTGGGCGACGATCCGCGCAATGGGTGTTGCACCGGCTTTTGCCGCCGCGCTTTCCGATGCCAACACCAATGCGGAGGCACCATCGCTAATGGAGCTGGAGTTTGCCGCCGTTACGGTGCCGTCTTTCGCGAAGGCGGGTTTCAGGCTGGGGATTTTTTCAGGCTTCGCTTTGGGCGGTTGTTCGTCGGCATCGACGACCGTGTCGCCACCGCGACCGGAGACGGTGACCGGCACAATTTCATCGTTGAAGGCGCCACTTTCCATTGCTGCCACGGCTTTGCTTAGCGAAGCGATGGCGAATTCGTCCATGGTTTCGCGGCTGATGTTGTAGTCGTCGGCACTACGCTGGGCAAACACCCCCATTAAGCCGCCCTCGTAGGCGTCTTGCAGGCCGTCGAACAACATGGAGTCGATCACTTCGCCGTGACCCATACGCATACCGCCACGCGCTTTGGGTAACAGGTAGGGAGCCTGACTCATGTTTTCCATACCACCCGCAACCATAATGCCGTTGCTGCCCGCTTTGATGGAGTCGTGGGCGGCAATGACCGCCTGCATACCGGAGCCGCACATTTTATTCACGGTGGTACAGGGCGTAGCATCGGGCAGGCCGGCCGCCCGCGAGGCTTGTCTGGCAGGTGCCTGGCCCAGACCAGCGGGCAACACGCAGCCCATAATCACCTCGTCCACAGCAGATGCGTCCAGGCCTGCTCGCGACACGGCCTCGGCGATACACGCCGCGCCCAACGTCGGCGAGGCAACACTGCTCAAGCTTCCCATCAGGCCGCCCATAGCGGTGCGCGCGGCACCGAGAATAACAACGTTATCTGTCATAATTGGTTTCCTATTCGTGTGCGTTTAGCGTGGATGGGCCACTAGCCTCTACCCAGCAGTGAGCGCGCAATCACTTCTTTCATTACCTCTGACGTACCGCCGTATATTCGCTGTACGCGGGCATCCGTAAAGGCGCGGGATACCGGGTATTCCGTTGTGTAACCGTAGCCACCAAACAACTGCAAGCAACCATCTGCAACGCGGCACTGCATTTCCGTTGCGCTGTATTTGGCCATAGAGGCGGTGGCGGCATCCAGTTCACCACGCTTGTATTGCTGTATGCACTGCTCGACAAACGCCGCATTTACCTGGGCATCACTTTCCATTTCGGCAATGCGAAAACGGGTGTTTTGCAGTTGGCTGAGCGTTTGTCCGAACAGCTCGCGCTCTTTGGCGTAGTCGATAGTCAGGTCCAGCACACCGCGCGCCGCCCCGCAGGCGATCACGCCAATCACCAGGCGCTCGCGCGGTAGCTCTTGCATCAGATAGGCAAAACCCTTGCCCTCTTCCCCCAGCAGCGCCGAAGCGGGTACGCGGCAGTCTTCAAAGAACAGCTCTGAGGTATCGCCACAGTGCTGGCCAATCTTGCTGAGGTTTCGGCCGCGTTCAAAGCCCAGCAAGGAGGTATCGACCAGGAACAGGCTAATGCCTCGGGCACCGGCCGTGGGGTCGGTTTTCGCGGCCACAATGACCATGCCGGCGTGCTGGCCGTTGGTGATAAAGGTTTTGGAGCCATTGAGAATATAGTCGTCACCGTCTTTTTTGGCGGTGGTGCGCATGGCTTGCAGGTCACTACCCGCCCCGGGTTCCGTCATGGCGATGGCACCTACCACCTCCCCGCTAACCATTTTCGGCAGCCAGTATTGCTTCTGCTCCTCGTTGGCAAGATGGCTGATATACGGTGCAACAATATCTGAGTGCACCATCACGTTGGTGGCCAGGGCACCGTAGCCCATGCGCGCAATTTCGCTGGCAACCAGTGTTGAGTATTCAAATGGAACGCCGCAACCGCCACAGTCTTCCTCTACATCGACGCATAGCAGGCCAGCTTCACCCAGGGTGTTCCAAAACTCGCGGGGTACAATGCCCGCTTCGTCCCAGCGCTCGTAATGGGGCGCTACTTCGGCTTCCAATACCTTGCCGAGCATGTCGGCAAACATAGCCAGTTCTTCGCGATTTACCTCGTTTGTCATTGCGCTTCTCCGAATTAACGCGGGGCCATGCGCAGCGCGCAGTCCAGGCGAATGGTTTCACCGTTGAGAATGGGGTTTTTAACGATCTGCTCAACCAACATGCCGTATTCCTTTGGCTGCCCAAGGCGCTGGGGGAACGGCAGTGTAGCGGCGAGGCTGTCTTGCACCTCTTGGGTGAAGCCCGCCATCATCGGCGTCATGAACAAACCCGGCGCGATGGTGTTTACACGAATGCCCTCGCGCGCCAATTCACGGGCGGCTTGCAGAGTCATGGCCACAACACCGCCCTTAGAGGCGCTGTAGGCAACCTGACCGATCTGGCCTTCAAACGCTGCCACTGAGGCGGTATTGACGATTGCGCCTCGCTCACCGTCGGCATTGGGCTCGCGACTGGCCATATCTGCCGCCGCCAAGCGCATAACGTTAAAGCTGCCGACCAAATTTACCTGAATCACCTTGTCAAAATTTTCCAGCGGCATGGGGCCGCTCTTACCCAGAATGCGTGAACCCGGCGCAATGCCTGCACAGTTCACGGCAATACCGCAGGGGCCGTGGGCCTCGCGCGCGGCGGCAAAAGCCGCCTCAGCACTTTCTGAAGACGACACATCGCAGCGCACGAAAATACCGCAAAGTTCATCGGCAACCTGGCGACCGCGCTCTTCCTGCAGGTCAAAAATGGCGACCTTGCATCCCTCTGCTGCCAGGGCACGTGCGGCCCCCTCGCCCAAACCCGATGCCCCGCCGGTCACTACTGCTGCAACGCCGTTAAACTCCATGATTTTCCTCTTTGCTCTCTCGTTATGCTGGCCGCATACAGCACCACCGCTGGCGGCCAATTTTCAGTGACAGCAGTGTCGCCCAGCCCCCAGCGGCAAGCCATGACATATTGCGGCAGGAAATTTGTTAAAAAATGCAGCTTAGGCCTTTCAACAAACGGGAAGCGTTAGGCAATATACTAATACCCATATATACTTTATGTGTATTAACCCGTTCGGCTCAGCATTGGCATAGCAGTAGTGGCGCCTGTTCAGCCTCGGTTTTGCGCCATTGGCAAACGGAGAGCCCGGCCACCGATGAACACCGACATCAGCATTGATGACATTATTAACGGGGTAGACAAGCACGAGTTCGAATTGCGCTTCTCTCCTCAGGTTGACCTCAGTAAGGGGGTTGTCACCGGCATGGACACCAATCTGGTTTGGGCAAAAGATGGCTACGAAACCTTAACCAAGTCAGCCATATTGGGCATTCTTGATCGCCACAATAAGCGTATTAGCTTTTTCCTCTACTATTTGCTGCGCGCGCTCAAAGCCCATGCCGAGCTGCTGCGTTTGGGCCATCACTTTCCCTTGAGCATCACCCTGCGGCCCAGCGAGCTGGCCAGCGAGGGCTTTTTTAATGCTGTGACACAGATATTTCACGACAGCGGCGCCTCAGCGCAGGACATCACTCTGCAATTACCCCCCACCTTGTTCGACGACTTCTACAACCATTTGCCAACACTTGGCCGACTCATCGACTTTGGTTTTAAAATATCGATTCGGGATTTCTATCAAGACCCAAACACCCTGAGCAAAGTAAGCAGGGATGTTATTCACGAAGTGGTGACACCTCCGGGCCTCGGCCAACGGCTGACCACCAGCACCAAAGCCTCCGACAACTTACGCAAACTCGTTGACGCGGCCACAAGCCAGCAATGGCGTTGCGTGGTGGACGGTATTGGCAACCGACACTGCCTGGACGCCGCCGCCGCGCAGGGTGCCCGTGTTGTACAAGGCCGCTACTTTGGCGAAGGCCTGACCCTCGAGGCCGCGCGACAACTCATGGACTCCCAGCTCAGCAAGCGCTGACTCTGCCAGCTCGCTGGTATTCCCCCTGCATAAATACTGTCCTTAGCGTTGATTTAGCCGCCCCCACCGGCACGACCTCAGCAAATGTAAAATCATATATTCCAAATTAGAATAACCATATTCCTTGAAGTTATTACACTAAGACACTACGTTAGAGGCTCACTTTTCACTGCCGGAGCCTATTGCGATGGAAGACACCCAACAGCCCGTGGCCGGACTACCGCGGATCAACGAACCTGCTCCCGACTTTAATGCCCTGACGACCGACGGCCAAAAGCAGTTGAGCGATTACCGCGGTAAATGGCTGGTGCTGTTTTCCCACCCCGCCGACTTTACCCCGGTGTGCACAACGGAATTTATCGCCTTTGCCAAAGCGGCCCCCGACTTTGCCGCACTCAACTGTGAATTACTCGGTCTATCGATCGACAGTATTCATTCCCACATCGCCTGGATGCGTAATATTCAGCAAAACTTCGGTGTGGAAATTCCCTTCCCGATTATCGAAGACCTGAAGATGGACGTTGCCAAAGCCTACGGCATGATCCACCCGGGTGCGGGCGATACCTCGGCAGTACGCGCGACCTTTATCATCGACCCCAACGGCGTGCTGCGTGCAATGGTGTACTACCCAATGAGTAACGGCCGCTCAATTCCCGAGTTTTTGCGCCTATTGGAAGCACTGCAAACCAGTGAAGAACACGGCGTAGCCACCCCCGAAGGCTGGAAAAAAGGCGACAAGGTGATTGTTCCACCCGCCAAAACCGCCGCTGATGTAAATGCCCGCATGGCGTCCAACGACTATGACTGCACCGACTTCTACTTCTGTACCAAGTCTTTGTAAAACGCAGCCACGTGTAAGGGAGAAACCATGAAAACCGTTCACGATATGGTTGAAGAGGCAAAAGGCCACATTCAGGAAGTTAATGTCGACGAGGCCAAGCAGGCGATAGCCGATGCTGACTACTTAATAGACGTGCGTGAGGAAGATGAATTTCACGCCGGGCATATTGAGGGCGCAATCAATATTCCACGCGGTGTGCTGGAGTTTAAACTCAGCAGCGAGGAGGCCCTGGCTGACCGCATGCAGAAAGTGGTGCTCTATTGTAAAAGTAGTGGCCGCTCAGCGCTGGCAGCCGCAGCAATGAAGGAAATGGGCTATCAGCAGGTGGTCTCGCTTGCTGGCGGTATCGAAGCCTGGCAAGCGGCCGACCAAGCGGTGGTCACACCAAACCTGCCGGATTTTGAATAAGTCGCTGGTATAAAAAAACCGCTATGGCTCTCACCATAGCGGTTTTTACTTCCTGCCAGTTTTGGCTTTTTTATAATTTCTTAGAACACTTCAAACAGCGCTGCAGCGCCCATACCGCCACCGATACACATGGTCACCACGGCGTATTTTTCACCGCGACGCTTGGCTTCCAGCAAGGCGTGGCCCACCAGACGCGCACCACTCATACCGAAGGGGTGGCCAATAGAGATACCGCCGCCATTCACGTTCAATTTGTTGTTGTCGATACCCAACTGGTCGCGGCAGTAAATTACCTGACAGGCGAAGGCTTCGTTAAGCTCCCAGATGCCGATATCGTCGACTTTCAAACCCTGACGCTTAAGCAGCTTGGGAATCGCAAACACGGGACCAATACCCATTTCGTCGGCCTTGCAGCCGGCAACGGCCATACCGCGGTAAGCGCCCAGAGGTGCCAGGCCCAATTGCTCGGCGCGCTTGGCTTCCATCAATACGCTGGCTGAGGCGCCGTCTGACAACTGCGAGGCATTACCGGCAGTAATGAAGCGACCTTCTTTCACCCACTGGCCGTCTTTCCAGACCGGGGCCAGACCTTGCAGACTTTCCAGTGTGGTGGAGGGGCGATTGCACTCGTCGCGATCCAGCACCACGTCTTTGTAAGTAACTTCTTTGGTTTCTTTGTTAAACACCGACATGCGCGTCGCAAAGGGCACGATCTCGTCGTTAAACAAACCGGCTTCCTGCGCCGCCGCAACACGCATCTGGCTTTGCAGCGCGTATTCATCCTGCGCTTCACGGCTGATGCCATAGCGCTCGGAAACAATCTCTGCGGTTTCGATCATCGGAATATACGCCGTGGGATCGATTTCCGTCACAGTTTTTGAAACGTTGCGGTAGGTGTTCTTGTGCTTGGTTTGCACCAGCGAAATCGACTCCAGGCCACCGGCAACGGCAACGTCCATTTCGTCACACATAATCGACTTCGCGGCCCAGGCGATGGTCATCAAACCAGAGCTGCACTGGCGGTCGATAGTCATGCCCGCCGTGGTGTCAGGCAAACCCGCGGCAACGCTACACAGACGGCCCAGGTTGTAGCCCTGTGTGCCCTGCTGTGCAGCGGCGCCCATGATCACATCTTCAACCGACGCGGGGTCGATACCCGCTTTTTCCACCGCGGCTTTTACCGCGTGACCACCCATTGCCGGGGCTTCGGTGTCGTTCAGGGCACCGCGAAAGGATTTACCCATGCCGGTACGGGCGGTAGAGACGATGACGGCTTCTTTCATGTTGAACCTCGTTCGCTTAGGCGCCGCATGTCCGTGCGACGCCGGGATTGAATTCTATTAGCTCTGTGCTGGCTGCGATAGCCTAACGCGCCTTAGGCCCGTTGCGAAGAGCAGCTGATGATTTCTCCGGTCAGGTAGCTGGAATAATCCGACGCCAAAAACATCATGACGTTAGCCACTTCCCACACCTCGGCGCCGCGCCCGAAGGCTTCGCGGCCTTCCAGTTCGGCCAGCAATTCTTCTGGCGCTGATTTCTTCAGCATCGGGTGAACCGCCAGCGATGGCGACACGGCGTTAATGCGCACACCAAAATCGGCTGCTTCCAGCGCCGCGCAACGCGTCAGCGCCATCACACCCGCCTTGGCAGCGGCATAGTGAGATTGCTCTTTTTGCGCGCGCCAGCCCAGTACCGAGGCATTGTTAACGATCACGCCAGCACCGCGAGCCTTCATGGTGCGCATCATCTGGCGAGTCATACGCATAGTGCCATTTAGGGTAACGTCGATGACCTTGTCCCACTCGGCGTCTTCCATGTCGATCAATGACTTGGTGGTGCCAAGACCCGCGTTGTTAATCAGCACGTCCACGCCACCGCAGAACTCTTCAGCAAAGCCGATCAGCGCCTGAACATCGTCCTCGACGGCAACATTGCAGACTTTACCAGCAACTTGCTCCAAGCCCGTTTCGCTTTTTAAACGCTCCACGGCATCGTTCAAGCGGCCCTCGTGGATGTCGCTAATAACAATACTCCGACAGCCCTCTTCCACGGCGCGCTTAGCCGCCGCAAAGCCAATGCCGGCACCTGCCGCGGCGGTAATCAATACCGACTTGCCCTTGAGCAGGCCGTGGCCTGCCACGTATTCTGGAATCTTCACACTCATTCTATCGCTCCATTGCGCGCCGACCAGCGCGGCGCGTTTTTAACTGTCGTTGTGGTTGTTTGTTACGGCTTTACCACTTGGGTTCTTTGGGCATTCCCAAGCCGCGCTCGGCAATAATATTGCGCTGAATCTGGTTGGTGCCGCCGTAAATGGTATCTGAGCGGGTAAACAGGAATAGCGACTGCAGACGGTTTAGCTCGTAGGGCCCCTCCGGCAAAATCGTCGCCTCTGGCCCCATAATATCCACCGCCAGCTCACCGAGGTCGCGGTGCCAGCTCGCCCAGTACAGTTTGTAGATAAGCGCTTCTTTTTGCAGGCTGCCGTCACCCTTGTCGCCAGACAACATACGCATGCTGTTGTAGCGCATGATTTTCAGGCCAATGTGAGCCTGGGCAATTCGCTGGCGGATCTGAGGGTCGTTAGCCGCGCCGTTTTCACGGGCCAGTTTTACCACCTCGTTAAGCTCATTTTGGAAAGCCATTTGCTGACCGAGTGTGGACACGCCGCGCTCAAAACCGAGCAAGCCCATCGCCACTTTCCAGCCGTCGCCGGGTTCGCCAACAATGTCATCGGCATCGCACTCGGCGTCGTCAAAGAACACTTCGTTAAACTCTGATGTGCCGGTAATTTGCTCGATGGGGCGCACCGTCACACCGGGTTGATCCATTTTTACCAGGAAGAAACCCAGCCCTTTATGCGCTTTTGAATCAGGGTCGGTGCGGGCGATAACAAAGCAGTATTCCGACTCGTGGGCCAGTGAGGTCCAGACCTTCTGGCCATTGATTACCCACTTGCCTTTCGCCTCGTCAAAGCGGGCCTTGGTTTTTACATTGGCCAGGTCTGAGCCAGCTCCCGGCTCGGAATAGCCCTGACACCAGAACTCAGTACCCGCTAGAATACCCGGCAGATACTTGGCTTTTTGTGCCTCGCTGCCAAAGGCAATTAGTGTTGGTCCGGTAAGGCCGTCGCCGATATGGCCCATACGACCGGGCGCACCAGCGCGGGCGTATTCTTCATAAAAAATAACTTGCTGCTCGATAGACAAACCACGGCCGCCGTATTCCGTTGGCCAACCCACACAGGTCCAACCGCCTTCGGCCAATTTCTGCTCCCAGCGTTTCCGCTCCTCGGGGAACATATGTTCGTCGCCGGGGCCACCGCGAAATTTGAGCTGGGTAAACTCACCGGTAAGATTGTCGGCCAACCAGCCCGCAATCTCTTTGCGGAAGGCTTCGTCTTTTTCGCTGAATTGTAATTTCATACTTGCTCTCGCTTAGCGTATTCGTTGCACACGCAGATCGTCGCGCGATCTATTTGCCTGCCAATGGCTGCTTATTACTTTGTGGCTATTCGCCGTCGAGCAGCAGGGCGGCAATGTTTTCGCGGTGTTGATCGCTGTTACCCAGCAGGTGTTCGCTGGCTTTGGCGCGTTTGAAATACAGGTGAACGTCGTATTCCCAGGTGAAGCCCACACCGCCGTGCATCTGCATGGCTTCGCCAGCATTTTTGAAATACGCCTCGGAACACCAGGCCTTGGCGATACTGGCGGCTTCGGGAAGTTCGGCGCTAAGCTCGCCACCAGTGAGGGCTTCGTCGGCAACACAGGCCGCGTAGTAAATGGATGAGCGGGCCACTTCGTTGCGCATCATCATGTCAGCCGCTTTGTGCTTAATCGACTGGAAGCTAGCAATCGGGCGATTAAACTGCTTGCGCTCTTGGGTGTACTCCACCGCTGAAGACAGCAATTGCTGCATGCCGCCCGCTTGCTCTGCTGCCAGGGCAACAGTGGCCAGTTGCAGGGTTTTATTCAGTGCATCGGCAGCATCGCCTGACTCACACGCCAGCTTGGCACCGGCAGACACGCGTAGGTCTTTAAGCTGTATGGCTGCCTGGCGACGCGTCTGGTCCATGGTCGGTAGTGCTTGGCGTTCAATACCGGCCGCTGCGGCATCCACAGCGAACAACTGCACCGCATCGCTACCTTCTTCTTTAGCCGCAAAAATCAGCAATTCGGCACTGGCGCCGTCGATAACATAGCGGTAGTCACCGTTTAACAGATAATCGTCGCCGTCCTTGCGCGCACTGGCGCTGACCGAGTCGGCCGTCCAACCGCCAGTATTGCTCCACGCCAGCGTGGCAGTTTTACCTTCGCAAATCGCGCCCAGGTGCTCGGCCTTTTGCTCTTCGGAACCCGCACACAGCAGTGCATTGGTGGCCAGGCACACGGTTGAGAAATACGGCGCGCACAGCAGATAGCGGCCCATTTGTTCAACAATGGCGATCAGCTCGATATAGGAAAGCCCGAGACCACCGTAGGCCTCAGGAATATGAATGGCTTGCCAGTACATCTCACCACACAGGCGCTGCCATAGCTCGGCATCGTAACCCAGCTCAGACACCATTGCGGTGCGCACCGCTTCGCTGGTGGATGTATCTTTAAGAAAGGCCTCCGCCGTATCGCGGATCATTTGCTGTTCGTCGGTAAACGCAAAATCCATACAGACTCCAGTTCACGACGGAGACCCCGTGACCTTACAGCCGCAGCTGCAAGCGCACAAAGGGACCGTCTTCAAAGTCGAACTCACCGCCCTTCTCGGCGTCGAATTCGATGTCACCAAATCCCAGCTGAATTGCTGAGTTTTGAAAGATTGATATTTCAGCGCTAAGCGACCATTCGCTGTAGCCGTCCACGTCGCTAAAACCAGTAGCTTCAGGGCCGTAGTAAATACCGCCGCGCAAACGTAGTACGTCGTTCAATGGCAGACTCAGATCACCGCCAAAGGCCATAACGCCACCATCGAAACCGCTGTCGTCGGCCGTCAGCGTCACGGCTTTGGCACCCACGCGGCCGGTTAAGGCGCCGCGACGGCCGTTGGCATACAGGCCGGCAGACAGCAGGTCTGCATCGTCTTCGTGGTGCAACCAGTCGAACTGCGCACTGGTTTCCGGGCCGATGTCGCCGGCAATCGATGCTCCAAAGCTCTCATCGCCAAAACGGAAGGCAACGCCTCCCGCCAGGGCGCTATGCGCGGTGGTGGCAAGCAGTACTGCAGCGAGTAGCGGTGATTTCATGGTGTTGATTCTCCGTGGATTGATGTCCTAGAAAATCAGCTACCATACACTTTCTGCGCGGGAACTGCCTCTGCCAATAGCTTCTCGACAGCCTGGCCAACTTCCGCTGGTGCCCAGCGATCGCCTTTATCGACCTCGGGGCCTTTGCGCCAGCCATCGGCAATGGAAATTTTGCCGCCCTCGGCTTCAAACACTTTGCCGCTCACTGAGGCTGCTTCTGCGCTCGCCAACCACACCAACAATGACGACACGTTTTCCGGTGCCCAATAGTCAAAGCTGCCATCGTCCGGCTTAGCCATACGCTGCGCCATGGATTCAACGGCGGTTGTCATGCCCGTGCGGGCCGCTGGCGCGATGGCGTTGGCAGTAATGCCGTAGCGCGCCAGCTCGGCGGCCTGGTTAAGCGTAAGCGCCGCAATACCAGCCTTGGCCGCTGCGTAATTCGACTGACCGACAGAGCCTTGCAGGCCAGCGCCGGAGGTGGTGTTGATAATGCGTGCGTCCACGGCCTTGCCCTCTTTGGACTGACCGCGCCAGTAGTGAACCGCATGGGAGGTGATGCAGAAATGCCCTTTCAGGTGAACCGCCATAATGGCGTCCCAATCGGCTTCGGTCATTGAGGCGAACATGCGGTCGCGGTTAATACCCGCGTTGTTCAGCACCACATGCAGGTCGCCAAAGGTATCAATGGCCTGCTTCACCGCATTGAGGCTATCGTCGTAGTTGGTGATATCTGAGGTGTTAACAATCGCGGTGCCGCCAGCGGCCGTAATCTCATCGACCACTTTTTGCGCAGCGTCTTGATTAATATCGTTAACGATCACCTTGGCGCCTTCACTGGCAAATACCTTGGCGTGTGCCGCGCCCAAACCACCACCGGCACCGGTGATAATCACTACACGATCCTGACAAATACCCATTGCAGATCCTCTCTTGTTTCTTCTCTGCGCCGATCACACGGCGCGCTTAAATTTGAATGACCACAGCTACTGAGAGCGTCAGCTGCGTGTGGCTGGCAAGGCGCCGAGACGTTTTAAGTCGGGAGTTTACAAAGCCGTAAATGACCGTCTTAAAAAGGCTTGGCAACACCGCCAGCCGCTTGCAGATGGCGTTCCGCTATAGACGCTCGATGATGGTGACATTCGCCTGGCCACCACCCTCACACATAGTCTGCAAACCATAGCGACCGCCGCTGCGCTCCAGTTCGTGCAGGAGGGTGGTCATCAGCTTGGTGCCGGTGGCACCCAGTGGGTGACCCAGTGCAATCGCGCCGCCGTTGACATTAGTTTTCGCGTGGTCGTAGCCGGTTTCCTTAAGCCACGCCATTGCCACCGAGGCAAAGGCCTCGTTGATTTCCACACGGTCGATATCCGCCATCGTCATACCGGCTTTTTTCAAGGCGTATTCAGTGGCAGGAATCGGCGCGGTAAGCATCCAGATAGGGTCGGCCGCACGGACACTCATGTGATGAATACGTGCACGCGGCGTGAGGTTGTAACGCTTAAGCGCATCTTCACTCACGATCAACATGGCGCTTGAGGCATCACAGGTTTGGCTGGAGACCGCAGCGGTTACCTTGTCGCAGCCGAACAGGTAGTCCAGCTCAGCCATTTTTTCCAGGGTCGACTGACGCGGGGTTTCGTCGGTGGTGACGCCAGCCAAAGGAACAATCTCGCGATCGAAACGCCCCTCTTCAATGGCCTGCAATGCACGGCGGTGAGACTCAAGTGCAAATTCCTCTAGATCGCGGCGCGACAGTTCCCATTTGTCGGCAATCATTTGCGCCGACTTAAACTGTGTAGGTGGCTCTGCACCGTAGCGCTCAACCCAGCCTTCTGAACCAGAGAACGGGTCTTTAAAACCCATTGGCTCTGCAGCAATCATTGCCGACGAAATGGGGATCTGGGTCATGGTTTGAACGCCGCCAGCAATCACCACATCTTGGGTGCCAGACATTACCGCCTGCGCCGCGAAGTGAACCGCCTGCTGCGAGGAACCACACTGACGGTCAATAGTGGTGCCCGGCACCTCTTGGGACAGGCCCGCTGCCAGCCAAGCAGTGCGCGCGATGTCACCGGCCAAGGGGCCGATGGTATCGACGCAGCCGAAGATCACATCGTCGTATTCGTTATCGGGAATGCTGTTGCGCTCAACAATGGCTTTGAGCACGTGAGCACCGAGGTCGGCGCCGTGGATCTGCGCCAAGCCGCCCTTGCGACGCCCGGTGGGGCTTCTCACTGCATCGACAATATAGGCTTCTGCCATGATAGTTTCCTCTTATTGCCCGCTTAGCAGGCGATAACCGTCAATTAAAAAGTTGCGCCAGCACCGAGTGCGGCGTTATCCGCCAGCAGTGCGGAGGCCACACGATTTTTATGGAAGCCTGCCGTGCCATAACTACTGTTAAACGCCCAGGCGCGCTTCATGAAAATGTGCAGGTCCACTTCCCAGGTGTAGCCCATCGCACCGTGAACCTGGATGCTGTTTTTCGCCGCCAGGTCGGCCACTTCACAGGCGGCCAGTTTCGCGTGGCTCACCGACAATTCTGCGCGCGGCGTGTCGTTGGCAATATCATAAGCAGCGCGATAAACCGGTGTTTTGGCGTATTCCAGTTTGTAGGCGATATTCGCCATGTGGTGCTTAACGGCCTGGAAGCTGCCAATGGCCACGCCGAACTGCTTGCGCTCACTGGTGTATTGCACCGACAAATCGATCATTCGTTGAGCCAGACCCAGCGACTGCGCGGCCACACCCAGTGCGCCGCGATTCAACGCTTTGTTGATCAGCGCCTGAGCAATATCGCCGTCGGCCAGGCAAACCGCCGCCGCAGGGTCGAAGTCCACAGCAAACAATTTGCGACCGGGGTCGACAGATTCGTTGGCGCGCAGGCTGGCATTGGCGGCTTCTACCGCATAGATCGCGCCGTCTTTTTCCAGTAGCAGCAGGTCGGCGCAGTGGGCGTCTTCCACTAACTTGTTGACCGCCAGGCCCACCACGGCACGCGCCTCACCCGAGGCAATTTTTGGCAACCACTGCTCTGCAATCGCGCTATTACCACACTCACTAAGCAGCGGCGTTGCCACTAGCACGCTATTCACCAGCGGCTCAGATAGGGCGACGTATCCGGCTTCCTGAGCCAGCAGGACGAAGTCCAGTTCGTTCATGCCCAGCCCGCCGAAGTCTTCGGGAACTGTCAGCCCGGTCAGGCCCAACTCGGCCAATTGCTGCCACAGTTCATCGCTGCGACCGCTATCGGTTTCCCACAGCTGACGAATTTTGTCGGGGGTAATTTCATTCACCAGAAAGTCGCGCACTGATTCCTGAAACAAGAGCTGATCTTCGCTAAAGGTAAAGTCCATGTCAGTCTCCTTATTTGCGCGGCATGCCGAGCATACGCTCTGCAATGATGTTGCGTTGAATCTCATTGGTGCCGGCGTAAATAGGCCCGGACTGGGCAAACAGCCAACCGTCTAACCAGCGGCCAACGTCACCGGCATCGGGCGACTCGGGCAGCAGCTCGCCGCGGGTTTCAAGAATTTTCAGCGCGGTGGCGTGCATTTGCTGGTCGAGCTCAGACCAGAAAATTTTATTGGTCGAGGCCTCGGCACCGATTTTTCCACCCTGCATTAGACGGCAGGCCGTTTGGTAGGTCGTCAGGCAGTACGCCTCGGCATCCATATAGGCGCGCAGCACTGCTTCGCGAATGCTGGGGTCTTCATCGGCCGTTTCTTGGTTAGCTTTGTAGAGCTCTACCAAGCGTTTAGCCGTTTCCTGGAAACGCGCCGGTGAGCGCAGCATCAAACCGCGTTCAAAACCCGCGGTGGCCATCGCCACGCTCCAGCCTTCACCTTCACCGCCCAGGCGGCAGTCGACAGGCACTTTGACATTGTCGAAGAAGATTTCAGCAAAGCCCGGCAAGCCGTCCAACTGAGGAATAGGACGAACGGTAATGCCTTCGCTGTCCAACGGCACCAGAATAAAGGTCAGGCCGCGATGGCGCTCTGACTCGGGGTCGGTGCGGAACATACCAAAACACCAATCGGCCCATACCGCGCGGGTCGACCAGGTTTTTTGACCGTTGATAATGTAGTGGCTACCGTCTTCGCTAAGGTCTGCTCGCGAGCGGATGGCAGCCATATCAGAACCGGCGTTCGGCTCAGACCAACCCTGACACCAAATATCTTTGCCGGTGGCCATGCCATTGAGGAAGCGCTTTTTCTGCTCTTCGGTGCCGTATTCCATCAAAGTGGGACCAAGCAGGAAGATGCCGTTTTGGTTTACCCGCAGTGGCGCAGACGCCGCGTAGTACTCTTCTTCAAAGATCAACCACTGTAATAGGTCGGCGCCACGGCCACCCATTTCTTCCGGCCAGGTGATCATTCCCCAGCGGCCTTCGTACAATTTGGCCTCCCACTCGCGGTGCTGCTGGAAGCCTTCTTCGGTGTCGAAGGACTTCAAGGGCTCGGCGGGAACATTGGCCTTTAACCAGCTGCGAACTTCTTCGCGAAAGGCTTGGTGCTCTGCGGTGTATTCGAGTTTCATGGGTGATTCTCGTCTCGGTTCAGCGGCGGGCGATACCCGCCGTTAATCAAAATTTGGCGTCGCGCTTTTCAACAAAGGCGTCTTTGGCTTCCTGCGAGTCTGGCTCGGCATAAGCTTCTTGCGTAAAGCCCTGCTCCCAGCGGTATTTGTCTTCGAGGTTGCCGTCTTCCACACCGTTGAGGGCTTCCTTAGCCAGCTCGATCATGCGCGGTGATTTCTCGGCAATTTTGTCGGCAATATCGCGGGCAGTTGCCATCAGTTGATCACGTGGAACCACCTTTTCAATGGCGCCCAGACGATAGGCCTCTTGCGCATCGATAGCCTCGCCAGTGAAGTACATGTAGCGCACTTTCTGCACCGGGAACATGCGCTGCAAGTGAGCGCCGCCGCCCATTGCCCCGCGGTCAACTTCCGGTACGGCAAAGGTCGCACACTCCGATGCCACAATGATGTCGGCGGCACCACTGATACCAATACCACCACCAAGTACGAAGCCATGCAGCGCGACAATGACCGGCTTGCGGCAGCGGTGAATGGCTTTGAAGGTGTCGTAGTTACCCTTGTTGACGCGGGTAATCATGGCGGGGTTTGCCGCCAGCTCTTTGATATCAACACCGGCGCAAAAGCCGCGACCCTCGGCAGCGATAATCACTACGCGCACCGCGTCGTTGTCGCTCAGGGTATTGATCTCGGCAGCGATGGCCAGCCAGCCGTTACTGTCAAAGGCGTTAACTGGTGGCTTATTGAAGATTAGTTCAGCAACACCGCTGTCGCTGATGCTCAGGGTATATGGCTTGCTCATTATGCGTTCCCCATTTTTGCGAAGCGCGACTCGGCTTCGTCGACAATGCTGCGAATCAGGTCTTCACAACTCAGTAATTCATCGATAACACCTGCCACCTGGCCAGAGGGCAACACGCCTTCGTCCGGGCGGCCATCGACCATGGCTTTTTGAATAATCATCGGTGCATTCGCCGCCATAATGGCCTGCGACTTAGTAATGTCGCCGCTGCTGGTCATGGCGAGCGCAGAGCGCAGCAGGGAGGTCATGCTGGCGCCGGTGAACTTGCGAAAGGCCAGGCCATTGCGCAAGGCGATAATCAGTTTTTTCAGTGGGCCGGCTTTCTCCAGCTCGCTGAGGAAGTCATTCAAAATCATGCGCTGCGGCAGTCCGTCGAGGGCTTCACTGCGAATGATGGCACCGGGGTCTTTGCAGGCGAGATAGCGCTGCTTGGTCGCTTCGGGAACAGGGCTTTCTTTGGTCAACAAGAAGCGTGTTCCCATGGCGATGCCGTCAGCCCCATAGGCTAGTGCCGCCAGCAAACCGCGACCATCTTTAAAGCCGCCCGCCCCCAGGACCGGCACTTTGTCACCCACGGCGTCCACCACTTGTGGCAGTAACAGAGTCGTGGGGATCGCGCCGGTGTGACCGCCACCCTCGCCGCCTTGAACAGCAACGGCATCGGCACCCATCTCTACTGCCTTGATGGCGTGCTTGGGCAAACCCACGGTTGGCATGCAGACCACGCCAGCCTCTTTCAGGCGAGCAACCATCTCTTTCCCTGGCGAGCGCGAGTAGCTCACTGCCTTCACGCGGTGCTTGATCACCAGGTCAATAATCTCAGCGGCGTTGGGCTGATACATATGGAAGTTCACGCCGAAGTTCGCATCGGTTAGCGACTTCACTTCCAGAATATTGGCTTCCATTTGCTCGGGCGGAATGGTTGCCCCAGCCAGAAAACCAAAACCACCGGCATTGCCAGTGGCCGCAACCAGTTTCGGGTCGGCAACCCAGCCCATCGCGGTTTGGATAATGGGGTATTTACAGCCCAGTAATTCGGTAATGCGGGTATCGAGTAGCGTCGACATAAATAATTAGCTCTGCGTTGAATCGACAAAGCACCGACCTGCATTACAGGCCGGTGCTTGTTGCGCCTGGCCGTATTAGCCGCGAACGCCCGGAGGGTTATCCTTCAACTGCTTGGCGCGCAGGTTGTGCGGGTCAATGCGGCGGATAATGTCCAGCTGCTCTTCTGTGGGAGCCGGCGTTGTTGGAATAGACTCGGGAACATGCACCGGGAAGCCGGTATTCTCCTGAACCTCTTCCACGGTAACACCGGGGTGAAGGCTAACGATCTGCATCTGGCGGTTGGGACCGCGGAAGTCGAACACACCCAAGTTGGTGTAGACCTGACGCACATCGATCTCGTCGAAGCTGTAACCTTTAGGCAGACGATCCGGGTTGTAGCCAATGGTGCACACCACGTCGCACTCACCTTCTACAAACACGCGTTTGCTGTGCATGGGCACCAGGTAGCTGTTGGCATGGCAAATCGAGTTACCGGGGAAACCACGCACACCCAACATTTGTACCTTCGGCTTGCTGTGATCGCCACCCAGCGCTGAGATGTTGGCCTGCGCGAAGCGGTCGATTTGCGTTGGCCCACCGGTCAGGTGACGACGGCCGCTCCATACGTTGTCAAAAATGCGGGTAAAGCCCATCCAGGTTTCCGCCTTCGGCTGGAAGTCGGCGTCGCGTTTGCCGACGGGGTTGGGCTCCGACAGCAACCACGCTTCGGAGTCGGTCATCAGGATGTCGGTATTGCTGCTCAGCATGGCGAGACTGGCGGCGATACGCGGCAGCACACCGATGCCGGTGACCAGGACTTCGCCGTCATTGTCATAAGCGCTGGCATTGGCACAAATCATCAGCTCGGCCAGGCTGTATTCTGTTGCAGGGGTAGTCATAACTAGAATTCCTCAGACCGATCAGTAAACAGGCAGCGGCAGTTGACGGATGGCGTCGATACCACCCACAGCTTGCTGGTATTCCGCTTCACTGCGACCCTTGATGTATTTGTCGAAGTAGGCTTCAAAGCCGCCCTCTTTCGCCGAGGCGTTGTACTCTTGGAAGTGCGGCACATCGAAGCCGTATTCAGGCGTGCATGATGTGGGGTGAGCACCGCCGGCAACCGGAATAACCGCCGAGGTCATGGTGCGTTCCCAGAAGACGTAACGCGCTTCGTCGCCCTGAGCAAAGTATTCGGTGTCGACCAGCTCTTCACAGCTGACGATAGTCTTGTCAGCCGCGCGCGCCATCCACTCGTCCATATACACATCGGGGCCTTTGATCTGGCAAACGCCACGACGGTCTGCGCGGTCAACATGCAGTAGCGCCGCATCGAGTTTCAGTGCGGGCATTGCCAGCCACTCTTTCTCATCATAGGGGCTGTCGACCAGTTTGATGTCTGGGTTGAGGTTAACAACATCGGTTCCCAGACCGAGGCGAGAGGGAATATAAGGACAGCCCCACGCTGCCGCGCGCAGGCCCAGCAGCATCATGCCCTCGTCAATTTCCATCACCTCAATCTCGCCATTTTGACGAGCC
Source organism: Spongiibacter sp. C9W (assembly GCF_057370015.1). NCBI lineage: Bacteria > Pseudomonadati > Pseudomonadota > Gammaproteobacteria > Cellvibrionales > Spongiibacteraceae > Spongiibacter > Spongiibacter sp. C9W. Next base: position 1,155,803 of record NZ_CM170672.1, read on the forward strand.
TGGCGGAAATAGGGCTCCAGCGGAATAAAGTCCAGCGACACGAAGGCGAACACCACTTTTTTCACCTTACCGGCAGCACACAACATGCCGACATCTGCACCGCCATAGGCCACGATCGTCAGGTCTTTAAGATCAGACTTGAGAATCTCGCGAATCAGCGCCATTGGCTTACGACGCGGCCCCCAGCCGCCAATACCGATGGTCATGCCATCGCGTAGCTCGCCAACGAGCTCCTGCAAAGCCATTTCTTTATTCACGTCCACTCCTTAATACAAAGCGAGGTTTGCCGCTTGAGACAATCCGTCATACGCAGCCCTGCTACGCATAACATTAGAAATTACAGCTTACCAATGAAAAAAACCTAAGCCATAAGCCAAATAGATTACGCAAAAACTTATTCTGAGCCATTATCAGGCTCTGGGCCGACGATCCGGCTCATGCGGTAATCATGCTTAACAAAATTAACCCCCAACGAGCATTCGGTGCGCAGTACACCAGGCAGGCCGCTGATACGCCGGTGCAAGAAGGCCGCGAGCTCCGCGTGGTTCTGCACCAGCGTAATGGCGAGCAAGTCAAAGCGGCCCAGCATCTTGCCGACAAAGCCGATTTCCGGCACCGCCGCCAACTGCTTGGCCAGCTCGTCGCACTGTGCGCTGCGCTCTACTTCCACCCAAATGTAAGCCAGTATCGGATTTCGCAGCCGCGCGATGTTGGTCATCGCGGTGATACGCACCAAGCCCTCGGCCTCCATGCGCTTGATGCGCGAGCGCACCGTGCCCTCGGTAATCCCGAGCTCTGCAGCAATTTTGCGGTTGCTGGTGCGGGCGTCATGGGCCAGGCCATCGAGAATTTTCAGATCGAGCTCATCTAGCTGTTTCTTCTGCATGGCCTAGTCCGCCTGCCCGAAGGGCACCCAATTTGACTGATTTTTGAGAACGTCCAGCGCGACGGATGGCTCCAGCTTTCTCACACCGGGCACAGCAGCCAACTCACTGAGCAGCTGGTTGAGGTCTTCCTGATCACGCGCCACCGCCAGCGCTTCAATATCCAGCGTGCCGACCACCTGGCACACGGAGAAAACCTGAGCAAAACTCGCTAAATCTTCTGCAACCTCATCGGCGGCGCGGCCCTCCACCTGGATACCGACCGCCAACATCATGCTGTAGCCCACCGCCTCGTAGTCGGTAACCGCAACGACCCGCAGGCTGTCGGCCTCCTCCATGCGACGCACCCGCGAGCGCACAGTGGCTTCGGTTAGACCGAGGTCGGCAGCAATCGCTTTGAAGGGCATGCGCCCGTCGCGGCGCAGCAAGGCCACAATGCGAAAGTCCACCTCGTCCATGCCCTGGTTGGACTCATCCCCCGCCAGCGGCGGGATGGCACCATCGCTGCCAATATTCACGCCTGAGCCTCAATATGCTGGGCGGCCTGCGCAGCCAGTTCCGTTTTCAACACCTTGCCCGAGGCGTTCATTGGCAGGGCATCGACGAATGCCACGTAGTAAGGAAGTTTGTAGCGCGCCAATTGCTCAGCACAGAAGGCTTTTACCTGTTCAGCCGACAGCTCGCTGCCCGCGCGGCGCACAATAAAGGCCATACCCACTTCTCCCTGTGGAGCCTTGGGCACACCGATGACGGCAGCCTGGGCGACGCCATCCAAACCGTAGAGCAGTTTTTCAACTTCTGCGGGATAGACGTTTTCACCGTTCATGATGTACATATCTTTTAAACGGTCGGTAATGCGCAGGTAGCCGCGCTCATCCATAACACCAATATCGCCGGTGCGCAGCCAGCCATCGCTGGTGATGGCATCGGCAGTCGCCTCGGGCATATCGAAGTAGCCTTGCATAACGTTGTAGCCCCGCAACCACACCTCGCCCTCTTCGCCGGCAGCGCGCGCCTCACCGGTTTGCGGATCGGCGCATTTAAGCTCGACACCGGGCATCGCGCGGCCGCAGGTGTTGGCGATTGTCTCGGGGTCATCATCGGGGCGGCAGATGGTCACCACCCCCGTTGACTCAGTGAGTCCATAGGCGGTCACCACCGTTTCAAAACCCAGTTCGCTGCGCATATCCTCTACCAGCTTTACGGGTACCGTCGCGGCGCCGGTTACGCCGAGGCGCAAGCTTGAGAAGTCATAATTACCCCGCTCGGGGTCGGCCAGTAGCATCTCGTAAAGTGAGGGAGCACCGGGCAACATGCTGATGCGGTGACGAGAAATTGCCTCCATTACCAGACGGCGATCAAACTGCGCCATGGGGAAAATCGTGCACCCGCTAATCAAGGCCGCCAACCACCCGGCCTTGTAACCAAAGGAGTGGAAGAAGGGGTTGATGATCAGGTAGTTGTCGTCGGCGCGCAGGCCAACAGTGTCGCTCCAGGTAGCAAATACGCGAATGTTTTGTTCGTGACTACACAGCACGCCCTTGGGCTTGCCGGTGGTACCCGAGGTAAACAGCATGTCGGCACTGTCTTCGGGACTAATCGCGCGCTCCAGCGCAATGAAGGCAGCGTCGTCGGCTTCGCTGGCCTTCGCCATAAATGCCGCCCACCCCAACTGATCCGTGCCGTTGTCGTCGCTGTCCAGTCGAACACTGTGGCGCAAGGCCGGTAGGCTTTCGCTTTTCACCACCTCGGCGGGAACCGCCCCCTCCAGCGCACCGACAGTCAGCAATACACTCACTCCGGCCCGCGCGAGAATATCGGCAGCCTCAGGGCCCTGCAGACGGGTATTAAGAGGCACCAACACGGCGCCCACTGACTGCAAGCCCAGCGCGGCAATAATCCAGCGCGCACTATTCGGCGCCCAAATAGCCACCCTGTCACCCGACTGAACCCCCAGCGCCATGAACGCGCGACCGGCGCTGCGGCGAAGGTCATTGAGTTGCCGATAACTGAGCACCTCGTCATCTGCCTGTATTGCCGTTTTTGCACCGTACTGCTGAGCGGCCCACCCCATCAAACGGGGGACAGTCAGCGGCGGCAAGGTGAGATCAGCAAGCTGATCAGCGCGGCCAGAAGCATTGGAAGAAGGCGATTTAGACGATGGCATGTTCAAGCCCCTAAACATCGGCGAAAACATAGAGTCTAGAAGCAGAACCGCAATACAACAAGACTTTGCGTAGCATTATCTATTAAATACTACGCATAACACTGATAACTAATCCCTTCGGATGACGTTAACCTAGGCTGTGAGTGACGCCAGATCGGCCAGCGGCCGCTGCTGCGCCTCGGCCACCGCCGGGCAGTAAACGGCACCACCGGCAATATTGATACCGTCGCGTATCCCCGGCGTTGCCGCAATGCTAGGCAAGTCACTGCCGGCGATGCGCTGCACATAGGGCAGCGTTGCCTGACTCAATGCCAGGCTCGCCGTTCGCGATACTGCACTGGGAATATTGGCGACGCAGTAATGGACAATACCCTGATCAATAAATGTGGGCTGCTGGTGACTGGTCGGACGACTGCTTTCAAAACAGCCGCCCTGATCGACCGCAACGTCGACCAATACCGCACCGGCATTCAGCAGTTGGAGATGGCTTCGCTTAAGTAGCTGCGGCGCTCGCGCGCCCGGCACCAAGGCCGCTCCAACCACCATATCGACATTGGGCAACACGGCCTCGCAATCGAGCTCGGCCAGTACCGCCAGGTGCGCGCTGTTGTAATGAGCGGCCAACTGATCCCGGCGCTGTCGCTGCTTTTCAACCACCGCGACCGTTGCGCCCATTCCCAGCGCCACGTCGATGGCCTGACTGCCCACAACGCCCCCACCGAGCACCAGCACTTTTGCCGGCGGCAGCCCGGCAACAGCACCCAGCAATACGCCCCGACCGCCCTGCGCAGTTTCCAAACAGTGCGCCCCGGCCTGCACTGAGAGCCGCCCCGCAATTTCGCTCATGGGCTTTAGCAGGGGCAGTCGGCCCGCGTCGTCGGTAATCGTTTCATAAGCGATAGCCGTCACGCCGCTGGCAAGCAGGTCATCACATAGCGCAATGTCGGGGGCGAGGTGGAGATAACAGAACAAGCGCTGACCCGCGCGCAGCAGGTCAATTTCCCCAGGCTGGGGCTCCTTCACTTTGACGATAAGCGCCGCTTGCGCGTAGACCTCTTCAGCGCCTGACAACACGTTAGCACCAGCTTGCCGATATTCGTCATCCAGATAGCCCGATCCCTGACCTGCGCCCTCTTCAACAACGACTTGGTGACCCTGCTCAGTGAGCTGACGCACCGCGCTGGGCGTCAAACCCACACGATATTCCTGCGCTTTTTGCTCTTTTGGCACGCCGATACGCATATCGATCTCCCGTTACACCGCACTAAGGGCAGCTTTCTCACAGGAAATATGGCTGATATCTACAAGATTACCAATTTGCTGAGCGGGCAACGGCCTTATCGCGGCTTACGGATTTACACGCGCTGCCATAGACCGTCGCGCTCTATCGCTTCGCCGTCTTTTTGCAATTTCAACAGATGGGCCCACAGCGAGAGCTGGGCTATGGGGTGCAGGGCGGGGTCAACATCGTCGTAGGCGTGTACCACCAAGCCATCCAGCGCCAGGGGGCGTTGCTGCGACTCAAGTGTTTGGCGCACTTTGTGCTCTCGCCCCAGGCGGTGTTTTATCAGCGCCTCGATTTCCGCGCGGGGCTCGTCAATAAGACGGCCGTGCCCCGGCGCCAGGGCCTGAAGCGGGTATTCCAGCATGCGTTCGAGCGACGCAATGTAATCGGCCATATCGCCAGCGGGAGGGATAATCACCACCGTCGACCCCTCCATAATATGGTCGCCGGTAAACAGCAGAGCGCTGGCTTCATGGAGAAAGCAAAAATGATTATCGACATGCCCGGGGGTATGCACGGCGATTAAGCGCTCACCGTCGACATCAATATCATGCTCGTGCTGCAGCTCAATGTGTGGCGAAAAGCTCGTGTCCTGATGACCATCATCAGCAATGGCCCGTCCAAGCAGCGGCACATCGTAACGCTCTGCCAGCATGGCCGCCGCGGGAGAGTGGTCCGGATGGGTGTGGGTCACAACAATTTGCGTAAGCTCGCCGCCAATTTGGCGCAAAGCGGCCTCCAGAGCCTCCACATGTTCGGCCATTGGCGGCCCCGGATCGAGCAGGGTTATACGGCGACGGCCAAGTAAGTAGCTATTGGTGCCGGGGCCGGTCATTACGCCGGGGTTTGGCGCGATCACTCGATGTACCGTCGGTCGCAATTGCTCGAGAATTCCACTTTGCATTGTCTGTGCTCCGCCTTTCACGCTACAAGTGTGTCGATTTCGCAGTGGGCCGTCAAAGCAGAGGCGCTTTGTTGTGCGCCGCCTGCAGTGGACTGCGCAAACGCCATAGCAACCGTGCACCCAGTAACAGCGCCGAGCAACTCAGCCCGGCACACAAGCCCAACCAGTAGCCGCTTGGCCCCATCGGCGACAGCTGCCACTGCCCGGTTGCCAGCACATAGCCCACCGGCAAACCCACGCCCCAATAGGCAAGTAGCGTGAGTAACATCGGCACACGGGTATCTTCAAAACCGCGCAGGCAGCCATTGGCAGTCACTTGTAGAGCGTCTGAAACTTGATACAGCGCGGCGAACAGCAGCAGATAACTGGCCAGCGCAATAACCTCTGCGTTGTCGGTGTAGATGCGGGGAATCCACTGCCGCGTCAGCACCAGCAAGCTCGCCGCCGCAAAACCGATAAACAGCGTAATGCGAAAGGCGACGTTTATCGCGGTGCGCAGCGCTTGTTCGTCCTCGCGACCGCGCGCATGGCCGATGCGCGCCGTTGCTGCCAGGGCAAAACTGAGCGGCAGCATAAAGACCAGCGAAGTGAAATTCAGGGTCAGTTGATGGCCCGCCACGATGATGGGGCCGGACTGGCTGAGCAACAAGGCTATCACCGCAAAAATGCTGACTTCAAAAAATATCGCCAAGGCCACAGGCAAGCCCAAGCCAAATAAGTACCTCAGGGTCGCCGGTTCCAGCCGCCACGGGCTCAGTTTGAAGCGGTCATCGGAGTTTGCATAACTGGGATGGCGCAATACGTAAAAAATCATCAGCGCTGCCATCAGCCACATCACCACCGCCGTGGCCCACCCGCAGCCAACGCCGCCCATTGCGGGAAAACCCAATTTGCCGTAGATCAGCACGTAGTTCACCGGGATATTGACGAGCAACCCTATCACGCTAATCCACAATACGGGTCGGGTGTCTCCCCTCGCCTCGGTGTAACTGCGCAGCGCCAATACCACGGCAATGGCCGGCAAGCCCCAACTCAGGCCCCGCAGGTACTCTCGCACCATTGGACGCATCGTCTCATCAACATCCATCCAGGCCAGCACAGGGGCCGTGTTTCGCAACAGGAAAAATGCCAGTACCCCAAATAGCAAACCCAGCATCACCGCCTGCTGCATAATCGAGCTCACCCGATGGTGCTGACCTGCCCCCATATGGCGGGCCAGCACCGAGGTCGTGCTCATTAGCAAGCCGGTCAAAAACAGAAATACCGGCACCCAGATACTGGCGCCAACTGCCACAGCGGCCAAGTCCAGTGCCGAGACGCGGCCCGCCATGACGGTGTCTACAAATCCGTTGGCAGACTGGGCCAACTGGCCACCAAAAATAGGCAGAGCAATACGCAGCTGGCTGCGTAATTCCTGTTGCTGGGAGGACGACATTGAGACTCTCGGTGGGACAGATTCGGCCTGCACTCTAACGCAGCCAACGCGGCGCCGCAAACCGCCCGAATCAATTTTTTCTGTACAAATAAAAACGGGAGCTAATGCTCCCGTTGCACGGCTAATTCAGCGGCTTACACCATGTTTTTTATCGCCACCACGGGGTCGACATCGGCGTCGTAATCCACGCCGTCGATATCAAAGCCAAACAACTTCAAAAACTCGTGCTTGTAGCCCGCAAAATCGGTGAGGTCGTGGAGGTTTTCTGTCGTCACCTGATCCCAGGCCTCAGCCACGGCTTGCTGAATCTCTTCACGCAGCTCCAGACCATCGGCGCGCAGCCGGCCCTCGTCGTCCAGCACTGGCGCATCGCTGTAGAGGCTGTTGCGAAACAGCCCGTATACCTGTTCGATACAACCTTCGTGACTGCCGTCGGCTTTCATCACCTTGAACAACAGCGACAAGTACAAAGGCATAATCGGAATCGCTGAGCTCGCCTGAGTCACCACCGCCTTCAACACTGAGACTCTGGCGTCGCCACCCTTGGCCGCCAAGCGCTGGCGAATGTCGACCACGCGTTTATCCAGGTCTTTTTTCGCCTGACCGATGGTGCCATGCCAATAGATATCCCAGGTGATGCGCTCACCGAGGTAGGTGTAGGCAGTCGTCTTGGCGCCATCAGCAAGCACACCGGCCTCATCGAGGGCGTCGATCCACATCTGCCAATCTTCACCGCCCATCACGGCCACCGTGTTGTCGATGTCTTCCTGAGAAGCCTCGGGCAGCGTGACTGTTTCGATGACTTCTTTATCGGTGTTCACGCCGCGCTGGCTGACCGCCTTGCCGATGGGCTTCAAGGTCGAATTATAGATCTCACCGGTTTTGGGGTGCTGACGACGCGGCGCCGCCAAGCTGTACACCACGAGGTCAACCTGCCCCAGGTCTTCCTTTATTTGCGCGATGGTTTTTTGCTTTATTTCATCGGAGAAAGCGTCGCCATTGATGCTCTTGGCATACAGCCCTTCGGCCTCGGCGAACTTGTGAAACGCCGCCGAGTTATACCAGCCTGCGGTGCCCGGCTTTTTCTCGGTGCCCTCTTTCTCGAAAAAGATACCCAGCGTGGCCGCCCCACTACCAAAGGCGGCACTGATCCGCGAGGCCAAGCCGTAGCCAGTGGAAGAACCGATCACCAACACTTTTTTAGGGCCGTTTTCGATAGCCCCCTGCGCCTTCACATAGTCAATTTGTTCGCGAACATTCGCCTCACAGCCTACGGGGTGAGTGGTTACACACATAAAGCCGCGCACACGGGGTTTAATGATCATTCGCTGTCCTGCTCCATCGTTATTAGCCCTGAATTGTGGGGCATTATACGGCCTGCTTTAGTCGGCGACTAATATGCACTGTCAACTTTGAAAGCCCCACTGGCTACGGCGACAACGAGCACAATTTTTCTAGCCAATGACCGCGGCACATAATCGTTTCAGACTACCCAGCTACCGGGAAACGCTGTGCTATGATTCCTCTCATAAAAGTAACAATAGTGTAACTAATTGCACAAAATCTGCTTTATGCGCAATAAGAAATAACCATAATTCCGAATAATCAAGGGAAACTACGCAGTCGCAATCGCATTGCGTCTTACAAAAAAAGGGTGATATATGAAAGTCAGTAAGCTTAAATCCCTCGCTGCACTGGGCGGGCTGGGCTTGTCGGCGTTTGCGCCATCGCTATACGCACAAGCCGCGCTCGAGGAAGTTATTGTAACGGCTCAAAAGAAAGCTGAGTCACTGCAGGACACGCCTATCTCATTGACCGCGTTCAGCGAAGACCGCCTCGAAGTTGAAGGCATCAGCAGCCTGGGCGATATCGGCTCTAAGGTTCCAAGCCTGACCATTGAACCCTTCCCAATCAATAATGCCACACTGCGTATCTTTATTCGCGGTATTGGTATTTCTGACGCGCAAATCACCCAGGATCCACCGGTTGGTATTTATGTAGACGGCGTCTATATCGCCCGCTCAACAGGCACCGCACTGGATGTCGCGGACCTGCAACGTATCGAAATTCTGCGCGGCCCGCAGGGCACTCTTTATGGTCGCAACACCACAGGTGGCGCGATCAACCTGGTGACCAAGAAGCCCACCACTGAAGGCATCGAGTTTAAGCAGAAATTCACCGCTGGTAACCGCGACCTGTTTACATCAAAGAGCACCCTGAACCTGCCACTTAGCGATACCATCGCGGTGAAGTTGGCGGCGATGCGCACGATGCAGGATGGCCACATTGAAAATACCGGCCCAGGCGGTGACTTTGGTGACCGCGACGTAGAGGGCTACCGCGTCGATCTGCGTTGGGATATCACTGACTCACTGGCAATGGACTTTGCCTACGACAAGTCGGATTTCGACTACTACAACACGCAGTATCAGCACGTTCGTCCACGTACACCGATCCCTGGCAGCCAGGCTGACCTAGTATCGGCAGGCCAAAAAGCGAGCTATTCGGACTCTCGTCAGAAGCGCGTCGGTACGGTAATGCCTTTCGAGCCTTCAACCACCGATATTGAAGGCTTCGCTTTCACGCTGACCAAAGACTTTGAAAACACCCAAGTGAAGTACATCGGCGCCTACCGCGAGCTGTTCGATAAGTCCTATGCCGACCTCGGTGGCGGTGTACCCCTGGAGCCAGGTGAAAGCCCACATGGCGACAATTCTGAAAGTAAAGATATCTTCCGCCTGGACTCGAACGAGTACTGCGGCGCGGCCGCAGAAGCGGTAATGGGAGCAGGCCAATGCTTGCCACTGGTCTACCCCAAGGTAAACCAGGAGCAGTACTCTCACGAATTGCAGATCAGCGGCGACCTGTTTGAAAGCCGCGTAAACTATATTGTTGGCGCCTACTACTTCCACGAAGAAGCAACTGAAGATAACGGCCCACTTCACCACCAGCTGAGCGGCCCAATCAATATCGACATTCCGGTCATCGGCGGCCTGCTTAGCAGCACTCGCGCGGTAAACATGCTTAGCCAAGTTTACGATATTGAAAACGAAGCGGCAGCAGTGTTTGGCCAATTCACCTGGACGCCTAATATTCTGGAAGACCGCCTGCACTTGACCTTCGGCGCACGCCACTCCGAGGACAAGCGCTCTACCGTTAAATTCCAGATCGACCGCACTTACGCAGAAACCCCCGTCGGCCCCATCGATGTTTCGTTTGCACAGTGTGGCGGCGACATTACCAATGGCACATGCCGCGATTTTGACAACATTCCTGCGTCTCAGGACTTCAGTAACGACTCATTCAGCTTTGTTGCCGAGTACGACCTGACTGACGACATCAACATCTACGCCAAGCGTGTAGAGGCCTACAAGTCTGGTGGTTTTAATACCCGTGACCCGCAGCAGGACGGTAACCAAGGCCCTGCGACTGACGGCAACGACTACGGCTTTGGCTACGCTGATGGTTTCGACGCTGAGTACGTGACCTCCTACGAGCTGGGTATTAAGAGCGAGCTGATGGATCGCCGCCTGCGTATCAACGCCGATGTATTCTTCAGTGAATACGAGGACATGCAGCTGAACTTCATCCTGGCGGGCACAGTGGCAGATACTAAGGTCACTAACGCTGGTGAAGCAGAGATGTTCGGCTTTGAGGCTGACGTGACCTTCCTGGCCACAGAAAACTTGTTGATGATGTTGAACTACGCCTACCTCGACACCGAGGTTACCAAGGCCACCGACATCAATGGCAACGACGCCTCTGACCAGTTCGTGTTCTTCTCAGCACCGGAGCACAGCTTCACTGCCTCGGCTGACTACACTCTGCTGCAAGCCGACTGGGGCCGCACCAGCCTGAACGTCAGCGTGAACTACATGGACGAGCGCAACGGCGGCTCGCGTGCTGAAAACGTTAAAAACACGCAGCTGCGTCAGTACGAGCTGGTTAACGCTCGCCTTAGCCTGACCGACGTTCCCTTTGCTGGCGGCCGCCTCGCTGCGGGCCTGTGGGCGAAGAACCTGCTGGATGAAGAGTACGAGCTGACAGCGGTCGACAACCTGCCTCAGGCAGACCGCTCGGTAATTTGGGGTGAGCCCCGTACCTACGGCATCGACATCTTCTACGAGTACTAAGTAATTGGTCTTACTTGGGCTGCTTATGCAGCCCTTTTTTTTGCCTGCAACATGCAGAAAAGTCATCGCCAGCAACATTAAACCCTGGAAACGCAAGCACTAGGCGGTTGCCGAAAAAGGCGAAAAACAGTAGATTAGACGCAGCTTTTAATACAGACATATTAAACGAGTCACCACTATGAGCGATAAAGATAAAAGCAGCCCCAGCAAACCCCTCCGCGCCAGCGATGTGAGCAACTGGGATATTGAAACAGATGTAGCCATTGTCGGCTTCGGCGGCGCAGGTGCTTGCGCGGCGATTGAAGCAGCCGATGCAGGCGCCTCGGTCGCCCTGTTTGAGTTAGCCAGTGCCAGCGGTGGCTCCACGGCACTCTCAAGCGCTGAAATTTACATGGGTGGCAATGGCGGTACGCCGGTTCAGAAAGCCTGTGGCTACGAGGACGACACTGACAATATGCTGAGCTATCTGCGCGCATGCTTTGGCAATCAGGCCGATGACGCGAAATTACAGCACTACTGTGAAAACAGCATCAAGCACTATGAATGGCTTACCGGCATGGGCGTTCCCTTCAAAATGAGCGAGCTAAAAGAGCGCGCCATTATGGCCCTGACCGATGACTGCCTGCTGTTTACCGGCAATGAAAAAGCCTACCCCTTCTACGAGCAGGCAAAGCCCGTGCCCCGCGGACACAACCTTGAAGTAGAAGGTGACAACGGCGGCCCGCTGCTGATGAAAATTCTCACTGACGCGGTGGAACAGCGCCCGGCGATTAACGTTCATTACGAAGCCCGGGCATTGACCTTGATTCAAAGCGATGAAGGCGAAGTCGTTGGCATCGTGGTGCGTATCAACCAAAAAGAGCAGTACGTGCGAGCGACTAAAGGCGTAATCCTCTGTGCCGGCGGGTTCTGCATGAACGAAGACATGCTGCGCCAATATGCTCCCCAGTTTGACTGCGGCCTGACACCAATCGGCAATCCCGGTGATACCGGCAGCGGCATCCGTATGGGCATGGGTGCAGGTGCAGCGGTCACCAATATGCACGAGTGCTTTGTCAGCCTCCCATACTACCCACCGTCGTCACTGACTTACGGCATTTTAGTCAACGACAAGGGCCAGCGCTTTATCAACGAAGACTGCTATCACGGCCGCGTTGGCTATAACGCTTTGCTTCAGCAGCAAAATTCAAAGCGTATCTACCTGATCACCGACGTTGACGGCTACGGCGACTACGAAAAGATGAGCTACCTCGGTGCCCAAGTTGCCGGCACCGGTGAAAGCATTGCCGAGCTTGAACAGGAACTGGAATTGCCCGAGGGCAGCTTGCAGCACAGCCTGGATACCTACAACCAAAATGCAGAGCGCGGAGAAGACCCGCTATTCCATAAATCAGCGGCCTGGCTGCGGCCAATTCAAGCGCCTTACGTTGCCCTGGACTGCACTCTGGGGCGCGGCCCCTTCTATCCATTCTTCACACTCGGTGGACTGGAGAGCTTACCGACCGGAGAAGTGCTGAACGGCGACAAAGAGGTCATTCCCGGCCTTTATGCTGCCGGCCGCACCACTGCGGGTATTCCACGAACAGCAGCGGGTTACGCCAGTGGCATGTCAGTGGGTGACGCAACGTTCTTTGGTCGCATGGCCGGCAAGCAAGCCGCTCTTCGTTAAATTCAGCGGCAAAACCACTAACCCCTGCCTCGGAAACTACCTACGTTTTCGAGGCAGGCCTGCCACACCATTTATGTTAGCGTAGCAACTAAACATAATTACACGTTTGCTATGTCCAGCACGACAACTGAACAACAAGAGCTAGCCGACGAACGGCGCAGTATCGAACGCTCAGGTCGCTTACACGGCGCGCACTGGAGTGTGCTGGCACTTTCGCTCGTGCTCACTTTTTTTGTTTGGCAATACGCTGAGCGCCAAGCACAGGACAAGCGCGAAAGCCGCTTCCAACGCTACAGCTCCCAGGTTGCTGGCCTGATTCAGGAACGGCTCCACAAGTACGAAGATGCCCTCTGGGCAGGTGTCGCCGCTAAGCACTCCCATAGTCAAGCGGTCGACCTGGCAACGTGGCGGCGCTTCTCCTCGGCCTTACACATTAGCGATAAATATCCGGGTATTAATGGCATTGGTGTTATCGACTATGTGCCTCGGCAGCGGTTAGACGACTACCTTGCTACGCACCGACGGGACCGCCCGGCATATAAGGTGCACCCGCAGCACACACTACCCTTTTTGCTGCCCATCACCTTTATCATGCCGGAAGATAAAAATGCCGCAGCCATTGGCCTCGATGTCGCCCATGAGGCGAACCGATTGCGCGCCGCACTTAACGCCCGAGACAGCGGCAAGGCACAAATTACCGGCCCCATCGTACTGGTTCAGGACGCTAATAAAACACCGGGGTTTCTTTTCTACGCGCCATTTTATCGCCAACACAGTGAAACATTAGAGGAGCGCCGCGCCAATTTCGCAGGCATGGTCTATGCGCCTTTTGTGGTCGCCGAACTGATGCGCGGAACACTGGAGCAGCAACAACGGGATATATTTTTACGCATTTCTGATGGCGATACCGTGCTGTACGATGAGTTCCCTGACAACCATGAGGAACAGAGCCTGTTCGCCGAATACAAGCTGAATATCTACGGCCGTGAATGGCAGATCGCGACGGCCAGCAGCCCAAGTTTCTGGCGTAATAATGACGATTCTCAGCCCAAGATCATCCTAGTCTGTGCCCTGGTTATTGATGCCATGCTCCTGCTGCTGTTTATCAGTCTGAGCCGCGCTCATCGCCGCAGTTTTAATTTTGCGCAGCGCATGTTGGCCAGCTCAGAGAAAAACGCCGCCGCCCTGACCCAGACCATTGATAAGCTGGAGCAAAGCAACCACCAGTTGGAGCGCTTTGCGTTTATTGCCTCACACGACCTGCGTGAGCCGCTGAGAAGCCTGGGAAATTACAGCGAGCTGCTCAAAAATGATGATGGCAGTATGACAGACGAGCAGCGCGGCAAGGCCATCGGCTTTATACAGGCAGCTGCTACGCGCATGGAAGAGCTTCTCACCGCCCTACTCAACTACAGCCGCATAGACTTCAGCTACCAAGTTGAAACGGTAGACTGCACTGAATTGCTCGCCGAATTGCGCGATGATCTCGGCCGGCAACTAGCGGACGGTCAAGTAGATATTCGCGTTGGAGCAATGCCGACCATTCAGGTTGGGCGCAATGAGATCCGCCAGCTTTTACAAAACCTGATTACCAATGCGATAAAATTCCGCGCAAACGACAGGGCCGCACAAGTAGAGATCGAGTGCACCGAAAAAGAGAGTACATGGTTATTCAGTGTTTGCGATAACGGTATTGGTATAGACAGCGCGCATCAGAATGCTATCTTTGATGTATTCAAACGACTACACCGACACGAAGATATCCCCGGCAGCGGCATAGGCTTGGCCAGCTGCAAAAAACTTTCAAAACTGATGGGTGGCGAAATTTGGGTGGAAAGCGAGGTCGGAAAAGGTAGCTGTTTCTATTTCACCGTACCGAAGGGCGAAAAATAATGAGTCCGAGTGTGAATTCCATACTGTTGGTCGATGACAGCGACGCCGACAATTACTACCACCAGTTATTACTGGAGCAGGCCGGTATAGCGACGCAGATCACCGCTTGCACCTCGGCATTAAGCGCCCTCGACTACCTGATTGCCGCCTTGGATGGCGAGCACCCCATGCCGGACATCATCTTCCTGGATATCAACATCCCCTCGGTCGACGGCTGGGAATTTCTCAATCACTACAGCCGTTGTCTGACCAAGGAGCAGCGAACAGCGGATATTTACATGCTGTCAACGTCGACCGACCCGAAAGACCGTGAGCGTGCGGAAGCGCACCCGCTGATTGAAGGCTACATCAGCAAACCGCTACAAAAAGATTGGTTGGACGGCCTGACTATGCAGCTTGAACCGTCCTAATTACCGAGAAATCACTGAAGCGCCAGTCCTAACGCAGACTCGCCGTTGCTTGCTTAGCCATATAGCCCGCCAGTTTATTGCGCTGATAGCTCAGCGCTGACGATGCCACGCGGCCACTCTCACCACTTTCAATCCAGCGCTTGATCCGGCCTGCATCCCCCACCGGGCTACTCTTACCGAATGAATCCAGCATTACCATGACGACCGGGCGATCATCCACTTCGGTTTTCATTACCAGACAGCGTCCCGCCAGATCTAAGTAACCGGTCTTACTCACTTCGGCCTGCCAGCGCTCATAGCGCAGCAAAGGGTTCGTGTTGACGTAAGCCAGACGGTATTGCGGACGGCTAAAATTTGCCGTGTGAACGGGCGTTGTGGAATATTCTTTGATTTCCGGATATTCGGCAGCAGCAGCCACCATTTTTGCGAGATCAAGCGCCGTCGAGGTATTTTTAGGCGACAGGCCGCTACTGTCGACGAACCGTGTGTTCTTCATCCCCAATTCGGCGGCCTTAGCGTTCATCGCCGCTACGAATTGCCGCTCCCCGCCCGGATAATTATTCGCCAACGCCGCTGCAGCAAGGTTTTCGGAGGACATTAAGGCAAGCCTCAGCAGTTCACCTCTAGGGAGCTCTGAGCCAACGCGAATACGGGAGAAGTAGTAATTGATCGCCCGACGATCTACGTCGCTGAAGCGAATTTTTTCATTTAGGGGCTGAGCACTATCAAGGATGACCATCGCCGTCATCACCTTGGTCAGCGATGCGATCGGCATGCGAAGATTAGCGTGCTTTTGGAACAAGAGCTCGCCGCTTTCCGCATCCATTGCCAATGCGCTAACGGATGCCAGCTTTAATCGTTCCTGCGTGTTCCCAGCAAAAACACTACCGCTGAATATAATAACTATGGCGGTGATGAGAGAACTCAAACTTCTCATAGACTTTGCCCTAACGTTTTTATTTAGCCAGACATTAGCACAGCTCAGGGGCCGCAACTGTGCGCGCTGTCGCCTTTCTTAACACAAACGCTAGGTTACAACAACTTCGCCAAGTGATTTTAAACCATTGGTATAGTTATGCTTTCAAACGAAGACTGTCCAGAATCTCGTCTACGGCGCCGCGATCCATGTCTCGATCCTCCATGGCGCAGGTATAGGTGACAAGCAGCAAATGATCCTCCGCCATCAGATACCATTCACGTATAAAGTCGCCTTGGTCTTCGCCAACAAACTCCCAACCACGCCATGCTTCACCAACCTCGACTCGCTCGCCATCACTCAGCGAGTGTCCCATTTCCGCGATCAGTCGCTCAAGCCCCTGTGGGTCGACCCTGCCGTCATCGGATTGCAGGTTGCTGAGGCAGATACAACCCAGCTCGTCTTCATCGAAGATTAGAATACTGTCGTCGTCACGTTCGCTGTGCCACTGCTCAGGCAACGCAATAAACCAAAAATCACTTTCGACTTCACGCATGGGAATTATCCTGTATACAAGGGCAACGGCGTCGACATGAGGATGGCATCTTCGCGACCGTTGGCCGAGGGGTAATAGTTTTTCCGGATACCGTCTTCGGTAAAACCCAAAGCCCGATACAAGGCACGCGCCGGAACGTTGGATTCACGCACCTCCAAAAAGCAGCGTTGGGCGCCTATTTGCTGCATCCACTCCAACCCGTCACAGAGGAGCTGTCGTCCAAGACCGCGACCGCGCTGTTTATCGCTAACGATAATATTGAGCAGACTGAGTTCGTCTAGAACCAGGGAAAATGCCGCAATCGCGATCAACCCACTACCCTCGCGCAGCGCAAAGCAGTAGTCGTCCCGCAGGCTGCGCCGCCAATTTTCATCTTGCCAGGGATAGGGGTCGCTGTGGCGACTAAGCATTAGGCAGGCCGGCAAATCGACACTGCGTAGTTCAACGAAGTCGAGCGTCTTAGACACTTGCCTGAACAGCCCGTAATGCCGCCCATAACTCGGCTTTCGCGCCGAGGCGCGTCTGTAAAACCTCGACACTGGGCGCCTGAATCAGTTTCGCAGAATGCGCGGCCAGATAGTCGCCATCGACATAGGGGCGCAATGAATCCCCGAACACAATAACCACATTCGCGGTGACAGTGCTGCCACGCTGCGCAATAAGGTAGGCACTCAGCGCCTCGCGCGCTTCTTCTTCGCTCGATAGCAAGCCCGGCACTTTCACAATAGGCCAATCAAACACGGTGGCCGATAGCGACAGTTGCTGCTCACGCTGCCAGTGCCGCGCCATCGCTCGGGCAATATTGGCGACAAGCCGTTTACTGGCCGGTGATAGGTCCGAATTGCTGCAGTCAGCCAAGAACCGTATACCGATGCCACTGTCGACCAGGCTAGCAGTAAAACGCAGCGCGGTGCTGCGCTCAGTCTCGGCAGTCGCCGCCGTGGCAGAGCGCTTCTCAACCGGCTTCTCTGCCGGCGAATCTTTACTTGCAGTCAGCTCTCCCAGCGCACGGCGCGCAGACGCCGTATCGATATTCGGTGCCCCGGTTTCAAGTGGCTGCTTGGATTCAGCTACGGCATCGCGCGGCGGCTCAGGCGCCTGCGCGTATTCAGCACGAACACTGGGCTTGGCGCCCGGCAGACAAAAGCGCGGCACATAGAGCGGTAGCCCCATGGCCTTTAAGTAAGCATGCTGAAGCTCAGCGCTCACTACACGCCCTCGCGCTGGGGATGAGCACGGGCGCTGTCCAGCTCCAGCAGGTTCAATGCGTCCAGATACGCTTTGACCGAAGCGACAATGATATCGGTATCCGCACCATTGCCATTGACGATACGGCCATTCTTGGCGAGACGCACCTGCACCTCGCCCTGCGAGTCGGTGCCCTGAGTAATGGCATTAACTGAGTAAAGTTCCAGTTTTGCGCCGGAGTTTACCGCCGACTCAAGCGCTTTAAACGCCGCGTCGACAGGTCCGTCACCCTCCGCGCTGACACTGTGAGATTCACCATCAATGCTCAATAAAATATCGGAGCGAGGCTTAAAGCCACTGCGCGACACCGCCTCCAGGGTTTGCAGCTGGTAGCGCTGCGGTTTATCACCCGGCTGCACATCGCTCATTAACGCCTGCAGGTCCTCGTCGAAGATCTCGTGCTTCTTGTCCGCCAGTTCTTTAAAACGGGTGAAAGCGAGATCGAGCGCACCTTGATGAGCGACTTCTATGCCCAGCGCTTCAAGCCGCGCTTTAAAGGCAGCGCGGCCCGAATGCTTACCCAGGACCAGCTTGTTGGTGTGCCAACCCACATCCTGAGCGCGCATAATTTCATAGGTTTCGCGATGCTTCAGCACGCCATCTTGGTGAATACCCGACTCGTGGGCAAACGCATTGGCACCGACAATCGCCTTATTAGGCTGCACAGGAAAGCCCGTAATCGACGAGACTAACCGCGATGTCGGCACAATTTGCGTAGTGTCTATTCCCACATGAACCGGGAACACATCGCGCCGGGTGCGAACAGCCATAACGATTTCTTCAAGAGAGGCGTTACCCGCGCGCTCACCCAAACCGTTGATGGTGCACTCCACCTGGCGAGCACCATTCATCACTGCCGATAATGAGTTGGCCACTGCCAGGCCCAAGTCGTTGTGGCAGTGCACAGAAAATATGGCTTTGTCGGCGTTGGGAATGGTGGTTATTAAGCGCCGAATCAGCTCGCCATATTCACCGGGCTCACCATAACCCACGGTATCCGGCAGGTTGATCGTTGACGCACCGGCGTCGATGACCTGCTCGATAATTCGGCATAAAAAATCAAACTCGGAGCGAGACGCATCCTCGCAGGAAAACTCCACATCGCCAACGAGATTGCGTGCGTGCTTAACCGCCGATACAGCGCGCTCGACCACGTCATCTGGCTGCATCCGCAACTTATACTGCATGTGGATAGGCGAGGTTGCTATGAACGTGTGGATACGACCCTGCTTGGCCGGCTTCAATGCCTCGGCAGCGCGATCAATATCCTGCGCACCCGCCCGTGACAAGCTACATACCGTACTCTCACTCACGGCCTCTGCAACGGCTTTTACCGACTCAAAATCTCCGACACTGGCAATTGCAAAACCCGCCTCGATAACATCCACACCCATGCGCTCAAGCATCTTGGCAATGCGAACCTTCTCCTCTCGCGTCATTGACGCACCGGGGCTTTGCTCGCCGTCTCGCAAGGTTGTATCAAAAATTACCAGCCTGTCTTGTGCCACTCCGTGCTCCTTCTGCCACTGCACTGATGAGAATGGCCCAATTATAGACTTTGTGGACCATTACCGCGCCCCCAATTTAACACTCGCTGCGCGCTCTGCGGAACTTGTCGGCGTATCGACATCAAACATGCACATAAGCCTGTCGTGCACTTGACCTGCGCCGCCGGGCACGGCTAAGTAGCCTTTTAAACCTCGAATCGACCGTCGGAGCTGTTCAATTATGCGTGCACTGCCATTGACGATAAGCCTCATAGCACTGCTTGCACTGCCTACTGTGACTAGCAGTGCCTTAGCTAACGAGCAACAGAGCAAGTCATTGGAAGAAGCCGCCGCCAAGCCCAGCAACGGTCTGCAAACGCCACGGCAAAAACGCTCCGCGGCGATCATCGCTCGCGCTGAAGTGCCCGAAGCCGACCCCAATATCGCCTTAAACATACTCGGCCACGATATTCTGCGCGGCAGTTTTCAACGCCTCTATTGGACCGCGGGGCAAGCCGTAGCCGGGCTCGCCATGCCCACCCCGGTTTTGGTTGCCGCTGGCGTGAACCCCGGGCCCACACTGTGCCTTACGGCGGCGGTGCACGGCGATGAACTCAACGGCGTGGAAACTATTCGCCGCGTGATGTTCAGCCTGGAAAGCGACAAGCTAAATGGCACCGTCATTGGCGTACCGATCGTCAACATGCACGGTTTTCTGCGCACCTCTCGCTACCTGCCTGATCGCCGCGATCTCAACCGCTATTTTCCCGGTGATGCACAGGGCAGTTCCGCCGGCCGCATTGCTCACAGCTTTTTCAATGAGGTGATTTCCCACTGCGACCGCCTTATCGATATTCATACCGGCTCCTTCCATCGCACCAACCTCACTCAGCTGCGCAGTGACCTGGGCAAAGAGAGCGTGCAGCAATTTAGCAAAATGTTTCACGATGTCACGGTATTAGATGGCGCCGGTGCCAAGGGCACCCTTCGCCGCGCCGCGGTCGACGCCGGCATTCCAGCCGTTACGCTTGAAGCCGGTGAACCCTTGCGAATGCAGCTCAAAGAGGTGAAGCAGAGCGTCAACGGTATTAAAGCCGTTATGCACTACATGAAGATGATCGACGACAAACCCGTTCGCGCTCCCAAACAGAAAGTCTTTTATAAATCACTCTGGCTACGCGCCGAGCAAAGCGGCGTTTTTCTGTCGGAGAGCAAGTTGGGCGAAAACGTGAAAAAGGGCGATATCCTTGGCACCGTTACCGACCCAATCACCAACCGGTCCAGCGTGATCCGCAGCAGCGTGGACGGCCAGATCATCGGTATGGCGCTCAATCAAATGGTCATGCCGGGCTTTGCCGCCTACCATGTGGGCATCGCTGCCGACGAGAAGCGCGTCACGGCGGAAAAGGTCGCCGACTCCGTGGTAGCCGAAGCGCTGGAACCGGTTGCCGAAAATATGAAAGAAGCAGCGCGTGAGGCGGCGAAGTCTGCCGCCGAGCGCAGCGATGACCCGAAAACGGTTAGCGATGCTGCCCGCGAGGCGGTGAAAGAAGCCGCCAAGGACGCTGGCCGCCTGCTGGAGGAGAAGCCCGCCAAACCCAAAGCGGGTGACCACCTCGCTCCCGATGCGGCGTCATTGCCTGAAGACGCCCAACACCGCGAGATAGACGAGCACCCGGAATAACGCCGCGCGCTAGGCCAGCAGCGGGAGGTCGGTAAAGCCCACTTCTCGCTCTAGCTGCCCTGCCAAGCTAAACAACAACTCTTCTTCACACATACCGGCGATAAATTGCATACCAAACGGCAGCCCGGTGCTGGTTTTATGCAGCGGCACCGACATGCAAGGCAGGCCCGTAATATTGCCAAGCAGGGTGTAGGCCATTTTCCCGAGCACCGGCAAGGCCATTTTTTCCACCAATCCGCTACGCATTAACGCTCGGCCTATATTCATACGGTGAGACGCCAGCATTTGTGCAGCCTCCCAGGGTGACGGCGGTAACTGACCGTGTGGCACAGCAGCGGTGGGCGTTGTCGGGCAAAGTAGGACATCGTAATCGGCCATCAACTCACCCGCGGCACGTTGCACTTTGTGCCAGCCGTAGCGCGCCTCCACGAGGTCTGCCGCGGAAAAAGAGCGCCCCATCATTGCCAGATTTTTGGTTGAGGGTTCACAGCGGCGGATGTCACTGCCGGGGTAATCTCGTTGAATACGGCGCAGCAAACCGGCTACCTCTGCCCCGACAATAACCAGAAAGTCGCGCCACATTTGGTCTCGATCGACCGACAGCTCAGCTTCCTCCACCCGGTGTCCCAGCGCCGCCAGTTGCTCAGCGGTTTGTTCCAGCCCGGTCAGTACCTCGGGGTCAACATCGGTCGGCACCAGCGGCTCTCGGCACAGGGCAATGCGCAAAGGCTTTGGATCCCGCTCAGCAGCCGCAAGGAAACTGCCCTCAGGCGGCCGAATATTGTAGGGCGCCCCCAGCTCCGGCCCGGCTGTGCAGTCTAGCATGGCGGCACTATCGCGAACGGTTCTACTCAACACATGCTCTGCCACCGCCCCCTGCCAATCCTCCCCCAAGTCGGGCCCCATTGGGTTGCGGCCTCGTGACGGTTTTAAACCAAACACACCACACCAGCTCGCAGGGAAGCGAATCGAGCCGCCACCATCGCCACCGTGGGCAATGGGTACAATGCCCGCCGCCACAGCTGCTGCACTCCCCCCTGAGGAGCCACCCGTGCTGTAACCCTGCCGATGCGGGTTGTGAGACGGGCCAAAACGCTTGGGCTCGGTGGTGATAATCAGCCCAAATTCCGGCGTATTCGACTTCGCAAAAATATTCAGTCCGGCCGCTTTATAGCGCTTTACCAGCTCGCTGTCATAACGGGGGGTATAGGACAACGCGCGACTCCCCATACAAATCGGTTCACCGGCGAACATCGCCATTAGATCCTTCAGCACAAAGGGCACACCTTGAAAGGGCCCCTCTGGCAGACCATCAGTAATCTGCTGTCTGGCGCGATCGGCAAAACTGTGGATCAGCACATTTAACTGCGGGTTACAGGCGGCGGCCCTGGCCAGTGCCGCATCCAATAATTCCTGTGCCGACACCTCTCCACGGCGCGCCAGAGCCGCCAATTCCATCGCGTCGAACTGAGAGTATTCGCTGAACATGATCGTTATCCTAGTTAGTGTCGCGGCCCGGACGCCGAACAATGGAAAAGTTGCTCGATGCTGGCTACATTGATTCAGGCCTGCCAGTTTTTGTTAATTTGGAGCCTTCGCCCATGAGAATGTCGGACAGTATCTTGCAAGAAATTCGTGTGCTTTCCCAGTTCAATCCCGCCTCGGGCCTGGAGGGCATCAAGGTCCATCACGATGCCGACCCCGCGCTGATTGCCGCGACCGAACGCTTGTTTAGCAAAGGCATCATCAGCCGCATAGACGGCGGTTATCTCACCGACGCCGGCATTGAGCTTATGCGTCACCTGGATAGCCTGACAACGGTCTTGGGTACCCATATGGAAAGCGCGTCGCTGCACTAGGTGTAACAATTCACTCACTGGCGACCACACTAGCGGAAATCGCGTTACACTGAGGGCTTTGCTTCCCTGAGCCTGATATGGATCCACTCACACAAGGGTTACTTGGCGCCAGCGCCGCGCAAAACCTGTCGCCACCGCGGCGCTATGCCGTTGCCGCCGCCACGCTGGGCTTCCTGTCTGGTATGGCGGCAGATCTAGACGTACTGATTCGCTCTCCTCACGACTCGCTGCTGTTTTTGGAATTTCACCGCCAATTCACCCACTCGCTGGTCTTCATTCCCGTGGGCGCCCTACTCTGTGCCGCAGTGCTGAGGCTATTCTTCCGGCGCCGGTGGCCAATGTCCTTCGGCCGCAGCGCACTATTCTGTGGTGCCGGCTACGCCACCCATGCACTCCTCGACGCCTGCACGACCTATGGTACGCAGCTACTCTGGCCATTTAGCGACACCCGCATTGCGTGGAATATCCTGTCGATTATTGACCCCCTATACACCCTGCCCATCGCCGCGCTGGTCGCGCTGGCATGGAAGGGCAATCGCCGCTGGGCTGCGCGCCTGGCTCTGGCCTGGATACTCACCTACCCATTGCTGGGTGTTGTGCAGCGCGAACGCGCAGAGGCCGAGGGCTATCGGCTGGCAGCAAGTCGCGGCCACGAGGTCGAATCACTGGAGGCCAAACCCTCTTTCGCCAACTTAATACTGTGGAAAACGGTGTACCGCAGTCACGACCGCTTTTATGTGGATGCCGTGCGCGTGGCCCGGGATATCCGTATCTACCCCGGCGACTCGATTGCCGCGCTAAATATTCCGCGCGACCTGCCCTGGCTGCCGTCAGTCTCGCGTCAGGCGAATGACGTAAAGCGCTTCGACTGGTTTTCCAAGGGCTATACCGCCCTGCAACCCGGTAATCCAAGCAAGATCATCGATATTCGCTACTCGATACTACCCCACGAACTCGATGCCCTGTGGAGCATCCAACTCTTCCCCGATGAGCCACAACGCGGCGTTGAGTATCAGGCGCACCGAAATAGTCGAGAAAAAACCGCTCTGTTCTGGGCAATGCTTCGCGGTGAAGACCTTCCCTCTGCCCCGGGGCACTCGCTGGCAGCAAGTGGTAATGAAAACGCTGAGGAAAACAAAGCACTGTGACCAAGCTCTCCGTACTCGATCTGGCACCTGTCGCGCAAGGCAGCGATGTCGGTGAAACACTAGCGCGCAGCGTAGAACTGGCCCAGCGCTGCGAATCCCTCGGCTATCAACGCTACTGGATCGCCGAGCATCACAATATGCCCGGTATCGCCTCCGCCGCCACTGCCTTGGTCATTCAGCACGTGGCCGCAGCCACCTCGCGCATTCGGGTAGGCGCGGGCGGTATTATGCTACCCAATCACGCACCGCTTATTATCGCCGAGCAATTCGGCACGTTGGCATCACTGTATCCAGGGCGCATTGACCTCGGTGTGGGCCGCGCGCCCGGCACCGACCCCGTCACGGCTCGTGCGCTGCGACGCAACTTACATGCTGATGTTGAGCAGTTTCCGCAGGATGTTGTCGAGCTGCTTAATTACTTCGACGGCGACCCCCAAGCAATGGTGCGAGCCATTCCCGGTGTCGGGCTGGATATTCCTGTGTGGGTTCTGGGCTCTTCGCTTTTCGGCGCGCAACTCGCTGCGAAACTCGGCCTACCCTACGCCTTTGCCTCGCACTTTGCGCCTGGGCAACTGCAACAGGCTATTGCGCTGTACCGCCAGCAGTTCACACCATCAAAGTACCTCGATGCGCCCTACGCGATGGCCGGTTTCAATGTGTTTGCCGCCCCGGAGCAGTCTGAAGCAGAGTACCTTGCCAGCTCGATGCAGCAAGCCTTCGTCAACCTGCGTCGCGGTACACCTGGCCAATTGCCGCCACCAAAACCCAACTACCTGAATCAGCTCGCCGCCCCTGAGCGCGCGCTGATTCAGTCAGTGATGAATTGCTCCGCAATTGGCGATGCCCAGACTATTGCCCTGCAGACCCGGCAGTTCATTGAGGAAAATAATGTCGATGAGCTGATTATCAGCTGCCAAATGCACAACCACTACGCCAGAGTGCGCAGCTATGAAATACTGGCTAACGCACTCGCCGATTGCGTTTAGCCCCTGGGAATCGCGTAGCTGGCCGATGCATAGGCCACCGGGTGTTCGTCACCCTCAGAGAAAATTTCAACGTCGGCAACCGCAATGCTGCGCCCGCATTTAATTAGCCGACAGTGCGCCAGTAAGTCTTTTCCGGCGGCGGGCTTCTTTAAGAAGTGAATATTGAGGTTGGTCGTCACGGCCAGCGGCACAATGCCGATACGCGACAACACCGCCACATAGACAGCAAGGTCGGCCAGCGCCATCAATGTTGGCCCGGAAACCGTGCCACCCGGGCGCAACGAGCTGTGGTCAACCGCCTGCCGCACCACCGCTCGGCCGTCGCTCAGGTCTTCGATAACTGCGCTGCACTGGGGGAATTCCTGTATCAGAAACTGACTTATTGCTTCCTGACTTGCCATGAATGGACGCTCCTTGGAAATGGGGGCTTAGAGAAAAAACAGCGAGTAGACGACCACAACCCCGATCAGCGCCAGCAATGGCACTTTGCCGCTACGCAGCGCTGCGAACAGCGCAATCGCCATCCCAATGCTGGCCGCCTCTCGAGGCAACTCTAACAGTAAGGGGTCAACCCAGGCCGCGGCCAACATGCCCACCGCCACCGCATTGACGCCGGCCACAGCGGCGCGCACCCGCGGCCGGGCTGCCAGCGTATGCCAGGCCCGCGACAAACCCAGCACCAACAGGAAACCGGGCAAAAAAATTGCCGTACAGGCAGCCAATGCACCAACGAGCGGTTGCGCTGGGCTCAACATCGCCCCCAGGTATGCCGACATAGAAAACATCGGGCCCGGAACGGCCTGCGCCGCCGCATACCCCAAAATAAACTGCTCGCTACTCAACGCGTTACCCACAAAGGCGTTGAGCAGCGGTAGCGCGACGTGACCACCGCCAAAGACCATGCTGCCAACGAGATAGAATTCGCTGAACACGGCGTCGGGAATCAGCGCTGCCACGGCCAACAAGACAACAAATAACAGCAAGGGAATGCGCGCCGGCCGCGCCGAGGGTAGTGGGTCACACTCAATCTTCGGCGATCGAAAATAGGCCACCAGCGCCGCGCCAAGCATTAGCGACAACTGCAAGGCAGGGTGCATCATAAACAGCAGCGCCAGCGCACTTAGCGATGCGGTGGCCCAAAGCCAGGGCCCTGAACAAAATTGTCTGGCCATATTGATTAGCGCATCAGCGACCACCACCAATGCTAATAACTTCATCCCTGCCACAAGGCTCTGCATCCACACCGGTGTCTGCGCTAAGCTGAACACAGCAAGGCCGTACATCAATAGAAACGATGGCAGTGTAAAGCCGATGAAAGCGGCGAAAGCCGCGGGAATGCCGCCGCGCTGAAGGGCTATGGCAAAGCCGAGCTGGCTCGATGCCGGCCCCGGTAGAAATTGACACAGCGCCAGCTGGCGGGCGAAGTCTTCGTCAGTGAGCCACTGGCGCTGCTCAACAAATACTTTGCGGAAGTAGGCGATATGCGCCGTAGGCCCACCAAAGCTGACGCAGCCCAACAGAAGAAAGTGCAGAAAAATCCGCGCGCTCACAGCACACCCTCTCAAAAAAACTCGCGGAGAGTGTACGTGAGCCGGGCGGCAGGGCCTAGCCCCTAGTCTTTATTGCGGAGTTTGATCGGCCGTTTGCTAGGCGCCTTTCCCGAGGCTTTCGCCTTGGCGCCAGACTTGTCGGCTTTGCGCGGTTTTTTGCCCGACGGAGAAGGCCCCTTGCGGTGCTTGCGCACAGGGGTATCCGGCAGCTCTCCGCTGAATCGAGACATGGTCATTGGCTGCCCCGCTACGCGAGGAGACTGCAATGAGCTCAACACATCGTCCGGCATTTCCGCAGGTAGGTCGACGGTGCTGAAGTTGTCGAAGAGCTGGATACGGCCAATATAATCACTATCGATACCCGCTTCGTTCGCGATTGCGCCGACAATGTTGCCCACACCAACGCCGTGCTTGCGGCCCACTTCTATGCGGAAACGCTCCATCCCCGACTCTGGTCCGGCACCGCGAGGGCTGCGGCGCTCAGTGCGCGTGGCCTTGCCACGGGCGGGTTTATCCGCCAGTGCTTTACTGGGTTTCGGGTCGCCTTTAAGCAGCAGGTCTTTATCGCCCTGAGCCAAGCGGGCCAGTGCCGCCGCAACATCCAGGGGGTCGACACTGTGCTCTTCACAAAAACCCTGAAGCATTTCGCGATACAGGTCTTTGTCCCGCCCCGCTTCGAGTGTCGCCAACAATTTTGCCTGAAAACGCTGTATACGCAGGGCATTAATTTCGGCGGCACCGGGCAGGCCCATTTCTTCGATACGCTGACGTGTGGCACGCTCGATTGATTGCAGCATCCGGCGCTCGCGCGGCGCAACAAACAAAATAGCATCGCCGCTGCGCCCCGCCCGACCAGTACGGCCAATGCGATGCACATACGCTTCGGTGTCGTAGGGAATGTCGTAGTTAATCACGTGGCTGATGCGATCGACATCCAAGCCCCGCGCAACCACGTCGGTCGCAACCAAAATATCCAAGCGCGAACCCTTGAGCATTTCAACGGTGCGCTCACGCTGCGCCTGGGCGATATCGCCGTGCAATTCTGCCGCCGCATAACCGCGGCCCTGGAGCTTCTCTGCCAACTCAGTGGTGGCCAGTTTGGTGCGCACGAAAATAATAATGCCGTCGAAGTCTTCTGCTTCCAAGACGCGGCACAGGGCATCAAACTTGCTCGCACCACGCGCCAACCAATAGCGCTGACGAATGCTGACCGCGGTGCTTGTGGCGGTTTTGATCGTTACTTGTTCGGGGTCATTCAGGTAGGTATTGGCAATGCGTCGAACGGCGGCGGGCATTGTCGCCGAGAACAGGGCTATCTGCCGGCTTTCAGGCGTTTGCGACATGATCCATTCGACGTCGTCAATGAAGCCCATACGTAGCATTTCGTCGGCTTCATCGAGCACGAGGTGGGTCAAACCATCCAGCTTGAGCGTACCGCGACGGATATGATCCATAACCCGGCCAGGGGTTCCGACAACAACTTGCACGCCGCGTTTCAATGCATCGAGTTGTTCCCGATAGCCTTGACCACCGTAGATCGACAGCACGCGCAAGCCTTTCAAATGCTTGGCATAGCTTTGGATTGCCTCGGCAACCTGAATGGCCAATTCACGCGTCGGTGCCAAAATCAGCGCTTGTGTGGATTTGCTCTTCACATCCAGCATCGACAGCATGGGTAGTGAAAACGCCGCGGTTTTTCCCGTGCCGGTTTGCGCCTGCCCCAGGACGTCGCGCCCTTCCAGCAACAGCGGAATGGTCGCCGCCTGAATCGCCGAGGGGCGCTCGTAGCCCAGCTCTGAAACTGCCGTTTCCACGGCAGGCAGCAGGCCAAGTTCAGTAAATAAGGGAAGCTCCGCGTCTGCGGTTACAGTGTTGCTCATAATGTGGACCTGATCTGGTGGTCGAGGGTGACGCTCGGTTAAATTCGGCGTCAGACGAACACAGTACCGGCGGGGGCGCAAATTATACGCGTTAGCACCAATAAATGCCCGAGCTAATCGATGCTCATTGCGGTATTTATGCGCAGCCCCTGCCCACTACGACTCAATCGTCTTTTACTATCTCCTTAAGCGCGCTGCGGCAATGCTCAGGAATAACACCCTTCTGCTGGGCGTTATAGTCAAAGTACACGAGCACTGCCGTGCCACTTGCTGTCATTTCACCGCGCTGCCATAGCTCGTGGCTCACGGTGAATGAGGTGTTGCCAACATGACTGACCCAGCTGCGTACCTCTACCGGATACTCGTGGTAGGTTTGCGCAATAAATTCCACGTCAATCTTGCGCAGAATCAGGTTCCATTGATCAAGGCTGAGCTCGGGATTAAAGATCTTAAATATCGGCGTGCGCGCCGTTTCAAACCACTTGGGCACGACAGTGTTGTTGATATGCCCCAGGCCATCGGTTTCGTAGAAGCGAGGCAATAATTCGCAGCGCAGCATTCATGACTCCTTAGTTTATAACGGCTTGCTGTAACCAGTAAGCAAACATACAAACCCAAAGCACCACCGCCATAACTGCTGCAGGAAAGGCCTTCTCTGCTATCTCGCCGCCCTGACGGCGCTGCTCGGCGGCATACAATAGCAGACATGACAACAAAACCTGCAGGGCCAGCAGCAAAGAGGCGCTTTTCCAGGAATACTCAAGCCCCGCAAAACTCATCGGGTGCACAATTACCAGGGCCGCGCTGGCCAGACCCGACACCCCGATGCATTTTGCCACCACTACTGACATCGCCTTCATTAACACTCTCCAAACCCTGGGCCAGGCAACATCCAATACCGACCTCGCCCATCGCCGCCCATACACGCCAAACACCGCAAGAAAACTGGCCGCATTTAGCCACACACATTGCATACGATGCCCACAAAATAGGGGATTCTGCCGAAGAGTGATACGACAAATAACAAGAAAGGCGCCAACAGCGCGCTGAGAAATGAAAAAAAGGGGGACACGCATCCGATGGCAGTGCGATGACCACTCAGAAACCGAAGCGCTTACCCTGCGCGCCGTTGCGCTAGCTCGCCGCGCCCTTCAAAGAGCACCTCCAGGTGATGGGCACCGTTGGTAGAGATCACTTTACGAACGACAATATTGCCGAGCCGACCATCGCGCAAACGAATTCGATACTCCCCAGAGCGCAGCAAATCGCCATTCTGGCGCTTGAGGTGCAAGCAGCCGCCCCACTGTGCATAGCCGTCGTCGGCCGAAATATACATGGGCACATTACTCAGCAGCTCTTTACCGCCGTCAAGCACATCGCCGTGGGTCAAATCCATTGACAACCTCCATGCGGATAGGGACTATCTCGTATCGCCTTATAGCAACGCTTTTGTTATACCACGGCGGCCCTGACCGACCTATCACTTCCTTATATCAAAGGTTTTTAACGGCCGCCGTTAATATTCACTTTGCTGATCCCAGCAGACGAGCAATTACTCTGGGAAATAGCGGCTAATGGTGTCTACCACACAGGCTGGGCGATCGCCGCCCTCAATCTCAATGGTCACCCGTACCACCGACTGTACGCCGCCCTTCAACTCTTCTGCAGAGAGCAACTCGCCCACCCCGCGCACTCGCGAGCCAACCGGCACCGGCGCCGGGAAACGAATACGCTCGCAGCCGACATTCACGCCCATTGAAATGCCCTGCACATCGATAATTTGTGGCAGGAATAAATTCACCAGTGACAAGGTCAAATAGCCATGGGCAATACACTTGCCAAAAGGCCCATCCTTCGCGCGCTCTGGGTCAGTGTGAATCCACTGATGATCGCCGGTGGCATCGGCAAAAAGGTTGATACGCTGCTGGTCAACCTCCAGCCATTCACTGGCCCCCAAATGTTCACCCACTGCGTCCAACAGGGCCGAGGGTGTGGCAAAAACTCTACTCATAATGACATTCCCATTCTGCAAAACTGTGAAAGCAACACGCACAGTCGTATTCTCATGGCAATCACTTTACCATCGGCTACGCAACACTCGGCATCGTCTATGCGGGTGAAGGCCACGGCGTCGCGACTACTTGCATGAGGGCACATGGGAATCAGTGACTTTTTTTCGAGCAGCACAGCCTGGGTGGTGGCGAACCAGTCAGGGCTGGCAGCCGCTGTGGCTGCGTTTATTGCGCTGCTCGGTATACTCTCGGCCCTGGAAGCCATTCTTAAAACCCGCACCGCTCAGGGTGCGGTGGCATGGGCCATTGTGCTAATTGTTCTCCCCCCGCTCTTTGTGCCGCTCTACTGGATATTCGGCCGGCGCAAATTTCGCGGCTACGCGATCGCCAAACGCGGCGATACACGAGCGATCGAAGACTTGATCCGCGAGCTTGCGCCGCAGCTCTCAAATATCGAGACCTATCCGAGCCGCCAAGACTCGCGGCTGCTCGGTCTCAACCGCCTCAGCACCCTGCCATTCACTCGTGGTAATCACGCTCGCCTGTTGATTGATGGTGAACAGGCCTTCGCGGATATGTTTGCGCATATCCGCGCTGCCAAACACTATGTACTGCTTGAGTTCTACATTCTGCGCAACGACCGTATCGGCAATGAACTGGCAGAGATACTGATAAAAAAAGCCGAAGAAGGCGTGTCGGTTTACTTTATTTACGACGAAATCGGCAGTCTAAAATTGCCGCGCCAATACGTGCAGAGACTGCGCGCTGCCGGCGTACAAATTGTCCCCTTCAATAGCACCAAGGGCGCAGGCAATCGCCTACAGTTGAACTTTCGCAACCACCGAAAAATTGTCATTTGCGATGGTAACTACGCTGCCATTAGCGGTATGAACATTGGCGATGAATACCGTCATCAACACCCCGTCCTTACACCCTGGCGCGATACCGGCCTGGCAATAACAGGGCCAGCGGTGCAAGCCGTACAATTGAGTTTTGTCGAAGACTGGTACTGGGCACAGGAGTCACTACCACCTCTGAACTGGACACCTACACCCTGTGACGCCGCCCCCGGTGACCATAGCGACCAACAAATGTTGATTATTGGCACCGGCCCCGCCGACAGCATTGAAAGCTGCGCATTGTTTTTTGAAACGCTCATTCACCAAGCCCGAGAGCGCCTGTGGATCGTCAGCCCCTACTTTGTTCCCGACACCCCCATTATTCACGCCTTGCAACTGGCCGCGATGCGCGGCGTGGATGTACGCATTATGCTTCCCGAGCAGCCCGACAAACTGATCATCAAATTGTCGTCTTTCTCAGCAATTCGAGAAACCTTGCCCCACGGCGTGCAGTTTTATTACTACCAATGTGGCTTCTTGCATCAAAAAGTCATGCTGGTGGATGATGAGATTTCCGTCGTGGGAACGGCAAACCTGGATAACCGCTCCTTCCGGCTGAACTTTGAAATAAGTGCACTGGTCTATGATCAGGGTTTTGCGGGGGAACTCACTCACATGCTCGAAAATGACTTCAAGCAGTGTCGACAGCTGCTGCCAAGAGAGGTTGCCAGCTGGTCGCTGATCCGCCGCCTGGCTAGCCGCTGCGCCTACTTATTCGCGCCACTGCAGTAAACGCCAAACAATGACGCAACAACCCCACCTTCACGCCTGCCCCGACTGCGATTTGTTGCAAACGCTGCCACGGCTCGAGAGTAAAAAGCGCGCCCACTGCACGCGCTGCAATGCGGTCTTAGCCGAGGCGCCGCCACGCTTGCCACAGCTCAGTTTGGCCGCCGGTTTGTGTGGCCTGATTTTATTCATTCCCGCCACCTGCCTGCCACTTTTACAATTTACCCTGGCCGGGCAAACCGGCAGTAACACCCTTGCAGAAGGCGTACTCAGGCT
Source organism: Spongiibacter sp. C9W (assembly GCF_057370015.1). Lineage (NCBI taxonomy): Bacteria > Pseudomonadati > Pseudomonadota > Gammaproteobacteria > Cellvibrionales > Spongiibacteraceae > Spongiibacter > Spongiibacter sp. C9W. The sequence goes on from NZ_CM170672.1 coordinate 1,187,813, forward strand.
GTGGCAACAGGACTTCAAACTGCTGTCTCTGATTGTATTACTCTGCTCGCTGTTAGCGCCGCTAATGCACTTACTCCTCAATACCTTTATCGCTCTTTGCCAGCACCTTAACTACTGCCCGCCAAGCTTTTCTCGAAGCATCAAGCTCGGCAACTTTATGCAGGAGTGGAGCATGTTGGAGGTCTATGCGATCGGAATTTTAGTGGCCTACGTGAAGATGATGGACGACGGTGAGATACACATTCTCAGCGGAAGCTACTGCCTGGCCGGTTTAATGATCAGCCTTATCCTTTGCGCGCAGAGCTTTAATGCCGAGCAAGCCTGGCAGTTTTGGCAGCGGAGGCAGACATGAACGCAGCAACGGCCAAGCAACACGGGCTCGCCCGCTGCCAGCACTGCGGCTTACTCAGCGCCATGCCTGCGCGCGACCAACATCACCTGGCACGCTGCCCGCGCTGTCATGCCCACCTCTACTTCCGCCGCCATCACAGTCTGCAGCGTTCACTGGCGCTGTGCCTCGCCGCCGCCGTGCTGCTGATACCGGCGAATGTCTTAACCATTATGACGGTTGTCAATCTAGGACAGGGCGTGCCCGACACCATTATGTCGGGGATCATTCGCCTGTGGCAGGCAGATCTGCGAGCGATCGCCGCCGTTGTCTTTATTGCCAGCATCGTTGTGCCAATTATTAAAATCGTTGCACTGCTATTACTGATGATGGTGGTGCAGTTTCGCCTTTCGCTGAGCAAGCAGCAATGCACCGCACTCTACCGTTTTGTGCACCTTATCGGCCGCTGGTCGATGCTGGACCTATTCATGATTTCGATACTGGTTACTGTTGTCAGTCTTGGCAATATCGCCACCGTCGATACCGGCCCCGCCGCCACTGCCTTTGCTGGTGCGGTGGTATTGACCATGCTTGCCGCCAACAGCTTTGACCCGAGACTGATTTGGGATTTGGAACACCATGACAAACACTGAACAAAACTATCCCCAAGCCGAATTAAAAACCAAAAAACGGCTGTCGGCAGTGTGGTTACTTCCTGTGGTGGCCGCAGCCATTGCAATGTGGTTGCTCTACGAAAACCTGAGCAGCAATGCCCTGCAGGTGACCGTACACTTTGACAATGGCAGCGGCATTACCGCTGGCAAAACGCCCGTGGTATACCAAGGAATTACCGTGGGTAGCGTCAGTCAACTTCAACTCGACGACGCGCTAAAAGGGGTAAATGCCACGCTGGACCTGCAAACACAGATCGAGCCACTGATTAACGAGAACACCAAGTTCTGGCTGGTTAAACCGCAAATCTCGCTCTCTGGCGTGTCGGGGCTCGACACCCTGGTCGCCGGCAACTACATCAGCTTTCAACCCGGCGACGGTCAAGCGGCGCGCAGTTTTACCGCGCTACTCGAACCCCCGGCCACGCCTCGCAGCGACTCGGGGCTCCAAATCACCTTGCACGCCAAAGAGCTGGGCTCGCTATCTGTTGGCGCCCCCGTGCTCTATCAGCAAATCGACGTCGGTGATATTGAAGGCTATACACTGCTTGACGACGGTGTGGAGATTACTGCCCACATCGACCCACGCTACACCCATCTCATTAACCATCGCAGCCGATTTTGGAACCACAGCGGCGTTAAAGTCACAGCGGGACCGCAAGGCGTCCAGCTTGAAACCGGCTCATTGGCGAGCATTCTTGCGGGCGGTGTGGCCTTCGACAGTCCCGAAGACGGCGACGCTGTCGACAGCGGTCACCGATTTACGCTGCATCAAAACCGCGCGCACGCCGAAGGCGGCAAGCGCATTGTGGTGGCCTTCGACAGCGCCGAGGGCCTGAACCAGGGTGCGGACCTTCGCCTGCAAGGTATTCGCATCGGCAGCGTCGAGAACTTGCGCTTTAATGAGGCTGGCCCTACCGCCGGTGCCGAGGCCGAGCTGCGCATCAACGCCCCCTATTACGACTACCTCAATGAAAATAGCCAGTTTTGGCTAGTCAGCCCCAAAGTGTCGGGTTCAGGTGTTGAGGGACTCGACACCCTGCTGGGAGGGCCGTATATCGCCGTGAATGTCGACGGCGAAGACGGCGAGCTGCAGGAACGCTACACGGCACTGCGCGACGCCCCCAGCCAGCGGATCAGTGCGCCTGGGGTCAGGGTGGTGCTCGAGGCCGACGAACTGGGCTCGGTGAAAATTGGCAGCAAGGTGTATTTTCGCAAGATCGCTGTCGGACAAGTGGAAAGCGTGTCACTACAGCGCAAAGGTGTTGAAATCGGCGTATTTATTCATCAGCGCTACGCCCACCTATTGCACCGCGAATCGCTGTTCTGGAACGCCAGCGGCATTAGTATCAGCGGTGGCCTCGGCGGCCTGGACGTAAAAACCGAGTCGCTGGCGACCATTGTCAGTGGCGGCATTGCCTTTCACACTCCTGAAGTGGCTCGCCCGCAAGCTGCCTGGGAGGGACTGCGTTATACCCTGCACGAGGACTACGAAAGCAGCTTTGCCGATAAGGGCAGAGAAATTCGCCTGTACTTCTCCAGCGGCGCCAGTCTAAGTAAGGGAACCGAAATTAAATACGAGGGAATCAAGGTCGGCGAAGTGACCGCCGTTGAGCTGGACCAGAGCATGCAAGGCGTTGTGGTCAGTGCCCGCCTGGCGCCTTCGGCAAAAGCTATCGCCCGCGAAGGTAGCCGCTTTTGGGTGGTGAAGCCGCAACTGGGCTTAGTAGGTACGCGCAATCTCGAAACCCTGGTAACCGGCGCCTATATTAGCGTACTACCGGGCAGCGGCGACGTGCTCACAGAGTTTATCGGCTTGGAGCGCGCGCCACCGCTGCGGGCGCCTGCCAAAGGGCTGAATGTAATATTGAGTGCTGATCAGCGCGGCTCACTCAAAGAGGGTGTGAAGGTCTTTTATCGCGACATTCCTGTGGGTGAAGTCTACGGCTTTGAACTGTCTAGCGATGCACGCCGTACCTTAATCCATATTAATATTGAGCCCCGCTACGCCACGCTGGTGCGGCGCAACACCCGCTTTTGGAATTCCAGCGGCGTCGCCATTAATTTTGGCCTATTCAGCGGCACGACCATCCGCAGTAAGTCGGTCGAATCGCTGCTTGAAGGCGGCATCGCCTTCGCCACCCCAGAAGGGCGGGGCGAGGACGGTCTGGCACCCCCGGCAGAAGCCAGCCAGCACTTTCCGCTGCACGCCGACGTGGAACCGAGCTGGTTACGCTGGGCGCCCGCTATCCCACTGGGCGACGAATAGTCGCCCAAAGTGTGACAAAGACGCCGCTCTTACCAAGATTTCACACTGTTAGATGGCAGATAAGGCTAGAATAACGCCCCAATAAACCATCGACTCGCCGGCGGCATTGCCGCCACCGACAAAAAGAGAACGTTGTTTTGCCTAATTTGCCCAAGCAGGCCATTGCCGTGGCGTCAATCATCGGCCTTTCCATTGTCGTTGCCGTGATCCTTTTCGCGCTGCGCCCAGCCCCCGAACAGCAGGACGTTGAGCAGCACTCACTGATCATTGACGTCGCCATTGCGACCAAACAGGCGCTGACGATAAACGTGAGTAGTCAGGGCACCGTGCAGCCGCGCACAGAAACCAGCCTGGTCACCGAAGTATCGGGGCAGGTCATGGACGTTTCTCCCAAGTTCGAAAATGGCGGCTTGGTAGAACAAGGCGAAGTGCTGTTGCGCATTGACGATCGCAATTACCGCGCTGAACTCAAACGCGCTGAGGCCGCCGTGGCCACCGCCCACAGCAACCTGCTCCAGGAAAAAGGGCGCGCGGCAGTCGCGAAGGAAGACCTACGCAAATACCCCCGCCGTCACGCTAGTAAAGAAGCGCGCGCGCTGGCGCTTAGGCTGCCGCAATTAAACGAAGCCAAAGCCAGACTGAACTCCGCACTCGCGGACCGCCGCCAGGCCAAGATCAACCTGGACAGGACGCAAATCAAAGCCCCTTATCGCGGCTTGATTAAAATGCGTCAGGTCGACCTCGGGCAATTTGTTAGTACCGGTACGCCGGTCGGCCAAATGTTCTCCGTTGACACTGCCGAAGTACGGCTACCTGTGCCAACGGACCGCCTCGCTTATTTGGAGCTACCCAATAATAGCCAGGACGACACCTACCCCCGAGTCATTCTGGAGAATGATATTGGCGATCGCTGGCCCGCCGAAGTCGTGCGCAGCGAGGGCGTTCTCGATGAACGCAGCCGCGTGTTATTTGTTGTCGCCCGCGTGAATGACCCCTACCGCTTGGAGAACCCGGGCAAGCCCCTGCTCAATGGCAGCTTTGTAAAAGCCGATATAGAGGGCAAAAAAATCGATGGGCTAATCGCCGTTCCTCGGCATATCCTGCGCACCGGCAATCAGCTGTGGGTGGTCGACGACAAGCAGACCCTTCGCAACCGCGATATCAAAGCATTGCGCACAGAAGGCAAGCTGGTCTACGTGTATGAAGGCCTTGAGGAAGGTGATCGGATTTGCCTGTCATCGGTGCCCAGCGCCATCAGCGGCACCCCCGTTAAAGTCAACAGCAGCATGTCGACCGCCGAACTGGTTAAGCCCCAGAGCGAATCAGGCATGGCTACCTTTACCGAGCTTAGCAGCGTCCAATGACTATTCCCGAGCACCTAGACACTCGCCGCGGCATCATTCCGTGGTTCGCACGCAACAGCGTTGCCGCCAACCTGTTGATGATCGTCATCTTGTGCGTGGGGATTGGCTCGGCACTGAATATTCAGCGCACCCTGCAACCCGACTTCGAAATCAACATCATCCGCATCACGGTTCCCTACCCCGGCGCAACGCCGGAGGAAGTTGAAGACGGTGTCATTCTCAAAATTGAGGAAGCGCTGCAGGACATTGATGCGATTGAGAGCATAGAGTCCACTGCCGACGAATCACTGGCAACGATCAGTGCCGACATCTACAAAGACTATGACATCTTGGCCGTGATGGACGAGATCAAAAGCGCGGTAGATGGCATTGTCAGTTTTCCCGAACAGGCTGAGCGCCCCATCGTAAAGCGCTTGGAGTTTCAGAAGCACACCGTCAACGTTGAGCTTTACGGCGACCTGGATGAGCGCAGCCTGAAATCGCTAGGCGAGCAAGTCAAACAGGAGATGCTGCAAGACCCCGACATCGCCTTTGTTCAGATCAACGGCGCCCGCGACTTTGAGATCAGCATCGAAATTCCCGAGCACCGCTTGCTCGAGTACCAGCTGACCCTCAGCGATGTCGCCGATGCCATTCGTCGCTCGTCGCTTGACCTGCCCGGCGGCACCATTAAAACCAGTAACGGCAATATTTCCCTGCGAACCCAAGGCCAGGCGCGCCAGCAACAGGAGTTTGAGCGCCTGGTTGTAAAAAGCTTCCCCGACGGTACCCGCTTAACGCTGGCCGACATTGCGACGATTAACGACGGCTTTGAGGAAGTTGACGGCTTTGCATACTTCGACGGCAAGCCCAGCCTGGGCCTGCAAGTCTTCTCAGTAGGTAGCCAGGATTTAATCCGCGTTGCCGAGGCGGTAAGCCGCTATGTGGAAAACAAGCGCGAGCAATTGCCGGAGGGCGTTGAAATTGCACAGTTTGCCGACATCAGCTACTACCTGAAAGGCCGCATGAGCATGATGCTCGACAACCTCAGCATGGGTGCCTTATTGGTATTTGTGGTGTTGAGTTTGTTCCTGAATATCAAACTGGCGTTCTGGGTAATGGTCGGCTTGCCGATCTGCTTCCTCGGCACCTTTGCGCTGATGCCAATGGTCGATATCAGCCTGAATATGCTCAGCCTGTTTGGCTTTATTTTGGTGCTGGGTATCGTGGTTGATGACGCGATCATTATTGGTGAAAGCGCCTACGCGGAAGCGGAAAAAAGCGGCCACTCCGTCGATACCGTTATCAAAGGTGCCTTGCGCGTGGCCACCCCCGCCACCTTTGGCGTGCTCACCACCATAATGGCGTTTTCGCCAACCCTGTTCGCCAGCGGTACCTTCGCGCCGTTCCCGGAGTCCGTCGGCTGGGTTGTTATTCTGTGCCTGGCATTTTCACTGGTGGAGTCAAAGTGGATTCTACCTGCTCACCTGGCACACAGTTCGCCCGGCACTGGGCCCATTTGGCAAAAGCTCGACCGCATTCCGGCAAAGTCCAATGCGATACTCAATAATTTTGTCGAAAACACCTACCGGCCTTTTATTAAGCGGGCCATTGCCCAGCGCTATATCACCGGCGCGAGCTTCACCGCGATGCTCATCGTCACAGTAGGCCTGGTCGCTGGTGGTATCGTACATTTCGTTATGATCCCCGAAGTGCCCGGCGACTTCGTTCAGGCCAACCTAGAAATGGTTGAAGGCACCCCCGAGGAAGAAACGCGCCGCGCCTTCGAACATATGGACAGCAGCCTCCGCAAGGTCAATGAGGCCTATTCCGCGGCCCATGCCAACGACGACAACCGCGCCCTAATCAGCCACGTTGCCGCCTTTGGTCGCGGCGGACGTCACGTGACGTTTATGGCCGAGCTCACCAAGAATGACATGCGCGATATCGACGGTGCGGAAATTGCGCGGCGCTGGCGCGAAGAAATTGGTGATATCCCCGGTGCCAAGGTGCTGGCAGTGAGTATTGCCGACCAACAGATGGGCCCATCGATCTCCCTAAAGATCAGCAGCCCCCACCCGGAAGACCTTACCGCTGCCGCAGCACAAGTGGAAAATGCTCTGCGCCGCTATGAGGGCGTTTACGATATTCGCAATGGTGCCAGCGCGCTTCGCGATGAAATTGTCCTGGAAATTCTCCCCGAGGCGGAAACCCTGGGTCTCAGCTCAGCCGCACTAGGACAGCAGATTCGCGATGCCTTCTATGGCGCGGAAGCCCAGCGCGTTCAGCGTGGCAACGACGAAGTGAAGGTGATGGTTCGCTACCCGCGCGATGAGCGTGCGGCGGTGTCCGACCTGCAAAACATGTTTATTCGCTCCGCCGAGGGAGCCTTTGTGCCGCTCTCTAACGTGGCGAAAATCACCATCCAGCCCGCCTACACAACCATGACGCGTATCGATGGCGAGCGCTCGATCAGTGTGACCGCCCAAGCCGATAAGTCTCGTGTTGAGCCGGATAAAGTCACCTCCAGCATCCTTAAAAACCTGCTGCCCAGTTTGCAACAGCGCTACCCCGGCCTGAACATCAAACTCAGTGGCGAAAGTGAAGAAGTGGGCACCCTTATGGTCAGCCTACTGATCGGCTTTGCCCTCGCCCTGTTTGGCATTTATGGTTTATTGGCCATTCCCCTGCGCTCGTATCTGCAGCCGCTAATCATTATGGGGGTAATCCCGTTTGGCATTATCGGCGCGGTGTTCGGCCATATTGTGACGGACCTGTCCTTCAGTATGATGTCGTTCTTCGGCGTTATCGCGCTATCCGGCGTTGTCGTCAACGACAGCCTGATTATGGTGGACTTCATTAACTCGGCGATCGACCGCGGCGAGCGCCTGATCGACGCCGTTGTCGACTCGGGCTGTCAGCGCTTTAGAGCCATACTGCTGACGTCGCTAACCACCTTCTTTGGCCTGTTACCCATGTTGATGGAAGACAGCTTGCAAGCCCAGTTCGTGATTCCCATGGCGGTGTCACTCGGCTTCGGCATCATCTTCGCTACGGTCATCACATTGATATTAATACCCTGCCTGTATATCGTGCTTGAAGACGTGAAAGTGCTGTTTGGCAGTAAGTCTGCTCGCGAGCTCGAACCGGCGCTGAGCGAGTAGCGCCCCGCGCACTCGCTCCGTTATTTCACCAGTAATTTTCCGACTGACCTGATAAGAACGCTTATGTCCTTTAAACGCATCTCGATCTCAGACGCCGAACAGCTGCTGCGCCAGCCCTCGACACAACTCGCCGACATTCGCGACGAGCAGTCCTACCAGCTGGGGCACATCAAGGGCGCCAGCCATTTGGACAACCACAACCTACAGCAGTTTATTGAAGACGCCGACCCGGACGCACCGCTGATCATTTACTGCTACCACGGCAATAGCAGCCAGAGCGCCGCACAGTTTTTCGTTGAGAAAGACTTTACCGAGGTCTACAGCATGGACGGCGGGTTTGAAGAATGGCGGCAGCACTACCCCCATCAAAGTTGCGAGCAATAAGGCCTGAAGTCCACGCGAATGCCCGGGCCCTAGGCGTGCTGCCGAAGGATGCGTGTCAGCGTATCAACATGATGGTCAATGTAGTCATTGGAATCCGGCCGCAGCCCCAACACTCGCTCAGTTATCGGTGCAACGCTGACCAAATACAGCAACGCGCCGGACAGAATGTGCAAAAGGTCCATCGCATCCACTTTTGGCAGTAAACCGTGATGCTGGCCCAGCTCTATCATTGCGCGCCCTTCAATAAAGTCCGTGCCGATAAATTCTTTGACGAGCCAATCCAAGCGCGGCCCAGGCGCCGATGCTTCCTGAAACATTATTTTTACCCACTCGGGGTGAGCAAACGTGAAGTGCAGTATTTTTCGGCACAAGTCACGAATCATTTTTTCCCTGTCGTCGGGCGCACGCTGCAAGGAAACATCTTCAATGTAGCGCGGTAAGGCATTATTTCGCTGCAACCAAACATGCGACACAGCCGCTCGCCAGAGTACCTCTTTATTTTGGAAGTGGTATTGAACAAAGGTTTTCTGTTCACCCGCTTTCTCCGCCACCAACGCAAACGACGTCCCGTCAAAACCGAGTTGTCCAAATAACTGCGCGGCTGCCCGGAGTACCCGCTCCCGGCGCTCATTCGTTTTCGGCGCTCCGCTACCGGCCTTCATCGGAATTTAACTTACCCCAATTCATTAGAAAAATGCTTTCAATTTTAGGAAGTTAGCACTGCCCTTGACACAAAGCCAACACTATACGATCGTATAGCAAAGATAAGCTTGCCGCCATCACCGGTAGAAGCAACACCACACATAACAATAATGAGCTGAGAAAACGATGATCACCGACAGCGTGACGACTATTCACTGGCTAAACGATACCGATACAAGCCAAGATGCATTGCTTGCCATGGGCGGTAAAGCCAGCGGCCTCAACCAACTGATGCGCTGGGGGCTTACGGTGCCCAGTGGCTTTGTTATCTTTAATGCGCAATGTGGCAAGCACCCTGAAGCATTGGCCGACTATTACCAGAAGCTCGGTGGCCCAAAGGTCGCCGTTCGATCATCGGCAATGGGAGAAGACGGTGCGGAGAGCTCCTTCGCCGGCCAGTATGAAAGTATCCTCAACGTCGAGGGCCTCGACGACCTAAAAGCCGCAATAAACCGCTGCGTCACATCGCTACACAGCCAACGGGCAAGTGCTTACCAAGGCAAGAACAATATTCATGGCGTGCAAATGAACGTTGTTGTGCAAACCATGGTAGATGCCAGCGCCGCCGGTGTGGTATTCACGGTCGACCCGGTATCGGGCCGCCACGACCGTCTTGTCGTGGACGCCGTGGAGGGGCTCGGCGAATCACTCGTCAGCGGAGAAGCGACACCCGATCACTACGAATTTAACCGCAGTGGCAAGCTAACCTACTCCGAGCTTATCGGCGATACGCCGATACTCTCCGACGCGCTACTCGACGCCCTCGTTGCTCAGGCCAAGCACGCTAGCCAACAGGCCGGTATCCCGCTTGACCTGGAGTGGGCCGCTGACAGCCAGGGCCGCATCTTCTGGCTGCAAGCTCGGCCGATCACCACCATCGGGACTGACCTAAACGAGTTAGATACACCAATCAACGCCACTGACGTTGTCACGCGCTGCAACGTCGGCGAAATGATGCCGGGCGCCGTCTGCCCCCTAACCTTTTCAACCACGGGGCGAAGCATCGAAAATGGCATGCAACACATGCATGTGAGCTATGCCGGTCGCAAAGCCGTAACCGATGACTGGACGCAAATAGCAATGAGTCACGGCAAGCTCTTTATCAACCTCAGCGGATCAATCGCCGCCGCTGCCAACGTACTCGGGGTGGACGCAAAATCGATGGGCTACAGCCTGTGCGGTGGAGTGGTGGAAGAGCTTCAAGAGCCCCCCAAGCGCCCCTGGTGGATACGCCTGATCGGCACCGTAAAAATGCTCCGATATCTGCAAAAAGCCGATGACGTCATCGCAAGATTCAGCAAAAAGGCCAACGACTTCGACCTACCAATTTCTGGCAATAGCGTGGAAATCGCTCAGGCGCTGGACACAGCCTTGCCCTTCTATTCCGAGGCAATGGCCGTCCACCTTCAATCCTCCACAACCTCAGGAGTGGCCAGCAATATCCTCCAGTCCATGATCTCTGGCGGGCAGGAAAGCAACGCGGCAGAACAAGCACAAGCAGCAAACTTAATGGCTGGCGCAAGCGGCGTAGAAAGCGCGATCCTCGTCGAGCAGCTGGATGCCATTGTCGAGAAAATCGCTCAACATGAGCGCGACGCTCAGGCTTTCGTCGAAGCCTCGCCAACTGACGCTGTCGAGTGGCTAGCCAGCAGCACAATAGTGTCTGGCGACTTTAAGGCGTTTTTACATCGCCACGGTCACCGTGGCTATCGGGAACTCTGCATGCGAGAAGCCTGCTGGGCAGATGCGCCCGAGACACTGGTCACCACATTGCAGGCCTCGGTAAGCGCGCGCCGTTCAGGCAAGACGGTGAACCCAAAGCCTCAGGCAGTCGACACTAGCCAACTGAGTCGAGGCGTACGCTGGATATTGCCCAAGGCGCACGCGGCTATTCGCCGACGAGAGGCAACGAAATCACTACTGGTCGACATCGCCAACCGTTTCAAGCGCAGCTACCGGGCGCTAGGTGAGCAACTTCACCGCGAAGGAAAGCTGGACGACGCCGATCAGGTTTTCTTTTTCACCCACGATGAACTCATGAGCGTCGTCCGCTCCGCTGACACAGCGCTGGAGAAAGAAAAAGCCAGCAATCGTCGAACCGCCCTCGCCTTTCAAAATAAACTCGATTTCAATGAAATCTGCGTGGGCCCTCCACAACCACTCGACCGTCGACTAAAGAGCGCGGACAGCGGTGGCGACATTCTCGGGCGGCCGGTTTCCTCTGGCCTGGTCGAGGGCAAGGCCAGGGTGGCGTTTAGCGTTAGCGATGCCGCTGGGCTTCAGCCCGGTGAAATCCTTGTGGCGCCCATCACCGATGTAGGCTGGACCCCGTACTTCAGTTCAATAGCCGGACTCATTACCGACGTGGGAAGCTCAGTCTCCCATGGCGCGGTCATTGCCAGAGAGTACGGCCTGCCGGCAATCGTAAATACCCGCGTTGCCACCCAACGAATAAAAACCGGCGACAGTATCCGCCTCAACGCTGATACCGGCGTGGTATCACTTCTGTAAGTGCGGTCTTGCTGATTGCCATAACCAAACACTACCGAGAGCAGAGCACAATGCTAGACAATAAAACGCTGACGCAATTTGGTATTCAACTCGACGACGAGTTTCCACACCCTTTTAGCAGCGATCACCCTGACTGGAATGAATCGTATTTTTTCGATTGGTATGACGCCAATGGCCACATTGCCGGGCACTGTCGAGTCGGTTGGCACCCCGTACAACAACGCGTGCTATTTTGGCTGTATCTGCTCGATGGTGAAGAATGGCTAGCGATCGAAGAGTATCGCCTCCCCTTCTCGGCGTTGACATTACACAGCGACAAGCAGGTTTTCGCTTATGAGGGCTGGGGCTTAGCATTTAGTTATCAGGCCGGTGAGGCCCTGCAAACCGGAACGCTGAGCGTATCAGGCTTTGCAAGAGTCCTGTCAGGGCAACGCCAAGGCCTGGTGCTGCCGGTCGCCGTCCAGCTAACCATGAATGCCCTGGGCCCTGCCCACTCTCGCGGCGGTGGCACCGTTGAAGATCATCAAGCGGAGGGCTTTAGTACCAATCGCTATGAACAGCCAATCGCCGGCGCCTTGACGGTGAGCATCGATAAGCACACACAGGACGTTACCGTTAGGGGCGAACGCGACCACTCATGGGGCCCCCGCCCCTGGGATATGCAGTGGCAGTTTCTGGTCATTAATACAGAGAAATTCAGTTTGCAGTCCACCGTGGTGAATATTCCGGAGTGGCCGGAAATCAAGGTTGGTTACTTCCAGGAAAACGACGGCGAGATGGAAAATCTGGAGGGCGTTGAATTCGACCTCTCTTTTGATGCGACCTCCCCACATCGCTCCGTTGCCGGGCACTTCGACCTCGCCTGCAGTAGTGGTAGGCTGATCAGCGGTCGTATTGAAACAATCTCCGGTGTGGAAATCGATATTACCCACACCTTCTCACCGCCCAAGCGCACCGAGTATCGACGCTCTTTAGTACGCTGCTATATCGGCGATGAGGCGCCCGTCATCGGCTGGTTTGAATGCAATCGCGACAGCAATCCAAGTAAATAGAACAAGGTAAAAATAATGAAGATTGACGGCCCTTTTTATGCGCAAATGAGTGGCGCAGCGGTGGAAGCCAAACGCCTGGCAGCAATCGGTTATGACGGCGTGTATTCACTGGAGGGTAGCTGGGATCCGTTCTTCCCTTTAGCGCTCGCCTCAGAGCATGCCCCCGAACTGGATATTGCCACCGGCATTGCCGTGGCCTTCCCCAGAAACCCCTCTCACATTGCCTACCAGGCGTGGGACCTACAAACGTTTTCAAAGGGTAAATTCAGCCTGGGGATCGGCTCACAGATTAAAGCGCACATAGAAAAGCGCTTCGGTATAGACTTCAATCCACCCGCGGCGAGAATGCGAGAGTATATCTTAGCGGTCAAAGCGTTTTTCGACTGTTGGCAACATGGCAACAAACTCGACTTCCAGGGGAAGTATTATCGCCACACATTGATGACGCCGATGTTCAATCCCGGGCCAAATCCTTATGGAATTCCACCAATCATGCTGGGCGCACTGGGACCAAAAATGACCGAAGTCGCCGGCGAGGTTGCCGACGGTTTGATCGTCCACCCCTTCAACAGCATGCCCTTTCTGGAAGAGAAAGCCCTACCTGCCGTGAAAAAGGGCTTAGAGAAATCGGCGCGCTCACTGGATGACTTCACCTTACAGGTTAATGCCATCATCATCACCGGAGAAACCGAAGAGGAATATGTTGCGGCGGAGAATAGCGTGAAGAGCTTGTTGGGGTTCTATGCCTCGACGCCAGCCTATGCCCCGCCGATGGAGGCGGTAGGCCTGGGCGACTTACAGCCGATAATGAATCGCCTCTCCAAGGAAGGCAAATGGGATGAGCTGGGCAGCTATGTGGACGATGATTTTCTCGACGCGTTCTGCACTCGCGGCAAACCTGAAGAGATCGCCGGTTTGCTGAAAAAGAAATATGCTGGCTATGCAGACCGATTGGCTATTTATGCTCCCTACGCCGCGCCAGATGCTATGTGGGCATCGATTATTCAGAAGCTAAAAACCAGCGCGGAGTAACGGCGTTTCGCTGTTACTCCGGCGCCAATGCAAGAGGGTGTCAATGCCTGTATTTGCGGCTACGGGCTCACACACACTGGACAGTAGGCATACATACCACGCGGGTCGTTCAGCGTGGGGAGCGCTGCGGTCGCAGGCAGCCACTGCTGAATTAACGCAGAGAGAGACTGGGGGAGCAAAGGCGCCGCGACCCCCGAGCTTAGTATCCAGCGCATCAGCTCTTCTTCCGGGCTCATCGGCAAGCGCAATTCGCGGTGTCGGCTGTCACTCAGCCCGGCTAGTTTCGCAGCCGACTGAATGGCTTGTTCTAAGGTGCCCAGCTTATCTACCAAGCCGAGTTCATGAGCATCCATACCACTCCATACTCGCCCTTCGGCAATCGGCTCGACTTGTTCTGGCAGCTTGCCGCGGCCCTCGGCAACCACATTAATAAATCGGCGGTAGCCATTATCGATACTGCTTTGAATGGATCGCGCCACAATAGGGTCTAGCGGGCGGTCAACACGCAGCTTACCGGCAACTGCCGATGTGCCGACACCGTCGGTGTTTACACCCAAATCAGCCAGTAATTCCTCAACGGTGGGAAAAGCACCAAAGATGCCGATAGAGCCTGTCAACGTAGCAGGGCTCGCCCAGATCTCATCGGCACCTGCCGCTATCCAGTATCCACCTGATGCCGCCAGGCTGCTCATTGACACCACGTAGGGCTTGCCCGCCTGTTGCAGGGCCTCGAGTTCGGCGCGAATAATTTCAGATGCAAAAGCGGAGCCCCCACCGCTGTCGATGCGCAATACCAGCGCCTTAACACTCTCATCCAGCCGCGCGGTACGAACCAGACGCGCAAGGCTATCGCCGCCAATGCTGCCCGCAGGCCGCTCACCATCCACAATATTGCCGCTCGCAACGATTAACGCCACACCCGCAGTATCGTCGGGTAAGGTTATACCCCGCTTAAAGCGCAGATAGTGCTTGTAATAAACCTGGTTAAAATAGCCATCTTTATCCCAACCGACCTGCTCAGCCATCATTTCGCTGAGCCTTGGCCGACTGACAATACCGTCGACCAAGCCATAATCCAGGGCAGCTTGTGCGGCATCGCCACCACTACCAGCCAGCACGCGATCGATATGGTTCACGTAGTAATTAAAGTCTTTAACAGCAATATTGCGGCGCTCAACGACGCGGTCGCGGTATAGATCCCACAGCGGTTCCAGCCAGCCTCGGTTCGCTTCACGCGCTTCCGGCGACATATCATTGCGAATAAATGGCTCGAGTGCCGACTTGTAGCTTCCCACTTTAAATACGTGGAAGTTGACCTTTAATTTATCAATCGCCTCACTCAGGTAGTTGCGTACCACGGCAAAGCCTTCCAGGCTGACGCCGCCCATATTGTGCAGCAGTATTTGGTCAGCCTCGCTCGCCAACAAGTACTTGTCCTGATCGTAGTGCCCCGACATCGCGACAATTTGCTTGCCCGACTCGCGAAAACGCCGCAGTGCAGCTGACAATTCCAATGAGCGGGCCATACCGATGTGCTGCATATCATCAAGCAATAACAACAGTACCTGGATGCTGCTGTCCTCGCGGGCGTAATCCACACTATCGATCAGGTCTTGCAACAGGGTTTCTATCGGCAGACCACTGCCGCTGATTTGCGTGAATGCGTCAACGGCGGTGTATTGCTCAACCACCACCCCCTCAGGAGCCAGTACCAGAACGCCACCGTTTGGCACTTCAACACGGAAGGCATTCACAATATTGAACAGCAGCAAGCCGATAAACAACAAGAAGAACAGGTTTAAGGTCCAGCGGCGCACACCGTCCAGCACATTGCCCAAACGGCTAAAAAAACCGCGCTTATTTGCATCGCTCATACTGTGTCCTTACTCCTCATACTTCTTGTGCGGCGCGCATCGCCTGCGCATGCCAGCGAATAAACGCCGTCGCGCTGCAGAACAAAATAACTACCAACGCCAGCTCAATATAATTGATCCAAATAACAAAGGGCGACATGGCCTCGGTAACCGCCGAGGCAAAATACAACAGGCTTACAAAACACATCCAGGCAATGCCTTTGAGCTGCTGGCGAAAAACCGGCAGCACAAAAATCAGCAGTGGCAACACGCGAATCAGCCAGATGGTAACGCTGG
This sequence comes from Spongiibacter sp. C9W, assembly GCF_057370015.1. NCBI lineage: Bacteria > Pseudomonadati > Pseudomonadota > Gammaproteobacteria > Cellvibrionales > Spongiibacteraceae > Spongiibacter > Spongiibacter sp. C9W. The sequence continues at coordinate 1,203,419 of NZ_CM170672.1, forward strand.
GCTGGCGTCCTTCTTGCACCCACACCCACGTACTCAAACTCAATGAAATTAACAAACCGACGTAGGAAAACTTCATCAAAGCCGCCGTGACGGCCGCGCGCTTTTCCAAACTTGTCATACCTGAAGTTTCCTTATGTAGAGTTAATCAGCCAGTCGCTGAGCCAGTAACGCAAGACGCTTGCCCAGGGCAGTCGCCAACGCCAGCTCGGTGGCATCGACATCGCGCCCGTCACTGCCGGCAACGTGGCTTGCTCCGTAGGGCGTCCCACCTGTGGTTGTTGTGCTCAGCGAGGACTCGCTGTAAGGCAAACCGGCGATCACCATACCGTGATGCAGTAGTGGCAACATCATCGAGGTTAGCGTCGTCTCCTGACCGCCATGCAGACTGGCGCTGGATGTAAAGACCGCAGCGGGCTTCCCTATCAGAGCCCCACTCATCCACAGCGCCGAGCTACCATCTATAAAGTACTTCAGCGGCGCCGCCATATTGCCAAAGCGCGTAGGGCTGCCCATTGCCAGGCCCGCGCAATCGCGTAAATCTTCCTGACTGGCGTAGAGGTGCCCCTCATCCGGAATATCCTCTTCGACGGCCTCACACACGGTGGAAATCGCGGGCACCGTGCGCAGCCGCGCTGCCATACCCGCCTGCTCCACACCACGCGCTATCTGCTCGGCCAAGCGCCGGGTTGCGCCGTGACGGCTGTAGTACAGCACCAAAATGTAGGGGCCATCTGTCATTGAAGATTCCTTAATCGATCAAAGCCAGTACGTTCTCAGGTGGACGCCCGAGCACCGCCTGATCGCCTTTTACGACAATCGGCCGTTCAATCAGTTTCGGCGCTTCAACCATCGCCTGAATTAAGGCCTCATCACTGAGGCTGTCATCCGCCAGGCCGCGCTCCTTGTATTCTGCCTCGCCCTTGCGCAACAATTGCCGCGGAGAAATACCCAGCTTCGCCAGCAAGTCTCGCAGCGTATCCGCACTCGGGCTGTCTTCTAAATACAGGACGACCTCTGGTGTTATCCCATTGTCTTCAAGCAACTGCTTGGTTTGACGTGACTTGGAACAGCGAGGATTGTGGTACAGGGTGTAAACAGACATGGCTCATCCAGCGTAGTAAACGATGAGCGACATTATACACAGCGCATTGCTGGCCACCATTTGGAATAGGAAATGATACAACTGCGATCAATCTTGCTACTGCTTACCTGCTCTTTATTAATCGCCTGCAGCCGCAGCGAAACCAGCGCAGCGGGCTTGCCTGATACCGGCAACTGGGTACTGATTAATTATTGGGCGACATGGTGTGGCCCCTGTCGCGATGAAATTCCCGAACTCAATAAACTTGATGCCGAACACAGCGACATCGACGTTTACGGCGCAAACTACGACCGCCTGCAGGGCCCGGCGCTAGACGAGGCCATTGCCGAATTGGATATTCAATTCGAAAGTATGCTCGCCGACCCCGCCCAATTGCTCGGGCAAGAACGCCCTAAAGTATTACCAACCACCTATATCCTCAGCCCACAAGGTGAACTGCACAGTGTACTCACGGGGCCACAAACGGAAGCCAGTTTGCTCAAGGCTTTAGGCCGCCAGTAAAACCTAGCCGTGCGCTAAAGCCCGCTGCCAGTGGGCCAGCATTTCCGGACTGAACGCCACCAGAAAGATCTGCCGGAGGCTGCGCGGCTCAAGCAAGGCCTCCCGTAAACTGGCCACCGCAATAGCGCAAGCCTGGTCGTGAGGGTAGCCATATACGCCGCAGCTAATGGCCGGAAAGGCCAGAGTAGCGAGCTCCAGTGCCTTGGCCTCTTCAATACAGCGGCGGTAGCAACTCGCCAGTTTATCGGCCTCGCCCTGTTCACCGCCGTGCCACACCGGCCCTACCGTATGAAGAACATATTGAGCTGGCAGTGCAAAACCGGGGCTGACTTTGGCATCGCCGGTCGCGCAACCCTGCAAGCCGCGACAGAATTCCAACAACGCCGGCCCCGCCGCCCGGTGAATGGCGCCGTCGACACCGCCCCCGCCGAGCAAGCTGTTATTGGCGGCATTAACGATGGCATCAACCTTCAGCTGGCAGATATCTGCTTCTATCGCTCGCAGTTCACAGGGCATCGTTACACCTCATCTTCGCGTTGAAGCTGAACCTGCAAACCGGAGTCGGACGCTGACGCGGGCAGCTCCTCTATCGCCTGCGCCCAGCTATCAGCGCCCAGTGGCGCGTCGCCATCGCTCACGCTGACGCGCATGGGGCGACAGCAAACCTCGCAGTCTTCAACGTACGGCTCCCCTGCCAGGCTCGGGTCGATCAGCAGTTCGATACGCTCGCCGCAGTAAGGGCAATAATCTTTCCAGCTTTCCAACATGGTTCAGCGATCAAAGTAAAACCACCATGCTGACATGTTATAAGCTGCAGAGGTAGGCCCGTCCACACCCTGCCTCTTGGAAATACAGCCGCCGTGTTATCAAGCTTAGATGTCGACTGTCACAAATTCGTCAACACTTCGACATGTTTTCTTTGTTAAACCGTCATAGTCCGTCCCTAGACTGGCCCCCCGTTATAACTAGACCAATCCACCTCTTTCTAGGGAACTGTTATGAACAAGAAGTTATTGAGCGCTTCCATTGCCGCTATTCTGGCTGCAACATTGTCAGCCTGCGGCGGCGATGACGGACGAAATGGTAGCGATGGCCAAGACGGCGCGGTAGGCCCACAAGGTCCTGCGGGCGTAGATGGAAGCAATGGTGCAAATGGCGCTGATGGGCAGGATGGCGCAGACGGTCAAGATGGTGCTGATGGCGTCTCTACGGTGACACCTAAAGGCCTCAAACGGTTTGCTACCGCTCCGCTCGGCGCTGAGTTTACCGGGATATTCGTTAACGAAGACGGCAAGCTGTTCTCCAATATTCAGCACCCAAGCAGCTCTAATACAACCACCGATTCGGCTGGCAAGGTCTTTAACGTAGGTACCGTTGGCTACTTTAACGCCGACGTTAACAACATGGGCGATATCGCCGCTCTGGATTTCCCCATCACCACGGCACAAAAAGAAACTGTACAAAGCGCCGCTGGCAGCTACATTGTGTTGGCACAGCAGGGTGACAACCTCGCCGATGGCAACAAAATGGGTGACATCCTCAGCGCTAACGGCAGTTTAATCAAAAGCTCTAACGACCCCGACTTTAACGGCGCCGTCTCCGATGGTGGCACCGGCTACTACCTGTATACCAACTGGGAAGACCGCCCAGGCAGCATGAGCCGTATTCGCTTAACGGATACCTACAGCCCGACCCAGGAAGGTATGCTGGACTTCTCCAGTGTCGACGGCACCTGGGTTAACTGTTTTGGCACCGTAAGCCCCTGGGGCACGCCACTGTCGGCAGAAGAACTGTACTTTGACAATACAGCCGACTGGTTCAATGCCAATGCCAATTATTTCTCCAATGCCGAAGCGATTGCTGAATACAAAGGCTACCCGCTTGATCGCAGCGGTAACTGGGGCAACCCTTACGACTACGGCTACATTGTCGAGATCGGCACTAACAACACTGCAGCGACAGCCAATGTTGCCGATGTTGAAGTGAACAAACTTGAGCTGATGGGGCGCTTCTCACACGAAAACCCCGTGGTTATGCCAGACCGCCGCACCGTCTTCCTCAGCGACGATGGCACCGGCACAGTGCTGTTTAAGTTTGTGGCCAACGCCGCTAACGATATGAGCGCAGGCAAGCTCTACGCCGCAAAAGTCACCCAGTCCAATGGCATCACTGACCCAGCGGAAGCTGCCTTTGCTGTGGAGTGGATTGAGATCGGTGCTGGCAATGAGGCCGATATCGAAAACGCCATTGCGAGCTTCGACGGCACGTTTGCCGACGCCAAGCACATTAGCGATGCGCAAATTCAGGCCTTCGCAGAATTCAAGTCAGGGCAAGACCTCGACAACAGCGGTAGCGTTGCTGCCAACCCCTTTGCCGACGAGCGTGTCGCCTTCCTTGAAAGCCGCAAACTCGCTGCGGCAATGGGCGCGACGGCTGAGTTCCGCAAGATGGAAGGCATCAACATCAACTTTGGCTTGGCCGACACATGGTGGAATAACGGCGCTGCAGATGGTGCCCAAGCCTACATGTATCTGGCCATGTCTTCGTTCGACGCCACTATGGCTGACGGCGCCGGAGACATTCAGCTAGACGGCACTCACGGCAAGTGTGGTGTGGTCTACCGCATGAAGCTCGTTGAAAAGGATGGCCTGGTGGACATCAACACCCTCACCCCAGCGCTTGTCGGCGGCCCCTACTACGGCGATCGCGCAGCAAACCGCTGTAACACAAATAACATCTCCAACCCCGACAATCTGGTGATCTTGGACGATGGACGAGTGTTGATTGGCGAAGACACTGGCAACCACGAGAACAATGTGATCTGGCTGTTTGAAGATCCTGCTCTGTAGTACGACGCGCGGCCGATGGGCCAAGCAACAGTAAACAAAAGGGGCGGATTCTTCGCCCCTTTTTTTATTAGTAAACATGTTGGTATCCGCAATGAAAAAAACCTGGATGATTCTTCTCAGTGCCTTGCTGTATGCATGCAGTGGTGACAACGCCCACACAACGGCGCCCCCTGGCCAGCAAGCGCCGGGGCAATCGGGGGACAAGCTCCCGGCGGCAGACCAGGAACTGCTGAGCAGTCTTTCGTTTCCAGGCGAGATTGCCACCGCTTCACCAACACCGACCCTGCGCCAGCCCAAACCAGAAACCATTTACAATGCAGAGGCGGTTATCCCACCCCAGTGCTATACCAAGCACGAAGCCAAGTACAACCCGTGTATGACCTGCCACCAAACCTACCCCTATCGCAGCAGGCCCAACACCATGGACGATGGCAGTCAGCAGGTCGCGTACCTGTTCTCTGACATTGGCGAAGTTAACCACTGGACCAACCTTTTTGAAGATCGCCGCGAACGCATTGAAAAAATCAGCGACCAGCATGCGCTGGACTATATCCATACCGATAATTACAGCCCGCTGATTGAACAACTTAAAAATACCCGCGACTGGCAGGGCCCCATTCCCGAGCTAAAAAATTTAGCACTGGGGGCAAAGGCTTTCGATGAACTGGGCTTTGCCAAAGATGGCAGCCACTGGGTGGCCTTCAATTACAAACCGCTGCCCAGCACATTCTGGCCAACCAATGGCGCAACCGACGATGTCATGATTCGCCTGCCTGCCAAGTTTCGCCAAGCCAGTTGTGGCGGTGACGGCCAATATTCAAAAGACGCCTATCTGGCAAACCTCTCCATACTGGAAATGGCTATTAAGGATCTACACGATATTTCGACCCCGGACATCGACGAGCGGGCCTTTTGCGTCGATCTAAACGGTGACGAAGAACTCAGCGTAGTCAACCGTATCAAGCGCCCTGAGCACTATGTGGGTGACGCCGCCGATGAAGTGGTAGCAACCATGCTATACCCCCTGGGCACGGAATTTCTGCACAGTGTGCGCTATGTCGGTATCAACGAGGACGGCGAGATCACCGTGCCTCCTCGTATGAAAGAGCTGCGTTACATGAATAAGTTTGTGTTCTATCCACCAGAGCACTTGGTATCGATGTATGGCAATGAGCGCCAAGAGAAAGTCGATGAGTTGATTCCCAAATATATCAACCGCGGAGACAAGGGAACCGATAACAGCTTTGGCTGGATGATGCTCGGTTTTATCGAAGATGAGCAAGGCAGCCTGCGGATGCAAAGCGAGGAAGAGAACTTATTTTGCATGGGCTGCCACACAACCGTTGGCACCACCATTGACCAAACCTTCGCCTTTGCTCGCAAGGTGACTGGCAATAAGGGTTGGTCCTATATCAACCTGAAAGGTATGCAAGATGCACCTTACGTTGGCCAACAAAAGGTCGATGGCGAAGTGATCGGAGAAATCGCTGACTACCTGGCAACAGTGGGCGGCGGCAATGAGTTCCGAGAAAACGCCGAAATTCGTCAACGCTTTCTCAATGAAGATGGCAGCTTAAATACCGCTGCGCTGGCCGGCAAAGATGTTTACCAACTTATTACGCCCTCCCTGCGCCGAGCACTGGACTTGAATAAAGCCTATATGACGATTGTTGCCGACCAAGACTTTGTGCATGGGCGCGACCCCAATATTGCGCCGGCGGTGAATGTCTACCGGGAGATCGACCCTGAAACAGCCAGCGTGTTACCCGCCGACAAAGTGCGGCATTGGGACCTGCGCCTGAACTGGCAAGCGGAGCCCTAGCCACTGGGATTACCCCCTAAGCAGCCCTATACTTCGGTGCTATCTACCGGCTGCTCAGGGGGCGCTATGCGCTTGTATCTTCGGTTTGGGTTACTTCTCGGCGTTATTGCGGGTGTTGGCTGCAGCAAAACACCGCCACCCCCGCACCTCTCATCACCACTGTTAGAAAATACGCTAACCAACCCCTGGTATCAGCAAGCGCAGCGCCAGCTACTCGACAAAACAACCTATGCCCAGGCTCACGGTAAAGCCAAAAATATTATCCTGTTTGTCGGCGATGGTATGGGGGTTTCCACTATTACCGCCGCTCGCATTCTCGACGGCCAGCAGAAGGGAATGGCCGGGGAGGAAAACAACCTGAGCTTTGACCGTTTTCCTTTCAGCGGCCTGGTAAAAACCTACAATGTGGATGCTCAAACCCCAGATTCGGCCGGTACCATGACCGCGATAGTCTCGGGCGTTAAAACCAATATTGGTTTGCTAGGCGTTGACGAAAATACTCGCCGCGGCGATTGCAGCAGCGCCACGGGAAATGCGCTAGTTAGCCTGCTCGAACTCGCAGAAATTGCCGGCAAGACCACAGGTCTGGTGTCCACCGCACGTGTTACCCACGCCACACCCGCGGCGACGTATGCCAAATCGGCTGACCGTAACTGGGAAGACAACAGCACCTTGCCACAACAGGCAATTTCAGCTGGCTGTGAGGATATTGCCAGTCAACTAATCGGCTTTGAAAAAAACCTGGAGGCCCGCTTTGCCAATGTGGACGTTGACGGCATTGACGTGGTTATGGGCGGCGGACGACGGCATTTCTTACCCGCCAGTATCGATGGGGGCCAGCGCACTGACGGGCGCAATTTACTCGCTGAGTGGCAGCAGCAATACCCAGCAGCACGCTACCTCGATAGTAAAGCAGCGCTGAATGCACTCGACTTAGCGGCCACAGAAAAACTGTTCGCGCTTTTCAGTGGCTCACACATGCAGTATGAGCTAGAACGCCGCGACGAACCTGACAACGAGCCATCGCTAAGGGAAATGACCGAGGCGGCCCTCGCATTACTCAGCAAAAATGAGCAGGGCTTTTTCCTTATGGTTGAAGCGGGACGCATCGACCACGGCCACCACGCTGGTAATGCCAGTAAGGCCTTGCATGACACCATTGCTTTGTCTGAGGCGGTGGCACTTGTCGTAGAGCAAACCAGCCCCGAGGACACACTCATTGTCGTCACAGCGGATCACAGCCATGTCTTCACGATTGCAGGCTATCCTCGGCGGGGCAACCCGATACTGGGTAAGGTAGTCAGCGTGGGCAGCAGTACTCCAAGCACCGCGGCAGATGGCCTGCCCTACACAACCCTGGCTTATGCCAACGGCCCCGGCTCTGAGTATTTCAGCTCCCAAGAGAAGACGGCAGCTAGTAGTCGCCGCGATCTGCACGGCGTTGACACCCAGGCCAGAGAGTTTCAACAGGACGCTCTCGTTCCTCTCAGTAGTGAAACTCACGGCGGCGAGGATGTTGCTGTCTACGCCATTGGCCCCGGTGCAGCGCTGCTATCGGGCACAAATGAGCAGAATTTTCTCTTCCATGTAATGGCCTATGCCAGCGGCCTATTGCCACAACCAGCGTACGTGGAATAGCCAGTCCCTAAGGAACCAAAGGCTCGCTGAGCCAGTCGCCATTGATCCGTCGATATAGGCGGCGCTGGTGTACCCCATCCGCTGCTGCGCACCAGGACTCCAGATAGTCCACTGCCAGAACCACTCCCCGCGCGTTACCGACAAAGGGAATGTCGGCGCCAGCAAAGCGTTGTCGCAAGCCATCGAGCTCCTCTCGCAGCTGTGCAGCTGAGGTTAGCGTCGAGCTTTGCGGGAGGCGCTGGTACAGGTGATCCAACAGTTTTGCCGCATCGGGTTTATTCTGCCAATGCTCAAGCATCTCGTTCTCACCCAGCACCTGCCATGTACCGCGCAGGCGGTATTGGCGCATTTGCGAAGGCCAGAACAGCAATACCTCGCTGCCACCTGCCATCAGCACCGGCCACTTTGGCGAGCTATCGTTGATAAAAATCATTGGCCCTAAAGTGGTGATATCACGCAGTACCACCGTTCTTGTGCTCGCCTGCTGACCATCTACCGTCGCCACACTGCAATAACGTGCCGCCGTATCACTTTCAGACAGGGCTAGGCGGTAATCGTGGATGAGTGACGCTAGGGGGCATTGCATACCAGCTCCTGATTTGTCATAGAACGACGCGTTGGATTTATTGACTTTCCAGCCAGTTGATATACTGTATATGTATACAGTATATAGATTCGCGCCATGTCCAATGCCTAGTAAAACACTTGAACAACTTATCAACCGACAGCAGCTGTGGCCAGCCAAACAACGTCGCCGCCACACAGTAGGCGGCCAGAGTAACGCGACGGGCTTTGCTCCCCTAGACCGAGCCTTACATCAAGGCGGCTGGCCGAGCAGCGGCAGCAGTGAATTTTTGTGTGATACACCCGGGATAGGCGAGCTGGAATTGGTCATGCCTACGCTGAGCCAGCTCAATCGCGATCGCCCCATTGCCTGGTTAAACCCGCCTTATCTCCCCTTTGCCCCTGGGCTTGCTCAGCACGGCCTGGCTGCACAACAGCAGTGGCTGATTCATGCCCATCGTCAACACCAGCTTTGGGCCGCCGAAGAGGCCTTGCGCAGCGGGGTCTTTTGCGCGCTACTCAGCTGGTCGGCAAATTGTTCGCCGAATGACAAGCAGCTACGGCGATTACATTTGGCAGCACGTGAAGGTCACTGCTGGCACCTTCACTTCCGCCCAAGCCGCTGCCAACCACAAGCCTCGCCTGCCCCGCTGCGCGTACAGGTCGAAGGGGGGCCTCGAGACATTAAGTTGGTCATTCTTAAACAATATGGTGGTCATGCCGGCCAGCAACTCACACTGCCGCGAAATAAACAGCTAACTGAAGCCCAGCGCCCTGTTAATGAGTGGCCAACAAACACCAACCCGCGGCGGCGCCTTGCGGTCAATCTCCATGTCGCTGGACGTCCGTCAACACCCTCTAGCCACCCAGTAATACGGTCATAATCCATGCTGTATGTGTGCTTACGGTTCCCACTACTGGGTTTGGAGGCCTTGCCCGGCGCACCGCTGAGCGAGCCCTGCGCCCTGATTGCACAGCAACAGGTAGCACTGGTGAACGCCGCTAGCAGGCTCGCGGGCGTGACCGAGGGAATGTCGTTAACCACTGCTTTAGCGCTTTGCCCCTCGCTCTACTGCCAACCGCAGCAGAGCGAGTGCGAACAGGCCCACTGGCAGCGCCTGGCTCTTTGGGCCTATCGCTTCAGCGACGACATCAGTCTATCGCCGCCCAACGCACTCTTATTGGAGGTGAGCCGCTCGCTCAAGCTATTTGGCAACTTGCAGCGTTTGTATCGCGCCCTGCTTTCCGCCTATCGAAAACGCGGCTTACAGTTAAATATTGGCCTGGGCAATACCCCTTTGGCAGCAGAACTCTTAAGCTTGCAAGGCATTCGCCCCGCTCATCTAGTAAATGCCGAGGGCGAGCTCAAACGCGATGCACTAAAGCGCGCACTGGCGTCACTACCCTGCCGCCAGCTCCCGCTGCCAAGCGCCCAATTAGAAGCGCTGCACAATATGGGCCTGAGGCGACTAGGGGATGTTCTTAGCCTGCCGCGCAAGCAACTGTTGAGCAGCTTCGACCCGGTTATGGCCGACTTTGTCGCCCGCCTAACTGGGCGCAAGCAGGATCCGAGACAGCGCTACCAACCCGCTGACGTTTTTGTCAGTGAGCGTCAGTTTGATGGCGGCTTATTTCAGAGTGATCAGCTGCGCTTTCCGATGTCTGCCATGCTCAAAGAACTAGAGGTCTATTTACGTCTGCGCCAGTGCTTAAACCGTGACCTGCACTGGACCTTCCACTATTTGAGCGGCGAACGCCAGCACTGGAAAACGCCGGTTAATCACCGCCACTTTCACCGCAAAAACCTTCTCGAACTCATCGCTCTGCAGCTGGAAGGGTTTACCTTAGCTGGCGCTGTAGAAGGCATTACTTTGGAATGCAGAGAGTTTGTCAGCCTGGAAGCCACCAAACAGCAACTTTTTGACGAGCATAGAGAAGCCACCGAGCAGAGTGACGCCCAACTTCGCCTAATCAACAGCTTGCAGCTGCGCCTAGGTGACAACGCGCTTCAGCAGTTGAAGATAGACGACCGAGTGTTACCGGAACAACAAGGCGTTGCGTGCCCCGTCAGCGACTATAACTGCGAACACCGTGACCACGAGGCAAGCAGTGAAGCGCTCAGACCCAGTTTGCTGTTGCCGACGCCTCTGCCCCTTCAACGCACTACCACCGGATTGGTCTGGCAGGGCCCCCTTGAAATACTTCAAGGCCCAGAACGCCTGGATAGTAATTGGTGGCAGCAACGCCAGGTTCGCGACTACTACATCGCCCGACACAACGACCACGGCCTGTGCTGGCTGTTTAAAGACTGCCTCAGTCAGCAGTGGTACCTGCACGGCTTTTTTTCCTGAAAGCGCCATGGCCACACTGCTGAACTGTCAGAGCAACTTCAGTTTCTTACGCGCGGCATCCCACCCGGAGGAGCTGGTTGCCCAAGCCGAGGCGAATGGCTACAAAGCAATCGCCCTGTGTGACGAAGCTTCTCTGGCGGGAATAGTGCGGGCCTGGCAAGCGGCCAAAGACGCAAATATCAAGCTGATATGCGGCGCACGCTTCCAGTTTCAAGAAGGGTTCCAACTGCTACTCGTCGCGCCCTGTCGGCAAGCTTACAGCGAGCTATGCTCACTCATCAGTTACAGCCGTTTGCATAGCGCCAAAGGCGATTATTCCCTGAGTGTGGAGGCACTTCAGCGCTTCAACCGGCACCTACTCGCGATTTATCTTCCTGAAAGTAAATGTGGCGCAACTGGTTTGAAGGATTTAAAGGCCTTGTTCCCAGCGCGCCTGTGGCTGGGTGTCGCGCTGCACTGCACTGCCCAACAGGAAGCGTATTACCTCAAACACTATGACCTGGCGTGCCGCTACCAAATTCCGCTTGTGGCCGCCCCCCATATTTTGATGCACTGTCGCAGCCGCCACCCCCTATTCGATGTGCTTCGCGCAATTCGCCTGCATTCAACGGTTGGCCAACTCGGCCGCAACACCTTGATGAATAGCGAATACTATATAAAACCTCGGGAGCTATTATCGCGCGACTACCCTCAGGCCTTGTTAGACGAAAGCGACAAACTTGCCGCTCGCTGCCAGTTCGATCTAAAAGAGGTAAAGTACCAATACCCCACCGAGCTGGTACCCAAGGAAAAAAGTGCCACCGTTTTTTTGCGCGAGCTAACCCAAATGGGCGCCGAGAAACGCTGGCCGCAAGGCATTCCAGGCGATGTTCAGAGCAGTATTGATAAAGAGCTAAGCCTCATTGCTGAGCTACGCTATGAGCACTATTTCCTCACTGTCTACGACATCGTCCAATTTGCCCGCAGTCAGGGCATTCTTTGCCAGGGCCGGGGCTCCGCGGCAAACTCAGCAGTGTGTTATTGCTTATTCATCACGGAAGTCGACCCAAGCCGGAGCGAGCTGCTATTTGAACGCTTTATTTCACGGGAGCGCGATGAACCTCCGGATATCGATGTCGATTTCGAACACGAACGCCGAGAGGAGGTGATTCAATACATTTATCGCAAGTATGGTCGCAGCCATGCTTCTTTAGCTGCCACCGTTATTAGCTACCGGCGCCGAAGCGCTGTGCGCGATGTGGGCAAGGCACTGGGCTTGGACAACCAGCTCATCAACCAACTCAGTAAAAATATGGCGTGGTGGGACAACCAAAGCAGCTTAGCCCTGCGCCTCAGTGAACTGGGTATAAGCACATCGGATCATCGCGGCCAGCAATTCATCGATGCGGTCAATGCCCTTATCGGATTCCCCCGGCATTTGTCTCAACACGTTGGCGGCTTTGTTATCAGTCGTGAGCCGATCAATACCTTGGTGCCCCAGGAAAATGCCGCCATGCCCGAGCGCACCATTATTCAATGGGACAAGTCCGACCTGGAAGCCTTGGGCATGTTGAAAATTGATATCTTGGCCTTAGGAATGCTAAGCGCCTTACGCCGAAGCCTGCGGTATATCAGTGATGCCGCGGGCACAGATATCAGACTAAGTGATATCCCTGCAGAAGATGCAGAGACCTATGCCATGCTCAAAGGCGCAGACAGCATTGGAGTCTTTCAGATTGAGTCCCGGGCACAGATGACCATGCTCCCCCGCCTTCAACCAAACTGCTTCTACGATTTAGTGATTCAAATAGCGATCGTACGTCCTGGCCCCATCCAGGGCGGTATGGTGCACCCCTTCCTTCGTCGCCGGCAGGGTTTAGAAGCTGAGCACTACGCAAACAAGGAGATTGAAAAAGTACTCAAGCGCACTCTCGGGGTGCCCATATTCCAGGAGCAAGTGATTCAACTTGCCATGGTCGCCGCTGGCTTTAGCGGCGGTGAAGCCGACCAATTACGGCGGGCAATGGCCAGCTGGGGGAAGAATGGCGACTTAGCGGGTTTTAAAGATAAATTGGTGAACGGCATGCTTGAGCGCGGCTACGACCTCGACTTTGCAGAGCGCTTATTCAGCCAAATGAAAGGGTTTGGTGCCTACGGTTTTCCAGAGTCACATTCAGCGAGCTTTGCTCTCCTCGCCTACGCCTCGGCCTGGATCAAGTGTCACCATCCTGCCGCCTTTTACTGCGGCTTACTCAATAGCCAGCCGATGGGCTTCTATTCTGTTTCTCAGCTTTGTCAGGACGCTCAGCGGCACGACGTAGCCATTCTCCCAGTCTCTGCCTGCCACAGTGACTGGGAACACCGTGTGGTGTTTAAACAAGAAAGCTCTGCAATTCGCCTCGGCTTGCGAACCATCAAGGGCCTGTCTTATGAAAGCGCACAAGCACTTTGCCAGCTACGCCAGCAACAAGAGTTTACCTCAGTGGAGAGCTGCCTTCAGCGACTTCGCAGTGAAGGCGATTTCAGTACAAGCCAGCTCAACCTACTTGCGCGCAGCGATGTATTTCACGACTTCGAAATAGATCGCTACCGCAGCTATTGGTACATACAGCAGCACCGCGGTAGCGGCCAGCTAGTCAACACCCACAATACTGAAGCACCCGCTACCCTGCCGATACCCTCGGAGAAGGAGAACATTCAACATGACTATGCCTACAACTCTCTAAGCCTCCGTAGCCACCCTATGGCGTGGCTACGCAGTGAAGGGTATTGCGAACACTATCAGCAAGCGGCTCGCCTGAGCGATATTAAAGATGGCCAATGGCTGACCGTTGCGGGCATCGTCAGTTGCCGGCAACGCCCCGGTAGTGCTTCTGGCGTACTGTTTATGACACTCGAAGATGACACTGGGAACATCAATGTCATTGTGTGGCCAGCGAAACAAGCGGAAAACCGGCAGGCCATCCTGTCGGCGCGAATACTGGAAGTGACGGGTGAAATACAGCACAGTGACCAGCAGACAGGTAGTAGAGTGACGCACATCATCGCACACACCCTGCGTGATATCGGTGCGCTCTTCCCGCTAAATGTGGACTCTCACGACTTCCATTAAGGCCTTATTCGGTAAGTACAATTCCCAGTTAAAGCCTTGCGGGACAAGCACTAAGCTCGAATGACACCGTGGCAACCCTATTGATTGTATGATCTGAATTCGATGCCAAAACCCGATGCTGTCACAGATTTGCTAAATCGTAGCAAGGCCATTCTAGAAACGATGGTCGACGGCGTTATAACGATTAATAATCAAGGACTTATCGATACCGTAAACCCTGCTGCAGAGCGCATATTTGGCTATCAAAGCCAAGAATTAATTGGCCGCAATGTCAGTATGTTGATGCCGAGTCCCTACCGTGAAGAACACGATGGTTACATTCACAGTTACCTGACCACCGGCACCAAAAAGGTCATTGATATCGGTCGAGAAGTACGCGGCCAACGCAAGAACGGCGATGTTTTCCCGATGGAGCTCGCCGTCAGCGAAATGCTGATCAAGGGCGAACGAATGTTTACCGGCATCGTTCGCGACATTTCAGAACGCAAGGACACAGAAGAAAAGCTGCGTGAGGCGATGCGGCGTGTTCATGAGCAGCGCATCAAAGACGAATTCATCTCGACAGTCAGCCACGAACTACGCACGCCCCTGACGTCGATCAAGGCTTCTCTGGACATTCTCAAGTCAGGCGCGCTGACCAATGATCCTGAAAAAAGTGAAGCACTCATAGATATCGCCCAAAAAAATAGCGAGCGCCTGCTTTTACTTATTAACGACATCCTCGATATCTCTAAAATCGAGTCGGAAAAGATGCAATACCGCATCACCCGCATCCCGCTAAGATCCTTCCTGGAAACCGCTATCAGTGACAATCGTGTCTACGGTGACAAATACCAGGTGCGCTATGTGCTGGGCGAGTGCCCCGACCACCTGAGTATCGATGTCGACCCTGACCGAATGATGCAAGTAATGAGCAACCTATTGTCTAACGCTGCGAAATTCTCACCGTTGAACACCGAAGTGTATGTCTCAGCAGAGGAGACTGAACACGGCATAAGAATCGTCGTGAAAGACCAAGGTAAAGGTATACCCGAGGAGTTCCAACCTCATATTTTTGAAAAGTTTACCCAGGCAGATAGCTCCAACCAACGCGCTATCGGTGGTACTGGTTTGGGGTTGCATATATCTAAAGCGATTGTCGAGCACCATGAAGGGGAACTCAGCTTCAATTCCAGCGTAAAAAACGGCACCGAGTTTTATATCGACTTGCGTAAAAAGGACCGGACAGGGGCTTACAATGTCACACAATGAAAGCCTAGAACGCGTACTGTATATTGAAGACGAAGAGGACATTCGAATCGTCGCCGATATCGCCTTAAAAACGATAGGCGGCCTCGACACGCGCTGCTGTGCAAGCGGACCAGAAGGCCTCGCTACGCTGGAAACATTCCCGGCCCAGCTAATACTATTGGATGTCATGATGCCCGGTATGGACGGCCCCAGTGTGCTGTCAGAAATTCGCAATAACGAGCAATATCAAAACACACCTATCGTATTTATCACCGCGAAGGTGCAAGCTGACGAAGTCGATCAGCTACTCAGCTTGGGCGCAAATGCAGTGATTAGTAAGCCCTTTGAGCCAATGGATATGGCGCAAAAATTGAAGGATATATGGGAGGATTTTCACCGTGCCTAACCCATCACACCAAGATATAAATGAAGAGTTGCGGCAACTACAACGCGACTACATTAAAAAACTACCCGGGCGAGTAACGCAATTGGTTGAGGCCTGGACGAATAACTTGGCTCAACCTAAGGAAAAGACATTACAAGATATCTATCGCCAAGCCCATACGATTGCCGGAACATCTGGAGTACTGGGAATAGATGAAGTCAGCCAAGCGGCACGCGCTATAGAGCAGGTAATCAAAGAACGAGAAAGTAACGACTCATTGAGTGCAGAGGAGATCAGTGCTGCCCAGCACTCTATCGATATTCTTCGTGAACTCTCTACAAGCAGTGAAATTAAAATCCGCGAAATTAACCTACAGCGCCGCTAGGTAAAGTTAGCGATTTATCCGTCTGTGCCCCCCTAATTCTTTCTATCCCGCCTTTTATCCGAGCTATTTATCGAAACGCAGGACTCTGTATAGCGCCTTGTTTTTAACAACCTGGCGAGTGCTTTTGCCATGACCTACATAGGGTTGCATGCAATGCATGCAATCGCTGCGCGACGCCTATCGGCGCCCCAACCCTGTACCTTCGGTACATGAGTTCCGGGGTCGCGCGCGACTCACATGGGCCCAATATTTAGTGGCAGAAGCTCCTCGCATCCTAAATAAAAAACCCCGGACAGCTAATGCTGACCGGGGTGTCGGTGTGGCCCATGACTAGAAGGAGTGCTTTGGCCATTTATTTAGAAGCCTGGCGACAAACCTGTGCAACAGGTTTGGACAGCCGCAGGCTGCCCGTAGGGCGAGCGCTACAAGCGCGAGTCATTGCCGTCGGTCAGCGCCAGTTGCCCAACTTTTTCTAGCCACATAGCAAAGTGCCCCAACCGAACTCGGCTGGGGCACTCAGTGTGGCCCGCGACCAACGGGAGTGCTTTGGCCATTAGTTTAGAAGCCTGGCCATGACCTACATTGGGTTGCATGCAGTGCATGCAATCGCTGCGCGACGCCTATCGGCGCCCCAACCCTGTACCTTCGGTACATGAGTTCCGGGGTCGCGCGCGACTCACATGGGCCCAATATTTAGTGGCAGAAGTTCCTCGCATCCTAAATAAAAAACCCCGGACAGCTAATGCTGACCGGGGTGTTTTATTTAGAAGCCTGGCGATGACCTACTCTCACATGGGGAATCCCCACACTACCATCGGCGATGACACGTTTCACTTCTGAGTTCGGGATGGGTCAGGTGGTTCCATGTCTCTATGGTCGCCAGGCAAACTGGCTTGTGTTGCTTCGAGTCTGACTGTCACGTTGACATGCTCTCACAATCACAAATAGGGCGGTAAATAAGCTGAATACTGTTTTCTCATCCTGTTTCCAGGGTTGCAACAATCCGCTGCAGTTTCTTGATTTCTTTCGATGGCTAAACCACTTGATTATATGGTCAAGCCTCACGAGCAATTAGTACAGGTTAGCTCAACGCCTCACAACGCTTACACACCCTGCCTATCAACGTCCTGGTCTTGAACGGCTCTTTAGGGGAATCAAGTTCCCAGGGAGATCTTATCTTGGAAGAGGCTTCCCGCTTAGATGCTTTCAGCGGTTATCCCGTCCGAACATAGCTACCGGGCAATGCGATTGGCATCACAACCCGAACACCAGAGGTTCGTCCACTTCGGTCCTCTCGTACTAGAAGCAGCTTTCCTCAAATCTCCAACGCCCACGGCAGATAGGGACCGAACTGTCTCACGACGTTCTGAACCCAGCTCGCGTACCACTTTAAATGGCGAACAGCCATACCCTTGGGACCGGCTTCAGCCCCAGGATGTGATGAGCCGACATCGAGGTGCCAAACACCGCCGTCGATGTGAACTCTTGGGCGGTATCAGCCTGTTATCCCCGGAGTACCTTTTATCCGTTGAGCGATGGCCCTTCCATACAGAACCACCGGATCACTATGACCTACTTTCGTACCTGCTCGACTTGTCAGTCTCGCAGTTAAGCGCGCTTGTGCCATTACACTAACCTCACGATTTCCGACCGTGATTAGCGCACCTTCGTGCTCCTCCGTTACACTTTGGGAGGAGACCGCCCCAGTCAAACTACCCACCACACAATGTCCTCGAACCAGATAATGGTCCAGAGTTAGAACCCCAATAGTACCAGGCTGGTATTTCAAGATTGGCTCCACCTAAGCTAGCGCCTAGGTTTCAAAGCCTCCCAGCTATCCTACACAAGTAATATCAGAGTCCACTGTGAAGCTATAGTAAAGGTTCACGGGGTCTTTCCGTCTAGCCGCGGGTATACGGCATCTTAACCGCAATTTCAATTTCACTGAGTCTCGGGTGGAGACAGCGTGGCCATCGTTACGCCATTCGTGCAGGTCGGAACTTACCCGACAAGGAATTTCGCTACCTTAGGACCGTTATAGTTACGGCCGCCGTTTACCGGGGCTTCGATCAAGAGCTTCGCTTACGCTAACCCCATCAATTAACCTTCCGGCACCGGGCAGGCGTCACACCCTATACGTCCACTTTCGTGTTTGCAGAGTGCTATGTTTTTGATAAACAGTCGCAGCCACCTGGTCACTTCGGCCAGCCTCAGCTTAGGAGCAAGTCCCATCACCAAAACCGGCGTACCTTCTCCCGAAGTTACGGTACCATTTTGCCTAGTTCCTTCACCCGAGTTCTCTCAAGCGCCTTGGTATTCTCTACCTGACCACCTGTGTCGGTTTGGGGTACGGTTCGTTATAACCTGAAGCTTAGAAGATTTTCTTGGAAGCATGGCATCAACGACTTCGCTCAAAAGAGAGCTCGTCATCACCTCTCAGCCTTAAGGACCCGGATTTGCCTAAGTCCTCAGCCTACTAGCTTAAACGCGGACAACCAACGCCGCGATCGCCTAGCCTACTCCGTCCCTCCATCGCAGTTATAACAAGTACGGGAATATTAACCCGTTTCCCATCGATTACGCTTTTCAGCCTCACCTTAGGGGCCGACTAACCCTGCCCTGATTAGCATGGGGCAGGAAACCTTGGTCTTCCGGCGAGGGGGTTTTTCACCCCCTTTGTCGTTACTCATGTCAGCATTCGCACTTCTGATACCTCCAGCAAGCCTCTCGACTCACCTTCGCAGGCGTACAGAACGCTCCTCTACCATGCACATAGTGCATCCGCAGCTTCGGTTCTACGTTTAGCCCCGTTACATCTTCCGCGCAGGCCGACTCGACTAGTGAGCTATTACGCTTTCTTTAAAGGATGGCTGCTTCTAAGCCAACCTCCTAGCTGTCTGAGCCTTCCCACATCGTTTCCCACTTAACGTAGATTTGGGACCTTAGCTGGCGGTCTGGGTTGTTTCCCTCTTGACGACGGACGTTAGCACCCGCCGTCTGTCTGCCATGATTGTACTCCGCGGTATTCGGAGTTTGCATGGGGTTGGTAAGTCGGGATGACCCCCTAGCCCAAACAGTGCTCTACCCCCGCGGGTAAGACATGACGCTCTACCTAAATAGATTTCGAGGAGAACCAGCTATCTCCCGGTTTGATTAGCCTTTCACTCCGATCCACAGCTCATCCCCAAATTTTTCAACATTTGTGGGTTCGGTCCTCCAATGCCTGTTACGGCATCTTCAACCTGGCCATGGATAGATCACCGGGTTTCGGGTCTAATGCCAGCAACTAATTCGCCCTATTAAGACTCGGTTTCCCTACGCCTCCCCTAAACGGTTAAGCTCGCTACTGACATTAAGTCGCTGACCCATTATACAAAAGGTACGCAGTCACAGAACAAGTCTGCTCCTACTGCTTGTACGCATACGGTTTCAGGATCTATTTCACTCCCCTCTCCGGGGTTCTTTTCGCCTTTCCCTCACGGTACTGGTTCACTATCGGTCAATTGGTAGTATTTAGCCTTAGAGGATGGTCCCCCTATCTTCAGTCAAGATAACACGTGTCCCGACCTACTTATCGCAAGCTTAGTACCACAAGTGCGTTTTCGTGTACGGGGCTATCACCCTGTATCGCCGGACTTTCCAGACCGTTCCACTAACACACAAGCTATCACTTGCAGGCTGATCCCCGTTCGCTCGCCGCTACTAAGAGAATCTCGGTTGATTTCTTTTCCTCAGGGTACTTAGATGTTTCAGTTCCCCTGGTTCGCCTCTCAAGACCTATGTATTCAGTCAAGAGATACCTAGCTTATGCTAGGTGGGTTTCCCCATTCGGACATCTCTGGATCAAAGGTTGGTTGCCACCTCCCCAGAGCTTTTCGCAGGCTCCAACGTCCTTCATCGCCTCCAATTGCCAAGGCATCCACCGTATGCGCTTAGTCGCTTGACCATATAAGCAAATAGACTAGCCATCGTTATATCATCAAGAAACTGCTATCTGATTACACGCGACTTGCTGCGTAATCAGTTTTCGCCGGATTATTACAACACTTGAGAAAACAGTGTTTTATTTCAGCTTATTTACCTTGTTAAAGAACATCTGATTGTAAAAACCAGAAACAAAAACTCTTCACATACATGCAAAAGCTTTTCTTTCTGACTTCTTGGCGATAATCTGGTCACCCTCCCCAAAGCGGGAAGTGGTGGAGCTATGCGGGATCGAACCGCAGACCTCCTGCGTGCAAGGCAGGCGCTCTCCCAGCTGAGCTATAGCCCCATGTCAATGCCCAACTCTACCCCGCTTACTTTTCAGTAACTGCCGCGAGATAGTGGTGGGTCTGGGAGGACTTGAACCTCCGACCTCACCCTTATCAGGGGTGCGCTCTAACCACCTGAGCTACAGACCCAATCTTGCATATCCAGCCAACCAACAGCTGAATCAAGCAATTCTGCATTCTCATGCAGAGGGCTTTATCACGTAACCCAGTGGCCCGTGAAATTATCGCTTTCAATCAATTGAGATCTAAGTAATTCGTGTGAGCACTTGCCAACTTCTTGCGCTCAAGTTAAGGAGGTGATCCAGCCCCAGGTTCCCCTAGGGCTACCTTGTTACGACTTCACCCCAGTCATGAACCACACCGTGGTGAACGTCCTCCCGAAGGTTAGACTATCCACTTCTGGTGCAATCCACTCCCATGGTGTGACGGGCGGTGTGTACAAGGCCCGGGAACGTATTCACCGCGACATTCTGATTCGCGATTACTAGCGATTCCGACTTCATGGAGTCGAGTTGCAGACTCCAATCCGGACTACGAACGGTTTTAAGGGATTGGCTTGCTCTCGCGAGTTTGCAGCCCTCTGTACCGCCCATTGTAGCACGTGTGTAGCCCAGGTCGTAAGGGCCATGATGACTTGACGTCGTCCCCACCTTCCTCCGGTTTGTCACCGGCAGTCTCCTTAGAGTTCCCAGCATTACCTGATGGCAACTAAGGACAAGGGTTGCGCTCGTTACGGGACTTAACCCAACATCTCACGACACGAGCTGACGACAGCCATGCAGCACCTGTCACTGCGTTCCCGAAGGCACTAATCTATCTCTAGAAAATTCGCAGGATGTCAAGACCTGGTAAGGTTCTTCGCGTTGCATCGAATTAAACCACATGCTCCACCGCTTGTGCGGGCCCCCGTCAATTCATTTGAGTTTTAACCTTGCGGCCGTACTCCCCAGGCGGTCTACTTAGTGCGTTAGCTGCGCCACTAAAGAATCAAGTTCCCCAACGGCTAGTAGACATCGTTTACGGCGTGGACTACCAGGGTATCTAATCCTGTTTGCTCCCCACGCTTTCGCACCTCAGCGTCAGTATTGGTCCAGACAGTCGCCTTCGCCACTGATGTTCCTCCAGATATCTACGCATTTCACCGCTACACCTGGAATTCCACTATCCTCTACCATACTCTAGCTCCGCAGTATCAAATGCAGTTCCCAGGTTGAGCCCGGGGCTTTCACATCTGACTGACGAAGCCGCCTACGCGCGCTTTACGCCCAGTAATTCCGATTAACGCTCGCACCCTCCGTATTACCGCGGCTGCTGGCACGGAGTTAGCCGGTGCTTCTTCTATAGGTAACGTCACAGTTGCAACGTATTAAGCTACAACCTTTCCTCCCTATTGAAAGTGCTTTACAACCCGAAGGCCTTCTTCACACACGCGGCATGGCTGCGTCAGGCTTTCGCCCATTGCGCAATATTCCCCACTGCTGCCTCCCGTAGGAGTTTGGGCCGTGTCTCAGTCCCAATGTGGCTGATCATCCTCTCAGACCAGCTATAGATCGTCGCCTTGGTGAGCCATTACCTCACCAACAAGCTAATCTAACGCGGGCTCATCCAATAGCGCGAGGTCCGAAGATCCCCCGCTTTCCCCCGTAGGGCGTATGCAGTATTAGCTCGAGTTTCCCCGAGTTATCCTCCACTACTAGGTAGATTCCCACGCGTTACTCACCCGTCCGCCACTCTACTCACACCGAAGTGCTTTCGCGTTCGACTTGCATGTGTTAGGCCTGCCGCCAGCGTTCAATCTGAGCCATGATCAAACTCTTCAGTTCAATCTTTTACATCAGCCAAAGGCATGATGAGATGGTTACGCAAAACCTGCTTTACCATCTAAAATCTCGGCTCAGAGACGTGTTAATCGATTCTTCAAAATTTGAATTGTCGAGTTACTTATCTCTGAATATTTAATGTCGCAATATCCATCAACAAGTACCCACACGAATTACTTGATCTCATCTTTTTAAATAACTCAAAACCGCCAGGGCTTTGATATTCGCTTCAAGTTATCCCCGAAGCGAGGACGCGTATTATAAATACTTCGTCCTGTTTGGCAAGCGTTTTTTGAAAAGTTTTTAAAGCGTTTTCAAAAGCCGTTTTGCCGTTTCGCTTACCTCTTCAACCAGCACTTCCAACCTCAGCTGAAAGCCCGTCTCCGTAAGCGAGGGAGCGCATTATAGAGCCGCCCCTGGTAGAGTCAACCGCTTTTTGAAAAAGTTTTTAAACCGCCTCAAAAGCACCTTGAAACCACCCTCGCAAACCTCAGCAACACCACCTTCCAAACTTCCCGAAAGGCCCGTCTCCGTAAGCGAGGTGGCGCATTATAGAGACCCAAACCCCAGAGTCAACACACCGCAACAAACTAATTACAAAAAAATGACAATCGATCAAAACAACAGCAATTAACGGTCAAAACAGCAGCAGGTTGATCAGCTCTTGAGCAGATTAGCGCGCGAGCTGGAAGCGCCGTAGACGCGGCAGGGCCAATACTACGATAAGCAGGCCATAAATCAGGGCCTCTAGATAGCTAGAGCGAACCTGCCAAACAACATGCAGCCACGCCAAGCCCATTACCGGATACATAAGCTGGTGAAGTTGACGCCAACGGCGCCCAAAGCGACGAACCGAATAGTTGTTAGAGGTGACTACCATTGGCAGCATTAGTAGCCAAGCTGCGAAGCCGGCGATGATGTAGGGGCGTTCGCTAAGCTCTTCCAAAACAATGGTCCAGTCCCATGCGAACAGGTAGGTGGCAACAACCAGTATGTGAAGACTGGCATAGAAGCCGGCAAATAAGCCTAACATACGTCGAAACCGGAGCAACCGCGACCACCCCAACCAACTGCGTAGCGCGGAAACTGAAAAAACCACCAGCAGGGCACGGATCGCCCAGTCACCGGTCATCACTATTAACGCTTTAACCGGATCGGGCCCCAAGTCACCAAGGACGGCACCATAAACCACCGCAGCGAGCGGCAGCAGGCATAGCACGAACACCAGGGGCTTACCCCACCCCATCCCAAACGGTTGCCGGGCCTTTTCTGTCACATCAGCCATCAAGCCAACCTTCAGTAGTAGCGCCGCAGGTTCATACCTTTGTACAAACTGGCGACCTGCTCTTCGTAGCCATTGAACATTTGCGTGCGAATGCGGTTGGGAGACAACAAGCTGCTGGGCAGGCGTCGCTCATAGCGCTGACTCCAGCGCGGATGATCCACCTTGGGGTTCACATTGGCGTAGAAGCCGTACTCGCGCGGCGCAATACCCTGCCAGCTGGTTTTGGGCTGACGCTCGGTAAAACGAATTTTTACGATCGACTTAATACTCTTAAACCCGTACTTCCACGGCACCACCAAGCGAATTGGCGCGCCATTTTGATTTGGCAACTCTCTGCCATACATTCCCACACTCATTAATGTGAGGGGGTGCATGGCCTCATCCATCCGCAAGCCCTCAATATACGGCCAATCGATGGTTGAGAACGCAGAGCGCTGTCCGCGCATTTCAGAGGGGCGATACAGGGTTTCAAACTGGATATATTTGGCTTTACTTGTTGGCTGCCACTGTTTGATTAAGTCACTGAGGGGAAAACCAAGCCAGGGAATGACCATTGACCATGCTTCTACACAGCGCAAGCGGTATACCCGCTCCTCTATGTCGACACTCTTTAAAATGTCTTCCAGTGCATACTTGCCCGGTTTATCAACCTCGCCCTCAACGTCGATTGACCACGGGTCGACTGTCAGTGCGCTGGCGTATTTAGCAGGGTCAGATTTATCGGTGCCGAACTCGTAGAAATTGTTGTACCGGCTGGCATCTGAGAACGGCGTCTGCGCCTCGCCTGTATAGAAAGGATTGTCCGCCCGCGCGTCCACCGGCGTGTGCGGCAGCGGCGAAGGCGCAGAAAACGTCACCGGCGCCACGGCCATTGCCGCAATGGCTGCAGCCCCCTGCATAAACTCTCTGCGGCGGAGGTAGACCGCCTCCGGGGTAATTTCGCTGCTTGCAATATCATCCGGCTTTTTTATCAGCATCGTCGCACTCCTCAACCATAACTAGTGATACGACGCAGCCACAGCGCCAGCGTTACACTTTTGGCGCTTTTACTCGTCGATAAATCGCTTGTACGGGACCGGACAAGGCATAGAGCAAGACAATCCCCAGAAGTATCCGCGCGGGGTCGACCGAAACCAGGCCGAAGGCCAGCACAACCAATATCATCACTACAAAGGGAACGCGTCCGCGGAAATCGATGCCTTTGAAGCTGTTATAGCGGACGTTCATAATCATCAACATACCAACGACGGCCATTAACACACCGACAACCGCCGCTAACTCAATGGGCAGCGCCGCGCCGATCCAGCCCTCCTCGGCAGAAACCCAGACCACCCCCGCCATAACGGCCGCTGCAGCCGGACTTGCCAGGCCAGTGAAGTAGTTTTTGTCGGCGGTATCAATTTGGGTATTAAAACGCGCTAGCCGCAGCGCCGCACAAGATACATAGACGAAGGCGACTGCCCAGCCGAACTTGCCGAGTTCCGATACGCCCCAGCTAAAAACAACCAGCGCCGGGGCAACACCGAAAGACACCATATCGGCAAGGCTGTCGTATTCCGCGCCAAACTTGCTCTGCGCATTCATCAAGCGCGCCACCCGACCGTCGAGGCCATCGAAAACCATGGCCACGAATATTGCCATCGCAGCCGCTTCAAAGCGGCCATTCATTGCCGAAACAATGGCGAAGAACCCCGAAAACAGCGCCGCGGTTGTAAACAAATTCGGCAGCAAATAAATGCCACGCTTACGCACCGTTTTGCCGTCGACGGAGACTTCCTCTTCATGGTCGTCAATCAGCAGTAGCGCCTCTTTATCAAAGGCCGGCATCGACTTCTTTCCGGTTTGTTCGTCAGCCATAGTGTCCTTATCCGTTCAAACAGCAATTAAGCGTGCATGATAAATTAAATAGTGCTGCGGTACGATGACTGCGCACAGTCCCAAAATGCTTTTACCAGCGGGTCGGCCAGACGCTGTTGCCGCACCACCACGCCGATGTCCATACTCGGCAGCTCAGGCAATATTGTCACCACGCGCACCTTGTCGCGCAAAAAGGACGTATCGAGCACCAAGTCGGGCACGACACCAATTCCCAAACCCAAGCCCACCGCACTGACAATCGCCTCGTGACCACTCACTTGCGCGTAGACATTCGGCCGCAGGCGCTGGCGGCGAAACCACTGCTCGATCAGGCTTCGTGCGACGCCCCGCTCAGGAAGAATAAAAGGTAGTGTATTGAGCAGGGACGCGCTGAACTCCCCACCGTGGCCAGCAATTTGCTCACTGAGGGCGCAGGGAATATTCGGCACCAGCAACTGCAGTGAAGACCGGCTCAGCGGTAAGTAGTCGAGCCGACTAGGTAATTGCGGCGGGCGAACAGTAATTCCGAGGTCTTCGCCGCCATCAGCGATCCGGTCAACGGCATCAGCTTGATCGCCGGTATGCAGTTTGAGGTCAATGCCGGGGTAGCGCTGACGAAACGTCTCCAAAATCGTACTGAGCACGCTGTAGGCCGCGGTCACCGAACAGAACAGACTGACCTCCCCCTGCAGAGATTCTCCTTGTTGCCGCAGACGCTGAGAAAGCGAGCGCCAACTCAACACTGCCTGCTCAGCGTAGCGCAAGAACTCTCTGCCGGCCGGTGTTAATCTGACACTGCGCCGATCCCGCTCAAACAAAACCACGCCGGCTTCGTCCTCCAAGCGCTGTATCGCCCGGCTGACGGCTGAAACGCTGAGATGCATTGCCTCACTCGTTTTGCCAAAGTGCAGCGACTGGCTCAGGTGAATATAGATCTCCAGCTCTTTGGTTTTCACGGCGGCTTTAGTCTCGAAAAATGCAACACAGTTTCCACTATATATCAATTTACGCAACAATAAAGACTTGCTAGAGTGCCTCCCACTAAAACCCCTTTACTACACGAGCACATATCAGGAGCCTCACCATGGGTCAGAACTACTTCAACAGCTTGCCGTTGCGCCTGCAGCTCGAAGAGCTGGGTAAATGCCGTTTTATGGATCGCAGCGAGTTTGCAGATGGCTGCAACTACCTGAAAGGTAAGAAAATCGTGATTGTTGGCTGCGGCGCCCAGGGCTTGAACCAGGGTCTGAACCTGCGCGACTCTGGCCTCGACGTATCCTATGCCCTGCGCGCAAGCGCGATCGAGGAAAAACGCCAAAGCTGGAAAAATGCAACCGAGAACGGTTTTACCGTCGGCACTTACGAAGAGTTGATCCCCACCGCTGACGTGGTGATGAACCTGACCCCAGATAAGCAGCACACCCCTGTGGTCAACGCGGTAATGCCGCTGATGAAAGAAGGCGCTTGCCTCGACTACGCGCACGGCTTCAACCTCGTTGAAGAAGGTATGCAGATCCGCAAAGACATCACCGTTGTTATGTGCTGCCCGAAATGCCCAGGCACCGAGGTTCGCGAAGAGTACAAGCGCGGCTTTGGTGTACCGACGCTCATCGCTGTTCACCGCGAAAACGACCCCAAAGGCGAAGGCATGGCCATTGCCAAAGCGCTGGCATCCGGTACTGGCGGCGACCGCGCTGGCGTATTGGAGTCCTCGCCAATTGCCGAAGTTAAGTCTGACCTGATGGGCGAGCAAACCATCTTGTGCGGCATGCTGCAAACCGGCGCGATCCTGTGCTTCGACAAAATGGTTGCAGAAGGCATTGAGCCCGGCTACGCCTCAAAGCTGATTCAGTACGGCTGGGAAACCGTTACCGAAGGCCTGAAACACGGCGGCATCACCAATATGATGGATCGCCTCAGCAACCCCGCCAAAATCAAAGCGTTCGATTTGGCCGATGAGCTGAAAGACATCATGCGTCCGCTGTACGAGAAGCACCAAGACGACATCATCAGCGGTCACTTCTCGAAAACCATGATGGAAGACTGGGCTAACGACGACAAAAACCTGCTGAACTGGCGCGCCGCTACCGCTGAAACCGCGTTTGAAAAGACGCCCTCTGGCGATATGGAAATCAGTGAGCAAGAGTTCTACGACAACGGCATTCTGCTTGTGGCAATGGTTAAAGCCGGTGTTGAGCTAGCCTTCGAGTGCATGGTTGCCGCTGGCATGAAGCCCGAGTCAGCCTACTACGAGTCGCTGCATGAAACGCCGCTGATCGCTAACACTATCGCGCGTCGCAAACTGTATGAGATGAACGTGGTTATTTCTGATACCGCAGAATACGGCTGCTACCTGTTCGACCACGCTTGCCGCCCATTGCTGCAAGACTTTATGAGCAAGGTCTCTACCGATGTTATCGGCAAAGGCCTTAACGTCAAAGACGGCGGTGTTGATAACGCTGAGCTGATCGCGGTTAACGCAGAAATTCGCAACCACCCTGTTGAGGTCGTTGGTCAGAAATTGCGTAGCTACATGACGGCGATGAAGAAAATTGTCTAAACACTTTTAAGGCTTAGACAAAAGGGCGCCTACAGGCGCCCTTTTTTGTTGCATGCTTTGGTAATCGCGTTGATGTCAGCGCGGCGTATTCATCGCCGCTCTCTGATCGCTGGTGCCAACCGCGCTCCCCAAATCGAAATCGCCAACCATGTTATTGAGCTCTTCCGCTTGAGCAGCCAACTCCTCGGCAGCACTGGAAGATTCCTCAGAGTCCGCAGCGGCTGATTGCACAACCTTATCCATTGCCGCCATTGCCTTGGTGATTTCATCAATGCCCTTCGCCTGAATCTCACTGGAGCTGAATATTTCATTCACCAGCTCGGTCACCTGCCCAATGGCCGAAATAATGTCTGAAAAACCGCTATTGACCTCACTCGACAGCGCGCCGCCGTCCTCCGCAGATTCGGCGCTTTGCGCAATCAATGACTGCGTTTTATCTGCAGCGGTCTTCGCGCGAAGCGCCAGGTTCCTCACTTCTTCCGCAACCACTGCAAAACTGCGGCCTGCCTCTCCCGCCCGAGCAGCTTCAACCGCCGCATTTAGAGCCAGCAAGTTGGTTTGGAAAGCAATCTCGTTGATATCGCTGATAATGTCCTGGGTATCTTGCGTCGCACTTTTAATTCGCGTCATCGCCGCCAGCATCTTCTCCATCGTCTCGCTGCCTCGCTCAGCAAGCCCCTGGGTCTGCGCCGCCCGGTCTTTGGCCAATCGCGTGCTATCCACATTCTTGCGCGTTTCCTCACTGAGGCTCTCTAAGGAGCGCCCGGTTTCCTCAAGGGAGGCCGCCTGCTGCGACGCGCCAATGGCCACCGAGTGACTACTCGATGCAATCAATCCTGCGGCAGACGACACCTGTTCCGACGCCACCGATACGTGGCTGAGCGAGCTTCGCAGCTGGGAAACCGCCGAATTCACGTAGCCCTTCAGTTCACCAAAGCGCCCCTTAAAGTCGCTCTTCACCCTGCGCGTAAGCTGGTTGCTCGCCACGGCTTGCATCACGTCTGCCACCTCATTGATCGGCAGCGTTATGGCATCGAGCATAAAGTTAATACTCGACAACAACTCTAAGCTATCACCCTGGAAGCCATCTAAGGTCGCTCGGTCATCAAGATAACCTTGACGGGCGGCGTCGATCAGTCGCGCAACCTCTGACATTGCCTGTTTGCGCTCGGTGATATCCGTCGCATATTTCACAACCTTGAAAACGCGCCCCCGCAGGTCTTTTATCGGCGTATAAGACGCTTGTATCCATATCTCACGGCCGCCCTTCGCCAAGCGCTTGAATTCACCAACGCGGGCTTGACCCTGCGCCAGAGAACGCCAGAACTGCGCGTAATCTGCCGATTTGGCGTACTCGCCATCAACAAAAAGCCGATGATGCCGGCCTTTTATTTCCTCCAGCGAATACCCCATCGCCTGAAGAAAATTGTCATTTGCCGACAAGATCGTGCCATCGACTTCAAATTCGATAACTGCCTGACTCGCAGAAATACCCTCGATTTGCCCCTGATAATCGGCATTCACCCGCTTTTGTTGAGTGATGTCACTGGCATATTTCACTATTTTGAATACCTTGCCATCGACATCGCGAATCGGTGTATAGGACGCCTGAATCCAAACATCGTCACCGCGTTTATTGAGCCTGCAAAACTCGCCAAGTTTCGCCTGCCCCTCAGCCAAGTCGAGCCAGAATTGCCGGTACTCCTGACCGGCTCGGAAAGCCGGGTCAACAAATATGCCGTGGTGCTTGCCAACCACCTCGTCAAGGCGATAGCCCATCACCGAAAGAAAGTTGTCATTGGCATCAATTATCGTTCCGTCGACATCAAAATGGATAACTGCCTGCACTGAGTTAATTGCATCGATCTGACCTTTAAAATCGGCATGCAGCATTTTTTGCTCAGTGATATCAGTGGCGTATTTCACCACCTTCACCACATCACCTTGAACATCTCTGATTGGCGTATAGGAGGCTTGAATCCACACGACTCGGCCACCCTTGGCAATGCGTCGATATTCACCTACCTGCGCCTCACCGCGAGCCAAGGACTGCCAAAACAGTGCATAGTCGCCAGAATTCCGCGTTTCAGGCGAAACGAACAGCGAGTGATGCTGGCCTTGTATCTCGTCAAGCTGGTAGCCCATCGTTTGCAGAAATAAAGGGTTGGCATCAAGGATAGTGCCACTGGGGTCAAACTGAATGACTGCCTGGCTGGCATTGATCGCCGTAATCTGCCCCAAATAGTCGAGGTCGAGCGCCTTCTGCCGGGTAATATCGCTCGCGACTTTAATAATGCGCGTAACGTGCCCCTCGTCATCAAGAACCGGGTTATACGAGGCCTGAATCCAGAATACTGAACCATGCTTGTCGTAGCGGCAAAACTCCCCGCTCTGCGACTGGCCGCCGCGAAGTGACTGCCAGAATGCACGGTATTCCTGCGAGGCAGCATAGTCGGCGCTGACAAATACCCGATGGTGCGAGCCCTTCAGCTCGTCGCTACTGTAACCGGATACGTCTAAGAAATTCTGATTGGCTCTTAGAATATTGCCGTCGGGGTCAAACTCTATGACGGCCTGAGACTCTTCTATCGCCGCAAGGGTCTGCAGCAACTGATCTCTGCTGGGTGCTGAGGGGGCCATGACAATGCGTCCTGATTATTTATATTGGTGTTTCAGGGAAAGCAGTAGCAATACTTTCTTGACGAGTGTGGTTAAAAATCAAGCGACTGACTATACGTAAAGTCCGCGCGCAAGCCGCCAGCGGATAATTCGAAAATGGCCCCCAATCATCGCCGATATCTGCGATAATTCAGCGTTTTCAACGGCCTCTCAGCAATTATGCAAAACGCGCAAAATTACGATGTTATCGTCCTTGGCGGTGGCGCCTCGGGCCTGCTTTGCGCTTTCACAGCCGCCCAGCGCGGACGCCGTGTATTGGTGCTTGAACGCGCAAACAAGGTCGGCAAAAAAATCCTAATGTCCGGCGGCGGCCGCTGCAATTTCACCAATTACTTCGTCGATGCAAACAACTTCATTTCAGAGAATCGGCACTTCTGTAAGTCGGCCCTAAAACGCTACGGCGCCTGGGACTTTATCGGCATGGTCGAGCGTTATGGCATCGCCTATGAGGAGCGCAAACACAGCCAGCTTTTTTGCCTGAACTCTGCCAAAGATATCCTGAACATGCTTCTTGAGGAATGTTCGCAAGCGGGTGTTGAGATTCGCTGCAAGATCGAGCTGGAGGGCGTTCAAGCGCTAGAGGCGCGCGCGGGCTACCAATTGCACATCCGCAAGGATACCAGCGCTCTTTCTCTGCACTGCCAGTCACTTGTTGTGGCAACGGGCGGGCTTTCCATACCCACCCTGGGTGGCAGTGGCGTCGGTTATCAACTCGCCGAGCAATTTGGCCTTGGCGTGACGCCGCGCAGAGCGGGCCTGGTGCCCTTTATGTTTAGCGACCAGAGCAAAGCGCTGTGCGAACGCTTGGCAGGCCTGGCTGTTGATGTCTCAGCAACGTGTAATGACCAGACCTTTCGCGAAAATTTGCTTTTCACTCACCGCGGCCTAAGCGGACCGGTGATGCTACAAATCTCCAACTATTGGCACCCCGGTGACGCCCTTCACATCGACCTGCTGCCGGATATCAACGCCGAGCAATGGCTCATTGAGGCGAAGTCACAGCAGCCTAAATCGCTATTGCGCAGTGTCCTGGGGCAACGCTTGGCGAAAGGCTTGGTGCAGGAATGCCAGACCCTTTGGTGGCCAGAGCACGCCGATACCCCTATGGCTGGGCTCAGTGAGAAATTGCTACGCCGCATCGCCGCACAGCTGAATAACTGGGTCGTCAAACCCTCGGCAACCGAGGGCTACCGGACAGCAGAAGTCACCCTGGGTGGCGTGGATACCGATGGCATCAGTTCCAAAACCATGGAGGCGACGTCACAGCCTGGGTTGTACTTTGTCGGCGAAGTTCTCGATGTCACCGGCTGGCTGGGTGGTTTTAACTTTCAATGGGCCTGGTCTTCGGGTTACGTCGCAGGATTACACGTATAGGGTGTTCGAAGCACGGCGCAATACAGGATAGAATATCGCCCTCTTTACCCAACGCTTGAGGCCCAGCATGGCATCGCTGCAAGAACAGCTACTTAAGGCAGGCATCGCCGACGAAAAGAAAGCCAAAAAAATTAAGCAGGAGCAGCGCAAGGCCAAAAAAGCCAACAAGGGTAAGCCTCAGGTCGATGAGGGCAAGCTCGCCGCGCAACGTGCACTGGCAGAAAAGGCCGAGCGCGACCGCGAGATAAATCGCCAGCGCCAAGCCGAAGTGGAGAAAAAGGCTATTTATGCGCAGATTTTGCAGTTAGTCGACATCAATAAGATCGATCGCAAACAGGGTGATATCGCCTTCCAATTTACCGATGGTAAGAAGATCAAGCGCATTTACGTCACCAATGCTCTACAGGAGCAACTGGTAAAAGGCCTGCTTGCCATCGTCAAAGTCCGAGACAGCTTTGAGCTCGTGCCTGCCGTCATCGCTGATAAAATCAAACAACGCGATGCCAGCGTGATCGTTCTGCACAATGACAAACCTGCGGACCAGCCCGAGGAAGACGATCCCTACGCCGATTACCAAATCCCTGACGACCTGATGTGGTAATGACAGACACCACCCTAAGCACTCAGGACAATGCTCGACAGGTATTGCAATCGGTATTCGGTTATTCGGACTTTCGCAACCACCAAGCAGAGATTGTTGAGCAACTGATCGACGGCGGTGATGCGCTGGTGTTAATGCCCACAGGCGGCGGTAAGTCACTGTGCTTTCAAATCCCGGCATTGATCCGCAACGGCACGGCTATCGTGATCTCGCCATTAATTGCGCTGATGCAGGACCAAGTTGATGCCCTGCAGCAAAATGGCATTCGCGCGGCCTGCCTGAACTCTGCACTAGACGGTATGGCCGTACGCGAAGTCGAGCAGCAGTTAACACGCGGCGAGCTCGACCTACTTTACATCGCCCCAGAGCGGTTGATGATGCCGCGAATGCAGCGTTTGCTTTCGCAAGTGCATATCGCCTTATTCGCCATCGATGAAGCACACTGTGTATCCCAATGGGGGCACGACTTCCGCCCCGAGTACATCCAGCTTTCAATCCTTCATCAGCATTTCCCCGACGTGCCGCACATCGCCTTAACTGCAACGGCCGACGAGCGCACCCAACAGGAAATTATTCAGCGTCTCGGCTTAGAGCAGGCACGCGTCTTCAACAACGGTTTTGACCGCCCGAATATCCGCTACCGCATCGCTGAAAATAATGGCAATGCCCGCGAACAATTGCTGCGCTTTATACGCAATGAACACGACGGCGAGGCCGGCATTGTCTACTGCTTATCACGCAAACGTGTCGACGACACCGCAAAGTGGCTCAGCGAGAAGGGGCTTAGGGCGCTGCCCTATCATGCGGGTCTCTCCAACGAGACTCGCCAACAAAACCAAAGCCGATTTTTACGCGAAGACGGCATAATTATCGTGGCCACCATTGCGTTTGGCATGGGTATCGACAAGCCCGACGTGAGGTTTGTTGCCCACCTTAACCTGCCAAAAAGCATCGAGGCCTATTACCAGGAAACCGGCCGCGCCGGGCGCGATGGCTTACCCTCTGACGCCTGGATGCTCTACGGCCTGCAGGATGTCATCACGCTGCGTCAAATGCAGGAAAGCTCCGACGCCGATGACAGCTACAAACGCATAGAGCGACACAAATTAGATGCCATGCTTGGGCTTTGCGAACAGGAAAGCTGTCGGCGGCAGGCCCTGCTGCACTATTTTGGCGACAGGCTGGACAAGCCCTGCGGCAATTGCGACAACTGCCTATCGCCACCGGAAACATGGGATGCCACCGTCGCTGCGCAGAAGGCACTATCTTGCGCCTACCGAACCGGCCAGCGCTTTGGTGTCAATTATCTGGTAGACGTTTTGCAAGGTAAGGCCAATAGCCGCATTCAGCAATTCGGGCACGACAAACTCACGGTTTTCGGTATTGGCAAGGAACTGAATACTAGCCAATGGCGGGGCCTGTTTCGCCAGCTTATCGCCAGGCGCCTGCTGAGCGTAGACCTGGATGGCCATGGCAGCGTGCAGCTCAGCCAAAGTGCCAGACCGATTCTGCGCGGCGAGCAAACCTTAACCTTGCGCAAGTTGGCGAAGGTGAGCGCCGGTAAAACACGCTCCAGCAACTTCGCCAATACCGCCCACAGTCAACTGTGGGAGGCTCTGCGCGCTCACCGCAAACAACTGGCCGACGAGCAGGGCGTTCCCGCCTATGTAATCTTTCACGATGCGACACTGGCTGAAATGGCGGAGAGGCAGCCGCAAAACCGCGAGCAACTCGCACTTATCTCCGGGATTGGCGAGCGCAAGCTCGACGCCTACGGAGACAGTTTTCTCGAGGTTATTCACGAGAATATTGGCAGCCAACCTCAATCCGGTGACAGCAATGCAGAGACTGTGCTGCTGCTCTGTCAGGGTATGACCCCGCTGGAAATTGCCCACCGCAGAGAGCTTACCGTCGCGACCGTATACCGCCACCTGGCAAAGGCGATCCGCGAGGGCGAATTGGAGCTCGCTGACGTGGTCGCCCTCGACGAGGCCGAGCTGCAGGAAATTCGCTTTGCCTTCGAACACAGCGAAGACAAGCGCCTTAAGCCGATCTACGAGGCTCTTGGCGGCGAATACGACTACGGTATATTGGAGTGTGTACGCGCCGCCAGTTAAGCCAACTGCCAACAAGATCCAGCATTGCCTATACTGCGTACTACACAGTTTTGCAATTTGTATCACAGAGAGGATCTGACTTTGGTTTCCTGGCTTAGCCAACACACCCTTCCCCGCCGGCTCCTCTCCATTTTGCTTATCACGACTCTCGCCGCGCTTATGCTCTCCACCGCCGTTATTTGGGTGCCGCTCTTTTGGCTACTTGGATGGGGCTTTCCCGCAAGCCGGTCGGGCCTGCGTTGCCTTACATTTATCAGCCTGTTCCTCTTCTGCGAGGTCGCGGGCATTCTCGCCAGCACTTGGCTGTGGTTGCGCTACGCCATAACCGCGAACACCGAGTCCGAGGGCTACTTACGCGCCAATAGCGCGCTGCAATACTGGTGGGCAGACACCTTGCGACGCGGCGCAGAACGCCTGTTTCGCCTGCATTTTGAAGTCACCGGCCAAGAGGCCCTGGAAGGTAACGCCGCGATACTGCTGCCACGGCACACAAGTATTGGCGACACGGTATTGCCCATGTCTTTCTACGCCATACCGAAGGCTTTTCGCGTGCGCTATGTTTTAAAACGCGAGCTGCTCATGGATCCCTGCCTGGATATCGTGGGTAACCGCCTACCCAACGTGTTCCTAAACCGCGTAGCCGAGGACATGGGGCCAGAACTCAGCGCTCTGAGCACCCTGGCCGCCACCGCCTCCGAGCAAGAGACGCTGATTATTTATATGGAAGGAACGCGGTTTTCGACGGCCAAGCGCCAGCGGCTGCTTGAGTCCTTTCAAAAAAAGAACGATCAGAAAGCCCTGCGAAATGCCGAGCAGTGGACCCACCTCTTGCCTATTCGGCCTGCCGGCGCACTGGCACTGATGGCCGGCGCCCCGGACAAAGACCTCGTGTTTTTTGCACATAGCGGCTTCGAGAAGTCATCCAGCTTCGCCAGTTTGTTCAACGGCGGCTGGATGGATACCACCGTTAAACTCAAGTTTTGGCGCATACCCGCAAGTAGCATTCCTGCCGACGACGCCGGCCGACGCGAGCTACTGATAAACCAATGGCATCGAATGCAAGATGAAGTCGATGCTATGCATCGCGGTGTGGGCTAGTCTGCTCGGCAGCAATATTTTCGATAAGCCCCATCACTAAACGCACCGCAGCGCGCACCACGGTCCCTTTTGCAATGGCATAGTCGCTGCGCAACCAGTGCGTTGCCGCCTGCCGCATGGCGCCAACCAACGACATACCCAGCATCAGTGCCTCCTCATCGTCGAGCTGCCACTGAGGATAGACGTAACGTGCCAGCTCCAGAATCAAGTCTGAAAAAGACATTATGTAACCGTGGTACAACTGCTCAACTTCAGGGCTGATTCCCTCTAACTCCACCATACATACGCGCGCGACGCGGGGATCTTCCAGCGCGGTGAAGTAGGCTTCCAGCATTCGCTCAACAAGCTGCCTTACCGACATGCCAGGCGGCGCATCCATCACACTGTCGTAAATGCGCTGGCGTATCTGCCCCATATGAAGCTCGTACACTTCGGTTAATAGCGTCTGTAAATTGTCAAAACTTTCGTAAAAGTAGCGATCGGTTAATTTTGCTTGGCGGCACAATTTGCGCACCGTCGCAGCGCGAAAACCCTCTGTGCCAAAGATTTCTAATCCTGCCTCAAGGAATTGCTGCCGCCGAGCAGCCCGCCTCTCCTCCGCCTTTACACCGCCGTATACCCGGCCACTGGTCGCATTTTCAGCGACGGTTTTCACACTGTCATTTGCCATGACAGCAATTTGACATCACGCGTCGTCAAAAGTAAAGTGAAGACACTTGTCATCAGATGAAGCCAAATGGGCTGCTCACAGATAGGAAAAACAACGATGAGTGAACAACAGCAGGCAAGCCGCCATCAGGTTGTGATTATTGGCAGTGGCTTCGGGGGGCAGTGCGCGGCAATAAACCTGAAGAAAAATGGTATCGATGACTACGTCATCCTCGAACGACGCGACTTTATGGGCGGCACCTGGTGCCAGAATACCTACCCCGGCGCCGCGGTAGATGTGCAATCAGCGCTCTACTCCATCGCATCAGAGCCCTATGACTGGTCACAAATGTTTGCCGACGGTGACGAGCTACAACGCTATACCAATCACGTCATCGATAAACACCGTCTCAGAGAGAAAACACGCACTGGCTGCAATGTCAGCAGTATTCGCTGGCAGGAAGCGTCACAACAGTGGCAGGTGAGTTGTGAGGACGGCCGCCGCTTTCTCGCGCAATTTATCATTAATGCCTCTGGCCCGCTAAGCACCCCGGTTATTCCGGCTTTCAAAGGTCGCGAGCGCTTCCAGGGGCACAGCTTCCACACAAATAATTGGGATCACAATTACGACTACCGCGGTAAAAAGGTGGCGATTATTGGCAGTGGCGCCAGTGCTGCACAAGTGATTCCCGCTATCGCAGAAGACGTTGCGCAATTGCATGTCTTCCAACGCAGTCCCCACTGGGTGATTCCACGCCCAGACTATCGATTCAAACCTTGGCAACGCGCGATTCTGCGGCGCCGCTGGGCGTACAAGCTACTTCGCCAAGCCGTTTATTGGGCACTGGAGAGCCGCGTTATTGGCTTTAAATACTCCGAAGCCATGCTGAATATTCTCGCCAAACGCCGCGCCCTCAAGCACATTAACAAACAGATTGCCGACCCTGAGCTGCGCGCTAAAGTAACACCGGACTACACCATCGGCTGCAAACGTATCATCTTGTCAGATACCCTCTACCCCGCCTACTGCCGCGATAACGTCACGCTTCACAGCAGCGAAGACGGCATTGCCGAGATTACCGAGCGCGGCATTCGCACTCAGCAGGGCCAAGACCTGGATCTGGACTTGATCGTCTACTCCACCGGCTACGATGCCACCGACGGTGTTATCTCATACTCCGTTGAAGGCCGCGGCGGCCAAACCTTGCAGTCGGCATGGGCGGAGTTCCCACGGGCGTACTTGGGCACCAGTATGCCCGGCTTCCCGAATTTATTTGTGGTGACAGGACCGAATACCGGCATCGGCCACACCTCGGCCATCGTGATCATCGAGGCGCAGATGGACTACATCATGAACAGCATTCGCGCGGTTCAACGCAGCAATAGTAAGACTATTGAGGTCAATCGCGACGCAGAGAAGCGCTACACCGAGCACATCCACAGCGAAATGGAGCGCACCGTGTGGAAGTCCGGCGGCTGCAACAGCTGGTATCAGAGCAAAAGTGGCCATGTCATCGCCATGTTCCCGGGCTTCAGTTTCACCTATCGGCGCTGGACACGGAATTTCCGCCCCAACGACCACCAACTTTCCTAGGCAAAATAATGAAAAACCTGATTAACAAAGTTGTTGTAATCACGGGGGCCGGCTCGGGTATGGGTCGCGCCTACGCCCATGCCTTCTCCGCTAAAGGTTGCAAACTCGCACTGTGTGACCTCGACAGCGACGGCCTGACCGAGACCGTGGCGCAGCTAGACACCAACTCGGCAGATGTCTTTCATCAGGGCGTAGACGTCAGCGACCCTGCCGCCATGACGGATTTTGCCGACGCGGTGAAACGTCAATTGGGGCCGGCACATATTGTTATCAATAACGCCGGCATCGAAGGCAGCGCCAAACCAACCTGGGCAACAGACCTTAGTGACTATCGCCGTGTAATGGATGTGAACTACTTCGGCGTTATCCACGGCTGTCAGGCCTTTCTCCCCCACCTACAGGCCAATAATGAAGGCGCCATTGTCAATATTTCCAGCATCTTCGGTTTGGTGGGCACCCCGAATCACAGTGACTACTGCGGCAGTAAATTTGCAGTGCGCGGCTACACCGAAGCACTGATGGCGGAACTGCATACCAGCCCCATTCAAGTCCACCTCGTGCACCCGGGCGGCATCGACACAAATATTGCGCGCCAGGATCGCAGCCGCGCTTTCTCCGACCACTTCCTCAGTACCAAACCGGAGGCAATTGCCGCCAAACTCATCACCTGTATTCGCCGCAACCAGCCGCGCCTGGTGTACGGCAACGGGTCGGGCAAAACCTGGTTGGGCGCGCGCTTCGTCCCACTTAAGTGGCTAAGCAGTATCATATGGCGCGAAATGCGCTCGGTCATCGACCTAAGCGAATACCCCAAACAACCTTAACCCGCCATTATAATTCCAACACAATAAAGGAACGCGCTCGTGAAAAAGTTTCTGCTGATTGCATTTGTCACCCTGATTGCCGGTGGACTGTGGAGTTATCACAGCTACCCCGCTTTAGGACACCTCCTGTACACCGCCAGCATGGCAGGCGAGGCATCGATCTATGGCTTCAAAGAGCGCCGTGTCGATATCGGCGAATTGGAGATGAGCTTGTATCAAGGCGGCAACCCAGAGCAGCCCACATTGCTGATGCTGCATGGCTACAGCGCCGACAAAAATGTCTGGCTACGCTTTGCCAAACACTTCGTCGACGACTACCACATTATTATCCCGGATATGGCCGGTCACGGTGACACCGCATTTGTCAGTGGCGGCGACTACAGTATCACCGCGCAATCCCGGCGCCTCCAAGGCCTGTTGGATGCGCTGAACATCGACCAGGTGCATATCATCGGCAACTCCATGGGTGGTTTCATCAGCGCCGACTTTTCACTCAGCTACCCAGAGCGGGTATTAACGACCGGGCTCGTAGACCCAGCGGGAGTGAATTCGCCTGAGCCCAGCACAATGCAAAAATTACTCGCCGAAGGGCGCAACCCCTTCCTCGTTGAAAAACGCGATCAGTTCCGTGAGTTCTACGCGATGACGATGGCCAAGCCGCCGTGGATGCCCGGCGTCGTGCTGGATGCAATGGCTGAAGACTACCAGCAGCGTCGCACTGAACTCTCTGAAATCTTCAACGACTTTCACAGTACCGCTTTGCTAGAACCACGATTGGCAAGTCTGCGCTCGCCTGCTTTATTACTGTGGGGCAGTGAAGACCAACTTATCCATGTAAGTAGTGTCGACACCTGGCGCGCGGCGATTCCTACGCTGGAAATCACCGTGTGGGAAGGCATCGGCCATATGCCCATGCTGGAAATTCCCGCAGAGAGTGCCGCGCGCTACCAACATTTTTTGACCAAATACTCGGAGTCAGCCCAATGAAAAACCTAGCCGGCAAGGTCGTCGCGCTTACAGGTGCTGGCTCGGGAATAGGCCGGGCCCTCGCCCTGCAACTAGCGGAAAAGAAGTGCCACTTGGCGCTGGCCGATATCGATGAAACCGGGCTCGAGGAAACGGTCCGCCTTATTCCCGCCAGCGATCTAAAAGTCACTCAGCAGGTGCTGGATGTCAGCGATAAAGCAGCGGTATTCAACTGGGCCGACACCGTGCAGCGCGATCACGGTCAAGTGAATATCGTCATCAACAATGCGGGCGTTGCATTGTCGGGCACCGTAGCGGGCTTAAGCCTGGAAGAATACGAGTGGATTATGGACATTAATTTTTGGGGAACGGTCTACGGCAGCAAGGCCTTCCTCCCCTTGCTGGAGCAGTCCGGAAGCGGGCATATCGTCAATATATCAAGCGTGTTTGGCTTAACCGCACAACCACTAATGAGCGGCTACAACGCCAGTAAGTACGCGGTGCGGGGCTTTACCGAGTCACTGCGGCAGGACCTGGAGCTAACGGACTCCAGCGTTAGCGCCACCTGCGTCCACCCCGGTGGGATTAAAACCAACATCGCAAAGCGCTCAAAGGTGAACGCCAGCGTGGCCGCGGCCACCGGCAACAGCGCCAATGACGCCGTAAATCAGTTTGAAAAGCTATTCTTCAATACGCCGGAGAGTGCCGCCAAAGTAATTATCAAAGGCGTGGAGAAAAATCGCCGCCGCGTACTGATCGGCCCGGACGCCCGGGTTTTTGACTTTTTAGCGCGCGCCTTCCCGGCGGGCTATCAACGCCTGTTCACATTTGCGGTGAAATCACGCCGCCAAGCTCATTGATGACGGCGCGGAGGTTGGCAGTGCCCCTGCCAGCCTCCAAACAGCGGGCTGCCTCAGTTACCGAAGAGTTTATTAAAAGCCTTATCTAACGCCTTATCGACAACGTTATCAGTTTGTTTGTCGACTTCCTCTTCCGTTCTATCCTTTGCTCGTTCTTGCTGGCGTTCAGCCTTTTGTTGAAAGATGCTGCCAAAACTAAAGCCGGCACTGCCCTGCGCGTTCTGCTCATCACTTTCCACTTCAGCACCTGCTGAAATCGCCGCGCCAAAGTTGCCCAAGTTGGGCATCTGCATCGGCTCTGCAGGCAACGCAAAACGCCCCTTATCGATTTTCTTGCCCGACAACGCGACAACTTTCATGTCATTGCCGACACGAAGATACCCGTAGCCGCGCTTTCGCAACTGCTCGAACATCTCATCGGCTTGATCAGAATTTGATCCACTGGCTTTAATCATGCTGCGCATGAAGCCCATCATGGCATCGCGCATTTCCCTGGCGGCGGCATCCTTTGATAGCACCATTTCCACCTGATGCCGGCCCTCTTCATCAGTGTAATCGGCGATCCACACCTCGCCTTTCACACCTGCCACCGTTTCTTTTCGGCCGGTATTTCGCAAACTGTGAACGCCCGTCGCGCTCGGGCCTACATCGGGCATCATTCCCCCGAACATTTTCATCGCCGCGGAGGCGTCAATAACGGTCTCCTCGCCCTCGGCACCACTGACAACATAGAGCGTGCCGTTTCTGTGTAACATGTAGCCATCGCGGTCTGTCTGCATACGCAGGTACTCTTCACCGCGAAACTCCAGAGTATTTCGCTCCCCATCTGATTCGATAGTTGCCGTACCGGCGGTCACATTCGCGCCCACCACAACGAATGACATAGCGAGACAATAGCGGAGGGTTTTATTGATTGGTGTGTTCATTGTTATCGTCCTTGAGAGTGCGTTCCATATCCTTTGGCAGCGCAGGGAGACAGCGCTAGCTCACGATGTAGAATGTATCAGGAGAAGGAGCGATTCACTAGCGCCAACCTCCCCCTGCTGTGAACCTTAGTCAGACAGGTAGTATTCTACCGTCGACACAACCCGCAAACGCTTTATATGCGGATTGTTGCGATCGCGGTCGCTGATCGAGAACTGGCCTTGGCTCGCGCGTTTGATTTTGCCCAGAACGCTCTGTGAGTCTGCAGCAAACTTTAGTGCAACCTCTCTGGCTTTCGTCGTGGCTTCCTCGATCATCACCGGTTTGACTTCATTCAAGCGCGTAAACAGATACTCGGTCTGCGACTGGTAATCACCGCCCGTTAACACAATCCCCTGCTTACCTAGCTGCGAAACCTGGCCCATCAGCTCACGGACGGCGTCCACCTTCGTGGAATATACCGTTACCGACTGGCTCGCGGTGTAGCGAAACTCCGCGCGTCCGCCGCCACCGTATTGTTGTGCCGATTTATCGATAATGACGGGTGCCGCCCGCGTGATCTCCTGCGCGGTAATGCCATTTTCAAGCAGAAAGCTGCTAACTGCTGCCGCATTCGCTTCAAGCTGATCATAGAGCGCGCCGAGCTGATTGCTGGCCAAGGTATATTGAATGGGCCAGATGACAATATCAGCTTTATACTCACGTTCAGACAAGCCTTTCACACGCACGCTGCGCTCATACTGCTTAAAGTCATGAACGGCACCGGCAAGCAACACCCCCAACGAGGCCAGACCGATTATCAGGCTGACGCCCAGCATGGCGGCACTGCTTCGGGAAAAGAGATTCATCGTATTGTCCTCGTTAGGGGCGGCATAGTGATAGCTAACAGACCCTCATCGCTGGAATAAATTCCAGTTGTACTAGCGATGAAGCTCGCCTGCCCGCTCGGGCTGATAAATCACTTCTTCTATTCGCACCTGCAATACACCACCAGAGGGCTTTGGCCACTCGATAGTATCGCCCTGAGAAAGCCCCAGCAGAGCGCTTCCTACCGGCGCCAAAATCGAGATTTTATCACCCTGACCATCAGCATCCCGCGGGTATACTAAGGTCATACAAAACTCGCGGTCAGTCGAAACTTCTTTAAAGCGCACCGTCGAGTTCATACTCACTACTGAGGGCGGCATGTCGCTTGGCGAAACAATTTCTGCGCGCCCCAGCTCGACCTCCAACTCCTCGCAGCCCGGCGCATTGGCCGCCGCCGGCGAGTCCAGCAAAGCCTCAAGACGCTCCGCGTCCAAGGATGAAATAGTAATATTTGGCCTGATATCCATAATGTCTCTCTTTGTTACGTCCAGCCTTTCCACCTATGCGACATAGCGAACACCCTCGCGCTGCGAGCGTGTCTGTGGAGGAAATTGAAATGAGGTTAAAACAGCCAGCCGAGGGGATCCGGGTATGGCTCGCGTGCGTCCAGAGCTTTGAGCCCTTTGATACAGCGCACTACCAGCCATATTAGACAAAAAAATAAAATAAGCCAGCCCACCAGCACCAAGGACAATACCGTGCCCAGCGTGACGTAAAGCGCGCCAATCCAAAATGTGCGTATTTGAAATTGATAGTGACTTCGCAACCAGGGGGCGCTGTCATCTCGATTGATGTAGGCAATTACAACCGCAACGATGGCGGTGATACCAAATACCAGACTGACCAGATACAGCACATAGACGACCTTGGCCATATTTTCCGCCGACGATGAAGGCATCGCAGCTTGCGTCATATCATCCTCTCCTTGTTGATCGATGCGCTTAACACAATCGCTATCTGCTGACCTTAGATCACGATTAAGGGCGTATCAACGCCCCAGTGTCAAAACCCGCTTGCTCAGCCTTGAGCAAAAAGGAGTGCCAAACGTCCTCGCTAACCACAGGCTCCCTCGCCAGCAACCACAAATAGTTGTGGTCTGGCCCAGAAACGAAGGCGTGCTGGTAATTCTCGTCCAAGCCAAACACGACATAAGACGCATAAAAAGGGCCAAAAAATGACACTTTCAAATGTGCAACCGACGCATCCCCAACGAAATAGGCGCGACCTTCTGCCTCTTTCCACTCGCCAGCCTCCGCGTCAAAGCCTCGGTTAATCACGCGTACCCCGCCATCGTCTCGGCATTCGTACTGTGCGGTAACCTTGCTTAAACCGCGCTCAAAGCGATGATCCAGCCGAGCAATTTCATGCCACTGCCCGAGATAGCGATCGAGTACAAAGTTATTCACCGGCGGCGCCCCGGCAGGATATGAGGTACAGCCGCACAGAAAACAGATCAGTAGACACAACGACACGCCACGCATGGCTGGCACTCCTCAATTATCCAGTGATCACCCAAACAAAAACGGGAGCCAAAGCTCCCGTCACAACGCCTAATCTGGGAACAGCTTACCAGTAAAAGCTAAAGAATA
Source organism: Spongiibacter sp. C9W (assembly GCF_057370015.1). Classification (NCBI taxonomy): domain Bacteria; kingdom Pseudomonadati; phylum Pseudomonadota; class Gammaproteobacteria; order Cellvibrionales; family Spongiibacteraceae; genus Spongiibacter; species Spongiibacter sp. C9W. Next base: position 1,247,274 of record NZ_CM170672.1, read on the forward strand.
AATACAGCGCCAAGAATACCGACAGCCAACTTACCATGGTGCCCGTAGACAAGTTGCGCGACATCACTCCGCCCGGTCCGTGGCTCTGGGCCACTTTCTCTATAACGGCATGAACGGCCTTCATAGCCACAGCACGCACTGCCGAATCGAGTCGCCACATCCACGCTAACAGTTTCTTCACGACGGCCGGCAACAGACGTCTGTATACCCAGTCGAAATCCAGGTTCGTTGAGCGAATCTCCTCCGGGTACCAGCCTTTGCGAATTAACACGCAAAACGCCAGCGCGGCAAACATCAGTAGCTGCAACTGCGTGATGATGTGATAGCTGGTATAGGGCTTGTAATCCACCGGGAAAGGCAGAATTGCGTATAAGGGCTCAGGCCAAACACCAATAGCAATACACAGGAAGGCCGTTACCCCCATTGCCAGCAGCATGTTCCAGGGTGCTTCTTTCACGCGGTGCCCGGCGTCGTGATAAAAGAAGGAGAAGAACGGAACCTTTATGCCCGAGTGATCCAATACCCCGGCTGAGGCAAACAGCAGCACCGTCCACACCAACCACTGATGCTCGGCAGCTGCCGCGGTAAGAATCATTGACTTGGTAACAAAGCCAGAGAACAGCGGGAACGCTGAAATTGACATACCACCAATAATACAAAACAGCGTGGTCCACGGCATGGATTTATACAAGCCGCCCAGCTCACTGGCCTTAACCGTACCAACTCTCAGCAGCACAGCCCCCATCGACATAAACAACAAGGCTTTGTAAAGGATGTGCGCAAAGGCGTGGGCCGCGGCGCCATTCAACGCCAGTTCGGTGCCCAAACCGACGCCAACAACCATAAAGCCAAGCTGGTTATTCAGGCTGTAGGAGAGTACCCGCCGCAGATCGTTTTCAATTACTGCGAAGAAGATCGGGAACGCCGTCATCACCGCGCCAATGGTGATTAATATATCCTCGCCGGCAAAGCCCCGCGCCAGAGCGTAAACCGCCAACTTGGTGGTGAACGCCGACAGGACCACGGTCCCCGTTGCGGTGGCCTCTGGATAGGCGTCTTGCAACCAATTGTGCAAAAGTGGAAACGCACATTTGATGCCGAAGGCCAGGAAAATAATCCAGCCACCGGGGCTGTCTAAGCCGAGGTGATCAAAGGCCAACGAGCCTGTCGCTTGATAGTGAACAATCGCGCCGGCCATTAATAACAAACCGGAAATCACCTGAATAACCAGGTAGCGCAGGCCCACGGTATACGCGCGTGCCGTGCGGTTTGCCCAGATCAAGAGCACAGAGGAAATGGCTGTTAACTCCCAGTACAAGAACAAGGTCAGTAAGTCGCCAGCCAACACGGCGCCAATCGCGGCACCGGCATATACCAGCGCTGCAGATTGCTGCATGCGATCTTTCACATGCCAGGCATACAGCCCCGCCAGTATCGCAGCAATATGAAAGATCACCGCCCATACGAAACTGAGGCCGTCCACTCGCAGCGTTGTCAGTGTTAGACCGTATAACGAAACAATCCCCTGCTCACCATTGGGCAACTGGCAAAGCATTAGCAAGCCCAATGCCGGAGTTACCACCGCCAGGGGGCCCAGCAATTTCGTGGGAAGGCGAATCGCCAGCAGCCCTGCCAACATCATCAACAGAGCGGGATTCATCAGCCAATCATTCGCCATAATAATCCTCGCTACGTTTCAACACACGACGCAGCGCCTTTGCAGAGAAAACGATCGTGCAATACGCCAAAAATCCGAAGCCCGCGTAAAAGCCGAAAGATCCATCAAAGCCAAAATAAGGGTGCTTTTCGTAAAAAAATTCAGCGACGAGTAAGACGCCACAAATCAGATAGACCAGGTAGACCAACTTGTCGACATTGGCCGGCTGCTCCAGCCATGCTTTTTTGTCCGATGTCTTCATGTCAGGCTAATTCCTTGCAGAAACTGCATAATGGGCCCTGCGGTAAAAAACAGCACAATACAACTGAGCGCCGTTACGCACAGCGCCAATAGTGATGGCCACGGCGCTTCCCCGCCATGGTGGTGATCGTTTTCACTAGCAGGAGCAGCGCGTAGAAAGGCCCGCGCCGGTAATTCCAAAAGGTAAACAATATTCAACAGCGAACTCAGCGCTAACACAGCCAATACAAATAACTGATCGCTATCAACAGCTCCCAGCATCAGCGTCCATTTACTCCATGTGCCACCCGTGGGTGGCAAGCCAATAATCGACAAGGCCGCAATAGTGAACGCCGCAAAGGTATAAGGCATCTTTCGACCCAACCCGTCCAGCTCACTCACCAGCGTTTTATGCGCGGCAACATAAATTGCCCCTGCACAGAAAAACAGGGTGATTTTGCCCGCCGCATGCATGGCAATGTGCAAGGCACTTCCCAACACGCCATTGGCGCTGGCAAGGAAGGCGCCCAAGGTAATATAGCCAAGCTGACTGATGGTGGAATATGCTAATCGCGCTTTAATATTGTCCTGGCGCATGGCCACTAGCGACGCAAGCAGAATAGACGCACATGCCAGATAGATCAGCCACTGCGTGACCGGTAGCGACTGCACCGCATCAATACCAAAGATAAATACCACGACCTTCAGCACGGTGAAGACCCCGGCCTTCACCACCGCCACGGCGTGAAGCAACGCTGAAACTGGCGTCGGCGCCACCATCGCACTCGGCAACCATCGGTGGAACGGCATCAATGCGGCCTTGCCGACACCAAAGGCAAATAGCAACAACAACACCGACAGCAAAACAACGGACGTCCCTTCCTCGAAAACGCCTCCCGCTGTGAAGCTCAGTGTGCCGCTTTGCATCCACGTAATGATCATCGCCGGCAGGAAAAACGCGATGGACGTACTCAACAAGATGCCCAGATACACACGGCCGCCGTGCTTCGCTTTATCCGTGCCTGCATGGGTAACAAGTGGGTAGGTGCAAAGCGACAGTACTTCGTAGAATACAAATAACGTAAACAGGTTCTCGGCAAGGGCAACACCCATCACCGCGGCGATCGCCACAGCAAAGCAGGCATAGAATCGTGTTTGATTCTGTTCGTTATGGCCGCGCATATAACCGATGGCGTACACGACTGTCACAAACCACAGCGAGCTCGCTATTAGCGCAAACATCATCCCGAGGGGCTCGACATGGAAGGCGATCGTCAAGCCTGGCAAGAGCTCCCACCATTGCACGGCCAGCACGGTGCCCGCCTGCAACTGCTGAAAGAGGTTCACTGACAGCCAGGTCAACGCCGCGGCGGCAATGAGTGATACCGCTTCACGCAGGTTTTGCTTGTTGCCAAACAATAAAATACCCGGCACGGCCAATACAGGCGTAAGAATCGTTAGACTGATCAACAGCTCTGTGGTCATTGTCATTTGCCCCACCCCAACAGCGCTTGGGCCGCATCAGCCGTCACGGATACGGGTAGCGCCGTATCGATACCGAAATAAATATTGGCGACCACCAGCAACCAGAGCGGCAGCAATACACTGACGGGAGCTTCTGAAACCTGACTCGATGCCGGCGGGTCGCGGAAGTACATCACCTCCACAACGCGCCAAATGTACATAACGGCAAGTAAAGAGCCGACCAGTATCAGTGCCGCAACCGGCCACATGCCCATTTCCAGTGTCGCGATAACCAAATACCACTTGCTAATAAACCCGACGGTCAGCGGCACGCCGATGAGGCTCAAACCACCGAGGACAAATGCCATTGCCGTCAGCGGCATACGCTGAGACAAGCCAGCCAAGTCATCCAGGCGTGTGCTGCCCATACGCAGCGCCACGGCTGACAGGCTCATAAACAACGCACCTTTCATCAGCGCGTGGTTAAATAAATGCAGCAGGGTTGCCTGCAAGCCCGCCGCACTGCCGAGCCCCAAACCGATAATCATGTAACCGATCTGAGCGACACTTGAATAGGCGATCGCGCGCTTAATGTCGATCTGCAGGATTGCCACCAGCGACGCGCTGAACACCGCAATCAAGCCTAGGGCAATAAATAGCTGATGAAGGGGTATATCCATGGCGCCGAAGTCGGCACCAAATACCGTAAAGCTAAAGCGAATTAGCAAGTACACCGCAACTTTCGTCGCTGTCGCCGCGAGAAATGCGGTAACTGCCGACGGGGCATAGGCATACGCATTGGGCAACCACAGGTGCAGCGGAAACAGCGCCAACTTCAAACACACGCCAACAATCACAAAGGCATAGGCAGCGAAAACCGTGCGAGTGTCTGCAACAACAGGCAGGCGCTGTGCGAGGTCCTGCATATTGAGGGTGCCGGTCATCATGTACATGAGACCAATACCAATCAGGATAAAGGTCGCGCCGATGGTACCCACAATCAGGTATTGGTAACTGGCCCACAGCGCTTTGCGGTCACGACCTAGGGAGATTAGCGTGTAGGTCGACAGCGACGACACTTCCAGGAAGACGAAAACATTGAACGCATCGCCTGTTGCGAGAATGCCGAGTAAACCGGCGAGACATAACAACCACGACACGTAAAACAGTGTCTGTTTATTCGGCTCGACCTCTGCCGCCACGCTCTGACGGGTTCCCGCCAACACTACCGTGCTTAACGACGAGACGATCAGCAGTAAAAAGGCATTGAGCAGGTCTATGCGGTATTCGATCCCCCAGGGCGCTTCCCAGCCGCCGAGAAAATAGCTAACAGGCCCCTCTAACCAAACCTGTTGCAGCAACAGCATGCTAATGAGCATGGCGGCAGCACTGGTAGCAAAGCTAAACCCCCACGCCAGCGCCGGGCGACCAAGAATTAAGCACGAGGGCGCCGCAAGAAGCGGTAAAATAACCTGCAGTATGGGAAGGTGACTCAACACTGATTCTGTTCCTGAATATCTTTTTCTTCCGCACTGCCGTATGCCTCGCGCAGGCGAATAATCAGCGCCAGCCCCAGTGCAGTGGTCGCAATGCCCACAACAATCGCAGTCAGAATTAATACGTGGGGCAGCGGGTTTGAGTAGACCGAAATCGCGTCATCCAAAATGGGAGCACTGCCGCCCGACACCTTGCCCGCGCTGATATACATAATGAACACCGAGGTCTGGAAGATGTTCAAACCCACCAGCTTTTTGACCAGATTGCCCTGGGCGATCACGATATAAAAACCAATCATCATCAACACCATCACAACCCAGTAGTTGTAATGAGTAAGCAGCATGTCAGTCATCTTGATGTCCCCTGTCGACCAAGCGCCCGGCAAAGGAGAAATAAATCAGCACCATTACCGCCGCAACGGTAATGCCAACGCCCAGTTCGATAACGATGATGCCGTAGTGTTGGCCATGGAGTGGATCCTTAGCCAGCACATCGTAGTCAAGAAAATTGCCACCGTTAACCATGGAGACCACACCGACGGCGCCATACAACAGCACACCGACCGCCGCCATCACCCTTACCCAGGCTTGATCAATCACCTGGCGAGCGGAATCCAGCCCGAACAACATGGTGTAAACAATAATCGCCGCGGCAAAGATCACCCCTGCCTGGAAGCCGCCACCGGGACCATAGTCGCCGTGGAACTGGACATACAGAGCGAAAAGCAGAATAGGCGCGATCAGCACCTTGCTGACGATACGCAGAATTTTATGTTGACTGGCCTTCAGTAAGTGACTGGAAAGCGGTTTGGTCGCCCTGTCGCCAACCATCAGCAATGACAGCACACCGACGCCGGCGGTAAAAATCACCGTGACCTCACCAAACGTATCGAAGCCGCGATAGGTCGCCAGCACCGACGTCACAATGTTGGGAATACCGACTTCTTGTCCCGATTGCTCGATGTAGCGCGGCGCAACATGCTGCTGTGCCGGCGCATCCGGCGCACCAAACGCGGGCATATCCATGGTAGCCACTAACAACAATGCACCAGTGATGCTCACCAACACCAGGGCAGACAGCGACCAGCGATGGGGAAGCTTTTCGTAACGTCCGACAATCGCCATGGTTGTAAACATAAGCAGCGGCGAAATTCCGGCACCCACGGCCGCCTCAGTAAACGCCACATCCACGGCATCCATTGTCACAAAGAAATTGGCGGACAGCAGTCCGTAGATCGACGACAACATCACCACAGACAGCAGGTCGCGATTCACCGCTATACCAATCGCGGTGGCAATCAGCATACTCAGCAAACTGATATCGATAAAAAGTTCTATGGCGAAATCCTCCGGGCCTCTATCACATTCACCGCTGCAGCGACTTTCCGGTTAACGGCTTTACGCCTGCCTTCCACGCCGCCTTGCCCAAAGCATGGCTGGATGTTGGGCCGGTAATCAGCAAAAACGCCAGTATCATCATCAATTTGAGAAGTACCAGGCTAAAGCCAGCGAGCAACATCAGCGCCAGCAGTATCAGGCATGCACCGAGGGTGTCAGTAATCCCGGCTGCATGCATACGGCTGTACACATCGGGAAAACGTAACACGCCAATACCGCCAGACAATAATAAGAAGCTGCCAGCGGCGAGCAGGACGGCGCTCAATAACTCATAGGTCTCCATCACGCGTCCTCCTCTTGGCTACTGCTATTTTCATCTTCCAGGTACTCAATAAGCCTGAGCATACCGATCACGCCAATAAAGTTAATCAGCGCGTATACCATCGCAATATCTAAAAATTCTGGCCGACCAAATAGAAAGCCAATCACCGCTATCAATAGGACGGTTTTGGTTCCGAACATATTCGCTGCAAGAATGCGATCAAATACGGTGGGGCCTACAAACGCTCGGGACAACGCCAAGGCCATAACCAGTAGCAACGTCACTGTGGTAACTGTCAGCATCACTCTTCCAACCCGCAAACTCGTCGGCTCATCTCACCGCTTTTCAGCTCAGCCATGCCGTCACTACTGAGGGAGTGCACCAAAATATAATCGTCTTCAACCACCACAGAGAGCGTACCCGGCGTCAGGTTGATGGAGTTCGCGTAAATCACCCGGCCGATATCCGTATTCTGAGGGGCCGGTACTCGCTCGAATTGCGGGCTGATTGACGACGGTCCCCGCCAGGCACGTATCACCACGTCGATATTGCTGGCGACGATTTTTTTGAACAACCAGAAGTAGTAAGCAGGAAGTTTTGTGGTGAGATGCAGCGGCTGTGACTCGTGATCGACAACATCCATACGATGAGTGATCCACAGCACGAGGGCGATGGACACAACCCCAAAGCTCAGTAACAGCGCATCATAATGGCCGGAATTCCCCAGCCAAATAGCGGCCAACACCAGAGTTACACTGGCAGTATGTCGCATAAGTCTCCTAACAGCACAGCGAGTCGTTGCCTTGCGAAAACCTGAGGTGCATCGCCCCACGAACTCCGACAACGGATTGTTATTTTATTGACCTAGATCATACCAAAAGCGCGAAAAATCGTTGTTTTTGGTCGCCAGGGCCCTTGGATTGTAAAAAAGGTTCTCTCACAGAGTCCAGAAAAATCGGTTCTAATTGCCCACCGCCCACTCAAGCCTCGGTCGCCGTCAGGTTTTTCGACGCCGTTTTCACTTCCTCGCGCCGCTGCTGTGCCCTCACTGAAGGCTGCCCCTGCAGCGCATAGTGGTTTAATCCCGGCATATGAACCTGGCGAATGTAGTGCTGCCAATCAATGACTCCGGCATCCACGGGAAACAACTCCTGATCGACAGCGCCCATCGACTTCGATAAAGAGAGCAACTTGTCGCCGTGAAAGCAGTAATTGGGCTGAGCATAGAAAGAGAATATTTTGGAGAGCTCGACGGCGGTGTCGATATTTCGCCGCGCCCTGAGCTTGCCCCGCCGCCCGAGGCGACGCAGTATCGCGCCAACAATCGTCAGCGCCACCTGAACGCACATTGCGACGCTACTGAATACGCGCTTATCCACCGCCGTGAATCGCCGGCGGGGCGGCGCGTTAAACAGCTTGTCGTAGTCACCGTGATGACTGCTGGCCTCTGCCACCAAGTGGTCAATAAAGTCTCCCAGCATTAGTGGGTTACGGCCACCGCTACAACATTGATAGATGCGATGCTGGCCCGGCTCGAGCAGCTGCTCGGCTGTCGAGAGCAATACCGCATTGGCTACAAGATCGGCCGGAATAATGTCGATCACCCCGGCCCGCTTACCGGGAAAGAACGCAACCTTGCCGCGCGCATATGCCATCAACACCGCGTCTGCGACCTTGACCCCCTCAATCCACCCAGGGCTTGGCTCGCGCAGTGTGCTCTCAATGATCGACGGACGAACAACCGTCAGCGAATAGCCTCGCATCACTTTGTACAAATATTGCTCACCCAGCCACTTGGTAAAGGTGTAGGTATCGTTCCAGCCCGCAGCTTGCGCTTCCTTCGCGCCATGCTCTATGAGCTTGGCCTTTAGCGCCCGCCCCTCGTATTGCCCGCGCAACGCCTCAACAAGGCGTTGCAAGCGCTCAATCAAGGCCGAGGTTTCGTAGAATCTACCCGGCCCCTCAGGTAACGCCAGCCCAACAGGCCCCTCGGACGTCTCGTGGATATCACCCGCTCGATAGCCGTTTACATAACAAGTGGACACGTGAACAAGAGGTATATTCCCCCCCAACTCACAGAGTTTGGCGACGTTTTCCAGGGAGAACGTGTTGATTTCCAGCGCTCGATCCAACTCTTCACGAAAATTTACACTCGCTGCGGAATTGATCACCACATCGAGCTTGTCAGCCAGCGCCGCAAAGTCTGCACGCGTCAGACCAAACCGCGGTGCAGTAATTTCCCCGGTCACACAGTGAACGCGACTTGCAATCAGCGCCTCAAAGCCTTCTTGCCCCAGTTCATGTCGCAAGGTGTCAAAAATGGAGGAGCGGATCACTTCTTCCCGAAAGCGATCAGTGGCATCACGAAAATGCCGATTGCCCCGCATGAGCAAGTAAATACCGCCCACACCGGGCGTGGTGCGCAGAATCTTCTCCAACAACACTTTGCCCAGGAACCCTGTCGTACCGGTAATCAGCACCTGCTTACCCGTCAGGGCCGCTATCGTCGACGACTTGTCTCGATTCAGATCCCGCATCCTCATTACCCCCTATCGCGAATTTCACCGCCACATTGATCGGCCTATAACGCTAGCAAGCGCAGTTGACGACCACATGACACCTCGCCGGCATCCCCTCTGCCGCTTTGTAGGCAATTCACTTGCAGGAAACACGCCAGTTATCGTGTTACTCAACGAACCCTGTAGAAGAGGCATCGGTTTTTTCGATCGGATTCAACAACAAACACGACCCATACTGAATCGCTCCGGCCATACACTATCCCTGAACACTGAGATACGGAGAGAACGATGGGTTTACTCATAGACGGAAAGTGGCACGACCGCTGGTACGATACAGAGGACAATCAAGGGGAATTTAAGCGCGAACAATCACAGTTTCGCGGCCAAATTGGTAGCGATGAATTTCCGGCAGAAGCCGACCGCTATCACCTGTATGTATCGCTAGCCTGCCCATGGGCACACCGAGCGCTGATTTTTCGCCGCTTAAAAAAGCTTGAATCGCTGATCTCTGTTTCCGTGGTAAGCCCAATCATGCTTGAACACGGCTGGACCTTTGATATTGACCAGGGCAGCAGCGGCGATCCGCTGCACAACGCAAAGTACCTGCACGAACTGTATACCCGAAACCAGCACGACTACAGCGGACGCGTTACCGTGCCGGTGTTATGGGATAAAAAACAACAGCGTATCGTGAATAACGAGTCCGCCGATATTATTCGGCAATTCAATGACGCCTTTGCAGACCTCGCTGAAAAAACGCCGGACTACTACCCTGAGTCGCTGCAAGCAGATATCGATGCCATCAACGACGAGATCTACAAAAACGTAAATAATGGCGTGTATCGCTGCGGCTTTGCGACAACGCAACAGGCCTATGAAGACGCCTACGACGCGCTTTTTGCAGCCTTAGACACGATTGAAAACCAGCTTGGTACACAGCGCTTTCTGTGCGGCGACACGATAAGCGAAGCCGACTGGCGGCTTTTCACCACCCTTATTCGCTTTGATGCCGTTTATCATGGGCATTTCAAGTGCAACCGTCAGCGCCTCGAGGACTACCCTCACCTGTCAAACTACCTTCGCCACCTATACCAATGGCCTGGCGTGGCCGATACGGTGGATTTTTCTCATATCAAACGGCACTATTACGTCAGCCACCCGATGATCAATCCCACGCAGGTCGTACCTGTCGGCCCAGACATCGACTACAGTCGCCCACACAATCGCAACGAATAGCGCTTTACCGAAAATGCTGGAAATTTCTAACGCCGTCCGCTTACCTGATAACGAAATTGAACTGAGTGCGATTCGCGCTCAGGGTGCGGGCGGCCAAAATGTCAACAAGGTGTCTTCGGCCATACACCTCCGCTTTGATATTCGCGCGTCATCGCTGCCTGAGTTTTATAAAACAGAACTTCTGGCGTTGAAAGATCAGCGCATCAGCAAAGACGGTATTGTGGTGATTAAAGCTCAGCAGTTTCGCACTCAGGAGCAAAATCGAGAAGATGCCCTGCAACGCCTTCAGGCACTGATCCGCAGCGTCGCCGTCACCCGCAAAACACGTCGCCCCACCAAGCCCAGCAAAAGCGCCAAAGCAAAAAGGATGGACAGCAAAACCAAACGGGGAAACATCAAAGCCCTTCGCAAGAAAGTGTTTGATTAGTCCCTCTCCCACGCGCCCCTCGGATATACCGTATACCGTCCTCGACCGAAGCACCTGACACTATCATTAATAGCGTCAGCACGGCCCAAGGCGATAGCGAAATCCAAGGAGAGCACGATGCGTTTGGCAGAAGATATTAAAAATTACATGGAAACGCTGGTGGAAGAAGAGATTGCCCTGCGTGGACTGGCCGAAAAACATGACAACGACTATCTGCAAGACCTTTTTTGTCTGACGCTAAACGCACTGCCGCCAAAGTATGTTCGTTATGCTATCGATATTCTTATGTACATGAGTAACGAAGAGCGTGCAGCCCTGCAAAAACAGGTTACCCGAGCATTGAATGACGCAACGATTGTGATGGGAAGCAACCGTCGAAAAGAGTCGCGGTCGGAATAATATCAGGCAACACTAATGCCCCTTCACCACCGCCAGCTCCTTGCTGGCTTTAGAGGCGTGGTAAAGCTCAGAGAGCCTAGGCGCAATTTTCTTCAGCGGTAGCAATTCCTGTACAGCGCCCAATTGATATGCCGCGCCCGGCATCCCCCATACCACCGAACTGGCTTCGTCCTGAGCAAGTGTCAGGGCGCCTGCCTCACGCATCGCCAGCATGCCAGCGGCGCCATCTTTTCCCATGCCGGTGAGCAATACACACATTGCATTTTTGCCCATCTCACGGGCCACTGACTCAAACAACACATCGGCAGAGGGCCGATGACGATTGACCGGCTCAGTCTCATCAACCACGCAATAATAGCGCGCACCGTCGCGTCGCAACCGTAAGTGCTTGCCCCCTGGCGCAATATATACGTGACCATGCAGCACCCGCATACCGTCTTCCGCTTCACATACCGTCATCTCGCTGCAGCCATCCATACGTTTGGCGAAAGCCGAGCTAAACATACCGGGTATATGCTGAACGATGACCGTGCCAGGTGTGTCGGCAGGTAGCCCTTGCAGGACCTCGCGAATCGCCTCGGTTCCCCCCGTGGAAGCGCCAATCGCCAAAATCTTATCGGTAGTACCAAAGTTCAAGGCCGTTTTCTTCGCCTTTTTACTCGCTACCTTTTTGTGCTCCACCTCGCTCGCTAAGCGGCTTACATTGGCGACACTCGCCGCCTTAACCTTCTCAATTAAGTCGTCGGCATAGGCCTTGATCCCCTCTGCAACATCGACCTCGGGCTTCGCGACAAAATCCACCGCGCCAAGCTCCAAGGCCTCAAGAGTAACTGCCGCCCCTACCTGAGTTAAGGATGACACCATCACCACAGGCATCGGCCGCAGGCGCATAATATTGCGCAAAAACTGTAAGCCATCCATGCGCGGCATTTCTACATCAAGGGTAATCACATCTGGGGATAGCCGCTTAATTTTTTCTCTGGCGATAAACGGGTCTGAGGCCACGCCGACCACCTCAATACCCGGGTCTGCAGACAGAATATCCGTCAGTAAATGCCGAATCAACGCTGAATCATCAACCACCAATACCTTAATACGCTGCTCCGGCATAAACACCTCTAACCAATGAACGCCTTATCCCCTTCCCTGAGTGACTTTCAATGCACTCAGAATTCCTCCCACTCGTCGCCGCCGGATACGCGCTTACCACTTACGCCGTGATAGTTTGCATTGCTTCCCGCTGCCTCGGGCTTCGCTCTGGAGGGGCTACGCAGCGGTGCCACCGTCTTGCTTGCAGGCGCTACGCCATGGCCCATGGGCGCCTCGGCCTGGTCACCAATTTTGAAGTAGTTCATCCGGTCACTGAGGCCAGAAGAGAGGGTATCCATTGACTGACTCGCCGCCGCAGCCTGCTCTACCAGTGCCGCATTCTCCTGGGTCACTTTATCCATCTCTGATACCGCTTTATTCACTTGCTCAATGCCAGCTGCCTGCTCCTGACTGGCCAGCGCGATTTCAGAAATAATGTCCGATACTTTTTTCACGCTTTGAACAATTTCTTCAAGCGTTGAGCCAGACTCGTCGATCAATCTTGAGCCTTCCTCGACCTTCTCGACGCTGTCTTTAATCAGGGTTTTAATCTCTTTGGCGGCCTCCGCACTGCGTTGCGCCAAATTACGTACCTCTGATGCCACCACAGCGAAACCACGCCCCTGCTCTCCGGCACGTGCGGCCTCAACGGCGGCATTAAGCGCAAGCAAGTTAGTCTGGAAAGCTATCTCATCGATCACCCCGATGATGTCGGAAATACGTTTCGAAGAAGAATTAATCTCGCGCATTGCATCGACCGCGCGGCCAACCACATCGCCGCCTTTCTCGGCTTGGCCCCGTGCGCCGGAAGCCAGGTTATTTGCCTGTGAGGCATTCTCAGCGTTCTGCTTAACCGTCGCAGTAAATTGCTCAACGCTGGATGCCGTTTCTTCCAGCGACGCGGCCTGAGCCTCCGTGCGGTTCGATAAGTCGAGGTTCCCTTGCGCGATCTCAGACGCGGAGCTGCGAATACCCATCGCCGCCTCTCGAATCTGCACCACCATGTCCTTCAGGTTACCCACAGAGGTGTTGACCGCATCCTGCATCGACGCGAACTGGCCTTGATACTGGCCGGCCATCACTTCCATCAAATCACCTTCGGCAAGCGCCTCCATAACCCGAGAGCTTTCTCTAAGCGGCTCAGCAATGGTGTCCATAAGGCTGTTCAAACCCGCACCGAGACGCTGCAGGAATCCGGTCGTCCCCTCCAGATCGATCCGTGCTTCAAGCTGGCCAGCAATGGCGCTATCTACCAGCTCTTTAATTTGCTGTTCGGCATTATTCTGATCATCGACAATGGCATCCATTAGCCCATTAACAGACTTACCGAGCCGCTGCATAAAGCCAGAATAATTCTCCGCGTCCAAACGTTGATCAAGTTGCCCCTCCGCCGCCGCGGAAATCAGGCTGGCAATCTGCCGCTCGGCGTCCTTCTGCTCCGTAATATCCTTCCACTCGACCATATTCCCCATATAGTCGCCGTTTGCATCCAAAATTGCCGTGGCGTTCACTTCAAACTCCAGGTCAGCAATTTTAATTTCCGCCTTCGCCGGCAGCGCGGCCAAATTGGCAAGCAAGCCACGCTGATGCGCGGGGTTTTTGTGGAATTGGTCAATGGACTGGCCGACAAGATTATCTGCCGAGAAACCCGGGAAATGCTCGCGTAATATTGCTTCGCGGTTTTTCAGCATTTCAACAACCGCCGGATTCGCATAGGTAATATTCAGATCAGCGTCGCACATCATAAAATTAGCATCAGCGCCGTTCACCGCAGACTGTAACGCCGCCACCTGAGTTTCGCGTGCGCGCTGCTCGGTAACATCGAGCCACTCTAAGGTGTTGCCAATGTAGTTACCCTTGGCGTCAATTTGCGCCGTCACATTAATATTGAAAGTCAGGTGCCCTACGTGAATATCGGCCGAATGCGGCAGGTTGGATGGGTCGGCGAGCATTTTACGCTGATGAGCGGGATTCTTGTGGAAGATATCAATGCAAGTGCCAACGATATTGTCGACATCAAAGCCTGGGTATATCGCCGCCAAAGCCTCTCGGTGACTACCCAATAGGGTCTGCGTAGATTCGTTGACATAGGTGACGTTAAAATCACGGTCAATCATCATAATCGCTGTCATCGCCGAGCCAACAGCTGTCTGCAGACGTGCAACCTCCGTCTCCTTAGCTCGAACGTCTGTCACGTCGAGCCACTCTAAGGTGTTACCGATGTAATTACCTTTGCCATCTATCTGCGCCGTTACGTTGATATTGAAGGTGAGGTCGCCCACATGGATATCGGCCGAGTGCGGCAGGTTGGCGGGGTCTGCCAGTAAGCGCCGCTGGTGTTGGGGGTCCTTGTGAAAAATATCGATGCAAGTGCCGACGATATTTTGCACGTCAAAGCCCGGATATACCGATGCCAACGCAGTGCCGTGCTTCTGCAGTAATGCCTCAGTTGCCGTATTCACATAGGTTACCGTCAAATCACGATCGACCATCATGATAGCGGTCATGGCACTATCTACCGCCGTTTGTAGCCGCGCAACCTTATCCTCATGAGCACGTTGAGCAGTGACATCTAACCACTCAAGCGTATTACCAATATAATTACCGCTATCGTCAATTTGAGCAGTCACGTTGATATTGAAAATAAGTTCGCCAACATGAATATCGGCCGAATGTGGCAGGTTGGCTGGGTTAGCGAGCAAGCCGCGCTGATGGGCGGGATCCTTGTGAAAAATATCGATGCAGGTACCCACAATATTATTCGCATCAAAACCTGGGTAGGTGGCCGCCAACGCATCTGCGTGCTTAGCAAGTAACTTTTGCGTGGATTCATTCACATAGGTAACCACGAGGTCGCGGTCGACCATCATGATGGCGGTCATGGCCCCACCGACGGCCGTTCGCCAACGCGCCAGCTCCTGAACTTGTTGTTGGTCGGCTTTGCTGCGACGGGGGGTTTTCGCAGTGCCGGTAGTACGGCGGGCTGTTGCGGATTTTGTATTCTGCGCTGCCATGTGACTTCTCCTGAACCTATCTATGCTGCCCTATCTCAACCCTTTGGTCATGAGAGACGGCTAATTATCTAATCGTTGGTATATTGTTCTTCCGATCAGTGCGTACTTGTCGGTCACTCCCGCAAGATTTTCAGAGTGGCCAATGAGCAACACGTCACCAGGTTGTTGTAGTTTTGCAATTTTGCTGAATATTTTTCTTTGCGTGTCTTTATCAAAATAGATAATGACATTACGAAAAAAAATCAGATCGAAACCCTTCTTAAACGGGAACTCATCTAAAAGATTCAGTTGGCGAAACACCATATTGGTGCGCACCTCATCGCGAATCTTCACTAATCCTTCACGCGCGCCTTTTCCGCGCAGAAAAAAACGTGGCCGCAGACGCTCATCAACACCTTCTACACGCGCTGCGTCATAGACGCCCTGTTCTGCTTTGCGCAATACCGACGTATCGATATCGGTGCACAGAATCTTTATATCCCAGGCATCCGGGTTAGCAATGCTGTCCAACACCGTCATCGCGATACTGTATGGCTCTTCACCGCTACTGCATCCCGCTGACCAAATACGACAATACCTCGACGCCATCTCGCGTTCGGCAATAAAGTTTTTAAGAAACTCGAAATGATGTGGCTCTCGGAAAAAGCTGGTGAAGTTCGTCGTGATGGCGTTAATAAAATCGGTGACTTCCGATTCCTCATTTTTCTCAAAGTACTCGATGTATTCCGAAAAATTTTGAAGATTCAATTTGCGGATACGCTTGGCAAAGCGACTGTATACGAGCTGGCGCTTTTCTTCCCCTAAGGTAATCCCTGTACGCGCGTACACGATCTCTTTCAGCTTATTGAAGTCGCGATCTTTGAATTGATATTCAAATTTCACGTCAGACAGATCTTCCGCAGCACTCACAGCAACGCCCCTTGATTAGGCACTGAAACTTCAATTTGAGTACATCACAGCGATTGCCTCACAGACCATAAGTAATGGCACCTACCGCGATTACGATAAACGTCAGTGGGGAATACAAGTCTTCAGAGAAATCACCACCGCGCCACCAACAGCCATTAAGGCAGCACAGGCGATTTGTCCGGCGAGTGTTGGCACCGCAAAGACAACCGAGCATCCCCCAACCGCAAGCATTGACAAAACGGCGATCCATTTTGTTCGACAGTTTACGCAGCGCTGACGCTCCCAGCGTTTTATCGTCGGACCGAACAGACGGCTTGCCAACAAGCGTTGATGACAGCGCTCAGAACTCTTTGAAAAACATGCTGCGGTAAGCAACAAGAAGGGAGTGGTCGGGAGCAATGGCAAAAACACGCCAGCCAATGCCAGCAACAGGAATAATAGTCCCGCAGACAAATAGAACATCCGTGCGACGCCAGTCGCTTCTACCGCTCTCATCGCTACGAGACGACGAAATACAACTTGCCATTACCATAGCGTGGAATCGGCACAGTAAAACCGATCACCGCTGAGCCCTCTAGGGTGCCAACGGCATCTGCCAATGCAGCGCCTTCGACTAGCTCTGCCAGCTTTATATGGGTGGATTGATCATTCATCAGCAATCGCGAACAAATGTTTGCCACTTCGTAGAAGTTAGCCCGTACACCTTCGGAGAGATCCTCGTCCTTAGCCATGTCCTCAGCGCCACCTTTGGGAATCATAGAAAGTGCGGCCCCCGAAAATGCGGCGAATGAATAATCGGCAACGAGCATAGCAACCAGTGCACCCTCATCATCGACATAGCTCGCGCCTATCGCAGATGATGGCAAAGACGCATCACCGTCGCCGACCTCTAAGTCATCGACGCCGAAAAGCATGGCGAGCATACTCGCTACCGAACCGGCTTTGGGTTTTAACAGTGATGCCATGGGATTTACCTTCTACATGATTGCACTTAGTACTTTTTGAAAGGAGTCCACAGAGAACGGTTTTGAAATCAAAAACTTCGCGCCACCGGCTGTGGCCTTGGCACGCATTTCCGATGTGGCTTCGGTTGTTATAAACCCAAATTTGGTTTTCAGCCCTTCCTCGTTCATGGCTTCTAAAAGCTCTATGCCGGTCATATTTGGCATGTTCCAATCTGCGAGGACTAAATCAGGCAACTGGCCTTTCACCATTTCCAAGGCGATGGCGCCATCTTCAGCCTGAGAAACGTCATTGCCGTCGAAGCCTGCTTGACGCAATGTTCTGATAATCATATTTCTCATCGCCGCACTGTCGTCGACCACAAGTATGTTCATGCTTAGCCACCTTTTTTCATCGAAATTGCGCAATACTTCTATGCTGATAATTTGAGCACACACATTGCGAAACTCCCAATTAGTGAACATACCTATTGTTGAAAAGGCGCTGCGAATGAGACTGTTTGTAAAATAACTTGTCCGGGATTACGCCAATGGAAAGTGCAAAATCACTGGTAACAAATGCGAGTTCTCTGGTGTCTTTTCCCAGCATCGCCATTGAAGTTGGAAAAGTGATTAATAGCGAAGATGGATCCGTTCGAGACGTCGCAAAACTCATTGAATCAGACCCTGCTTTAACCGCGAAGTTACTTCGAGTGGCAAACAGTGCTGCCTTCCCCAGTGTCTCAGAGGTCGACACCGTCCCTAAAGCCATTACCCGCATTGGTTCGCGCACGATCAATCAAGTACTCACAGGAATCGAGGTGGCACGCTGCTTCGAAGGCGTCGAAAACGCCGCCTTTTCGATTGACGAATTTTGGCGCCACAGTATTTATACCGCGCTTATCGCCCAGAATATTGCCAACATCTGCCGGAAGGTTGAGCCCGGCGTGGCGTTTACCGCAGGCCTGCTACACGATATTGGCGATCTTATTTTATATAACGCGACAAAAGAGCGTGGCGAACAATGTTTCTCACAGTCGCTGCTCGACAACGACGGTCTGGAAACTTATAAAACTGAGCAAGATTTTTTTGGCTTTGACCACAGCGACGTCGGATACGAATTAGCCAGTCAGTGGTCACTGCCGACGTCGATCCAAGAGAGTATTCTTGCTCACCACACACCGAATAAACTGGAGGATATTCCAGACCTGGTATATGTGGTGCATATCGCAAATAGCCTCGCTGTATTATGTGAGCTAGACAGCGACGATTTTTCTGAGGCGGCGCCGATTCTGGACACGGCGTGGCAGACTTTAGGTCTGGACCCAAGTCAGGCGACAGAGATTATCGGCGACATCAAAGCCAGCGCTGAAGACATTCTCCAGGCATTTTCCGCTTAAATATTCAGGTCCACCAAACGTCGCTTCTCCGCCCAGCGATAGGCGAAACATCCTTCAGCAGGTGAAATTCAAACGGTATTAACCGGCCCTAGTCAAAGAGTTCAATATCACCGTACTCCGGCTGCTCAACCAATGTTTTACCGTAATCGGTTTCTTCTCTGGCAATTTGCTGTGCATGTAGAGAGCGCAATCTCTTCACTAGCACCTGCCCCGTAGTGGGGAAATAATTCACCTTCCTGGAAAAGCTCTCACCCAAGTCAGCGGCAGCTATCGGATAGCCTTCCACACTGAGGAACTCTCGAACAAATTTGATATTTTTTGCACCAATATCAGTGAGTCCTCGCATTATTTTGCCGCCGCCGAACAGCTTGATCTCCAAGCGCCTTTTATCGCCGCCACGACGGATAATGTCGTTGATTAAATGCTCCATTGCGTAAATACCGTAGCGCGCCGCCACGCCATCTGCAGCGACGTCACCACCAGGCAGCATAAAGTGATTTAAACCACCCACCCCAATCTCCGGATCGCGAATGCACGCTGCGATACACGACCCCAGCACGGTTGAAATCATTTGATCACTGCGGTCTGTCACGTAGTATTGGCCAGGCAGAACGCGAACCGCATACACGTTGTGTACGCTGTCCCAGTGACAGGATACGCCTGGATAGTGTTCGGAGATTTCACTTCGATTGCGATTTGGCATATTCAAGCAAACGCGCTCCGCCCGTTGTCATGGCTCTACTATTTGTCTGGTGCGCCGCCAGCCTCATTACATACCTGGCCATGCACCTCATGTTCTACCGGACAGCTGTAGCTGCTGGCTAATGTTGCAAGCTCAGAATGGTCGCTATCCAATGTCTTCATTCGCTCAGCGCTGTCTGCAATATGCCCAAGACGCTGAGCACTGCCATCAAACATCTGTAAGCGCTCTGTAATGGTATTTAATGCGCTGCGAACCGCCTCAACGGCCTCGGGCTCACTACCGCCATCGCGCTCCATCCGATCCAATGCTGAAGTAATCTCCATGAACAGAAGAATAATGTCACAGGCTTCCTCTTCCAGCTCCGATGCGACCGCGCGTAATTGAGCAGCATATACAGACAGTACTCGCCGGTCCTCTTCCGACCTCGGTAACATACCGTGATTTACCTCTCGACTGAGTACCACCATTAAAGCCTCTTTCGCGGGTTCCCACTTGCGGGGTCATGCGGCCAACAACGAGGCGAACCCTGCACGACGTATCACGGTATCGATGTCGTCAGGAAAGCCTTGATAGCTAACCTCCCGACCGGTTTTCTGTTGACTCTGGCGAAACAGCGCCAATAACTGCAGACCGGCACTATCGACCTGCTCAACGGCCGACGCATCAATGCTGATATCGCCGTCTGCCGCGGCAGCAAATTCTGCCAAAACCTGATAGAGAGAACCGGCACTGGCAATAACAAGTTCACTGGGAAGTGACTTACCACCGGGCTCACCGTCTTCGCTGCCAAGCAGGACAACAAAACCGTCGTCTTCGGTGTTCGGAGTGGCCGCTCCTTGTTCTGGTTCTGGGCTGTTTATATCGCTGCCCGAGCCCTGTTCAGGCTCATCACCCAATAGAATAATAAATTCTTCATCTGCCATCGCGTTTTCTCACGCTGTTTTCGCCATAGGCGTCGGCGCGTCGTGGTTGAGTTCATTGCCGGAGAAAAGCTTGTCGATATTTAGAAGAATGAGCATCTTTTCATCGACGGTAGACAAGCCTTTTACATAGTCACTACTCACGCCGCTCGCCCCGACTTCAGGCAAGGCCTGTATATTGGCATCATCCAAGCGATACACTTCCGATACCCCGTCCACCACCATGCCAATGGTTCTCGGCTTGTCAGCGCTCTCGACTTTGACAACAATAATCACCGTAGTCGGACCGTGGGGTATGGTCTCCATATTAAAACGCTTTCGCAGGTCGATAATTGGAACGATAGCGCCCCGCAAATTCATGACACCAAGCACAAAGTCAGGCGAATTCGGAATTGGCGTCACGGTGTCCCAGCCCTGAATACCTTGCACACGCAATATTTCGACGCCGTATTCTTCACCATTCAGAACAAAGGTCAGATACTGATTGGCATCGCCAGCGCTCAACTGATCGTCAGGGCTGTTGCTATATTCACTTGTCATTCGATTTCCCCTACTTTTTAAGCGGCGTTAGAGTCATTGGCTTTGGCATCGCCTGCGTCGCGTACCAGGCCCGGTACGTCGATAATCATGGCAACGTTGCCGTCCCCCAAAATTGTTGCGCCCGCTAGGCCGGTGACCGGCATGTAGTTTTCCTCAAGACTTTTAATGACGACCTGCTGCTGATCTAACAGCTCGTCGACAAATAGCCCCAAGCGCTTTCCATCACTTTCCACGACGACCATCAACTCGCCATCGCTCTCGAGGTAAGTTTTTCTTGGTGCAGAGCAATTTAAATTAAAGCGCTCACGCAATCTCACCACGGGGATGTAATCCTCCCGCAGCCGATAGACAACAGAGCCCCCAGCCAAACGCTTTATCTGGTTTGGCGGCACAAGCACCGTTTCGACAATGGACCTTAGTGAGAAGATGTAGACATCATCGCCCACACGCACGAGCTGACCATCGAGAATAGCCAGTGTGAGGGGCAGGCGAATTTTCAGACAGGAGCCTTTTCCTTGCTCGGAGTGAATATCAATCCGGCCACCCAGGTCGGCGATATTTCTTCGCACGACATCCATACCCACACCGCGGCCAGATAAATCGCTCACGGCCTCGGCTGTCGAAAAGCCTGGCTGGAAGATTAGGTGATGAATTTGCTCTTCACTGAGTTGCTCGGTTTCGCTCACCACACCACGCTCTATGGCGATTTGGTGAATTCTTTTGGCATTCAGGCCCGCGCCATCATCTTCAACTTCAATAACGATACTGCCGCCTTCGTGGTACGCGCTCAGTTTAAGCGTGCCCACTTCCGGCTTACCGGCCGCGAGGCGCTGCTCAGGCATCTCTATGCCGTGATCTAAGGAATTTCGCACCAGGTGTACTAACGGGTCGCTCATCTTTTCGAGAACGGTTTTATCCAGCTCAGTGTCTTCTCCGGATAATACGAGCTCTACTTTCTTGCCCAGCTTACTACTGATATCCCGAACCAAGCGCTTAAAGCGACTAAAGCTGCTGCTTATTGGCAGCATGCGTATTTGCATCGCACTCTCTTGCAGCTCCCGAGTGTGACGTTCCAACACCATAAGCCCATCGCGCAGACCGGAGTTCGCACCTCTCTCACCACCATCCTCGCCAAACCGCGCCAGCATGGATTGGGTGATAACCAGCTCACCAACGAGATTCAACAGAGCATCAATTTTATCGATATTAACGCGAATCGACCCCGAGTCCCGGCTAGCGGCGGCGGGCGCGGCTGCCGGCTTCGCGGCGTTAGATTCACTTTTTGGCGGCTCAAGTTGGGTGACGGTATTGGCGCTTTCAACAGCACCCGTATCGGCTGTTGCATCAGCTTGCGGGTTCCGGCAGTGTATTTTTAAATCACACTGCTCTTTCACCCATTCAAACGCTGCCTCAATCGCCTCTGCGTCTACGTCGGCTTCCAATTCCAGAACCCAGCCGCAGTAACAATTTTCCGGGTCGACGGAATCAAACTCGACATCCTCAGCCAATTCAGCGATGACATTTAGCTTCCCCAGTGACTCCAGCTCTCTAAAAATGCGAATAGGCTCATTGCCGGTTTTGAATATATTCGCATCCGGTCTGAACTCGATGTCCCAGGTTTTTACGCCCGGCTTTTGCGCCATTGCCTCATCGGTGTCAGCAACAGGCTCCGCCGCTGCAGTAGCCGGTGCACTACCCAGCAGGGCATTTATTTTCTCCTGGCACTCCGTCACGGAATTCAGGTCGAGCTCAGCATCGTCCTTAAGCGCAGCGAGCATACCGCGCACGCAATCAACGGCGCCGAGTAACACTTCGATAAGGTCTTCACTCACCGCCCGCTGATTACTACGCAGCTGGTCTAAAAGTGTTTCAACACCGTGAGTGAATTCTGAAATTGCTGTGAAGCCAAACGTTGCGGCACCACCTTTTATCGAATGTGCCGCTCGGAAAATCGTATTGATAAGCTCTGGGTCAGCATTCCCAGGCTCCAGCCCCAGAAGCCCGGACTCCATAACATCGATACCTTCCTCGCTTTCTTCGAAGAAGATGTCGTGGATTTCCTTCATATCCATATCAATGGACATATCTCAACTCCTAGCCGAGCACGCGATCAATAACCTTTATCAGCGACTCAGGGTTAAACGGCTTCACTATCCAGCCTGTTGCACCGGCCTGTTTGCCACGCAGCTTCATATCAGACGCCGACTCGGTCGTCAGGATTAAAATGGGGGTAAACCGACAGGTATCCAGCTTGCGAAGATTTTCGGTAAGCGTAATACCATCCATTATCGGCATGTGGACGTCGGTAATGACCACGTCGTAGGCATTGGCTTCCGCCAGCTCCAATCCTTCTTGACCATCGCTTGCCGATTCCACACTATGGCCGGCCTTACTCAGCGTGGCAGACACCAGCTTCCGAATAGATGGTGAATCGTCTACCGCTAAAATGTTCGCCATAGCCCCGCTCCGACTTTCTCGCTGCACTGCTGATTTTTAGAGTCCCCAACGCTATTCAGTACATAGATTTCACGAAAGCCTAAGTATTCGTAATTGTACTAATCTGAGCGGGACATCACGCAGGCAGAGGGCGGACACACGCAATGATTTGCCGGCATCACGACTCGGCGAAGCCCCAACTTCGTTATGCGAATATCAGCTAGGTACAAACTCGAATCCCCTCTCTGATAAACATCTCAGATACTCTAATTCACATTGAACGCCACAAGGGATTCGCCGCTATGGAACGCAAGCAACCACCGGGACTGGCTATCTTCGCAAACGTCTTACTTCTGTGCGTAAGTGCGGCTGTCGCGCCGACTGAAATTAGCATCATGAGCAGCATCGCTATGCTAGCGATCTTGCTTCTCAGCGCTGCGGCGTTAAGTGGTTGGCACCGACATAGCTAATGTCATTACGCAAGCAATTAACGCTGATCTTATGCGGCTTCGCACTCCTGCCGCTGCTGTTCTTTGGTGCGGTGGACTACTCCATGTCCGTCGCTCACCTAAAGGCCGCCGCTATGCGGGAGCTAACAGCGTTAAGTGACATCCAGCGAGAACGCCTACTCAATCAAGTTAATCAACACAAACAACAAATGCTGATGATTGCCCAGGCACCCGCTGTGACGCAGGCGGCCTACGCGGTGTGGCAGGGCGATGCCGACAACAACAGTTTGGGCTCAGCGCTGGAAGAGGCGCTTTCCCTAGCGCCAAACGTGACCGAGGCGCATATCTATGGCCCCGCGAATACACTGCAAAGCCGCGTGTTTGGTGCGGGATATCATGCCCAGACACCAACCGACGGCCGCCGATATTCTGAGATCTCTTTATCCCACGACACCAATGGGCAGGCGCTGCTCGTCGATGAAGCCCCTATCTACCACAGCGGAAAATTTGTCGGCCGGATTCGTCTGTACACAAATGCTGAGCCACTACTGCATATATTTACCGACTACAGCGGCATGGGTGAAACCGGCGAATCGATACTGATCCAACCCGACCAGGACCTTCGAGTCAAAGCGCTACACAAACGCCGATATAACGACAGTGGCGAATTGACCTACAACCCCTTTCGCGCGCCCTTTAATAGCAACGATAAAGAGGCTTACGACGTTTTTGATTATCGCGGCGAAGCGGTGCTCTTAGTGGGGCAATTCCTTCCCGAGTTGAACTGGGGATTTATTGTTAAGCGCGATATCAGCGAGATACTCGGTCCTGCCAAAGCTATGCTATCGCGCCTCAACATATTCATTATTGCGATTGCCGGGCTCAGCATAATTATTGCCCTGCGTGCAGCAGCGATCATTCATCGCCCTGTGGCGAAGCTTACGCAAACCGCAGAGCGCATTCGCACAGGCGATCTGCGCAAGCGGGCCGATGAGAGCGGTCACAATGAAATGGCGGTATTGGGTCGCGCGATTAACGGCATGCTCGACCAACTTATCGACGACAATACCCAGCTCGAGAAAGCCGTCGCGCAGCGCACGTTCGAGGCAGAGTCAGCAAGAGAGCGAGCCGAGGAAAATAGCCGACTACAAAGCGAGTTCCTGGCCAATATGAGCCATGAAGTTCGCACACCACTGAATGGCATAATGGGTATCGCGAGCATACTCAAACGGTCGGTCAGTGACGACCGAACACAAGAGTACCTCGACATCATCGAAAACTCTGGGCAAAACCTGCTTGTCATTATCGACGACATATTAGAATTGTCGCGCGCAAACACCGGGCAACTCTGTCTTCACAACGACGACTTTGTCGCCCGCGATGCCTTTTCAACGGTACTGAAATCATCTGCTGAAGCGGCCAAGGAGAAAGGGCTCGCATTTACAGTGGCGTTTTCCAACAATGTGCCACACGCCTTACACGGCGACGCCACACGACTTACGCAAGTGCTAAAGCAGTTACTTAGCAATGCGTTGAAATTTACCCGGTCAGGTAACATCGAGGTTAACATTAGCTGGTCGGCAACGTCCGCTTCTCGCGGTCAGCTTTGCCTGTCGGTTACCGATACCGGCATCGGTATCCCGCCATCAAAACAGCAAGATGTCTTCAAGCCCTTTGTTCAGGCTGACGGTGGCAGCACTCGCCGCTACGGGGGCAACGGCTTAGGATTGAGTATCGCCTCCCACATCGTCGCCCTCATGGACGGCCGTATTGACGTCACCAGCGCGGAGAACCGCGGCACGACATTCACCGTAACTACCGACTTACTCGTTGCTGAGTCAGCGCCACTGGCAAGCCAGAGAAGGGAGCGATTTAGTAGCAAACCTGCCGATGCGGGCGCGACACACATAGAGCCCGGCTCGCCAGCGAGTGGGAACGTACATCAACTACAGCCGTCGGCCCAGCGAGCGGCGCCAACCAGAATGAGACCTGCAACGGCGAAACTCTCATCACAAGCGGCTACACTGGCGTTTATGGATGACTGCGCATCGTTGGCAGAACCAGCGGTAGAGGACGATAGACACATGATACTGGATGAACAACGCCTGCGTGATATTACCCGCAACAAGCCTGCACTCATCACCAGCATTTCTCAGCTCTTTATCGATGAGCTTCCAGATATGTTGCAAAGTGTCGATGACGCCTACACCAAAGGCGAACGCGACGAGCTCGCTCAGGCCGTACACAGGCTGAAAAGCGCGCTGGGGAATTTCGCAACGCAGGAATACTATCGTGACATTAGCGGGCTGGAGGCAATGGCCAAGGAGTCTGGCGAACCACTATCCCTGTGGCGCGAAAAATGGGATACAGTCACCCTAAAACTACAATTACTGGAAAATGAGTTAAAGGATATAGCGGGCCTCTAGCCGATGGATATATTACTGGTCGACGACGACCCAATCACTCGCCTCGCACTTTGCGCCGCAGTAGAAGACTGGGGCTTTACGCCCGTTGTCGCGAAAAGTGGTGAACAAGCGCTCGAGATCCTGAATGAAGACAACCCGCCTCACCTTCTTATCATCGACTGGTCGATGCCGGGAATGAGTGGCCCTGAACTTTGCGAAAATATACGGCTGCGAGAT
Organism: Spongiibacter sp. C9W; assembly: GCF_057370015.1. Taxonomy (NCBI): domain Bacteria; kingdom Pseudomonadati; phylum Pseudomonadota; class Gammaproteobacteria; order Cellvibrionales; family Spongiibacteraceae; genus Spongiibacter; species Spongiibacter sp. C9W. The sequence goes on from NZ_CM170672.1 coordinate 1,273,415, forward strand.
GACGGCCAGTTCTTCTACATTCTTATGCTCACCGGCAAAGAGGGCAACGAGGCGGTTATCGAAGCGATGGAGTCCGGCGCCGACGACTTCTTGAGCAAACCCTTTGATCACCGCGTACTCAAGGTACGGCTCGCCGCAGGCAGCCGCATCGTTCGCCTGGAGCAAACGCTCAATCAACTGGCTTCCCGCGACTCCTTAACCCAGTGCTGGAATCGTCGGATGATCGATGAGCTACTCGACTCAGCGATCGCAGAAGCCCGCCGCAAAACCTCAAATCTGTCGCTGATGGTGCTGGATATCGACCATTTTAAGAAAGTAAACGACACCCACGGCCACGCCGCCGGCGATGTTGCCCTTAAGCATATGGTCAATATTCTCAATACAAATCTGCGCGAGTACGACCAGGTCGGGCGCTATGGCGGAGAGGAATTTGTGGTGATCTTGCCCTCGACCGACAAAGATTCCGCCTGGGGCGTTGCCGAGCGTATCAGGGCCTCTCTGCAATACCACCCAGCACAGGTTGATGCCGAGCTCGATATATCAATGACAGTAAGCATTGGTATTACCGAGTTCCGACACGACGGCAGCGACAGCCGCATAAGCCTGTTTGAACGGGCCGACCGGGCTCTGTATACCGCTAAGCACTCGGGCCGGAACCGCGTCGTCTATGGTGATTAGGCGGTGAACTTTCTTTGGTATCGCGCTCGTTTTAATATAGGCGAATTAAAAACACCATAACAAATCTCACTCGCCACGAGTCGCGTATAACGCCGTATCACCAACACAATGGAAATGATCATGCCTAGCCCCAGTCTCACATTGAGCCATGGCTCTGATATTCGGCCTCCGCGTCTCTCGAACACCCTCGGAGAATTCGGTCGCGCCGCCAAGGAATGTAGCTTGCTAGTTTCCCGCCACCGGCAGCTAGCAAAATTACCCAGAGGCGACGGCCACCCCGTTATTGCCCTCCCCGGCTACGGTGGTGACGATGGCAGCATGTCGGCATTGCGTTACTGGCTGCGGCGCTGGAACTACCAGGCCGAACCGTGGAAGCTTGGCCGCAATATTCCCGCCGGGCGCATCTCACAAATGGAGCACATGCACGAGTTTCAAGAGCATATGCTCAGCCGCATCCAGCAGCGCGTAGATGATTTATACGAGCTGTGCGACAGGCAGCCCATCAGTCTAATCGGCTGGAGCCTGGGGGGCATTTACGCCAACGCCATGGCGCAGCGTGAGCCAGAGAAAATCCGTCGCGTGATTAGCCTGGGCACCCCCTACGGCGACCCGAAAGGAACCGCCGCCTGGAATGTTCTCAAGTTACTCAATCGCAGCACAACGCCCGACCACGAGCAAAACACGGATCAGTGGGTAGAGTTGAATGCAGGGCCGCGCACCGTGCCGACAACGGTGATCTACAGTCCCTGCGACGGGATTGTGTCGCCCTCTATCGCCCGACTTGAGGGGCCAAATATCGACAATATCGAGGTCGAATCCAGCCACCTCGCCTTTGCCTGGAATCCCGCTGTTATGGAGAAAGTTGCCGAGGTTCTCGCTCGTCCCCTCCCCTGAGCACATCATCGCCGCCACGATGCGGCGATCTCCCCCCACATCGTAGCGGCGCGCTCCCCCAGCGCGGTGTGCCAACAGCCTCTAGTACAAATGGGCTGTTGCGTGCAGTAGTCGAATATGCTTTAACTGCACACTGCAACATAACAATAATCAGCACCAATGGAGCACTACGTGAAGAACACAACCCCTATTGCAGCAGGGCTGTGCCTGCTCGCCAGCTCAATCGCCCAGTTAAGCTACGCCCAAGAGAAAAATACGCCTCGCGGCCTGGAAGAGGTGATTGTGACCGCTCAGAAAAAAGCGGAATCCCTACAGGATACGCCCATTTCGCTGACGGCCTTCGGCGAAGAGCGCCTAGAAATTGACGGCATCAATAACTTGAACGATATCGGCTCCAAGGTCCCCAGCCTGACGATTGAGCCATTTCCGATCAACAATGCAACACTGCGAATCTTTATCCGCGGTATCGGCCTGTCTGACGTTCAGGTAACGCAGGATCCACCGATCGGGATTTATGTAGACGGCGTTTATATCGCACGCTCCACAGGCACCGCGCTCGACGTTGCTGAATTACAGCGTATAGAAGTACTCCGCGGCCCCCAGGGCACACTATACGGCCGCAACACCACTGGTGGCGCCATCAACCTAGTGACTAAGCGCCCAACGACTGAGGCCTTCGAATTCAAAGAAAAACTCACATTCGGCAACCGCAACCAGTTCACCTCTAAAACCACCGCGAACATTCCTATCAGCGATACCTTGGCGGCAAAGGTCGCCTATCTGACAACGGAAATGGACGGTTTCATCGAAAACACCGGCCCCGGCGGTGATTTTGGCGACCGCGAAGTCGAAGGCTATCGCATCGACTTTCGCTGGGATATCAGTGACACCATGACCTTGGATTACGCCTACGACAAATCCGAGTATGAATACATAAACTACATGTATCAGTCGATTCGCCCCGGCGAACAAAATAAAGGGCAAGCGGAGCCCGTTAGAGAGTTTTCGGTAAGCCAAGCCAAACACAGTGAAGACCGCTTCGACTCCATGGAAACGTTCCGCCCGATGGAGACGTCAGAAACCGAAATTGAAGGCCACTCCCTCATCCTGACCAAAGATTTTGAAAATGTTCAGGTGAAGTACATCGCGGCCTATCGCGAATTGTATGACGCGTCGTATGCCGACTTAGGCGGCGGAATAGGCTCAGGCCGCTACCGCACCGATTCGCATGAATACTGCGGACCCGCAGTCGAGGCACAAACTGGCGAGGAATGCCTGCCTCTCGTCGTGCCGCAAATCTCTCAAGAACAAACCTCTCACGAGCTGCAGTTTGCGGGGAGCTTGTTTAAAGATTCTGTAGACTACATCGTGGGCGCGTACTACTTCGAAGAAGAAGCCACTGAAAACAACGCTCCGCTCCACCACCAGTTCAGCTCAGAAATCAGTGATAACGTTATTCCTATCCCCGTTTTGGGACAAATTCTGGGAAGCACGCTACTCACGGCTGGCGACGTTAAGATCGTTAATATGTTGTCGCAGCGCTACGACATCGAGAACACCGCCAAAGCGGTATTCGGTCAGTTTACCTGGACACCTGGCATTCTCGATGAACGCCTACACCTGACCTTCGGCGCTCGCTATTCCAAAGACTCCCGCGAAGCACTGAAGAATCAGACGGACAAGACCTACTTGGAAATCCGCACCTTGAACCAGGCGATCGACATGCAGAACCTCGGCCCCTTGCAACCGGTGCTGGGTGCAGGTGGCTTCTTATTACCGGGCGATCGCGCCTTCGATAATATCTACGCATCGAAGGATTTCACCGATAGCTCCTTCAGCTTTATTGCCGAATTTGACCTGACCGAGGACATCAACCTCTACGGTAAATTTATCCAGGCCTATAAATCAGGCGGCTTCAATACGCGCGACCCACAGCGCGGCTCCACAGGCACACCCTCAGGGCCAACCACACCAGAAGGACGCGGTGATGACACAGATCAGCCCGCGCCAGATGGCGTCGTCTACGGCTACGGCTTTGCTGACGGCTTCGACGAGGAACACGTGGACTCTATTGAAGCGGGGATCAAGAGCGAGCTTCTGGATCGCCGTCTGCGCATAAATGCCAACCTGTTTTACAGCGAGTACACCGACATTCAGCTCAACTTTATTCTCGCCGGCACCATTGCCGACACCAAAGTAGCGAATGCGGGTGAAGCGGAAATGCGCGGCCTCGAAGCAGACATCACCTTCCTGGCGACAGACAACTTGATGCTGATGCTGAACTACGCTTATCTCGATGCAGAAGTGACCAAGGCCGTGGACAAGGCCGGTAATGATGTTACCGATACCTTCGTGTTCTATTCCGCACCCGAGCACAGTTACACCGCGTCTGCGGACTGGACGATCGGATCGTGGGATTGGGGCGTGCTGTCGGCCAACGTGAGCTATAACTTCATGGACGACCGCAACGGCGGTGTGCGTGAAGCCAATGCCGTCAACACCTTCATTGGTAGCTACGGCCTGTGGAATGGTCGTTTAAGTCTCAGCCAAGTGCCGGTAAGTCGATTTGGTACATTAAATATCGGCCTATGGGGTAAAAACCTCGGCGATGAGGAATACGAAATCACGGCTATCGACAATCTGCCACACAGTGACCGGGCCGTTATCTGGGGAGAGCCTCGGACCTATGGTATCGACGTAATCTACGAGTTCTAAATACCCACACCGAGTGTGATACTAAGCAATAAAAAAGGCAGCCCATGGGCTGCCTTTTTTACTATGCAGTCCCTTTTAGATCTTAATAAAGGGTTGCACCAATTTAGCGATCCACCCGCGGAACTCCAGTGGCGCATCCATCCCTGCCAAACAGATGCAGTCCTGGTCTGCATCGGCGATCGGCTGGTGCTCAACCGAACCGTCCAAATCAGCAAAGTCTCCGGCGTTGAACTTACCGAGACTGTCGCTATAACCACCGCGCAGTATCAGTGTCAGTTCGTGGCCGCGGTGGGTGTGAACGGGCATTTGCTTGCCAGCCGCAATTCTCAATAACTTGGCATCCCCTTCCCCGCACTTCAGATCCACTTGTTTCATACCGGGCACGATACTTTTCCACGGCAGAGAATCGAAGTCGTCTTGGTCCACCAGATTGCGCAGCAAGCGAGGTAACTCGCTTCGCGACGCCGCCGCAGGTGAACTTTCAGGAGCCGCGGCTGGGCTTGCTTCGCCGCCCGGGTTCGCATCCAGCAACGCCATCATGGATTCGCGTCGCCCGTCTGAGAGCGGCTTCTCCTGCAACTGCGACATCAAGCTACCGCCAACGGCGTCAGCCTGCGCTACTCGTTCCCGGCATGCGCTGCAGTATTGCAAATGGCAACCCACAACCAGCGCCATGGCGGCTGGTAACGAGCCGGCCGCGTAGCTCAAAATTGTTTCATCGTTTGGATGATGTTCGATGTGCCCCATCATTCATTATCTCCAAAGTGCTGGCGAAACGCTCGTATCGCCAGCCGTAAACTAGATTTCACACTGCCTAGAGGCATCCCGGTCTCTAGCGCTATCTCACTGTGGCTTTTGCCCTCGTAATACGACTTGTACACCACTTGAGCCTGGTTGTTTGGCAACTGCTCAATGACTCTCAAAAGTCGGTCGCCGTCTGCATTAATGCTCGGCTCGGGTTCGTAGGTCTCTGTCAAATTCTCGTCAGATTCATACGCTATCCCACGTTGTTTACGCAAACGATCTATCCACAGATTTCGCGCCACGCGAAAAAGCCACGTGCTTACCGCGGCTTTTTCGCGCTTATACAAATGCGCTTTATTCCACAAAGCGAGCAGTGCATCCTGCGTCAAATCTTCCGCTAGTGAGGCTTCCACGCCTTGGCCCAGCAAATAGGCGTTCACCCTCGGTGAAAAGTGATCAAAAAGCAGCATAAAGCTCTTTTTATCCCTCTCACCGGCAACGCGCTCCATGCAATCCGCCCAGAATGCCCCTGTGCGCTCTTGTTGTGTGGCTTCTTTTGCCATGTATTAACCTCTTGAGGCCTCGTTTACGTTGGAGGACTGATTACGGATCATCCCTGATGTTGCCCATAAAATGGCGGCTATCAGCACAAATTGCAGCGGTATGCGCAACCATAGAACCGTGTCAGGCAGCTCGCCGCCGGGGCCTGCAACGCCCGCCATAGCCTGGTAGATATTGGCGGGCAGAACAGCGATGCAATACAGCGCCATAATCTGGCCAACTCGCTGGCGCCAGCTAGGTAAAAATATCAGTGGCGCAATCAGCAGTTCGAACACACCGGTTAACCAAACAATCCAAACTGGGTATGGCAGAAACGGCGGCACGATAGCAGCAAACTCCTGGGCAAACAGAAAATGTGCAACCCCGCCCGCTAGAAAGAATAAACAGATCAAGCCACGAATTACTGCCTTCACCCTAATCTCCATTTTTGCAAAGGTGTACCCTAGCACCGCGCTGGCAGATTCTACACAGATGCTATCGGCATTTATCAACAATAGTCTAAATACAGGCGCTTGTGACCGCGTCCACCGCTCGTTAACATGGACGTATTCGCTGTGGAGAAGTAGTAATGACCTATAAGAGCATGCCGGAGCTCATCGGCAACACCCCTTTAATACAGCTGAAGGGAGTATCAGAACTCACCGGCTGCACTATTCTTGGCAAGGCGGAGTTTCTTAACCCCGGAGGCTCCGTCAAAGACCGCACAGCACTCGGCATTATTCGCGAAGCAGAACGCGACGGCTCGCTGCGCCCCGGCGGCACAATTGTAGAGGGCACAGCTGGCAATACGGGTATTGGTTTGACACTGATCGCCAATGCTCTGGGTTACAAAAGTGTTGTTGTAATGCCGCAAAGTCAAAGCCGCGAAAAGATTGAATTACTCGATCTCTATGGTGCAGATTTGCGGCTCGTTCAAGCCACAAGCTACAGCGACCCCAATCACTATATTCATACTGCCCGCCGCCTCGCTGAAAGCCTCAATGACAGCGAAGCCAACGGGGCCATTTGGGCGCGCCAGTTCGATAATACGGCCAATGCAAAAATTCACCAGGAAACCACCGGCGAGGAAATTTGGCGTCAGACCGACGGGCAAGTTGACGGCTTTATCTGCGCCGTGGGTACTGGCGGAACACTGGCCGGCGTCAGTCGCGCACTCAAAGCCCACAACAAGGACATACACATCGGTCTTGCCGACCCACAAGGCTCTGCACTCTACAACTACTACACCCACGGCGAGCTGCAGGGCGAAGGCCGTTCCATCGCTGAAGGCATTGGTATTAGTTTAATCACCGACAATTTACGCTTGGCGGAAGTCGACAGTGCCCACCAGATCGCGGACGCGGAAGCGCTGCCCTACATCTTTGATTTGCTCCGCAATGAAGGCCTGTGTCTTGGCGGCTCATCGGCAATTAATATCGCGGGCGCCGTTGCACTGGCCCGCAAGTTGGGTCCCGGCCATACGATTGTCACGATTCTTTGCGACTATGGCGACCGTTACAAAAGTAAGCTCTACAACCCGGTATTTTTGGAAAATATGGGCCTGCCCGCTCCAGATTGGCCGGTGAACTGAGTCCTGCAATAACAATACAACACGGAGAGCACATCGCCATGGCCGTAGGCACGATGGTATTTCTAGCAGTACTGGTATTTACCGTACTCTATTTGGTTCTTATGTATAACGGCTTGGTGAATCTCAAGCACAACGTTGCCAAGCACCTCGCCAACATCGATGTGCTGCTCAAACAGCGCCACGACGAACTCCCGAAGCTCGTCGAGACCTGTAAACAGTATATGCAGTTCGAACAGGACACCCTGCAAAAGGTTATCCTGGCTCGCCAACAAGTTGCTGACGCACAAGCTCAACACGACATAAAAAGCCTCGGGCAAGCGGAAAATGGCTTGCGCAGCAGCCTCGGGCAGCTCTTCGCTCTCGCGGAAAATTACCCAGAGCTCAAAGCAGATGGGGTATTTCAAAATCTCCACACCCGCATTTCTGCGCTCGAGAATGCCATTGCGGACCGCCGCGAGGTCTACAACGAAGCCGTCAACAATAACAACGTGCGTATAGAACAGTTCCCGGACGTACTGATTGCCCGAGCATTTAACTTCAAGGCCTTCGACTTGTTACAGTTCGAAAAAGCAGAATTGAAGGATGTGAATATCAGCACCTTGTTCAACAGCTAGCGCAATATGGAAGGGCTTTTCCATATTGCCTTATTGGGCGTAATAAGCACTGTTGCCGCCGTTGCCAGCTTTTCTCGGCTGGGACGCGCGCGCCTCATTGAGGACACCCCAACATCCAAGATCCGCTCAGCCTCGCAGGGCTATGTGGAGCTAATCGGCAGCGGCGAGCGCCCGGAGCAAACCACGCCGTTGCTTAGTAAGCTATCGGCCAGCCCCTGCATTTGGTTTCGCTATCGCATAGAACGCTATGAGCGCAGTGGCAAAAACAGCCGCTGGCGTAAAATAGAAGGCTTCAGCAGCGAGCAGCCTTTTTTGCTCAACGACGGCAGTGGTCGCTGCTACATCTTCCCCGACAAAGCAGATATATCCAGCCACCGCAAACGCAGCTGGTATGGCAGTAGCCGCTACCCGATTTCGGGGCACAAGCACTCGCTGTTTGGCCGGCGTTACCGCTATACCGAAGAGCTTCTCTGCGAGGGCGACCTACTCTACGCGCTGGGCCTTTTTGAAACCCGCCACCCGCCGAGCGACGCTCAGCGCAATCAATCGCGAATGGCGGAGATTCTCAAGGACTGGAAACAGGACTACGACAAACTCGTGCAGCGCTTTGACCGCGATAACAATGGCGAGATAGACCCGGCTGAGTGGGAGCTGGCGCGCAGGGAGGCCCTTCGCATGGCAGAGCGAGAAGCGCGTAAAAGCTCGCCGAGCCAAGCAGTGAATACGCTCCGTCACTCGCCCAATCGACAACAACCGTTTATCATCGCCACCTCAGAACCCGAATCCCTGAGTCGACGCTACCGCTGGCAGGCGCTAGCATGGTTAATAGTGAGTGTGGGCGGCGCCGCTGGCGTGGCCTGGCTTTTGCTTCAGGAAAACCTGTCGACGATAGGCGCAGTATAGGACCAGCACCATGACAACGCGGCGCAATACCCGTGAGCGCATTTTACAAGTGGCAGAGGAACTGTTTGCACAGCAGGGCTTCGCCGCGACTTCTATCAGTGAAATCGCCGTGCAGGTTGGTATCAGCAGCCCCGGGATCTACAAACACTTCAGCAACAAACTCGCCATTTACGAGGAAGTTTGCGAACGCCTGATGGCCCCCCTGGTGGAAAAAACCAGCAAACTCCACACGGCTGCCAACTTCCTGGAGATCCGCGAGCAAATTCACACCATCATGAGTGACCTGAGCGCTCGCCCCAATATTGCTCGCCTGGTGCAACACGCCACACTGGCGCAAGATGAAACGCTGACTCTGCTCAGCGAGCGCTGGTACCGGAAAATATTCGCCTTTATCAGCGACGGCGCGAACAACCCCAATATCGAGTGGATACACGCCCCCACTGCGATGGCCTTCCACTGTATGATTTTGGGCTACGTGACACTGGCCCCATTACATCAATCCATCTTTGGCATAGACCCGATGGAGCCAAAACAGTTAGAGGCACAATTGCAGCTGCAGCACGATATGGTCGACGGCTTCAATTTACTGCTGCCCGAGCAGCAATAAACCCATTACCTGGCTAATATTTCCGCCGCCTCTCGCATGGCAGCGGCGTGTTTCTCCTCGAGCGCAGCCATATGCTTGCGATAGTTCTCACGCTCGGTGCGACCCAGTGATTTCCAGGCATCGTGAGTGGGGATATCTGCCAGTTCTGCCGCCATTTCAACAAACACCTCGGCTTGCTGCCGAACCCCAGCATCGATAGCCGGCTGATCAACCAGCACAGCGACCCGCAAGCACAGCTCACTGCCCCCCACCTGCCCGTCGAGGAAACACTTTGCCAACACGCGAATACTCTCGCGCGCCCCCAAGGCGTGCTCGTTACTCGCTGGCTGAAATTCTACCACTGCGTCGTCTGCGGCCTGCACTGCAGCGCGCTGGGCCTTGGATAGCGCGCGCAACCGCATAAGCAGTATCGCCGCGTAACTGGCCAATACCAAAATGATCACCGCGCCTGCCACAAGCCACACTGTGTAGCCTTCCATAATTCCCCCAAGCCGTTTCGTAAAGGCGAGCATTTTACCCGCTATCAGCGGAGAACGCCCTGCCTTATAATGGCGCCCCCAAAAACGGAGGCTTGCCGTGTCTACGCCAGATGCTATCCGCTGGAACAACAACCAGCTAGAACTACTCGATCAACGCGCACTGCCCAATACCTGCGCCTACTTGAGCTATGACCGTGCTGAAGACGTTGCCCACGCCATTCGCGACATGGTCGTGCGCGGCGCACCGGCCATCGGCATTACCGCCGCCTACGGCATGGCATTGGCGTGTAGACAATGTGGTGAGCAGCCCAGTGTTGCCGCTTGGACAAACGCCTTAGCGGCACCTCGCCAGGCCCTAGCAGACAGTCGCCCCACTGCCGTGAACCTGTTTTGGGCGCTGCAACGTTGCGATCTCGTCGTGGAACAGTACGGCAACGGCCCGGACCTTGGATCGGCGATGCTGGCATTGGCCCAGCAAATCCACCAGGAAGACATCGATATTAACCGGCGCATCGGCGACCACGGCGCGACATTAATCGAGCCCGATAGCCTGGTGTATACCCACTGTAATGCCGGCGCGTTGGCGACCGGCGGCTACGGTACAGCGCTCGGCGTCATTCGCTCTGCATGGCGTGAAGGCACTCTCCGCGGCGTGATTGCCGGAGAAACCCGGCCGTGGATGCAGGGTGCCAGATTAACCAGCTGGGAACTCATGCAAGACGCTATCCCGGTAACGCTGGCAACCGAGGGTGCAGCCGCTCAATTAATGCGCGAATTGACACCCAGCTGGGTCATTGTCGGGGCCGACCGCGTCGCCGCCAATGGCGATGTCGCCAACAAAATCGGCACCTACAACCTCGCCATTATCGCGCGTCACCACGGCGTAAAGATGATGGTGGCCGCGCCAACGAGCACCTTTGACCGCACGATGGATGGCGCTGAAATCCCCATCGAGCAGCGCAGCGCCTCGGAGATCACTCACAGCCAAGGCACTGCCATTGCGCCGCAAGGTTGCCCGGCACACAACCCGGCCTTCGATGTCACGCCCGCGTCACTCATTGATGCCATCGTGACCGAACACGGTGTCATACATCAGCCAGGGCGAGACACCATCGCCGCTCATCTCGACAAAGCAGCAACCGGGAGCGCCTCATGAAAAAGACCAAGACCTTTTTCGACAAAGCGATCGCGCTGGCTGCCGCGGGCGCCGAGCTGTATCAGCGCGGCTGGGTGCCAGCCACTAGCGGCAACTTTTCGCTCCGCCTGGACAGTGATAGCGCGCTGGTAACCGCCTCAGGTAAACACAAAGGCCAGCTCGGCCCCACCGACTTTATTGCCGTCGACTTCGACGGCGCCGCGCTTAGCGACGGCAAGCCCTCGGCGGAAACCCTGCTCCACACCGCCCTGTACCGCCGCTTCGCAGACCTCGGCGCGGTCCTGCACTGCCACAGCGCAACGGCGACCATTCTGTCCCGGCTCCACGCCAGCGACGGCAAAATCACGCTGCGTGACTACGAGTTGCTAAAGGCTTTTCCCAACATTGACAGTCACGCGACGTCGGTTGATATTCCGATCTTTGCAAATACGCAAGACATCGCCGAGTTGGCCATAGAAGTAGATCAGTACCTTCAGGAATACCCAGCGTGCCCAGGCTATCTGATAGAAGGTCACGGTCTGTACTGCTGGGGGCAAACCCTGAACGACTGTTTACGCCACCTGGAAGCCCTTGAATTTATGCTGGACTGCGAGCTGGAAATGCATCGCTTGCGCCGCTAACCGAGGATCAACACCATGACAGCATTGCGCGTGTACCGCGACGATAACAGCGACAACATCGTTACCCAAAGCACTGACGCTGCCGAGATTCAACACCAGCTCGCCGCGCTCGGCGTGCGCTTTGAACAGTGGCGCACACGCAGCGAGGTCAAAGCCGGTGATGATGCCGAGACGGTGTTAAAAACGTATCAAGCCGAGGTAGACGCCCTGGTTGCGCAACAGGGCTACCAGAGCGTCGACGTTATCAGTCTTGATAACAGCCACCCCGACAAGGCTGCCCTGCGCGAGAAATTTTTATCCGAGCACTGCCACAGCGAAGACGAGGTGCGCTTCTTTGCCGACGGTTGCGGCCTGTTTGCACTGCATATTGGTGCCATGGTCTACGAAGTGCTTTGCGAGCGTGGCGACCTGATTAGCGTCCCGGCAAACACCCCACACTGGTTTGACCTGGGACCCACTCCGGCATTGCTCGCGATTCGATTTTTTAACAATCCCGACGGCTGGGTGGCGCACTACACCGGTAGCGATATTGCCCAGCGTTACTCTCGCCTGGACACACTATGATCAAGGCTATTGTCACCGACATCGAAGGCACAACCAGCGCCATCGACTTCGTTACCCAAGTGCTGTTCCCTTACGCCCGCAAACATCTGGGTGACTTTGTCGTCGCGCACCATCGCGAGCCGAAAGTCAGCGGAATACTTAAAGAAACCGCCCGCATTGCCAAACTCAATGCAGATGACCACTCGGCCATCATCCGTGTTCTGGAGCAATGGATAGATGAAGACCGAAAAATAACACCTCTGAAAAGCTTACAGGGCCTAATCTGGGAGCACGGCTATGCGAATGGCGACTTCCGCGCCCATGTCTACAGCGACGCTGTCGCCGCCCTGACGCAGTGGCATAAACAGGGCATCGCCCTCTGTGTTTACAGCTCGGGCTCGATCCTTGCTCAGAAACTTTTTTTCGGGCACAGCGAGGCAGGTGACCTTCGCAAGCTATTCAGTGACTACTTCGACACGACAACCGGCCCCAAACGCGACGCCGCCTCCTACCGGGAAATCAGCCGCGCACTGGACATACCAGCCGCGCAAACGCTCTTTTTGTCCGACATTGTTGAAGAGCTCGACGCCGCCGCCCAAGCGGGTATGCGCACGGTCTGGGTTCAGCGCAGCGGTGACCTTGTCGGTCACGCAACACATCAGTGCGTTAGCCACTTTGGCCAAATCCAGCTGAATTAACGCTACTCTCTTGGCGCCGTTTGCGTTCAAGCGACGGCTCCCTCCCCCCTTTGCTCAGTGCGTTACAGCGCAGCGAAAAAGTGACACAAAAAGTTGACGTTAACGTAAACGTAATCTATAACATCCAACACAACCGCCTGAACCCATTCAAAATGACGCAACAGTACAGCATCTCCGACCTCGCCTCGGAGTTTGACATTACCACCCGCAGTATTCGCTTCTACGAAGAGAAGGGGCTCCTGCGCCCCATACGCAGGGGCCAAACGCGAGTGTATAGCAGCGCTGACCGCACCAAGCTGAAACTGATTCTGCGCGGTAAACGGCTAGGCCTGTCACTGGAGGAGAGCCGCGACATTATTGAAATGTACGCCCCCCAGCGCGACAACAGCCCGCAGTTGCAAAGACTGATCGACAAAATTCGCGAAAAGCGCCAGCAGCTAGAGCAACAACTCAACGATATTCAAACCCTATTACAAGAACTCGATGCCGCAGAGACGCGATGCCTTGACGCTTTAGACAACGCCTCGCCTGACCAGAGCATCACTGCTAAGGAGCCCTGATATGAGCACCGCCTACCCCAGCCTTAACTTCGACCTCGGCGAAGACATCGATATGCTCCGAGAAACCGTTTATCGCTTTGCACAGGCCGAAATTGCCCCGCGGGCAGAGAGCATAGACAAGGACAACCAGTTCCCCTTGGACCTGTGGCGTAAATTCGGCGACCTCGGCCTGCTGGGTATCACCGTCAGCGAAGAATACGGCGGCAGCGATATGGGCTACTTGGCGCACGTTGTGGCGATGGAAGAGATCAGCCGCGCCTCGGCCTCTGTGGGCTTGTCCTACGGCGCGCATTCCAATTTGTGCGTAAACCAGATCTTTAAAAACGGCAACGCGGCACAGCGCGAGAAGTATCTGCCCAAGCTATGCAGCGGCGAGCATATCGGCGCGCTGGCGATGTCAGAACCCAACGCCGGCTCAGATGTGGTGAGCATGAAACTCCGGGCAGAGAAAAAAGGTGACCGCTATATCCTCAATGGCAACAAAATGTGGATCACCAACGGCCCCGACGCTCACACCTATGTGATCTATGCCAAAACTGACCCACAGGGCGGCTCCAAGGGAATCAGTGCCTTTATTGTCGAACGCGATTTCCCGGGCTTCTCCCGCTCCCCCAAACTCGACAAGCTGGGTATGCGCGGCTCAAATACCTGCGAGCTGGTATTCCAGGACTGTGAGGTCCCTGCAGAAAACCTCATGGGCAATGAGGGCGACGGCGCGCGCATTTTGATGAGCGGCCTGGACTTCGAGCGCACGGTGCTGTCTGGCGGGCCAACGGGGATTATGCTGGCTTGCATGGACGTCGTGGTGCCCTACTTACACGAGCGCACCCAATTCGGCCAGAGCATTGGCGAGTTTCAGTTAATGCAGGGCAAGGTCGCCGACATGTACTGCGATCTCAATGCCAGCCGGGCCTATTTGTACACCGTCGCCAAAAGCTGTGATCGCGGAGAAGAAACCCGCAAAGACGCCGCCGCCGTCATTCTGTACACCGCTGAAAAGGCCACACAAATGGCTCTGCAAGCCATTCAAACTCTCGGCGGCAACGGCTACATCAACGACTACCCGACAGGCCGCCTACTTCGCGATGCCAAGCTTTACGAGATTGGCGCTGGCACCTCTGAGGTTCGCCGTATGCTGATCGGTCGAGAACTGTTTAACGAAACCCGCTAAGTGATTGGAGACCTGCTATGACCGTGCTTAACACCCGTGTCGACAAACACAGCGCTGAGTTTCAGGAAAACTACCAGGCCCTGGCCAAAGAGGTCGAGGCACTGCGCAACAAGTCGGAAGAAATCGCCCAGGGCGGTGGTGAAAAAGCGCGTGAGCGCCATCACCAACGCGGAAAAATGCTGGCCCGCGAGCGTATTGACGCCCTGCTGGACCCCGGCGCCGCCTTTTTGGAAATCGCTCAGCTGGCGGCTGAAGGAGTCTACGGCGAGTCCGTGCCTGCGGCGGGCGTCATCGCCGGTATCGGGCAGGTCTGCGGCATCGAATGTATGATTGTCGCCAATGATGCCACGGTTAAAGGCGGCTCCTATTACCCCCTGTCTGTCAAAAAGCACCTGCGCGCGCAGACGATCGCCGAACAAAACCACTTACCCTGCATCTATCTGGTGGACTCCGGCGGCGCCAACCTGCCCCGCCAGGATGAGGTTTTTCCAGACCGCGAACACTTCGGCCGTATTTTCTATAACCAGGCGAATATGTCGGCGAAGAATATTCCTCAAATCGCCGTGGTGATGGGCTCCTGTACTGCCGGTGGTGCCTATGTGCCTGCCATGGCTGACGAGACCATTATTGTTAAGCAGCAGGGCACCATCTTTCTGGCTGGCCCCCCGCTGGTAAAGGCAGCAACGGGGGAAGTGGTCACGGCCGAAGAGCTTGGCGGCGCCGACGTGCATTGCCGTGAGTCGGGCGTTGCTGATCACTACGCGGAAAACGATGAGCATGCCCTGCAGCTGGCCCGACAGGCCGTCTCTAAGCTCAATCGCCAAAAGCCGCAACAGCTGGAGCAATGCGAAACCAAAGCACCGCTCTACGCCGCCGATGAACTCTACGGCGTTATTCCCAACGATAGCCGCAAGCCCTTCGATGTGCGCGAAGTGATCGCGCGTATTGTTGACGGCTCCGACTTCGACGAATTTAAGGCGCTGTTTGGCAGCAGTTTGGTCTGTGGCTTCGCGCGGCTATACGGCTACCCGGTGGGCATCGTAGCGAACAATGGCATTCTGTTCAGTGAATCTGCACAAAAGGGCGCCCACTTTATCGAGCTGTGTGCACAGCGCAAGATCCCGCTGATATTCCTGCAGAACATCACCGGCTTTATGGTAGGAAAGCAGTACGAAGCCGGCGGCATTGCTCGTCACGGCGCCAAAATGGTGATGGCAGTCGCCTGCGCCCAGGTTCCAAAATTCACCGTCGTTATCGGCGGCTCCTACGGGGCGGGCAATTACGGTATGTGTGGCCGCGCGTATGAGCCGCGCTTTATGTATATGTGGCCCAACGCGAGAATCGGCGTGATGGGCGGCGAACAAGCGGCCGGTGTACTGGCCGACATTAAGCGCGCGCAATACCAACGCCAGGGCGAGAGCTGGAGCGATGAACAGGAGCAGGCCTTCAAACAGCCGATCCTGGATAAATTTGCTGAGCAGAGCCATCCCTTCTATGCCTCGGCACGATTGTGGGATGACGGCGTTATCGACCCTGCAGATACCCGCCGTGTGCTGGGCATGAGTTTGTCTGCCAGCTTAAATAAAACCATCGACGACAGCCGCTTCGGCGTCTTCCGGATGTAGGAGTGCAGCCCATGACAGATGCGACCCTTATCTGCGACGTCGACCAACGCGGCGTCGCGACTCTTACGCTTAATCGGCCAGCACTTCACAACGCCTTTGACGATAGCCTTATCGCAGAGATACATGCCGCCCTGACGACGCTGGCGACCAACCCCGCGGTGCGTTTGCTGATATTAGCCGCCAACGGTAAGAGTTTTTCTGCCGGTGCCGACGCCAACTGGATGCGGCGCATGGCCAACTACAGCGTAGAGGAAAATCTGCGCGACGCCCGCGCATTAGCGGCCCTGCTAGATGCGCTGAACGGCTTCCCCCATCCGACCATCGCCCGGGTAAACGGCGCGGCCTTTGGCGGCGGTGTCGGCCTGGTCAGCTGCTGCGATATGGCGATTGGAAATACGCGAGCAAGCTTCTGCCTGAGCGAAGTAAAGATTGGCCTGATCCCCGCGACCATCAGCCCCTACGTGATCAACGCTATCGGCGGGCGCGCCGCGCGACGCTACTTTCTTAGCGCCGAGCGATTCGACGCCAACACCGCCACCGAACTCGGGCTACTGAGTGAGTGTGTCGATGACGACCAGCTCGACGACCGCCTGGAGCAACTGGTTGCACAGCTGCTCGCCAATGGTCCCTGCGCCATGCGGGCGGCAAAACAGCTAGTGTTGGACTATCAAAATTGCGAAACCAATAGCGCGCTGATCGAAGATAGCTGTCAGCGCATCGCCGATATTCGCGTCTCCCCAGAGGGGCAAGAAGGCCTGACCGCCTTCCTGGAAAAACGCCAAGCTGCTTGGCATAGCGGAGAGTAAAATGTTCAATAAAATCCTGATCGCCAACCGCGGCGAAATCGCTTGTCGGGTCATCGCCACAGCCAAACGCCTGGGCGTGGCAACCGTTGCTGTATACAGCGATGCCGACCGCAACGCCCAGCACGTTGCCCAGGCCGATGAGGCCTACTATATCGGCCCTTCAGCCGCGGCTGAGTCTTACCTCTGCGCTGACAAAATTCTCGACGTCGCACAGCGCAGCGGCGCCGAAGCCGTCCACCCCGGCTACGGTTTTCTGTCGGAAAACGCTGACTTCTGTCGAGCATGTGATGCCGCTGGCATCGTCTTTATTGGGCCGCCTGTAAGCGCGATTGAGGCCATGGGTTCCAAGTCGGCAGCGAAGGCGATTATGAGCGAGGCCGCCGTGCCGCTGCTGCCAGGCTACCACGGGGACGACCAGGACAACGCACTGCTAAAACAGGCGGCGGCCGATATTGGCTACCCGGTGTTACTCAAGGCCAGCGCCGGTGGCGGCGGTAAAGGCATGCGCATTATCTGGCAAGCCGAGGACTTTGACAGCGCTTTGGCGGCCACCCGCCGCGAGGCCATCAATGCATTTGGCGATGACAAAATGCTGGTGGAAAAATACCTCACCGGCCCTCGCCACGTGGAAATTCAGGTATTTTGTGACGGCCACGGCAATGCCGTTCATGTGTTTGAACGCGACTGCTCGCTGCAACGCCGCCACCAGAAAGTCATTGAAGAGGCGCCGGCCCCAGGCATGAGCGCGTCACTGCGTGAGGCGATGGGCGACGCCGCCGTGCAGGCCGCAAAAGCGATTGGCTACCGCGGCGCGGGTACGGTGGAGTTTCTGCTTAACAGCGACAACAGTTTCTATTTTATGGAAATGAATACCCGCCTGCAGGTAGAACACCCCGTCACAGAAATGATCAGCGGCCAAGACTTGGTGGAGTGGCAGCTTCTGGTCGCAAGCGGTGAGACACTGCCCTGCCAACAACAGGACCTGCAAATTCGTGGACACGCCTTTGAAGCCAGGCTCTACGCCGAAGACCCCGAGCAACAGTTCTTGCCGCAGACGGGACGCTTGAACACCCTGCACTTTCCCACTGAAAACGCCCATACTCGCGTCGACTCAGGGGTCATTGCTGGCGATACCATCAGCATGTACTACGACCCCATGATCGCCAAATTGGTCGTGTGGGATGAAGACCGCGAGCGTGCGCTCAAACGCTTACAACAGGCACTGTGTGAATGTCATATTGATGGCCTGACCACGAACAGAGACTTCCTGTATCAACTGGCCAGCCACACTGCCTTTGAAGCCGCTGACTTTGACACCGGCTTCATCGACAAACACTACGACGATATGCGTCGCGACGAGCAACAGCGTCAAGCGGAGCAACAGCCCCAGCTACACGCCCTAGCCGCTCTCCACTACCTGCTTTGCGAAAGCACTCAGTGCAGTAGCGACTCACCCTGGAAACAGGACAGTTGGCGCTTGAACCTATCCCGCTCACGTGAACTCGCGTTAACGATCGACGGGCAGCGAGTCAATGTTGGCGTCAGCCACCTCAGTGATGGCTGGGCCTTAACCATCGATGGCCAGAGCTTCCACGTGAACGGTAACCTCGATGGCAGCAGTGTGACGGTGGAAATCAATGGCTGTAGAAAACAGCTGCGCCGCAGCACCAAAGACGATTGTCTGTTGTTCACCGAACGTGGCCAGGCATTGCGCTGTGAGCCCCATCGCTATCAAAGTGCCAGCGACGAGCAACATGGCGGGCTGCTAGCGCCGATGAATGGGCGCATCGTCAGTCTGTTGGTAGAGCCCATGCAGTCAGTCCAACAGGGCGATGTACTGATGATTATGGAAGCCATGAAAATGGAACACAGCGTGACCGCGCCATCAGCCGGCCACGTTGCCAGCTTCCACTTCGGCGAAGGTGACCTGGTTGAGGGTGGCGCCAGCTTACTCAGTTTCGAGGAGGCCTAGCCATGCTCCCCAATAGCGTAAAGCTGGTAGAAGTCGGCCCCCGCGACGGCTTACAGAATGAAAAACACGCCATCAGCGTTGCCGACAAAGTGGCTTTGATTCAGCGGCTTGCAAACGCTGGCGTCAAGCATATTGAAGCCGGTAGCTTCGTGAACCCCAAGTGGGTGCCGCAAATGGCCAACAGCGAAGCAGTGTTTGCCGCCCTTCCCGACGACGAGGTCTGTTACAGCGCATTAACGCCCAACCTGCAGGGACTCGACCGCGCGCTCGCCGCTGGGGCAAAAGAAGTGGCGGTATTTGCCGCTGCATCGGAGGGCTTCTCGCAAAAGAATATCAATTGCAGTATTGCCGACAGCCTCAAGCGCTTCGAAGCGGTAATGCAAAGAGCCAACGACGCCAAAATACGCGTGCGCGGCTATGTATCCTGCGTGCTCGGCTGTCCTTATGACGGCAGCGTTTCACCACAGAAGGTCCTCGAGGTGAGCCGGGAAATGCTGGCGATGGGCTGCTACGAAATATCGTTGGGCGACACCATTGGTGTGGGCACCCCCGCGTCGATGAACCGTTTACTCGACTGTTTGCTTGCCGAAATATCACCCGAGCAGCTCGCCGTGCATTGTCACGACACCTATGGTCAGGCGCTGGTCAACATCTACGCGGCAATGCTGCGCGGCATTGCGACCATCGATAGTTCGGTTGCCGGCTTAGGGGGCTGCCCCTACGCAAAAGGGGCGTCGGGCAATGTGGCAAGTGAGGATGTTGTGTACCTGCTCAGCGGCCTCGGCATTCACCACGGCATTGACCTGTCTGCGCTTATCGATGCGGGTAACGCTATCTCGGCGACCTTGGGCCGCCCCAACCAATCCCGAACCGCACAAGCGCTGACGGAACAGTCAGCATAGCGGATCAGTAATTGTCAGTGGTGATGGTGCTCCATTGACTGGCCAGCACCATCAGTCGCCCCCGAGTGACCACCGTGCGAACCAAACAGGGTCGACGCGGAAAAGACCGCCCACAGGATCATGAATACCGCAACGGTATTTCGAAAGAAGCTGTTGCGCAGCCATGCCAGTGCACTGCGCTGCGCGGCACTGACTGCCAACATCGCCGGAAGCGTGCCCAGGCCAAAGAAAAACATCAGTGCCGCCGACTGCGACGCGCTGCCACTGGTACTGGCCCACGCCAGGCTGCTGTATATCAGCCCACAGGGCAAAAAGCCCCACAGTACACCCAGCGCCAGCGCTTTGGGCAAACGATCAGCCGGCAATAGTTTCACGGTAAGCGGCTGGATACGACGCCAAATTTTCGCGCCGCCGCGTTCAATAAGGCCACCACCCCGCCACCAGCCTGCCAGTGCGACGGCGACCATAATCAGTAGCACGCTCGCCAATAATCGCAACGCCTTGCCAACGACCATAAACTCCGCGCCGAGCCACGCGGCAATACCGCCGCCGATCGCGCCAATAAGGGCGTAGCTGCTGATTCGACCAAATTGAAAGCCCAGCATTAAGATTGGCGATCGCCCTGCGCTGGACGCCGCGCTAAGCGCGCTGATGGCGCCGCACATTCCCAAACAGTGCGGGCTGCCCATCAATCCAAGCATAAACGCCGCCGTGTAATTAATGTTACTGGGATCAATCATCGTTTTTGTCAGCGCGCTTCTTGCGGCGTTCGTCATCGTAGAGAATCCGCTGCGCCTCGCGGTCAAGATCGTCAAATTGACGATGATTCACCGCCCAAAAAAAGAGCGCGCAAATGGCGACGAAAAACACCAACGCGACCGGAAGTAGAATATATAAACTAGACACTGGCCAACTCCACATGCTGAGCATTCAGCGATCGCTGTTGTTCTTGCCTATCCAAACGCAGGGCATTTAACACCACGACCAGCGAGCTCAACGACATACCGATTGCTGCTAACCACGGCGGCACCAAGCCCGCTGCGGCCGCTGGCAAGGCCGTGCCGTTATACAGCAAAGCCCAGAATATATTTTGCCGAAGAATACGCCCCATCTTGGCGGATTTGGTAAACAACAACTCGATCAAGCTTAAGCGGTCACTCAATAGCGCCACATCTGCACAGGAGCGCGTCAGGTCACTCGCCCCCGCCATCGCTACTGAGACATCGGCGGCGGCAATAACCGGCGCATCATTAACGCCGTCACCGACCATAAGCACCGTGCCGCCCATTGCCTGCAGTGAGCTAATACGGGCCAGTTTATCGGCAGCCGTGCAGCCCGCTTGATACTCATCAAAGCCCAGCGCGTTGGCGAGAACGGCGACTTGCTCAGAGCTGTCACCGCTTAACAACACACTGCGCACACCGCGCTGCTTTAAAAAGGCAAGCGCCTGCGCAGCGCCTTCACGCAGGGTGTCTTCAAGGAAAAAACGCGCCGCAAGTTTGCCGTTTTTAGCAAGGTACACCGTCATCAGCTCATCGCTGTCACCTTGCTCGGCAAGGCCGCAAAACTCACGTCGGCCAATTTTATAGCTGTCGCCATCAATAACGGCGCTAATTCCCTGCCCGGCCTGCAAATCGAGCTGACTGGGCGCCAGCGCTGTCAGTGTATAGCCTGCAGCACCGAGGGCATCGACTGAAAAAGCCTGCGCAATCGGGTGGCTGGATGGGGCTTCAAGTGCGGCGGCAATACTCAGTGCCTGGCATTCGTCTAACTCGCCGGCAAGTTCCACTTTCAACAGGCGAGGACGGCCCTCGGTAAGCGTGCCGGTTTTATCAAAAATAACATGGCTGATGCCTGCCAAATTCTCAAGCACCGCCGCATTGGCAACCAAGGCTCCGCGACGACGCAGGCCGCTGACCGCCGCAGAATAACTGCTGGGGGTTGCCAGCGACAACGCACAGGGGCAACTCACCACCAGCACCGCAAGCGCGGTGAGAAAAGCGCTGTGGCCAGGGTTGAAAGACCAATAGGTGTAGGCCGCCGCTGCGCAGAACAACACAAACAAGGTGAAGTAGCCACTGATCCGGTCGGCGAGCTCTGCTATAGGGGGTTTAGCAAGGCGCGCACTGTCGAGCAACTGATCAATTTGCGATAAGCGACTTTGCTCTGGGTGGCCCTGAAGGCGAAGACACAAGCTGCCATCAATATTGTGGCTACCCGCCAGTACGGTATCGCCGGGCACTTTACTGCGCGGCATAAACTCGCCGGTGAAGGCGCTATCCTCAACACTACTATGCCCGCTGACGACCACACCATCCACGGGCACCAGCTCACCGGGCTGCACCAGCAGCTCATCGCCATCCTGGAGTGCCGACAGCGCCACCCACTGGTTTGCACCGTCAGGCGCAACTCTCCTGGCGGTGAGGGGAAGTAATGGTCGAATTGAGGATTCGCGGCGCAACTGCACCGCATTTTGCAGGTAGCGGCTGAGCAGCAAGAAAAAGCAAAACATGCTCACCGTATCGAAATAGACGTGACCTTCCCCGCTCACGGTCGCCCTTAGGCTGGCACCGTAGGCGGCGAGCATCGCGATAGAAACCGGCACATCCATGCCCGCTCGGCCTGCCTTGATACCCCGCCACGCGCCGGAAAAAAACGGTTGTGCGGAATACAAAATCACTGGCGTGGCAATCGCCAAACTAAACCAACGCAGCAATTGACGGATGTCGGTGTCGATGCCTTGAAAGTCGCCAGCGTAAAGTGCGATGGCAGTCATCATTAACTGCATCATCGCCACGCCAGCCAAACCAAGGCGCCTTAACAGGCTTTTCTGTCCTTCTTGCAGTTGCTGGAGATGGGCCTCAGCAGACCAGGGTTGAACGCCGTAGCCGAGCTGATGAACCGACGCAAAAATCTCGCTGAGCTGAACCCGGGCGGGACACCACTCTACTGTTGCCATGCCGCGCTGCAAATTGACACGGACTGCGTTGACACCATCGATTGCACCGAGGCGGTTTTCGATCAACCAGGCGCAGGCCGCACAATGCATATCACTGACACTGAGCTGGCTCTGCCAACATTCACCATCGGGGTGGGAGAACTGCTCGAATACGGCGGGAGAATCGTATTGCAGATAATCTTCAGCGCTGGCCGCAGGGCGGTTAGCTTGCTGGTCCCGCATGCGGTAGTAGTCGTCCAGACCCGCTCCCAATATGCACTCCGACACTGCGACGCAGGCCGGGCAGCACATCAACCGCTCTTGGCCATCGATAATTAAACTGTAGCGGCCTTTCGCTGGCAACGGCTCACCGCAATGAAAGCAGCTTGTCTCAGCCACCGATACGGCTCACCAATAGGGCTTCCCGCCGGCTATTCAGATCGACCTCTCCCTTTAAGCGCCAACTTTCCGCCTCGGGCAAACCGACACTCTGTAAGGTCAGATACCAACGTCCCTGCGGAAGCGTGTCGACATCTACGCGATAGCCGCCCTGAGACTCACGAGACAACACCACGCTGTGATCAAGCTCCTGGCTGGTCGGGTGTTGTAACAGCAACTGCACATGGTCTGGCCATGACACGGTATTGCCGGAGAGCTCGAGGAGAATACTGCCACCCGAAGCAAAATCGATCGCCGCCGAAATATTACTCTCCGCGGCGCGGCGATCCTGCGACAAGCGCTGGTTAATCGCCAAACCCTCTTTGTAGTAATCGTCAGCAACCAGGTTATCGGCGTGCTTCATCGAAATGGCGACGGTGGACAGCCCCGCCACCACGACAGCGCCTGGCAGTACAATTAAGAACCACGGCCAAAACTGGCGATACCAAGGGGTGTTAGCGGCGGCATTCATAGGCACAATTTAACCTTAACGCTGAGGAACCGGACCAAAGAAACTGCTTTCAACTTCGGCAACACTGCTCTCCTTGTCCATTTGCCGTACGCTGATCGTGATCGGCGAACGACTGGAAGGAAGGCTGTCTGCGCGAGCCTGCAGTCGCATTGGTAAGTCTAAGAGTTCCCCGGATTGTAAACTGATTTCCTGCTTGTGGAAGTTTTCGAAGTTTATCTCACTCTCGACAACGACCTGATAGCGATGCTCCTGCTGCGTTTTATTCGCGATCTTTACGGTGTAGCTATTTTCAATCATGCCGTCCTGCACTTCGGTGAACAGCGCCTGACGGTCGCGCAGCACGCTTAATTCAATCACATCGCGATCAGCAATATTATAGGCTAACAGCCCCACCATCAGCGTCATCGCTACCACATAACCCAGCAGGCGCGGACGCATGATATGGGTCTTCTTGCCCTTTAAGCTATTTTCCGTTGCGTAGCGAATCAGCCCGGGCTCGTAACCCATTTTATCCATTACCGAGTTACAGGCATCCACACACAAGGCACAGCCAATACACTCGTATTGAAGACCATCGCGAATATCGATCCCGGTGGGACAGACTTGCACACACAACTGGCAATCTATGCAATCACCCAGGCCAACGTCCTGGGATTGCGCTTCCCGTTTCCGTGAGCCACGGGGTTCACCGCGCTTACTGTCGTAACTGATAATTAGCGTATCGGGGTCGAACATCGCTGATTGAAAACGCGCGTAAGGACACATATACATGCATACTTGCTCACGCATCCAACCGGCATTGAGGTAGGTTGCGGCAGTAAAGAACGCGATCCAGAAGAAAGCCCAGCCATTCGCTGAGAGGTCAATAAAGTCGACGGCGAGCTCTCGAACGGGGGTAAAGTAGCCGACAAAGGTGAAGCCGGTTAAAAATGCAAAGCCCAGCCACATAGAGTGTTTGTACGCCTTCTTGCGCAGCTTTTCGAAGGACCAGGGCGCCGCGTCAAGCTTGATACGCTGGTTCCGCGTTCCCTCAGCCTTCTGCTCCATCCACATAAAGATACTGGTCCATACGGTCTGCGGGCAGCTGTAGCCGCACCACACTCGACCAGCGAGGTTGGTCACCGCGAAAAGACCAAAGGCAGCGATGATCAATACCCAGGCCAACATCGTCATATCTTGTGGCCAAAAGGTGAGCCCGAGAACATGAAATTGCCGCGCGGGCAGGTCAAACAGGACCGACTGTCGGCCATCCCAGTTCAACCACGGTAGAATGATATAGCCCAACAACAGCGGCCAACCGGTGAATACGCGAATGCGCTGATAAAACCCTTCAATTGCGCGAGTGTATATTTTTTCTCGCTTTTGGTAGAGGTCGATTTCCCCAACTTCCGCCGGGACTACAATTTCTACCGCTAGGTTTTCTGGCTTTGTTTCACTACCGCCAGCCGGTTGCCGCTCCTGAGTGTTCATAGCAGATTATGGTTCCTCTTCTGCAAGCTGATAAACATAGGCACTGAGTAGGTGGATCTTCGCTGCGCTCAAATTGTCAGCATGCGCAGGCATTTTTCCTGACCGGCCATTGGCGATACTGTGGATAATCTTGCCGATGTCACCACCGTACAGCCAAATGTCGTCATTTAACCGGGGGGCACCCATAGCAATATTGCCCTCGCCCGATGCACCGTGACAGCCCGCACACAGCATGGTGAACTTCTCGCGCGATTCGGCATGCTCCGCCGAAGCACTCGCCTGAGCGTCGCGTAAGCTTTGCACGTAAGCCCCCATCGACTTGACTCCCTCGGCGCCGAGTACTGACTGCCAACCAGGCATCATGCCACTGCGACCATCGCGAATAGAGTGAGCAATTTGATCCGGACTACCTCCGTACAACCAGTCGTTGTCGGTCAAGTTCGGAAAGCCGTAGCTCCCTTTTGCATCATTGCCGTGGCAAATCGCACAGTTATTGGCGAACACCCGCTTGGCAATACGCATCGCTTTGGGGTCGGCAACCAAGGCCTCGGCATCTTTCTGCATAAACTCAGCGTAGAGCGCTTCGTTCTTTTGCTTTGCCGCATCCACATTACCCTGCCACTGCGAAACCGACGTCCAATTCAACAGGCCGGGGAATTTACCCATGCCAGGGTAGGCCAACAGGTAGCCCGCACCGAACACCATGCTGAGCACAAACATCTTGATCCACCAAGATGGCATAGGATTATCGTATTCCTCGATACCATCGTAAATGTGACCTGTTGTCGCACCGTCTTTAGGTTGGTTGGTCTTTCGATTAGACAGCAGAAGCCATGCCAAAAGCACATAGGAGACTGCCGTTAGGACAATGATCCAGCCACTCCAAAAATCACTCATCTCGGCTCTCCTGCTTGGCTTTACTTTCGTCTACAAATGGCAGCTGAGCTGCTTCGTCATACATCGATTTACGGCTTCTTCTATACACGTTGAAACACACACCCATGAACGCCAGGAACAGCAACAACGTTGATAAAGCACGTAGATTGTCTTGATCAAACATACATCCTCCTCAACGCTTGTACTTGATTAGTGTTCCCAGCTGCTGCAGGTAGGCAACCATGGCGTCGATCTCTTTCTTACCTTCCACTTGGGAGGCCGCTGTGGCGATGTCGTCGTCGGTGTAGGGCACACCCACTTTGCGCAGCGCTCGCATTTTCTTCCCTACTTCATCGCCATCGATCTCGTTCTTAAACAGCCAGGGATACGACGGCATAATGGATTCGGGCACGACATCGCGCGGGTTATACAAGTGAGCACGGTGCCACTCGTCGCTATAACGTCCACCCAGACGCGCCAAATCGGGCCCTGTTCGCTTGGAGCCCCACAGGAAGGGGTGTTCGTAAACCGATTCACCAGCAACAGAGTAGTGTCCATAGCGCTCTGTTTCAGAGCGCATAGGGCGAACCATTTGCGAATGACATACGTGGCAGCCTTCACGGATATAGATATCTCGGCCAGTTAGCTGCATCGCGTTTAATGGTTTCAAGCCAGCAATCGGCTCTGTCGTTTGCTTTTGGAAGAAAAGCGGCACGATCTCCACCAAGGCTCCAAAACTAATGGCGACAATGATAAAAATAATCATCAAGCCGATATTTTTCTCGACGACGTCGTGATTCATGCTTCAGCCCCCGCAGTATTTGCCACCAGTTCCTTAGTTTCTTTGCTGGAAATGGTTTTCCAAACGTTCCAAGCCATCAACAACATGCCGACCAGGAACAGGAACCCACCAAACAGTCGCACTACGTAGCCTGGGTGGCTGGCGATAACCGATTCAGCAAAGCTGTAGGTCAGGCTGCCATCGGCGTTGTAGGCGCGCCACATCAGGCCCTGAACAATGCCGTTTACCCACATGGATGCGATGTAAAGCACGGTACCGATGGTGGATAGCCAAAAGTGTGTATTGATCATATTGACGCTGTACATTTGCTTGCGATCAAAGAGCACGGGAATCAAGTGATAAACCATGCCGATGGAGATCATCGCCACCCAGCCCAATGCGCCCGAATGAACATGACCAATCGTCCAGTCAGTGTAATGAGAAAGAGAGTTAACGGTTTTGATCGACATCATCGGACCTTCAAACGTCGACATACCGTAGAAAGAAAGCGACACAATCAGGAAGCGCAGAATGGGGTCAGTGCGCAGTTTGTGCCAGGCACCACTGAGGGTCATCATACCGTTGATCATACCGCCCCATGAGGGTGCCAGTAGGATCAGCGACATCACCATACCCAGGCTCTGTGCCCAGTCAGGCAGCGCGGTATAGTGAAGGTGATGAGGGCCAGCCCAGATGTATACAGAGACCAACGCCCAGAAGTGAACGATCGATAGCCGATATGAGTAGACCGGACGCCCAGCCTGCTTAGGAACGAAGTAGTACATCATTCCCAGGAAGCCTGCCGTCAGGAAGAAGCCCACAGCGTTGTGCCCGTACCACCACTGGATCATGGCGTCGACAGCACCGGAGTAGGCCGAATAAGACTTGGACATGCTCACTGGAATCGCGGCGCTATTGACGATGTGAAGCACCGCAATGGTCACGATAAACGCGCCGTAGAACCAGTTCGCCACATAAATATGCGACATCTTCCGACGCATGATCGTGCCGAAAAAGAGTACCGCATAGGCCACCCAAACTACGGCGATAAGCACATCTATTGGCCATTCAAGCTCGGCATACTCCTTAGCGGAGGTAAGCCCCATGGGAAGCGTAATCGCTGCTAGCAAGATGACCAGCTGCCACCCCCAGAAGACGAATGCCGCGAGGCGGTCCGACAGTAGCGCCGTTTGACAGGTGCGCTGCACCACAAACAGCGAAGACCCCATCAGCGCACAGCCACCAAACGCAAATATAACCGCGTTAGTATGCAGGGGTCGCAATCGCCCAAAACTGAGCCAGGGCGTGTCGAAGTTGAGTTGCGGCCAAACCAATTGCGCTGCGATGAGAACGCCGACGGTCATTCCGACGATGCCCCATATCACAGTCATAATGGTGAATTGCCGCACCACTTTGTAGTTGTAAGTTGGATGTTCTTGCGAAGATGTCATGACAGTTCACGAACCTCAGGTGGACTATGCGCGAACCGGCAACAAGCGCCGTTCGGGCAGACATGATGGAGGTGGGTATTGTCCCAGCAGGTGGGGGCCGCAATGCTGACCCAGATCAACAGAAAGCTAAACAGGCCTGCGACACTATGCCGCAGAAAATTTACCTTCCTACCGACTAATTTATGCCGCTAATCAGTGAACACCGGTGTCATTCCCATATCCCAGAGAATAACCACCGCGCCCATTAGCGCCATAAATATCACCATACAGATTGCGACTACCGCCGAGGCGTACAAAAAGCCGCGCTCTTCAGGAATTCCCATCGCCAGCGGAATACCTAAATACAGCAGGTATACAGACCAACCCAAGGCCAGAATACCCAGGGTCAGATCAAACCAGAAAAGAGGAAAGAAACCGCAAAGCCCCGCAATGAACAGCGGAGTTGCCGTGTATCCAGATAAGACAATGCCCTTGAGCACCGATGATGACGCACCATAGGTCTCGGACATCCAGTGAACGAAATAACCGATCACCGCCAACGAGCCCAACATCGCAAAATAGAAGGCAATAACAATCTGCAGGGCACTCGCCTGCGTCAGGCGTACCACCTCACCATCGCCCACCGTCCAACCCACTTGGCTGGCGCCGTAATACCACGCAACGCATGGCCCAATGGCAAGAATGATGGGGTATAACAGCTTGGCAGCCAAACCCTCATCGCCAGCATCGGCAACCATGCCCCACTGCTTACGGGGACTGAACAAAAAACCTAGGGGATTGCTAATTATTGCGCTCACGGCCTACTCACTCTTTCCGGGGAGATTTATCGAAAGTTTACCGCCCAATGGGCGGCACCGGTTGATCTGAGTCAAGCCTGTGCCACTACAGCACAATGACAGCCACAATTACGGCTGAAGGTTTGCGGCTGCCTTAAGGCCTTCGACATCGAGATCGCTAATTTCCTTATTGTCGATTCGAATTAAGTCTTGTTTTGCAAAACGGCTGAGAACGCGGCTTACGGTCTCGACGGTGAGCCCCAGAAAGCTGGCGATGTCCGCACGCGACATCGGCAATCTAAAAGCGGATGCCGACAATTTACGGCGCGCCTGGCGAGCGGAGATGCTCACTAACAGCGATGCGACACGCTCGTCAGCCGTATTTTTGCTGAGCAAGGTAATGTGTCGCTGATCATCAACGATCTCGCTACTCAACAGCTTGAAAAAGTGTCGTTGAAGATTGGGCAACTGGCCGCTGAGGTCTTCGATCTGCGAAAAAGGAATTTCACAAATCGCCGACACCTCTAATGAAACAGCGGAACTCGCGTAGCGGTTTTGACCAATACCATCCAAGCCAACAACTTCACCCGGAAAATAAAAACCGGTGACCTGCTCCTCTCCAGCATCGGTAATGCTATATGTTTTTACAGCACCAGAGCGCACGGCAAATACAGACGTAAACGCATCGCCTTCACGGAATATATGACGGCTCTTTGGCAGGGGGCGACCGCGCTGCACAATATTGTCCAGCTTAACAATTTCATCGCTTTCCAGAGCCAGTGGCAAGCAGATACCACTTAATCGACAATTGTTACAGCTGATAGCAGGATTGTGGGGGCAGGCTTTGGAGGCTTCCGCGCGTCGCATGTGGTCTCCTTACACATGTCGGGGAGTAATTACTGCCGCCATTGAACGCCTTATCTCCGAGTGGGTCAAGTCTACTTTCGGCGTAGTCGCGATAAAGTTACTACACAATAAAATAGCGCGCCAAAAGCCTGTAAACCGCTACAAGGTTTTGGAATACGCTCCGCGATGCAGAGACAAACTTTCATCAAATAGCATGCAAACATTTCGCAAAACCGCCCGCCCAGCTTCCGTTATTTTTATCCCCTCACCACTGAGTAACAACACGCCCGAATTGTGAAATTCCTCTAGCGATGGCAGGACGTCAGCAAATTTTTCTCTGAAGCTGACCTGATAACGACCGTGCAATTCCTTAAAGTCCAGCTTTAAGTTACAGGCCAACTGCATAATAACGTAGCGACGAAGCATATCTTCTGCTGAAAGCTCTAACCCACGAGCCACTGGCAATCGCCCAGCCTCAATCTCGGCGTAGTACGCTTCGAGATCCTTCTCATTCTGTGCATAGCAGCGCCCCAATGAACTTATGGCCGACAACCCCATCCCCAGTACATCGGGAGAATGGCAGGTCGAATAGCCCTGAAAATTTCGTTGCAGACGGCCCTGCTGCTGATAGATGGCCAGCTCGTCATTGGGCTTAACAAAATGATCCATACCAATATGCAAATACCCCGCAGCTTGCAGTCGCTGGCTCGCCAGAGCAAAAATTTTCAGCTTCTCTTCGCTATCTGGCATTGGGTATCTATCCATCGACTTTTGCCATTTAAAACGCTGTGGCATGTGGGCGTAATGGTAGATGGCAATTCTATCTGGCGACATGGCAATTAATGCGTCCAGCGTCGCTTTAAAACTTTGCTCGGTCTGTAGTGGCAGGCCGTATATTAAATCTGCACTCACCGATCTAAATTTAAAACGCCGCGCCAATGACACCAGCTCGGCGATCATATCTTCACTCTGTACGCGATTAATGGCCTGCTGCACATCGGGGTTCGTATCTTGCACACCAAAGCTTACACGGTTAAAACCCAGGCCTTTAAGCAAGGCCAAATAATCCTCATCGACGCAACGCGGATCCAACTCGATGGAAAACTCCCGGTCGTCACTGTCATCGAGATTGAAGTGACTGGCAAGTTGATGCACGAGCTCGGTCATTTCCGCTTTGTCCAGGTAGTTTGGTGTTCCACCCCCCAGGTGAAGCTGACTTACACGGCGGGACACACCCACATGCCGCGACAGGAGCTGTAGCTCTCTGTTTAAGTGGTCCAGATAACGACGACTTGCTCGCGGGTCTTTGGTAATAATTTTATTGCATGCACAGTAGTAGCAGAGGCTTCGACAAAACGGAATGTGCACATATAAGGACAGCGGCGATGGGCTATTTCTTGCATCGTCAAGAAAGCGCACATAATCGCGATCGGTAAACGCTTCGCTAAAGTTCAGTGCCGTAGGGTACGACGTGTAGCGCGGCCCCTGTACTGCATAGCGGCGCACCATATCAGTGGCGTTATCAAATTCTCTTGCGATCGCAGTCGGCATGTATATTCCCTTCAATACTACTGTTTGAATGCACCAGAGTAAGACGCGTGCTCAGGCTTAAATGTCGATAGATAATTATCTCGCTCGTGCTGACCAACCGGCCCGATGACGGCATCTATCTCGCGCTCAATCGCCTGCCAATCAGCGTCGCCAAATAACTCTCCGGCCATCTGAAAGATGCCTCGCTCTTCATGAATGTGCGATATCTGACGACTGTGATAATGCTTACTTAAGCGAATAATTGCCGGCCGCACGGGCTTTTCACTCAGCCGTAATTCAGAAAATATCAACGACAGCTGATCACTCAGGGCCTCCAGCATGCCGTGGTCTCGCAACACATTTTCCACGGCGTAGTGATTCACTCCGGGCTTGGTGAGTAGCTGCCTAAAAATGATATCTTCAACAGGGTGGTGCCATACTTCGGGGTAGATCTGGATGTAATCCAGGCAACGCATCATTGCGTCGACATCAGCCGGCGCATCATGTAAGCCAAAGTAGCTCTCAATCTGATGATTGAGGTCATACAGCATTCGCTGCATGCGCTGATGATCCGTTTCCAACTGTAAAAAAATGGGATGCATGGCCCGCTCCATATTATTCTAGCCAAGGCATCATAATATGCGGCAACACCATTCCCATTGACCTGAATCAACAGCAATGAGGGAGATCAGCTTATCGGCGCGACAAGCTCACAGAAAAGCGGAAAAAAGCCGGGCGGTGATACCCGGCGAGGGTGATTCTAGGACTGTTTGGGGCCACCATTTTCACCGGGCCAGCGAGAGCCACCGATGGTGTCGGCAAAGGGCATAAAGCCCTCGGGGTCCAGCGGGCCTTCGAGCGTGATGCGGCGGTCGAGGAAAATCGGCGTCCACAGCCATGCCTCTGCTTCCGTGCGCATAGGCAGTTTGCTGGCCAGAGGGTCCCAAGGGCTGTCATTTAGCGTGACCTGGCCCTGCAATTTCTCGATATGCGCCGTGCCGTATTTTGCGTAAACACGCACAACGTGAGGTGGGAAGTCCCAGCTGGGGTTTTCCATATCCACACCGCGCAGGTGCTTTATCCACCACTCATTCGTTTCGTGCTCCGGGGGAATCTCTCCCTCACCGGTCACCTGCCCCTTAAACTCCAGAAAGGTATATCCGCGGTGGCTCACCTTTGCTGATACATAGTCCATCAAGCGGAAGTACTGGGTCTCCCCATAATACTTCGGCTGCCCCCAGCGTTCGTGACTACCGTAAATTGCCGCCTCCTGATCGATGGCAATACCCAGGGTGTACTCGCCTTCAATGCCATTGTAGTTAGCGTCAACATTCACCACGCAACCATACTCGGGCTCATTTAATACCGGGAAGTTATAAATGGTAATGGTCACGCCCGGTTCTTTACCTGGCTCAATACCGGGCGGTAAAAGTTTCGCTATCGCCTCAGCGTCCGTTTTATAGCGAATTTTTAGCATCGGCCAGTTGAGAATATCGCCGGGCTTACCCATAGGGGCGTTGGAGTCAGTCATGGTAGTTATTCCTCGTTATTATGGTTTTGGGACGGGTTGAGCACCGCGATCTACGCCGCGTAAAATTGCTCAAACCACTTACGGTATTTTGCGATCGGGCCGTCGCCATCACACAGCGTGGGGTGCTCCAGATACACTTTGTTTTCCCAGATAGGGATATCCTGACCGACTTGGCGAACTATTTCGTCGCGGAAGGCATTGGCGTATAGGGTGTGCTCACCACTCTGCTGTTTAGGCATAGAGAAGTTAAAGCGCATGTGAATGTTCTGGTCGTCGATAGGTGTGATGGTGCCCATCATGACAATATCGAACATGCGAGAGAATTTTTGGTAGGTTTGTCCCGGGCCAAATGAATAGGTTTCCAGACGCCCCTGGTCATAGTTCTCGCCACTCAGGTCTACATTACCCTCTTCATCGATGGCGTGCTGTAGGCTGTCCATCAGCGTGCTGCGTTTGTAACCGTCGATGGTGACGTGACCATCCGGCATTTCCGGAGACTCATGAACGGTCACAAAATGCGCGATGTCCACGGCATTTTCACCAGTCTCCTGAATGATCGAGTTAATCTGCCAGTCGAAGACATCCATCTCCGTCCACTCATCGGAGTGCAGCTCGGCGTGTCGCTCAACTTCCCACAGCGGCGCCACCCCTTGGGGGTGATACCAGGCCCAAATCATTTGATTCAGCTCCACCACAGGGTAGTTGCCAATTGCCTGCTTGCCATCGACTTTAGGCGGCATATTTTTCGCGTAGGGCACCTTGGTACAAAAGCCCTCGCCGTTAAATTCCCAGGCGTGGAAGGGACAGGCGATGCTCTCCCCCTTTACCTGACCACCGTGCCCTAGGTGGGCACCCAAGTGCGGGCAGTGGGCGTCTAGCAATACTGCCTCACCCGATTCCGTGCGAAACAGCACCAGGTCCCGGCCGAAATACTTCAGCGGCTTCACATCCTTAGGGGCGAGCTCTTTGCTGTACTCAATGGCAAACCAGCCGCATGGGATGGGCTTCTTATATCTATTATTCATTCTCCCTCCTGACCCTTCTCTCAAAAAGGTAACTGTGATGTAAAAAAAGTATACGGTTTCCCTATTTCGGTCAAGCGAGAGCAGCGGAGAAATGATTACTGATTGGTAAGGCGGGAAAAGAAAAGTGCTGACATCGGTCTACCGATGCCAGCACAGCGGCGCTTTCAGGCAAGCATGCTGCTTTTTATAAAGGCGAGTAATTGACGATAACGGGTTTCTGAATCGTAACTTTCATCGTGCACCCAGTTCAGTGTGATGGCATTGAACATGCCCACGGTCATTTCCGCACAGAAAACCGGACTCAGCTCCGGCTTTAAGGCCTGGCGATTGTGCTCATACAAACGCAGGAAGCTGCTGTTAATAAAGGCCAACTGCCCCGCGCCCTGGCTAATATTCGCCGACATTGCGCCGACTGAATAGGCGATCAGCTCGCGCTCGATACCGCCCGCCAACTGCTCGCGATTGATAAACACCTCAATGATGTGACCAAGCTGTTGCTCAAAAGGTTTACCGCTGGCCAGCACGTCATCAATAAGCTGATCGGTGCGTTGCAGCAACTCCTCCTGACACAGCTCCACCATTAAGTCGTGTTTGGTCGCGTAGTAGTTGTAGAAGGTCTTCTTGGCGATATCCACGCAATCACAGATCGCATCGATGGTCAGACCGTCTACTCCGTGGCGGCCGATCAAGCGCAATGTCTCTTTACGAATGGACTCGCGCACGGCCTTTTTTTTGCGCTCTCGCCGACCAAGCTGACTCGCTGGCACCGATGATTCTCCCATCTCTGTCAAAGCGTCGAATGGTAGCGTAAGCCGGTCCGTCACGCGAATGCCTCCTACAGTACGTTTGGCGGCGTTGGCGTTACGCCATTGAGAATGCCCTGGGTGCGCTCAATAAAGGCGGCCCGGGACTTCTCCGACATTGGGGTAATCCAAAACTTGTCTTCGCGCAGCCCGTTGAGCGCAAACGCAGCAACTTCATCCGGCTCGGTGGTTTTCAACTCCATATCGTATTGCGCCATGATCGCCTTCATATCATCGACCGAGTGGATACCTGAATCGGGCTTATTCGGGTCGACGGGCAAATCCTCAGGACGATTGCGCTCAGAGTTAAAGATGCCGGTATTCACCACATGTGGGCCGGGAAACAGGGCATTGACCTTCACCGGCGATTGCTGGGCCTGCAACTGAAAATGCAGGTTTTCCGTAATCGCCTGCGCCGCTGCCTTGGTCGCGGTGTAGATCGGCGTATCCGGTAACATTAAGAACGCGCCATTCCCCGAGCCAGTCACCACAAAGTGCGCCTCTTCGCCCTGCTCCACCAAGCGGGGGACAAAGGCGTTAATGGTGTTAATCAAGCCCCAGGTATTTACCCGGAAGCCCCACTCCCAATCATTGGCGCTGTACTCCCACATGTTGCCGCCTTCGCCCGTCCCGACACCGGCGTTGGCAAAAACGAGGTGCACCCCGGAAAAGTGGGTAAACGCCGCCTCGGCAAGAGCAGCCATCGACTCTGGCTGCGTAACATCAGCGCGTTGCGCCAAACACTGGGCTCCGCGCTCCTCTAATTCCGCTTTGCAGCGCTGCAAGGCATTTTCTTCGATGTCGGCAATCACCAGCTTGGCTCCCTCATCGGCCAGCGCGAGCGCCAATGCGCGCCCCACACCACTGGCCCCGCCGGTAATTACCGCTACCTTGTCTGTAAAGTTTTGCATTACCACTCCTTATTGTTATCGCCGCGACGCGCGGTAAATTAAAAATAATGTCACTTGAGAATAAAAATACACGGTAGTATATTTTTTCGCAAACACCGATATTTTTGCGAGCCGTTGCGGCGGTGCAAAACAATAAAGATAAGGAGTGTACGCAATGCAAACCACCGAACAGCGTGAGCTGCCCCCGATCGAATCTGTCTTCAATCCCAATTCCATGGAATATGCCTTGGACCCCGGCCCCCAGTGCAAGGCACTTTCCGAGCGCGGTCGCTTGGTGTGGTATGCCCCCTGGATGTGCTGGATTATGACCCGCATGCCCGACATTATGGATTGCTGGAAGAATGAGTACCTGAGCTCAGACTTTTACGACTGGGAGTTTGCGCCGCCACGGCCACTGGAAGAAAACTGGAATAACTTCGAGCGCGCCCTGGTGGGCCACAGCCTGCTGGCTGACCCGGACCACCACCGCCTTATTCGCAAAATCACTTCCCCGGCGTTTTCTCGCAATGTTGTTGATAACATCAACCGACGCATCGAGCCCGATATCGTCCGCCTTTTCGAGGGCTTAAAAGACGCCGATGAATTCGACTACATTGAAGATGTCGCGCGGCACATCCCCTTTATCTCCATCACTCGCATGGTGGGTATTCCAGAAAAATACTGGCCCCAGATCAAGCAAACGGTGCTGACCTTTACCGAAACCTGGAACCCGACTATCTCCGACGAGCGCCGGGAAAAAGCCCAGCAAGACAGCAACCTGGCCATCGATATCTTGCTGGAAGTGATCGCCGAGCGCCGCCTGTCACCCGTAGGCGAAGAGGACTTCCTCAGCGCGCTGCTGCAAGTGGAAGCGGAAAACGAAGACTTCGACGAGTGGGATATCGTTACCCTGATCCTGGCACTGATCGGCGCCGGCGCCGACACTACGTTGATGGCACAGCAGTGGTCGGCCTATGCCTTTTTGAAGAACCCAGATCAGATCCCCCTGGCATTGGAGTCTACCGCCACCTTCTCTAACGCCTTTAGCGAAATTATGCGCTGGGCAGGCAACTCGAAAATGGGCTTTGCCCGCTACGTTCCGGAAGACCGTGAACTGCTTGGACAACAGGTGAAGAAAGGGCAAATGGTGTTAATGATGCCCCACCTAAAAGATCACGACCCCGATTTTTTCGACGACCCCTATCGCCTGGATGTACGCCGCGAGTTCAATCCAGACGTACTCTTTGGTTATGGCCCTCGCTATTGCATCGGTGCCGCGCTTGCAAAACATCAGTTGTACTTGAGTATGCGCGAGTTTTTCCGCCAGTTCCCCAACGCTACATTAGCAGAGGAGCCCGAGCGCGACCTGGAGGACCACAACTCCATTAGCTTTAAATCCCTGCGGGTAAAAACCAACCGCTAAGCCTCTGCGGTGGTGCCAAAGTGGCGCCACCGCAACGCGCCCGCTATTCTGGCCACTACAAACAAAAAAACAGCAATGTGTGGTAGCCAACGCCAATGACCCCAGCCCGCTCTCATCATGTCGGCATAGCCCTCCTCCCGCTATGCTTGGTTCTCGGCCTGCTTGGTCTCAATGTCTATCTCTATGGCGATGCCGGTATAGAAGGCCCCAACCAGCTGGCACTGCTGCTGGGGGGCGGCGTCGCGGCCGTTATCGGCCTGCAACGCGGCCGCTCCTGGCAAACCCTGCAAGATGGCATGTTGAAAGTGATCGGCGTTGCGATCATCCCCATCTTAATGCTGTTTATGATTGGCGCGCTGTCCAGCACCTGGACGGTCGCCGGTATTGTACCGACGCTTATCTACTATGGATTGCAGCTGGCCGACCCCAGTTGGTTTTATGCTGCCGCGGCAATTGTCTGCGCCATTGTGTCAACGGCCATTGGCAGTTCCTGGACCACGGCGGCCACCATCGGCATTGCCATGATGGCAACCGGGGTGGGACTCGGCATGAGTGAAGCCATCACCGCTGGCGCCGTCATCTCTGGCGCCTACTTTGGCGACAAGCTCTCTCCCCTTTCCGATACCACCAACCTGGCCGCAGGTGTGTGCAATGTCGAGTTGTTCAGTCATGTGCGCTACCTCGCCCTCACCACACTGCCCTCGTTTGCCATTGCCCTGCTTATTTTTGTTGGGCTGGGTATACACCACAGTAGTGGAAGGGAGGTCGCCGAGACGCAAGCGATTATGAATGCCTTGAGCACCAGCATGACCCTGTCGGGCTGGCTATTGCTTGCGCCGCTGCTCGTCGTTGTCATGATCGTAAAACGCGTTCCGGCGCTGCCCGTGATGTTTATCGCAACGCTGATCGGCACGGTGATCTCCGCCTATGTGCAGCCGGAATTGGTCTATCAAATTGGTGGCGAGCGCTCGGCAAGCGGGCTGTACAAGGGGCTGGTGCAAACCATTGTAGGAAGTAGCGAGATCATCACCGGTCACAGCTTTAGCGATACCTTGCTGGCCAGCAGCGGCATGGCAGGCATGCTCAATACAATATGGCTTATTTTAAGCGCTGTGGTTTTCGGTGGCATGATGGAAGCCTCGGGCTTACTCGGCGACATTACAAGCGGACTAAAAAGACTGGCGCGCAGCCGGACGTCGCTCGTGGCAACCACGGCTGGCAGCTGTGGGGTGCTCAATCTCACGGCGGCCGAGCAGTATCTGACCATTCTTATTGGCGGGCGAATGTACGGCGACATGTACGCCCAGCAGGGGCTGAGTCAGCGCAACCTCAGCCGCACGCTGGAAGACGCCGGAACCGCCACCTCAGTACTGGTTCCCTGGAACACCTGCGGCGCATTTCATGCCACCGCCCTCGGCGTTGCAACGCTCAGCTACCTGCCCTTCTGCTTTTTTAATTTGATCAGCCCCTTTATGTCGATGCTGTATATGCGCTTCAACATTGCCATAGAAGAGGCTTAGTCGCAGCGCGTGTAACTTAGGCAGCGCTCTCCCAGCCACTGCCAATACACCGTAAATATACAGCCCCTTGGCAAGGCCAAGCCCAGCGCGGAGCGCGGCTTGAACTGGAGCGTGCGCCGCTCCGGATCGACTGCGATAACACGCACTTCGGAAAAGTCGATGTAGCGCTGCAAGCGAGGGAACAGCGCTTTGTACAAGCTCTCTTTGGCAGAAAACAGCAGCGTTAACGCGCGATCGCGAGGCAACATAGAGAGCCGCTGCCATTCCTTGTCATCACCCACCAAGCGCCACAATTCGTCAATAGCATCGCTGGCGACTAATGGCTCAATATCGATCCCCAAATGCCCTCCACGTCCGACCACGCACAGCGCGCTGTCGTCGCAGTGGCTGATGGAGCCGGTAATCCCCTGCGGCCATATGACCTCGCCGGTATCTCGCCTTGCCGGGCTGTGATTCTCTACGTTTTCTATACCCAGCGCATAACAAGCAGCATAACGACCGGCAAGGAATTGCGCCTGGCGCGCGGCGGACACCCGCGCCAAAGAGGCTGGCAAAGCAATTCCCCAAGAGGTCAACAGGTCCGGGGTATAACGGCTTTGTTTAAAACGACAATGCACCGCGTTAACTGCCAATTCGGGCATTGGCAGCAGCGAAACCTGCTCGATAAATCCACTTGCGGGCAGGGGTGATGACAAGCTCAGTGTGTCCGCGCCACTATTGCGCAAGGCTGGGTTCGGCAAGGTCGCGATCAACAGCGGGGCTTGGCTCACTGACGGGGGTCAGGTAGCCCCATTTGGACAACTGAGCGATGGCCGCCGCCACGCCATCCTCGGCGCGAATTTGCGCGCCCACCGTGGCTGCGCGCTGACGCAGCGCCGCGTCGGTTGCCGACTCAATGGCCTGCTCAACATCCGCGACATTCAAGCTCTTGCGATCCAGTGAACAGGTGGCTACCCCAAGTTGCTGCAAGCGCCACGACCAAAATGGCTGGTCGCCAAAAAACGGCATAATTATCGACGGAATCCCCGCCCTTGCCGCTGCCGCCGTCGTACCCGCCCCGCCGTGGTGAATGGCCGCCGCCACTCGCGGAAACAGCCAGTCGTGCGGCGCCGATGTCAGGCAGTACACATTGTCGTCGTCGACATATGCCAAGCCTCCCCAACCGGTGGCAAAAATGGCGCGGCGGCCACTATTTCGCAACGCCTGTAAAAACACCTCACTGAGCGCCGCACTGTCATCACCGAGCATACTGCCAAAGCCGACATAAATGGGTTTGTCCCCGGCGGCTAAAAAGGCTTCCAGTGATTCCGGCGCCTGCCACGTCTGAGCTTCGTCGAGAAACCAGCTACCCGCTACCCGCACCGACTCTGGCCAATAACGCGATGGCGGAATAATGCTCGGGCTAAACCCATACAACACATGGTGAGTCCGACGCCGCCGGTAAAACGGCCCATACCAGGGTAGTGGCGCCAAGTTGAGTTTTTGACGAACCTGACGGTAGGCCGGGCTGAGCATCTGCCAGGTCAGCACGCGACAGGCGTGATACAAGCCTTGGTTTACCATACCGGGGCGCGGGCGGCGCGGCGGTGGCAACATCATCGGCGGAATATCAGGACACGGTGTCACCGGTTGCAAGTGGGTCTCGACCACCGGAATGTCATAGCGCTCGCCAATGGCGGTGGCCAGCGAGGCCACCATGCCACAGCCCAACAATAAGTCAGCCCCGTTCGCCGCCTGCGTGGCCTGTGTGACCCAGTCTGCAGACATTGCCAACAATTCCCGCCGCGCGGTGCGCAGAAGCGCAACGGGGTTCAGGCCGCGCTGAAGTACTTCCGGGTCCTTGGCCATCAACTCCAAAAAGTCTGCGGTCAGCGGCGCGTAATCGAGGCCATGACGACGCACCAACTGTTCACAGCTGTCGCCTGTGACAATGGATACTTGATGCCCCTGCGCCTGCAAACCCAAGCCTAGCGCGACAAAAGGGCGGACATCTCCCTGGGTGCCGATGGAGAAGATCGCGATTTTCATGCTTATCAACCTGCCAGCGCGCGCGCAACGAAGGGTCCGATTACTGCCAGCGGTTCCGCGTCCAGCATTTGCTGGTGATGGCATTCCACCGGATAAATATTGAGACCCGCGACGGCGTCCTGCCAGGCATCGGGGCGGTGGTGCAGCTCCTGTGACGTGGCCGTTTGCACCGCTTGGAAAAAGTGCAACTCCACATCTACAGGCCGCGGCTGGAAGTTCTGCAGCAGCTGCAGGTTATTGCTAATCACCGCACTGACATCGTCAATTAAGGCGCTTTGTTTACCCTGCAACTGTTTGACAAATTCTAGGTTAAGCACGTCGTATTCCCGGCACAGGAGTTCACTCAGCTCCTCCATGGTATCGGGCAGCTCGCCCTCTACCGCGATGTCGAGAAATTCCAAGATGCTGCGCACCTGACCGACCTTGTCGTCACGCTGCTGCGACACGAAGGGGTAGGAATCCAAAGCGCCAAGGAAGCTCACTGACTCGTCCAGCTCACGCAGCTGACGCGCCATTTCCTGAGCGATAACGCCGCCCATCGACCAGCCCAATATACGGTAGGGGCCCTGTGGCTGGCGGTCCCGCATCAATGCAATATAGTCTGTGGCAATTTCCTCGATGCTCGCAGGAAGCTCCTGCCCGCCAGAGAGGCCACGCGACTGAATGCCAAACAAGGCCGTTCCGTCAGGCAGGTATTGATTTAGCCCCGCAAAGCCCCAGCTCAGGCCGAGTACTGGGTGAATACAAAATAGCGCGTCACCCTCGCCACGCGCGGCTAAAGGATTGAGGGCTTGCACGCCTGCCAGGGGATCTATTTGATCACCGCGCTCCAGCTGCTCCGCCAATTCAGCGATCGTCGTCGCCTCAAAGATGGCCGCGAGGGGTACGTCTTTCCCCACGACATCACGCAGACGCGAGACCATGCGCGCCGCGGTAATCGAGTCAGCGCCGAGGTCGAAAAAGCTATCATGGATACCGATACGCGGCAGTTTGAAGATCTCACACCACAGCTCTGCCAGCTGCGTTTCCAACGCGTTACGCGGCGCCGTGTATTCGCTAACAAGTTGCCACTGAGGCTCCGGCAAGGCTTTGCGGTCCAGCTTGCCATTCACATTCAGCGGAAAATCATCCAGCACCTGATAGTGAGAGGGCAGCATGTATTCCGGGAGACTGCGCTCGATCTGCTGGCGCAGTGTGGCGGCCTCCAACGCGGTGTGCTGGGCATCGAAGCCCTCCTCACCAAGCAGGAACGCCACCAGCTTTGGCACGCCAGCGGGGTCGTTACGCAGCACCACTGCCGCACGACGCACACCCTGACAGCGGATCAACTGCGATTCAATTTCTTCAGTCTCAACACGAAAGCCGCGAATTTTAATCTGGAAGTCGTTGCGCCCCAGGTATTCCAGTGCGCCGTCATCACGCCAGCGCGCAAGGTCGCCGGTTTTATACAACAAGCCCTCACCGTGGGGATTGGCAATAAAACGTTCGGCGGTTAAGTCGGGACGTTTGTAGTACCCCAGCGCGAGACCCTCTCCGCCAATATACAATTCCCCGGCAGCGCCATTTGGCAACAACTGAAGATCGTCACCCAGCACATAGACCTGCGTATTCCAGATTGGACGGCCAATGGCCGGCGTGCCGCCCTCCAGCTTGTCCAGGGTCATCATCGTGGACCAAATCGTTGTCTCTGTCGGGCCGTATAAGTTGATAATCGGCGCTCCCAGCTTACGCATTTTGCGCGCCAGCTCCATCGGCAGCGCCTCACCGCCCACCAGCGGTTGAACACCCGTAAAGGCCTCGGCATTATCTTCAAGCAGCGCCTGCCAGTGCGAAGGCGTCGCTTGAATATGCGTGATCGCCTGCTCATTCACCAGCGCGGCCAGCGCCGCCGGGTCTCTGGCGATGTCGCGGGTAGCGACATGGACTTGAGCACCGGCAAGCAGTGGCAAAAACATCTCTAGCACAGCAATATCAAACGAAACGGTCGTTAGCGCCAACATCCGCTGCTCGGGCTGAAGTGCCAAGGCATCCTGCATGGCCAGCAAAAAATTCATCAAGCTGCGATGGCCAATCACCACGCCCTTGGGGCGCCCCGTCGAACCGGAGGTGTAAATGATGTACGCCGGGCTGTTCGCGCCAATATCAGCAAGGGGCACATCGTCGCCGGAAAAGGCGTTTAAGTTGAGCTCTTCCCACAGCAGCGTTTGTATTTCACAGTCAGGCAACTTTTCGGCGGTCTCAACGCTGCTGAGCAGCAAGCTGGGCTTGGCGTCGTCCAATATCATGGCTAGGCGCTCAGCGGGGGTTTCCGGGTCCAGCGGTAAATACGCCGCTCCGCACTTCATAATCGCCAACAGCGTCATCGGCATTGCCGCGGTGCGCGGCAGGGACACGGCCACCAACTTACCCGGCCCCACGCCCAATACATTCAATGCCCGGGCCAATTGATTGACCTGTTGCCCGAACGCTGAATAACTCAGCGTTTGCCCGGCGTCAGATACCGCGGCGTGGCTTGGGAAAGCGGCGACACTTTTGTCAAACAACGCTGGCAAGTGGCTGTCCGGCAACGGCTGCTTGGTATCGTTCCAGGCCTGCAGCTGCAGGTGCCGCTCCTGCTCGGAGAGCAGGTCAAAGTCACCGATCGCGCCCTCAGGGGCGGCAATCATCGCTTCGATTAATCGCGCCAATCGATCGCGGTGCTCATCGAGCTCTCGCTGACTGTAAAGCGCGGGGTTAGCGTCAATCACCACATTCATGCCCTGCTTGGCACCGCGATCAAACACAAACACTGTCATGTCTTCTACGGTGCCATTCGACAGGTTGTGTGCACTGCACTCGTGGCCACCGAAGCCCAGGTCGTAATCAAAGGGTTCAATATTCACCCCCATCCAGGAGATCTGCTGCCCCTGTGCAAGCAGGCCGAGATCACGCCGCAGCTCCTCATAGCGATACTGCTGGTGGCGAAGCGCATTCCTTACGGTTTTCGCTGTTTGCCCAAGCAGGTCAACAAGGCTGGCATCGTCGGCCATCGCCAGGCGAATCGCCACGGCGTTAGCCATCATTGCCGGAATGCTGCGCAGCGTGCGGTTTGCTCGTGCCGTAACCGGCATACCGAAGACCAAGTCCTGCTGCCCCGTCATGCGGTAGGTGTAAACCGCGAGCATGGCAATTAATAACTGCGGTACTGAGCCGCCATATTGCTGGGCGATGTCGCGAATTTTCGCAGAGTGCTCTAGCGACAGGGTAATACCGCTGCGCCGCAGGCCACCACTGCGCTGGGCATTGCGACGCGACAGCGAAATTGCATCGGGCAAGCCACTCAGTTGCTGCTTCCAGTAATCTCGGTCGCGCTCAAAACGTGCAGATTCGCGATAGAGCTTTTCCTGCTCCAACTGGGTTACCAAGGGTAAAAATGGCGACTCACCTGGCTCCTCGCCACTGAGCAGCGCATTATAAATTTCCGCCATTCGGCGCGCGATCAGACCGCCACCAAAACCGTCAATGGTGATGTGGTGGCAGCGGTGGTACCAAAAAAACCGTTCATCCTCGACCTTGATTAGCGCGCTGAACCACAGTGCATCGTCTGCGAGGTCTGCGGGGCGGCGCAACTCATCGTTCATCCACCGCAATGCACGCTGCTCGGCGTCGGCATGGCTACTGAAGTCGACAACCGGCAACTCTCCCATATAGGCCTCTGCCACCAATTGGCGAGGTCCATCGGCGGTTTCAATAATCTGTACTCGCGTTGACTCCGCCTCTTGGGTCAAGATGGAAGTCGCCCGGAGAAATACCGCGGCATCAATATGGCCGCGGATATCGACATACTCGGCAAGTTTATATACCGCATCGGCGGGGCCGATCTTTTCGCCCATCCACATACCGCGCTGCGCTGTTGCAATTGGCAGCAGTTGGGGAACCTGCGTCAGAGGCCTGACGGGTGAGGCTGGCAACTC
The DNA here is from genome assembly GCF_057370015.1 of Spongiibacter sp. C9W. Lineage (NCBI taxonomy): Bacteria > Pseudomonadati > Pseudomonadota > Gammaproteobacteria > Cellvibrionales > Spongiibacteraceae > Spongiibacter > Spongiibacter sp. C9W. Next base: position 1,317,984 of record NZ_CM170672.1, read on the forward strand.
AAGTGCGCCGCCTGTGGCAACTTTACCCCGGCTTATATGCAGCTCGGCTTCAAGGTCCTTTCTCAGGTACGGGTCTCGCGAATTTTGCGAGCGGGGTAACTTTTCCATCTTCTTCGTCTCTCTGGCTAGGTATCGCACTAAACAGGAAACCTACCGACGAATCGGAAGCAGCCCCTGCTTAATTTTTTCATTTTTATTTCGGCTGTTAAGCAGCCGCATTTTTATATGTGTAAATCGCTAAGACACACAGAGATGATAAGGACATCACTAAACGACCAGCGTGACTTAAGTCACACCTAAGAACATGGGGATAAGAATTTTTACTTATATTTCAATACCTTGCATCACACCGAGACACGAGTGTGACATAGTCAATTCGCGCCTAATGTGTCATAGTGTTTTTTTGAGCAATAAAACACTTGCCATACAGTCGCTTACAAATAGCTATAGGGGTTTATGCGTATATGAGTAAATAACGCCCTGCCGATGGCGCATATTTTTTGTCAATGAGGGGAAATATCTGCGGGAGAATAAGGCCTGTTTCCAGGCCTTGAGGGAATGACGGGGGCCCCCCTTATCAAGCGGCGCCCAGTTCTCGCTCCACTAACCTATCCAGATGCTCGGCGTAATCGCGCAAAACCGGATTAACGGGCCGCCCGGCAGTGACCGCTCGCATACTTTCAGCGCTGGCGCTGCGCGACACGGCCAGTAACGGCGCTAGACTCGCCATCACGGCGTCGGGGCTCTCTCGCAACGCTGAATAATCCACCTCGACCGTCTGGTCGCTCGGCATTGCCGCCAACTCGCGGCGGTAGGCCGCCACTTGCTTGGCCACCGTTCGCGCCAGCAGCGGCCTTGCCAGGCGGGCAATGGCACGGCGGCCAATCAGCTTGCGTAGTCCCCGCAGTCCGAGCCATACGATATAACCGGCGCGATAACTACGGCGCCCGTCACCACGATCCAACAGCATTTCAAGATAGTGTTGAGGCCCCTCTAAATAGGAAAGCAGCGCGTTTAGCATGCTATTGAGCACCGCGATAGGCTCACGGCTGATGTAAATAAACCTCGCCTCGGGGAATCGCTCCGCCATCCAGCGCGCATTGCCGGTGTCCCAGGGGTTCTTAAGCAAGACCGCCTCACTACCGGCATGCACGGTCAACAGCTTTCGGCACATTTCCTCAAAAAACGCGGCGCTGTGCTCGTTGAGCTTAAAACTGCCGAAGCGGCGTCTGAGCAAGTAGCCGTACTCTTCAACTTCCTCGGCGGAAACGGGCACCGAGTCGATATTACGGTCTTTAATCCCGAGCGCGGCGAAGCAGGCATTCAAGCGCTGTGCATCTTGTTTCGCACCGCCCTGCTGATGGTTGCGAAGCAGACGGTCATAGTAAAAAAAATCGTAAAGGGTTAACTGTGCCAGAGGAAAGGCCCTCGCCACACTGTCGTAGAGAAAGGTAGTGCCGGAACGGTGCAAGCCCATAATAAAAATTGGCTTCACCTTTTTCTCAGCAAGATCAGCTTTCAGTGGCGCATCTTCATCGCGCACTGGGAAATGGGGGTCAACGGGATAACGCATGTGGAGTCTCTCGGGCTATTAAACAGCGCTGTTTCACGCTTTGGGCGGCAATGTATAAGAATAGCGGTAAGAAAATCCAAGAACGGATAGACGTTTTTGGGCGCCAACAACAAAAAGCGGGCTTTTTTACCCGCTATAACACACAGAAATAGTGGCGAGAAGCAGCTCTTATAATTCAGCGCTGCGGCGAAGAAGGTGATAGTAAATACGAACCGCCTCAACATAACTGGCAATAGAGACGCGCTCATCGGTACCGTGAATACCCTTCATTTCTTTCGGGCCAACCTCTACTCCGATAAAACGATAACTGTTTTCCGACACCTCCTCGAAATGTCGCGCATCAGTCGCCGCCACCACTAATCGCGGTGCGACTATGGTGCCTGGGCTCACTTGTCGGACGAGATCGGCAAGTACGTTGAAGCCTGCCGAGTCGGGTGAGGCCACCGCAGAGGGGTTGTTCCCGAAGCCGCCGTAGGTCTCAATGCGAATGCGAGGGTCATCAATGATCTCCGCCACCTTCTGCTGCACACCGTCAATCGTATCGCCCGGCAGAATGCGGAAGTTCACCACCGCATAGGCAACAATCGGCAGAACATTGTCCCGCACACTACCCTGCAACATGGTAACGGCCGTTGTTGTGCGCATCCCAGCGTTGATCGGCGCTTGACTGCTCAGTACTTTTTCCAGAAGCGGCTCAAACAACCAGTTATTCGCAAACAGCAAGCGTTGGTAAAAAGGTACGCTGTCACCCAAATAACGAATAAAGTCCACCGTATATTGCATATCAGCAGGTAGCGGATTGGCTTCAAGGCGCGCCACTGCCGCCGCAACAACGCCTGCCGCACTTTGCTGAGGCGGCACGGAGGAGTGGCCACCGCCACCGTCGGCACTGAGTTTCAAACTGACATAGCCCTTTTCCGCCGGGCCGATCAATGCGACGCGCTCCGCGACACCGGGTAGCATGTCCTTGGCGATCACCCCGCCTTCATCTAGTAAGAAGGCCAGCGACTCGCCACGCTCAGCCAACAGTGCCGCCATGGCTTGCGCGCCCTTACCACCCACCTCTTCGTCGTGACCAAACCCCAAATAAACCGTGCGCGGCGGAACAAAACCCTCTTCAAGCAAACGCTCGGTGGCTTCTAAAATACCGATCACACTGGCTTTGTCGTCGATTGCTCCCCGCCCCCAAATGTAACCATCGGCGATGGTCCCCGCGAAGGGAGGATAGCTCCACTGATCTTCGGTACCCGGTATCACGGGTACCACGTCTTGGTGGGCGATCAGCATAATGGGTTTTAACGCTTCACTGCTTCCCGACCAGCGAAACAGCAAGGTACCGCCGGGCAGGCGCTGGTGGGGAATTTGTGCAAACACCTTGGGGAAGCGCTGTTTTAAATAGGCCTGAAAGTCTTCAAATGCCTGCTGGTCTACGGCATCAGCATCGATATTCGAAATGGTGGGAAAACGCAGCGCTCCGGCAAGCCCCGCTGCCAACTCCGCCTCTGACCAATCAACGTCAGCCAAGATTTCGCTCGCCTCAAATTGTGGTGGCGCGAATTGCAGTGTGCGAATTACCAGCACCGCTGTCAGTAGCAGCACTGCACCAAGCAACATGCCAAATATACGCTTCATAGTTCCTCGTCCATTTCTCGTAGCCGGCTGTCGGCCGCGTCCATCTTTACCAACGCAAATGCCCGTAAATGCCCTAACCATCCACGGGCCTGGCAGCATTACAGTTTATTGAAATTGGTAGCTAAACTCTACGCCCACCTCTCGCGGCGTTCCGGGAACGCGATTGGCAACCCCGATCACGCTGGTTACTGCGATCCCGCCAACAAAGTATGGGTCATCTTTTAGGTTATTCACGTAGGCCGACACGCCCATCTGTTCATTGATCTGCCAACGCGCCCTGGCATTGAAAAGCTCGTACTGGCCGATGGTCGAGCTCGCGTAGTCACCGCTGAGGTAATCCGTACCGATGAATATTTCATCGGAATAGTAGTACTGCAGCTGTGGAATAATCAGACCAATCGGCGAGTGCCAATCATATTGCACGACAACGCCGCGAACATTTTGCGGCACCTGGGGAAAGGCCTCGCCGCTGCGGTCAACAATCGCAAAACCATCAGCGGTATTGGTACCCAGGTCATAGTCAATAAAGTCGCCGTCGGTATACCCGGCATTGGCATTGATGGTGAAATCACCCAGCAGGGCGGTAATCTCAAATTCAAACCCGTCGACCACGGCCTCGCCCGCATTGCCGGTAAACTGCACCACTTCTGTTTGAGTGGTGCCGCGCTCATAAAGCGCGACCTGTAGATCGGTATAATCCATCTGGAACACCGCTACATTGAAACGCAGGCGGCTATCCAAGGCGTCTAATTTAAAACCAATCTCTTTGTTGACGACAATCTCAGGCTCAAACTGCTTGATCGACGAATCGGTCTGCGTCGAGCGCACATCCAAACCACCCGACTTAAAGCCCTTGCTCACGGTGGCATAAGCGATAAAGCTGTCGAGATTCAAGGACTCAAGCAGTTCATCATCAGCCAGGTAATTGAGCGTGACCGCTGGCGTAAATTCCGAGAAGCGCGTATCACCGCGCAGCGGCGCCGCATACAGCAGAGGAACCGAGGGCGCCTCATAGGCAAAATACTGCGTCAGCGGTACCGGCGAAAAAATACCGTCCATCACATGGGTGACAGGCAGCAATATCGCGGGGTTGCTGCCGATCTGGGCATTGAGCCGACTCGCGTATTCATCGTAGTCCGGCGTGCCTTGAATTTGCACCGTACTGCGCTCTTCTTCGGTATAGCGCAAACCCAATGTCAGCTGCAGGGTCTCGGTCATATCCCATGTTCCCTGCGCAAACACTGCCGCAGTGGTGTTTTCGTAGTCGGCCAAGGCAACGGCGTTGGCCTGCACGGGCAACACCAGGGTATTGGGAAGCGGAATGCCCAGATCAACCGCAGCGCCCGGCCCTACCGCCACCAAGCCGTTGTCGCCCACCTCGGTGCCATCAATGCTATTGTCCAAACTCTCCTCGGCGTAGAACACACCAAAGGTGTAGTTCAAGGTATCGTCCCAGGCGGTGCCGTTGAATTTCACCTCCTGACTGAATTGCTCACGCACGGCATCGCCGACCGATGGATCATCAGAGCCATTGAGTACCTGATAACCGGCATCCGGGCCAACCGCCACTGCACGAATCGCCGTGCCATCAGAGTCGCCACTAATTCGGATATTGTCCTGCATCGCGTAGCTGGTAATGCTCTCTACATCTATTCCCGCAACCGAGCCGCGCAAGGTGAGTGCCAGCATATGGTTGTCGATCGCATAGACCGCATCCTCCGCGGTTTGACTGACCTTAAAGGTTTTCGCTAATTCAGAGCTCTCGTTACAGGCGGCCTGTAAATCCGAACCATCAGCCCCTCGGTAAATGCCCTGCGCAAGAATGGCACTGCTGTTTTGAAAAACGCAGTTGTAGGGTGAACCGCGCTCATCGATACGACTTAAAAAGCCGAAGACGTCGACTTCGAACTCATCGTTGACATACCAAATCAGCCGCGATGACACCGCCATGCGGTCCTGGTCAAACAGCGCATAGTCAGCGGCGACATTATCGATTGAGCCATCGCTGCGCTTGGCATTCACCGCGACACGCATAGCGATGCTGTCGCTGAGCGGTAGGTTGGCATCGAGCTTGGCACTTTTCTGCCCGTAATTCCCCGCGCCAAGTTTTGCGCCAAATTCAAAGCCGTCGGTAAACGGTTTTTTCGAATCAACCAGTATGGCGCCACCAATATTGTTCTTGCCGAACAGCGTGCCCTGAGGGCCGCGCAATACCTGTATCGACGCCACATCAACCGCATCGAGCAGCTGGGCATCAGAGCGCGGCACGTAGACGCCGTTCAAGTACATGCCCACCCCCGGGTCCAGCACGGGATTACCCGAGCGCTGGCCAATGCCGCGAATAAAGACCGCCGGCGCTTTGTAGTTAGTCTGCGAGAACTGCAGACTGGGCGCCAGTGTTTCCACGTCTTCAATATCGCTGATACCCATTTGCTCAAGCATATCCGAGCCCAACGCCGATACCGCCAGCGGGGTATCCTGCAAGCTCTCTTCGCGCCGCCGAGCGGTGACCACCACCTCTTCCAGCATGGCGCGATTTTCAGTTTGCGCAAAACTCGGCGCGACGCACAACGTCGATAGCGCAGACATCGCCAGCGGGAACAACACAGCTTTGTTCGTTTTCATTTACAGCTCTCCAGCATTCCATGGAACATGGTTATCTTTTTTTATTATTGGCAAACCCTGCGTGGCAAATCCCGTGCCATCGCCTATGCAACCGCTTCTACGTTCACCGGCACACCGTTCAGTGCCGCATTTCCCGACAGGCTGTCAATAAACTGCTCGTCAGTGAGGTCGTTAACACTCACCCCAGCATTGGCCTCTGCGCGGCGCCAGGCCGTGCCACTGCGGTGGTGGCCCCAACCGTGTGGAATGCTCACCACACCGGGCATCACCTCGTCGCTGACTGATGCCGGTAACTCAACACTGCCAACCCTCGAACTGACTCGCACGGTGTCATCGTCGGCAATATTCAAGCGCCGGGCATCATCGGGGTGAACCAATACCGTGCAGCGCGACTTCCCTTTCACTAAGCGCTGGCTGTTATGCAACCAAGAATTATTGCTGCGCACATCCCGGCGGCCGATAAGTAAGAATGCTGCCGCGCGCTGTTGCTCGAAGAAGCGTTGCTCAACACGGGGCAGGTCAGCCAGGAAAAACGCCGCGCTCAAGTGAATACGCTTATCTTTATGATAAAGCCCCTTCGGCAGCTGCTGCTGCAACGGCCCCAGATCAATACCGTGTGGCGCGGATTTCAGTTTAGACAGCGTCAATCCCTTAAAGGGATGCAAACCTGCACCGTAGGGACCCCGGCGCAATAGGAAGGCCAACAGGCCGCTTGGCCCGAGGCGTTGTTCAACGCGGCGGCTCAGCCGTTCCTTCATCGAGCGAGGCGGTGCGAGGCGGTCCCGCAGGCCCAACAAAATTTGCCAATCGTGGCGGGCTTCAGCACCGGGAGGGAATAATGCTGGCGCGTAGCGAACATTGTTGCGCACCGCCAACAGATTGAAAATCACATCGAAATGCTCGCGCTCAAGCGGGCTGACCGGCGGCAAAATAAAATCGGCATGGCGGCTACTTTCATTCAGATAGAAGTCTACCGACACCAGTAAGTCCAAGCTGGCAAAGGCCTTATCTAACTGGTCGCCATTGGGCGTAGACAGTACGGGGTTTCCCGCGATCAGCACCATGCCTTTAATCTGGCCTTCACCGGGGGTGGTAATTTCCTCTGCCAGCGTGGAGACCGGCAGCTCGCCATTAAATTCTGGTAGCTGGCGAACCCGGCTGTGAAAGCGCCCCATGTTTCCGCGCCCGGTCTGAGGCAAAATGTCGGCTGCGGGCGTGGTGAACATCAAGCCGCCGGGGCTATCGAGCGTACCGGTAAGCACGTTGAACAGCATAATCAAGTACTGACACAGCGCGCCAAACTCCTGCACCGACACGCCCATGCGCCCATACAACACCGGCGCCTCGGCCGCACAAAACTCGTCGACCAGTCTGCGAATATCAGCGGCACTGATGCCAATATGTTCCGCCACCCGCTCGGGAGTGTAGGCATCAAAATGCGGTTTGAGCGCCACTGGGTCGCTATCGAGCAAACTGCGATAGTGACCGGACGTCACCTGCGCTGAGGCAAACAAGTGATTCAACATCGCCAAGAGCAGCAGTACATCGCTACCGGGGCGGATAAAGTGATGCTCATTAGCCAGCTCTGCCGTTTGACTTCGCCGCGGGTCAATCACCACCACTTTGCCGCGCTGCCTTACCTGCTTTAACCGACCGCGCACGTCCGCCACACTCATAATGCTGCCGTTCGACGCCAGCGGGTTACCGCCCATAATGACAAAATAATCACTGCGATCGATGTCGGGAACAGGGATGCGCAATTGATGCCCGAACAGTTTCCAGGCGACCATATGGTGGGGCAGTTGGTCTACCGACGTCGCCGAAAATTTATTGCGCGTTTTTAGCGCGCGCAAAAAACCGCCGTTGAGCAGGGTTCCACCCAGATTATGCACATTTGGGTTGCCCAAATAGACCCCAAGTGCATCCTTCCCATGCTCCTCTTGGAGACTGCGCATACGCTCGGCAACGTTATCCAGCGCCTCCTCCCACTCCAGCTCATGCCACTGGCCATCGCGCTTTTCCATTGGCTTGCGCAGGCGATCGGGATCCTCATACAGGTCTTTTAGAGCCAGCGCTTTGGGGCAGATATGGCCGCGACTAAAAGGGTCGTTTTCATCCCCTTTTATCGCGATAATCTGCTCCTCTTCCAGCGTTATCGCCACACCGCACATGGCTTCACAGAGGTTGCAGGTTCGACAAAACGTACCGGATCGCGGCATAACAGGCCTCTCTTGCACACGCTTATTATTATCTGCGCGCCATCGCGCACAATGTATTCACTGCATACACTCTAGCAGCAAGCGCCGTAAACTGCACTCACAGGCCACCCAGCGATAGCTGCTGTTGCATAACACGGTCGCGAGAGGACCAGCCCAGCGCGAATTGGTAGTCACCGGCCGCCATGGCCCAGTCTTTGGCGCTGTCATCCCAATAGCTCAAATCCCGTGAGCTAAGCTGATAGCGCAGGCTTGCTGACTCGCCCGGTGCCAACCAATGCTTGGAGAAGTCTTTTAGCGCCCACGGCGGCTGTTCAATACCAGCAGCCGGGCTTGGCAGGCCAACATATAGCTGCGGCACCACCCAACCGGCGCGGTCGCCGATATTGCTCGCCCGCGCCGTTACCACGACCCCACCCTCGTCGCGGATAACTCGCAAGTCCGTCAACGAATACTCGCTATATGACAAACCGTAGCCGAAGGGGTAGGCGGGCTCACGCGATTGCTGATCAAACCAACGATAGCCGATAAAAACGCCTTCACTATGCTCCGCTTGATTGGCAAGGCCCGGGTAGCGCCGAGGGTCTCCGGCAACAGGGTTGTCCAGCTCCTCCTCCGGAAAGCTCAGCGGCAGGCGGCCGCCCGGGTCGGTATCGCCAAACAGCAGCCGGGCAATGGCACTACCGCCCTCCTGCCCTGGGTACCAGACCTGCAATAGCGCGTTAACCTGCTCGCGCCACGGCGTGAGCACCGCCCCCGAATTTTGTAACACCACCACGGAATCGCGATTCGCGGCCGCCACCGCAGTGATTAATGCATCCTGGTTGTCGTGAGACACCGGCAGCAACGGCGCGCCTAACAGCAGCGGCGCAAACAGTTGATCAAGTACCTCGCGTATTGGCGAACTGGCAAATACCGGGTCTGTCAGCTGATCCAATAAGGTGGGGGCTCCCCCTTGGAGGTTGTTTAGCAATAGGGAGTCAGGCGCATCGGCGAGTGTGCAGTCGAGTGCCAAACAAAAACGATCGCTGCCCTCGGTTGCCAAATTGCTGGCAAACACCAATGCGACATCTGCCTCGGCGGCGCCCGCTACTGCGGCAGCGATATCACCGCCATCATAGTACGAAACTTCTACATCTTCGCCCGCCCGTTCCGTTACCGCCTCGAGTGGCGTTTTAAAACGAAATGGCGTCACGAAAGAGGAACCACCGCCGCTCGGGCGCGTTTGCGCCGACGCGCCGATCACCGCGATGCGGCGAACATCGTCGTTCAACGGCAACACCCCTTCGTTGCGCAGCAGCACCGCCCCTTGCTCGGCAACATCTTGCGCCAATACCGCATGGGCAGCCTGGTCGATATTGTCGTCGTTGCGCTGATAACGGGGGCGGTCAAAAAAACCGACGCTGAACAAGCGCCGAAATATCTGGGTAAGATTGTCGTTCAGAACCTGCTCAGGCACCGCGCCAGACTGCACAGCCGCCTGCAACAAAGGCTGGGAGAAAAATACGCCGTAGGGCATTTCGATCATGGGCGAGGCATTTGCGGTTTGCACCGTATCTTTCTGGGCAAAGAAGTAATCGGTGACTAAAAAGCCGTCAAAACCCCATTCATCGCGTAATACGCTTTTCAACAAGTACTCTGAAGAACACGCTGGAGCACCGTTCACGTAGTTATAGGCGCACATTACCGAAGCAACATTCGCTTCCTTCACCGCGGCTTCGTAGGGCGGCATATACAACTCGCGCATACTGCGCTCATCCACCACCGCATTCACTACCGAGCGGCCACCCACCACCGCAGCGACGGGCGGCACACTAACGATGCCTTCCTGGGTGTTCATCAAATAGTGTTTGATATTGGCCATTACGCCCTGGGCTTGGCTGCCTTTTACCCACTCGACAACCATTCGTGTTGCCAGCAGGGGGTCCTCGCCAAAGGTTTCGAAGCTGCGCCCCGCCAGCGGGTTGCGCACTACATCGGCCACCGGCGCATGCACGAGATCATTACCCTTGTTACGCACTTCATTGGCGATCGCTGCACCGGTTTCATGCGCCAGCGCCGGGTTAAAACTTGCCGCCAAGGCCAGTGGTATCGGCATCGCCGTGGCCGGACTTCCGCGCACGCCAACCGGGCCGTCGCTCATTCTCAGCGGCGGGATGCCCAAGGCATCGATACCATTAACGATGCCGACATAGGGGTCGCCACTGGCCGAGGCCTGGGGATCATCGCCCGCGAGGTAATCGATTTTTTGCTCTAGGCTCATTGCAGACACCAACAATTCCGCGCGCTGCGCGGCTGATAGCGAGGCGTCACACCACGGTCGTTCACTAAGCTCGCCGCAATGTTGGCTTATTGGGTCTGGCGTTATTGTTTCAGAGGGTGAAGAACTGCCCCCGCAAGCGACTAACAGCGCGCTCACAGCGGCGAGAATTACTAGCCCGTTAACGGGGAAGCCACACTTACTGGGAACACCACGCTTCATGGGAACACCACCTGGCTGTCGCCCGCTGGCATACTCAATACAAGCTCGCCGTTACGCACCTGCCAGCGACTGCCCTCAACCTCAACGCTCTGACCATCATCCAGACCGGTGAGGCGAAGCTGGTAGGAACTATCGCTACTGAGCACCAGACGTTTATCGTCGCGCTCAGCAATACCGGCCTCGCGTAAATTGATCGTTAGCGCTGCCACTTGAACCAGGCTGGCCCGCAGCTCTCCGGTCGTCGCCTCTGCACTCCCTCGCTGCCACAACTGACTGTCGCGCACGGCTGGGCTCAAGGTCGTCGCATCGGGAAAAATCAACTCGCCTACGCTGGGCTCCAGCGAAATACTTGGCTCGGGTAAGGCGCCGGACTGGGCGCGAATTTCGGCAAACTCGGCACCTGCAACGGCCTCAAGTTCTTCCAACCACCACGCCCCAGTAGGCCCGATGCCCCAATCGGCATTCACCTTATCTGGCTCCCAGCGATAAACCAGCTCACCGGGAGCAGCGCGACGCTGACCCTCTGATGCCTGCCAGTCCACCATCCACTGTGCGGCTTTTTCAAAGGCAGAGTAGCCGGCATCTTTCAGGGTCCAGACAATATGGTCCTCCACTAAGTAGTGGTCGAAGACATAGCGATAGCCGAAGTCGCGCATGCCGTCTGCCGTGGCGCGCGCATCCGGAAAGGGCACAAGTTGGTCAAAGGTGCCGTGGGCCTGGTAGTACCCGTTCCATTTCAGGTTCTCCATCAACTCCGGCCCTTTGGGCTCGACGCAGCCGTTATTATCCAGCGAGCACGGCAACAGATTAGCGTTGGCATGGGAGCCGGCAAGGATCACCCCACCGAAAAACACCTCGGGGTATTTCACCATAAGATTGATCGAGCCAATCGCGCCCATCGAGTAGCCGGTGGTAAACACGGCTTCGCTGTCGATATTGAAATGCGCCGCCACATCGCGCCACACCTCCCAGAAATCCAGCTCTGCGGCGGCCTCATAGTAACCGGCTGAACCGCGGCCCAGCGGCGTGACACACACCGACTGGCGAAGATTTTCGCAGGCCGCTAACAAGTAGTTCGGGACGCTGGCACTGTATTGGTTGTGGTTCTGCGTAAAGCTGTGCAGCAACCAGGTAAACAGGCTCGGCGACTCAGAAGATGGCGAGTAACTGCTGGGAATATAAATCCCGTAGGGCTGAACAGCATCGTAGTAACCGGGGTCGGCAACCACCCCCGCCTCGCTGCGATCAACACCCGCCGCGAAGTTGCCATCCCCGAGCTCGGTACCCGCTACCGAGGACAGATACCAGCGATTACTGTAGCCATAGCGCAGCGGCTCGGGCTCCGTCTCGCCCATTCGCGCCCAGTCAATTTGCTGGGAAAAGGCGGAAACATCGCCCGTGTTCAGCGCCGTCGACTGACTTTCATCAAACCAGAAATTAAATAACGCCGGCTCATCGTCGTAGTCGCGAAAAGCCAGGTTAAATACCGGCGGCTGATGAGGTAGGCTGCGAAAGCCCGCGTTATCGTTAAGGAAGCCACCTTCGCCATTGTTGATGCCCGAGGCAACGTACAGCGTCCACGGCTGATCCGTCGCCAAGCTGCTCTGCGGCAGCGCCGCAATAAACGATCGCGATGCCATATCCACAGTGACCGGCGCCACAAACTGCGGGCCACTGCCATCTTTATAATCAATAAAGGCCCCATTCGCCGATAACATCAGTAGGGCATCGACCCCGGGGCTGCGCAGGCCTGCAATACCCGGCCACTCGTCGCTGCCCCCTTCCTGGTTGTCGATGGCAAAGGCCGCCACCGGCACGCTGTGGTCAATGAGCGTTTGCCAATCTACCCGGAAAAATAATTCGCCATTTTTTCGTCCCAGCGCGACAACGAATAAATCGGCGCCGTTACCCGCCATGTTTGCCGCAGGGTAATGCAGGCTGCCGCCGGTGGGCGTGCCAATGCGATAGAACGGCACATTGGGGCCCTTGGCACCATTGGCGTCGTAAATAAAGTCGGTCCAGTAATAGGCGCCGTGGGCATAGCGGCCCGTGCCGGACGTTCGCGGCGCGCCCTCTTCAAAGGGCCAGCTTGCCGGCGGCTGAAGCTGGGGTATGTCCCCAAACGCCGCCGCGGGCGCGCCACTGGGCACGGCACCACGAGTCAGGGCTGTGTCTAACGCTGACGAGACTGTATTTGATGATGAGGAAGACTGCCCACCGCAAGCAGTTAGGCCGAATAGCAGTGCAGCAAGCACCGACGACTGAGCGCGCATACGCAAAACCTTTTGTCACATTATTGTTATCAATGCGATCTTACGCTGCTCAGCCTGCCGCCAGCAAAACCCAAATGGATGAGTCGCTTAGCTGCTGATATGTCCCTGTTGCGGTCGCAGCACAATGTCCTCGGTAACGACATTGCGATCCATCGCGTAGAGGTGCCAGAACGCGCGCGCAACATCTTCAGCTGGCATCAGGGCCTGCTCGGCGATACCGCTATTTTCCCACGACGGCGACCATGTTGGTCCCGGCGAAACGCTGCATACACGAATGTTTTTACCGCGTACCTCTTCACGCAAGGCCTTGGCAAACCCCAGTACGCCATGTTTGGCTGCACAGTATGCGGACACGCCAGCGTAGCCTTCCAGCCCAGCGGTAGAGGCCATATTAAAAATATCACCGCTTTCCCGCTCCAGCATGGCCGGCAAAAATTGGCGACACATCAAAAAGACACTGCGTAAATTACTGGCGATAATCCGGTCAAAGTCCTCTACGGCCATGTCCGCTACCGGCTCTCCGTGCCAGCTGCCCGCATTATTTATCAGCACATCGACGGCGCCCATATCGCGTTGTAGCTGCTGGCCAAGACGCTGCACAGCCGCCGCATCGCTCACGTCACAGGGGTAGATTTCAACCCGTGCGGAACCGCTACACTGCGCGGCAACCTGTTTCAGTTTATCGGCATTGCGCGCCACTAATGCCAACCGCATAGCGGGGTTCTGGCGGCTAAACTCCCGGGCAATTGCTGCGCCTATACCCTGGGAGGCACCGCTTATCAGCAGCACTGGCGACTTGTTCTCAGAAACGCTTCCTGTCATGTTATTTCCTGTTTGGCAGTCCTGCCGAGCGCATTTGCCCCCAAGCAGCAGGCCACGAATGATCGACAATATTGTTAATAACAAAGCTATCAAACTCTTCATCTTAATGGCGGGCTTTTTTGTCGCCAATGCATTAATTGCTGAGTTTATTGGCGTTAAGATTTTCTCGCTGGAGCACAGCCTGGGGATTGAACCACTGTCGCTGAGCCTGTTCGGCGTCGAAAACCTCTCCTTCAATTTAACCGCCGGGGTGCTGCTGTGGCCCTTTGTGTTTGTACTCACCGACCTGATCAACGAATACTACGGGCAGCGCGGCGTGAAGCTGCTCTCCTACCTCACCGTCGGCCTGATTCTATACGCCTTTGCAATGTTCTACGTGGGCATTGAGCTCAGCCCTGCCGACTTTTGGCCCCAGTCTCATATCAGCCCCGCACTACCCAGCGCGGAGCAGCAGGCAATTGCCAGCAAGGTCTCCGATTATGACTACGCCTACCGGCTGGTTTTCGGCCAAGGGCTGTGGATTATTATTGGCTCATTGGTGGCATTTCTTATCGGCCAAATTATCGACGTCGCGGTATTTCACCGTATCAAAGCCAGTACCGGCGAGCGCTTGATCTGGCTACGCGCGACGGGCTCCACGCTAGTTAGCCAGTTTATCGACAGCTTTGTTGTGTTGTTTGTTGCCTTTTACCTCGGCGCCGATTGGGGACTATCGCTGGTGCTCGCCATTGGTGTCGTGAACTACCTTTACAAATTTACCATGGCCATCGCGCTCACCCCGGTAATTTACGCGGCGCACTACGCCATCGACCGCTACCTGGGTGAGCCCCTTGCCACAGAAATGAAAATCGCCGCACAGCGACAAAATTAAACCGCAAACTTTAAATTACTGTTAGATAGATGACAGTGACAACATACTATTGCACACTAGGGTATCGACGAGTTCTTATTGCTTAGAATTTGTCCACTGCGATCGCAGTGCACCAGGAAGGCAAAACCATCACAACCCGGGTAATACGTATGAACGCCAAGCTCTCTATCACGCTTCTCGCCGCCGTGCTGCTCGCCGCATGTGGCGGCTCAAGCTCATCATCGAGTAACAACAATAACAACACCAGCCAACGCGGTATTCCCGAAACCCGCTTTGCCATGGCCAACGGCTGCTACTCTCTGCAATCCAATGCGACCAAGCAATACGCCGCTCTCAGCGACAGCACCTTGCGCATGGACAGCGCGAAAACCAGCGCCGAACGCTTCTATATGAGACCGGCAACTCTCGGCAAATACTTGCTCTATACCAGCGACGAGCGCTTTATTACTGCCAGCGGCGGCAATATCACCGCCGCGACGGAGCCCAGCGACGATGCGATTTGGACCATTGAGCGCGATGCCAGCGCCAAAACCTTTAGCCTGCAAAGCCACAGCGGACAAACACTGAGCGTTGCTGCCGATGGCGCGCTAAGCACAGGCGACGCCGGCGGCGCAGCCAGCCAATTCCTGTTTGCCCCCACAGCAGGCTGCAGTAGCTATCCGGAAATGCCCACCTCTGTGGCTGGCGAAACCTTCAAAGGTCGCGGTATTGACCAACCCGCCATCGGCTTTGCCGACATCCACAATCACATGGGCATGAGCAGCGAGCTGTCCTACGCCGGTGACGTTGGCCCCTCTGCTGGCGGCGTGCTCTACGGGGAGGCCTTCCATCGCTTTGGCGTTACTCACGCACTCGAAGACTGCGAAGAACTCCACGGCCCCAACGGTATTCGCGGTCCCGACCTCATCCTGGAAACCGGCGCATCGCCCAACCATGAAACGCAGGGCTGGCCGACCTTTGTCGACTGGCCGCGCAACAAGTCCCTGTCTCATACCGTGCTGTATTACCGCTGGGTGGAGCGCGCCTGGCTGGCCGGATTGCGTTTGATGGTCAACCACGGCACCAATATTGCTGGTTTGTGCACCGTGGGCTCTATTTATTCACTGACGCCCGATGCCGACTGCAACGATATGAGCATCGCCATCAAACAAATCAAATACATGTATGAAATTCAGGACTACGTCGACGCTCAGCACGGCGGCCCTGGTAAAGGGTGGTACCGCATAGTCACCAGCCCCCAGCAGGCACGCGAGGTCATTAACGAGGGTAAGTTAGCAGTGGTACTGGGAATGGAGGCCGCACAGGTCTTCGACTGCGGCATGACCATGATCGCGGGCAATATCGAAATTCCCAAGTGTGATGAAGCACAGATCGACGCCAAGCTACAGGAGCTGTGGGATCTTGGCGTGCGCCATCTCTACGCCTACCACGACATCGACACAGCGCTGGGCGGCACCGGCCTGTTCAGCGACATTATGAACTTCCTCAATTTGTTGGATACCGGCTCTTTCTGGAAAACCTCTGAGTGCCGCGACTACCCCAGCGAAGAACCCACCGTGCGCGATCCCGGCCTCGCCATTGCAACCGCGCTGCCCGGCAGCGGCAATGACCCGCTATCCAGCATGGTGCTCGATATCACCGGCGGCGCATTGCCAATCTACCCCGAGGGACTGCGCTGCAATGCCCGCACAGTAACCGAGCTGGGTAACTATGCGCTCAACGCAATGATGGATCGCGGCATGGTGATGGATATCGACCACGCCGCCTACCACAGCAAGGATATTATGCTCGACCTTGCGGAACAGCGTACGCCCGCCTACCCGATGGTATCGTCACACGACGCCCACGGCGGCCTGACCAGTGATCAGGCAGCGCGCATCCTTAAAAATGGCGGCGTAATCTACCCCTACAAGGGCAATGGTGTTAAGCACAAAGAGTTTATGGAAAAGCTGAAATTCTGGCGCGAAAAAGCCGGTGTTAGCGACTCCCTGATGGCACTGGGTTATGGCGCTGACGGCAACGGCTTTGGCGGCCACGCCGGACCACGCGGTGGCGACTCCGAACCAGTGCAATATCCCTTTGTGCTGTTCCAGGGTGACGACTGGGGGCCACAGTTCCAAGGCGCCGAGCCCGTCACCGTGCAAATGCTGACCATTCCCGAAAGCGGCAAGTACTGGCACATCGATGAAGTGGGCATGGCCCATTACGGCCTTGTTGCCGACTACGTTGAAGAGGTCCGACTCGAGGGCGGTCAAGAAGCTATCGATGCCCTGTTCAACTCGGCAGAGGCCTATCTGCAAACCTGGGAGCGCTCATACAATCCGCGCAATGCGCAGTAGGCTGCCACCATGCGCACAGTTGCATTAGTTCTCAGTAGTGCGGTGGTGCTGGCGGCGCTGTGGTGGGGGCTGAAACCCACCACCTCAGCACCGAGCGAACCACAGTTGCGACAGTATTCACTGGTATTCAGTGGCCAACAGTACCAAGGCCCAGCAACGCTCACCGCTTATGCCGGCGACACGTTGCGATTGAACGTCGTCAGCGACAGCGACGATGCAATGCACGTACACGGCTACGAAAAACACCTGGTGCTGCCAGCCGGCGAACTGACCACACTGGAGTTCACCGCCGATAGCACCGGCCGTTTTATGCTTGAGCTACATGGTAACGACCTGCAGTTTGGCACCTTGGAAGTGTACCCTCGGCAGTGAAACTTCGACTCGCAACGGCTTTCGCCGCCAGTGTGGGCAGCACCGCCGTGCACGCCCACTCCTTCGCCCAGCCCTACCAGTTACCCATGCCCTATTGGATGTACATCTACGGGGCAATGGCGGCGCTGGCACTTTCCTTTGTTGTGCTGGCGTTTTTCCTGAGAGAAGCCCCCAACGCTCAGCAACCACGACACCTGCTGCTTGGCCAGCTCAAGATGCCGTGGCTGCGGCGGCTGTTTCAGACCGCTATGTTTGCCAGCATCGTGTTGGCCATTGTTGCCGGCCTCATCGGCAATCAGGACAGCTATCGCAATATCAACATGACCTACGTCTGGATCGTGTTTGCCCTGGGCGGCTGCTATTTGAGCGCGCTGGTGGGTGGCTGGTACGACGCCGTAAACCCCTGGAAGATGTCTGTAGAAGTGCTGTCAAAACGCTGGCCCGTTTTTGGCAGCGGCTACATCGCCTACCCAAAGCGCCTCGCCTACTGGCCGGCACTGGCCCAGTACATGGTGTTTATCATTATCGAGCTGTTCGGCGATACACGGCCGTTTTCACTGTCAGTCATCCTGCTCGCGTACACGGCCTTAACCCTGCTGGGTAGCTGGCTGTTCGGAAGTCGCCAGTGGTTTTACTACGCCGACCTGTTCTCAGTGCTATTTCGTGTGATCGGCCATATGGCACCGCTGCAAAAAAATGCTGAGCAGCGTTGGGTGCTGCAGTGGCCGTTTGCCGGCTTAATCGGCCAGCGCGCCACGCACCCGAGTTTGCTGATCTTCATTCTGTTTATGCTGTCGTCCACCGCCTTCGACGGATTAAAAGAAACCCAGTTGTGGTTCAACCTATTCTGGAAAGACCCTTGGAATATTCTCACCCCACTGCTCGGCGAGCACCCAATCTACGCCTACCCCTATTTGCGGCCCTGGTTCATCGCGTACGAAGTATTTTGGTTGCTGCTGTCGCCACTGCTGTATTTGGGATTGTTTCTCGGCTTTTTATGGCTGGGCAAAACGCTCAGCCGCAGCGACCTCCCACTTACTGAGCTTACCGCCCGGTTCAGCTATAGCCTGCTGCCCATCGCGCTGGTCTATCACATCACCCACTACTATACCTTGCTGCTGAATCAGGGAGTGAAAATTCGCGGGCTGATCTCCGATCCCTTTGGCTGGGGCTGGAACATTTTTGGCAATGCCATTACTGGCCGCCTGCCTATCATTCCCGATATGGGTGTGGTCTGGGATAGCCAGGTTTGGCTGATACTGATCGGTCACGTGGCCAGCGTTTGGTTGGCTCATGTCGAAGCTCTGCGCTGCTTCAATAGCCGCCGCCAGGCCACACTCAGTCAATTCCCGATGCTGGCACTGATGATTGTATTTACCGGCTTCGGCCTATGGATTCTGGCGCAACCCCTTAAGGGCTAAACACTGCGGAAATAATGCGCCAAATCGCCCTGGGCGTTCGACCTCGCGCGCTGAAAGGCTTATAGTGCGCGCCTCTCTGCTCATCGATTTACGCACTGCCACGCGCAGGCTCAGGATACTCTGTTGATCTCTACTGCAAACATCACCATGCAATTTGGTGCCAAGCCGCTGTTTGAAAACATCTCAGTGAAGTTTGGCAACGGCAACCGCTACGGGCTTATTGGCGCGAATGGCAGCGGCAAATCCACGTTTATGAAAATCCTTGACGGCAGCCTCAAGCCCACCTCTGGCAATGTGTCGTTAGATCCGAACGAGCGCATCGGCAAGCTGCACCAAGACCAGTTCGCCTTCGAGCAGTATTCAGTGATCGATACCGTGATCATGGGTCACACCGAGCTTTGGGAAGTGAAACAAGAGCGCGACCGCATTTATTCGCAGAGCGAAATGTCGGAAGAAGACGGAATGAAAGTCGCCGAGCTGGAAACCCGTTTCATGGAAATGGATGGCTACAGCGCCGAGAGCCGCGCCGGTGAAATTTTGCTGGGCGCGGGCATCGACCAAAGCCTGCACTTCGGCCCAATGAGTGAAGTCGCCCCCGGCTGGAAATTGCGGGTATTGCTGGCGCAAGCCTTGTTCTCCGACCCCGATATTCTGCTGCTGGACGAGCCCACCAACAACCTCGATATCAACACCATTCGTTGGCTGGAAGAGCTGCTAAACGAGCGCAAAAGTACGATGGTGATCATTTCCCACGACCGGCACTTTCTCAATGCCGTTTGCACGCACATGGCGGATATCGACTATGGCGAGCTGCGCGTCTACCCCGGTAACTACGACGACTTTATGATGGCAGCGACCGCGGCGCGCGAGCGCTTACAGGCCCAGAATGCGAAGAAGTCTGCACAAATTGCCGAACTTCAGCAATTTGTAAGCCGCTTCTCCGCCAATGCCTCCAAGGCTAAGCAGGCGACCTCCCGCGCTAAGCAAATTGAAAAAATCCAACTGGATGAAATCAAAGCCTCCAGCAGGGTATCGCCCTATATCCGCTTCAAGCAGGAGAAGAAGCTGCACCGCCAAGCGCTGACGCTTGAGAGCGTTGGCCACGGCTTCGATGACAAGCTATTTAGCGACGCCACCATGATTATTGAAGCGGGCACTCGCCTGGCAGTCATCGGTGAGAACGGCGCCGGTAAAACGACTTTTTTGCGCTGCTTAATGAAGGAGTTAGCGGCCAACGAAGGCAACATTAAGTGGGCCGAAAATGCCAGCCTGGGCTACTGCCCTCAGGACAGCAGCAATGACTTTGACAACGACCTCAATCTGTTCGACTGGATGGCGCAGTGGCAAAAGCCCAGTCACGACGACCAGATTGTGCGCGCAACGCTTGGGCGCTTACTGTTCTCTTCCGACGACTTCAAAAAGCAGGTTAAGGTCTGTTCAGGCGGTGAGAAGAACCGCCTGCTGTTTGGCAAGCTGATGATGATGGACTGCAATGTTCTCATTATGGACGAGCCGACTAACCACCTGGATATGGAGTCGATTGAAGCCCTGAACCTGGCGCTGGAATACTTTGAAGGCACACTAATCTTTGCCAGCCACGACCGCGAATTCGTATCGTCGCTGGCCACCCGTGTTGTTGAAATCAAAGACCAGAAGCTCAACGACTTCCAGGGTAGCTACGAGGAGTACTTGGCCAGCCAGCAGCTCATCGGCTGAGCGAGGACGAGTGCCTACCTCGCCGCGCAGTCCAGCAGTGATGCCATCACTTTGCGGGGCTGCGCGGGTAACATAAACACCTCGTCGAGCAAGCGCTCGTTAATCACCGCCGCAGCGCCGCCCTGGGCGACGAGCCGACCATTGGATAATACCCAAACCTGGTCGGCAAAACGGTGCGCCAGCACCAAGTCATGAATCACACAGGCAATAGCAAAGCCGCGATCTCGCAGCGACTCAAGTAAGGCCATCAGCGCAAATTGGTGGTTCAGATCCAGGGCATTGAGCGGCTCATCGAGAAACAGATAAGCGGGATCACCTGCCTTTAATGATGGCAGCAATTGCAACAGCACCCGCGCTATCTGTACCCGCTGACGCTCGCCGCCAGACAGGGACAGATACTGGCGATTAATAAGCTCAGCGGCCGAAAAGTATTGCAGGCAGTGTTCGATATCCTCGTCGTTGGCAGCGAGTAAACTCCCCATTGCCACAACATCCCTGACCGTGAACGGAAAGAGCAGGCTTTGCTCCTGGGTTAGCACTGCCCTGCGCCGCGCTAAAGACGCCGCACTATAGGTGGATAGTAATTGCCCATCTAAACTCACTGTTCCGGTATCTGGCCGTTCACCACCGGCTAACAAATGCAGCAACGACGATTTACCCGCGCCGTTGGGGCCAACAATGGCCAGCAGTGTTCCCGGCGCTAACTCGCCGCTGACATCATGAAGGATTTTTTTGCCTTTTTGCGCCCACCCCAGTCCTTCTGCCAGCAAACTCATAGTCGCCTTCCCTGAGACAGTAGCAAATACAGGAAATACGGTGCGCCAAGCAGGCTGGTAATAACGCCCACAGGCAGCTCCGCAGGCGCAACCACTGTCCTCGCCAGCGTGTCGGCAGCCAATAGCAACAATGCACCTAGCAGGGCACTGCCCGGCAATAGCCATCGATGTTGAGGGCCGATAAGCATACGAAGCAGGTGTGGCACCAATAGACCAACAAAACCGATAACGCCGCTCACTGCCACACAACTGCCAACAATTAATGCCGCCAGTATAACGGTGCGGCGCTGTAACTGGCGGGGGTCAATACCGAGGTATTCGGCGCTGCGATCACCCAACTGCAAGACATCCAATTGCCGAGCACTTCGTGTTAGCAGTAACAAGGCGGGGATCAATACACTGCAACACACGGCAATTTGCGTCCACAGCGCGCCGCCCAGGCTACCCATTGTCCAGAAGCTGAGGCTGCGCAATTGCTGGTCATCGCTCAAATACGTGAGAAACCCAATAGCCGCCCCACAAAGGGCGTTTATCGCCAACCCCGCCAGCAGCAGTGCTGCAACACCGCCGCCGCTGCGACGAGCAAAAAGAAATATAACGATGCAGCAAATCAAACCGCCACAAAATGCGGCGATGCTTATGCTGTAAAGGCCCAGCAAACCCCAGCTGGATGGAATGGCAATTAAACTGATGGCCACGGCGAGCGCCGCACCGTTGGCAATGCCCAGCAGGCCGGGGTCTGCAAGCGGGTTGCGAAACAAGCCCTGCATCGCCGCGCCCGATGCGCCGAGCCCTGCCCCAACGATGGCCGCCAAACACAAGCGCGGTAGCCGGATATGCCAGAGTATGGCGGCCTCTGGATTCTGCCACGCCCGCCACTGCCAGTGCTGCCACTCGACACTGGCCGCACCGACAAAGGCAGCCAGCATCAACGCCGCCAATAAACAGGCCATTAATAAGCCAAGCACGCGATACGCCGCATTTGGGTGACGCGTTTCAGTAATCGCGCTGGGCATCATTTTCGGATTCGCCGTGTAGTGCATTGAACAGTGTGGTGGCGGCGTCAGCCGTGCGCGGACCAAAACCCAGCAATAGCAATGCATCCATGCTGAGAATGCGCCGCGACTCAGCGGCCGGTGTTAACGCCATCCCGGGCTGGCGCAACAAGCCGTCGACACCGCCAAACTGCTCCAGCCCCTGGTCAGTCACCACAATCCAGTCTGGCGCCGCATTCACTAACGCCTCTGCTGTCATGGGTTTGTAAGCGCGTATCGCGTTGGCAACATTCCGCCCGCCCATCAGTTGAATCATGCTGTCGGCAGCGGTATCACGCCCCGCTATCATCGGTGCGCCACCACCGTGATTCATCACAAACAGTACCCCAGGGCGATGCGATAACCGCTGACGCCGCTCGGCGAGCGCGGCGAAATCCGCTTTGAGCGTTGCAATAATGTCATCACCGGCGGCTACGGTTCCCAGCATCGACGCTAGCCGGCGAATCTTGTCATACAACTTTTCAGGTGTCGGCGTTGCCTCCACTAGCTCCAGTTGCTGACCAGCGGCCTGGATCTGCTGCTTTACTGCAGGCGGGCCAATGTCGGCATTCGCGATGATACGATCTGCCGACATCGACAATACGCCCTCGGCGGACAGGGCGCGAAGGTAACCCAGCTGGGGTAGCTTACGCACCTTCGGCGGGTAAACGCTGGAGCTATCTACTGCCACCACGCGATCACCGGCGCCGAGCGCAAACACAATTTCTGTTACATCTCCGCCCAAGGTGACCAAGCGCTCACTCGCGTTACCCAGGCTGGAGAGCAATGCCGCGCCAAAGGCCAGTGCCACGGAGCGCTTATTTATTCTCATTAAACATTTCCCTTTGGTGTAATAATTGAACGCGCTCGACCTGCGCTTTTTGCAGGGCATCGAGCAGGCTGACCAAGGCCTGTAATGGCGCCTGCTGGTCACCGGCGATGAGCAAGGTGGCATCCGCGCTCGCCTGATAACGCGCCAGAAGTTTGGGCATCAGTTCAGCGGTGGTGGAATAGCGACGCTCGTCCAATACATAAACGCCTGTCGCATCCACGCTTAACTGCAGCGGGGTATCGGGCATCGGCGACGACTCGCTGCCCTGGGCCTCCACCAGTGCTACCGGCATTGGCGCAACAGCGGCGCCGGCAGTAAGTAAGAAAAACAACAGCAGAATGAAGAGAATATCCATCAACGGCATCAGCTCCATCGCTGCGGGCTCTGCAGAGTCAGGCAGTTTGATCATGCAAGCTCCACGCGCAGTGTCGGCGCTGCCACTTTGGCTCCAGCCATATCCAGAGATCGCTGATTGAGTTTTGCGGCCCAGTTCTGCAGTACCACTCGGCAAACACTGTTTTGCAATGCTGCCAGCACGGCGGCAAGCAGTGCGATGGACAAACCCACAGCGGTCGTTGTTAGCGCCTGCCACAGGCCATCGGCAAGCAGTGCGGGATTCACCGCGCCGCGGTGTTCACTAAGGCGGTGAAAAGCGGCCATCACACCGATGATGGTGCCCAGCATTCCCAGCAGCGGGCTTACCGTGGCCAGGCCACGCAATACGTTTTGACCGCGCAACCACTGCGTGGAGAGCATTTGTAAATGCAGGGCCAGCACTTCATCGCGCAACGCTTTGTCACACTCGCGGTTACTGTCTAGCAAATTCAGGGCACCACTATAGGTTTGTTGCCGATGCCAAACTGCCCACACCGCAAAACACAGGCGCTCTCCCGCTACAGCGAACAACAGTAAGGCGCAGCAGATTAACGGCCACGCGAGTACGCCGAGAGTATCAATGGAAAACATTGCCATCATCAGTCAGCCAAGGTCTGCAACAATTCGCGCCACAGCGGCAATTCGGGTTGACCGGGTTTGCGGCGCCCAAAGAATGTGACGATCAGTTCACCGCCCGCGCCATAGACCTCCAACGCGGAGACCACACCATCGACGGTGGGCTTGCGAGTAAGCCAGCACGCGGCGACCGTATCTTCCTTAAGGTGAAGGTTGAAACGTGGATCCAATACGTTAAACCACCCCGGTGTCGCGCGCAGATTAGTAACCGGGCCACTGTGAATCTGAATGCAGGCGCGGTTGCCTACAAACACCATAATTTCACATTGGCTATCGCGCGCCGCTTCAAGCAGACGACGGGGAGATTCTGTACTGAGCGGCTTCGCAAGATCGTCGCTGACCAAGCGCAAGGCCTGCTCACGTTGCACCTTGTAGGTCGCGAGTAAGGCGTGAAAATCGTGGGTGTCTTTCAACGCCCGCCACGCGCTCTCGAGCCCCTGAATATCAATGTCACTGTCAGCGAGAGGCCGCGACGGCTCGGGGTAGGCCTCCAACGCCAGCTCTTCAACCTGAGGGCAGTCAGAAAATTTGCTGACCAGGGCTCGATACGCGGCGGCGTCCGAAGCGTCGGTCAAATAGATTTTGTGGGCCGCGGTTCCCGAACGATCAAAAAACTGCAGACTGTGACGGCCAGATTCCTCGACCGCGAAAATACTCGACCAATGGTGCATGAATAGTCGCAGGTCAATCTCTTCGTTTACAGCAAGGCCCATGCTGCCGTTGAAACCGATTTTTTGGTAGCAGCCTTTGCGTTCATGCACACAGTGTTCATTACGGGTCAGGGCCATTACCTCGCCCAGTGTTTTTACCTCTTTCAGTATCGCCTTCGCATCATTGCGTAAACGTGTGACGCCAAGGCCAATACGACTGGCGACCAACTCCGCCTCTGACACTCCCAGCGATTCAGCGGCATTGCGCGCTCGAAGTGTTTTCCCTTGTTGCTGCAGTGCTTCGTAGCGCTGCAGCAAACTCTGGCCGTCCTTTACTAAGGTATCCATACACCCTCCATATCAATTGAGTAAAAATTCGATGGGTACTCGCATCCACTGTCCCTGCATGGGGCCTGGGGCAAAGCGCCACCGAGATACCGCGGCAAGCGCGGCCTTATCCAGCAAACCAAAACCAGAAGACTCAGCCACCTTCACATCGCGCAGCGCACCACCACTGTCGATCAACACATGCAGAACCACCATGCCCTGCATACCCAGCTCAACGGCACGGCGCGGATAGCGCGGCGCTCGTCGCTCAACCACCTCGGCCTCGGCCAACGCGGTGGGCGTCGATGCCTGATTTTGGGTTTGCTGTTGCGCGGCAACGGCATCGGCTACCTCGCTTTCCTGCGGTGAGGCTTGTGATATTGGTTCGCGCTGCCGAGTTTGTTGGGCCTCACGTCGGGCGCGCCGCGGTGCCGATGGCGATCGATGGCGGGCCGGCTGTGCAGACGATTTTTCTCGCGGGGGCGCAGCGAGCGCGTGTTGAACCGGCGGCGACGCCAGCGATGGTGGCTCGTTTGCTGTTGCGTTATCCGCCGTGTTTTCTGATACCGGCTGAAATGATGGTGACACCAGATTTACACCCACGGGAACAGCGACGGAAACCGGCGCCGTGTCGAGTAACAATGCCGGCGCAAGTACGTGCATTAGCCACAACGCCGCAAGTGCGCCAGCGGCACTTAGCCCCTGGCACACCCGCGCTGGGTAGGTGCCCGACGACACTACCATTGATAACTCACTCTCGCCGTTAGGTTACGCTCCGGCGCGGCAGTGAGTGCAACGGGCCGCTGGTAGGTCTCATCAGTAAGGTTGTTAACGCCGAGATCAACCGTCAGCGAATCCACCGGTGACCAGCGAGCATAAACATCGTGAACCTGGTAGCTATCGCGACGCAGCTCGTCCTGTGGCACCTTGCTGGTGGAGTCCGCAAAGCGACTACGCAAACCGATCTCGGTGTTAATCGCAGCGACCTCGTAGGCCAGACTGATCGCGGCGGTACGCGGCTGATTGCTAACCAGATACTCGTCGGTTCGGCTGTTCTTACCCGTGCTATATGCCACACTCAAACCCAGTTGCCAGGGCCCAAGTCGGTAGTCGGCAGTGGCATCCCAACCCCGAATAACCGCATCAGAAATATTGCGAGATTGTGTTGTGCCGCAACAGGGCTGACCGGAAAACGGCGGCACGAAGTTCACCTCCAGGTCGATGTAGTCTTCGGCATCAACATTGAAGTAAGCCGCTTTAACATTCAGGGCATCCCCCGCTCGCCATACATTTTGAAAGCTCAAGCCCATCCCCAGCTCTGCGGTCAAATTGGTTTCCGGCTTTAGGTCTGGGTTAGGCACGAAGCGGTTACAACCGCCCGCACCGGGAATGTTTAAGCAGAAGTGATTTCCCGTCGCGTAAATTTCGGTCATCGTCGGCGCGCGAAATGCCCCGGTATAATTGGCAAACAGCAGCAGCCAGTCCTTTGGCGCAAGGCTGACACCAAACCTTGGCGACCACTTGGACGCATCAATTGAGCTCGCCGGATCCGGATCACTCGCACTGCCTGGCAGAGGAAATGGCAACGGCCAGCCCGCGCCACCCGATACGGCCCCCTCGCCCTGACGTTTGGAGCGGTAGCGGTCGTAGCGAGCACCGGCGAGCAGCAACCACTGCCCCGCCGCATTCTGCCACTGCCACTCTTGCTGGGCGTACACGGCGGCAAAGTCCGCCTTGGCGTCAGGGATACCGTTGGCTTCACCGTTTGCGGAATCTGAACCGCGCTGCTCCTCTCGGTAGGCCTCAATGCCATACACCGTGACGCTGTCACCCGACTGCCACAGCTGTTTGTTTTCCAACTTCACACCATCGGTGATCAATTGACGTCGACGCTCGTCACCCTGCGCACCCATGCCGGTAGCAACGGTCAGTGTTTCTTCCAGGTCCGTGTCTACGCGATAGATCTGAGCGTCGAGATTAACGCCCTCGTGGTCTGGGTTCTCATAGCGATAACCAAGGCGCCACAAGGTCGAGTCAATGCGCTTATCCACCAGCTCCTCACTGTGATCGTCGCCAACTCCCAGCTGGGGATTGTTAGGCTCTTCGGCGTCGCCGCGATAGTGCTGGGCACTGAGTTTCAAGCTGTGAAAATCTGCCAGTGTTATGCCCAGCTTGAACAAGCCACTGAGCACCTCATCATCGGCCGGCAGTGTGCTGCCGTCAGAAAGATTGATGTCACCCGACTCGCTCCGACTCACTGACAGCAAGCCATCCATGGCGGCGGTGCGACCAAATACACTGGCGGTCTGGCTGCGTTCGTTGTCGACAGACTGATAACCTGCCGCCAGCTGACCGCCGATCTGCTCGCCCGGCGCCAGCATATCCGCCGCGTCGACCGTTTCCATCGCGACCACGCCGCCGAGCCCGCCGGAGCCATAGAGCATAGAACTCGCTCCGCGTATCACCTCCACCCGCCGCAACAGCGCGGGGTCGACAAAGAAGGCACCGTCGTGCCCGGACTCAAAACGCTGGCGAACACCGTCGAGTAACACCAGCACGCCGTCGCTGTCGTAACCACGCATCACCAGTGTTTGGCCATTGCGGCGCGCACTGCCCGCAACCTCTACCGACGCCAGGCTATCGAAAATATCGGCCACTCGTGAGGCAGAGGCATGCTCAGCCGACCGCGCATCAACAACGTTGCTCATCAGCGGCAAGCGATGGCTGTCACGCGCCGAGCGGGTGGCGTACACGGTTAATTTATCGGTGCTAAGCAGGGCCGTATCGGCGGGCTCACCTTGGCTGTCGGCGAGCACAGGAAGAATAGTAAGACTGCCTGCCAGCAGCCCCAGTCGCGCAATTCGCATAGTTGCTCCAAATACGATGGCTTTGCTGGCGACGTGCTGGCTGGCCTAAATTTGAGATGAAATTACTTGGTTAAAATCAATTTTCCCTGACGAGTAATTCGCAGTTGATATTGCTCGCCGGCGTGCAAAATACGCAACGGGCCTTCCTTGCAAAGCAACTGCGAACTCTGCACAACGTTGTCACGAATCGTGACATAGCGCTGGCTTGAGCGGCGATCCGGTTCCACATCAAACTCCCTAAACGTTAATGCGAACAATTATCATTTAATTATTAGATGCCGTCAACTCCCCAACCGCGCCCTTGCCTTTTATTTTGGCCAGGCTATGCTGTCAGCTCACTCATCGACTTCCCGGCAATCATGAAACGCACGCTAAAGACCTGCACAACACCACTCAAATTTCTCTCCTAAGCCGGAGAGTTAGCTCGCTCTCCGGCATGAAGGCAAACACCTTGTTTTCACCATTGGAGGGTCGACATGTCTTCTCGCGAGACTACCCAAACTATCAAGCGCAACATCGCCGACAAACGTGAATCGCTGCTCCCTGTACAACGCTTATCCGGGCTTCTGTCCGACACGCCAATTTTCAGCCAGCCCGCTGAGTTACTGGCAATATTGTGCCGGCTCGAGCAGGCATCTGTGGGAGATAACCGGGTACAACTGGGTGATCACGTTCTACTTGAATGCGGCGAATTTAGCGAATTACTGTGCGTCAAATTGGTGTTACCAAAAGACGTGACACTCAGGCACTACCACCTTTCTGTGTTTTCGCCGCTGGGCAGGGCCGTTTACCAACAGCCACTCGGCGCGGAGCTGTCGATCAAGATGGCCCGCCGCTCGGTAACGTTCCGACTGCTGCATTTCTACCGCTAATCATCGATGGAGGGAAACCCGTTATGGAGCGTTTATCGCGCCGCACGCTTTTTTATTCATACATGAATGCGATCAGCAGCGCTCGCAACGCGGCGCAGCATGGCGCTGGATCGTGGGAGAATAAACATGGCCAAAGAAAAGCCGAAAAAAACCGCCCAAAAATCGCTGAAGGATAAACGCCGCGAGAAGCGCGAAAAACGTAGAAACAGCGATTAACTTAGCCATTCGGCGCCGCCCCGCGGCGCCGTTTTCAAAGGCGATACTTCAGGCTGACATCTAACTGACGCGGCGCAATCGCCTTTCCAAAATGCGCGCCACTGAGTGTGGGAATATCACCGCTGCCTTCCAGCGCATGTTTGTCACCGGCATTGCGCAAAAATGCCTGCAATGACCACTGCTCGTCGTCATCAGCGACGCGCAGGCGCAGATTATAGGTGCCAAACTCGCTTTGAAAATCTATCGGATCCTGGTCGGCCTGCAGGTACTTATCGTCTTCATATAACACGTCGACGCCAAACAGCACGTTCACCGGCCATTCACCGAGGTCATGAAAATAATTCACGCTGAAATTTGCTTTCCACAACGGCGCATTCGCCAACGGTCGTCCGGTTAGGTCACAGGGCGTGTCTTCACCTGCGGGACAAGGGCCATTTTCATAGTCGGTAAAACTGGCATCAAGATAGGCGACGGCGAGGTTGCCTGAAATACCCCAGGGCGTCACGAAGGCCGACTCCAACTCGGCACCTTTGGAGATCGCCCCCGCTGCATTGGAGATGCGACTCACATTGCCTTCAAAAATAGTAAGTTGAAGGTCTTCAAATTCCGTGTAAAACGTGGCGAAGTTGAGTGAGGCTGCGCCGCCGAAGAAACGAGCTTTCGCCCCTAGCTCATAGGTCAGCGAGGACTCAGGTTCTACTTCGGTTATTTCAGCGCGAACCGCAGAACCACTGTAGCCACCGCTTTTAAACCCCGCCGCCGCGCTACCATAAAACGTAATATCGTCACCCGGAATCCAACTGAGAGACAACTTGGGGCTAACATCTTCATCGACGCGTTTATCGATAAGGCGATATTCCTCAGCGGTGACCAGTTGGGTAAAGATGGGGCCATCGATATCTGTGCCCGCGGTGAACATTTGCAGCTGTTGGTCGACGTCTTTCTCTTCACGCGACACGCGAATACCACCGGTTAGCGTCCACTCCGGCGAAAAATGCCAACTTGCCTGCGCGTAAGCCGCCGTACTGAGGTTTTCCTGGTAGCCGTCAATCAACAGCCTCTCTCCCGGCCCACCGCCAATCACTGAGGCCAAAATGGGGTCGAGACTCGCCAGCAGTCCACTGGTTGCCGATAGTCCCGTTAGCAAATCCTCAGGATTCGGCGCGGCGTCGATAATCACGCGAATACGGGTATCGCTGGTGGCGGCATAAATACCCGCCACGTAATCAAACTTGCCGTCAAACATGCCCAGCGGAGAGACAATGCGCAGCTCGCTGCTCAGCTGTTCATAATCCTCAGCGTTCAAAAAATACAGCAGAGGAATGGGTGAAAAATCCAAGTCGCTATTGGATTCCTCTGCGATGGTGGTCAGCGAATTTATCCAGGCAAATTCATGCCCCCACAGCTGGGCGTTGAATCGGATATCGTATTTATTGCCATTTTGGTAAGTCTCAGCAGGATAATCCTGCGAGCTCAACTCATTGGAGGGGTCCAATTCAACACGCGGGTCATAGAACTGCATCAGCTGAAACTGCTCGGGCGTTGCGGTTTGCACCTGAAAACTACCGAGACGAAACTCCTGATTGGTATCGGCCGCGGCGAAGGTAACATCCAGCCAGTCGGCAATATCCCAGCGCAGCTGCACGCGACCAATACGCGCATCGACACTGCCCTCATCGCGATCCAGGGTGGTGTTGTACACGGCGCCATCGCGCTGGTTAATTAAGCCAGAGGCGCGTAATGCCAGCCTGTCGTTAATAGGAATGTTCGCGGTTACGCTGTATTTATCGAGGTCTTCTTCGCCCGTTACCAGCTCACCTGAGAATTCCAACTCCTGGCTGGGCTGGTTGGAGCGAATACTGATCGCACCTGAGATCGTATTTTTACCAAAAAGTGTGCCCTGAGGGCCTCGCAGAATTTCCACTGAGGCCACATCGAGAAAGGCCGCATCAAGAAACGCCAGGCGGCCGAGGTAGACCCCATCCAAAAACAGGCCAGCCGATTGTTCAAAGCCTTTATCAAAGGGCGAGCCCAAGCCCCGCACCTGCAGGCTGGTAAAAGGCGCATGACTAAAAACGCTGAGATTAGGCGTAAAGTTGGAGATGTCTTCCATATTGCCGATATTGGCATCCGCCATCATTTCCGCCGACATCGCCACCACCGATATGGGCACCTCTTGGAGACTTTCTTCACGTTTTTGCGCGGTAATAACGATCTCTTCGAGCACCGGTGAGCGCGCCATCAAGTCTGTGCTCAACAGACAAAATACACTAGCAAGCAATCGCTTCTTCATCATTTATCCACTGGCCTCAGTCTTATCGCGCTGGCGGGCGCATCACCAATACCGGTGTATTGGCTTTGTATTGTTCGTAGTCCACTTGACCACCCCACTTATCGTCGGCGCGTTTCTCAAGCAGCGGTACGCCGCTAATACGCGTGAGCAGCACCACGACAAACAACGGCGAAATCATCGTCACCCACTGCCAGCCCTGCAGACTGGGAATCGCCACAATCGCGACACCCAGCCAGAGCACAATCTCGCCGAAGTAATTGGGGTGGCGCGACCACCGCCACAGGCCAATATTTATGAATTTGCCGGCGTTCTCTTCTTGCTGGTTAAAACGGGTTTTCTGCGCGTCGGCGATGGCTTCTATCGACAAGCCCGCCAACCACACCAAACCACCAGCAATCGCCCAACTATCGATGTCAGGCGCTCGCGAGCTGGTGATCGCCGCGAGGGCTGCCGCCAGAGTGACGAACACCCAAAGTCCCTGCAGCGTCCAGGTAACCAAGAAGCGAGACCAAATAGGTTTAATTTCATCGAAGCGGCCATCTTTACCCGCACGTTTTACTCGGCGAAATAAGAAAGGCCCGAGGCGCAATGCCCAAATGAATACCATTGCACTGAGCAGTATCGACCGGGGAGCGGCCTCTGCCAATGAGGCCGACGACGCCAGCAGCGCAAGCGTAATAACAGCCAGGTAGGTAAGACTGCCGGTAAGGTCGTAGTAGTGCTCGGTTTGGAAAATATACGATGGAACAAAAATCAGCCACTGCACGAAAAACGCCAACCCCGCGCAGGCCAACATCAGCGGAACACCGGCAACATCCAGGCCACCATCGCCGCCAGCAAGGGCAATTGCCACGGCAATTAGCACCGACACCAGGATCACCGCCAGCGCAATTAATTTCTTCTTCATGGAGCATCTCCTTCAGCTATCCACCGGCTCAGCACCAGACGTTAACTACATGCATACTTCTATGATGAACGATTAAGCTGCCTGCTCCTGGCAGTGACTACGCTGCCAAATGACGCTACCGAAACATCGCGGTTCAATGGGATATTGAGCGGCTTACCCGTGGGCGTAGGCACACACCGAGCGGCCAATTCTCCTGACACCTCGACTTTTATTCTTCGTCATTATCTCTGAAGCAAGGCTCGCACATCATTTGCCAGCGAACCGGCAAATGCAAGTAAGTTACTCAATGCAAAATGCGTGCATTAGGTAAGCCAGCCAAAGGAGGTCTACGTACTCAGCGATAAAATGGATGCGTCCCGCCTAGGGAATACGCCGATAGAGTGACAGCGCATTGCCGTAGGGCAAGGGGTTAGGAATGAGTAAGCCTTTCTCACTGACGAGTATGTCTGTCGGCTCAAAAAGCGGTGGGCGACCCAGGCGTAACTGGCTGGGGCTATCAAAGCTGAGAGGCTCGCTGCGACTAAGCAAGTCGCCGTCCTGACTGACCAGCGCGACAGCGCCTTCACTGAAAAAACTGAGCAACAGTGCATCGCCTGCGACACTCAAGTCGTCGGGAATGCTGGTGAACTGAAACAGCTCTTCCGGCTCGCCGGCGGAGCCATCAGCGGCAATGTCTACCCGCAGTAGCACACCGAGTGCTGGCGGCAGTAGTCGGCTTGCCGTAATAAACAAACTGCGCCCGACACTCGCAATACCATTGGGTTGATAGCCTGTTAGCGAGAGCCAGTCGTTCTGTTCAACAACCTGCATGGCATCGCTGGCGGAAAACTGAACCCTAACCACCTTGGGGTCAGGCAGCGTCAAACCCAGTTCAAGCGGCCCGTTAACAACATATAGCTCCCCACTCGGCCCGGCAACCAGCCCATTGGGCATAGTCAGACCGAGCGGATGGATAAGAGAAAACTCGGGAGCTTCGGTAAGCCGCGCGGCCCACAGTCCGCCGTCGTCGAATACGTTGACATAGAGCGTGTCGCCACGCTGAGCCATACCACCAAAACCACTGCCACCGGCTGTACCCACCGAGCGAGGCAGCGCGCGAAACTCATCAGACTCTTTTACCACTTCATAGATATTGGCGTTACCCGTGACAAACAAACGGCCAGCGTCGGTAAAAAACACATTCTCCGCGCCGGGGATCTCCAATAAACGCTGCTTGCTGCGGCATTGTGCCGTGACACAGCTCGGCGTGAACGTCGTGTTTGCGCTGCCACCGCCAGTGCTACTGTCATTACAGGCGGTCATCATTAGCAAACTTAACAGCAAGAGTGCGTTTTTCATGCGGGCAGCTCCCCTTCCGTTTCTTGCGCAGCGGGGCTGCTGGCGGCAAATTGCACATCCTGTTGCTCGGCAAGCATCTCGCAACTGCCGCACTGCACCTCAATTTTCAGGGCCTGCCCACAGGGTTTATGCGTTAGCGCCAGAACCTCGCCCTGTGGCCGCCAGTCCACCGCCCACTGCCGCAAGGCAATGATGATTGGATACAACGACAAGCCTTTTTTGCTCAGTTGGTACTCATAGCGCGGCGGATTGGTCTGGTAACTTTTGCGCTCAAAGACATTCACTACAGACAACAGGTTGAGGCGGTCCGTTAATATGTTCGATGCAATACCCAACTGCTTCAGAAAGCCGTCGTAGCGGAGCGTGCCGAAAAACGCACAAATCAGTATGAGTAAGGTCCAGCGATCGCCGATCAGATCACTAATCCCCGCCATGGCCAGATCCTCTTCACCGGTAGACTGAGAAACCCGCACACGCCGTTGACCGCTGAGCGACTTAATCGCGGCGATTTGTTGCTCGGTATCTCGCGCCACGGTGGGCAAAGCCATTGAGCCCAGGGTTATTGGTTCATGGCAGTGTCCGCACACAGCAACGGGGTGCATCGGCTGCCCGCAATGCGTATGCAGCAATGTGTAAGGCAGGGCATCGCGATACGCAGCCCCGCCCCACTCCAACTCCCATTGCCATGCCAATAGTGAAACGGGAAACAACGCCCGGCCTTTCTCGCTGAGGCGGTATTCAAAGCGGCTGGAGCCCTCGCCGTAGGCATGCTTTTGCAGCACACCCTCTGCAACAAGGGCATTGAGCCGGCGACTCAGGGTCGCTCGGCTGGCTCCGGTGTGACGCCGAAACTCTTCAAACCGCTGGCGCCCCAAAAAGGCATCGCGCAGGATCAACAACGACCAGCGGTCGCCGATCACATCCAAACCCTGCGCAATACTGCTATTAACAACTAAGTGATTGATATTCATAGATTCTCTATACCCGAGAAGCAGCAGTATAGGGCCAAAGCCACCGTCGCAACAGTCGAAAGCATTGACAGCACAAATTTCAGTATCATAATGCAACTCACTATATCGATTGATTTGGCAAGCCCAACAAGGAATACCACTGTGACGATAAGCTATAAAAACACCGTCAAACACACGCTCAAACCGAGCCTACACCCCTACCTCAACGGTGCCTGGACACCCAACTTTGACGAACTCACAGCCACCGACCTCGAGGTGATTGGCACCATTCCCAGCGATATCGACGGCGTCTATATTCGAAATACCGAGAATCCCGTCCACGAAGCTATCGGCCACTATCACCCTTTTGACGGCGACGGCATGCTGCACGCGATGGTGTTTAAAGACGGGAAAGCTGAGTACAGGAATCGCTTTGTTCGCACCAAAGGCTTTGACGCGGAACAAGAAGCTGGCGAGGCCATTTGGGCGGGCATTGCCAATAACCCGAAGAAATCCAAACGCCCTGGCTGGGGTGCCCAGGGCTATCTAAAAGATGCCTCATCGACGGATGTTGTGGTTCATGCCGGACAGGTTCTGTCCACCTTCTGGCAATGCGGCGACGGCTACCGCCTCGACCCTTTTACCCTGGAACAGCACGGCGCAGAGCGATGGACGCCGCTGGACGGCATCTCTGCCCACCCGAAAGTGGACGAGCGCAGTGGCGAAATGCTGTTTTTTAATTACTCCACCTATCCGCCTTATCAACACTATGGTGTGGTCGACAGCAACAACAAGTTGGTGCACTACACACCTGTACCAACACCGGGGCCGCGCCTTCCACACGACATGGCGTTCACGGAGAACTACTCCATCCTGGTCGACCTGCCAATGTTCTGGAATCCCACTCTGCTCGAGCAAGGCAAATATCACGCGGAGTACCACCCCGAGCTACCCACGCGCTTTGCCATTTTGCCGCGCTATGGCACTGCCGAAGACGCCATTTGGTTTGAAGCGTCGCCCACCTATGTGCTGCATTGGATGAACGCCTACGAAGACGGCGATGAAATTATTTTGGACGGCTACTTTCAGGATGACCCAGATCCAGCGCCGCTGCCGGGCCTACCGCCGGCTGCGGGTAAATTGATGGCCAACATCGACCTGTGCTCGCTAAAAACACGGTTGCATCGCTGGCGTTTCAACCTGAAAACCGGCGAGGTCAAGGAGCAACATCTGGACGAGCGCGCCCTGGAATTCGGTACCTTCAACCAGCGCTATGCCGGCATCAAGTCCCGCTACCTTTACTCCGTATGGAACGAGCCCGGCATGTTCCTATTTTCCGGCCTGGTCAAACACGATCTGGAAACCGGCGACAGTTGGGAGCTGCCCTTTGGCGAACAACGCTACGGCAGCGAAGCACCGTTCGCGCCGCGAGTAAATGCCAAAGACGAGGACGATGGCTACCTGGTTAGCTTTATCACCGACATGAAAGCCGACCGCTCTGAGTGCGTGTTGATCGACGCCAAAGACATTGAGGCGGGCCCCGTTTGCCGAATTATTCTCCCCCACCGGATCAGCAGCGGTACCCACGCGACTTGGGCCGACGGCCAGAGTATTCGCGCGTACCAAAATCCCTGAAGCGCTGGTAGTCTTGACGTTCGTGCCGCCGACAGGCGGCCATAACAACCAACAATAAAAAGTGGGGAACATATGGACGCAGCATTCTGGGACGGCCTCCGCGCGCCGGGTATTCCAAATACCGTAGATACTGAAGCCTACAACAATGTGCTGGAAATCATCGAGCAGGCCTTTGCCGAGCACGCCCAGCGCCCTGCTTTTACGGGCATCAATCACACATTGAGTTACGCCGAGATTGATCAACTTAGCGACGCTTTCTGCCGCTACCTTCAATACAACACCAATCTTAAACCTGGCGACCGCATTGCCATCCAAATGGCCAATCTGTTGCAGTACCCCGTGGTGATTTACGGTGCGCTGCGCGCTGGCTTGGTGGTGGTGAATACCAACCCGCTCTATACCGCCAGGGAAATGCGTCATCAATTTAAAGACTCGGGCGCCAAGGCGCTGATCTTCATGAGCACATTTGGTGACAGCGTCGCAGAAGTCATCGCCGACACCGACATTGAAACGGTGATTGTCACCAATCTCGGTGACCTGCTGCCCACCGGTAAACGCCTGCTTTTCAACTTTGTTGCCAAGCACGTGAAGAAGATGGTGCCAAGCTACCACCTGCCACAACAACTGCAGCTGCACGACGTGTTAGCACAAGGCAAAAAAGCGCCGGCACGCCAACCCGTTTCGCCCAAGCGCGACGACTTGGCCATGTTGCAATACACCGGTGGCACGACCGGCGCCGCAAAAGGTGCAATGCTCAGCCACGGAAATTTGGTGGCCAATATGATGCAAATAAATGGCATTCTGGAGCAGCACAACGAACACGGACAGCCGCTGTTTGATAAAACCAAAAGCGAGAACATCGTTGCGCCGCTGCCGCTGTACCATATTTATGCGTTCTCAATGCACCTAATGTCAGCGGCATATAATGGCCAGCACAATATTCTTATTGCTAACCCACGCGACGCAAACACCTTTGTGCGCGCGCTCAAGCCCTGGAAAATCAACGTCTTCATTGGCCTCAACACGCTGTTTGTTTCGCTGCTCAAACACCCCGAGTTCCGTAAGCTCGATTTCAGCGGGCTGAAGGCCACGAACTCAGGTGGCACAGCATTGGTTCCCGACACGGCGAGCCGCTGGCGCGAACTCACCGGCTGCAATATTGGTGAAGGTTATGGCCTGACAGAGTGCTCGCCGGTGGTTAGCGCCAGTGGCGCAGGCGCCTTCATTAACCCCGAATCAGTGGGGCTACCGGTACCCAACACCGCCCTGAAAACCGTCGATAGCGACGGCAACGAAACGGCGTTGGGCGAACCGGGAGAGCTGTGCGTGAAAGGCCCACAAGTCATGCAGGGCTATTGGCAACGCCCGGATGCCACCGCCGAGGTTATCGATGAAGACGGCTGGTTCCACACCGGTGATATCGCCACCATCGACGAGCAGGGTATTGTGCGCATCGTCGACCGCCTCAAAGATATGGTGCTGGTATCAGGCTTTAACGTCTTCCCCAATGAAATCGAGAACGTGGTACTCGAGCACCCTCAGGTGGAACTGGCTGCGGCCATTGGTGTGAAAGACGAGAAAACCGGCGAGGCCGTCAAATTATTTGTGGTGCCCACTGACCCAACACTGACGAAAGAAACCCTGCTGAGCTATTGTCGGGAACAGCTAACCGCCTACAAAATCCCCAAGTACATCGAGTTTCGCGAGGAGCTGCCGATGACGCCGGTGGGTAAAGTTCTGCGCAAGGAACTGCGCAAAGAAACGGAAGAGGCCTGACGTTCATGAGCCGCCCACGGGTCTACATTTTAGGGGGAACGCAAAGTGACTTTGCCAACAACCTCTACCGCAGTGGCGGTGATATCGCATCGCTCTTTATCAATACTGTGCGGCAGGGGCTCGATGCCTGCGCGCTCGACCCCGCAGACGTAGAGGTGGGGCACGTGGGCAACTTTGTCTCATCGCTGTTTACCGGCCAGTCTCAACTGGGCGGTTTTTTCGGCCATGTTGATCCCGCTATGGCAACCCTGCCCGCCTCCAGCCACGAGGCGGCCTGCGCCTCCGGCTCTATGGCGCTGCTCGCAGCAATGGCAGACCTGCAGGCTGAGCGCTACGGCGTGGCCTGCGTAGTTGGCATCGAAGTTATGCGCAATGTGCCCGGGGACGATGCCGCCAACAATCTGCGCCCCGCCGCCTGGGCGAGCCAGGAATGGCAGGACACACCCTATGTGTGGCCCTGCGCCTTCGACAATATGATTGATGAGTACCAACAGAGATACGGCCTGGATAAACAGCACCTCTACGCCATTGCCCAGCAAAATTTTGACAACGCTAAGCTCAATCCCAATGCCCAAAGCCGGAACTGGCAGTTTGGCCCAGACAGCTTCAGCGACGACGACACCGCTAACCCAAGGATCAGTGGCAATATTCGTCGCCAGGACTGCGGACAAATTACCGATGGGGCGGCTGTGGTGTTTTTGGCCAGCGAACAGCGCGCGAGGGACTATGCCAAGCAGCGCGGTATCGCCCTGGAATCGCTGCCGTATATCAAGGGCTGGGGCCATATCAATGCCCCCATCGCCTTCGCCGAAAAACTGCGCTTGGGCGCAGGCCAGCCGGCCATCTTCCCGCATATACAGCAATTGTTCTCCCAAACCCTGCAACGGGCAGGCATGACAAGTATCAACGACGTCGACGGCCTGGAAGTGCACGACTGCTTCAGCATCACCGAATATATGATTATCGACCACTGCGGTCTGTATTCGCCGGGGGAAGCGTGGAAAGCCATTGAAAATGGCGATACCGCCCCCGGCGGCAAACTGCCGGTGAACATGAGTGGCGGATTAATCGGCCTCGGGCACCCGGTTGGGGCTACCGGTGTACGCATGGCATTGGACGCCAGCAAGCAGGTTCGTCAGACCGCCGGCGGCTACCAAATAGCGGGGGCCAAAAACATCATGACCTTCAACCTCGGTGGCAGCGCAACCACCTGCGCCAGCCTCATTATCGGTCGTGACTAGCGGCTATATTGAGCAGGCGATAGCGCTTTGATATAGTTATCCGCCTCGTCGTTGCCACGCGATTATGCACTCGGAATGTAGCTCAGCTTGGTAGAGCACTGCCTTCGGGAGGCAGGGGTCGGAGGTTCGAATCCTCTCATTCCGACCAATCCCCGAAAGACAAACACGCTTAGTGTGCCAGCCCCCATCTGATTGATTACGGGTGTCATTCCACCCCGAAAGCACCGCCCCTCTTCTGCTTCCTGAACACGACACATCGATGGCTAAGACAGCCACGCCGTTCATCGACGATCGACTCACTGTAACAGTTTGCTAGGGTGCTTCGCGTATATGTTCGTATTGCCATCACCGTCGTACTTGTCAGACTGGCTACACCGTAAAGGCTCTTGTTACAAAATATACGCGAGTAGGAGTTTAGTCTTGGTGGATCACCCAAATAGCGACCCTGCTGTACAACGCTTCTTACAGTCTATGCCCGCCAGTGCGGCGAACAGTTTCAGCACCGAACAGCTGCTCGGGATTCAACAGGCGATTGCCGGTCGGCAAGGGGGAAAACTCCCTGTCGACCTCCGCCTGACACTGAAATTACCGCTGATACCGAGCAGTCTTTTTATCGTGTTGTTGGCGGGGCGAAACCAGCGCACGCTATCGCCGCGCGAGCAAGCCGCGTCGGCAATGGCATTTCTATTCGTGGCGGCGATGGCGCTAACTGTCGCAGTTAGCGTGGGGCTATTGCTGCTGTATATTGCCAAGTCTGCTGTTGGCATCAACATTTTTAGCGAGCAGTCTCTGGGACTCTGGGACTGGCTTAGCAGTTGGTAAACAACACCATCTGCATGCCGTTGAGGTAGCACAAGGCTATGCCTCATCTTTCTCCC
This sequence comes from Spongiibacter sp. C9W, assembly GCF_057370015.1. Lineage (NCBI taxonomy): Bacteria > Pseudomonadati > Pseudomonadota > Gammaproteobacteria > Cellvibrionales > Spongiibacteraceae > Spongiibacter > Spongiibacter sp. C9W. The sequence goes on from NZ_CM170672.1 coordinate 1,357,929, forward strand.
AGGCTTTTATTTTTCGATAGATTGTCGATGCACTCACACCAAGGCATGCCGCAGCAAGCGGGATATTGCCATCACACTGCTCGATCGCCGATTCTATGGTTTCTTTCTCCACCATCCACAATGGACGAATACCCGGCTTCGCCGCTACGACGCCTGGCGGCATGGAGTCGGCACCCGTTAACGATTGCGGTGCAGGAGACGATGTCGTCAGCGGCGTTGGCACAACACTGCTCGTCACCACTCGCAGCATTTCTTCATTGACGAATTCTTCATCGTGTACCACCACGATATTTTCGATAACATTTTGTAATTGGCGAATGTTGCCAGGCCACTCGTAGCTGAGTAACAGCTCCATCGCCGCATCGGTAAACCCACGAAATACTTTGTTATTTGCCGCGGACTTCTCTGCCAGAAAATGCGTCGCCAAGGCGATAATATCCCTGCCCCTATCACGCAAGGGCGGCAACTTAACCGGAATAACATTTAAACGATAATAGAGGTCTTCCCTGAACTGCCCCTGCCGAACAGCGTCTTCTGGGTCGCGGTTTGTGGCGCACACAATGCGTATATCTGAGTGCATCATTTTTTGGCCACCGACTCGACTAAACGTCCCGGTTTGCAAAAAGCGCAGCAGTTTTGCTTGCAAGGCCAAATCCATTTCGCCGATCTCGTCGAGAAACAGGGTGCCACCATTGGCTAACTCGGCCGCACCCTTGCGCTGAGACACCGCGCCGCTGAAGGCGCCTTTTTCATGGCCAAAAATTTCCGACTCGAATAACTCAGCGGGGATCGCCGCGCAGTTAACGGGAATAAACGGCCCGGAAGCGCGCGAGCTGGCATCGTGCAGCGCTTGCGCACACACTTCCTTGCCGGTGCCACTTTCGCCGGTGACAAACACACTCGCCTTACTGCGGGCCGCGCTGTCGAGAAGCTGATAAATGCTCTCCATTACCGAGGACTCGCCGACAAAATGCTCTCGTACAGCTCGGATTGGCCGGGGTTTTGATGCCGCCGAGGCACCACCAGTGCCTTGTCCCTGATCTAGGGTAGACTGCTGCGCGGCATCGGCAACGGCGGCGATCAGTCTGTCCTTGGAAAACGGCTTTTCTATAAAATCGAAGCCGCCATCGCGCATCGCCTCAACGGCGATATCGATGGAGCTGTTAGCGGTAATAATGATCACCGGAATATCGGCACGCGCTTTGGTAAAGCGCATTACCTCCATACCACTGATGTCGGGTAGGCAGACATCCTGCACCAAGATATCTGGCATCTTTTCCTTGATAGCTACCAGGGCGGAATGGCCGTCAATAAAATGCGACACCGCATAACCAGCGGCCTCAAGGTAACTGCTATAAAGGGCCCCGCTGGACACACTGTCTTCCACAACATATACCAGCTTTTGCGATCCCTCAGACATTGAATGCCCTCCGCAGATTTTTAAAAAATAACACGACTACAGCAGCTCTACCTGAACTTTCTGACGTGTTTCATGACACACCGCCAGCAACTGTTCGGCAAGCTCGATGATTTGCTCTCGGCCACTTGGTGGCGTTTCATTGATATAGCGGGCCAGACACGACAGGCGCTTGGCGCCGTACAACTCCGCCGAGTTTTTTAGAATATGCGCAACGGCCATTACTTCAGTCTCTGAATTATGATCGATGGCGGTACTCAAACGCGCCGACAATACTGATAATTCGTCAATAAACAGCCCAAACAAACGCGCAACCGTCGCCGGGTCGAACTGTTCCTGCATATCGCGATGCACTGCCACATCGAGCAACGTTTCGTCACCGCCGAAGCCGGCTATGTCATCGCCCTTTACGGATGACTCACTATCGCCCGATTCGCTCAGTACGGACACCAGCGCCAGCTTACTGACCGGCTTCGCCAACATCGCGTCAAAGCCCGCTGCATCCATTACCGCGCGGTGCCCGCTCCCTTGTTCGCCACTGAGCGAAATAATCATGGCGTGCTGGTTAGGGCCCGACTCCCCTCGCAGCGCAACGCATATCGCCGACCCCTGCAGCCCCGGCATGTGCTCGTCTAACAACAGTGCGTCATAACGTTCGTGTTGCGCTTTTGCCAGTGCGCTGTTTCCATCATTGGCGGTGTCGCAGATGATGCCCTCAGCCTCTAGCATGGCCTTTACTGCCAATAAGCCGGGCAAGCTATCATCGGCGACCAAGACTTTGCGTGTCTCTGGTGAGTGGCTTTGCGGTCGGGCCATCATTTTTTACCTCTGCGCTGCGGTGGCGAAAATAATTTTCTCCCTTGACCACGCAATATCGGCACCAAGTACTTACAACAGCAACTTTGCTATAACTATCATGTTGTTAGCCTGCTTTGCGGCGAACGACAGCCAGAACAGCGACAATTTTTATCACCAACATCCTATATTGCTTTGCAAAATGCAAACTGTTCTGCAACTCAGCAATATGGCCAGCCAAGCGGAAATTGACTGCGCCGACCAGATATCAAATACTCAGACTACCTTTCGCGACTACGTAAATGCTTATGACTGACGATCGTCCCTCAAAACAGCCGCAGGCTGGCAGCAGAAGTATTGAAAGCTGGGCTGAATTTGAGATCGACCACGAGGGCACCATTACCCGCATTCTGCACCGCGGCCCTATCGATACACTTCGGTCTCTCGCGTCAGTCAGTCCGGGAGACAAACTACGTGACCGCCTGCCCAGTGCTGCGCTGCATTCACTCAAATCCGGGGCGGCGGCTGGCGTCGCATCGCGAAGCTTTGCCGCAACCATGGATGGCGAGCCGCTTATCCTCCACCTTACGGCCTCTGATGAGCCGTCGGGGCGTTTTCTACTGACGATTTACCCCGATCGATTGGGGCTGAGTCGTATTCAACGCCAGCAAAAGCACCTGGAAATCATCTCCCGTTCACTGTACGAGTCCAGCCTCGACGCCATCATTACCATTGATGACACGAGCGTCATCCATGAATTTGGCAGCTCAGCGGAACAACTCTTTGGCTATACCCGGGAAGAGGTGGTTGGTAAACATGTGGCGGACATCGTCATTCCCCACGGCATGAGAAAATCTCACAACGAGGGCATGGACAACTTCAATAAGACCCGGCAGGGGCCTGTGCTGAATACGCGGATAGAAGTAGAAGCTATCCGGCGAGATGGCAGCCTCTTCCCCTGCGAGCTAACCGTTGTTCCCACTGCCGAATTCGAAGGGCAAACCTTCTTTACCGCAACCATTCGAGACATTACAACGCGGATAGAGCGGGAAAAAGCACTTACTCAGGCAAGGGAAACCGCGGTTGCAAGCAGTAAGGCTAAATCCCGCTTTCTCGCGCATATGAGCCACGAGATTCGCTCGCCCCTGAACGCCGTTATTGGCTGTATGGACCTGTTGCTTGAAGGCGATTTATCCACCGAGCAACGCATGCTGGCAGAGACCTCACTTGCGGCAGGCAATAGTTTATTAAGCGTCATTGAAGACGTATTGGACTTTTCAAAAATCGAGTCCGGACAACAAGAAATTCACTCCAGCAAGTTCAGCTTATTAGAGCAATGTGAGCGCGTGATGGAGGTATCAACCATTCGCGCGGTAAATAAAGATATCGAGATCTCCGCCTGCATCGACCCCCGCATACCGAAAACGGTAATCAGTGACCTGAGCTTTGTACGGCGTATCGTCACCAACCTTCTCGATAACGCGATTAAGTTCACTGACTCTGGCGGCGTAAATCTAAAAATCTCTCAAACCGATGAAAAACTGGCTGACGGCCGACTCGGGCTGGTACTTGAAGTGCGCGATTCGGGGGTTGGGATTTCAGAAGAGGATCAAGAGAAGTTATTTAATGAATTCTCTCAAGTAGATAATAGTGACAGCGCCGTTCACGGTGGCACGGGCCTTGGCTTAGTCATATGTAAAAAACTGACTGAATTGCTCGACGGTCGAATCTCGCTGACGAGCAAAAAAGGCGAAGGCTGCCGGTTCCGCGTTGAGATACCGGTCAATGCAAGCAACACTAACCTCCCCAGCCTGGCAAAGCCAAAACGCGCAACAGGCAAGCTGTTTTTGCGGAGCGACAACAAAACACTGCTTGCCAGCATACTGCAACAAGCGGACTGGCTGGGCATAGAAGCCGTCGCAATTCGTGCCTTAGAGAACCTTCCGAAATTATCTGCACGCGACATACTGATCGTGGACATGCGCTGCTTTGCCACACCGGAAAAATTGAGCACGTTATTGATGGCGCAGCAGATCCCCATTCAACAAGTGGTGCTGTACAACCGCAATTTTTCGGCGGAACTCTTGCAACACAGCAGCAAGGCCGGCTTCCAACATATGATGTATCGCCCCTTTCGGCCGAGCCAGCTCCTTGCCATTCTCGACGGCGACGCCGAATCGGAGCCCGCCAATGAACACATCACCGACGAAATAAACCCAAGCCGGCACAAGCTCCTACTCGCAGAGGATAACGAAGCGAACCAGTTAGTCGCGAAGACTCTGTTGTTGCGCGCCGGCTATCAAGTCGACATCGTCGCCAACGGCATTGAGGCATTAATGGCCGTAACCAGTGGCCGCTACGACTTGGTGCTAATGGACTTGCGTATGCCTGAAATGGACGGTTTAGAGGCAACCCGACACATCCGCCAATTGCCCGGTAAAGAGCGCAACACCCCAATTATCGCAATGACCGCCAATGCCTTCGATACCGATGTAAAGCGCTGTGAAGACGCGGGCATGGATGGTTTCCTGTCTAAACCGGTAAACCGCGATGAATTGCTGAACACACTTGAGTCCTGGCTGCCTGTTGAACAAACCGCTGCGTCCAGTTCCCAAGATGACGCGGGCAACACCGCAACACTCACTGCAGCGCTGTATGCCGCGGAGATAGACACCACGATCCTTGAACAACTCATTGTCGATACAGGGTTAGAGACCGCGCTCATTATTTTAAAAATGGTCGTGGAGCAGCTTGATAAGTTGCAGTCTCTGACAGCAGCGATTGCGGACTCCGCCGATCAACCAGCACTTGCCGGGCTTCGCGACGCCGTACACTCCGCAAAAAGTAATCTTGGTTATTGCGGCGCAACGTCGTTGCAGGACTATTGTTTGCATATCGAAAAATGCTGCGATGCTGAAAATACCCAACTTCTTATGGAGCTACTTTCGGTATCCGGCGAGAAATTCTCGTCAGGCAAAGAAGCCCTCCATCATGCCATCGCTGAGTTAGAAGCGCGGTCAGTCTCAGCCTAATGTTTCGCGCAGTGCGGCTTAGCATCACCGGCAAGCCAGTTGCATTGCAAAATGCAAATCATGCTGGCTATCGAACCACTCTCTGCGCCGTTAAAAACCCACCTAACCCTTTGGCAATCACTTATAAATCATAGACTTAAAATAATTTTACGCGCCTGGCACAGGCATTGCCCCTTTAGCTCTAAACAGCCGAGAGGATGCCAGCATGCGCCATCACACCGTTTACAACAAATCGCTCAGCGCCCAGCCACGCTGTGTAAAAAAAACAGACCGTATATTGGCAGTGGCAGCCGCGTTAGCCTTCGCTCCGTGGCTTTTCGTTCATAGCCTTTTTCGCCTGATTAAAGGCAAAAAAATCGTTGACCGCGTCACCTTGCACAGCGCTGCTGGTGATGGCGTGCCCGCCTTACTGCTGCACGATCAGGTAAATCTCAGTCGCCTGCCGTTGCTCCTAAACGTTATTAAAGGCGAGCTGGCACTGGTCGGTTACCGAGCGCGCACCGAGCAAGAGCCCGCTGCAGCGGGTACCGAAACCCTGAATCCAGGTATGTTTTCACTGTTCGAACTGCGACGAATTTCTGGTATCGACTTTATCGACGAAGAGGCCTGCAATCTCGAATACGCCGACAAGCAGGGATTCAAAACAGACGCTGCCATCATCGGCAAATCGCTGCTGGCGGGACTGCTGTACAACGGCGGCAAAGCCCTGAAAGACGTCGACAGTTTTACGATTTTTGGCGTAAACATCGCCAACATCTCAATGGAAAACGCACTTTCGGTGATTAATAAGCACGTGACACATCGACATCGTGCGACAGTTTTCTTCGCGAACGCCCACACCTTAAATCTCGCCTACAACAACAGCGAACTGCGATCACAACTGAATCAAGCAGACTATATGCTGCCCGATGGCAGCGGTATCGAAATGGCCTGTCGGCGCAACGGTATTCGCCGTAAGGGCAATATAAACGGCACCGATATGCTGCCTTTGCTGTGCGAACAACTCGCCCAACACGGCCAGCGCCTGTTCATGCTCGGCGGTGAAGACGGAATTGCCGATGCCGCGATGCAGGCAATGTTGAAGCAACAGCCACACTTGCGAAGCGCCGGCACACAGCACGGCTATTTCGACAAACAGCACTGCCAGGACATCGTCGATAAAATTAACGATAGCAGGGCGGACGTGCTGCTGGTCGGCATGGGTCAACCCCTACAGGAACAGTGGATTCTCGCGCACCGGGAGCAACTGAATAGCCCAGTCGTCATCGCCGTTGGCGGCTTGTTCGACTTCTATGCCGAGAAGGTCTCCCGGGCGCCCCTGTGGCTGCGTGAGTTGGGTATGGAATGGATTTGGCGGCTACTACAAGAACCGGGCCGGATGTGGAAGCGCTACATCATTGGCAACCCTCTGTTTCTAATCAGGCTGCGGCAGGCCAGCCAGAGCTAAGGATCGCACCACATCGTATACCGCCACTGCGGTGGCGCACCCTCCAGCAATATGATTCGCAAAATGCAAACGCAAGGCACGATTTGCATTTTGCAATTTCCCGCCCTCGACAAAAAACACTATCCTACTGTTTTTAAAGCATATTTTTATTCACGCCAGCTGGCACGCCACCTGCAATATTCAAGATATGCCGTCTCACAATAGCAGTGAGATCAACCTAATCAGCAGCAGGAAAGCGCTATGAACATTGCCAAATGGACCCTATCTGCACACCGCCTTTTCACGCCGCGACGCTGCCGTCGCGCCGTCCTCGCCAGTGTCGCATTAACACTGGCGGCCTGTGCGTCGATGCCGGATATTTCGACAAGCCTGCCTGAGCGCGACAAGTCAGAGGTGGAACAACGCCACGAATTTAGCAGTCGCATGGCGGTGAATACCTGCTCGACCGATGGCAGCGGCATGGCGCTGAACAGTGCGGACTATCGTGTCGATGAACCCTTAGCACAGCAGTGGCGAAATCCCGGTACCCCGCGATCGTTAAACAGCCAAGGCCGGCGCTTGCTGCCACTGTCACCCGGCGACAGGATCGAAATTCGCATCCATGAAGGGGAGGAGTTCAGCGGCGAGTACTTGGTTAACCACGATGGCAATATTGAGCTTCCCTACCTCGCTCCGGTGCAGGTGGTTGGACTGGACACCGAAGAAGTGGAGAACCGCCTGCGCATCATGCTGGTTGCCCAACAAATGTTTCTCGCCCACACCCTTCACATCAGTGTGCGCCCGCTTCAGTGGGCCCCCATTATGGTTTCGGTGTCAGGCGCTGTATTTGAGCCTGGCCGCGTACTCATCAACGACCTGATTCCCGCGCAGACCGACGACAGTAAAATTCGCATCAGCGGCGACTACCCCACCAAACGCTACCTCAGTGAAGCCATACGCGCAGCAGCGGGTGCACGCCCTGACGCGCGTGTAGACAAAGTTCTGCTGATTCGCGACGGCTGGCAGCAAGAAATCAATCTCGCAGGGATATTTTCGGGCCAGCACACCCACGACGTGCCGTTGATTGCAGGCGATCAAGTGATCGTTCCCTCAGCAGGCTGCATGCAAGCCGAGCTGATTCGCCCGAGTCAAATCACGCCAAAGGGAATACGGGTGTTCATTTCAAATTTGACCAATCCAGCAAGCAACAACGCCTCTGCGGCAGTGGGCAAGTACAGCAGCAGCATGCCCTACGGCACTCGGTTACATCAGGCGGTGGTATCGGGCAACTGCAGTGGCGGCACGCAATTCACCAATGCCTCACGCTACGTCGTGTTGGTGGGCACTAACCCCATCAGTGGCGAGAGCGAAATTATGAAACGCAATGTCGAAGAACTGCTGCGCAATCCAGATTCCGACGATATCAATCCCTATTTACTACCCAACGACACCGTTAGCTGCTATGACTCTACAATAGGGAATTGGCGTGATATCGCCAGAGCGATTGTCGACGTCGCCACTCCCTTTTCACTCTTTTGATCTGCGCGGCTGAGAAGTGACATGACACCGACGATACAGCCAAATCAAGAGCTGCAACTCTACAAGGCGCCCGCTGACAAACCGCGCTGGACGCGATACATCGTGGTGGGGGTGATCTCCTTTGCAATGATTTGGGGAATGGTATTTCTCTACATTGCCTCGGCGCCCCAGTACGTCAGTAAATTCGCGTTTATGCTGCCGGGCAAGGCAGTATCCACCAAAGTTAATTTGGAAAGCATCGGTGAGGCCAGCAGCAGTAGTAGCTCACCGTTTGGCACCAGGGGTGTTAACCCGAGAGTGAATTACAAGGAAATCCTGCTGAGCACCAGCGTGATTGGTGGCGCGGCGAAAGCCCTGAATATCGACTACGCGGATTTTCGCAAGCCTGTGGTAAAGCTCGTAGACGAGACCACCATTATCCAAGTGGCAACCAAAGCGGGCTCTCCCCGCCTCGCACAGGACCAGGCACAGGCGCTAATTTCGGCATTTAACACCCGAATAGAAATCCTCCGCGCTGATGAGCTCGACCGCCGCGAGGCAGGTATTGCGCAAGCGCTAAAAAGCTATAAAGAGCGATTGGAAGCCGCGCAACGCGCCTTAGTATTGCACAAGCAAAGCTCTGAATATGTGTCTGGCCGTCAGTATGAAGAGCTCAGCCTGCGCCTAGAGCGTTTGAAAGAGGAGCAAGTACGAGCCGAGGCCGAGCGCGACCGAGTCAGCAATTACGTCGACCAACTTTCTCGCAACTTAGGCATTACTCCGCAGCTGGCAGCGAGCGCGTTTATCCTGAATGCCGACCAACAGTTTCGGGAGCATTTAGAAAATTATCAAAACGCGACAACCACGCTGGCGGTGTATCGCTCAAAGTGGGGACAGGCTCACCCTCAGGTGGTAAAAGAAAGCGCGAGACAAGACAACACGCTCAAAGCCCTGCAACAGCGCAGCTTAGAATTGGTCGGCCACAACGACATGGGCACCATCAAGCTGATCAGCATGAATGATGCAGGCAAACAGAGTGCTCTCTTTCAAGATTTGCTGGTGTCATTCGCCAAAATTGAAGGCCTCATTGGCAAAATTCAACAGCTCTCAAGCGCTATCACGAAGCATGGCCTGAACTTAAAGCGCTACGCTGAAGAGGCAGCAATCCTTGAGAACCTAGAGCGCGACTATCAAATAGCCGAAGCGGTTTATACCTCGGCGATCACGCAGATCGATACCAGCAAAACCGATATCTTTGCGTCCTACCCGCTAATTCAGGTACTTGCAGCCCCTTCTCTTCCCAGCCAACCGGCGTCACCCAATAAATTACTGGCCATTATTGGCGGTGTGCTGGGTAGCGGCATGGCCTTATTCGGATTATTTCTTCTGTGGAAACGCAAGCAATTGCTCCAGAAAATATTATCGAAAAGTGGATTTGGTACGCTCTAATTCTTACCTATCCCTTTTACGCCCTCGGCGCGGTATACATTATCGCGCCGGTGCTCGGTTGGGTTCTGCTCGGCTACTGGGCCTACAACCTGTGGCTACCTGCGCCGATGCGCGCCAGATCAATTCAGGTTGAACCGCACCCCGTTGTTATACTGTGGGTTGTCGCCATGCTGGTGATGGAAGTGGCCTTGATTATGGGGCATTTGGATTTCTATCTCGGCCTACCCGCGATGATCAAGTCCACGATCGGCTGGGCAAAAGGCTGGGCACTGCTGGCCATTTTCATACTAATTGGCGCCACCTTACCTATCCGTGCAGAGCTGGTTTATCGCGCCTGCTGCGTTATTTGCCTGCATACGCTGTTGTTAATTCCGCTATTTGTTATCGCCGCGTATACCCCCATTCCCGGCACTATTTATATCTCGCCACTCAAAGCAATTGGTGGCCCCGGCCCAGAGTTCTTCGAGTTCCAGCTCTATGGCATTAACCCCGAATCCCTCGGCCCCCGCTGGCGCTTTTTCACCCCCTGGGCACCGGCTGCCGGCCTACTCGCCAATTTCTACTTAGTCTTTGCACTGCAGGAAAAAAATATCCGCTGGCGCTGGATCGGCATTATCGGCAGTGTCGCGATGGTGCTTATGTGCCAGTCTCGCGCCGGACTGGTTGCAATGCTTTTCGTATCACCAGCGGTCTTTTTCATTTCCCGCCTCAACTCACCGGCACTGTGGCTGACTGGCGGTGTGGGCATATCAGCAATGGCCGTTGTAGCCACCCAACTCATGGCCTTCGCTGAAAGCTCCATTGCGGAATTCAAAGCTGCCCGCGCAGGTTCGAGCCGAGTCCGCTCGGCGCTGGCAAGAATTGCAATACAGCGCTGGCGAGATGAAGCGCCTGTTTGGGGACACGGCGTTGTAGAGAGAGGGCCTCACCTGGTGGAATATATGCCTATTGGCTCCCACCACAGCTGGTACGGCCTACTATTCGTCAAGGGCGCCGTTGGCTTTCTGGCGTTGCTGATTCCCATGCTTGTCACCCTATTACTGTTACTCATGCAGGCCCAGCGGTGCTGCGTATCTCGCGCGGGCTTAGCCTGTATGCTAATACTCATTATGTTCAGCTTTGGTGAAAACCTGGAAATTCTTGCGTATCTGTTTTGGCCGGCGCTGGTGTTAATCGGCATCGCCTTTCGCAATGACACCATCGCACAAAGTATTCTCCGCCAGCGTTCTTCGGCAACGCATCACTGATTAGGAACCCCAAAAAAATGGCTGCCTTCGACACCCTGCTTATCGGCTATTACGGCATGCAAAATACCGGCGATGATATGCTCATGGCCGCCGCTGCTGAGGGCGCGCGCCGCCGATATCACAGCCGGCATATTGCCGCCACTGGCGCCAGAGGCAGTGAGGCCTTGCAGCAACTGCAGCTAAGCGCCGTGCAGGCAAAAAAGCAGCGCTTCAAAGGCCAGGATCGACTGCTCAAGTATTGGGCCGCGGCGCGCAGCGAGCACATTATCATCGGCGGCGGATCTGTCTTCCATACCGCAAAAGATATTGCGCAAAAAACCCACTATTTAAAACTCGCTACCAGCAACCAGCATTGTGCAGCAGGCGTCGGCCTGGGCCCATTCAATGACGTAGCGGCAGAAAAAGCCTGCGCAACATTCCTAAATGCCTGCACCTTTACCGGGCTGAGAGACAACACCAGTCTCGATATCGCCCGCAGTATCGCTCCCAACGCCAATACCGCACTGACCTTCGACCTGGCCCCTAGTATGATCAGCCAGCCCGCGTTCCAGCAGGCGCTAATGCCCGAGCGCGACAACGCTATCGGCGTTGCCCTTTGCCCCGTCGAACGGCTCACCGGCGATGAGAACGCTGAACATGTGCGCAACCAAATACTCGCCGACGCCCTGATTCAACATCATCGCGAAACCGGCGCGGAGATACGCTTGATCGACTTCAATGGGCACCCCACATTAGGAGATCAACAAGTACACCGTGATTTATGCGCGCGACTTGGCGAGACGCCCTGCAAGATTATTCCCTACAACTCAAACCCCTATGAGGCCGTTAGGGAAATCAGCAAGCTATCAATGATCGTGGCGATGCGACTCCATGCGGCGGTCTTTGCCTATCTCAGCAATACCCCGTGTATTTCCCTGAACTATCACCGCAAATGCGAAAATTGGTGCCGCGATATTCAGCAATCGACTGACTTTGCCATTGATAGCCGGCATGTCGACAAAGACTCGCTAAGTACCGCAATAGCGACGATACATCGGGGCGACTATGTCCCGCCCCGCTTGCCCCTTGCCGACGCGGAAAAAATGGCCCTCAGTAACTGGACTCACTAGCCATGACGACCTCAAATGTTGACAGCAGCACAGACAAACAACCTCGGTTTTCCGTTCTTATTCCCCTGTACAACAAGGCTGCACACATTGGCGATGCGCTGCGTTCCATACAGGCGCAGAACTATGACAACTTGGAAATTATTGTTGTCGATGACGGCTCCAGCGACGACGGCCCGGAGAAAGTTCGCAGCATGGCGACATCTGACTCGCGTATTCGCCTTATCGAACAAGAGAACGCCGGTGTTTCCGCCGCTCGAAATACTGCCATCAGTGCAGCAACCGCCGACTACCTGTTGTTTCTGGACGCCGATGACCTATGGAAACCCGGGTTAATACAAGAAATCGAGGCGCTAATTCACCTATTCCCCGAATGCGGCGCCTACTCAACGGCCTACTCCCACTATTACGAAAACAGCGGAACAGAGCGTCCCATCCACCCGCGCTTTCCAGCGAGCACAAAAAATCACAGCCAGTTCAGCTATGATTTTTTCGAAGTCGCCAGTCGGGGCGAGCTACCCATTACCCCGTCGAGCTGCTGCATTCCAAAATTCGTATTCGAGGAGATTGGTGCATTTCCTTTGCACGAGCCAATGGGAGAAGACCAGGACCTTTGGGTGAGAATCGCCTATAAATACCCAATGGCCTTTTCCCGGTCATACAAAGCACTCTACCGACAAGATGCCGACAATCGTGCGTGTATTAGTAATCCCCCCGATCAGGAGTGCCCATTCAGCCTGCGCCTGAGAGCCACAGCCGAGGCAAGCAACGATCCGCGAAGCAAGGCAATGCTAAGGCTTACCGCTAACCATATTCTTCACATCGCGCAGCTAAACATACAGGCCGGCGAATATGATAAAGCGCGGGCCTTACTACGTGACAAACGTTGCTGGCTACTGCCAAAACGGAAATTGAAATGGGAACTTGCCTTGCTACTGAAGCGTTAGCCTGCACCGTCCATTGGCGGGCGCTATTTAGCCACGGCGTTATTTTTTGTGGGGCAAACTATTTTCGCAATAAATGTGCGGCGTAATCCGGGAAGTGGCTGTCGACAGCGCACTGGTGCGGGGAAGATTTGTGCGGACAGCTTTGCACAACGCTTCCAGCTGCTGTGAGGGAGAGCCGCCTGATTCAGCCTTTGCGATACTGCGTAACAATCGCATGATTATACGATAGCCATAAAAGCCAATGACTTCGCTTAATCGCGGCTTGAACATGTCGCGCAGCGGGCCAGCGCTGTAGTGGCGAATATAGTCATCCATCTGCGGGCAATAATTATTATTCCAGCGCGACGAGATACGCTGAAAGCGGCTCTCCGTTTTCAGGAAATGAATAATGTGCCCGTTTTCGCCCCAGCCCACCTCATCCTCTTGTGGCAGTGTCATTGTCATTGCAGCGATTACACGGTTTAAAAACGCCAGTGATTCAGGCCCAGCGCGAAATATCAACACCCCCGAATTAACACGACACGAATACCCGTTGGCCGCAAATATCGATTTTCCGACGGACATAGCCTCGCTAAAGTCAGGGGCGTCTGCACGCGGCTGCGCATCGGCATCTATAAACATGACCTCGGCGTAGCCGCATTGCAAGGCGTCTCGAATCAAGTACAACTTTAGCCAGGCCACCTCATTGCACAGCGAGTGCACACTTGGCTTGGTAACAGCTAGGTACTCGGCGCCGACACGCTCGGCGTATTGCCGCTGAGCAGCAATGCACTGCCGATAGCGTAAGTGATAACCGTTAAGGGCCAACGTGAAGATCAAGCGTGGTTTATTCATAGTGGTCGCCCAGAGCCGGTGGAGTACGACGCCCAATATGTGCCGGCTCGCGAATACTGCGGCTGGAAAGTTCTACACAGAACTGACCCCAGAAAAAAATACCCAGCAGTTTCGCTCCCTCCTCTAGCTGCAGTAGCGCAACACCATTGCTGATACCGCTGTCGATCAGTACATCAACGCTAACGGAAATACCCCAGCACATCGCCGCAGTCAGTGCATAGCGTCGCGACCGGCCGACAACCCCGCGAAACAGCCAAAGTAGAAGAAGTGCTAACAAACCCAACGCCGCTTGGAAACAGGCTCGGATAACATCAAGCACAACACTGTCGGTTGTCATCGGCGCAGAGAATAAATCATGCAAAAGCAATAACAGGGTATAACTTGCAAACCAAAAGCTGGCGCTACTGCGACAATGGAAGCGCTCATCCTGCCGCCGCAGATACACCGCAAATAGCAATATGGCGGCACTCATACCCAAGACTATGGTACTGAGTTTCGCCAGCAAACCATCGTACCAATCCGCCTGGCCACTGCCGCCGGTGCGGCCATCTATGAGCGCCTCTGGCGACACGCCCAGGGTATTCGACAGCATCAGTACCGAGAATAAAATCGCCAGGCTCAATGTCAGTGGCCACAAGGAGGGCAAAGCGAGCCACCGCCGATAATGCGGGGCGCGCCTAACAACAAGCTTTGTTAAGGACTCCATTTGTAGGCGCACCTATGACGGCATTGACGACATAATCAGTCGCTCAACGGTGTCGTATCCGCGAGTGGGAAGAATCAGCAACAGCGATGCGCACCCGGCCGTTAGCACCGTTTTTACAGGATCCCTAAGCGAGATCGTCCAGTCACTGCGCAGTGATTTCACCAATAACAGCGCCGCATTCTTCGCATCTCTCGATTGAATGGCACGCCGGCAAAGGTAGCGATACTGGTAGGCACGCGCCAAGCCTTCGTGGTCGTTAAAAAATGATGGCGACAGTGCGCGATTTTTGTCGACATTGCGCTCCCAGGCGGCCAATTGCTTGACCCAGTTCGCCGATAAGCCGTCTCCATTTACGCGGTAGTTCGTTAAGGCCTCCGCCAGCCCCTCGAATCGCCACGACGTCGAGAGCGCAATCCGTAACCAACATTCCACATCCTCGGACTGTCTAAAGGATTCATCGAAGAATTGCGGGTCGCGATGGCCAACAGCGGCGTTCGTGAAGGCGATGTCCTTAAATACGCCTGCGCGGAAGACGGGCGCAGAGCCATTGCCCACCGGGTTTCTACAAAATATATCGACTGCCGTGACGCCCGTTGTTTTCGGGTACTGGCCGATCCCCATATCGACACTGGCTTCGTTCATAAACCGCGATGCACTGTAGCTAACACCGATGTCAGGGTCGGACAGGAGATGATCTACGTGCCTGGCAATTTTCGTTGAATGCCAACTGTCGTCAGCGTCTAGCAGGGCAATAAATTCGCCGTGCGCGTGGCGAATACCGGTATTGCGCGCACCGGCCAAGCCCCTGTTTTCTTGCTGAATAACCACAATGCGCGAGTCCTGGTAGCCCCGCACGATGTCGGCACCGTTGTCCGGAGACCCGTCATCCACCGCAATTATCTCCAGGTGTGGATAGCTCTGCGCAATAACAGAGTCAATACATTCGCGAAGATAGGCCGCTGCGTTATACATTGGAATAACAACGCTTACTAAGGGCTGATCGCGGTGTGCTGAGTGAGTATTTTTCATCGCTGGTTCCTCATTCGCTATTACTGGCAGTGCCGGGCAGATACCCGACAGCCCGCTCTTCAATACGCTCCGCTTCCCGACAACACTGCGGGTACCGTTTTCAACGCTATTCGCAAATCAGTGGCCAGGCTTTGTTGGCGGATATACTGCAGATCCAGCTCCACCTGCTGATCAAAATTCAAATCTGCTCGACCAGACACCTGCCATAGGCCTGAAATTCCAGGTAATGCCTTCAAACGTCCGCGCTGATACTCGCTGTATTGAGCCACTTCTGCAGGCAGTGCCGGGCGAGGGCCGATCATCGACATTTCGCCGCGCAGTACATTAATCAGCTGCGGCAACTCATCGATTGAGTATTTGCGAATAAACTGCCCTACCCGTGTCACGCGAGGGTCGTTTACGAATTTCTTGCAGATACCATCCCGGTCACCTGACATTGATTCCACTTGTCTATGCAGTGCTCTGTCAGTACACATCGACCGAAACTTATAAATTGAAAACTGCTCGCCATTCTTTCCGACACGCTGCTGACGGAAGAAAATTGGGCCGCGGCTTTCAAAAAGAATGGCCGCCGCTGTAACGACGAGTAGCGGTGACAGCAGCAATAGCAATCCGCCACTTAATACAATGTCGTAGCTACGCTTATAACCACTGCGTAGAAATTTCCGCAGAGATAACCCGGCGGGCATGAACAGACTGGAAATAAAAATTAGGTAGGCACTGGAGACCTGATTCTTTATTGCTTGCATATCAATTACCCCATTGGTGTTCGCTTTCCAGGGAAATTGCAACCGCTATGCCAAACAAAAAAATTAAATTAACTTTATGTTTTTATTATGTTTTTATTATGTTTTTTTAAAAATAATCGCTAAAAAACTTTACCGCTACTGCAAAGCTATTCGCATTTTGCAAGGCAGCTTGCCGACTAAAGCGACGATCATCAGGGGAAAATAAAAGACGGGGTAAGCACGCCGAGCGCAGTGGCGCTATGCGGCAGATAAAGGCGCGCGAATAACACCGCGAGGTGCGCGGTGTATCATCACGAGTACCGCCCACGCGCCGCCGAGATAGCAAATAATCATCGCCAGGGCGACGGCTTGCGCTCCCAGAAAACTCGACGCCGCGATCACCGCACAAAACAGCGCGGTGAAGGCCACGGCAATGTGATTTTCACTGCGTAAGTTGTCAGCCGCACGAAAATACATACTGGCAGACTCAAACACCATTCGAGGAACCGCCGACAGACACAAAAGCGCAACAAGCACACTGGCTGGCGCCCATTTCTCGCCGAACAGTAACGGCACGTATAACGGCGCCAATAGTGCCTGGCAAAGAATCACTGGCGCGATGAGTCGCATCGCCGTTTTTAAACTTGCGTAATAACTCGGCTCCAGTGCGCCACCCTCGCGACGGGTATCACACAGTTTCGGCAGCAAGGCCGTATTAAAGCTGTTTGTCAGCGACAGACTGATTCCCAGACCGGCATTGCGCGCAAAGGCATAAAGTCCAAACAGGTCAGCTGGTAACAGGCGGCCGAGGATAAATAAGTCAAATTGACCGCGGCCGTTTTTTAAGCACTCTGCGAGCAATACCCCTCCGGAATAGCGTCGCGCGGTCACCAGTTCCTGCAATGAAAATTGCAGCTTGGGCACCCAGCGGATACGCCGATTAATCACCACTACCCACACCACAGCGGCAAATAACTTGGGCCAAATGACGGACCAGACACCGAATCCGCTCAGCGCCAGTGCGGCACTGATCAAGTTATCCATTGTCACCGTGGCCCCCATAATCAGACCCGCTTCCTTCATGCGGCTATCACGCTGTAAGAGGTTAAATTGAACCATCGCAAAGGGGTAAATTAAGTGACTAAATGCCAGCGCCTGTAACAGCGAGGCCAAAACGGGAGATTGGTAAAGGTCGGCGATAAGGGGGGCGAGGAAAAACTGCAGCGCAAACATCGCGATGCCGATAGACAGGTTAAGCCAAAACACCGTCTGCGAAACCCGCCCCAGTTTGTGCTCCTCAGCTTTGACGATTAGGTTGCCAATGCCATTGGCAGCAAGAATTCTCACAATCTCCGCGGTCGCTAGCGCGAGCGCCGCGAGTCCGTAGTCCTGCAAACTCAAACAGCGAGCCAGGATGAGTGTCGTGATCAATCGCGACACGCGAACCATCAGTTCGCCGGTTGCCAGCCAACTGAGATTACGCCGAAAACTGCTTGCTGATTTCATGCCCTTGCCCTGAAACACCACTAATAAATGACTGGTCCGTTTACTCAGCAAAAGCCAGGCCAACCTTTTCCTGATTAAAAATTGGCGCTAAAGGCCATTACCACGGGCGTTGAACCCGAAACGTCCGGCAAAATGCTAGCCAAGCGCGGATAAATCTGGCTTGATTCGCATTTTGCGAAGCAACCTACAACGCGAACAGGGTCGTATCGACGCAAAGCGTGAAATGCCATTTCGTCTAAGCAGCGATAAGAGTCTGCTAACAGCGTGCTATTCACCCGAGCAAACCTCTATTAGGACGTTCCAATGATTGAAAATACGGCCAATGCATCCAACAAGCTGCCCGCAGATGCCATTTTCATCATCGTTACGCTGTTGGCAGCCATCAGCTGGATCTTCTCCAAGGAAGCCGTCGCCATCATGCCGCCGCTGCTGTTCATGTCGGTACGCTTCCTTATCGCCGCCGTCATTCTGGCGTTGGTGGCAAGAGCGGAGTTGCGGGTTCTCAGCCGCGCGCACTTTATCCGCTGCGTGAAGGTCGGGATGGTCTTTGGCATTGCCATGAGCCTTTGGGTCGAAGGGCTCGCGGCCTCCAACCACGTCGGTGAAGCGGCGTTCATCGTCAGTTTGGGCGTCATTCTAGTGCCGGTCATTGCGGCGCTGTTATTCAAGGAGTCGGTTCCGCGCAGCACCTGGGTCGCGCTGCCAGTTGCCTGTGTTGGGCTCGCCCTCCTTTCTCTGAATCAGCAATTGCGGCTAGAGTTATCGCAACTGCTATTACTCTGTGCTGCGGCGCTATTTGCGCTGTATTTCAATTTGAACACGCGCGCGGCCAACCCGATGTCACGCGCCGATAAACACGGACACGCTCAACACGTTCCGCAGGTGCCAGTATTGGCACTAACGACCTTGGTATTGACCACCGTCGCGGCGGTTACCGGACTACTATCAGCACTGCTCGAGACCTGGCACATCAGCGTATTGGCCGGGCAACCGATGGTCTGGCTATGGGTCACGCTCTCTGCAACCGTTGGCACGGCGCTGCGCTTTTACCTGCAAACCTACGCACAGAGCCTGTCGCCGTATAGCAACGGCGTTATTATCATGGTGCTTGAGCCGGTGTGGACGGCACTGATCGCGGCGGCATGGTTTATGGAGCGCCTTAGTGCAACGCAATTGCTAGGCTGCCTGATGATATTCCTCGCGCTGATGATTACTCGGTGGCGAGCGCTTCAAGGTTTACTGAAATCTGTCTTTCGCAAACGCCGAAGTCCTTAACTCTATCTGCGTTGAGCCGCATCAAGATACTTCCAGCAAAAATGCGCTAAAGTGCGCGTTTACTCACTTGCCGCTGAAGAGATTGTCTATGTCACGAGGCATGAAGATTTACGCGTTTTTTATCGCCGCGCTCGCCCTCACCGTAATGGTAAATATCTTTTACGAGCCCTCGGAGGTTCGCGCATTGAATGCGGTATTGAAGCAAGACGACAAACTCAATAGCTACCCCTACCGCTTTCGCGTTTTAGCGGTAAAAAACGGTGTCGCGGTAATGACGTCACCTCGCTCAGCAGATGTGCCAGTGCCCGTCATCATTAAGGTTATTGACCCTTCTTTGCAGAACGTCTCTGTCAGCGAAGAGCGTTTTTTTGAGGCTCAGCAAATCTTGGCCGACCTGCAAGCCTACGCCAGAGAGCAGGTTATGGCTCAGGAGGGCATCAGCCGCGTTATCTGGAAGCTGGACGAGGAGTGGCTGCTCAGCCACGGCGTTAAACTGCCCCACTAAAACCCTGCGCACACACCTAGTAGCCTGAATATGCTCGACTATACTGTTACTCGTTAGTATCGGTGGGCACACCGTTTTTCCCACCATACTCAGTGGCCTTTAAGCAGAGGAAGACACCATGTCGAAGAAAGCGAAAAAGAAAATCACCAGTCTGAAAAAAGCCATCAAGCAGCGAAAATCGAAAATAGCCAAGCACGAAGGCAAACTCGCCAAACTCAAGAAAAAGCTGAAGAAGGCGGCTTAGCAACAACGGATCAGGGGCGTAAAGCAGCCCCTACCATTGCGCCGTTTATGGCGCTGTCGGCTCGCAACAAAACACGGGGATATCTCGGTCAGTGCGCGCCTGGTATTCATCGAAATCGGGATATAGGCTAACTAAGTGAGGCCAGAGTTCCCGCTTGGTATCAGCGTCCACTTCTCGCGCCGTGTAGGCGAGGCGCTCGCGCCCAACTTGAATCGTAATCGCCGGGTTCGCCTTGATATTGTGATACCACAAAGGGTGCGATGCCATGCCTCCTTGGGAGGCAACCAGCAGCTTCTTGTCACCCAGCGGCAGATGAATCAGTGCGATCTCTCTGGCTTTACCCGTTTTTTTGCCCGTCATACCAACAAGACAAATGGGATAACCGCCGGGAAAGTTTTTCATCAACCTCCCGCCACTTTTCTTATACACCCAGACATTGAAGCGGGTGTAGTGACGCATAACGGTCTTTATTACGCCTGACCAGCTCTCTGGAATACTGGCTACATCCTCGCGTCGTGTTTTTACATAGTCGAATTTCATATTCTGCCTGCCCCTATTTTATTGTTATTGGCCATGGGTCTTTTCACCTCAGAGAGTCATCGGTGAAGCTCTTCCATCAATTGGTCCTTTTCCTTCCACAGTGCGCTAACCCATTGCTGGAACTCATAGCGGAAGTCCTCATCGTCGCTGTAGCTACGACCCAAAAATTCGCTGGGAATCTCTCGTTTCTGCACGCGAACCTTAACGTTATCCACCCGTCCGCAAAGGAAGTCGCCAAAGGACGGCTGTGTGTGGCCGGGGTAAGCAATAGTAATATCGACTAAGGTTTTGACACTTGAGCCCATTGCTCCCACAACAAAGCCGATGCCACCTGCCTTGGGTTTTAGCAGCCATTTATAAGGGGACTGCTGCGCGTCATGTTTGGCAGGGGTATAGCGCGTACCTTCCAGGAAATTGAAGACCGACACGGGTAAATGCTCAAACTTCTCACAGGCGCGGCGGGTGCTTTCAAAGTCTTGGCCACGTTTTTCTGGGTGCTTTTCCAAGTATTCCTTGCTGTAGCGTTTCATAAACGGGAAGTCCAACGCCCACCAGCACAAGCCTATTACCGGCACCCAGATGAGCTCCTGCTTCAGAAAGAACTTGAGCATTGGAATTTTTCGATTCAGCAAATGCTGAAGAATAAAGATATCGGCCCAGGACTGATGATTAGAGGTCACCAGATACCACTGGTCCTTGTCGAGTTGTTCAATACCATCCACTTCCCACTGCCTGCGCTGGGTTAAGCGCATCCACTGAGAGTTGATCGCGATCCACAATTCGGCAATCCACACTGCCGCCGCTGTGCAGCGGCGTTGAAAGCCCACTAGCGGCACAAGAAAGCGCAGTAGCGATACCGCCATCAAAAACGGCGCCAGTACAACGGTATTCATGGCCAACAGGCACGCAGCGAGAAATCCTTTTACCACAGGCGGTAAAAAACTGAGCATCCGTCCTTCCCCTCTATTGTTGTCATCACCCCAGCTATCACCCGAGTTGTCACTGGGTCGCGGCCGTATTTTAGGGTATCCCTGCGGGGGAAGGTAGCGCTGCTAACATCACCCACCTCGGCAAGCCCCTAGCGTTCCATCAATAACGCTCGCATCGCCACTGCTGCGGATGACAGCTGCTGTCGTCGGCGCCTGATAATACCCACTCTGCGCTCGATGCATCGCCCGTTTATCGGCTTACAGCGGGCGCCCAATTGATGCATCTGCTCCTCACACAACGCAGGTACTAGCGCCACCCCCAGACCAGCGGCCACCATTGCACCCACGGTAGTGAGCTGGAACGCCTCAAAGATCGCCGGGGGCGAAAGTGACTCCCTGGCAAGGGCATCTTCGGTCCAGCGGCGGGTGCTGGAGCCCCTGTTCAGGGTAATCACCGTATCGCCGAGCAGGTCTTTTATCCGCAGACGACTGCGCGTCAGTAAGGGGTGTGCCTCTGGCAGTACCGCCACAAAGCGGTCGGTGAAAAGCGCTTCAAATTCCAGCCCTTCACTATCGTCTGGCTCAAAGGCCACGCCAAGTTCAACACGGCCAGCGCGTACCGCTTCAATAAGCTCTTCCATCACAATATCGCGCACCGCGATATCAATATTGGGGAACTGCTGCCGGTAGGTCGCCAACACAGCAGGCAGGCGTGTGCTGGCAAACGAGGGCATTGCCGCGATGGTCAACTTGCCTTGTTGTAAGCTATACAAACGCTGCAAGTCGGTAAAGGCATCGGACCAGTCCCGCAGCAGGCGCTGAGCGGTTGGCAAAAATGCACTGCCCTCGGGGCTTAAACTCAGCGACCGGGTCGAGCGCAGAAACAGGCTTCCACCCACTTCATCCTCGAGGTTCTTCACCGCCATGCTCAGCGCCGGTTGCGATATATTCAATTGCTCACATGCCTGCGCGAAGCTGCCTGTCTCGGCCACAGCAACAAAGGCGCGCAACTGTTTAATACTGACATTCATAAGAAAATATTATTAATTAATAATTATTATCAATTTGATAAAAATATCTCAACAAGGCAGTCTACGTCAATTACCCTATCACTCGCTCCAGCTATAGAGACATCGAATAATGAAGAACTGTCTTTGGGAACCTTCGGCGGCGCGCATTCAGCGCAGCCAATTGAGCCAATTCTTGCAGCAGCTCGACCGAGAGCAGCAACGCCAGTTCGACAACTACGCCGACCTGCACCGCTGGTCGGTGGAGTCCCCCGAGGCTTTTTGGCAATCGGTGTGGGACTTTTGCGATATTCGCGCCTCACAAACGAGCGACCAGGTTCTAGTAGACGGGAACCAATTTCCCGGTGCGCGATGGTTTCCCGATGCTCGTCTGAATTTCACTGAAAACTTGCTGCGTAACCGCAGTGATAAAACCGCGCTGATTTCCCGGCTGGAGAACGGCCGGCGCGAGACGATCAGCTACGCCGGCCTCTACCAACAAGTCAGCCAGTTAGCCCAGGCGCTGCGCAATGCCGGTGTTGGTCGCGGCGACCGCGTTGCCGGCTTTATGCCTAATATCAGCGAAACCGTCATCGCCATGCTGGCGAGCGCCAGTATTGGCGCAGTCTGGTCATCGTGTTCCCCGGACTTTGGCATTAATGGCGTGATGGATCGCTTTGGCCAAATCCAACCCAAAGTACTATTTGCCTGCGACGGCTATTTCTACGGAGGGAAAACCCTCGACAGCTTACCGCGCGTGTCGCAGATCAAGGCGCAGATCAGCAGCATAGAGACGCTGATCATTGTCCCCGTCAGCCGCACCGCCGAGGAAATATCGCTGCCCGAAGGGGCAACATTGTGGGCGGAGACACTCGCCGCGTATTCGCCGAACGATATTGCGTTCGAGCAGCTGCCTTTCGACCACCCGCTTTACATCATGTACTCGTCGGGCACCACCGGGGTACCGAAGTGCATCGTCCACAGCGCCGGCGGCAGCCTCATTCAGCACATGAAGGAGCACCGCTTACATACCGATCTGGGCAGTGACGACACGCTGTTTTACTTCTCCACCTGTGGCTGGATGATGTGGAACTGGCTGGTAAGCGGCCTTGCCTGCGAAGCAACCCTTGTACTATACGACGGCTCTCCCTTTTACCCACAGCCGCAATCGCTGATGGACATGGCCGACGAGGAAGGCATTTCTATTTTTGGCACGAGCGCCAAGTACATCGAAGCGCTGCAAAAAGCCGGGGTAAAGCCCGCTGAAAGCCATCAACTCAGCGCCTTAAAAGCCGTGTTATCAACCGGTTCGCCATTGTCCGACGAGAGCTTTCGCTATGTGTACCGGCACATTAAACAGGATATTTGCCTGTCATCGATTTCCGGCGGCACTGACATCCTGTCGTGCTTTGTTCTCGGCAACCCCTGCCTTCCCGTTTACGAGGGTGAGATTCAGTGTCTCGGCTTGGGTATGGCAGTAGAGGTTTGGGACGATGATGGCAACGCCGTTGTCGGTGAGAAGGGCGAAATGGTCTGCACTCGCCCCTTCCCCAGCGCCCCCATCGGGTTTTGGAATGACCCCGACAATGCCAAATACCGCGCGGCCTACTTCGACACCTACCCCAATGTCTGGGCCCATGGAGATTACGGCGAGATCACCGAACACGGCGGCATGATTATTCACGGCCGCTCCGACGCCGTGCTCAACCCCGGCGGCGTGCGCATTGGCACCGCGGAAATTTACCGCCAAGTTGAAAAGGTGGCCGACGTTGTCGACAGCATCTGCATCGGGCAACAATATCAAGGCGATGTGCGAGTTGTACTATTTGTAGTGCTGCGTGAAGGCTGCACGCTGGACGACTCCCTGCGCAATACCATCCGCAATACCATTCGTCAGGAAACCACGCCGCGCCATGTACCGGCAAAAATTATCGCAGTGGCAGAAATTCCACGCACGATCAGCGGCAAGATTGTCGAGCTGGCGGTGCGCGATGTGGTTCATGGCAAAACCGTGAAAAACGTCGATGCTCTGGCCAACCCCGATGCGCTGGCCCTCTTCAAAGATTTGCCAGAACTCCAGTAACCCAGGGTCGCCCTCTACAAAATACCCGGAAATACCGCTTTGCGGTGTGCCGGGTAATTGTCGAAGGTCTGCCGATACCACTGGTGATTACTGAGAGCACGGGGAAGCAAGTTCGCCAAGGTCCACAATAGGAAAACGGCCCCCGCCGACGACCACGTTGCGAGCGCCCAACCACACCACACCATGATTTCTCCCAGATAATTGGGACACGACACCCACTCATACAGCCAGCCACGCGGTATTTTGTAACCGCTCTCTCCCGGCTTGCGCAGTGCGGCCAACATGGCATCGCTGCGACGATTGACGTAATAGCCGACGAAAAACAGCGCAACACCTAAGATCAAGCGTGGGTCAGTAAGCCATGCCGCGGTGTAATCCATCGCCAACGACGACCAGGACAGTATGCTGGCGTTGAGAAACGAAATGCCAAAGTTGGTGAACAGCGCGATCAGCGGCAGTAACAAGGGAGTTTTATCGCCCGGCTTAACGCTGCGCTTAAACGGGTAGATAAAACTGCGCTGGAAGTAATGTACCTGCCACAGCGCAAACAGTAATAACGGCACGGGCTGCCAAGCGTTGTCACCCAGAAAATAGATCACCGCAAAGCCGATTGACGACGGCGCCTCCATGATCACCCATGCCACGCGCGTCGGCACTCCCGGCCCCCACCACCAGGCGCGATCCTCGGTATCGTGGCGACCGTACGATGCCTTAATAAAAAACTGCAGTACCACAAATACCAACACCGACATTGCCGCGTAGGCCATTAGCAGGCCGTCGTGCCACTGTATAACCGTCATAACAACCTCACACCACATAAGTCTTCAGACTGGCGCCACAGCTCCGCTGCCAACGCCGGATCCTGCGCTGCCGCCACCGCCGCCACCTTGGTGGGCGGGCCGCGAAATTCAAAGGGGCCGGCTGGGCCGATATAGTCACCACCGCTAACCACTGGCGACGTCGCCGCATACAGCGTTGGCCAGGCTCCCTGCTCTGCTGGCTGCGCCAAAATTCGATTCCCCAAATACGCAATCCACTCCCACAGACGCCGCCGCAGCCCCGCCGGCGCATCGCTGGCATAGGCGACGTTGGTTGCCGCATAGCCCGGGTGGGCGGCAAGACTGAGGGCCTCCATGCCCGCGGCGTCAAAGCGACGCTGTAACTCCAGTGCAAAACTCAGATTCGCTAATTTGGCGCGCGCGTATGCCGCGACTTTGGAGTAAGGCGTGTGCTGCCAATGCAGATCATTCATTAGCAATTGCCCCTTGCGCGCAGCGAGGCTGGAAACCGTGACCACCCTCGCCTGTGTCGCCGCACGCAGTGCCGGCAACAGTTGCGCGGTAAGTGCAAAATGACCAAGGTGGCTGACAGCAAACACCATTTCATGGCCGCGCGCATTGCGCAGCAGCGGCAGACCCATCACCCCGGCATTGTTTACCAAACAGTCGAGTTGCCCATGTGTGGACAAAAACACGTCAGCCGCACGGGCAACTGAATCCAGGTCAGACAGTTCCATGGTTATCGCCGATAGCTGCGCGCCAGGCACAAGCTGCTGAATGCGCTGCAGCGTTTGATCGGCCTTTTCCTGGCTGCGGCAACTGACGACTACCCGCGCTGAGCGCGCCGCCAACTGCGCCGCCGTTTCAAAGCCGATGCCGCTATTCGCGCCAGTGATCAGCACAGTTTTGCCCGACAAGTCGGCAATTTCATTCGGGGTCCAGTGCGCCATGAATTCCTTTTCCTCTATAGTGGTAGCCTCAACGACGCGCGACATCTTAACCGGAGACTCCATTGGCACGCTCACACTGCGACGCATGCAACCGCCCAACGAAAACCTGCCTGTGCGACGTTATTGTCACGCGCCGCTGTGCATATGAGCTGATTATTCTACAAGACCCGAAAGAGGCACGGCATGCTCTCTCCTCGGCCCCGTTACTGCAGCGCTCAATACAAGATAGTCGATTAGTCGTCGGCGAGTATTTTCAGCCCGAGGCCTTGTTGGGCCCAGACTGGCGCAAGCAATGCCTGCTAATCTTTCCCGGCGAAAACCCGCTCAGCGCGGCGCAAGCACAGCAACGTCAGTTCTCCCAGATACTGTTGCTCGATGGCAGCTGGCGAAAAGTACGGCGACTGTTGCACTTGAACCCCTGGCTCACAGAGTTGCCCTGCCTCGCTATTAGCCCTTCGGCGCCCAGCCACTACCGTATCCGAAAGTCCCCCCGCAGTGACGGTCTATCAACCATCGAGGCCGCTGTGGCCGCGCTGAATGCGCTTGACCACAGCAGCAACTATAGCGACATCCTCGCCGCCTTCGATCAAATGATCGATTACCAAATTGCCGCCATGGGCGCCGCCACCTTTCGCAAAAACTATCCCGCCTAACCCCGCCTATTTCTTCCTATGCACGCCTTGTATGGCGAGCGTGGCGTCGACGCCGCGACGTTGACTTATGTAACGCAATTATATATCTTGCCGAGTAACTTATGTAAACCAGTTACAAAAAATAACGAGACATTATGCAGTCGCACTGTTCACAAGCTCGCCGTAAAGGCAAAGGCCTCGCCCGATGAAAGTACTGGTAACAGGGGCGTTTGGTAACCTGGGGCAATTGGTGGTGGAACAGCTATTGGCCGACGGCCATCAGCTGCGCTGCTGCGACCTGGATGCGCCACAACAGCGGCAATTAGCCAAACCCTATCAAGCACGCTGTGAAATCCTGCTGGGCGATATCACTGATAGCACCCAGCACGCGGCGCTAGTCGACGACATGGATGCCATCGTCCACCTCGCCTCAATGCTGCCCCCCTTAACCGAGCGTGCACCCGCTGTCGCTCATCGGGTAAACGTCGACGCTAGCTGTTCACTTATCGACCAGGCGCAAGCGCAGTCGCGGGCCCCGCTGTTTATCTTTCCATCGTCGGTAACCGTGTTCGGACACTCACAACGCCAGGCGCCACTGCGCCATTGTGCAGACCCGGTGATCGCCACTGACAAATACACCGAGCACAAGCTGGCAGTTGAGCAATACCTTCAGCAATCGGCTATTCCCTGGGTGATTATGCGAGTGGGGGTCTCGGTAGATGCTCGCACCACGCGAACAGAGCGCGAGGTACTTCGACAGCTGCTGGCGATTCACCCTGACACGCCGCTGGAATACATTCACCCCCGCGATGTCGCGCTAGCGATTAGTCGAGCACTGAGCTGCCCCGCCGCGCAAGCCAAAACACTTTTACTCGGTGGCGGGGAACGCTGCCAAATCAATCAACGGCAATTCATCAATACCGCGTTTCAAGCGCTGGGATTGCCACTACCAGAGGGTATTCACGGACAGGCAAATTTCTACACCCATTGGATGGATACGCGCGAGTCCCAGGCACTGCTGAATTATCAACGGCACAGCTTCGAAGACTACCAGCAGGAAATGCACATGCTCTTTGCCAACGTCAGGCGTCTACTCTGGCCACTTCGGCCGATATTGCGGCCGCTTCTGCCAACGGTGCTCAAGCAACTTTAACCCTTAAACCTATGCAGATAATGATAAAGGTGTGTTCTATGAAAACGCAGAAAAACCACCGCCTTCCTCTCACACTGGCAGGACTCATGGCGGCAACCCTGCCCCCCGCCGTGGCGGCGAACCAAGGCAGCTCCGCGGGCATGATTGAAGAAGTGATCGTCACCGCGCGAAAACGCGCTGAGAGCATTCAGGAAACGCCGGTCGCCGTCACCGCGATCACCGGCGACTCGCTACGTGAGCAGGGCATACTCGGTGCTCAGGAGCTGAGCAAGTCGGTGCCCAGCCTGCAAATCAACAACAGCACATCGCCACAAATTTTTATACGCGGCATCGGCCAACGAGCGCCCTTTGCGCGCTTCGACCCGTCAGTGAGTGTCTATTTAGATGGTATTTTCATCCCACGTCCGGATGGCCAGCTCTTGGATACCATCGATGTAGACAGCGTTCAGGTTCTGCGTGGGCCGCAGGGAACGCTGTTCGGTAAGAACAATACCGGGGGCGCCCTGGTCTTCACCCTGACCAAACCGGGAGAAGAATTCGGCGGCTATATTGAGGGCAGTCTCGGTAACTACAATGAGCAGCGCCTGCAGGCCGCGGTCGACTTACCCATCAATGATGAATTGCTGACCCGCATATCGGTAAACACCCGCCGCCGCGACGGTTTCCTGAAGGACGCCACCGGCCGGGAAAATCAGTCGATCGATCGGCTGTCTGCCATTTTCCAAACGCGCTGGCTAGCAAGCGATGATTTAACCATCGACGGCTTTGCCTTTGTCGGCCGCACGCGGGAAAACTTTCCGTCTTACCACTGCCGCATTATTAATGACGACGCCCTGTTTGTAGACGGCCTCGGGATACTCTGGCCGGGTGATACCGACCCGAACAACCCCAGCGCCTATCGCGACAACTGCGCCGCGAACGCCCGCGAATCCCAGAAGGATTTGCATACCAACCAAGGCGACAGCCAGCGACAGCATAAGGATCAGGATGAGCTCATGCTGGGCCTGACCTTCGACTACCAGTTCAATGCCGACCACAGCATGAAGTCGATCATCGGCTATCGGGATGCCACCAAATACAACCCTCAGACAACCGCAGACGAAGGCGGCCCTGCTGAGTTTCTGCGGGCAGATTTGCTGGACGACAGCCTTCAGGAGTCCCTCACATTCGAGCTGCAATTTAACGGCGTGTTGTTCGATAGCATCGATTATGCCGCCGGTATTTTCTGGCAGGACGAGTACAAATCGGAGCGCTTTAACACCGCCAACCCGCTCGTTGGCTCTGAGCCCATTGATTTTCTCGGGCTCGCTGCCGGACAGGCCGGGTTAGACCTGGACATGCTCACCGACCTTCTCAGTGGTATCACTGGCCTCATTCCCGGTGGCACTGTGCCGCTCGTGGCCGCCGCGCTGCCATTGGCCACCGTTCAAGACTTTGACATCGACGGAGAAACCTTCGCCGCCTTTACACAGGCAACATGGCATATCACCGATCACCTAGAACTGACGGTAGGTGGCCGTTACACCGAAGAAACCCGCGATTCTTATCTGGTAACCCGCAGCGCCGACCTGGCGGAAGTAACCTCTATTGTGTCCAGCGCCGACCCGCGCTTTGTGCCGCTTTTACCGTCCATGGGGGCGATGGCCTTCCTGGGCCGGTGGTCACAGGACCCGCTCAGCATTGCCAACAATATTCTGCGCGAGCGCTTCCCCGGCGATATTCGGGCACCACTGGGCGACGCCAAGATTGATGAAAGAGAGGATACTTTCCGTCAATTCACGCCCATGGCATCGGCCGCGTATATTTTCCCTGAAGAACTGCTCGACGGCAGCCTGATTAATTCAGCAATGGTCTATGCGACGTGGAGCAACGGCTTTAAATCCGGCTTTCAGGAGCCCTTTGGTTTAGACGGCCTGAGCGTAGTTGAACCCGAAGAGCTCGAAAACCGCGAAATCGGTATCAAGATCGATGCGCTAGAACGCTCTCTGCGGATCAATCTTGCGGCCTACTCCATGACGTTTGAGAACATGCATCTAATCACTGTAAATGTTGATTCGAACAACACCTTGGTAGTCGGGTCACAAAATGCTGGCGAATCGCTGATCGAAGGTGCCGAGCTGGAAGTCATGTGGTTCCCGTCGATGAACACCATGGTGAACTTCACCTACAGCAACAATAACTATCGCTACGAAGAGTTCATGGACAACGACTTGAAGTCGCTGGCGTTGCGTGGCGAATTCGTTCCCATCGACCGTTCTGACGAAGAATTTGCAGTATCGCCGGAAGAAACAGCGGCACTGGGTATCCAGTACACGCTCAATACCGAGTTCGGTCGCTTCGTGCCGCGACTAGACGCCAGCTATAAGAGCGATATTTACCTCGGCCTGGACCGAGGCGCGTGGGAGGCGTCAAAACGCAAGGAAGCACTCACGTATGCCGATGCCTATGTGCTCTTCGACGCGCGCCTGAGCTGGAGCAACGACGCCGATGACCTGAGCATTGCCGCCTACGTGAAAAACCTGACCGACGAGCGCTACGACATTGGTGCGGTAGCCGCCGGCGACAGTATCGGCACACTCACTACCGTGCTCGGCGACCCGCGCACCTACGGCATAGAACTTCGTAAAACCTTCTAACCTTCCTGTCATTCGGCAGTGTTCGGCCCACCCTCCGGCCACTGCCCTTTTTTTACGAGCGAATTGATGAACCCTTTTACAGCTAAAACGGCCTTGATCACTGGTGCCGCCGGTGGCCTCGGCAGTGCGCTGGCGGCGCTTCTGGCCAGTAAAGGTTGCCACCTCGCGCTGGTTGATATCAACGGCGACGCACTCAAACAGTTAGCGGATTCACTGGAGGGACAAGGTGCCACAATTTCTTGTCACACCGCCGACCTCTGCGACCGCCATCAGCTGATTGATCTAGTCGATGCACTGAAAGAGCAGTACACATCGATTGATATTCTGATAAACAACGCAGGGATCACTCTGCAGAAGAGTACTGAAAATCACCGCCAAGCGGATTGGGAAAAGGTTTTCCAACTGAATTTTTTTAGCGCTGTGTTTCTCAGTCGAGAATTGCTGCCGCTGCTCAGAAACAGCGGGCAAGGACACATCGTCAACCTATCTAGCATGGCAGCATTCTTCGGCCTTCCCAGCCAGTGTTCGTACAGCAGTAGCAAAGCGGCCCTGCAAAAATTCAGTGACTCGTTACGCGCGGAACTAAGTGGCGAGGGAATCGGCGTCAGCTGTATTCATCCGGGAGCCATTAAGACCAATATGATTCTGGCCACACTCAAAGAATCGGACGATGTACAGCAGGCAGAGAAAAATATGCGACTGGCGCAGCGCGTTGGCGTGAGTGCACATCACGCCGCGCAGCGCATTGTAAGTGCGATAGAGCGCAACAAGCGCAGTATTTGTATTGGCGTCGACGCGAGGGTATTTAAAATTGTCAGCGGCGCATTTCCCGGCCTGTTATCACAGCTGCTGGCAAAAACATTTGCTCGCCTGAGCTAAGCGACAAGTCGCTTAGCAGCGGTGCAGGGCTGCGCTACCAATCATGGCATTTTCAACAATGCCAATGCGGTCCTGCCCCCATAGCACTAACTCGCCATAGCGAAAACTCGGCACGCCCCAGCAACCCATGGCATACATCTCTTCCAGGTTTTTTTGCACCGCGCCCCGCCAGTGTTCATTGCCGAGTTGTTGTCGCGCCGTCTGCCAATCCAAACCACAGCGCTGAATAATGCGCTTGAGTCCACGATCGCTGGCGGCATCAATACCTTGAGCATTTACGCCGCGGGCAAAACTGAGCAAAAACGGTAGCAAGCGTCCACTAGACTCCGCGTAGTCACAAAGTGCATAGCAACGCTCCACGGCATTGCCCAGCGGGTCGGCAACAAAACCGTACTCCAGGCCCTGCTTTTTCGCCTCCCGAACCGTGTCATGAAAAATATACATTTTCTTGTCAGGAGGTACAGGCATCCCGCGCATCATCATCGGCAGCACCGGCTTCACCTCAAGCGCGATGCCGTAGTGCTCACTCAGCTGCGCCGCCTTCTCTAACGCCAAGTATGAATAGGGGCTGCGTGCAGACCAATAGAGCACCAAGGGCAGATCGGGATCGACAATATCGGCGCGCTCACCGCGACAAAAACCGCTGTAGCTGCGCGTATACACCGCCTTTTCATCCGGCCGCTTTGCACCGCCTTCGGCAATAAGCCGCCGCTCAAGGTGATCCAGCCGGTCCACGCCCCAATACCATTCCGGCGCACAGTAAATCATCGCCCCAGCGTAATGCCCCAGCGTTTGTAAGCGTTGAGAATTTTCCGTCAGGCACTGACTGGCCCAGGAATCCAACGCAAGTAATTGCGTCGGCATCCGCCCCTGCCAAAGCGCCGCCAGCAGGGCGCGCGCTTGCCGCGGAAAATCGTCTACGGGTAACGACAGCAGGGATACCGCCGTATGGTCGATAGCGGCCTGCTCTAACGCGGGCAATTGTGAGGGAAAGTCTAAGTTGTATAGCCTGGCAAGATGTTCAGCGTCGCGACAGGCATACTCCCGCCACATGGTTTTTTCCGGGTACATGTCCTCGGGCGACTCGACGATCACCCACCACTTTACCTCGACATTAAAGCGCGAGCAGACATCGTCCATTACCTGCAATAGTAAATAGCTGTAGGGGTCATCAACGCGAATGAACACATCGAGCGTATGCAGCCTGCCGGCCAAACGCCGCTTCGCGCTGTGGTAGCCCCGCCGCAAGGAAAGTAAGGACGTACTTGAAAGCACCCGGGCAAGGTGGGGCATTAGCGGGTTCATGTCACGACTCGGCTTGCTGAGCTAGCGGAAATTGCACGCCACAGACGCGGTTGCGGCCAGATTGCTTGGCAAGATACAACTGCTCATCGGCAACTTTGAGCAGGTCCGGTGGCTCCAGTGCATCGCACTCGGCGGTGGTCGCAACCCCGAGACTCACCGTTACCGTTGCCGCTGTTTTCGATTCAACGTGGGGGATCGCCAGCCCTTCAACGGCCTGGCGCAATTTTTCGGCAATATGTTTGGCGCCCTCCAGGTCGGTATCCGGTAACAGGCAGACAAATTCCTCACCGCCGAAACGGGCGAGCATATCGCGTCCGCGCTCAACGCTGGAAGCCAACGCCGATGCTATTGCCTTCAAACACTGGTCACCGTCCAAGTGGCCATAGTGGTCGTTGTAGAGTTTGAAGTGATCAACATCAACCATTAGCAACGAGAGGGGCGACCCTGAACGGCGACATGCCCGCCACTCGGCATCCAGCCGCTCATCGAAAATGCGTCGATTGGGCACGCCGGTCAAACCATCCAGGGAAGCAAGCATGCGCAGCGCATCGGTTTGCGCTTTCAGTGTGAGCTGCGTTTTTACCCGAGCTCTAACCACTGCGGGGTTTACTGGCTTGCTAATAAAGTCGACAGCACCCACCTCCAGGCCGTGGGTCTCCTCTTCGGGGCTATTTTGCGAGGTTACAAAAATCACAGGAATGTCGGCGGTATCGGCATCCTCTTTCAAGCGTTGGCAGGTTTCCAGGCCATCCATACCCGGCATGATCACGTCCAGCAATACCAGATCGGGCTGTTTGTCTCGACACAGCGCCAGCGCTTGCTCACCACTCGTCGCCATGAACACTTCGTGATCGTCAGCGAAAATCTGATAGAGGGTCTGGATATTCACCGGCTGGTCGTCGACGAGCAGTAGCTTTGGCAGCGACCGCAACATCGGCTTCACCCAGTCGAGTGCCTTTTCCGTCATTGTTTACAGCTCCGTATTACTGTTTTGCGCGTCGAGCTCTGCCTTAACACGCTCCAGCGCAGCAAGGGCACCGGCAAAATCGAGACTCGCTATGGATTCCGCCAGTATCTCGGCTCCGGCGACCGCTGCCAAGCCCCCTTCCGCGCGGAGCGTATCGTGCACGGCCATCGCGCGCATATTACTGTCCCGAAGGAGGGCTTCTAGCTCCTCACAACCCTTGAGTAGCTGCGCGGCATCCACCTTGGTATGCCCTTCATCGCCTGCACTGGGCGCGGGCGTCAACTGGTTCGCCAACTCACTAAAAACGGCACACGCGCGTTTTAATTCAGCGTCTGCATGCTGAAGATCCTCAGCAAGGGCATCGGCACTTGCCCCCTGTTTACAAGCATCCTCAAGATCACCCAACATCTGCGCCAGCGCCGAAGCCCCCAGCGTGGCGGCAACACCGCGCACAGTATGCAGTTCACGAGTCGCCAGCGGCGCGTTATTTCCACGCAGGCTTTTTTCAACCAGTTTGAGATCGCCGCAATGCCTGTCGGCAAATCGTCGCGCCTGCGTGGCCAGCAAGCCGCGATTATTCCCCATGCGCAGCAAGGCTTCCTTAAAATTGAAGCCCTCCGGTGACGCTGGCAAATCGGGCTCGACACGCTCAACCACAACTGACTCATCGGTCACTGCCTCTCGCCCCGCGGCCTTTAACACGGCATCAACCAATTCAGACAGCTCAAATGGCTTGCCTACATGATCATTCATTCCTGCGTCTAAGCAGGCCTTGCGATCAGATGGCAGGGCGTTGGCGGTCATCGCGATGATGGGCAGATCTACCAGACCCATTTCCTGGCGAATCTTCCTGGTCGCTGTCAGGCCGTCCATCTCAGGCATTTGCAAATCCATCAATACAGCATCAAAGGGCGATGCACTCGTGCGTATTTGCTCCAGCGCCTCCAAGCCGTTTTCAGCCAACTCGATCTCAGCGCCCTCCAATGCCAACAGCTCCCGCGCCACTTGTTGGTTGGTGAGATTGTCCTCCACTAATAACAGGCGCATACCTGCCAGCGAACCCTTCGCCACTGGACTGACAACCTGGTTCTTGTCGCTGTCATCCACCTCGGAGACTGCCTCTACCGGCTTCGGCTCCGCCCTCGCCGGCAAGCTCGGTGCCACAGCATGTGTCAGCGCTTCGCTAACCGCATTGAAAATATCTGAGGCGGTTACCGGCTTCATCAAAAAACCATCCATCGGGCTGCCGCCCTCGCGCTCTTCCTGCGCGTATACATCTTTCGCGTGGGCGGTCACCATCACCAGTTTTGGACAGCGCTCACCCTGTTCGCGGCGGATCGCCTCAGCGGTTTGCCAGCCGTTCATGCCCGGCATCATCCAATCGATAAACACGACGTCGTATGGCGCCGAGGCAGCGCGGATTTTTTCCACGCCGGACTCGCCATCCGCCGCTTCGTCGCAGTGCCAGCCCATCGACTCGCAACTGGTAGAGATGATCTGTCGCGCGTTGGCGTTGTCATCAATACACAGTATACGAAGACCCTGTAAACCCTGAGAGAGTTCACGCGCACGCGGTGCCGAGCGCTCTGCCCCTTCGACATTTTCTAACAACAGGCTAAATGAAAACGTACTGCCGCGGCCTTCCTCACTGTCGACTTCGAGTTCACCACCCATCATGCGGATCAAGCGCTGACAGATCACCAGGCCGAGCCCCGTGCCGCCATATCGACGGGTCGTTCCCGCCTCGGCCTGGGAGAAAGACTGAAAAATGCGCTGCTGCTGTTCAACCGACATGCCAATACCGGTGTCGCGAACGCTGAAACCCAAAACAATGCGCTGGCGCTGCTGGTGCTGCACCACCACACTGATCATCACTTCGCCGCTATCGGTGAACTTCACGGCATTCCCGGCGAGATTGATAAGCACCTGCTTGATACGCAGGGCATCACCACACACCTGACTGGGAATGGCCGGGTCCACATTGAAGAGTATTTCCAATTGTTTTTCGTCAACATTCATACTCAGAATATTGGCGATATCGCGCAAGACCTCGTCCACGCTAAAGGGGTGAGGGTCCAGCAACAGCTTACCCGCCTCGATTTTGGAGAAATCCAGAATATCGTTGATGATCCCCAGCAAGGCCTCGGCAGCGCCACTGGCCTTTTGCACATAATCGTGCTGCCTTGCATTGAGGCCGGTATGATCCAATAGGTTTAGCATCCCCAGCACCGCATTCATCGGTGTGCGAATTTCATGACTCATATTGGCGAGGAATTCGCTCTTTGCTTTGCTGGCGTCCTCCGCCACCGCCCTGGCGTGCTCCAGCTCGCGCTGTTCTTGCTTGCGGGTGGTTAAGTCCACGGCCACGCTGAGGAAGCCCAGTACATCCCCCTCGTCGCTGAGCATCGATACGGTTTTTAATAACACTGGGAACTCTTGCCCATCCCGTCGACGAAATACCCACTCTCGTTCATCGCTGAAACCCGCCTTTAAAAGCGAATAGGTATCCAGCTCACCGCCCTGCTCAATCGCCTTGTCACGCAGGGCCTGGTTAAATTCGTCGCCGACAAAGAAGCTGTTGATATAGCGCTGGCCTACCACCTCTTCTTGGCGATAGCCGAGCATTTTTTCCGCAGCGGAATTAAACAGGGTGATTTTGCCCCTGGGGTCGCTGGCGATAATTCCGTAGCCGGCCTTTTCAAGAATTGCCCGCTGAGTTGCCAGGGTCTCACTCAGGTCCTTGGTACGCTGGGCCACCACCTCTTCAAGGGACTCATTGAGCTGGCGCAATTTGCTGCGCGATTCCTTCTCCTGGCTGATATCCCGGACGATCATCGCCGCGCTGGTTATTTTACCCGCGACCTTCACAGGCGAGACATTAATAGCGACCTCAATACGGTTACCCGATTTATCTTTCCGGTGCGTTTCCACATGCGGCACAGGCACACCCGCGCGCATCTGCTTTAGAAAAAGCTGCTCTTCATCTCTGCAGTCATCCGGCAAAATCAGTGACGCCGTCGTCTTCCCTACCACCTCGTCTTCGCGATAGCCGAACAGCAACTCTGCCGCTGCGTTCCAGCTAATCACCACGCCATCCAGACTGACCGCGATCACGGCATCGTTACTGCCATCGATAATCGCGACTCGCTCCGCATTTCGCTCAATGGCTTCGTCGCGTCGGCGCATATTCACAACGAACTGAAGAAGTAATATGAAGGTGATCAGCGTAAAGCACACAAAAACCGCCGCATTAAAACGCAGCATGCGAAATACCGCATCATCAACCAGCGCTTGATCGGCGGCGACAACCAACGTGACCCAATGGCGGTCATCGTAGGTCAATCGCTGTTTCAGTGAGTACCAAGTGGCTTCCCCACCGCGCTCACGATAGGGCCTCAGGCCATCGGCCATCGGCGCATCGAAGGCCTGCCCCCACTGATAGGACGGCCCAAGTTCGTAGGCCAGGGTTTTTTCACTGTAGGGATGCAACAAAAAATGCTGCTCTTCATCGAGGAGGTAAACTCGGTAGCCCTGCGGCAGATCTTCCCTGATCAATCGCTGGCTGTAGCTAAAATCCAGATTCATCACGACCACGCCGAACAGACGCTGTTGCGCGTCGAAAACCGGCGTCGCTATTCGCAGCGTGGGCCAAAGTGGGCGCTCGATCTTCCCGCGCTCGCGGTTAAAATTAACCCGCGAAAAATACACCTCGCCTTCATTGAGCTTGCTCGATTCTTTAACGTAGTCACTGTGGCCTTTTTGCTGCAACTGAGACTGGGGGATAATTTGAACCGACTCGCCATCACTGTCGACGCGCACTAATTCCCGCCCACCGTCATCCATTCCGATAAAGCGCAGCTGACGCACCTCACCGCGGCTGTACATGTAGGCACTAAAAATCTCTTGTAAGCGCTGCTGCCAGTCTTGCAGGTTGCTGCGGGTGTCGGGGTCTTCCCCGGAATTTTCCGAGGCGCGCATAATGCCAGAGATGGGCGGCGTGTTAGCCAGGAAAAGCGTGTCGCTTTCGTACTGGCCTATGTGGTTATCCAGCGCTCGCGCGCGGGCATCGAGAAGGCTGCTCAACACCTCGCCAACCGCCGACACTTCCTGTTCATAGGCACGACGCTCCGCCAGCGGAAACATCACAACAAATACACAGAGGAAGACCAGCAGCACACCGGCGAGTAATCGCGGGCCAAGCGTGTTGTAGATGTCCTTCAAGCGCTTAAAAATCAACATGCGTCCTTTTGATATCGCGTTTCATCCGTAGGGGTCACAACGGGATGTTACCGTCATTCTCGCACACCCTCCTTTAAAACATAGTGCACCGCCGCACAGCAGAGCTGTATTCGTATTGGCCCCTAGCCTTCTACCGGTATTGGTAAGAATCAGCGCGATAACGCTCACAATAACAACGCCTTGAATTCAATCGGCGCTGTCTTCCCGTCGTCGCTCCAGCACGCGCCGAGCCCTTGCGACAAAGGCCGCGTTGGCCTGCGGGTGTGCCGGCTCTCCGAGGTGCTGACGCCACTGCTCACTCAGGGCCTCCATACCGGCAACCCGGGCATGGTACTTGTCGTTCGCCGCAACAAGCTGCCACGGTACCGGCTGGGAGCACTGCTTCAACATGTACTCATAGGCCTGGCAATACTGATGATGAAACGGAAAGCTATTCAGGTCCGCATCGGTGATCTTCCAGTGTTTCTCCGGGCTTTCCAAACGGGTCAACAGACGATTGCGCTGCGTTTCTTTATCGATGTAAAACAGCACCTTAACCACCATAATCTGGTCGTCAACTAACATCCTTTCAAATTCGGCGATCTCGCGACACGCACGCTCCCGCTCTTTGTATCCGTGCTCGACATGTTCCACCAGAATACGCCCGTACCAAGAGCGGTCGAATACACACAATTGACCGGAGGTAGGCAGGCGCCGCCAAAATCGCTGCAGGTAGTGCTGCCCCGCCTCTATGGCATCCGGGGGCCCAATGGCATGGACCCGCACCCCTCGGGGGTCCATATACCGCAGGGCACGTCGCAAAAATCCCCCTTTCCCCGCCGCATCCGGGCCCTCTACCACGAGTATTGCACGGCGTCGGCTTCGGTATAATTGCAGCTGCAAAGCCATTAGATCGAGCTGGAGTTGATCGCGCCGCTGGCGGTAGAGTTTCTTTTCTAAAACAGGGTGTTGTAACGACGACAAGTCAATTTGAGTCAAAGAGCGCCCTTCCCTTAATTAACCACCATAACGTTGCTTCATTAGCGGGTCTTCGGGGGACTTCAAAAAGTCCGCTGCCAAGCAGTCTAGCAGCGCTTTATGCTCAAGGTCTTGTAGCCAATGCTGCGGAATATCATCGAGGCCGCGCCAGGCACCCAATAGCTGCCCCGCCAACGCGCCGCAGCTGTCACTTAAACCACTGTGATTAACCGACAGCACCAGACCAGAGGCAAAGTCCTCGGCGCACAGCAGTGAGTACAAGGCAACGGAAAACACGTCCAGGGCCATAGAGTCGCCACAGAGGGATTCTGCGGCACTGGCCGAGTTCGGCTGGGCATTGGCCAATTCAACGGCATGATCGATAGCTCGGCGCAAGGCTTGGCTGTCCTTATTGGGGCGCAGCTGCTCGTCGATCCGCGCCAGGCACGCCTCAGGCGGGTGACCATACAACAAGCCAAGCAACAGTATGCCCAGCGCGCCGCCGGTTAAACGACCATTAACGTGGCCATCGCTGAGGGCGCTGATATCGGCGCTGAGTGAGAACATTTCAGCACGCAGCGCCTCTCCCCAGAATTTGCGCATATCACTAACAAAGTGCACGGCGAGGGGCGCAATTCGGCTCAAACCGGCACCGAACTGGTACTGGTTGTCAGCCGTTACGCCGCCCTGCTGACTTTTACTTAACACCGCCAGAAAGCTATCGCGCGCTGCTCGCTGACTGTAGAGCCCGCGCTCTGCCAATAAGAAACTGCGCTGCTGCCCTGTGGTGGTTGTGGTCTGCGTGGATAGCCAACGTAAGTCCGCGCGATGAATAAAACTTCGCAAATCTGGCTGCTCGCCTCTCGCGCTCGCCACGCGGTAGCGGAGTATGCCTTCGGAGGTGAACATAAGGCGTTGCGTGTCGTCAGTGACCGCTCCCTTCCTTCCGTAGGCCGGCATATAGTCGAGTACGCCCCGCTCTCCGTATTGCTGCACAATATCGTCGAGACTAAAGAACTGCACCGGGGCGCCCAGCGCGTCACCTACCGCCCCGCCCAGCAAGCATGCTCTTTGGTAGTCAGCACTGTTTGCTGCCCAGTGCTCGCTCTGTTCGGCCATCTTTTCGCCTCACCTTTTTCCATCCTCTCACCAGTGTAGGCGCAAATACTGCGGCTTGCGGCTGAGACACAAACCGATCGATACGAGTACTAACTTGATTTACCGGTCAGGAAACCAAATATCTGTAAATTGCGTAAACGATGAAAAACAACACGAGACAAAAACATGATTTCCAAGGAAGCCAATGCCGTACACAGCGCATTACTGGAAGCGGGCCTAGAAACACCGATGCGCCCCCAAAGCTCACTGAATGACGACCAAAAAAAGCAGCGGATCGCCGACTTGATGCTGGGTGTTATGGAAACCCTCGGCCTCGATCTCAGTGATGACAGCCTTGAAGAAACCCCATCGCGGATTGCGAAAATGTATGTAGATGAAATTTTTTGTGGCTTGGATTACAACAACTTCCCGAAAATCACCAATATCGACAACAAAATGCGTGTCGAAGAAATGGTAAAGGTCAGTGGCGTTAGCGTAACAAGCACCTGCGAG
The DNA here is from genome assembly GCF_057370015.1 of Spongiibacter sp. C9W. Lineage (NCBI taxonomy): Bacteria > Pseudomonadati > Pseudomonadota > Gammaproteobacteria > Cellvibrionales > Spongiibacteraceae > Spongiibacter > Spongiibacter sp. C9W. The sequence goes on from NZ_CM170672.1 coordinate 1,398,360, forward strand.
CACCACTTCGTTACTATCGATGGCGAAGCCACAGTCGCCTATATTCCCGGCGAGAAGGTGATTGGACTGTCGAAGATTAACCGTATTGTGCGTTTCTTCGCACAACGGCCTCAGGTGCAAGAGCGCCTTACCCAACAAGTGTTGGTCGCTCTGCAAACCCTGCTGGAAACGGAAGATGTTGCCGTTACCATCGATGCGATTCACTACTGCGTGAAAAGTCGCGGCGTCATGGACACTAACTCACGTACACAAACCACAGCCCTGGGTGGCAGTTTTAAAAGCGACCCCAGCACGCGAAATGAGTTTTTAAGCCAGAGCTGCCGCTAATGCGGCAGCCGTCTTCACCCCGTCTTAAATTAAATGCTCGTCGCTGAGCGGCGCTATTGCGATGCGCATTTCCGTCTCTTCACTCTTAACTGGCTGGCCCAGCATTTCGTCATAGGCACTGCGCTGAATTAGAAAAAACGTTTGGCAACGGCAGTCGGCCAGGCGTCTTCGCAGGCTTGTTATGTCCCGCGTTACCATTCTCTTACCGCGCTCATAGACCGGGAAACTCCCGCCGTCAATAATCGCCGAAAGTACATACATACCGCCATCGAGAGAATGCACCTCGATCTCAGATACAGGGTAATGATTCAGGTCGTCAAATTCACATTTCGTCATAGGTCACCTCCGACTAGGTATACGCAGGCAAGGTAAAAGGTGTTTCGCTATCCGTGTGAACACACTGCTATCGATGGCGGCCGCTATGGCATAATTGCCGCGACGTAAACGAGGGAGAAAACCAAATGGCCATGCCAACGCTGCGCGATGCAACCTTGACCGTGGACGGGCGAGTCGCACTATTGTGTTTCCAGCGCGACGACATCCGCAACGCCCTAACGGGCAGCGCGCTCATCGACGACATCTGCGATACCGTCACTTGGGCAAACCAAAACCCCGCTATCTCCTGCTTAATTCTCACTGGTGAAGGCCGCGCCTTTAGTGCTGGCGGCAATGTAAAGGAAATGCGCGACAAGCAAGGTATGTTTGGCGGCAACCCGGCTGAGATCAGCGCCAGTTATCGCAATGGCATTCAACGCATCTCAAGAGCAATGCACAACGCCGAGGTGGTTACCATCGCTGCGGTAAATGGCGCTGCGGTCGGCGCTGGCTTTGACCTCGCCTGTATGTGCGATCTGCGTATTGGTTGTGACAGTACCCGCTTTGGTGAAACCTTCATCAATTTGGGGATCATTCCCGGTGACGGCGGGGCCTGGTTTCTGCAGCGCTTAGTGGGCTACCAACGAGCCGCCGAGTTGAGCTTCAGCGGGCGTATTATTGAGGCAGAGGAAGCGCTCTCTCTCGGCTTATTGTTGGAAAAGGTCTCAGACGACACACTCTTGTCCTGCGCCCAGGGCTATGCAAACACCTATGCCAGCAAGCCGCCACAAGCACTTAGGCAAACCAAACGTCTAATGAAGCTTGCACAACGCCAGGAACTGGACGATTTCCTGAGCGTTTGCGCCGATGTTCAGGCCCAGTGCCACCAAACAGAGGATCACATGGTGGCGGTAAATGCATTTTTTGATAAAACCAAGCCCGAGTTCAGCGGCCGCTAATTAGCACTTGCTGCTAGGCCCTAGCGCGCTGGGTTGACGTCGATGCGATCGACAACGCCCTCGCGCTCGTCAAACACTTCCATGCTGACCGTAAAGCCCCATAGCTTAGATAAATGCTTCAGCACTTCTTTGGCATCGTCGGTAAGCGGTCTGTCGCGCAGCCGGGTGTATCGCAGTAGCAGCGAGCGGTCGCCCATATGCTCATAGCGAAGTACCTGGATGTCCGGCACCGAAATATCGCGATTGTATTGCCGTGACAGCAGGCGCCGGACGTCACGGTAGCCCTCGTCATTGTGAATTGCGGCCACCTCGACAAAGTCGTTTTTTGCTTGATCTGCTATGGCAAAAAGGTGGAACTCGCGGATTAATTTTGGCGACAAATACTGCGCGATGAACGACTCGTCTTTGTAGTTACGCATCGCAAAATCAAGCACTTCGCGCCAATCTCGCCCCGCAATATCGGGAAACCAGGCGCGGTCCTCAGCATCCGGCGACTCGCAGATACGGCGCAAGTCGCGGAACATGGCAAAGCCGAGGGCGTAGGGGTTAATGCCGCTGTACGCGGGGTGATCAAAGCCCGGTTGCATGACCACATTGGTATGAGACTGAAGAATCTCGAACATAAAGCCGTCATCAACCAAACCGCGGTCGTACAGGGTGTTGAGCAAGGTATAGTGCCAAAACGTCGCCCACCCTTCGTTCATCACCTTAGTCATGCCCTGCGGGTAGAAATACTGCGCGAGCTTACGCACGATCCGAACGATCTCACGCTGCCACGTTTCCAGGGTGGGTGAATATTTTTCGATAAAGTACAGCAAGTTTTCCTGGGGCTCAGGGGGAAAATTTGCTGCCTCAGCAGGTGCATCGTCATCGCCCTGCTTTTCCTTGCGCGGCAATGTTCGCCAAATATCATCGAACTGCTTGCGCGCGTGTTCTGCGCGCTCGTGCTGACGACGCAATTCGTCCTGCGCTGAAAGTGGTGAGGGCCGGTGGTAGCGGTCCACACCATGGTCCATCAAAGCATGACAGGCATCGAGGGTTTCCTCCACACGATCAATGCCATATTTTTGCTCGCACTCAAAAATATACTTACGGGCAAATACCATGTAATCGACAATCGCATCAGCGCTGGTCCACTGCTTAAACAGGTAATTCCCCTTAAAAAAGGAATTGTGTCCATAGCAGGCATGGGCAATGACTAAGGCCTGCATCGGCATACTATTGTCTTCCATCAAATAGGCAATGCAGGGGTCAGAATTAATCACCAGCTCATAAGCCAAGCCACGCATTCCGCGGCGATAGGCTTCTTCGTTACGAATAAATTCCTTTCCGTAACTCCAGTGGGTGTAGCTGATCGGCAAGCCCACGGACGCGTAGGCATCGAGCATTTGCTCAGAGGCAATTACCTCAATTTGATTAGGGTAAGTGTCCAAGCCAAACTCTTTGGCGATGCTCGCTATCTCGCGGTCGTAGCTGCGCAGCAGGTCAAAATCCCAGTCGCCGCCCCGGGACAATTCGCGGTCTTTCACCGTCTCGCTCACGCCGCCTCCCGCTGGAATAATTCCCGCAGTACTGGATAGACATCGCGCCGCCCCATTACTTTGGCGACCGCAAAGTTTTCGCTGTGGATTTGGCTGTAGGCGGCACCCAGCGGCGTGATGCTACTGGCATTGTCCGGCACCTCTACGTAGGCGTAGTAGCGACAGTGCGGCAAAATATCGTCGCGCAACTTAGCCGCGCTGCGTTGCGGATCGCTGCCAAAGGCGTCGCCATCTGATACCTGCGCGCCGTATATATTCCACTGGTCTGGCGCATAGCGATCTTTAATAATTTCTTCGGCCAAATTAAGCGCCGACATCACTACCGTACCGCCGGTTTGGGGGTCGTGAAAAAATGCGTGTTCGTCAACTTCTTCGGCGTTTGACGTATGCCGAATAAATACCAGCTCGACATGTTCATATTTTCGATTGAGGAACAAATACAGCAAGGTAAAAAACCGCTTGGCCAGGTCCTTTTTTTGTTCCGACATCGACGCCGATACATCCATCAAACAAAACATAACCGCGCGACTAATTGGCTTGGGCTCCTTAACTTTATGCCGGAAGCGGAGGTCGTACTCATCCAAAAAGGGAATTCGATCGATGCGGTCTTTTAAGTCTTGAATTTCTTGTGGATCAGCACCGCTTTCCTCAAGCTCACGCAGTTCTCGTTTCAGCGGTGCCGCCAGTGCAATCTTCCTGGCCATGGCATTTTGCAGGCTGCGTCGCACCGACAAGTTAGACGGCACCCCCGACGGGGTATAGCCCGCGCGACGAAAAGTGAATTGTTTAGCGTCCCCCAGCACATTACGCGCTAAACGTGGCAGTTCCAGGTCGTCGAAAAAGAGGTTCATAAACTCCTCTTTTGACAGGGTAAACATAAAGTTATCCTGCCCCTCACCGCCTTCACCCTGGCCGTCCCCGCCCTCGCCTTCACCGCCACTACCCCCTTGGGGTTTAGCGATGCGATCTCCGGGGGAGAAACTGTGGTTGCCTGGGTGAACCATCTCCCGGTCGCCACCCTGGCCAATACGGAACTTCGGTTCGGAAATATCTTTTACCGGGATTCCCACCTCGCCACCACGCCCCATATCGGTGATGGAGCGCTCGGCGACAACGTCTGCCACAGAGCGCTTCAGCTGGGATTTATATCGCCTGATGAACCGCGCGCGGTTCGTCGCATTCTTGTTGCGGTCGTTCAGGCGGCGGTCAATAATCATCGACATATTCGCACCTTGCTTTAGACGTGGCAGTGTTAACTAGCCAGCTTTGCGTACGCGCAGATACCACTCTGACAACAAACGTACTTGCTTGGGGGTGTAGCCCTTCTCGACCATGCGGGTAACAAAGTTTTCGTGCTTTTTCTGGTCCTCATCGGAGGCTTTGGCATTAAAGGAAATGACTGGCAGCAGCTCTTCAGTGCTGGAGAACATTTTCTTCTCTATCACTTCGCGCAGTTTTTCATAGCTCGTCCAGTTCGGGTTGCGGCCCTCATTTTGAGCGCGAGCACGCAGCACAAAGTTAACGATTTCATTGCGGAAATCTTTCGGATTAGCGATCCCGGCGGGTTTTTCAATTTTCTCCAGTTCACCGTTTAAGGTGGCACGGTCGAAGATCGCGCCGGTTTCCGGATCTCGGTAATCTTCGTCCTGAATCCAGTAATCCGCAAAGGTCACGTAGCGGTCAAAAATGTTCTGACCGTACTCTGAATATGATTCGAGATAGGCCGTTTGAATTTCTTTACCCACGTATTCAGCGTAGCGTACCGCGAGCCAGCCCTTGATAAATTCTAGGTAGGTACGCTGCACATCCTCGGGCAGCTGCTCGCGCATAATGCGCTGCTCCAGCACATACATGAGGTGCACGGGGTTAGCCGCTATCTCGGCGTTGTCGTAGTTAAATACCGCCGACAGCACCTTGAAAGCAAAGCGCGTTGACATCCCGGTCATGCCCTCATCGATACCGGCATAGTCGCGGTACTCCTGGAAGGACTTCGCCGCCGGGTCGGTGTCTTTCAGTGACTCACCGTCGTAAACACGCATTTTGGAATAAATGCTGGAGTTCTCCGGCTCGCCAAGACGCGTCAATACCGAAAACTGCGCGAGCATTTCCAGCGTTCCCGGTGCACATGGCGCATCGGCCAGGGAGCTGTGGCGCAGCAGCTTCTGGTAAATTTTGACCTCTTCTGACACCTGCAAACAGTAAGGCACTTTGACGATGTATACCCGGTCGAGAAATGCCTCATTGTGCTTGTTGTTGCGAAAGCTCTGCCACTCGGATTCGTTGGAGTGAGCAAGTATTACGCCCTGGAAGGGAATCGCGGAGAAGCCCTCGGTGCCCTTGTAGTTTCCTTCTTGCGTCGCCGTCAGCAGGGGATGCAGCATTTTGATAGGCGCTTTGAACATCTCGACAAATTCAAGCATTCCCTGATTCGCCAGGCACAGGCCGCCGGAGTAGGAATAGGCATCGGGATCGTCTTGCGCGTAGCTCTCGAGCTTGCGAATGTCCACCTTGCCGACCAGAGTGGAAATGTCCTGATTGTTCTCATCGCCTGGCTCAGTTTTGGTAATCGCCACTTGCTTTAACACTGAGGGCTGAATGCGCACAACGCGGAACCGGCTAAGGTCGCCTTCATACTCGTCCAGGCGCTTGATCGCCCAAGGTGACGCCAGGCCACTGAGATAGCGCTCGGGAATACCGTACTCTTCTTCAAGCTGCTTACCGTCGCGCTGGGGGTCAAACAACGACAGCGGCGACTCGTTAATGGGCGAGCCTTTCAAGGCGTAGATCGGGTAGGCTTCCATCAATTTTTTCAGCCGCTCGGCGATCGACGATTTACCACCGCCTACCGGGCCAAGCAGATATAGCACCTGTTTGCGTTCTTCCAGGCCCTGCGCGGCATGTTTGAAAAATGCGACGATCTGCGCGATCACATCTTCCATGCCGTAAAACTCTTCAAAGGCTGGATAGCGGGCAATCAACCGATTGGAAAAAATTCGTGAAAGCCGAGGGTCACTGCGGGTATCTACAAGTTCTGGCTCGCCAATGGCTGCCAGCATTCGCTCAGCCGGGGTGGCGTAAGCAAGCGGATCGCTGCGACAAAGCTCGAGGTAGTCAGTCAATGACATCTCCTCGTCCTTCGCCTTCAGATATTGCTCGCGGACGTTATCAAGGATACCCATCGGTGCAATCTCCTTTCTGCGTTAACGCCACGTCGCTGACATTCCACTCGCGACGTAGCGCGACGACAGTTTCATGTGTGTGCGTCTTCACTCTACTCTGCTACGCAGAGATCATCTACTTCGATCCACAAAAAAAGACTACGCGATTACCGAAGTGTGGCTAGTGCATGTGCCAATAGAGTGCTTGGGAAAACGCTCGGCCTACAACTAGTGTAGACCGTAAAAACGCAGGGAAAGTGCCGCAGTAAAATTTACTGCGGGCGGAGAAATGCTAGTGCTCTATTTGACCGAGATTGGCATGGATTACCGCGCCACTAATCACCGGAGAGCGCGCACAAAAATACAAGGTATCGGCGATTTCTTGTGGATCTATCAAGCGCCCAGCCGACACATTGGCGGTGATTGCGGCAATCACCTCTGGGTCGTTGTTGATGTGCCCGCGCAGCATGGCGGTATCGGTAAAACCGGGACAAACACAGGCACTGTGGATACCGGTGCCGGCCAAGTCCTGCACCGTTGCTCGCATCAGCCCCACCAGACCATGTTTACTGGCCACGTAGGAAGCGCAGCCGCGCACGGCTTTTTCAGCGAGGGTTGACCCCACATACAAAATTGATGACCCCGGTTTCATGTAGGGAATCAGCACAGCATTGAGCTGCTGCGGAGCGACCAAATTGATCTGCAGTACCGCGGCAAAATTCTCGGCGGCGAGCGTGGCAACGGTATCGCTGTCTTGCCGCGCAGCATTGTGGATCAACACGATTTCGTCGGCACTTTCTGCAGCAATACTGAGCGCCTCCGCGGCCATACCCTCTAGCCAATCGATACGCCCCATGTCCACCGACAACTGGAGAACGCCCTCAATGTCCAGCGACCGCCGTGACAGGTTGATTACCCGGTACCCTTCCGCCAAAAAGCGCTCCACTGTCGCGCGGCCTATACCCTGGCTTCCACCACTGATTACTACTAATTTATTCACAATACCTTTCCATTCACAGTCGCCGAATCAATCGCGAGTCCAGCTTGCAGAGCCCCACTGACCCGGGCCCGAGGAAACCTTCATCACCAACTCGCTGATCTCATTGCCATCAATGAAAGGGGCGTCGTCGAGCAGGCGCTCCAGCACATAGCGAGCAAACTCTTCAACCGTGGTGTTGCGCAATGGCAGCAGTAAGGTGTCGGCCTTTAAAAACAGCAATTCCTCACCGTTAAATTCGGCGCGATAGTACTTGCCCTGTTCCTCAACACGCATATACGGCGACTGCGCGGGCAGCAGCGTGTACTCATCTAACTCTGCGCACAGCTTGCGCAGACGTTTTTTAATCTCCACGTAGCTAAAGCACATACCGTCCTCACCCACCTCCGCGGTCAGGTCGAGGCTAACCCGAAAATTATGGCCGTGCAGCCGCTCGCGGTCGGTCGCCGAAAAGATAGTAAAGTGAGCGCCGGAAAACTTCAGATCTTCCTTGCATATTTCAATACAGGTATGTCGCTTGATGGGCATCCGCCCCTCCTTATTCTTTGGTGTCGCTCTGGCGTTGTTGCCATTCGGCCGCTGCCAGCAAAATTTCTTCCGCCAGCTGCTGCTCTCCCCGGTCCAGCGCCGCCACGCGCACATCGGCCTCGCGTTCATATAAGGGCTGGCGTTCGGCGTACAGGGCCGATAAATCTGTTCCCGGTGCACAGGCAACGCCGCGCTCGGCAAAATTCCCCAGTCGCTTGGCCAGCTCGCTCTCTATAACATCAATAAAGACCACAGGCCCCAGGCGGTGCAGTTTCTTCATCACCGGCTGGCTGTATACGGCGCTTCCGCCGGTTGCGAGCACCACCCCGGAAAAATCCTCCGCCAATAATGCACGCTCCTCGGCTTCACGCAGGCCTAAATACCCTCTTTGCGCTAGCATCTGCGCCAGTGTCTGGCCTTCACGCTGCTCGATAAGCCGATCGCCATCCACAAACCGCAACCCGGTGCGCCGGGCTATATGCCGCCCGAGCGTGGACTTACCACAGGCGGGCATACCAATAAGACTAAGGGAATTGATCACTGAACTCGCTACCGCTGCTAATCTGCTATCTAGAGTGCCACAGAGCGCGAAGCACACGCAAAACAAAGCGCTGTTGCCCCGCAGTGACTTTAATCAAGCCCCTGAATCCTGTAGCATTTCGGCTCTACACAGCACAGGCTCAAGCATGCAAACCCTGCACATTACCCGCCCCGATGATTGGCATATCCACCTGCGCGATGGCGATGCCCTGACACAGACAGTTAGTGACGCGAGCCGCTATTTTGGCCGCGCCATTGTGATGCCGAATCTTACCCCGCCGGTTCGCAAGCTCGATGAAGCACGCGCCTATCACGAGCGCATTCTCGCAGCGATACCGGCCGAGCGAGCGAGCTTCACCCCGCTAATGGTGCTCTACCTTACAGACCGCACCCAGCCGGCCGATATTGCCGAGGCCAAGGCATCTGGTCTGGTTTATGCGGCGAAGCTATATCCCGCGGGCGCCACAACCAATTCCGACGCCGGCGTTACCGACGTCGATGGCCTGTGGCCGGTACTGGATGAAATGGCGAAGCAGGGTATGCCACTGCTGGTCCATGGCGAAGTCACCGATGCCGATATCGACATCTTCGACCGCGAAGCAGAATTTATAGAGCGCCACCTCAAACGTATTGTCGCCGCCTTTCCCTCGCTGAAAGTCGTTCTGGAGCACATTACCACTGCAGATGCCGCCGAATTCGTCGCCAATGCCGGCGAAAACGTCGCCGCAACAATTACCGCCCACCACTTGCTTTACAATCGCAACGACATGCTTGCCGGCGGCATTCGCCCGCACTATTACTGCTTGCCCATTTTGAAGCGCAACCGCCACCAACAGGCGCTTATTGCGGCGGCAACCTCGGGCAGCCCGAAATTTTTCCTCGGCACCGACTCCGCCCCCCACGGCCGCCATCGCAAAGAGGCCGATTGCGGCTGTGCCGGTTGCTATACCGCCTACGCGGCCATAGAGATGTACGCGGAAGCGTTCGAGGCAGCCGGTGCGCTGGATAAGCTAGAGGCCTTCGCAAGCTTCCACGGCCCGGACTTCTATGGTCTACCACGCAACCAGGATCAAATCACCTTACAAAAAGCCGACTGGCAAGCCCCTGAGGCACTGCCATTGGGGAACGACACGGTACGTCCGCTCCGCGCTGGAGAAACCCTGCGCTGGCAGGTAGCTTAAGCAATGAATGGCGATAAAAGCTTGATTGCACAGCGATTTCGGGGATTCCTGCCAGTGGTCATTGACGTTGAAACCGGCGGTTTCAATTGTCACACCGACGGCATTTTAGAAATTGCTGCCACCCTGTTGAGAATGGATGACGCGGGCAACCTCGAGCCCGATGAAACCCTCAGCTACAACATCGAACCCTTCGAAGGCGCGAATTTAGAGACCGCCGCCCTTGAATTTACCGGTATCGACCCCCATCACCCTGACCGACAAGCCGAGAAAGAAGTCACTGTGATGGGCGAGCTGCTGAAGAAAATCCGTCAGCAAGTCAAAGCCCACGACTGCACACGCGCAGTACTGGTAGGACACAACGCCCACTTTGACCTGGGGTTTGTAATGGCCGCGATTAACCGCTGCGGCATAAAACGAAACCCTTTCCACCCGTTTTCGGTGATGGATACGGCTAGCTTGTCAGGCCTGGCATACGGACACACAGTACTGGCCCGGGCCTGCCAACTGGCCGATATTGAGTTTGACAACAATGAAGCGCACAGCGCCGCGTACGACGCGGAAAAGACCGCAGAATTGTTTTGCCAGATCGTTAACCGCTGGCAAGACCTTGGCGGCTGGCGCTGGACATAAATTAAGTTATTGGAACTCCGGCACAGATCGGCGTCCAACACCGTAGAGATAACGCGGGCGAAAATACGCCCTCGACACCGTAAACACCCACTAAACGTCAGGAGAGACCCACATGGCTTTTGAATTACCTGCACTGCCTTACGACAAAAACGCACTTGAGCCCCACATTTCAGCGGAGACCCTGGACTTTCACCACGGCAAACACCACAACGCCTACGTGACCAAGCTGAACGAACTGACGGCCGGTACCGACAACGAAGGCAAGTCACTGGAAGAAATCATCAAATCGGCAAGTGGCGGCCTGTTCAACCAAGCAGCCCAGGTTTGGAACCACACTTTCTACTGGAACAGCCTGAGCCCCAACGGCGGCGGCGCACCCACTGGCGAGCTGGCAGCAGCCATCGACGCTAAGTTTGGCTCCTTCGACGAGTTCAAAGCCGCTTTCAACGCTAGCGCGGTCGGCAACTTCGGCTCTGGCTGGACCTGGCTGGTAAAAAACAGCGATGGCAGCCTCGAAATCGTTAACACCGACGACGCTGACACGCCTATCGCTCGCGACGGCCAAACGCCATTGTTCACCGCCGATGTTTGGGAGCACGCCTACTACATCGACTACCGCAATGCGCGTCCCAAGTACCTTGAAGGCTTCTGGAACTTGGTGAACTGGGAATTTGCTGCCGCTAACTTCGCAGCCTAATCCCCGCGACACTGCGTGTTGCAAAACCCCACTTCGGTGGGGTTTTTTGTATCTGCCTCCCGCGCCCCCTCACCTCACCACTCCGTCGCCACAACAGCGTTTAGCGCGGGGGGTTCTGTATACGCGCTTACACCTCGTCACCAGGACAGTCACCCACAAAAAAGCCCGATCACCTTGCGGTCATCGGGCTTTTTATAGGAACTTGCGGCTCGCGCCGCAGAGTCGCCGTATTACAGCTTGTCAGAGTTCTCTGACAGGTAAGCCGCTACACCAGTCGGTGATGCGTCCATACCTTTGTCGCCTTTATTCCAGCCAGCAGGGCAAACTTCACCGTGCTCTTCGTGGAATTGCAGTGCCTCAACCAAGCGCACCAGCTCATCAACGTTACGGCCGAGAGGAAGGTCGTTAACCAGCTGAGAGCGAACCATGCCTTCTTTATCGATCAGGAACGCGCCGCGGAATGCCACGCCACCTTCAGCTTCAACGTCATATGCACGGCAAATGTCGTGACGCACGTCAGCAGCCATGGTGTAGGTTACAGGACCGATGCCGCCATCTTTGATCGCGGTGTTGCGCCAGGCGTTGTGAGTGAATTGAGAGTCGATCGATACACTGATCACCTCAACACCCAGCTCGCGGAATTTGTCCATACGGTGATCCAGAGCGATCAGCTCTGAAGGGCAGACAAAGGTGAAATCCAGCGGGTAGAAGAACAGAACCGCGTATTTGCCTTTAGCCGCTTCGCTAAGCGTGAACTCATCAACGATCTCGCCGTTGCCAAGTACTGCCGCACATGTGAAGTCAGGAGCTGGTTTACCTACGAGTACACCCATGATGTTTACCTCCGGTTGTTTTCATTAGACAGTGCAATCACGCACTCTTAAAAAGGAGTAGACCGGCAATCATACACGCCGTCACAAACCAATCCCATTGAAAATTCTAATCGCCCCCATAGCCTGCAACTATGGCAACACCAACAAAAAATACCGAACACCCAAAAAGACAATTGACAAGCATTCTCATTTTCATTAACTTTAGAATCCTGAACACAACGACACCACACAGGTTCCAGCAACATGTACGTTTGTCTCTGCAAAGGCATTACCGATACACAAATTCGAGAAGCGATGGACAATGGCACCAGCAGCTTCCGTGAATTGCGCCGTGAACTTGACCTCGCCAGCCAGTGCGGAAAGTGCGGTTCCCTGGCTCGCAGCGTTTTTGACGCCCATCTCAGCAACTATGACGAATCCCTCTGTTACGCCGTTGCCTAAGACGAAAAGTAATTGAGAACGATTGGCTTTACCCTTCTAACATACCATTTAAAATCAACAACTTAGCTTGACTCACCCCCATAGCGCGTCCACACTATTGGCTATTCATACGCCACGATAATTAAGGACACAGCAATGAAAGGTGACGCTCAGGTTATCGCCCATCTCAATAAGGCACTTGGCAACGAACTGGTCGCCATCAACCAGTATTTTCTGCATGCGCGCATGTACGAGGACTGGGGCCTGAAAGAGCTCGGCGAGCACGAATACCATGAATCCATCGACGAAATGAAACACGCTGACAAGCTGATCAAGCGTATTTTATTTTTGGAAGGCATCCCCAACCTGCAAGACCTTGGCAAGCTGATGATCGGCGAAAATACCAAAGAAATGCTCGAGTGCGACCTCAGCCTGGAGCTGAAAGCCGTACCGGACCTCAAGGAAGGTATTAAGTACTGCGAATCAGTCGGAGACTTCGGCAGCCGGGAGCTGCTTGAGGAAATTTTGGAGTCTGAGGAAGAGCATATCGATTGGCTGGAAACGCAACTGGGCCTTATCGAGAAAGTGGGTATCCAAAACTACCAGCAGTCCGTTATGGGCGGTCTTGGCGACTCATAAGCCGCCACGTCACACTGCTAAGAAAGAAGGGCCCGCTCCTTATTGGAGTGGGCTTTTTTTGCGTGTTAGCTCTTCGGCTTCACCGGCGACACATGCATGCCGATCTCAGCGGTGAAGACGACCGTACCATCTTCTTCCTTTACCTCGACCTGCACCGGCACTTCGCCTTTTTCACCCACCTCGATCTCGCGCATGCTCGCATAGCCGCGCAGCACCCCTTTAGCAGGCTTTAAATAACGTACTGTCATTCCGGCGGGGATCCAGCGCATACCTTTGGGCATAGAGACTTCAGCGGTGATGCCGCCAACGACTTCGGCCAGATTACAAAGCGCGATCGCGTGAACCGTACCAATATGATTGTGAATAGAGCGACGCTCACGAATACGCACAACGCCATAGCCAACGCCCAACTCTTCAAAACGCGGAGAGATCGTGGAGAAGTAAGGCGCTTTCATGCATATCGCCTTAGAGAAAGCCAGCTTGCCACCGGGGTACGCTGACAACTTACGCCACATTTTCAATACAGAATTCATAATACTGCCTCCAGAACAAGGCCATCAGACTAGCACCGCGGCTAGTGCAAACCATTGACTTAAGCGCCTATCCGCTTTGTATTTAAAGCCAAGATTTTTCTGACGCGAACCTACAAACTCCCGCGATGAAGCCAACGCAATATCGCAGATGAAGCCGCCTTCTCTCAAATGCAACGCACAAATAAAAATGCCGCGACAAAGACCCCCTTGTCGCGGCAACTTATCCACACTCTTTGAGCGATCAGAAGTTTACACGGATACCCGCATAAGCGGTGCGCGGTAGATTGACTCTAGCGCCAGCAGGACTGCGCGCAACAATAGCTTGCTCGTCGAGCAAGTTGTCGATCCGAGTGTAAACCTCGACACCCTGCGCGATGGGCATACTGGCAGCCAAATCAACCGTTACATAGTCCTCAGTGCTGCGATATCGCTGATCGACATTCCGATTACATTGATTATCGACACACATCTCATCAACGTAGCTAGCTGATAAGTAAGCCTTCTTACCATCCTCGGCCTCGACGCCCACGCTGATGTTCAATACATTTTCAGGGAGGTAAGGAAGGTTGTCCCCCTTCAGAACACTGCCTGTATCAGAATCCTGGGTAACTTCTGCATCAGTGTAGGTATATGCCATTGTAAGAGGCACCTGAATGCCTCGCACCTGCGCAAGCACACTGCGCAAACTGACCTCTAAGCCCTGAATTTCTGACTCACCAAAACTCTCGGTCCCTGAATTCGCGCCATTGCTGCATGGGTTAGCAACCGAGCAATTATTAACGGTATTTTCATAGTCGCTGAAAAATGCAATCACGTCTGCAGAAAAGCGGTCTGCGCGGTAGCGAGCGCCAAACTCGTAGTTCACACTTTCCTCTGCGCCAGTGCCTCGGCTTGCACCACCTCCTGGAGGGGCAAAGCCTTCGTGAACACCCGCCAAAATCTGCCAGTTGTCAGACAAGCTATAGGTAACACCCAAGCCCGCCATTATCTCATCGACAGAATTGTCGCGTCGGCTAGCAACCGTTGTGCGCTGGAGATCCCCGTAACGCGTTTGTTTGGTGTCGATATCCTCACGTCTAATTGACGCTGTCACATCAAAATCACCGATTGTAATGCGATCAACAAACCAGAGAGAAAGAGTTTCCGCCTCCCCTACTCGGTTATTGCTAGAGCTAGGCTGAATAATGGAGTCAAACTGCAAGCTACCATTGACCTGATTGAAGACCGTCGTCGGTTGGAAGCGGTCGACTTCGTCCTCATGACGACGAATACCCAGTACCCAGTCATGGCTAACACCCATTGCCTCAGATTGACCGGTCAGCTCGATCTGAACACCCCGCCCAAAGTACTCCCGTGCATTGTCTTTTACGCGCACATCCGCGACGTCCAGGCTACCTTCTAAAATGCCAATGGCTGCAGCATCACCCGCATTTGCCTTGCTTATCAGCGCCGATATGCTGTCACCCCCGACGCGATCTAATTTGAACCAGCTTCGCTCAAAATTGTTGCGGTATACAATACTGTTGAATGCGACAGACTCGCTCAACGCAATGTTGTAGTTAATAGATATACCCGATTGACGGGTATTCATTTGATCCTGCTCGGTGAGTCCATAGCGACGGAAAGGGTCTCGTTTAAACTGTTGGTCGGTCACCCCTAAATATGTCGCGTTCGACTGCTCTTCCGTATAGTTCAGCTTTAGGTCGAGCTGCTGCGGGTGCTCGGCCCCTTCAGCACTGCGCCAACGAAGTTTGGCAACATAATCTTCTTTATCGTAGCCAGTGTCGCGATTGGAACGATCGATGTCTTTGAAACCGAGCGTTTCTTCTTGATAGCTTTCAAGGAGGAAGCCCCACTGACCTTGCGTTGCCCCGTAATGGACGTGGGACTTCTGTGCACTGTTTTCGCCAATTTCAACGTTAACAAAGCCTTCAGCCTCTTCAGGAATCGGTGTTGAAATTAGATTGATCGCCCCTCCTACAGTGAAAGGACCGTACCTGAGCAGTTCAGGCCCCTTGAGCACCTCAATAGCCGACATTCTGCCACTGGTAGGGAAGTAATAGGCTTCGGGAGCCGCATAGGGAGCGGGAGCGATCAAAACACCGTCTTCCATGAGGGTGACTTTTCCACTGCGACCGCTACCTGAGCCGCGAATACCGATGTTGGCGCGCAGACCGTAACCATCTTCTTCTTGGAAATATACGCCTGGAACCTGTTTCACCATGCGGTGTATATCTGAGTACTCAAACTTTTCTAGCTCTAGCTCATCCACCACATATGCCGAGCCCGCTACTTTTTCGACGCGCTCACCGATAATAGAGACGTGCTCTATTTTAAGATTTTCGCGAGCCTCACTTTGATCATTAATGGAGCCCCTAGTATCAATAACCTCACCAACTGCCATCATCGGCACGGTCGTTATTGCTATTGCTAGCGCCGTTTTTTTCATTTCGGTGTATCTCCAATCTCGATAGCCAATGCTGCCCGCCCCTCTTTGTGGGCCTAGCAGGTTCTAATTCGAGGTGGATAATAGCAAGCAATAACTCAAATAAAAAGCATTCTCATTACCAATTTCATAAACGCCTTTCCTCTCCCCGTTATCCCCGATATCTGGGCACAAAAAACCCGGCGCTAGGGCCGGGTTTTCAAGAGGCGTACTTGCAAGCCAAAAGGCGTTAACCTTCCGCGGCCTCGCCAGCCGAGGTTTCTTTCAGCAGGGTTTGCAACTCACCGCTCTCATACATTTCGCAAATAATGTCGCAGCCGCCAATCAGCTCGCCCTTAACCCACAGCTGGGGGAAGGTCGGCCAGTTAGCATACTCAGGCAGTTTTGCGCGAATATCGGGGTTAGACAAAATATCCACAAAGGCGAATCGCTCGCCACAACCCATCAGTGCCTGAGAGGCGCGTGCAGAGAAGCCACACTGAGGCTGATTGGGTGAACCCTTCATATAGATAATGATGGGGTTGTTTTCGATTTGCTGTTTAATTGCGTCGATCGTATCCATTGAGTACCTGCCGTATCGGCGTCCGGCAAACCGATGAATAAAAGCCCGGACCATTTCAGAGCGCTATTCTAACAATTCCCGGCGCGAAAAGTCATGCCTGCCCCCAGCCACCCCCGCCGGGCGTGGCAATGCGCAAGCGGTCACCGGGCTTTGCCAGCGCACTTACTTTTGCTGGTAAGCGCTCGCCATTCAGGCTGTTTTCCCCGCAGCGACCCGCGTCCCCCCCTTGCAAGCCCCAGGGCGCGACATAGCGGCGCTCGGTAAGCAAGGTAAAGCGCGCGGTCGCCAGGAATTCAAACTCGCGCACCAGGCCGTCGCCTCCGCAATGCCGCCCGCCGCCACCGCTGCCGCGGCGCACGCTGTATTGGCGAATGCGCAACGGGTAGTGCATTTCCAGGCTCTCCACCGGGGTGTTCAGCGTATTGGTCATATGGCACTGCACACCACTCAGTCCAGCGCCCTCGGCATGACCGCCGCTCCCCCCCGCCAGGGTTTCATAGTAGTGCCAGGGCTCGCCCTCTAACGAGCCCATCGCCACATTGTTCATGCTGCCGTGCGCCGCGGCGGGAATACGCTCCGGCAGAGCCTGCGCGAGCGCGCCCAATACCGCGTCGCACGCGCGCATAGAGGTTTCCACATTGCCCGCCGCCACGGCCGCCGGCCGCCGTGCATTCAGCAGGCAACCTTCGGGAACACGAAGACTAATGGGACTGAACAAGCCCGCGCATACCGGCGCCTCCTTGGGCATCAGACATCGAAACGCGTAATACACCGCCGCCGCAGCCACTGACCGCGGACAGTTAATATTGCCCGGTACTTGTTCAGCGGTGCCGGTAAAGTCCACCGTCGCCCGGCCGCCCCCCAGGGACAACAACACCTCAATCGTCAGGTTTTTCTGACCAAAGCCATCATCGTCCATAAGGTCTTGAAAACGGTACTCCCCAGCCGGTAATTCGCTTAAGCGGGAGGTCGCCAACTGCTCGGCATACGCCTGTAACTGAGTAACGGCCGCAGGAAACGGCAGCGGCAACGCCTCGACAACCTCGGCTAAGCGCGCCAGGCCACAGCGGTTCGCACTAAGCTGGGCGACAAAGTCGCCGTGCTCACCCTCGCCAAACCATTCGTCCAGCAGGTGTCGCTGAACAACACCATCGCGCTGCAATAGCGTGGGCGGGATCACAACGCCCTCTTCATCCAGGCTTTTTGACAGGGGCATCGAGCCCGGCGTCGAGCCGCCAATATCCGCGTGATGGGCGCGGTTCACAACAAATGCCAGAAACTCGCCGTGCAAAAAATACGGCGCAATGACCGTGACATCGGGTAGGTGGGTACCGCCAAGAAACGGGTCATTCAGCACCAACATATCGCCTTCTGACCAATCGCAGGCGCCGACAATATCGGCCATCGCATAGGCCATACTGCCGAGGTGAACGGGAATATGCGCCGCTTGTGCACACAGCGCGCCACCGGCATCAAAGATGGCACAGGAAAAGTCGAGCCGGTCTTTAATATTGGGTGAAAAAGCCGCCCGCTGCAGTACCGCCCCCATTTCCTCGCATACCGCTTCCAGGCGGCTTACGAAGAGCCCGAGTTTCACTGGGTCGAGCTGGGCGGTGTGAGTCATACCATCATCCTGTTAGGGCTAGCAAAACACTATTATCCCCAAAGCCACCAACATTCGCCAAACGCACCTGAAACAAAAACGGCCCCGAAGGGCCGTTAAGTCGATTATGTGTCAGTCCATGACGACCTAGAAGTTATAACGCGCGCTAAAGCCAATGGTACGTGGCTGGTTGACGTGGTGACCAACGCGGGCATTGCCGCCGCGCTCGGTATCCAAGGACAGCTCAGCACGTTCATTGGTTGCATTGCGCACAAACAATGCGGTATCCCATTGATCGTTTCTCGCGCCCAGGCGCAAGTTGACGATCTGATAACCACCCTGCTCGCGATCATACTCGTAGGTCGGCTGGGTCAAAGGACCACCCACATTGGCGTACAGGCTGGCAACACCGCGCCCGCCGTTTTCCTGATCCGCAAGCTGGGTGTAGCGCGAACCGACGTTTTGATAGGTGGTGTTGAAGTAGCCTTCCCAGGTTTCGAATACCGGGAAGTAATAGGTAGCCGTCGCGGCAAGCTCAAAGCCCGGCGCCGTTGGCAACTCATTACCTTCGCGAATGCCGCCGACAATGCTCGTCACATTGGCGTTGTCGGTAGAGGTAACATCCGAATCAATCTCGGCGCGCACGTAGCTGGCCGACAGACCAAACTCGAAATTGCTCATCGGGCGCACGAAGAACTCAACTTCCACCCCGGTGCTGTGGGCCTCAGGCACGTTGTAAACGATCCGAGAGGAACAGGTACCCGCGTTTACGGTTGCCTGCAGATCTTTAATGTCGCTGTAGAATGCCGAGACATTAAAGGTACCCGCACCGCCGAACAGGCGCATTTTACTGCCCACTTCATAGTTCGTCAGTGTTTCATCTTCAAAGTCATCGCGACCGCCAAAGGTGGCTTTATCGGCAGGTGAACACAGAGGTTCATTCAGCGGGTCGTTAATACCCCCCAAACGGAAGCCCTTCGACACCTGCGCATTGAGCATCACATCGTCATTCATGTCGTAGCGCAGCATCACCCGCGGCGACACACCGTCCGACGACACATCGCTCTTCTGTCCGAGCACGCTGGCGTTGTAGATACCATCAAAGTTCAGCGTACGCTTTTCCTCATAATCGAAGAAACGGGCGCCCACCACGATCATGGTTTTCTCGTTCAGGTCATAAGACACCTCGCCGAACACCGCGTACTGCTCCAGCTCGTAGGGAATGTCTGAATAGAACAGTTCATCAACCGCATTCGCGCCCAGGGTCTCGCCGGGGTCGGTGGAATCGGGCGCCGTGGTGCGCGCACTGGCATCGTAACCGGCCACTTGCAGAGACTGGCCATAGCGACGCTCGATATCGCTGTAGAAGATACCGGCCACCCATTGCACGGGGCCATTCAGGCCACTCAAGCGCAGCTCCTGGGTCAGCACCTCAGCTTCCGTTTCGTCATACAGCGGCGCATCGAGGGTATAAACCGCCTCGCTTTCACCGAAGGAGCCGCCGGTGATACTACCGTTCAGGGCCGTGGCATCGCGCAGCACCAACACATCGCGATCGGTATACGAGGACACCGACGTCAGCGTCATATCTTCAGTCAGATCAATGGTGGCGGTCAGATCAACCAGCAAGAAGTCGTCCTCAAAACTCTCTTCAAGCTGAGTAAACTGCTCGTAATCACCCAGGGTCACCGCCGGGCGGCTGGTAGTGTAGGGGTTGGCAAGCACATTGTAGTCGTCTTCGCGGTTGAAGCCGTCCATGTCGATGCTCTGGAAAATAACCCGGGGCGTGATAACCACGCTGTCAGATGGCTGAAAGCGCAGTGCGATGCGACCGCCGCTGCGGGTGCCTTCGTTAACATCGTCCTTGGTGCTTCCGTCGGGCTGCAAGGCATCGATGTAACCCGCGTATTGCTGAGCGTAACCCACGGCGCGGAGCGCCAAGGTGTCGCTAAGCGGAATATTAATATGTCCCTTAATATTGCCGCCTTCACTGCCTTCATCGACGGTTTCACCGCCCACCTGCACAGAGCCGCTCAGCTCGTCACTGTTGGGCGCATTGCTGATATAACGCACCGTGCCCGACAGCGAGCCGGAGCCGAACAGCGTGCCCTGCGGCCCGCGCAGCACTTCCACACGATTGATGTCGTAAAAATCCAAGTCGGGCGTGAACAGCGACATCGAGATCACTGACTCGTCAAAGTAGACCCCAACCTGCTCTTTAACGCCGGGCTGATCGCGAACAATTTGCCCGGCAGAGATACCGCGAATCGAGACCTGGCTCTGACCCGGCCCCAGGTTTTGGATCGAAATACCAGCCACGTTTGTCGCCATCGACTCCAGATCCGTCGCCCCACTCTGCTTTAATTTTCCCTCTGTCATCGCCGCAATAGAAAACGGCACATCTTGCAAGGTTTCCGACTGCTTCCGCGCGGTTACCAGCACCTCTTCCAGAACATTGCCGTTGTCCTGGGCCGAAACGGCCACTGGCAACGCCAACATGGCAAGGGCAAGCTTTGATCGTTTGAACATACGCTTGTGTGTCATCTGTAGAAGTCTCCCCGACTACAATTATTATTGGCACCAAAAACACTGGCGCAGCATTTTGAGTCAATCTACTTATAGCAAACATCTCGGAGATTGCCGTATTGCACTTTTACGGCCCCCATGTTTTCAGGTAAAACATTAACAATAAATTTCCCCCCATCCAAGCCGCACCCGCTTCGCCCAAAACCACGGCTGACCCATCGCCCAGCGCCATTGACAAATTACCGCGGGCTATGGAATTTACAAAAGCTTCCTTATATGATTACTCCCTTAATTCTCGGGCAGCAGGCGCTGCCCTTTTGCGTTTTGGGGTTCGCTCAAATACCCCGCTAGAGGAGATACGCTGCAATGACATTGCCCGCACTGATGAATACTTACGGCCGCCTGCCTGTCAGCTTTGTGCGCGGTGAAGGTGTTCGCCTGTTCGACGAGCAGGGCAAGGGCTATATCGATGGCATCAGCGGCATTGGTGTCAATGCACTCGGCCATGCCCACCCCGGCGTTACACAAGCCATTACCGAACAAGCGGGCAAGCTGCTGCACACCTCCAACTTGTACAATGTGCAGCGCCAACAGCAGCTCGCCGAATCTCTGCGCGATGCCAGCGGCATGGACAACGTATTTTTTGCCAACTCGGGGGCAGAAGCCAACGAAGCGGCCATTAAACTGGCGCGTATGCACGGCCACCAGCGCGGTATCGACATCCCCCATGTTGTGGTGATGGAGCAGGCCTTCCACGGCCGGACTCTGGCCACGCTTACCGCCTCCGGCAACCGCAAAATTCAGGCGGGCTTCGAGCCGCTGGTGCGCGGCTTTATCCGCGCGCCCTTCGGCGATATTGCGGCCCTGGAAAGCATTGCCAACAACAATGACAGCGTAGCCGCCGTGTTACTGGAGCCGATCCAGGGTGAAGGCGGCCTGCACGTATTACCGGAAGGTTTCCTGAAACAACTGCGCGAGCTATGCGACCGCAACAACTGGTTGTTAATGCTCGACGAAGTACAAACAGGCAATGGCCGGACCGGCAAATATTTCGCCTACCAACACGACGGCGTACTGCCCGATGTTCTGGTTACTGCCAAAGGCCTGGGCAACGGCCTGCCTATTGGCGCCTGTCTGGCACACGGTAAAGCCGCGTCGCTGTTTCACCCCGGCAACCACGGCTCTACCTTTGGCGGCAACCCACTGGCCTGCGCGGCGGGACAAGTAGTCGTCGAGACCCTCAATACCGAGGAAATGCGCAACCACGTCAGCGACATCGGCGACTACTTACAGGCCGGTCTGCGCGAGCGCTTAGCCGATGCCCAGCACGTTGTAGAGGTGCGCGGCCGCGGCCTGATGGTGGGCGTTGAATTAAACAGCCCTTGCGCTGGCCTTGTTAAACAAGCGCTCGACCAGGGCTTATTGATTAACGTTACTGCGGAACGGGTCGTGCGCCTGCTTCCCCCTCTTATTATTAGCCGGCAGGAAGTCGACGCGCTGCTCGACATCCTCTGTCCACTGATCCTTCAGTGGCCCGCCCAGTCCGATGCCGCGTAAGGCAGCAATCGATGCAGCAAAGGTAGCCACTTATGGCCTTGAGACACTTTTTAACCCTTAACGACCTCAGCCCCGCGGAACTTGACCACGTCATTGCGCGGGCAATTGAGCTGAAAGCCGAGCACCGCGAGCGCCGCCAGAGCGTGCAATTTCCCAACTACGTGCTGGGCATGATCTTTGAAAAAGCGTCTACCCGCACGCGCATTTCTTTCGAGGCGGGCATTGCCCAATTTGGCGGCCACGCCATCTTCCTGTCACCGCGCGATACGCAATTGGGGCGCGGCGAGCCGACTGAAGACAGCGCACGCGTGATCTCGTCAATGTGCGACATCGTGATGATCCGCACCTTCGAACACAGCATTATTGAAAAATTTGCCGAGTACTCGTCAGTGCCGGTCATCAACGCCCTGACTGATGACTACCACCCCTGCCAGCTCCTCGCCGACATTCAAACCTTTGTCGAGCACCGCGGCAACATTAAAGGCAAACAAGTCACCTGGGTTGGCGATGGCAACAATATGTGCCAGTCCTATATCAATGCCGCAATCCAGTTCGACTTCAAACTGAAGATCGCCTGCCCTGAGGGCTTTGACCCGCGCGCTGATCTGGTCGAGGCCGCTGGCGACCGCGTGGAAATCATCCGCGACCCTGCCGAAGCGGCAAAAGGCTCCGACCTGCTGGTTACCGATGTCTGGGCATCCATGGGCCAGGAAGAAGAAAAGGCCGAGCGCCGTCGCAAACTGGCGGGATACCAGATCAATGCCGAACTGATGTCCCACGCCAACCCCGACGCGCTGTATATGCACTGCCTCCCCGCCAAGCGCGGTGAGGAAATCAGCGCCGAGCTGATGGACAGCCCCGATACCGTGATCTGGGACGAAGCAGAAAACCGCCTGCACGCCCAGAAAGCACTGATGGAATTTTTGCTCACCCAGTAGATTGTTGCTTGCGGCGAGGCGTATCGGCCCGCCGCATAGCAAGCGAAGGAGCAGCCTTGCTAAAAATTCAGGACATTCACTGCCGCTACGACACCACCCCCGTCGTCAATGGCGTCAGCTTTCACGTCCACAACGGTGATATATGCAGTCTGCTAGGGCCTAGCGGCTGTGGCAAAACCACTATCCTACGCGCGATTGCCGGCTTCCAGCCCCTTCACAAAGGGCAGATCCTGCTCAACGAGCAAACCCTCAGCCAACCCGGTATGCAGCTGCCACCCGAGCAGCGCCACATCGGCATGGTGTTTCAGGACTACGCCCTGTTCCCCCATTTGAATGTTATCGACAACATTCGTTTTGGCTTAAAAAAACTGCCGCATAAAGAGCAACAGCAGCGCGTTCGCCGACTGCTTTCCCTCGTTCGCCTGGACGGCGTGGAAAAACGCTACCCGCACGAGTTATCCGGTGGCCAGCAACAGCGCATTGCACTGGCCCGCGCGCTGGCCCCCAACCCTCAGCTGTTGTTGATGGATGAGCCCTTTTCCAACCTCGACGCCGAACTGCGCAAGAAGCTCAGCCTGGAAGTCCGGGACATTTTAAAAGAGCTTGGGATTAGCGCTATTTTGGTCACCCACGACCAACACGAAGCCTTCGCCTTTAGCGATCAGGTCGGTCTGCTGCACGGCGGTCATCTGCAGCAGTGGGATACGCCCTTTAATCTCTATCACGAGCCGACCAACCGCATCGTTGCCGACTTTATCGGTGAAGGCTGCTTCCTGCCCGGGCTGATCGGCACCGAGTCCAACACGGTGAATACCGAGCTAGGCGCGCTCATTGGCAACCGCGCCTATCCCTGGCCTAGCGGCACCCCAGTGGACGTGTTGCTGCGCCCCGACGATATCGTATTGAGTGACTTCGGCGGCTTGCGGGCAACGGTAGAGCGCAAAGTCTTTTCAGGCAGCGCCACGGTCTACACCCTGCGCCTGCCCACCGGCAGCGTGGTAGAAGCCTTACTGCCCAGCCACCGCGACTTCCAACTCGGCGAAACGGTACAGATCAGCACCGAGCTGGAACACCTCATCGCCTTCGCTCAGGAAGGTGCAAATTTTGAGCACGCGCCCCGGCCTCATAGCGGCGCTGCATAAAAAATTTTTTGTTATAAACATTCCGTCTAGCGGCTGTGTCCGCAGCAATTTTAGTGGCCACTCGGCGCTAAAGCCCGCCCCGCGGGCACTTGCGAGCAAGGCAAATTTCACCCCCTGCTTACCCACACTTTATCCACAGCTCATTCACATCATATGGTGCTTGCACCCACCCGAAAACCGCATTATCTTGTATCCCGATTTCCAAAAAACCCCATATATGGGTGGCGGCGTCAACATTCACCTAGCATTGAATAACGCCTGAGATCAAGCTGTAGACAAAAAAAACCTCGCCCGAATACGGGTAAATAAGCCAAGCAGCGCCCCGCAAACATCCGTTTTTTTGCGGCATTAACACCAACAACACGCGATCAGCATAGCAAGGGCCCTAAATACCATGCAGACCACCCAAGATAGCAGCACCAGCAACGCGCCGGTTCCTCCTACCGCCCCCAAGCAAGACGAGCTCAGTGCCACCGCACCCGGGCAAATCCGCGTTATCAAACGCAATGGGTCAGTGGTGAGCTACACCGATGACAAAATCAGTGTCGCCATCACCAAAGCGTTTCTGGCTGTAGAGGGTGGCAATGCCGCGGCCTCGACCCGTATTCATGAAACCGTAGCCAAGCTGACGGATCAGGTTTCCGCCACCTTCAAGCGCCGCATGCCCACGGGTGGAACCATCCACATTGAAGAAATTCAAGACCAGGTCGAGCTGGCTCTGATGCGCAGCGGCGAGCACAAAATTGCTCGCGCCTACGTACTGTACCGCGCAGCCCGCGCCGAAGAGCGCGCCCAACAAAGCCCGGAAGTGGCCGAGAAAACCCACCCCAGCATTCGCGTTAAACACGCTGACGGCAGCGAAGTACCGCTGGACCTGGGCCGCTTGGAATTTATCGTGAATGAAGCCTGTGAAGGCCTCGAAGACGTCTCTGCCAATGCCGTGCTCGACGAAGCACTGAAGAGCCTGTTTGACGGCGTGTCCGAGAAAGAGATCAACACCTCGCTGGTCATCGCCGCCCGCGCCATGGTGGAAAAAGAGCACAACTACAGCCTGGTTACTGCCCGCCTGCTGCTGGACAAACTCCGCGCCGAAGCACTGAGCTTCCTCGGTGTGGCAGATAGCGCCACCCAGCACGACATGGCTGTTTACTACCCCAAAGCCCTGCCGGTTTACATTGAAAAAGGTGTCGAGCTGGAGCTGCTGTCGCCCGAGCTGCGCGACTACGACATGGCCGCCCTGGGCGCTGCCATCAAACCCGAGCGCGACCACCAGTTCCAATACCTCGGTTTGCAAACCCTCTACGACCGCTACTTTATTCACAGCAATGAAGTACGTATCGAGCTGCCACAAATTTTCTTCATGCGCGTTGCCATGGGCCTGGCCATGCGCGAAGAGAATAAAACCGCGCGCGCGATCGAATTCTATGACCTGCTGAGCTCCTTCGACTACATGAGCTCCACCCCCACGCTGTTTAACGCCGGTACGCTGCGTCCCCAACTTTCCAGTTGCTACCTGACCACCGTACCCGACGACCTGCACGGCATTTACGGCGCTATTCAAGACAACGCCATGCTGTCTAAATTCGCCGGCGGCCTGGGTAACGACTGGACGCCGGTACGCGGCCTGGGCGCTTACATTAAAGGCACCAACGGCAAGTCACAGGGCGTTGTCCCCTTCCTGAAAGTGGTCAACGACACCGCCGTTGCGGTTAACCAGGGCGGCAAGCGCAAAGGCGCCGTCTGCGCCTACCTGGAAACCTGGCACATGGATATCGAGGAATTCCTCGAGCTGCGCAAAAACACCGGTGACGATCGCCGCCGTACCCACGACATGAACACCGCCAACTGGATTCCCGACCTGTTCATGAAGCGCGTATTCGAAGACGGCGAATGGACACTGTTCTCACCAAACAATGTGCCCGATCTGCACGACCTCTACGGCAAGGCCTTCGAGGAGCGCTTCGAACAATACGAAGAAATGACCCGCACCGGCGAGCTCAAGCTCTACAAGCGTGTTAAAGCGGCTGACCTGTGGCGCAAGATCCTGTCTATGTTGTTTGAAACAGGCCACCCCTGGATCACCTTCAAAGACCCCTGCAACCTGCGCAGCCCGCAGCAACACGCCGGTGTGGTGCACTCGTCTAACCTGTGTACCGAGATCACGCTCAACACCAACAAAGACGAAATTGCCGTATGTAACCTTGGCTCGGTGAACCTTGCCCAGCACATCATCGACGGCGAGCTGAATCTGGCCAAGCTGGAAAAAACCATCAAAACCGCTGTGCGCATGCTCGATAACGTTATCGACATCAACTACTACAGCGTGCCGCAGGCCGAAAACTCAAACCTGAAGCACCGCCCTGTGGGCCTGGGTTTGATGGGCTTCCAGGACGCGCTGTACAAACAGCACATTGCCTACTCATCAGACGCGGCAGTGGAATTTGCCGACCGCTCAATGGAAGCGATCAGCTACTACGCTATTAAAGCCTCTAGCGACCTGGCCGTTGAGCGTGGCAGCTACCAGAGCTACGAAGGCTCACTGTGGAGCCGCGGCATTCTGCCCATCGACTCGCTGAAACTGTTAGTGGAAGAGCGCGGCAGCGACTACATCGAAGTCGACCACAGCCAGACTCTGGACTGGGACAGCCTGCGCGAAGTCGTTAAGCAACAAGGCATGCGTAACTCCAACGTGATGGCCATTGCCCCAACCGCCACCATTGCTAACATCACCGGTGTGTCGCAGTCGATCGAGCCGACCTATCAGAACCTCTACGTGAAATCGAACCTCTCGGGCGAATTCACCGTGGTGAACCCGCACCTGGTTAAAGACCTGAAAGCGCGCGGCCTGTGGGACGCCGTTATGGTTAACGACCTCAAGTACTACGAGGGCTCACTGCAGAAGATCGACCGCGTACCCGACGACCTGAAGGCCATGTACGCCACCGCCTTTGAAGTTGAGCCACGCTGGTTGGTGGACTCGGCAAGCCGCCGCCAGAAATGGCTGGACCAGGCCCAGTCACTCAACCTGTACATAGCCGGTGCATCGGGCAAAAAGCTCGACATTACCTACCGCATGGCGTGGTTCCGTGGCCTCAAAACCACCTACTACCTCCGTGCATTGGCGGCCAGCTCTACCGAGAAATCCACGGTAAACCAAGGCTCCATGAACAAGGTATCGGCAAGCGCCGCCGCACCATCGGCGCCACAGGCCGCGCCCGTACCACAAGCCTGCTCGCTAGATGATCCAGATTGCGAAGCTTGTCAGTAATAGAACTAGCAGCACCCGGGGCGCCACGGCGCCCCACCCAAATAGCAGCGAACGAACACACACTTAATACCGAGGTAACTCACTAATGCTTAGCTGGGACGATTTCGATAAAGACGACGCACAAGAAGCGGCAAAACCTCAAACCAAAGAAGCACCACAACAGGCCGCCCCACAGGCCCCTGCACCTGAAGCGCCCAAACCTGCTGTAGCCAGCCAAGCGGCTCCTGAGCAGCCCGCGGCACCGGCCGCCAGCGCACAAGCCGTTATGGAAAAAGCCAGCGCCTCACTCGACAACCTCGACGTTGCCGCCGGCCTGGAAGACCTGGAAATGGGCGCCGCCCGCCTGCGCGTTGAAGACAAGCGCATTATCAACTGCCACCTGGACCTCAACCAATTGGTGCCCTTCAAGTACGACTGGGCATGGCAGAAATACCTGGACGGCTGCGCCAACCACTGGATGCCGCAAGAAGTTAACATGACCGCCGACATCGCCTGCTGGAAAAACCCAGAAGGCCTGACCGACGACGAGCGTCGCATTGTTATGCGCTCGCTGGGCTACTTCTCTACCGCCGACTCACTGGTTGCCAACAACCTGGTACTGGCTGTTTACCGCCACATCACCAACCCCGAGTGCCGCCAATACCTGCTGCGCCAGGCCTTTGAAGAAGCCATCCACACCCACGCCTACCAATACTGTGTAGAGTCACTGGGCATGGACGAAGGCGAAGTCTTCAACATGTACCGCGAGCTGCCCTCCATCGCAAAGAAAGCGGCATGGAGCCTCAAACACACCCAGGCACTGGGCGACCCCAACTTCAAAACCGGCACCCCGGAAGATGACCAGGAACTGCTGCGTAACCTGATTGGTTTCTACGCCGTTACCGAAGGCATCTTCTTCTACTGTGGCTTCACCCAGATTCTGTCTATGGGCCGCCGCAACAAAATGACCGGCGTCGCCGAACAGTTCCAGTACATCCTGCGCGACGAGTCCATGCACCTGAACTTCGGCATCGACATGATCAACCAGATCAAACTGGAAAACCCACACCTGTGGAGCGAGCAATTCCAGGCTGAAGTCACCCAAATGATCGTGGAAGGCATGCAGCTGGAAATCGAATACGCCAAAGACTCCATGCCCCGCGGCGTACTCGGCATGAACTCAGCTATGATGGAAGAATACCTGCAATTCATCGCCAACCGCCGCCTGTCGCAGCTTGGCCTGAAAGAGCAGTTCCCCAATGCGCAAAACCCCTTCCCCTGGATGAGCGAAATCATGGACCTGCGCAAAGAGAAAAACTTCTTTGAAACGCGCGTGATTGAGTATCAAACAGGTGGTGCGTTGAGCTGGTAAGGCCAACACCGTTACCACCCAAAGGCCCTCATCTGAGGGCCTTTTTTATTGGGCCTCTAAACAGCTCCCAATTCACCTCAATCAAACAGCACTGACATTGCCCCCGCCAAGAACAAACTAGGCGGAAAAAGCTTGCGGGATTCGTGCTACGAATTTATGGTAAAAGCCTAACGCAGTTAAGGATGTACTGCCCCAGTACCCAAGGAACGGTGTGCAATTCCTTCTACTGAATCGCCACCAATCTTCTAGGTACTCGCCAGCCTCTCGTGGTGCTGCTTCTCAAACTCTACAGGTGACAGCTGGTTATTAAAACCATGGCGACGCCTGCTGTTGTAAAACAGTTCTATGTAATCAAATATGTCACTGCGGGCTTCGTCCCGGGTGCTGTAAATTTTACGCTTGATTCGCTCGCGCTTTAGTAGCTGGAAAAAGCTTTCAGCCACCGCATTGTCGTGACAATTTCCCCGCCGGCTCATACTGCCTTCCAATCCATGAGCTTTAAGAAAGGCGCTCCAGTCGTGGCTGGTGTATTGGCTTCCTTGGTCAGAGTGCACCGTCACCATCGATTGGGGATTCCGACGCCAGACAGCCATGAGCAATGCATCAAGCACCAGCTCTTTGGTAATCCGTGATTGCATAGACCAGCCAATCACCCTCCGGGAGAACAAGTCGACAACTACCGCCAAGTACAGCCAACCTTCGTGCGTACGGATGTGGGTAATATCGGTGACCCAGCTCTGATCTGGTGATTCAGGACTAAATTGCCGCTGTAACCGGTTAGGAGTAACAATATGCACCGTGCCGCCAGGTGCTCTGGGTTTCCTATAACCAACCTGAGCCCGTAATCCTGCCTGCCTCATGAGCCGGCGGACGCGATTCGGCCCACATTGCTCCCCATGATCGCGCAGGTCGCTGTGTATCTTGCGATAACCGTACACACCGCCAGACTCAAGCCAGAATTGTTTGATCATCCCAGTCAGGCGCTCATCAGCTTTGCTGCGCTTGGACTTAGGCTGCTTTAACCAAGCGTAGTAGCCGCTTGGATGAACATCCATCAAGCCGCAGAGGGTGAGAACGGGCAGTCTGGAGGCCTGCTCACGAATAAAGGCGTACCTCACTCGGGGTGGCTGGCGAAGTACGCCGCGGCTTTTTTTAAGATGTCACGCTCCTCGGTGACACGCTGGAGCTCTTTCTTTAATCGCCGAATCTCTGCCTGCTCGTCAGTTTTGGCTTGGTAATCGTTCGCTTCAGGCCCGTACTTCTTGATCCAGGCATACAGACTATGCGTTGTGGTGCCAAGTCGGCTGGCAACCTCCGCGACACTGTGACCGCGATCGGTAACCTGTTTAACCGCTTCTATCTTGAATTCTTCTGGGTAACGCTTGTTGCTCATACATACCTCTCTTTAAGCCATTTTCTCTGGCCGGGAGGTATCTAGCAAACTGGGGGCGATTCAGAGATTATTAAATTCTATTTGCTCCTAGCAGTAGCGGGCGGAGCACTCTCTTTTATCGGCTATTGTTTTCTTGGTGAGCAACGTTTTGTGGAGCTATCCAAATGGTATTTCGCAGCGTTCTTCCTTTTCTTCGTTTCATTCGGCGTTCTCGCAAGCATTCCCGGAAAAGTTGCAGCCTATATCCGAACTATAAATGGAGCTTTATTGTTTCAGTCTTCATTTACTATGAGCATAGCCATGTTTTTGCACCCCGGTTGGCAGAGCAAGTTTTTTGGTACAGGCGGCGGTTGGCGAGGTCAGTTAGTTTCCATCATTGGAAATGCAATCTATAACCTCGGAGCAAGGGGTGTTGGCGCCGTATTTTTAATTTTAACTTGCGTTGCAATCATATTGTTGTGGGCAGATTTTCAGCGAATTAAGAATGGCAGCTATGAAGCCATATGAGCACATAACAAGGCCAGGCAGCGCGACCCATTTTTCGTTGCGCTTTGCTCCACTACAAATGGTCGCCTGCTGGCGGCGTTATGCGTAAAGGCATCGAGATCGAGTATGGCGAATAATTGGAATATTCCGGCAGAGCTTGAAAAGGAAGTCCGAGAAAGAGATAAGGTCTGCGTGTATTGCGGTAGTGAGTTCTTATCTCACAAAGAGTCGGCCAAGGCTGCTGCTAGCTGGGAGCACATCATTAATGATGCAAAAATAATTACTAGAGAAAATATCACGCTCTGTTGTCGCGGCTGTAATGCCAGCAAAGGGCAAAAGCAGCTTTCTGTTTGGCTGCAAACAAAATACTGCAAAGAGCGTGGCATTACACCAGAGTCAGTTGCACCAATAATCAAGCAGGCAATTGCAAATGGGGAGTAACGTCACGCATAACAAGGTGCTGTTGTCGCAGCGCAAAGAGCGCGCCCCCACGCCCTCTTGACCAAGGGTAATCCAATGGATTACCCTTGGCGTTATGCAGACAATCGTAGAGCTACCTGAATTCCTCAAGCGAGCATTGAGCCTTCTGAGCCAGGAAGAGAAAGCCAGCATTATCAATTACTTGGCTTTTCATCCCCAATCTGGAGACCTAATGCAGGGCACGGGTGGGATTCGGAAGCTGAGGTGGTCTGCCCAAGGAAAAGGTAAAAGTGGTGGGGTTCGCGTAGTTTACTACTACCACAATGGCACGATGCCGCTGTTTTTATTAACCGTATTCGGGAAAGGTGAGAAAGCGAACCTGAGCAAGTCAGAGAGAAACGAACTTGCGAAGTTCACCGCCCTTTTACGCAAACACTATGGTGGCAATGATGACTAATGCATTTTCAAGTATTAAACACGGGTTGGCGGAAGCAATAGAGTTTTCCAAAGGAAAGCCCGGCAAAGCTGTTGTCCATGAATTTGGCCCGCTGGATGTTAAGAAAATTCGAGCAAAAGTCGGCATGTCACAAAACGAATTTGCTTCTGCTTTCGGTATCAGTGTAAGCACTCTACGTCACTGGGAGCGTGGTGATCGCACCCCGCAAGGGCCAGCATTGGTGCTATTGAATGTCGTCGCTAAAGAACCTGAAGTCGTGCTTCGTGCGCTGGCATCGTAACGCTAACAAGCGCAGGCATCGCCGCGACGAGAATCAATAGGATCAAAGCCATTGATTCTAATTCTAGCCGCCACCTACCTATGACTGCCGCGCCCCTATAGCCCTTGGGTAAGGTCTGCACTACCGACGGCTCAAGGAATCAAAACGGAATGTCGTCATCGGTGTTGCTAAAGGATTGATCATATGGCGTGTTGTCTGCCGGGGGGTAGGGTTCACTGTCAGCGGCACTGGCGTCTGACTGGATTTTCCAGCCGACCAGATTATTGAAGTAGCGCCCGTTGTACTCGCGCCCGCGAATGTCGAAGCTCACGGTAACGTTCTGCCCAACACTGAGGCTGTCCAGCAGGCTGATCTTTTCTTTTAGGAATTCCAGGCTGATATCCTGCGGGTAGTTGCCGTCTTCGACGGTGACCACCATTTCCCGCTTGCTAAAACCGCTATTGAAGGTTTGTGTTTCCTGAATCAGCTTAATTTTGCCGGTGAGCTCGTATGACATGCTTCTCTCTCGGGGGTTACGTGTGTGCCACTAAATGGCCAAACGCATTGTACCAAGGCCCCATTGAATCACCAGACTTGGCGTCAATGGGCAAACGTGATTCATTGCCGCCCTCTGGCTATCTCCTCTGACTACCCCTCAGTCCAGCCCCAACCACGCTTTGAGGCTGTTCCCGATATCGATGATTTCCTCCATACAGACTTCATGCTGCATGGGGTAGCTGCGGTAGGTGGGTTTAAAGCCCATGCTTTGCAGGATTTGATCGGCAGTATGGCCCATCACTTCGGGCACCATTGGGTCTTGGCTGCCGTGGAAAATATGGATAGGCAGGGCTTTATTGGCCTCGGAGAGCGTTACTTCCTTGGCGGTGGCGAAGTAGGTAGACATTGTCAGTAAACCCGCCAGCGGTTTGGGATAGGAAAGCGCGGAGTGGTACACCACTGCCCCGCCCTGGCTAAAGCCTGCCAATACGATGCGCTCGCTGGGAATACCGGCATCCAGCTCACGCTGAATTAGCTCGCGCACGGCCGCAGAGGAGGCTTCTATCTGCTCGGTATCAATCTCGCGCTCAAGCGACATGGCGAGTATGTCGTACCAAGCGGGCATGACCATGCCGCCATTGATTGTGACGGGAATCTCCGGCGCATGGGGGAAGATAAAGCGCACGCCGTGATTTTCCGGTAGGCCAAGGTGAGGCACCACCGGCACAAAGTCGTGGCCGCTGGCACCCAGACCATGCAACCAAATAACGGCGGCATCGGCCGTCGTTTGCGGTTCTATTACTTCACATTTGAGCAAAATTCGGCTCCTAAGGGTTTGTCCGTTGCGGGGAGAATATCACGTCCAGACGAGTCCAGCCTGTTCTACAATAGCTTACGGCCCTACATAGAGAACGAGCATTAGAGAGAACCCGCAGGCGGCACTATGTACACCAGAAAACCCACTGAATCGGAACAGCGTCATCTTTCGTAGCGCTACAAAATAACTCCACAAGGCCTATTAATGAGCACACGTTTGATTTTCGCAGCCCTTGCGTGCCTCGGCTTAATCGCCTGTAGTCACGACGGCACGTCGACCACCACTAGCGAGCCCCGAACACTCAGTGACATTAAAACCTCGGGGGAGCTGCGGGTACTGATGCGCAATGCGCCTACGATTTACTACCTGGACAAAAATAGCCACGCCGCTGGGCCGGAATATCAGATGGCGGAGGCGTTTGCGGAACACCTCGGGGTAAAACTGGTGGTTGTGCTTGAGGAAACCATTACCGATACCCTGAATACCCTAAAAGCGGGAAAAGCCGATATAGCGGCGTCGGGACTCACGGTCACCGACCAACGGGAAGCCCAGTTCCTGTTCTCAAAGCAGATAGAGCGTGTTACCGAGCAACTGGTATGCCGTCGCGGCGGGAACGTGGCGAAATCGCTAGATCAACTTCATAAGGTCTCGCTGGAAGTGGTTGCTGGCAGCAGCTACGAAGAGACTTTGCAAACCCTAAAGCTTAGCAACCCTCAATTGAGTTGGAAAAGTAATACCCAAACCGGCACCGAAACCTTATTACAAAAAGTGTGGGACAGTAAAATTGACTGTACGATTGCCGATTCCAATATCGTCGAGGTGAATCGCCGCTTTATGCCGGAGCTGGTTGTTATGCTCGATGTGAGCCAACCCAAGTCACAGGCGTGGATGCTGCCCAAAGGCAGTTCGTCACTCAAATCTGCAGTGAACACCTGGCTGAACAGCAACACCGGCAAGGCCACTGCCCAGTTAGTCCACGACCGTTATTACAGCTATATAGAGCAGTTCGACTTTGTCGATATACGCACGCTAGTCAAACGCATTGAAGATCGCCTGCCCAAGTATGAGTCGATCTTTGCGAATGCCGCCAAACAACACAACCTCGACGAAACCCTTATCGCCGCGCAAGCCTATCAAGAATCTCATTGGGACGCTCATGCCAAGAGCCCCACTGGCGTGCGTGGCATTATGATGCTGACGCAAAACACCGCAAAGTCATTGGGTGTTAAAGATCGCCTGAACCCTAAAGAGGCCATTCCCGCTGGCGCGCTATACCTGCACAAGATGCGAGAGCGCTTTGACGACACTATCCCAGAGCCAGATCGCACGTATATGGCATTGGCTGCTTACAATATCGGTCGTGCTCATATGCATGATGCGCAAACCCTGGCTCGCAAATTAGGCAAGGACCCTGCGCGATGGTCAGATATGAAGGAAGTACTGCCATTGCTATCGGATAAGCGCTATTACAAAGACTTAAAATATGGCTATGCACGGGGCCTGGAACCTGTGCGCTATGTACAACGGATAAGGAACTACGAAGACATTATCAAAGGGTATGATGAGTAGGATGCGAAGCCACAGCGTCTCGCAGCAATAGAGCAACATGCTCTACAGCGGCCTTTCAGGGTGAGGTCGATGCAAACTCACGCCTACGTGCACGTTTAGTCCGCCTTTATTTGCTAGCATAGGCGTATTCTTGGGTTTGAGGCGGGCACGCGTGAAATCACTATTACAGAAAATTTTCTGGCCAATTCTTAGGGTTTTTGAAACAGAAGAAGAGCTCGCCAACTATAAGCCCTCTCATCGGGTGATTTTAAATATTGTAGGGTCACTGTTTGTATTGTTATCGCTGGGGTCCGCAGCAGCGGCACTCAACAGTGACCAACTTGGCGCGCTCGTTCCCGTCGTCGTGTTTTTCTGTATCGGCTTTGTTTCGCTGCTTGTCGGCGCTTTGGGCTCGGACAACGCAGTGGCCAAGATCTGGGGCAATAAATAAGCGTTTGCAGGCCGCCTCACTCGCCGATCAGAATCAGCTTTCCGGTTTCCGGGTCGCGATATACAGTGCCCAGAGATTCGTAGCCGCTGCCGTCTTGCAGCTGTGACTGCATACTGTCCGGCGCCTGGGGCAGCTCTTCACCCAGTGATAAATCCCGCTGCTGGCGTGTGCTGTCAAAGTGCTGCTGTAGCTCGGGGCTATAGGCCACCAGCGCGGCGATAAGGCCGCAGGCAAATACCAGAATTATGTCCACCAGGTTCGCCATGGGCCCCAGTGGGTCGTCGTCGTGCTCAAAGAAGTGACTGCGCCGCCAATCATCCATTGTGCTATTCCCCTGCGTCTGTCGACGGCGTTAGTGCCAGCAGCGCTCGGTCGTACCAGCGGCGGCGCAAGCGGCCAAGTACAAAGCCGATCATGCCCGCCAACAAACCGATAACCGTGGTATCAAAGGCCGTGATCATCGCCGTGGTGAGCACCTGCAAGTCGCCCTCACCCAACGCGGCCAGCCCTGGCCCCAATGGAATCAGTGTGCCCATGAGGCCGAGCATGGGCGAGAGTCGCGTAACAAAATCTGCTCTCTCGATGCGCCGTCGTCCCGTTGCCAGTAGCGCGGCGCGGCTCATGCGTGCAATGCCGCCAAAGCGCTCACCCAGCGCCAGGCCACACTCAAACACTGCCACTGCCAGCATCATCAACAGCGCCCACACCACAGGCTCTAACAGCAGGCCAGATAACGTATGTAAAACATCCAGCGATAAACTCGAAAACATAGCGATCTTCCTTTTCTAACGGTTACGCATTAGCGCGCAAACCGCGGCGAATACCCGCACCAAATATCACGACGACAATTGCCAGCAGCCAATACCATGTTGGCGACATGGCACTGCGCGCCGGCTCACTCTGTTCAGCGCCGCCCTTCTCTGCCGACGACTCCTTGGCACGCTGGTCCGGCGCTAGCTCGCTAGGTGCCACTTGCACTTCACGAATGGTGCTGGGCTGAGCAGCCGGTTGCTCAGCCGCCGTGCGGCTGCGCGCCAA
This sequence comes from Spongiibacter sp. C9W, assembly GCF_057370015.1. NCBI lineage: Bacteria > Pseudomonadati > Pseudomonadota > Gammaproteobacteria > Cellvibrionales > Spongiibacteraceae > Spongiibacter > Spongiibacter sp. C9W. The sequence goes on from NZ_CM170672.1 coordinate 1,434,418, forward strand.
CACGGCCTCAAGCTCCGCAGCGCGCTCGACGCTGAGCTGGGCTTTTACTAGCTCATACATTGGGTGATTGGCATGGGTGTGGCCGCTGCCAGGGTTGCCGTGCTCAATAATATTGCTGGCAAACTGCTGGGCGAGCTGGGCGGTGATTTGCTCACCGGCCTGCCAGAAGCCTTTGTCGATGGCCACCAACATCACCGCCAAAATATTGGTTTGCACATAGCGTTTATCACCTTCGCTCAGGAAGATATCCAGCCCGAGGTCGCGGCTGTCGTCGATGTAAACGTCTTTTAGTTCGTTCCACACCGCGTCGCTGATTAACTCCGGGCTGGTGACTTCCCAGCCCCAGAGGTACTCGACGAATTCACTGCCCATGGTGCGCGCACCGGCGTAACCCTCTTCCATTAAGGGTTTGATCCATTGAGGATTGAAGAAGCGACCGCGCAACTCGGTGGCGAGCGTTTTCTGTAGGCTATCCATGCGCAGCGCATCGCTGCGGGCATGATTGATCACAGCGCTTTCCGGCTGGCGGCCGGTGACGGTTTCCACGGCCAAATTAAAACCGCCGAGGTAGTCGAAGGCGTCGTTATTGTCGATCAAACCGTAGAGGTTACTGGCGCGCCCGAGAAAGGTTTTGGATACACCCGCCAGCTGGTCGCGAAACACTTGCTGCGCCGCCTCGCCCTGTAAACCCACGCCGAAGGCATGCCCCATACGCTTAAGGTAGACCTCGCCCAGTTCTTTCCGGTCTTTCCAGGCACCTGAACGCTCAACCAGTCGGTTAATACCTGCGCCGTAACCGCCCGGCGCAATACCAAAGACGCGCAGGCTGGCTTGCCGCCCCACTTCACTGGCATGCATCCCCGGCTGCGCGGCGAGCATCGCGCGCGCCTCTGCCACCCAGTTAGTCGCCACTTGGTTTTTCTCCAGCGGCTCGCGACCACCGGCGGCGGTGTCTTCGATCAGCGCCAGCGCGGCGTTGAGGGCGGGCCGTAAATTCGGGTATCGCTCTGCGATGGTGTCGCGGCTGGCATCCAGCGCCATTAACACGGCGCGATCAAGCAAGGCCATATGTCGCCCGTATAAATCGCGAAACAGCCCAGAGGCGGTAAACAACACGTCCATACGCCGGGCCTGATCCTCGCCCAGTTCGATGCGCTCCAGCCCTTTTACAATGCCGCGACTGTTCCACACCGGTCGCATACCCAGCAGTTTGAGGCCAAAGGCCACCATCGCCCCCTCGTCTCGCACCGCATCCGAAGCCCAAAGAATCACGCCCTGTTTATTGGCAGGACCCGCTTCGCCGTATTTGGCGGCAACGCGCTGGGCTTTTTCACGCAGCAGAACCTCGTCGCCTTGCTCACCGCGAAGCACCTGATCAGCCAGCTGGCGCCCAACCTGATAGCCGAGCTTGCTGGGAATAAGACTGCCGTCCAGGGCGTGAAAGTTGCGCCCGGTGGGCAAGGCCTCGGGGGTTCGAATCGGGTCGTTGCCTTTACCGGGGGCAACAAAGCGCCCATTCAAGCCATTGAGTAGCGCGGTCATCTCGGCTTTGGGAGAACGCGTCAGGTCTCGCCGCCACACCGCTTTTTCAGCCTTAGTCGCGCCGCTGTCGGCCATCGAAGCCAACATGGTATCAACGCCGGTCGTGCTCCAATCGCGACCCAATACATGCAGGCCCAGCGGCATAAAGTCTTCCTGAACATGGGTCAGGTAGTGGCCGACTTCGTGGAGAAAGAGCTCTTCATCAATCTCTTCAAAACCGATACCTCGCACTTTTAGCTCTTCGTCCATAGACGCTTCCAGCTCATCGCGCAGACCATATTCATCGATTTTCGCCCTGAGCTGCGCCAGCGCGCCGCTGCGGATGAACGGGTCACTCGCGGCCTCGGCGCTCTCCACTAACTGCCGCACTTCCAATAGCTCATCGTAAAGCTCAGTAACTGCCAGAGGCGGTGTTAAGTGATCCACCATCACCGCTAAGCCACGGCGTTTGGCTTGAATCCCTTCGCCAACACCATCGACGATGTAGGGATACACCCCCGGCAAATCACCCGCGATAATGCTCGGGTAGTCGTCTTCCCCCAGGCCCACACCCCGGCGCGGCAAAAACTCGTAGGTGGAATGACGACCCACATGCACCAGCGCATCGGCGCCAAAGTCATCCTGCAAGTAGCGATAGAACGCTAGGTACTGATGCGGCGGCGGAAAACTCAAATTGGCGTGCAACAGCTCTTCGTTCAGTTCCCAGCCCCGCGGTGGCTGCGGGCCGACGAAGACATTGCCAAAGCGAACGCCAGGCACCAGCAAACGCTCGTCCCAGACCATCACCTTACCGGGAGCGTCGCCCCAGCCGCGAATGCCTTCAATGCCCAGCGCAACCAGCGCTGCCACCCGCGCCTCGGCGGCCCGCCATGACGCCTGGCCACCACTGGCCACAGCATCAATTTGCGCCTGGTATTCGCTCTCTAGCTGCTCCAATAAATCCAGTGCCCGATTGCGGCTTTTTTGACGCACACCATCGAGGGCGTGGTGAAGATTCGTGACGGTATTGTGCATACTCTCGGTGAGTAGCGTTAAACGTTTCTGGCGCAGGCGAAAATCCTGAAGTGCGCTGAGCCGCTCAAGCTGACTCACCATACGCTGGTGTAACTCTCCCAGCGGGCCAGCCACCATTTCCTGCTGTACGACCTTGGGCAGCGTGGCAAACCACTTCCGGTAATCGTCTGCACTCAGGCTGGCGACCTTGCCAGACATCTCCGCCAATGCCTGGCGATCTTCAGGTAAATTCACGCCCCGTTCCTGCAGCAAACTCAGCAAGGCCTCGGTATTCTCCGGAAGCTTTCCGGTGTGATAGCCCGCAGACTGCAATGCCTGCAGCATTTCCAGCAAACTGTCGGGCACATTGAGATTATCTGCGCCGATATTGTGGCGACCGGGAGGGTGGTTGTAGTAGACAATGGCGATCCGTTTATCGACGTTGCGCTTGTTTTGCAGCGCCAACCAACGCTCTACCCGCCGCAGTTGCCGGGCCAACTCAGCGCCCACCACTTTGCTGCGACGCAGCTTGGCACCGGTGGCCGGGTCGATACCGGAGTCTGACGCCAGCGAGAGAATTTGCGCCTGTCCAATGCCCTGTAGTTCAGGCATGGCCAACCGGTAGTGCACTGAATCTGCGGGCAAACCCTGAGCGGAAAGCTGCCAGTCACTATAGCCCCAGTCCAGCACCCGCAGGCCTTTCAACACAGGCAGGTTAAGCGCTTGCAGTGCATCGAGAACCGCTTGGCGACCTTCACCGCCGCCGACGACAAAGTCCTGCAGAGAAATAATGACCGAGGGCGTCGCCGCACGCTTACCGGCCATTAGCGTTGCGATGGTATCTACAGCGTCGACGCTGGGCTCACCCCATGCCGCCAATAACGAGACGCACTGCCACTGCTGGTTTGCGCAAATAGCGCGATGCAACGCCCATTCACCGTTGAGGTCGCCGGTGTTGTGGTCGAGCACCCAAACAATGGGTTTATCGGCAGACAGTGATTTATCCAGCTCGTCACTCGTCAGCCAACGCTCCCCTTGTTTACCGTGTAAGGCCAAACGCAGCGGCGCCTGTTCGCGCAGTGGTGCGGCATCCCCATCATTCAGCAGCGCAATCAACGACTCGGCATTCACCGCCGAGCGGTGAATCCAATACGCCCGCGCCTGCAACCACGCGCTGTACTCAGGAAATTTTTGCTGACTGGCCGCCAGTGACTCAGCATCCAGCGCCAGGCCCTCGCTGCCCACAAACTGCTGACTAACGGCGCTGGAAAACGGCTGCCCATTGGCATCGCGCTGCAGCGCCATAAGCCGGTTGTCACTGTGCAATACAAAGCGGCGTTGACCGCGCGGATACGCCATTGCCAGCAGGCGTTCGACGGATTCGCCGAACACCCCGGCGAGAAGTAAGGAATGATGACTCAGCAGCAGCTGTTGTAAATCTGCGTCGTTCAGGCGCTCTACTTGGCTAACGGTGCGAATCGCTATATCCGCCTGCGGCTTCTTATCAAGATAGCGGTGAGCGCCCGCCACCAGCACCGAGGAAGAGCGGTCGGAGACGATCACCAGGCTCGCCTGCGCCGCCGAGCACAACACACTCGCTGTCAGTGCGAGAAGGAATACCAGTAACGCCTTAGTCCGGTGCCACTTATTAAAATGCTGATTCACCCGAAGTCCCTTCCTGTACGGCAGCCAAAGTAAGGCTGTGATACCGCGTGCAAATGGACATCTCGACAACTGGCATAACCAGCTATTGCGCTCGCATGCCCACCCGCATGTGATTGATAAAACGCGGTTGTCGAAAAGGGAGGAATTTAGAAGGGAAAACTGACCCTGCTACGTCGCCCACCGCAACTACGCACTGTGTTCAGGCCGGTCTCCGGGCTTACAGAAGTGGATCTCTCCAAATGTTTGACGCCTTCCCGTCGTGAGACAGTGGCCGTGCCAAACTACTTCTGATTACCGTTGCGGGGGCAGCACAGGGCTAGCATGCATGGCCAGAATCAGCACAGTATGCGCACCTGTTTCCCGTTTAACCCAAGTAAAACAACAATTGGGCACCTGGAACAGGGAGCGATCATACCGACTTAATTAACTCGGTCAAGACAAAGGCGCGGGCACTAAGTACCGGGTAGCAGACGCCAGGCGATATTTAATCGCGCGAAATTTGTGTGGGTCAGCCAATGGCTTGCGAGATCAATACTCTGAGTTTTTCCTCGTAGCCGCTGCGCAGTTCGCGATACATTTCCTCACCAAACATCTGGCTCAATGTCGGCTCGGAAACCAAAAAGTAATTCATCGCCCCGAGCAGCTGATACACGGTAATTAAGGCCTGAGCATCGGACGAAAAGGTGGACGGCGAGGCCTGCTTGGCCAACGCGATAAGCGACTCCAAAAATGGCCGCAAGTACCAGACATTGGCAGAGGTTGCGCGGTGTTTGTTGTCCAGGAGTTCGCGCATTAGCAGCTGCGTTTTGTGGGTCTGCCCTTCCAGCAGGCGGTAAAAGCGTATCAGCGTGTCTTCCAAGGCACTGCTACCCTCGCCGCTTGTGGCATCGCGCGCTGCCTCTAGTTCTGCCATCAACTGGTCAGAAATTCCTTTAAGCACTTCGCCATATAGCTTTTCCTTGCTGCCAAAGTGGTGAAGCAGGGCCTGCTTGGTATAGGGCAACTCGTCGGCAATGGCCGCAATGCTGGTGCCATAGAAACCGCGCTCGGCAAACAGACGTGTTGCCACCGACAAAAATTGCTGTCGCGTATCCGCTGCCTCACTCGTCACCATGCGCTCCTACTGTTTTTTTCAAACGGGCTGTTTGCCACACTTTATTGCCGCTTGACAGCTTACCATGTGGTAAGCATGGTTTCACTTACCACATGGTAAGTCGCGTAAATCGCAAGGGGTCGCAGCGTGAAACACACAACTGAAATCCATCGCATTAACGAGTTGCTGAAACTCAATGAAGAAAAGTCTGCCTTTCTTGACGCCAGCGTTAGCCATAACCCTGTTGAGCACTACTATTCGGCGTCGATTTTCGAGCGGGAACAGGCCGCCATTTTCCGGCAACTACCCCAGCCTCTGGTGCACAGCAGCGAGTTGAAAGAACCCGGCGCCTTTCTGCGCCGCACACTGGCCGGCTTACCTCTGCTGATCACCCGCGATGCCGATGGCCACGTGCATGTTTTCTTAAATGTTTGCCGCCACCGGGGCACGCGATTGGTAGATGAACAATCTGGCTGCAAACACCGCTTCACCTGCCCCTACCACGCCTGGACCTGGGACAACCGCGGCGAGCTCATTGGCGTACCCCATCAAAAGCTGGGCTTCCCCGATCTGGACCGCGCCCAACACGGCTTAAAACGACTTGGTTGCAGCGAGTTTGGTGGTTGGCTGTGGGTAAATCCGGCCGGCGAAGAAGCGCCGGATATCCCCGCCTTTTTGCAGGACTACGCCCCGGACTTTTCATGGTTTGGCGGCGAGTCACTGCAGCTTCTTCATGTAGAGGAGCAAACCCGTGAGGTGAATTGGAAGTTGTTGGTGGAGGGCGGCATAGAAGCCTATCACTTCCGCGTGGCCCACCGAAACACCATCGCGCCTTACTTCTTTGACAACTTATCGAGCTACGAAAGCAGCGGGCCGCACCTGCGCTCCATACTTGCCAAGCGCTCAATGGCCGACTTGCGCACGCAAGCTGAAGCTGACTGGCAGCTGCGCGACCATGCTCAGGTGGTCTACACCTTGTTCCCAACCACCCAGCTCCTGGTGCAGCCTGACCATATTGGATGGGTGCACTTTGAGCCACTCAGCGCGTCGTCTACGCGCATGCGGCTGTGTACACTGGTGCCGGCAAACCGCGTCGAAACGGACAAAGACCTAGCGCACTGGGCGAAAAATCATGCGATAACCGTGAAAACGCTCAGCGAGGATTTTGAAATTGGCGAGAGCATACAACAGGGGCTGCGCTCAGGCGCAAACGAAGCACTAAACTTCGGTCGGTTTGAAGGGGCACTGGCGGTATTCAACCAGCAAATCAATGATCGACTCTCGCCAGAATAGCGATAACACAGGGTTGCGATAAGAACGCAGTCCTTGCTGCCAAGGTGAGGTGAGCGCGCTCGCTCACCGCTTGTTCCGTTTGCCCAACCGTATCATTGATAGGCTCGCTTACCTCTTACCGGATAGTTGTTGTCCGGGTCTCGTATCCAGCGCAAACCGGAAACCAAGGTGCTTATCTCTGGGCGAACGAAGGGGTTATTTGAGATATCCACCACATGTAGCTGGCCCTCAGCATTGATAACGAATATACCGGGCTCCGCAAAGGGATGGTCGGTTTCCTGCGCTGATCGCGGGTCAGAAATATACAGGCCCAGGGCCTGCATTTGCTCGACAGACAAGCCAGTGTACAGGGGGAAGTTAACCTTGAGTTCGGCTTTGTGCGCTGCCAGCTGCTCAGGGCTATCGGCGGACACCGCGGCAATATCTACCCCACTATTTCTGAGCGTCTCTCTGACCTCCTCCAGACTGTTCAAGTACCGCGTACACAGAGGGCAATGCTTGCCGCGATAGACGACAATCATCATCCAGTCACACCCATTCTGTGGCGCAGTAATATCGCGAGTCGTTTGATCTTCGGCGGTAACGTGTATGCTCGGAAAAGGCATACCCGCTTCTAGTTTAGGCGTTGTCATAATGGCATCTCCCAGGTAAAACCATTAAAGGTGAGTGGCGAGGTGGCGTTGAAAACGCGTAAAGTCACTGTCGATATCAGGCGCCTTCATCACATCGTGCGCAGAGAAAGTAGGCAGCGGCGTCGCGGCAAAAAACTTCATATTTAAATGAACTGGTGCGAGTAAATCATCGACACTCATGCCGCTAAAAAATGGCTCAGCGGGATCGTCAAAGGCCTCCTTTGGGGCATTGAACGTCACCGACAACATGTAGCGTGTGTTCGCCAACACTCCCCCAGTGCCATAGTTGCGCTTGGGCTCAGCGGCGCTGCGGCCGTCCCCTTCGCACAGTCGCCCATCCATGCCTGCGGTATACACCTCGTCCATGTACTTTTTGAAAGACCAGGGTACCCCCATCCAGTTCGCGGGGAATTGCATCAGCACAACATCTGCCCACTGATGGTTAGCCACCTCCTCATCAACATTGTAGCCATCGGCAACAACCGTCTGGCGCACGGCGTCGCCGCACTCGCCAAAGTAGGCTGCAGCGGCGGCAACGAAGGCTGCGTTTAACTCGCCCTTTGCGAAGTCATAGGGCTGATGCCCATTGATAATCAGAATATTACTCATGAAACCCTCCAGTCAGGTCAGGACTTGATTAAGCCAAGCAATGAGAGGACGATATCGGCAGTGGTTACCAAAAACAACCAGTTACCTTTTAGTTACCTTTGAATCAGCCCAACGGGTACAGTTGGGCGAAGAACGGGGAAAGCACACAATGAAAGCACGGGTGAACGTTGACGAACGAGGCCGCCGAACCGCCAGTGATGCCTGCCTGGAGCCCTGCTCGATTGAGCGCGGCATGAGGGTGATTGGTGGAAAATGGACTGGCTCAATTATTTACCACCTAAAAGACGGCCCAGTACGGTTTAATGACCTGGTACGAATGCTCGGCGGGGCAAGTAAGAAGATGATAGATCAACGCCTGAAAGAGCTTGAAGCGCGCAATATGGTGACGCGTACCGTGATCAGCGAGCGCCCGATCGCCGTCAATTATGCGCTGACAGACTTCGGCCGCAGTGCGCTGAAAATTTTGGACGATCTGCGCATATGGTCGGAGTCCAACAATATTACTTAACCACCATCGCGAATGGGTCTGCAGCGGCCACACAGGCGCCCAGGCACGCACATCCACTATGTTTACGGGATTAAAATGATTAAACACATCGTACTACTCACGTGGAAGCCCGAAACCACGCAAACTGAAATAGACGCTGTTAGCCAGGGGCTAGCCCGCCTTCCAGAAGATATTCCAGAGATGGTCTCCTACCACTTTGGCCCCGATGCAAAACTGTATCGCGGCAATGCCGACAACGCGTTAGTGGCCGAGTTTCTCTGCGAGGCTGACTTAAAAACCTATGTTAATCACCCCAGCCACCAGCGCTTTATGAAAGAGGTGGCAAGCCCCGTTCTCGACACCTTCCAATCGGTACAAATTGAGCTCTAAATAGGCCGATATAAACCAGTTTTAATCATAAAAAAGGCCGCGTATGCGGCCTATCGAATATGAGCAGTTGTCGTTAGCTCAATGCCTTCGCCAGCGGACGATCCACTCTCACTTTAAACGGCATTTGAATTTCATAGGTGACGCCTGCCACGCGGGTTGGAATAGGCGAGCCGGGTTCCAATTCCGGCGGCAACAAGCCTAAAGGACGGCTGCGCTGCCCGGATACGTATAAGCGGTCCCCAGTGGGGGCAATGGCAATGCCAGTCACCTCAGTGAGGCTAGGGTTGCCGGGAAGCTGTAACAGCGGAATGGTGGTTCGGTCCGGCAACAGCACCATGCAGCGCATAAAACCGCCGTCTTCCACCACCAGCATTTCACCGTCCAGGGTCATGGCAATATTGTCCACCCCTGTCATCGGCTCTTCGGCATTGTCGAAGGGGGAGCCTGCCACGTCATCCCGAGGGGCGTAGATGCTCTCGATGGTTTCGCCGTCAATATCAATGGCCCAGATATTGTCGTCACTCTTCGTGGAGAAGAAGATAAAGCCATTGAGGTACCAAACGCCTTCATTGCCACCAAAGATCGTGGCGTCGACCTCACCCACCGTTGCAGGCTGAGCGCGGCCGTCGTCAATGGCATCGTTCCATACAATCGGCGTGGGGCCGGCACGCGCGGCATCAATGCCCGCAGGCACATACAGCACCTGCAGTTTCCCGGCAGCCATGTCGGGGCGCTCATTGGCTACCGGCCAGCTGCTGCTCGTCCAGGCGGTGCGATAGAAGCGGTCGGTCTCGCTGTCGATATCTTCGGTGTGGTAAATCGCTCGGCGCTCGGCATCAACCGCCACCATTTCGTGGGCTTTGCGGCCGAAGCACGGCAGCTCAACAGCCTCGCCGCCGTCGCGAAGCGGGCTGCATTCAAACATCTTGCCGTCCCAGATCTCCTCGCCGTTAATCCAGGTTCCCCAGGGGGTGGCGCCGCCAGAGCAATTCGTGGTGGTACCGCGCTGGCAGGGGTAGGCATCGACAAGATTACCCGCCGCATCAAAGCGCAAGGCACTGACCCCGCCGCCGAAAAATGGCGGCAAGAACGCGGCGGTATCGCGGTCTAGATTGCGTCGGAATTCCCCAGTCGGGTCCTGGTCGCGAATCGTTGTCAGGTCGCGCGCTTCGGAGTTACTAACGTAGATCCAGCCACCGTCGTCGGTTCTGAATGTGCCGCCGCCATCGGGGTCTGAATGCCAGAAGAACAGCGGGTCAACACTGGGTACTGGCGGCTCGCCAAATACCGCCAACTGACGGGAGGTGAACCCCAGGGGCAGGCGAATGCCGTCGTCATTGGGCTCTTGCAGAGGGCCTATGTTGCGAAATTTACTGGAGAACGTCGCACTACCATTGCTGCTGGAACTGGACGAACTGCCACCACAGGCGGTCAACCAGCTTGCCGTGGCAACACTGCCTGCCGAGAACAACAGGTTGCGCAGAAATAGTCGCCGCGACCAGCCCTTGCGCTCCGCTTCTTTAAGTAATGGATTCATCCAACCTTCCCCTCTAGTTTTCTAACTAATATTTTCTATTACTTGACCGCAGCGCCCAGCGCTAAAAAATGGCAGCCGTGTGACACCGAGATGACAGCCCTATAGGTTTTAGCATAGTTATATGACAGCGAGATAACATTCCGGGCTGACCCTCAGGCCAGCAGCGCCTCTGCACGCAACAGCTTGCGCACCCAGCGGTGGGCGAGATCATGGTCCAGGCGCGGATGCCACGCTGCGGCGACGGTGATCGACGGCATCGTCGCCGCAATCTTTACCTCACTCAGCGGGCCAGACATTACCGATAACAGCCGGCGCGGGATCATCGCGATGAGATCGCTGCCCGCCAGCAAACTCGGCAACACCGCAAAATTGGGCAGCGTAACCGCCACTTTGTCGAGTAACGGCGAGTGATGCAGGTCGCGGAACAGGCCTCCCTCAAAAGCAAACCCCGTGGGCGAAACAATGACATGGTCGTAGCGTAAAAACGACTCTGCGGAGGCTTGCTGGTCTGCCAGCGGGTGCCCCTGCCTTGCCGCCGCGATATAAGGGTCGGTAAAAAGCTCTTCGCTGGAAAAGTCGGCAGGCAGGGCCTGCGGAAAACTCAACATCAGATCCAGGTCGCCGCCACGAACGCGCTCGGCAGCCGCCTTGCTGTCCAGATCGAACAGGGCAACTTTCACCTTTGGCGCGAGGGCACGAATTCGCTGAACCAGCGGCACTAACAGGGCGATTTGCAGGTAGTCATTCGCGGAGACCGACAGTGTGAATTCAGCCTCCTCGGGGACAAATAGCGGCGGCGCGATCAACTGCTGAGCATCGCTGAGCAACTGTTTGATGGCAGGCCGCAGTGATTCAGCACGGGAGGTTGGCGTTAACCCCCGGGGGTTGCGCACAAACAAGGGGTCGTCGAACAAATCGCGCAGTTTTTGCAATGTGTAGCTGACACTCGGCTGGGTGACATGCAACCGCTTTGCCGCCTGAGAAACACTGCACTCATCCAGAAGCACATCCAGCACCTTCAGGGCATTCAAGTCGGCCTTCAAGATATCGTTCATTTTTATATCTTTTATAAAATTTAATAATTTGATTTATACCATGTGCATTTCTATAGTCCAGCCACGCTCCACACCTCTAGCCTTTTTGGGAGTCGACGATGTCCTCGCGCAGCCAACATGCCTCAATTTGCCGAATGTGCCACGCCGCCTGTCCGGTCATTGTGGAAATGGAAGATGGCCTCCCGGTTAAGGTGACTGGCAACAAGGCCAGCCCCACCTATCACGGATTTTGCTGCAGTCGCGGCCAGGCCTCGGTGGAGCATATTCGCCACCCCGACCGCTTGCTGCACTCGCTGAAACGCATGCCTGATGGCCGCTTTGAGCCCATCGCGATTGAGCAGGCGATGGACGAAATTGCCGAAAAATTGCGGGTCATCGTCGACCAACACGGGCCTCGCGCACTGGCCGCTTATTTCGGCACTTACTCCGGCCCCTACCCCGCCGCCGGTACGTTGCTTGGCTCACTGGTGGCCTCGCTGGGATCACCGATGATATTTGCCAGCGCCACCATCGACCAACCGGGCAAAGATATCGCCAACGCCATGCTCGGTCACTGGAAAGCCGGCCCCCAGGCCTTTGCCGACTCCGATGTTTGGCTGATGCTTGGCGGCAACCCCATGGTGACGATTGCCGGCGGCGTGCCCAGCCAAAACCCCGCGCGACGCCTCACCGACAAGATCAAAGATGGTATGAAACTCATCGTGATCGACCCGCGCAAAACCGAAACCGCCGCGCGCGCACAAATTCACCTGCGCCCAACGCCCGGCGAAGATGTCGCGGTGCTGGCGGCAATGCTGCATGTCATCATCAAAGAGCAGTTATACGACGACGCCTTTATTACCGAAAACGTAAAAGGTTTTACCGAGCTGAAAAATGCCGTTGCCCCCTACACCCCAGAGCATGCGGCTGCCCGCGCCGACGTTCCCGCTGAGCAAATTGTTGAGGCTGCGCGGGTATTTGCTATGGCTAAGCGCGGCGTCGCCACGGGCCTAACCGGCGCCAATATGTCCGGCCACAGCTCGCTGACCGAATATTTACTGCTGTGCCTGAACACCCTGTGCGGCCGCTTCGTGCGCGAGGGCGAGCCCGTCGCCAACCCCGGTGTACTGCTGCCGCGGGCAACGCCCATCGCCGAAGCGGCCGACCCCGCCCCCTATCACAATGTTGGCGAAGCATTGCGCGTGCGCGGCCTTTCGCAGAGCGCGGCAGGCATGCCCACCGCGGCATTAGCAGACGAGATTTTGCTGGAAGGCGAAGGCCAGGTGAAGGCGCTTATCGTCAACAGCGGCAACCCCGTGGCGGCCTGGCCCGACCAGCAGAAAACCGTGGCGGCGATGAAAAAGCTCGAGCTGCTGGTTCACGTGGATATCAAAATGTCGGCCACCGCCAAACTGGCCGACTACATTATTGCTCCGAAAGTCAGCTACGAAGTGCCAACCATTTCGCTCGCCGTCGAGCACCTGGAAAACTTCTCCTACCACTGGGGGCTGTGTGAGCCCTTCGGCATGTATGCCCCGGCGTTGATGGACACGCCCGAGGGCTCCGACTTAATCGAGGAGTGGGAGTTTTATTACGGCCTGGCCCAGCGTTTAGGCATTGGGCTATTCAGCTTCCCAATGCAATCGCGCACGGCGACGGTGCGTGAGGAGCGCGACTTTGTGATGCTGGATATGGACAACAAACCTACCAGCGACGACATGCTGGAGCTGTTGTGCAACCGCTCTCGCATTCCCTTGGATGAAGTGAAAAAGCACCCGAACGGCGCGCTGTTCCCCGAGAAGATTGTCGCCGCCGCCAAGCGCCCCGACTGCACAGCCCGGCTGGATATTGGTAACCCCGATATGATGGACGAACTTGACGCCGCAGTGGCGGCCAGGCCGCGCGATGACCGCTTTCCGTTTACATTGGTGTCGCGCCGAATGAAAAACGCCTACAACTCATCGCTGCGGGATCTGCCACGCTTGGTGAAAACCAAACGCCCGTACAATCCAGCCTACTTGCACCCGGATGATCTCGCAGCACTCGGCCTCAATGATGGCGATTACATTGAGATTCGCTCGGCGCATGGGGCGATTGTTGGCATTGCCAACGCCGATAAAACACTGAAACCCGGCGTACTATCGATGGCCCATGCCTACGGTGACGGGGCGTTTTCTGAAAACGCGACTGCCCCTGAACAGAAGGATATTTTGTTCCGTGAGGGCAGCAACACCTCGGCATTGATCAGCACGGATGATGACTACGACCGCTTCTCAGGCATTCCCCGTATGAGCGCCCTGCCGGTTGCCATTCAGCCCTACCACTGTCACCCCGTCCCCAGTCAGCCCTCTCCGCAATAGCGGGTGGAGTGCGGCACTATTTCGGAAAAGCAGACGGCCGCGGCTGCGCCTCTGGCCAGCGTTGCGGCTGACGCTTAAATTCGCTGAGGTCGTAGCCCATCTCGGCGATGCGCACCAGAAGCTCCTGATAACGTGTCTCCGACAACTGCGGTGAACGCGCCATCAGCCACACGTAGTCGCGCTTCTCTCGCCCGATAATGGTTTCTGAGTAATCCTCAGAGATATAGGCCACCCGATAGTCTGCCTTGAACGGCCAAAGGAACTGCATCTTCCACTGGGTGTTCGCTGTTCCCTCCACAACCGTTGCCGAGGGGCGATACGTTTTGAGCGGGGCATTGAAACTGCCATCGCGAAAATGGTAAGCCACGGCGATACCGCCGTCGTCCTTAAGCTGGTAGCTCTCTATCCCGTTGTGAGCATCGCGCTCGGGGAACAGCGGAATAAAACCGATCACATACCAGTCTCCCATAAAGCGCTGAAGATCGAGCGAAGACGGTGCCGGGAGCGCGTCACGCGCCGTGGTGCAAGCTGAAAGAATCGTCATTGAAAGTCCGAGGATGGCCATACGTAACATGTCACACTCCTTTGCCAGTGAATGCCTGCTGTACGTAATTTGACCAAACTCAGAGCATTGAGAAATACGCTCGTATTAATATCCCCATCTACCAATAATTAAGGGGTATGTGAATACTTACCTACATAGACTGCCAGCTTGCCGGTATTTCCGCCCTCTGCCAGCGTCGCTAGAGCTTTGGGCGCATTTTCCAAACCGTGGAAAAGCTGATTTTGGTTTACCAGTTTTCCAGCCAGAAACCACTGCTCAAGCTGCTGCAATATAGCAGGCACCTCAGCCATGTGATCCAGAATTAAAAAGCCTTCCATGCGCAAGCGGTGCAGCGTCACCAGCGGTAAATTCTTCACGCCGTAGCTGTCCTGCTTGCCGTATTGCGACACACTGCCCGAGGCAACAATACAGCCGCCGATAGTCATTGTGGGCAGCACGGCATCAAGGATTTCGCCACCGACATTGTCGAAAAACAGCTCCACGCCGTCGGGGATCATTTCGCGAATGTCGGCGGTCAAATCGCGACTTGCCCGATAATCAACGGCGCCGTCCAAGCCCAGCTGCTCGGTGAGGAATTCACATTTACGGCTGCCACCGGCGATACCAAACACCTGAGCTCCGGCAGCCTTGGCCAATTGCGCAGCCATTAACCCAGTAGCACCCGCCGCCCCGCTAATCAGCACCCGCTGCCCCGCTTGCAAACGGCCGACCGTCATCAAGCCAATATGCGCAGACCAGGCAGTGAGCCCCAGCGTTCCCATGTAGGCATCCAGTGGAATATCAGTGTGGGGAGAAAACCTCAGCGTAAAGCCGTCGTTAAGCAGCTCATCACCGCTTACCACCTTGTAATCGGCCCACGACTGCAGACTCATCACATAATCACCAAGCGCGAAGTCGGGGTGGCGCGACGCGACCACTTTTGCGATCACATTACCGCGCATCAATTCGCCCAGCTGCAACTGCGGCAGGTAGTCGCGCTTCTCGCTAAGCCACAGTAAATTGGATGCATCGAGCGACAATAGGCAGGTTTCCAGCAGAAGCTGCCCCTCCCCCAATTCGGGTAACGGCTCGCTCACCCAGCGCAGCTCGTCGCCAGCCAGGGTGTTGTCGAGATAGCGGGCAATACGCCAGCCGTTGCAGGATTCCGGTGACATGACTCATCCTTTTTTAGCTATTGTTAACGATGCCAGCGCACTATACGTGGCGCATAAAATTGCCCGCAATGTGTATCCACGACGAATCTACCCCGCAACGACGACAGCTTTGCCCCCATGCGCCTGGGCTGCACCGCCCTGTTTCAGACTGATAAACTGCATCTCACACCAACGGAGCGATAGCCGCGATGAAACCCCACACACCGGCCCCTACATGCAGCGAAGACACCGGGCAACGCCCCCGTGAGCGGCGTTTCCAATTTTCCAGTAACCGCGGCAACGCCACCCACCGCGTGCGCTATGTTGAATCCGGTGGCGGCAACGCGGACCAGGCATGCCGCCTTTGCCAGCCAACACTGCCTCCCAAGGCACGGTAAGCGGCGAAAATTACCCCCCGAGTACTTGCAGAAAAAACACGGAAAACAGCCCCAAATCCGCCCCACTACGACATACGTAACAGTATTTTGTGCTGTAAATAACAAGATAGTTTGGGGGATTTATGAAAAGAACCACGTTTGCGCTGCTATCGATGATGGCGGCGAGCGGATCTGTACTTGCCGTTGAAAACTGGCAGGGACTCTACACCGACCTACGCGCAGGCGCGGGTTTTAATCCAGGTGACAATGGTGAGTTGGAATTTCGCCGAGCAGATGGCAGCGACAACCGCGCCGCAATAGACAGCGCCTTTGGCGAGAACTTCAACGGAGAATTTAACGCGGGCAGCTTACTGGGCGCCGCGATCGGCTATAAATTCCAGCAAGATCGCTGGGTCTATGGCGCCGAATTCAGCCTTTCCTCAGCTGATTTATCGCAGGATCAAAGCGCCTTCTCGGCCACGCCCGCCACGTATGTCGAGCGCCGGGAAATCGACCTACTCACCCATGCCTCGTTCAACATCGGCTATGCGAGCGAGCTGCCTATTCTGCCCTTCTTCAGCTTCGGCGCGTCCTATGGCGACGTCGATTACAGCTGGCAGGGTAACTCCGGCGCTTTTCGTGGTGACAACGGCAAGGATGACCGCAACATTGGTTACCACGTTGGTATTGGCGTTGAAGTGAAGCTTAACGGGCCGCTGTCGCTCACCTTCGAATATCAATATGTCGACCTCGGCGATGCTGACTTCTCCACCAACTTCAGTGGCGAGCAGGACTTGCTGGGGCAGAATAACGGCGCCTTCAACGCCTTTGGCAATGCCGCCTCCGGGGGCACCAACGCACAGGGCAGCGACGACGACTTCGATTTTCAAACGGTCGGAGCGGCACTGCGCTACCGCTTCTAAGGCGTTTCTTCTAGCAGCGTGTCACGAACCGACACGCTGCTTGGCCACCCACCTCACATGCCTTGCTATCGCTTCATCGTCGCGTAAGGCCTCTAAGCTCGAAAACTGCTGCCCGAGAGTCAGCTCATCATAAAGCTGGTGGATACCGCTGTGGCATGGGCGACACAGCCATACCCCTGCGTTTAATTCATTGCGGTTAAAGCGCTTGTAAAAGCGTGGCCGACGATGGAGTTTTCGAGGGATCAAATGATGAAAGGTCAGCGCTACCTGCCTTTCGCAAAGCTGACACGGTTGTTGGGCGGGGCGGCGGCGAGGCATTGATATTTAACCCAAAAAAAAAGGTTCATCGTAAATCAGGGTGGAACGCCGCCCTGATCTTCATGAAGAAATAGTCGTTATCCCGATACCCGTATGCCATTCGCTTGATCACCTTTATCTTGTTGTTCATTCCCTCCAGCTTGCTGGTACTGAGTGGGTGGATGGCTGAGGCAAGAATACCGGGAAGGTAAGGCTTTAGCTTTCTCGCAAAGTCTTGCAAGGGCTTGATAGCGCTATCTTGTACCTGCTTCCACCAGAGCTTCCATTGCCGCAGAGCCACTAATTGAGACCGGCAGTACCAGACCTCTTTGAGCTGCTCCTTGAGGAGGTATACGGTCATGAGGGATTGGTTGGCGGCCAATAGCTCCTCGAGATAACTCTGCTGGTCACCCGTCATGTTCTCTCGATTTTTCAGTAATACCCAGCGGCTGCGCTTGATCCATTTTCGGGCTGTCATGTTCCCCTTGAGTTGATTGGCCTGATCTACCCTGACTCGATCAATCACCTCTCGGCCATATTTGGCGATGACATGAAACAGGTCATAAACAACCCTGGCTTGGGGGCAATGCTGCTGAACCTCGAGGTCGAAGGCGGTATTCATATCCATGGCGACTGCCTGGATATGCTGGGCAGACGGCCCATTTGTTTAAAGAATGGGCGAATGGACTCTCGGCTACGGCCTTCACCGACCCAGAGTACTTCCTGTGTATCCGCATCTGCGACCACAGTGGCGTAGCGGTGCCCCTTAAAGAGGGCAAACTCATCCATCATCAAGCGCGTTACAGATGACCAGTCGGGATCACCGAGCTCTCGCTCTAATCGCTGCTTGTCGATGGCTTTAACAGTGTGCCAATTCAGCGCCAGCAACGAGGCAACATGCTTGATAGGCAAAAGACGGCACAGCCCCTCTACATGGCTCTGTAGTCGGCGTGTCAGACGCTTACAAGGAGAAAGCCAGGCAATCCGCTGAACACGAACACCGCAGGTATCACAGCGAACGCGCCCGATCTCAATGTGCAGCATGACTTGATAACCAAAGAAGTCCCGGTCGCGAACACGCCGGTGGCGGTGGTCATGAACCTGTCGGCAGGCTCTGCCACAGTTTGAGCAACGAGGATGAACCCCGCGATCGCGGGACAGGTGAAGGTGTAGCCAGCCCCCCTCTATCTTGTGTGTGTCGGCTTGAAAACCTTCAAATAAATGCTGAGATAGCGCAGAATCAGTAAACACAGGCGGGAAGTCGGTTGCTGGTGGTTTTGGTCGATTACTATCAACCGATAACCCGCCTGTTTTTGCAACCTACCCACCTGAATTTACGAAGAACCAAAAAAAAGCCCCTGGGGGAGGGGCAAGAAGCAGGATCATGAAAAGCAACTACTCTTATGCGAAATCCGCCCCTTTGGATCACCATTGACAACGTGTGCTAACGCACAACTTGCCCAGCGCGACGACAAGCGCCCACCACTACTGCACTAAATTGTCTACTCGGTCACTTACACAGCGCGAGGCAACTCTTAGTATTGCCGCCTCTATTTTCCAGGCTGGCCCGGTGACTTCTCAAACAACATCTCAGCACCATATCGCTCATCTGCACGCTTTTCGCGGTTTCGCCATTTTGAATGTGATCGGCGCCCACGCCTGGACATCGCTAATGTTCCGGGTTGGGGGCTACGAAATGGCCGACAGCATGCGGCCACTGTATTCATTGATCCAGACCGTTTTCCACGATGCCACGCTGTATTTTGCGGTGATATCGGGCCTGCTGTTCACCAAAGTGTTGCGCGGCCGGCCCTGGGCAAGTTTTTACCGCGCCAAGCTTAAGAACGTCATCCTGCCGTATGCCGTTTTGAGCGTGTTTTTTTTAACGGCGCTGTGGGATTGGTATGTTGGCTACGCTGCCGACAACGGCTTGCCCACCGACTACGCCACCGCCCTGCTACGCGGCTTGCTACTCGGACAAACACTGCCCCAGTTTTGGTATATCCCGGTGCTTGCCGTGCTGTTTGTGATCACGCCGGTATTGGACGCACTTATCCAACACCCACAACGTCGCTGGCTGGCCGTAGCGTTGGTTATTCTGCCTTTGTTTATCTCGCGCACGGGCATGGCGAATTCAGTCAGTGTGCAGACGATTGTCTATTTTAGCGGTGCCTACCTCTGCGGTATGTTGATGGGCCAACACTATGAGGCCGTTCAGGCTGCTATCACCCGCAACACTCTCAATCTATTCTTACTGGTATTGGCAAGCTCGGCGGCACTATTCGTTCTTTATGCCAACGGCTATAAAAGCAGTGGCTGGCTGTCGTACACCGAAAGCCTGTTCTATATACAAAAGCTGGCGATCACCGCGCTGATTCTGCATACCTTCCTTTGCCTGGAGGGTGGACTACCAAAGCTGTTGCACACGCTGGGCGACTACGCGTTCGCGATTTACTTTTTGCACTTAGTGTTTATCTTTTTACTGGCACAACTGCTCGTCGAGCCACTGCGAGCGCATCTGCACAGCGGCTGGATGTTCGCCGGGGGGCTCTTGGTCATGGTGGGCAGTGCGGCATTGACCCTGGGCGCCAGCGCAATGTTAAAACGCTTGCTCGGCAGGTATTCAAGGATGATCATAGGAAGCTAACGCAGCCAAAACGTAAGCAAGGGAGTTGCTATGCGCTATGTATCGCGCGGCCTTGCCGCTTTCATGATCGCCCTGATGGCCGCACTCAGCGCGCTTGCTGAACCGCCAACACCAAGCCCGCATGCCTACCGCGATGGTTTGTATTGGCTGCCAGACCTACCCTACGGCGACCACTCTCGTCAGCGCATGGATATCTATTTGCCCAGTGTGACTCAGGGCGCACCAGTGATCGCAATGGTGCACGGCGGCGCGTGGCGTTTCGGCGACAAACGTCACCGCGCCGTGGTTAAGCACAAGCTGGCTCACTGGTCATCAAAGGGCTTTATTTTTGCGTCGATCAATTACCGGCTTTTGCCGGATGCCGACCCAAGCGTTCAGCGCGACGATATCGCCCGCGCCCTCGCTCACTTGCAAACCACCGTTGGTCAATTGGGCGGCGACGCCGAACGCCTGATATTGATGGGGCATTCTGCCGGCGGTCATCTTGCCGCTTTACTCGCCGCGCGCCCCGATATTGCCTATGCCGCTGGCGCCACGCCGTGGCGAGCGACCATCGTCCTCGACAGTGCCGCCGTCGACCTGGAAACGCTAATGGGCGCACCGCATGCCAAACTCTACGACGCCGCTTTTGGCGATGGGCCCAAGCATTGGCAGCGCCTGTCACCGCTTCGCCAATTACAGCCTAACGCCAGCGACTTTTTGCTGATCTGCTCCCAGCGTCGCGACAATGCCTGCCCCGCCGCACAGCGCTTCGCTACCGCAGCAGAGGCGGCCGGCAGCCACGCCGAGGTCAGCCCTCAGCCATATACGCACACGGGAATCAATGCGCGCCTGGGCCAGGCAAACGCCTACACAAGCGCGGTAGATGCCTTCATTCAAAGGCAGTTGTCGGGGAGCGATAAGCGCTAGTCAAAATCCACGGCGCTGTGACGTTCTGCCATTTGCTCCTCCTCCGGCCCCCACACGCGGTTTACGCGGCGACCGCGCTGCACCGCCGGGCGCTCAGAAATCTGTTCTGCCCAACGTACAACATGGGTATATGAGGTGACATCGAGAAATTCTGCCGCATCGTAAAGATGGCCCAGCACCAAAGCGCCGTACCACGGGAAGGTGGCAATATCAGCAATCGTGTACTCATCGCCGCACAGGTAGGTATTCTCAGCCAGACGCTTATCCAGCACATCCAACTGGCGCTTCACCTCCATGGTGTAGCGTTCAATGGGGTATTCCAGTTTCTCTGGGGCATAGGCGTAGAAGTGACCAAAGCCACCACCCAGGAAAGGCGCACTGCCCATTTGCCACATCAACCAGGACTGACACTCGGCGCGCGTCGCCACATCTTTCGGGTAAAAAGCGTCAAACTTTTCAGCGAGGTAAAGCAGGATCGCGCCGGATTCAAACACCCGCGTTGGCGGCGTTGTGCCGCGGTCCAATAAGGCCGGTATTTTTGAGTTGGGGTTGATGTCGACAAAGCCACTGGAGAACTGGTCGCCCTCCATAATATTCACCAGATAGGCGTTGTATTCAGCCTTACTGATACCCAGCTCAAGTAGCTCTTCGAGCATCACCGTCACTTTCACGCCATTGGGGGTTGCCAGCGAGTAAAGCTGCAAATCGTGGTCGCCGCTGGGCAGGGCTTTTTCGTGCGTCGCACCGGAGATCGGCCGGTTAATATTGGCAAACTTACCGCCACTTTCACTGTTCCATGTCCAGACTTTGGGGGGGACATAGGGCTTGGATTCCGACATACACACATTCTCCACGTTGTTGTAGTAATGGCTCACCGCAGCACCTCGCGGTGAGCCTACCTTGCCACAATAGATGCAAGAGTACATAGCTTGTTACATCTCTCGTACTCCGGCTTTCTGCTATGACCGCGTGTCCATGACCGTGTTCATCGGCGAGCGCTCACGCCACAAACCCTGGTGAACGGCCAAGGCGGTAATAATCATGCCCGCGCCCAGTAGCATCGCTGGCGTGATCGGCTCGTCGACAACCACACTGCCAATGGCCAGCGCCAGCACCGGCGACACCAGCGGGATCAACGACACGGTTTCCACTGGCATGACTTTCAGAATGTAGTAATAGGCAACAAAGCCGACCAGCGACGCAAACAGAGCAAGGTACAGCAGGGATGCCAGCGATACAGCACTGAACACCAGTGGCTCAAAGCCAACCCACAGCCACCAGCTCAACAACATACCCGGCAACGCGAAGGCCATTGCACCCAGCGCCTGCTCCACCGGCGACACAACGATGGTAGCGTTGAGTTTTTTCACCCACACCGCGCTGCCCGAGAACAGTAAATTAGACAGCAGCATTAGCGCGATACCGGTGTAGCTGTCGCCGGTGATTACCACATCGTCGGCCAGAATACACAGCAAGCCCAGCGCTGCCAGTGCAATGGCAAACAGCTTGCGCGGCACCAGCATGCGCTCCCCCAACATCGGCCACGCCAGCGCCGCTGTAAAAAACGGCGACAAGCCAAACATCAGTGCGATCAGTCCCGAGGGAATATATTGCGCAGCCAAGTACACCAACGCCATATTGGGAAACAAGCTGATGGATGCGGCGAAGTAAAGCTTCCAGTGGCGGCGAATATTTAAACCCGCCACACCAAACAGTGTGCACAGCGCACTGCCGACAAAAAACGCAATAAGAATACGCAGGCTCAACGCCGCGATGGGGGCCAACGAATCGCCACCGAGTTTTATCGACAGTGGCGTCGTCGCCCAGATAAGAATAACCAGTAGATAGACAAACCGTACAAGCATGGCGCTTTACTCACGTATTTGCCGAGACATGTCCCCGAGGCCCCCAACGAAAAAGGCCGCAGATGAAATGTCTGCGGCCTTTTGGAATTGGGTATTTTCTAACCTTGTATCAATTCTCCGCCGCACACCATCGCGCCACACGCACAATACGGCGCATGGCAGCGAGAAATTTGGCGAAACACCACTGATACATAATTTACATACTACATTCGTTAGCAACGCCAACACTATATGCCAGCGGCTTCCGTCAGCGCAAGACCTCTACAAAAAATCCATGACGACAATGCTATATTGGGTAGTCGAGCAACCCAATAGTGCCTCGCTTTGATTTAACAAATAGGACAGCCCCATGCCCGTCGCCAAATTTCGATCCGCGCAACAGCTACTCACCGGCTCTGGCGCGATAGATCAGCTCAGGGACTACTTACAATCGCAAAATATCCAGCATCCGCTGCTTGTAACTGATAAGGGTGTTCGCCGCTCAGGGAGTCTTGCATACATCACCGAAGCCGTGGGCACTAGCGACATGGGCATCTTCGACGAGGTACCCGCAGAGCCAGAAGTCGATGTTGTAAAAGCCTGCGCAAACTATTTTGGTAATCACAACTTTGACGGCATTATCGCGGTCGGCGGCGGTAGCGCAATCGATATCGCAAAATGCACTGCGGTGATGGCTAGCCATGAGGGGCCGCTGGAATCTCTCTTTGGCGAAGGAATGGTAAAGCAGCGCAATGTGCCACTTATCGCGATCCCCACGACAGCAGGGACTGGATCAGAGGTCACGAATATTGCGATATTGTCAGACCCTAAAGCACAACTTAAAAAAGGCATTGTTAGCGATTATTTACTGCCAGACCTCGCTATTGTCAGTCCCGAAATGACCCTCACTTGCCCGCCTTCCGTTACAGCCGCTAGCGGCGTAGACGCTTTAGTTCACGCTATTGAGGCCTACCTCTCTAACTTTGCCAGCCCGATTACTGACGCTCTGGCCACTAAGGCGATGACGCTAATCATCAATGCACTGCCAAAGGCGTATGCCAAGCCCGATAAATTGTCAGCGCGAGAAGACATGGCCACTGGCAGCTTACTGGCTGGATTGGCTTTTGGTAACGCTGGTGTGGGGGCGGTGCATGCCTTGGCGTACCCACTCGGTGGCCGCTACCACATCTCTCATGGTGTGAGTAACGCCCTCTTGCTCCCCCATGTCATGCAGGTAAACAAAATGGCGTGCATAGAACGCTTTAGTGACATTGCCATCGCGTTTGGAGAAAGCCCAGAGCTAGATCACCACAGCGCAGCAAACCGAGTCATCGAGCGTTTGCACGCCCTGTGCAGGGATGTAAACATTCCCGCCAATTTGCGAGCACTCAATATTCCGGAACAAGACCTGCCCAGCCTCGCAGAGGAGGCGCTCGGCGTTGAGCGCTTACTGCGAAATAACCCCAGAACACTGTCACTACAAGATATTCTGGGTATATACCAGGCGGCCTTCTAACCAGCCGTTATTCGGCGTAGGTTTCATTCAGATAGTCGATAATGTCTGCCGACTCAAACATGGCTACCCCCGTGTTGGGGTCGACCAAGTACGGCACCTGACTGCGGCCGGTTAGCTCCCGCAAACGCAGCCGGTTATCGCTGGTTATTGGCGCATCAGGGAAGAATTTTTCACGCACAATTGGCGGCCCCATTTCCTGCCAACGAGACTTGGCGAAATTACGCAGGCGGTAAGGAATCTCCAACTCGCTTAAACGCTCTCTAACCAAACGCGCGTAGGGGCTGGACTCAAAGCTATACAACTCCAGCGGCTCAGCGGGCGCTGTGGACTCCGCCGCATACATACCGCGTGGTTTTGGCGACGATCGCAATGCCGTTGCCGCCAGCGACGACAACATATCCACCTGACGCAATACTCCCCGCGAGGCGCGACGGCGACCACCACCATACTGGTGATAGAGGTAGTCGATGATCTCTGCAGACTCCAGTAGCACCACATCATTGTTAGGGTCGACCAGCAGCGGGAACTGGCTGGCACCGCTCAAATCGATTGCCGTGCCACGAAAACGCATGCCGCCTTTCGGACAGGGGTAGATCATCGCATCCAGGTCCAGCTCACACAGTACTTCTCGAACGAGCCGACAGAACGGACAACCCTCATACTCGTAGAGCTCAAGTAATTTTTCCGGCTTGCTCGGGGTCGATGCAAAGGCGGCGGTGCCGCGCCAGGCACGACTGGAACTGGCAAAAACAGATGTCGCGATATCGAGCGCTTTCATGATGGCTTCCTCATAAAATTTGCCCGCTACCCTAACATATGGAACACCCCGAAAGCCTGTGCCGTTTAGCACTACTCAAGCGTTACGCACAATGGGTCTATAGTACGACTAGGTCTCGCGACTCAATATGTGCGCATTTTTGAACTTTTGTGCCATAGAACAATAAAGCTCAATGCTTAGGATCTGAGCACAAACAATAAAAACTGTAAGAGTAAAAGATGAAAACATACGCCGCTGTTTTGCTTACCTTGAGCTTGCTGACCTCCGCCTGTGGTGGTGGCTCATCAGGTTCAACGAACCCCACGCCGACGGAACCCAACGATGACGTTTTTACCGTTGAACGTCTATGGCGCGACGCCGGTTTTGGCCTCGCCGCCGCAGACGAAGTTGTCGATAATGTCTATATCGCGATGGACTATGTCTACGACGACAAAGGTGCAAATACCAATGGCCTGCCAGGCGGTGATAGCAGCTATCCACCTGGGGAGCCCTACTTCGGTAATGCCGCCGACATTGTGGAAATACGTCTGGGTCACCAGCCCGACAGCGACAGTTTATGGTTTGGCAGTAGATTAAATACCGTTCAAAACCCCACCGTAGCAGTAGTGGCAATTGGTATTGATGATGGCAGTAGCCCCGAGATATACAACGACTGGCCGTTCGCTGCCGGTGTTAAAGCGAAAGGGGTTCGTTATGTCCTTACCCTTCGCGGCACGACCGCGACACTCACAGATTTAACGACTAACCAAAGTCAGGATTTTTACGCAGAAAATTATAATGACACAGGCGAAACGGCACGCAACCTAGAAAATACCTTGTCGGTCGAAATTCCCATGGCGGCTTTAGGCCTCAAGCGTGAGCAAATGCCTTTGGAGTGGAGAGTCTATGCGGTTTCTGGTCTATGGAATGGCAGCCAATGGAGCGCCCCGCCTTTCGACGTGGCTTTCTACGAGGACGATTTCACCAACTGGCAACAAAACAAACAGGCCGACTTGCTAGCAAGCGGCGACATCAGCGAGGCGAATGCACATGTTCATTTCTCAGAATTCCCCAATCGCCGCTCACCAGTTAGAACCGGACAGCAAGCACGCATTTACCCTTCGCCAATAAGTAAAATTATCGGCGAGGGCATTACGGAATGGAAGCAGGGCATACAGGGCTTAGAAATTCCAACGCTCAATCACTACCGCGGGCTCTACTTACCATATAGCGTTTGGATACCGGAAAGCCTGGGCGAAGCGTCAACGCCACAGGCATTGTTCCTGTTCTTGCACGGTGCCAGTCAAAACCATTTAGATATGCTCAATGCCTTTGAAAGCGGCACTGTAAATGTGCCCGCCTATACCATCGCCCCCCTCGGCGCTGGCGAACTCAGTTTCTACAAAGAAGAGGGTGAAATCGACGTATTATCTGCCATGCAAGACTTTATGACCCATTACCCCATTGATGCAGACCGCGTATTTCTTTCTGGCTTGTCGATGGGCGGCCAAGGCACATTTAGTATTGCCACCCATTGGCCCGAGCTCTTTGCTGGCGCCATTCCTTTTATAGGTACCGGTCAGTCGACCTTCAATGAAGACATCCCTATTGATGAAATCGGAAATGAAAAGATCCCTGAACAGCGCTGGATGAACTCAACGGGGCGAGAGTTATTAGAGAATGCGCATAACCTACCCTGGCGCATGCAAAACGGTATGCTTGACCCCATTGTCAATCCAACTTGGCCCGCCCAGGACGTCATGCGTATGCAGGAGCTAGGCAACGATTACCAGTGGGCGCTATTTCACACCGAGACCCACAACGTTAATGCGAGTTATCAAAACGCGCTTTACCACCAGGTGCTAAACGGCTGTCAAAGTGCCGAAATACCGGGCTGTGTGCTAAGCCGAGATCCAAATGGGTTGCGTCGCGACACCAACCCCGCGCGAGTCATATATAAAATTATCCCCTTTCACTTCACCGAGCGATTGGGGCTACGCTATGAAGGGGCATACTGGGTGTCGGGAATGGAAGTTAAGGAAACGCCTTCAGACGGATCTTTCGGCTTGGTAGACGCGACCAGCTTTGCACTGGCGCACAAACTCAAAACCGGTCGCGAGACGCTAGGGCCAGACCCCCTAGTGATATTTGAACCAACGTTAGGTAGCTACCAATTCCAAGGGGTTCGTCACTTAAATAACGAAGAACAGACGAGTCCAAGACTAGAAGCCAGACTCGAAAACCTTTCCGCCATCACCTTCGACATGGCACGTGCTGGGCTTGCGCAAAATGAAAGTAGAGAGGTCATCATTAACACGGATACTGAAACGCAGGTTACTTTCAAAAACCTAAAAGCGGGCACAGCGGTTTATTACCCTGACAAAGATCCAATGCTGGTCAACGACAGCGGTTTCATATCATTTACTGTACCCGCCTCTCAGGGCGAAATGTATCGCGTTGAGCTAGAGTGATACCTGTTTAACCCCACTTTCCTGACCAAGGCGCGCGCTGGGTATCTTTCGAGCACGCCCTTGAGTTCAAACACGGCTATCGTTTTGCTGCGTTAAATAGAAACCTTTGGAGAAGAATTACTTTATCCAGTCGGCATAAAAGGGAAACACATTGCGATAATTTCATATCATTGACGCAGGGCGCAGTTTCGTTTGTTTGGAAAACATAAAACTGTCGACTCACGCTTCACTTCAGGAATAAATCTATCGGTGGGCGTCAAAACACGTAGTAACGCCACTATCGCGCTTTGCGACGCTTGCCCTTACCGGCTTTACCGCTTTCTTCACCCGGCAGCTGCGCCTCTAACCACAATAAGGTATCGAGGTAGCCAACAAACTGTTTCAGGTAGGCCGGCGAGCGTTCGCGCATATTGGTCAACGAGCGAATAGCCAGCATTTGCGGGTTGAGAGGGCCGGGATCTTGAGGCGCGTTTTGAATGGCCTGATCGATGCGCTGCTCGATATCCTGATGGCGCTGGCGGCTGCGCAATTGGCGCAATGCGCGCAGCTCTTTTGGCGGCTCGCTGGTCGCCTTATCGGGTGCATGGCTCTGGGAAGCGCCCAACAGCGAAAATTCCTGCTGGCGGAGCAAGGCACTGATCGGCGAACTTGCTTCGTCGCTGGCGGCGTCATCCGGGGTGTCTCGGTTTAGCTGTGCTTGCAGAGCTCGCAGGGCTGAAGCCGCCCCACCGCGACGAGTCGCCAATTGCTGGCGGTGAGTCGCCAGCACACCAGCCAGTCGGCTCGGCTGCTCGCTGAATTGCTCACAGTCGCGCCGGTAATCAGCAAGCATTGATGCCGCGCGGCGCAATAGTGGCGCCTGCACTGACGGTCGCTGCTGCTGCGCCTTCTCCAACAGACTTTCCACGCCGCGCAGGCGCGGTGGGTCGAACTGAGGGCACTGCCCTTGCAGCGCCGCCAGCGTTGCCTGCAATTCAGCCAGCGGCATACCGGGAGCGGGAGTCACTTCGCCTCCTGCTTCACGCGGGGGACGGGCGCCATTTCCACGCGGCGGTTTTGGGCGCGACCATCTTCGCTATTATTGGCAGCCACCGGTTGCTGGTCGCCAAAGGCGGCGGCAAACACGCTGTCGGCGGGCATGCCTTCGTCGATCAACGCGCGGGTAACCGTTAGCGCTCGCTGCGCAGACAGCTCCCAGTTGTCAGAGAACTGCAAGTTGCCCTGCTGAATGGGCAGGTCGTCGGTGAAGCCGCTCACCATCAGCAGTTGATCATTTTCCTGCACAAACAATTTGAGCGGCGGGATCAGGCTGCGCAGCAGTTCTCGGCCTTCTTGCTGGAGTTCCGCCGAGTTCAGCGAAAACAACACACTGCCGCTTATGCCAATACGGCCATCGCGCAGGGTCACTCGGCCACTGGCCAAGGGCGCAGCAAGCGCTTCTTCCAACACGGCGCGGCGCTGTTGCTCCACCTCCCGCTGGGCGACTTCTTTTTCCAGGCTTTTCGCCAGTTCCAGCTGAAAGCCCAGCGCCCAAATGAGCAGCAGCACGAACACGCCCACCATGCCGGTCATCAGGTCGCCAAAGATCGCCCAGATTGGCGGTTCTTGGCTCAAGCCGTCGTCAAGTTCGCGACTCACGCCTCGGCCCCTTCGGCATTCATATTCAGCTCAAGTTGCTCGGCACTGTCGGTAAGGGCTTGCAGGCGCGCCAAAATATCCTGATGGGTGAGCAGGTTGTGGTCGATAATTTCCCGCGCTTGGGCAACGTAGTAGCTCATTTGCTCATCGCTGCGCTCGCCGCTTTCCTTGAGGGTTTGTTCGACACTAGCCAGCGCCGCCAGCAGTTCGCCGTTACTGTCACCAAACTGCTGCACCGCGGCGGCAAAGGTGTCGCCCACGCCAGACAACTCCAGCGCGCTACCCGCCAGTTGGTCGCCAAGCTCGGCCAGCTGACCGGCGCGCTGCTCAATGCTGTCACCCAAACGCTCACCCAGCTGCTTGAGAGTATCGCCGCTGTTAGCGAGCAACTGCTCAACCGCTTCGCGCTGCGCCTGACTGTTGTCGCGCAGGCCATCGGTCAAATTGGCCAGCTCCGACATTAGCTCTCGGCGCTCATCGAGCAGGCTGTTATCGCGTTCAATGTTCTTGGTAATTTCGCCGCGCAATTGCTCCATCAGCTCAGCCGCAACGCGCGGCGCCTCCGACGCGGATTCGATCAGATTGGCCAGCGGCGCCTCTAATGAATTGCCCAGTTCGGCCAATTGCGTCGCCACCGCGGCTTGCAAGGTTTCCAGTCGGCTCACGGCGGCATCGCCGCGCTGCGCTTCCTCGTCGCGTAGCTGTTGCAATTGACCTTGCAGGGCATCGATCAGTGCACTGCTGCGCTCTGCGACATTTGCTTGCCAGCGCTGCTCCGCGGCCTGTTGCTGGCTCAGTTGCTCGGCAATGGCTGCCTGCAGCGTTTCCAAACGGCTCACCGCAGCGTCGCCGCGCTGCCCTTCTTCATCACGCAGCTGTTGCAACTGGCCCTGCAGGGCATCGATCAGCTGCGTGCTTCGCGCCGCCACACTTTCCTGCCAGCGCTGCTCAGCCGCTTGCTGTTCTTCAAGTTGCTGGCGCTGCTGCTCCAGTAACTGTTGGTTGACGCTGTTCAACGCCGCATTGCGGGTTTCGGCATCCTCGCCTAGGGAGCGGGCCACTGCCGACAACATGGTTTCGGCATTGGCAAAGGCCGCCTGCCACTGCTGTAAGCGCTCGGCTTCGGCATCGCGCTGGGCCTGCAGCGCCTCGGCACTGCGCTGGGCCGCATCGTCCAGCAACTGGCGGCTGTCGCGGGCCATCTGTTCGGCGCTACTACTGAGGCTTTGACCCACCGCATCGGCCAATTCACGATTGGCGCGCTGCTGATTTTCCAGGCCTTTTTGCCAGGTGCTATCAATGGTGGCCGCGCTTTGTTCAAGCTGGCTAGACATCGCTTCAAGGCGCGCATTGGCCGCCTCGTCAAACTGTTGGTGGCGCTGCTGTAGGTCGCGCTCCAACCCTGCCAGCAGCCCCTCTACAACCGGCTTGATAGTTTCGCCAGCCTGACGACCGCTGTCCGCCAAACTGCGATTGAGTGACTCGGCCACCGCATTGGCCAGTGATTGAAAATCCTGTTGCACGCTCTGCTGAAACTGCTGCTGGTTGTCGAGCAATTGCTGGCTGAGCTGCTCGCCCATCGCACCGAGGCGCTCACTCAGTGCCGTGAGCTGGCTGGCAACGGTGGGCAGCGCATCGGCTTGTTGTTGCAGGGCGGAATAGGTTTGTTGGCGCTGATGACTGAGAGAGTAATTACGGAAGCGGCTGTCGCGCTGTTGATCCAACTCGCGGGATACGTCAATACGCTCGCGCCGGCTGAGCGTAGCGATAAAACCCAGCATCGCCGATGCCGCCACACCGGCCACAGAGGTACCAAAGGCCATGCCCAGACCCTTGATCGGTGTGGTCAAGCCGTCGCGAATAGCGCTTAGCTCGGTGCTACCCTCCAGCGCCTGTACGGCGCCGCCCAGGGTTTCGACCATACCGACGAAGGTGCCCATCAAACCCAGCATGACCAGCAGGCCAACCAGATAGGGCGTGAGCACGGGCACCGGCAGCCCTACGTATTCCCCTTCGATACGCTGACGCACCGGGTTGCGCAGCGACGCGGGCAAGGCATCCAGCCAGCGATTCAGCTCCACATCGCCGCCCTGCGCCAGGGCCGCGTGCAGCGCGCCAGTGGCCTGCTGATAGCGCAGCAATTCTGCCCCGCCGGTAAAGTAGGCCAGCGCGATGAGTAACATCACTACCGATGCCAGCAAGTGGCCGGCGGCAACAGCCACCCCCATCCACAGAATAACCAGCGCGCCAAGAATAAAGGCAGCCAGGGAAAGCAATCGTGTCATGGAGTGTCCTCGTGTTCGGAGTTCAGGGCTTCCAATAGGCCCTGTAGCGGCTGCAGGCGCAGCGCGAGTTCAGCAAGTAGCAAACTCTGCATGTCGGTATGAAATTGCCAGAGCCAGCCCCCGTCCGCGAGCCACTGCTCACTGGTAGTTGGTTGCTCGGTATCGGCATCGATGTTTTGTTGCTCACTGCGCAGCGCGAAAAAATGCTGCGCCAGTAATTTAGGTAAGGCAGAAAGTGCACGACGGCTGTATACCGCCAGCGTGCCCTCCATCATGGTATCCAGCGCGGCCAGCTGAGCCAGCGCCTCGGAGCGACCCGCCAACAGCTTGCGTAACTCGCCGCGCAAGCTGATGACCCGATGGTCAATTTCACTTTGATGCAGGGCATAAAAGCGTTGATAAGGCGCGTACCCAGCGGCATCGCTGCCAAAAGTGTCGGCGTTTGGCGAGGGTAGAATAAATCCCGCCGGACTGCTCGCCATCGCCTCCGGGTCGAGGGTGAAACTCGCGGAGATCGCCTCAATCATGTCGGCGCGACGCGCCATAAAAAGGGCTTGGGCATCATCGCCAGCGGCTTCGCCGGTCGCCTTCACGCGTCGCAAGCCGCGCAGTGACTCCGACAGGGCAATCGCTCCGGAGAGGTCAATCAATTCGGCCAGTTTGTCGGCAAAACCCGCGCGCGGCGCAGCACTCGCCGCCACACCCAAGGCATTGAGGGTATGGGCCAGTCGCGAAGGTGTCGGCGGGGCGTGCGCGGCGGCCTTGGGCATAGAATCCTAGTGCGAGTTCTCATCGAACACGATGAGCGAGTTTATTCGGGACAGGCCATTCTGCCAGCGTGACAAAATTTAGAGTGGTCACTGACGCCTGTTACAGGCCACAGCGGAACGGCGTTGCTTCTACTTTCTTGGCTATGCTTTTGCATTTTTGCGCCCCATTATCGCCATTTTACCGCCCGATTCAATACAACTGCACAGGCGATGTATTGGCTTTTCTGCCCCTTTTAGACGATTTTTTGCGCCAGACAGCCCCACGGGAATTCCGTACTATGGCGGAATTACCCGTAACGGAGCAGTCAATGAGTACCACAGCTGGCGCGAGCATTCTGTTTATTCCCCACGGCGGCGGCCCGCTGCCCCTGCTGGGCGACCCCGGCCATGCCCGGCTGTGTGCCTTTCTAACGCAAATGGGGCAAAGCCTGCCAAGGCCGCAAGCGATTGTACTGATCAGCGCGCACTGGGAGGCCGAGCAAGCCCGGATTACCAGCGCCGCTCGCCCCGAGCTGATTTACGACTACAGCGGCTTTCCGCCGGAATCTTATCAACTGATGTATCCCGCCTCAGGCCATGCGACGCTGGCTTGCGAGCTGCAGCGCGCCCTCAGCAACGAAGGACTAATCGCTCATCTTGATGCAACGCGCGGCTTCGACCACGGTATGTTTGTGCCGCTAACGCTGATGTACCCCAATGCAGATATTCCCGTTGTGCAGCTTTCGCTGTTGAGCAGCCTCGATGGCGCAGAGCATATCGCCATGGGACGCGCCTTACGGGTATTGCGTGACCGCCGACTATTGGTGTTAGGTAGCGGCGCCACCTATCACAACCTGCAAGCCTATTTTGCCGGCACGATGGACCGCGACGCCCACCACCAGTTTGAAAACTGGCTGGCGCAACAGTGCTGCGACGAAACGCTCTCCGACGATACCCGACAAACTGCACTTGCCCACTGGCAGCGCGCGCCGGGGGCACTTCACTGCCACCCTCGCGCGGAGCATTTAATGCCACTGCAGGTCTGCGCAGGCATGGCCCGAGGCCCCGCTCAACGAGTATTTTTTGACGAGGTCATGGGCGAACTCAGCAGCGCATTTTTGTGGCAATACTAGGGCTGGCCCACCCTCATCGCACTGCAGCTGCTAAGGGCAAATGGCACCTGTCCTTTGGATCGCCACTAATGAACACTTGTTAATTTATTTTTATCCGCCAGCCGACTACACTGGGCCTCGCCACCGATCACCACAACAATAAACACAGGACCCCGGCTATGCCAAAACTCAGCGACCCCCTTACGCTTCCCTGCGGCGCAACACTGCCCAACCGCTTGCTGAAATCTGCGATGACAGAGGGCCTCGCCGACGAGCACGATCACGCCACCCCGCGGCTCGCCAGACTTTACCAAGCATGGTCGGAGGGCGGCACAGGCACCCTGGTAACCGGTAACGTGATGGTCGACCACCGTTTTTTAGAGCGCCCGGGCAATGTGGTGATCGACCACAACGGCGGCGAAGAGCAGCTGAAACACTGGGCAAAAGCCGGGCAGGTCGCCGGTAACCAGTTGTGGATGCAAATCAACCATCCGGGGCGACAGTGCCAAAAGGTCGTATCGCACCAGCCACTGGCCCCCTCGGATGTGGGCATTGACCTAGCCGGGATGTTCGGCAAACCGCGCCCCATGACCGAAGACGACATCGAGCGTGCAATCAGTGGCTATGCACGCGTTGCCGGCATCGCCAAGGAAACCGGCTTTAGCGGCGTACAGATTCACGCTGCCCACGGCTACTTGATCAGCCAATTTCTGTCGCCGCTGGCAAACCGCCGCCAGGATCAGTGGGGCGGTAGTCTGGAGAATCGCGCTCGCTTCCTGCTGGAGGTTATTCGCCGCTGTCGCGAGGCGGTCGGCCCCGAATTCCCGATAGCCCTGAAACTCAACTCCGCCGATTTTTCCAAGGGTGGCTTTAGTCACGACGAAAGCCTGCAAGTCGCGGCTTGGGTGTCGGAAGCCGGCATCGACTTGCTGGAGATTTCCGGAGGCACTTACGAAAAACTGGCACTGATGGGCGACCAGGAAGAAGGCGCCGCCGCCAGCCAAGCGCGGGAGGCCTATTTTTTGGACTACGCCAAAGGCATTCGCGACGTCACCTCAATACCCCTAGCGGTTACCGGCGGCTTCCGCAGCTATAACGCCATGCAAGCCGCACTGGATAGTGGCGCGATGGATGTGGTGGGCATCGCGCGGCCACTGTGCATGGAGCCCGATGTAAAACCCCTGTTGCGTGGAGAAAAACTTGGTTTTCGCGCCTGGGAAAAAGAGCTGCGCATCGGCCCCGGCTGGCTCGGCCCCAACAGCCCCAACCGCACCCTTCGCACCCTGAATTTTGGTCTGGCGACCCAGTGGTACTACCAACAAATCATCAACCTCGCCGAGGGCAAACCGCCAGTCGAAGACACCGGCCTGCTGCGCCGCGCCGCCAAGCACATGATCGGCGAACGCAAATTGGCGAAGCGCCGAGTGGCGCGGAACAGCTAGAGCGATTGCAGCCCTCTACTCAGGCTGCACTGCCGACTGCGCATAGGGTTTCAAGGGCGGTTCTTCGGTCACTAATGATAGGTCGGGGAAACCCTGACCGCCTTCGCTGGCAAACACATCGATAAAATCGGTAAGCAGGCTTGGCGATAGCGCCGGCTCGGGTAAAAATGGCAGTAAACCACATATCTCGCCGCCGGCCCGCTCTGGGCTGGCTGGCCCATTGTTGGCCAGCGCGTCGAGCACCAGCTCGTAGGTCGCACGGTCGGTCAAACCGATCGTTGCATGCTCGACGATGCGTCCCGGGCAAACATCTTGAATCAGAATATTGGCAACTCTGGGGTTGTCCTGCTGCCAATCCAACGCCGCCGTTGGCACTGGTGACACCGGCTGCACCAGCTCGTCAAACTGGGTGTAGATATTGGTGTAATCAATATCACCCGGCGTTTCATCGTCGCTATTCAGCGCCTGCATATAGTTCGACTCTTGTCCGAACTGAAAAAATACTGCCGGCATAGGCAGGCCAAGCGCTGTTAATTGCGCAAATTCCAGGCCGTGGTTAGGCGTAGCCAGAAGAATCATATCCTCAATCTTGTCGCGCAGGCTCGGCCACCAACGCACTGCCCAGCGCGGCCCCATACCGCCCTGACTATGGCCAACAATGGATACCTTGCGCCCGGAGTCGGCAATTTGATCAATCGCATTCACCACATATTCGGCGGCAATCTGCGCATCACTTAACCCGCGGTTGGGGTAGGTCACAATACAAACATCGTAACCCTCGCCCAACAGCAGGGGCTCGTAATTCCACGTCCACTGCTCTTCGCCGTGGGTAAACGTGCCGTGCACCAGCAGCACAACAGGCCCGCTCTCGGTGAAGGGGTTACAGACCAGCCCCTCGTTGAGCACCGACATTTCTGTTTCAAAGGTCGGCTCAGAAAAACGCTCACCGGAGGAACCGGAGCCCGACGAGGAGCCTCCACAGGCGGTTAATACCGCGATGAATAACAACCCCAGTGTTGTGAGACGTCCTTTTTTCACATGGTCAAACATGGCTTACCCTCGGTAGGTTTAGCGCTTGGCGCTGCGAGATCGCTCATTGTTTGGCAAGGCGCGCAGCTGATCAATCGTCCGTTTACATAATTATAGAGAGACGCTATGAGCCTACCACGCAAGGATGTCGAATTTTTAAGCCAGGGCACTCGCTGCCGCGCATGGCATTACCCCACGGCCACACCACAAGCCTGCATTGTGATGGCGCACGGTTTGGGCGGTACACGGGATGCGGGCCTGGAGCCCTACGCCCAGCGGTTTGCCGACGCGGGCTTTGCAGTGCTGCTATTTGACTACCGCCACTTTGGCGCCTCTGACGGTGAACCCCGGCAATTGCTGTCTGTTTCCAAACAGCTGCAGGATTGGCGCGCCGCCATCAGTTTTGCTGAAACCCTGCCCAATGTTGACGCCAAGCGCATTGCGCTGTGGGGCAGTTCGTTCTCGGGTGGACATGTGATCAGTACGGCGGCCGCCGATAAGCGTGTGGCAGCGGTGGCTGCTCAGGGGCCGATGATGGACGGTCTGGCCTCGGTAGCGGCCATGCTCGGCTATGCAGGCGTCGGCCGGCTACTCAAACTCAGCGCCTACGGCGTGGCCGACCTGGCCAAATCCGCCCTTGGCGGCTCACCGGTGATGGTGCCCATTATCGCTAAGCCCGGTGGCTTTGCCGCCATGAGCAGCCACGACGCCTGGAGTGGCTACCGCGCTATTCAACCCGACAACTGGCAAAATGCCATGGCTGGCCGCCTGGCCCTGGCGCTAGGCACCTATCGCCCCACACTCAAGGCAAAGCAAGTCCATTGCCCTGCGCTGATTCAAGCCTGTTTGCGCGACACCGTGGCACCGGCTTCGGCAGCGATCAAGCTGGCGCATAAGCTCGGCGCGAAAGCCACGCTCAAACAATACGATATCGGCCATTTCGATATTTATGTTGGCGAGGCGTTTGAACAGGCGGTGAGTGATCAGATCGCCTTTTTCCAAAAGCACTTAAACGGCACTCAATAACCAACCTGCACCGGCGTCAACGCGCTCTCGCCGCGATGCGCCGGTATTCTCGGTAACTCGGCGTCCAGAAGTTGCGCTCTATATCTGCGCGTAACTCTTCGTCACTGCGCTCGCGGGCCAGGCCTTGCGCCTGAGCCACTTTGGCAACGGCAAAGGCGATGGCACGACTCAACTCAGCGAGCTCGGTTAGCGGCGGCAGCACCCTATTGCGTTTATCGTGATACTGGCTAGCGGCTTCAGCGAGGCAACGACTGGCGGCCATTAACATTTCGTCGCTGACGCGGCTGGCCCGACTGGCCACCACTCCCAAGCCAATTCCAGGGAAGATATAACTGTTATTGCACTGCGAAATCTCGTAGCGTTGCTGCGCGTATTCCACCGCTGAGAACGGGCTGCCGGTGGCGACGATAGCCTGCCCATCGGTCCATTCAAGAATCTGCTGCGGCCGCGCCTCAACATGCTTTGATGGGTTACTTAATGGCAGGATGATGGGCCGCTCACAACGCTGGTGCAGACGGCGAATTGCCTCTTCGGTAAACAGACCAGGCTTGCCGGAAACACCTATCAGCACACCTACATCGAGATTACTCACGACATCCAACAGACTGGGATAGTCGCCATCATACTGCCAGGCCGATACCGCCGATTCGGGCTGAGCCAGCGCCGCCTGAAAATCCAACAGCCCGTCCATGCGCTGCATAAGTAATCCAAAGCGGTCGATCATGTAGAGTTGGGCGCGAGCTTCGGCGTCGCTCAAGCCCTCTTCCACCATTGCACGAATCAATTGCTCGGCAATGCCACAGCCCGCCGACCCCGCACCGACGAACACGATATTCTGATCCCGCAACCGTTCGCCCTTGCGCTTACACGCGGAAAGTACCGTCCCCAGAGTGACGGCAGCGGTTCCCTGAATATCATCGTTAAAGCAACAAACACGCTCTTTATGCCGCTGTAAAATCGGCATGGCATTGGGCTGAGCAAAATCCTCAAACTGAATCAGCACACCTGGCCAGCGCTGTTGCGCCGCGTCGATAAACTGGTCGACAAAGGCGTTGTACTCATCCTTTTCAATACGCGGGTGACGCATACCCATATACATGGGGTCGTCGAGCAATGTTTGATTATTCGTGCCCACATCCAACACAACCGGCAATGTGTACGCGGGGCTAATTCCACCGCAGGCGGTATACAAAGATAGTTTGCCTATGGGAATGCCCATTCCGCCAATGCCCTGGTCGCCCAGACCCAACACACGCTCACCGTCGGTGACCACCAGCACTTTTACTCGGTCCTTGCTGACACTGTGCAAAATGTCATCCAAGTAGTCACGGTCCTCATAGGAGACAAAGATGCCGCGGGCACTGCGATAAATGTCGGAAAAATGCTCGCAAGCCTCGCCTACCGTCGGGGTGTAGATAATGGGCAACATCTCTTCAAGGTGATCATTCAGCAGGCGATAGAACAGGGTTTCATTGTTGTCTTGCACCGCCCGCAGGTAGATATGTTTATTGATCGGCTCATCGAAGCTGCAGTACTGCATATAGGCACGTTCGACTTGCTCGTCGATATTTTCGTAGCGCGGCGGCAACAGCCCCATCAAGTTAAAGCTGCGACGCTCCTTTTCAGTAAATGCCGAGCCTTTATTTAGCAGCGGGGTTTCCAACAACATGGGGCCTGCGTAAGAGATATACAGCGGTTTCTCAGAATTCATAATGGACTCGTATCGGAGGGGTATAAACAGCTTCTCGGCGCGTCATTCTACACATGAATAACGCCAATCACAAAATAAATACCACTAAAGTCTATGCGACGATTGCCAAGCTCGCACAGGGTAACACGCCCCATGCAAACTGCTATGCAAGCTGCGACGCAAGCACAAAAACGGTAACGAAATAAAATAAATACTCTTTACTTTCAATGACTTAAATAAGGAACAAAACTTGCAACCAATTACCTCAGGAACTTCACACTGCGCAGTAGATATGCGCGCCGGAGCGTTTTGGATGCGTAACATTGCGAATCACCCCAGCCCGATTGAGTCGTCACGCATACTCATTATCGATGACTCTCCCGTAGAGCTGTTCCGAATGGAGGCCTTACTAACGAGGCATCACTTTGAAGCCCTGTGTTGTAACGACCCCAGCAAAGCACTGCAAATTTTACTGACTGAGCATATCGACATTGTGCTTTGCGACTGGCAAATGCCCAAGATCACTGGATTAGCGCTCTGCCAAACCATTAGTCAGAGCCCTGCAATGGGCGCACCCTATTTCATTATGCTAACGGGGCGGAAAGACCGGGCAGACATGATCGCAGCCATGGACGCGGGCGCCGACGACTTTATCTGCAAGCCCGCCGCCAGCGAAGAGCTTCGCGCTCGCATTCAGGCAGGCTTGAGGCGCTTGGACAGGGAGCGTTCCATGATGATGCGCCAGCAACCGCTACTTCTCTGCGGAGAATAAATACACCATTAACGCCTCGCGCTGCGCTTCATTTAAATTTAGCTGAGGCATCGGTGGTGTCGGCGTTATAAAAAAGCTCATCAAGCTCTGCGCAGAATAACGCTCTGCCAACCCTTGCAGGGGGCGCAATCCTTTACCCTCATGACACTCGGCGCAGGCATAGCGTTCATATAAGCTACCACCCATTGCCACAAGCCGCTCGCGATCGCGCTGACTGTAGTCGCGCAGTGGATCGGTTTGGTCGCGCTCACCACGGGTATTAACCGCTGCGCGACTGGCTTCACCGCGGTGCACACGATAGACCCGGCCACTGTAATCATCGGAGATAAATATCTCTCCGCTTGCCGCCTCCACAACATCCACTGGGCGACCCAGCAAGCTGTCGGCCTGCAGGAAGTCACTTAAAAAGTCGCGCTGGATAATACTGCCATCTTGCTGCCAGTGAAGTGACACCACCTTGTAACCATCTGGCTCACTGCGATTCCAGGAGCCGTGCAAGGCCACAAGGGCCGAGCGCGCGTAAGGCCTGTCCTGGTGCCGCAAAAAACGAATACCGAGGGGGGCATTGTGCGCGGGGAAATTATGGGCAGGCGGTCTGTTTTGTGGCAAACCTTGCGGAATTTTCTCACCGAAGTCCGGGTCCAGCTGATCCGCATTGTAGTAGGGCCAACCATAGAAGCCGCCCTTCACCACCTCATTCAGCTCGCAGGGCGGGAAGTTGTCACCCAATAAATCGCGGCCATTATCGGTGGCGAAAAGCCGCTGATCCCAGGGTGTCCAGTCAAAGCCAACACTGTTGCGTAAACCGCGCGCATAGATTTCCAGACCACTGCCATCCGCTTGCATGCGCATGATCGTCGCGCGTTGCGGATCACTTTCTTCACACACATTGCAGGTGGACCCAGAGCTGAGATACAGCCAACCATCTGGGCCAAACGCTATGGTTTTTGTCCAATGGTTGCCGCCATCGCCAAATCCACTCACCAACCGCTGGTAGTCGCCTTGGATGCGGCCATCACTGCCCAGCGCCACGCGACCAATTGCATTCGACTCGGCAACGTATAAGTGATTTTCTCGCAATGCCAGGCCATGCGGCCGCGTCAGCCCTGCCAGTACGACCTCTTGAGCGTCGGGCAAGCCATCACCATTGCGGTCTGCAGCAAGACGCAGCACTTCACCGGTGCGCGGGCGACTGACAAAAAGATCGCCACCTGAGGTGATGGCAAGAAAACGAATATTTCCCAGACCACTGGCATACACATCAACGCGATACCCCTCCGCGACTGTCAGATCAGTACCGCCATCCATCGGCGCGGCATCGCTGTAGCCGACGGCCGCATGCAACAGCGCCCGAGAGGCCGTCGCCATACCCGGCGAGCCAAATTGAATCAAGACAAACGGGCTGGCGACAATCAAAATCAGGCAGAGTAACAGCGCAGAAAAAACAAAGACCAACGTGCGTTTCAAAAGTGTATTTCCCCTTAGTATATATTTCGGCTCAACAGCGCCTTATGACGCCTCACCGGCTTCGCCAGTAGCGTATGGCAGCGACGAATCAGGCAGTTGAGCCAACGACGCGTCAACCAAATCCTGAAGCTCTCGCAACACCACAGTGAACACCGACAAATCCTCGGCTGCCGCAATTCTGACACTGTCGATGATGGTATTGTAACGGCTCAAGCGCGACTGATTGCCAGTTTGCCAGCTATCGAGTATGTCAGACAAAGTCCGTTGCGCGTCGCTCAATAGGCCAATGCTTAGCTGGCGCAACAACGACTCCAGGCTATCCACATAGGACTCCCGCGCCAGGTCCTGCCAACGCCCACCCGGCTGCCAGGAAATTAACACCTGCAGCGCCCAATCCATTTGCAAGGTTTCTAGCAGAGCGAACTGCAACTTGCTGAAACGCTCTGCCGGGCAATTAACTTCCAGGGCTGCATCCACGCAGCCTGGCAGCATAAAATAGGCATCAAATGCCGCAATCGTGGTCGCCAATTCTTCCGGCACCCCGGCATCTATCCAGCGCGCGCTTCTGCTGCGGTATTCCTCTGCCCATACACCGCGCAGATTCTCCACCACGCCCGGCATGAGCGCGGCGAAGCCCGGCTGCATTTTTTCAATCAATCGCGACGGCTGTATGTTGTGGATATTTCGCAAAAACCAGCGCGTGCTGCGTCGCCCAAGGCGCATAATCTGGTGAAACAAGGCGTACTGCACGGTGCTATCGACACCTTGGTCCAACGCTTCTACGCGGCGCCACAGCCCCTCAATGCCAAATAACTCGACGACGGTGACAAACGCACAGGCTGTCTCTACTGCTGTTGCCCCCAGGGAGATTTCCTGACGATGGCTGTAGCGAAAGCCCATGATGTTCACCAGCTCATTGGCCAACTGCGTGGCAATGATTTCCCTGGCCAGACGGTGGTCGCGAATTTGTGAGGCATAGTCGCGACGAAGACGCTGAGGGAAGGCCCTGTATACACGCTCAAGCAACCAGGGGTCGTCGGTATCCGCCAGCGCCATTAACTGTTCCTTAAGCTCAACTTTGGCGTAGGAAACCAGCAGCGCTAATTCCGGTCGCGTCCAGCTTTTCCCCTCGCTGTGCAGCTCGTTAATACGCTCGTTATCAGGCAAAAACTCCAACTCTCGATTCAGCGCCCCCGTCTCTTCCAGATGCTCAACAAAGCGAAGGTAGTCGTGGTGGTGCTTATCGCGGCTATAGCTTGCCAGGCTGATTGCCAGGGTCTGACGGTAGTTGTTATGCAATACCAAGGACGCCACATCATCCGTCATATCGGCAAGCAGCTGATTGCGCTGCTTGGATGTTAAGTCCTCGGACTCGAGCTGTGCATTGAGCAGAA
Organism: Spongiibacter sp. C9W; assembly: GCF_057370015.1. Lineage (NCBI taxonomy): Bacteria > Pseudomonadati > Pseudomonadota > Gammaproteobacteria > Cellvibrionales > Spongiibacteraceae > Spongiibacter > Spongiibacter sp. C9W. Next base: position 1,476,096 of record NZ_CM170672.1, read on the forward strand.
TCTTTATATTTACTTCGTGATCGGAACAATCCACACCAGCAGCGTTATCGATAAAGTCGGTATTACAAATACCGCCATTGCGACAAAACTCCAGACGCCCGAGCTGGGTAACGCCGAGATTTCCGCCCTCGCCAAATACCCGGCAACGCAGCTCGCTGCCATTTATCCGCAACGGGTCATTGGCGCGATCACCAACATCGGCATGACTTTCTTCCGCGGCTTTTACATAGGTGCCAATGCCGCCGTTCCAAATCAGGTCTACCTTGGCCTGCAGCAGGCGGCGAATCAGTTGCGTGGGAGTGAGTGCGGCGTCGTCACAGGCTAGTAGCTGCTGCATTTCCGGCGACAATGGCACCTGCTTGGCGCTGCGCGAGAAGACGCCACCGCCCGTCGAGATCAATTCGGTACTGTAGTCGGCCCAACTCGACCGAGGCCGCTCAAATAGGCGTTTGCGCTCCTGCCAGGAAGCTTCTGCATCGGGCGCTGGGTCAATAAAAATATGCAGGTGGTTGAAGGCGGCAACCACCTTCAGCGACTTGGACAACAACATGCCGTTACCAAATACATCCCCGCCCATGTCGCCGATACCAATCACCGTCACCGGATCGCGCTGCACATCAATACCAAGCTCACGGAAGTGCCGCTGCACCGCGACCCAAGCACCCCTGGCAGTAATTCCCATCGCTTTGTGGTCATAACCGTTACTGCCCCCGGAGGCAAAGGCATCGCCCAGCCAAAAGCCGCGACTGAGGGCAATATCATTGGCAATATCGGAAAAACTCGCCGTGCCCTTATCCGCCGCAACCACCAAGTAGGGGTCGTCGTCATCGCGACAAACGACAGACTCGGGCGGCACCACACGATCACCCTCGCGGTTATCGGTAATATCCAACAGGCTGCCAATAAACAATTTGTAGCAGGCCACGCCCTCGGAAAACAGCTCCTCTCGCGACTCAAGCTGCGCCGAGCGTCGGGCGACAAAGCCCCCTTTAGCACCGGTGGGAACTATGACGGCATTTTTCACCTGCTGCGCTTTTACCAGCCCCAGGATTTCGGTGCGGTAGTCCTCCAGACGGTCGGACCAGCGTATGCCGCCGCGCGCAACTTTGCCGCCCCGCAGATGGACGCCTTCCACTCGCGGCGAAAACACAAATATCTCGTACTCCGGGCGTGGTGCTGGCGCAAAACTAAGATCGCGGGTGCTGATCTTCAACGCAATACAATCGCGGTATTGCAGCGCGTCATCCTGTTGAAAGAAGTTACACCGCAGCGTGGCGTCGATACACTCAAGGTATTGCCGCAGCACCTGATCCTCATTGAGGTTTTGCACTTCATCCAGCGCATGAAGAATGCCGTCTCGTAGCTTATTTTCCCGCTCTTCACTGCTTTTTTGCGCGCCGCGCCTCGGATCAAACAGGCAGCGAAACAAGGCCATTAAATCACGAGTAATATCGACATTGCTGCTCAACACCGAGGCGATAAAGTCCAAGCTCAACAGTGAGCCGAGCTGCTTGATGTAGCGCGCATAGGCGCGAATCAGCGCCACAGAACGCCAGTCCAATCTGGCGCCAATGACTAGACGATTGAAGCTGTCATTCTCGGCCTTGCCCTGCCAGATCGCGCGCAAAGCGTCTTCATAGCTGTCGCGCACTGACTCCAGATTAAGCTTCCTACCGCCGCCCAGATCGTGCTCCAACACGAAGTCGTGCATCCAGATATCGCTTTCACCGTCGGGGCAAATTTGATACGGGTGCTCCACCAATACCCGCGAGCCCATTTTTTCCAACATCGGCAATATATCTGATAGCTGCAGCGATTCTTCGCGATGAAACAGCTTTAAGCGCAAGCGATTATCGTCACTGCCGGCCTGATGAAAAAGGCTGATGCTGATATCACTGCTGTCTGTAAGGCGCCGACAGAGCTCAATATCATTCACCGCCAGCAGCGGCGAAAAACGATCCCGATAAGCCGCCGAAAATGCCTGCTGGTATTGCAGGGCTAGCGAGCGACCGGTTTCCTCGCCATGACGCTCAATACACAGCTCGGTAAAGCGCTGCCGCCAGTCCCGGCACAATTCAATAATCTCAGCTTCCAGGGCTCCGCGATCAAGCTGACGAAATTGCTGATCGTGAATGCGGTAAACCAACTGCATGCGCGCCAGCACCGATTCCGAAAGAAACTGCGTGGACAACTCACAATCGCTACTGCCAATGGCTTGCCCAAGCAGTCGTTCGATGTCCTTTTCCATCTTTACCGCTTCGCGCGGCAAGTAAACGATGCAGCTCACGAATTTTTCAAAGCGATCAACGCGCAGCACCAATTTCACTGCGCGCCGCTCGTAAATTTTCCAAATTGCCAGGAGCGCGTCGAGCAGGTCGCTTTGCTCAGCCTGAATGAGCTCGTCTCTGGGGTGGCGCTCAATGATCAGCGCGAAGGTTTTGCCATTGTGGCTGGCGCCATCAAGCTGGGAGTGGTGTCGCAACCATTGCGCCTTGCTGCGCAGTAGCGGTATTCGCTCGACACTGTGGTAGTACATACCAGCGGTATACAGGCCGAGCACCCTTGTCTCACCAACCGCCTGGCCCTGCTCATTGAAACGTTTTATCACGATATAGTCGGCGTAAACGTGGCGGTGTACCGTCGATTTTTGCGAGGTTTTCGTAAACGCCAATGCCGATCGCTGGGCGTAGAAGTCGGCAAAGCCCTGGCACAATTCAGTCAAGGCAACAGCGGGCAGTGGCGCGCGCTTACCCATTAGGCCCAACTGATTATCCGGTACCTCGGCAATGTAGGGTTGATCATTTTGGCTGGAGAGAAGAAAGTCCGACATCCCCAAAAACGTGAAATTGCCATCGCGCAGCCAACGCAGAAACACGGCCTCTTCGTTATCCTCCCCAAAGGTTCGCTCACTTTCGTCGATACAGGCCTGCAAACGCTCAAGCATCGCCGGGAAGTGCTCGACAACTCGCTCAACGTCGTCACTGGCGGTGCGCAGATCGGAAGTCAATGCATGAAGCACGCTCTGATCACTGCAGGTGTCTATCAATACATAGCCGACACTTTCGCAACAGGCGTCACTATTGCGATTCGTCGAGAGCGACTCCAATATTCCCTCAGGGCTGCGTTCAACCCACATTAAGTTGCTCTCAAACACGTGCACATTGAGATTGGAGTTATTCAACGCGATACGCAGAGAATCAACGAGAAATGGGCGATCGGGCTGGCAGTAGTAGATTACGGTGTGCTTACTTAACCAACCGTCGCTTTCCAGGTCCGGATTAAAGACTTTGACCAATGACTCCGATTCAGCGCGCTGGGAGACAAAGTCATACAAGCCATATAACAAACCGAAGTTAGCATCAGCTTCCCAACTCAGCTGGCTCTCGTCAGGGTGAACATGTACCACCTGATCGAGAAACTGACGAAAAACCTTCGCGTCACTCCCATCCAGCTGTTTATCCGCAACCGTTGCGATACGCTTGAGTAATTGCTGCCTAATGTTCAGGTTAGTCATATCAACGGTCTCACTCTGCAAAAAAGCAAAGCGGCCTGCCAGACACGCCGCTCAACCTGAGTCTAGCAGCTGTCTGGCAGGCCGCCCGCAAGGCCGCAAGCGCCGTCACACATGGCAGCAAAGGCGCATTAGTATTCGCGAATAATCACCCGCGTGCTCCAGTCATTACCCTTACCATGAACCCGGTGGTTTTTGTGGGGACGGTGGCCGCCCTTGTGATAGTGCCGGTCGTAGCGGCTGCTGTGGTGACGCCAATAGTCGCGTTTGTGATGGTGTTTGCCATAGTGGGGGCGGCTGTAATCGTAAGCGCCATCATCGTAGCCATCTCGATAGCCGGATCGATAGGCATGCTGATAACCGCGCCGGTAATTAGGGTGCTTCGCCACCCGGTGACCACAATGTGCATGGTGACGGTGCACATATCTGGCGTCGCTATCGTGCGCGGCGTAAACCACTGCGGCACCCAGCAACACCGCGGCAGCAACCTCAGCATTGTCGGCACGCGCCTGGCTTGGCAATGCCATTGTGCCGACCAACAACACGACCACCGCCGCCAATAGATGGTTTTCTGACGACACTCTACCTGTCTTGTTCATCGCTATATCCTCCATTAGAGTTTTTAGCCTAATCAGGTTTGCCTTAACCCCAACTGAAGCACCTAACCTCCACACTTTTGTGCCTGCCGGACCAGGCCCGCCCTCAGCGCCACTCGGTTCACAACACCGCCCACTTGAGCGAGGGACTACGCATTTAGCGTCGTAATTTGCGAAAAACCGATAGAGCTTCCCGCCAAAAACCCCAAACCCATGAAATAAAAGGATTTTTTAATTGGTATCAATTTTGCGATTAGTAGGACATCTGCCAACGAATAAGTGATGACCAATATGAAACGCAAAATTCTGGGCCTTGTAAGCCTGCTTTCATGCACCACCTCGCTGACGTATGCCCTGCCCTTTGAGCGCTGCCCCGGGGAGGCCTTTCTTATTCAAGACAGGATGGCGCAGCTGTACAGCGTCGATCTCGCCACCGGCTTCAGTAAGCCGCTGAGCACGCCGGGTTGGACGAGTGCCAAAATGAATGCTCTCGCCTTCAATTTAAGTGACAGCTATCTCTACGCCTACAACTACGAAACGGGCTCTATCAGCCGCCTTGGCGCTGACAACAGCGTGGCGGAACTCAATGCCAATATGCAGGGCTTAAGTTTTTTTGTCGGTGATATATCGCCCACGGAAAACGCCTACTACTTCTACCGAAGCGGTAGCGATTACGGTCTGTATCGGCTCTCGTTGGACAGTCTCAGCGATGACTATCTATCGCTGCAGAAAGTTATTTCCGGCGCGGCACTGAATCTCAAGATTTACGATATGGCCTTCCACCCCAGCAACGGCATGGTCTATGCCGTGGATAACCAAGGCGCACTTTGGAAGATAGATATTTCGAACAACACCGCTGAAAAGCTCGGCAATACCGGCGAATCAGGAACGTTTGGCGCCGCCTATTTCGACGTTGATGGCAACCTCTATATTTCCCGCAACAACGATGGCCTCATCTTCCAAATTGACGTTTCACAAAGCACGCCGAAAGCCGTTCGCTTTGCCTCTGGCCCGGCCTCCAGCAACAACGATGGCGCCCGATGTGCGCTGGCCCCTATCGTTACCAGCGGCATCGCCATTGCGGATTTCGGCAGCGCTCCGGACAGCTACGCTAGCTCGCTGCAAAACAACGGTGCCCGCCATGCCAAGGGCAACGGCGAGCTATATCTGGGCGCGAGCATCAGCTACGAAGCCGACGCCAAGCTGTCCGAACTAGGCAACGCGACAACCGAGAATGATGGCGTTGCCTTTCTTAATACGCCTCTGCGTGGGAAAAGCGCATTAGTGTCAGTTGAAAGCAGCGGCGCAGGTTTGCTCAGTGCCTGGGCGGATTGGAATGGCGACGGCAATTTCAGCGACGACGAACAGTGGTTGGTGGACCATCCAGTCGCGGCCGGAGCGGCAATGCTCTCCTATACCGCCCCCACCGATGCAGCGATCGGTGGTAGCTGGATGCGCTTTCGCTTGAGTACCACACCCGGGCTGACCAGTCAGGGGGGTGCACCCGACGGCGAGGTGGAAGATTACGCCATTGAGATTGCTGAACAGCCCGCCACCACCATTTTTTACCCCGGTGAAAATGACCGCGCGACACTGGCCTTTGAGGATAATTGGCCGCTGACGGGCGACTACGATATGAATGATGTAGTCATTCAATACCGCTTAGCCAAACGCCAACTCGGCGACTCGCTGACCCATATCGAGATAGAAGGGGAAGTCGTCGCACATGGCGCGAGTTACCACAATGGCTTTGCTTTCCGCCTTCCCGGACTTAACCGCGACGATGTTATCGAAGCGTTGAGCCACCTATCGATCAACGGCCTTCCACAAGCCAGCGTCATGGAGCCAGATCAAGATGACGCCATTGTGATCATCGCAGAGGACCTTCACCAATACACCACCCCGGGGGAAAACTGCCGCTACTACCGCACCGAGCCCGGCTGCGGTTCGAACATACAAATGCGTTTTAGTGCCACGATCACGCTGCAAACAGGCGTGCCATCAGAGCGCCTTGGCGACTTCCCCTTCGACCCATTTCTTTTCGCCACGCCAGGCTACGCAAGAAACTATCTGTTTGGAGAAGCACCGGGACGCCGCTTCGAAATTCATCTCAGGGGTATGGCCCCAACAAGCGCCTTTCAACAGAATTTTCTTGGCAGAGGTGACGACGCCAGCAATACCAACGTGTACTACGTCAACCAAAACAACATGCCCTGGGCAATGAACATACCGGCAAAATGGGACTACCCCTCAGAGTACATGGACATTCACTACGCCTACCCCAAATTCCACGACCACATACGCTCGTCGGGAAAAGAACACCTGGACTGGTACAACCGTGAAAACGCCAACACCAAAAACATTTTCAACCGCTAAACACGGCGACACACCGAGGTCACTATTATGAGCAGCCACTCACTTATCGCACCACTCTGCCTTAGCCTTGCCATTACCGCCTGTGGTGGTGGAGGTGGTGGCGGCGGCGGCGGTGGAAACAATACGGCAAGTACTGCCGACAGCGACAGCGCAAACATCACCCCAGCGCCCGTTCAGCAGCCCGTCGCTGTCGACGAACCGCAGCCGCCCGCGGAAACCACCGCCGATTTACAAGTGCCCGAGGGCTTTGATCTTCGCCAAGACTACACGCTGACCGTCACCAGTTACATTGGCGACAGCGGTGGCAATGAATTCCTGACTATTTGCCGCAACTACAGCGAAAATGCCGACGGCTTCGACGTCGACTTAAAAAGCTGCCTATTGAAAACCTACGTCGCAGGAAACAGCGATTACACCGTGCAAGCTAGCAATACTGACGACACCTTGCTGGTGAGCATCTGGAAACTCGATACCCCGGATCAGACCCAGCATCGCGTCTGGCAGCGGCAGTACCGCGATGAGGAATTTATTGAAATTCGCTAAGGCCCATCACCCCTACATGACAAAAAGTTATAGCACCGGCACTTGAAGTATTTTTACACTATGGTGTAAAAATACTTCAAGGTAGAAAAAATACTTATAACAATAATTAAACGGCGGCGTATTACAGCCCGCCAATTCGCCGGAGAGTCATCGTGGATTATTTTGCACGCCCTAGCCTCAGTGCTATCGCCGGGGGCATCGCCCTCGGCCTAAGTATTAGCCCGTTTACCAACGCCGAGTCAGCCGCTGACAACACCTTACAAAAAGGTGTGCTGGAGGAAGTGCTGGTGACAGCGCGAAAGCGCAGCGAGAGTATGCAGGACATCCCTATTGCCGTTACGGCAATTAGCGCCGACAGTCTCCGCGAGCGCGGCATTAGCAACACCAGCGAGTTAACCAAGTCGGTTCCCAGCCTCGAGATTCGCAAGGGCCAGGCCAATCAAATTTACATTCGCGGCATTGGTGAACGCACCGGTTTTGCCCGCGTTGATCCCACGGTAGGCGTGTATTTAGACGATTTATTCCTACCCCGCTCAGACGGCCAGCTACTCGATACCGTCGACATCGCCAGCATTCAGGTATTGCGTGGCCCACAGGGAACTCTTTTCGGGAAAAACACCACCGGTGGCGCCATGGTGGTCAGCCTGCAAAAGCCCGACGCCGAGCCCGCAGCGTATGTGGAAGCAGGCGTCGGCAACTACGCCCAGCGACGCTTGAAAGCCGGTGTAAACTGGCCAATCGGTGATCACTTTTTCACCCGCGCGGCGATTAACATCACCAAAGACGATGGCTACTTCGAGAATGTAGCCACCGGCCAGAACAACCCCACCAATGACCGTCAGTCGCTGTTGCTGCAAACCCGCTGGGAAGCCAGTGAGCATTTCAGTCTGGATACCCAGGCATTTCTGGGGAAAATCCGCGAAAACCTCAGTGGTATCAACTGTTCTGTGCCCAGCCAGGAGGCCCTGTATATACAGGGCCTTTGGGTTGCCCACCCCGGCGACACGGATCCTGCAAATTTGCGGGCCTTTCAGGAAAACTGCGACGCCAACTCCCGGGAGCGCCTGGGCGATTTAAAATCGAACCAGGGTCCCAACCCGCGCTTGCAGAATGATCTTGATACCGCGCTGCTCGCGGCGACCGCTGACTGGCAGATCAGCGACACCTTGAGCCTGAAGTCCGTTATCGGCCTGCGCGGCGAGAAGGAGGGCCCAATACAGGCCAGCGATCCCGATGGTGGCCCCGCGCTGTGGAGTAGCTACATCAATACCGAGGACAGCGACCGGCGTTCCTACAGCTTTGAACTGCAGCTCAATGGTTCAGCCTTTGAACAACGCCTGCGCTATACCGCCGGCCTATTTGCCATGCAGGAAACCAACAGCGAGAACTTCACCGTCTCTAACAGTATTCGTGGCATCGACTCGCAGACCCTGGCAGAGCTTGCCCTCAGCCAGTCGCCCACACGCCCCGTGCCGGGCGGCACCGTGCCCTTGGTCGGTTTTATCGGTGCCCCGCTGGTGGTTTCGGACTTCGAATTGGAAAACACCACCCTCGCCGCCTTTACGCAAGCCTCCTTTGATATCAGCCAACAGTTAGAGCTCACACTGGGCTACCGCATTACCGAGGAGCAGCGGCAATCCGAACTCAGCACCACCGAGGCCGACATGGCGGCAATCGAGCAGCGCCTGCTCGGCAGCGGCCTGTTTGGTAACGGCACTAACATCGGCGTGTTTGGCCCCGGTGCCGGCGGCTTTTTCCCCTACCTCGGCCCCCTGGGCTGGCGAGACGATCCAGTGAGCATTGCCGCGGCCCTGTTCCCAGACGCCGACGGCGATGCCCTTCACGACTATCCCTTAGACCCGAATACCCGCCGCAAGGATATCGGCGACGAAACCTTTCGCCAGGCCACGCCAATGGTGTCATTGGCCTACACACTGCCGGACCACTGGCTAGACGGAGAGTTGCTCAACAGCGCAATGTTTTACGCCACATGGAGCCGCGGCTTTAAGTCGGGCTTTTTCGAGCCGCGGGGCGTCGACGGCCTGCAGCGGATCAACCCGGAGGTCGTCACCAATAACGAGATCGGCTTTAAGATCGATGCCTTTGAGCGCAGTGTTCGTATTAACGGCGCGTTCTACCACATGGACTTTGACGACCAACAACTCATTGCCGTTGGCTCAGACTCGGCGCAGAACGTTGTTGTGGTATTCGGCAATGCCGGCCAGTCTGAAATATGCGGCGCGGAGCTGGAACTGTTATGGCTTCCCAGCTCGGCACTGCAAATTAACGCCAGCCTCAGCATCAATAACTATCGGTACATAGAATTCACCGAGCTGGACCTGCAGTCGGCCATTGTTGGCCAGGAAAAGTTCGTCGATCGCAGCAATGAGACCTTTCCTGTCTCCCCGGACAAGTCAGCCTCGCTTGGCGTGCAATACACCTGGTCCGGCGACATCGGCATAGTGACCTCTCGCCTCGACCTCAGCTACAAAAGCGACGTTTTCTACGGTTTTGACCCGGCATCCTATGCCGCCTTCAAGGACTCACCGGAAAAGGCCGGCCAGCCCGCCTATGCATTGCTGGATGGGCGCCTTACCTGGCAAAACACAGCGGGTGATCTCACCGTTTCGGCCTGGGCAAAGAATCTCACTGACGAGCGATACCGCATCGGCGTCGTCGCCGTTGCCGACTCATCCGGCACCTATAACCAGGCCTGGGGCGAACCCAGAATGTTCGGTCTGGATCTTCGACAATTGTTCTAACACTGGCAACACACTATTTATAACAAGGAGAAAACCATGCAAAGCTTCAAAGAAAAAGTCGTTGTCGTTACCGGCGGCGCCAGCGGCATTGGCCGCGCACTCGCCAATGCATTTTTAGAGGAAGGCGCCAAAGTGGTGATCTCCGACGTGGAGAAAACCGCACTGGATAAAACGGCAACTGAGTTAGCCGCCAAAGGGGGCGTGGTTCGCGCAGTTGTCACCGACGTATCCAAACCCGAGTCGGTCAATGCTCTGGCCGATGCGGTGTTCAGCGAATTTGGTGCCTGCCACGTGCTGTGCAACAACGCCGGGGTTAGCGTACCCAACAATAATGTGTGGGACACCACGCCCAACGACTGGCAGTGGGTATTAGGCGTGAATCTGCGCGGCATCGCCCACGGCGTTCAGGCCTTTGTGCCACGCATGCTGGAGTCCGGTGAAGAGGGCATTATTATGAACACCAGCTCTGGGGACGGCGGCATTTCACCGCTGGCAGACCAATCTGTCTACGCCTCGAGCAAAGCCGGGGTGTCAATCATGACGGAGTGTCTAAACGCACAGCTTGTTGGCCAGGAAAGCAAATTGCGCGCCTGCATCTTCTATCCGTCCGGCGGTATCTTGCCAACGGGCATTTGGACCACGCGCCGCAACCGCCCCGCTGAGCTCGCGCGAGAAAAGCCTGCCCCCGAAGGCGCAGAAATGACCTTCGACGAGTTTATGGAGGGCATGAAGCAAATTGGCGTAGACCTGCCAGTACAAGACCTGGACGAATTGGCACGGTTTGCTCTGGATGGGCTGCATCAGGGCGACTTTGTGATTATGATTGGCCGCGAGTCGATGGAAGACACACTGGTGGAGCGCGCGCGCAAACTCGCTCGAGGGGAATGCCCGATAGAGCACGGCTTGCACGCATAGTTACTGAAACCACGCCCACCCCAGGTGTAAGAATGCCCCATGTGGATGCGCCGCCGATGCGCCCACATGGGCAACCACAGCAACCGGGAGGGCGCCATGTTAACGCGCGTAGAACACGATTTTGGCCGCGGCCCCGCGGCCTGGCTCCACGGCGGAAAGGGCGAGCAGCCACTGCATTTCGCTGCCGCTAACGGCTTTCCCGTTGCCAGCTACCAGTTCTTTCTACGCCACTTTGCCGACGACTTTTCTCTGCTTGGCATGGAAAACCGCGGAGCCTGGCCGCATGCGCAGCCACCGCGAGGTTTTAACTGGCAAGATCACGCCGACGACCTGATTGCCTTTCTCGAGCACCAACAAACAGCCCCGGTCGTGGCACTGGGACATTCCATTGGCGCATCGGTAAGCGCCCTTGCCGCCGCGCGTCGGCCGGATTTATTCAAAGCGCTGGTGATGTACGACCCCGCCACATTGCCCGGCCGCCTACTGCCTAAATTTCCAAAGCTGATTTCCCCGTGGGTCACACGCCATATCGGCCTCGTCAAACGCACACGCGGGCGGCGGCAACAGTGGACTGACCACCGCGAGTTCATCGACTATCACGCGCAAAAACCTATATATAAGCGCTTCTCTGAGCAGGCTTTTGTCGATTACGCCAACGCTGTACTTAGCCCCGTCGACGATGGTTACCAACTGAATTACTTACCGGCGTGGGAAGCACACAACTTCAGCCATGTTGACTCCCCCTGGCAGGCGTTGAAAACCATTAAGGTGCCAACGCTGTTGCTGCGCGCCGAGCACAGTTACCTCTACCCACCCAGCGTATTTGAGTTTCACGCGCGGCGGTGCTCGCCCTGCGTCGACCACTCTGTGATCGCAGGCGTCGGCCATATGGCCCTGCAAGAGGATGACGAACAGGTTGCCGCCATAACCCGGCGCTGGTTGAGCGAGCAACAATTGCTGTAGATCAACGCTGTCCGCACTTGGCATTCTTTTTATGGCGCCAGCCTTGCTACACTGAGCCACTTTCCACAGCGAGGTGAGCCATGACGACCATCATTCCGCAGTTCATTAACGGCGAGTACCTGCCGGGACAATCCACTGAGTCGCAAAGCATTGTCGACCCCGCCACACAGCAGCACCTTGCCAACCTTCCCTACAGCAGCGAGGCCGATATTGAACGCGCTATTGAAGGCGCCGAAAAAGCCTTTGCATCGTGGCGGAAAGTGCCAGTACCCGAACGCGCACGGCTGATGTTGCGCTATCAGCACCTACTAAAAGCCCACCACGATGAACTGGCGGAAATTCTGGCCCAAGACAACGGCAAGACCTTTGAGGATGCCAAGGGCGATGTCTGGCGCGGCATTGAAGTTGTCGAGCAGGCCTGTAATATCCCCAGCTTACTGATGGGCGAAACCGTTGAGAATGTCGCCCGCGATGTCGACACCTACAGCATCACCCAGCCACTGGGAGTGTGCGTAGGCATTACGCCGTTTAATTTCCCGGCGATGATTCCACTGTGGATGTTCCCGCTGGCAATCGCCTGCGGAAATACCTTTATCCTCAAGCCCTCTGAACAAGTGCCAATGACCGCGCTGCGACTTGTTGAACTCTTTGAGGAGGCGGGCTGCCCAGCAGGCGTATTGCAAATGGTTCACGGGGGCAAACAGCAGGTCGACGCCCTGCTTGATGCGCCACTGACCCGAGCGATTTCCTTTGTGGGATCGGTTCCCGTCGGTGAGCATATTTATCGCCGCGGTTGCCACCAGCTCAAACGCGTGCAGTGCATGGCCGGTGCGAAAAACCACATGGTGATCATGCCCGATGCCGACAAAAACACCGTGATCAATAATTTGCTGGGCGCTGCTGTCGGCGCTGCTGGTCAGCGCTGCATGGCAATAAGCGTGGCGGTATTCGTGGGCGATGCGATTCAGTGGCTGGACGAACTTACTGAGAAACTCCGGGCAATTCGCCCCGGACATTGGAAAGATCCCGAGGCCGGCTACGGCCCCTTGATCAGCCCGGCAGCCAAACAGCGCGTGGAGGCCTTAATTGCCGCTGGCGTGGATGAGGGGGCAAACCTGAAACTCGACGGCCGCCAATGCCAGGTTGCGGACTTCCCCGACGGCAACTGGCTTGGCCCCACGGTATTCGCCGATGTCACCACCGACATGCGCATCTATCGGGAAGAAATTTTTGGCCCGGTACTGTGCGCCATGCAGGTTGCCAACCTCGACGAAGCGCTGGCACTGGTCAACAGCAGCCCCTTTGGCAACGGCACGTCGATCTTCACCGCCTCTGGCGCCGCGGCTCGCCGCTACCAAAGCGAGGTTGAAGTGGGTCAGGTGGGCATTAATATTCCCATTCCCGTCCCACTGCCGTTCTTTTCATTCACTGGTTGGAAAAAGTCATTCATGGGCGATCTGCATGCCTACGGCAAACAGGCGGTGCGCTTTTATACTGAGACCAAAACCATCACCGCGCGCTGGCCTGAAGACGACGCCAGCTCAAGCGCGCCGAATATGACCATTTCTCTGAAATAATTAGAGGGGTCGCCAAAAAGGCGGCCCCGCTAAAACAAGATGAGCTTTACTTGATTTTCAAATTCAGCAAGTAGGCGATCGCCCTCGCTGGGTGAGTCCCGCGATACATCGAGAATGTCGGGGATCAAACTGAGGCCCAGTGAAATAATGGCGGCCACAGCGGCATACTTACTTTCGAGGTCAAAGCGTTCAAAGAGCCCACGCCGATGGAAGTCGGTCGCCATGTCCTCAACAATTTCCCGCACCTCATTGCGAATCGCACCTCGCAATAGCGAAGAACTCCCCGCCCGTTCTCTGGCGATCAAAATAAACAGCGGTTCATTGCCGCGAATATACCCAAACGCCGCCTGCACTGACGCCTCGATAACCGCTTCCTCTGACTCCGCGTCCCTGACGCTACTCAACACCTCGCGCAGGGTGCTGCCCACTTCATTAACGAGCGCTAATCCCAGTTCCTCCACCGAGGAAAAGTGGCTGTAAAACGCCGGGGGACTCAAACCACAGGCCTTGGTGATCTGTCTCAGACTGATACCAGACAAACCACTCTGATCTTCCGCCAAAAGGTTCAGGGCCGCATTCATCAACTTTTCCTTGTTCCCCTTGCGACTCTGTTTGGGCTTGCTCTCGCTCATTTTCTCCTCAACTGAGAACGCATTTTTACAAATGTTAACACCATCACACGACTACCGCCCAACAACATCCACACAAACCGTTGATAACACAACAAAAATAGAACATATCAGAGAACAGTAGCGCCTGGCATAAAATCTTGACACCCGTTAAGTTAATGGACTAAAGTCCATCTTAACACATGTTAACTTCAATAAGAGGCGATTTCGGATGTCTGCAAGCACTTCACACTGGCGCGACCCCAAGCGCTATATGTGGGCCTTGGGCCTATTGGTTCCACTGTTCCCCATTGTTGGCGCCGCCATCTACATGACAACGGGACAAATATGGGGCTGGTGGTTTGCTCCCTTCATGGTGTACCTGGTGATCCCGATGATGGATTTCGTCATTGGCACTGACCGCTCAAACCCACCAGAGAGCGCTGTTGCGCAACTCGAGGCCGACCCTTATTACCGATACATTGTTTACGCGTATATCCCGCTGCAATACGTGGGCACGTTAATCGCTGTGTGGTTTGCCTGTACTGAACTTGGCCCCTGGGGTATCGCTGGCGCCCTGTTAAGCTGTGCTTACGTAAACGGCATCGGCATCAATACCGGCCATGAGCTTGGCCATAAACGCGACGCTCTCAGCCAGTTTTTGGCGAAGCTGGCACTGGCCCCCGTCGCCTATGGCCACTTTTATGTCGAGCACAACTTCGGTCATCACCGCAACGTCGCGACTCCCAAAGACCCCGCCAGCTCAAGGATGGGAGAGAGCTTTTGGCGCTTTCTGCCCCGCACCGTCATTGGCAGCTTGCGCTCAGCATGCGAAATTGAAAAACAGCGCCTCGAGCGCAAAGGCCTCAGCTTTTGGCACTGGCGCAATGACGTGCTTCAGGCATGGTCGATGACGATTGTACTGTTCGCGGCATGCACCCTCTGGCTGGGCTGGCCTGCCCTGGCGTTTCTGGTGGTTCAAGCGGCCCTCGGCGCGTCATTGCTGGAGGTCATCAACTATGTTGAACACTATGGCCTGCTGCGCCAGCAAGATGAAAAGGGTCGCTATGAGCGCTGCCTACCCAAGCACTCGTGGAACAGCAACCACATCGTTACTAACCTGTTGCTCTATCAGCTGCAGCGCCACTCCGACCACCACGCCCATCCCAACCGAGCGTTTCAGGCCCTGCGACACTTTAGTGACAGCCCACAGCTGCCCTCTGGCTATGCGTCGATGATGATCCTCGCCTACTTTCCGCCGCTGTGGTTCCGAGTGATGGACCCGAAAGTTGTCGCTCACCATCAGGGCAATCTCAGCCAGGCGCATTTGCACCCAAGTAAGGCGCAGAAGCTGAAACGCCGTTACCCAACGTCAAGCAATCAGGGCCGAGCTGCCTAATCAACGCGAAAACACCTGTCGCCGCCGCTTAGGCGGCGCCTCAGTTTGTAATGGAGAACCATAATGATAAGAAAGACTGCACTATACAGCGCACTATCTATCGGACTCTGCCAAAGCCCGCAGCTTTTTGCCGCACAGCTGGAAGAAGTTATCGTTACCGCGCAACTGCGCGAGCAAAGCCTGCAAGACGTACCGGTTTCGGTCAGCGCAATCGGTGGTGAGAAATTAATGGAAGCCGGGCTGGCAAAAATTGAAGACCTGCAGGCCTACGTCCCCAACTTTACGATGACCGAATCCAGTATCGGTACCGACATTTATATTCGCGGTATCGGCTCCGGTGAAAACCAAGGCTTTGAGCAATCGGTTGGCATGTACGTAGATGGCGTGTACTACGGCCGCGCCCAGCTGGCGCGCGCGCCCTTCCTCGACCTAGAGCGTGTCGAAGTATTGCGTGGCCCACAAAATATCCTGCTGGGTAAAAACAGTATTGCCGGCGCCATCAATGTCGGCACAGCCTCGCCCAGCCAGGAACCCGAGCTGTTTATTCAGGGCACCTACGAGCCCGACCTCGGTGAACGAGTGATCGACTTTGTTGCCTCTGGCCCACTGACCGACGCACTGAGCATGCGCTTTGCAATGCGCCAGCGCCAGATAGACGGCTTTGTGGAAAACCAGGTTCTCGACCGCGATGAGGCCGAGCGCGACGAGGCAACCTATCGACTGAAAGTCGGCTGGGACCCAGGCGATGATTTCAAGGCCATGCTGAAACTGGAAATTGGCAGCTTCGATGTGGTGGGTCGTCAGTCGGAGATTATTAACGACACTCCCTCTGACTCAGACATCTTTATCTTCACCGGGCGCACTTATGGTGAGATTCTCAACAACACTGTATTCCCTGACTTCGGCGCCGCCAGCGGTGTTTTCGCTGCCCTGCCAGCGCCGGTGCGCAACCTGCTGCAACTGCAGGACAACGGCTCCATTCTGAATATGCAGGCCGATGACTCGGTGCTCGACACCAAGGCCGATCGCAAGCGCCACGCCAATGGCGACTTCAGCTATAACGATACGCAAAACGTCACCCTGAATATGGACTGGTATAAAGACGGGCACACCTTCTCGTCGACTACCGCCTACATGGCCTACCAGTACGATGAAGAGTGTGACTGCGACTTTACCGGCTCACCCCTTTTCCAGGTGGTCATGGAAGAGGAATACGAGCAGTTCAGCCAGGAATTTCGCTGGATATCCCCGGCGGGCGAGAACTTCGACATGATCGCCGGCACGTACTTCCAGTACAACGATGTCTACTTTTTCGACTCCATTGTGCTGCCCTCCACGCTGATTCCCCAGCTGATCAATGCTGCCGACCTGCTTGAAGGCGGCGCACGCGGCGACATCGACCCCGGCGCCAATGGCAGCAGCGGCTTTGAACTACTGGGTATTGGCGATGCGGGTAACTCGCTGATCGATATTCGCTCACCGCGCGATTTCAAAAGCGACTCGATTATTGCCTCGGCCTTTATGCAAGGCACCTGGATCATCAACCCGAGTTGGCGCCTGACTCTGGGCGGCCGCTATACCTACGAGAAGAAAAGCGGCAGCAGGAAGCTAGAGTTCGGGCTGCCGGATGGCTCTCGCCTGCCGATCGGTGAAACCGATACCGCCGCTGCGGTGACCTTTGCCGCTGAGCGCCACGACTTAAAAGGTAAGCGCACCGAGTCACAGTTTGCACCGCTGGTAAATATTCAGTGGGACATCAACGACGCGGCAATGAGCTACTTCTCCGCTCGCCGAGGCTTTAAATCGGGCGGCTACGATGCCCGCTCCAACTCTTCGCCCAGTGCCGACCCCACACCGAGCAACCCCAATGCCGTTGGGCCTAACCCGCAGGTATTAATCGGTAGCTTCGAGTATGAGGAAGAGCGCGCCACGTCCTACGAGTTAGGTTTGAAAACCACCTTGTTCGACGGTGTTGCCGAGCTGAATACCGCACTGTTTTACACCCAGTTCGACGATCTTCAGGTCAGTGTGTTTGATGGCACCCTGGGCTTCAATGTCGGCAATGCCGCCAGCGCTGTGACCCAGGGTATTGAATTCGACGGCCGTATCGCACTGAGTGAAAACCTGATGCTTGCCGGTGGCTTGGCGTTTTTGGACTTTGAGTTTCAAAATCACGAATTCGGCACCTGTATTCAGGACCAGATTCCCGACAACCCCAATGGCATCAACTGCGATTACTCCGGTAAAACCAACCAGTATGCCGCCGACTTCTCGGGCAACTTATTGCTCGCGTACGAAAGCGCACTGGGTGACAGCTTAATGCTGCGGGCAAACCTGGATGCCATCTTCAGCGACGAGTACCACCCGTCGCCAAACCTGGATGAGCGCGTAAAACAAGACGCCTTTATTCAGTACAACGGCCGGGTATCACTGTCTGCGGCAGACGGCACCTGGGAGCTGGCGCTGCTGGGTAAAAACCTCACCGACGAGCTGATAGTGCTGTACGCGGTTGACACCCCCGTGGCCAAGAAAGTCATCGCAGGCACCACCAGCCACCACGGCTTTACCAACCCACCCCGGACGCTCGCCCTGCAAGCCTCCTATCGCTGGTAAGCCGCAGACAAGCTCAACGCAAACTGTCGTTGAGCTTGTCTAATACCTTCTGACCGGGGCAAAGCTCTGCCTCGGTCAAGGCCTGCAACGGTGTCTTGCTGGTACCGATAATTTCATGCAGGTCCTGAGAATCCTCATCCATATACAACAGCCCGGTGAGAATTTGCTCTTTGGCTCGGTAATCCTTTATCAAGCGCAACGCCGAGCGCCGGCTGTTTAGGTCCAGCTCTGGATCCGCCTTGCGAAGCTGCACCACTGAGCCGTCATGCAGCGTTACCGCCTTGCTTTCACCCTCGGCATAACTGGCCGAAATTTCCTGCTTAAACGGAACATAATCCACCGTCCCCGTCGCCGCCAAGTGGTCGCGCACATACTCATACCCCTTGGTCGAAGCCGGATTATTATTAAAGGTGACACAGGGTGAGATCACATCGATAAAGGCAAAACCGCGGTGACTGATCGCTGCCTTGATCAACGGCACGAGTTGCTCGCGATCCCCCGAGAAGCTCCGCGCAACAAAGCTGGCACCGAGCTGCAGGGCGATGCTGGCCAGGTCGATGGCCTCAAAGGGATTGGGCTCACCCTTTTTACTGGCCGAGCCAACATCGGCGGTCGCGGAGTCCTGCCCCTTTGTTAAACCGTAGCAGCCGTTGTTCTCGACCACGTACATCATATTCACGTTGCGACGCACGGCGTGAGTGAACTGCCCCATACCAATGGATGCTGAATCGCCGTCACCTGAGACGCCAACGTAGATTAAGTCGCGGTTCGCCAGGTTCGCACCTGTCGCGACCGATGGCATGCGGCCGTGAACCGAGTTGAAGCCGTGAGAATTGCCGAGAAAGTAGGTGGGTGTCTTCGAGCTGCAGCCAATACCGGAAAGTTTGGCCACCTTGTGTGGGGCGATGGATAACTCGAAACAGGCCTGCACAATCGCCGCGCTAATCGAATCGTGGCCACAACCCGCACAGAGTGTCGATAGCGCGCCTTCATAATCCTTGCGGGTAAAACCCAACTCGTTAATCGGCTGCTCTGGATGGCGGAAACTCGGGCGTAAATAGGTCATTACACGGTCTCCTTGGCGGCGCGCAGCGGTTGTACTTTGTTCTCGTCAAGGTGGCGACAAATATCGCTCTCAATCTGCCGAGCGGTAATCGGCATACCGCCGTAGTTTAAAATAGGCACTAAACGACGCGGCGATACCAGGCATTCGTTGACGATTAAGCTGCGCATTTGCGCGTCACGATTTTGCTCAATAATAAAAAGTTGCTTGTGGCTATCAATAAACGCGGCCACACAATCATCGAAGGGAAAGGCCTTTAACCGCAGCGTGTCGACGGCAATCCCCGCTCGCGACAAACTGTCTACCGCCTCTCGCGCTGCCTCGTGGCTGGTTCCGTAGTAAATCACCCCTACATCTGCAGCGCCGCTCGCGTTGCACTCCTCCGCTTTGGGCACCTTGGTGGATGCCGTTTGCCATTTCTTCAGCAGGCGCTGCATATTCAATTCGTATTGCGCGCTGTCTTCGGTGTACACGGCGTACTCGTCTCGGGAGGTGCCGCGAGTGAAGAATGCGCCCTTCTCCGGATGGGCACCGGGGTAGGTGCGATAGGGAATACCGTCGCCATCGGTATCGAGATACCGGCCAAAGCGCTCCGACATCGCCTCTAGTTGCTCGCCGCTGTACACCTTGCCACGACGGTATTCGCGCTGGTCATCCCAGCTCAACGGCGGCGACATACTGTCATTCATACCCAGATCCAAATCGCTCATCACAATCACTGGGGTCTGCAACTCTTCAGCTAAATCGAAAGCCTCCGCCGTCATGGAAAAGCACTCCTGCGCCGTGGCCGGAAACAACAGCACGTGTTTGGTATCGCCGTGGGAGGCATAGGCGCAAGCCATCACATCCGACTGCTGTGTTCGCGTCGGCATACCGGTAGATGGCCCGGCTCGCTGAACATTAATAAGCACACAGGGAATTTCGGCAAAATACGCCAGCCCCAAAAACTCACTCATTAGCGAAATTCCCGGGCCACTGGTTGCCGTAAATGCGCGGGCACCGTTCCAACTGGCACCAATCACCATGCCAATTGCCGCCAGCTCATCTTCAGCCTGCACAATGGCGTAGTTCTTATTGCCGCTGGCAGGATCAATGCGCAAGCGCTTGCAGTATTTATCAAAACCATCGACGACCGAGGTCGAGGGCGTAATGGGGTACCAGGCCGCAACGCTTGCGCCACCATAGATGGCCCCCAACGCCGACGCCGTGTTGCCGTCGATAAGGATCGCGTCACCCACGGCGTCGCGACGCTCCACGCGAATACCCAGCGGGCAGTCGATGCTCTCCGCAGCGTAGTGGTAACCCAGTTCCAGGGCCCGCACATTGGAAGTAATCAGCTTTTCCTTGCCCTGAAACTGGTCGGCCACCAGGCCGGTAAGCACATCAAACTCGATATCCAGCAGCGCGGCGAGCGCCCCCACATAGACCACATTGCGAAACAGCTGCTGCTGACGCGGATCGCTAAATTCCCGACGGCACAAGTCGCGAAGCGGAATACCAATGAAGGTAACATCACTGCGCAGTAAACGCAGGTCGAGAGGCTTGCTGGAGTCATAGAGGAAGTAACCTCCGGACTCTAATTCTTTGATGTCTTTCGCCATGCTCTGCGGATTCATGCAGACCATCATATCGATGCCGCCACGGCGACCGAGAAAGCCCTTCTCGTTCACCCGCACCTCGAACCAGGTCGGTAGCCCCTGAATATTAGAAGGAAAGATGTTTTTGGGGCTTACCGGCAGACCCATACGAAACAGCGCCTTGGCAAACATATTGTTGGCACTCGCCGAGCCGGTGCCGTTAACATTGGCGAATTTGATGACAAAATCATTGACCGCTTCGATACGCTTCATGGCTGTACTTCCTCGCCGGCTTTGCTGACGCTGTAATAAAACTGCTGCATATCCCAAGCCGCAGTAGGACAGCGCTCGGCACACAAACCGCAGTGCAGGCAGACATTTTCGTCTTTAACCATGGCCCTGCCAGTTGCGAGGTTGTCGGATACATAAATGGCCTGATCAGGATTGTTCGCAGGCATCCGCAGTTTCTGACGCAGCGTGCTTTCTTCGTCGTCGTTAACAACAAAGCTCAGGCAACTGGTTGGACATATATCCAAGCAGGCATCACACTCAATGCACAGTTTCTCGGTGAAGACGGTTTGCGCATCGCAATTCAGGCAGCGCTGCGCTTCGTGAAAGGCTGTTTCGGCATCGAAGCCTAACTCAACCTCTAAGCTGCGGTCGGACAATGCCTGATCCAGGTTGGCATGGGGAACACGATAACGGGCGTCATCTTCAATTTGATTGTCATAGCTCCATTCGTGAATACCCATCTTCTGGCTGACCAAGGTCACCCCCGGCGGCGGGCGCTGTGTCACCGACTCGCCGCGGCAAAACAGATCAATAGAAATCGCCGCTTGGTGGCCATGGGCAACAGCGGTAATCACATTTTCCGGGCCAAAGGCGGCATCGCCACCAAAAAACACATTGGGCAGCGTCGACTGGAAGGTGTCCTTATCGACAACGGGCAATTGCCACTGATCGAACTCAATACCAATATCGCGCTCAATCCAGGGAAACGCATTCTGCTGACCGATGGCGACCAGCACATCGTCGCAGGCCATATCGACTGGCGGCTCGCCGGTGGGTATCAGTTGCCGCTTGCCGTCTTCGTACACGGCCTTCACTTTCTCAAAGCGCATGCCAACCAGCTTGCCATCTTCAACAAGAAACGCCTTGGGGACATGGTTATCGTAGATCGGAATGCCTTCCTGCTGGGCGTCTTCCTTTTCCCAGGGGGAGGCCTTCATCTCTTCAAAGGGGCTGCGCACCACCACGCGCACGTCTTCGCCCCCCAAACGTCTGGCTGTTCGGCAGCAGTCCATGGCGGTATTCCCGCCGCCGAGTACCAGCACTCTGCGCCCAACTGTCTGCACATGACCAAACGCCACACTGGCCAGCCAATTGATACCAATGTGGATATTCGCGTCGGCGGCTTCGCGACCAGAAATATCTAAATCGCGTCCCATGGGCGCGCCGCTGCCAACAAACACCGCATCGTAATCGCTCTGTTCAAGCAGCGCCTTCAAACTGTCGACATAGTGCCTAAAGTGGCTGACCACCCCCATATGTAAAATGGTATCGACCTCTTCATTCAGCACCGACTCAGGGAGCCGGAACGCCGGTATCTGGCTGCGCATGAATCCGCCGCCCGCTGGCTGCTCGTCAAATAAGTCGATGTTGTAACCAAGAGGCATGAGGTCGCGGGCAACTGTCAGCGACGCTGGCCCGGCACCCACCAAGGCTATTCGCTTACCGTTTTTCTTTTTCGGGATGACCGGCAAGCGGTCCTGTATATCCGCCTTATTATCGGCAGCCACGCGCTTTAACCGGCAAATCGCAACGGGTTCTTCTTCCACCCTGCCACGCCTGCACGCGGGTTCACAGGGGCGGTCACAGGTGCGCCCAAGCACACCGGGAAAGACATTCGACTCCCAGTTAACCATATACGCATCGGTATAGCGCTGAGCCGCGATCAGGCGAATATATTCGGGAACGGGGGTATGGGCAGGACAGGCATATTGGCAATCCACCACCCTGTGGAAATACTCCGGGTCTTTTACATCGGTCGGTTTCAATGTTCCCCCTAAATACTATTCTTATTTGGGTTTGAGGAAGCAAAAACGTCTTGTTAGCGGCGATTACAGCATAGCGGCATTAAAAATTCACCAGAAAAATACCGCCATAAATGGCGATAACCGATCAATTTTTGAGGAGGCACCCACACAACTTCTGCAAAGCATGAGCAGCGCTGAACTTTCTGGGCTAGGGTTTACCTAACAGGGTGTGACGCAAAATTAAGCTGTCACCAACAGCAGGGAGGCGACAATAAAACCTACGCAATGCTGGAGAGAGCAATGATGACCCAACAAGATAAAGCCCCTTTTTATAAACCTCTGGCAATCGCCATTACCAGCGCCATTCTGTTGAGCGCCTGCGGTGGAGGCTCTAGCGGTTCTGGCGGCTCAAGCACCACGACATTCTCTGTGACCGATGCCCCGGTCGATGATGTCGAGGCAGTAAAAGTCACGTTCACACGCATTGACCTGAAAGCCGCGTCTGGCTCCGAAAATGATGTCTCCATCACCTTCGATGAGCCCGTTACCATTGAAAACCTGCTCGACCTTACCGGTAACGCTTCAACACCTATCCTCTCAGAGGCAAGCATCCCTCCCGGCGACTACAACCAACTGCGTATTTTTGTTGATGGCGGCTTCCCGAACTCAACCGTCACCCCAGAGGGCGGCAATGAAACCGACCTGTATATTCCGGGCCAACAAAATGGCAACCCCAACGGCAACCCACAGTTTCTGCGACTTGTGTCAGGTTTCACGATCGCCGCGGGAAGCAAGTCAGATTTCACTATCGACTTTGTCTTACGCAAGGGCCTGACCAAACCGGCAAACCAAGACTACTATCTGCTACGGCCTGCATTACGACTGGTAAATAACCTCGAAGTGGGCAGCATCAGCGGCTCTGTCAGCTCGACCGTGGTCAATCACCCCGAATGCCTTTTAAACGAGGGCAATGGTGCGGTTTATCTCTACGATGAGGACCTGACAACGGGTGATGCTATGCCGGAGGACTACTTCGATAGCGAATTGGCAACCGGGGTGCGACCTATTGCCAGTGCCGAAGTGGGGCAGAACGAAAGCGGCGAATTTACCTTCACCATCGGCTTTGTCGAAGCACGCGAAGCGGCTTACAGCGTCGCCTACACCTGCGAACCCGCAAATGACGAGCCAGGTACTGATGACGATATAGATTTCACGGAAGTGCAATCGACCACCGTCACTGCTGGTGAAGAAAGCACGGTTAGCTTCACCGTGGAGCCCGAAGTCGCCGTTGAAGAGCAACCTTCTCAGGAAGCAGAATCAAACCCTGTTTAGCGCCGCAACCAACCCCGTGCTCTTGGCTTCTAACCCGGAGCACGGGCGAGACTCAGCTGGACTTCTTAACAAACTTACTAATAATCACAATGCGCGTGCCATTGACACGCCCTTCAATATGCTCGGGGTTATCGCTAAGGGAGATATTGCGAACGGCAGTGCCGCGTTTGGCGGTGAAACTGGTGCCTTTGACGTTAAGGTCTTTGATCAGGGTAACGCTATCGCCGGCCTGAAGTACCGCACCGTTGGCGTCAACAGTTGCCACCTGGTCGCTATCGGCCAGCCCTGCGTCCGCCCATTTCTGCAGGGGCTCATCAAGAAACACCATATCCAGCAGGTCTTGCGCCCAGGGCTCGCTACTCAGGCGATGTAACATTCGATAGGAAAGCACCTGAACAGCGGGCTCAGTGCTCCATACACTTTGATTCAGGCAGTGCCAGCGCGCCGCTTGCAGGGCATCGTCACCGGCAATCTGCGCAAGGCATTCACCACAAAGCACCACCGACGCTGGCTGCTCTGAACCGCTAACCTCATACGCGCTGAGCCCGTCACTACTGCCACACAGCTCGCACTGTCCCTGGCTGCGCTGCATTAACGCCTGATCGATTGCCATGATTGCCTCCAAGCAAAAGCCGCGCATTATAAACGATCTGCAACCGCTGCGGTGAAGGCGCTGACAATCAGCCAGCCGCACGGTCGCTACTGTCTGCCTCGGCACTGGCGTCGACGGGTGTCAGTACTGGCGTGTCGTGTTTTTTAACATGGCTTGCGCCAATAAACTGACCTCCCGACTCAATGGCCAGCTCGCGCACCCGGATATCGCCATTCACCTGCCCTGATGCCACAATTTCGATGTAGTCGGCATCAACCTTGCCATCGAGCCTGCCGCTCACCAGCACGCGTTTGGCTTTAATGTCGCCCTTAAAATGCCCGCTCACACCGATGGTCACATCAGCCTGCGAGGTGATATTGCCGTCTACCGACCCATCTAAGTGAAAGCTGTCTTTTAACTCGAAGTCCCCGACGAAATGGGTCCCCGCAGCGATAATCGTCGTTCGGGTAGGGCTATCTGATCTCTTACTGTTTTTGCTAATGAGTCCCACTTTATCCTCTCCTCGCGCGTGAAAAGCCCGTCATAATTTTCCAGCGACCACTCCATAAAACTTCTCGGAGCGAGACGCCGATGCAAGTGGCGAACTTCGTAGTGCAAATGGGGAGCGCTGGACAAGCCTGTATTCCCGCTGTAACCAATCAGCTCTCCCTGCTTTACATAGTCGCCAACAGCCACTGTCGACTTACTTAAATGCCCGTATACCGTAGTAAAGCCAAAGTTATGACTCAACTTCACCATCTTCCCGAAACCGCCATCGTTGTACCCTGCCCACTCCACAACACCATTGGCCGTGGCATACACCGGGGTACCAATGCGGGCGCGCAGATCGGCCCCGCCATGCAATTTCATTTTTCCCAACACCGGGTGCTTTCTCATACCGTAGAAGCTCGTGACTTTGGCCTCTTCCAGGGGGTAGCCACTGGGAATGGCGGTGAGCATATAGCGCTTTTCCTGCGCTGTTTGGCTTGCGGTATCCAAGCGAAATTCAATCTCCGCATCCGGATTAGGAGACAGGCCCATCATCGCCTCAATGCTGCCTAATTCCTCGCCCATCATAGACAGGGCTGCCACTTTTTCTTCAACGGAATTTTGCAGTCGTTGCTGCTCTTGCAGTAAAGCCGTATTCTCTGCGCGAATTTCGGATTGCTGGACATGAAGGCGAGAAAGCTCCTGGTCCATTGCATCGAGCTTATTGCTGAGTACGTAAATAGCCAGCACACCGCCGGCAAATAACAGTCCAAGCACAGCAACAAAGCCCGTGGCAAAGTGCTTAATAAATTGTGGTACGCGATAATGCCGCGTTCGCTCAAAACTCGTAACGGTTATTTGGTAGTGATCCCGCATAGCCAACCTGTCATCGCTGCACCGATTTAGAGCGCAATTAGTAGGGACGCCCCGGAGTGTGCACCCGCTCAAAACGGTGAGCGAGATGCGCAAAATGAGGCAATACTACACAAAGACTGACCGACGGGACAATCTTCGCGACCACCGCCCGACAGATCGACAGCCGTTGCGGTGCGCTTTCGCCCAACAGCAACGCACGATATGTGCCAATAATGACAGAACGATTACTCTCACCTATGAAGCAACTGCCATTGGTCACCAACCCTGTCTACAGCTATTCCTTTGATCAAAAGCACCGCTTTCCGATGGAAAAATTTGGCCTGCTAAATCAGTATTTAGCCGCTCAACATATTCTCTCTGCAAGCAACGTCTATCGGCCGGGAAAAGCCCGACCCGAGCTGTTGCAACTCGCTCACTGCGGTGACTACATCAAGCGCTTCACCAACAATACCCTGGACAAACAGGCCTCGCGGCGCCTGGGACTGCCCTGGAGCGAGGGCTTGGTTACGCGCAGCTGGATCTCGCCGAATGGCAGCTTCTTGACCGCGCAGTTGGCCCTGCGCCACGGCATCGCCTGCCACCTTGCCGGCGGCACTCACCACGCCCATCGCGACTTCGGCTCTGGCTTTTGTGTATTCAACGACTTGGCTGTCGCCGCTAAAGCCCTGCTTGCTCAGGGCCGGGTGAAGCGCTTGCTGATCTTTGATTGCGACGTTCATCAGGGCGATGGCACGGCCACCATTCTCGCCGACGAGCCCGCCGCCTTTACCTGCTCCGTACACGGTGCGAAAAATTTTCCCGCGCGCAAGGCCTGCAGCGACCTGGATGTTGAGGTGGCCAGCAACTGTGAGGACGATCAATACCTGAGCATCGTCAGCGACACCCTGGAAACGGCATTGGCCAGCGCCCGCCCGGAGCTGGTGATTTACGATGCTGGCGTGGATATCTATGCCGGCGACCCATTGGGCCTGCTAAAGGTCAGTGAAAACGGCATTCGCCAGCGCGACCGCATGGTCATCGAGCGCTGTCGCTCAGCGGGCATCCCGGTGGCAACGGTCATTGGCGGTGGCTACGACGATGATCGCCAAGCACTGGCCAGACGACACGCCATCGTTGTTGAAGAAGCCCAGCGCCGCTTTTTGCAAGAGCAATAAAAAGGGCGGCTAACAAGCCGCCCTGCAGGGGGTCGCCGAAACGCTTAGGGGATCAAACCACCCAGTAGACCTTTCAGGGTATCTGTCAGCAGTGCCAGCGGGTCTGCCCCCGGCTGCTGGGAGACTGCCGACTGAAGCTGATCCACTGCCGAACAGAGTACTGCTAGCGGCGTCCCCTCTAGCGGGCACCCGCCACCACTTAACGCCGACGCAATGGGATCCAGCAGCAAGTCCAGGGGCGTGCCAGTCAACCCACCATCACTACCGCCGCCCTGCAACGCCGCAGCCAGTGACTCGAGTGGAGCAAGCAGAGCATCGAGAGGCGTACCCGTGGGGCCAGCGCCAGAACCGCCGCCATTCACACTGTCGCTCAGCACCTCACCCAATGGGGTCAAAATGGTATTCACGCCAGCGAATAACTGTGCTGCGGCACCACCAAACAACTGATCAAAGGTGGGTGCCAGCACAACCGCCAAACCACCGAGAAGCTGCGAACTTAACGCCTCGACACCGCTATTGATCTGGTCGGACACAACACCCTGCTGCCCGGCCTGCTCTTCGATAAACGTGACTGGAACAATGCCGGTCAGTACATTTTTTAGCAGGTGCTCAACGGTCTGCGACACGCGAAATGCCGTCAATACGCCGTTGCCACTGTCCAGAGCCACCACGGTATTATCAAGGTCGGCGAAGGTCACACGCAGGGTTGTCAGTGCGCCACCCAAGACCGGCGCCGACATCACCTCGGCCGGCAAATTGCTCAAACCTTCTTCGAATGCATCGCTTAACTGGCCGGTGAGTACGGTCAGTGCGGTCAGGTCGAGATCGCCATCAGCGCTGCCACCACCACCGGCATTCAGCAGCGGTGCAAGGGCTTCACCCAAGGGCGCCAGGGGTGTTCCGGCAAGTGGGTTGTCACCGCCGGGGCTAGCGCTACCGTCGCAATCGCCCTGCCCTGCAAGCGACATTAACAACCCCGGCAAATCAGCCAGTAGCTCGTTACTCGCCAGCTGCACATTCTCCGCCGCTGCCGCAAAGGCTTGCTGCGGATCCGCCGCCGATTCGGGGTTTACGGCGGCGAGCACCGCATCCAGAATATCGACAGTATCTTGCGCGACGACTTGATCCAGACAACTGATGCTGGCTTCTAACGGCGTGCCTTCAGCTGCCGACGCCAAGCCACCAAACACCTGCTCAGACAGGGGCTGCTGAATCACATCCAGCGGTCCTTCTACTCCCTGATAACGGCTTGTCTCGTCTCCGCCATCATTTGAGCCGCCGTTGTCGGAACCCGACCCGGACCCGCCGCCATCAGAACCACCATCATTGCCACCATCATTGCCGCCATCGTTACCGCCATCACCGGAGCCGCCGTCATCGGCGCCATTACCGCCATCGGGAATACTGCTGGGGTTATTACTGCTACTGCTGCTCGAGCCTCCGCAGGCACTAAGTGCCAAACTGACACTGAATGCCAGTATGAAGGCGCGATTTAATGAGGATAATTTCAACATAGGCTTTACTCCCTTAAGTCGCCACTCGGTACAGAAAGGCTCTGCACCCGGCGCCGATCATCGTTTTCCCTTCCCGACGCCACACTGTATTCAACCAATACGGCACTGTTTTCGATGTACGGAAAAACCGAGTTATTCATAGTCGCGGGCAAAAAAAAGGCGACCTGTTGGCCGCCTTTTCACCACTGACGCGAAGCGCTTAGCCCAGACCACCCAACAAGGGGCCCAGAATGGTGTCGAGCAAATCTGTCAACAGATCCAGTGGGTTGCCGCCACCACCAAGACCGGATAACAGGCCATCAACCACGGTGCAAAGCGGGTTCAGAGGCGTTTCTGCCAAGGGGCAAGAACCACCGCCGCCCAATGCTGAAGCCAGCGGGTCGAGCAACAGGTCAAGCGGTGTGCCAGTCAGGCCGTCGCCACTACCGCCACCAGTCAGGGCAGCAAATACACCTTCCAGGGGTGCCAGCAAGGCATCGAGAGGTGTGCCAGTTGGGCCAGCGCCAGAGCCGCCTGAAGCCAGACCGCCAGTAATTGCCTCACCAATCGGTGTCAGCAGCATGTTCAAACCGCTAAACAGTGGGTCCAGAGCGCCACCGAACAGTGCACCGAATGTAGGGTCCAGCACCGCGCCAAGACCGTTGTCCAACTGCGCCGTTACCTGACCGATACCATCTTTAATCTGGCTGCTAACCGCTCCCGGTTGACCAGCTTGCTCTTCGATGAACTCGACAGGAACAACTTGAGTCAGCAGGTTACTGAGCAAGTTATCCAGCGTCGTCGCGATAGCGCCAGCCGTCTCGTCGCCAGAGGCATCGTCGAGGGCACCGATAGTCGTGTCCAAATCGTTAAAGGTCGTTTGCAGGGTGGTCAGCAGACCGCCAAGAACTGGCGCGTCGGCCACTTCTGCGGGCAGATTGGCCAAGCCTTCATTAAACGCTGAAGACAGTTGATCAGTCAGTGCTTGCAGTGCCGTCAGATCAAGATTTTCACCATTGCCAAAACCGCTACCGCCTGCTGCAGTTAACAGCGGAGCCAGCGCGTCACCCAGCGCAGCTAAGGGAGTACCCGCCAGCGGGTTGCTGCCCATCGGTGCGCCACTCGGGCCAGTACAGTCGCCTTGTCCTGCCAGAGAAGTCAGTAATGCAGGAAGGTCAGCCAACAACTCGTTCACAGCCAACTGAATATTCGTTGCAGCATCGGTAAACGCTTGTTGAGGATCATTAATAGAGTCGGGGTTAACTGCTCCCAAAATACTATCAAGTACATCGACAGTGTCTTGTACTACTACTTGGTCGACGCACTGCACAGCCCCTTCCAAAGGAGTGCCTTCGGCTGCAGAGGCAATTTGCCCCAGCACTTGCTCAGACAACGGCTCTTGAACCATGTCTAATGGGCCTTCTACACCTTGGTAGGTCGCTTGCTCGCTCGAGCCGCCTGAGCTCGAACCGCCACCACCGCCGCCACCGCAAGCGGTAAGAAGCACCGCAGCGCTTAGGCCGAGCAGGCCAGCGCGATTAAATTTATTAAGTTTGAACATGTTCTGTAACTCCGTAAAAACAGGTATCGAGGTGCCTGCCAACAATAGGGGGAGAGCTGTGCATTCACACCGCCATGCCAACGCCGAAGCGCCTCATCCACTGATGGGGCATGTGTGTACATTGAACCAGCAGTGGGAAATAGGCGAAGTAAGGGAAAACCGAAGTAGACGCGGAAAACCCCGCGCTTTTTGAGACCTGCATCACAAAAAAACGAGTTAACTAAGCTGCCACTCTGCTCACTGTGACACAAACCCACAGTTCACACGCTTCCCTTCTTCGCGGCAGTCGCCATAATACCGTTTTGGCAAAGGGAAAGGCTATGACAATTGTAAACTCCGATTGGGACCTGCCCGCCCCGTTTACCCAAAGCCTGAGTGTCGGCCGCGACGATATTGACGGCTTGGGCCATGTGAACAACGGTGTGTACGTGAGCTGGTGCCAGCGGGTTGGCTGGCAACATTCCGTTGAGCTGGGGCTAAATCTGGACGACTACCATCAACTCGATGCCGCAATGGTTATTCGGCATGCGGAGTATGACTATGTCGCTGCAGCTTTTTTAGATGAAGAGTGCGAAATGGCCACGTGGTTAACGGCTAGCGACCAGCGCCTTACGATGGAGCGACGCTTTCAATTAAAACGCTCTCGCGACGGCGTTACCCTTCTTCGGGCGCGCTGGCAGCTGGTATGCATTCGGCTGAGCAACGGCAAGCCGCGCCGCATGCCGCCGGTATTTAACCAGCGCTACGGACCAGCGGTTATCGCCACAGAAACGTAATTCACAGCCTCCAGATAGCGTGTAGAATGTAGCAACCCTGTAGAATAAAGAGAGATACAAGTGAGCCAACAATACGCAGAACACCCCGCCATGTTTCGCAACAAGCCATTCGGCTTCATTCTCGCGCTGCTGTTGGTGCCGGTTGGGATTGGCATTTTGATCCTGCTGTATTGGTACCTTAAGTGCAAAGCCACTCGCCTTGAAATTAATGGCAACGAGATCGTGCTTGAGCAGGGACTGCTGAATAAAGACCGCACCGAGCTCAACACGTCGAGTATTCGCACCGTAAAAATCAGTCAGTCTCTAATGAACCGTATGTTCGGCGTTGGCACCCTGAGCATCTTTACGGCGGGTGACAAGGCCGAGGTACAGGCTAGCGGCATGCCCCGCCCCGAGGTATTCAGGGAACTGGTAAAAGCCAGCCAAGTTGACGAGCAATGAGCACAGACCGCCAGCAAGTCTTAAAAATTGGCGGCCTGCTGCTTGGGCTGCTGCTCCTGCTGGGCGCTGCGACAGCTATGATGCTGCCATTGGTTGCCGGCTTCATTGACCAGCACTTCACCCCCGGCCTCGACTTGCGCAATGCCGCCGTCATCGCTTTTTTTGTCACGGTGGCCACCTTAGTCGTGTTCGCCTTTGCGGCAGGGGATGGCCTGCTCGGTGAGCTGCAGTTCATGCTTGGCGGCTTTGTGAGCTTCTTCCTGATATTTTGGCTATTCATTGCCTGGATATTTTAGTGTTGCAACTCAGCGACTTGGTCGCCCTTATTCTTCTTTGCATAGTGCTCTACCACCTCTGGGCATCGGTCGGGGTACGAGAGCACTGCCTGATCGCTGTTAAGCGACACTTGGCCGCACATCAGCTGCAGTTACTCGATGAAAATATTGCGCTCCGCGCACTGTGGTGGAAGCGCAATCGCAGGGGGCAGATTCATGTGTGGCGCCGCTATCATTTCGAGTTCAGCGCTCAAGGTGACGAGCGCTATCAGGGCCGCATTATTACTCTGGGCAAGCATATTGAAAATATTGAGCTGCAGGCACACCGGCTTCCCGACGAGAGACTTCACTAGCTATGCACGGGCACACTCCCTATTCTGAAGACCAACGGGTAAGCGCCCGTACCCTGCTAGAGCTGGTACCCTACCTCCGCCCCCATATGCCGCGCATCGGCCTGGCACTGCTGTGCCTCATCGCGGCAAAGCTGGCCAGTGTCGGCCTGCCCTTTGCCTTAAAACATATCGTCGACTACCTGGACACCAGCGGGCTGAACGCACTGACACTTGCACCGATCGGCCTGCTGCTGGCCTACGGCGGTCTGCGCTTTGCCAACGTATTATTCGGCGAGCTACGCGATACTCTGTTTGGCCGCGTTACTGAGCGTGCGATGCGGCGCATTGGTCTGTCGGTATTCAAGCACCTGCACCAACTGGACCTGGATTTTCACCTAAACCGCCGCACTGGCGGCCTGTCTCGCGATATCGAACGCGGCACCAATGGCATCAGCTTTTTACTGCGCTTTATGGTGTTTAACATCGTGCCGACATTTATTGAGATCGGCATGGTATTGGTACTACTGGGCTGGCAATACAGCGTGTATTACGCCCTGATCGTACTCCTTGCCGTGGTGAGCTATGTCGGGTTTTCCGTGGTGGCAACAGAGTGGCGCACCGGCTTTATACGCCGCGCCAATGTTGCCGAATCGCGCAGCAGCAGTCGCGCTGTCGACAGCCTGCTCAACTTCGAAACCGTGAAATACTTTGGCAATGAAGACTACGAAGCCCAGTGCTACGACAACGAGCTGGCGCAGTGGGAGCGAGCGAGACGTCAGAACCGTCTCAGCCTGTTTGCCCTGAACGCCGGCCAGGCCTTTATCATTGCAACCGCGATGACATCGGCAATGCTGCTGGCCGCCAAAGACACCCTGTCGGGCAGCATGACCATCGGCGATTTTGTGTTGATCAACGCCTTTATGATGCAGATTTTCATGCCGCTGAATTTTCTTGGCTTTGTCTACCGGGAAATGAAAGGCTCAATGGCGAATATTGAAGCGATGTTCGCCCTGCTGCGCCAACGTGCCAGCGTTACCGATAAGGCCGGCGCGCCCTCGCTATCGGTTCGTGATGCAGAACTGGAGTTCAGCCAGGTTTGCTTTGCTTACGACCGCGACCGGCAGATTCTCCGCGATATTAGTTTCCGCCTACCGCCGCGCAAAAAAGTCGCCATCGTCGGCAGCAGCGGCGCGGGCAAGTCCACCTTACTGAAACTGTTATTTCGTTTTTACGATGTCGACAGCGGGCAAATTTTGATCGATGGCCAGAACATCGCCACCATCAGCCAACAGTCGCTGCGCAGTGTTCTCGGCATCGTCCCTCAGGATACCGTGCTATTCAATCAGAGCATCCGCGACAATATTCGCTACGGCCGGGTCGATGCCAGCGATGAGGACATCGACGAAGCCATTCGCCTTGCCCACTTGCAAGACTTTATTCAAAGCCTACCCGCTGGTGCCGACACGCTGGTGGGCGAGCGCGGCTTAAAATTATCAGGCGGCGAGAAACAGCGCGTGGCAATTGCCCGGGCACTACTCAAGGGCGCGCCGATTATTGTCTTTGATGAGGCTACGTCATCACTGGACAGTAATTCAGAGCAAGCCATTCTTGCCGCCATGCGAGACATTGCCAGACAACACAGTATGCTTGTGATCGCGCACCGGCTATCGACCATTGTCGATGCCGATACCATTGTGGTGCTGCACGAAGGCCGTATTGTTGAGCAGGGTAATCATCAACAATTGCTTGCAGCCGAGGGCCACTATGCTCAACTATGGTCACTACAACAACGCCAGCGGCAAGGCGACTAAGGGCCGAGAAAAGGCTCGAGACACAACAATAAAATTCAGCAGGGGGTAGCACTATGCACCAGCTTTCCGGCCAAGATGCCATGTTCATCCATACCGAGGCAGCGGGCATACCGCAGCATATCAGTAGCCTCGGCATTTACGACCAATCCAGCGCCGACGGCGGTTTGGTTCGCTTCAAACAGATTATTGAGTTAATCAGCGCCCGGGCGCCGCTGTCGCCGATCTTCACCCGCCAACTGCAGCGCGTGCCCTGGGGCCTGGACCAGCCGTGGTGGGAAGAAGTCGAAGACCCCGATGTCGAACGCCATATCCACCACATGGCGCTACCCAAGCCGGGTGACTGGCGGCAGCTGTGTATTCTCGCTGCCCGCATCCACTCGCGCCCGCTCGATATGGAAAAGCCGCTGTGGGAAATGTACGTCATCGAGGGTCTGGACAACGTCCCCGGACTCCCGGAGAACTGCTTCGCAGTGCTGCTAAAAGTTCATCATGCCGCTATGGACGGCGCCACGGGGGCGCGCCTGTTGCCATTGCTGCATGACCTCAGCCCAACCGTTGAAGATATCCCGGTGCCGGACACTGAGCATGAATCCATACTTACTCGAAGCGACATACTGAAGAAGGCCGCGGCAAATAATCTGCGCAAACCCCTTAAGACCGCCAAACTGGTGGGCAATTTGGTGCCCGCCTGGCAGCGTATCCGCCGCGGTAGAAAAGAGAATGACTTCCGAAGCCTCGACGACAAACAGCGCACACGCTTTCAGGGAAAACTGTCCCCCCACCGCGTGGTCGACTCTGTGAATTTTGACTTCGCCGAGCTCCGCAGCATCAAACAGCACTGCGAGGGTGCCACGATTAATGATGTGATGCTATGCATCGTGTCGGGCGCGCTGCGTCACTACCTCAGCGCCAAGGGGGAATTGCCGGAAAAAACCCTGGTTGGCGGCTGCCCCATTGATGTGCGCAGCGCCGCCGAGCAAAACAGCGGCGGAAATATGGTCGGCTTTATGACCGTGTCACTGTGCAGCACCATCGCCGACCCTATGGAGCGCCTCACCCACATTCAGCAAGCCTCGCTGGAGTCCAAAGCCTATGCCAACGCGCTGGGGCCTCGTGTTGCGGTGGATGTCACCGATGTATTACATGGCGGAGTTCTGCAGCTCGCGCTGCGCGCCGCCTCAAGTACAGGCCTGTCCGAGGCAGCGGTAATCTTTAACACCGTGATAACCAACGTTCCCGGCCCGCGCGAGCAGCTGTATTTCTGCGGCGCCCGCTTAGTTAATGGCATGAACTTTGGACCGCTGTTGCCCAACGTCGGCCTGTTCCACATTGTCTATTCCAGCGTGCAAAACAAGCGCGGCATCATCGCCCTGTCGTTTACCGCCTGTCGCGATATGATGCCCGACCCCGACTTTTACCGAGAGTGCATCCAGCGCGCTTACGACGAGCTGCGCGAAAGCGCATTAGCCAGTACCGCAGAGCCGGCATAAGTTACCGCGAGTACGCATTAAAGCACTATGAATAATAGCCACGACCTGCGACTCATCATCGAGTCGCGCATCCCGATTATTGTTATCGAAACCTGGGAGGAGCGCCGAGCACTGACCCTGCTAAGCAAACTCGGCGTTCAACTCGCGAAACCGCTCTATGCCTGGTCAGCGAGCGACGGTTTGCGGCGTGCCGACCTCGTGGACTCACCATCGCTGCCGCAAACAACGTCGCCAGAGGCTGCGCTCAAACATATTCGCGCCGCCAATTCACCGGGGCTATACGCCTTGTGTGACTTCCACCCGTATTTGGTCAATGAGCCGCTGAATGTGCGCTTGATTAAAGACATTGCCATGCAAGCAGAGGCGGCAAAGCAGTGTCTTATTTTTATCAGTCATGCATTGCAGATTCCCGCTGAATTCAAGCGCATGACGGCGCGCTTCACGCTGTCGATGCCCGAAGACCACAAACTGCTCGCCGCGATTCACCGCGAAGCCCAGCAATTTGCCAAGGACAAGGGGCGCAAGGTCCGCACCGACCGCCGCGCCCTGGACAAGCTGGTCAGCAATCTTCGGGGGCTGCCACTGCAAGACGCGCGAAAACTGGCGCGCGGCGCCATCTATCAGGACGGCGCCATCACCGAGTCAGATATTCAGGCCGTCAACAAAGCCAAGTTTCAACTCCTAGATATGGACGGTGTTCTAAGCTTTGAATACGACACAGAGAGTTTTGCCCATGTCGGTGGCCTGCTGAAACTGCGCGACTGGTTGCAAAAGCGTGAGGCCGCGTTTCTGCAAAGCCAGACGGATGCACCCAAGGGTATTATGCTGGTTGGCGTTCAGGGCGGTGGCAAGAGCCTGGCCGCCAAGGCCGTCGCCGGTATGTGGGGCCTGCCCTTGCTGCGCATGGATATGGGAGCGCTGTTTAACAAGTATTTTGGCGAGTCGGAGCGCAATGTCCGCGAGGCGCTTGCACTTGCCGAAACCATGTCACCCTGTGTGCTGTGGATAGATGAAATTGAAAAAGGCATTGTCGCCGATAGCAATGATGGCGGCACCGCCAAACGGGTGTTGGGCACCCTGTTAACGTGGATGGCAGAGCGCCAGCAAGCTGTTTTTGTCGTTGCAACCGCCAACGCCATCCAACACCTGCCGCCCGAATTGATCCGCAAAGGGCGCCTGGATGAAATATTCTTCGTCGACTTGCCCAAACCGGTAATACGCGAAGACATCTTCGCCGTTCACCTGGAAAAACGCGGCTACTCAGCCGACAGTTTTTCCTTGGAGGTACTGGCTGAGGAAAGCGCAGGGTTTACCGGCGCCGAGATCGAACAGGCTATTGTTGCCGCGGGCTACACCGCAAACGCCCGCGACGAAGCGCTAAGCACCGCCCATATCGTCGGTGAACTGGGTAACACCGTGCCGCTGTCCATTACAATGAGTGAGCGTATTGACGCCCTTCGCCAATGGTGCAAGGAACGCGCGGTACCCGCCGATTAGCCCCGGCGCTACATGCCGGGCTCGCGCGCCGCTACCTCACGCAGCACAGGCAGCAAGCCGTAGGCTTCAAACACGGCTTTGATCTGCTCATCATTGCCGGTGCGCTTGCTCTTGTTGCGCCGCTTTAACGACACCTCCTGGCTGCCTGCAATCACTGGAAAACGCTGCATCCACACCCCACGCCCTTCCAACATGGTGCACACGGTACCCGCTTTCAGGCTCATGGCTTTCAACCATACGTCGTCGGCATTGGGAGCCAGACGGGAAAAGGCCTCAACGTCGTCAATGCTGTCGTCAAAACAACCGGGGAAATACAGCACACCACCCACGCCAGTGGGGAAAATCATTAGCGAGCTGTCGCGGTCATCATTGCGCCGCCACCATTGCTTATAGGGCAGCAGCTCGCCCTTTTCGTCTAAGCGGATACGGTGGCCGCGCGTACAGTGAATCTCATTGGGCGCTTGTAAGTGAGCGCGATAGAGCTGGTCGACCATGTCCTGTGGGTAAAGAATATCGTCGTCAACCGTGAGTAATAACGCCTCGGGGTATTTCTGCAGGGCGTAGAAGAACTTGGTATAGGGGCCGAGATCTTTCTCAACAAACTCGATGTCCAGCCCGCGCGCGCATTGACGCTTCAGAATTGCCGGAATGTCGGCATCGCTGAACTCCTCGGCAGACAGCCACAACACGATACGATCCGGTTTATGAGACTGCTGAAGCAGACTCTCTATCGTTAAATACACATCGTGAATGCGCTTGCTGAAACTGGTTAGCGAAACAACGATGGGGCGCGGCGTATTTTCCGCCACACCCCGTTCTGTGCGATGCAAGGCATCGGCCTCAAAGCGCTGGGTCAAGGCCTCAACTCGGCGGTCAATCGCCTCGGCCAATGCGCGTTTTTGGCGCTTTTCCTGGCGGAGTTTTTTCAACATTGTGTAATGATTCCCGTAATCTCTGTCAGAGCGATGGCGTCGCCCAGCCGTGTCACTGTATGCTGCGCACTGTATCAAACCGTGAACAACTATGCCCTTACTTGCTCTACAACACCTCTGCTGCCCCATTGATGGCGAGGCCATGCAGCGCAGCGATCAACAGTGGCGCTGCCCGCGCGGTCACAGCTTTGATATTGCCCGCCAAGGTTACATCAACTTGCTGCCGGTACAGCACAAAAAATCCAAGGACCCCGGCGACAGCAAAGCCATGGTCAATGCGCGCAAGCAATTTTTGGATCGCGGTATATACCGGCCCATTGCCGATGCCATCACTCAGTTATTGCTCGACGAATTTGGTGAGGCAGCGTCATGCAGCGTCCTGGACGCCGGCTGCGGCGATGGCTACTACCTCAACACGCTCGCACAAGCGCTGGCCGACCGGGGCGGCAACGTCACGGCAACCGGCCTGGATATTTCAAAGTGGGCGCTGCGTTGCTGCCTGCAGCGCAACCGCTCACTAAACGGCATTGTTGCCAGTAATCGCAGCGTGCCGCTGCCCTCCGCCAGCCAGGACATAGTTCTCTGCGCCTTCGGTTTTCCGGTGTACAACGAATTTTCACGGCTACTGCGCGACGGCGGCTACTATCTTCAGGTGGACAGCGGCCCCGACCACTTACTGGAATTGCGGGAAAAGCTGTACGCCGAATTGCGGCGCAGCGAGCCACCGAGCCTGGACAAGGCAGAACAACTTATCGGCCCCTTGCATAGGCGAGTGCGCGTCCACCAACAAACCCGCGCACTGTCACGCAGCGAGCTTGACGAGCTGCTAAGCATGACACCCCACAACTACCGCGCCACCCACGAGGCTCGGCAAGCGCTGTTAAGCAGTGCACCGATGTCACTAACCCTGGATGTAGAGCTGCGGTTATTGCGCTGCCATGGCGCTGTTGGGGAAGATCAGGGGAATGAATAGTGCCGCTCGCGGTCTATTGATCGCAGCGCACTGCTAAACCTCGCCCCAGCAGCGCTTGAAAATGGCACAAATGCCCCCACCATCGGGCACATAAGAATATTGTCACAGGTAGACCTTAAATGACCGAACACCAACACATCAGCCAGCTCCACGACTGGTTGAACAGCCAGATTATCGGCCAGCAGCAACTCACCCAACGCCTGCTTATTGCCCTGTTGGCAGACGGCCACCTGCTGGTTGAAGGCGCCCCCGGCCTGGCGAAAACCAAGGCGATCAAAACCCTCTCCGATGCCATTGAGGGCAGCTTCCAGCGTATTCAGTTCACCCCGGACCTGCTACCTGGCGATGTCACCGGTAGCGAAATCTATCGCCCCGAAACCGGCGTGTTTGAGTTCCAGCGCGGCCCCATATTCCACAATCTGTTGCTGGCCGACGAGATCAACCGGGCCCCGGCTAAAGTGCAGTCCGCACTGCTGGAAGCCATGGCGGAAAGGCAGGTCAGCGTCGGCAGCCACAGCTACGCCCTGGACTCCTTGTTCTTGGTAATGGCAACCCAAAACCCGCTTGAGCAAGAGGGTACCTACCCACTGCCAGAGGCTCAGCTCGACCGCTTCCTGATGCATGTCAATGTCGACTACCCCAGTGCAGAAGCCGAGCTGGCCATTCTGCGCAGCGTACGCAACGAGGCACAGGGCGAGCAAAGCGCTGCCCCGCAAATCAGTCAGCAGGCGATATTTTCGGCAAGGCAGCAGGCTTTGGATATTCATATGGCCGACGCCGTGGAGCAGTACATCGTGCAACTGGTCGTCGCGACGCGCAATGCCGGCCAGTGGGATCAACAGCTCGACCAGTGGCTCGATGTCGGCGCCAGCCCGCGAGCAACCATCGCTCTGGACCGCTGCTCGCGTGCCCATGCCTGGCTGGCCGGCCGAGACTACG
This sequence comes from Spongiibacter sp. C9W, assembly GCF_057370015.1. Classification (NCBI taxonomy): domain Bacteria; kingdom Pseudomonadati; phylum Pseudomonadota; class Gammaproteobacteria; order Cellvibrionales; family Spongiibacteraceae; genus Spongiibacter; species Spongiibacter sp. C9W. The sequence goes on from NZ_CM170672.1 coordinate 1,515,598, forward strand.
TTAGCCCGGATGATGTCCAAGCTGTTGCCCACGACGTGCTCCGCCACCGTTTAATTATCAGCTTCGCCGCTGAGGCCGAGGGCGTTGCCCGCGACCAATTGATAGACCGACTGATTCATTGCGTACCCGTTGCCTAAACCGCTATGGCCAAAGCGACGTCTTCAACAGAATCGATGAACTACGTAGTTCGCGGCGCGAGTGTTAACCGCGCTGCGCTGATAGCCGCCAGACTGACCGCGCGGCAACTTCGCCTGCGCCAACAACGGCGCCACGTCGCCCGACAAACCGGCAATCACCCGGCGCCCTTCAAAGGTCGCGGCTTAAGCTTCCAACAACTTCGCGCTTACCAGGGCGGCGACGAGATTCGCCACATCGACTGGCGGGTAACCGCGCGCACCACCAAGCCGCACACCCGCGTGTTTGAAGAAGAGCGCGAGCGGCCGATTGTTATTTGCCTGGACCAGCGTCGGCCGATGGCCTTTGGCAGCCGCCATTGCTTTAAGTCAGTCATGGCCTGCCACGCCGCGGCGCTGCTGGCATGGAATGGTCTGGACAGCAATGACCGAGTCGGCGGCCTTATTTTTTCCGACGACCGCCACAACGAGTTCCGGCCTAAGCGCAGCAGCCGAGCAGTACTGCATTTGTTAAACAGTGCCTGCGAGTACAGCGAGCGGCTACTCCAAGCACCCGCAGAGGATAAACAACAAGCCCTGTCCTCAGCGCTGGAGGAGCTTCGGCGCATCACCAGGCCGGGCTCATCAGTGTTTATCTTGAGCGATTTTCACGACTACGATGACGAGGCCCACAAGCAATTGCTGCTGCTGTCACGTCACAACGACATTGTCGCGCTGGGCATCAACGACCCGCTCGAGCTGCGCTTGCCGCTGCAAGGTGCGCTGCCCCTCAGCGATGGCCAGCAGCGTTCGGTCATTAATATCGACCAGCGGCTACAACAGCACTACCGCGATCACATCGCACAGGCCCAGCAAACGCTTCAACAACAACTTCGTCAGCTGGGCGTTGTTTTCTTACCACTGCATACCGATGACGACCTACTGGACATCCTCAGCAGGGAGATCCGGCTAACATGACGCCAAGGCCCACTGACCCATTGGCCCGACTCGCCGACATCCACCTACCGCCACCGCCAGCTGATTTTCCCTGGGCCTGGGGCTGGTTTGCCCTGCTCGGACTGCTGTTGTTGGTCGCCCTCACCGGTGCGCTGTATTGGCGCCGCCGCTACAACCGCAACGCCTATCGCCGCGCCGCGCTGGCGGAACTCGAAAGGCTCACGCAGCAAAGCGATGACAGCCTTTACGCCGCGAGCGCCAATCAATTGCTGCGCCGAGTCGCTTTACAGCTTGATGGCCAACGCGCCGCTACTGCACGAGGCGACGCCTGGTGCGAGCTGTTAAATAGTTACTGCAAGCACCCTGTGTTTACTACCCAGCAGTTTGCCGAACTGGAGACCGCCGCTTATCAGGCAACGTCGCAGCTGACTGATCGCGACGGGCTGCATAGGTCAGTAAGCACATGGCTGCGCACGCACAGGAGAGCGAAGGGATGCTGAGTTTACAGTGGCCATGGCTGTTGTTGCTGCTGCCCCTGCCACTCATCGTTAGGGCACTGAGCAAACCCGCAAGCGAGCAGGCCGTGCGAAGCGCCCTGCGGGTGCCGTTTTACCACCAACTGATGCAGCTTCGCGACCGCGAAAGCCTCAGCATAAAAAACACCAAAAGCCCGCTTGTCATTGCACATTGGCTGCTCTGGCTCAGCCTGCTTGCCGCCGCCAGTGGTCCACAGTGGGTGGGTGAGCCTCAGGCGCTTCCCAGCACCGGCAGGGATCTAATGCTGGCAGTCGACATCTCAGGGTCGATGGCTCAGCAAGATATGAAAGTTCAAGGCAGCGCCCTGCCTCGCATTACTGTCGTAAAGGCAGTCGTCAACGAATTTGTCCGCCAGCGCCGAGGCGACAAGCTCGGACTCATCCTATTCGGCTCGCGCGCCTACATTCAATCCCCGCTCTCCTTCGACTTGGCGACTCTCGGCCAGCTAATGGATGAAGCCGAGGTTGGCTTCGCTGGCAAACAAACCGCCATCGGCGATGCCATTGGCTTTGCCATCAAGCGACTGCGCAAACGCCCTGAAAATAGCCGCGTGGTAATTTTATTAACCGATGGTGCCGACACCGCCAGCACCCTACCGCCCTTAGAGGCGGCTGCCGTAGCCCAGCGTGAGAATATCCGCATTTACACCATTGGTGTCGGGGCAACAGAAATGGAAGTACCAGGGCTTTTTGGCAGTCGGCTAGGGGCGCGAAAAATTAACCCCTCTGCCGACCTGGATGAAAAAACACTGCGCGAAATCGCCCACCAAACCGGCGGAGAATATTACCGCGCGCGCAATACAGAAGAACTGCAAGCGGCCTACAATGCCATTGCCGCGTTAGAGCCAATTGAGCAGGAACAGCAACAGATTCGGCCGCGACGCTCCCTCCTTCACTGGCCATTGACCGCAGCGCTAATCGCCGCGCTGGCGATTGCGCTGGCGCAAAGGAGATCGCAATGATAACGCTACACTGGTTGCGTCCCGAGTGGGTGTGGAGCGCACTGCCAATACTGCTGTGCTTATGGCTGCACCTTCGCCAGCAGCGCTCGGCGCAGCAGTGGCAACAATTTATCGACCCTGGCTTATTGCCCCACCTCCTTGAGCAACCGCGAGGCCGCTATTCTCGGCGCCTGTGGCCAGTTTTCTTGGCGGGATTATTGTGCTGGCTGGCACTGATGGGACCGAGCTGGCAACGCCTGCCAAGTCCCGTATTGGAAGACCGAGGCGGCTTGGCGATTGTGCTGGACCTGTCCCCCTCCATGCTTGCCGAAGACCTACAACCGTCGCGCCTGCAGCGGGCTAAATATGCCATACGCGATCTGCTGGCACTGCGCGCCGACGGCCAAACAGGCTTGGTGGCCAGTGCGGGCGACGCCTTTGTGGTAGCGCCGCTCACCGATGATGGCAACACCCTCAATACGCTGCTGCCCGCCCTCCATCCAGCTATGATGCCTGTGCAAGGCAGCAACCCCCTTAGCGGACTCGTCCAGGCGCAGCAGCTACTCGACAATGCGGGTAGCCCCAGCGGCCACATTCTTCTTATCGGCGATGGCTTTTCTGCACAGCAGCTAAAGGGACTGGAGGGCTTTGTCGACCAGTCCTCTTACCCGGTTTCAATTATCGGTGTGGGCAGTGAACAGGGCGCGCCTATCCCCCTGCCGGAAGGGGGCTTTTTAAAGGACTCACAAGGCAACACCATTGTCGCCAGTATGCCAGAGGCCTTGATGCAGGCCCTGGCCCGCAAAGCCGGGGGCCAGTACATTAACTTACGCGCGCCCCGGAGCGATTCCGCCCTGCGCAAACTGGCCGCTGGCAGCCAACAATTTGAAGAGAGTACACAGCAGCAAACCTTCGAGCAGTGGCAAGACGGCGGCCAGTGGTTAGCCCTGCTCCTGCTGCCCTTTGCCCTGCTGGCCTTCCGGCGCGGTGCCATGCTGATTGTATTCCTCGCGATACTCACCCAGCCCGAGCACAGCTATGCGCTGGACTGGCAGCACCCGTGGAAAACCGCCGATCAACAAGCAATGCAGCGCTTTCAGGATGCGCCCGCAGAAGCCGCAGACATGTTCCGCGATCCAATGTGGCGCGGCAGCGCCCACTATCGCGCCGGCAACTATGCCGCGGCGGCGGATGCTTTCGCAGAGCGAGACTCCGCTGACGCTCACTATAACCGTGGCAACGCACTGGCCAAGGCGGGAAAACTGGACGAGGCCTTGAAGGCCTACGATCAAGCGTTGCACCGCCAGCCCGACATGGCCGATGCCAAAGCCAACAAGGCATTAGTAGAGCAATTAACAAAACAACAGCAGCAAGGCGGCGACCAAGGATCTGAAAACCAGGGTTCTAAAAACGAGGGTTCTGAAAACCAGGGCTCTGAAAACAAAGGTTCTGAAAATCAGGCCTCTGAAAACCAGAGCTCTCAAAATCACGACGCTGAAAACCAAGAACAAGGCGGCGACCCGCAAAGTAACAACGCCGCGGCTGACAACAATGCCACCAGCGCAGGCGGAAATAGCAAAGGCGAAAACCCGCAACAGTCATCGGGGGAACAGCAAGCCGCCCCATCAGAGGATCCAGGCACCGACGACTCCGACGCCGCACCTGCTTCAGAAAACACGGCGAACCAGAAGGCTCTCGCCGAGCAGCACGCGCAACAGCGCGGTGAGAATGACGATGCGCGAAACGACGCCGTCGCCCGGCAAAGCGACAGCACTACGCCCCCAGAAAATGCCGAAGCAGCGTCTGCTGCTGGCGCCGTTCAGGCGCCGCTGTCAGAGGAAGAACAAGCGCAAGAACAGTGGCTGAGAAATATTCCTGACAGCTCGGATACGCTGCTTCGCAACAAATTCCAATACCAATATGATCAGCGCCGCCGCCAAGGCGAGCTGCCGGAGGCCGAAAACTATGCCCCGTATTAAGTATCTAGCGACCTTGTGGCTGAGCTTTTTTGCGCTTTGCTGTAGCGGCCTCGCGCAGGCCGAAACCACAGTACGTGCCTCGGTCGACCGCAATCAAGTCGCCCTGGAGGAAACCCTCAACCTCACCTTGTCGGCCGACAGCATTTTATTCAGCGGTGAGCCCGATGTAAGCGAGCTGAGCAATGATTTCCATATTCTGAACCGACAGCAGAGCAGCCGTACCAATATCGTCAACGGCAAAATCAGCAGCAGCCGTCAGTGGGACTACACGCTGGCCCCGAAGCGCGAAGGCGACCTGACCATACCCGCCATCACCATGGGCAACAAACAAACCAAGGCGATAAGCATCCGCGTCACGCCGTCAAACAGCGCGCGACGCCAGAATACTGACAATCGCCAAGTGTGGTTAGAAGCGGATATCACGCCGCGTCGCGGCTATGTTCAGCAAATGCTGGAATACAGCGTCAAGCTATACAGCTCGGTGAATTTTCTCGACGCCACCCTGGATCCCCTGGAAGTCGACAATGCCCTGGTCGAATCACTCGGGGAGAGTCGTTACCGCCAACGCATTGATGGCCGCAGCTTTCAGGTTATTGAACGCCGCTACGCCGTTTTCCCTCAGCGCAGTGGCACATTGGAGATACCTGCGTTGACGCTGCAAGCGCGCGTGGAAAGCTACCGCCCTTCACTGTTAGACCCAGGCCGTTTACTGGTACGTCGCAGTCCGCCCATGGAGATTGATATTCAATCCCCCCCCGCAGACTTCGACGGCGCGCTATGGCTGCCCGCAGGCAACGTAGAGATATTTGAAGAGTGGAGCAGCGACCCCGAGCAACTGCAGGTGGGCGAGTCGATTACCCGTCGCGTGGATATTCGCGCCGAGGGGCTGATGGCAGCGCAGCTACCTGCACTGCCTCGCTACGACCTGGCAGGGGCCAAGCTCTACCCTGACCAGCCAGTGCTGCAAAATAACAAAGATGAACAAATACTGGTTGGCCTGCGCAGCGAATCCACAGCGATGATCGCCAACGAAGCCGGGCGCTACACCCTGCCCGAAATAAAGCTTGCCTGGTGGAACACGCGCACTAACCGCGCCGAGCTTGCGGTATTACCCGCCCGGGAGTTAGTTGTAAGCCCCGCACCGGGCGCGTCCGGCGATGAGGCTATCGAAACCGCAGCGTCGCAAGCTGCGCCCTCGGCAACCCCGCTCAGCGGCCCAGCAATTTCCACAGACACTCCACTGGCGCCCTACCAGATAATTATTGCCCTATTAATTTGCACCAACCTTCTCTGCCTGTGGGCGCTGCTACGCCGTCGTGATCGCACAGAGCCTCCTCTCCGGGATGTTGAGAAGAAGAATGACCAACACGAAAAGGCGGCTTACCAAAGGCTGAAAAAGGCCTGCAAACAGCGCGATGCCCGCGCCGCGAGAGCGGCGTTACAAGACTGGGCCTCTCACCAGCAAGACGGCTATCGCAGTTTAGCGGAGCTCGTCGCCCACGAACCCGCCTTTGCCACTCACGTTGACAATATCAACGCCGAACTTTATCGCGCCGCCGAGCCCTGTGTGGATTACGCCGCGTTGCTACAGACCGCAGCGGCCTACAGAAAGCAGCAGGCCGAGAGTCCCGCCAAACCGGCCCTCGCGCCACTGTACAAGAGCCTATGAGCACCGCTTATGTTTTTGCATCGTCGCGGCCGCCGACAACCATCACACCGCCAAGAATCACCAGCGCAATGCCAATCAGTGTGAGCGTATCTGGCAGCAGCCCCCAGATCAGCCAATCCAGCAGCCCGCCAAAGACCACCGCAAAATAACTGGTCGGCGCGAGCACCGATGCCGAGGCATAACGATAAGCCCAGGTGTACAGTAGAAAGCACAAGTAGATCACCACCCCCATATACAGCAACCAAGGGTAGGCCGAGAGATGCACGTCGCCGCCCTGCCAGAGAAAAAACGGCACGCTGACCATCAGGGACACGGCGAAGTAATAGAACAAGATCCGATTTGCGGGTTCAGTGGACGCCAACATACGGGTGGTAATCATAGAAATAGCCAGGCCCAAGCCCGAGCCCAGCGCAACCAAATGCCAGATGCTCAACTCCGCAAAGCCCGGCCGCAGCACCAACACCACCCCGGCAAAACCCAGCAGTAACGGTGGCAAGCTGCGACGGCTCACCGGCTCTCGCAACGCCAAAAATATTAACAGCGGCACCATCAATGGTGCGCTGTTGCGCAACAGCGTGGCTTCTAACAGTGAAATTTTACTGAGCGCAAAAAAGTAGAAGTAGAAGCATGCGACTCCGCTTAAGCCCCTCAACAAATGCATGGGCAGGCGCTCACTACGCAAGCTGGAAACGCCGCCGCGCGCAACACTGGGTAGGGTAAAAACAAAGGATATGCTGTACTGAGCAACGATCATTGCCGATACCGGCACCTGCATTCCCGACAAATGTTTACCGACCGCGGCAACGCTCGCCGACAGGAAAACAGTGAGCAGGGACAAGCCAACGCCAATGGCTAAGCGCCGCCTGTCTTGTGAAAATCGAAAAGGAAAACCTGCCACAACACCGCCCAACATACCGATAATAGGACTGCGCTGTGGCGCAGCCGCCGAACACTATAAATAGCGCTGGCGACCTTTACCAGAAAAGAGGAGTGGGCGGCGCTATTGCCGCCACGAATTTAGTGGCCGCACTTGCCTTCGCCACACTTGCCTTCGTCACGGGCTTTGTTGCCGCCACATTTACCCTCGCCGCACTTGCCTTCGTCACGGGCTTTGTTGCCGCCACATTTGCCTTCGCCGCACTTACCTTCGTCGCTGGCTTTTTTGCCACCGCACTTGCCCTCGCCGCATTTACCTTCGTCGCTGGCCTTTTTGCCACCACACTTGCCTTCGCCGCATTTACCCTCAGCGTGCTTACCAAAATCCACTTGTTGATAGCCACTGCTCAGCGATTGCGCACTGAAGGGGTTGCCGCTATCGCTCACCGCAGCGGAAGCAAGACTTGAAGCGAACATGGCGGCGGTCAGTGCTGTCATTTTTGATTTATTCATGGATGTACTACCTCGTTTAGAAAGTTTAATTGACGCCAGCGAAAAGCACCTGCGTTACAGCATAGATGACTCACAGAGAAAGTTGTTACAGCGAATTAATAAAATTTATTGGCATCGCTGGAATATTTCCAGACGGTGTAACAATGGCGAACGCGGTTCGTCTATGGCGCATACCTATATAAATAAGGATGCTCGCCATGACGTTTCTCCAGATCGCTACTGACACGGTCACTCGCCTACACAGCGGACTAGGGCGCCTGCTGACACCGCTCTCTGGTCTGCCGTCACTGCTGATTCGGCTCTATCTGGTACCAATATTTTGGATGGCAGGCAGCAATAAGTACCGCCATTTCGACGATACCGTCGCCTGGTTTGGCAACCCCGAGTGGGGCCTGGGGCTACCCATGCCAACACTGATGGCAGGCTTGGCTACTGCCACTGAGCTGGCGGGCGCCGCACTGCTACTCGTTGGCCTGGCCACACGCTGGATAGCGGTGCCGCTCGCCGTCACCATGCTGGTGGCCGCCACCACCGTGCACTGGTCCTTTGGTTGGCAGGCGATCGCCGATGCGAGTGCCCCCTTTGCAAATGCCCGTGTTGACGCCGCAGCGGAAAAACTGGACGCGGCAAAATCCATTCTTCAGGAGCACGGCCATTACGATTGGCTGACCGAGAGCGGCAACTTCGTGATCCTCAACAACGGCATCGAGTTCGCAGCCACCTATTTCATTATGCTACTGGCCCTGATCAAAATGGGCGGAGGGCGCTACGTGAGTATCGATGACGGCCTCCACCGTTATGTGACGCGACAACGCCGCTAAAGATGTCAGCAATTTTACCGTCATGCATTGCCGTCGGGTCTCGTTATCAGGGACACTATGGCCTACGTTTCGCAATAAAACGAAGGCCACTACGCGTGTCACAAGTAACGCAAGACGACGCCCTGCTCGAGCGCCTGCAAAGCGGTGACAACGCCGCATTCAGGGACCTTATTGTGCGCTACAATCAGCGCCTGCTCATTGTAGCCCGCGCCATTATTGGTGATGTTTTTGCCGAGGATGTGGTACAGGAAGCCTGGACCTCAATATTCAGGGCGATAAACCGCTTCGAGGGACGCTCTGCACTATCGACCTGGATGATCCAGATCGTCAGTAACGAGGCCAAATCGCGACTTCGCAAGGAGAAGCGCCACATGAATGTAGCCGATACCGAACAGCTTCCTGCGGCGCTCGCGGAGAGCCGTTTCGCCGCCGATGGCCACTGGCAAATCCCGCCCGCGCATTGGGAACTGGGCACGCCGGAACGCCTGCTAGAGGAAGACCAGTTGCGCTGTTGTATCGAGCACACATTAACGTTGCTACCGGAGAACCAAAAAGCGGTGTTTATGCTGCGTGATTTAGAGCAAATGCCACTGAGTGATATTGCCGATCAATTGCTGCTAAGCGAAAGCAATGTACGCGTATTACTTCACCGAGCGCGACTCAAGCTATTAGACGTTGTCGACCACTTTCAGGAGACGGGGGAATGCTAAGCTGCAAGGAAGTAAGCCATTTGGCCAGTGACCACCTCGATAACCCGCCGCGCGGTTGGGCAGGCCTGCAATTTAAAATGCACCTGATGATTTGCGGCCCCTGTCGGCGCTTTCGGCAGCACCTAGTGACAAGCCGCGACACCGCAGCGAGGTTAGCCCGTCAACTCTGGCAAGAGGACAACGACACCGCTACCCGCATTCTCGACAAAATCGACGAGTCAGCGGGCAAAAAGTGAGCGGATTATAGCAGCGGGAATTCAACGCGGAACTCGCTGCCACTCTCACCGTCACTGATAACACTGACACGGCCACCATATTCACTAACGAGGCGGCGAATAGACGCCAGGCCAACACCCTCGCCCTCCGAATGAAATTGCTCGAAGAGCGCAAAGACACGCTTCTGCTGGGCAGCGGGAATCCCGCGGCCGTTATCCCGTACAAACAGCGCGAGGCCACCCGTCGTGGGGTCGGGTAAGCGGCCGATATCCACTCGCAATGGGCGCTGGCCACTGAAGCGTTTGGCGTTGCGCAATAATTCTCTGATAACCAAGGTCAGCGTTCCACCCGGCAGCACGGCGGTACCCAAGCCGGGCGGTTGAATGCTCACGACATCGGCCATCGCCTCGTCGTCGATAATTCGCGACACCAAGCTGTCCAGGCTCAATTCCTCAACGGGCTCATTCAAGGGCAGCTGGCTATAACGCTGCAAGCCGGCATTCAAGCGCGACGCCTGGCTGCTTGCCTCACGGACTTTGCTTAACCATTGCCGCGATTCCTCGCTCAACTCCTGGCCAGCGCGCTCTTGCAGGCGCTTGCTGTATACATCGATAACCCTCAAGGGCTCGACAAAGCCCTCGGTACTGGCGCGCGAGAATTCTTCCAGTGCCGTATTGCTATTGCTGAGCGACTCATTGGTCTTTTCGAGTAGGGTTTTATTCAACCGCGCTTCGGCGAGCTCTTCGGTGCGCTGGGTAACAAGGCTCTGCAAGTCTGCCGACAAACGCTCCACCTCTTCTTGTTTACGACGGTTCTCCGCAATTTCATTCTGTAACTGATTGTTCAGCTCGACCAACTGCGCGTTACTCGGCAACGCCAGGGCTTTGGGGATCAGGGGCCACACAAGTATTGCCGTGCCGACAGAGGCGATGGCCGTTATCGCTTTTATGGTGCCGCTTAACCAATAAGCGCCGTACCAAACATTCAGAATATTCACTAAGTGCGTGGTACCACAGGCAAAAATAAACACCGCGAACATCAAGAACATGTAATTGAACTTGAGATCGTCACGCCGCTTAACGAGGACAATCAAAGCAATGGGAATCGTGAAGTAAGACAGGGTAATTAAGGTGTCGCTAAGAACGTGCAGAAACACCAGCTGCTCATTCCATAGGTAGCAGTGACCATGGGGTGGCATTTCCGGCCCCAGGATACTGCGCCAGAACTCATTCATGACTTGCTGCCTCGCTGTGGTAATGCGCTGAGTGTAGCTGTTTTAGGTAAAATTACATTGTCAGCAAGCACACCGCCCAGGGTTATTGGGTAATCTACCTACCTTTGGCGGGGTGGCTGCTATCGCCGGAGGGATGACGAGCAGTGACGCGCTCATAGCACTGCTGGATATCGACCATATCCGCGTCCATATCGCCGGTAGGCATACACGGCGACGCGAAGCCAACCCGTTTTTCCGCGTAATCAAGATACACCGGCACAATGGGCACACCCGCCCCTGCAGCAATGTGGTAGAAGCCGCCCTTCCAGCGCTCTACTGCTTTGCGTGTACCTTCCGGGGCAATAATTAGCACCATGTCATCGGTATTGTGAAATTGCTCAACCATATGCTCAACGAAGTTATGTCGACTTGTGCGCTCTACAGCAATACCACCTAACCAACGCAGCAAGCTCCCAAGCGGACCGAGAAATAAGCTGTGCTTGCCCATAAAGCGCACCTGTCGCCCCAGCGCCGCGCCAAGCGCTACCATCAAGAAAAAGTCCCAATTACTGGTATGCGGCGCAACGACCATCACATATTTGCGCGGCGCCGGCGCAGGCATCTGAAAACGCCACCCTCGCAGCCGAAACACGCCGCCGACCAACCAGTGAATAGCTGTTAAAACCCGGGGATAACTGCACACCGTTTTACGCTGCGCTATCTCAGAAACATAGGAAGTCATGAGTCGCTCTACATCGTTATTGTTATTTGTCGGTCATCGCCGACGCTCAGAATCATACACAAGAATCTACGCCGACGCTTGCCGCCCTGAGCTGCCCCCGCTATCCTCGCCAAAACACCATAATATGCGGCCTAGCTGTCGCGCCGCGACACCGGAGCCCCAAGTGAGCCGACTTCTTAAGCTACTGCTTATCCCCTGCTACCTGTACAGCTGTATTGCCATCGCACAGCACTCAAAACCCGTGGACCTGCGCGCACTGGACAACAATCCGGCTGACGCACAAACCAGCCGCGACCCAAAAGAAACCCTGCTCTACAGTTACGGCGAGATCTACTTCGACGACAGGGACGACCTGCTGGACAAAGCACTGGAGGTAAAAGAAGAAGGCGAAAATCTCGAGGCGAGGTCGCGAGGCCTATTGTTGATTCCGGGTGACGAACAAGATTTAGTCGACGCGCTCGAAGCCTTGGACGGCGCAACCACCAGCCTGCGCAGCCGCGGCACAATTATTCTGGCAACATCCAATGAGAGCCCGTTTCACTACCGGCTGGGCAGCGAGCTGCGTGGCACTGCGCGCTTTTACTATGACGAAGGCGATGAAAATCGCCTGCGCTTCGCCGGAATAACCGGCCTGTTTGGCGGCCCCGACCTAGAATCCTACATGGATATCTCCGCCGTGCTGGAAAACCACGCAGGCATTAATTATCACTTCCGCCTGGACGCTCTGCCGAATACTGAATTTGGAATTCTGGGCAAGATACAGGTCATCAGCTTGCTTGAGCGTCGCATCGATTACGATGACTACGAAAAGAATAAAGTGTTCGACTGGGACACCGACATTAAGAACCGCGTGCAGCTCAATGCTGACCTCGGCATGCGGCATACCATTGGCCATGTCGGCCTGCACCTGTTAGTCAAAGACTTGTATACCGAATCCCTGCGAGGTGCCAGCGGTGACCTCTACCGCCAACGCAGCCGGGTGATCGCCGGGATCGACTATCGACGCCCCTGGGGAGATGTGCAGATCATGGGTGACCTTGTGCCAAGAGCACGCTTTGGCGAGGCGCCACAGCGTCGCGACGTCAACCTCTCGGCGAGCTTGAACGTTACCCGACGATTTGCCCTCGTTATGGGTTACAACTACGCTGAGCACCGCTACGAGCGAGATACCGGCAACGCCGGCATCCGCTATACCCTCGGCCGCTCGCTGAGGGCGGAAATCAGCGTGACAGCAGCAGGCAAACGCGAGCTCGGCGGCCACGCGTCACTACAACTGCCACTCTAAGCCTGGACCCTGTTTTCGGGGCGGAGGCTGCCCCTAGGCAGCAGCGCTGCTAGGGGCAGCGTTTTCGTCGGCGAGCTCCTGCTTGGCGGGAATGTGACTCATGGCATGCTCAGTCAAGGCTGTGATGGTGAGCGAGGGGTTTACACCCAGGTTCGCGCCCAGCATGGAACCGTCACAGATATACATGTTTTGGTAGCCAAACACCCGGTTGCGGTAGTCAATCACCCCCTCGTCAGCAGAGCGCCCCATCGCCGCACCGCCCATACAATGCGCGGTGGCCGGAATATTAAAGAGCACCTCTGTAAGCAAACTTCCCGCCATTCCACCCAGCTTTTCCGCCGCCCGCTGGGCGAAATCGCTGGCCTGAGGAATATACGTGGGAATGCGTTCGCCATGACTTAGCATTTTCTTGCTAAAGGGCCAGTACCAAGGGCGCCGGTAGCGCATATCGATATGCCCTTCCAGGGTTTGCATACACAGAAAAATAATCGTTTGCGAGGCCATACCAAAGGGGATCAGCATGCGAATCCCCTGCAGGGGACGGGTTAGCAGGAGCTTGAGTACGGTCTTGATCCACACAGCGATGCGCGTGGCACTTGTATCGCCGCGCGTCATTGCCGTAACCAGCATGCCCATCGCGTCGGACCCTTTTGGATAACGCGTTGCTTCGATATGCGTGTGCTCATCCAGGTACACCCCCGAACCTATCGCAATCCCCTTATCCATTTCCGGATTGCCCGGCACACGAACCCCAATCAACGACTCTGCATTGGTTCGCACCCGGCGACCCAGTTGCGACGAAATATTTGGCAGCGACCCTTTGTCGCGCAGTTTAAATAACAAGTCTTGAGTGCCCAGTGACGAGGCCGCGAACACAACCGAGCGCACTCGCCAGCGACGGACATTTTTGCGAAATAAAGAGGTACTGCTTATCGCCGTGACGTCATAGCCCTGCGAGCCTTGGGCATCGCCGAGTGGTCGCACATCGACGACCTTGCTCTCGGCAAATACTTTTGCGCCCTGCTTTTCTGCAAAGTAAAGGTAGTTTTTATCCAGGCTATTCTTGGCATTGTGCCGGCAACCAACCATGCAACCACCACAGGCGATACAGCTGTTACGCGCCGGACCATCGCCACCAAAGTAAGGGTCGTTATAACGGGTGCCCGGCTCATCCTTTTCGTTGCCGAAAAACACGCCCACCTGTGTTCGGTAGAACGTGTCACCACAGCCCCAGTCGTCAGCAATCTCTTTCAGCGCATGATCTGCGGGCCCAAGGATGCGATTTTCTGTGACCCCTAACATCGCCCTGGCAGAATCGTAATGCCGGGGCATAACCTGCTTCCAGTTAGTCAGGCCCGCCCAGCTGCCGTCATCCCACACCGTTTCCTTGGGCACCAACAGCGTGTTGGCATACGTCACCGACCCGCCGCCAACAGCGTTGCCCTGCAAGATCAGCACATGCCGGAACCAGCGAATATTGAAGAAACCTTTTAAGCCAAGCAGAGGGCGCCACAGCCAACGCCAAAAACGCCAGTTGCTGGCGGGCAAGTTGTCGGCATTCCAACGCTTCCCCGATTCAACCACGGCAACCGAATAGCCCTTCTGCGTGAGCCGGTGAGCCGAAACGGAACCGCCGAAACCTGACCCCACCACCAAATAATCAAAATCGTAGTCTTGTTGTTTGCTCATTGTTCTCTCAGCGCCGCTGCGCCGCTCTTTGGTAAAAGACTCTCCGTCCGTCAGAACCGATGCCATTCTGACAATGCATGTTGTCACTTTACATTTGACAACGCGCCATGTCAAAATTTTGCCCATGACAAATTCAAGCCCCGCACGCCGCCGCTCTTATCGCGGCCAAAGCCCCGATGCGCGACGCGCTGAACGCCGCCAGCTTCTTCTGCAGGCGGCGCTGGAAGTGGTGTCTTCTCAGGGATACAGCAACGCAACCGTTCGCAGTCTGTGTGCGTCGGCGGGGTTAACAGAGCGTTATTTCTACGAGTCGTTTGCAAACCGCGAGGCGCTGCTTGGCGAGCTGTATCAACAGCAAACCGCCCTGCTTCGCGACGCGATGTTGGATGCCATTGCCGCTCCCGGCTTATCGACTGAGCAAACCATGCGCACCGGGCTAAGTGCGTTTTTTGAAACCCTGGAGAAACAACCGGAGCTGGCGCGGGTCATCCTGTTTGAGATCTTTGGCGTGAGCAAAGCGATGGATACGCTCTACTATCAAGCGATGGAAGAGTTTGCCGAATTGATCGGCGAACTTGCTCAGGTGCTGGGTATTGCCGAGTTCAGCAAACCCGCCAATGACAGCATGGTCTATGCAGGGTTGGTGGGCGCCGTGGTGCAAATGGCGCGGCGCTGGGTGTTAAATGGCTATCACGAAAGCCGCGAGTCGTTAATAGAAAGCAGCGTGCTGCTGTTCACCGCCGTGTCGGCACATCACCAGCGTCAATCAACCAGCAGCTGATCACTCAATGCATCCAGCTGTCGGCTCGCGTCTCGCCAGCCCGGCATGGCCGCATCCATCAACGCGTAAAAAGCGCTGCTGTGATTCATCTCGCGGATGTGACACAGCTCATGAACAATGACCATATCAATGCACAGTGGCGGCGCCTTCATCAGGCGGGTATTCAAGCAAATACCGCGCCTTGAGCAGCTCCCCCAGCGCGAACGCATTGCCCTGACACGCAGCGGCGGCAGCGGCTGCGGCCACGGCAGGCTCGCCGACAGCTGCGTTAGGCGAGCGGCAAAATAGTCGCGGCTGCGATCGCGTAACCAGCATAAAAACAAGCGGCGAATATTTTCCGGGCTTCGATCTCTGGCTTTGATAACCAGCAAGCGCTGTTCGGGAAAAATACTCGTGCCACGCCCCGGCTCAACGCGCAATTGCCAACGCTCACCCAGATAGGAAAAATAGTCGCCACAGCGATATTGAGGAGCCGGCGCCGCCGGCACTGCCTGCTCAATACACGACCTCAGCCACCGGCCGTGACGGCGAAGCATTGCATCAATTTCGTGCTGGGGAGTATGTTGCGGCACGCGAACTTCAACATCGCCGCTCGGGGAAACGCGCAACGCCAAGCGCCTGCGGCGTTGCGACTGGCGACGCACCACGTAGCGCACCGACAGGCCCTCCAGCTCGAGCTGCCCCTGTTCAGTCGCTGGCGGAGTCACGCGAATCCGTCAACGCTGGATCTTGTGCAACGGGAAATTCGCAACAGAAAACTGCCCCGCCACCCGGGTTGGCCTCGTAGGCGATATCGCCGCCATGGCCCTGCATAATCGTCTGGGACACTGACAGACCAATCCCCATCCCTCCCTCTTTGGAAGTGACGAAGGGGCTGAATAACTGCTCTTCCACTTCCTTTGCGAGACCGAGACCAAAATCACGAACGCGAAAACCAACCCGGCCGTTGGCGAAAAACGTACTCACCTCAACCGGCCTGGTGCTTTGCGCCGCCGCGGTCGACTCCATCGCATTGCGAATCAGGTTCAGGGCGACTTGCTGAATCTGCACTTCGTCGCCATAGACTGCTGGCAGGTCATTGGCGCCCATAAACACTACGCGAGTACGGTTGACCTTCGAATCCACCTCCGCCAGCGCCAACACGTCCTCCAGTAATTCATTGAGCGACAGTGTCGCCTTCGCCCCTGAGGGTTTTTTCACGTAACTGCGCATCCGCTGAATCACCGCCGACGCGCGCTCGGCCTGCACGCCGATTTTACTCAGCACATCGTCCAGTTTACTGCGCTGCGCCTCGGGTAAGTCCGCCAGCAGGCGCTGGGCAACGCGGGCGTAATTACTCACTGCGGTAAGTGGCTGATTGACCTCGTGGGCGATACCCGCTGCCATTTCGCCCCCGGTGCTTAAACGCTCAATATGCGCCAGGTGCTGACGCTGGTGGTCCACCTCGTTTCTGGCCGCCTCCAGCGCTTGTTGATTTGCCAGCCATTCGCCAATATCGCGCAATACCAGCACTGCCCCACCCTCTGCGCTGGCGCTGCCGCTCAAGGCGACCTGAACCAGCTCGCCGTCCTTGCCGGTTAGCTCAACGTGGTTCTTGCGCAAGCTCACACCGGCTTCGCAGAGCAGCGACAAGGCTTGGTTTAAGCCGTCGTCACCGGGGAACAGTTTCAGTGCCAGCAGCGGCTCGCCCAGCGCGTCAGCCTGTGGCCAGCCGGTGAGCTCTGCGGCACGCGCGTTCATCGAGGAAACCCTTCCGGCGCTGTCGAGGCCAAAAATCCCCTCATCCACGGCGTTGAGAATACGCTGATTCTCATCTTCCAGTTCGCTATTTCGCTTGGCGAGCGCTCTCTCCAGGCGCTGCAACTTGATGTGCGTGCGCACCCTTGCGAGTACTTCATCGGCCTGGAAGGGTTTGGCGATATAGTCGACACCACCAATGGCCAGGCCGTGTACTTTGGACTGACTATCGGTCAATGCCGAGAGGAAAATAACGACGATATCTTCGGTTTCGGGGTCCGCTTTTAAGCGCTCACAAACCTCAAAGCCGTCGACCCCCGGCATCATGACATCCAGCAGTATCAGCGCGGGCTTGGCGCGCTTTGCCGTGTAGAGCGCTGACTCACCGTCGCGCGCGGCCAACAGCCGGTAGCCACTGCCTTCAAGCGTCTTAAACAATACCTGGAGATTGGTGGGATTGTCGTCGACGAGCAGTATCTGCTCTCCGCCGCGATCAGGTGCCATCGACGGCGGCTCCTTCATTTACTGACTTGAACAATTGCCCTAAGCGCTCAAAGTCGAATTCACGCAGGAGGCGCTCGGCCTCTTCGCTCAATTCGCGCTGCTCTGGGTGACGCTTACGCAGCACCTCAAGCAGTTCTCGCAACCCGGTGACATCACCGAGGTCTACCGCGTGGGCTAATTTTTCCAGTAATTCCTCGGGCAGCGGCACATCCTCAGACGCTGATGCGTTCGGATAAACATCGATATATCCCGCTTTTAACGCCGCCGGCGCAACGCTCGCCACCGGTGAATCGTCCGGCACGGCGGTATCGCAGAATCGCGCCATTACCTTGTACAGGTCTGCCATGCTAATCGGTTTGGGAAGGAAATCATCACAGCCGAAGGAGCGCGCTTCTTCCACCATTCCCTCGTCGGTGGTGGCCGATGCCATAATAATGGCAACATCGTGTTTCATTTCCTGCTTAATGATCCGCGTTGCTTCCATGCCGTCCATTTCCGGCATTCGCAAATC
This sequence comes from Spongiibacter sp. C9W, assembly GCF_057370015.1. Classification (NCBI taxonomy): domain Bacteria; kingdom Pseudomonadati; phylum Pseudomonadota; class Gammaproteobacteria; order Cellvibrionales; family Spongiibacteraceae; genus Spongiibacter; species Spongiibacter sp. C9W. The sequence continues at coordinate 1,533,391 of NZ_CM170672.1, forward strand.
CATCAAAATAACGGCGGCGTCGCGCTCCTTCAAACGCTCTATCACTTCAAGACCGTTCGCCGCTTCTCGAACGTCGTCGGTAATATCTTCGAGCATGCCCAGCAATACCTGGCGATTCACCGCAACGTCGTCGGCAACAATCACCGCAGGATTACCCGATATTTCGGCTTCTTCAGCGACGAGCTCCGGCGTTTCGGGCGCATCCAATAACGGCGAGCTTTGTTCTGACACGGGCATTAGCGGGATGTGGAAGTAGAAACAGCTGCCAACACCTTCCTCGCTGCGCACATTCAAACTGCCACCCATCGCCTCTACCAAGCGGCGACAGATCGACAGGCCGAGCCCCGTTCCCTTACCGTCTTGAGGATTCACTTGGCGGAAGGGCTCAAAAACATCTCGCAGCTTGTCGGCGGGAATACCTATACCGGAGTCGCGAACCTCAAACTGCAAGCTATCGTCAACTTCGTTAACACCAACCTTCAGGCCTACCTGTCCGCTGTTGGTGAACTTGACGGCGTTATCGAGCAGGTTAACCAATACCTGCCGCAGTTTTACGGCGTCGAATTGCAGCTTGCGCTCAACATCGTCGGCAACCTCAATGATGAACTCCAGGCCTTTCGACTTCGCGCGATGGCCGACAATATCGCCAACACTGGCGATAACATCATCGAGGTCATTCGCTTCGCATACGATATTGATATTGCCACTTTCAATTTTTGCCAGATCAAGCACATCGTTAATCAAGTTCAACAAGTGCTTGCCGCAGCTTTCGATAGCGCGCAAATACTCTTTGCTGTCTGGCGGGAAGCCCTGCTCTTTTTGCAATAATTGCGCGTAGCCCAGTACGCCGTTAAGCGGTGTGCGCAGCTCGTGGCTCACGCTTGAAAGGAACTGGCTCTTGGCATGAAGCGCATCTTCGGCGGCAATACGCGCATCCACCAGATCCTGCTCCATGCGCTTGCGCTCAGTGATATCGGTCATGATACCCATGGCGCGCAGGGGCTGGTCGCGCTCGTCGTTTTCGACAACGTCGCCGCGACTGTATATCCAGTGGTAATTTCCGTCGCTGTCGCGAACCCGAAACTCGACACTATTGCCAGTTGCCAAACCCAACCAACTATCAACGGCAGAGGCAATAATCTGCAGATCATCCGGGTAGGCAATTTCTTTAAATGCCGCCACGGCATAGGGCTCGCTCGGAGGGGTGTAGCCCAGCGAGCGAAAGAAGCTGGCACCCACAGTCACTAAGCCAGTGCTTAAGTCGAGATCCCAGAGGTGGTTTTGGGCAGCATCCAAGGCTAGTTGGAAGCGCCGTTCACTCAGTTTAAGCGCGCGCTCCGTTTGGGTGCGCTTCTCGACCATGAAGTTGGCATCTTCCGCCAAGTGTTGAAACTCGGCAAACGGCAGCCGCTCCACGTCGATAAATGTTGAACGCTTGCTGGCGTCGGCAAAAAACTGCTGAAAGATATTGAAGCCGTGCGCACTGCGCCGGGCCAACCAGCGCGCCGCGATCATCGAGAACAACATCAGGCCGAAGGCGATGACCAAGATGAATAAAATATGTTCTTCTACACGGCTCTGCAGGGCAGAGCGCTCAGCCAACAGTTTGGCATTGAGCTCGTCCAAAAACACTGCCGAGCCCAGGGTCCAGCCCCAGGGCTGGTAGCGACGGATATAGGAAACCACCGGCTGCTGACCGCCTTCCCGGTCTCGCCAATTCAGCTCGGTAAACAAGCTGTTGTTTTCGGCGTCCAAACCCTGAGTAACGGCAAGCACGTCCGGCATTGGCTGGCCCACTGCCTCGGGGTCATAGCCATTGACCAACTGCCGCCCATCACCGTCCACCATAAACAGGATTGAGTTTTCGGTATCGACGGGCACAGCGGCTATACGCTCAACAACTTCTTTCTGAACGCGCGCAATCTCGTCATGCAGGTAAACACTCGCCCCCATGTACAAGCCAAGCGGCTCAAAGTAGTACACAAAGCTGAAGTTGCGCTCACTGGTGCCAGGGCGACTGCTGTCAGTGACTCGGTATTCTACAAAGTCGTAATTTTTCTTTTGTGTGACCGAGCGTATCTGTTCGGCAAAGGCATTAAGTACCTTGCCGTCGCTCAGGCGTTTATCACCAGCAGGATGCATGGGCGGCAAAATTGCCCGCCCGGCGGAATCGAAAAGAAAGAAAAAGCCGTTGTTGTCGTGAAAGCTGAGCGAGCTCATTGTGGTGCGCAAGCGGCTCAGCTGTTCCTTACGGCTCTCCCCCACATATTCTTTGCGTGTGTTTTCTATGAGGGACAGACCAATGGCCACTTGGTGGCGCAGGTCGTTGTAAAGCTGACGATTGAGCTGAGTGCGCCTAAACTCTAAGTACTCAACGGCCTTGTCGACCTCGCGACGCAGCAGTTCACGGCGCGACTCGATATAACTGTCGCGCCAATCCTCACTCTGCTGAGTGTAGCGCTCGTACTCTTTGGCGATCCAGATGTAACCCAGCACAGCCAGCGGAATTGCCGACAAGGCAACCAGGCTGAGGAGGTATATCTGTACTAAACTGCGCTTCGATTTCATGCGCACCCTTTCTTCTTCATATTGGTGGCCCGAAGGCATATAAACCAGAAGCTTATCGGCTCAGATCGCGCTTCGCCAGTATCGCAGTGAGGAATTTCTGCATGAAGCTGGCAAAACCCCATAGATTTCGGCTAATCTGGGCGAAAGACGCCTGACAAAGCAAGGACGGGATAATGACAAAAGAAGCAACTGTCTACTTGGTTGAAGACGATGACGCCGTTCGCGACTCACTGCAAATGGTCTTGGAATCGGTAGGCTACCACGTTGCCGCGTACTCTCGCGCAGATGCCTTTTTAGAGGATTTCTCCACTGATATGGCCGGCTGTATGGTACTGGACATCCGTATGCCCGGCATGAACGGCATGGAGCTTCAACGCCAGCTGAACATGCGAAACTCCATTTTGCCGATTATCTTCGTTACCGGCCACGGCGATGTTCCGATGGCCGTTGAAGCCATGCAGCGCGGCGCTGTCGACTTCGTGCAGAAGCCCTACCGAGAGGAAGAGCTACTGGGTAAGATTCAGCAGGCGATCGCAGCGGACGCTGAAAACCGCGCCGACCTGGAAGAAAAGCACAAGATTATTGAACGTCTCGCCGAGCTAACCCCCCGCGAGAAACAGGTTATGGAGCTGATGATTGAAGGCAAGGCCAATAAGGTGATTGCCTATGACCTGGATATCAGTCAACGCACTGTGGAAATTCACCGCGCCCGGGTGATGGAAAAAATGGGCGTGCGCTCACTGGCCCACCTGGTGCGCATGGTAATGGCCGCCGAAGACAACAGCAGCGCAAGCTAAGTAGCCCCTTCCTCTGAGCGCCGGAGCGATGAGTTATCGCGTCGGCGCGTCGCCGCCATGACTTAATAAGCTGTCGATATGTCGCAGCGCAGCCAGCAACTCCGCCACGGGCAGATTCTGCCCGCGATAAAACTCCTCCTCCATTGGCGAAATATTACACGCCCCCGGCAGGCTCTGCTTCTGCTCAGCAAGAAAGCGTATTCGCGGAATAAAGATAAACTGCAACCACTGGCTGAACGTCAAGGTATCCACGGCAAAGGGTTGCTCGCTGCGCAGTGCCTGCTCGGGCGGCCGCTGGCTTTCCCAATGCCCGATGCGACGCAGCTCAGCTTCAATATCAATCAGGGTCGCAGACACGCGGTAATACACACTCACAGCTTTACTCTATCACTTGTTGGTAGGGCGGCATTGAATCGAGCATTTTGCGGCCGTACTGACGGGTGACTATACGCCGGTCCAGAATACTGATTTTTCCCCGATCAGACTCACTGCGCAGCAAGCGCCCACTAGCCTGAATAAGACGAACCGCCGCATCCGGCACGGTTATTTCCATAAAGGGGTTGCCGTTATTGGCGCTTATCCACTCTGCCAGCGCCTCTTCTACTGGGTCCTCTGGCACGGCAAAGGGAATTTTCGCGATCACCACATGCGAGCAGTATTTGCCCGGCAAATCGACCCCTTCTGCGAAACTGGCCAAGCCAAAAATAACGCTGCCCTTTCCGGCATCCAGACGCTCGCGATGCTGCCGCAGAATGTCATGTTTCGGCAATTCTCCCTGCGCCAGTATCAAGCTGCGCAACGACAAGGGCACTCCCTCATAGACCGCATTCAGCTGTTTTCGCGATGCGAACAGCACCAGGCTTCCCACCGCCTTGTCCAGCAGCTGCGGCAGCATCTCAATTAATGCGTCGGTATGCGCCTGGGCATCGCCGGCATCGCAGCTCATCGCAGGCACATGCAATTGCCCCGCTTCGGCGTGATTGAAAGGGCTGGGCACCACCTCAAAGCTGGCATCTTCGTATAAGCCAGCGCGCATACTAAAGCGCTTAAAACTGCCGAGCGCCGTAAGCGTAGCCGATGTTAATACCGCGCCATAACAGCGCGACCACAGTGACGACTGAAGGGTTTTTGCCGCCAAAATAGGGCTACTGTTGAGCTCCATATCCCTGAGCCCCTGACCGGCATCAACCAGCGTCAGCCAGCGGGCGATAGGCGGCTTTTCCATGCGGCTATCGCTGGCGTAGGACTGCCACAGGGCCAGCATATTCTGGCAGCGAAAGCGCATCGCCGACACATCGCCCAACCACTGTTCCAACTCGTCGCGGCGCTGCTCTAATGTGCCTTTATCTAAACCGTCCTGGAGGGTGTCGCTCATGGCCTCGCAATGCTGCACCAGTGCAGCAAAGGCAACGCGCAACTCCCGCGCTCGCTCAGCCAGTCGCTCGGGAACCCTGCCCTCTTCAAAGCGCAGCTGCTTATTGCCCTGCCGCTCAACGGCCCCCTCTAGCAATTCCACCAATATCGGCCTGAGCGGATTAAGCGCCTCTCGCGCGGCAACGAGCAGGTTCAATAGGGAGTCAAACTGGCCCCTGAGTGACTTTTGCATGGCCGGTATGGCCAGAATAGGCGCAATACTGCGCTCCGCTTGTTCCAGCCATCGCTCACTGGCGCCGAGGCGAAAGTTCGCACTGAAATGATTGATCACCTTGTCGGGAAGGTGATGGGCTTCGTCGAAAATATAAATGCACTCTTCCGGCGGCGGCAGTATTGCGCCGCCACCCAAGGCTAAGTCGGCCAGCACGAGGTCGTGGTTTGCCACAACCACCTCGGCTTGAGCCATCGACTCCCGCGCTTTAAAGAAGCTGCACTGCTTAACATGACTGCAACGCCGACCGCTGCACTGCGCGTGGTCGGTAGTGACGCGCTGCCACTGTTCCTCGGGCAAGACGCTGTCCCAGTTATCGCGATCGCCGTCCCACTGGCCACTCGCCAAGGTATCGGCAAAACGCGTATACAGCGCCAACGCGCTGTTGTCAGGCGCGGCGCTGCGCTCATCAGGATAAAGCGGTAGGGTTGCGGCATCGCCACCACTGAGAATCTGGTCAAGTTTAGAGAGGCACAAATAACGGCGGCGCCCTTTGGACAAACTCAAGGTGAAAGACAGGCCACTGTGCTGCAAAATATCGGGCAAGTCACGCTGCAGAATCTGCTCCTGCAAAGCCACGGTCGCGGTGGCAATCACCAGTGTTTTGTCACATTCCCGCGCAATGGGTATCGCTGCCAATGCATAGGCCAGGGTCTTACCCGTACCCGTGCCAGCTTCCACCACACACAGGTGGTCCCCACCGCTGCGCTTGTGGTCTTGATTGCGCTTAATCCCACCCAGCACGCGCGCAATATGGGCAATCATTAAGCGCTGCCCGAGCCGCGGCCGCAGCGATTTGCTATCAAGAAACTGGCGGTACGCGCCCTGAATCTGCTGTTTTAGCGCATCACTCAGCACTATTGTGCTCCCGACAAATTCACGCAGAGGTGCTCTCTTGTAATGCCAATTGGTTAATCAGCGGTCGCGCATAGATCTCTAGCGCCTTGCGCCGATAGTCGGGCGGCATATTGGCGAAGTGCTCGTCAAAGTGCGCCACCTCGGCGGCGGGCACATCGGCGGTGGTGACCGAGCGCCAGCGCTCGTCGTTAAACAGGCGCATATAGGCCAACAGGTTGCTGCCGTGTAAGCGGTAGTTGCCAATGATCTGGGCATCGATGGCCTGGGCAAGCTCGCTGGCATCGCTGTAGTCGCCACTCATTGGCGTACCGAAATGCACATGCACATGCCCCTTTTGCCCAACAATCCCTGTCGCGATGCTTTTCAGATCCTCGTGTTCGGCCTTTTCATAACGGCCATCCATTTCTATCTGCGCCAGCTCATGGGCCTTGGCCGCATCCAGCGGGTCCCATTCATAGCTGATGCTCACCGGCACAATATTCATCGCCGCAATAAATTCGGCATAGCTCTCGTCAGCCTTACGCTGCGACATACCGATCATCTTTAGCAGCGCAACTTCGGTCGCGTCGTTGCCGTCCTTTGCGCGCCCTTCCCGCTGAGCGATCCATATCGAGGAGCGCTCTTGGTGCAGAGAATGGCGAATGTAGCTGGACAGCTTCTTAAATGCGGCCAGCATCTGCCTCGGCCCCTTGGCACTGCGCTGCACGATGAAGCTCTTATTAATACGCATCAAATCGGCAGCAAAAGCCTTGGACAACAAGTTATCGCCAATCGCGATACGCACAGTGTCCATGCCGTTGGTATGGAGCGCATAGTTCACAAATGCGGGGTCGAGAGCGATATCTCGATGGTTACTGATAAACAGGTATGCCTTATCCGCCGAGAGGTTTTCCAGCCCCGATACCGTGAATGCACTGGTGGAACGAGCGATCATGCTATCCATATAGCTTTTCACCCGCTGCTGAAAATCTGCCACAGACACAACGCGCTTAAACTGCCGGCGCAAAATTGCGCTGATCAGCGGTCGCAGCAACTTTGGGAACCAACGGCTGGCTTTTGGCATGCGCAGCGCAGCAACGGCGTTGAGTAATTCATCGTCAACTAACAGGCGATCCAGCACCTCCCGCACCTCACTGTCGCGGTAGGGCCGAATATCGGCAAATTCATCCATCGTATTCACTCATCGCAGACCTCGGCGGCTGCGTCGTCGCGCCGAAGCAGTATCGCCCCATCGGGGGAGAGGTATTATTTGAGGGCAGAATTCTACCTCAATTGCTGAAAAGATGCGCAGCCGCGCCAGGACGGTCCTAACGCGACATCGCCGCCGTGCAATGACACACCAGGGCATGAAAAGAGCTTCCTATCGGCGCCGAAAGCCGCTTTAATCGGGCACACTTTCAATAACTAAACAGCGAAGGATAAGCGAATGAGCCTGCAACGTTTCTCTCTGCAAAACCGTCGAGTACTTATTACCGGGGCTTCATCGGGCCTGGGCCACGGCATCGCCAAAGGGCTGGCCGAGGCTGGCGCGGAAATCATTGCCTGTGCCCGCCGCGAAGAGAAACTGCACGCACTGGTGGAAGAAATTCGCGCCGCAGGGGGCGTTGCCCATGCAGTCGCCATGGACGTCGCCGACCGCAGCAGCGTCAATGCCGCCTATGACCGCGCCGAAGCGCTGTCGGGAACACCCGACATCATCATTAACAACGCCGGTGTTGCCGACCCGAAGAACTTCCTTAAAATTGACGACGCGTCTCGCGATTTCGTTATGGGCACCAACTTCAATGGGGTTTGGAATGTAGCGCAGGAAGGCGCCGCACGCATGGTTGCCGCCGGACTACAGGGCAGCATTATCAACATTGCCTCGGTACTAGCGATTATGGCGCAGAGTGGCCAAACCACGTACTGCGCCTCAAAAGCAGCAGTCGCCCACCTCACTCAGGCAATGTCACTCGACCTAATGCGTCACGGCATTCGCGTAAACGCCATCGCACCCGGCTGGTTCCTAACCGAAATGAACCAAGACTTCTTCGCCACCGACGCCGGCAAAGCCTATATTCAGCGCATGCCTGCTAAACGCCTTGGCAATATCGACGAGCTTGTTGGCCCGGTCATCTTGCTCGCGAGTGACGCGGGATCCTTCATCAACGGCACCGTGCTACCTGTCGATGGCTCCATTCGCCACAGCGGTTAATGTGCTTTAAATATCGGTATTTTCAAAAATTTGAAACAAAACGCACATAAGGCTTGCAAGCCCCCAAAGCCATCCCTATAATGCGCGACCTGTCTTAGAGAACAAGACAACCAGTCAATTGCGGGGTGGAGCAGTCTGGTAGCTCGTCGGGCTCATAACCCGAAGGTCGTAGGTTCGAATCCTGCCCCCGCTACCAACAAAAAGAAAGGCAGATCAGCTACTTAGCGATCTGCCTTTTTTCATTCTATACCTTCAGAAACTTCCTGTGACATATCTGTGACACATATGTGCCAATTCCACGCCGGCACAAATTCTACCGATCCAAATTCCGACCTTAAGGCTGCGGGCTCTACCCCATTATCGGGGGATGGCACTCATCCAACCGGCTCTACCCAATAAACGGGAGACGGCACTCAGCTCCCGCCTGCCTATAAGACATCACAACCACAATCGGTCTAGATCATATCGCATCAGCTTGGTTTATATGGTGGATTCAAGCGATCGACGCAAAATCAGTCTAATGAATGCCGGTGCCCCCCATTTATGATGAAGAGCCAAATGTGGTCCACGTACTTCTCATGCTGAATACAGACACTGAAAAGTAACCGTCACGCCTGCCGAGCGGATAAGTCTCTCACGCCAGATCCAGCTAGAATAACTACCGTTGGAAAATTTACAGCCAACTATGCCTCCCGCTGGGAGGGGCTGACACGCCCTGATTTAAACAAAGGCCTATCCGTAAGGCTCGGAGCGATTCGCTTGTCTAGATAATGTGAAAAACGCCCCATTGCACCATGAAACACTGAGACTCTCTTCCACAGGGCGGGTCCCCACAACCACAAGGATGAGCCCGGGGCCGGGATCGATAGAAGTCCTAAAAATGTCCTGAATAGCTTCGCGGTCTTCTGATGAAGGCTTGGCGATTGGTTCTGGATGAGTATGCCAATCCCCTAATAAATAAAAACCCTTTTCATAGTGTTCATCGATTTCCGTTTGTTCTTTATTCGGGTCGGCCTTATAGGATGTGCGGGTGCGGAGATCCGTTCGCCTGGGGCCGGTGATTGCGCCTACGCGTTTGTGTCCGCTCTGAGTGTATTCCCAAAATAGCTGTCCACCGGCTTCCCTATGCCATCTCCGCTTTTGCTGATATTTTTCAAAATGCGCAAGAATAGAAGGGGTAAATTCAATTTCCCCGAAACTTGGAATATGGTACCAGAGTGAGCTTCTATTCAATGTGGTCATTGGCAGTTATGGCATTCACCACACGGATCAACAACGGAAGTATATTCAAATGGGCCCTCGTATCCATCTGGGCGGTGACCCTTATGATAATCGGTCCATTCTCCGCCCAATTCATGCAGATCCTCACTAGAGCAAGCGTAAACCTTATGGTGCGGAGCGGATACTTTGCCAGTCAGGATATCAATTGTCGCTCGCGTAACAAGAAGTTCAACCTGTCCTGCTGCTAATGGTCCGTAGGGCTGAAACTCAGTTCCGCAAGCTGGTTCTGCCCGCCGCCGATCATCACCTCGGAAGTCAGTGTCGGGGCACTTTAAAAATCCGTCCAAGTCGAAGAAACAGGACAGCGCGGAAACGCCGGCTTTCAAAGCAAGGGCGTGGCCTGTCGTGCCCTGCGTACCCAGCCATCCATACACGATTGGAGTATCTGCGAATGCTCCAGACTGATGTCGGGAGTCCAAGGCAAGATCCTGATCTGCCTCTCCCATGCAACTTACCACGATATCCGCTTCTTCGAATATCTCGGGGTAGTTTCGCAATACGTCCTGCCACCCAGTTGGGTAGCCCGTGAACCTCCCATGCGGGTATCGCTCCGACAATAACAAAGCCAAAGACTTCGCTTTATTGGCATTAATGCTCGTCATGCCCAATGCATGGCGCCCCACGTTTGCAGGATCCAGCGCCTCCGGATCTACAATACTGATTCGTCCAAGCCCTGCCTGTGCTAGACGGGATGCGATTTGCGAGCCTAAAGAACCAGCCCCCAAAAGGAGCGCGTGGCTTGCAGACAAGGTCGCATGACCTTCGTTATCCTGGTCCCGCCCATGAATCCATCCGCTGTCTGCCCGATTTACTCGAACAGGCGAGTAGCCGCTCACGGAACCCCATATTTGCTTTAGTTGTGCTGCCTTTCTAATGCTTCTGAAACCGCGCTTTGGTGCCGCGTGCATTTTGGTACCGAATAGTGCAACGCCATTGTCCGATTTTGAGGCGAGGATCACCAAAGTTGATTCGAACGGAGAGAGTGTGCCTAAAAATCCGTTGAGCGCTGGAGCTTGGTTTAATAGCTCGCAGACAAATTGTCGAGTTGTTCGGGGTAAAGGTATTGCGGGTGGCTCGTCAATAAATGCGAAAACTGCCTGAATGCTAGGGCCGCTTTCTTCGACACCTGAATTTACGAGCCAATCTTCAATCTGTTCGTCACTTTCGCCAACGAGATAGTGACCGTTATATAGCTTGGCGGATATTTTTCTGGCCTTCGTGTTTCTTGGGTCAATAATGCTAACTGCAGATAGCTTCTTGTCCTGACGGCCCCAGTAAGTTAGAAATTCCCGTTCCGACTCCGATTTTATAAATTCCTCTGATTGGCAGTTCGTGATCAAATCTGTGGCTTGTGATAAGCGCTGGGAAATACTATGTTCAAGATTTTCACAGGGGCGCCAACCCTCATCGGGAAGGCACAGGAAGTTGTGTTCTTCGATGTGAGGCCACTGTAAATACCTGCTGTCCCCATGGTAGGCGATCTGGATCCTAGAAAAAGGGAAGGAATCGTTTAGGAGTACGAAAAGCTGCGTATCGGAATCGGGCAGCCGAATTTGCCATCCAGCCACCACTTTTTTCCATGCATATTTTTCGACGTCCTCAAACGTTAGAGCTCTAACATCGCACACATGGGTATGCAGCCAGCTGCTAAGCTGGCGCTGGTACCGAGCGAATTCACTCTCATAGCCGGGTCGTGAAGCGGGCATATGACTTTTCTGTGGTACCTTTTTGGGTTTTGGGCGGAACGGCAGGAATTGGCCCCTTTTTGCGTGGTGATTCAGGCCCGCGCTCGGTAATTTCGAGTTTCAAGGGCTCGTCCTTGGAATCCGTCATCGTGCCAAGGAACTTGCCATTAGCATTTTCGGCTATAGCTTCGTAGAGTCGTTTAGCTAGGTCTTTCCCGCTCTTTTCTGCAGGCTCCTCGCTGCTAGCGACGATATATGCTGCAGTTTCTGCTTGCGACAGAGCCGAGTATGCTTCTTTATCGATATCGCATTCCTCGCCTTTTCCCTGTTTCCCGGCTTGGTCGTTATAGTTGTCGTAAGACAGGGCGCCCAGAGAGCAGTGATGCGGTGTCTGGAGAATATGGTAAGCGAGATTTTGAGTGGTTTCCTCATTGCGGTGCCAGATGCGTTTCCAGATGTTAATCTCGGCATCGCCGCCAGTAAGGAACCGTGTGGCTGTCTTCTTATCTAGGGTGCTGTCACTCGGTGAAAAACTGAACTGCATGACAATACTAGAATTATTCTTGCCGGGAAGCGCATCTGCCTCTTCCTCTGTGACGACCTTTGGTGAAAGCAAGAGCGCTGAGAATGAAGGGTCCGCCTGCCCGCATATCGTATTTGTGGATTCACCGACCTTCTGAATGAGATGTTCGATGCCTTCAGTTTTGTCGTGGTGAACGTCTTCGCCCATGATTTTGATCAAGTTCCCTAGCTCATTGGCGGATGCCTCACCGTCCTTGGCCAGTTTTACACGCCTCTTCGCCTCTTTTTTCCAGGCTTCTGCATTCGGAACGAGATTGCCGTCTACCCTATCGGCGCGGCGAAAGGTAAGGGGAGCGGACCACATTTCGTGTATTAAGATTTTTTCGAGTTCCTCGCCCTCGGGCTTTTTCCATGTGGATGGGGCGCCAAGATGGAAGTGGTTCTGCAGGCCGCCACAATGGTCCTGGTCTGGATGTGTCAGGACAAATGCATCAACGTACAGCCTATTATCGTTGTCGGCATCGCGCTCGAGCCGGTCCTTAAGCATTTTGGCGACGTCCGGGTAGTCGTGCTTATTCTGATCATCGGCGTCGTTCCTGATGTTGATGTCAATCAGAATCGTCCTACCAGTGGCGAGGCGGATAAGGGTCATATCCCCGTTACCTACTGGGAAGAACTCTATGCTGGCTGTCATTGGTCACCCCCAATGTGTTGAGTGTTCGAGAAGTTTGCGATTGCTCCTGCGACCATCCTGTTTCCCGCCACATTCGCAGCGATCATAGCTAGGCCGAGGTAGGCTAGAAGTACTAGATAGGCTGGCCCGAAGATTAGGGGCTCCCCGAGAATAAGCCTGCTTCCAAGGTCGGTGAGGCTTGAGAGAACGATGACCAGCGCGACACCTGCAGATGTGTCCCGGTGAAGCAGGTACTGCCGATGACTATTTAAAATAGCCGGGGCATTGCTCACTGGGCGGTAGATATCACGATACCAGCGCGCGTTTCGCTCCTTGGGGGATAAGGACCTATCTCTTAGGGCCTCGACCTCCGGAGGTAAATTTGCAAGATCGACCCTGGCATCCCTCGCCATTATTTGATCACAGCGACTTCCCGGCAGGGGGTTGCTCCAGCGAAGATGGACAAGTCGTTCCTTCCACTGGGGGGCAATCACGCTGGCAAGTAGCAAGAGGACCGCCTTCAGGCATAGCAGCGGGCCGATACCTATTACGGCGAGCTGGCTAAAAGCTATCCATGGCTGGCTTTCAGCAACTTGCAGGAGCCGCTCTCCTTGGGCAATTGCCAATGAAACGTAAATCGGTACTACGGCGACCAGCAGATATGTCATCAACGCCTTTTCGTTTTCTTTCTTTAAGTCGACCACAATCGGATTAGCCTCTTGCTTTAAAGTACATCAATATTCTCGCAGCGGACGTCTGTTTGGTACCAGAGGCGGAGGCGGATCGAAGTAGCAGCGATGCTGGCTTCGAGCTGTTACCTGCCATATTGATCCAGGCCAGCCGTCCGCTTATTACCATTGCCCCCCATTCTGAGCACGAAAGGTAATCGGGTTTAAGGGGACTACGAACAAAGCCAAAACCCTTAACTTCTCGAGGTCGCAAGTTCAGACGCGATGACTCACATATTCACAAGCTTTCTATAACTAATACCGCGTTACCCAGATGAATCGCTAATCTTCTACATACTCCAATAAATCTCCGACTCCACATCCAAATAATTTGCATAGCCTCTCTAGCGCATCCAAGTCGATACGCTGGCTGGTTTCTTTATACAGAAGGGTCACAGTATTTCGGTTCAAACCCGTTTCTCTGGCTACGTCGACAATTTTCATCTTACGTTCGCCCATGAGCCTGGCTAGGTGGCACTTAATCACCAATGCTTCTCCAGATATAAAAAATTCACCCAGAATCGCAAAAAATACTTGCGGGTGGCATTTTGCTGTGTAAAATGTCACTCAGGATGGCATTTTGATATTAAGAATGTCTTTTCGCCACTTAGAATACCTGACGTCGAGGCTAATTGCGATGACTGATTCATATACATATCTCACGACGGAAGAGCTCGCCAGCCGTATCAAATATGACTGCCGGACAATCCGCCAGCGCCTAAAAGATAGCGTTCTTCTTGAGGGCAAGCATTACATCAAACCCTTCGGCGGCCGAAAGATTCTGTTTCTTTGGGAGGCCGTTGAACAGGAGATGCTTAGGACCGCTAATGATAGGGGCGCGCTCATTCCCATGGCCAGCGGAGGCTACTGCAATGGGTAAAGTGAGAGCGCGAAAGGAGACCGGGAAGCTCTACATGGACTTCTTCTATTTGGGAGTACGCTGCCGTGAACAGACAGCGTTGACGGATACCTCTCAGAATAGAGCTCGTGTAGAAAAGCTTCTTCAACGTATTGAGGCAAAAATACTGTTAGGAGAGTTCGAGTACTCGGAGTTCTTTCCAGAAAGCCCAAATGCCAGGAAGTTTGCCGCCCAAGAGGCCGGCTTATCAACCAGTACAGGCGTAGCATCAACCCCTACCTTTAGGGAATTCACGGATCTGTGGTTCGCTGAAATGAAAGTCCAGTGGCGGGCATCCCATACCCGCAATGTTGAGTCGATCCTGGAAAGCTCCCTTAAGCCCGCCTTCAAGAATAAACGCGTCGGCGAGATCACCAAAGCGGAAATCCTGAAATTTCGCGGCCAACTCGCCGCCAAGAAAGGCCGAGGCACCAATACGACCTTGTCACCCAAAACCGTCAATAACCATATGCTGATACTGAGTTTGATTCTGGACGAGGCGGCTGAACGGTTCGGTTTTGAGTCCCCCTACAAGAATATCAAACCGCTCAGGCTCAAAAAGCAGCATATCGAACCCTTGTCGCTGCAGGAAGTGGAGCTGTTTATCGAGCGTGTTCGCCCGGATTTCAAGCATTACTACACCGTTCGGTTCTACACGGGACTGCGCACAGGCGAAATCCACGGGCTGAAGTGGAAGCATGTGGATTTTGAGCGCAAAGAGATACTAGTGCGCGAGACCCTGATCAGGGGCGAAACCGAGTATACGAAAACAGACGGATCCCAGCGGGAAATCCCGATGATGGGGCCGGTGTTTGAGGCGCTCAAAGCCCAGTATCAAGCGACCGGAAAGCTTTCCGGGTATGTGTTCTGTAATAAAGAAGGCCAACCTCTGGATAACTGCAACGTCACGAATCGCGTGTGGTATCCGATGTTGCGCTACTTAGGGCTAAACAAACGGCGCCCTTACCAGTCCCGGCATACCGCTGCCACGTTGTTGCTGGCTTCCGGGGAGAACGCCGAATGGGTAGCTCGTGTATTGGGCCATTCATCAACGGAGATGCTCTTCAAAGTCTACTCCCGCTATATCCCCAACCTTACTCGCCAGGACGGATCTGCATTTGAGCGGCTATTGGCATCCCGATTTCCTACCGCGCTATCAGCAACTGGGCAGAATGGGGTCAACCACAACGAAAACCCCACGGAGGCTACAAACGATGAGCAAAGATCCTAAAGACGCATTGGAGGCACTTGCCGGTGGCGACATACCCATCTTCACGGTTGGCGATATGCGGCTGTTGAACCTAAAAATCCCCAAGCAGCTGGCGGATGCTGCAGATGACGACGTCATGGTCGCCCCCCGGGCTGTGGCTGAGAACATGTTCTCTAAAGCCCTCGTGCGCTGGCGCATACCCGAAGAGGAAGCGGCTGATTTTACATTGACAGCCGGCGCCATCGAAATCATGCGTGTACTGCAGATTCACCATTATCTTCGCCTGGTCTTTCCCAACACAAAGCCCGACTCCTTTGTCTGGCTTCACACGCAAAACAGTGCATTCGAGGACAAGACCCCGTGGTCCGTCATTCGCGACGGGGGTATCAACACCGTCTTTCAATACCTCGACGACTTCGTGTTTGGTGGTTGGTCGCCTTATATCAACCCCATGCCGACGCCCCGGGAGGCCGATGATGAGTAAAGAAAAACCGAACACCGCGCATAAATCTGGCACGGCGCGGCACTTCAATCCCGAGAGCCGCCGCATCTACATCGATATGGACGACACCTTGTGTGATTTCGTCGGCCACTACCACAAGATTAAGACTCAATTCCCGGAGTTGGCCTACCCGCAAAGCCTGCCGGGCTTCTTTCTGGATTTAGAGCCATTACCGGGGGCCATAGAAGCCTTTGATAACCTCAGTCGGGCACCCAACACTGAGGTCTTCATATTGACCGCCCCCTCCGTCCTGAACCCCCACAGCTATACGGAGAAGCGCTTGTGGATAGAAGCCCACCTCGGGCTTGAAGCTGCCTACCGACTAATTCTTAGCCCGAACAAGGGCTTACTTCAGGGCGATTTCCTGATTGATGACTTGAGCGAGGGCAAAGGCCAGGAGTTCTTTGCCGGAGAGCTCATCCACTTTGGCTCAGCTCGCTATCCAGACTGGACCAGCGTGCTGTTTCATCCTGATTTTGGCCTTTTCTCAGAGTAAACCGCGAGGTACATAACATGGTACATACCACATCACCCACCATTGAAGTCATTGCAGTACTCTTGGCGCGACACTATCGAGGTGCCTTTAAAGACGGTTTGGTCATGCGCATCGGTGAAGGCTGGGAGGTCAATAATGCGGAAGCTATTGCCTCCTGGATTCAGGCTCGCTACGAATGCCAACGACTTTATATTGACCTGGGAGAGGAACAAGACCCCTTCAGCCGCGACGTCACGATTGCTATAGGGCTCGAGCAAGAAAAACTGACCGAGGTGCTACGGAGCCAATCAGAGCAGGTCTGGGAGCGCCTGAGCTGCCCATCCCCAAAGGGCCATTCATTTCTCCCCCAGCGGGCACTCACTGCCGACGAGTGCCGAAAGATGGCGCACGCCCTTCTCGAGTTGCTGGCCACCTGGCAAGCTCCTCAATCCTTGGAAGCTGATTGTGCAAGGGGCCTGCCTGGGGAGGGCGGGGGTGTAAGAAAACTTACAGACTGGATCGAACAACAAGGCGCTCTCTATACACACCACCCGTCCGAGCTTACAAACCCACTAGCGCATGAGCTGGTTCGGATTTTGTATCCCGACTGCGTACCCGATTGACGCGCAGGCTACGGACAACACCATAGGGCAAGGACATATAACCGACAACTAGTAACGAAAGGATTACTTCATGAAAACACATACCCAATTACAGCTAAACCTGAACTTTATCAGCGACATTATCGATGAGTTTCTGGGGTCAGTAGGTGCCACACCGACCGGAATAGCTCTTGTTCCGATATTCGGTGAAGGATACGAATCAGATAACTGGGAAGCGCTATACTATTTTCTGGACCAGCAGGATGGCCGGGTTACTGCAAATCCTAGTCGCCTGTTTAAACTTATAAACGACCGCATTAACAGGTGACACAACTTACTGCAAAGGATAGGTACATGAAAAAAATAATGAATCCGACCGCCAAATACAGATAATACGACTTGGCGAGCTAAAGATGCTTGGTATCGAACCACCTGATGCTGTGCGTGATGCGCCTGACGAGGATATGCTCACCATGCCTCGACCTGCCGGCCAGAAGTGGGCAAGCCAGATTCTTCAGCAATGGCATGTACCAGACCTCAAAGCGGCAGCTTTTGTCAGTACTATCAGCAGCGATGACCTAAGCAACATCATAGTCATCCACCAATTTGTCCAGGTGTTGCTCCCTAATCTTCATCCCGCGGACTACA
The DNA here is from genome assembly GCF_057370015.1 of Spongiibacter sp. C9W. Lineage (NCBI taxonomy): Bacteria > Pseudomonadati > Pseudomonadota > Gammaproteobacteria > Cellvibrionales > Spongiibacteraceae > Spongiibacter > Spongiibacter sp. C9W. The sequence goes on from NZ_CM170672.1 coordinate 1,550,677, forward strand.
TACATACCGAAATAAGTGCTTTTGAAGAGAGATCGCCGTGGCAACTCGTGCAATCTGGTGAATCATCACGGGTGCGCAAATATCTTGCCTACCATGCTTTTGGCGGAGGTTGGTAATTTACTGTAATCACTTACATTGAAAATTGAATTTTAGTGACTTTCTCAACATAAGCTACCCTCGCAATTCGGGCATAAACTCCGCTCAGCTGACATAATCCAAAATATTTGCCATTCATAAATAATTGTTTTAAATGACGATTTTAATTGATTTTGGCCGATATTTCGTTATATCTATATAAATCTAAGGACACTCTGATTAATTCGAGACTTCAGCGATAATACTACATCGCTTCGATCACGGTTATTAACTGCATGAAACAGACATCGCTTACAGACAGCTTCGAGAAATACTGCAAGAAAACGCGTAAAGAGCAGTTTCTTGAGGATATGGAAACCATTACACCCTGGAAAGAGCTCTGTGAAGCCATCGAACCGTTCTATCCCAACCCTGCTGGGGCTGGACGACGTCCTGTAGGCATTGAGCGAATGCTGCGTATTCATTTCCTGCAACACTGGTTTAACCTGTCTGATCCTGCGGCCGAGGAGGCTCTGTACGATTCCCGTTCCATGCGTCAGTTTGTCGGTATCGATCTGGGTGAAGAGCCCGCTCCCGACGAGACAACGATCTACAAATTCCGTCATTTGATGGAGCGTCATAATCTGGGCGACCGTCTGTTTTATATGGTTAATCAGTACCTCAAGGAAAATGGCTTGAAAGTAAGCCGGGGCACCATCGTCGATGCCAGTATCATCAATGCGCCGAGTTCTACCAAGAACAAGAAAAAGTAGCGCGATCCGGATATGCATCAGACGAGAAAAGGTAATCAGTGGTACTTCGGCATGAAGGCTCATATCGGAGTCGACAGCAAAACCAAGCTGATTCACTCGGTTGTGGCTACGCCCGCTAATGTTCATGACTCTGCCATTCTGGGAGATCTTCTTCACGGTGATGAAAGCCGTGTCTGGGGTGATTCGGCCTATGCGGGTCAGGGCGATGTAATTGCTAATCATGCTCCGCTGGCTAAAGACTTCACCAACAAGAAAGGCAGTCGTTACGTAACTCTCAGCGACAGAGACCGCGCCAAAAACCGGAACAAATCGAAAGTACGAGCCAAAGTCGAACACCTCTTTGGCGTCATGAAGGGCCAGTTTGGCTATACCAAAGTGCGGTACAAAGGATTGGACAAAAATGCCCATCATTTATTTACATCCTGTGCACTGGTGAATTTGGTCATGGCGAAAAAGACTCTGCTACGACAACAACGGTTATTAATGCAGGCGTAGTATGCCTGCTGTATGCCCATCGGGCCGGAAATAGCGACTTGATGGACAAAACGGTATTATTTAAGGCCTAAAACTAACGAAAACGGAAAAGGTTCTGCGCAAATTTATGGCAATGTCGTTATAGGCATCAATTTTTCAGACCTTCCTTAATTAAAAACCAATACGCGAAATAACAATGAAAAACTCAAACGTAATAGATGACAAAACTAGAGTTTTATTCTTTATAAATGGCTTTGGCTTACTGGCACTAAGCCTGTTGATTGGGTGGGTATGGTTTTTTGCCCTACTAGAAAGGATCGTACTCTGGCCGTTCCCTATAGACATATCAGTAAACATACCCAATGACAGTCGGGCATGGCGAATGGCGCATATGGAAGCAATTACACAGGGACTAATGCTTATCGGAGTCGGGGCAACCAGCAAGTTTCTCTCTTTAAGAAAAAGACAAACGACATGGCTTTTCTGGTCTGCAATAGTCGCGGCCTGGGTATTTACTGTAGCGGCAACCCTAAATGCGATATTCGGAACAAGAGGGCTGGCCTTTGGCGGCGGACCATTCGAGGCCAGCACAGTAAATGACCTTATATACCTAATGGGATACCCCCCCATAATAGGCATTCACATCATGATAATTCTCATTATGCTGGGGCTCTTTCGCACGAAAAGCCAGCTAACCGACGCCTGATCAGCTTTTCACTCCACATTGAGAGAGACAAGAATACTACTTTAGCGGCTTATGAGATGATTTAAGATTCAGTGAAGGCCTCCCATCCTCAATTTCTGTAAGAGCTTCGGTTGGTTTCAATGTAGCCAGGCTACGCTTGCATAACTGGATATACTCTTCTGTTCCCTTAGCTTTCCAGCCTAACTCGTGCTCGCTAAGCTCGCGTACAAATTTAGCCGGCATCCCCGCCACCAAAGATGAAGCAGGAACACTGTCGTTAGCTTTTACGAACGAACATGCAGCGACAATAGCGCAATCTCCGATAACAGCACCGTCCATCACGACACTATTCATTCCGACAAGAGCATTCTTTCCTACAACACACCCGTGCAGTACCGCACCATGCCCGACATGGCCATAATCTAGAATCTCAACCGTTTTTCCGGGAAAGGAATGGATCACGCAGGTATCCTGAACATTCACCCCATAACCCAAAATGATCGCCCCAAAATCCCCCCGAAGACATGCGGCCGGGCCGATATAACAATCCCGCCCAACAACAACATCCCCAATCAGTATTGCGTCGGGGTGAATGAAGCTAGATGGGTGCACGACGGGAACGACGCCATCTATCTCATAGACTTTAGCCATTCGTAACTCCGATTAGACTCTAAAAATATTAAAAAAACGCCCCATAAGGGGCGCAAAGAGAGACTTGGGACTGGCAGCATGACTCACTCGCCACGCATGCCCTCTTCAAGCAAAATTTCCATCTTGGGAATTGCTTCGTGGATCAATTCACCCATAGCTTGAATACTTTTCGCCACTTCGGGATCCTGGAAGTCCAACAGCGGACTGAACAGGTCTGTACGAGCCTCATTAATCCATTTAACTACGGCAGGCTCTGTCAACCAAACGGCCATATTCTTGGTGTTCTGAAGCGCGCAGCGGAGATAGTCAATTTCAAGATAGGGCAGAGGAACCGGATGACAAAGCTCGTTCTTACGATCCTCATCCGCGTCGACATTGCACTCTACATTGCCGATAAAACCGGCACTGTATACCTGCTGACACATCCGAACTGTCTGGAGAGTAATTTTATCTCCATCAAACACTTTGGCATCCGGGACTTTGGGCAAGCCGTCTGCAGCACAATCGACATAGACTGCATTGGCGGGTGCAGGGCAGACGCCGTCAGACAAGGTCATCTCACTAGAAGAAACAGCCTCAACATACCCCATACGAATAATATTTTTCACTCGCCGCAACTGTTCGAGTTCAAGCTCGGTGAAAGTTGCGCAGCGCCAGCGAGTTGGCTTGTGATTTCGATCCAACTGCTTAATCAGCTCACGCCCATCGAGCAGATCATAAAAATCACGGTAGCTCTTGGCCTCAAGTGCACACTCTAGAATACCGATAGCATACTGTGTCACCGGATCGGAAAATTTACGGCCTGGATCAACGGTGAAACGGTCAAACATCCACGCGTCTGCCGGCATTACCCATGTAATTCGGTCTGGATCTATGCCGTTACTGAGCAAAAACAGAACCGCATCCATACCGGTTTTACCCGATCCCACAATGACAAAATTTTCGTAGTAAGGTGCAATCCTGGGCAGATCATTTACGGCTACCGCCTTGGCACCCTCTGCAACATCGAATGTTGGTGGACGTTGAGATGGCACCGTTACGTTCAGATAGGTCGAATCAACTGTTTTCTTTACCTTAAACTCATACTCACTGCCGCTGACGGTATTTCTTGCTCGCCCTGAATCCTTGTCATACTCACACATCGAGAGGAACTTTACTCGCCCGGAAGGGATAAACCGACGTCGCATAACGTTATCGAAGTAGGCTACGACTTCACTTCCGCTAGCCAGCTCATAGCAGCCTTTGTTGAGACCAAATTCATCTCTACGATCACCGCCCAACTCCGTAGAGTTGACGCCATAGCACGTCGATGTTTGATGAAGGCGACAGAATGGGTACACATAATTCCAATGACCACCGGGCCGAAAGTTCTTATCTACCATTACAACTGTGGCATCGCTATGAGTTAGGATTTCGTCTACGAACGCCATCCCCATACCACCAGCCCCAATCACAAGGTAATCTGCTTCAATAACCTCAGCCATTTATCTTTCCTCGAATGTACATCTTTATTTTAATCCGGCACACACTGAGCTACCGGCGGTCTAAGCCATTTCTAGTCATAGCTTAAACCCTACTGAGGCTATTGTTACGATAAATCGGCCACAATTATTAGTCCTCCGTGCAAAATCATAGACAGACCGTGCAAATGCCATGCGTCAAAGAACGCGCCCACCATAATTCACAGCGACAAGCTCAATCTCGCCCAAGCCTTTGCAGCGCAGCCTGCGTCAGGTACTCATCGTAAATACTCTGGTCGTTCGCTCGGCTCCAGTGGCCTCCATCCAGCTCCTTAACCTGCTCAATTCGAGTAATTCGACCTGACTGGAATTCATAGGCATGGAGGTATGTCCAAGACCAATACGCATGCTTGCCGTCCATGACTCTCCGGTTACCATCATCATAGATGCTGTAACATCCATCAAAAGAACGGAACGGATTTCCCTTCCGGTCATACGTAACCATAGCAACGGGCATACCATTCCTCGCGTCAAACCATACTCGCTTTTTACTCACAGGCGCTCTCGAAAATGCGACAGGCTCCGCTTCACAAACAATTGTCTCCGGGATTAATTCAACGACACTATCGAAGAAGCTTTCTCCTTTCTCGCCACCGTGAACACCGTGCTCCCAATTACTATGAGACGAATTCCACCCCCCGGAAACACCACCCAGTAACGGCTGCCTACCAATCACCTTGTAATTACCCCAGGTAAGGAGCGGATCTCCTGCTGCCCAAGCGTCTGAAAGATAGAGCGCGGAACCCGGCACCAGCGGCTCAAAACGTTGATTCGTCGGGAATTGCCTAATTCGTCTGAAGCTCGGCACATAGCCATACAGCGTCGGAAATTTATTCTGATCATACGGCCATATATTCAAATAGCTCGCACCACGTTCAGTGTTTGGCGATAGGTATACAACGGTGTTGAATCGCAGCTTATCCTCATGCTCAGGCCAATATGGCTTAGGGTCTGAAACCAGTCGTCCTACAGGGGAAAGTTCTGCCCATACCAAATCATATTCGTAGTCGACAATGCCACCGCGGCTTATGTCATACTCACGCATAGCGTAGAGGCTCGAATCATGCCTTCCCCACGACAATGTGAGCCCGGCGAACAACTCCAAAGCATTGGTCGTTCCGGGAAAAGGATGACCACCGATCCACGGTCGCCCATCATCATTTACGACATTCCCAGAGTCATCAAATCTCGCTTTTCCTCGATTCGATAATGTAGCCTCAAGATATTCCCAGGGGCCAAGCCTCATCCAGTCAGTCGTTGTTGGAAGCAACTTTAATCGCCTACCCATATTTTTCACATGGTGGAATTTTGCAGGCTCCAACAAGTCTTTAACCGCCTCGACATTCGAGGCATCGATATACGCACCGGTAGATATCTTCCCACGAGTGTATTCCTCTATAGAGAGAAGCTCATCTGGGTATACACCCTCAATACTACCGGCCGCCTCCACAGCAGCAGACAAAGGCTTTAAGAATCCCGCACAGCTTCCCGCCAGCGCATACTTCAAAATACTTCTTCTGCTCGAATGAATATTCCAACCAGTCATTTATATACCCTCAAAAAAAAGCCGGCTGGGAACACAGCCGGCAAAAGGGTGACAGACATCACCCGTCCCTTTCAGTTGAGGAGGTTACAGCTGATAAGTGAATCGCATACCTACTTCCTGCACATGATCTAACGCCCTAGTGAGGGTCTTGCTGCCATCTCCGTGCAAGTCTCCAGTAACATAGTTGTAGTAAAGATCGACGCTCATACCTCGCCCAGGATTCCACTTCAGCAACGGCTGGAATAGCAGCCCGCCTTGAACATCATAGAGAATCGCCCATTCCGCGATATACTTTTTATTAGGCCAGGGCTGGAACCCGGCGAAAACCAAATAGTTTGCGCTAGAAATGCCTCCAGGCTGCTTCGGATCGGTATTGCCGACGTTACCGCCGTAGCCATCCAAATGAAGCCCTACCAAGTCACTCTCACTGCGGTGCATGAACTGCCCCACCAAGTAGGCAGCAGGGAAGCTCTCGCTCCATCTGTGCCACTTCTCAGCCACCAGCGTCAGTATGTATTCGTCTGACGTCAGACCATCCTTACCCAGATCTGGAGAGGTAAATACACGCTCGGGGGTATACTGGACCTCCATATTCAGAATAATCTGGTTCCAGAATGACTTGTTATCCTCCGTCTCCGTCACATAGCTAAGCCCAAAACCGAAGACATCCTCTCGGAAATAGTCGCGCTGGACATTGCCTCGAATGCTGCCGCCAGCACCAATAAAGAATGTATTCAGCAATGCGCTTGCTTCCTCCACGTTCGCTACCGGAGACGCAAAGACATCTCTCAACGCCGGGAAATCCCTGATAGCGGCATTGATAACATCGACACCGTCCAAACGTACGCTGTGAGCTGTGGCGAACCACTCTTTGTCACTGTAGACGCCGCCAGGACCGACAGTAAATGGCGCGTGTGAAAGTGCCTCGCCAACGCTATCATAGAGCCTACAGAAATTATCATAGGGGTTTTGACTGCCGCTGCATTTAGGCTTTAGCAAATAGCCAGTCTCAACGGCCGTACCCACAGTTCCCCCCCACGGGGTCAGCCCTTTGTTAACGCCACTTTCTGCCCAGCGAAACACACCCAACGGGTTGTATCGGCTGACATACATTGCTTGCCAACCCCAGTTCCCATAATCACCTTTTAAACGGAATCCGGCATCAAGTTTATTGTCGTAGCCACCGGTATGATAGTTGTCTAGGGGCCGATAAAACTGAGACGGAATAACGTTGTAAGGCGTATTCGGATTGGGGAGAATGTCCGGCTGAAATTTACCCACAAAGCCATCGAAAAGGATATTGTTGGTCGCTTGAACCGTTGCACGCAATGCCAACTTCGGCACACGCTCATCCTCAAATTCTTCAATGGCTCGATCGAGAATAAGATGTCGGCGCAAATCTAAACCATTGGCCACATCAAGCGTACGGAAGAAGATTGCCTGCCCCCAGGCAATCTGCTGATTACCGAAGCGAAGATCGTATTTACCTGATTTGTAATTGATAATAAACGTGGGGAAGTCGACCATATAATTTCGGCCAGCAAACTCAAGCGGATTTATATTCTCCCCATTCCGTCCTTTAGCCTGATAGAAATTGGTCTCACCGGTATCCGCATAGCGATCATAACGCCCTTTGGATATACCACCTTGATCACCCATCACATCGTAGGCGTCAAAACCGTCATGTACGACAGGATCGAACAAAGCCCTCAATTTCACGTTCAACCGCCACTGACGATTAAACCTCATGTCCATTTCACCACTAAAGCGGAGATTGACCTGGTTCCAATCGTAGTCTTCGCCCGTAGCCCTGTCGTTTCTAACCACGGTGTCATTCGTATCCAGAACAAATGGTAACGAAGGAATTTCTGTATTACCCCATCGACCGCCACCTAGGTCGGGCGGCAGATATGCCTGCCGTGAAACCGCTTCATTTTGATATGGGAACGCATTCTGGTTATATGGATTCTGCTCGTCGTTTGTCTTAAAGGCAGCGTCAACCCTAAACTGCCCAAGAAAAGTCGTCTTTTCGATGATGCTTTCAATAAGACCTTCAGCATGGACCACGGAAGTTCCAAGTGCGCCAGCTGCCGAGAGCATAACCGGTGCGATTGCAGTACCTATCTTTCTCATTTTTATATCCCCTTAAATACCGGCGATCTATTTTTAGATTCAAAATGGATTTACTGAAATAATGCGACCACCATGCCCCACTGCCGTAACACGCTCCGAATCTGATACTTCTGTGATCGAAATACCCGAGTACCAATTCAGGCTGATATCCAGCGCGTCGAATGTTTTCCAACTCTTTCCATAATTTTTGCTTACAACAGCGACGCGTTGCCCAATCGCAAAGATATTCCCCGCCTCGTCGCCGCCGATTGCGAACAGGCTAGATTGAGTCGGAGTTTGTAGCGCCTTCCATGTCATGCCTTTATCTTGAGATATCAGCACTGTTCCCGATTGTCCGGTTACATATCCGGTATTACCGTAGAATTTGGAATCGAAGAACGTTGGAGCAATAACGTCACCCTCTTCCGGATGTCGATAGATCACATTCCAGGACTCTCCGCGGTCTACTGAGGTCAAAATTTGGCCATACTCTCCGCCAATCAGGATTCGACCATCCTCGAGTACTTGAACAACGTAGTTCGTCGGTTCATCACGAATAACGGCGGTATCACCGGCACCCGAGTCATACAGAGGAGCCCAATCAGGCTGAATGCTTTTCCAGGTCACACCGTGATCGACAGAACGAAGTAAAGTCCCGAAGGCCCCCACGGCAACCGCGAGTCCTTCACTATTCATGTCCACGCCTAATAAACGCATGCGTGAACTGGAACCAACCTTTTTCCACCCGGACCAATCAACATTAACGATCACCTCGCCGAGCTGACCTACTGCAACTGCCCCATTTTCGGTGACAGCAACGCTTGTTAATGCGAGTGTTGTAGGGGTGTCAATTTCCGACCAGCTTTTACCGCTGTCAGACGTTTCCATCAACAATCCAGCTTCGCCAACAGCATATCCATGAGACCCACTGATATCGATGTCATACAGGCGATCGGTTGGTGTATGTGCAACCAAAAGTTCTCCTGCATGAGCACAGATAGAGAAAAATATGCCGCAAATAGCTATCTTAAATTTAAGAAGATAATTGCGTTTAGAAGAGAACGACATTCTCATCCTAATCTCCCGAAAAAATCCAAACTCCTGTGCGGATAGTCCGCACAGGGTTCATTGTTTTTATGCACGCCCCAGAGACTGAAGTGCTTGCTGAGTACAGTAAGTTTCGAACAACCAGTCCTCATCAATCTGGAAGAGGGACTCTGTACCAACACCCTTCTTAGCGTGGTGGGTTCTGGACATACGCTTGTTCTGGTGATCGTAGATAAGACAGTATACCCAAGACCATGCCGGCGTCTTTCCGTCAGCACTCAAGACGACTCGATTACCGTCAGCGCCACCACCAACAAACTGACCGAATGCCATTTCGAAGTTAGCCCACAGTTTCCCCTGACGGTCGTAACGCATACATCCATTCGGCACGCTGTTACGAGCATCGGCGTATACTCGCTTCTTGCTTACCGGTGATCGCGGGTATCCGACGGGCTCACATTCGGTAACAATGACATCTGGAGACATTTCATATTCTGTCTCCCAGAACTTGGGATTATTGGCTTGTTCTTTAGGCTTCCAGTTATCATCGGTATCAGCGAAGTTGCCATTACAGGCGAGAAGCATCGGCTTGCGATCAATGATTTTGTGGTTGCCCCACGTCAGGTATGGGTCACCTGCAGCCCAAGGATCAGTCAGGAACCAAGTCGCGCCTGGAATCAACGGCTCGAAGCGCTGGTTTGCCGGGAACTGACGCACACGGCGGAACTCGGGCAGGTACCCGTACAAATCAGGTATCTTCGTCTGGTCATAGGACCAGTTACTCAGGAAGGACGTACCGCGAACATCTTGTGAGTTGCTGAAGTAAACACACTGGCGCCGGATTTCATCTTCATATCCGCGAAATACCTTGCGGTCGGTACGAGCCTGCATCTGCAACTCGACCCACTGAAAATCATACTCGTACTCCAGATTTCCGTCCGCGCCATAGTCCCACTGCTTGATCGCATAGGTGTTGGCGTCCGCCCGCCCCCAACTCATAGCCATATTTGCCCAGATTTCCTGGCCATTTTTTGGACTTGTGAAGGGTAGGCCACCACTCCAGGCTTTCCCATTCGAATCTACAACGTTTCCTTTACTATCAAATTTACCGCTACGGCCTTCTGCAATATTTCTCTGCATGGCTTCGTAGTAGGAGTTATTAAATAGCTGACGCAGCTCAGTGGTAGGAGCACGAACTTTAATCCGACGACCTTCATTTAGAATTTGATCGTAGATTGAAGGATCCAATAAGTGCTTTGCGTATTCGACGTTATCTTTGGTGATATAGTCACCAACGCTAATCTTACCTTTTGTCTGATCGTCGATTGAATAAAGCTCGTCAGGATATGCTTTCAGCAAGCTCAAATCCTTTGCGAATACCTTTTCGAGAGGCATCAGGACTCCCGCCGCCGCTCCATAGGCCATCCCTTTGAGCAGCTGCCGCCGGCTAAAATTCATATCGTATTTGCGAATGTGCATAACAACCTCCGAATTTATTCTTAAAAAGGCCGAACCTTAACCGTCGTCGACAAAACGGGTTAAATCATATTATTCAAATTACTCGATCAGCATTCATTTCATTTTTTTTTAGATCGAGATTACTTTCCTTTGTCTCTGCCTCGCCCTGATCAAACCAAGACATATCAAGGCTTTCGCCTACCATAAGATCGTTGCGTGTAACGAATTTTGGCTTGAGGACATATACAATTAACGGCAGGACAAGCAGCGCGAGAACCATATTGATCAGCATTACCGAGGACAGCAGCAAACCCATGTCAGCCATGAACTTGAGATCTGACAAGAAATACCAAGGCAAGATACCGACCAGCATGATTGACGCTGTGAACATGATTGCCTTACCGGTTGTTGTAAGGGACTCAACTATCGCCTTTTCCCAGCTTTCGCCTTGCGCGCTGTACTCTTCACAGATTCGTGACATGAGATAAATGCCGTAATCAATACCCACACCGACACCGAGAACCGCAACCATGACAGAATTTATGTCAAGGCCTATGCCCAGCATGTGCATAGCCGCAGTCAGATAGAAGTTTGCAAGCACAACAGGAACAAGCAGCACCAATGACGCAACAAATGACTTGTAGGCGAATGAGGCGATAAAGAATATGGCGACGCATGCCAGCGCCAGCATTATCCATTCATAACGCTTGACAACCTGGTTCTGGGCTTCTTGCAGCGCAATAGTTCCTGATGCCATTCGTACATTGATAGTTTCGTGATCATCACCCAGCTCTGAGACCGCTTGTTTTGCCGCGGCCAATGCTTTGTCGATCGTTTCCTGCTTGTTATCTCGATAGAACAGCGACACGGCACTGTGCTGGAACTGAAAGTCAGTGACATCTGCAAAGTTCAGGGGGTTTTGACCAAAGGCCACAGCCACGCCCGCGGCGTTCACAGCGCGATCCGTGGGATCAAGAGAAAGCCATGCAGGGTGTCCTCCAGAATAAAGACGAGATCCCTCTTCCATGAAGTCGGAAAATGAACGCGTTGCTTTCGCCGGATTGTCGCCGCTCATGACGCTTCGAACGATAGCTTTGGAGACCTCATAGGCTTCTTTACTTCGGGCCGCACGCGCCTGAACATTCCCAGGGTCTTTTGATTCCAGGATTATCTCCAGTGAGTTCACACCAGGGAAATGGTCATTAACATCCCGAGTACCAACATTGAACTCGGACTCATCCCACAGGAGATTACTGCCTTCCGTCGGGTTTCCTATTGCCACCTGCCTAGACACAATAATCACCACGACAGACACCAGACAAACTACTGTAGCTGTTAACTTCGTTCTCTTTTCATTGCCGGTGATTAACCGGCCCACACTTGTCAGAACTCTCTTCTGCACACCGTGTATGCCTTTCTCTTTCTCTCCCGCACCGATTATGGAATCGATGTTCTTGGGTGTTGGCAGATAGGACAACAAAACAGCAATCAGCATCACACCTGTTGGAATCAGGAAAAATGCCCAAAACCCGCAGAACAGCGCAAATCTCTGCATAGCTGGAATTGGTGCAACACCGATACACAGGATCGCGAGCGTATCGGTAACAATTCCAAATACACTGGGCGCCATCATCACGGCTAGTGTCGCCTCTGAGGCAAGTTTTTTATCTTTCAGCTCGCTGAAGATCTCGTAGTATCGCTCCGTGTACTGAACACAGTGGGAGAACGAGCGGGCAATCAACAGCAGCGGAACTACCATTAGCAGCGGCTCGATAGGCGACTCAAGCCAGCCTACAAGCCCAAAACCCCATGTCGCAGCAACGGCACTGCACAATATCGGCGTGGCAATACCCGCGAGATTTCGCATATAGAATGCCAGCGCAAGGAGAAGGAGGCCGACAGTGACAGCGAAAATTGCATAGGTCTGCTCTTGAAGCAGATAGATCCAGCCCGTCAATACTGGCTGCCCTACGACCCTGATAGTGTGGCTACCGTCACTCGCCTCTTTTGCCAAGCGCTGGACCTCACTGAATACGTGGCCGTAGTCGAGGAGGTGTTCATGGAAGCCCGCCCGTATCAGGGTTGCTTTCTCGTCAGACGACACGAGATACGTGCGCGCCATTGGCGACCTTTCCACACGACGCTGAAGATCCTTCAATTCTGCAGCACCCTGGGGAATTCTGTCGCCCATCAAGGGCTGCATTTCTACACCCATCGATGTTGCTTCGGCGTAATTTGCTTTTTCAGTAGTGATTGAAATGATTCGGTCGTGATCGACACCCTCTATCAAATCGATATCACGAGTGAGATCCCAAACTTTCTGCAGCGTCTTTTCGTTATAGATGAGCTCCCCATCTGTCCGCTTGACCATAACAGTGATAGTCAGAGGGTTACCGAAGTTTGGATGCTCTTTGAATGTTTGAACAAACGGATCATCTGCTGGCAGCAAATCCGCAAAGATTGTGCGGATGTCCACCTTGGGCACACCGAATGCAAAGAATATTGTGATAAGAAGGAAGGCAAAAGCGACGTACGCCCGCTTTGCAATAACTTGCCTTGCTATCTTAAAGCTTAGATTGTTCATATCAATACTACTTCGTATGGTTATTTTTTTACCTCGACCCCGGCCTGGCGGACCATAGAAGTCTTGAGGTAACGAAATCTTCAACTTTCATTATCAGTATTGCGCCAACGTCCAGCCTATCTCACAGTGCAAAGAGAGTGACGTAATGTGCACCTGACCGACTAATCACTGACAGAAACAATGGACTTCCCGACATTCTTGCCCTCGAACAGCTCTCGGAGAGCAGATGGCGCATTCTCCAGCCCTTTAGTGATGTGCTCTACAGGCTTGACAGCGCCAAGCCGAATCCAAGAAGACATTTCCTGAAGAAATTCTCTATGTATATCCGTGTTCAGATAATCAAGAACGAGCGAGCCCTGAATGCGTAAACGCTTCAACAGAACCTCGTTTAGCAACGTCATATTATTGTCATTTCTCGCCGGACCTGACGTCGATGTATACAAAGCCATCAAACCGCAAATAGCGACACGGCCGTTCTTGTTCATTAGCGGAAAAGCGGCATCGAAACTTCGCCCGCCTGTCGAAACCACCATTGCATCAATCCCATCTGGAATCGCAGTTTCAAGCCTCTGCGAAAGATCACGACTGGAGTGCTCGATACAATAGTCATATCCCATCGAAGTAGTCGCCAGTTGGCATTTCTCCTCCGTACTCGCAGTACCTACAACTACACCACCCTTCAGTTTTGCTATCTGGCCAATTATTTGCCCGAGGGCGCCTGTAGCTGCACTGCAGAACACCACATCTCCGGGCTGCACATTGAGTACGTTTCTGTTGGCTAAGTAGGCCCCAAACCCGGCGGCCCCTAGCGCACCTAGCATATGCGACGGCGAACTCACTCCCGAAGGGATCTTGCTTACGTCCGAGCCGTCACTGATGTGGTAATCCTTCCACCCCCACAAACCGTGGACATAATCTTCTTCTGAAAAACCCGCCAGGTTCGAAGCGACGACTCTTCCAACAGCAGCTCCATACATAACCTCACCGATCTCAATCGGCTTCGCCTGGTCAGATACTTTTTTCACCCTGGAGAATAGATACGGGTCCATGCCAAGCCATACGGTCTGAATCAAGATCTCGCCCTTCCCAGGCGCATTGATATCTGCCTCTTCAACGCGAAAGCACTTTTCAGTCGGCACCTGGAAGCGCGGCCGCTCCTTCAGCACTACCCTCTGACTCTTCATCCTGACTATCTCCCTGTTATTTTTTTCAGAATGCATGCATACACGCGGATTGTTCTCCACGATTCGTGCAAATAGGGTGTCAATCAGTGCGGGTAGAAAAGTGCGAACACGGCGCCTATGGTGTTGTCAGGCTGCTCCTTGGCCGGCACAAATGGGATGATAGAAAAGGATTGAATAGGGACTGGGGGCAATGCCATTACGGAACGCAGGAGGCCAAAAGGAAGGCGTGACACGCCTCCCGTTAATCGTAGTACTTTGACGCTTATTTTGAAGAATCTTCTCGAAATTCCCTCGGCGTTTTTCCGTAGCGTGTCTTAAACAAGCGCGTGAACGTAGCGTACTCACCAAATCCCGAGTCAAAGGCGATGTCAGTTATCTTTCTATTTTTTTCGCGACTATCCAGCAATGCTCTCACCGCGGTTTCCAACCGCAGTTCACGAATTAATTTGACTGGTGTCGTGTCGATTTCCTCGAACAACATATAAAGCGACCTGCGAGACATGCACATGGCTGACGCCAGATCGTCAGGCCCAAAACTGCTGTCGCTTAAATTCCGGATTATATGATCTCGAGCTTTGTTGAGGCGGGGGTCGTTGTAAGCCTGTAGACCGGTCTGCTCAGCCGACCGGTACAATAGTTTAGTCACCATCAACTGGATCGCGTCCAATACCGCGCCAATGTCCTCTTCGCCTTCATCTCGATCGGCAGCAGTAAGCGCCATCAATGTTCCCAATACCGACCGCATCGATGCGCCCTTGTATAAGGTCGTCGCACAGATCGACTCTGAAATATGCTCCCAGCCAGCACAATAATCATGAGGCAACATTAGTACAGCAAATTTAGACTGGTCAGACATCTGAATTCTATATGGTCTCGCACTATCGCATACCGTCGCCTGACCAGGCGAGAGACTGCAGCTACGGTCATCTTGCTCTACCATCAGACCACCACTAAGCTGCCACATGATCTTTATCGATCCGCTGTCGGTCATTTCGGCGAGGTGACGCGTCCGTTTCACCTCACCAGCCGAGGTGCGAATCATACTCAGACCAGAGCAACCCACCTGCTGAGAGTAGATTTCTGCATCAAACTGACCAGATGCTCTATTTCTAAATTCAAGCCAGGGAAAGTTATCTCGAACGAAGTCTTTCCATTCTTTGAACGACTCGACCTGACGGGTAGATGCCGGCAACCAGCCCAACGTTGAAAGCGCCGTTTCACCGGCCATTTGCCCCTGTATGACACTCATAACACACCATTTTAATAGTTATTTTGGATATTCTTCGGTCACTTTTACTTAGAACAGACATATCGGGGGAGCAAAGCTCCCGCGATATCGTAACAATATTTCAGCTCTCTCTTGCCTGCTTCAAGGCCGCAAGACCGATAACGGCCAGCGCCCAAAGCGCCAGTACACCAAATAAGTAGGCTGGCGCTAGCCCCAAGAAGCTGAACAAACCACCTTCGCCGAGAGAACTGTCGCCAAAGCTTAGCGCTCGGTTATCACTCAGGTTTCCAAAGAAATAGAACGCGATATTTCCCCAACCATCCAGAAGCACGATCCCACCCAGCAACTTCGCTTTCTTGGCGGTAAAATCCAGATGAGGCATCACCAATGCGACGGCTATAACCATCATGCCATTTAGTGCTGGCCCGGAATGAGCCCGCTTCCATCCTTCGGGCGTCCCTGGCATATCGAAATGAATGATATAACCAGGAATGATTTCGAACCCACCCAGTAAACTCATCCAATAAAACACGCCAAACAACAATGCCGAGAACATCATGAGAACTCCATGTCCCAGCATTTTTTTCTGAAATGAATCTGGCATTACTTGCCTCCCCACTATTTTTTAAATTTATGCTTGTGCTGCGAGGGCATTTCGCAAAATCATGTAACCAGCTGTACTCCCCTCAAACATGCTTCACACTTCTGGAAGCACACTTGCGCATACCACTGACATTTTGTGCAATAATAAAACTACATAATACATATCAATTTTTCTTTGTAAATACTTTTTTTTGTATCACTTCCCTTCGGCACCTCCCTATCCTTTTCTCGATTAAGCAGACCGTTACCGATCTACCCATACTCAACGTACTGATAAAAAAGCCGCAAGAAATGCTACTGGGGGAAGCACAACTCGCGGCAAGAAGCCCTTAATCGGTAACGACGGTAATAACCTTTTCTTCAGTGTAAGCCATTACTCCAGATAAGCCGCACTCACGACCACTGCCACTCTGCTTAACGCCGCCCCACGGCAGCCTCGCATCAATGGGAGCCCAACAGTTAACCCCTACTGCTCCAGCCTTAATTTTCTTAGCCATTCGATGAGCACGCTTTACATCAGAGGTCCAAACGGTAGCGCCTAACCCGTATACCGTCCCATTGGCAATTTCTACAGCATCCTGTTCGTCATCAAAGGGAATGACGGTAGCCACGGGGCCGAAAATTTCTTGTTGCGCGATAGCCATGTCATTGGTGGCCGCAGCAAAAACTGTTGGACGAACAAACCAACCCTTCTCGTACGGACACTCACCACCCGCCAGCAGTGACGCCCCTGCCGCGACGCCCTCGCGGATATAGTAGTTAACTCTATCCAGCTGTGCTTTTTTGCACACAGGCCCCATTTGGACGCCTTCCTCCTGGGGGTTACCAACGACAATATTGCTGGCCACGTCAGCAAGCTTCTGCGCAAACTCATCGGCGATATCTCGCTGCACTAGTATTCTAGACCCTGCTGCACATATTTGCCCCTGATTAAAAAAGATCCCCATCGCGCATCCAGCCAGCGCCTCATCCTGATCTGCATCAGAAAATACAACTTGCGGGCTTTTTCCGCCAAGCTCTAAAGATACTCGCTTGAAGTCTTTTGCGGCTTCAGTCTGAATATGCTGACCCACAGCCGGACTACCTGTAAACGTGATCTTGTCTACACCAGGGTGACGTACGAGGGCATTGCCAATGACTGAGCCAGACCCCGTGACGACATTGACCACGCCATCGGGAATTCCGGCTTCCTTAGCAAGCTTAGCCAAATGTAACGCCGACATCGGGGTTTCTTCTGAAGGCTTGATCACCACAGTACACCCAGCCGCCAATAAAGGAGCGACTTTCCAGCATGTGATCATGAAAGGCGTATTCCAGGGCGTAATCGCGGCCACCACGCCCACAGGCTCATTTACCGTATAAGACAATGTAGCCCGACCAAGATAACCCGGAGTGGGAATTGTCCGACCCTCGATCTTGTCAGCCCAACCTGCCGAGGTCCGGATGGTTTGGATAGCATTGGGCAGATCCAGGATTCGCGGCTCCATGGGAACCCGACCAATACAAACGGCATCCATATCTGCAATCAAGTCAGCATCGCGCTCCACGAGGTCTGCCAGCTTGTTTATCAGGCATCCGCGCTGATAGCCGCTAAGACCGGACCAGACACCATTATCGAACTCTGATCTCGCTGCAGACACCGCGGCATCAACCTCGGCAACACCCCCAAATGAATAGCTTGCCAACACGGTTTCATCGACGGGGTTTATCAACTCCCCCCGGGCACCATCTGAGGACTCGACCTCTATCCCATTGATAAAATGGAACATTTCTGTAGGCAACAGGCCAGCTTCTGACTGTAATTTCGTCACTATGTAATCTCCGCTTTTTATTCGCGATATCTTGTCTTTTCAGCATTTCACCCGAATTTGAGTGACACAACGTACCGACATGTGCAGAGACAGTGACATTTTGTGCAATTGCCTGCCCGACCTTACAGGCTAACAACCTCGCTAAACTGCATGCTTGGCATAATATTCGTGTAATTCTTTATATCTCGAATAATTTCCTTCTGCGCCACAGAAAACTTTTCGTTAAAATCATCGACACTGGTAACGTATAATTGAACCGCAGCGACAACTTCAGCCTGCTGTTCGGACTTCGCTCCGAACATGCCTTTATCAATCTCACAACGCACACAGACATCCCCAAGAACCTCTTTCACCATCGGAATATGCGTTGACAAGTAGTAGTCATGATCAAAGCAACCATCGTCAGATCTGAAGTAGCTGATACTTACCTTTATCATTTTATCTCTCTGTCTTATTAAGGAATTGTGTATTTTCCAGGATAATCGCAATACCATGTCCACTGTTTGAAGACGCAGCGCACAAAGCGTATCGAAGATTTTTTGATTGCATACTGTTTATCGCAGTGACGACCAGCCTAGCGGATGAGGCTCCCGTTGCCTCACCAATGGCTAGGTCGCCCCCGCTACCATTTAGCTTCGCCAGTCCCAATGGAACGCCCAGGTCCTTCATTACGCTTATCGCCTCCACCGCACAAACCTCTCCAACCTCGATCACATCAAGGTCCTTGGGCCTGAGACCGGTTTCGGCAAATACTTTTCTGATAGCCGGGATACAATAAGGCGAATCAGCCGCCAGTGGGCTTTCTACTACGGCGTGGGCCAGAACCCTCGCTCGCGCTCGCAAACCCAATTCTTCCACACCGGACATAGACGCCACCAGCAGGCAACACGAGCCATCAACCGTCGGCGCGAACCCCTCATGCAATGACGGATGGATATCAACCAAACTGTCGACAAACCTGCGGCCATGCTCACGCAGTCGCAAGCCATCAAGCTCATCTTCACTAAAATAGCCTCCACCCAGCTTCTGATCATTGCTAATCAGCATACACTCACGATCAAAGAATCCCCGTTGACGCGCAGCCATCGTCCGTCCGTAAGCGGCTACGATATACGAGTTAATATTTTCATTTGATATGGCGTAGTTTTTCGCCAACATTGATCTGCGCGCAGCCTTCTCCGACAGCCTCGTGAACTTGAATTCCCCTTCTGAGCCGCTGTAATCGGCATTAGTGGCAGGCCCTCTCGCCTTAGAACTTGAGCTCACGCCGATAACCACTGAAAGATTTGACGCGCCAGTACCTATGTCGCCGGCTGCCCGTTCGATGGCAGCCATACCCGTACAGTGCAACCAACCTAACGGCGTTATGCTTACATTGCGCTCGATTGAGGTCTTGTCAACGCAAACGTCGACAAACTTCTTTGCGCCCTCTAACGTGCATAAATTTTTATTATTGGAGCCCACATACAGACGATCCACTCGACGCCAGTCAAGCTTTGGATTCCTTTTGACCATATCCGCCAACGGCAATGATGCAAGCTGAGCAGTCGAGTATCGCTCAAGGTAGCTATTTCGGATGGCAAAAGGTGTACGCACGGCTCCACATATGAATGCAGAGCTCATATCATTATTACTACCGATAGTCCTTGACGCGTTTTGCCTTCCCTTCTGAGCGCGCTAAGCCTTCACCCTCGACCAGCTTCACCTTGATAGAGATCCCCACATAGGTCTTAACCAGATGCTTGAGCCGACTGACGATCTCTTCTCTAGCTTGCGCTCCCAACTCCTGATACTCCGGATTAAGCTCAACCGAGACCGTTACAACATCTAGATTTCCGTCTTTAGAAACTTCGATGAAGTAAATCGGCGCCAACTCCGAGACCTTTAGCAGCAACTCTTCTATCTGAGTGGGAAACACATTGACGCCACGTATGATAAGCATGTCATCCGAGCGACCAGTAATCTTGCCGATGCGTCTCATGCCCCGAGAAGTAGGCGGCAGCAACTTGGTCAAATCGCGAGTTCGATAGCGTATAACGGGAAAGGCCTCCTTCGTCAGGGAGGTGAACACCAACTCCCCGTCTTCCCCATCTGGCAAGACCTCTCCCGTCACAGGGTCAATGATTTCGGGAAGAAAATGATCTTCCCAGATCACCGGCCCGTCCTTACTTTCGACGCATTCGCTTGCAACGCCCGGCCCCATGACTTCAGAAAGACCATATATATCTACAGCGTCGATACCCGCTCGCTCTTCAATTTCTTCCCGCATCGCATTTGTCCATGGCTCTGCGCCAAAGATGCCGATCTCCAAGCTCGTTGACCTAGGATCGATACCCTGCCGCTCAAACTCTTCTATCAGGTTCAGCATATAAGAAGGGGTAACCATGATGATGCGGGGCTTAAAGTCCTGAATAAGCTGCACCTGCTTTTCAGTCTGCCCACCAGACATTGGAACCACTGTGCACCCGAGACGCTCTGCACCATAGTGAGCGCCCATCCCGCCAGTAAACAGGCCGTAACCATAGGCATTATGGAGAATATCTCCCGGACGCCCACCCGCCGCTCTGATACTTCTGGCAACCAAATTCGCCCAGTTATCAATATCCGCCTGGGTATAACCGACAACTGTGGGCTTACCCGTCGTCCCGCTAGACGCATGGATTCTGGCCACCTTTTCTCGCGGAACAGCGAACAGGCCAAATGGATAATTGTCTCGTAGATCCTGCTTCCCCAAAAATGGGAATTTATTCAGATCTGACAAAGAGTTAAGATCATCAGGAGTGACGCCGGCTTCGTCAAACTTCTTCTTGTAGAACGGTACGTTTTTATAGGCGTTTTCTAATGTATTTTTAAGTCGTTCTAGCTGAAGAGCCGAAATTTCTTCTCTACTAGCCATCTCGATCGGTTCCAACTCGGGCTTGGAACTATTGGATAGGGTAGGCATTTTTATTCCTCCGTTTTCGAGGAACTTTGCCCGATTCCCGATGCATAAGCGTCACATAATGTGCAGCGCTGGAGGCATTGTGTGCAAAAGCATGACACAAAAAATGAATGACATCCTGTCATTCATCCTTCAGCACGAATAGATCTGCGCAGCCAACAAATCTAGAACTTCCCATTGTCATTTTGCCACTGCTCTTTGGGCGGAACCTCTTCCACCACATCCCAATGCTCGACAATTTTTCCCTTAGAAATCCTAAACATGTCATAAAATGCCACGGGAGCTCCGTTAAACCTTCCCTCCGTAACTACAAGAACAAAATCACCTTTACCAAGGACAAAATGGATATTTTCGTAACAGACCTCCACCCCCGAAGACATCCAATCAGCAAAGGCCTCACGAAGCCCATCCAAACCATCTCTTACCAGCGGGTGATGCTGAAGGTACTCTGGCCCGACATATTCCTCAGCAACTGACAGATTCCCGCTCATTAGTACATTTTCTACAAATGCTCTTGCTACTCCTTTGCTATCAGCCAGGGACACACCCGCATCGCCAATATCTTCCTGACCATCAAGCAACGTTCTGCCGCTCGGATTCGGATCCAACATCGGCTGAGCAGCATCCCAATGCTCGACAATGCGCTCTCCATCAAACTTAAAAATGTCGAAGACGGCCAGAGTCTGATCCGCCGCTAACTCGCTATGGGCGACCACGTACTCCCCATCCTCGAATACACGCCTGGTGCTGACTTTGGGCATACCGTCAGGCATCGAAAAAACAAAATCCAAAAAGCCCTGTCTTCCGTCAGCTACATGTAGGTTATGTTGCCTGTACTGGCTCTGACTGATAGCCGAAAAACCCTCAACATCCTTGCTCTCAATGGACTTCAGCAAGTTAACGATCAACGTTTCCCGATGAGTTCTCATATCACCCACTCCTCTATTCCGATAGGTAGTTCACGACACAATATATGTATCTTTAAATGTTACATTTATAGGTAAATTTTTTTTTCCCTTTAACCTCCCTGCTTTGAAATTGAAACCGCCAAACTCGCTATAGAGTGCTGCTTCATCACCGAACGGTAGGCCTCAAAGCCATCCGAAAAAATGGCGTCCAACACGCCCGCAATACTCTTACCGACAGGGCAAGCCGGGTTAGGATTGCTGTGCATTTTTGTCATTTCATTAGAAGTGACAACGGCGTCAAGCACATCAGTCAGACTTATTTCACTCGCCGGACGCGCCAGTCTCGCCCCACCGGCTTTTCCCCTGTCAACGGAAACCAGCGACGCTTTCGACAACATCACCAACAGCTTGCGAATGACCACCGGGTTAGTGCCAACACTGGCGGCGAGCACTGACGATGTGACGGGCTCTCCATCGCTGACACATAACACCGACAGAACATGCACAGCCACAGAAAATCGCGTGTTGTTCAAGTGATCACCTCAATCATTCAATAAGAAACAAATATAGTTACATTTACAGAAATGTCAACCGTCAAGATCAATTCCGGCTCAAAATTCTTGATACATTAATTTGTCGTAACTTTATTAATGTGTTACATATATGGGCGCGCCAGCTTTGAGGCGCAATTGATTCGATAAACGCGCCCCGCAAAAGGCTGCTTTATATGCAAAATTTGTAATGAACATAGGGAGAAGTTATGACTATAAAAAAAATTAAGGCTTACGGCCTTGGCCTTACTTTGCTTCTAAGTGCGAATATTGGCCACACCCAAATATCCGCTTTGATCACAACCCTGAACGACATCACTGCAGTGATTCCTGCAGCTCCTGGACTGGATGCAATCCTTCAGCAAGGAGCAGCATTGAATAGCCAACTGCTTGGATCATTAATTCCTCTATCCAACGACTTACCATTAGTCGGTCCGCTCGTTGGCGAACTCGTACCCATTGGCACACAAATCGTGCTACCGCTGCTCCTCAACCCACCGGCGGACCTCCTGGCAATAGACCAGCTTGTCACAACAGCGCCTTCGTCGTTACTCGATGTAAGCTTTTTGCTTCCCGGCCAGGAGCTGAGCTTAATTGGACTACCAATGGATTTACTGCCTAATCAGTAAAGTAACTCACATAGCTGAAACATTAACCGAATGGAGAAGTGCCTGTTTGTCACTTCTCCATCACCTCAACCTGGGAGACTGAAATGGGACTAAGTGGAATTAGTATTTGGCAGCTTCTTATCATACTGACTATTGTAGCCATGCTATTTGGTACAAAAAGACTGAGAAACATTGGCTCTGATCTTGGTGGCGCAATAGCGGGCTTCAAAAACAGCCTAAGCAACAAAAACGACGAAACACAAACTCTATCACCGCATGACAAAGAATAATCCACACGCTCCAAACCCTTGCCCCAATACCGAAATATATCCAACCGCGCATAGATAAAATTCTATGGCGAAACAACAAATATTCGCAATCCTGACATTACCTTCGCAAAGCTGATAGCCCCCTTTCCTTCTCATTAATATCATTTGCCAGTAACGGCTTAACGGCCGACTCGAAACCTAAGTTACCAATAAAAAGGTGGTATAAATGAGTGAAGTAATGAATCGCCAAAAAACACGAAATTTGGCTACCCGAGACAAAAAACGATACTTTTGGTGGCTTCCGCTTTTTATTGCGATCTCCCCCATTGTTGGAATCGAATTTTATAAAACCACCGGAAACTCCATCTATGCCTGGTTTACACCGATTCTATGGTATTTATTTGTCCCTCTAGGTGACTTTTTGTTTGGTAGAGACGACAAAAACTATAGTGCACAGCGTGCCGACGAGCTAGAGAATGACAACTACTACAAATGGTTGGTTTTCCTGTCGGTCCCCCTGTTTTTTGTAACTTGGGTGTATGGTGCTTGGTGGGTGTCAACCCAAGCTGTCTCCGTATCCGACTACCTTGGTATGACGATCGGTGTTGCCTTGACCAATGGACTGGCACTGGTAGTTGGACATGAGTTGGGACACAAGAACAATCGCCTGGAAAAGAACCTAGCCAAATGGGTTCTGGCAGTACCCGCTTACGGGCATTTCTCTGCTGAACACAATCGCGGCCACCACAAAGATGTCGCTACCCCTGATGATCCCGCATCTGCAAGGATGGGAGAGTCATTGTACCGCTTTGTTCTTCGAGAAATTCCTGGTGCTTTTGTCAGAGCCTTTCATGATGAAAAGGTACGACTCGAGCGAAAGGGTAAATCCGTAATCAGTGCCGAAAACCAGATCCTACAGTCATTCGCGATTACCTTTGTTCTCTATGGAGCTGCACTGACACTATGGGGCACTGTTGTTATTCCTTTTATGGTCATATCAACTTTGTGGGGCTGGCAGTTTCTATCCACGTCCAACTATATCGAACACTACGGCCTACTGCGCCAGAAACAAGAAGACGGTCGCTTTGAGCGCACACGCCCTGAGCACTCATGGAACGCTGATTTTCGAGTTTCCAACCTCGTAACCTACCACCTCCAGCGCCACTCAGACCACCACTCCCGACCAACCCGCCGTTACCAGGTATTGCGCAGCGACGACGCCCCCGAACTTCCCACTGGTTACGCTGGCTGTTTCACCATGGCTTACTTCACACCGATCTGGCGCAAAGTCATGGATCCAAAAGTACTCGAGGTCTATGGCGGAGACATTCTCAAAGCTAACCTCGACCCCAAACACCGCGATGCACTCATTGCGAAATATGGGAGAGCATCCTAATGGCTAGTTATCGCTGCCCCGGTTGTGGCTATACATATGACGAAGATAAAGGCGATGAATTCGAAGGCTTTCCTGCGGGTACTCAATGGCAAGTGGTTCCCGACGACTGGTCCTGCCCCGACTGCTCTGTTAGAGACAAAATAGATTTCGAAAAAGTCGAGGACCAATGAAGAATGGCCAAATACGAATGCATCGTGTGTGGGTTTATTTATGACGAAGCACTTGGTCTTCCTGAGGACGGAATCCCCCCAGGCACAAAATGGGAGGACATACCGGACGACTGGACATGCTTTGAATGCAGCTGCCCCAAAACCGACTTTGAACTACTTAAATGAAAGATCATTACAATGAAAAACAATAAACTTGGAATATCACTTTTTCCACTCCTAACCGCTGCGGCGGTTTTAACCCTGAGTGCCTGCTCGAACGGGTTCAACAAATATATTAGCAATGGCATAGACGCCACACCGCAGAAGAGCACAGCGAATACCGACTGGCCGATGCACGGGAACAACCGCTACGAACAACGCTTTTCTGAACTTACCGATATCAACGCTAAAAATATCTCTGAACTTGGGCTTGCCTGGTATATCGACCTTCCTGAAAATCGCGGCCAGGAAGCAACGCCTCTGATTATCAATGGAGTGATGTATACGACCTCAGCATGGAACCATGTTCATGCATTGAATGCCAAAACCGGTGAAATACTCTGGCAGTACGACCCGAAGGTTCCGAAAAAACAAGGAATTAAAGGCTGCTGCGATTCAGTCACCCGCGGCCTGGCCTACGACAAAGGCCGCGTTATTCAGGCTACCCTCGATGGCCGCCTGATCGCCCTGGATGCCAAATCTGGTATTCCATTATGGGAAACCCGCACCTTCAAAAACACACTCAACTACACAATCACTGGTGCTCCTCGCGTGGCCAGGGGAAAAGTTTATATCGGTAATGGCGGAGCAGAATACGGGGTTCGAGGCTATATCTCAGCCTATGATATAAATAGCGGTAAACTTGTGTGGCGCTTTTATACCGTCCCCAGCTCCAAAAACTTAGATTCTGGCGTTGAGCCAGAGGCGTTGATGGCCAAAACCTGGTCGGCACAGGGCAGCGATCTGGAGAAAGGTGGTACAGTCTGGGACAGCATCGTTTACGACCCTGACACCAACAGTATTATCTTCGGTGTCGGCAATGGGTCTCCCTGGAATCCGAATATTCGCTCACCTGGCGGCGGCGATAATCTATTCCTTTCCTCTATCGTGTCGGTGAACGCCGACACCGGCAACTACAATTGGCACTATCAGACTACACCAGGGGAAGCTTGGGACTACACCGCAACGCAACCGATCGTCCTTGCTGATATGGAATTCGATGGCACGATGCGTAAAGTCGCCATCCAGGCTCCAAAGAACGGCTTTCTTTACATCCTCGACCGCATTAACGGCAAGTTGCTATCAGCTAAACCCTTTGTAGACGTCACCTGGGCCTCGCATGTCGATATGACAACCGGCCGACCGGTAGTAAATCCGGAAGCCGAATATTGGAAGACTGGGAAGCCGGCTCTGGTCATGCCGTCATGGATGGGAGGACACAATTGGCACCCGATGGCCTTTAACCCCAACAACAATGTCATCTATATCCCCACCCAAACATCAGCATTTCCCTACCTTGCTGAAGATGAACAAACACCGTCAAAACTGGCAGTAAACCTCGGTGTCGACACAAAGGCTGCGAACCTGCCCGATGACCCAAAAGTTATCCAGGCAGTTAAAGATGCAACCAGCGGGGCACTACTCGCAAGAGACCTAAGAACTGGAAAGGATTTATGGAAGGTCGGATATCCCGGCGTCTGGAACGGCGGTGTGCTAGCCACTGCGGGTGAAATCATTTTTCAGGGATCGGCGACTGGTTACGTAAACGCCTACCGCGCCGACAATGGTGAAAGGTTGTGGCGTTTCAATGCGCAAACCGGCGTCGTGGCACCACCGGTGACATACAAAATTGATGGCGAACAATATATTGCGGTCAATGCTGGCTGGGGTGGTATTATGCCATTGATGACTGGTGAGCTGACAAAGGATGCCGCTCAGCAATATCCACGTAACATCAGTCGACTACTTGTCTTCAAACTCGGTGCTAGTGCAAAGTTACCTGTCGATGATCGCGTGGCCCTACAGATGGCTCCAGTCACAACACAGATCGACAAAGATGCCGCACACAAGGGTTTTGAGACATACGACCGCTACTGCGTCGTCTGCCACGGAGGTGGTGGTGTAGGTGGTGGAGTTGTGCCGGACCTTCGCTTTTCAGGCATTACCCAATCGGAAGAAGCCTGGGCTTCGGTAGTTCTAGGCGGCATACTCGAAAGCCGCGGCATGGTGTCATTCAAATCTGAACTGGATGCCGGGGATGCGGAAAATATTCGCCAGTTTATTCTTGATCGAATTCGCTATGCACACGAGGTTGGCGATACCAGCCGGCCGTATCGTTAATCCAATAGTGAACGTTGTCCCTCGTCAGTAAATAATAACAGCGTTTCCCGAGGTTCCAGATGAGTTTTTACGATAATAAAATCCTTCCTCATATTCTAGATACCCTCTGTAGCCACGGGGCAGTGATGAGCCAACGTGAACGTGTTGTACCACGTGCACGCGGAGTGGTTCTCGAAGTCGGTATGGGTAGTGGCATCAATTTGCCGCTTTACAACCCTGATATCGTTGATTTCGTCTGGGGACTTGAACCAGCAGAGGGAATGCGCAAAAAAGCCCTGCCCAACTTGGCCAAGTCACCAGTCGAAGTAAAATGGCTGGATCTGCCAGGGGAGAAAATTCCACTCGACGACGAGAGCGTCGATACAGTATTGCTGACCTATACCCTTTGCACTATATCCGACTGGCAAAGCGCCCTTGAACAAATGCATCGTGTGCTTAAACACGAAGGGAAACTGCTGTTTTGTGAACATGGCCATTCGTGTCATGAACCGGTCTCAAAATGGCAACACAGGATTACACCAATGTGGAAGAAACTAGCCGGCGGCTGTCATCTGAACCGATCGATCAGCGAAATGATTTCGTCAAGTGGATTCACCATTACCGAGCTCGATAACTGCTATATGGAGAGCTTTCCGAAAATCACCGGTTATATGTATATCGGTGAAGCAGAAAAACAGATCGATTGATACATACGCCCGCCGTTTCTAGACAATAACTTGCGGCGGGGTGTAGTATCAGGATTCTGGTAGCGACGTATGCAACTCGACTATGATGAATAATAATATTGACGAGGTTTTACAATCGGTCTTCGAAAACAGCTCCGATCCTGACGATGCTTGTGAGCGAGTCAGCGCGTTGTACCAGCCCCATGATCTGAAGCTATGCCACCCCAGAGACCAACTACGCGCACAGATGAAACACCGCGACGTTCGCGACACTTCCCTGAGCCGCCTACTCTACAATGCTGAAATCCAAATAGACTCCGAGCCGTTTAAAGATTTTTATCTGGTCATGCTGCCAAGTAGTGGCCATTTCAATGTAAAACAAAACTTCATCGAAGGAGTTGCCTCCCCAAGCAAACCGATCATCCTCGATGCCGACAAACACATCGATATGCGTTGGTCTGAGGACTGTAGTAACCTGATATACAAAGTTAACCGACGACTGCTCGATGAAACACTTTATCAGAGTTATGGCATAGAAGCTAAAAACGCGGTTGAATTCAACTCATCAACAACCGGACTCGCCTCACTGTCTGAATTTTCGGAAGCACTGGGAAATTTTCTGATTAACAACCCCTACGCAAATGACATGGCGAAAAATCCCGAACTGTTCGAAAAAATTGAACAAGTGCTTGCGTTATCTCTACTCTCACAAGGAAACAGTTATAGCGAAGCAATCCTCAACGCTAAGTACGGGGTTAGACCTCGGGTGGTCATCAGGGCCAAAGAATTTATTGAAGAAAATTACACCCGCAAGCTGACAGTGTTGGATATCGCTAACGCAGTTGGTGTAAGTGCAAGAAGTCTACAGAAAGGCTTCGAACAGTACGAGCACACCACCCCTATGCTGTACCTACGTAAATGGCGTTTGCGTCGGGCGCGGGAACTGCTGGTTTTTTCTAGAAACCAGAATATTCGGGTCAAAGTTTCAGATATCGCCATGAGTTGCGGCTTTTTTCATTTCGGCAATTTCAGCAAACTCTACTGTGAATCATTTGGGGAAACTCCGTCCAAAACCCTGTCTGGAAGGCTTTGAGCCTACCCTTTATAGAAGACTTTCAGGACAGCAACGCCGTCCCAAGCTGATAAGACTTACCTCGCATCACTGCGATAATCAGTCCCTCTTGATTTTCCACGCAGACATCATAGACCCCGGTTCGACGGCCACGGGAGACTTCACAGCAACTTGCCCTCAAGGTATCGCCAAGCTTACCGGGTTTAACATATTCGATACTACATCCCTGCGCTACAGTCACTTTATTGTATGTGTTGCATGCAAAGGCAAATGCGGTATCCGCAAGCGAAAAAATGTATCCACCGTGACAACTGCCATGTCCCTGGATCATGTAATCCTGCACTGACATCGTGATTGTAGCGGTGCCGGGCGACACCGATTCGACATTCATCTGCAGGTGGCGGCTGGCGTCATCTCTTTGCATCAAGACCTCCGCACAGCGCTCCGCGAGCTCCTGAGCAGTGAGGCTTTCTACTGCCATGAATAGTTCTCCCACCTAGCCGCTATTTTGGTGATCGACTTACTTCTCATCAAAGTTGACGACGACCTTCTCGGAAATCGGGTGCGCCTGACAAGTCAGTATATAGCCACGTTTAAGATCACTTTCTTCGAGGCCATGAGTAATATCCTGATCCACCTCGCCTTCAACCAACAGAGCCTTGCAGGTAGAGCAAACGCCGCCTTTACAGCTATACGGTAGATCCATACCGTGACTCATGCCGGCATCTAGGATATTTTCGCCATCGGCGGCGAGATCGAAGGAACTTCCACGACCATCAAAAATAACCGTGACCTCGCTGGTCTTTCCAGCGTAAGCGTTAGCGCGAGCATGGTGTTTCTCAATTACGGCACTGGCATCGTCGGCAGAGGCCCCAAATAGCTCATAGCGTATACTGTTCTCTTCAATACCCAGTCCACGCAGGCCCCTTGATACCTCAGAGATCATCGACTCAGGGCCACAAATGTAATACTCATCATAGGATTTCAAGTCGATTAACTGTGTACCGAGAGCGCGCCCTTTGGCGTTATCGATACGTCCGTTGAGAAGATCGACGCCCTGGTCTTCACGGCTGAGAATATTGATCCACTGAAAACGCGTCAGATACTGGTTTTTAAGAAAGCTGAGTGCGTCGCGAAACATGATCGACGTCGTGCGCTTGTTGCCGTAGATCAGTGTTAACCGGCTATTGCTCTCAACATCTAGGATCGACTTGATATTGGATAGAATCGGAGTAATACCACTACCGGACGCAATAAACAGATAGTTCTTCCTATTCCCCTGACTGATATCAGCGCAGAAGTTGCCCTGTGGCGGCATAACCTCAATCTGTGCTCCTGCGACTAGAGCGTCATTCGCAAAATTAGAGAACTTACCACCCTCGACACGTTTTACCGCGATCGTCATGGCAGCATCGTTGATACCAGAGCAGATCGAATAGGAACGTTGTACCGACTCACCGTCGATATTGGCCCGCAGGGTGAGGTACTGGCCCGGCCGATATTTGTACAGTTCAGCTTGTTGCGCTTCGACATTAAAGCCAATCACAACGGCCGAATCCGTTTCTTTCTGCACACTGGAAATGGTCAGCGGCTGGAATCCTCTCGTACTCATTATCCCGATTCTCTCTTATCTTAATCGTTACAGATTCTTAAAATAGTCAAACGGCTCACTACAGCTTCGGCACTGATAGAGTGCCTTACACGCGGTGGAGCCAAAGTGGCTTACCAGTTTGATATCGAAGGAACCACAGTGCGGACAAGCAATACCTTCATCATCTTTTTGCGACGGCGCTATACCGTAATCCGCCAGCTTTCGCTTTGCCTCAACAGACATCCAGCTGGTCGACCAGGCCGGGTGAAGTTGACGCAAGACCTCAACCCGTTCATAGCCTGCATTTTTCAGGCAGAGCTCAATATCCTCCGCCATAGCGTTAATGGCAGGGCATCCGGAATACGTCGGCGTGATGGATACGGTTACCGCTCCGTCTGTTACCAGCACATCCTGAAGCACGCCCAGCTCCCAGATACTGATTACCGGCACCTCGGGATCCTTGACACTGTCGAGCAGGTTCCATATCTCCGGCACTACTGAAGAATGTCGACGCTCACGGCGCTCAAACTCTTCCTGCGGCAGAATCGGGATAAGGTTGTTTTCACTCACAAACCGGATCCTCGTCAGTTACCAGGTACAACCCGGGTACGCACGCTGAACAAACTGCATTTCCGACAAGAGGTGTCCCAAGTGCTCCGTGTGAAAACCTGTACGCCCGCCTTTTACGCGCCAGGCCACATCCGGTAAGGTCACGCCGGCCTCGGCAAAGGTGGCATCACAGGCTGAACGCCAACCCTGTTCAAGACTCGCTCTGTCTACAGCAACACCCTTCTCAGCCAGCTCCGTTTCCAGCGCGTCCATTTCAAACAGTTCGGGCGTGTAGCCAATCAACTGTTCCAGCGCAGTTTGCAGCCGCGCCCTGCTCTCCTCAGTTCCATTCCCCAGGCGCAACATCCATTCTTTGCTACGACGCAGGTGGTAGAGAGTTTCTTTCAGTGACTTTTCGGCAATTGCCGCTAGTGTTTCATCAGCGGACTGCGTCAGTGCCGTCAGGAACAGCAGTTCGAATTCATCCAGCAAATACTGTCTTGCGGTGGTGAAGGCGAAGTCGCCTCGCGGTAATTCATAGATCAGCAGGTTGGTGTAGTCCAGACAGTCTCGGTCGTAAGCCAGTGTGTCTTCAGTAACACCTTCACCCGTCAATTCTGCCGCGTAGGTCAGGAAGTTACGTGCGCGACCGATATAGTCCAGAGCCACATTGGTCATAGCCAGATCTTCCTCGAGGAAAGGGCCGTTACTGCACCACTCGCTCAGACGATGGCCGTGAATAACGGAGTCATCGCCAAGCCGGATGGCATAAGCCGCAAGATCTTGTTGGTTATCAGTAGTCATACGCGGGCTCACATATTGTTAACTTTATCGGGAAGCTGGTAATGCGTCGCATGGCGATATGGCTTGTCATCCAGCGGGTCATAAAAGCTATCGCAGTCGCTTTCCTGAGAAGCACAAATGTCCGACGAATTAACCACCCAGATGCTGATACCTTCCCCGCGACGGGTATAGACATCACGCGCGTATTCCAAGGCCTGCTCGGCATCTTCAGCGTGCAGACTACCGACATGCTTGTGATCGAGACCGCGACGGCCGCGAACGAACACTTCATACAACTTCATATTGGATTGAGACATGGTTTCTATTCCTCAAGCAGTGCGGGCTGCAGATCTTTTACTTTCGTAGGCATCGAGCGCTTCGCGAACCCAGGCGCCCTCGTCATGGGCGCGGCGATGATGTGCAACACGGTCGCGGTTACAGTGTCCGTTTCCGGCGATGACTGAATAAAACTCCTCCCAGTCGATTTCGCCGAAATCGTAATGCCCACGCTCCTCATTCCAGCGCAGATCCGGGTCTGGCAGCGTCAAGCCAATCGCTTCTGCTTGCTCTACACTTTGATCTACAAACTTCTGACGCAACTCGTCGTTGGACTGCCGTTTAATTTTCCAAGTCATAGACTGACCAGAGTGCTGGGAATCCGAATCGTGGGGGCCGAACATCATCAGCGATGGCCACCAGAAGCGATTCACCGAATCCTGAGCCATCTTGCGCTGACGCTCGTCGCCCTCCATCAGGGTCATCAGAATGTGGTAGCCCTGACGCTGATGGAAACTTTCCTCTTTACAGATGCGCACCATGCCTCGGGCGTAGGGACCATAGGAGGTCCGTTGCAGCGAAACCTGATTTACGATGGCAGCACCATCAACCAGCCAGCCAATTGCGCCCATATCTGCCCAAGATAACGACGG
The DNA here is from genome assembly GCF_057370015.1 of Spongiibacter sp. C9W. NCBI lineage: Bacteria > Pseudomonadati > Pseudomonadota > Gammaproteobacteria > Cellvibrionales > Spongiibacteraceae > Spongiibacter > Spongiibacter sp. C9W. The sequence goes on from NZ_CM170672.1 coordinate 1,583,179, forward strand.
GTAGTTAAAAATAGAGGCATACTTGGCAGCCCCGGTATGCAGCGCATCAATCAGCTCTTCCCTTGAAATACCCAGGGTTTCAGCAGCGCTATACAGATACAGGCCATGACCGGCTTCATCCTGAACCTTAGCCAGCAATACCGCTTTCCGATGCAAACTTGGCGCACGGGTAATCCAGTTACCCTCGGGCTGCATGCCAATCACTTCCGAATGTGCGTGCTGTGAGATCTGGCGAATCAGATTTTTGCGGTATGCCTGCGGCATCCAGTCTTTAGGCTCGATTTTTTCTTCGTTATCTATGCGGCGTTGAAATTCGGCTTCCAGCGTCTTTTCATCGGCAGAACGATTCATTTCATTCGTTGATAAACTCATGGCTCATTCCTCTTAGTCAGAAACACGTTCAATAACCAGCGCAATGCCCTGGCCTACCCCGATACACATAGTGCACAGCGCATAACGCTGCTTTTTTTCAATCAATTCATACATGGCGGTAGTCACCAACCGTGCGCCGCTCATCCCGAGAGGATGGCCGAGCGCGATGGCTCCGCCATTGGGATTAATACGCGGATCGTCGTCCTTCAACCCGAGGGCCCGGATAACCGCAAGCCCCTGGGACGCAAAAGCCTCATTCAACTCGATCACGTCCATATCATTGATACTCAGACCCACCAGCTCCAGTACCTTCTTCGAAGCTTCATAAGGGCCAAACCCCATTATCGCGGGTTCAAGACCACTGGAAGCCATACCCAAGATCTTGGCTTTTGGCTGCAGACCATGCTGCTTTACTCCATCAGTGGAGGCGATCAACAGCGCGCAAGCGCCATCGTTAACACCAGACGCATTACCAGCGGTCACACTGCCACTCTCCCGAAACGGGGTCGGCAATCCTGATAATTTCTCGTAGGTTGTCCCGGGGCGGATATGCTCATCCTTGTCAAAAACCACCGGATCACTCTTACGCTTTGGAATAGTGACTGGCGTCACTTCAATGTCGAAACGACCCGAGGTTTGCGCTGCATGGGCTTTGGCGTGGGAGCGTACTGCAAATGCGTCCTGGTCCTCTCGACTGATATTAAACTTGGCGGCCACGTTTTCTGCGGTCTCAGGCATGGAGTCTATGCCGTACTGCGCTTTAATGGACTTGTTAACAAAACGCCAACCAATGGTGGTGTCGTAGATTTCCGCTCGACGATCAAACGCCGATCCGGCTTTCGGCATAACAAATGGCGCGCGGGACATGGATTCAACCCCCCCGGCAATCGCCAGATTAATCTCACCGGCGCGAATAGCGCGCGCTGCCGTTCCAACGGCATCAAGCCCCGATCCACAAAGCCGGTTTATCGTCATACCCGGCACGCTCGCAGGCAGTCCCGCCAGCAGGGCACTCATTCGCGCAACGTTGCGATTGTCCTCACCAGCCTGGTTTGCGCAGCCGTAAAATACATCGTCGACTTTTTCCCAGTCGACAGAGGGATTTCGTTCCATAAGTGCCTTCATAGGCACGGCGCCCAAATCATCGGCGCGAACCTCGGCAAGCGTACCGGCATATCGACCGATCGCCGTGCGCTGAGCATCGCAGATATAAGCGACTAGCGGCTCCATTGATTATCTCCGTTCATCTTCTTGTCTTATTGACGCGGCGCGAGCGAAACTCGCATTCTAAAAACTAGCGACCGACAAATTCAGGGGTGCGCTTATTCATAAACGCATCGACTCCAGCCTTGTAGTCTTGTGTTTGCCCGGCTGCACGCATCAACTCTTTTTCCAACTCGAGCTGCTCATCCAGTGTATTTGTGGCCGACGCATACAAGGCTTGCTTAGTAAAAGCAAAGCCCTTCGTCGGCTGTGCAGCAAGAGTGGTCGCCATCTCACGAGACTGCTCAACGAGTTGATCGTCATCAATAACGTCCCAAATCATGCCCCACTCTTTTGCCTGCTCTGCCGAAATTTTTGGGCCGAGCATCGCCACCGCTTTGGCGCGCGCCATGCCTAGAAGACGTGGTAAATGCCAGGTACCACCGGAATCCGGGATCAAACCCAGCTTGCAGAACGACTCGATGAAGCTAGCAGATCTCGCGGCAATCACGATGTCGCAGGCCAACGCGATATTGGCACCCGCACCGGCAGCAACACCATTCACTGCACAGATCACCGGTTTTTCCATACTGGTAATCATCCTGACAACGGGGTTGTAGTACTTCTCTACCGAATCCCCTAGGTCGGGAGAAGCCTCACCCGGCGCGACCGCTCGGTCGTTCAAATCCTGTCCTGCACAAAAACCGCGGCCTTCGCCGGTTAGCAACACACAGCGTATCGATTGGTCATCGGCGCAACGCGTCAACGCATCCCTAAACTCCAAATGCATTTCCACAGTAAAACTGTTCAGTGCCTCAGGACGATTTAGCGTAATGAAGGCAGTACCGGCCTCAACCACGAATCGAATATTTTTATAGTCCATCGTCTTCCCCCCTATCTGCGAATCAATCGTCGCGACGCTCAACCAGCGTCATGATGTCGTACACAGCAACGGGTTCGTTATGTTGATTAACAACTTCGATAGCCCACTGCACAACACCGTTGGCTTTTTCGTCACCACGTTTTGCTTTTTTGATCTTCTTTTTCACTGTCAGTTTGGCTTGGATCGTGTCGCCGATTCCCACCGGCTCAATAAAGCGCAGACTCTCCAGACCATAGTTGGCAATAACCGGCCCCTTGCCGGGATCAACGAACATGCCTGCTGCGGCGGAAAGCACAAAGTATCCGTGAGCGACGCGCTTACCAAAGAACGAGTCTTGGGCAGCAATCTCGTCGAAGTGGGCATAGAAATGATCACCGCTGATACAACCGAAGTTAACAATATCGGCTTCCGTCACTGTACGGCGATGTGTTACCAGCGTTTCGCCAATAACGAGATCTTCAAAATATTTTCGGAACGGATGTACGCCATCAGATTCCACCAAGGCGCCGCGATGGTATTCAGACGTGACCGCCATTAGTGAGCCAGGTGAACCCTGAATTGCTGTGCGCTGCATATAGTGCTTAACAGCCCGCAGGCCGCCCAGCTCTTCACCACCACCCGCGCGTCCCGGACCGCCATGGACCAACGGCATCAATGGCGAGCCATGACCTGTAGATTCTTTCGCGCAATCGCGATTCAGGATAAGCATACGGCCGTGCCATGCGGCCGCCGAGGTAACCAGCTTCTTGGTTTCGACGTTGTCGTAGCTGTAAACAGATGCGACCAGACTACCCTTGCCTAGCTTGGCAATATCAATGGCGTCGTCCAACTCGTCGTAAGGCATAACGGTAGTGACCGGACCGAAGGCTTCAACTTCGTGCACCAGTGTCTTTTCAAACGGACGGTCGCAATACAACACGGTTTTTGGATAGAACGCGCCTTTGTTCTTGTCTGCACCGATGACCTCAAAGTCATCGCTGCCGCCGTGTACTATTTCGCACTCTTGAGTCAGGCGGGCGACCTGTTCCGCCACATCACGTACCTGATCGCGACTGATCAACGCCCCCATGCGAACACCTTCCTGGGAGGCATCGCCCATCGCGATCTTATCCAGCTTTGTCGACAAACCATCAATGACTGCTTTAACCTTTTCACGCGGCACAATCACACGGCGAATAGCCGTACATTTCTGACCGGCCTTGATGGTCATTTCTTTACTGATTTCCCGTAAGAACAAGTCGAACTCAGGGTCGTCTTCCGACACCGTTTTACCCAGGATGGCGGCATTGAGAGAATCCGCTTCCATAGTAAATGGGATGGAGTTTTCAATAATGTTGGGATGCGTGCGCAGCTTTCGCCCGGTACTGGCCGAACCAGTAAACGTCACCACATCCTGCTCATTCAGGTGTTCGAGCAAATCCCCAACCGAGCCACAAATAATCTGGATTGCACCTGCAGGAAAATAGCCACCATCAACGATATCTCTGACCATGGCTTCTGAAAGATAAGCGCTGGGCGTTGCGGGCTTAACAATCACAGGAACCCCGGCAATCAAACTGGGAGCGATTTTTTCCAGCATCCCCCAAATCGGAAAATTAAACGCATTGATATGTACCGAGACACCCGGCTTAGACGTGAGAATGTGTCTCCCCAGAAAACTACCGTGTTTAGATAGCGTTTCCGTCTCCCCCTCAACCAGCACGGTATCGTTTGGCAGCTCGCGGGTAGCAAGGCTTGCATAAGAAAAAACTGTACCCAAACCACCTTCAATATCGACCCATCCATCAGCACGGGTTGCCCCAGTCTGTGCGGAGATTTCGTAGAACTTCTCCTTGTCAGCCATCAACGCCTTAGCCATGTTCTTCAGAGCCAGCGCGCGATCATGGAAGGTCATTTCACGAAGGGCTTTGCCACCGACTTCGCGACCGAAGCGAACCACTTCCGCGAAATTGATGCCTTCACTACTGACGTGACAAACGGCTTCACCAGTGACGGCATTAAATGTTTCTACCCCTTGGCTGGTGCCCTCGTACCACTTTCCACATACGTAGCTGCTGAGCTTCATAGAACTGACTCCAATGCGCGAATTTTCCAGTCTTTATTAGCGGCACCCGTCGAACAGTGCCGAATTATTCAGGCGATCGATGAATCGGCCTTTTTCATTATGATACATAATTTTTACCTTTGGACAAGTTTTATGTAACATATGAATCATCGAGAAGACGCTACATCACCGCAACAGGGGCACAGATATGTCTGCAGAAAACCCGTCAATATCTTTAGAATCAGCCAGTTACGAGATCATCGACGGGATTGCCGTCACCGCAATCAACAATCCACCCATCAACGCCATTTCAGCGACCGTGCGACGCTCCCTGCTCGCCGCACTAAAAAAAGCAGAAGAAGATGGTGCGTCATTGCTGATGATTTACTGTGAGGGGAATACCTACATTGCCGGTGCAGACATCTCCGAATTCGGTAAACCACAGGACTTCCCACAGCTCCCAGATGTTGTTGCAGCGATTGAGAACGCGACTATTCCAGTCATGGTCGCCATGCACGGCAATGCTCTGGGCGGTGGGCTTGAGATAGCGATGGCCGGACACTACCGAAGCGCCCTAAGCGGCACCAAACTGGGCCTTCCAGAAGTTAAGCTGGGAATACTGCCGGGATCGGGAGGCACCCAGCGATTACCTCGATTGGTCGGCGCCGAGAAAGCGCTCGCAATGATATTGGAGGGTAAATCCATTAGCGCGGAGGAAGCACTTCAGGCTGGTCTGATCGACCGCACCCTCGACGGAGATCTCCGCGAATCAGCACTTAGCTATGCCAGAGAACTGGTACAAGCCAACGCATCGACCAGGCGTACCGGCCAGCTGTCAGTGGAAAACCCGGCACCCGAGTTGTTTGCTGCAGCGCGTGCAAAACAGGAGAAAAGTCGCAGCCAACTGCTTGCCCCTAACTACATTATCGACCTTATCGAAGCGGCAACATGCAGCTCTATAGAACTAGGTCAAAAGCTGGAGCGCGAACGGTTTGTAGAGTGCCGCGCCTCGTCGGGCTCCCAGTCACTTCGTCACCTATTCTTCGCGGAGCGCACTGCCGCCAAGCCCAAGGGGATTGGCAACGATATCCCGCCGCGCAGCATTGACCGGGTTGCCGTTATTGGCGCGGGTACCATGGGGGGCGGTATCGCCATGTGTTTTGCCACCGCAGGTTACGCGGTGACATTGGTCGAGTTGAGCAGCGACAACCTGCAGCGGGGGCTTGGCGTTATACAGGGCAATTACCAAAAAGCGGTCGATCGCGGCATTACGCAAAAAACGATTGCTGAAGAGGCCTTCAGGCGTATTACAGGCACCACGGACATTGGAAATATCAGCGACGCAGACTTAGTCGTTGAGGCAACATTCGAAAGCATGGATGTCAAAAGCGATGTATTTGCCAAGCTCGATGCCATTTGTAAACCAGGCGCCATCCTCGCTACAAACACCTCGTATCTCGATATCAATGAGATCGCAAGCATGACATCACGCCCACAGGACGTAGTAGGCGCTCACTTCTTCAGTCCAGCCCACATTATGAAACTATTGGAGGTCGTCCGCAGCGATAAAACCGCACCCGATGTCATCAAAACCCTGATGCAGGTCGCTAAGCGGATCGGCAAAATCCCCGTCACAGTTGGCGTGTGCTATGGGTTTGTCGGTAACCGGATGCTTCAGAAATATGCGCGCCAAGCTCAGCTTCTCCTCATTGAAGGCGCCACACCCGCGCAGGTCGACAATGCAATCAAAAGCTGGGGAATGGCGATGGGACCGTTGTCTGTCGCGGATCTTGCCGGATTGGATATCGGTTACTTCTCCCGTCGTAATCAGGGTATCGAGGTGGGTAGTCAGCCAGAATGCTCCGTACCCGACGAGCTAGTCGACGAAAAAAGGCTCGGAAGAAAGACACTGGCTGGATTCTACGGATACGACGCCGTTAGCGGGACACAGTTTGAAGATGACTACGTCGTCGAAAAGATAAAATCCCACTCAAATAGATGGGGAATTACCCGCCGGGCGATCTCTGATGAAGAAATTGTTGATCGTCTTATCCTGGCACTGGTCATAGAAGGCATCAAAATTCTGGAGGAAGGCGTTGCCGATAGATCCAGCGATATCGATGTCGTCTACGTTAACGGCTATGGCTTCCCCCGTTGGCGAGGCGGCCCAATGTTCTATGCGGAGACGATTGGACTGGAGACTGCTCTTCAGCGCATCAGACAATTCCAGCAACAGACCTTGGATGATTTTTGGGAACCACCCACACTCCTGATCAAAGCAGCTGAGCAAGGGTCTGCAACGCTGGCTATACGCTAAGGAGAGCCTGGGCTGGCCCGACAATCGACTTCAGCTTGCAAGTTGCCTAAACTGCCGCCTAGGCGTTGGAGGTAACAGGGCCATAACAGGCTCCAGGGTCGCTCTGTTCGCCGGTATAGAGACAAGGAAAAGAATCAGTAATGCCGAAGATTACTCGAAGTCCATCACTCGTCAGCTGGATAGAACGCTATATTGCAACGGAGCAACCACGCTCAAAATCTCTGATCATTACCGTATTTGGCGATGCTATCTCGCCCTTTTCCGAAGGCATTTGGCTGGGTGAGCTTATAAAGCTCATGGAAGCTTTTTCAGTGAACGAACGCTTGGTCCGTACCAGCGCATTTCGTCTGGCGGACGAGGGCTGGCTATCGTCAAGAAAAGAGGGCAGACGTAGCTTTTACTCACTGACCGACGCAGGAACACGGCGCTTTGAGTCGGCGTATAAGCATATTTACCAAGAGTACAGTATTGATTGGGATGGAAAATGGACCCTGGTGGTTCTGCAGAAGAACATCGAAGCCACGACAGAGCGATCTGAGCTACGGAAAGAACTTGAGTGGAATGGTTTCAGCCTTCTCTCGAACGGTATTTTCCTCCATCCCCTCGCCACCCTTGATACCGCTAGGCAAATCATTGAGCGGAATGGCTATCAAGACCTAGCTATCCTATTCAGAGCTGAGTCCGCTGGAGATAGCAATGGTTTGAACAGCCTCACGAAGATTAGGGAGAGCTGGAATCTTGAGGAGGTTGAGCACCTCTACCGGAAATTCATCAATGACTTCACGCCCGTTCTGGACCTGGTACATGAGGATAAACTATCACCATTAGTCGCCTTTCAATTACAAACACTCATGATCCACTCATTCCGGCGAGCAAACTTGCATGACCCACTCCTGCCCACCGAACTGCTTCCCGAAAACTGGCCCCACACTCAAGCCTACGAGATATGCAAGGATATCTATAAGGTAACGTGTGAACATGCACACGCCTTTCTCGCCATGCATGCAGATGTTCCGGCTGACTTGCGCAAGGGAAACAGACTGAACATTTCCGTTGTTGATCGATTTAAATAGATTCACTCATCTTGCTGCTGTCTTTGCCGCTTGGCTCATTTTCACACATGCTATATTCACTCACACAGCTCCCTAAGGCTGGGCTGGCTTAGCAATCGACCAAGCGCTCGAGCACAAAAGCTCCCGCCGCGTTTTACGCTTTTTGTTCTGGTATTCGGCTTCGGCGAAGGTAAGCTGGCTCATACAGTAGTCCGGTTGAAATTGGGGCGCAGAATTATCTCAAATTACGGGGGTTATGCAGAGATTCCCTAGCTTATCAAGACGGCGGATGAGGCTTGAAGACCCTGATATCGCGAACATGAAACTTGGGCGCTTACCGTCGCCCACCGGATTGGACGTTACGGTAGTAGGTTGTGGGCTGGTAACAGACCTCCCTGGTTTTTATTGGCCAAACAAGCCCTTTTGTAAGCCAGAAAACCACATTAATTATCAGCTTGAACCCCAAACAATTAGCCCGCCTACTGCAATAGTCAAAACGCCCCACATAGGCGGAACAATGAAAAACGCACCGATACCAACAACAATTAAACCAACACCCAATAACGGCATAATCAACCTCTTCCTATCAATTTATTAACTGAAAATGCTTTTAATTCTTCCCGATACTTTTCTGAATCAATCGGCGCGCGTATTACCATATAAACAACTATTAGAATTGGTATCCAAAAAACATAAGGGTACATACCATCGACATAAATCAAGCGAATAATGACCAAAAAAACAAGCCCTAAGATGGCTATCTGGCTGGTAACTCTGTCGCCAAAAAGATAAATCCCCGCTGCAAACGAGCCTGCGTAGTACACAGCACTTGCACCGGTACCACTAAAAATGAAAATATTTATGAGCACTGAAATAACCAAATAGTCCAGAATAAGAAGCCCAAGTAAGTGCAGATTTATTTTCTGGGGAAAATTGACTAAACCTTTTAAAACCATGAACGCAACGATTAGTGCTGAAGCTAACCCTACAAATCCCGTAGGCAGCTCAGCCCCTAAGGTGTTGGTGTGGCCAAATCCAGTCAACGCATGCCAAATATTTGAATAATCACGCTCCCATATTGGAGTAAAAAAACTATTCTGCTTGAATTTTTGCATCCCCATCATGAAAATTAACGGGGCTAATAGGAGTGCAATAATCGACCTGAAACCTGTAGTGGTCAAGTATTTTTGGCCACCCGCTTTTGAGCATTCCAGTACTTCTTTTCTGCCACATTCGGCGGTAATCCATCGTTGTGCTTGTGCGGTCTAAGACTGCTGTAGTAACCAATCATATACTTGGTGATAGCTTCCTTCGCTGCCGTAGGATTTGGGTAGCCAATTTCAGGCACCCACTCCGTTTTCAGGCTTCTAAAGAATCGCTCGGTCGGCGCGTTGTCCCAACAGTTGCCGCGTCGGCTCAGGCTCTGCTCCATCCGATAGCGCCAGAGCAACTGTCGGAACCCCAAGCTTGTGTATTGGCAGCCCTGATCCGAGTGGAACAGAACGCCATGTGGCTCACCCCGCGACTCATAAGCCACTATCAACGCTTTCTTTACCAGCTCCGTGTTCGGCGATAGAGATACAGCCCACCCCACTGGCTTGCGTGCAAACAGGTCGATCACTACCGCCAAATAGGCCCAGCGAGCCCCCGTCCAGATATACGTAATATCACCCGCCCAGACTTTGTTCGGGGCTGCTACATTGAATTCCCGGTCGAGTGCATTCGGGATATCCAGGTGAGGCTGCTCTGCCTTCTTGTAGGCGTGACTTGGTGGCTGTGTGCTAACCAGTCCCAACTGTTTCATTCGCCTGCCCGCACGATAGCGACTCAGTGGTATTCCTGCCTGAGCGACCATCTTTGCTATGCTGCGGGCTCCCGCAGAACCATTGCTAGCTGCATGCACATCGACCATCTTTTGCAGCAGTACCTGCTCTTCATTACTCAGCGCAATATCTCTACCACGCCATGCTCGGTAACTACTGCGGTGCACCCCAAACACCTCGCACAAGCGCTGCACCGCATAGCTCTCTTCAAGACGCTCGATTATCGAGAACTGTTCAGGGAGTCCGACATCAAGAGAGCTGTAGCCTTTTTTAGTTGTAAGTCGTCAGATGATTTGGGACACGTCGCCTGAGTTTTTGAAGGAGACATTCTTAGTATAGTTTTCGGTTAATGGATTGAACAGGCTTTCTGATTTTCCTCCTTTCTGCGTTGCAAGGTGTGTTGTTTGATTAGCGCTCGTCGATCCATGATTTCCTCCTTGCGCCCATAAAACATATCCGCAGGCGTAATGTTATCCAGTGCCTCGTGATAGCGTTCGTTATTGTAGTGATTCACAAACTGGCTGATGGCTTTCTCAAGCTCCCAGGGATAGTAGTAATTCTCCAGCTTTACAACGTTCTTCATCGTGCGGTGGTACCGCTCGATCTTGCCCTGCGTTTGCGGGTGGTATGGTGCGCCACGCGTATGCTCCATACTCTGAGTACTGAGATAGTCTTTCAGCTCCTGTGACAGGTAACACGGGCCATTATCACTGAGTAATCGGGGGCGATGTTTGACGGCCACCTGATCGACGCCTGTCTTGGCAATTGCGTCATCTAATGTCAGCTTTACATCATCGGCCGCCATGGTTGTCGTCAACTTCCAGCTAATGATGTAACGGCTGTAGTCATCAAGCACCGTGGACATGAAGTACCAGCCCCAACCTACGATCTTGAAGTAGGTAAAGTCGGTCTGCCATAACTCATTGACCCGCCGTGTTGGCGTATGGAATCTGTCACCGGCCTGCATCAGTATGTATCCTGGGCTAGTGATCAGGTCATACTGCTTTAGCAGCCGGTAAACGGTCGACTCCGAGATAAAGTACTCGTGCTTATCGGTGATATACCAAGCCAGCTCACGAGGAGACAGCTCCGGGCGCTCCAGTGCAACATCGATGCATTGCTCTTTCACGCTCTCAGGCAATCGATTCCAGAACTGTCGGGGCGAACGGCTCTTTGCTACTAGGCCGTCATATCCATCATCTTGATAAGCTTTATACCAGCGATAAAACGTACTCCGGTTGATGTCCAATTCTTCCAGAGTACGCTTGACCGAGAGCTCGGAGCTTTCGACTAAGCGGATCACCTCGTATTTCTCCGAGGCTGACAGCGTCATTCGTCGTCCCAAGTCAATCCCGAGCCAAGCACACTTTTTTTGAGAACATTGTTCTTGAGCATCGTTTCGGCCAGCATTTGCTTGAGGTGATTATTTTCCTTTCTCAAGTCCGTGACCTCACGGCTATTAGCCTGACGCTTTGTATCCCCAGCTAGACGTTGCTTACCCGCTTCCAGAAACTCCTTGCTCCAGCTGTAATACTGGCTGGGAACAATGCCTTCGCGGCGGCATAATTCAGCAATGGATTCTTCACCACGCAAGCCTTCCAGCACAATCCTGATCTTTTCTTCAGGCTCATGCTTCTTGCGTGTTTTGCGGCGAATGGTTTTAACTAGGTTTTCAGTTGTATCAGTCATCGTAGACTCCTTGCTTCAGTAAAATGTAGCAGAAGTCTCCTTTAGCGTTAGGCGCTAATGTGTCTCATATGCTCTGACGGGATACAGCTCTAACGCACCCTTCGAGTATACGCCACTCCCCCCGACCGTGAGAAAGAGTGGCCCCCCAATTGCAGACAAATAGCGATAGATCGTGCTGTTTTTTAGCTTTTCTCGGTGGAGCTGAATTGCCCATAATGATAGTGCATGCACAATAGGCGCTGAAGATCTCGCCTTAGCTTCGACCGCCTTAAGCAACCGACTAACTTCTTTATAAGACGACTTTCTCTCATTTCGTCTTTTATATACAACGGCTTTTAATGATCGAAGCGTCTCCGCACTAATACTAAGGTCAGCTCCGCTACTAAAGCTCTCATTCAGCGATACTTTTAGCGTACCGATTCCAGCACTACTAGCATTCTCCGGGTCTACGCTAGGCTCCACACAACGGCCACCGAGCAGCAACTGCCTCCAACGAGATTCGGGTAATGAAGTACTAACGTGCTTTCCGCATGCACTGTCGACCAAATAGGGCGGAAAAGTAAAACCATAATCTACCGAGAGGGAGGAGATAGTCTCCGGCATGCTTTTGACCTCTATACCCAAGTGTTGACACATCGTTTTCCACGAGTGGTCAGTAAATTTTCTCGCTTCAAGTGCATTAGTCAAACGCGGGAAACCAAACCGGCTAACATGCCCCACTAGCAGCGCAAGACTTGGAGCGCTGAGCAGCCATCGCCACCGAATTTGTATCTTAGCGTCATTTACAACCTGCTCATCGACTGGAGGCTCATCGAAAAGCGTAAGCCAGGCTTGCTTCTTACCTATACAGAGGGTATCTACAAAGAGCGGAAGGGCATATAGATACTTTTTATTGAGAACCGCATCACGCGTTAGTGCGCTGTACAAAAATACGCCCCAGCTGACATGTTCTTGACGCTCTCTTTGCGTTACTTGACGACGCTGATCGACATCATGAATAGTCATTGATGCAATCTTGGCCTCTAAGCTATCTTGCCATGCCCTGAACTCGTTAAGGCGAGAAAAAGAACCGACAGTAAATCGGCTAGACTCACGCTTCAGCATGTGAATTGGCGCGACTTGTCTAACTTTCCAGCCTAACTGTATTCTCCCCCTCTCTAAGTTTGATGCTAAAAAATTGATTTGATCTCGAATGTCATAAATTGACGCTGTGCCGTCAGCGCTGATTTTAGACACCCATCTATTCAGGACGGTATCGGGTATCACAATATCTCGAGCGCCATGAATAAGTTCAGGGAAGTCTGCAGCCACGATATCCAGTACATCTCTCTGGCGGCGGTATTTTTTTCTCAAACGATTGTAAGTGCGCGCCGATGAACCACCGGCGGCTCGCTCTGGCTCAACCAGTTTCCATCCACTCCATATCAACGGTTCATTAAGCATTCGCAAAACCCGTTTGAGGTGTCCACCCACCCTCACGGAGCAGAGTTTCCAAATATGGAGCCATAACCGTGAACATCTCTATTGGACTCATAGACGAATAACGCCCAAAAGGCTCTTGACCGATCTGCCAATGCCCCAGATATGCATTCACATATTCGGCATTACACTGAAGCGCGCGAAGCCTAGGCCTGAGGTAATGCCGCCCTAGGTTGATCGGAAGCGAATAGCCGGGAATTTGTTCGCGTAAGTTTTCCGGTGTCAGACGCTGTACGGAGCACTCGTCTTTGAGAAAGAATAGCAGTGGAGCGTCGGAGCTGGTTTTATCTCTCAGCTTATAGATATGTGACCAAGCGCGGGATCCACACGGCAACATCGCTTGTATGGCATCAAGATGTTTTAGGTAGATATCTATCTGTTTCAACAGCTTATTTGGGAGCCAAACAAGGCGGGAATTTGACTGATAGTCATCATCTTTATCTGAGATGACTACCATGCCAGTTTTCCAATCAATTTCTTGAATGTCGAAAATCAGGTCATTGACCGCCCGATAGCCAGTAATGAATAGAATCCAAAATGCGATGTAGGTCACCAAGGCGTTGTGACACGCCTCGACGCCGCTACCCCTGCGTTTAGCCATTGCCAATTCGTGCTTAAAATGCCGAACTAGCTCATGAACAAGCTTAGGCTTTACGTTCAGCTTACTACCGTGCTCCTCTGGGTTACTCATTTCCTGTTCAAAATCATAGAAATGATCGCGACTTATACCCAAGTAGGGTGCAAGTCGACACTGCAAAGACCGGACGGCAGAGTGATAGAGGTTTTGCAGCGCGTCACCACTAACGGAGTAGTAATGAGATGCCACTTCGGTGATGGTGAAAGTATGACCAGTCAACAACGATGCATCGACCCAGTCACTAGATATCTGACTAATTTCATCGAACAGGACCTGACTGATTCGGAGGGGTGTTAGACGATACCCGGTAGTTCGATTACTGTGAGACAAAATTTCTCGAAGTCGGCTCTCTATATTGCTGCGGAGGTCCTTAGGGAATAGATAATTGCTCCGACCATGCCCTACCTCCCCGTACGCGCCTTCAATACTCCGAATCATTCGAGAAAACCGCACCGGACAAGATACTTCGATACGATGATCAGTCGTCATTTCGGCAGACCCGCCAATGCAGTCTAGGATATAGCGATCATTCTCACTTAATTTTCGCTTCCACTCAGGGGATCTAATTGGCAGGATAAAAATGTCCTTTTGCCGCACATAAGCGAGGTCTTTAAGAGACTTAGGCACATCTTCGAATCGGTTATAAAAACGCATGCTCAGTGTTTCATGAAGAGGGCGACCCAACCACAAGAGCAGCTGAATAAGTGTGGCAACATATGGATCAAGTACCTCACCCGGTATTTCCCCCCTAGTACCCCGCTCCCTCTCAGCATTCCACTTAGATAGTATCTTCACAGGGAGCCCAGCTGCGACGGAAATCTCGATGCACGTAAGCTGTTGATATCGGTAAGGTAGACGCTGATTTAAGGAACTCAGATGCTGAATTTGGCTAGATTGACGCCTAGCGTGATCTCGCAAGTTGAAATTGGCCGTGGAGTTATTCGTCGAGTAGCTCACTCCAACCGCTCTTAACCCCTCAAGCTCCCCAGGATGTAGCCCCGAGCCCCTGGCTCTGCTCCTCTCCTCCTCATCTCCTTGAGATTGGTAGACATGTATTTCTGAAACTGGACCCTCAGGACTTACATCGTCACTATCAGCCCGGCCTACACTCATCACCACACTACCTGAAACGCTGCGTCCAGATACGAATCGTGTCTTACCAAGATTTTCGACAACTTTGTGTACAAGACTCCTCACGCCTCGCCAGACCTCGGCTTGATCCTCCGACAGATTGTCTAAAGCAGCTAAATAGTCACTTATACGCCAGTCCCGACGCACAGCAAATAGCGCCGACGCTGGGGTTATACCAGTCGCTATTTTCCGTAAAACGAGGCAGGACACATCGATTTCGGCTCCTAGAATTTTATGCCTTTGTCGCTGCAAAATGGCGCAGTGCAACACGATGTAGAGATGTATGAAGTAGAGCGAATTCTGCTGAATTTGATTTGACGCAGAGATGATCAATGCAGCCCACTCAGGGTGGTCACTGATGATACCCCGCTGCTCAGCGGATTCATCAACCCACTGTGGTTCCGGCGAAAGCCTTGACGCAGTCGCACCATCTAACTCGTCAATTAAATCCCCTATGTCTTCCATTGGGAATGAGAAGGTATCAAACCCATCGAATATCGATTCATGGAACGTGCTACCGACCCGAACTGCTTTCCTAAGATTGCTAAGAACTAGCCGCAACCTTGTCAGTGACCCCGGGGCATGGAGGTACCTGAGCAGCGAATCAAGGCGCTCCTCGTCTATTCCGGACGCAGCGGACAGGCGGTAAACTGTATCCTTATCGACCATCTCTCACCGATAATTGGTAGCGCACGTTTTCGCGGTGATTTATTAGCCATCCTTCCACACTGCATTCCGGCATAGGCAATATCAGAAATGGCTGCCAGTGATGGAGTTCCACCATCAACTGCATTAAACCAGTCTCTCTACTGTGTGCTCTCGCATTATGAACGCACATAAGGATACGCTCCACATATAGCGGGCCCTATAGCGCTGTCTTTTCGAGCTAGGAGCGCGCTTTTCGTACCACCCTCCCTTTGGCCTGCAACATGACAAGCTTAGAGAAATCAGATTGTCTGGCCCTTGGTTTTTTTACTTGATTAGCATCAATATTGAGCGCCGCCCTGAGACTCCGAGGCCCAAGGACGTTCGGAACTCTCACTTTTGAATACTTGTTGAGACTCTGCGCAAGGCTCTTCAATTCGCGATAGATAAGCCTCCTTTCTTCAAGACTCCCGTGCGCGCAATCGAGCACATCCATAACGAGCGCCGCGACAGCTAATTCTGCGTGATGCTCGCTTGTCCCCTTGACCACTTCGACAGGAACCAACGTTTTTGGATTTAGCATGGCCGAGGCAATGTGAAAAGACCGAAACTCCCCCACTATTTCGAAGTGTCGCTTCACGGAACGAACACGTATTGGGCGAGCGGCAAGGAGGCAGTCAAGCAGCGACATATCAACAAATGTTGACAATGACAACTTCGAGTTAAGGTTACGTGTGGCGCTCTCAATCAGAGACAGCGGCATACTCGGTAAACAGAGATCTGAAATCTCTACTTCTTCGCGCATTTTCGCCTCGGGATACCCAATATGGGAAACACTGAGGGTCATCGTTTCTGATTTTAGGTATAAAATCAACTATATTTTTTGTGACACTTAAGAGTGGCATTAATTTTCTTCATTTGCACTTATCTTGAGACAAGAATTTATATAACCTATTGTTTTTGATACATTAATGTAAATTTTGTATGTTTGGAGGGTTTTTAGGTAATCACGTAAAATCAGCCTCATAACCCGAAGGTCGTAGGTTCGAATCCTGCCCCCGCTACCAAAAAAGAAAAGGCGAATCAGTAACTTACTGGTTCGCCTTTTTTATTGCCTGCGAAAAATGTCGGCCTGTGACGTTTTGTGACGATTTCTGTGACGGTTTTTAAAATCCATACTGCACTTACACTGCTTACAATGACCTTCGGGCATCGACCATACATTTTAAACAGGAACGACAAAATGAATCATGAGCCAGAATTGGAATACTCCGCCCTCTCTCAAGAAATCGCCAGTGATGGCAAATCCGTTAGCGTCGAGATTTATCGTACGATTGGCGTCGAGCAGTGGCTTCTGGAGGTCGTCGACGAGTATGGCAACTCCACTATTTGGGATAAGACCTTCTCAGACGAGTCTGACGCATTGACTGAAGCGAAAAAGGTGATTCTCTCCGATGGAATCGACTCTCTGATCGGACCGGAAGGCGATGAGGGCAAAGAAGGCTGGGGATAATTTATTTCCCCAGCCTATTATCGGCCAAGAATTGATGTGGATTACTATTCTATAGTCAACAAATCAGATATATCGCAGTCCAGATAGGCGCAAAGCTTATCAAGCACATCAAATTCTACTCGCACGGCAGTCTCGTGGTACAGCCGTGTAATTGTCCCCCTATTGATGCCTGTATCACGGGCAACATCCGAGATTTTTAGCCTCTTTTCGCCAAGTATTTTTGATAGGTGGCACTTAACCATTAGCTTTCTCGAGACCTAAATAACCCCTTATAGACCAAAAAGACTTGCAAGAGCACTTTTTGCGATATTATGATCTACAGGAGATCAAATTGATCTTTTGAGGATTCTACTGGTTTTTTGGAGATCTGATTATGTCACACACCTACCTCACTACTGAAGAGCTTTCTGAGCGTATCAAATACGACCCCCGCACAATTCGGCAACAACTGAAGGATAGCGTGCTCCTAGAGGGAAAACACTACATCAAGCCTTTCGGGCGCCGGAAGATTCTCTACCTTTGGGAAGCAATTGAGGCCGAGATGCTTTCTCTTCAACCAAGCCTTGATATGAATGTTCCGATGGCTAATGGAGAAATTTGCCATGGGTAACGTGCGAGCGAGAAAAGAAACTGGAAAATTGTACCTAGACTTCCATTGTGAAGGTCAGCGCTTCCGAGAACAGACCGCGTTGGTAGACAACGCGAAAAATCGGAAAAGGGTGCAAAGCATACTCGACAAAGTCGAGGCCAAACTCAAACTGGGGGAATTTGTCTACGAGGAGTTTTTCCCAGGCAGCAAGAATATTCAAAAGTTTAAAACTATCGCTAGCCAGGGCAGCCAACAAGCCGCAGCAAATCCAGCGAGGATCATTCCAGAGCCGAATAGACCCGCTGCACCAGGTTTTGCTTTATTTGCTCGACAATGGCAGCAAGAGAAGCAGGTAGAGTGGCGCGCTTCTCATGCACGCAACATTGAGTGTGTTCTCAACAGTTCACTCTGAATCGCCCCCAGTTTGCTAGACACCTTTTAGCCATAGAAAATGGCACAAAGAGAGGTGTTTATGAGCAAGCAGCGTTATCCAGAAGAGTTCAAGATTGAAGCGGTTAAGCAGGTCACGGTATCGGGTCACAGCGTAGCCGATGTGGCCCAACGGCTAGGCACAACAACTCATAGCCTTTACGCATGGATTAAGCGTTACGGCCCTAACTCAGAAGCGCATCGCAAGGAGTCCGATGATGCTGCGGAGATCCGACGTCTACAGAAGGACTTGAAGCGCGTTACTGAAGAGCGTGACCTGTTAAAAAAAGCCGCGGCGTACTTCGCAAGCCACCCCGAGTAAGATACGCCTTTATCGCTGAACACCACAGCTCTCATTCTGTACGGCAGTTATGTCAGCTGTTTGGTGTTCAACCCAGCGGGTACTACGCCTGGAAGAAACATCCAAAATCCAAGCGACAGATTGATGATGAGCGTCTTACTGGTCTCATCAAGCAGTATTGGCTTGAATCAGGCTGCGTCTATGGCTATCGCAAGATTCATAGAGATCTAAGGGACGCGGGTGAGCGTTGTGGCCTAAATCGCGTACATCGTTTGATGAAGCTTGAAGGCATTAAGGCTCAGGTTGGGTACCGCAAGCCCAGACAGCGCGGTGGAGAACGACATGTCATCACACCCAATGTGCTAGACCGGCAGTTTGATCCGGTCATGCCAAATCAGGCTTGGGTTACCGATATTACGTACATCAAGACCCATGAAGGCTGGCTTTACCTCGCAGCGGTGATGGATCTCTTCTCTCGCCGTATCATTGGTTGGTCTATGCAGTCTCGCATAACCAAAGAGCTTGTGCTGGATGCATTACTAATGGCTGTCTGGCGTCGAAAACCTATAAAGGGAGTGCTGGTTCACTCGGATCAGGGCAGCCAATACACAAGCCATGACTGGAGCGAGTTTCTCAGAGAGCATGGCTTGGAGGGGAGCATGAGCCGCCGAGGCAACTGCCACGACAACGCGGTTGCGGAAAGCTTCTTCCAGTTACTAAAGCGAGAACGAATAAAGCGCAAAATATACGCGACACGAGATGCAGCAAGGAGCGATATATTTGATTACATCGAGATGTTCTACAACACAAAACGACAGCATGGTTCCAACAATGGGCTGTCGCCTGTAGATTATGAGCGTCAGTATTTAAAAGAGGCTGAAAAGCGTCTAGTGAACTAGTGGCGATTCAGAGATAACTTTCATCAAGTGCCGCACTCAATAGGTTAGACGGTATTAGACCGACTATGCGGTCATGAAGTGTTATTACTTCCTGACTTTCGCTCACCTTCACAGGTGCTGTTTCAGAGAGTGCTGCAGTGAGTGCGCTTGGATCAATGTACTGTCCTGGCTCAATGAATGTCGCGAGCACTACACCAATAAGGACAGCGACAGTTGTTGTAGCTATTGTATCCCGTCAGAGCATATGAGACACATTAGCGCCTAACGCTAAAGGAGACTTCTGCTACATTTTACTGAAGCAAGGAGTCTACGATGACTGATACAACTGAAAACCTAGTTAAAACCATTCGCCGCAAAACACGCAAGAAGCATGAGCCTGAAGAAAAGATCAGGATTGTGCTGGAAGGCTTGCGTGGTGAAGAATCCATTGCTGAATTATGCCGCCGCGAAGGCATTGTTCCCAGCCAGTATTACAGCTGGAGCAAGGAGTTTCTGGAAGCGGGTAAGCAACGTCTAGCTGGGGATACAAAGCGTCAGGCTAATAGCCGTGAGGTCACGGACTTGAGAAAGGAAAATAATCACCTCAAGCAAATGCTGGCCGAAACGATGCTCAAGAACAATGTTCTCAAAAAAAGTGTGCTTGGCTCGGGATTGACTTGGGACGACGAATGACGCTGTCAGCCTCGGAGAAATACGAGGTGATCCGCTTAGTCGAAAGCTCCGAGCTCTCGGTCAAGCGTACTCTGGAAGAATTGGACATCAACCGGAGTACGTTTTATCGCTGGTATAAAGCTTATCAAGATGATGGATATGACGGCCTAGTAGCAAAGAGCCGTTCGCCCCGACAGTTCTGGAATCGATTGCCTGAGAGCGTGAAAGAGCAATGCATCGATGTTGCACTGGAGCGCCCGGAGCTGTCTCCTCGTGAGCTGGCTTGGTATATCACCGATAAGCACGAGTACTTTATCTCGGAGTCGACCGTTTACCGGCTGCTAAAGCAGTATGACCTGATCACTAGCCCAGGATACATACTGATGCAGGCCGGTGACAGATTCCATACGCCAACACGGCGGGTCAATGAGTTATGGCAGACCGACTTTACCTACTTCAAGATCGTAGGTTGGGGCTGGTACTTCATGTCCACGGTGCTTGATGACTACAGCCGTTACATCATTAGCTGGAAGTTGACGACAACCATGGCGGCCGATGATGTAAAGCTGACATTAGATGACGCAATTGCCAAGACAGGCGTCGATCAGGTGGCCGTCAAACATCGCCCCCGATTACTCAGTGATAATGGCCCGTGTTACCTGTCACAGGAGCTGAAAGACTATCTCAGTACTCAGAGTATGGAGCATACGCGTGGCGCACCATACCACCCGCAAACGCAGGGCAAGATCGAGCGGTACCACCGCACGATGAAGAACGTTGTAAAGCTGGAGAATTACTACTATCCCTGGGAGCTTGAGAAAGCCATCAGCCAGTTTGTGAATCACTACAATAACGAACGCTATCACGAGGCACTGGATAACATTACGCCTGCGGATATGTTTTATGGGCGCAAGGAGGAAATCATGGATCGACGAGCGCTAATCAAACAACACACCTTGCAACGCAGAAAGGAGGAAAATCAGAAAGCCTGTTCAATCCATTAACCGAAAACTATACTAAGAATGTCTCCTTCAAAAACTCAGGCGACGTGTCCCAAATCATCTGACGACTTACAGTAGCTATGAAATAAGGAGCAATTCGCAACCCCATTTTTCGAAGTTTGGTCAGGTCGTCAGCGCCTGCTATACCAAGCACAATTGATGACACGACAAGCGGCAGCACAATCATTTGAATCAATGCCAAAAACAGATGCCCAGGCAACACAAGCCAACCGGTAATAAGTTCAGCTGTTTGACCAGACACCAAGGCCACACCTTCCGGAGACACCAGCAAGCCAATGCCTATGCCCAACAGCATACAAACAACAATCTGTAGCCACAGTTTACTGCGGATCAGGAATGCCAGTTTCTCAGCCAGTGCTCCCAGCTCTGAGACAGTTTCAATTGTCGACGCAAAGCTTGGCTGAAAATATCCCTTCTTTTCAACCATTAGCAGTACCGCTCAAAATAATTTCTCTTCAGCATACCCAAAAAATTAGCCTAACTAGCTTCACTGCCAACCATCTGGTTATAGATAACTGCCAGTAACACTCCTGCAACACCGGCAAGGATCATCCAACCGACTAACCCGACCAGAAACCCAGACCATGTCAACGTCCATCCCATCTGTGTTATATCGACGTGAATCATATGCGCTGTCATTAGCAGCATGTAATGAGGAAAAAGGGCTACAAGAATGCTACATATCACCCACAATAGCCCCGCACATAGTCCGCTTGCCACCGCAAATTTATTCCTGTTGATCATATCCTCCTCCTCGTTCGTTGACTCCAAATGCGTCGCGACTAATCGGTGCTATTTCTTTGCCCATCGATTCGACCAGTGCACGAGTCATCCCATGGCCATAAACGACCCATTGCAAGAAACGTAAACGACGCAGACCAGGTGATTAAAAGAAAACCATTCAGTGCTTCCATGGCGGTTATAAAGCGAATGTGCCCTTCGGGCTGTATATCTCCCAAGCCCAGTGTTGTGTAAATAACCCCTGAGTAATATAAATAACTCATTGCATCACCCACTGGTGCCCCTTGAAACATACCCAACTTAAGCGAAGATACACACCAGCTGTAAGTTATTGCGTAGAAAGCAATCTCAACGATATGTGTTAGGAAAAGTACGACGACAATAACTAACACCTGCGTTTGTGTTGGCAAATTCATCTTTGGCGTATTCAAACCAAGCCAAAGCAGCACTCGGTAATGAAATGTAAAAGTGACCGCAACCAGACTGAATGCCAACACAATCGCAAATATCATGCAGTGTCTCCTTTTTCAGTTAACACCTGGTATTCAGCATTCGCAGGTAGCTCTCGGTGCTTCTCTTGGTACTGTAGAATGAGGCTATAAATCACAGGCAGCACCAAAAGATTCAGTATCATGACTGTCAACATCCCGCCTAACATCGGCGCGGCAATACGGTGCGTAACATCGGAACCAGTGCCGCTACTTAGCATGATAGGAATCAGTCCAGCCATCGTGGATATCGCCGTCATCGCCACAGGTCGTACCCGCTTTGACGTTGCCGACAGTACTGCATCCTTTATTTCCTCTAGCGATAGCAACTGCCTCTTCTCGGCGCGTCGTTTGGCGACCTCGACATCAATAAAGCTTAAGACCAGAACACCAATTTCTGCCGCCATCCCTGCCAACGCAATAAAGCCCACAGCAACAGTCACCGACATATTGTAATCATTGATATAGATAAGCCAGATTCCGCCTACGAGACCAAACGGAATCGACATCATCACAACTAATGGCTCGGTGATGTTTCGGAAATTGAAGTACAGAAGTAGGAAAATAATGAGCAGCGTTGCTGGAGCCACAATACTTAAACGCGCAGCAGCTCGTTCCATATATTCGAACTGGCCGGACCAGGTAATAGTGTATCCCGCTGGAACCGTAACTTGTTCATTCAACACCTGCTTAGCTTTGGCAACATAACCACCAATGTCCGAAGTGGAGATATCGACATAAATCCAGGCGTTAGGCCGCGCATCTTCGCTTTTAATAACGGGCGGTCCACGCTGATAATCAATATCCGCCACCATCGCCAGGGGAATCTGGGTGCCCGTAGGCGTGGGTATTAATACACGCTTGAGGGTTTCCAGATCATCGCGCAACTCACGCGGGTAGCGTAGATTGACCGGATACCGCTCAAGCCCCTCGACAGTTTCGGTGATATTCATACCGCCAATCGCGCTTTGAATAATATCCTGAACCGCTCCAACCGTTAGCCCGTAGCGCGCTGCGCTTTCCCGATTAATGTTAAAGTCCAAGTAATAGCCCCCAACCGCCCTGTCACCAAAGGCCGAAGTAGTCTCCGGCAGTGTTTTCATGGCTTGCTCAATATCCTGAGACACCTGTTGTAAGACATTCAGATCGGGGCCGGAGACTTTGATACCAATAGGCGTTTTAATACCCGTCGATAACATATCGATTCGGGTTTTGATCGGCATTGTCCAGGCGTTAGCCAATCCGGGAAATTGAATCGCCTTATCCATTTCATTCATCAAGTCTTTGGTTGATTTTTTGGGGTCTGGCCATTCGTCCTTCGGTTTTAATCGAACCGTGGTTTCTATCATGGCCAAAGGTGCCGAGTCTGTTGCAGATTCTGCGCGCCCTACTTTGCCGAACACATGATGCACTTCAGGGAAGGTCGATAATATTTTGTCGGTTTGCTGCAACAACTCCTTGGCTTTGGTAATGGAGATACCGGGGAAGGTAGTCGGCATATACAAAATATCGCCCTCATCTAACGGTGGCATAAACTCGCTACCCAGCTTGGAATAGGGATAGTAGGTCACTGCCAACAAGCCTACAGCCACAATTAAAGTAATGCTTCTCCACCGCATCGCCAGCGTCAATGCAGGTTTATGCAACGCATGTAGTGCCCGATTAATCGGATTCTTGTGTTCAGCAATGATTTTCCCTCGTAGGAGATAGCCCATCATCACTGGTACCAAGGTAATGGCCAAAATTGCCGAAGCGGCCATGGCATAAGTAGCAGTAAAGGCCAGCGGGCTAAATAGCCGACCTTCCTGGGCCTGCATAGTAAAGATCGGTAAAAACGATACTGTAATGACCAACAGAGAGAAAAACAGGGCTGGGCCGACTTCATGGCAGGACGCGCCAATCGTCTTCCAGCGCTCATCCAGTGTCAGTTCGTTGCCTTTTCCTTCACTTGCCTTTTTTTCACTGGCTTCGGCTAACCGGCTATGCGCATTCTCGACCATCACAATAGCCCCATCGACCATGGTGCCGATGGTAATAGCGATACCACCCAAGGACATAATATTGGCGTTGAGCCCCTGGATGCGCATGACGATAAAAGCCATCAAAATACCCAATGGCAGCGTAATGACCGCCACGAAAGCCGAGCGCGCATGTAGCAGAAACAGGATAACCACTAAACTGACGATTATCAGTTCCTGCATCAGTGAGGTGTTCAGGCTTTTCACTGCACGCTCGATCAAGTCACCACGATCATAGACTGGGACAATCTCTACACCGTCTGGTAAACCGGCTTTCAATTCCTCTAACTTAGCACGCACCGCTTGGATAGTAGCCAGAGCATTTTCGCCGAATCGCATAATCACCACACCACCGGCAACCTCGCCCTCGCCATTCAAATCTACGAGACCTCGACGCAGCTCAGGGCCAATTTGAACATGCGCCACATCCTGTAGGCGTATGGGCGTACCGTTCGCATCAACAGCTACTGGAATACTGTTGAGATCATCAATCGACTGTATGTAACCCAGGCCCCGAACCATATA
The DNA here is from genome assembly GCF_057370015.1 of Spongiibacter sp. C9W. NCBI lineage: Bacteria > Pseudomonadati > Pseudomonadota > Gammaproteobacteria > Cellvibrionales > Spongiibacteraceae > Spongiibacter > Spongiibacter sp. C9W. The sequence continues at coordinate 1,607,630 of NZ_CM170672.1, forward strand.
TTCGGTTTCCGCCATCTCAACCAGACGCCCACCCACATCCTTGTTGGACATTTTGATGGCCATCTTAATTTTGTTCAGCGGGATGTTGTAACGCAGCAAGGCATTGGGATCGACTTCTACCTGATATTGTTTAACGTAGCCTCCCACTGAGGCGACCTCTGAAACACCCTCAACGGCCTGCAACGGGTAACGTAAATACCAATCCTGCAAAGAGCGGAGTTGGGCTAAGTCATGTTTACCCGTTTTATCCACCAGTGCATATTCGTAGACCCAACCAACACCTGTTGCATCTGGCCCTAACGTCGGTGTAACGCCTTGCGGTAATCGGCCACTGACATAGTTAATGGATTCCAGCACCCGAGAACGTGCCCAGTACATATCGGTGCCATCTTCAAAAATGATGTACACGAAGGAAAGACCAAAGAAGGAGTATCCCCTAACCACTTTGGTACGAGGTACCGCCAACATCGACGTGGTTAGCGGGTATGTAACCTGATCCTCTACTACTTGTGGCGACTGGCCGGGATATTTGGTAAAGATGATGACCTGTACATCCGATAAATCCGGTATTGCATCTAGCGGGGCGTTTTTATAAGCAAACAAGCCGACTAGCGCAATAATGACAGTCGCGATCAGCACCATAAAACGATCGCGCAAGGAGGCATTGATAATGGCATTAATCATGGTCATGCACTCCATGCCCTGAGCCATCCATCTGCTCATTCATTTCTATATCAGCGTGACTTTCCATCTGCATCTGGGAGTGATCAGTCATCTCCTCACTGCCGTGAACCATCCCCTTGTGGCTTTCTACGCTCCTCGAATCATCTTCTGAAGTACCTTCGGAGTTGTTTAGCGCGTCCATCATTTTGGCCGTCGCTTCCCGCAACCTGGATTCGGAATCTACCAGGAACTGGGCGGAGGTCACGACCTCCTCGCCCGCCGAAATACCTTCCAGTACAGCCACTTGGCCGCTGGACTCAATACCCAACTTAACGGTTCTCGGTTCGAATTTACCGGGGCCTCTGACAACAAAAACTTGCGTCCTGCCACCGGAGCGGATAACCGATTCAGCGGGTACAACGACGGCGTAATCCAGCGTATCGGATTGTATGCTGACCTCCGCAAACATATCCGGGCGTAGTAACAGTTCACGATTATCAAACACCAAACGTACTTTCGTGGTCCGTGTTTTCGATTCCGCATAGGGGTAGATATAGTCCAGAGAGCCTTTAAAGGTTTTACCGGGCACGGATGCCAAAGTCATCTCGACTTCATCGCCAAGCTTGACCCAAGGTAATTCGTATTCATAGACATCGGCGTAAACCCATACCTGGCTAAGGTCAACCATCATGTACAACTCGGTTTTTGGCGTAACATATTGCCCTTGGCGGGAGCCAATACGAATAACCGTACCGGCTACCGGTGAATGTATATGCAAACTTTTCTTAACTTTTCGGGTTTGTTCTAGCTCTTGAATCTGATGCTCAGGCACGTCCAGTAATTCCAAGCGTTCGCGAGAACTCTTTACCAGATCCTCTGCACCTTGCCTGATTTCATCAAATTGGCTTTTGCTCAAAGCAGACAGGTTATTGAGTGCCAATAAATATTCCTGCTGAGTCGAAACCAACTTGGGCGAGTAGATGCTTAGCAAAATATCGTCCTTAGCCACATTCTGCCCCGTCTTATCAACACGGATTTCTTCGATCCATCCTTCAACCTTGGGGTGCAATCGCGCCATAGTTTCTTCATCAAAATCCACTCGACCAACAGCACGAATGGTTCGGCTGATTGACTCTTGCTTGGCTATGGCGGTACGAACACCAATATTCTGAACCACCACCGGGTCGATCTTCACTGTACCTGCAACCTCACTGACTTCGTTGTCGGCGTAAACTGGCACATAATCCATTCCCATCGAATCCTTAGCCGGTACAGGCGAAGTCACTGATGGATTCATGGGGTTTCGATAGAAAAGGATTTTCCGTTCGGCCGATGGCTTATCTTCATCCGCATAGACAGGTATGTAATCCATACCCATGGAGTCTTTTGCTGGTACCGGCGATGTAATACTCGGGTTCATCGGATTGCGATAAAACAAAGGCTTTTTATCCTGATCTGTTACTGCCACTGTCGAGCCGCTATTACCGGACAACCAGTAACCAGTGCCGAGCCCAATGCCTAGCATCAGCACGGCGATTAAAAGGGTAGATTTATTCATAAACAGTTTCCTCGCCAACGGCGGCCTCAAGGCGGGCTAATGCTTGCTTGGCATCACTTAACGCCTTCCAGTATTGCAGTTCGTAATTAAAAAGGGTCATTTGGCTTCGCACCAAGTTCAGGAAGTCCACTTCACTGACCTGGTAACCTGCCAACATTGATTGAACCGTTTGTTGAGCCTGCGGAACAATGCCGCCACCATAGAGCGAATATTGTTGCTTTGCCCGGTGGTAATCTGTAACGGCGGATGAAATTGCCGCCGTCACCAAGCCTTTTTCATCGAGCAGTGCGTAGCGGTTTTTCTGTAGTTCCAAACTTTTCTGCGAAACTGCCTTGGATTGCTTCCGGCCAGCGTAGAGTGGTATTTTTACTCCCACCATGACAGAAAGAAAATCTGAACGTGCTCCACCTCGGGGTAGTGGATTGTCCCCGGTTCGATCACCGTAGGTCACACCCAGTTTAAAATCAGGATAATAATCGCGCTTGGCCAGATCGAGACGAGATTTCGCAGCATCAATCTGCGTTTCCATTTGTTTCAAGCGCGGTCGCACGGACGCCGCCTTCTGGTAAAGCTCACTCTCATCAACAAGATTTGGCATCATTTTAGAAACCTTATCCGGTAGCGTTATAGGATCGTTAGCAGGTCTATCCATCAAGATATTGAGCTGTATGGCCTGATTGCGCCGTATGGCTTCTAGCTGAATTTCCTGATCCATCAATCGGGAGAGTTCCAGCTGTGAAAGCAATACATCCTGTTGTAAACCCTTACCTGTCTCATATTTGGTTTTAGCGACGCTAATAAACTGACGCAACAAAGCTTGATTGCTGTCCACTGTCTCTAGGGCACGATCCATATAGTAAAGCTGCCACCATTTGCTCTTCACATTCTTTATAAGCTGCAAACGCAACTCATCGACAGAATGCCCCGCCGCCCGCGCATCGTACTCGGCTGCCTCTTCCTTTAAACTCAACTTTCCTGGAAAAGGAAAGACCTGACTGAAACTCACCTGGAGCTGTGTCATCGCTTCCTGATCTCTCTCAAAAGTGTCGGTGGGAAAATTCATCGCATTGACACTAACCATGGGGTCCGGCAACGTGCCCACCTGTGAGGGAACTTCCGCCAACGCTTCATAGCGTGTTTGCATTTCGGCAAGGCTAGGGTTGTCCCGGATTGCGACTGCTACCGCAGAACCCTCGGTCAATACTGGAGCACTGTCATATTCGCTGGCGTATGCAGTACTATTCGCGGCACCTAGAGCGATTGCACTTAAGAAAAGCCAATGCCTGTGGATCGTTACTTGCGCGAATCTCTTCAACAGGCAGGTCTCTACCCTCGAACAGAAACTAATATGTCGTTTCATAGTGATTCATCCTCAAGTGCGAGCTCCCAAGCAGATACAAACTGCTTGGGAATAGAGAATGAAAACATGCCTCTGTGGTCTCGCTTCTTTTTCATCATTTTTTAAGTTCTACAATGTCGTGCTTCTTAACATTGCCCTTCGTGCTTATCGCCCGTGCAAAATGGTCATTAACTACGGACTTGATCTGTAAAGTGCCAACATAATCAACTCGATAGTCATCATCACCTTCCTCAACAGCGCCCTCCCAAACATAACGGTATACCTGGAGTTCTTGCCCCGTTTCAGCACCATCCTCACTGCCTATGCAGACAACAACTTCGTCATTATCGATGCCGACCACCTGACCCCTCATAATGTTTTCGTGATAGAACTGACTGCCCGCACAAGCGGTTAAAAGCCCTACAAAAACCACCAGAAAAGTTACCTTCATAATTTTGTATAACATCTTAAGTACTCCTTTGAGAAAAATTGATTAAGCACGTACCTAGTCGCGCTCAACGCTATTCTGAAAATGATGCTTTGATATATTTCAATGCTGCATTCAGGTCAGTATCCGAGAGCTGACTATTTCCACCTCGCGGCGGCATTGGCATTGAGCTACCCGGACTTTGAATACCGGTGATGATATTGCTGAGTAGTTCACTATCACTTTTCGATAGGCGGCCATTTTTTGCGTTAAAGTCTGGTACGCTTGGTATGCTGCCTTTGCCGTTCGCACCGTGGCAGGCCAGGCAATTGCTTTCATAAACCTGCTTTCCAGAGATGCTGGCTGAATCAGTTGTCATGGACTCAACTTGACCCAAATCGATATTTTCCACTCTGGCATTTGAGCCTTGTAAAAAGGTCAGAATATCGCGTGTCTTCTGACTCCGAGTCGGTATAACCCACATCGGCATAGCCCGCCATGTGAATCAACGTATCAGGCTGCAACCGTTCGCCAGCCGTCGCGACATCCTTTTTGATAACCTGAACCTCTTCTTTAGTCGCACTCTTTTCAAGATGCTGTTTCAGCTCATCCATTTCCTGTTGCATGCGCTCAAGACGTTCGGCCAATTCTTCAACCGTGGATTCCGCTAATGCCGTCATTGAAAAACTGGAAGCGGCGGCAGCGAACATAATGGATTTTGCTAGTTTGTTAACTTTCATAACTTGTCTCCGTTGTTAGGTTGGACTTACCTACCGGGCGGCCGCTTATGGCAACTCCATGGTTCATGAATGGCGTTGTCTTTCACATTCTGATCGACGAACTTGTAATAGCCTTCCTTAAAATGCGTCCACCAATCATGCGCAATGTCACATTCATACTTTCTGACGATTTCTTCAATTTCTTCTAACTGTCGTTTCGTTGCGTCATAGGCGACATTGAGTAAACTTTCTGTTGCGTTTATCGAGACAGCATCGACACCTAACAACTGATCAATTTCTTGTACGATTAACTGATGATTGCTTTGCACGGGGCCTTCTAACCGCAAATGACGTATCATCAGAGAACCTTCATTAACACCGAATTTGTGCTGTTGCTTACTGTTCATTACAACCTCCTTTAAATGCTTTTCTCCCACCTAACCGCCCAGTTAAATCAGGGATAAATTAGGCAAGGAGAAAAGCTGCACACTTTTGATAACTATTGAATGAACCACTATTTGTGTACTTTCTTGTGGTTATGCACTTTCTTCTTTTTCGGTTTTTCAGTGCTTTCATCGTTATCAGCTGTATCCGACCGGGAGGCAGATGGCAGTCCCTTGTGCTTTCGGTGATCGTGCTTGAACTTATTCTTCTGTTCAGCCTGATTCACTTCAGGTTCCTGGCCAGATGTTTGTGATTCGTGAGCCATCGTCATTGAAGACAGGCCTAACGTAATTAGTACAACTATCGGTAGTAATAAGATTTTCATGGGTATTCTCCATTAATCATTTAGTGGTTTGTTCGTGCTCATTGGATATTGAGTTTTGATCTCATAGGCACTTACCTCTCATTCCAATCGATTAATATTGCTCCACGGAAACCGGTCCCATCTTGGGAATAAACGCCGGTGTGCTATTTCTGTAATGAATGTACTGATCACCAAACTGTTTGATTGCTTGACCTTCTTCTGCTTTAGCAAGACGGAGATACACCACCAGCAAAATGGGAAACATTACCAGCGTAGGAATGGTTGGCCATTGCAACAAAAATCCAAACATAATCAGTACAAAAGCGACGTATTGAGGATGGCGCATGCGTGCATACCATCCCGACGTCGCAAGTACACCAGCCTGCTGTGCCTTGTGTAAAACGCTCCAGGCAGACGCCAATAGGAAGAACCCCAACACGATCAGCACATTACTGGCGATATGTAACGGATCAAAATGTGCGTTGCCCTCAAAACCGAGGAGTGTATGCAGCAAGTGACCATTTTCATGGGCTAAAAAATCGACGCCTGGGTATTTTTCTGCCAACCAACCGGACAGGAAGTAAATGGTTAGCGGGAAGCCATACATTTCCGTAAACAAGGCGACAATAAACGCGGAAAAAGCCCCAAGACTACGCCAGTCCCGCTGAGTCTTTGGCTTGGTGAAACTGAATGCAAAGAAGATAAATATTGCCGAATTCAGGATCACCAAGACCCATAAACCGTATGATTCGTGCTCATGCATGACGCTGCTCCTCAACCAAACCTATTGGTTTTTCTCTTGTTCTTCGCGATCACGAAGGCCATCTTCATAACCCTTTTGATAACCAAGATCGTTTTGCCCATTTCGGGCGTTATCTTCTCCATGCCCACCGTGTCCCCCATGACCATGGCCTCTATGCATAAAGATGTGCATCAGCGGGCACAGCAACAAAATCAGAAAAGGCAAAAACTGAAACAGGTGTTCACGATGCTCCATAAACAGGAAATAGCTGGTGGCACCAATTAAAGTCAGGGCCGCCAAGTCATTGGAGCTAAACCAAAATGATTGTTTTTGTGCCATGACCTTAATCTCCGTTCTCGTTAACAATCAGCGCGCCTCGATACATTTGCATTTGGGAAGTGAAAGAGTATTCACCTGATGCCAGGGGCGGCAGGCTGATGTCTTTGGGTTTGTTTAATGGCAACTCTTCACTGATATCGAAATCTGCAAAAACCACGGTCGCCGCACAAGGCGATGCATCTTTGCGGAGGAAGCGTAGCGTCGTGTCCTGGCCTGCCAATAATCGAATTCTTGATGGCTCATAGGTGCCGTTATCCACAACGACCGTTACGGTATTTTTGTCCGCTATAACTGCCTGTGGCTCATAAAGCCAAAACCACCATACAATCAGTGCGATCAGTAGTAGGCCCAGCAGGTTAATGATCATCATGTCGATCTCTCCCTAGTGCTTCTGCGCATTAAATAGGCGCAGACGATTTGCATTGGTCACCACAGTCAGCGATGAAAAGGCCATCGCTGCACCTGCAATGACGGGACTTAGCAGCAATCCCAGGAACGGATAAAGCACACCAGCCGCGACCGGCACACCGGCCACGTTATAGATAAAGGCTCCCAAGAGGTTTTGCTTGATATTGCTTAGCGTCGCCTTACTGACGGCTATGGCATCGGCTAAGCCATGCAGAGAACCCCGCATCAAGGTAATATCTGCACTTTCAATGGCGACATCCGTTCCCGTGCCAATGGCAAAACCGACGTTCGCCAAGGCCAAGGCTGGGGCGTCGTTAATACCGTCGCCGGTCATACCTACGATCTCGCCTTGTCCTTGCAATTCAGCGACCTTGTCAGATTTCTGATCGGGCAGAACTTCGGCAAAATACTCGGTAATGCCGACTCTTTCGGCGACTGCTTTTGCTGTAGCCCGGTTGTCGCCAGTCAGCATGACGACGCGCACACCGTTGTTTTGCAGGCGCTTTATCGCTTCAATGGAGTCCTCTTTAATGGGGTCAGATACGGCGATAATCGCGGCTAGCTGATCATCAACCGCTAGATACATTGGCGTTTGTGCAAGCGATGCCATACGCTGTGCGCTTGGAAGGTATTGCTCAATATCGACTCCCCTATCACGCATCAGTTTTTCATTACCAAGCATCAAGGCATGACCATCGACAACACCCTCGACACCATGACCGGCAACTGACTGAAACTGTTCAACGGAACCGACCTCCAGACCGCGATTTTTTGCCGACTCGATAATCGATAACGCCAACGGATGTTCAGATCCGGCTTCCAAGCTGGCTGCCAACCGCAGCACCTTACTCTCGTTGTTTCCGTTTACTAGCTCAATATCAGTAACGGCAGGTTCACCTAGCGTGATAGTTCCTGTCTTATCCAAGATCATGGCCGTGACTTTCGATGCGGTCTGCAACGCTTCGCCATTGCGGATCAGCACACCCGCTTCGGCGGCTTTGCCTACTCCCACCATTACTGACATAGGAGTAGCTAGGCCCAGCGCACAGGGGCAGGCAATAATGAGTACGGTCGTTGCCGACACAATCGCAAAAGCTACTCGGGGATCAGGGCCGAAATTGAGCCAAACCAATGCGCTGATCACAGAAATAATCATCACGACAGGGACAAAGTAAGCTGAGATGACATCAGCTAAGCGGCCAATAGGTGGCTTTGAATTTTGCGCCCTTTTCACCATGTCTATGATCTGCGCCAGAGCGGTATCTTTACCCACTCGCGTGGCTTGAAAGAGAATCGAACCACTCTTATTGATCGTACCGGCAACCACTTCATCACCTACCGCTTTTTCAACGGGCATGGGTTCACCGGTCAGCATGGATTCATCTACCGCTGTCAGGCCGTCCGAAACAATGCCATCAACCGATATTTTCTCGCCGGGGCGCACTCTAACGTGATCACCGAGTTGCACCCGTTCGATGGCAATGTCCACCTCTTCACCATTGCGCACAACCCTAGCCGTTTTTGGCTGCAATCCAATTAAGCGCTTTATTGCTTCCGATGTCCTACCACGCGCTTTAATTTCCAGCGCTAGGCCAAGGTTGATCAAGCCGATAATCATGGCTGTCGCTTCAAAATAAACGTGCCGCGCCATTTCCGGCACCAATGAGGGAAAGAACACGACAAACATGGAGTAGATCCATGCGGTGCCTGTACCCAAAGCAATCAAGGTATCCATGTTGGCGCTGTGATTGGCAAAAGACTTCCAGGCACCGATGTAGAAATGCTTGCCCGCGAAAAACATCACGCCAAATGTCAACAGGCCGACAGCCAACCACACCCCTTGTTCCATCGCTGTTGTGACCGTCATCTCACCTATAACCAGACTGTAGATCATCAAAGGCATACCAAGAGACAGCGCAATCCACATCTCTCGCATCAAACGTTTGTAATAGGCCTCGTCAGCTTTTTCCTTTTCATCGAGCACACTCTGATCGGAACTGTCGGTAATGCCTTCCGCGTCATAACCTGCAGCCTCAATGGCATTGATCAGTGCTTCGACAGAGGCACCTCCAGCAACAGAAACCGTGCTTTGCGCCAGGTTCATTGCCGCCTCTTTTACACCTTCAACCTCTTGTAGCGCGCTTTCAATCTTGCTCACGCAGCTAGCACATGAGGCACCGTGTATACGGAGATATTTGATGTCTCGTGAGCTATTCACCTGGCCTTTATCTAACGCTTCACTATTGTTCGATTGCATCGCTCTAGTCCGCTGTGGAGATAACATGATCGCCAAAACTGTTGGCGCTATCCCAGGTTTCGATTAGGTGACAAATACTCTCCCCTGATGGAACACGATCAGGCAAATCACGCCACTCACTGGAAGCCGACTCCATACGCGCCATCAATTTCTGCGCATCGCGCATCTCTTCGCGTATGGACTCTAATCGCTGGTCAATCAGTTTTCGGACTATTGGACAAGGGGTATCGCCGGACGCCGCCATATCAAGGATTTCTCGAATATCCTTCAAGCTAAAACCCAGTCTTTTGGCCGACAACAGAAAGCGCAAGCGTCTTTCTTGCTCTATTCCGTAGCGTCGATAGCCATTGACTGTATCCCTTTCCGGGGAGAGTAAACCCAGCTTTGTGTAATGCCGGATCGTGTCGGCACTCACATTAAATCGTCTGGCAATTTCAGTTACCGTTTTCATAACACCCTTCATCTTGATGTGTATGCGCAACCAACTAGCGGTATCGCAAATACTTTCCAGTTACTTTCCGAGTGCTGAAATTAGGCGCACCCGGTCAAGGAATTGATCGTACAACCTGGGTGTAACACCTAGGTCAATAGGTCAATGTTTAGGAATTCCGAAATAACAGGCGCAGTGACGCCTATCGGAAAATCAGGTGTGTTTTGGAGGATGGAAAATACGAGAAGGGAGCCCGTAGGCACGTGCTCCAGAGGAAGCAGCCCCTAGGGTACTGCTAAACAGATCGAGATTAATTGATGATTTCTGGAATGCAGCTGCCCCACTGATCACACAGGACGAGGCGCATATTCCATTCATGCAATCGATATCGCAATTGTCGCAGGATTCGGAGGAAGCAGTGTCAGTGGTATTTTCGTGGCAAGGAGCTTTCGATGGTTCTTCTTGATTCCCATGATGCGCCATGGCAGAGGCCGCTATACTAGGATCCACCATGATAAGGGAATGGGAGCTATCGTCCGTCATTGGTGCAGGCATAGCAGCCATTAGTGGCTGAGCAATCAACCCCCAAATAACCAACACCATGCCTATCGAACGAAACATAAACTTTCCCTTATATTGAGCAATTGCAGCATATACCCAGTGTAGGCTGCAAGTTTTGACTTAAATCAAGCGATACACACTTAGGTTTTAATCCTAGGAGTCACTCCTGCAATAACGGCAGAATGAATGCGAGCAGCTAGTGGCCATGGAATATAGTGGATCAACTGTCTACCGCTGCCTCTAGTTGCTTAAGTAACTTTTTCATGTCTTTCAGACTGTTCTTTATTGCCGCCAAATAGTCTAAATCATACTTACTTAAATCAGAACGAACTGACCGATTCTCTTTAACCAGCGAATTTCTCAGTAATAAAATTGTACTTTGTAGCGTAGACACTTGCTTCTTGATGTTACGAATTAGCTCTTCTTGACTTGTCGCAGCTGGGTATTCCTTCTGATACTGGAGTACATAGGATCGCTTTTTTACTACTTCTGCGGCTGGATCTTCACCGTTGTGCGCACTAGCTGTCATGGATAAAAATAGTACAGCTATTGCAGGAAAAATTGTTTTCATTGTTCTCTCGCTTTGATTAGTGATTTGACGAACCATTGGTTTCGTCTCGTGCTGTAAGGATTTGATATTGCTCTGGGGTTAAGTCGGGCAATTTTTGCAAAAACGCGACCATTGCCCAAATGCGCTGATCGTCATGTGTCGGCCCCCAAGCCGGCATACCGGACGCCTTAATTCCGTGCTTAATAATCCAGAATTGACGTCGAGCGCTTTGCTCGGAATCAGCATGATCGTGCCCATGCTCATCTTCTTTTTTACTGAGATTAGGCGGTGCGGGATACAAGCCTATACTCATATCACTCTGCATTTTTCCGGGTTTTAGATGGCAAGCGACACACATGTCGTTATAGTCCGGCCCTCCTGCGAGAAGCAACTCGGGATCATCTAACGAAGGAACACTTATGTTTTGTGCTGCCCTATTGATTGATTGTTCGCGCACCGTCTCCAAGAGCCAATAAGTCAACTTATTGTGGGGCACATCGGCTCCCATTGGATAAGCACCGGAATACACATAAATTGCTCCACCTGCGAATACACCGATGACAATAAGAATGAGGTATTTCACTGTTTTCATTTTTATATCCCTGGCGACATCAGTGGTCGCGCTTGTCAAAATTGGCTGCGGCAAGCCTGATTACAACACGCCACATCTCAATAGTTCAGGCTAGTGATTATGACCATCATTATGTTGATCCTCTTTGTTAGCATCGCTGTCATCGGTTGTATTTCTTTCAGTATCACCACCATGATGGTTTTCAGCAGATTCTTCACTCATACACTTTTTCATCATTGCCATCATAATTGGATCTTTGGTATCCAATTTAGAGTGATCCATATTTTTCATGGCTTCACATTTTGGCTTTTCCATCTTAGCCGCATGCTCAGACGGGTCGTGAGCATGAACAGATGCGATTGAAAATAAGCTGACTAACAAAAAGCAAAAAGTGACTTGTATATTCTTCATTGGTAAATCCTCATATTGATTTAGAGTATATTTAGTTAATTAAAGTGGTATAGGCGTTAAAACCATGCCCGCACGCCTATCACCCATTGGAGATCATCGGTGTCCCCTCCTTCGGCACGCGCAAAGTCAGCGGTATTACCAAAACTTTTGTTCCAGTTAACACCTATGTACGGGGCGAACTCTCGCCGAATTTCGTAACGCAACCTTAATCCAGCCTCAACATCAGAAAGACCGGAACCTATGCCGAGATCTTCATCGTTTTGCCCATATAAATTGACTTCGATCTCGGGCGTCAAAATCAGTCGCTGGGTAAACAACAGTTCATACTCGGCCTCCAGTCGTAATGCAGTACGCCCACTTTCTCCGACAAACAATGCTGTATCGATTTCAAAAAAATAGGGGGCAAGACCTTGAAGACCAATGACCGCCCAGCTCCGATTCGGAGTGGGCTGAAAGTCCTGTCGAAACCCCACCTGTACATCCCAAAACGGCGCAATTGCCCGACTATAGAGTGCCTGTAATTCAGCCTCTTCGGTTTCTCCATCGTTTCGTTCTACTTCTGTCTTGAACCATAGTTTTTGCAAATCCTTTCCAATCCAGCCTTGTCCATCCAAAACCCACGGATCGCCATCATCCGCGTCGCGTACTTCAAATTGATCAATTAACACCTTAGTTAACAGTGGATCATCCTTAGCGCCCGCTAACACATGGTTTGCAGAACCCAGCAACAAAGATACGATAAGTGTGGATGAGCAGAATTTCCTGTTAAACAAGAGTGAGTTTGGTGGTCGCCTATTAAATAACTTCATCGATTGATTCTCCTTAGCTCACTCGGACTTCGCGGAACATACCGGGCATGTGATACACCAAATGACAGTGGAAAGCCCAACGTCCAATGGCGTCAGCAGTGACTAAATAGCTAATTTTTGATCCCGGCTGAACGATCACCGTATGCTTGCGAGGAATAGACTTCGGATCACCAGTTTCCAGCTCACTCCACATGCCATGTAGATGCATGGGATGGCTCATCATGGTGTCGTTTACCAGTGTGATTCGGACGCGCTCGCCATATTTCAGCTGCAATGGCTCGGCATCGGTGAACTTGATACCGTTCATCGACCACATATAGCGCCCCATATTCCCGGTTAGGTGGAGTTCTATTTCACGACTGGGTTCACGTGGATCAGATGTTGGATATAGATTTTTAATGTCGCCATAAGTCAGCACCCGCCGCCCATAAAGCTGCTGGTGATTCCGCAGGCCGATGCCTGGGTCGTGCAAGCCGCTTTGAGGGCTCTCGGCGCGCATATCAACATGCGGCCCTGTTTCACTCGCAACATGCGTTATTTCACGAGTACTGCCAAAGCCAGCCTTTCCTAACGATTCCCCATGGTTTTTGTGCTCCATGGTCTTCATACCGTTCATCTGATGTTGACTATGATCCATATCCGACATTTCGCTCATGTCGTGCGCGCTGTGATCCATAGCAACTGTTCCCGCCATACCAGTCATACCAGTCATACCGTGCATGCTGTGATCCATACCCATGCCCATATCACGGTGCCCTAATGTTGGTGCATCATCCATTGGGGGTACCGATGGGGTCAGCCCGATATCCGGTGTTAATGTGCCACGGGTATAACCTGTACGGTCAATGCTTTGTGCAAAAACGGTATACGCGCTGTCATTACTGGGCTCGACAACAACATCGTAGGTCTCGGCAACACCGATTCGAAATTCGTCAATCGTCACCGGCTCAATATTCTGACCATCAGCGGCCACTACTGTCATTTTTAAACCAGGAATACGCACGTCAAAAATGGTCATTGACGAGCCATTGATAAATCGTAAACGTACCTTTTCACCGCGTTTGAACAGGCCGACCCAGCCCTCATCAGGGGTAACACCGTTCATTAGATAGGTATAGGTATAACCCGTAACGTCGGATATATCGGTCTCACTCATGCGCATTTGATTCCACATGGATCGCTCATTCCATGTTTGCGCGACACCTTTATCCTTAATATCCCGCCAGAGATCACCAACTGTGCGTTCACGAAAATTGTAGTAATGACTGAGTTTTTTTAACTTGGCGTAAATCGCCTGTGGGTCTTCATCAGACCAATCCGACAACATGACCACATAATCACGATCATAGCTAACGGGATCGGGGTCCTTGGGATCAATAATGATTGCTCCGTACATCCCTGTCGGCTCCTGAAAGCCCGAATGACTGTGGTACCAATAGGTACCACTTTGATTAATATCGAACTGGTACTCAAAAGTTTCACCCGGCTTTATGCCGTTAAAGCTAAGGCCAGGCACGCCATCCATGTCCGTTGGTAAGATAATGCCATGCCAATGAATAGAACTATCTTCAGCAAGGTTATTCTTAACCCGTAGCGTCACTCGATCACCCTCGCGCCAACGCAAAACTGGCGCTGGCACTGAACCATTGATAGCTGTCGCCATACGACTCTTACCAGTGAAATTAACCGGCTGATAGCCTATGTTCAGATCAAACTCATTTCCTCTTAGTATCGTTGGCCCCAGACGGTTTGAAGGCGAGGCGATTGACAATCCCGATGTAAGCCCTAAACCCAAAAGGGCGCCACCCGCTGCAACGCCTGTCACAAAACGTCGGCGAGACATTAAAGGCGACTCCAACAGTGTCTCGTCTTGCAAACTGTTTTTCATTTCATACCTCTCAAAATCAAATGCCAGCTAACGCTTTCCATTGACATGTTCATAAACTGTGTGGCCACCATCCTTGCTTAATAGCAATACGTCGTAGGGGTCGAAGCGATCACCCACCTCCATACCAGGGCTACCCACAGGCATACCAGGCACAGCCAAACCAATGGCATCTTTAGGAGGATCAGCAAGAAACTGTTGGATGATATGGCCAGGGATATGGCCTTCAAATACATAACCATCACTTGAGACAGCGGTATGGCAGGACTGATAACGTGGGTCTATGCCTTTATCAGATTTTATCTTGTTCAAATTCGCCGGGTGATGCACTTCGGATTCAAAGCCGAAATCCTCGATATGTGAAACCCATTTTTTGCAGCAACCGCACGTTCGACTTTTATAGACATCCAGCGAGACTGTTTCGTTGGAAATTGAATTTGATGCAGTGGTTGAATTTTCCTGATCAGAACACGCAACAACACTCACAAACAACAGCATGGTGGTGGCAAACCACCCCAAACTTCTAACAACCCATTTCATGGTAACTCCCACAGAGTACAAGGCCTTTTCAGGCTTTATATTTGGGAGTTTGGTGACTCCCGCCAACAACTATCGAGCAAGAAACGCCGAATTTCAGGCGCACTTACCCTGTTTTAGCGGGTAATAGGGGGACGAAAGAGAGAAACAACTAACTGAGAATCCGTCGACTCGTCATAGTGACCAGTTGCCGAGTTCAGACTAGAAGAAAAAGTGGACTGGTAGGCAGGCAATGCCACAGAGGAACACCCACCCAAGCTGCAATCGCAGTCAGGACAGCAGTCGGCCGTAACCGCACCATCTAACGAAAGTACATTTGAGCTCATATGCTGAGAGTGATCCATCATACCCGAATCCATCATCTGCTCCTGAGCTTGCAAAGGGGCAGACAGGCTTTGGCAAGACATGCTCGTAGACGCAACGACCTGACCGATGAATGCCATCATCAGTAGCGCAACGATCAACTGTCTGTATTTTGCTGTTCGCATGATTCGGTTTATTGCAAGTAGTGGGTCAATTTAGCTTCAGCTTACGTAGAACACATCGCGGCTAGACTAGTTCAATTATTTTCGTTCCGCAAGGACTTGCCCCTCCCTATCACAAGGCACCTGACCTCAAAAACAGTCTTAACCAACTGTTTTTATATGATTTATTCCAAATATACACCGATCACATTTTGATCACCCTTCAGCCTCATCAGTCTATTCCGCACTGGGCAGTTTATAGCTATTACGTGCGTCCTTATCAATTAGCCCTGCCAAATACAGGTGCATCAGTACTTGTCTGATTGCATCAATATCAAGCTCATATTGCGCTGCCTTGATCTTCCGAATGACCGGCTGCATCTGGCCTCGAATAATCGTTAAGTACGCCCAGGAATTTTGATTTGGTGACTAAGAATCAGTGTTACGGGTGACACCAGCAACCATCGCTCTCGCTATCAAAAAATCTAACATCTACCTTTTCTCCTAGCTCATCCGCTATAAGCTGCGCCACACGTGTACAGTAGCCCTGATCATTTCCAAATATTGAAAGTGCTACTTTTTCGGGGTATACGGATTTAATGGTTGATGGGGCACCTTCACCCCATCAATCTGATACCACCCTCAGATGGTTGATAGATCGACTCCGTAGTTGAGTTCCTCTGCGAAGTCCGGCAGTCCGTAACCGATGGTTTTCTTGTAGAAAGGAGAGACCTTCGCAGTCGGTGCCTTCTTCTTGTGCTTCGTGGTGTAGAGCATTCGTGCCCGCATCACCTCGAAGGAGTAACCGCGCCCTTCACGGTTCTTGTCCTTGGCCAGTCGGTTGATGGACTCCGTGTAAGCGTTGGTGACGGGCATGTCCGTCTCGAAGTAGGTCATGGTCTCTTCGCGCCAGTTTCCCACTGCCCTGACCAGATCGCTCCAGACTTCCTTTTGGCCCTTCGGGATGGTGGCTATCCACTCGTCCAGGGCGGCTTCTGCCTGGAGCCGTGTGGTGGCGTCCCAGATGCCGTAGAAGCGCTCCTTGTGCTCGTAGGCGGCCAGCAGTTGCGGGAACGCGCCTGTCCAGGTCTCCATGATGAGGCGCTCCCGGTCTGAGACTTCGTGAGCGCGTTTCAGCAGGATTTTCCGGTCTCCCTTGAGAGTCCGGCTCTGGGACGGTTTCAGCTCCTTTCTGAGGCCCTTGCGCACTCTCTCTAGGGCATCGTTGGCCATGCGCACCACATGGAACTTATCGACCACGATACGGGCCTGGGGCAGCACAGCCTTGACCGCTGCCCGGTAGGGGTTCCACATGTCCATGCTGACGATCTCGACCTTCTGCCGGTCTTTCAGCTTCATCAGGTAGTTGGTCACCACGTCCTGGCGGCGGGTGGCCAGCAGGTCGAGCAGGGTTCGCTCCTCAATGTTGGTCAGAATGCAGCGGTAGCGCTTGTTCAGGTATAGCTCGTCAATGCCCAGGATGCGGGGCGTCTCGAAGCGGTGCCAGCGCCCCAGGAACTCGGCGCGGGCGTTGAAGATGTCGCGCACCGTCTTCTCGTCCAGGCCGGTCTGTGCCGCCACAAAGGTGTAGGGGTGGTTGAAGGATTCCTTCTCCACGTACTCATGCAGCCGCAGTGTCATACGGAATCCGTCCACCATCTCCGGTAGCTGGGGCCTGAATGTTGTCTTGCAGGCCCGGCAGGTGTATCGGCGGCGGACCACCCAGAGAGTGACCCGCTTGCCGTGGATGGGTAGGTCGCGATAGGCCACATCGCGCTTGCCGAACCTGACAAACTCACTCTCAACGCCGCATTCCTCGCAAGCTAGAGGCTCAGGAGCTTCGACCTGGTAGTGGAGATCATGCTCTTCCATCTTGGTGCCTAGGACGTGGTACTCGGGAAGGTGAAGGATGTTGTCAGGCAAGCTAGTCATGCAAACTTTCCTTGTCGACATGGTCCATAGATGATCGCGACTCTTTGACCGCGTTGTTTTCAACGAACTGAAGGTGAGTTACTCCCTTGGGTCTTCTGCTTCTCTGAGCCCTTCATGCAATGACGCAATTAGCGGGCAAGTGATATTGCCTTGTTGTGCATGGCATCTGTCGACCATTTCGCTCAGCACCTTCTCAATTCTTTCAAGCCTGTCGATCTTCTCGCGAACGTCCCCTAACTTGTGCTCTGCGAGAGCACTGGCTTCTTGACAGTGGGCGCCATCTTCCAGCCGAAGTAGGTCACTGATCTCATCCAGACTAAAGCCCAGCTGCTGCGCCGTTTTCACGAACGTCAACCTGTCGATATCGGCGGCACTATAGCGTCGAATACCTCCGGGAGGGCGTTCGGGCTCCGATAATAGCCCTCGTCGCTGGTAATAGCGGATTGTCTCGACATTGACGCCGGCCGCCTTGGCCAGGCCGCCAATGGTCATGGTGTCCGCCACTTTATCTGCATGTCTCTTCATGATGCTTGACTCCGTACCAAGCTACGGAAGTAACCTTATCGTAGCTCCCCCCATCCCGAAAGGAGAATCGTCAATGCGGACATCTAAAACGGGGCGAGGGCCCCTGGCCGCCGGAGGAGTCGCGGCCCTCCTGGCCTCGGCGTGTTGCCTCGGCCCGCTGGTGCTGATCACGCTGGGCGTTTCCGGCGCCTGGATCAGCAATCTGGCGGCGTTGGAGCCCTATCGCCCGCTCTTTATCGGCGTCGCGCTGGTGGCGATGTTCTTCGCCTGGCGTCGCGTCTTTCGGCCAGTGGAAAAGTGCCAGCCGGGAGAGGTGTGTGCCGTGCCACGGGTCAGGACGGGCTACAAGGCGATCTTCTGGCTCGTATCGCTGCTGGTGCTAATCGCCCTGGTATTCCCCTACATCTTGCCCCTGTTCTATTAAAAGGAGATCTACCATGAAAGCTCGTTTCGCCTTCATCGCGCTACTCGCCCTGCTCAGCACGCCCGCCTTAGCGGCCCTGCAGACCGTGACGCTGTCGGTGCCGGGCATGACCTGTGCCGCCTGCCCGATCACCGTCAAGGCCGCCCTCAACAAGGTGGACGGCGTCTCGCAAGTCGACGTGAGCTACGCGGATCTCGAGGCCGTGGTCACCTTTGACGACGCCCGAACGTCGGTGGAGGCATTGACCGAGGCCACCATCAACGCTGGGTATCCATCAACCCCGACATCCTCGCAAGCGGATCGAGAGTGATCATGAAGAATCCCAAGCCCCTGCTGCGCGTGAGCGTGATCGGCACCGTCCTGGTGGCATTGTGCTGCTTTACGCCGATCCTGGTGATCCTGCTTGGCACGGTGGGCCTGGCGGGGCTGACGGGCTATCTCGACGTTGTGTTATTGCCGGCCCTGGCCTTCTTCATCGGCCTGACCATTTATGCGATTTGGCGTAAGAAGCAGTTCGACGCCTGTTGTGACAACGGCTCTATCAAATCAAGGAATACGCCCCCTGAGTGACATCAAGCAGCTGCACATCGCGGTCATCGGGTGAGTTGTTTACGAGCTTGCCCGCCACGGTGAAGGAATAAGCGTGAAAGATTCGCAGAAATTTTTAAGCGTCGTGCTTGGCACCGGGTTGATGGTGCTGTGTTGCGCCGCGCCAATCGCCCTGGTGCTATTCGGTACGGCGGGCCTGGCCGCGTTGGCAGGCTATCTCGATTACCTGCTGTTTGCCGCCCTGGCCATCGGCTTACCTCTCTACGCGCGATACCACAAGCGGAAGCAGGATGCCGGCTTTACTAATGAAGACTCGGAGAAACGTGATGATTGAACTCAACGTGAGTGGCATGACCTGTGACCGCTGTGCGGATCATGTCAGGGAAGCCCTGGAGAAGCTGCCCGGCGTGCAGTCGGTGGAGGTATCCTATCCTCAGGGGACGGCATCGGTAGCCGTTGATCCGGAGACACCGGCCTCGGCGTTGACGTTTGCCGTGACCCGACTTGGCTACCAAGCTCGACTGGCCAACAGTGGGCCCACTTCCCCGGCAGGCGCATCGGTGTCCAAGGGCCGTGATGAAGACGCCCCGCACATCGCGGTGATCGGCAGCGGCGGCGCCGCCATGGCGGCGGCCCTGAAAGCCGCCGAGCGCGGCGCCCGGATCACCCTGATCGAACGCGGCACCGTCGGCGGTACCTGTGTCAATACAGGCTGTGTGCCTTCGAAGATCATGATTCGCGCGGCCCATATTGCCCACTTGCGTACGGAAAGTCCCTTCGATGCAGGCCTGAGCGCCCAGGCGCCGGTGGTGGATCGGGCCAAGCTGCTCGAGCAGCAGCAGCGACGTGTCGAGGAACTGCGTGACGCCAAGTACGAGGGGATTCTGCGCGACCACCCGGCCATCACGGTCCTGCACGGCGAGGCCCGGTTTATCGATGCCCATAGCCTGATGGTCAAGCTGAACGAGGGCGGCGAGCAGGTCGTCCACTTCGACCGCGCCTTAATCGGTACTGGCGCCCGACCGGCAGTACCGCCGATCCCGGGTCTTGCCGACACCCCCTACCTGACCTCTACCAGTGCGCTGGCCCTGGACACCCTTCCCGAGCGGCTGATTGTGATCGGCGCCTCGGTGGTGGCCCTGGAACTGGCCCAGGCCTTCGCCCGGCTGGGCAGCCGGGTCACGGTGCTGGCCCGCAGCCGCCTGCTCTCCCAGGAAGACCCGGCGGTAGGGGATGCGGTGGAGGCGGCGTTTCGCCGCGAGAGCATCGAGGTCCTCAAGCAGACCCAGGCGAGCCGCGTGGACTACACCGACAATGAATTCATTGTCGACACCAACGCCGGCACCTTGCGGGCGGATCAACTGCTGGTGGCCACCGGACGGACACCCAATACCGAGGCCCTGAACCTGGCGAGCCTCGGCGTGGAAACCGCACGTGGGGCGATTCTGGTCGATGAGCATCTGCACACCACGGTGCCGGGGCTCTATGCCGCCGGTGACTGCACCGATCAGCCGGAGTTCGTCTATGTCGCCGCCGCCGGGGGCAGCCGGGCTGCCGTCAACATGACCGGGGGCGAAGCCACCCTGGACCTGAGCGCCATGCCGGCGGTGATCTTCACCGACCCCCAGGTGGCCACCGTCGGCCTGACGGAAGCCGAGGCCATCGAGCAAGGCTTCAGCGTCGATACCCGCGAGCTGGACCTGGAAAACGTGCCGCGTGCGCTGGTGAATTTCGACACCGGTGGTTTCATCAAGCTGGTGGCCGAACGCGACTCGGGCCGGTTGCTGGGGGTGCAGGCGGTGGCGGGGGAAGCCGGTGAGCTGATCCAGACGGCGGTGATGGCGCTACGCGCACGCATGACCGTACACGACATCGCCAATGAGCTATTTCCCTACCTGACCATGGTGGAAGGGCTCAAGCTCTGTGCCCAGACTTTCACCAAGGATGTGACGCAGTTGTCCTGCTGTGCCGGGTGAACGATATGAGCGCGACCGTGGTGCCACTGGGCGGCGGCACCACGGGTTTTGGGCATGGACACCACAGGGAGCTCTGTCACGATGAACACGACACTACCCGATTGCGGGATGATGGGGGCGATGGGCTGGATAATGCCAGTGATCGGAATTGCCCTACTATTGCTGCTGGTCCTGGGCATCGCCTGTTTGGTGAAGTATCTGCTCTCTAGGCTTTGTTCGAAAACTCGAATTTGCTAATGTCACCTATGCCTCAGCAGCATAGGTGACCCATGGCAGGACGCTACGAGATCTCCGACAACGGCTGGGCCCTCATAGAAGACATCGTGTCGCCACCCCAGAGAACAGGGCGCCCCCGCCGCGATGACCGCCAGGTGCTGAACGGTATCTTTTGGATACTCTGCTCAGGCGCCAAGTGGCGTGACCTCCCGGAGCGTTACGGTCCTTGGAAGACGGTCTATGACCGCTTCCGTCAGTGGCGCGACGATGGCACCTTCGAGGCCATCCTGGCGCGTCTCCAGCTCTGCTTGCGAGAAAATGGCTTGATGGACCTGGACACCTGGATGATCGATTCGACGTCGATCCGCGCCACCCGTGCCGCCTCTGGAGGCGGCAAAAAGGGGGACACCAAGAACCCGTAGACCATGCGTTGGGCCGTAGCCGTGGCGGTCTGACAACCAAGATCCACATGATCTGCGATCGGCATGGATGGCCGCTGGCCTTCACGCTCTCACCCGGGCAGGATTCGGATACACGGCACTTCATTCCGGCCATGGAACACGTTCACCTGCCTGGAACCAGAGGCAGGCCACGTAAGCGCTGTCGCTACATCGTGGCGGACAAGGGCTACGATAGCGACCCGCTTCGCCGCTACTGCGACCGGCACCGCATGAAGCCGATCATCGCCCGGCGCAAGATGAAGCGAAAGCCGCGCCCTGGCGCCCCACGAGTCTTCGATAAGTCTCGCTATCGAGAGCGAAACATCATCGAGCGCTGTTTCGGCTGGATCAAAGAATTGCGCCGCGTCTGCACCCGCTACGACAAGTTGGCCAGCAGCTTCAAAGCGATGGTATGCCTGGCCTGCATAGATCGTTGCTTGCGTGCCAACTTTTCAGACAGAACCTAGCAAGTGAGCGTACTGAGCGAGCCATCAACCAGCTAATCCGTTGTGGGTTGAGTTTGTCGGCCACCTTTCTCTCTCGCATACCAACCAGATAATCCGGATACCCTAAAAAAGTAGCGCTGCCAGCCTCCACCATTCGCAAAAAGACTGAATGCGGCACCGGTGTTCCATAGGTGCACCCAGTTAAAGAACGGGGTCACCGAAACATACTCGCCATAGGCCATTGATTGCTGCACCAGCCACTTTACAGCCTGATCAGACGCTGCCAGCAGGCCCGATATGGACAATAGGGCATACGGCGAGAGCTTTTTGCCAATAATGAGCATTATTTAACCCTTCAACGCCAAAATGCGTCTGGCACCGTTAAGTACAATGCCCCCCGCGATGGTGCCGATAATCAGATCCGGATAATTGGAACCGGTCCACGCGACCAGGGCGCCGGCGGTGATGACCCCCAGGTTGATCACCACGTCGTTGGCCGAGAATATCCAGCTTGCCTTCATGTGCGCCCCGCCTTCCCGATGTTTGGATATGAGCAGCAGACAACTGGTATTGGCAATCAATGCGACGAATGCGATAGCCATCATCACCAGCGATTCAGGCTCACTACCGAATACAAAGCGTCTCACCACCTCTACGAGCACGCCCACAGCCAAGATCAGTTGCAGTACACCAGCAAGATGCGCGGCACGTACCTGCATTTTCACGCTATGTCCAACCGCATAAAGGGCAAGCCCGTACACCGCCGCATCGGCAAAATTGTCCAGGGATTCTCCAATCAGGCCGGTGGACTGGGCGATCAGACCGGCAGTCATTTCCACCACGAACAGAAGTGCATTGATGCCGAGCAACCAGCGCAGGGTCCCGGATTCTTGCTTAGCAGAAGCTGCCGAAAACTCGGCGGCCTTGATGGTCTCCGGATTTGCAGCGACGGTTTCCTGAAGCGAGGCGCCTAGCCCCAAGGTCTTCAGTTTCGAGGTGACGGGCTCGACCTCGCCGTCATGCACGACCTTCAGCCGGCGGTTCGACAAGTCGAAGGACAGCGCCCGAATCTCCTCAAAGCCGTTCAGGGCTAGGCGAATCATTCGTTCTTCTGATGGACAGTCCATCTTCGGCACGGCATAAACACTGACCCATCTCCCTGGCGCCTCGGAGGAGGCCTGTATATCGGTATCCGCTGCGGACGTTGCATCACCGCCACAGGCGCCACCACAGGATTTGCTCATGATACGACTCCACTTGAACAATGTTGTGGTACCATTTAAAACTATAAAGCTACTATAAGGTCAATAGAGTAAAGAATCCGTTGGGGAGGAGGCTGATGCGCATTGGTCAGTTGGCGCAGTTGGTAGGGGTCGAAACACAGACGATCCGCTTCTATGAACAGCAGGGCTTGTTGCCGCCGCCTGATCGGCAGGACAACGGTTACCGTGTCTATACCGAGAAGCATGGTGAGGGGCTGGCCTTCATCCGTCGCTGCAGAATCCTGGGCCTGTCACTGGCTGAGATTCACGAACTACAGAGCTATCAGGACGACCCTCATCAGCCTTGTACCGCCGTCAACGCCTTGCTCGATGATCACATCTCTCATGTGCGGTCGCAGATAACCGCTCTGCAAGCGCTTGAGAAACAACTCGTTTCACTGAGAGCGAGTTGCAACGATGACCGGGAAGTTGAGGCGTGTGGGGTTCTTGCTGGAATTAGCGAAGGAAACATGCACCAGCAGTAGGTGAAGCATCAACCAGATAATCCGATGAGATGCCGGTCTGTCTCACTCTCATGCAAAGGTAAGATCAACCATTTAATCCGCTTACCCTATATTTGGAGACGGCGTCAAAATCACCTGCGACCTCTGCCAACACTGCCTCAAGGAAAGACTTGGGGATGCCATTAACACCACGCCAATGCAGGAGCGCGCGTAGACTATCAATTCAGGGAGGAAAGACGATGGGCGAATTGACTGCACTGCTGTTAGCGCTGCTATTGGTAGTCGCGGCAATTAGCGTACCACTCATATTTTACCTAAACGCAGAGCGACTAGCTGCCTATATCCAAAAGAGGCGGGCTCAGAAGAAGCCGTGATGCCAGTCTTTCTTGGTACACAGCCAAAGGTGTGAGAACAGTTGCGAAACACGCTCAAATCATCGCGCTGACTCACCTATCACTCACACCATCAGCAAAACGGTGGCATACATGATCTCAATGGGTTTCGTTCTGTTCAACGCTGCAATTGTACTCATTGCTAGTCTGACATTCGTGGAGCTGAACCGGTACTACACCAGAGCGTGGCGAGACTTGCTTTTTTCTAAAGATTCCTACGGATCAATCAACTAGGCCAGAATACGTCGTAGCGCTGCGGCGCCCACTACCGCACTTTGCAGAAGCCTCTAGAATAGGGGGTGACACAACTTACTGCAAAGGATAGGTACATGAAAAAAACTAATGAATCCGACAGCCAAATACAGATAATGCGACTTGGCGAGTTAAGAATGCTTGGTATCGAACCACCTGATGCCCTGCGAGATGCGCCTGACGAGGATATGCTCACCATGCCTCGGCCAGCCGGCCAGAAGTGGGCAAGCCAGATACTTCAGCAATGGCGTGTACCAGACCTCAAAGCGGCTGCTTTTATCAGTGCTATCAGCAGTGATGATCTAAGCAACATCATTGTCATCCACCAATTTGTCCGAGTGTTGTTCCCTAATCTTCCTCCCGCGGACTACATACATGTCGAAATAAGGGCTTTTGAAGAGAGATCGCCGTGGCAACTAGTGCAATGCGGTGAAGCATCGCAGGTGCGCAAATATCTTGCCTACCATGTGTTTGGCGGAGGTTGGTAATTTACTGTAACCACTTAGATCGAAAATTGAATTTTAGAGACTTCCTCCACACAAGCTACCCCCTCAATTCGGACACAAACTCCGCTCAGCTGACATAAACCAAAATACTTGCCATTCATAAATAATTGTTTTAAATGAAGTTTTTTATTGATTTTGGCCGATATTTCGTTATATCTATATAAATCTAATAATTATTATGGATCTATCATTATGAGTAAATATAGCGAATACAAATTTGGCGATTCACGGAATATTTGCATTATTCAGCCGCACGAAGGTGCCGTATCCAAGGTGGAAGATGACTATATCGAATTTGATAGCAAGAAGTTAATCAGCCGCGAAATACAGAAGTTTTCAGATTCGCTAATCAAATCTTTGAATGACTTTGTGGTCGAATTTTTTACCAACGACCTACTGAGCATTGCAAGCAAGGACAGAGTATTTTTGAAGCGAGATGACAACCATGATCATGGGACAGTCATTTCAATTTATGGTGGAAAAATATCAAATTCGATATTTAGCACCATTCTTTCTGCGACTAAGTACTTTTGTCGATCCGTCATTTCCCAGATGGAAATCGACGCCGATTATAGCGACAGCCTGTCTGATGACCATCGTGAACTTCTTGACTTAGCGATATCTAGATATCGCTCATCTTGCGCAGGAAAACGCATCAAAGATCCCTTTACGGTCTCCTTTCCAGCTGAAAAATCAGATAACGGCATTGTATTCCAGGGTAATTTTGACGAACCTCTTCTAGCAGAACAAACGACAATGATAATGAAAGGCTTGGCTAGACCAAACGGATTTTTGATCGACTCGAATATCGTTTCGCTTACCCCACTTGACGACAACAATATTCCGACTGACAATCCCATCAATTTCATCATTAAGAGAATAGATATGATTCGACAAACTAACGACGCGATCTCGCAGGGAAAATTACTTGAGTTCAAAGGAGTACAAACTGTTGATACTGCCAAGAATAAAAAGCAGTATCATCTCACTGATTTAACCCTGACAGATGCATCTTATGACTTATTCTAGGGCTGTTTTAACACGTCAGGCGCTAAATATAGACGTCAAAGCTCCGTAGGCCAGTAAAGCGACTGATAGTTCGTAGCTATTTCGCACAACACCTGATGCTCGACGCTCAAAACACAAGCCGCCGTATTCCATGCATCTGTGTTCCACCCCACTAATGACGACAGGATACGGATCTAACTGACGCGACGCATAGCTCCCTTCAGATATCACGCTGAAGCCATTTTTGCTTAGTAACTCAGCCACTTTTTCGTCACCATTTTTTACTACCACGGCGAAATCAGCATGATTTAGCGCTAATTTTTTAAACAACTCGATAACAAGTGAGCATTGCTCAGCACAATTTATCAGAATCTGACGATTCCGGCTAATTAAAAAAGGAAGATCATTTATATCCAGAGAACTTGCCACTCCCTTGTCATCACTGACATCAACGCCCCCACCCCACTCGATCAGTCGGCTCCACCCTGCCTCCGTAATGAAATCAAGTACCGTCCCTGTATATTCCTCACCATTAATCCATCGAGTGCCTTTACCTCGCTCTCTAAACCGCATCAATTTACTGGCTACATCTACCAATGTCGCTATTTTTTGATAGTCATCTGGATGCAGGTTAAGACGCCTCCCAGCCCTCATCACGCCCATTCCCTGAGAGGCGAGCCGCATCGTCTTTAATATCAATAGCATATTTATCGGCTGGTAACTTATTGGGCGAACGCAAGGTTCTGATTTTTCTTTATATATCCCGAAGCTCTTCGTACTAACTGCATTGGCCAACAAGCCTGCTCGTTGAGTTTTTACCGGGGTCAATGCATCAGCCCAATCGGTAAGTAAGTGATTGTAGTTTTTTAGTCCGATAGCAGGGAGGCTATGCCCAACAAGTCGAGCGAGGGCCATACCTGAGCGACGAGTAGTAGCATGTTGCTCCCCGAGTACGATACGCCTGACGACTTCCCTATTGAGCTCCCCCGCGAGTAACTGCGTCAGTGGTGTATCCAGGCCCAGCAGCGGAATCGCAAGTCGGTTATAAAAGCTATGGCGACAGTGGTGTAACACTAATGTGGTATTGCCAGTCACTTGACGCGCCAGCTCGATTACCTGAGTGGGTAGCTTCTCGGCCATCGACGTTAATTTTATACTTTCTTTGTGTATTTCACAGAATATTGGCATGCTGTGGCTCACACCTGACAGGCTATCGTAGCGCGTCATGATGTTATCGATTAAGGATCTTTCGCATGTAGAAAGTGGAAATAGTAATGGGACGGCGCGCCGGCTCGAGGTGCTTTTTAGCGTTCTATACGTATTGTTCCGAATCAATACCCAAGTAAAATCCTCTGAGTGACACCAATCTTTTTTACGAAGACCTAAAGCCTCATTTCTGCGCAGGCCAAAGCGATATGTGAGTAACAATAAAAAACCCATGAAAAGGCGTTCTTCGTTACGTCCCCACAATCCATCTTCAAGTACCGTCAGACACGACTGATAATCTGCCTCGCAAAGCACTCCGGGACGTACGTGCCGGCCCTCATTCTCTATATCTATATCCGCCCAATCTGGGTCATCAACACCACATTCACTTGCCCATTGGTGGAACTCCTTCAATCGTTTACCTGAGTAAGTAGTATCACTACCTCTACGTCGATGAAAATCGAGTACGTTGTTATAGAACTGCGTGATCTCACCCTCATCGGCGGCTATCAAGTCCACATCGTAGGCAAGTGTTAAAAAGGCCTTATTGAGCCGACTGAAATAGGTCTCAATTGTATTAAGCGCGTAAGGCTTTGAGCCCATTTTTCGCCCGTAACCCCGTCGCATTAAAAAGGCAAGCCAGTGACCCAGCATCAAGACCGTTGTACTGACCTTGCCCTCATAGGACTTACACAATGCCTCAACGGCTTTGGCGGACACGCGGTGTGTGGCCTTTTTATAGTCACGTATGAGGTGATGAATACCGTCAAATAGCTGTTTTGCCTGTTCCTGCAGTAGGCTTTTATCCACCTCTGACAGCAGGCATTGATTGAGCCGTAAGCGACGATAATCAACATCGGTGCGAACCTCTCTTACTGCAATCGGCACTACTCGCTTTTCAGATTCCTTAATCCGCAAATAATCCTGGATTGGCAGACTTGTTGGCGGCGAGCGCTCACTTAACGCACCGGCGACCATACCCGGAAAGAGTACCAAGTTAGTTTGTTCAATAACCCGCGTCAGTCTTCTCAGAACAACGACTAAGTGTGGATTAGGATTCTTACAATTATCGATATCAAGCAATTCAACCAGTGGATTTAGCTCAGCAGGACTGGGATTCGTATCAGGATTTAAATTGGATTTTATCCCTTGGCCGTAGCAAAGAAAGCTAGCGACCTTATAACTGATTTCATGACGCTGAATAGTAGCGACGAAATCCCCAGGATCAAGGATTTCACTGTATTCTAGGAAGTACATCCGTTTGTGCTGAATAATGCGGTAGTGCCTGCCGCAACTGATATCACACAGCATGCGTAGGTAACTAATTCGTTTCTCAATGCAGAATAGCACCGCACCAAGGATTAGCGCTTTCCGCTTTGATAGCTTGGCTTTTATTGTTGATGACTGTGTACTTGTCGCCCAAGCTTTTATCGCGTCCAATGTATCCATACTGCGAGGAAGGCTTGGTGATATAAGAGCGCGCTCCGGTCGCACTGCCGCTACACGGCGTTTAATGGCAAACCGCGCCGCACCGCCGCTCCTCTCAGCTTCTTTGATAAGCACTCGCAACCTAAGACCCGCGTAGGGATGGGGAAGCGTGCCCTCCTGGTACAGCATGCGCTGAACAAGCCTCTCCATGCCCTCGGCAGTTAATGAGGCCAATGGCTGAGCATCCGTCGTCAAGGCGATATCGTTCTTCGCAATACGAATGGCATTCTTGGCGTTTTGACTTCTGTTCCATTTACGCAGAGCGTCCCCAAAGCGCGTCGGCTCGCTGTAGGAAGACCTAGATAGCCGAATCCGGCTGAAGTCGGGCTGCACATTAACGAATGAATCCATATCGAAGGGAAGTCTCTCATACACCTCATTCAGTTCCCGGCGGTACGTTGAGGCATCTGACAGCCAACACCGAGGAGAATAGTCACTGTATGTGGAGACGCCACGTTCAGCGTGCCCCAACCAACCGTCAATCACCTCCGTCGAAATGGCTGTCTGCGAAAGTAGCTGTGCAAAGCGGTGCCGAAACACATTTGGCGGGAAGTCCCAGTTTAACAAGGCACCCCCAGGAAGGTCGGTATCGCCCATCGAATGCCATTTCATAGCCCCGTCAAGCTGGAAAAAGAGCGGTAGTCGCTCCGATTTCCCCTCTATCACTAGCGACAGGTCATCTGCGAGATTAGGACTGAGATGATTAATTGCTTTGGCTAATTTACGCAGGTAGTTCAAATAGGTTTGGGTTAGCCGCACTACCCTTTCCGGCAATGGCACCAGTCGACCAGCGTGCAGCCCCTCGTCAGCTTTGTCGTTAATGTAAACAAAGCGGTATTGCCAGTTAAAATGCAAGACCGACTCAAATGGGTCTCGCAGATAGCGACATCCAGTCGCAGCGTATAACGCAAGGACACAATACTGCGCAAATTGGTTGTGGAAGGCTAGCCAATCACCGGCGTCCTTCGTTCGCTTTAGACGCCGACCCGCCTCTTCAATTTCATTTTCAACAACAACTTCAATTGGCGCTAAGAGACTACCCATTACATTGGGATTTGGCGGGAGGCCCGGCTCGGCGAGAGCCGAAAGGGAAATCCCTTTTTCCAAAGTTTGGATATCCCATGTTGCATAACCGCACGCACCCGGCAGGCCACTATTAGGGTGAGACGTCAGCACTCGACTAAAATTGTGATCCCCGGTCCGCTGGAAAGCGTTCAACCCAGCGGTTTGAGCCAATTTGGCTGAGGTAATGCGCGGAAAGTGTTGCCGGGCAATAACGTTAAACCAAGATTCCAACGGTTCTCCACTTTGGTATTGCCACAAATGCGCTAAATGAGTGACTTGGCTGTCAGCATATCCCGCCGCCTTTTTGAGCACCTTTGTAATATTTACTGGAAGGCTGACCCGAATTTCTTGCGAGCGTGGCTTCACCAGTTGCTGAGTGGTTGCACCGGGTTGCCAGGAATTTTGACGCCTAGGGGACAGCCGGTGAGCCAATTCAAAACAGGGAGTAAGTGCCCACTCACCCCCAGACTCTTTATTTACCGCAACCAACTGGACAAAATGGAGTGTTCGCCCTAGGCGGCAAGACATCCAGATAAGCGCCGCTCCGAGCGCGACTTTATTATCTGTCGAAGCAAGTGAGTTACCTAGCCATGTTTCCAGCTGCGGCAATTCGGGGGGCAACACCCCATCATAACTCCAGGGTAAATAATGGGATGACTCTATCCTCTGAATGAAAAAACTATTGGTTTTGAGTTGTTGCAGCTCCGAGCTGTCCGTAGGATCAGTCGGGACGACCCAGGTGGGCTCAAGCTGCTCTTCAGCGGTATTCAGTCCGGGTAGTAGCTCATATTCACCATCATCTGTTTCAAATGATATTAGAGGGCTAGGCCGCCTTTTACTGAAATGTCCTGAGAACTTTGGCTTATACTCGATATCCAGGTAGGGCGTACTTTTCCCCATCGTGATGGCACGAATGGCATTGAGAACCGGAGGGATTGCCTTGTCGTCTTGGTAGTCTGGGTAAATCTGATCGGCTGCTAATCGCAAAGACTCCGTGAAACGCTCAAAGCTCTCTGGTGAGCTCGCGCGAAATCGCCTAGCTGAACCCAGCAATTGGTCAACGAACTGCCAACGGGGGGAGCTATGGCCAAGATTCAAGAAGCGAGAAACGCGACTGATCGAACTGTCTGCAATGTTATCTTCGTTAACAAC
The DNA here is from genome assembly GCF_057370015.1 of Spongiibacter sp. C9W. Taxonomy (NCBI): domain Bacteria; kingdom Pseudomonadati; phylum Pseudomonadota; class Gammaproteobacteria; order Cellvibrionales; family Spongiibacteraceae; genus Spongiibacter; species Spongiibacter sp. C9W. The sequence goes on from NZ_CM170672.1 coordinate 1,638,351, forward strand.
GCGTATCGCAGCTTGAACAGCTAGCCACATGCGAAGGCGCCGCCGCTCAATGAAAGTTGCAGGATCTTTACTAGGAGAAAGAGGATAAGTATAGAGCGTGAGTAGGAACGTCCGTTTCTTTAACTCAGGAAACTGCCGGCGAACTTGATCAACTGTTCCGCGAGGAGAAATCGCCGCATAGTCTCTCGACATTTCGACTGATTCTGAAAAGGCAGAAGCAAAACGCCTAATTCGATCCGCCTGATAATTCTCCCCCCAGTCCTGAAGTATCTCTCTGGATTCTGGATGATCAAATTCTTCGACGAGGTTTGCGATCCCAACAATACTTGGGGTCAGCCCGAGAAGAAGGTATATAATCTCGAGCTCTTCATACAAGTCATTGTCATAAGACCACTGGCAAAGCCTCGCAAACCGCTCCCCTAGCCTTAAGGTCAGCTCATTAACTGGGGAATTGTGCCAATCCTCAACCGCCTCTTCCGACATAAAGTGCCCTTATGTCCGTGACCCAAAAGGACCAAAACTGCATTAATCATAAGGATTAATGCCGCATAAGGCAAAATGAGAACATTTTTCATGTTTTTACAAGATGAGGCTCATAACCGTCGTAGGTTCGAATCCTGCCCCCGCTACCAAAAAAAGAAAGGCGAATCATGCACTTAGCAGATTCGCCTTTTTTGTCGCCTGAGTAAAAGTCTCTCTGTGCCCATTCTGTGCCCATTTCCAAATTTAGCTTGCAGCAAACACAACGCACCATGACCTTCGGGCACCCTATTCGCCTAAATCACTGTAAAAATTCATGCATGGCACTTTAGATACCGCGCACCTCGCGGGGGCAATAAGAGTAAGAGGGGAAAATTGACCGACAAGTCACCCGCCGCCTGGGCCCTGATATGGTCGCTGCTTGGAGCGCGACACCAGCCAGTCAGCCGCAGGCGCCCATACGCTTTCCAGTGCACTTTTTCCAAGGATTACCCCCATGTGTCCTCCGGGGGCGATGTGGAATGCTTTGTCATGATTCCCCACATCCACACCGACTACGTCCATGATTTTTTCGGCGATGGGCGGCTTCACTAACACATCTCCCGCACCGGCGAAGGCGAGCAGCGAACTTTGAATATTCCCCAGTTCAGCCACCCGCTCACCAACAACAATGCGGCCACTTGCCAAGTCATTATCCACAGCAACCTTGATTGCAAAGTCTCTCAGCATGCCTGCTGGATACATAAGCATATTGTTCAGATAATTTGCGGTGGTCGAGTGCGCAACCACAAACTCGCGGTCCCACGAGCGCATCAACAAATCCCAATAGGTTGTGACGCTTCCAATCGGGTCGGTGAGCTTAAAGATGACTGTCGTCGCCCAGGCGGGCAATTGAAGCTTGCTGGGGTCGAGGTTTTCGAGGCGAAAATCAGAATAGCGCCGAACGATTTGCGCTGGCGCATTGATGGCCTGTGCGGCCCCCGCCACGATTCCGCCACCGCGCAAATTTATTGGACTGGCAACGGTAATTAAGTTTCGAATTCTGGGGTCTTGCTGCAATCCAAGGTGGATCAATGACAACAACCCACCCATGCACCAACCCATTAACGACAAATCCGTTTTACCCGAGTGCTTTCGAACTTCGTCCAGTGCGGTAGTAAACATCTCGTCCGCGTAGTCAAACAAGCCCAGGTGGGCATGGCGACGCTGAGGCTCCCCCCAATCGATCAGGTAGGTTTTAAAACCGCGCGCCGCCAGATATCTCACTAACGAGCGTTGCGGCAGCAGGTCAAATGTCTCTACGGTGACGCCCAAAGGCGGCACCAACACCAGGGGAACACTGTGCTGACGGCGACGCACCGGCATCCGGCTGCCATCTTCCAACTCGATCTCGTCTTCATCGTCGAGGGAGTAGTAACGCACCTTCATTAGATCCCCCGCGTAAACCGTTTCATACTCGGTCAACCCAGACTTCACCAATTGCTTTGGGCGCAATACCCAGTCATAAGTATTCACGGCAGCCTGCACCGCCCGCTGATTCATCAGCAACGCTTGGCTACGCAGTTCCGCTAATAGTGGCCGTTTGTTTTTCGACGCTTTGGGCTTAGACATGAACACTCTCTCCTGAGGGAAGAGGAATTTTACCAGCGCGGATAACGCGGTAGTCGACAAAGCTCGTGAGTATTTAACACGTTTTACGCACCCTGTGCTGCGTATTTAATAGGGCTGGGACCCTTTACCCGCGCAGGCACGCCAGACAACAGCGTCAAGACCCAACACAATTTCAAAAGGTAAAAAAAAACCCCGGCGGATTCCCGCAGGGGCTTTCGAAAAGAACTAGTCAGCGGTGTTATTTCGCTGCTTTTTTCTCTTTCTCTTTGGCAATAACTTCTTCAGCTACGTTAGCCGGGCAAGCCGAGTAATGCGAGAACTCCATAGAGAATTGGCCACGACCTGAGGTCATTGTACGCAGGGTGCTGATGTAGCCAAACATTTCAGACAGAGGCACATCGGCTTTAACGCGAACACCTGTTACACCTGCTTCCTGACCAGAAATCATACCGCGACGACGGTTAAGGTCACCGATTACGTCACCGACATTGTCTTCAGGACTGAACACGTCAACTTTCATTACCGGCTCAAGCAACTGTGCGCCTGCTTTTGGCATAGACTGACGGAAAGCGCCTTTCGCAGCGATCTCGAAGGCCACTGCCGAGGAGTCAACCGCGTGGTAGGCACCGTCATGAACGTTAATAGCAACGTCCAACACGGGGAAACCAGCCAGTGGGCCGTTGTCCATCATCGACTTGAAGCCCTTCTCAATTGCTGGGAAGAATTCCTTAGGTACGTTACCACCCACAACAGAGGTGCTGAAGGTGAAGCCAGAGTTAGGCTCGCCAGGCTCCATGGTGTAGTCGATCTTACCAAACTGACCAGAACCACCAGACTGCTTCTTGTGAGTGTAGCTGTCTTCGATCTTCTGAGTGATGGTCTCGCGGTAGGCTACCTGAGGCTGACCCACTTCCAGTTCAACACCGTAGGTGCGCTTGAGGATGTCGACTTTGATGTCGAGGTGCAGCTCACCCATACCTTTAAGGATGGTCTCACCAGAATCTTCGTCTGTTTCAACGCGGAATGAAGGGTCTTCTGCAACCATCTTGCCGATAGCGATACCCATTTTCTCAGTTGAACCCTTATCTTTCGGAGTTACCGAGATAGAGATAACAGGCTCTGGGAATACCATCGCTTCCAGTGTACATGGATGGTCAACATCACACAGTGTGTGACCAGTCTGTACGTTCTTCATGCCCACGATAGCGATAATGTCACCCGCTTGAGCGCTGCTCAGCTCGTTGCGCTCGTCGGCCTGCATTTCACACATACGACCGATACGCTCAGTCTTACCGGTGAATGAGTTAAGAATGGTGTCGCCTTTGTTCAGCTTACCGGAGTAGATACGCACGAAGGTCAGGGCGCCAAAACGGTCGTCCATGATTTTAAATGCCAGCGCGCGCAGTGGCTCATCGGCAGAAACAATGGCGTACTCACCAGTAGGCTCACCTTCTTCATCAGTCAACGGCTGCGGGTTAACCTCGGTTGGGCTTGGCAGGTAGTCAACAACGGCGTCCAGCAGCAGCTGCATACCTTTGTTCTTGAAGGCCGAACCACAGTAGGTGGGGAAGAAAGCCAGTTCCAGCGTACCTTTACGGATACAACGCTTGATGTCATCAATAGAGGGCTCTTCGCCTTCCATGTATGCCATCATCAGGTCGTCGTCCATTTCTACAGCTGTTTCGATCAGCTGCTCGCGATACATGGCAACATCTTCTTCCATGTCCGCAGGAACGTCGGTCACTTCATAGTTTTCTGGCTGGCCAGAGTCATCCCACACGTAGGCTTTGTTGCTCAGCAGGTCGACAACGCCGGTAAACTCATCTTCACGGCCGATAGGCAGTGTCATGATCAGCGGATTGGCCCCGAGAACGTTTTTCACTTGATCGGCAACACGCAGGAAATCCGCGCCAACGCGGTCCAGCTTGTTAACGAAGATCAGGCGAGATACTTTTGATTCGTTGGCATAGCGCCAGTTGGTTTCAGACTGGGGCTCAACACCACCAGAACCACAGAATACGCCGATGCCGCCGTCGAGAACTTTCAATGAACGGTAAACTTCTACGGTGAAGTCAACGTGTCCCGGGGTGTCAATAACGTTCAGTCGGTGGCCATTCCACTCACAGGTGACAGCGGCTGACTGAATGGTAATACCACGCTCAGCTTCCTGCTCCATGAAGTCGGTCGTCGATTCACCCTCGTGAACCTCACCAAGCTTGTGAATTTTACCCGTGAGCTTGAGGATACGCTCAGTGGTGGTGGTTTTTCCGGCATCAACGTGGGCGAAAATACCGATGTTGCGGTACAAGGATAAGTCAGTCACGGCAGTCTCTGAATAAGCTGTGGTTGAAAATGGTTGGCTACGATACTGGAAGTGAGAAAAAATTTCTCTCTTATTTTGCGGAATTATGCTAAATCTGGTGGAATTTTTCCAAAACAACTGAAAAATCCGCTAAGAACACGGGCTTAAGCGCCATATTCAAGGTTACAAACAGCCTTCAGCCCCCCAGTTTCGGGCATTTCGCTTGAACGGGACACTGGGCACACTTGCAGAAAATCCTAAAAATTTCATTAAAACTCAACCAATTACAAACTAGGAACATCCACCTACGGTTGTTTTTCAGCTTAGCAGCACGCCCTCAACTCTCAAAAGCCAGCTTTGCCACCAAAACTCCTCCTATCGATAGTCATTAGCTATTAAGTCAGTAGAAAAAATCAACACGCGTCAGATCAATAAGTGAACTATGTTGAATAGGGCGAGGTACCAGCGTCTGCTTGGGTTGCACACTATGCAATTGCCCCCCTGCGCTGGAATCACGCTCGACATACCCATAATTTTCGCGCTAGCTAGGAGAATCCAATGCAAAAACAAAAATTTCCACCTCTAGCCGCAATAGCACTGAGCGCAGCAATCGCGACAACATTCGGCGCCAGTGCTTTTGCAGAGAACATGTTTAGCGGTAAAGCGAAACCAAACAGCTTCTGGTGGCCAAACCAAGTTGACCTGTCGGCACTGCGTGACCACGATCGACAATCGAGCCCCTACTCAGAAGACTTTGACTACGCCGCCGCTTTCGAAAGTGTTGACCTTGGCCAACTGAAAGCAGATATCGAAGCAGCACTCACAACCTCCCAAGATTGGTGGCCAGCAGATTGGGGGCACTACGGCGGCCTGATGATTCGCATGGCTTGGCACAGTGCAGGCACTTACAGAATCCATGACGGGCGCGGTGGCGCAGACGGTGGTCAACAGCGCTTTGAGCCTCTGGGCAGTTGGCCAGATAACGCCAACCTCGACAAAGCGCGGCGCCTACTATGGCCAGTAAAACAAAAGTACGGACGGAACGTCTCTTGGGCTGACCTAATGATTCTGGCGGGTAACGTGGCGCTTGAGTCGATGGGCTTTAAGACACTGGGCTTTGCCGGTGGACGCGAAGACGATTGGGAAGCTGACCTCGTCTACTGGGGTCCGGAAACAGAGATGCTTGGCAACGACAAGCGGTTTAATAAAGAAGGGAAACTGGAGAAGCCGCTCGCAGCCGTTCATATGGGACTCATTTACGTAAACCCAGAAGGGCGCAACGGCAATATGGACCCCAAAATGGCTGCCGAGGATATTCGGCAGTCGTTCTATCGCATGGCCATGAATGACGAGGAGATTGTCGCGCTAATCGCTGGCGGACACACCCTCGGAAAAATGCACGGTGGTAGCAAAGGCTCGTGCGTTGGCCCAGAGCCCGCGGCAGCACCGATAGAGCAGCAAGGATTGGGCTGGAAAAACAAATGTGGCAAGGGCCACTCCGAAGACACCATGACCAGCGGCCTAGAGGGCGCATGGACACAAACCCCCACTCGCTGGTCGATCCTCTATCTCGACAACCTGTTTCGCAATGAATGGAAAAAACACACCTCCCCCGGCGGCGGGGAAGTCTGGGTTCCGGTAAATAAAGCCCTTCACAATAGCGTCCCAGACGCCCATGTAGAGGGCAAGCGTAACCCCCCAGTCATGCTCACTACCGATTTAGCATTGAAGGAAGATCCAGCGTTCCGAAAAATCGCAGAACGCTTCTGGAAAAACCCCAGCCAATTTGATGAGGCTTTCGCAAAAGCCTGGTTCAAACTCACTCACAGAGACCTGGGGCCAAAAACACGATATCTGGGCGACAACGTTCCCTCTGAGACATTCCTCTGGCAAGACCCTGTTCCAGCCGGCGAAAAAATAGGTAAACGGGAAGCCCGCAAACTAAAAGCCAAGATTCTCGACTCTGGGTTGACCGTTTCTGAGCTGGTTCGCACAGCTTGGGCCTCAGCCTCAACCTATCGCTACACCGATATGCGTGGAGGCTCCAACGGCGCCCGAGTGCGCCTAGCCCCGCAGAAAGACTGGCCCGTCAACAACCCCGGCGAACTCGCAAAAGTGCTGGCTACTTTGCAGAAAATCAAAGAGGACAGCCGCAGCGATATTTCGATGGCCGACTTGATCGTACTTGGCGGTGCTGCCGCTATCGAAAAAGCCGCGAAGGACGCCGGGCACAAAGTTGATGTGCCCTTTGATTCAGGCCGTGGCGACGCCACCCAGAGCATGACCGACGTCCAGTCCTTCGCCGTACTTGAACCAAAGGCTGACGGCTTTCGCAACTACTACAGTGATGGGGCTTACTACAAACCCGCGGAGATGCTCATAGAAAAAGCAGACCTACTCGGTTTAACGGTGCCGGAGATGACCGCATTAATCGGCGGTATGCGCGTTCTCGATGCCAATGCAAATGGCTCGAAGCACGGCGTACTCACTGACCGGCCAGGACAGCTGAGCAATGACTTTTTCGTCAACCTCGTCGATATGTCAACGCAATGGAAAGCGAAGTCAGACAACCTTTACGAGGGTGCCAGCCGTGATACCGGCAAGGTAAAGTGGACGGCTACGACTGTAGATCTTGTCTTTGGGTCCAACTCAGAACTTCGCGCCATTGCTGAAGCCTATGCGGCGAAGGACGGCGATAAGCTCTTTATCAAAGACTTTGTAAACGCATGGCATAAAGTGATGAATGCCGGACGTTTTTAAGGCTGGGAACCTTATAGATACCTACGTTCATTCGAGCGTAGGTATCTGCTTAGGCGAGGATCACCCAACACTGTTGCTCTAATGCGCTAATTTAAGCGTTGCCACCCCGGCCACAATCAACGCGATTCCCACATAGCGCAACAGGCTGCTAGCGTCACCGAAAAAAAACACCCCCACCAGAAAGGTTCCCGCCGCGCCTATCCCGGTCCACACGGCATAGGAGGTGCCAATGGGTATCTGCTTCTGCGCCAACCACAGCAACATACCGCTAACGCCCATAAATACGACGGCAACAACTACCCCCAGGAGTCGCGTTTTATCCTCCTGAGCAAGTTTTAGGCCGACCGGCCAACCAATCTCAAACAAACCCGCTAACACCAGATAAACCCAAGCCACAACCACTCCTTATCGATCGTTCATTTACTGGGCGCACTTCTCCCCGCGGCCTCCTCCAGATGGAGGTGTTCAAGTCGCCACAGCCTGTTCATAGTAGGGGCTGATGGAAGTGTGCACCACCGATAACAATTCAAAAGCGACCCAACATCAGGAGAGAATATGTCTATCCCCGAGGCCATCCACCCTGAGGCCATCCACATCGGCGCCGACGAACTGCCTTTTATCGACATCGGCGACGGCAGTTTGTTGCGTGTATTGCAGGTTAAACGCGGCGAAGGATTATGGATTATCGAGAATGTCTTCAAGGCAGGCTACGAAGTAGAAACCCACAAACACACCGGGCCAGTCTGGGGCTATACCACCTCTGGCGCCTGGAAGTATAAAGAGTACGACTACGTAAACCGGGCTGGGTCGTTTCTTTACGAGCCCGCAGGTTCTGTACACACCCTGCAGTGCATCGAGGACAACACCCGGGTTTGGTTCCAGATGTATGGCTCCAATATCAATTTGGATGCCGAGGGCAATATTACCTCGGTGGTCGACGGGCAAATGACCCTCGACTTTTACCTGGCCATGTGTGAGGCAGAGGGCTTACCCACCCCCAAGGTGCTGGTGGAATAGCTCAGGAGCCAATGATGAACATAGATGTATACAACCCTGACAACTATCTAAAGGGTATTCCCCACGACCAGTTCCGGTGGCTGCGCGAGCATGCCCCGGTTTATTGGCACCCTCATCCCGATGGCAGCGGCTACTGGGTCGTTAGCCGCCATGCTGACGTAATGGCTGTATCGCGGGACTTTAAAACATTTTCGGCAGAACAGGGCTTTGTGCTGGTTGACGACCTCCCTGAAAGCACCCTGGAAATGACCCGCAACCAGCTGCTCGGCATGGACCCGCCGCGCCACGCCAAACCCCGCCGTGCGGTGATTAGCCGTTTTACGTCAAACCGCCTCAAAGCGCTAGAGCCACAAATTCGCGAGATTGCCCAAGACATTATGCGCTCCGCGCGCGAGCGTGAAGAGGTCGACTTCGTTGAAGACCTGGCCGGCGACTTGCCCACCGCGGTTATCTGCCAGCTGATGGATATTCCGCGAGACATGTGGACGCAAATTCGCCAATGGTCGGACATGCAAACCTCGTCCTCAGACCCCGACCTCGGCGGCCCTGAGGAGGAGGTTTTGCAAGCAAGCATTGAAATGGGCACCTACGGCTTTGAGCTTGCCTGTGAGCGCAAAGACAAAAATGGCGACGACTTAATATCACTGCTCATCAACCAGGAAATAGACGGCGAGCTTGTCAGTGAAGCAGAATTTGCCAGCCTGTTCGTGCAAATTGCGGTTGCCGGTAATGAGACAACACGCGGCCTGATCAGCTCCGGCATGCATGAGCTGTTGCAACGCCCGGCCTTGTACCGTGAGCTGGAGGCAAACCCTGACAAACTCGGCAACGCGGTCGAGGAAATGCTGCGCTGGACATGCCCGTTGCATTACTTCCGACGCACCGCCACCTGCGACACAGAAATTGCGGGTACCGCGATCAAGGCCGGTGACAAAGTGGTTATGCTGTACAGCTCAGCCAACTTTGACGAGTCCGTATTCGAGCAAGCAATGACCTTCGACATACACCGCCAAAATAACCCCCACATGGCCTTTGGTCACGGCATACATTTATGCCTCGGTGCGAATTTAGCGCGTATGGAAGCGCGGATATTCTTTGAGGAATTCTTCAAGAACTTCTCAGCAATTGAGGAAACAGCACCTCCGCGTTACATCCGCTCCAACTCCATCCACGCATTTAAGTCGATGCCAGTAAAACTGTCAGTACGCTAGAAAGCCCAGCCGTCGAGCGAACTGACCATCAGTTCGCTCGATATTCTGCCTATCGACACAGTCACAACATAAAAGTAACCTAAGAACTTAGGCGCTATAACTCACCGCACGCACATCGCGCAAGAGCCAGCGCAGAGAACCAGTCTCGCCCCCAAAAAAGGATTTACCATGCCTGCCAATTCATCACTGGCCAAGCCACTAATCTACGCTTTTAGCCTATTGCTTGTCGCCTGCGGGGGAAGCAGTTCCAGCAGCAAAAATTCACCGGCAAGCGAGCAGGTGAACCGTTTTGTCGACGCAGAGCGAGCGCAATGTATGCGCGATAGTGAGTACTTAAACGTTGGGGAAGGCATCGACGCCCCCAGCAAAACGCTCGCGATTACCCCAGCGGCCGCAGGCACCGCTACCGGCAAACCCACCGGGAGTTGCGCTGACAATAACGAGTACCGTTTCGGTTCAGGCATTCACGACATCACCGGGCCCGTTGCCAATACCAGCGGCATGGGCTGGGAGAGCCCTACCCAGGTTCTCAGCGGTCTGCATCAGCGCCAGTACGCTCGCGCCTTCGCCATCGAGTCCCCCTGCAACGGCAAGCGCGTATTATTCATGTCCACCGACACCGGCATGGTATTTGGCTCCATGCGTCAGGCTGTGTTGCGCGAAGTTGCCCAAGACCCAGAGCTGTCTCAACACTATGGGCCCGACAATATCATGCTGTCAGCGACTCACACCCACCAGGGGCCGGCGGGGTACTCCCACTACGAGGGCTTTAATACCTTCCACTTTGGCTTTGACAAGCTGGTGCTCGACACGATCGTCAACGGTATGATGGCCGCACTGAGAATGGCCCACCAAAATATCCAGGCGCACCCAGAGACCGCCCCTATTCAGTTAGCGGTAGACGAACTCTTAAATACCAATATCAACCGCTCCTTGATTGCCTTTGAGCAAAATAGCCAGCAAGAACGTGAGGAATTTATCAATACGCGCGGTGAAGAGATCACTGTCGACAAGCGCGTCGTGCAGCTGAATATGGTGCGCAAAAGCGGCTCAGCTGTCGGTGTTATCAACTGGTTTGGCGTCCACCCAACCGTGCTCGGCTCAGAACTGGACTTAGTCAGTTCAGATATCAAGGGCTATGCATCGCTCGGCTTCGAACGCATTATGAATACTCGCTACGGCGAAACCGGCAATGGCGAAGACAACTTTGTCGCGGCCTTCGCTCAAAAGGATGAGGGCGATGCCTCGCCGAATATCTTTATTGTTGAACGTCCCCACCCCGACCCAACGCGTGGCGGCGGCGCCGACCCCTACGAGTCCAACGCCATCTCGGGGACAAAACAGCTCGCCAAAGCGCTGGATCTTTTCCAAACAGGCAAGGCGCTGAACGGCCCTATCGACTACCGCTTTTTCCACGTAAAAATGGACGAGGTCAGCGTTACTGACCCAGCCGTTCTCAATGCGCTTAACCACCCAGCGGAGCTGGATGCCGAAGAAATTCGCACGTGCTTGGCGGCAGTTGGCCCTGCCTTTGGTGCAGGTGCCGAAGACGGCCCCGGCTTCACTCGCGAAGGAATTAGCTGCGACAGCGACCCCGACCTCATCGCGGCAGCACTTAGCGATATCGCAACGGCAACACAGGGTTTGATACCGCCAACACTGCTATCCAATGCGGTGCTGTGCAACCTTGACCAACTGCCTCTTCTCGATCTCTCCTGCCACGCCGAGAAGCCCATCCTCATTCCACTTGGCCCACCACTTTCCGCTGAGCCCAGCATCGTTCCTTTCCAGCTATTCCGCATGGGGAATCTAGCGATTCTCGGTATTCCCTGGGAAGTGACCACGATGTCGGCGCGACGCATTCAAAAACAACTATTCCCGCTGTTGGCGCCAGTGGGCATCGACACCATTGTCGTCGCCGGTTTGGTCAACGAGTACTCCCACTACCTGACAACCCGCGAGGAATACTCAGTTCAACAGTATGAAGGTGGGTCGACTATCTTTGGCCCATGGTCTTTGGCTGCCGTGGAACAAGAAAGCCGGCGTCTGGCGCGCTCACTTGCCGAGGGCCAGGCCTCGCCCGAGGGGCCAAGCTACGTTGATGGCTCGCCAATTTTGATTCGCCTGCCCTATATTCCCAGTGACTTACCGGGCCTGGGCAAAAGCTATGGCGATGTTGTTACCGACGCGCCCAGCAGTGCGGCGCCCGGCGACACCGTTACCGCCAGCTTCCAGGCCGGCCACCCACGCAATGATCTGAAAATACAATCCAGCTACGTGTATGCCGAACGCCTGGGAGAAGACCAACAATGGCAGGTTGTCGCTACCGACAAAGACCCCGAGCTGCTGTTCTCGTGGCAGCCTCTATTGCCCTCGCCACTACCCATAGAGCTACCGGAAGTTGGCCCCTCTACGGCTGAGGTCACTTGGCATATCCCCCGCAACACGCCCGCGGGCACGTACCGCCTGCGTCATGAAGGTGCCGCACAAACGCTGGTATTACCAAAACAAACCTACTCGGGGGTGTCGAGCAGTTTCACCATCTCCGAACCTATCTCAAACTGCCCCTAAGCACTTGCCCGACCTCTGTTTCCACAGAGGCCGGGCATCGCCGTGATATTGATCCGAAAGGTACGTTGGCGTGCTATTTCATCAGTGGCAACATGGCTTTGAACTCTGGCCGCGCCGAATCCTTCAACAGCTCGTAAACCGCCATCTCAACGCTACTTAGCCCCGCACCATGCTCATGCATTTTTTGCAAAGCGAGCTGGTGATTACTAGCGGCTCGAGAGGATACTGCATCACTAATAACCTCTACCTGATAACCCCGCTGCAACATACCCACCACGGTTTGATACACACAGATGTGTGCCTCAATGCCACACACCATCCACTGCTTGCGACCGGAGGCTTCAAGGGGCTGAAGTGTTGATTCACAATCGCAGACACTAAACGTCGACTTAATGTGCGGCGTTAAGTCTACGAGTAATTCCGATAATTCCTCGACGGTTTCACCAAGCCCTTGTGGGTACTGCTCTATCCAAACGATAGGCACTGACAGTATTTGGCAGGCGCGAATCATCCGCCTTATATTGGCGATCATCGCTTCGCTGTCGTGCATCATACGTGCAAGCTTGCCCTGCACATCAATAATCAATAAACCGGCGTCGTGCTCATCCAACATGGGCGCCCTCTCCTCTGGCATGTGAATACCACAGGGTAAGGGTTTTCAACGCCCAGTTCAGCTGGATTAGACCAAGGTCTAATCCATTGCCATCGACGCTGGCTGGAAATTACTACAGTAGTCGCGGGCCCCGCTATCGAAGTAGCGCAGCGGCATGCTTGGATAAGCAAAACTGGCCACCTGCGCAGCAGCCTTATCACTGATGGCTAAGCCCCACATTGCCAGGTATTCACGCATATCTCGCGAGGTACTCTGTGACAGCGCAATGGCCAACCAATTATTATTTGAAAGTGCGCGCGCCTCGGCGCGGGAGTAGGAAGAAAAGCCCAAGGCCTCACGCTCTGCCAGCCAGCTTTCGTCACTGTTGTCAGCACGATTAAAAATGCGATCCATAATGTGTAGGCGAGCCAGCAAGTGCCAGCCATCACTGAGCACACCTTCTGCCTGAGCCGACATCATCATTTGTATTATTATCGCTACGCCCTCAGACCAGCCGTTCAATTGTCGACGCTGCATATCTGCGAAGGGGTCCGCACTGGCGCGGCTTTCAAGCAAGGCTTGCTTTAACGAATCAAACGGCAGTGCCTGACACCCGGGGCCCTCACCCGTGTCGAGAAAATACTGCGATTTAGCATAGTAGGAGTAGGGATTAGTGCTGGCATGGCCGTCCCAACCCGCGAATCTAAAGCGCCCACGCTCTAAGCCATGACCCAATTCGTGTAGGTCACCGTGCCCTATCGGATTAAAAGACCAGTACGCATCGTAGGGATTTCCGGAACAACCGTAGCCGCACGTCGCTTGGTCGGCGTTCATATGCTTCACCATATCGATGGTGTCTAGCTGCCAACCCCGTTGCTCAGCGAATTGGTGAATCTCGCTGACACGGTCTATTCCCTCTCCTTGAAAGCCCGCCAGTACATGAGCAAAGTTATACATATAGCGCTCCGTCGCTTGGGCCAGCTCGGCGGCGCTGCGCCACTCGGCGATAGAGCTGCGCATTTTTTCCAGCTTGGAATGCACTTCAAAGCCCGGTGTGGAGAGTTCTGCCCAGTCATAGTCGCCACGTGCCATCGCGGCGGCAAAATCGGCATTGTCACCCTCTCCCGCCCAGTAAGGGTGCTCTCCCACCTCGCTGAATTCAAACTCTACCTGCTCGTCATTGCGGTCAAAGCCAATCTGGATAGGGCCGCCGTAGGCAGAGGTAAATCGCAAGGTCTGACCGGGCGCCAGCGCCAAAGCCTGACCCCGCAAAAATTTCGGACGCGAATAAGCATTCTCATTGAAGGGGTGGGTCGCGCCACTGCGCAGGGTATTCACAAAAATGGTGGTGGCTACCGCAGCGCTGTCGATTCGCCTAACTGTCACCGTTCTGCCGGGCAACGCGTAGACACCCGCCGCACGAAAGTGCCGCCGACTAGTTAGCTTCACCCTGCGGCTAACTGGCCGAATGTGGCTGAAGTCACTGCGGCTAAAGTTCCCCATATCAGCCGGTACTGGATTAATATCCCGGCGCTGATACTGAACATGGTCGGCAAAATACCCCTGCAAAAACACCGGTGTCGGGGTTGTCAGTTTATCCATGGGAAAGCGCACTGTCTGCCGATAGCTATCAGCCAATAACAACAGCGACTTGTAATAACGCATTCCACCGCGATCAAAGAGTGGCTGAGACTGGCTATCCAGTTGCCGGAAAAACTGCTGCGCATACTCCGCCGCCTCACCGAACTCCTGAGCATACCCACTCTCGGCAGGGCAGCTTTTATCTGCACAGAGGCCCAAATCCACGCTGAAATCACCGGATTCAAACCGGGCAATGAGGCTATTAATCGCCTCCACTTCTACTGGAACACGATCTAGTTGCCCCCTCACGTCATAGCCCTCAACACTGAGCCGCCGCCAGTAATTATCGCCCGCATAGGTCACGCCAAGCTGCTCGAAGATCGCCTCTCCCAGTGGCTTAAGGTCGCCATCGTGATGCATATATAAAAGTGGTTTACCTTCCGCCAACCACTGTTCAATCGCTCTGCGAGCGTCGTCGCCCGCCGCTCCTTCAGCAGATACTTGCGAGACAATCAGTAGGTCGGGCTGCGCTGCCAAACAGCCTGCCAGTTCCGAACCATCGCAGCTTTGAGGCTCATTGTAGGCCACTTGCTCGGGGTAGTTTTCCTCCAGCCACTGCCGGGTAGCAACGCGGTCTGGGAAATAGTAGCTTTGACTCATCTGGGCAATCACTACGTTAAATGTCGCCCGCGTGTCGCCGCCCCGCAACCAGTCCACGCTGTTGCGCAGCCATTGCTGCATCTGGCTATTTACCGCTGCGCTATCGCGATAGACATTGCGCATTGGATTACTCGCCAGCGCGACGAAAGCGGCATTGCGGTTCTTCCCCGCCTGCTCACCTGCGACAGCCAAGCCCTGCGATTGCACCGTGTAATCTGAGTGCGTTACCGAATTGCTAAACAGGAGCGTCGTATTCTCACCAAACGTGGCGGTCAGCAGCCCTGCATCGTGAGTCGGGTTCCAAGACACATCCGTCAAGCTACTGCCATCGCTGCGCGCCTGCCCGTGAATGTCTAAGTTAAACAACTGTTGACGCTGTATCGCGCCTTGCGCCACAGCGTCATTGGATGCCGCCTGCATGCTGTCGATAAAACGCTGTGGCCGGTCAACATAGCGCGCATCACCGGTACGCAGTGCCTGTTCCAATGGCTCAAAGGCAACATCAATCACAAACTCTACTGTCGCGGTCGCGCGGCCATCGCTCGCGGTCAAGGTGATCAATTCACCGCGCCCCACATCGCTTGCGGTCGGCACACCGCTCAAGACATGCGTGGATTCGTCAAAGTTTAACCACCCGGGCAGTCCCACAGCCCTTACCGTCACCGCATCACCATCGGGGTCGATCACCGTGGGCGAGAAGGAAAAAGCCTGCCCCTCTTGAGCGATGCCTGGCTGCCCCTGAATCTGTGGGGGCTGATTCCCGGCTGCCGGTGCAGGCTGGCCGCCGTCACTTCCACTGGAACCACCACCGCCACATGAAGCGAGTGTTAGTAGCATCAGAAAAATCTGTGGATTGAACTTCACGGCGAAACGTCTCCAAACACGCAGCACTGCACAAGGGCCGCAATGCTAAGTTTATTTTATTGTGCTTAAGCCTAGCGGAAATGCGTTTGAACAACTGCGACATGTCACCCAGTTCACATCGAGCCGGCGCACCAAAAGGTGGCATCCACAGATAGGTGCGGTATATTCACAGGCTTTGCCCCACCGGGACGTTTTACCAGAGGGATATTTATGCGCGACGAAACCATTGCACTGCATCACGCCTACGAGCCAGATAATCAAAATGCCGTTGCCGTGCCGATCCACCAAACCTCGTCTTACTCGTTTGACAGCGCCCAGCACGCGGCCGACCTGTTCGACCTCAAGGTGGCTGGCAATATCTACAGCCGTATTATGAACCCGACATGCAGTGTGCTTGAGCAGCGTATTGCCGCCCTCGAAGGCGGTGTCGGCGCCCTGGCAATGGCCTCAGGCATGGCAGCGATTACCGCCGCCATCCAAACCATCGCTGAAGCTGGTGATAACTTTATTACCATTAGCGAACTGTACGGCGGCACCTACAACTTATTTGCCCACACCCTGCCTCGCCAGGGCATTGAAGCGCGCTTTGTCGACAAGGACGACTTCGATGGTATGGCGGCGCAAATCGATGCGCGCACCAAGGCCATTTACTGTGAGTCCATCGGCAACCCCTCTGGCAATATCGTTGATATTCGCCGCCTGGCTGATTTAGCTCACGCCCACGGCCTTCCCTTAATTGTCGACAACACAGTGCCGTCACCCTTTGTGTTGAAGCCCATTGAGCATGGTGCCGACATCGTTATCCACGCCGCTACCAAATACATTGGAGGTCATGGCACCAGTATTGGCGGCCTGATTGTCGACTCAGGCAAATTCCCCTGGGCTGAACACGCCGAGCGCTTCTCACTGCTGACGACACCTGATGTGTCGTACCACGGCGTAAATTACGCCAAGGATGTTGGCGAAGCGGCATTCATCACCCGTGCCCGCGTAGTGCCGCTGCGCAATATGGGCGCCGCGATGAGCGCCTTCAATGCCTTTCTGTTTTTACAGGGGCTGGAGACGCTGGCGCTGCGCATGGAACGCATTAATGACAACACGCTAGCCATTGCCCAATTCCTACAGGACCACCCCAAGGTCAACTGGGTTAGCTACGCGGGCCTACCCAACCACCGCGATCACGCGCTGGCCAAGCAGTATATGAAGGGTCAGGCGTCGGGCATCCTCAGCTTCGGCATTGACGGTGGCCGCGAAGCCGGCGCGCGTTTTTACGATGCCTTGCAACTGATTATCCGGCTGGTAAATATCGGCGATGCCAAGAGCTGTGCGGCTATTCCCGCCTCTACAACTCACCGCCAGCTCAGCGACGAAGAATTACTAAAAGCCGGTGTTAGTGCCGACATGGTGCGCCTGTCGATTGGTATCGAGCACATCGACGACCTGAAGGCCGACTTAAGCCAGGCACTAGAGCACGCGTAGCGTGCTCAAGGCGGCAGACATTGACACAAATTATAAATACCGTGCAATAATCATCGGCCAGTCATTTTAATAATAAGCAGGGCGCCTACGCGCCCGGCAAACAACGGTGGCCGCCTATGACGTTTCTTCGATGTAGCGCAGCGATTGCTGCGCTCCTTGTCGCCGCTTGCAATAACAGCAGCGATAGCCAAACCCAAAGTGACAATGCCATTGTCGAGACCTTTGTCACAGCGTCTCAGCACACAATAAGTCCCCTGGATATCAACCCCTCGTGCGCCCCCGACAGCGCGTCGAACTCGCCACTGCCTGAAGGGCTGCTGGTATTTAAGCGCGGCGAACAGCCTACCCGGCTCGTGGTGTTTAGCCATGGCATCGGCCACACCGTCCAGGCTAGCTGGCTGCCCCACATGCGGCGCGAATTGCGCCTAGCCCAGCACTATGAAAACAGCCCTGGCGGCGTTGCTTTTGTGGCCACCGACTACCGCGACAACCTGGGCTTTCCCACGCTACGCGGAGCCTATGACACCATTGCCGCCACAGAGTATGCACTGGAAAAATTTCCCTCCATCGACACGGTATACCTGTTTGGCGTGTCGATGGGCGGCGCAGTTTCGGGCACCGCCATCGTCGAATCAGCCACCATCAGTGACGACGGCAAGGCGCTGTATGACTATTGGATTACCGCAGAGGGCGTCAGCCAACTCGTCGAAACCTATGGCGAGGCAAAGGCCGCCGCAGAGGCAACCGGCAATGCCACCGCCATGGCGGCAGCAGCGGGCATAGAACGCGACACCGGCGGCACACCGGCAGAGTGCCCACTGGCCTATCAACGTCGCTCCCCCGCCTTGCACGCGGCGCAAATGCAACTGGGTGGCGTACAGGCCGCTACGGTTATTCACCCGGTCAACGATGGCTTAGTGCCCCACAACCAGGGCCGCGAGATGGCAGGTGCTTTGACGACGGCGGGCATCGCTACACAGTTTTTCACGGTGGTGGGCATTCCCGAGGGCCAAGACCCCGGCACAACCGGCACAGGCACTCTCGGCGCGGGGGAGGCAGATGGTATGCTCAATTTAGCCGGCCACGGCAGTGAGGCCGATGCCACCCATCCCGTGATGCGCACCGCCTTTGAGCAGTTGCGCAAAATGCTGGACGGACAGTACAACACTGAAGTGCCCTATTTCGAGTGTATCGTCGACCATCGCGCCCCTGAAGACAGCTGTCAGGTCGATCAATTTTAGTCCGCCCCCATCAGTGAGCAGGCCTCACAGCATCGGTGCGGATGTCGCCATCTGTTTAAGCAGGCGATAGCAGCTTTCACCAGACATTCGATAAGCATTGAAGTCGCTCACCGGCGAGAACTGCCGATAAAGGTCGCGTGTTTTCTGCGTCTCTGCGATGTAGCCCATTTGCCAGGCGCTAAAATCCCGCTCGGCAATTTCACGATAATCGAGCAAAACCGGGTTTGTGTGACGCGAGTCGTTGAGAATACGGTGGTAGATTGCGTTGATATTACTGCGGGAGCCCTCCAGGCACTGGAGGAAATAACGGCTGTTAAAAAACAACACCCCCGTAACATTCAGTGCGGCATTGCGCTCGCGGGCCACACTCAAGATACTTTCAATATCGAGTTGGTCGAAGCCTTCAACAACCTCACTGGTATAAATCAAACGGGCTAAAAACATAATAGCGCTCCGCAGTCAGAGCCTCTTATGAAGACACAAGCGGTGATGCAGGTTGATACGTAGTTACCGTCACTGCTCGCGATACTGCGAAGGGGTTTGCCCCGACCAGCGCTTAAAGGCCTTTGCAAAGGCGCTCTCATCCGAGAAACCTAACTCCTCTGCTATGCCCGACACCTGCTCACCACGTTGCAATCGCTCTTCCGCCATTTTTTGTAACAAGCTGCTGCGCAACAGCTTGAAAGTGACGCCCTCATGCTGGAGCTTACGTACCAAGTGGCGACCACTCATACCCAGTGCTTCGGCCACTCGCTCCTTACCCCACTGAGGCTGCTGGCGAAGCATTCGCTGCACGGCCATGCTGTATTCGCCCCGCTCCATGTCCTGCAACAGTTTATCGGCCAGCTTTTTCAGCTGGTCTCGAATCTCAGTATTTGCCTGGATAAGCGGCGTGGCAACTAAGGCGGGGTCGAAAACCAGCGCATCCTCGGGTGCGTCAAACTGCAGCGATGCACCCAGCATGCGCTGATAGTCGGCCATAGGCGCGGCAGCGGCCGAGGTAAATTGTAGACATCGCACCGCAAACTCCCCACCACTAACCCAACGCGCTAAATTCAGTACGCAGGCCAGCACCGCTTCTACGCGCTGGCGGCGGCAAGTTTGATAATGGGGCTGATAGATTAACAGGCAGTTGCCACCAGCGTGACGCAGAGCAAAGTCGCCCCCTTCGCCCACAATGGGGTGATATTCCAGTAGCAGGTCGAGTGCCTCGCCGAGGGTTTCGCAGCTCATCAGAAGCATGCCGACAAGGTCCAGGTGGCCGACCTGCAATCCCAGGCCAAGCTGTAAACCGACTAAGGGGTCATCAACGGCATCGCAGTAGGCCTGCCACAACTGATCTTGCACCGCCAAAGGCGTGCGCCCGGTTTCCGGCACACGACGACTCAACGCGGGAGGAAGCTCAATACCCCGGCGCTCGGCGGCCTGCAACAAGCCTTGGGTAAACCGCAATGTGACGGTGGGTTCGGTCATAGTCCTGAATTGGCAGATTGCCGTCCTGAAAAAGCCGTTACGCGCAATAGCTGTTCAATTAAGCTGTATTGCAATAATGATAACAAGAGTATGTGCTATGTACGCATTAATTGGCGCTGGCCCGATGGGCTTGGCGGCGGCCCGGAATTTACAAAAGTACGACATCCCCTTTACCGGATTTGAGCTGCACAGCGATGTTGGCGGCCTGTGGGACATCGACAATCCGCACAGCACTATGTACGACTCGGCCCACTTGATCTCGTCGCGCCACATGACCGAGTTCAAAGAGTTCCCCATGGCCAAAAGCGGTGCACCCTATCCGCATCACAGCGAACTGCGCCAGTATTTCCGAGACTTCGCCCAGCACTTCCGCCTCTACCCTCACTACCGATTTCACACCAAAGTGATTGATGCTAGCCCGCTCGACAATGGCGGCTGGCGGATCGTTAGCGAGCAGCATGGCAAGCGCCATATCGAAGACTTCGACGGCCTGCTAATCGCCAATGGCACCCTGCATCACCCCAACGCACCAGCGCTGCCCGGTGAATATACTGGTGAGCTAATGCACTCCGCAGACTACCGCAATGCCGAGGTCTTTGCCGGCAAGCGGGTATTAATTGTCGGCTGCGGCAACTCCGCCTGCGACATTGCCGTGGATGCCGTGCACCGTGCCAAATCTGTGGACGTATCGGTGCGCCGCGGCTACTACTTTCTTCCCAAGTTTATCGCTGGCCGCCCCACCGATACGTTAGGCGGTCTGATCCCGCTACCGAGGCCAATAAAACAGCGCCTTGACGCGTTGATGATTCGCCTTGCGGTGGGCAAACCCTCGGACTACGGCCTGCCCGATCCCGACTACAAAATGTATGAGTCACACCCGGTGATCAACTCACAGATGCTGCATCACCTCGGCCATGGCGACATCACCGCCCGTGGCGACATTGCCAACACTAACGGTCTGAGTGTCGAGTTCAGCAATGGCGAATGCGCCGACTACGACCTGATTTTGCAGGCGACTGGTTACCAGCTCCACTATCCATTTATCGACCGCAAGCACCTCAACTGGCAAGACGGCGGTGCGCCCTCACTGTATTTAAATGTGTTCCATCCCGAGCACCGCAATTTGTTTGTGATGGGCATGATTGAAGCAACGGGGCTTGGCTGGGAGGGTCGTAGCGAGCAGGCCGAGATGGTTGCTCTGTATATTCGTCAGCAATTAGCCGGCGGCAAAGCCGCGCTGCAACTCGAACGCGACATTGCCCGCCACTGCGGCCAGCGCCTCGATGGGGGTTATCGCTACTTACAGCTCGAGCGCATGGCCTATTACGTGCACAAAGACAGCTATCGCCGCAGCGTGAATCGGCATATTCAACAACTGCAGCGCGATCTGCCACAGAGCGACGCCGCATATGTACGCTGATATTCAAGTCGCGTTCAGCCCCCAGAGCCTAATCCTGCTTAACGGGATTCTAGCGGGCATGATCTTTGGTGTGTCCATGGGCCTGCGCCGTAACGACTTCGTTCGCGTATTGCGGCAACCCCACGCGCCCGCTGCCGGCTTGGTGGCACAGTTTCTTCTGCTGCCAGCGGCGACCTGCCTGGCGACAATCGCCTTCGCCGTGCCGGCAGAATTAGCACTGGGTATGATACTCATCGCCTCCTGCCCTGGCGGGACATTCTCCAATATTATGACCTGGCTGGGCCGCGCCAGTGTGCCCGTCTCAGTCAGCATGACCGCCGTTTCGAGCTTGGCGGCCATCGTGATGACTCCCCTTAATTTTGGCCTTTACGCGCAACTCAACCCCGCCACCCGAGAGTTGCTGCGCGGCATTTCTCTGGAGCCAATGAATATCTTGCTGCTGGTCGCATTGGTATTAGTGCTGCCCATGCTGCTGGGCATGGCCGTTGGCAAACGCCACCCTGAATGGGCCACCCGCGCCGAAAAGCCCATGCGCGCGGTCACCCTGCTGGTGTTTCTGTGCTTTGTCGTGATCGCCTTCTCCCGCAACCAGCAGCTATTTATGGAGTACGCCGACCGCATCTTGCTGCTTGTTGCCCTGCAAAACGCTGGCGCACTGCTACTTGGCGACTTGGCAGGGCGCGTTATCAAACTTCCCCAGGCCGAGCGCCGCGCCGTCACCATGGAGGTCGGCATACAAAATTCAGCACTCGGCCTGTCGATCATTTTCACATTTTTCCCCCAGGCGGGCGGCATGATGCTTATCGCAGGCTTCTGGAGCTTCTGGCATTTGGCTGCCGGCCTTTGTTTGGCTTTTTACTGGTCGCGCAGCGCGGAGACTGTCCATGCCTAAACGTATTCTCATTACCGGCGCCGGCGGCTATATCGGTCGCCAACTCAGCGAGCGACTCAGTGAAGATTACACCGTGATTGGCGTTGATATTCGCCCTACTGACGACGCGAATCACATCCAGTGCGATATTCGCGACCCGAAGCTGGCTGACATTCTGAGCGAGCACCAGGTCAGCCACGTTGTGCACCTCGCCTCAGTACTCGAAGCCAGCGGCGACGAGCAGCGCGACTACGATATCGACGTAAACGGCACGCGCAATGTTGTGCAATGTTGCTTGAAGGCCGGTGTACAACACCTCACCGTCACCAGCTCCGGCGCGGCCTATGGCTACCACCCCGACAACCCCAGCTGGATCGATGAAAGCGACCCGCTGCGCGGCAACGACGAATTTGCCTATGCCCGCCACAAGCGTTTGGTTGAAGAGTATTTAGCCGAGCAGCGCCGCGCGCACCCGGAGCTCAAGCAGCTCATTTTGCGCCCAGGCACAGTACTGGGGCGCCAAACCCGCAATCAGATTACCCAGCTCTTTGAAAAGAAACGCCTGTTGGCTATTCGCGGCTCTGACTCGCCCTTTGTCTTTATTTGGGACGAAGACCTCCTTCGGATTGTGGAGAAAGGCATTATTGAATCCCAGGTGGGCGTGTTTAATCTCGCCGGTGACGGCGCCCTGCGCATTGATGAAGTGGCCGAGCGTTTAAACAAGCCCCTGTTGCGCCTACCTGCGGCGCTGCTTAAAACCGCCCTCGCAGTGGGTCATCGACTCGGCCTAAGCCGCTATCGGCCCGAGCAGATTAACTTTTTGCGCTATCGCCCGGTACTGAGCAATCGCCGCTTGAAAGAAGAGTTTGGCTATCAACCGCAGTTGAGTTCAGCGCAAGTATTGGAACTGTTTATCGACCACGCCCGCGCCCGGGGGCAGCTATGAAGACAGTACTCATTACTGGTGCCGCCAGCGGTCTAGGCTGGGCGATGGCGCAACAGTTTTATCAACGCGGTGACTGTGTGTGGCTCGTCGACCGCGACGCCGAGGGACTGCAGCAACGCAGCGCAGCACTCGGCAACGAGCGTGTGCACACCGTTGTTGCCGACCTTGCCGATACAGCCGCCATCGACGCTGTCGCTCGCGCCATCACCGCAAGCGGACGCTTGGATATCCTGGTGAATAACGCGGGCATTACCCACCGCTCTCTCGCCGGCCACACTGATCCGGCGGTGTTTAAAAAGGTAATGGCCATCGACTGGCAAGCCCCTGTATCCCTTAGCATGGCCTTGCTCCCGCTGCTGCGACGCAGTCGCGGCAGTATCATCAACATCGGCTCAATGGCGGGTTGGATGCCGGTGCTCGGCCGAGCCGCGTATTGCAGCGCCAAGTCTGCGCTGAGCCAGTTCTTTGAAGTACTACGCGGCGAAGAACGGGACAATGGCGTGCACATACTGATGGTCTACCCCGCCTTTGTGAACACCAATATCGAACAAAATGCCCTCGGTGCCGATGGCAACGCTGCGCGGCACGCACGCTCCACCCTCGGCGGCATTGGCGAGCCCGAACCGCTGGCGGCGGCAATTTTACAGGCCGCCGAACGGCGCAAACCACACTTGTTTCCCCATCGCGGCATTTGGCTGGCAAGCTTGTTGTGGCGCGTTGCGCCAACAACCTTCCACCGCCTAATGCGGCGTAAATTTGCCGTGGAACTGGAGCAGCATTAATGGACCCTTGGATTCTCTTGGCGATTTTCGTTTTTGTCGCCTACAGCATTGAAGCGATCACCGGCTTTGGCAGCATTGTTATCGCCCTATCACTGGGCGCGTTGCTGCTACCTATTGAGGCCATGCTACCCGTGCTGGTACCGCTGAATATCTGTATGACGGGCTACCTACTGGCCCGCCACCACCAACACATTCATTGGCCCACCTTGCTTAAGCTGATTCTGCCGTTAATGGTTAGTGGCACCTTGGCGGGCTATCTACTGAGGCCCTGGCTCGGCGATCAGCTTTTGCAATTATTATTTGGCGCCCTGGTCGTCTGGTTTGCGGGGCGCGAGCTGCTGCGCGCCTATCGCGGTTTGAGCAGCCGCCGTCACGGCGCGCTGTGGACACGGGGATGGATGCTGGGCGCCGGGATTACCCACGGCCTCTACGCCTCTGGCGGCCCGTTACTGGTCTATGCATTGACGGGCACCCAACTTGATAAGGCGGCTTTTCGCGCCACACTGATCACCGTGTGGTTCAGCTTAAACAGCTTACTCACCGTCGTCTTCGCCATAGATGGAAGCCTCTACCCCGCGCTACCCAAGGTCGCCGCAATTGCCCCGGTGTTAGTCGCTGGCGTCGTCGTAGGTGAATATCTCCACCACCGGGTAGACGAGCAACGTTTTCGCAATGTGGTTTACGCCCTGCTGCTTTTTACCGGTAGCTTGCTGATCATTACCGGCTTTTAAGCACACCAAAACACAAAAAAAACGATACATAATAAAAACGAGAAAACGCCATGACAACGCACAGCAATAGTAGAACGACCGCCCTAGGCATCCTTGCCTTGGCCCTGCTCAGCCCCAACGCCGAAGCCGAAAACCGCCCTCGCGTTTTAGAGGAAGTGGTCGTCACCGCGCAGAAGAGCCAACAAAGTCTGCAGGACGTTCCAATTTCAATCAGCGCCCTGTCTGGCGACTTTATGCAGGACAACGCCATCGGCGATTTGGTCGCCGTGTCAGCCTACGTACCCAATGTCAGAGTCGAATTCACCAGCCCGTCCTCACCTCAGGTATTCATTCGCGGCTTTGGCACCAACAGTTTTAATCCCAGCTTCGAGCCTGCGGTAGGTCTGGTTCAGGATGAGGTGTTCTACGGTCGCCCCAGCTACTTCAGCGAGTCGATGTATGACCTTGCGCGGGTGGAAGTGCTGCGTGGACCACAAGGCACGCTGTTCGGTAAAAATACGATCGCCGGTGTATTCAATGTCAGCAGCCAAACTGTCCCCGCCAAGGAAGGCAGTGAAGGGAAGCTGAGTTACCGCGACGAAGAATACGGCGAACAACGTCTTGAGGCAGGCGTCGGGTATCGCTTTAGCCCCAGTCTCGGACTGCGCGTGTCAGCCATGAAGTGGCAGCGCGACGGCCGCCTGGAAAACACCAAACTCGAGCGAAAAGAGGACGACCGCGACCAAGACGCGCTGCGAGCAAAGCTCAATTGGCAACCGAGTGAGCGTAGTGAACTGGAGTTGATTGCGCAGCAATCCGTCACCCGCGTTAACTTCTGGCCAAGGCAGTTAATGAAGCTCGACGACGATACTCGGGACTATTTGCAAAACTTCGATCCCGAAATCGAAGATGACCCTTTCAACTTCCAAACCAGCTTTAATGAAGACGGCAAGCTCTACCAGCGCTCAAATAGCCTGGCCCTGCGAGGTAGCTATGACTTTGGTGAAGTGGCTGGCTTATCGCGACTGGACACCACCGCTGTCATCGGCCTGTCCTGGCTGGATGTCGAACAACGACAGGATCTGGATGTCTCCCCCGCCGATTTATTGACCTTGGACGAGGTCGACGATTATCGCCAACAAACTTTCGAATGGCGCTTTAGCGGCGCGGCAGACAGCTTATTTGGGCTAGGTGGGAATGTTGAGTTTATCGGCGGTCTGTATTATTTCCAGAGTGACTTTCGCATCATTGCCGACATTATTGCTGGCCAGGATATTGCCTCCTACGTGCTAACCAAAGATGCCCAACAGCTACTAAGTGGCAGTAGTAATGTGCCCGGCAACCCTTTGGCCGGCACCTTGGCCGCCATCCTGCCGCAATTGACCAACCTACTTCAGGAAACCGATTACTACCGTTTTGACTATCGCCAGGACACCGCCGCCACCGCATTGTTTGGCCAAGTAAGCTGGGATATTAGCGAAAAGTGGGTACTTACACCGGGACTGCGCCTGAACCGGGAAACGAAGAAGTCCACCCCCACTGGCCAAGGCGTGTGCAGCAACCCATTACTGCCCTGCATTACCGCGACCCTCACCGGCGGCCAGGACTACGCCCCCGGCGAGATTGAACGCACTGAAACCCAGTTATCCCCCAAGCTCACACTCAGCTACTTTTTAAACGACGATATTTCCTTTTTCACCAGCCTCTCCCGCGGCTTCAAAAGCGGTGGCGTTAATGCCATTTCCTTCACTGGCGAGCAGCTGGAGTTCGAGCCGGAAGAGGCACAATCTTTCGAACTGGGCCTGCGTAGCCGCTGGCTCGATAACAGCCTACAGCTCAATATGACTGCCTACCGCATGGACTTTGATGACCTTCAGGTTCTTGCATTTAACGGTTTACTGTTCGACGTTACCAATGCCGCGGCTGCATTTTCCGAGGGTATCGAGAGCGAGATTCAGTGGCTCACTCCGTATACCCCGCTCAGTATCAACGCCTCACTGGGCTACCTGCGCGCCCGTTACAAAGAATATGAAAACGGTCCGGCACCCATTAGCGATGGCATCGGTGCCAAACAAGACCTCAGCGGTAAACGCCTGGCTTTCGCGCCGGAGTTAACGGCCACAATAAGCCCAACGCTGGAGTATCAGCTGGGCAGCCTTCTGCTGCGTGCCAGCATGAATATTCAGCATCAGGGCGAGCACTACACTGACACCGACCTGGACGACAATACGCGCATTCCCGACACCACAACCGTCGCCGCAAATCTGACACTGCGCAGTGACGAGCAAGGCTGGGCGCTGACGGTTGGCGGCAAGAATTTAAGTGACGAGCGCAGCCTCAACCAAGTGATTGATACCGCGATGTTCCCGGGCACCTATAACCCAAGCCAAAACCCCGGCCGGAGCGTATTCGCCAGCATGAGCTACCAGTGGTAGGCAGCGACGCTAACCGCTATTGCCAAATCCTATGAGAACGATAGATTTTTAAGATTTAATCTTAGCGATTCGAGCACGTATGATGCCTCCTTAATTTACCCAAGGAAGTAATACCCGTGTTTAACAACAGCGTTAAAAATACCCTCGCGGTCGTCGGCCTGTGCCTTGGCGGCCTTGCTACCAGCGCAACAGCCAACGCCGATGCCGCGCTTCGCGCCCAGGCCCAAGCCTTTTTCAAACCACTGCCCGCGGCAATGCCTGGCAGCGAAAATGACACGCCCGAGCGCATTGCCCTAGGTGAACAGCTCTATTTTGAAACGGCGCTATCGACCAATGGTAGTCAGTCTTGCAACAGCTGCCACCAAGTGGACAACAACGGTGCCGGTGTCGACAACGAGCCCACCTCGCCAGGCGCGCTCGGCGAACGCGGCGGTCGCAACTCACCCACCTCGTTTAACGCCGGCTTTCACATTGCACAGTTCTGGGACGGCCGCGCCGCCGACCTGAAAGCCCAGGCAAAGGGCCCCATTCTCAACCCGGTAGAAATGGCCATGCCCGATGAAGCAACCGCCGAACAGCGGCTGCGTGACGCGGGTTACGCAACAGCCTTCGCCAAGGCCTTTCCCAATGCTGAGCCCGCGCTGAGCTACGACAATATGGCCGAAGCGATTGCCGCCTTCGAGCGCACGTTGATTACCCGCGACCGTTTTGACGAGTTCTTGGCGGGCGACGACCAAGCACTGAACGCAGCGGAAAAGCAGGGCTTGAAAACCTTCATTAGCACGGGCTGCATCGCCTGCCACAGCGGCGCGACACTGGGCGGCACCATGTACCAAAAAATGGGCGTGGTGAATGCCTATGCCAATACCAGCGACATTGGCCGTCAGGAGGTAACCGGCAAGGCGAGCGACCGCTTTGTGTTTAAGGTGCCAGCGCTGCGCGATATTTCACGCACCGCGCCCTACTTCCACGATGGCGCGGCCAAAACGTTGGACGAAGCGGTAAAACAGATGGCGTGGTTACAACTTGGCCGCTCACTCAGCGACGCTGACACGGCGAGCATTGTCACCTTCCTGAACGCATTGGAAAATACCCGGCCAGTGACCTTAAGTTCAGTTAAATAAGTTCAGCGAAATAAGCGCGCAAAAAAACAGCGGCAAGAGCCGCTGTTTTTCCCTCTGCGGATAGGCTATTGTGCAGCGCCCCTTATCAAGCGCTTCTCGCCACGCTCGTGTCCTAAGCGCGCCTGCTCGACAACATAGTGCTTGATCGCGATGGCTTCATCGTTATCAATGAACTCACCTCTCGCGGGCATGCCCATGGAAGCCAACGCACCGTCGCGCACAATCGCAAGCCACGCCTCGTCGAGGTCATTAATGCGGTAACGCAAATCGGAAATCAGCCCCGCACTAATGGCATTGCCGCCGTGACAGACCGCGCAGTAAAGGTTGAACAGCTCACGTCCTTTCGCAATGTCTTCATCGCTTGCCGCCGCCAATGCGGGTTTTGGCAGGGCTTGCTCAACAACCGGGATGCGCGGCAGTTCGGTATTGGCGCCGAGCTTAAAGACCAGCACGCGGCTAATATTGATCATATTCCTGGGGCCAGACACGGCGCCGTAGGGCAGGCCACTGATACCGCCCCAGCCCTGGGCAATAGCAATGTACTGCTCACCATCAAGCTCATAGCTCATCGGTGCAGCCATCAAACCGCCCTGTACATCTTTTTGCCAAAGCAACTTCCCGGTATCGGCCGCGCGGGCGCGAAACTGCCCGTCCAAGTCTCCTTGAAATAGTAAGTTCCCAGCCGTGGACAGCAAGCCGCTGGCCGAGAAGTAGCCGCCCTCAATTCGCCAGGCATCGGTATTGGTGACCGGATCCCTCGCGATCAGCACCGACTGCAGCAGCATTTCACCCATTGCCTTGCGTTGCTCTACCGTCACCTGGTCGGGCACCTCGAGCATTGCTTCAACAGCGTAGTTGGTATTCCAGGTGCCCTTGCGGTCCTTCGCGGAAAAGTCGTCCGAATAGATTGCCCCCGAACTCATTGCCGGAATGTATACCAAGCCCGTTTGCGGGCTGAATGACATGGGCTGCCAATTGTGGGCGCCGCTGGGCGCGGGCCTCACCATGCCCGGGAAAGTACCATCGCGCAGGCCCGCGGCTTCCACCGGCCGCCCCGTTTCCATATCTACATGGCTCGCCCAGTTTACGGGCATGTATTTCTCAGCTGACAATAGTTCGCCGCTGCGGCGATCGAGCACATAAAAGAAGCCGTTTTTCGGCGCTTGCATAATGACCTTACGCTCGACGCCATCAATCTCTAACTCGGCGAGAATCATGTGCTGTGTCGCCGTGTAGTCCCAACTGTCGCCGGGGGTCGTTTGGTAGTGCCAGACATACTCTCCTGTGTCGGCTTTCACGGCCACAATTGACGACAGGAATAAATTATCGCCTTTGCCATCACTGCGCGCTTTGCGGTTCCAGCTCGAGCCATTACCAACCCCAATGTAAAGCAGGTTCAGCTCGGGGTCGTAGGCGAAAGAGTCCCAAGCGGTACCGCCGCCCTTGCCATTTTCCCACCACTTACCGTGCCAGGTTTTGGCGATCATTTTCTGGGTGTCGTCTTCAAAACCCTTAGCCGGATTGCCGGGCACCGTATAAAAACGCCAGTCCAGCTCACCGGTCTTTGCGTCAAAGGCACTCACATAACCGCGAACGCCGAGTTCGGCACCGCCGTTACCAATAATGACGCGGCCGTCGACAATGCGCGGCGCACCGGTAACGGTGTAGGGGTCTTGCTGGTTTATTCGGGTATCCACCTGCCATTGCAGCTCGCCTGTG
The DNA here is from genome assembly GCF_057370015.1 of Spongiibacter sp. C9W. Taxonomy (NCBI): domain Bacteria; kingdom Pseudomonadati; phylum Pseudomonadota; class Gammaproteobacteria; order Cellvibrionales; family Spongiibacteraceae; genus Spongiibacter; species Spongiibacter sp. C9W. The sequence goes on from NZ_CM170672.1 coordinate 1,668,200, forward strand.
TGCCTGTCGAGGGCACTCAAGCGGCCATCATAACTGGCGACGTAAACAGCGTTGCCCCAAAGTGCCACCCCGCGGTTAACCCCGTCGCAGCAGCCATTGACGCCGTAGTCCTTGGGAACCTTGGGGTCGAAGTGCCAAAGCAGCGCGCCGTTACGTGCATCAAAGGCGAGTACGTGGCCCCACGACGCCGTTACATATAGCACGCCGTCTGCCATTAGCGGCGTGCTCTCAATGCCGCGACGCGTGGGCAAGTCGGCATACCACGCCAGGCCCAGCTCACTTACCGTGTCATCGTTGATCTGCTTGAGCGGACTAAAACGTTGCTCGGCATAATCACGTCCGTGGCTCACCCACTCACCGGGCGCGGCAGCAATGATTCGTTCAGCATTAACAGGCTGGCTATCAGCGCTGACCTTCGTGTCAACATCGCGGCTACAGCCGCTTAGGGTCATCGCGAGCAGCACAGTACTGCTCAACAGGCGCATTGCAGTCTTCATAGCAATTCCTATTTATTGGTTTTCTGGGAAGCACGGGGAGCAGCTAAGCTCCCCTATTGAGACACTGGCTAAATGACGAGCGATCAGCCCTTGAGTTTTAGCAGCAGGTTGTAGAAGCGCGTGGCGAAATTGCCATAGGGTGGGCGCAACCACTCCATCGGTGAGAAACCGGGCTGATAGTAGATCGGACGCAGCTTACTGAAGGTGATAAACCCTTCATAGCCGTGATAGTGACCCATGCCACTGCCGCCCACACCACCAAAGGGCAGATCGTGCTGGGCAAGGTGGAATAGCGCATCGTTAACCGTTACGCCACCCGACATGACCCGCTCAATATACATGTCGGCCAACTCGCGCTTTTTGGTGAAAGGGTAAAACGCCAGCGGGCGGTCATGGGCATTCACGTAGTCGACCACTTCGGACGGGCTGTCGTACTCCAACACCATTAACAGCGGGCCGAAAGTTTCGCGCTGGCGAATGGTCATTTCGGGCGTGGTGTCCAACACCAGGTGCAGCGGCAGTTTTCGCGCCTCGATATTCGCGTCTTGGTCGTTCAGGTTGATGACCGTTGCACCCTTTGAACGCGCATCCTCAAGGGTAGCCTGTAAACGCTGCATTGAGCGGTCGTCAATAATTGAGGTGTAGTCTTGATGATTAATATCAGGGCAGTGCTTGGCAACGTAGCGTTTTGCCTCGTTCACAAAGGCTTCTCGTTGGCTGCTGTGCACGAATACATAGTCGACGTTGGTGCAAATTTGCCCGGCATTGAATTGCTTGATGAACATGATTCGTCCAACGGCTTTTTCAATCGGGTAGTCCGGATCAATCACCGCAGGGGCCTTTCCGCCTAGCTCTAACACCACCGGTGTCAGATTTTGCGCCGCGGCGGCCATCACCGACTTGCCGGTCTGGCCTGAGCCGGTAAACACGAGCAGGTCGAAGGGGATCTTCGAAAATTCGATGCCGACACCGCCGGTTTCATCAAAAAACTGCAGCTTGTCTTCAGCGAAGTACTTGGCGGTCAACTCGCGAAGCAAGGCGCTCAGTGCGCGCGAGTTCTCAGACATTTTCACCATGGCGCGGTTGCCTGCGGCAAAGGCTTGGGCAATGGGCACAAAGCTGAGGTTTACCGGAAAGTTCCACGGTACGATGATTCCCACCACGCCCAAGGGCTGGGGAATGACACGGTTGCGACCGCCGGGAAACATGGTGTGATCGACGTGGCGTTTTTGTACGCGCATCCATTTTTTTAGATGCTTGATCACATCGTTGATGGCATCGGTTACTGCGATGATTTCCGCAAACAAACTCTCGTGACGCGAGCGATTGCCATAATCCTGACAGATCGCATCAATAATCGCTTCGCGGTTGTCGCTAAGCATGCTCTTCAAGCGCTGAAGGTCTTGTTTGCGCTCGCTGTAGTTGGGCACTGGCGCGGCCAGATAGGCCTGGCGCTGTAGGTCGAATGCCTGGTGAAGTGGTGCAGCAATCTCATTGACGGCGGGTTGTATTGCGTTCATAGCCTTCCCCTTGTTTATCGTTTTATCAGGTTTGGCGATCGCACAACGCTTGGTGGCGAGTTTTCACCCTCCAAGTGCGACCGAAATCATCACTTGAGGGCGATGTTACCGCCGAACACACCGCTAGGCGATGTGAAGAGCGGACAGATTCAGCCAGCCTAGCGCAATAGCAGCAGCGGCTTTTGCGTCTTGCTGAGCATTTTTGCCGTAAAGCTGCCCAGCAGCACATCGCGAATGCGGTGGTGGCTGTACGCCCCCATTACGGTGAGATCGATCCCTTCTTTCGCCTGATAACTGATGAGTGCCTCGTCGATCTTTCCCTGCAGCTGCACACTCTCGTGCGCTATGCCCGCCGCCGTTAGTCGGCGACTGCCATCCGCTAAAATCTCCGCCGCCCGTTTGTCGTCGCCAACGTAAACCAGCTTGCAGGGAATGTCTTTGAAGAGCGGGCTGGCGGCCACCATGTCCAGGGCCTTCTGAGACGCCTCGGTGCCGTTGTAGGCAAGCATGACGTTCTTCGGTGCACTAAACGCACTGTTCACCACCAGTACCGGCCGGTGCAAGCCGCGAATAACACTTTCCAAATGCGCACCTAACTGCCCCGCGTGGTGCTCCTCACCGCGCACGCCCATCACCAGCACGCGGATATCCTGCTCGTTCTCAATCAGCGATTCCTGCAGACTGCCGTGACGCTGCCAGCACTCAACCTGCTCCACGCCATCTGCATGCACCCGTTCTTCAGCTGCCTTGAGCATCAATTTGCCCTTCTGCATCAACAGACGGCTGCGCTCCTGCTCAACCCGGATGAGCTCTTCCAGCAGCTCTTCCTGACTGCCAAGGCCAATACTGCCGCTTAAATCGGCCACCGCCGCCTGCGGGCGATGTTCAAGATTGTGCAGCAGCTTAACCGGCGCCTGAACGCGGCTGGCGATCCACGCCGCGTAGTCGCACACGGCGGTGCTAAGTGCGGCGCCATCAATGCAGGCCAAGACATAGTTATCCGTCATCAGTGGGCTCCCAGCACTTTTTCAATTTCTTCGGGTTTGTCGTGAATACCAAAGCGATCGACAATGGTTGCCGTGGCATCGTTTAAGCCAATCAACTCAACCTCTGCACCTTCTCGGCGAAATTTAATAACCACCTTGTCCAAAGCGGCAACGGCAGAAATATCCCAAAAATGGGCGCGACTCAGGTCTATTACCACCTTATCAAGGGCTTCCTTAAAGTCAAAGTTTGCCGCGAAGCGATCCGCTGAGTTAAAGAATACCTGACCGACGACGCGGTAGTTGCGCTGGCCGCCGCCCTCTTTGAGCACGCTGTCCACATACATGAAGTGGCTAACCTTATTGGCAAAGAACAGCGCCGCCAGCAGCACGCCCGTCAGTACCCCGAAGGCCAGGTTATGGGTCCATACCACCACCGCCACGGTGGCGAGCATAATGATGTTGGCCGACAGCGGGTTCGTCTTCAGGCCCTTGATGGAGGACCAGTTAAAGGTGCCGATCGACACCATAATCATTACCGCCACCAGCGCAGCCATCGGAATACGCGACACCCAATCGCTGAGGAAAACCACCATTGTCAGCAACATCGCCCCAGCAAAGAAGGTCGACAAACGGCCTCGGCCACCCGACTTAACATTGATAACCGACTGACCGATCATGGCACAGCCCGCCATACCACCGAGCAAGCCCGAGAAAATATTGGCAATACCCTGGCCTTTACACTCGCGGTTCTTATCGCTGCCCGTATCCGTGAGATCGTCGACGATCGTTGCCGTCATCAGCGACTCCAGCAGCCCCACCACCGCCAACGCGGCCGAGTAAGGAAAGATGATCTGCAGTGTTTCCCAGTTCAGCGGCACGTCTGGCCACAGGAATATAGGCAGCGTGTCGGGCAGCTCACCCATGTCGCCTACCGTGCGAATATCCAAGCCTACCATCAGGCTAAATGCAGTGAGCATCAGGATACATACCAACGGCGACGGAATAACCTTGCCCACTTTAGGCAGTAGTGGGAACAGGTAAATTATTCCCAGACCCGCCGCCGTCATAGCGTAGACATGCCACGTTACGTTAGTGAGTTCGGGCAACTGCGCCATAAAGATCAAAATGGCCAGGGCATTCACAAAGCCGGTGACTACCGAGCGCGATACAAAGCTCATCAGCTGGCCTAGCTTTAGGTAGCCTGCAATGATCTGCAATACCCCGCAAAGCAAGGTCGCGGCTAGCAAATACTGCAAGCCGTACTCCTTAACGAGGGTAACCATCAGCAGCGCCATCGCCCCCGTGGCCGCCGAGATCATCCCCGGGCGGCCGCCGACGATGGCAATGACCACCGCGATACAAAACGACGCATACAGGCCGATTTTGGGGTCTACGCCCGCGATGATGGAAAAAGCGATCGCTTCGGGAATCAGCGCCAGCGCAACCACTAAACCAGCGAGGATATCGGCGCGGATATTGCCGAGCCAGTCTTCTTTTTTCGACAGTAGTAACATGAAAAACTCGATTTCTTTGGGGGTAATTTCAGAGCTGTCGACACAATGGCCGCAGCGAGCCGAAGAGGCATCAAGCCAGCTCCGGCGAGGAATTTTCGGCGATTATACAGAGATTGACCGGGGGCTTCCTCCGGTCATTGTGGGGAAATGTCGCAGCCAGCGGCGGCAGCGGGCGCAGCTATGCGAAGAAGTCATTCACCGCCCGGCAGACCCGGTCGATATCCGCTACCGACATTCCGTAGTACAGCGGCAGGCGCAATAGGCGCTCACTCTCGCTGGTAGTATAGCGATCGGCGCCATGAAAACGGCTGTATTGACTGGCGGCATCGGCAGAGTGCAGCGGCACATAGTGGAAAACAGCGAGGATGCCTTGAGCCTTTAAATGTGACAGCAGTTGCCCGCGCTGTGCCAGGTCAGCCACCTTCAGATAAAACATATGGGCGTTGTGATCACAATGAGAAGGAATCGTCGCCAAACTGACCACCCCCTTCTGAGCCAGCGGCGCTAGCAATTCGTAATATCGCTGCCAACTTTGCAAGCGATGTTCGGTGATTTGCTCAACGCGCTCTAATTGCCCCCACAGGTAGGCAGCCTGCAGCTCACTGGGCAAATAACTGCTGCCGACATCCACCCAGGAATACTTGTCGACCTCGCCGCGAAAAAATTGACTGCGGTTAGTCCCCTTTTCTCGAATAATCTCCGCGCGTTGCGCAAATTTCTCGTCGTTAATGATAAGCAGGCCGCCTTCGCCGCCGCTCGTCACATTCTTGGTTTCATGGAAACTGAAAGCAGATAGATGCCCGTGGGTGCCGACAGCTTGGCCGCAGAAGCGCGACTGCACGGCTTGAGCCGCGTCCTCAACCACATACAATTGATAGCGCGCCGCCAGATCCATAATGGCATCCATCTCACAGGCAACACCGGCATAGTGAACGGGGACAATCGCCCGCGTTTTTTCCGTAATCGCGGCTTCGATCAACGTCTCATCAATATTCATGGTATCCGGGCGCACATCGACGAAGACGATTCTAGCCCCGCGCAGGGCAAAAGCATTCGCGGTACTAACAAACGTGTAGCTAGGCATAATAACTTCATCGCCTGGCTGAATATCGATTAGCAACGCCGCCATTTCCAAAGCATGCGTGCAAGACGGCGTAAGCAGCGTCTTTGGCACTGCTAAGCGTTCTTCAAACCATTGCTGGCACCGCTTACCAAACTGGCCATCGCCGGATATTTTGTCGCTGGCCATTGCCTGCATCACATACTGCTGCTCATTGCCTGTGAGCGGCGGCTTATTAAACGGAAGACTTTCTTTTTCCACGCTAGCAAAACCTCACTGTGGCGGGTTAACTAAAATTTGCTGAGTCTCGACATCGCAAACCAATCTACTTAGCAAAGAAGCGCGTTTCGGCATCATTTTGAACGACCGGGCGAATAACTCGAGCGGGCACCCCGGCTACCACAACGCCATCGTCAATATCCTTTGTCACCACCGCGCCAGCGCCGACAAAAACACTCCTGCCAATGCGAAGATCAGGTAAAACGGTCGCATTGGTGCCAATCGTAGAATAGCTCCCTATCTCAACACGGCCGGCAATCGAAGCGCCGCCCATCACGTGCACACCATCACCCAGGAGGCACTCATGGTCCACCGTGGAATTGGTGTTCAATATGCAATACCGTCCGAGCGACGAGAACTTATGCACCACTGCGCCGGGCATCGCCTGCACGCCCTCGCCAAGGGACGAAACATCGTCAAAAATAGCGTATCGGCTAATGAGTGACAGGGGCTTCAAGCCCTCGGACATCAAGCACTCAGAAATCGTATATCTTGCATAGCCGTTTTCGCCGCCAATACAAACAACAAAATGACTGCTTTGCGCAAGGAGAAAAGAAAGCTCTTCCCCATTTGAGTATAGTGGGCAGTCTGCAGCGAAGTTGAGAGTAGAGATGTAGGGGTCGAAAATACCTACAAGCGACGCCCTGTCACCATAGAGCTCTTCAATCATGCGCATGACAATTCGCGCCTTGCTCCCGCCACCCCATATCAAAATTCGCAGCTGATCCGCCTGCACACTACCTGTCATTATCTGCGCTCACTTTTTTGGGTTACAAAAAGCTGTTGATACTGCAACACCAGCTTCTCCTTAGAAAAAAAATCAGCGATTACTGACTCGTTCCTTTGCGCTTCATTTGTATCTAAGGCATCTAGGCTGAAGCATTCAACATCAAACACCTTCGCACCGATATCGGCAAGAAACTCCCAGGTTGTAATATCTGAGCGTATATACACCTTTTTCTTCATGCCAAGCAACGAGACAATATTCCCCATAGCCTGCTGCCTTCGATGGTTGAAAATCGCCACGTCCACCTGAGCAAGCAGGTGGATGTAATCGTCAAATGCCATAAAGTCGGTAATCGCTTCGAATTTATCGCCAAACAAGCGGCGTCCTTCAATAATCACCGACTCCGCATATTTTTTGTTCCCGTATGAAAGAGGCACAACCACCCGAATATTGTGCGCAGAGAACGGCGCTAGCCGTGTAAAGGCATCGAGGTGCTCATTGCGTTTATCTGCGGAGTTACCGACCAAGATAACCACTTCGCCACCCCTTTTGTCAGCATCGACAAGGGAGAGCGGCTTATAGAGATTACTCGGGTACATTAGGCAGCTGTACGACTGTCCCGAAGCGCCATACCACTCCCTGGCCAATGCAATATCGCCATCAATATAGCTAACGAGGTGGCCGATGCGACGAATAACAAATGCCCGCACGCGCTCAAAAATATTTGCACGTACGCTGCGTTTGCGGAAGATAAAATGATAGAGGTCAGCCCCCCACATAATCCAATAGCACTTCTTGAGCACCCAATATTGCAGTGCCAGTATTTTAACGAGGTCTTTGGCAAACAAACCGTGTAGAAATATCTTCTCGGCAGACTTGAACTCGGTGTAATAAAGTTTAAGCAAGGCAATGCGGCCTATCGATTTAGGCACCAGGACAACATTTTCACGCGCTTTGACGACAAACTTATCGTCCTCCCGAATTATAAATCGGTGCTCACTGCTATCGAAATGCTGCTCAACGAAATCGATGAAAGGCTCGGTAAACTTCTGAGCATTCATACAGTGAACGATGCGCGCTGCGCCACTAGCCGTGCTCATTCATGCTCCAGCAGCGACAGCAGGTAGTCACCATATCCACTTTTTCCCAGAGACTGCCCCAAGCGTTCAATATCCTGACTGCTCAGCCAGCCGCGAAAATACGCGATTTCTTCTAAGCAGGCGATCTTGTAGCCCTGCCGCGACTCAATGGTTTCAACGAAGTGCGCCGCCGCCAACAAACTGTCATGGGTACCGGTGTCTAGCCAGGCAAAGCCGCGCCCCAATAACTCGACTTGAAGATCCCCACGCTCGAGGTAAACATTGTTGACGCAGGTAATTTCCAGTTCACCGCGCTCAGAAGGTTCTATCTGCTTGGCAATATCCACCACATCATTGTCGTAAAAATACAAGCCGGTAACCGCAAAGTGACTCTTCGGCTTTTGCGGCTTTTCTTCTATCGACAGCGCCCGCCGCTGCTCATCAAACTCAACAACACCAAAACTCTGAGGGTCTTTAACTTGATAGCCAAATACGGTTGCGCCTTTGCCTCGCGCAGCCGCGGACTCAAGCATTGGCCGAAACCCTTGGCCATAGAAAATATTATCCCCGAGCACTAAGCATACGCTGTCATTGCCTATAAATTGCTCGCCAATAATAAGCGCCTGCGCCAAGCCCTCCGGTTTCGCCTGTACTGCATAGCTCAGGTGAATGCCAAAATCACTGCCATCACCCAACAAGCGCTGAAATGATGATTGATCTTCAGGGGTAGTGATGATCAAGATGTCACGAATTCCCGCCAGCATTAACACCGATAGCGGATAATAAATCATCGGCTTGTCATAGACTGGCAGGAGCTGCTTAGACACCCCTTTAGTAATCGGGTGCAATCGGGTGCCGCTGCCCCCGGCTAATACGATCCCCTTCATGAAACGTCTCCGTCTCCAACGCCTAAGCGTTGCCTCTGATAGCTACCGTCCTGAACACGCTGGCACCACTGCGTATTTTGCAAGTACCAATCTATAGTCTTGTTCAGGCCACTTTCAAAACTCTCTACCGGCACCCAGCCCAACTCGCGCTCGATTTTGCCTGCATCGATGGCGTAGCGCTTATCATGGCCAGGACGGTCGGTAACAAAACAAATCAACTGACGATAACTGGCGACACCTGGGGGGTGTTGCGGGCACTTTGCATCAAGCAAATCACAAATACGCTCCACCACCTCAAGGTTCGTTTTTTCATTGTGGCCACCGATGTTGTAAGTCTGGCCAACCGCTCCCTTTGTGAGCACCGTCACCAGTGCTCGGGCGTGATCTTCCACATACAACCAGTCCCGCACTTGATCGCCCTTGCCATATATCGGTAGCGCCTTTCCTTCCAGCGCATTAAGAATCACCAGCGGGATCAATTTCTCTGGGAAGTGATATGGGCCGTAGTTATTAGAGCAATTCGTCAGCATAACGGGCAGGCCGTATGTGCGACCCCAGGCGCGCACTAGGTGATCAGAGCTCGCTTTACTCGCTGAATAAGGCGAGCTAGGGGCATAGGGCGTCTGCTCTGTAAACAACTCTTCTGGTCCTTCGAGGTCGCCGTAAACCTCGTCGGTAGATATGTGATGAAAACGGAACGCCGGTTTGCGTTCTTCGTCTAGGCCAGACCAATAGCCGCGCACGGCCTCGAGCAGCTGGTATGTACCAACGATATTGGTTTCGATAAATGCTGCAGGGCCATCTATCGAACGGTCGACATGGCTCTCCGCCGCCAAGTGCATTACCGCGTCAGGCTGATGTTCTCGAAGTACCCCCGCCATCGCCTGGCCATCACAAATATCGAGTTTCTCAAACTGGTAACGCGGATTTTGTTCTGCACCGGGCAGTGATTCTAGATTGCCCGCGTAAGTTAGTTTGTCGACATTGACGACGCTGTGATCAGTGTTTGCTAGCAGGTGCCTCACAACAGCCGAACCAATAAAACCAGCGCCGCCGGTGACCATTATTTTCATCGTCGTTTCTCGTCTAGGGCCTATGCCCCTTCAATTTTCTGGTAGCTGTCGGTGGTTGCCCCCATCAGCCCACTCAACACCCCTGCATTTCGGGACATTTTCATCAGCGCCTTGTAGTACGCCACGCGCTGAAACAGTACAGCGGATAGCAATATCAGCAGGCCGTTTAGCACGACTTGGAAAGTCGCCGACAGCAACAAACCCACCGCCGAACGGCCGGCTTCGCGTTTTCGCCGAGACAAGGTGATACCCGCGCGATATTTTCGTTTCGCTAACCAACGGCTGCTCAACCTTGATGTAGGGATCTCTTCATGAACACGCGCCTCTGCGCACTCAAAAATTTCCACGCCACGCTCTACCGCCGCACAGAAAAAAAGGGTATCGGTGCCGCCAGCCAGCGGGCGACTCTCATCAAAGCGCAGGCCCAGCTCTTGGGTCACATAAATCGGTATCAGCACATTGTTTGTGGCGCAACTGCCCAGTGCTGTACCCGTTGGGCGCCCTTTATCAAAAAAGATCTCCCCCATATATTGGGGTGCCCCTTGCGGCAGCTCGGGCACTACCGCGCCGTGCACAACGGCTTTGCCACCGAGCGACAGAGCATAGCGGTAAAGTTCACATAGCCAATCGGACTCCACCCATTCGTCATCGTCGATAAATACCAAATAGTGGGCACCGAGCTGATGGGCAACATCTATAGCCCGATTGCGAGCAAGCGGGATACCCCGCTGAGGCTCGTGCTCATAATGCAGCGCAACACCCAGTTTGGTTTGCCAATCGCGACATACCGTTTTTGCAGACTGCTGAGGGTCGTTATCAATAACGCTGACGATAACCTCCGTCCCCTCGGGAGAAGCCATCGCCGCAATACTGGCCAACGCCTTCGCCAGCAGCTTTGGCCGCTGGCAGCTGCAGATGGCAATGTTAATTCGCACTACGCTGGTGTCAGTCATCATCTGCAAGCCTGTTAGCGCTGCTCAGCAATGCGGCGGTAAAAATCGAGGTAGGCATCCACGATGACCTGGCGGCTGTATGTTGTGGCATAAACCTGCGTCGCATTTTCTACCAGCCTCTCGCGAAGCGCTGCATCTGTCAGCGCAAGGTTCATCGCTTCACTAAGCTGGCCGACGTCGTCAATATCCGTCAGTAAACCCGAGTAGTCATGTTCAATTACCTCGCCGGGGCCCTGAGAGCGGGTGGCGATAATTGGGCAGCGATGGGCAAAAGATTCCATCACGATCGAGCCCAGACCTTCATGTCGCGAGGGGCAAATAAAGGCATCGACGCTGCGCATAAGCGCAGTAACATCATTCCGCCAGCCCAAAAAGCGAACACGCTTATCCAGCCCCAGTTCACTGCACAGCGACTTTAAGGCCTGCTCTTCCGGGCCGCTGCCAGCCAGCCACAAGACTGCGTCGGGCACATTAACCAATGCGCGCAGCAGGGTATCAAAGCCCTTGTTTACGTGGAGACGCCCTGCAGCGAGTAACAATGGAACATCAGCAGGCGTGTCAAAGCTGTCTCGCGGCAGAGGCTCGACCGGGGTTTCATCGGCGAAATTGGGAATGTGAACCACACGCTCCTCCGGCATTCCCCCCTCGATCAGGTGCTGGCAAATTCCTTTGCTGATCCCCACCCAGTAGTCAGCCTGCTGGTAATACTTCAGTTTGTAATAATGGCCGAGCCGGTTCACCAGTACGTAATCACCCTTTGGCGTTGCATCGCTGGCGCGCCCCATCCAGGTCATGACCACGTCTGGCTTGAAAGCACGCAGACGACGTCGATACACCCAGGCGTCGTAAAAATCGAATTTACCACCAAATCGAAAGCCCTCTGCTTCCACGCCCTGGCTACGCAGGGCGTCCAGGCGGTGAGCATGGCGGCGAATAAAAGCGCGCTCGTGAATACTGCCCGATGCCTGCAGTGCGGCACTCAAGCGTACAAAAAAGTTTTCGGCACCGCCGTGCTCGGCGCCCGCTAGGACTTGGGCGATGCGCAGGGATCCACTCATGATGCGTCAGGGTCCTTCATATTTGTCGACGAGGGCACAGCCTCGTTCTGGCTGAGCCCATCGTGAAACAGCAAGCCATGGGTGCCAGGGAAGCTGTCTCGACTTCGGGTTTGAATCAGAGTGTCTATTCTCTGGTGGAAGTTATCGATTTTCCGCTGCGTCTTTTTCTGCTGCAGTGCTCTTGGCTGCCACCGCAGCGGAATGAGGTTGGAACTACCGAGGCCGTCAATCACAACCAGCCGGCGAATATTCTCGCCAGCCTCGCTAACGTCGCGCTGCACGACAACATTGTGAACAAGAATATCGCGCGACGGCACGCAATGCGCGAGCCAATGCTTGCAAAGCACGTCAACCGCGGCCTGGCAGTCTGGCGTATAACCACGCTCCCAGACATATTGTTTCAGGGTAATGGAAATGCGCCCATCACTGTCGCGAATGAGTTCCGAGCTAAGGCCCCTCCCCATATCGGTGTCGACAAAGCCAAAGCAGCGACTAACGTGGTCGAAAATACTCTCCGGATAGTGGCGCTCAAAGCCCTGCATAACGTGAAACTCTTCCAAACTGTCATCAAAACTAGACAGTGGCTTGAGGTTCTTGGGAAAACCCTTTTTTCGACGACAATCCTCGAGCGTGAAGTCGGGGCGCCTCACTTTAATACAGCGATCGGCATCAGCGGGGTCGATAAAGCACAGTCGATTCCCGCCCTGTGCAAAGGGTTTCTGCGAGCTCAGCGCAATTGTCATTTCATCGACCCGTCGAGGTGGATATCCCGCGCCCACACATAGTCATGGCTGAAGGGGATTCCCATACTGGCTTCAACGATATATTGAGCATAGAGCCGTGAATTCATTTCCTGGTGATAGAACTGCCGCGCCCGTGATGCCCAGTGCTGTCGTTTAGCATCGTCAAAATGAAACTCGCGAATTTTCGCCAGCAGATCATCTTCATCATTAAAATAAACGGCGGACTCTTCGGGAAGAAGCTCGTCGAAGCGCGGGCCACTGTGGGTGAACTGCAAAATGCCATTGCCCGCCAACTGCGCCATTCGCGCGGATGAATACCAATAGTCACCCTCTTGGCGGTTCAGGTTTAGCCCCATTTTTGTTTCGGCTAAGGCGCGATCGTAGTCGCGCCCCCACACCGGCGCCTCGCCAAAACTGCCATAGGTTTTGAAATTCATTTGGTCTTTTACCGCCTCTTTTATACGGCCGACCATTTCAAGACGCTGGGTAAATTTGGTGGCATTACTACAGAACAACAAATCGATGGGCAGATCAGTTTTCCGCGAGTTATCCAACACCTCAACGGAAGCTTCCACGGGGTTAGGCATGTGATAAAGCCGCGCACCAATGCCTTCAAATTGTTTGAGCTCGCGCCGACCCGTAGAGACGAAAACGGCATCGCTAACCGAGGCGCGCGAAGCGATACGCTCAACATTGCTGGGCACAAACAGCGGGTCATTATTGCAGTGGGCAATAAAGCAATTCGGGGCGAGTTTTTTCACCTCTCGCAGAGTGTCGTTACTGATCATGTCGCAATGACCGGCGATGACAAGGTCGGGCTCCATCGCATCGACCATCTCCAGCAAGCGCTTGTTGGCCTTGCCCACCCCCAGATCGCGAATGCCCAGGGGCGCCTCAAAGGCAGCGATATCTCGGTCGCTGAACGTTTGCAGGTAGTGATCGTTCTTAATCAGACCAAAGCTGAGTTTCTGCGCCCAACTCACCCGAGTCTGGCCGTAGCGGCGCAGCTGTTGATAGGCGATGTGCAGTACTCTCATAGTTATCTCGTTCTTGTCATTGTTGCGCGGCATTGCTGCCAGGGAGTGCCGCCCTGGAGCGGCCGACTATATCACCACCACCTCGCGGCGTCAGGGCGCGCTAGTGGGCAGAATTGCCAAGTAATTGCTCGTACACATTCAGGGTACTGGCCACTTGGTGATCCAAATAGTATTCAGGCGGCAGACTAATCTGATTGTCGGCCTCTAACAAATCGGCAACACGCGCCGCAAACGCCACCACATCGTCGGCAGGGACGAGCCCCTGACGAAAACCGGCGTTCAGTGACTCACTTGCGCCACCGCGGTCATAGGCTACCACCGGCGTACCGCAGGCGAGGGACTCTGGCACCGTGCGACCGAAGGGTTCTTCTTTATTAGAAAGATGACAAGTAACAGCAGCCAAGCGATAGAAATTGGCAATATCACTGCGGTGACCAACAAAGGTGACGGCCTCGGTGAGCCCCAGCGACTCACGCATGGCAAGCAGTTCTTCCAAATAGTGCTGCTTGCCGGGCTCGGCATCTCCCACCACCACCCCGTGGACATCCGGACGCAAGCTCACTAAACGGGCCATCATTTGCAGGAAGGCCTCTTGTCCCTTCCACCGCGACAGCCGCCCCGGCATTAATATTATCGGTTTGCCATTGAGCTGCGGATACTCCGAAAGCAACGCCTCCAACCACTGACCATCGGCATCCTGACGAACGAAGGCCTCGGCGTCCAAGCCCCGCGGAATCAGCGTTATCTTGCTTTCGGGAATCTGGTAATTATCGACCATGTAGCGTTTAACGCAATGTGAGATGGCAATGCAATGCTCCGCCTTTGCCATAATGGCACTGTAGGCGTTTACCGAATACATGCCGTGAAACGTGCTCACCAAGCGGGGGCGGCTAGCCGGGTCCATCTTTCGCCACGCCAACCAGGCTATCCAGGCCGGCACACGCGAGCGCACATGGATCACATCCGCCTGCAGTGTTTCCAGCAATCGCCGCAGCGGCCGAACCTGCCACAGCGAGCCCAGAGACTTGCGATGAATGGGCATGGCAATATGCTGGCTGCCTTCGGCCTCTAGCTGCTCGACCATGCGGCCACCGTGAGAAATGACTACCGATTGATGGCCCAGACGAACCAACTCTCGCGCAAATTCGACGGTACCACGCTCAACGCCGCCGGAATTTAGCGCGGGCAGCAACTGCACGACCTTGAGCACGCGGGGGCTCGCTTCAGTCTCGTTAACCGCATCAAGCATGTTTTTTTCCTTCTAAGGTGTTGAGCAGCCAATCGGCGGCACGATCTGCCTCCCAAACCTGTTCAGCAGGGGGTGGCAATGGCTCGCCAGCGGACCAAGACTCATACCCCTTGGCCAGACCTGCCGCCAGCACGCTCGCCATACTTCGCGTTACCCGCGAATCTCGCAATGGTGGGAGCGCTAACAAGCCGGTCGGCACCGCCGAGGTAATACTCTCGTAGACCATCGACACGCTGTCGCGACTGACCCAGGCCTCGGCAACTGCGGCTAACTGCGCTCTCAGCCACCCGGGTGGGCAATCACTGAAGGGCAGGGTATCTATATTAGCCACCGCCTCTGACGCCAATGCTTCCAGTAGGCCGGGCGGAGTACGCGGCGAGTCTGATACGGTCCAATGCAAGTCTGAGCGCCCGTTGGCAATCGCCAGCACCTGCGCTAATACTGCGTCGTTATCCCAGGCGAAGTGTTTGTTTACCCCGCCCAATACAATCAAGCCACGCCGCTTATCCCTATTTTCAAAAGTCGGCTGCATAACATTGAGCACGCCCCTGGTAACCAGTATTTTCGGTGATACCGGCGGCGCATCATGCTCGGGAATAATCGCGGCATCAAATAAGCATCGCGGCAGACTGGGCTTCATTAATACCAAAGAGCGAGCGCCGCTCACCTTCGCGGTCCACAGCAGGGGCAGGTGACAACGACTCCCGGCGGCCACCACCCAATCGGGGAGCGAGCTGGCAGCGAACTGCCCGCAAAGCCCGCTGCGGCCAGCCTTGCGAAACCCCTGCTGAGAAATATCCAACCAGTGAATTTGGCACGGTACTTTTGCCTCGAGCCGCTCGGCAAGCCCGCGCAACTGATTTAGGTGGCCGGGGCGCCCGTCAGTGATAAACCACAATCGCAAAGTCGTCGCCATAGGGCCTCAATACACCTTCGCAGCGCCTTCGGGGCGCGTTTTGAAACGGCGATGGACCCACATATACTGCTCCGGCGCTCGGCGAATATTCTCTTCAATCACAGCGTTCACCGCCCGCGCATCGGCATCGGGATCGCCACTGGGAATATTTTCCAGCGGAATGGCCTCCAGGCGAATTCGGCGCCCTTTCTCTAAGCGCTGTTGGTCGATATATACCACTTTCGCGCGCCCACCCTTAGCCAGGGTAGACGTCGCCACGGTAGTGGCGGCAGGGTTATTGAAAAACTCAACAAATGCCGCCGACTTGCGGCCGTAATCTTGATCCGGCAGGTAGAACAGCCGGTTCCCTTTGCGAAGGGATTTTAGTGCGCGTTTAAAATCGCGCCGGTGAATCGGCTCACCATAACGCCCGCGCGCTCGACTCAAAATCCACTCGATCACCGGGTTCTTTTGCTTGCGATAGAACGAGTCAGAACGCTTACTGCGCGCAATTAAGGCTGCGCTCAAATCGATAAAGGTGAAATGCGCGCCCAATACGATGACGCCCTGGTCGTCGCCGTCGAGATGCTCTTCACCGACGAATTCCAACTCGACGCCCAGCTTGTCAATTGGGGTAAACCACGTTCGCAGCATTTCGAGCAAACCGATACCCTGATCCTGCATGGTTTTTTTGAGCAGGCGACGACGTTCCGCCTCGGTAAGTTCCGGAAAACACAGCGCCAGATTTCGCGCGGCAACATGGCGTCGACCACCGGCAAAATAGTAAAACAAACTGCCCAGCAGCTTGCCGACAAGGTAGTTCAATCGCTGAGGCAACTTTGCCAGCACGAACATAAATGCCACACCCAGCCAGGTTGGCCAGTAGCGCGGATGTAAGAGTTGTCTCTGAATTGTCATCGTCCTGCTATTACACTGTGTCTTCTCGGCAGGCGGTTCTACCGGAGCTCGCGCGCCTACGCCCTTATATAACAGCCCTGCATAAGCATAGCGCTGAGTATTGTACACCGATTGAGACACAGACCTGGCTAACAGCTGTGAAATTACCATGATGAATAAGCCCGGCCGACACGGCCTCTGGCGACTGATTGACGCCACTCTCTATTCTCGCAAGGGGCTCGCCGCCGCGTGGCGCCATGAAGAGGCCTTCAGACAAGAGTGCATGCTGGCCGCCATTCTGCTACCCGCAGCGTTTTGGCTGGGGGAAAATGCGATCGAGCGCAGCCTGCTCATTATCCCGGTTTTGCTGGTCTTGATCGTCGAGCTGATAAACTCGGCGATAGAAGCAGCGATAGACCGTATTGGCACCGATCGCCACCCACTCTCTGGGCAGGCCAAAGATATCGGTTCAGCCGCCGTGATGATTAGTCTGATGCTTTGCGTAACGTGCTGGGGCCTGCAGATCGTCGAGCGATTGCGCTGAGGGCCAGGCGGCCTCACCTTCCCTCGCAAATAATCCCCAGCCAAGCCCCGTTTTCCCTTGACATAGGCGGCGCAAAACTGAATAATCCACGGCCTAAATTTTCAGCGCAAGTTCTAGAGGAGTAATAAGGGTGGCAAATTCCCCGCAAGCAAGAAAACGCGCACGTCAGGCGGAGAAACGTCGCACTCATAACGCCAGTCTGCGCTCAATGGTTCGCACTTACCTGAAGAAGGTTATTGCTGCAATCGAGTCTGGCGACCAAGAAGCGGCAAAAGCAGCCTACGCAGCCGCAGTACCTGTTCTTGACCGCACTGCCGACAAAGGCATTTTCCACAAGAACAAAGCTGCTCGTCATAAGAGCCGCCTGAACGCTCGCATTAAAGCCATGGGCGAAGCTGCGTAAAACCAGCAAGCCAGGCATAAAAAAACCCGCTTTATGCGGGTTTTTTTATGCCTGGCATTTTCGGTTACGACATCACGACCATATTATCGCGGTGGATCAGCTCCGGCTCAGCCAAATAACCCAAAATCTCGGCGATCTCAGCAGTCGGCTTGCCAGCAATTCGAACAACCTCGTCCGCACGGTAATTAACCAAGCCCCGCGCAACCTCCCTACCTTCCGCATCAATACAGCTCACCAAATCACCGCGCTCAAACTGCCCCCGAGCGGCAACCACTCCAACAGAAAGGAGACTGCGCCCCTGTTGGCGCAATACCCGCGCCGCGCCGTCATCCACCACAACACTGCCACGCAGCCGCAACTGCCCCGCCAACCATTTCTTGCGTGCCGTCATCGGCGGCTCCTTGGCAAGCAACAAAGTACCCAGCGCCTCCCCCGACAGGGCGCGGGACAGCACATCGGGCTCACGCCCGCCCGCTATCAGGGTATTTGCACCCGAGCGCGCCGCCAAACGCGCCGCCCGCAACTTGGTCATCATACCGCCACGCCCCAAACTCCCGGCACTGCCACCGACCATCGCATCCAGAGACTTATCGGCAGCATCGGCTTCACTGACAAGCTCAGCCTCGGGGTTGTAGCGGGGGTCACTGCTATACAGGCCGCTCTGGTCCGTCAGGATCAGCAGCGCATCAGCATCAATTAAGTTGGCAACCAGCGCAGCCAAGGTGTCATTGTCACCAAAGCGGATTTCATCGGTCACCACGCTATCATTTTCGTTGACGATCGGCAGCACGGAAAGCCCCAGCAGGGTCAACAAGGTGCCCCGAGCATTCAAGTAGCGATCCCGCGCGGAAATATCGTCATGCCCCAACAGGATTTGCGCCGTCTGTAAGCCGTGCTCTCGGAATCGCGCCTCGTAAGCCTGAACCAAGCCCATCTGCCCCACAGCCGCCGCTGCCTGCAGGTGATGCAGGTCCTCTGGGCGGCGCGACCACCCGAGACGGGTCATTCCCTCGGCTACCGCCCCGGAAGACACCAGCACAATCTCACAGCCTTTTGCTCGCAGACCCGCTATCTGCGCCACCCAGGCGTCCAGGCCTTCAACGCAGAGCCCCTGACCATCGTTGGTAAGCAATGCCGAACCGATCTTTACAACAATACGCGTCGCACGCGAGAGCTGCTGCCGTCCCTCTGTCACGCCATCACCTCAAGGCCTGTAGACCACTTCAACATCATAATCATCATCGTCGCCGTCATCGCCATCATCTTCATCGCCGTCAGCCTGCTGGCGCGCCTTTCTGGCTGCATGCAATGCCGCAATACGGTCACGCGCCTCTTGCTGCATTGCCTCCTGAATTTCTCGCTCGCGCTCCGCAGCGTCCGGGTCCTCACTCAAGCGCTCGGCCTGCGCCTCAACAAAGGCCAGAATGTCCTGACAAAGGCGCTTGGTATTCTCAGCGGAGATTGCCGCAATTTTGTATACCGGCCCTTCCCACGCCAGCGCATCAACCACCGCCTGACAGCGCGCCTCGCGCTCCTCCTCTGGCAGCAGGTCAATTTTATTCAGCACCAGCCAGCGATCGCGATTAGCCAACAGCGGGCTAAACTGCTTGAGCTCTTCGGTGATCACCGAAACCGCCTCTTCAGGCGTAGAGCCATCGTAGGGCGCCATATCAACAATATGCAGCAGCAAGCGAGTCCGCGTTAGGTGTTTCAGAAAACGAATACCAAGGCCAGCCCCGTCGGCTGCCCCCTCCACCAGACCGGGAATATCCGCAATCACGAAGCTGCGATGGGGCTGCACACTCACCACCCCCAGATTGGGCACCAAGGTAGTAAAGGGGTAGTTGGCAACTTTTGGCTTTGCCGCAGACACCGCGCGAATGAAGGTCGATTTACCCGCATTCGGCAAGCCTAACAACCCGACGTCAGCCAACACCTTCAGCTCCAACCGCAGGCTTCGTATCTCGCCGTCGCTGCCGCGCGTAAACTGGCGCGGCGCGCGATTGGTGCTGGATTTAAAGCGCGTATTCCCCAGGCCGTGAAACCCGCCCTGAGCGACCTTTAGCTCATCGCCCGCCTCGATAAGATCCCCCAAGACCTCGCGAGTGTCTTCATCAATCACGGTTGTCCCTACCGGAACGATCAACACCAGATCCTCGCCGCTCTTACCCCGACAATTGCCACCACGCCCAGGCTCGCCAGACTGAGCCTGATAATGCTTTACAAAGCGGTAGTCCACCAGGGTATTGCTGGCGGAGTCTGCGCGCAGAATAATGCTTCCGCCATCGCCGCCGTCTCCACCATCCGGGCCACCTCGGGGTATATATTTTTCGCGACGAAAACTGAGACAACCATTGCCCCCGCGCCCCGCGGCTACGCGGATTACCGCCTCATCGACAAATTTCATTACCTTAACCTCGGTGACTGACACAGCCCGTTATGTTGTGTACAGAAACAAAAAAGCCCCGTCAACCGACGAGGCTTTGCGAACCAATAGAGCCGGAAATTACGCAGCGACGATGCTGACGAACTTGCGGTTCTTAGGGCCTTTAACTTCAAACTTCACTACACCGTCTGCTTTTGCAAACAACGTGTGGTCTGTTCCGCAGCCTACGTTTTCGCCCGCATGGAACTTGGTGCCACGCTGACGCACGATGATGCTACCTGCGCTAACAGCCTGACCGCCGTAGCGCTTAACACCAAGGCGTTTACTCTCGGAATCGCGTCCGTTACGGGTACTACCACCAGCTTTCTTGTGAGCCATGAGTCTCTCCTCGTATTCTTAGCCGCTGATACCAGTGATTTTCACTTCCGTGAACCACTGGCGGTGACCGGCTTGTTTCATGCTGTGCTTACGGCGGCGAAACTTAACGATTTTCACCTTAGCGTGACGACCTTGAGAGATAACCTCTGCAGTCACTTTACCACCCTCAACATAGGGCGCACCGATTTTGAGTTCTTCACCGTTCTTAACCATCAGTACTTTATCAAAAGTAATGGCTTCACCAGTGGCGACTTCAATTTTTTCCAACTTGAGGGTTTCACCCTCAACTACACGGTGCTGCTTACCACCGCTTTCAATAACTGCGTACATGGGCATAATCTCCAAGAGCCTGCTTGCAATGCATATTGAGTGTTTGGCCACCACCAGCTTTTACCGGCCGTGGGACAAGTCCAGGCACCGCTGCAACCTCACTTTTAAGCCGGGCTGGGCGGTTTTGCTTCAGGGGCGCGAATTTTACTGGCTTCAGCCAATAAACACAAGTGCTTTATCCAGCGCTCAGCCTCAGGTACGCTCAACTTGACAGCCTAGCCCACCCCCCATACGATGCCAGCCGATTCCACCGCCGCAAGTCAATAAGTCCATGCAACATATCCGCCAGGTCGTAGATAGCGAGTTCAACTCCGTCAACGATTTTATCGTCGAGCAATTGCACTCCCGAGTCGCCCTTGTGGAGAACATTGGCCATTACATTATTGATGCTGGCGGCAAACGCCTGCGCCCCCTTCTCAGCCTGCTGAGCGCCGGCGCGCTCGGCAAGATTGACCACGACCACATTCGCCTAGCAGCCGTTATTGAATTTATCCACACAGCGACCTTGCTGCACGACGACGTTGTAGACCTTTCTGCACTGCGCCGGGGACGACCGACGGCCAACGCTGAATTCGGCAATGCACCCAGCGTTCTGGTTGGCGACTTCCTTTACTCACGCGCGTTTCAGGTATTGGTTAGCATTGGCAACATGCCGCTCATGGCATTACTGTCTGACACGACCAATACCGTTGCCGAGGGCGAGGTACTTCAGCTCGCGAGGGCAGGCAACCCCGACACCGATGAAGACACTTACTTCAATGTCATTCGCAGCAAAACCGCTGTGTTATTCGCGGCCGCGTGCTCGGGCGCCGCGCTGCTGTCAGAACAAAGTAGCCAACAACAAGCCCTGTATGACTACGGCTTAAATCTCGGCATTGCCTTCCAGCTGATTGATGACATTCTGGACTACGAAGGCGACCCCGCCGAGACTGGTAAAAATGTCGGCGACGACCTGGCAGAGGGCAAACCGACCCTGCCACTGATCTTCATATTGCAGAACGGTAGCGCTACACAAAAGCAGCAAGTTCAACGTGCCATTAGTGAAAAGTCGGCGGACGAGCTTGACAGCATTGTTGCAGCCGTTAAGCAAAGCGGCGCTCTAGACTATTGCCGAGATGCCGCCCAGAAATACAGCCAGGCTGCTATTCATGCACTACAGTCCCTCCCGCCGAGCGCCCACAAAGACGCTCTTAGCAAGCTGTGCGAACTGGCCCTTCAAAGAAAAAGCTAGGCAGCGGTCGCAAAAGGACGGCGATTTCATATAACGGTATGAATATTGCGTTATTATCGGCAGTAATGGGCTGCGATAATGCGAAGAGCGCCCACCACGGAAGAACGGGAGAAATCAGTGGCACCAGCAACACCGAGTCGCCGAGGCGAAATCTGGCAAACACTCGCCTCACTCAAGAGTGCGTGCTCAAAGCAACCATTAAAACAACGCTTCGCCGAACATGCGGATCGCAGCACGCAATTCAGCGCGGAGTTGGGCGCCCTGTTTATCGATTACTCAAAGCAGCATATCGATAGCGACATTGCCAAAGCCCTACATGCCCTCGCCCTCGATGCAGGCCTACCGGAAAAGCTTAACGCTATGCGCAGCGGCGCGCTGTGCAACAACACAGAACAACGCAGTGCAAATTACGCCGCACTGCGAACATGGGCGCACTCCCAACACAGCAGCGATCCCGCGATTCACACAATGTACGAAAACATGGCGGCGATCAGCGCAGGCCTGCGCAGCGGCGAACTGTGTGGCTGCACCGGCAAACCCTACAGCCATATCGTCAACATCGGTATCGGCGGCTCTGACTTTGGCCCGCGCCTGTTTACCGAAGCCCTGAAAGAGAGTGCAGAAGCCGCTTTTGAATGCCGCTTTTTAGCCAATATTGATCCGAGTTGCGCCAACGAAGCCCTCGCCGATTTGCCCGCCGAGAGCACCCTCTTCATCGTTGCCTCGAAATCTTTCGGCACGCAAGAAACCTTAGCCAATGCCGCAGCGGCAAAGCGCTGGTTGGAACAGGCTCTACCGGGGCAGGATATCAGCAGGCATTTTATTGCCATAACCGCCAACCCCGACGCCGCTGCCAAGCTGGGGATTGCACCAGACCTCACCCTCGCCGTGCCGAGCTGGGTAGGCGGGCGCTTTTCCGTCTGGTCTGGCTTTGGCCTTATCGTCGCCGCCAACTACGGCTGGCCCTGCTTCTCGGAAATATTGCTAGGCGGCGCGGAAGTTGACGAGCACATGGCAAGCAGCAGCCTTGAGAGCAACCTGCCTGCTACACTCGCGCTATTGGATGTGTGGTATCGCAACAGCTGGAATATCAGCTCTCACGCCATCCTGCCCTACTGCAACCGCCTCAAGCAGCTCCCCGACTATCTCCAGCAGCTGTTTATGGAAAGCGCCGGAAAAACGGTGGACCGTAGCGGCGACGCCCTGCCGCAACAGAGCGGCGGCGTAATATGGGGTAGCGAAGGCACCAATGGCCAGCATTCCTTCCACCAATTACTCCACCAAGGCAGCGACATCATTCCCTGCGACTTTATTGCCACGCTCAAAAACAGTGGCAAAGCTCTCGACCAACAGCAAGCCTTACTGGCGAACTGCTTTGCACAAAGCCTAGCGCTTATGCAGGGCAAATCTGCCAAAGAGGTGGAGCAAGAGCTACTACGGGACGGCTTCAGCCCTGACGAGGCCGCACAACTTGCCAAACATAAAGCCATGCCAGGCAACCGCCCCAGTACCACAATTTTGATGGACGAGCTCAGCCCCCGCGCACTCGGCAATTTGATCGCGCTGTACGAATATCGACTGATCTGCGCGAGCTTCATCTGGGACATCAACCCCTTTGACCAATGGGGGGTAGAACTTGGCAAGCAGTTAAGCCACCAACTACTGGGGAGCCTCCGAGGCGACACAGACAGCGACACCACCCCCGACAGCTCGACAGCGCAACTCATCGAGCGAGCCCGACGCGCCAATAGCTAATAACCGGACGCACTCACCACAGAAACAAAAAAGCCGGGCTATGCCCGGCTTTCTAACAAGCAACAGAAACCGCGCTTATAGCTGGGTTAGCAGCTCCTCTGTTTTCTGCTTCATCAGCGCCATGTCCGCCTCACTCTCAACGTTCAAGCGTACAACCGGCTCGGTGTTGGACATGCGCACATTAAACCGCCAGCCGTCAAAATCCATACTCAGACCGTCGGTATAATCAACGCTGCTAGCCTGCTCGGCATATTTTGCTTCAATGGCAGCAATACTGGCGCGCGCATCGTCGACCTCGCGATTAATTTCACCACTGCAGGGAAACTTGGCAACGCGCTCTTCGACCAGCGACGACAAGGCCGCAGACCTCACCGACATCAGCTGAGTAACCAGCAACCAGGGAATCATGCCACTATCGCAGTAAGCAAAGTCCCTGAAGTAGTGGTGGGCACTCATTTCACCGCCGTAAACCGCATTTTCCTTGCGCATTCGTTCTTTAATAAAGGCATGACCGGTTTTGCTCTGTACCGCCTCGCCGCCGCGCGCCTGAACAATATCCACGGTGTTCCAGGTTAAACGCGGGTCGTGAACCACTTTTTCGCCTGGAGCATTCAGCAGGAAGGTCTCGGCAAGCAAGCCCACAACGTAATAGCCTTCGATGAACTCGCCGCGCTCATCGAAAAAGAAACAGCGATCAAAGTCACCGTCCCAGGCAATACCCAGGTCAGCACCGTGCGCCTTAATGGCATCAATAGTGGGTTGACGATTCTCCACCAAAAGAGGGTTCGGCACGCCGTTCGGGAAGTTGCCATCAGCTTCGTGATGAACACGAATAAATTCAAACGGCAAATGCGGTTCCAACAAATCAACCACACGCCCAGCGCCACCATTGCCGGCATTGACGACGATTTTGAGCGGCTTGAGGTCAGATACATCTACGTAGCTCAACAAGTGCTCGACATAGGCCGCACTCGTATCAAGCGACTGAAGCTGGCCACGCACCGCTGCCGGGGCTGAAAATTCGTTCTTCTCAGCAAGGGCTTTAATATCCAACAGGCCAGTGTCGCCGCTGATTGGCTTCGACTCCTCACGCACGAACTTCATGCCGTTATAATCTTTGGGATTATGGCTCGCGGTGACGGCAATACCGCCATCCATTTCTGCATGCGACGTGGCAAAGTAAATTTCTTCTGTTCCACACAGGCCGATGTCGTACACATCGACCCCTGCATCGCGCAAGCCATTAGAAACGGCTGCTTTTATTGCCTCACTACTCAGGCGAATATCGTGCCCAACGACAACCTTCTTTGGCTTGATCACCTCAGCAAAGGCGCGACCAATGCGGTAGGCAATATCTTCGTTGAGCTGATCGGGGATGCGACCGCGAACATCGTAGGCCTTAAAACAGCTTAGTTCTTGCACCATGAATCAACCCTGCCCGTCTTGATAGATGTTTTCGTAGACGTAGTTTGTCGCTTCGATAAATCCGGGCACGCTGCCGCAGTCAAATCGGCGGCCTTGGAATTTATACGCCAGCACGCAGCCGTTTTGAGCCTGGGTCATCAGTGCATCTGTCAGCTGAATTTCGCCGTTTTTACCCGGAGGAGTGTCGCGCAAAATATCGAAAATATCGGGCGTTAGAATATAGCGACCAATAACGGCGAGGTTACTCGGCGCGTCTTCAGCCTTGGGCTTCTCAACCATATCTTTTACTCGGTAGAGACCACCACCCATATCATCGCCGGCAATAACACCGTATTTCTCGATGTTCTCCATTGGCACTTCCTGGATAGCGACAATGCTACAGCGGAACTGGTTGTACAGCTTCACCATTTGCGCCATCACACCATCTTCGCCCGGATTCACGCACAGGTCATCAGAAAGGATAACGCCGAAGGCCTCATTGCCCACCAGGCTTTCACCGGTAAGAATGGCGTGCCCCAAGCCTTTCATTTCGCGCTGGCGCGTCATCATAAAAGTGCCTTCGCTCAACACTTTCCGAATACTGGTCAAGTAGGACTCTTTGCTGGTGCCCGCTATTTGGTTTTCAAGCTCAAAACTAATGTCGAAGTGATCAGCAATGGCGCGCTTACCGCGACCCGTTACCAGAGCAATTTGCTTAAGCCCCGCCTCAATAGACTCCTCAACACCGTACTGAACCAGTGGCTTGTTGACGATCGGCAGCATTTCTTTGGGCATCGACTTCGTCGCGGGTAGGAAGCGGGTACCGTAGCCGGCAACCGGAAAGAGACATTTCCTGATCATATTATTTATCCAATTTTTGTTGTTCGATTATCCAGCCTCGCAGCAAGGCCATCATGTGGGTAAATTTTCCCAGCAGTACTGCAGATTCGCAATCACCGCGTAGCCTACTTTGCCCTGCTTACCAAATTATTACAGCAATGATCAGGCCAATGTTGACATTTTTGTGTGCTCAGCAGGCCCTTATGCTACTATGCGCGCTACAAATTTCTCACTGGCAAGTCTTTTTCTTATGTCTCTTACCCATAAAAATAGCTTTACAAAAGAAGAACTCATTGATTGCGGCCACGGCCGGCTCTTTGGCCCGGGCAACCCCCGCCTTCCCGTCGACAATATGCTCATGTTAGACCGCATCACTCATATTAGCGGCGAAGGTGGCGAATACGGCAAAGGCCAACTGATCGCCGAGCTCGATATCAACCCCGACCTATGGTTTTTCGACTGCCACTTTGTTGGCGACCCGGTCATGCCCGGCTGCCTGGGGCTCGATGCCATGTGGCAGCTGGTGGGCTTTTTCCTCGGGTGGCGCGGCAACAGTGGCAAAGGCCGCGCGCTGGGTGCCGGCGAAATTAAGTTCACTGGACAAATTTTACCCGACACCAAACTCGTTACCTACACACTCAACTTCAAGCGACTCATTGAACGCAAACTGGTTATGGGTATCGCCGACGGCGAGGTCGCTGTCGACGGGAAAGTTATCTACACCGCTAAAGATCTGCGGGTTGGCCTGTTCAAAGACGACGCCAGCTTCGCGTAATAACAATGCCACTAGCGTGGCAAACAAGACTCACTGACAGAACAAACATACGCTACGAGGTAGACATGAAACGTGTTGTAGTTACGGGGATGGGTATCGTCTCCAGCATTGGCAACGACATCAAACAAGCTTTGGCTTCGCTCCAAAATGGTGCATCCGGCATCACACATAACGACACCTACAAGGAAATGGGCTTTCGCAGCCATATTTCAGGCTCCATTAAAGACCTGGATTTAAAAGCCCACATTGATCGCAAGCAACTGCGCTTTATGGGCGACGCGGCAGCCTATGCTTACATCGCCATGCAAGAAGCGATTGCCGACTCCGGACTTGAAGACAAGGATATCGACAACGAGCGTACCGGCATTATTGCGGGCTCTGGTGGCGCCTCTTCCGCCAACCTCATTGAGTCTGCCGATACACTGCGCGAGCGCGGCGTAAAACGTATTGGGCCCTACCGGGTTACCCAAACCATGGGGAGCACCGTATCTGCCTGTCTGGCCACCCCCTTTAAAATAAAAGGTGTCAACTACTCCATCTCTTCAGCTTGCGCCACCAGCGCACACTGCATTGGCAACGCTGCGGAACTGATTCAGCTGGGTAAACAAGATGTTGTTTTTGCCGGCGGCGGCGAAGAAGAGCACTGGTCGCTGAGCTGCCTGTTTGATGCCATGGGGGCGCTGTCTACGAAGTACAACGACACCCCCCAGCAGGCCTCCCGCCCCTATGATGCTAACCGCGACGGCTTTGTTATTGCTGGCGGTGCCGGCATGATCGTTCTGGAAGAACTCGAGCACGCCAAAGCGCGCGGCGCGAAAATTTATGGCGAATTAGTCGGCTACGGCGCCACCTCCGACGGCTATGACATGGTTGCCCCGAGTGGCGAAGGCGCGGCGCGATGCATGCGCCTGGCCCTGCAAAATGTCAGCAGTGAGGTCGACTACATCAACTCACATGGCACCTCGACGCCGGCCGGCGATATGCAGGAGCTCAAGGCCATTAAACAGGCCTATGGCGAACACCCCATCCCCGTTATCGGTTCAACCAAGTCACTGGCCGGGCACTCTCTGGGGGCTACCGGCGTTCAAGAAGCCATCTTCTCGCTACTGATGATGCAAAATAACTTCATTGCCGCTTCCGCCAATATCGAGGAGCTGGATTCGGAAGCCGCCGGCATTCCAATTGCAACAGAAAAGCGCGAAAACGTGACGCTCAATACCATTATGTCTAACAGCTTTGGCTTTGGTGGCACTAACGCGAGCCTGGTGTTTAGTCGAGTTAACGACTAACCCAAAAGCACTTGCGCATAAAAAAGCCCGCTTCTGCGGGCTTTTTTGTATGCCAAGTACGGTTATTCTTTTCGCTCTAGGCACCCAACTCAGCGAAAGAAAGGCAATCGATAACCTCTCCACGCTCAAAGGTTGTACCCGGCGGTACAATTGCCAACGCATTCGCCCACGCCACTGAACTTAGCGCCCCGGAGCTTTGCTGCGGATGCAAGCTCAGCACGCCCCCCTTCAGGCGCACACGCAGATACTCCTGCCGACTACCTGGCTTTGGCCATTCGAAGTCCACCTTCGCCTGAACGACGTCGGGCATCGGGTCGCTGACGCCTTGCATGGCCAACAAATACGGCCTGACGAGCAGGCAGAAGGTGACAAAACTCGACACCGGGTTGCCCGGCAAACCAAAAAACGGCACGCCTGCAATTCGGCCGTAGGCCAAGGGCTTACCCGGCTTAATCGCCAGTTTCCACACCTTGAGCTCACCCAAGCGCTCTATCTGCGCCTTAACATGATCCTCCTCACCGACAGAGACACCACCACTGCTTATTACTACATCGGCCAACTCAGCCGCTTGAGCCAAGGCCTCCGCAGTCGCCTCTGCCGTATCGGGGACAATTCCCAGGTCGATAAGCTCACCGCCCATTGCTGAAATCAGCGCAGCCAGCATCGGCCGATTGGAATTGTAAATTTGCGCGATGCCGAGCGCCTCGCCGGGCTCTCGCAATTCATCCCCAGTCGACATCAAGGCAACTTTTAAGCGTTTGGCAACACGACAGGCCGGCACCCCAACGGAGGCCAACAAGCCGAGGTCCGCGGCGCCTAGCTTGCGACCGCGCGCTACGACAACAGCCCCCTTAGCGATGTCCTGGCCACGCGGGCGAATATGCTGGCCAGATACTGGCGTTATCGCAATCTCAACGCCCTCGTCGGATTTCTGGCAATCCTCCTGAGCAACAACACAGTCTGCCCCCGGCGGAATAACCGCACCGGTAAAAATTCGCGCCGCAGTTCCCGGCAGCAAGGCATCGGGGGCATGGCCCGCCGCTATACGCTGGCTGATAGGCAGGGTCCGCCCTTCGGCAAGATCAGCGACCCGCAATGCATAGCCGTCCATCGCGCTATTGGCCGCCGGCGGCACATCTGTTGCCGCGACAATATCCTCCCGAAGAATGCGCCCAAATGCGGCATTCAGATCACAGCGCTCATCCCCACACAGGCTCGCATCTGCCAGTAACTCAGCCTGTACTTCCGCCACCGGGCGCAGCGCCATTATTAGTGACCTCTGCGAGTATTTAACACACCCACAAAATTGCAGGGGCGATGACGGCTATCGAGCTGCTCCGCGATAAGCCGCGCCCACGCGGTTCGGCATGCCCCCGTAGAACCTGGCATGCAAAATATCACGGTATTATTAGCAAAGCCGGCAAGGGCTCGCGACTGGATGGTCGACGAGCCAATTTCTTCGTAAGACACGGCGCGAAAGACCTCGCCAAAGCCTTCAATGTGCTTGTCAAAAAGTACCGACACCGCCTCTGGCGTGGAGTCCCGGCCAGAAAATCCGGTACCACCAGTGACCAGCACAGCGTCGATGTTTTCATCGGCGATCCAAGCGGATAGCGCAGCGCGAATTTGATAAATATCGTCTTTCACTATCTGCTTATCCGCCTGCCGGTGACCGGCCTCTTGCAGAGCAGTACATAGGTAGTGCCCGGAGCTATCAGAAGCCTCATCTCGAGTATCCGATACGGTCAGCACCGCGATCGACAGAGCTGAAAACGCGTCAGAGGCGCTCATCGCAATCATCCTCACAAAGGGTTTTAATCATTTTGGGCAACCAGGACCGCCACGCTAATTGCTTAATGCCGAAATTACGCAATAAACGCTCACAGCGGAGTACCCGCGAATCCGTCACCCACCCCCAGCCATCGCCATCAATTGAAATATCGGGAGGAGTCGCCAGATATTGCCCGGCATGGGCGTAGGCCACTTCGGCAAATGCATAGGCGCTAGTGGCACCGCTGCTTTGATAGTGATAGATACCCCGGCACAGCGCACCACAGGAAAGCTGGTCAATCATTGCCGACAACACCCGGGCAAGGTCACCAACCGGCGTCGGAGCACTCTGCTGAGAATCATCAAGACCAAGCGCTTGGCCCGCTTTAAGCGCTTTGATAAAGACAGACAGTAAATTATCACCGTCGGTCGCAATAAGTGGCCCCGTGCGCAGGATAAGCGCCTGCAAGGGCGCAGATAGCATCTGCTCTTCCATTGCCGCCAGACGGACAGCATCCCGACCTTGAGGGGCTGGGGTGGCATTTTCTGCCACCGGCTCTTCGCGATCCAACGCCGCGACAACCCGGGCATCACTCAGCCCCAAATAACACCGCAGTTTCGGGCCTAAAGCACTTATTAGCTCCGCCTGAATATCAACGACGGCGTCAGTGACGGGTTCGCCCGGTGTTAAAAGGGCGTTAACGAGAATCGCACCGTCGGCCAAGTGCGGTTGCGCCAATAATTCAGAGGGCTTTAGTTGCAGCAATTCCCGGCCCCGGGAGTTCAGCTGCGCTTGCAGGGCCGCCGCTAACGCGGAGTCTTCACAGAGTAATAACACGCTCACCGTTTCGCCCACTGCCGCCTTCACCTAGACATTGCACAACACTTTTCTGGGACGTTAATCCCGCCGCCGTCCATCGGCGCTCACCAACTGCGAAGACATCTCTTAGAACGGAATATCGTCATCAAAGTCGTCAAAACCAGGAGCAGGGGCGTTTTGCTGAGCGGGCGCTTGCTGTTGCGGAGGGGCTTGGCGCTGCGGTGCTGATGGAGCAGGTGCTGCTTGGCGACGCTGCTGAGGCGCCGGCGCTTGGGAGTAGCCATCGTCGCCATATCCACCAGACATGCCACCACCGCTACGGCTGTCGAGCATTTGCATTTCAGCGGCAACAATCTCGGTGGTGTAACGGTCTTGGCCACTTTGATCCTGCCATTTGCGAGTGCGCAGAGATCCCTCAACGTAGACCTTTGAGCCTTTTTTCAAATACTCACCCGCGATTTCAGCCAGCCGATTGAAGAACACCACCCGGTGCCATTCTGTACGCTCTTGCGGTTGGCCAGTTTGCTTGTCCTTCCACGTCTCACTGGTCGCGATGGTGACATTTGTCACGGCTCCCCCAGAAGGCATATATCGAGTCTCTGGGTCTTGGCCAAGATTCCCCACCAAGATAACTTTGTTGATACCTCGCGCCATGCGCACTCTCCTATTATTACTGTCTGCGGCCTGCCAAATGACAGTCACCACTATACCGGATTCTGCCGGAACCCGTCATTAGTCCCGGCGGTAAAGCTCCGCGGGCAACTGAGCTAAATCAAAGCCCTTGGATACTCGCAGATAGGCCTGGCGCTCGTCCTCAAAGACCGTCACGTCTAATGTGCCCGGCAGACACAATACCTCGTTTCGCAAACGCTCATACCCCCAACCGCCCTGCGGCCAGCTTAAGGTAACGCTAATATTCTGAACAGGAAGCACCATGCCGACGGTGCACGCCAGCCACAGTAAACCGGCAAGACCCGCCGCAAGAAATACTGCAGCTTCTCCCCAGTGTCCCAGCACCCATCCCCCTAGCGCACCGCCGCAAAACGCGCCCATAAATTGGAAGCTGGCAAAAACGCCCATCGCCGTGCCCTTGCCCCCCGCATATACGCTGCGACTCAACAACGCAGGCAAGGATGCTTCGAGGTAGTTAAAAGCCGTAAAGAACAGCAGCAACACTGCCAAGACCGAAACCAAAGAGAATGGTAATACCGACGCGAGCAGCAATACCCCCGCCAAGAGGGCGATCGCAAGGCGTAAAATCACCGCCTGCCATGACTTTTTCTCGGCAACAATTAATGCCGGAACCATCAACACAAACGCGGCGGCCATAACAGGCAAGTACACCATCCAATGCTCGGCAGGTGCCAGCCCCAGCTCCATAAGGCGAGCTGGCAACACCAAAAATAGTGCCATCATGGCCATATGCAGGACGAAAACCCCCACATTCAAACGCATCAAAGACGGGCTGCGAATACAGCGCAACAACAAGCTTGCCAATGGTCGGGCGCT
Organism: Spongiibacter sp. C9W; assembly: GCF_057370015.1. Lineage (NCBI taxonomy): Bacteria > Pseudomonadati > Pseudomonadota > Gammaproteobacteria > Cellvibrionales > Spongiibacteraceae > Spongiibacter > Spongiibacter sp. C9W. The sequence goes on from NZ_CM170672.1 coordinate 1,700,088, forward strand.
CGGGTCGCGAGACTGGATGCGCGAGGACGGCACCACAAACACGGCCACCACCACCCCAAGAATAGCGAGCGCCGAGGTCAACAAGAATAACGCCGGAACACCAAAGCTGGCCGCGACGCCGGGGCCAACCACCATTGCTACTGCGAAGGAAACCCCAATGCTGACACCGATTGCGGCCATCGCCTTACTGCGGTGCTGCTCTCGCGTTAAGTCGGCAACGGTCGCCGTAAGCGTACTGGCTATTGCCCCCGCCCCCTGCATAAGCCGACCAAATATCACCGTAAATATCGATTCAGCAGATGCTGCAAGCACACCGCCAGCGGCGAACAATAATAAGCCCGCCACGATAACCGGCTTGCGACCAATCCTGTCCGACAGCATACCGAGCGGAATTTGCAGCACAGCCTGCCCGAGGCCATAGATACCCAGCGCAAGACCAACCAAAACCGGTGTGCTAAAAGCGTAGTCCGCAGCATAGAGAGGCAAAACCGGCAGCAGCATAAACAAGCCGAGCATGCGGAATACGTATAAACAGGCCAACGCTGCAACAGCGCGACGCTCCAGCGCAGACATGGAGGAGTTCAAGTGCGGAAAATTCCCGAGCGGTGATCAATGAAGTAACGGCCGGTAGTCTACCAGTTTGCCGCCCCCTAAAAAACCAGTTGGCCTTTGCGCCGCCTTGATTCCGCCCCGTATAATGTTGGGTTTGTTTTATCGGGGTTTGTAATGGATCGGATTATCGTTCGCGGTGCTCGCACCCACAATCTGAAGAATATCGACCTGGAGATTCCCCGTGACAAGCTGGTTGTCATCACCGGCTTGTCTGGCTCTGGCAAATCGTCCCTCGCCTTTGACACGCTGTACGCTGAAGGCCAGCGGCGCTACGTTGAGTCGCTGTCGACCTATGCACGGCAGTTCCTGTCCATGATGGAAAAACCCGATGTCGACCACATCGACGGTTTGTCGCCAGCCATTTCTATTGAGCAAAAGTCGACCTCTCACAACCCGCGCTCGACCGTGGGCACCATCACCGAGATCTACGACTACTTGCGCCTGCTGTTCGCCCGCGCCGGCGAACCGCGCTGCCCCGATCACGACGCGCCACTGGCCGCACAGACGGTGAGCCAAATGGTCGACACCGTTTTATCTCTTCCCGAGGGCAGCAAGATGATGATGCTCGCCCCAGTGATCAAAAACCGCAAAGGCGAACACCTTCATGTGCTAGACAAACTACGCAGCCAGGGTTTCGTGCGTGCGCGTATCGACGGCATCGTCGTCGATTTGGATGACGCCCCCACGCTCGATAAGAAAAAGAAACATTCCATAGACGTAGTAGTCGACCGCTTCAAAGTGCGCAGCGATTTAGCCCAACGTCTGGCCGAGTCTTTCGAGACCGCCCTGGAGCTCACCGACGGCATTGCCAGCGTTGCCGACATGGATGACCCAAGCAAAGCAGAGCTTAGCTTCTCCGCTAAATTTGCCTGCCCTCACTGTGGCTATAGCTTAAGCGAATTAGAGCCCAGACTGTTTTCCTTCAACAGCCCGCTCGGCGCATGTGGCAGCTGCGACGGACTCGGCGTTAGACAATTCTTTGATGAGTCACGCATTGTGCAGCATCCCGAGGCCAGCCTCTCCACAGGGGCGATCCGCGGCTGGGATCGGCGCAGCGTTTATTATTTTCATATGTTGAAGTCACTGGCCGAACACTACGATTTCGACATTGACGCGCCCTTCGAATCCCTGAGCAAAGCAAATAAGCAGCGCATTTTGCACGGCAGCGGTGACGAGGAGATCAGCTTTACCTATATCAATGATCGCGGCGACAGCTTCCAACGCAAGCACCGCTTCGAAGGCGTTATTCCCAATATGGAACGCCGCTATCGAGACACCGAATCGCAGACCGTACGCGAAGACCTGAGTAAATTCCTGAGCACTCACGCGTGCCCGGACTGTCAGGGCACGCGGCTGCGCAAGGAAGCCAGGCATGTCTTTATCGAGGAGCAAACGCTGCCCGATATTGCCTCGATGCCGGTGGGCGCCGCCAAACAGTATTTCGAAAATTTAGCGTTGAGCGGTCGCCGGGCACAAATAGCTGAAAAAATATTGAAAGAGATCAACGACCGCCTGCGCTTTCTGGTGGATGTTGGCCTGAATTACCTGAGCCTCGACCGCAGCGCCGATACCCTTTCAGGGGGTGAAGCACAGCGCATCCGTCTCGCCAGTCAGATCGGCGCAGGCCTCGTAGGCGTGATGTATATCCTGGATGAACCGTCGATAGGCCTGCACCAACGCGACAACGAACGACTTCTCAACACCCTGCGCCACCTGCGCGATATCGGAAATACCGTCATTGTTGTTGAACATGATGAAGACGCGATACGCACTGCCGACCACATTATTGATATCGGCCCCGGGGCAGGTGTTCACGGCGGCCAAGTCGTGGCAGAGGGAAGCTTGGACGACATACTGAGCAGTGAGCAATCCCTTACTGGCGATTATTTGTCCGGGAAACGCTGTATCGCGATCCCCACAGCGCGTCACCAGCCGGATCCCGAACGCTACATTCACCTAGAGGGCGCCATAGGCAACAACCTCCAAGACGTCGACTTGCATATCCCCTTGGGCTTGATGACCTGCATTACCGGTGTCTCAGGCTCAGGGAAATCAACGCTGATCAACCACACCCTGTACCCGATTGCGGCGACTGTGTTGAACGGCGCCACCACGCTGAAACCCGCACCATATAGCGACATCAAGGGCTTGGACCTCGTCGATAAATGCATCGACATCGACCAGAGCCCAATAGGCCGAACCCCTCGCTCCAACCCGGCGACCTATACCGGAATCTTTACCCCTATCCGGGAGCTTTTTGCCGGCACTCAGGAGGCGCGATCCAGAGGCTACAAAGTTGGCCGCTTTAGCTTTAACGTCAAGGGCGGCCGCTGCGAAGCCTGCCAAGGTGACGGGGTTACTAAGGTGGAGATGCATTTCCTGCCAGACATCTACGTCGCCTGCGAGGTTTGCCAGGGCAAACGCTATAATCGCGAGACACTCGACATTTTATATAAAGGAAAAAACATCCACGAAGTGCTGGAGATGACCGTCGAAGACGCCAACAGCTTCTTCGAAAATGTGCCAGCTATTGCGAAAAAGCTTCAAACGCTAATGGACGTCGGCCTGAGCTATATTCGCCTGGGCCAGGCGGCAACAACCCTGTCGGGTGGTGAAGCGCAGCGCGTAAAGCTTGCCAAAGAACTCTCCAAGCGCGACACCGGCAAAACCCTTTACATTCTCGATGAGCCAACCACCGGCCTGCACTTCGAGGACATTCAACTGCTATTGACGGTACTCCACCGGCTGCGTGACCACGGTAACACCGTGGTGGTCATCGAACACAATCTCGATGTTATTAAGACCGCCGACTGGCTTGTTGATCTGGGGCCCGAAGGCGGCAGCGGTGGCGGTCAAATCATCGCCGAGGGAAGCCCTGAAACACTTGCACAAGTTGCCGCGTCCCACACCGGGCGCTTTTTAAAACCCATGCTCAAGTAATACGGCAAGCTATTACTAATCAACAGGCATAAAAAAAGCCGGCATAGCCGGCTTTTTTATGCTGTCGAAACAGCGAAGAGCTTACTCTTCGTCGTCTTCGATCTCATCCGCAACTGGGCGATCAACTAGCTCGACGTAAGCCATAGGAGCTTTGTCGCCAGTACGCAGACCACACTTCATAATGCGAATGTAACCGCCTGGGCGAGCCGCGTAACGCGGGCCAAGCTCGTTGAACAACTTACCCACTGCCTCGTCGCTACGCAGACGCGCAAAGGCCAAACGGCGGTTTGCAACACTATCTGTTTTTGCGAGAGTAATCAGTGGCTCCGCGTGACGGCGAAGTTCCTTGGCTTTAGGCAGAGTCGTTTTAATCAATTCGTGCTCTACCAATGAAGCCGTCATATTGCGAAACATCGCTTTGCGATGCGAGCTATTGCGGTTCAGTTGACGGCCGCTATGACGATGACGCATGGCTTTTTCCTTTAATAAACGTTGCTATCTCAGCAAAATAATCTTCGGCTCAATGCTTACGCAAGAACCCGGTCGTCGTTTCTCAGGCTAGCCGGTGGCCAATTGTCTAGGCGCAAGCCCAATGACAAGCCACGAGAAGCCAATACATCTTTGATTTCAGTTAGAGACTTCTTGCCTAGGTTCGGCGTTTTCAGAAGCTCAACTTCGGTACGCTGTACCAGGTCACCGATGTAGTAAATATTTTCAGCTTTCAGACAGTTCGCACTGCGCACGGTCAACTCGAGATCGTCGACTGGGCGAAGCAGGATAGGATCGACTTCGTTCTCTTCACGCGAGGGCTCTTTCTCACCTTCGCTTTCAAGATCAACGAACACCGCCAGCTGCTGCTGAAGAATAGTCGCCGCGCGACGGATCGCCTCTTCAGGATCAATGGTGCCGTTGGTTTCGAGATCCAGTACCAACTTGTCGAGGTCGGTGCGCTGCTCTACCCGCGCATTTTCTACAACGTAGCTAACGCGGCTGATTGGGCTGTAGCTAGCATCCAACTGCAAACGACCGATAGAGCGTGTCTCTTCCTCGCCACCGTTGCGAACGTCGGCGGGGACATAGCCACGACCGCGAGCAACCGTGAGGCGCATATTCAGCTCGCCACCAGAATTCAGGTTGGCGATGACGTGATCCTGGTTGACGATTTCAACTTCATGGTCAGTCTGAATATCACCAGCAGTTACCGGGCCTTCGCCTTTTTTGCTGAGTGTTAATACAGCTTGGTCTTTACCATGAAGAATCACCGCCACTTCTTTCAGGTTAAGCAGGATTTCGATAACGTCTTCCTGAACACCTTCCATTGCGCTGTATTCGTGCAACACACCGTCGATTTCAGCTTCGGTCACCGCACAACCAGGCATTGAAGACAGCAAAATACGGCGCAAGGCGTTACCCAGGGTATGCCCAAAACCACGCTCAAGCGGCTCCAAGGTGACTTTCGCGCGAGTTTGACCCTGCTCTTCAACCTGGATCACTCGCGGTGTTAAAAATTCATTCACTGCACTTTGCATAGATCACCTGTAGTGAGAATGTCCGGAAATAACTTACTTCGAGTAAAGCTCAACGATCAGCTGTTCATTGATCTCTGAAGACAAGTCGCTACGGTCTGGTGCATTTTTGTAAACCGCTTCCATTTTGTCGCTGTTTACATCAATCCAAGACACGTCGCCGCGCTGTGCTGCAAGTGCAAGTGCGGACTGAACACGAAGTTGCTTCTTCGCTTTTTCACGCAGGCTAATCACGTCACCAGGCTGAACCTGATAAGACGGTACGTTAACAGTCTGGCCATTAACGAGGATACCTTTATGTGATACCAACTGACGCGCTTCGGCACGAGTAGAACCGAAACCAATACGGTATACAACATTGTCCAAACGGCCTTCGAGGTATTGCAGCAGGTTTTCACCAGTTGCGCCCTTCTTGCTTGCCGCTTTCTTGTAGTAGCTACGGAATTGCTTTTCCAGAACACCGTACATACGACGAACTTTTTGCTTTTCGCGAAGCTGAACGCCGTAGTCGGACAAACGTCCGCGACGCGCACCGTGCATACCGGGAGCGTTTTCGGCTTTGCACTTAGAATCCAGAGGACGAACGCCACTCTTCAAAAACAGGTCAGTGCCTTCCCGTCTTGCTAATTTACAGCTCGGGCCTAAATATCTAGCCATGTTAACTATTCCTCAACTGTTAATTACACGCGACGTTTCTTGGGAGGACGGCAACCATTATGGGGGATGGGCGTCACGTCTGTGATGTTGGTGATCTTGTAGCCGCAGTTGTTCAAAGCGCGAACAGCCGACTCACGGCCAGGTCCGGGACCTTTAACTTCCACGTCAAGATTTTTAAGACCGTAGTCTTTCGCAGCATTACCCGCGCGCTCTGCTGCAACCTGTGCCGCAAAGGGGGTGCTTTTACGCGAACCCCGGAAACCACTACCACCAGCTGTTGCCCAGCTCAGCGTGTTTCCCTGGCGATCTGTAATGGTGATAATGGTGTTGTTGAATGACGCATGAATATGCGCGACGCCATCGACAACGGTCTTTTTGACCTTCTTGCGAGGCGCTTGCTTGCCTGGTTTAGCCATGTTTACTTCCTGCTTCTAATATCAACACTACACTAGTGGTGTAGCTACACTAAAGGCGCTTTGCTGCTTCGCAATTACTTGCGAATCGGCTTACGTGGACCCTTGCGAGTACGCGCGTTAGTTTTCGTACGCTGACCACGCAGGGGAAGACCCTTACGGTGACGCAGCCCACGGAAACAGCCAAGGTCCAGCAGACGCTTGATGTTCATAGATACTTCGCGGCGCAGATCGCCTTCTACCGTCATTTTGGCAATTGCGTTACGCAGTGAATCGAGCTGCTCTTCAGTCAGGTCAGCGATTTTCGCGTCTTCCGCAATGTTGTTGCCCGCGCACAATTTTTTAGCAGTTGTGCGACCAATTCCGTAGATATAAGTCAACGAAATAACGGCATGCTTGTTATCTGGTATGTTAACACCCGCAATACGAGCCATTCAGATTACTCCAATTAAAGCTTTAACTTTTAACGCTTGACAAAATCTGGCCAGATGAACAGACCCCGCGCGAAAGGCGCCGTAGTCTATCTACAACCGGGCCGGGTTTCAAGCCCAGCGACCAAATTTTGCTCAGCCCTGCCGCTGCTTATGACGTGGCTCTGCGCTACAGATAACGCGAACAACACCTTTGCGACGAACGATTTTGCAGTTGCGGCAAATTTTCTTTACCGATGCACGAACTTTCATGACGACACTCCAAACAAATTGCTGCGCCGCGATTAGCGGGCGCCGCTACCGTAATTTTTCAGGTTAGCTTTTTTCATCACCGAGTCGTATTGGTGAGACATCATGTGCGACTGTACTTGTGCCATGAAGTCCATAACCACGACCACTACGATCAGCAGCGATGTACCACCCAGGTAGAACGGAACGTTCCACATAACTACCAAAAACTGTGGCAGCAGGCAGACACCGGCGATATATAGCGAACCAAACATTGTCAGGCGAGTAAGCACATCATCAATGTAACTTGCCGTCTGCTTACCAGGGCGAATACCTGGCAAAAAAGCACCTGAACGCTTCAAGTTATCCGCGACTTCATCCGGGTTAAACATCAACGCGGTGTAGAAGAAGCAGAAGAAGACAATCAAGGCTGTAAATAGAATGATATTGAGTGGTTGACCGGGCCCAATAGCCAATGCCAACTCTTGCAGCCACTCCATACCCTCATTACTTTGTCCTACCCACTGCGCGATAGACGCAGGAAACAGCAGAATCGAGGATGCGAAAATAGCAGGTATAACACCGGCCATGTTCACCTTCAGAGGCAAATGGCTTGACTGAGCCTGATACATCCGATTGCCGCGTTGCTGCTTGGCGTAGTTCACCGTGATGCGGCGCTGGCCACGCTCGATGAAGACCACCAAGTAAATTACCGCAACTGCCAGAACCAAAATCGCCAGCAATACCAGTACGTTCAACTCGCCTTGACGAGCCTGCTCCAAAGATTGCCCAACAGCCGAAGGCAGCCCTGCAACAATACCGGCGAAAATCAGCATAGAAATACCGTTACCGATACCTCGCTCGGTGACTTGCTCGCCGAGCCACATCATGAAGACAGCGCCCGTTACCAGAGAAACCACCGCGGTGAAGTAAAAGCTGATATCCGCATTAAAGGCGAGGCCCTGGTTAGCCAGGCCAACCGTCATACCTGTCGCTTGCAATAAGGCCAACACCACCGTCAAATAGCGGGTGTACTGACTAATTTGTCTGCGGCCGGCTTCACCTTCCTTCTTAAGGGCTTCCAGCTGCGGGCTCACGGCGGACATTAGCTGCATAATAATGGATGCAGAAATGTAAGGCATGATACCCAAAGCCAGAATACTCATGCGCTCTAGTGCACCACCAGAGAACATATTAAACAGGCCAAGAACCGTACCCTGATTTTGATTAAACAGGGCGGCGAGTTGATCCGGGTTGATGCCGGGCACCGGAATGTGGGTGCCGATGCGATAGACAATTATCGCCAACAACAGAAAACGAAGGCGAGCCATAAGCTCGCCTAGTCCGGACTGCTTTCCAGTTGTCAAAGGACTGGATTTCGCCATGGGTTATAGTTCCCTATTCTTCGACTTTGCCGCCAGCTTTTTCGATAGCTTCGCGGGCGCCTTTAGTCACAGCCAAACCTTTAACTGTAACAGCCTTGGTCACATCACCAGAGAGAAAGACTTTCGCTCTCTCAATGTTGTTTGACACCAGGTCAGCACGCTTCAACGCATCCAGATCGACAACATCTTCGCCAACAGCATTCAGCTCAGAAGTACGAATCTGTGCGGTTACAGAGGCCATGCGAGAAGTAAAACCATACTTCGGCAGGCGTTTCTGCAAAGGCATTTGGCCGCCTTCGAAACCAGGACGTACGCTACCGCCTGAACGAGACTTCAGACCTTTGTGGCCACGACCCGCAGTTTTACCCAAGCCGCTACCGATACCGCGTCCAACCCGCTTGCCGTCTTTAACACGACCTGGGGCGGGGCTCAGCGTGTTTAAACGCAACTCGCTCATTTTTTAACCCTCAACACGAATCAGATAGTTAACTTTATTGATCATGCCACGTACTGAAGGAGTGTCTTCCACTTCGACAGTGTGACCAATGCGACGCAGACCCAGGCCCGCAACGCAGGCTTTGTGAGCCTTCAATCGGCCCGCTACTGAGCGGACCTGTGTAACTTTAATCTTGCTCATAATGAATCCTGCCCCTTTTTTAGCCCAGGATATCTTCTACCGATTTGCCGCGCTTCGCTGCGACTTCTTCAGGAGAAGAGATACTTTGCAGTGCCTTAATTGTTGCACGCACTACGTTTACCGGGTTGGTAGACCCATAGCACTTGGCGAGTACGTTGTGTACACCCGCAATTTCAAGCACAGAACGCATCGCACCACCGGCGATAACACCAGTACCTTCTGACGCCGGCTGCATGTAGACCTTAGAGGCCCCATGAACACCTTTTACTGCGTATTGCAGGGTATCGCCCTTGATATCCACCTGGACCATGTTGCGGCGAGCCGCTTCCATTGCCTTCTGGATGGCGACAGGCACTTCACGAGCCTTGCCGCGGCCGAAACCCACTTTGCCGTTGCCGTCACCTACCACGGTCAGCGCGGTGAAACTGAAAATACGACCGCCCTTGACCACTTTGGCAACACGGTTAACCTGAACCAGTTTTTCCTGGAGGCCTTCTGTGTTTGCTTTGTCTTTCTGCTCGTTGTACGCCATCGCCTAAACCTTAGAATTCCAATCCGCCTTCACGGGCAGCATCTGCCAGCGCCTTGACTCGACCGTGGAAACGGAATCCACTGCGATCAAAAGCGACCTTTGTTACACCCGCAGCCTTAGCACGGTCTGCAATCAGCTTGCCAACGCCAGCCGCTGCACCGATATTGCCACTTGATGCGCTACGCAACTCTTTGTCCAGTGTTGAAGCACTGGCAAGAACGCGATCACCTTCTGCTGCAATCAGTTGCGCATACATATGGCGCGGAGTGCGATGAATGCACAGACGAACCGCTCGCAGTTCGCGCATTTTAGCGCGAGCTCGGCGTGCACGACGTAATCTTGAAACTTTCTTATCGCTCATATGCTAGCCTTTACTTTTTCTTCGCTTCTTTACGACGAACAACTTCGTCTTCGTAGCGAACACCTTTACCTTTATAGGGCTCGGGCGGACGGAAGGCGCGGATTTCCGCGGCAACCTTGCCGAGAACCTGCTTATCACTACCTGTCAGAACAATTTCCGTCTGAGAGGGAGTTTCTGCTTTAACCCCTTCGGGCAAATCGTAGTCAATGGGGTGGGAGAAACCCAGCACCAAATTGACAGACTTACCGCTTGCTTTCGCACGATAACCAACACCGTTCAGGATCAACTTACGCTGAAAACCTTCGCTGACGCCGATCACCATGTTGTTGGCCAAGGCGCGAGTGGTTCCCGCCATTGCCCAACCATTTTTTGCACCTTCACGGGCAGCAAATACAAGCTGACCATCTTCTTGTTTAACTTCGACGGACTCGTGCAGCGGCATGGACATGTTGCCATTCTTGCCTTTAACCGCAATGCTGTCGGCGCCGAGTGTGACTTCAACCCCTTTTGGGAGAGCCACTGGACTTTTCGCTACTCTGGACATTTTAGAAAACTCTTCTAACCGTCGATTTAGAAAACAGTGCAGAGCACTTCGCCACCAACACCCGCTGCACGTGCAGCGCGGTCTGTCATCACACCACGGCTGGTGGAGACAATGGCAATACCCAGTCCGGCACGTACTTCCGGAAGATCTTCTTTACCCGCATAAGCGCGCAGACCTGGGCGGCTAACACGCTGAATTTCAGCGATAACCGGTTTACCTTGAAAATACTTCAGCTCGATGCTCAGAGTGGCTTTACCAGCGTTATCGTCTACACGAGAACCGGCGATGTAGCCTTCCTGCTCAAGTACATTGGCTACCGCCTTTTTCAGCTTAGAAGAAGGCATTTGAACCTCAGTCTTCCCAGCCATCTGAGCGTTGCGGATGCGGGTCAGCATATCCGCTAAAGGATCTTGCATGCTCATGTTTTGCTCCCATTTATCGCCGCGTTATCGCGCGACAGCAAAATTCTCAATCTTACCAGCTGGCCTTAACCAGACCAGGCACATCGCCACGCATCGCAGCTTGGCGCAGTTGGTTACGGCACAGGCCGAACTTGCGGTAAACACCGTGAGGGCGACCAGTTACCTGGCAACGACGGCGCTGACGAACAGGGCTCGCATCACGCGGCAGCTTCTGCAGCTTAACCTGGGCGTCCCACTTTTCTTCATCGCTTGCGTCAACGCTGGCGATAATAGCCTTAAGTTCAGCGCGCTTAGCGGCGTATTTGGCGACTGCGCGAGCACGTTTTACTTCGCGCGCTTTCATTGACTGCTTTGCCATATCCCTAACCCCTTAAGCTTTGAACGGGAAGTTGAACGCTTTCAACAACGCTCGACCTTCATCATCGTTACGCGCTGACGTGGTGATAGTAATATCCAAGCCACGTAGGGTATCGACTTTATCGTAATCAATTTCCGGGAAAATGATCTGCTCAGTCACACCCATCGCAAAGTTACCGCGACCGTCAAATGACTTAGGGCTGATACCACGGAAGTCACGTACACGTGGGATAGCAACAGAGATCAAGCGATCCAGAAATTCATACATGCGCTCACGGCGCAGCGTGACTTTACAGCCAATCGGCCAACCGTCACGAATTTTAAAGCCCGCAATTGATTTACGCGCTTTGGTTACCACAGGCTTTTGACCGCTGATTTTCTCAAGGTCAGCCAGAGCAGCTTCCAATACTTTCTTGTCGCCCGCAGCTTCACCCACACCCATGTTCAGAGTGATCTTGGTAATACGGGGAACTTCCATCGCGTTAGCGAGACCCAGCTCTTCAATAAGCTTGGCGCGCAACTCGTTGTTATACAGTTCGCTTAATCGTGCCATTTTCTAATAACCCCTACGCGTCGATCGCTTCGCCGCTGGATTTAAATACGCGGGTCTTAGTGCCATCTTCAGCAACTTTGAAGCCCACCCGATCCGCTTTATTCGAAGACGGATTATAAATCGCGACGTTCGACACCTGGATAGGCGCCTCTTTCTCAACGATACCGCCGGCCACACCCAGCTGGGGGTTTGGACGTTGGTGCTTCTTGATCATATTGATGCCGGAGACCAGCACGCGATTTTCGTCCAGTACTTTCTGTACCTTGCCGCGCTTGCCTTTGTCTTTACCGGTTAAGACGATAACTTCGTCTTCACGTTTAATCTTGCGCATTATGCTGACCTCAGTCTTCTCTTCAGCGAACCAATTACAGTACTTCAGGTGCCAGAGAGATAATCTTCATGAACTTCTCACCACGCAGCTCTCGCGTCACCGGCCCAAAAATACGAGTGCCGATAGGAGCCAAACTGGCGTTCAGCAGTACTGCTGCATTGTCGTCGAACTTAATCAGCGAACCATCGCCGCGACGAACGCCTTTCTTGGTGCGAACTACGACCGCTGTCATTACCTGACCTTTTTTCACTTTGCCGCGAGGAATTGCCTCTTTGACAGTGACTTTGATCAGATCGCCGACACGAGCGTAACGACGGTGTGAGCCGCCAAGCACTTTGATGCACATAACGCGACGCGCGCCACTGTTATCTGCAACTTCCAAATAGCTTTCTGTTTGAATCATTTCTTACTCCAAAGCAGTCAACTGTGCATCAAGCCATTGAACACAGGCCGCCGGCCAAATTAAATCTGCTTAGCCGTCTCTTCAACGCGCAGCAAAGTCCATGACTTACTCTTAGACAGCGGACGCGTCTCACAAACTGTTACCACGTCTCCAGTCTTGCACTCATTATTCTCATCATGAGCGTGGACTTTAGAAGAACGGGTCAAGTACTTACCGTAGATTGGGTGTTTCACACGACGCTCTACCAGTACAGTGATGGTTTTATCCATCTTGTCGCTAACTACCTTACCGGTGGCGGTACGAGCGCTCTTTGCTGCTTCTGACATTTTAATTACCTGCCTTTTCCTGGAGCACAGTCTTAATGCGCGCGATTTCTTGACGGGTCTGCTTCAGCAGATGCGTCTGCGCCAACTGGCCGGTACTTTTCTGCATGCGCAGCTTGAATTGCTCTTCGAGCAACTTCAGCAGCTGGGCATTGAGCTCGTCTACTGACTTTTCGCGTAATTCAATAGCGTTCATTACATCACCACCCGCTTAACAAATTGGGTTGCTACCGGAATCTTAGCTGCTGCCAGTGCAAAGGCTTCACGCGCCAACTCTTCGGGCACACCTTCAACTTCATACAGCACTTTACCGGGTTGAATTTGGGCAACCCAATATTCAACGTTACCCTTACCTTTACCTTGACGAACCTCGAGAGGCTTCTCAGTAATTGGTTTATCCGGGAAAACGCGGATCCAGATTTTACCGCCACGTTTAATGTGACGAGTCATGGCACGACGAGCTGCCTCGATCTGGCGAGCGGTGATACGACCGCGTCCGACTGCTTTCAGGCCGAAATCACCAAAGCTGACCCGGCTGCCGCGTTCTGCCAGACCGCGATTGCGGCCCTTCTGTACCTTGCGAAACTTTGTGCGCTTCGGCTGTAACATGTGCGTAACCCTTACTCTGAACCTTTCTTAGCCTTGGCTTCGACTGCTTCGTTTCTGTTCCCCAGGATTTCACCCTTGAAGATCCAGACCTTGACACCGATGATGCCGTAAGTAGTCGCTGCCTCGTATGTGGCGTAGTCGATATCTGCGCGCAGAGTGTGGAGAGGTACACGACCTTCCCGGTACCACTCAGTACGTGCGATCTCAGCACCACCAACACGGCCACTAACTTGTACTTTGATGCCTTCCGCGCCTTGGCGCATTGCATTCTGTACCACACGCTTCATCGCGCGACGGAACATAACGCGGCGCTCAAGCTGCTGTGCAACATTCTGTGCAACCAGCTTCGCATCAAGATCCGGCTTGCGAACCTCTTCAATGTTAATGTGCACGGGTACAGACATGCGCTTGCTGAGCTCTTTGCGCAGCTTCTCAACGTCTTCACCCTTTTTGCCAATAACAATGCCAGGGCGTGCAGTGTGAATAGTAATGCGTGCGGTTTGTGCCGGACGCTCGATCACAATGCGGCTAACAGAAGCGTGCGCCAACTTCTCTTCCAAGTACTCGCGAACTTGGATGTCAGTCACCAGCTGTTGTGCGTACTGTTTGCTGCCTGCATACCAGACAGAGTTGTGATCTTTTACAATTCCGAGCCGGATGCCGGTCGGGTGTACTTTCTGACCCATTTGGTCTCTCCTACTAACCTTCGCCGTCGGCTACTTTAATCGTGATATGACAAGACCGCTTCAAGATGCGATCGGCCCGGCCTTTTGCACGGGGGCGCAGACGCTTCATCGTCATACCCTCGTCGACAAAGATTGTCGAAACTCGCAACTCATCAACATCAGCACCTTCGTTGTGCTCGGCGTTGGCGATTGCAGAGTTCAGCACCTTCTTAATGATGCCGGCTGCCTTTTTGGAGCTAAACGTCAACAAATCCAGCGCTTCTTCTACACCCTTGCCGCGAATCTGGTCAGCAACCAAACGGGCCTTTTGGGCGGAGATACGTGCGCCTTTTAAACGTGCCGCTACTTCCATCGTTTATGCCTCTCCCAGCCCAAGCTTAACGCTTGGCCTTTTTATCAGCCACGTGCCCCTTGTAGGTGCGAGTCGCGGCGAATTCACCCAATTTGTGCCCAACCATATCCTCGGTAACCATCACCGGAACATGTTGACGACCGTTGTGTACCGCGATGGTTAAACCAACCATCTCGGGGAGAATCATAGAACGACGCGACCAGGTCTTGATCGGACGACGATCGTTTTTCTCAACCGCTGTCTCTACCTTCTTCAAAAGATGAAGATCGATAAACGGTCCTTTCTTCAATGAACGTGGCACAAGCTAATCCTCTTTACTCTGACTGCGCTTATTTTCTGCGATCACGCACAATCAGCTTATCTGTACGCTTATTTTTACGGGTCTTATACCCTTTAGTCGGAACACCCCAAGGAGTTACAGGATGACGACCACCAGAGGTACGACCTTCACCACCACCATGTGGGTGATCAACGGGGTTCATAGCCACACCGCGAACGGTAGGACGAACACCACGCCAACGCGCCGCACCGGCTTTACCCAACTTACGCAGGCTGTGCTCGCTGTTTGACACCTCGCCCAATGTGGCGCGGCACTCAGCAAGAATCTTGCGCATTTCGCCGCTGCGCAAACGCACAGTGGCATATTGGCCTTCACGTGCAACCAACTGCACTGATGCACCCGCACTACGAGCGATCTGAGCACCTTTACCAGGCTTCATCTCGATGCAGTGAATTGTGCTACCAACTGGAATATTACGCAGCGGCAGCGCGTTACCGGGCTTGATCGGTGCTGACTCACCTGAGAGCACTTCATCACCTGCGGCAACACCTTTAGGTGCAATCACATAGCGACGCTCACCGTCCGCGTACTTAAGCAGTGCAATATACGCAGTACGGTTAGGGTCATATTCCAAACGCTCAACAACAGCAGGAATGCCATCTTTGTTGCGCTTAAAATCGATAATACGGTAGTGCTGCTTGTGGCCACCGCCAACGTGGCGAGTTGTGATACGCCCGTTGTTGTTACGACCACCATTGCGCGACTGACTCTCAAGCAAGGCCTTATGCGGAGCGCCTTTGTGCAGCTCTGCATTAACCACTCGAACGACGTGACGGCGTCCGGGAGAGGTCGGTTTACTTTTTACAATTGCCATTTGACTCAGCTCCAGACTTATTCAGCGACTGCAAAGTCGATATCTTGACCCTGCACCAGGCTTACATAAGCCTTCTTCCAGTTTGGCTTTTTGCTCAGGCCAAAACGGTTACGCTTAACTTTGCCTTTCATGTTCACGGTCCGCACGTCAACAACGTCCACCTTGAACAGCTTTTCGACTGCGTTTTTGATTTCCAGCTTGGTAGCGCTGGGCAGCACACGAAAAACGACCTGATTGCCCGCTTCAGCACTCATTGCGCTTTTTTCAGAAACGTGAGGACCGAGCAATACTTTGTAAATGCGCTCCTGATTCATCCCAACATCTCCTCAAACTTTTTCAATGCCGCAACGGTAACCACAACTTTGTCGTAACCGATCAAGCTAACGGGATCGACACCGTTCACATCACGAACATCAACGTCGTGAAGGTTGCGCGCCGCCAGGTACAGGTTGCCAGTTACTTCTTCAGTAACAATCAACGCACCTTTTACATCCAGCTCAGCCAGCGACTTAACAAGCAGCTTGGTCTTAGGTGCTTCAAGTGCCATTTCTTCAACGACAACCAGACGCTCCTGACGAGCCAGCTCAGACAAAATAGAACGCAGAGCCGCGCGGTACATCTTGCGGTTTACTTTTTGACTGTGATCTTGAGGCTTCGCCGCAAAGGTCACACCACCGCCAGTCCAAATCGGGCTGCGGATGGTACCAGCACGCGCGCGGCCAGTACCCTTTTGACGCCATGGCTTCTTGCCGCCACCACTCACTTCGGAGCGGGTTTTCTGTGCACGGGTACCCTGACGAGCACCAGCCAAATAGGCAGTCACAACCTGATGAACCAGGTCTTCATTAAACTCACGAGCAAAGGCCACATCGGAAACCTGGATAGTTCCAGCCGCTGCACCGTTACCGGGTTTCGCAATATTCAGTTCCACTGCTTAGCCCCCTAGGATTTTTTTGCTTTAACAGCAGGACGTACAAACACGTCACCACCTGGCGCACCGGGAACCGCACCCTTGATCAAAATCAAGTTGCGCTCTGCATCGACACGTACAACTTCCAGCGTCTGAACAGTCACACGCTCAGCACCCATGTGACCCGCCATCTTCTTACCTTTGAAGACGCGACCAGGAGTCTGACATTGACCGATAGAACCCGGCGCACGGTGCGACAATGAGTTACCGTGAGTAGCGTCTTGCATATGGAAGTTCCAACGCTTAACACCACCTTGGAAGCCCTTACCTTTAGACTGCCCAGTAACATCAACTTTCTGACCTGCTTCAAATGCAGCAACAGTCAGCTCAGCACCAACCTCTGGAGCCTCATCACCTTCTTCAAGGCGAAATTCCCAAAGACCGCGACCAGCTTCAACACCTGCTTTAGCAAAGTGCCCAGCTTCAGCTTTTGAAATACGTGACGCCTTACGAGCTCCAGCCGTCACTTGAATAGCGCGATAGCCGTCAGCATCGTCTGCTTTGACACGAGTAACGCGATTGGGCTCAACCTCAATCACCGTTACCGGAATAGATACGCCGTCGTCAGTAAAAACGCGAGTCATGCCGCTTTTACGACCGACCAAACCAATAGTCATTGCTCCAACCTCTCAGTGTACGGGGCTTAACCCTCTACGGCCGCGCTCTCACGCGTTACACAACCCAGGGCCAGCCCCTGAGCGGGTCTGAATATATTCAGTAAATTTTAATTAGCCGAGGCTAATTTGAACTTCTACACCAGCCGCCAGATCTAGCTTCATCAAAGCGTCTACAGTTTTTTCTGTAGGCTCTACGATATCCAACATGCGCTTGTGGGTGCGGATCTCATACTGATCTCGCGCATCCTTGTTTACATGTGGAGAGACCAGAACCGTGTAACGCTCTTTGCGAGTAGGCAGCGGGATTGGACCCCGAACCTGCGCGCCAGTGCGCTTAGCGGTATCTACGATCTCTTGCGTAGACGCATCGATAAGGCGGTGATCAAAAGCTTTTAAACGAATGCGAATCCGTTGATTTTGCACCTGATCAAACTCCCATCCCGAAATACCTTCGAGCCACTATCGGCGCCAACTGGCCGAGACAACCCGAAAAAAGAAGCGGCATATTAATGACCTAACCGCCCCGTGTCAACAACTATTCGACACAAAGGCAATTAAAGACGCTACCGCGCGTTTTAGGGCGCCAGTTGCACCCATTGTTACCCAGAAAGGGAGGCCGAAGCCTCCCTCCCACACTGCTGCGCGAATACCATCGCGCGTCAGTATTACTCTACGATTTTCGCTACCACGCCGGCGCCGACAGTACGGCCACCTTCACGGATTGCAAAACGCAGACCTTCTTCCATCGCGATAGGCGCAATCAGTGTCACGTCCATTTTCACGTTGTCGCCAGGCATTACCATTTCTGTACCCTCTGGCAGCTCACACGCACCCGTTACGTCTGTGGTACGGAAGTAGAACTGTGGACGGTAGCCTTTGAAGAATGGCGTGTGACGACCACCTTCATCTTTGCTCAGTACGTACACTTCGGCTTCGAAGCGAGTGTGCGGAGTGATTGAACCAGGCTTAGCCAATACTTGACCACGCTCAACTTCGTCACGCTTAGTACCACGCAGCAGAACACCAACGTTCTCACCAGCACGACCTTCGTCGAGCAGCTTGCGGAACATTTCAACACCAGTACAAGTAGTCTTGGTGGTGTCTTTGATACCAACGATTTCGATTTCGTCACCAGTGTTCAGGATGCCGCGCTCGATACGACCAGTTACTACGGTACCGCGACCAGAGATCGAGAACACGTCTTCGATTGGCATCAGGAACGGCTGATCGATAGCACGCTCGGGCTCAGGAATGTACTCATCCAGAGCTTTAACCAGCTTGGCAACAGCAGATGTGCCCAGCTCGTTGTCGTCTTCGCCGTTCAGCGCCATCAGAGCAGAACCCGCGATGATCGGCGTGTCGTCGCCTGGGAAGTCGTAAGTGTCGAGCAGCTCACGCAGTTCCATTTCAACCAGCTCGAGCATTTCGTTGTACTCTTCGCTGCCTACACCGCCACAGTCTTCAGCCAGCAGGTCGGCTTTATTCAGGAAGACAACGATGTAGGGAACACCAACCTGACGAGACAGCAGGATGTGCTCACGCGTCTGAGGCATTGGGCCGTCAGTCGCACCACATACCAGGATCGCGCCGTCCATCTGAGCGGCACCAGTGATCATGTTCTTAACGTAGTCAGCGTGCCCTGGGCAGTCGACGTGGGCGTAGTGACGAATGTCTGAATCGTACTCTACGTGAGAGGTAGCGATGGTAATACCACGCTCACGCTCTTCAGGCGCATTATCGATACCGTCGAATGCTACCGCTGTTCCGCCGAAGACTTCTGCACAAACGCGTGTCAGCGCTGCAGTCAGAGTCGTTTTACCATGGTCAACGTGACCGATGGTGCCCACGTTGACGTGGGGCTTACTACGTTCAAATTTTTCCTTTGCCACGATTTTTTCCTCGTTCTAAAGTTTTGGCGAATCAGCCCATGTTTTTACTAATAATTTCGTCTGCGACATTCTTCGGTGCCTCGGAGTACTTCTCAAACTCCATGGTGAATGTCGCGCGACCCTGGGTCGCACTGCGCAGATCGGTTGCGTAGCCAAACATTTCTGCCAACGGCACTTCTGCGTTGACAACTTTTCCAGATACGCTTTCTTCCATGCCCAAGATAATGCCGCGACGGCGATTCAGATCACCCACCACGTCACCCATATTTTCTTCCGGCGTTACCACTTCAACCTTCATTACCGGCTCAAGCAGCACGGCACCACCACTCTGCGCCAGCTTTTTCGTTGCCATCGACGCTGCCACTTTAAACGCCATCTCATTGGAGTCGACATCGTGGAAGGAGCCATCGTAGAGCGTCGCTTTAAGGCCCAATAGCGGATACCCGGCTACTACGCCGTTCTGCATCTGCTCTTCAATACCTTTTTGCACCGCCGGAATATACTCCTTCGGCACCACACCACCGACGATCTCGTTCACAAATTCGAGACCTTCGGCATTGGCGTCTTCGGCAGGCTCGAAGCGCACCCAAACGTGACCGTACTGACCGCGACCGCCGGATTGACGAACAAACTTGCCTTCGATTTCACAGTTATTGCGAATGGCTTCGCGGTAGGCCACCTGGGGCTTACCAATATTCGCCTCAACACTGAATTCACGACGCATGCGATCAACAAGAATATCCAGATGCAGCTCGCCCATACCAGAGATGATCGTCTGCCCGGTTTCCTCGTCCGTCTTAACCCGAAACGACGGATCCTCTTGCGCAAGCTTACCCAGCGCGATGCCCATCTTTTCCTGATCAGCCTTCGAGCGAGGCTCCACGGCCACGGAGATAACCGGCTCAGGAAATTCCATTCGCTCCAGAACGATCACGTTATCCGGGTCGCAAAGCGTATCCCCGGTCGTCACGTCCTTTAAGCCGATAGCGGCAGCGATATCACCCGCCAGCACTTCTTTGATTTCTTGACGGTCGTTTGAGTGCATTTGCACCATCCGACCCACACGCTCTTTCTTACCCTTAACCGAGTTAAATACGGCCGTACCACTTTCCAACTTGCCGGAATAAACCCGGAAAAAGGTCAGAGTACCAACAAAGGGGTCAGTCGCGATTTTAAAGGCAAGCGCTGCGAACGGCGCATTGTCATCTGCCTCACGCGTTTCGACGGTTTCCGCTTTATCGTCAAGCGTACCCTCGATCGCCTTAACCTCTTCCGGCGAAGGCATGTACTCGATCACCGCATCCAGCACAGCTTGAACGCCTTTGTTTTTAAAGGCAGAGCCGCCAAATACCGGGATAATTTCATTCGCCAATGTGCGCGCACGAATGCCCGCTTTAATTTCTTCCTCGCTCAGCTCACCGCCCTCGAGGTATTTATCCATCAGCTCTTCGTTGGCTTCGGCAGCAGCCTCTACCATGTACTCACGCATTTCCGCACACTGATCTTGCAGATCAGCGGGAATATCTTCGTAAGTAAAGGTCATACCCTGGTCTTCGGCGCTCCAGATGATCGCCTTCATTTTGACCAGGTCAACAACCCCTTTGAAATCTTCTTCTGCACCGATGGTCATTTGCATCGGCACCGCATTCGCACCCAATCGCTCTCGCAACTGGCTGACGACACGCTCAAAATCAGCGCCGGCACGGTCCATCTTGTTGACGAACACCATGCGCGGCACTTCATATTTATTTGCCTGACGCCACACAGTCTCAGTTTGAGGCTGAACACCGGAGGAGCCACACAGCACCACTACCGCGCCATCAAGGACGCGGAGTGAGCGCTCCACTTCAATGGTAAAGTCAACGTGCCCAGGGGTATCGATAATGTTGACGCGATGCTGGTCGAACTGCTGCTGCATGCCCGCCCAAAAACAGGTAGTCGCGGCCGAGGTAATGGTGATACCCCGCTCTTGCTCCTGCTCCATCCAGTCCATGGTGGCAGCGCCATCATGAACTTCGCCAATTTTATGAGACAACCCCGTGTAAAACAGGACGCGCTCGGTAGTCGTCGTCTTACCGGCGTCTACGTGAGCGCAGATACCGATATTGCGGTATCTTGAAATAGGTGTTTTACGAGCCACGATGTACTCCCCAGATTGAAGCCAAATCCATCATTAGAAACGGAAGTGGGAGAACGCCTTGTTAGCCTCAGCCATACGATGCACGTCTTCACGCTTCTTAACTGCAGAGCCCTTGCCCTGAGATGCATCGATAATTTCACCAGCCAAACGCTGACGCATGGACTTCTCACCACGGCCACGTGAGTAATCCACCAACCAACGCATGGCCAATGCTGTACGACGGCTTGGGCGTACTTCTACCGGCACCTGATACGTGGCACCACCGACACGGCGAGACTTAACCTCTACCATTGGCGCAATATTTTCCAGCGCTTCGTCGAATACTTCGATGGGGTCTTTGCTTAAACGCTCCTGCACCAGGTCCAGAGCTCCATAGACAATGCGCTCTGCAACCGATTTTTTACCACTCACCATAACGTGGTTCATGAACTTGGCCAGGGTAAGATTTCCGAATTTCGGATCTGGCAGGATCTCCCGCTTAGCGGCAACGCGTCTTCTTGGCATGATTACTACTCTCTCTTCAGGGTAATCCAGGCAACGATCGCCATTGCGATGACCTGGCCTTACTCAAATCTATGTAAAAACGTCCGATCAATTAAGACTTAGGACGCTTGGTTCCGTACTTAGAACGACCTTGCTTACGGTCGTTAACACCTGATGTATCCAGGCTGCCGCGAACAGTGTGGTAACGCACACCCGGCAAATCCTTAACACGGCCACCGCGAATCAGCACAACACTGTGCTCCTGCAGGTTGTGGCCTTCACCACCGATGTAAGATGAAACTTCGTAACCGTTAGTCAAACGTACACGACACACTTTACGAAGCGCCGAGTTCGGCTTCTTAGGTGTAGTGGTGTAAACACGAGTACAAACGCCACGACGCTGAGGGCAAGCCTGCAATGCAGGAACGTCACTCTTAGCAGTCTTGCGCTTTCTCGGCTGACGAACCAACTGGTTGATCGTTGCCATTGATAAGACTCCAAATACTAAAGGCCAGCACCTTATGTGCTGACCGACCGTACGCCGGCATCCGCCGACGATATAAAAAAAGCGGAGCGCGAATTCTAAAGACGCACCCCGCCCCCGTCAAGTAGCCGGAATAGTTAGCTTTGGTCGCTAAGTGCTTCCGACAGCGCCGCTTCTACTTCCTGCGCCGACACAGAACTGCTGGTGTCGTCGCGTTTCAGTTTGCGATCGCGATGGTATGCCAAACCTGTTCCCGCCGGGATCAGACGGCCAACTACCACATTTTCTTTCAATCCGCGCAGATAATCGCGCTTGCCAGTTACCGCGGCCTCGGTGAGTACACGGGTTGTCTCCTGGAACGATGCCGCAGAAATAAACGACTCTGTTGCCAAGGAGGCTTTGGTAATACCGAGCAATTCACGGTCAAAGCTGGCAGGCACTTTGCCTTCCGCAACGAGGCGCTCGTTCTCTTCAGCAACTCGCACGTATTCAACCTGCTCGCCCTTAATGAACGATGAGTCGCCCGAGGTCATAATGTTGACCTTGCGCAGCATCTGGCGGCTAATGACTTCGATATGTTTATCGTTAATTTTAACGCCCTGGAGACGGTAAACGTCTTGGATCTCGTTAACGATATACTTCGCCAGCTCTTCCACACCCTTCAGGCGCAGAATATCGTGAGGGCTCAGCGGACCTTCCGAAACAATTTCACCTTTTTCAACTTGCTCACCCTCGAACACTGTCAGCTGACGCCACTTGGGAATCAGTACTTCGTAGTGATCGCTACCGTCAGCCAGCGGCTTGCCGTCAGCTGGGGTGATGATCAGGCGACGCTTGCCCTTGGTTTCTTTACCAAAGGACACGGTACCGCTGATCTCAGCAAGAATCGCAGGCTCTTTAGGCTTACGCGCTTCGAATAGGTCGGCAACCCGTGGCAGACCACCGGTGATGTCCCGCGTTTTCGAGCTTTCCTGAGGAATCTTGGCAATAACATCACCAACTTTCACTTCAGCACCATTCTCAAGGCTGACAATCGCGTGGTCAGTCAAGAAGTAGTGTGCTGGCACATTGGTACCCGCCAAACACAGTTCTTCGCCGTTGGCATCGACCAAGGTGACCGCCGGACGCATATCTTTACCCGCTGCTGGGCGCTCAGACTGCTCCATCACGGCGATACTGCTCAGACCAGTGAGTTCATCAGTTTGACGCTTAACGGTAATGCCTTCTTCCATACCGGACATTTTCACAATACCCGCCACCTCAGTAATGATGGGGTGGGTGTGTGGGTCCCAGGTCGCGACGATATCGCCTGCGCTAACCTCTGAGCGGTCCGCAACTTTGATGATGGCACCGTAGGGCAGCTTGTAGCGCTCGCGCTCACGGCCGCTGCGATCGGTAATTGCCAGCTCACCGGAGCGGCTTACCGCAACCAAGTTGCCATCTTCACGCTCAACGAATTTCAGGTTGTGCAGACGCGCTTTACCGTCCTGCTTAACTTGAATATTGTCGACAGCGGTTGCTCGCGATGCCGCACCACCAATGTGGAAGGTACGCATGGTCAGCTGGGTACCCGGCTCACCGATCGACTGCGCCGCAATAACACCGACTGACTCACCGCGGTTAACAAGGTGTCCGCGGGCCAGGTCACGGCCGTAGCACATAGAGCAAACGCCGTGCTTAGTGTCACAGGTGATGGGCGAGCGAACTTCGATTTCATCGATACCCATCTCTTCAAGCTCGATAACGCCCTTCTCGTCGAGCATGACACCGGCTTCTACAGCAACGTCGTCTGTACCGGGCTTGAGCACGTCTTTGGCAACAATACGGCCAAGTACGCGGTCACCCAGGGTTTCGATAATGTCGCCACCTTCAATAACAGGCGTCATCAACAGACCGTGGTCGGTACCACAGTCGTCTTCAGTGATAACCAGATCCTGAGCGACATCCACCAAGCGGCGAGTCAGATAACCGGAGTTCGCTGTTTTCAATGCGGTATCAGCAAGACCTTTACGCGCACCGTGAGTCGAGATGAAGTACTGCAGTACGTTCAGACCTTCACGGAAGTTAGCGGTAATCGGCGTCTCGATGATCGAGCCATCTGGCTTGGCCATCAATCCCCGCATACCCGCCAGCTGACGAATCTGCGCCGGCGAACCCCGTGCGCCTGAGTCAGCGTAGATATATACCGAGTTGAAGGAGTCTTGCTGCTCTTCTTCACCGTCGCGGTTAATTACGCTTTCTTTCGACAGACCTTCCATCATCGACTTGGACACCAGGTCGTTGGCGCGAGACCAGATATCGATAACCTTGTTGTACTTCTCACCCTGCGTTACCAGACCTGAGGCGTACTGTTTTTCGATCTCAACGACTTCGGCGTCCGCGGCGGCAACAATTTTCGCCTTCTCTTCGGGGATTTCGAAATCGTTAACACCAATTGAGCTGCCCGAACGAGTCGAGTACTCAAAACCGGTGTACATCAACTGGTCACCGAGAATTACCGTGGCCTTCAAGCCAACTTGGCGATAACACTCATTCAACAGGCGAGAAATAGCCTTTTTCGCCATTGCCTGGTTTACCAGGTCAAACGGCAAGCCATCGGGAACGATGCGCCACAGCACCACACGCCCTACGGTGGTATCAACAATGCTGCGATTTTCCTGGCGCTCGCCGTTTTCGTCGAAGCTCACTTGCTTGATACGGCACTTAATGCGTGCTTGCAGGTGCACCTTGCCACCGGCGTAGGCGCGCTGTACTTCCTGCGGGCTTGAGAACGCCATACCCTCACCGAGGGCATTAACGCGGTCGCGCGTCATCCAGTACAGACCCAATACCACGTCCTGAGAAGGCACGATGATCGGCTCACCATTTGCAGGCGACAGGATGTTATTGGTCGACATCATCAGCGCGCGGGCTTCAAGCTGGGCTTCCAGTGTCAGCGGTACGTGTACCGCCATTTGGTCACCATCGAAGTCGGCGTTGTAAGCGGCACATACCAGCGGGTGGAGCTGGATCGCTTTACCTTCGATCAGCACAGGCTCGAAGGCCTGGATGCCCAAACGGTGAAGGGTAGGTGCCCGGTTCAGCAACACGGGGTGCTCGCGGATAACTTCAGCGAGAATATCCCACACTTCCGGCGGCTCGCGCTCAACCATCTTCTTAGCGGCTTTGATCGTTGTCGCTAAGCCACGCGCTTCCAACTTACCGAAGATAAACGGCTTGAACAGCTCCAATGCCATCTTCTTGGGCAGACCACACTGGTGCAAACGCAGGGTGGGACCAACCACGATAACCGAACGGCCGGAGTAGTCGACGCGCTTACCCAGCAGGTTTTGACGGAAACGACCCTGCTTACCTTTGATCATGTCAGCGAGCGATTTCAGCGGACGCTTGTTAGAACCGGTAATAGCGCGACCGCGACGACCGTTATCGAGCAGGGCATCAACAGACTCCTGCAGCATACGCTTTTCGTTGCGCACGATAATATCAGGCGCATTCAGGTCCAACAGGCGCTTCAAACGGTTATTACGGTTAATAACACGGCGATACAGATCGTTCAGATCAGAGGTCGCAAAACGGCCGCCATCCAGCGGTACCAGCGGACGCAAATCCGGTGGCAGAACCGGCAGAACCTGCAGGATCATCCACTCTGGCTTGTTGCCAGAATCTGCCAACGCTTCGATCAACTTCAAGCGCTTAGACAGTTTTTTGATTTTTGTCTCGGAGTTCGTTGCGGGAATCTCTTCACGCAGACGCTCGATTTCCTCATGCATATCCAGCTCGATGAGCAAGTGCATGATCGCCTCGGCACCCATTTTCGCGGTGAAGTCATCACCGAATTCTTCCATGGCCTCGAAGTACTGCTCATCGCTAAGCAGCTGCCCCTTGTCCAGGGTGGTCATACCGGGGTCGGTAACAACGTAAGATTCAAAGTAGAGAATCCGCTCGATGTCACGCAGGGTCATGTCCAGCAGCAAGCCGATGCGGCTTGGCAGTGACTTCAAGAACCAAAT
Organism: Spongiibacter sp. C9W; assembly: GCF_057370015.1. Classification (NCBI taxonomy): domain Bacteria; kingdom Pseudomonadati; phylum Pseudomonadota; class Gammaproteobacteria; order Cellvibrionales; family Spongiibacteraceae; genus Spongiibacter; species Spongiibacter sp. C9W. Next base: position 1,726,137 of record NZ_CM170672.1, read on the forward strand.
GTGGGCAACGGGGCTAGCCAGCTCGATGTGGCCCATACGCTCGCGGCGCACTTTGGCCAGCGCCACTTCAACGCCGCATTTTTCACAAATAACGCCGCGATGCTTCAGGCGCTTATATTTGCCACACAGGCACTCGTAATCTTTGACGGGGCCAAAGATTTTCGCGCAAAACAAGCCGTCGCGCTCGGGCTTAAAGGTACGGTAGTTAATAGTCTCTGGCTTTTTCACTTCGCCAAAAGACCAAGAGCGAATCAGCTCTGGCGACGCCAAACCGATACGAATTGAATCGAATTCGTCAGTTTGCTGTCCCTGCTTAAGTAAATTCAATAAGTCTTTCAAGGCCGTTCCTCCGCAAGGGTATTAAATAGGCGCCGCGTTAACCGGCGCCCCTTGCCAATCGTTGTTGATGCTTATTCCGTATCCAGCTCGATATTAATACCGAGCGAGCGGATTTCTTTAACCAGTACATTGAAAGACTCGGGCATGCCCGGCTCCATGCGCTGGTCGCCATCAACGATGTTTTTGTACATCTTGGTGCGACCGTTAACGTCATCCGACTTAACAGTAAGCATCTCTTGTAGAGTGTAGGCAGCACCGTATGCTTCCAGTGCCCAGACCTCCATCTCCCCGAAACGCTGACCACCGAACTGCGCTTTACCACCCAGCGGCTGCTGAGTAACAAGGCTGTACGAACCGGTGGAACGGGCGTGCATTTTGTCATCGACCAAGTGGTTCAGCTTGAGCATGTACATGTAACCAACGGTTACCGGACGATCAAACTCCATACCGGTACGGCCGTCGCACAGGCGCAGCTGACCGCTGTCTGGCAAGTCAGCCAGTGTCAGCAGGCTCTTGATCTCAGCTTCATTCGCACCGTCAAAGACCTGCGTTGCCATTGGCACGCCGCCTTTCAGGTTCTTCGCCATTTCCATGATTTGCGCATCGCTAAAGCTGTCGAGGTCTTCGGTTCGACCCGCACCGTCATTGTAGACTTTGCCAAGGAATTCACGAACTTCAGCCACTTTGCGCTGTTCACGCAGCATGGTGTCGATCTTATTACCCAAGCCTTTCGCGGCGAGGCCGAGGTGGGTTTCAAGGATCTGACCAACGTTCATCCGCGACGGTACACCCAGTGGGTTGAGAACGATATCAACGGGCTCACCGGTTTCATCAAAGGGCATGTCCTCTACGGGCATGATGACCGAGATAACACCCTTGTTACCGTGACGACCCGCCATTTTGTCGCCAGGCTGAATACGGCGCTTGATAGCAAGATACACTTTGACGATTTTCAGTACGCCAGGAGCCAGGTCGTCGCCGGTTGTCAGCTTGCGCTTCTTGTCCTCAAAACGCTCTTCCAAGGTCTTGCGGTGCTCGCCAAGTTGCTTGTCGGCATCTTCCAGAGCAGCGTTGATTGACTCTTCTGCCAGGCGCAGCTTCAGCCAGTCATCACTCTTCAGGCCGTCGAGTACGTCGCTGGTCAGCTCGTCATTCTTTTTCAGACCTGGGCCGCTGAGGACTTTTTGGCCCTCAAGCAAGCTACGCAAACGCGCGAAGGTCGCTTCTTCAACAATGCGGTATTCCTCGTTCAGGTCCTTGCGGAACTGGTCGAGCTGCATTTTTTCAATCTCTAGGGCGCGCTTATCTTTTTCCAGACCATCACGTGTGAAGACCTGAACATCAATAACGGTGCCTTTCGTGCTCGACGGCACACGCAGCGACGTGTCTTTTACGTCGGATGCTTTCTCACCGAAAATCGCACGCAGCAGCTTTTCTTCTGGCGTCAGCTGGGTTTCACCTTTCGGCGTAACTTTACCCACCAAAATATCGCCAGGGCCAACTTCAGCGCCGATGTAAACGATGCCGGACTCATCCAAATTCGCCAGTGCACCTTCACCGACGTTCGGGATATCCGAGGAAATCTCTTCGGGGCCCAGCTTGGTGTCACGCGCAATACACGTCAGCTCTTGAATGTGAATCGTTGTGAAACGATCCTCTTTCACCACGCGCTCTGAAACGAGGATAGAATCCTCGAAGTTGTAACCATTCCAAGGCATGAATGCGATGCGCATGTTCTGACCCAGAGCCAGCTCACCCAGGTCTACTGAGGGGCCATCTGCAAGGATATCACCGCGCACGACATCATCACCTTCGCGAACGATAGGACGCTGGTTGATGCAGGTGTTCTGGTTAGAACGGGTGTATTTAGTCAGGTTGTAGATATCAACCGGCGGCTGACCTGACTGCACTTCGTCGTTGTTAACACGTACAACGATGCGCGAAGAGTCCACGCTGTCGATAACACCGCCGCGGCGGGCAACAACACAAACACCGGAGTCAGACGCTACATAGCGCTCAAAACCTGTACCGACAAGTGGTTTGTCTGCCTTCAAAGTCGGCACTGCCTGGCGCTGCATGTTCGAGCCCATCAATGCCCGGTTCGCATCATCGTGTTCCAGGAACGGAATCAACGACGCAGCAACCGAAACCACCTGCTTTGGAGAGACATCCATGTAGGTAACTTTTTCCGGCGGCATAACGGTGAATTCGTTCATGTGACGAACCGCTACCATCTCATCGGTCAGCTCACCTTTGTCGTTCATTGCTGCCGACGCCTGAGCGATAACCTGCTCCGCTTCGTTGATCGCAGACAAGTACTCGATTTCTTCACTGACTTTGCCGTCAACCACTTTACGGTAGGGGCTTTCGAGGAAGCCGTACTCGTTCGTTCGGGCGTAAGTTGCCAGCGAGTTAATCAAACCGATGTTTGGCCCTTCAGGCGTCTCGATAGGACAAACCCGGCCGTAGTGCGTTGGGTGAACGTCGCGAACCTCAAAGCCTGCGCGCTCACGCGTCAGACCACCGGGCCCAAGTGCCGACACACGACGCTTGTGGGTGATCTCAGACAATGGGTTGTTCTGATCCATAAACTGAGACAGCTGCGACGAACCAAAAAACTCTTTAACGGCCGCTGCAACGGGCTTGGCATTGATCAGATCCTGGGGCATCAAGCCTTCGCTTTCCGCCATAGACAAGCGCTCTTTTACTGCGCGCTCTACACGAACCAAGCCCACGCGGAACTGGTTCTCTGCCATTTCACCAACCGAACGGATACGGCGGTTACCCAGGTGATCGATATCATCGACGACACCTTTACCGTTACGGATGTCAACGAGGGTCTTCAGTACGGCGACAATGTCGTCTTTATCCAGCGTGCCTGCGCCGGTGATTTCCTCGCGGCCCAAACGGCGGTTGAACTTCATGCGACCGACAGCGGACAGGTCGTAACGCTCAGCTGAGAAGAACAGGTTCTGGAACAGGTTCTCAGCAGAGTCTTTGGTCGGCGGCTCACCGGGACGCATCATGCGGTAGATTTCTACCAGTGCTTCCAGCTCTGAATTGGTTGGGTCAGTGCGCAGGGTATCGCTGATGAACGGACCGCAGTCCAGCTCATTGGTGTACAGGGTCTCAATTTCTGAAACACCGGACTCCTGCAGTTTTTCAACCATCTCCAGTGTGATTTCGGCGTTACAGGGGTACAACACCTCACCGGTCTTGGTGTCCACCACATCTTTCGCCAATGCGCGGCCTACCAGGTATTCAACGGGCACTTCCAGCTCTTTCAGCTTGGATTTTTCCAACTGGCGAATATGACGCGCGGTAATACGGCGACCAGTTTCAACGATAACTTCGCCATCTTTGCCGCAGATATCAAAGGTCGCAACCTCACCACGCAGACGCTCTGGAATCAGTGCGATGGTAAATTTGCCGTCTTTCGATACTTTAAATGTGTTGACGTCAAAGAACAGTTCGAGGATTTCTTCCGCGGTCATGCCCAAGGCGCGCAACAGGATAGTTGCCGGCAACTTACGGCGGCGGTCGATACGCACGTACACCAGGTCTTTAGGGTCGAATTCAAAGTCCAACCAAGAACCACGGTAAGGAATCACTCGCGCTGAGTAGAGCAATTTACCTGAGGAGTGTGTCTTGCCACGGTCGTGATCAAAGAACACGCCGGGAGAGCGGTGCAGCTGGGAAACAATAACCCGCTCGGTACCGTTGATGACAAAGGTACCATTCTCCGTCATCAGGGGGATCTCCCCCATGTAGACTTCTTGCTCTTTAATGTCTTTGATGCTTTTGTTCGCTGAATCTTTATCGTAGATGATCAGCCGAACTTTAACGCGCAACGGCACCGAAAAGGTCACCCCGCGCAGCTGGCATTCATTCACGTCGAATGCCGGTGCTCCCAGCACATAGTCAACGTACTCTAACGCTGCATTGCCGGAATAACTTACGATTGGGAAGATTGATTTAAAAGCAGCGTGCAAGCCGTGCTCGCCGCGCTCAGCAGCGGGAATACCCTGCTGTGTAAATTTCTTGTAAGAATCTAACTGAATCGCAAGAAGGTAAGGCACGTCCATAACGTGTGGCAATTTGCCAAAGTCCTTGCGAATACGTTTTTTCTCAGTGTACGAGTAAGCCATCAGTACTCCCCAGCATCATTACCTGACCCCTGCGCAACCGGCGCTGGCATCGTTTGCGCGGTGGTCAAGCCACCGCTGACCAGAACAATCGCCCCGGCCCAATGTCTCAAACAGCAAAAGGCCGGCGGGATAAACCCACCAGCCTCACTTGAGATCGACCTGTAAACAGGTCTATCAGCAACTTACTTAAGCTCGACAGATGCGCCAGCTTCTTCCAGTGCTTTTTTAGCTTCTTCAGCGTCGTCTTTAGAAGCGCCTTCTTTAACAGTTGATGGAGCACCGTCAACCATTTCTTTCGCTTCTTTCAGACCCAAGCCGGTGATAGCGCGAACCGCTTTGATGACGTTTACTTTCTTGTCACCAGCGCCAGTCAGAACTACGTCGAACTCAGTCTGCTCAGCGGCAGCAGCGCCACCTTCAGCAGCGGCTGCAGGAGCAGCAGCAACGGCAGCAGCGGCAGTTACGCCAAACTTCTCTTCCATTGCTTCGATGAGTTCAACCACTTCCATAACGCTCATTTCAGCGATTGCATTGAGGATATCGTCTTTAGACAGAGCCATTTTCAACTCCCTACTGTATCAAATTGTGAAAAAATTAATCGTTAACTAAGCTGCGATTAAGCAGCTTCTTTCTGATCGCGAACTGCAGCCAATGTACGTACCAGCTTTCCTGGGACTTCGTTCATTGTCTGTACCAGCTTGGTCGCCGGCGCCAACATCACACTCATCAACATAGACAGAGCCTGATCGCGCGTCGGCAGTTTCGCCAATACATCCAACTGTTCCGAACCCATTAGCTGGCCACTGACCGCCAGTGCTTTCACTTCAAAGTTTTCGTTTTCTTTAGCGAAATCTTTGAAGATACGCGCCGCAGCACCTGGATCTTCCATCGAAAATGCCAACAGAGAGGGACCTTTGAAGGCCTCTTCTGCGCACTCGAATTCCGTTCCTTTCAACGCAATTTTCGCCAGGGTGTTGCGCACTACACGCAAATCAACCTGAGAATCCCGCGCCTGCTTACGGAGCTCAGTCATTTCGGCTACTGAACACCCACGGGCGTCAGCAATAACCAATGACAGTGCACTCGCGGCAGTCTCGTTAACATCAGCAACTATCGCTTTCTTGTCTTCGAGTCTTAATGCCACTTGGATAACTCCTGGATTTGTCAGTTACTTACCGTAGACAGCTTGCCTAGGCTCGCTGCCGTTCATGTGGTGAACAAATCCGATCCACCATCTGCGTAGGCCGGTGCCGGTAACGCTGCATGCAGCACACCTATTAAGAGCGTCGATGCCTTACGACACCTCGGCTCACCTACGGTCTTTGATGGTCTTTGTCTTTTGACACAGTAGGTCGATTGTCAAAGACCACAAAGTCTTGCCGGCATAACGCCAGCGCCGGGCCGAAGCCCGAATTCTGTTATTGATTACTTCGCTACAGACAAGCTGCTCTGGTCGATAACCAGACCGGGGCCCATCGTAGAAGAAAGCGTAATCTTCTTCAGGTAAACACCTTTTGCAGACGCAGGCTTAGCTTTCTTAAGGTCAGCCAGCAATGCTTCCAGGTTTTCCTGAAGCGCAGCAGCGTCGAACTTGATGCTACCGATAGCGCCGTGAACGATGCCATTTTTGTCTGTGCGGTAGCGAACCTGACCCGCTTTCGCGTTCTTAACGGCAGTTTCAACATCGGGTGTTACTGTGCCGGTCTTGGGGTTAGGCATCAGGCCACGGGGACCCAGAACCTGGCCCAACTGACCCACTACGCGCATTGCATCAGGTGACGCGACGACAACGTCGAAGTCCATCATGCCGCCTTTAACCTGCTCGGCGAGCTCTTCCATGCCAACAAAATCTGCGCCAGCAGCCTTTGCTTTTTCAGCGTTTTCACCCTGAGTAAACACGGCGACGCGAACGTCTTTACCAGTGCCGTTTGGCAGTGTCGTTGCACCGCGAACCGCTTGGTCTGATTTACGCGCATCAACACCCAGGTTGATTGCAACGTCAACAGCCTCGCTGAATTTAACGCTAGAAACTTCTTTCAGCAGCGAAACCGCTTCTTCGATGCCGTATTGCTTGCCAGCAACAACTTTTTCACGGATTGCCTTTTGGCGCTTGCTCAACTTAGCCATTTACACACCCTCCACTTCGATACCGGCAGCACGTGCACTTCCGGCGATGGTGCGCACAGCGGCATCCATATCTGCCGCAGTAAGGTCTGGCATCTTCATTGTTGCAATTTCTTCCAGCTGGGCACGGTTAACCTTGCCGACTTTTTTCGTGTTCGGAGTGCCTGAGCCACTTTTCACACCCGCTGCTTTCTTCAGCAAGAATGATGCTGGCGGCGTCTTGGTTGTGAAAGTGAAGCTGCGGTCAGCGTACACAGTAATAACAACAGGAATTGGCATACCGTTTTCCATGCTCTGAGTTTGAGCATTGAACGCCTTACAAAATTCCATGATGTTAACGCCGTGCTGACCCAGCGCAGGACCAACCGGGGGACTTGGGTTAGCGCCGCCTGCGGGCACTTGAAGCTTGATATAAGCCTGGACTTTCTTAGCCATTGTTTTCTCCTTTTGGGTATTAACGCCTCTGGGCCTCGCGGCCTGTCAACGGCTCCCCGTTACTTTCAAAACCTGCGTAATACGCAGGTTGTGCTTAGGTCTTTTCTACTTGGCCGAAATCTAATTCGACGGGCGTAGAACGACCGAAAATCAGTACCGCCACATGCAGACGGTTTTTCTCGTAATTCACCTCTTCAACAACCCCATTAAAGTCATTAAAGGGGCCATCAATGACACGAACCATTTCACCTGGCTCGAACAAGGTTTTGGGCTTGGGTTTATCACCGCTTTCTACGCGCTGCAGGATTGCGTCTGCTTCTTTCTGCGTAATCGGCGCAGGCTTATCCGCCTTACCGCCTATAAAGCCCATGACACGAGGTGTCTCTTTCACCAAGTGCCATGTGTCGTCATCCAGTTCCATTTCAATCAAAACGTAACCGGGGAAGAACTTGCGCTCGCTCTTGCGCTTTTGACCGCCGCGCATCTCAACCACTTCTTCAGTGGGAACAAGCACTTCTCCAAAACGGTCTTCAAAGCCCGATAGCTCAATGCGCTCTTTCAGCGCAGACGCTACCTTTTTTTCGTAGCCGGAATAGGCGTGAACTACATACCAACGTTTAGCCATAATCTAGCCCTCAGCCTATTACCAACGAGGCCAACCAACCGAGCAGGGTATCGAGCCCCCACAAAATCAGTGCCGCCACAATCACAAACGCAACAACGATTAACGTCGTTTGCGTGCCTTCTTGGCGGGTCGGCCAAACAACTTTGCGAATCTCGTTGCGAGCGCCTTTCAGCAGGTCAAAAAATGCTGCCCCGCGGCTGGTTTGCGCAGCGACAAAGCCGGCAACGACTGCCAGCACCAGCAACGCAATTACGCGATACAGCAATGACTCATCGGAGAAGTACATATTGCCGCCAACACCTGCGGCAACCAGCAGGGTTACAACTACCCACTTCAAGCCATCAAGGCGACTTTCGTCTTCTGCCTTCGCTACCATCTTGTGACCGTATCCTTTTTGCTAAGCGCAAAACACCACTTCGCATGCGCGAAGCGGTGTCAGCGTAAGTGGCAGGCCAGGAGGGACTCGAACCCCCAACAGCCGGTTTTGGAGACCGGTGCTCTACCAATTGAACTACTGGCCTACAAACGCCGACCCAAGGCCGGCATTTACTCTTTACTCTACGATTTTCGCTACCACGCCGGCGCCGACAGTACGGCCACCTTCACGGATTGCAAAACGCAGACCTTCTTCCATCGCGATAGGCGCAATCAATGTCACGTCCATTTTCACGTTGTCGCCAGGCATTACCATTTCTGTACCTTCTGGCAGCTCACACGCACCGGTTACGTCTGTGGTACGGAAGTAGAACTGTGGACGGTAGCCTTTGAAGAATGGCGTGTGACGACCACCTTCATCTTTGCTCAGTACGTACACTTCGGCTTCGAAGCGAGTGTGCGGAGTGATTGAACCAGGCTTAGCCAATACTTGGCCACGCTCAACTTCGTCACGCTTAGTACCACGCAGCAGAACACCAACGTTCTCACCAGCACGACCTTCGTCGAGCAGCTTGCGGAACATTTCAACACCAGTACAGGTAGTCTTGGTGGTGTCTTTGATACCAACGATTTCGATTTCGTCGCCAGTGTTCAGGATGCCGCGCTCGATACGACCAGTTACAACAGTACCGCGACCAGAGATCGAGAATACGTCTTCGATTGGCATCAGGAACGGCTGATCGATAGCTCGCTCGGGCTCAGGAATGTACTCATCCAGAGCTTTAACCAGCTTGGCAACAGCAGATGTGCCCAGCTCGTTGTCGTCTTCGCCGTTCAGTGCCATCAGGGCAGAACCCGCGATGATTGGCGTGTCGTCGCCTGGGAAGTCGTAAGTGTCGAGCAGCTCACGCAGTTCCATTTCAACCAGCTCGAGCATTTCGTTGTACTCTTCGCTGCCTACGCCGCCACAGTCTTCAGCCAGCAAGTCGGCTTTGTTCAGGAAGACAACGATGTAGGGTACGCCAACCTGACGAGACAGCAGGATGTGCTCGCGAGTCTGAGGCATTGGGCCGTCAGTCGCACCACATACCAGGATCGCGCCGTCCATCTGAGCGGCACCAGTGATCATGTTTTTAACGTAGTCAGCGTGCCCTGGGCAGTCGACGTGTGCGTAGTGACGAATGTCTGAATCGTACTCTACGTGAGAGGTAGCGATGGTAATACCACGCTCACGCTCTTCAGGCGCATTATCGATACCGTCGAATGCAACGGCTTCACCGCCGAAGACTTCTGCACAAACGCGCGTCAGCGCTGCAGTCAGAGTCGTTTTACCATGGTCAACGTGACCGATGGTGCCCACGTTGACGTGGGGCTTACTACGTTCAAATTTTTCCTTCGCCATTGCGACAGCCTCCTAGCGGACCTTTTCGTCAAGTCACTACAAAAAGACAAAAACCACCCCGGGCTTTTGTCGCCAAAAATTGGAGCTCATAACCGGACTTGAACCGGTGACCTCTTCCTTACCAAGGAAGTGCTCTACCGACTGAGCTATATGAGCACCGCTAACCTTTTCACATCAGCCAGCGCAAAACTGGAGCGGGTAGCGGGAATCGAACCCGCACCATCAGCTTGGAAGGCTGAGGTTCTACCATTGAACTATACCCGCTGAAAAACCTTCCGCTGGTACATCTAAATAATGGTGGTGGGGGGTGGATTCGAACCACCGAAGCTTGCGCGTCAGATTTACAGTCTGATCCCTTTGGCCACTCGGGAACCCCACCTCGAAAGAGCGAAACATTCTGCTTATGCAGCAATAACTTGTCAATTATTTATATTGCAAGCTATGAACTCTACAGCGCTTAGAAAAGTGGAGCTGGCGAGAGGAGTCGAACCCCCGACCGGCTGATTACAAGTCAGCTGCTCTACCAACTGAGCTACGCCAGCACATTTCTAGCACGTCGCTTTCGAACGAGGGCGGCATTCTAGTCGAACTCTTTGTAAGACGCAATGCGATTGCAGCTTTTTTTCTCTACTGTTTGCCCTTCTCCGGCCAACACCTGCAAATAGGCAATGCCAGAGCGATAATTTCCACTATCCGACTCGGCTTTTAATACCAGCCAGAGGCGCTGAGCAAATTTTGATATTTTGCGGATATCCGCTCCATAGCCCCTAGCCTGCATGCGCTGCTGATGTTTTTCTGCGCGTCTTGCGTCGCTAAACACCCCCAGAGATACTGCTTTATTTAGTTCGCCACGGCGTATTACATAGCTATCGATACCCTTACGTTTTAGCTCCCGGCTTATCGCGCTGGCCGCCGCCACATCAGCGTATGGCCCAAGGTAGACCCAGTAGTCGGCATCACGCTCATATTCCTCGCGGCGCCACTCAAGCCCGACAGGCAAATCACCCCCACTCACGGTGGTAAAGGCCCCAGTAGCCAGCACTCTAATGGCGCAGTCGGCGTAACAGCATTCTGAGGCAGCGCCAGGTCAGTATGTATGCTGGACACCGCCGCCGGCTCTGGGTCGCGCACCCCACCCGAGACCTCCGGCGCAGCCGCCCGCTCAGACAATAGAACGATATTGCCCTTTACGGCGGGCATTGCCATCGCCTCACTGACTTCCTGATAACCGCTATCGTACCGCTGCCAGAGGTATAAGCCTGCGTTCAGCATAATCAGCGCCAACAGCAAGGCCCTCATCCCTCAGCCTCCCCATCAGCCAAGGCAAGCGCCAAGCCGTCTAATACCAACTCTTCTTTCAGCTGCCAGTCGCATTCACCAGCGAGTCGCATCAAGCTAGGCGCATCACCTCCAGTAAGCACAACGCGGGGCACACCTCCACTGAGTTGGCAACAATCCGCAACGACGCCTCGAACGGCAGACAACAGGGAAAGCCAGCTACCGTGCTCAACGCATTCCGCTGTTGTCACACCGGGAGCGATCGACGGGTCGGGCACCCCTTCATAGCGCACCCTCTCCGTGCTGCCCGTTAGCGATTCAAGGATCAACTTTCGCCCCGGTAAGATATAGCCACCTGAATGACAGCCATTTCGGTCAATCAGATCGATAGTGAGGGCGGTGCCTGCATCCACCACAACGACCTCACTCTGCACTAAGCGCCAAGCTGCCAGCATCGCCAGCCAACGATCAACGCCCATCTTCGAAGGGTCTTGGTAGCTATTCGTTAAACCACCGCTAATGGGTTGGCTGCGCGCAAAGTAGCACGGTATGCCAAGGCTCCTGGCAACGGCGGACACCATATCCTCAATAGCCTGACCGGCCACCGAGCCGACTCGAATTGCAGAGATTTGGTGCTCGTCCAGCAACATGCGCAAGGCGCTATCAGTCAACACTATACGCCCACCAGCCAAGCGCTCTGGCGCTAACACCCGCCACTTCGCAGAGCTGTTACCGATATCAAGCTCCAATACCACAGCAGACATCAGGGCAAGCTCCTCAAACTGACCTCACCGCCATTGAATACGCGGGTGCCCGTGTCGGTACGTAGCAGCAGCCCACCACCTTGATCGACACCCTCTGCCACACCACTCACCCAGGTATCACCGAGTTGCACCATAACCTCTTGCCCTCGGTAAGCATCGAGGCTCTGCCATTCGTCTCGGTACAGTGCAAAGCCGCCGCGACTATATTGCGTGAGCACATCAACTAAAGCGTCAATTAATAGAGACAACAAGCAATTCCTATCGTCAGCGATGTCGTAGCCCCCAGATCCGCCCAGGGCTGCTGAATACCTGATGTGTCCGCACCGGCCATTTTTACATTCACCCCAACACCAATAACCACCTGACAGAGCCCGGCCGGATCGCCCTGCATCTCCAGCAAGATGCCGGCAAGCTTTCGGCCGTCGAGCAAAATATCGTTGGGCCATTTCAGCGCGACGCCATCTACCCCGGCTCTATTCAATGCACGCGCAACGGCCACACCAATACAAAGGCTCAAACCTTCTAGCGCCGACGCACCAGAATGAAACTGCCAAACCATAGAGAAATAGAGGTTTCTAGCAAACGGGCTCACCCACTGCCGGCCCCGCCGCCCCCTTCCGGAGCGTTGCAACTCAGCCGTACAGCAATATCCATGCGCATCGCCTTCAGCAATCTTTGCTAACGCGACTTCATTGGTTGACGCCAGCTCATTAAAAATATCCATGGACTCGACAAACGGCTTTGATGCTTCCCCGCTAGAAGCCAGCACCGCCTCCCGTGACAGCAGGTCCAAGCCCCCAACAATGCGGTAGCCGCGGCCTTTCTGAGACTCCAGCTCAATATTTAGCGCCTCAAGCTTCTGAAGCTGCTTCCAAACGGCAGCGCGGCTAACGCCCAACGCCGTTCCAAGCTCTTCACCCGAGTGAAACTCACCATCCGCTAAAACCTGGAGTATCTTTTCTGTGCTCAACGCCTATCCCCTCGCGCAACCGAGAGCCGATCATAGCAAAATTTTTCAATAAACTGACGGAACCGACTCCCTGCGTTAATGCGGCGTTCCTTAATACAAAGAATTGGTTTAATAGTCCCAGAACCACTAAGGCAGCAAAGGCCTGCATAGCTGACGCAGCTTGGCACACTTAAACCGCCCTGATAGCTAAGCGATCAATTGCATACCAGTTCATTTACCAGCTCAATGCGGCCCTGACCACAGGAGCGGGACTGCAGATTCGCACCTAGTAGACACCACTTCCAGAGCCCCATAAAAAAACCCGAGACTCAGATGAACCTCGGGTTTTTTATCTAGAAGCCTGGCGACAAACCTGTGCAACAGGTTTGGACAGCCGCAGGCTGCCCGTAGGGCGAGCGCTACAAGCGCGAGTCATTGCCGTCGGTCAGCGCCAGTTGCCCAATTTTTTCTAGCCACATAGCAAAGTGCCCCAACCGAACTCGGCTGGGGCACTCAGTGTGGCCCGCGACCAATGGGAGTGTTTTGGCCATTAGTTTAGAAGCCTGGCGAGGGCCTGCCCCGCGAGCGTAGCGAGTGCTTTGGCCATGACCTACTTTGACCAGAGGCGGCGCCTCTGGCCCTTCGGGCGCCTCCACTGCGTTGCGGCGTCCAACGCGGTTCCTGCGGAACATCGCGTTGTCACATGGGCCCAATATTTAGTGGCAGAAGTTCCTCGCATCCTAAATAAAAAACCCCGGACAGCTAATGCTGACCGGGGTGTTTTATTTAGAAGCCTGGCGATGACCTACTCTCACATGGGGAATCCCCACACTACCATCGGCGATGACACGTTTCACTTCTGAGTTCGGGATGGGTCAGGTGGTTCCATGTCTCTATGGTCGCCAGGCAAACTGGCTTGTGTTGCTTCGAGTCTGACTGTCACGTTGACATGCTCTCACAATCACAAATAGGGCGGTAAATAAGCTGAATACTGTTTTCTCATCCTGTTTCCAGGGTTGCAACAATCCGCTGCAGTTTCTTGATTTCTTTCGATGGCTAAACCACTTGATTATATGGTCAAGCCTCACGAGCAATTAGTACAGGTTAGCTCAACGCCTCACAACGCTTACACACCCTGCCTATCAACGTCCTGGTCTTGAACGGCTCTTTAGGGGAATCAAGTTCCCAGGGAGATCTTATCTTGGAAGAGGCTTCCCGCTTAGATGCTTTCAGCGGTTATCCCGTCCGAACATAGCTACCGGGCAATGCGATTGGCATCACAACCCGAACACCAGAGGTTCGTCCACTTCGGTCCTCTCGTACTAGAAGCAGCTTTCCTCAAATCTCCAACGCCCACGGCAGATAGGGACCGAACTGTCTCACGACGTTCTGAACCCAGCTCGCGTACCACTTTAAATGGCGAACAGCCATACCCTTGGGACCGGCTTCAGCCCCAGGATGTGATGAGCCGACATCGAGGTGCCAAACACCGCCGTCGATGTGAACTCTTGGGCGGTATCAGCCTGTTATCCCCGGAGTACCTTTTATCCGTTGAGCGATGGCCCTTCCATACAGAACCACCGGATCACTATGACCTACTTTCGTACCTGCTCGACTTGTCAGTCTCGCAGTTAAGCGCGCTTGTGCCATTACACTAACCTCACGATTTCCGACCGTGATTAGCGCACCTTCGTGCTCCTCCGTTACACTTTGGGAGGAGACCGCCCCAGTCAAACTACCCACCACACAATGTCCTCGAACCAGATAATGGTCCAGAGTTAGAACCCCAATAGTACCAGGCTGGTATTTCAAGATTGGCTCCACCTAAGCTAGCGCCTAGGTTTCAAAGCCTCCCAGCTATCCTACACAAGTAATATCAGAGTCCACTGTGAAGCTATAGTAAAGGTTCACGGGGTCTTTCCGTCTAGCCGCGGGTATACGGCATCTTAACCGCAATTTCAATTTCACTGAGTCTCGGGTGGAGACAGCGTGGCCATCGTTACGCCATTCGTGCAGGTCGGAACTTACCCGACAAGGAATTTCGCTACCTTAGGACCGTTATAGTTACGGCCGCCGTTTACCGGGGCTTCGATCAAGAGCTTCGCTTACGCTAACCCCATCAATTAACCTTCCGGCACCGGGCAGGCGTCACACCCTATACGTCCACTTTCGTGTTTGCAGAGTGCTATGTTTTTGATAAACAGTCGCAGCCACCTGGTCACTTCGGCCAGCCTCAGCTTAGGGAGCAAGTCCCATCACCAAAACCGGCGTACCTTCTCCCGAAGTTACGGTACCATTTTGCCTAGTTCCTTCACCCGAGTTCTCTCAAGCGCCTTGGTATTCTCTACCTGACCACCTGTGTCGGTTTGGGGTACGGTTCGTTATAACCTGAAGCTTAGAAGATTTTCTTGGAAGCATGGCATCAACGACTTCGCTCAAAAGAGAGCTCGTCATCACCTCTCAGCCTTAAGGACCCGGATTTGCCTAAGTCCTCAGCCTACTAGCTTAAACGCGGACAACCAACGCCGCGATCGCCTAGCCTACTCCGTCCCTCCATCGCAGTTATAACAAGTACGGGAATATTAACCCGTTTCCCATCGATTACGCTTTTCAGCCTCACCTTAGGGGCCGACTAACCCTGCCCTGATTAGCATGGGGCAGGAAACCTTGGTCTTCCGGCGAGGGGGTTTTTCACCCCCTTTGTCGTTACTCATGTCAGCATTCGCACTTCTGATACCTCCAGCAAGCCTCTCGACTCACCTTCGCAGGCGTACAGAACGCTCCTCTACCATGCACATAGTGCATCCGCAGCTTCGGTTCTACGTTTAGCCCCGTTACATCTTCCGCGCAGGCCGACTCGACTAGTGAGCTATTACGCTTTCTTTAAAGGATGGCTGCTTCTAAGCCAACCTCCTAGCTGTCTGAGCCTTCCCACATCGTTTCCCACTTAACGTAGATTTGGGACCTTAGCTGGCGGTCTGGGTTGTTTCCCTCTTGACGACGGACGTTAGCACCCGCCGTCTGTCTGCCATGATTGCACTCCGCGGTATTCGGAGTTTGCATGGGGTTGGTAAGTCGGGATGACCCCCTAGCCCAAACAGTGCTCTACCCCCGCGGGTAAGACATGACGCTCTACCTAAATAGATTTCGAGGAGAACCAGCTATCTCCCGGTTTGATTAGCCTTTCACTCCGATCCACAGCTCATCCCCAAATTTTTCAACATTTGTGGGTTCGGTCCTCCAATGCCTGTTACGGCATCTTCAACCTGGCCATGGATAGATCACCGGGTTTCGGGTCTAATGCCAGCAACTAATTCGCCCTATTAAGACTCGGTTTCCCTACGCCTCCCCTAAACGGTTAAGCTCGCTACTGACATTAAGTCGCTGACCCATTATACAAAAGGTACGCAGTCACAGAACAAGTCTGCTCCTACTGCTTGTACGCATACGGTTTCAGGATCTATTTCACTCCCCTCTCCGGGGTTCTTTTCGCCTTTCCCTCACGGTACTGGTTCACTATCGGTCAATTGGTAGTATTTAGCCTTAGAGGATGGTCCCCCTATCTTCAGTCAAGATAACACGTGTCCCGACCTACTTATCGCAAGCTTAGTACCACAAGTGCGTTTTCGTGTACGGGGCTATCACCCTGTATCGCCGGACTTTCCAGACCGTTCCACTAACACACAAGCTATCACTTGCAGGCTGATCCCCGTTCGCTCGCCGCTACTAAGAGAATCTCGGTTGATTTCTTTTCCTCAGGGTACTTAGATGTTTCAGTTCCCCTGGTTCGCCTCTCAAGACCTATGTATTCAGTCAAGAGATACCTAGCTTATGCTAGGTGGGTTTCCCCATTCGGACATCTCTGGATCAAAGGTTGGTTGCCACCTCCCCAGAGCTTTTCGCAGGCTCCAACGTCCTTCATCGCCTCCAATTGCCAAGGCATCCACCGTATGCGCTTAGTCGCTTGACCATATAAGCAAATAGACTAGCCATCGTTATATCATCAAGAAACTGCTATCTGATTACACGCGACTTGCTGCGTAATCAGTTTTCGCCGGATTATTACAACACTTGAGAAAACAGTGTTTTATTTCAGCTTATTTACCTTGTTAAAGAACATCTGATTGTAAAAACCAGAAACAAAAACTCTTCACATACATGCAAAAGCTTTTCTTTCTGACTTCTTGGCGATAATCTGGTCACCCTCCCCAAAGCGGGAAGTGGTGGAGCTATGCGGGATCGAACCGCAGACCTCCTGCGTGCAAGGCAGGCGCCTCCCAGCTGAGCTATAGCCCCATGTCAATGCCCAACTCTACCCCGCTTACTTTTCAGTAACTGCCGCGAGATAGTGGTGGGTCTGGGAGGACTTGAACCTCCGACCTCACCCTTATCAGGGGTGCGCTCTAACCACCTGAGCTACAGACCCAATCTTGCATATCCAGCCAACCAACAGCTGAATCAAGCAATTCTGCATTCTCATGCAGAGGGCTTTATCACGTAACCCAGTGGCCCGTGAAATTATCGCTTTCAATCAATTGAGATCTAAGTAATTCGTGTGAGCACTTGCCAACTTCTTGCGCTCAAGTTAAGGAGGTGATCCAGCCCCAGGTTCCCCTAGGGCTACCTTGTTACGACTTCACCCCAGTCATGAACCACACCGTGGTGAACGTCCTCCCGAAGGTTAGACTATCCACTTCTGGTGCAATCCACTCCCATGGTGTGACGGGCGGTGTGTACAAGGCCCGGGAACGTATTCACCGCGACATTCTGATTCGCGATTACTAGCGATTCCGACTTCATGGAGTCGAGTTGCAGACTCCAATCCGGACTACGAACGGTTTTAAGGGATTGGCTTGCTCTCGCGAGTTTGCAGCCCTCTGTACCGCCCATTGTAGCACGTGTGTAGCCCAGGTCGTAAGGGCCATGATGACTTGACGTCGTCCCCACCTTCCTCCGGTTTGTCACCGGCAGTCTCCTTAGAGTTCCCAGCATTACCTGATGGCAACTAAGGACAAGGGTTGCGCTCGTTACGGGACTTAACCCAACATCTCACGACACGAGCTGACGACAGCCATGCAGCACCTGTCACTGCGTTCCCGAAGGCACTAATCTATCTCTAGAAAATTCGCAGGATGTCAAGACCTGGTAAGGTTCTTCGCGTTGCATCGAATTAAACCACATGCTCCACCGCTTGTGCGGGCCCCGTCAATTCATTTGAGTTTTAACCTTGCGGCCGTACTCCCCAGGCGGTCTACTTAGTGCGTTAGCTGCGCGCCACTAAAGAATCAAGTTCCCCAACGGCTAGTAGACATCGTTTACGGCGTGGACTACCAGGGTATCTAATCCTGTTTGCTCCCCACGCTTTCGCACCTCAGCGTCAGTATTGGTCCAGACAGTCGCCTTCGCCACTGATGTTCCTCCAGATATCTACGCATTTCACCGCTACACCTGGAATTCCACTATCCTCTACCATACTCTAGCTCCGCAGTATCAAATGCAGTTCCCAGGTTGAGCCCGGGGCTTTCACATCTGACTGACGAAGCCGCCTACGCGCGCTTTACGCCCAGTAATTCCGATTAACGCTCGCACCCTCCGTATTACCGCGGCTGCTGGCACGGAGTTAGCCGGTGCTTCTTCTATAGGTAACGTCACAGTTGCAACGTATTAAGCTACAACCTTTCCTCCCTATTGAAAGTGCTTTACAACCCGAAGGCCTTCTTCACACACGCGGCATGGCTGCGTCAGGCTTTCGCCCATTGCGCAATATTCCCCACCACTGCTGCCTCCCGTAGGAGTTTGGGCCGTGTCTCAGTCCCAATGTGGCTGATCATCCTCTCAGACCAGCTATAGATCGTCGCCTTGGTGAGCCATTACCTCACCAACAAGCTAATCTAACGCGGGCTCATCCAATAGCGCGAGGTCCGAAGATCCCCCGCTTTCCCCCGTAGGGCGTATGCAGTATTAGCTCGAGTTTCCCCGAGTTATCCTCCACTACTAGGTAGATTCCCACGCGTTACTCACCCGTCCGCCACTCTACTCACACCGAAGTGCTTTCGCGTTCGACTTGCATGTGTTAGGCCTGCCGCCAGCGTTCAATCTGAGCCATGATCAAACTCTTCAGTTCAATCTTTTACATCAGCCAAAGGCATGATGAGATGGTTACGCAAAACCTGCTTTACCATCTAAAATCTCGGCTCAGAGACGTGTTAATCGATTCTTCAAAATTTGAATTGTCGAGTTACTTATCTCTGAATATTTAATGTCGCAATATCCATCAACAAGTACCCACACGAATTACTTGATCTCATCTTTTTAAATAACTCAAAACCGCCAGGGCTTTGATATTCGCTTCAAGTTATCCCCGAAGCGAGGACGCGTATTATAAATACTTCGTCCTGTTTGGCAAGCGTTTTTTGAAAAGTTTTTAAAGCGTTTTCAAAAGCCGTTTTGCCGTTTCGCTTACCTCTTCAACCAGCACTTCCAACCTCAGCTGAAAGCCCGTCTCCGTAAGCGAGGGAGCGCATTATAGAGCCGCCCCTGGTAGAGTCAACCGCTTTTTGAAAAAGTTTTTAAACCGCCTCAAAAGCACCTTGAAACCACCCTCGCAAACCTCAGCAACACCACCTTCCAAACTTCCCGAAAGGCCCGTCTCCGTAAGCGAGGTGGCGCATTATAGAGACCCAAACCCCAGAGTCAACACACCGCAACAAACTAATTACAAAAAAATGACAATCGATCAAAACAGCAGCAATTAACGGTCAAAACAACAGCAAGTTGATCAGCGAATCACCAGCAGCTGGTACTTCTTCTTCCCTAGACGCACTACATAGTAGCCATCGCCCAGCGCCTTTTCCGCCGCAAAGACCTCTGCAGCCTTCATATTGTCATCCATACCCGCAGCGACAGTGTTCACCCACACTGCATTTCGCCCCAGCGCATCCTTTACCTGCTTGCCCGCCGCCATTCCAACATCGGCAAGCAGCTGCGTGAGCGGTCGCTCCAGTAAGTCACCTCGCGACAACTCAGCCGAGGGCAAGCCATCCAACCGTAATTGCTCCAGATCGGCCACCGAAAGATCTGCCAGTTCGCCGGAGAACAACGCCTCCGTAATACGCTGCGCCGCCGCGACCCCGTCATCGCCGTGAATCAGCGCCGTCATCTGCTCTGCCAATACGCGCTGCGCTTGAGGGCGACCTCCCGCCTGCGCGTCTTGGGCTTCTATTTCAGCGATCTGATCAACACTCAGGAACGTGAAGTAGCGCAGGAATTTGTATACATCGGCATCGGCGGTACCCAACCAGAATTGATAGAAGGCGTAAGGCGATGTCTTTTCCGGATCCAGCCAAATCGTGCCGGACTCCGTTTTACCGAACTTCGTACCATCAGCTTTGGTGACGAGCGGCATTGTCAAACCGTGCACAGCACCGCCATGCATTCGGCGAGTCAGGTCGATACCCGCTGTGATATTCCCCCACTGATCTGAACCACCCAACTGCAAGCTGCACCCATGCCGCTTATGCAACTCTGCAAAATCCAGAGCCTGAAGCAGCGAGTAGCTAAACTCGGTAAATGAAATCCCAGAGCCCTCACGATCGATTCGCTGCTTCACAGACTCCTTGGCAATCATGCTATTCACCGAGAAGTGCTTGCCGACATCACGCAAGAACTCAAGCGCTGTCATGGGCCCAAACCAGTCCAGATTATTCGCCATCTCCGCGGAATTATCACCGCAGTCAAAACTCACGAAGCGCGATATTTGGGAGCGCAAACGCTCAACCCACCCCGCCACCACATCAGGCGTGTTCAACTGCCTTTCCTGTGCTTTAAAGCTGGGGTCACCAATCAAACCGGTCGCACCACCCACCAACGCTATGGGTTTATGACCGGCATCCTGAAAACGCTTTAGCGCCAATAGCGGCACTAAATGGCCAATATGCAAACTGTCTGCAGTGGGATCAAAGCCACAATACAAGGTCCGAGGAGCTTCAGAGAGGTACTCCGAAAGACCGTTTTCGCCGGTCATTTGCGCGATGAGCCCACGCGCCTCCAAATCGGCCAGTAACCGAGTATCGAGCCTTGTCATGTTTAAAGAACCTTAATTCACTATTTCTGTCATACCAAACGCAGGGTACTGCGTCGACGCGAAAGGCAGGGACTGCCTAGGGCCGAGCACGATACAACAAGCCCTGTAAAAATGGAACGCGGCCCCCAGACCGCAGGCGCCACAAAAGCTAGAAATTACGTTAACATTCGGTAAATACGCCTTATAGCACCACAAGTCTTTGTTATAATGGTCAAAAAAACGCCAAATGACATTTACCCGGAACCACGATGCTTGACCGCCAAAAAAAACGACACGCAGCCTTCCGGGAAGGCCCTCGCTTCCCACGGCGGCATTTAGCTATTGCCGCGTCAACGCTGATCGCCTTGGGGATCTCCCTGCTGATGCTGCCCGGAGAAAATGCCGAGGCCAAACGCACAGCGATTCCTCTTAACCTGGAACTCACGCCGATCAGTCCGAGCGAACAGGAACCGGAGCCCCTCTCACCCATAGAACCGCAGCGCGAGTGGCTGGAGATCGAGGTTCGGCCAGGCGACTCGCTCTCAAGCATTTTCAATCGCGCCAAGCTGAGCCCGCAAGACCTACACGAGCTGATAAGCACCGCTAAGAAAACCAAGGCATTGAATCGCATTCGCCCCGGCCAGAAACTCGGCTTTCAGATTAGCGACCAAGGCAAGCTGGACGCGATGAGCCTGCAAGTTGATAAGCTCAACAGCCTGATATATGAGCGCGGCGTAACCGGCTTTTCTACGACAGAAGTCAGCGAAACCCCAGAGGTTCGACAACGCGTCGCGAGTGCGACCATTACCAGCTCTCTATATAAAGCAGCGCAAGAAGCCGGGGTCAGCCAGAGCATCATCATGGAGCTTGCCAATATTTTTGGCGGGGTTCTGGACTTCGTCTACGATGTGCGGAAGAACGATTATTTCATCGTCATCTATGAGGAACTCTACCTCAATGGAGAACACCTTGGCAGCGGCCAAATCCTCGCGGCCCAGTACTTTAACCGCGGCGACTCCTTCCAAGCGTACCGCTATGTGAACAAACAGGGTGAGATCGACTACTTCTCGGAAAGCGGCGAGAGCATGCGCAAGGCGTTTTTGCGAGCCCCACTCGATTTTACCCGCATCAGCTCCCGCTTTGACCCCAAACGCCTTCACCCCGTCTTTAAAACGGTGCGCCCGCACCGAGGCGTTGACTACGCAGCCCCCCGCGGCACACCGGTATATGCGGCAGGCGATGGCAGAGTGCTGGAGGCCGGCTACTCAAGAGCAAACGGCAACTACGTTTTTATCAAACATGGCGAAGCGTACGTGACCAAATACCTCCACCTGCACAAACGCGCCGTATCTCGCGGAGAACGAGTTCGGCAGCGGGAGACTATTGGCTGGGTAGGCTCAACAGGCTATGCCACGGGGCCACACTTGCACTACGAATTCCTGATGAATGGCGTGCACCGCAACCCCGCCACGATCGTCGACAAATTGCCGCCGCCTACTCGCGTCGGGCGTAACGACATGCCGGACTTTTTACAACAGATCAGCGGTCTGCAGTTACAGCTGCGCACCTATGCCGCACAGCGCAACTACAACAGCCCCGGCTCCGAAGGGTGAGCAGCTCGCTATATATTGGGCTGATGTGTGGCACCAGCCTCGATGCAATAGACATTGCCCTGATTGACACCGCGAACCAGTGCAAACTACTTGCCGCCGCCGAGGTGCCACTGCCCAGTGCGCTTCGCAACGCTCTGCTCGCACTGTGCAGTGCTGGCGACAACGAAATTGAGCGAATGGGCCAGGCCGATCGCGAGCTTGCCCTCGCCCTTGCGCAAGCGGTGAATCAGTTTCTGCGCTCCCAAAGCTTAAACGCTCAACAGATCGCCGCCATCGGCTCTCACGGCCAAACAATACGCCACCGCCCCACAAGCCCGCAAAGGCCTGTTGAGCAGGCATATACACTGCAGATTGGCGACCCAAACACACTTGCCGAAGAGACCGGCATAACCACCATTGCCGACTTCCGTCGCCGCGATATCGCCGCTGGCGGCCAGGGTGCACCGCTCGTCCCCGCCTTCCATGCGGCCGTCTTCTCCCGCGCGGGCAGCAATCGGGTGATCGCAAATATCGGTGGTATGGCCAACATCACTGTATTGCACAAGAACGGCAGCGTTAACGGCTATGATACCGGCCCTGGCAATGTCCTTATGGACAGCTGGATTCAACATCGCAGGAATAGCGAGTACGACCGCGATGGCGACTGGGCCCGCAGCGGAACCGTAAACACCGGCTTACTCGAGAAGCTGCTCGACAACCCCTATTATCGGCAAACCGGCCCCAAAAGCACCGGCCGAGAGCACTACAACCTTGCCACCCTGACGGCACTGTTAAATACACTCCCACCAATACCCGACAACGACGTTCAGGCAACGCTGCTTGAAGCAACAGCGGTAACATTGAGCGATGCAATTAAAGCTGAAAACTTGGAGGGCAAGGTATCGCTATTTCTTTGTGGCGGAGGAGCATATAACAGCGCATTGCGGCAGCGGCTTGAAGAAAAACTATCAGAAATGGTCGTTGAAAAGACAGATGCTCTCGGCATTCCGGCCAACGCAGTAGAGTCTGCCGCATTTGCGTGGCTGGCCTATGCCGCGCTCAACGGCAAGCCCGGCAATGTGCCAAGCGTAACGGGCGCCAAAGGCGCCCGCATACTAGGGGCTATCTACCCCAGCTAAGTTAGCGTTTAAAACTTGTAACCCACGCTAATGGTGTAAACCATCGGATCCACATCAATATCAGCGGTGAACTTACTACCACCGTCAGTGCGAATTTCTGCCTCAGTTTCCAGGTCGAGCCAACGCGCCGACGCATTCACTAACCAACGCTCGTTCACATGGTAGTCAGCACCCACTTGCAAGGCGATACCGAATGAGTCTTCAAGGTCGATACTGCCCTTGTCGACCGCGCTTTCGAATTCAGACGTCAGGTCCTCGTCAAACAGCACTGTATAGTTCAAACCCACACCAGCGTAGGGTTGAAAGCCGTTCACCGATGCAAAGTGATAAACCATGCTCAAGGTGGGTGGCAAATGTTTGAAGGTAGCGATATCAACACCGGCTAACGCACCGCGACCTGTCGCCGTATGTTCGAACGGTGTTGCCGCTAACAACTCGACCCCCCAGTTCGCATCCAGCATATACTCGGCGGTAATACCCAGCTGCGTGTCGCTGTCCAGGCCCACTTTCGCGGCCATCGGGCTTCCATTCGCAACGATATTATCGCTGCTTTCCCGCGGGTCAGTCGTGGTAACACCACCACGCACCACCCAATCACCAGCTTCGAAACTGTGTGCGGCAATTGGCGCTACCAAGCTACCAAGAAGAAGGGGAACCCATGCTTTCATCTGCTTCATATCGTCATCCTCATGAGGAGTTATCTTCGTTCTGGGTTCCATTAGAACGAATTTTCTGAGGGCGACTCTTGATCTAGATTAAGCCTTACTAAAAATAAGGGAATTTAGCGATTGCATAAAAAAATACTGGCTGGCGCCAGTATCTTAAATGCGCGTCAGCGCAGATTTACTCAGACGAGTGTTAAATAGAAAAGGACGAACCACAACCACAGGTGGTACTGGCATTTGGGTTGCTAACAACAAAACGCGAGCCCTCCAAGCCTTCGGTATAGTCGAGCTCAGCACCTTCAATATACTGATAGCTAAGCGGATCGACCAATACAACGACGCCCTCTTTCTCAACCAGCGTATCGTCTTCCTCTGCCAATTCGTCGAAGGTAAAACCGTATTGGAAACCAGAGCATCCACCACCGGTGACAAACACCCGAAGCTTGAGGTCATCATTCGCCTCTTCTTCCATCAGGTGTTTAACCTTCGCCACAGCACGCTCCGTTAACTGCAATACTGACGGCGTATACTCTTCTACTACTGACATACCTTACCTCACTGCTTTTACCCAAAGGGCAGGACACAATTATCCTCTTATCCGAGTAAAACAGTCAAGAATGCCAGACACTAGGGCAACAGCGCGACACCATCCAGGCCCGCAGACTCATCCAAGCCGAACATCAGGTTCATATTTTGGATGGCCTGGCCCGAAGCACCTTTTACGAGGTTGTCGATCACTGACAGCACCACCAGGGTGTTGCGGTTTTGCGGGCGATGCAGCGCAATGCGGCAGGTATTTACACCGCGCACTGTCCTTGTTTGCGGCAGACTTCCCAGCGGCATTACGTCGACAAAGGGCGCATCGGCATAGCGCTTTTCGTACATAAATTGCAGCTCGTCCAAACCCACGGCGGGGTCCAACAGCTCTGAGTACAAAGTGGCGTGGATACCGCGCACTTGTGGTAACAAATGCGGTGTGAAGGTCAACTGCACGGGCTTACCAGATGCCGACGACAACTCCTGCTCAATCTCAGGTAAATGGCGGTGGCCCGCCACGCCATAGGCTTTAAAGCTACCATCTAACTCGGCAAACAAGGTATCCACCTTCGCCTGCCGGCCAGCGCCACTCACCCCAGACGCCGCACTAGCAATAAGCCGCTGATCGTCAATTAGTTGCTGCTCAAGTAGTGGCAAAAACCCTAACTCCACCGCCGTTGGGTAACACCCCGGGCAGGCGATCAAGCGTGCGCCTTTTATCGCGTCGCTGTTGCGCTCTGGCAATCCGTACACCGCCTCGGCGAGCAACTCGGGGCAGGCGTGCTCTTCGTTGTACCATTGTGACCACAACGCGGCATCGCGGATACGGAAGTCGGCCGACAAATCAATCACCCGCGTGCCGCCAGCAAGCAGCTCGGGCACCAGCTGCATTGCGACGTTGTGGGGGGTCGCGAAGAACACAACGTCACAGGAAGACAGTGCTGCCACATCAGGCACTGAGAAGGCGAGATCACAAACACCGCGCAAACTTGGAAAGAGCTGATCAACCGGCACGCCGTCTTCGGCCCTTGAGGTAATCATTGCCACTTCAGCATTGGGGTGGGCGGCAATAAGGCGCAGCAGCTCCGCACCGGTATACCCCGTTCCACCAACAATCCCAACCTTTAACACGGGCCTATCTCCTATTCACTTATCTGTCGTCGATGAAGTATTGCTAGCGACCTCATCATCTTGCTTGCTTTTGAGCAAATGCTCCCAACTGCGAACTAAATCCTGTGCGAGCACGTGGTATACCGGCTGCGGCATTACCAGCTTTGAAACGACCGTTGCCGCTAATGCACTCACCATTAAGGCCGGTAGTATATCGTGATTATTCCCTGTTAACTCTAAAACAATCACGAAGGCGGTGATTGGCCGCTGCACCACGCCAGCGAAATAGCTCGCCATGCCGACGAGTATCAATGCTGTCGCCTGCACATTGGGGAAGAGGCTCGTCATCGATGCACCCAACTCCGCCCCCGCCGCCAAGCTGGGCGAAAAGATCCCGCCGGGAATACCACTGAAATAGGTAAGCATCGTCGCCAGAATCCGGCCAAACGCCGTCCACCAACTGCCCTCCGCTTGCTGAGCCAGCAGCGCTTTTGCCTCCACGTAGCCACTACCCATGGTCGCGCCGCCGGATACCAACCCCATCAGCGCCAACACCACGCCAATCACCATTGCCACTCGCATTGGTCGCGCTCGCACCAAAGGCGCCACCGCACGACTTCCTTCGACCAAAAAGAAACTGAACAGACCACCGAGTAATCCGCAGACGACACTGGCAGCAATAATGAAGGGATAGTCTTCAAACGGCATCGCGGTGACATCTGGCACGCCGAAGTAACTGTAGTGACCAGCAAACATGAGCACGACAACACCCGAGAGGATGATTGCCATAATCAACGTCCCCGTTGTGCGCGCCTCCATCGACTGCTGCAGTTCTTCGATGGCAAAAACGATACCGGCCAACGGTGCATTGAACGCAGCAGACACTCCAGCGGCACCCCCGGCCACAATCAGGCTGCTTTCAATTTGTTTTTGCTTCAACTTTGCCCAATGGCCAAATTGATACATTAGCGCGGCGCCAACATGTACGCTGGGACCCTCACGCCCCACTGTTGCCCCCAACAGCAACGCGGCACAGGTTAGCAGTACTTTTAATATCGCGACCGGCAGCGATAGGAAGGGGCCTCGAAGCCAGTGATAACTCTGTTTGTGCACCAACAGCACCTGCGGTATCCCACTGCCTCGCGACGCCTTGGCCAAACGGTTCATCAACCACACAATCGCCATCAGGCCGAGTGGCGTTATCACCAGAAACGCATACGGATACTGCGAGTGCGCGTGCTCAAAAAGAGAAAAACTCTCCTCAGAGAGCCAGGCGAACCCCTGTATCACCAACCCCACAGTTAAGGCGCCAAGCCAAAACACTGCACGCATTTTCCAATCTTCCAGCGTACCGAGCTGACGCCGAGTGTGACGACGGTTCAATATCCACCACAAACGCAAGCGACGACGAGCGCGAGCAATGATGCTGTATTCCATGCCAATAAAGCCTGCGGGTAATTGCGAGAAGTGAGATAGCAGCCGAGCCAGACTGCCCAATAAGCGCGCAACTATTGTATGCTAAAGCCACCTACCGCCCAACTGCTGAGTAACATAAGCGAGCCCCACCCCATGCTCTGGTTTAAAGCCCTGCATATTATTGCCGTTGTTTGCTGGTTTGCCGGCATATTTTACCTCCCCCGCCTGTTTGTTTATCACGCCATGGCTGAAGACGCCGCCACCCAGCGTCATCTCTCGACCATGGAGCAAAAGCTCTACCGCTTCGTTAGCCCGTTTGCGATATTGACCGTCATCTTTGGCATCGCCATGATGGCGTACAACCCCAATTACTACCTGCACGCTGGCTGGCTGTGGCTTAAGCTGGCCTTTGTCGCCTTCTTAATCGTTTACCACCTATACTGCGGCAAACTCGTAAAACGCTTTGCGAATAACGAGAACCAACGTGGCCACGTGTTTTACCGCTGGTTCAACGAAGCGCCCGTTATTGCGCTGTTCGCTATTGTATTTCTTGTTGTACTCAAACCCTTTTAAAACCCGTATACCCAGTGAAGCCGACGACAAGATGTCGCGCTTCCCTAGGAAAAATCGCCCCAAGTCGGGATAATACCCGGCGCTTATCTGCCCAATATTGAGGTTCTCGCATCCACCATGAGTCGTTCAGAGCAGCTATTCCAGCAAGCCCGCCAACACATCCCCGGCGGTGTAAACAGCCCCGTCAGAGCCTTCAAAGCCGTTGGCGGCACCCCGCGCTTTATTGAGCGCGCAGAAGGGGCCTATGTCTTTGATGTCGATGGCAAACGCTATATCGACTACGTTCTCTCGTGGGGGCCTATGCTGCTCGGTCACGCCCACCCCTCAGTGATTACTGCGGTAACGGAACAAATTCAAAAGGGCCTCAGCTTCGGCGCGCCCACCGAAATAGAAACACGACTGGCAGATCGTCTTTGCGACATCGTTCCCGGCATGGACATGGTGCGCATGGTGAACTCTGGCACCGAGGCAACGATGAGCGCGATACGCCTGGCGCGAGGTGCCACGGGGCGAGATAAAATTATCAAATTCGAAGGCTGCTACCACGGTCATTCCGACTCCCTGCTAATCAAAGCTGGCTCTGGAGCACTGACCTTTGGCGTACCCAGCTCACCAGGGGTACCGGCCGCACTCGCCGAGCATACCGTCACCCTCAGTTACAACGATATTGAGGGCGTACAAAAGGCGTTTGCTGAGTTTGGCGACCAAGTTGCCTGTGTGATCGTTGAGCCCGTCGCGGGCAACATGAACTGCGTTCCCCCGCTGCCCGGCTTCTTAGAGTGCCTGCGCGAGTGTTGCGACGCTCACCAAAGCCTGCTGATTATCGATGAAGTAATGACCGGCTTCCGCCTTGGTCTGCAAGGCGCTCAAGGCTATTACGGCGTAACAGCAGACATCACCTGCCTGGGCAAAGTGATCGGCGGCGGCATGCCGGTGGCTGCCTTCGGGGGTCGACGCGACATTATGGAACAGCTGGCACCCAGCGGCCCCGTCTATCAAGCGGGAACCCTGTCCGGCAACCCCGCGGCCATGGCCGCCGGTCTGGCGATGATTGACGCCATTTCTCAGCCGGACTTCTACAACATACCCTTCGCTCGCACTGACATGCTTATTAATGGCTTACATGCACGCGCTGAAGCGGCTGGCATTCCCCTGAGCAGCAACCATGTTGGCACCATGTTCGGTGTGTTCTTCACCGAAGAGAAACGCATCAGCAACTACCAGCAGGTCATGGCCTGTGACACCGACCGCTTTAACCGCTTCTTCCACGGCATGCTGGAGGGCGGAGTATACCTCGCCCCAGCGTCCTATGAAGCAGGCTTTATGTCGGCGGCCCACACTGAGGCCGATATTCAGGAAACGCTGGATGTTGCTGAGCGCGTGTTCGCCAACCTTCGCTGATCCCACATTACAAGGATGCAAATCATGACGACCTCCCTGCAACGCGGTGCTTTTCCTGCCACGCGGATGCGTCGCTTACGCGCAGCTGATTTCAGTCGCCGCTTGGCGCGCGAAAGCTCACTCACGCCGGACGACCTGATATACCCGATGTTCGTCCACGAGGGTGAGAATCGGCGCGAGGCCGTGGCGTCCATGCCCGGAGTCGAGCGGTTGAGCATCGACCTGCTTGCCAAAGAAGCGAAAGCCCTGGTCGAGCTAGGCATACCGGCGATTGCCCTGTTCCCTGTTGTCGGCGAAGGCGGCAAATCTCTTCACGCCGAAGAAGCTTACAACCCCGACGGTTTGGCGCAGCGAGCGATCAAAGCCGTCAAAGATGCCGCGCCCGAACTGGGCGTGATTACCGATGTCGCCCTCGACCCTTACACCACGCACGGCCAAGACGGCATCATTGATAAGCACGGCTATGTACTCAACGACATCACCACCGAAGTACTGTGTAAGCAGGCTCTCGCACAAGCGGATGCTGGCGCCGACGTCGTGGCCCCCTCTGACATGATGGACGGCCGTATCGGCGCCATCCGCCAGAGCCTCGAAGCCGCAGGACACATCAATACCTGCATACTCAGCTACGCCGCCAAATATGCATCGAGTTACTACGGCCCGTTCCGCGACGCCGTCGGCTCAGCGGGCAACCTGGGTAGCGGCAACAAGTACAGCTATCAAATGGACCCCGCCAACAGCAACGAAGCACTTCATGAATGCGCACTCGACCTTGCCGAGGGTGCCGACATGATCATGGTGAAGCCCGGCATGCCCTACCTGGACATTGTTCGCCGAGTGAAAGATGAGCTGCGTGTCCCCACCTACGCCTACCAAGTGAGCGGGGAATACGCCATGCACTGCGCAGCATTCGACAATGGCTGGCTGAATCGCGAAGCAGTCATTTTGGAATCACTACTGTCATTCAAGCGCGCTGGCGCCGACGGTGTTTTGAGCTACTTTGCCAAAGAAGCGGCAATATTACTGAACCGCTAGTCTTTACCCTGTAACAGGGAGGACTTATGGTTCTAAAACAATAGTTACGCACAACAAGAAATAACGACCACAACAGGGGAAGAGCATGATCAACAAAAAATTGATGACCGCAGCAATGCTAGCGACATTCGCGGCCGGCACACAGGCCGACATTCTCGGTGCCACAGCAGGTGCCTATCAGTGGAAGCAAAGCTGGGAAGGTGACGTTCAATCAGGCCCAGACGCCATCGACATGAACGACGACCTGGGCTACGACGACGAGACGGGCACCAGTATTTACGTCGCCCTGGAACACCCCATTCCGGTACTCCCTAATATCCGCCTGCAGCGCACCGACCTGGATATTTCTGAGCGCAACAACCTGTCTCGTACTTTCACGTTCGAAGGAGACGTCTACACCGCGGCTGATACCGTCGATTCAACGACCGACCTCACGCATACCGATGCCACGTTCTACTACGAAGTGTTGGACAACTGGGTAAACCTGGATGTCGGCCTGACGGTTCGCATGTTCGACGGTGAGGTTCGCCTGGCCACCACCGGCCGCGAAGGTTCGATCGAGCTGGATGCGCCGGTACCGATGCTCTACGGTAACGCACGTTTCAACCTGCCCTTAACCGGTTTGTATGCACAGGCAGTGGGCAATGTGATTAGCTTTGGCGACAACAGCGTGACCGACATGGCAGTAGGACTGGGCTACGAAGTCGCTATCGTGTCTCTGGAAGTCGGCTACCGCAACTTTGACGTCTCGCTGGAAGATGACGACGAAGAAGCCAGTGTGACTGTCGATGGCATTTACTTTGGCGTTAACATCGACATCTAAGCCCCGCGGTAAATAGAGGCTTCACAAACGCGCAGTCCGGGGAACCGCTGCGCGTTTTTATTTGTCTGATGATCACATAGCCCTGCGATAACCCGAGTACGACAACATGCTCAGATTATTCGGCCCACTGCTACTCTCATTGCTAAGCCCATCAGTCCTCGCCTGCGACTGCCTGTGGCAGGGCCCCTTCAAAGCCGTATACGACAACGCCGACCTGCTAGCGCATGTGCGTGTTGAGGCCACCAAAGGCAATAGCGCCGACCTCAGGTTATTAGAGACCCTATCCGGAAAAGAGTACCGTGAGAACATTCGCTTGTGGGCAGACACTGGTGAACTCTGCCGCCCGGAAATCGACCAGTTCAGCGAGGGCAGCGAGTGGGTAATTGCGGCGCAGCGCATCGACACCCCGCCCGAAGATGGCTTTAACCCCTTCAAGCCCAACATCAGTTTTGGCCGTCGAGGTGATTACTTTTTGTCCAACTGCGGCGTGTATTGGCTCCCGGTCAAAGGCGGACGCGTCAGTGGCAACATATTAACGGCAACCCGTTGGCAGTACCTCGACC
Organism: Spongiibacter sp. C9W; assembly: GCF_057370015.1. NCBI lineage: Bacteria > Pseudomonadati > Pseudomonadota > Gammaproteobacteria > Cellvibrionales > Spongiibacteraceae > Spongiibacter > Spongiibacter sp. C9W. The sequence continues at coordinate 1,757,492 of NZ_CM170672.1, forward strand.
CCAAAAAAACGCCAGTCATCATGCCCTTGTTTTACCAGTGGCTAAATGGCGAAGTCAGCGACGCCACGCTAAACGAAGCCGTTCGTCCGCAGCCAGCCTCTCGCCAACTGCTTAACGATACAAAAATATTCCTATGGCAGCTTGAGCGGGAGCGGAGCGAGACCGAGTAACTCGTCCAGCATCGCCAGGGACATTCCCCATATCCGCCGACCACCATAAAAGTAGCAGGGTAAATTCAACGCCAGCTTTCCCCTGCGCCACTCCATTCGCTCGCGGTTACTGTGGTCCATTAAAAATGCCAGCGGCACCCATACTGCTTCGGCCACTTCGTGATTGGGGGTAATACCCACCGGCGTATGCAAGCGGTAAACGTAGGGCGAAACCACCATTGGCCGGCGCCCGGAGTGAGGCCTGCTGACCAAATCCGACAATCGGCCAATGCAATGACCGGCCTTTTCCAAATCGACACCCAGTTCTTCCAAGGTTTCGCGCTCTGCAGTGCGAATGCCCGTTATGTCATCTGGATCCATGCGCCCACCGGGAAAACCCATGTGACCGGACCAGGGGTCGCCCTCCCTTTCGGCCCGCTTTATCATCAAAACCTCTAACTCATCAGCATGCTCGCGAAGCACAAGCGCCACCGCCGAGCGCTTAACCCAACGACGCCACCAGCGGCGGCGCGGGCGCGATGCGCTGAGTGCCGACATGAGATGTTTCAGGGTTAATTTGCTGCCTTTCACCGTTTTCAGCCTCGCGTTTCCCAGAACTTAGCCATAAAGGCGTTGCAAGCGATCTACCGCTTTTTCCAGTTGCGCCATACTGGTGGTATAGGCAAACCTAACATGCTTCTCTGCACCGTAACGGCCGAAGTCTGCCCCCGGTGTTATTGCAATGCCGTGCTCCTCGAGTAATTCCAGGCAAAATTGCTGGCTGTCCTCGGCAAACCGGTCAATGCCCGCGTAAAGGTAGAACGCCCCAGCGGGACAATGTGGAATCGAAAAACCGAGGTCGCGCAGCGCTGGGTACAAGAAGTCGCGGCGACGGGCAAACTCGTCTCGACGCGCATCCAGAATCACTCTGCTTTCAGGGGCAAACGCTGCCAAAGCGCCGTACTGCCCCATCGTCGACATGGAAATAAATAAATTCTGCGCGAGCTTCTCTAAATGAGGCACTGCCCACTCCGGCGCCACCAGCCAGCCCAGCCGCCAGCCGGTCATACCAAAGTATTTTGAGAAACTGTTGATCACAAAGGCCTCGTCGGTAATCGACAGGACACTCGGTGCCGCCTCGCCAAAACTCAGGCCATGATAAATTTCATCAACAACGAGGTGGCCGTTGCGCTGTTTGCAGAGCGTGTGCAGATCGCGCAATTGGCTGGCGCTCAGTATCTCGCCACTCGGGTTGGCGGGCGAGGCCACCATCACCCCGCAGGTATTGGGGCGCCAGTGCTGCTCGGCAAGTTGCGCATCGAGCTGATAACGCTGCTCGGGACCAACCGGCACCAATTGACCCTCACCCTCGACCAAGCGCAGGAAGTGACGATTACAGGGGTAGCCTGGATCGGTCATCAACATTCCCTCACCAGGATTGACCAGCAGGCCCGCCAGCAACATCAGCGCTCCGCTCGCGCCCGGCGTGATCATGATGCGCTGCGGATCGATATCCAATCCGTAGTCACTGCGGTAATAGTCAGACAGTGCCTGGCGCAGCTGAGGAATTCCCGCAGCGGGACTGTATTGAGTCTCGCCACGCGCCAACGCCTGCTGCGCAGCGACAACAATGGGCTCTGCCGTTGTGAAGTCAGGCTCACCGGCCGCCATGTGAACAATATCCTCACCGGCCTGCTGCAGGGCCTTGGCGCGAGTGAGAACCTCTACAACACGAAACGGTTCAATATCAGCGAGACGATCCGCGAAACGCATTACCACAACGACCTCCAGTCCGTTTTTCAGCCCCCTAGTGTAACAGCGCCCCTCACCCACCGGCAGCGCTACATTGCTTTCTGCGCGTTTTTCTGTAGCACCAACTACACTTATCTGGTAGTTTTGCCGGTTTGGCGGCACAGCGTCGCGCGCACATCCGCGGTCTGCGGTTAACGGCTTGTTAATAAAGAGGGCCAAGCATGCCTGCAAAGGACACAGCACAAGAAAGCCTTAAGTCATTTGTTCCCTACGTCCCCAAAAAGGGCGAGGAATACATGAACGAGGCGCAAAAAGATCATTTCCGTAAAATCCTGTTCAGCTGGAAGGCCGAACTGATGGAGGAAGTTGATCGCACGGTAACTCACATGAAAGACGAGGCGGCGAACTTCCCCGACCCCGCCGACCGCGCCACCCAAGAAGAAGAGTTCAGCCTGGAACTTCGCACCCGTGATCGCGAGCGCAAGCTGATCAAAAAGATCGACGCCACGCTCGACCTTATTGATGAAGACGACTACGGTTTCTGTGATACCTGCGGTATTGAAATCGGCATTAAACGTCTAGAGGCACGCCCAACGGCGACACTGTGCATTGATTGCAAAACCCTGGACGAAATTAAAGAGCGCCAGGAGCGCGGTTAAACGACAGGGCGGCCACCGCCGCCCCATAAGTCTCTGTGTATGGCCCACTCCCACGCTGGCTATGTCGGCCGCTTTGCACCTTCGCCCACCGGCCCCCTGCATTTCGGCTCACTGTGTAGTGCGCTGGCAAGCTATTTAGATGCCCGCGCTCACAACGGCCACTGGCTGCTACGTATAGAGAACCTAGACCCTCCTCGCGAACAAGCCGGCGCCGACCACGCCATTATCGAGTCGTTAAAAGCCCATCGACTGCTCTGGGATGGCGAAGTACTCTGGCAAAGCGATCGCCTGAGAGCCTACCAAGATGCACTGAACCAACTCCTGACAGCCGAACACGCCTTCCTTTGCAGTTGCTCGCGCGCCCAGCTGGCAAGCCGTAACGGCATTCATCTCGGTAGCTGCATTGCCCCCCTGGACCGCAACGACGCGGCCGTCAGGCTGCGCACAAACCACCAAACCTATACCATTGAGGACCGACTGCTAGGCCCACAGCAACATCGCGTCGAGGACGGCGGCGATGTAGTGCTCAAGCGCCGCGATGGTCTGTTCGCCTACCAACTTGCCGTCGTCGTGGACGATGCCTACAGCGGCATTACCGATGTCGTTCGCGGCAGCGACCTGCTCAGCTCCACGGCTTGGCAATGGTTGCTGCAAGAGCGCCTGAACTACGCGCACCCAAGGTACCTCCACCTCCCCCTGCTCACCGACGACAAAGGGGACAAACTCAGCAAACGCAGCCACGCCCCGGCGCTAGACAACAGCTGCGCTGAGGACAATATTCGCACTGCGTTGCGCTACCTGGGGCAGCCATCGCCGCCACCACTAGGGAGCCTTGATGCAGTGCTAACGTGGGCGGCTCAGCATTGGTCTGCCAGTGCGATTCCCCACAGCGATATCGTCGTGCGCTAACACAGGCTTTGCAGTTTGCCGATGCGGCAGTAATAATTCGCACCATTACCTCTGCACACGGCTCACTCATGCGCTTACAAGCCCCACTACTATTGCTGCTCTGTTTCATGGTGGTGTTCACCCCCACGCTGAACCACTGGATATACAGCGGCGGGCAGGCCTGGTACCGACTGCATTTACTGTGGCTGGCCGTTATTATTTTTGTTTTCCTGGCCAACTATCGGCGCAAGCGCGATGTTTGAACCCAATGTTCTGCTGCTCTGCGCGCTCGCCTATCTGCTCACTTTGTTTGCCATCGCTTATGCCAGTGAGCATCGCTGGCTGCCGAGCAAGTTAATTGATCACCCTGCGGTCTATGTTTTGTCGCTCGGCGTCTACGCCAGCGCTTTCGCTTTTTACGGCGTAACGGGTATGGCCAAGGCCTATGGCCTGGGTTACCTGAATTATTACCTTGGCATTTCAGCTGCACTGTTTTTGTTACCGATCGTTATTACCCCGCTGTATCACATCTGCAAAAACTACCAGCTGCATTCGCTGGCCGACTTGTTGAGCTTCCGCTATCGCAGCCAGTGGGTAGGCTCTTTAACAACTGTTTTCTGCAGCATCGCCATGTGGCCGCTGCTGGCGATGCAAATTCAAACAGTCTCCGATGCCACGCTACTACTTACGCCCTCAGCATCGGAGACTGACAGCAGCACGTTCAGGCACCTGTCTGCATTTATGTTCTGCCTGATCATTAGCCTGTTTACCATCCTCTTTGGTTCTCGCAATTTATCCTCGCGCGATAGCCACCAGGGGTTAGTCGTCGCACTGGCATTCGAGTCGCTGGTTAAACTTGTCGCTTTTCTTTGCCTGGGCGCTGCAGCGATATTTGGCATATTCGGCGGCTTCAGCGACATGCAGAATTGGTTGCAAACTCAGCCTGAATTAATTGAAAAATTACGAGATGCCAGCCAGCGAGAAAATGCCCGCATGATGCTGGTGCTGTTCTTCTCGGCATCGCTGTGCATGCCACATGTCTTCCACATGCTCTTCGCGGAAAACCCCAGTGGCAAAAAACTCTACGGCGCAGGCTGGGGCCTCCCCCTTTATTTATTGCTTATCAGCCTGCCCGTACTGCCACTTTTGTGGGCAAGCACGGCAATTGGCGGCGGGGAAAGTAGCGGCGACTATGCCGCGCTGCACGTGCTGAGCGCGCTTGATAGCCCTTTACTTACATTGCTTGTATTCATTGGCGGGATCTCCGCGGCCAGCGGCGCAATTATTGTCGCCACCCTGGCAACCGCCTCCATGAACCTCAACCACATTGTCCTGCCGCTACACAGCCCCCAGCGCCGCCCAGGCGATATTTATCGCCAATTGCTCTGGTCGCGACAGCTGCTGATATTCACCACTATCATGCTGGGCTACTTGCTATACGTCCTTATCCCTGAGCGGCAAGTGCTCAGCTCACTGGCCGTCATTTCCATCGCCGGTTGCGCGCAGTTTCTACCCGGTTTGCTGGCGGTCATGTACTGGCCCTCTGCAAACAGAAACGGCTTTATCGCCGGACTGCTTACCGGCTTCTCTGTCTGGCTACTCGGCCTGCTGATACCAGCATTTGGCCTGGAGACACCCGCGCTAATCCTTGCCCTGCCAGGCATCGACCCCAACCGAGGCCCGCAGTGGATGGAGATCGCCACACTCTCACTCGGGCTAAATGCCTTTGTAATGATCCTCGTCTCACTATTAAGCGAAACCTCCAAAGAAGAGCAAAGCGCCGCAGAAGCCTGCGCTATTGACGACTTAAACCGCCCCGGCCGCCAGGCACTGACGCTCAAGAGCGCTCACGAGATGCGCCACCGCCTTACCGAGTCGCTCGGCAGCGCCGTCGCAAAGGAAGAGCTGGATCGGGCTCTGGAGGAACTCCAACTCGACGACAATGAGACCCGCCCTTACGCCCTGCGACGTATTCGCGACCGCATAGAGGTCAACCTCTCTGCGTTACTCGGCCCGACGATCGCCCGCAGGGTCATCGACCGCAGCCTGCCTTATGCCAGCAATTTGATGGGCGAGGGCGAAGACATCAATTACATCGAAGATCGCTTAGAGCATTATCAGGCCCACCTCACGGGGCTGGCCGCCGACCTCGACGCCCTGCGGCGGTACCACCGCCAAACCCTCGAAGATTTACCCACAGGCGTCTGCGCCTTGGCCGCCGATCAGGAAATCCTGCTGTGGAATAAAAGCATGGTGACCATCACCGGCGTGGCCAGCGGCGATATCACCGGGTCCAGCCTCAGCGGGCTCCCCGCCGAGTGGCAAACCTTGCTGCGAGATTTCAGCGCGAGCAAAGACCAACACTGGAGCAAGGCAGGCATTGTTGTCGACGGCGCGCCCCGCTGGCTAAATCTCCACAAAACGGATTCCGAGCTGCCCGGGCGCGACGAGCTGATTATCGTCGTTGAAGACATCACTGACACCCAGCTGCTGGAAAAAGAACTCGGACACCAGGAGCGACTAGCCTCTATCGGCCGACTGGCCGCTGGCGTTGCTCATGAAATCGGCAACCCGGTCACCGGTATCGCCAGCCTGGCCCAGAACCTGCGCTATGAAACCGACGACCCCCTACTACTGGAAAGCGCCGAACAAATCGTCAAGCAGACCCAGCGCATTAGCAGCATTGTGCAAAGCCTGGTCAACTTCGCGCACAATGGCCGCGAACACCCAACGCGAGCGAAAGAGGCGGTTGCGATACGCAGCTGCATCGCCGAGGCCATTCAGCTACTCGAGCTCGATCGCGCCGCCGAGCAGGTCCGCTTCGTGAATCAATGCCCCACTGACCTCGACGTCGCCGGCGACCAGCAACGGCTAATGCAGGTATTTATTAATTTGCTCACCAACGCCCGGGATGCCAGCCCCGGCGGCGGCCAGGTGACTATCGATGCCAATGCAGACGACCACCGTCCCTGGGCACATATTCGAATCAGCGACCAGGGCAGCGGCATCGATGCAGATTTGATCGAGCAGATATTCGAGCCATTCTTTACCACAAAAGAACCTGGCAAAGGCACCGGACTAGGCCTTGCTCTGGTCTATCGAATCATCGATGACCTCGGCGGCGAAATCAGCGTAGAAAGCCCCTATAACGACGGCGCTGAGCGCGGCACCCGCTTCCATATCCGGCTGCCTCTGGCCTGTCACCTCAGCGGCGACTGCGCTCCCCCAACACCCTCTGAAAAGTAGAAATATCGAGCCGGACGCGTTATGTTGTTCGGCTGAACTCAGGCAAGCAAATGTAGCGATGGAGTCCTCAATATGCCTCGTATTTTGATCGTTGAAGACGAAGATGTCATTCGCCTTGCGCTGCGGCGCCTGCTTGAACGCAACGACTATCGGGTAGACGAGGCCGGTTCGGTTCAAGAGGCCCTGGAGCGCTTCGACCTCAATAGTTACCAGCTACTGATCAGCGACCTGCGGCTGCCCGGCGCACCGGGCACGGAGCTGATTAGCAAAACCGAGCGCCCGGTTCTTATCATGACCAGCTACGCCAGCCTGAAGTCCGCCGTCGACTCGATGAAACAGGGGGCTATTGACTATATTGCCAAACCCTTTGACCACGATGAAATGCTGGAAACCGTCGCGCGCATCATTGCCGATAACGCCAGCAACCCGCCGCCGATGCCTGGCCAGCAAAAAGCTCTGCAGGCAGACACCAGCGGCATGATCGGTAGCTGCAAACCCATGCAGCAATTATATGAATACATCAACCGCGTAGCCCCCACCGACACAACCGTACTGGTACATGGTGAAACCGGTACCGGTAAAGAGCTGGTGGCCAGAGCCATTCACAGCCAAAGCACCCGCGCAAGCAAACCCATCGTTTGCGTGAACTGCGCAGCAATACCTGAGACTTTAATTGAGTCAGAACTTTTCGGGTACGAGAAAGGTGCCTTTACCGGGGCGAACGCCAATCGCATCGGCCTTATCGAAGCCGCGGATGGCGGCACGCTCTTCCTCGACGAAATTGGCGAGCTGCCACTGGAAGCGCAAGCGCGCCTGCTGCGCTTCATTCAGGAAGACGAAATCCGCCGCATCGGTTCCGTGGAGTCAAACAAAGTCGATGTACGGCTGATTTGTGCCACGCACCGCGACCTCAAAGACATGGCCCACAATGGCCGCTTCCGCGAGGATTTATATTACCGCATCAATGTGATGAAGCTGGAACTCCCACCTCTTCGCGAGCGCGGCAAGGATATCCTGGAAATCGCGGAAACACTGCTTAGCCGGCGCTGCGAGGCACTGGGGCGGGGGCCACTCAAATTCAGCCCCAAAGCCATCCAAGCAATTACCACCTACGTCTGGCCCGGCAATATTCGCGAGCTGGAAAACGCTGTGGAGCGCGCGGTGATTCTCTGCGAAGGCGATGAGATCGACAACGAGCTATTGGATATCGATCTGGAGCTGGTAGACATCAGCCAAATTCGCGGCCGCAAACCCGAGCGCAATCGCAGCAGCAATAATCTGGGAAGCGATCGCAAAGACAGCCGCCCCAGCAGAGTACGAAGCCCGGATCCCGCGGAAGACCTGTCACTCGAAGATTACTTCCAACGCTTTGTACTGGAACATCAGGACAGTATGAGCGAAACAGAGCTCGCACAGAAACTCGGTGTTAGCCGAAAGTGCCTGTGGGAAAGAAGACAACGCTTGGGCATTCCGCGCAAGAAGAGCTCGCGCTCCAGCAGCAACTGACACCGTTACCCAAACCAGCTACGCGTAACAAACACCGTTTACTAAGGTAACAACCGGCCATAAAAACCACGTCGCCGCCAACCCCAAAAAAACACAACTCATTGATTTACATATAAAATAAAAAGTTGGCACAGGCAGTGCATTTATAAGCGACAAAGAAGAATAACAAATACAATAAAAATAATAAGAACGCGGAAAAATAAAAATAATAGACGTAGTAAAAAGACCTGGGTGGGGAAGACATTGTTTTCCCCTTCTTCATTTCTGGCCCCTCGAAACCTTTCCCCTTCCAAAAAGCGCCTTCAGCTCTGCTTGTGCTAGAATACTCGCTTTGCCCTTCCAGGCTGACATCGAGAGCAATGAGCGCAAACACCGTTTCAGGACTTTGGAAAAAACTCGCTGGCAAACTAAGCCGTTCCAACAAAGGTTCGCATAGCCCGACTATTATCCCCCGCGACGACCACGGCGTGTCGCGCAGCATGATCAGCGACAGCGCCTTAAAGGTTATTCACCGCCTCAACCAATCGGGACACGAGGCCTACCTAGTAGGCGGCGGCGTCCGCGACATTCTGCTGGGCGGCGACCCCAAAGACTTTGACGTCGCCACCGACGCCACCCCCGAGCAAGTAAGGGGCTTATTCCGCAACAGTCGCATCATTGGCCGGCGCTTTCGCATAGTCCACGTCCGCTTTGGGCGCGAAGTTATCGAGGTGACCACCTTTCGTGGCAGCCACGATGCTCCGACTTCGCAGAGCAGCCCGAAAGGCAAACACTCTGCACGCAATGAAGCCGGCATGCTGCTGCGGGATAATGTCTATGGCAGCATCGATGAAGATGCCATGCGCCGCGACCTCAGCATTAACGCGCTGTACTACTCCAGCCGGGACTTCGCCATCTACGACTTCGTCGGCGGCATCGAAGATTTGGAACGCAGACTGATACGCGTAATCGGCGACCCCGAAACACGCTATCGAGAAGACCCTGTGCGCATGCTGCGCGTTGTGCGCTTTGCCGCCAAGCTAGACTTCGACATTGAAGCTGCAACAGAGGCGCCCTTGCGGGAACTCGCGCCACTGCTTGGCGATATCGCCGCCGCCCGTATGTTTGACGAGGTGCTAAAACTATTCATGGGTGGCCGCGCTCTGCAAACGTATGCCCTGATGCAGCGCTACGGGCTATTCGCCCCACTATTCCCTGCCACTCAGCGCTTGCTTGATGAAGAGTGCCCGGAAACGCAAGAACTCATCCATCAGGGCCTGGCAAATACCGACGCGCGCATTGCCGCAGGCAAGCCAGTCACCCCGGCCTTCCTTTACGCGGTACTGTTATGGCCAGTCGTGAAGAAGCTGCATAAAGAGGTGCTGGAGGATGGCGTCCCGCCGATTCCGGCCCTTCATCAAGCCGCCGAGCGCTGCCTCCACAAGCAGCAGCAACGCATTGCTATTCCCAAGCGCTTCTCGCTGCCTATGCGCGACATTTGGGAGCTACAGCTGCGCTTTGAGCGCCAGTCTGGCAAACGCGCCTCGCAATTAGTCGAGCATCGCTATTTCCGCGCCGGTTACGATTTCCTGCTATTGCGTGAGCAATCCGGCGAGGTCAGCGAGCAGCTCAGCCAGTGGTGGCAAGCATTCTATGAGGCGCAGCCAACAACTCGCAGCGATATGCAGAAGCACACCAACGACGCCGCCGAGCGGGAGCGCAACCGCCGCCCCAGGCGTCGACGCAGAGGTCCGCGCAAGCCATCATGATTCGCTGTTATATAGGCCTGGGCAGCAATCAGGCCTCTCCGCTCGCACAAATTTACGGCGCCCTGAACGCACTGCGGCGGCTGCCGGGCAGCCGCTTAGTGGAGAGTTCACGGTTCTATGGCAGTCGCGCTATCGGCCCTGGCGAACAGCCCGACTACATCAATGCCGTCGCCGCGCTAGACACCGCGCTCTCCCCTGAAGACCTGCTCGCCGCCCTGCAACGCATTGAGCATCAGCATGGTCGCAAACGTGATGTACGCTGGGGGGCGCGCACACTAGACCTGGACATTCTGCTGTACGGCGAACAACACATAGACAATAGCACGCTGCAGATCCCGCATCCGCGCATGCCCATGCGCCCCTTTGTGCTCGCCCCACTGGCAGACCTGTCTGAGGAGCTTGCCCGGCAACACAGCCAGCTCAACGCGCCGGCCGACCATTGGGTAGGCAGCGAAGAACTCTGGCTTATAGGCACTGAAGAACTGTCGCAATATGCAGAATAGACCGCTGTTCAAGTCCGACGTACCACCACGCCATATCGCTATAGAAGGCCCGATTGGTGTGGGTAAAAGCACACTGATGCGGCGCCTTGCTGAATCATTAGGCTACGCAACCCTCGAAGAGAAGGCGGACGAGAACCCCTTTCTGGAGCGCTTTTACAGCAATCGCCAGCACGCCGCTCTCGCCACACAGCTGTTTTTTCTGTTTCAGCGCGCCCAGCAGCTCAGCGATCTGCAACAAAGCGACCTCTTTGCTCAGGGCTACGTCGCCGACTTCCTCTTTCAAAAAGATCCGCTATTTGCACAACTCACCTTAGACGCCAACGAACTTGAGCTGTACCAAAAGGTTTACCAACAACTTGCCGTCGACCTGCCACCGGCCGATCTTGTGATTTACCTACAAGCGCCGAGCAAGGTACTCAAGGATCGCATCCAGCAGCGCGGCGTTCGCTTTGAGCGCAATATCGACAGCCATTACCTGGAGCAGGTAAACGAGGCGTACAGCGAATATTTTCTTCATTACAGCGCCTCGCCACTCTTGATCGTGAACGCAGAAGATATAGACTTCGCCCACAACGACCGCGATTATCAGCAACTACTCGACTATTTGCTGGAAATTCCCAGCGGCCGCCATTACTTTAACCCCACCTTCTTCTGAGTCTCCGCGAGGCCCACTATGAGCAAAATCAGCATCCCCAGCCTGATGCAGAAAAAACAGCGTGGCGAGAAATTTGCCGTTGTCACCTGCTACGACGCCAGTTTTGCCCGCCTGGTGGAGAAAGCCGAGATTGAAGTCATTCTTGTTGGCGACTCCTTGGGAATGGTCCTGCAAGGCCACGACTCCACCATCCCCGTGACCGTCGATGACATGGCCTACCATACCGCCTGCGTGGCCCGCGGCTGCTCAGCACCACTCATCATCGCCGACCTGCCGTTCGCCAGCTACCACAGCACTCAGCAATGCCTCGACAATGCAACGCAACTGATGCGTGCCGGCGCACAGATGGTCAAATTAGAGGGCGGAGACTGGCTCTGCGACGACATCCGCCTGCTAAGTCGTGCAGGCATTCCGGTTTGCGGACACCTTGGGCTTACGCCTCAGTCGGTGAATGTGCTCGGTGGATACCGCGTACAGGGGCGCGACGATGACCAGGCCCAGCGCATCATCAACGATGCAAAAGCACTAGAAGCTGCCGGCACCGCAATGCTGGTGCTGGAATGCGTACCCCGCCAACTGGCCAAACAAATCAGCCAAGCCCTTGCCATCCCCGTTATCGGCATTGGCGCCGGCGCTGACACCGACGCGCAAGTACTGGTGCTGCATGACCTGCTTGGCATCACCGAGAAAACCGCCCGTTTTGTCCGCAACTTTGCCCAGGACAGCTCCAGCATCGAACACGCCCTGCAGCGCTATCGCAGCGCAGTACTTGATGGCAGCTTTCCCGCCGCCGAACACGGTTTTGACTAAGCGGCTGAAATCCCTGAAACTGTTACCCAGCGAAACACTTTTGAGCGGTAACAATGCCATGAATTTTTTGTTACCAAGGCATTGAACGGCCATTGCTCTTGGGGCATACTTGCCCGCCACCGTAGAACTGGTCAGTTTGTGACCAATGTAAGCAGTGTAAACGCACCGCGGTGGAAAGGTCGCCAGCCCGCAGAATCAGCGGACTGACTTCACAGCAAACTGCCTTTACGCAAAGCGCGTAAAGATCGAGATTGGGAAGTTAGGTGGTATGAAAACATACAGCACAACCGCAGCGCTCAGGGCAGCACTTTCCGCCGCTCGCCGCGCAGGTAAAACTGTTGCCTTCGTTCCCACTATGGGTAATCTGCACGAAGGCCACTTATCGCTGGTGAGACGCGCGGCCCGCGAGGCCGATGTCGTTGTCGTGAGTATTTTTGTCAACCCGCTGCAGTTTTCCGCTAGCGAGGATCTCGGCAATTACCCGCGCACCCTGGCGGCTGACAAAGAGAAACTGTTCGCTGAAGGCGTCCAGTTCCTGTTCCAACCTCAGGTGGAAGAAATCTACCCAGAAGGCATGGAGCAGCACACCAAAGTTTCCGTTCCCGCCGTGTCGGAACAGCACTGCGGAGCCAGTCGCCCAGGCCACTTCACCGGTGTGGCGACTATTGTGAACAAACTGTTCAATATGGTTCAGCCAGACACTGCGGTGTTTGGTGAAAAAGACTTTCAGCAGTTGAGCGTGATCCGCAAGATGGTTAAGGATCTCTGCATGCCCATCAACATTATTGGTGTGGCAACTGCCCGAGCTGAAGACGGCCTGGCACTGAGTTCGCGCAACGGCTACCTAGACGATAGCCAGCGCAATACCGCGCCCCTGCTGCACCGGGTGCTGCAAGAAATGCGCGAAGCCATCGCCTGCGGCTACGACAGCTACAGCGACCTTGAACTCTACGCCAAACTGGCGCTCAAGGACGGCGGCTTTGAACCCGATTATGTAAATATTTGTGATGCCCGCAGCCTAGAGCAGGTTCGCCCGGACACAGAAGAAGTTGTTATACTAGCCGCCGCTAAGCTCGGCTCGACGCGGCTTATCGACAACGTCACCCTGACCCTGAATCCCAGTGCCGACTGGGGCATGCTGGCGGCTAACTAAGCCCCGGCCGAGACCGAAGAGAAAGGAACAGCGTTATGCAGTCCGTTATGCTGAAAGCCAAACTCCATAAAGCTCGCGTGACCCATGCGGTATTAAACTACGAGGGCTCGTGCGCCATAGATGGCAAACTGCTGGACATGTCTGGCATTCGTGAGTTTGAACAGATTCAAATCTACAACGTCACCAATGGTGAACGCTTCACGACCTACGCCATTCGCGGTGAAGATAACAGTGGCATCATCTCCATTAACGGTGCAGCCGCCCACAAGGCCGGCGTCGGTGACACTATTATTATCTGCGCGTACGCGAGCTATACCGAAGCGGAACTGCTTAACTTCAAGCCGCGCCTGATTTATATGAACGAAGACAATACCGTGAGCCACTCGAGCAACGCCATCCCTGTACAGGTTGCGTAAACTCGCTCACAGACTTCCTTAAAAGGCCCCTGATGGGGCCTTTTTTATTGCCAATTTATAGACTTGCTCACATTTCGCGAGGCTGAGACATGGCCTTGCCCCCCTACCTCGTTACTATTTGCCAGCACCTGCCGGGGCCGAGCGCCTGCGGCAGCATAACAACAATAACAACGGCAGCACCGCGCGCCATCGCAGTGATCCATTCGCTGTATGCGGCTGCGCCTTGCCTCCAATACAAAAATAAGGAAATCTATGAAGCACTTTCTTAGCAGTCGCTTGCCTGATCTGCGCCGCTGCGCGGCAGCCTGCGCTATGGTGACTGCCAGCATGTCAGCACAAGCACTGAACTTAGGCGCTCTATTCGGCGGCGGCAGCGAAACACTACCGCTCCCCCGAGCGGTTAGCTTTACCTATACCGCAGGTGAGCAGCTTATTCCCGACAAACTCACCGCGGAGGGGATTGAGTTGACCCCCGCCGCTAACGGGGAGACCCTTACGCACTACCGGCTGTACTGGGCAGATACGCAAGGCAACAAAATCCTCAGCCTACCGCTGCTCGGCACACCCGCCCTGATTACCGAGCTCCCCGCCGAGAGCGGCGAACTCAACTATCGGTTTGACGAAGACACCATTGTGCCCATTCAAGCTTTCTCGGTGCTCGCCTGCTCGGTGGGAGCAAATGGGGAATACTGTGGCGGCAGCGCTGAGGACAAGGTCGTCTATCGTTTCCGGGATAGCGATCTGCCTGGCCTACTGACCGAGCTCCCTCTTTTAGTTGGCGATATCGGCGGGCTTGCCACATGCCCTAGCCTGGAGATCGCCGCCAGCTGCGGCAACCAGATGTGCGACGCGCTCGAGACCGCCGACAACTGTCCCGCCGACTGCGGAGATTGGCAGCTCGCCTCTTACAACTACCAAACCCTGTGCGACGACATTGAAACACTGCACACACCCAGTAGCGTTGACGAGGTAAAGCAACTGGTGAGTGCAGCTGCCGCGGCTGGGAAACGCGTGAAGGTCACAGGCAAAGCCCATTCCGCGACCGATGTAATGTGCACCGACGGCGTGTTAATCAGCACCGCACAGCTCACGATGCACAACCCCAATATGGGCATACAACTGGAGACCTTTGAAGGCGTCGACGTTGTCAACGTGCCCGCGGGCACGCTGATGTGGGATCTCTCGGAATGGCTGCATCCTCGCGGCAAGTCCATTGGCTACACCCACCTGGGTTACGCATTTCCCACTGTGGCAGGGCACATTGCAACCAGTTCACACGGCAGCTCTCCCAAGCATCGCACCGTGCTTTCCCACAGCGTGGTCAGCATGGACGTCGTGACCGCAGACGGGCAGTTGCGACACTTCTCTCGCGGCACAACGAATAAAGACGAATGGAAAGCCCTGACCGCCAACCTCGGCTACCTCGGCGTTGTCACCCGTCTGAGAATCGAGGTGCAAGACACTAAAAACCTTCACGTCAAAGTCACCTACCACGATGACGACTACTTGTTTAACAACGGCCCCGACTCAGCCTGGGAGAACATTAAGCAGTGTGATTTCGGCCAGTACAACTGGTATCCCGGTGTTGGCAAGGTCGTGCGAACCTGCGGCAAAGAAACAACCGCCGCCGCCGAGCCCGGCGCCCAGAATCGCCTATTGAACCCCTCCGTGCCCGCGCAGATTTTCCCCTTCTTCAAACAGGCCATGCACACCGCCGCGTGTAACCCTGGCGGGTATCTCGACGGGGTAATGGAGCGATTCCGCTATCTGCAGTTTGTGAATCAACCGCCCTTCACCAAAGAGCAAGACGGAAAAACGGTATTCAGCGCCGATGTTATTGGCCCCCAACACCGAATGATTACCAGCCCCCTGGTCGACGGCCAAGACGGCTTCTTCCAAATGGACTGGGAAGTCGCGGTTCCTCGCGCCAATGCTGCCGCCGCCATGGAATATATCAACCGCTTCCTGCACGGCCAGAACCGCAAGAACCTTGACGTTCGGCTTCCTCTTGTCGGCGTCTTCACTCGATACGCAAAAAGTGAAGACCACACTCTCATGGCCTACACAGGCACCGGCGGCCCATTTGAAGACAACAGCCATGTCGTCCACATTGAGATGCCGATCTACGTGCCGGCCGGTTTCAGCGACGCAGAGCTGGAAACGTATATGGCACCCTTTGTGGAGTATGTCACGGTATTGATTGAAGACTTCGGCGCTCGAGCCCACTGGGCAAAGAATCGTGAATGGGCCTTCGACCTGCAACGTGAACTCGGCGTTTACGACTACGGCAAACGCCTCAGCCGCTTTAATAAAGTGCTGGCAAAATTGGACCCCAATGGGGTTTTCGCCAATGAATACGCCAAGCGCATCGGGCTTGAATACCCCAACTTCGACTACCCCGAACACTGGTAGCTCGCGCACAGGGCCTTCGGGCCCTTTTGCCCCACCATCCGCCCATTCGAGCGGAAATATCGCTAAAAAACCCCCTTCGACTTTAGTCTATTTGGGCTTCAACGGCGTGTTATCAGCAGGTATGCTCAACGCATCGGTCGCTGCCTAATGGATTCCGGCAGCCACAATAAATGCAATAAACAGGATGCGCCATGACGACTTTTACTCCCCATTCCGTACCCGAAGCCTTTGCCCGTGATGCGCATATTGATCGCGATCGCTACGAAGAAATGTATCGGCAATCCATCGACGACCCAGACACCTTCTGGGCGCAACAAGCCAGTGAAATGCTGAGCTGGGACACGCCTTGGAACAATATCTGTGAGTACGATTTCCCCAAGGGAGAAGCCAGCTGGTTTGACGGTGGCAAGCTGAATGTGAGTTATAACTGCATCGACCGGCACCTGGAAAGCCGCGGCGAACAAACGGCGATTATCTGGGAGGGCGACGACCCCAGCGACAGCGCTCATATCAGCTACCGCGAACTGCACATCGCGGTGTGCAAACTCGCCAACGTGCTGAAAGCACGCGGCGTGACGAAGGGCGATCGAGTATGCATTTACATGCCGATGATTCCCGAGGCGGCGTACGCCATGCTGGCCTGCGCCCGCATCGGCGCCGTGCACTCAGTGGTATTCGGCGGGTTCTCCCCCGAGGCACTGAAAGACCGCATTCAAAACGCCGAATGCAAAATGCTGATCACCGCTGATGAGGGTGTTCGCGGCGGCAAGGCAATTCCCTTGAAAGAGAATGCCGACAAAGCCCTCGCCGACTGCCCCACCGTCGGCAGCTGTATTGTGGTGCGCCGCACTGGCGCCGATGTCAGCTGGCAGGAAGGCCGCGACGTTTGCTACGAAGAAGCCACCCAGGCGGCAAGCGCCGAATGTGCCCCTGAGGCCGTCGAGAGCGAAGCGCCTCTATTTATCCTCTACACCTCCGGCTCAACCGGCAAACCCAAAGGTGTGCTGCACACCAGCGCTGGCTATCTGTTGCAGTCAGCCATGAGCCACAAGTACGTGTTTGACTACAAAGACGGCGAGGTCTACTGGTGTACCGCCGACGTCGGCTGGGTAACCGGACATAGCTATATCGTATACGGCCCACTGGCTAATGGCGCGACCACGCTACTCTTTGAAGGCGTGCCCACTTACCCCGATGCCTCGCGCTTTTGGCAGGTCATCGACAAGCATAATGTCAGTATTTTCTACACCGCACCCACAGCAATTCGTGCACTCATGGGGGCAGGCGATGAATTTGTGGAGCGCAGCTCGCGCAGTAGTCTGCGACTGCTGGGCACCGTCGGTGAGCCGATCAACCCAGAGGCCTGGGAGTGGTACTACCGCGTTGTTGGCGACAAACGTTGCCCGATCGTAGACACGTGGTGGCAAACAGAAACCGGCGCGCATATGCTCACCCCCCTGCCCGGCGCCACCGACATGAAACCGGGAGCAGCCACCAAGCCCTTCTTTGGCGTTGAGCCCGCACTGCTGGACACCGAAGGCAAGGAAATTGAGGGCCCCGGTGAGGGGCTGCTGGTAATCAAACGCTCCTGGCCTAGCCAAATTCGCAGCGTCTACGGCGACCATCAACGGATGATCGACACCTACTTTAGCGCCTACCCCGGCTACTATTTCACCGGTGACGGCGCGCGCCGCGATGAAGACGGTGACTACTGGATTACCGGCCGCGTCGATGATGTGCTGAATATCTCCGGCCACCGCATGGGTACCGCCGAGGTTGAAAGCGCGCTGGTACTGCACGATAAGGTCGCCGAAGCGGCGGTGGTCGGCTACCCCCACGATGTGAAGGGCCAGGGTATCTATGCCTACGTCACGCTAATGCATGACGTAGAAGGCAGCGAGGAACTGGTTAAAGAACTCACCGCGCTCTGCGTGCAGGAAATCGGCCCCATCGCAAAACCGGACCTGGTTCAGTGGGCTCCGGGGCTACCCAAGACCCGCTCCGGCAAAATTATGCGGCGCATCTTGCGCAAGGTTGCCGCCAATGAGCTGGAGAACCTCGGCGACACCTCAACACTGGCCGACCCCTCGGTTGTCGACCAGCTGATCGACCAGCGGCTCAACCGCTAACACCATAAGCTGAAACAAAAACGGAGCCATAAGGCTCCGTTTTTTATTGCTGGCAGACAGCGTTGTCTCAGTAGACAAACTCATCTTCGCTAACATCCATCAACGCGTCAGCCCCCGCTAGCATAGCCGCCTTGTGGGTTGCGGTGCGCGGCAGCAGGCGCTGGAAGTAGAAGCGCGCCGTTTTAACCTTACCTCGGTACAGGCCGTTGTCTTCACCGGCATCCAATTTCTGCTGGGCCACCTCGGCCATTTGCGCCCAAATGTAGGCAAATGCGACATAACCGGAGTACATCAGGTAATCCACCGACGCCGCGCCGACTTCGTCAGCATTGTTCATCGCTTTTTCACCCACCGCCATGGTGAGCTCGCCCCACTCTTTGTTCAGCGCCGCCAGCGGTTCAACAAATTCAGTCATCGCACTGTTGTCTTTGTGAGACTCGCAGTACTTGTGAATGATTTTGGTAAAGTGACGCAGCACTTCGCCACCGCTACCCATTACCTTGCGACCAATCAAGTCCAGCGACTGAATACCAGTGGTTCCTTCGTACACCGTTGAGATGCGGTTATCACGTGCGATGCGCTCCATGCCGTGCTCACTGATGTAGCCGTGACCACCAAATACCTGCATGCCGAGGTAGGTAACTTCCTGGGCCGTTTCCGTACAGAATGCCTTAGCAATGGGTGTCAGTAACTCCAACAACTTGCCCGCGTGTGCCTGCTGCTCTTCATCGCCGTGCTTGGTTAAATCCACCTGTTGAGCCAACCAGTAGATGAACGCGCGCTGGCCTTCCACAAAGGCCTTCTGAGTAAGCAGCATACGGCGCACATCGGGGTGGACGATAATCGGATCGGCGGGGCCATCTGGGTTCTTCGGCCCTGTTAACGAGCGCATCTGCAAACGCTCGCGGGCATAATCCATCGCGCCCTGATAGGCGATCTCACCCATGGCCAGCCCTTGCAGGGCTGTTCCCAAACGGGCGGAGTTCATCAGCTTGAACATAATTTCCAAGCCGCGATTCTCTTCGCCCAACAACACCGCCCGCGCGCCGTCGTAGTTCATTACACAGGTCGCCGAGGCTTTCAAACCCATTTTCTTTTCAATGGAGCCACAATTGATGTTGTTGAAGTCGCCCATTGAGCCGTCTTCATTCACCCAGTATTTCGGCGCGATAAACAGTGACACACCCTTGGTGCCCTCCGGCGCCCCGTCAACACGCGCCAAAATGGCGTGAATGATGTTGTCGGTCATATCCTGCTCGCCACCCGAGATAAAGATCTTGGTGCCCTGCAGGGTGTAGGTGCCATCGTCATTCTTGGTGGCCTTTGTGCGCAGCAGGCCGACGTCGGAGCCGCAGTGCGCCTCGGTCAGGCACATTGTGCCTGCCCACTCGCCGCTCAGCAGTTTGGGGAGATAGCGCTGTTTTTGCTCCTCAGTGCCGCCGTTAAGCAGGCAGGTAACGGGAGCCAATGCGAGGCCGCCGTACATACTGAATGCCCAGCTCGGGGCGCCGACCATTTCACCGATCACCGTGCCAAGCGACGAAGGCAAGCCCTGACCACCGTCTTCAGCAGGTACACCCAAGGCCTGCCAGCCGCCTTCGCCCCACTGGCGAAAGGCTTCCTTGAAACCATCTGGCGTAGAGACCTTACCATCAACGAATTTACAGCCCTGCTCATCACCAGTAGCGGCAATGGGGTTGACGACGTTCTCTGCGAACTTGGCCCCTTCGCTAATGATCGCATCCATCAGGTCACTGCTAAGCTGCTCACAGCCCTGCAGACCAGCATAGTGTTGTTCACTATTAAGGAAGTCATTCAAGACAAAATCGATATCACGCAGGGGAGCTTTATAATCGGCCATCACGAACCTCGTGGTGCATAATCTATTGGACAAAACGAGGCCGAAGCATAGCAGATACGCCCAAACGGTTGAGTAACATTGGGGGTCAATACAAGAACAGTTCGTGCGCCTAGCGGCCGACCACCCTTACTCGGCTTCCGCCGCCAGCCAGCAGTACGCATAGGGCGGCAGCATTAGGTCGCCGCGCTCGGCGCCAATCTCCGCACCGCTGAGCAATTCCCGCCAGCGCAAACCAGCATCGAGATTCAGCTCGGCAAGGGGCAGTCGCTGCATGTCCGCACTGAGGTTGTAGATTGCCAGTAAGGTTTGCTCTGCGCCCTCAACAACGCTCTCTCGGCGCAGGCCAAACAGGGCGCTGCCCAAGTGAAGCGGGTACTGGGCAGCATTGGGGTGAAACGCCGGTTGCTGAGCGCGCCGACGAATCATCGCTTTAAGGGTATCGAATATCCGCCGGTGATGACTGCCCTCCGCCAGCGCGCTGGCGAGCTCGTCAGCCTGCCACTGATGACGATTAATCGCTCGGTTGTGATTGCTGTGCGCAACCCGCTGCTCGTCGTTTGGCGTCGCCAATAGGCTGTGAATATAAAACGCGGGTATGCCCTGCAAGGCCAGCATCAAAGCGTGAGCGCAGAGAAAACGCGCCTCTTGGAAGCCATCCTCGCCCGCGCCCTGGCGCTGGCGCATCGCATCGAACAAGCTAATGTTAATCTCGTAGGGGCGGCTGGCACCACTACCCAAGGCGCGCCACGACACCCGGCCACCGCTGCGCTGCATCAGCGCCACCAGGTCATCAATTTCGGCATCGCTCAACAAGCCCTCGGCCGGGCGCAAGCCAATGCCGTCGTGAGAGGCAATAAAGTTGAAGTAACTGGTGCCGTCCTGCGCCGCTGGCATTCCCATCATCCAGTTAGTCAGCGCGGCGCTGTCACCGCTGACCAGTGCATTGAGCAGCAGTGGCGGCAATGAGAAGTTGTATACCAGATGCGCTTCATTGGCGTTGCCAAAGTAGGCCAAATTTTCTCGCAGCGGGATATTCGTCTCTGTAATCAGAATGGCATCTGGCGCGGCGTGCTCAACCAAGCTGCGAAACAGCCTGACAATTTCGTGGGTCTGGCTCAAATTTAGGCAGCTGCCACCGACCTCCTTCCACAGAAAGGCAACCGCATCTAGACGAAAAATTTTTACCCCCTGATCCAGGTAATGCCGAATAATGCGCACGAACTCCAGCAGCACCTCGGGGTTGCGAAAATTGAGGTCGACCTGGTCGTGGCTGAAAGTGCACCAGACATGGCGCTTACCGTCGAGCGTTTGCACCTCCGCCAGCAAATCGCTGGTTCGCGGCCTGACCACCGCAGACAGGTCCCATTGCGGGTCGCCCTCTACGAAGTAGTCCTTTCCCGGGTGGCGGCGCTGCTTATAATTTTCAAACCACTGACTGCGGCTGGAGCAATGATTGACGACCAAGTCAGCCATGAGATCGAAGTCGCGAGCAATGGCGCTCACGTCCTGCCACTCACCCAGCGCCGGGTTCACCTCAACGTAGTTGATAACCGAAAAGCCGTCATCGGAACTCCAGGGATAGAACGGCAAGATATGCACACCACTGATCACCCCACGGCATTCGCTGCGCAAGAAATCGTGTAAGGTATGCAGCGGCCATTCCCCCTCTTTGAGCAGAGAATCGCCGTAGGCAATCATTAAACAGTCGCGCTCGTCCCACAGGTTCTTGTGTGGCTCAGGCATAAAACAGCGCTGATTGAGGTCCATCAGCGCGATCATTTTTTCTACGAGCTCGTCAGCATTTTCAGCGGGGTAGATATGCTCGACATGCGCATAGAGCTTGTCTTTCAAGTGCTGCTGGGCGTCGCTACCTGTCATTGGCTGTACTCGGCCATATCAGCGTCGACCGCCGCCAGCAGTTCGCCGGGAAGTCGCGGCTCAGCGCTACACACGCGGTTCCAGCTGGGAATGAAGGGCGTCTCCATCGGGTTGTCGAGAAAATCATTGCCCGCTTTAACAATATTGCCGGCAAACAACTCCACCGCCTCTTCCTCTCGGTGAAGATCCAGGTCCAGGCCATTCATCACGGCGTCATTGCGATAGCTCTCGACAAAGTCCAAGGCCACGCGAAAATACGTTGCTTTGATGGAGCGGAAGGTCTCGCTGTTAAACACCACGCCGGTAGTCGCCAACTTACGAAAAATCGCCTTGGATATATCGATAGACATTTTCGACAAGCCACCGGCGTCGTTATCGGCAGACAGTGATTGATGCTTGTGATCGTAGGCATCCGCGATGTCTGCCTGACAGAGGCGGTTCGTCGAGTAATTGCGGTACATCTCCGACAGCACGCCGATCTCCAGCCCCCAGTCGCTGGGAATACGCAGATCATTGAGCACATCTCGTCGCATGGAGAACTCACCGGACAAGGGGTAGCGATAGCTATCCAAATACTCCAAGTAATCCAGATCACCAAAAATCTTTTTGAGTGAGCGAATCAAGGGAGTCACCAACAGGCGACTGACCCGTCCATTCATCCTGCCGTCGGCAACCCTCGCATAGAAACCCTTACAAAACTCGTAGTTGAAAGCGGGGTTGGCAACCGGATAAAACAACTGTGCAAGCAGGCGTCGATCGTAGGTCAAAATATCGCAGTCATGCAGCGCGATCGCCTCACTGTCGCCCGACGCCAATATGTAACCGAGGCAATACCAAACGTTTCGCCCCTTGCCCGCCTCTAGCGGCGCCAGCCCGCGCCCTTGCAGTTTGGCATCCAGGGCGCGCAGGCGCGGCCCATCATTCCATAACACTCGGTGACGCTGAGGAAGGCGGCTGAAAAAGGCCAAGGCGTGGCGGTACTGCGCCTCATCCGCTTGGTCTAAGCCGATCACCACCTCGTTGATGTAGGGAACTTTGGCGATTTCATCAATGATATTCGCCAGTGCCGGCCCCTCAAGCTCGGAGAACAGCGATGGCAACACCAGCGCCATCGGCCGATGTTGCGCGAATTGGCTGAGCTCTGTCTCAAGGGCCTCAATGGGGCGATCAACCAGGTTATGCAATGTGGTGATGATGCCGTTTTGATAAAAATCTGCCATGGGGTTTCCCTGTCGTTATTGTCCGTCTGTGCATGCCGCCTCGCTGCCCCAGCATTGTCGAGGTGGCGACCAGACGCCCGATTACCTATACATTACTAGGCATTTTCCGTGCCGTTTCTAGCGTTGTCGCCCAACAGCGCTAATACAGCGCTATTCCACCCCTCAGGGCCTACAGCATCGGTTAATTGTAGGCGCCCCCTCGGCGCAGGAACCGGCGGTGGCTCATTGGCATGGGAGCGAATCAACACCGCCTCATCCGCCAGCGCGAGCATGGGCACATCGTTCCCGCCGTCACCCAAGGCAATGGTGCGAGGGGCCTGGCAGCCCTCGACCAGACGAGGCGCCAGCCAGAGCATGGCCTGCCCCTTGTCGCAGTGGTCGCTGATATGAATAAATCGTCCGCCACGCTGAGCTCGGAGCCCCTCCGCCGTTAACCGTCGCTCAAAGCACTGCCAGCTCGCGTTGTCGCCCTGCCAGACAATCGGCTCGGAGTATTCCCGCTGCAAAGCTGCCTCTGCTTCATTTTGGGTCAAACCGGTTTCGTCGCACAATTCTGGTGCGCTCATATCCGCAAAGCCGCGAAAGCGAAACCCCTCCTCCGCTCGCCACTGGTGCAAGCGTGGAAGGAAGCACTCTCGACAGCGGGCCAACTGCTTTACTCGCCCCCAGCGACACTCGCGCAAGCCGTCCGGCCCATTCTCCGGGTAAATCACCGCCGCGCCATTCTCAACAATGTAGGGATAACGATTGTTCAGCTGTTGGCGAAGCACTGACATCTCGGCGGCCGTTTTGCTGCTATTCAATATCCAGGGGATGTTGCGCAACGCCAGCAACGCCAGCGCTTGCGCGGCCGCCGCAAACGAGTAGCTGTCGTGGTCGAGTAGGCTGCCATCTAAGTCGGTAAACACAACGCTGGGCTTCACGAACCTGCCTCCCGGTACTGTAATGCTCGCACTCGGCGCTGAGCGTCAAGCACCATGCAGGCATCGGCCTGCGCCGGCAGCACGGCAATGGCATGCCGCGTTATGCGCTCGTAATGGCTGATAAACCGATGTATCTGCGCGGCGCTCATAAACTGTGCGTTGGGGTCATTCGCTCGCCGAGCCATTAGCTTTTTTTCCTGTTCACTGCGCCAGTGTGCCACACAGTCAAAGCTCGGCGCCTGCAGCATCAATAAATAATCGAGCTCAGCAAACAGCGGTTGATAAACCGCTTGCAACTGCTCATTCACCCAGCGGCGCCAGTTTCCCGAGGCATCTTCGCCATGCTCAAGGGCGTTAATCGGGTCACGTAATTCGGCATCCCGCTGAGGGGGCACCCCCAGGCACCAGCCTTCGAAAATCACCACATCGACACCGCTCACCTGAGGCCATTCGACTGAGGGAAAGGCGCGATCCCGCGCTTTATCAAATCGCGGCAACGAGCACGCCTGGCCTGCCCGGAGCGCGGACAAGGTGCGACGAGCCAAGGCAACATCATGCGTGCCAGGCACGCCTCGGGTAGCGAGTAAGGGGTGAACCTGCTGCGCCAATTGTTCGCGCTGTTCAGGGGAGAGGTAGAAGTCATCCAAAGAGATAGCCGCCACGCGAAGGCCACAACACTCACTCAAATACCATTGATAAAAGGCCGTTAACGTGGATTTACCACTGCCTTGCGCGCCGTGAATACCCAGCACGCGAACACCCTCGGTCGGGGCTGCCAGATACCCCTGAATAAAGGGCAGAAAATACTCATGGATTTGCTGGGAATACCTGGCCGGCAACGACTCACGCTGCAAAAACGCTGCGATACCAAGTTCTAATTGAGACACTCAATGCTTCTCCTTGAATTCTTATAAGCATAATAGCCACCAATAAAAGCGGCCGCTCAAGGTAAACAAGCAGGTTTCTTGCCAGCAACAGGGTGAAACGCGGGGGAAAATACGAAAGTGGGGAACGCAGGGGGGGGACAGGCCGATGGCTACCGGCCCATCAAACCGCTCAATCAGTGCACGTGACCGTGAGCAATTTCCTCTTCGCTTGCCTGACGCACGTCGGCAATGCTGACTTCAAAGTGAAGTGTTTGGCCTGCCAGTGGATGGTTGGCATCGACCGTGACGTTCTCGTCATCAACCGCTTTTACAACGACCATCTGCACTTGACCACCAGCGCCCTGCGCCTGGAACTGCATACCCACCTCGATCTGCTCTACACCCTGGAAAGCGTCGCGGGGCACAGCTTGAATCAGCTCGGGGTTGAGCTCGCCATAGGCGTCGCCTGGCTGAACAGTCACTTTCAATTCATCACCCGCGGCTTTGCCTTCCAGCTCGCGCTCAAGGCCGGGGATAATGCCGCCATGGCCATGCAGATACGCCAGGGGATCCTGACCTTTTGATGAATCGAGTTCCACACCGTTGTCGTCGGTGAGGGTGTAGTGAAATGCCACCACGCAATCGTTGGCAATATTCATGGGAACCTCCCGTTAAAATGAGGCGGCAAGCATGACAGCTTTAGCCGACGAGGTCACGCGAAGCGGCGGTTAAGGCCTGGGTTTGGGGAATATTTGTCCGATTAATTGGTCACGACCAAGTGTTCTCTAAGCCACTTGCAAGCGCTGTCGCGCGAGGGAAATAGCTCTAGTTTCAGTACGTGATCGCGCGGCAGACGACGAATAACATCGAAAACCAAGTCACTACGCGGGAATTGTCGAACGATGGCGATAGCCTGTAAGCCCGCAACATTCCCCAAGTCGGCCTGTGCCTCAAAGCCCAGCGAGAAATCTAAGGAGCCTGTGACCAACACCGCAAACCGCGGGGGCATATGCGCGCCTATCCACGTGCGAAATTCAGTGAGGGACTGGAGTGTCAATTCACGCCCCTCGTCAATACAGAGTTCGACAATATTGCCGACTGGTCGAACGCGACCAAAACTCAACTGGTGCACCCCGGATGTCCTGCAGATAAAAACAGCAGTGTACGCAGTGCAAGCAGGCAGCTATATAAGTAAATCTCGCTAGCCGTGTTCAATCATTTCCTGGCCCATATCAACGATGCGGCGGCGCAGCCAGATGTGACCGGGGTCGTGCTGCAGGAGCGGACTCCAAGCCAGTTTCAGCTCGATGGGGATAATCATAAATGGCGGCTTGCGAACTGCCAGCCGTGGATCTTCGGCATACAACTTGGCGACCTGGGTAGGCAGGGTGGCGATCAGATCGGGGTGTCTTGCCAGCAAGGCAGCCACTTGATAGTGGCGCGTGAAAACGCGAATCTGACGTTCGTGCCCCACTTCGGCAAGTGCCTCATCCACCCAGCCCAAGCGCTGACTATCTCTGTGGCTCATGCCACGGCCAACCCCCATACCGGTCTTGCTTACCCAGATATGCGGCGCAGCAAGAAAGGCATCCATATCAAAATTCTCCAGCGCCTTATTCTCGCTGCTCATCAGGCAGGAAAAACTGTCGCGCCAGACGGTAGCCTGATGGAAGGATTGCGGCAAACGGTCGAAACGGTTGACCGCCATATCGATCTTGCCTTGCTCAAGGTCCTGGAAGGTCACATCGGAGGGCGTCAGGATATCCAGTGTAATATTAGGTGCCTCGTCACGGAGCTTGAACAAGAGCCTCGTCAACAAGGTCGATTCGGCGTAGTCACTGGCCATAACCCGGAACACCCGCGTGCTCTCAGTCACTTCAAAGTCTGATACGGGCAGCACCGCCTGTTCTACTGAGGACAGAATATTCCTTACCTGCGGTTGCAGCTCCAGCGCGCGCTCTGTCGGCGTCATCCCCTCACTGGTACGCACTAAAAGCGGGTCATTAAACAGGTCACGCAAGCGCCGCAAACCGTTACTCAGGGCTGGCTGGGTAATTCCCAATTGCTCCGCCGCTCGCGTGACATTTTTCTCGCGCAGAAGCACGTCCAGGTAAACCAGCAGGTTCAGGTCGATACGCGACAAATTCATGAGACTGATGACTCCGCTACTCAATATAATACGGGGTGATTATGGGCAGTTTTTCGCCACTTCGCCAGCAAAGCACATAGAAAGCAGGCAAAAAAAAGGCCCGGTAGAACCGGGCCAAGCCTCACTGACAGGAAATCGTTGTGGACCGGAGTCCTTAAGCGCCGTGCTTCGCTTTGTATTCAATACGGCGGCGGTGCAATACTGGTTCTGTGTAGCCACTGGGCTGTTTGACACCTTCAAAAACCAGCTCACAAGCAGCCTGGAAAGCCACACTATCGTCAAAGTTCGGCGCCATATTGCGGTAGCTTGCATCGCCGGCATTCTGGCGATCAACAACCGCCGCCATCCGCTGCATCGTTTCCATTACCTGCTCTTCGCTGCAGATGCCGTGGCGCAACCAGTTGGCGATGTGCTGACTGGAAATGCGCAGTGTCGCGCGGTCTTCCATCAGACCCACATCGTTGATGTCTGGAACTTTAGAGCAGCCCACGCCCTGGTCGATCCAGCGAACAACATAGCCGAGAATACCCTGGGCATTGTTATCCAGCTCGTTCTGAATCTCTTCAGCGCTCCAGTCGGTGTTTTCGGCGACTGGGATGGTCAAAATATCTTCCAAAGCGGCGCGCTGACGATCCGCCAACTGCTCTTGCTGGCTGCGCACATTCACTTCATGGTAGTGCATTACGTGCAGGGTGGCTGCCGTGGGCGACGGTACCCAGGCACAGTTGGCACCGGCTTTGGGGTGACCGATTTTGGCCTCCATCATCTGCGCCATTTCGTCTGGCATGGCCCACATGCCCTTACCGATTTGCGCCTTGCCACTGAGGCCGCAGGACAGACCGATATCCACGTTCCAGTCTTCGTAGGCCTTGATCCAAGCCTGTTGCTTCATGTCAGCCTTGCGGACAAAAGCGCCGGCTTCCATGCTGGTGTGGATTTCATCGCCGGTGCGATCCAGAAAGCCGGTATTGATAAAGATCACGCGCTCACTGGCGGCAGCAATACAGGCTTTAAGGTTAACCGTGGTACGGCGCTCCTCATCCATAATACCTATTTTCAGGGTATTGCGAGCCAGACCGAGAGCGTCCTCAACGCGGCCAAACAGCTCGGCGGCAAAGGCCACTTCTTCGGGGCCGTGCATTTTCGGCTTAACGATGTAAACACTGCCGGTGCGTGAGTTGCTCAGGCTACCGGTCTTTTTCAAGTCGTGCATCGCCGCCAGTACGGTAACCATGGCATCCATAATGCCTTCAGGGATTTCGTTACCCTGTGCGTCGATAATCGCGTTATTGGTCATCAGGTGACCGACGTTGCGCACCAGCAGCAGGCTGCGGCCGTGCAGCACTTTTTCACCGCCGTTGGGCGCTGTGAACAAGCGGTCTTCAGCCATGCGACGAGTCTGCTCTTTGCCACCTTTGCTAAAGGTTTCGCTGAGGTTGCCCTTCATCAGGCCGAGCCAGTTGCTGTAGGCCACGCACTTGTCTTCAGCGTCTACCGCGGCAACCGAGTCTTCACAGTCCTGGATGGTGGTCAGGGCAGATTCCAGGCAAACATCTTTCACCTGAGCGGCATCGGTTTTGCCAATCGGGTGGCTGCCGTCAATCTGAATATCAATATGCAGGCCGTTGTTAACCAACAGGATATTGCTGGGCGCAGCGGCATCGCCGATATAACCGGCAAATTTCTCCGGCGCTTGCAGACCGGTATTGGCGCCATTCGCCAGGCTAACTACCAGACTGCCATTTTCTACTTTGTATGCCGTGGCATCGGCGTGACTGCCTTCAGCCAGAGCAACATGCTTGTCGAGGAAGGCCTTGGCATAAGCGACAACCTTATCACCGCGAACCGGGTTGTAAGCGCCAGCGCGCTCGGCACCACCCTCTTCAGAAATCACATCGGTGCCGTACAGAGCGTCGTACAGGCTACCCCAGCGGGCATTGGCAGCGTTCAGACCAAACCGGGCATTCATCACCGGCACTACCAGCTGAGGGCCAGCCAGTTCGGCGATTTCTTGATCGACGTTTTCGGTGGTAATGGTAAAATCAGCGGGCTCGGGCAGCAGATAACCTAGCTCTTCCAGGAACGCTTTATACGCCGCCATATCCGGCTTACCCGGGTTGGCGCGGTGGTAATCGTCGATCTTGGCCTGAATCTCGTCCCGCTTGGCCAACAGAGCTTTGTTCTTTGGCGCCAGATCAGCGACAATCGCGGCCAGTGCAGACCAGAACGCGTCGGGCTCGATGCCGGTACCCGGGGCAACCTGCTCATTCACCAGACGGTACAAGACCTCGGCAATCTGAAGACCACTGTGTTCTACCCGGTTGATTTGCTGCGCTGACATCTGCCACTCCTTCTAGCGTCGGTGAGTCTGTAAACCGCCCTTTATATAAGAAGCATGAATGTTAACAGCTAACACATGCAAATCAGAGATAACGGCTTAGGAGGACATCCTAGCTAGCCGCCAATGATTTCACAAATATATCCACATTATGCTTGTTATTCATTTATTAAATGGTGGATAACCAGCGGGCCCCGCAGCAATTTATTAAAATAGAAATTGCTTATGCAAGCGAAGCAGCACAACACCCCAGCAACATTCCTCGCGAAAATACCGAATATAGAATCTATAAATTAGAAAAATTTATAGGTCGCGAGTACACTAGCCTGCGTTAAACCACCCACCGCAATGAAAAGGGACCGCATATGTCATCGTTAGAAGCAGACATCCAATCCATCGCCGGACTTAAAGAGCAAGCCGGTAGCCCATGGGATGCTATCAACCCCGAATCTGCCGCGCGCATGCGTGCTCAGAACAAATTCAAAACCGGCCTGGACATTGCCAAGTACACCGCTGGCATCATGCGTCGCGACATGGCCGAGTTCGACAAAGACAAAACCAAGTACACTCAGTCTCTGGGCTGCTGGCACGGTTTTGTTGGTCAGCAAAAGCTGATCTCTATCAAAAAGCACTTCGGCTCAACTGAGCGCCGCTACCTCTACCTGTCTGGCTGGATGGTTGCTGCACTGCGCTCTAGCTTTGGTCCTCTGCCTGACCAGTCTATGCACGAGAAGACCGTTGTTGCCGACCTGGTAAGAGAGCTGTACACCTTCCTGCGCCAAGCTGACGCACGTGAGCTGGGTGGCTTGTTCCGCGAGCTGGACGCAGCACGCGAAGCTGGCGACAGCGCTAAAGAAGCTGAAATCCAAAGCAAAATCGACAACCACGAAACTCACGTTGTACCCATCGTTGCTGACATCGATGCCGGTTTTGGTAACGCTGAAGCGACTTACCTGATGGCCAAGCAAATGATCGAAGCCGGTGCATGCTGCCTGCAGATCGAAAACCAGGTTGCCGATGAGAAGCAGTGTGGTCACCAGGACGGTAAAGTAACCGTACCCCACGCTGACTTCCACGCTAAGCTGCGCGCGCTGCGTTACGCCTTCCTTGAGCTGGGTGTTGATGACGGTGTTATCGTTGCACGTACTGACTCTGAAGGTGCTGGCCTGACTAAAGAAATCGCTGTTGTTCGCGAGCCAGGCGACCAAGGTGACATTTACAACTCCTTCCTGGATTGTGAAGAAGTTGCTCCAGAAGACACTGCTGAAGGCGATGTACTGATCAGCCGCAACGGCAAGCTGGTTCGTCCTAAGCGCCTGCCTTCAGGTCTGTACCAGTTCCGTCAGGGCACTGGCCACGAGCGTTGCGTATTTGACTGCATCGAAGCGATCAACGCTGGCGCTGACCTGCTGTGGATCGAAACTGCAGTACCGACTGTTCACGAAATCAAAGGCATGATGGACGAGATTCGCAAGGTTCACCCCGATGCGAAACTGGTTTACAACAACTCGCCTTCGTTCAACTGGACACTGAACTTCCGTCAGCAGACTTACGATGCATGGGCGGCTGAAGGTAAAGACGTTTCTGCTTACGACCGTGACAACCTGATGTCTGCTGAGTACGACGACTCTGAACTGTCTGCTGCAGCTGATGCACGTGTACGCACCTTCCAGGCAGACACTGCCCGTGAAGCGAACGTATTCCACCACCTGATCACTCTGCCGACTTACCACACTACAGCACTGTCTGTAGACAACCTGGCGAAAGAGTACTTCGGTGACAAAGCAATGCTGGGTTACGTTGAAGGCGTTCAGCGTAAAGAGATCCGTCAGGGTATCGCCTGTGTTAAGCACCAAAACATGGCCGGTTCTGACCTGGGCGACGATCACAAAGAGTACTACGCAGGTGAAATGGCACTGAAAGCAGGTGGTGCGAAAAACACCTCTAACCAGTTCAGCTAAATCTGAACACGCGTTAGGCGACGTGCCCGGCAATTAGCAACACGCGGGGCACAGCGCACTTGCGAATCGAAAGGCGACACCTTAAAAAAGGCGTCGCCTTTTTTGTGGGCAGAATTAGCTAAATAAGATAATCGCAGACCTTTTAGGGCCCGCAGAGATATTGCTAAGCTGTGCAAAGCTTCCCTAAACTTCTACATGCTTTCCAACTCAAACCGACTGTGTAACTTCTACTATGACTGACGCACCAGATTTTCTTAAAGATGCCAGGGCTTTATTAAGCGAACAGGGCTTTACCACCAGCAGCACGTGGTATCACGGCACCTCTTCGGCGCTGGTTGACGCCATCATGGAGCAGGGCTTAAAACGCTCTGGCGACAAGGCACTGAAGCAAGCGGCCAAAGAAACCATGGCCACTATCGGCAATAGCTATTCCGAATCTATCGAACCGGTCTTCTTAACCCAGAGCAAGGAATTGGCTTTTTACTGGGCCGAGCAAACCGTGAGAAATCGCCGCGTAAGGTTTCAGGGCGAGGAGCAGCCAGTTGTACTTGCGGTAACACTTCCTGAAGAACTGAACGCCAAAGTGAAACCCGATGTAGGCGCCGCCAGCTTATTATTAGTCGAAGAGGGCGAGCAATTTATGGCTTATCTGGCAGGTATTTACCAAGCTAATAATTTCGACGCGCCCGAAATAGACCTAATGAAAGCCGATCGCTTGGAGTACCTAAATAAATTGGGCATGGCCTATTACGATGCAGATATTAGTGCATCGTGCCTCGCTGTAGTCACAGACTAAGCCCTAACCCGAATCATTTATTTTATGCTCAGCGCCAACACTGCCGCGTTGAGCCCCCGGAGGAAAATCATGCCCATCTCTACACCCGATCTCTGCGACGAATTCGGCGACGACGTACGCGTTCTTGAACTGCCGCTGCGCCACTACGGCGCGACTCACAATTTCGGCGGCCAAGTTGTCACCATTAAGTGCTTTGAAGACAACTCCTTGGTTGCCGAGCAAGTTAAACAGCCTGGCGAAGGCCGCGTATTAGTCGTTGATGGCGGCGGCTCAGTGCGACGTTCACTGCTTGGCGACAACCTTGCTGGCGCCGCGGTTAAAAATGGTTGGAGCGGTATTATCATCTACGGCTATCTGCGCGATGTGGAAGAGATCGCCCCGATGGAGCTAGGCATATTGGCACTGGGCAGCGTGCCGCGTAAAACCGAGAAGCGCAACGAGGGCCAACTCAATGTCGCCCTACACTTTGGCGCTATCGATATCGCACCGGGCGACTACGCCTATGCCGATGAAACCGGCGTTATCTTCTCCAGCAAAGCGCTGGTAAGCTAACCGATTCGAGGGGGCGCAGGGCCCCGCTAAAATAATAAGGGGAACAGCAATGAAACTGGGACTACTACTGGGCTACTCGGGCGCGAAATTAACGCTGCCAATGGATGACATTAAACACGCCGAAGCCCTGGGCTTCGACTCAGTGTGGACAGCTGAAGCCTATGGTTCTGATGCCGTTAGCCCGGCCGCCTGGATACTTGCACAAACCGAAAAAATTAAGGTGGGTACTGCCATTATGCAGATGCCTGCTCGCAGCCCCGCCATGGCGGCGATGACGGCAATGAGTCTGGACGCCCTGTCCGATGGCCGCTTTATCGTCGGCCTGGGTGCATCGGGACCGCAGGTGGTGGAAGGCTGGCACGGCGTGCCCTACGGCAAGCCCGTCACCCGCACCCGCGAGTACATCAAAATTATGAAGCAGATTTTCGAGCGCAAAGGCCCGCTGGAATTTGACGGCAAGATGTACCAGATTCCCAACAAAGGCGAAGGCACCACCGGCCTGGGCAAAGCGCTTAAGTCAATTTTGCACGGCGACCCAAGCATCCCCATTTACACGGCGTCCATCACTCCCGCCGGGGTAGCCGCCTCGGCCGAAGTCGCCGACGGCGTATTCCCGGTGTGGATGAGCCCAGACAAGTATTCGGTGCTTGAGCCGGCGATCAACAAGGGCCTTGAGAAGAGTGGCCGCAGTAAAGCCGACTTCGATGTTGCTCCATTTGTCGGCGTTATCATGGATGACAACCTCGATGGCTGTCGCCACTTCATTAAAGACTTCCTCGCGCTATATATTGGCGGTATGGGCGCCAAGGGCAAGAACTTCTACACTGACTACGCCACCCGCATGGGCTACGGCGACGCGGCAGAAAAAGTGCAGGACCTCTACCTGGCCGGTAAGAAGGATGAAGCCCGCGAAGCGGTGCCCAACGAACTTGTCGACGAGGTCGCGCTGGTTGGCCCAGAAGCCCGCATTCGCGAGCGCGCCCAAGATTGGAAAGCAGCGAATCAACGCGGCGAAGTCGGCACAATGATTCTCAACTGCCAGCAGGCTGAAGCCCGTGAAGTAATGGCGGACTGCTTCCTGTAAGCGCAAACATCGCAGCCCCCCACTGCCCGACTTCGCTTTTCTGCGAAAGTCGGGCAGACTCTCAGCTATACCCTCCCACGTGACAGGACACTACCAGCAATGACCGCTGTTACCCGCCGACTCGCGATGGCCATTCTCAATGGCTTCGATGCGTTTTTCGCCGAATTTAAAAATATCACCCTCGGCGCCCAAGCCCGTTTTGAAGCCGCCGATTGGCACGGCTCTCAAGAGGCGATGCGCGCGCGCCTCAACCTCTGGAAGCAAAAACGGGTCATTGTCGCCGAAGCCGCCCACACCATTACCGGCGGCAGCGTGCAGGACCGCGAGCACTGGGAAGTTGCCAAGCAAGAATACGCCGAGCTAATTCAGAATCACGACAATTACGAGATTGCACAATCCTTCTTTAACTCCATTTACTGCTACGTCTTCGAGCACGAAAAAATTCGGGATCAACACACCTTTGCCACCACGCCGGCAGGACACCGAGGCCCAATCGATAGCGACTCTATTCTCCGGCGCTACAAGTTCAACGGCGACAATGGTGCCGCCATCGTCAGACAAATGTTAGACGACTGTGAGTTCAATATTCCCTGGGAAGACCAGCAGCGCGACATTCAATTTGTCATGAATGTCGTCAACCAAGACCTGGTGCCCCGCATCCCCGAAGGTACTGGAGAGATTTGGGTCGAGACCCTGGAGTCACTATTCTTTCGCAACAAAGCGGCGTATTTGGTTGGGCGCGCCTACAGCGGCAATTTCAGCAAGCCCTTCGTGCTGCCGATCCTGCACTCCGATGACGGTTCGCTCTTCGTCGACACCCTGTTGCACGAGCCTGACGACCTCTCAATTCTTTTCAGCTTCAGCCGCAGCTACTTTATGGTTGACGCCTCGATTCCTTCGGAATACGTGGCATTTTTACGACGCCTCATGCCGCACAAAGAGGTATTCGAGCTCTACAACGCAATCGGTATGCAAAAGCACGGTAAAACCGAGTTTTACCGCTTTGCCGTCAACGATACGTTAAACAGCGAAGATCCCTACGTGATCGCCCCCGGGATCAAGGGCATGGTGATGCTGGTATTCACCCGGCCGGACTTCGGGTACGTGTACAAAGTGATCAAAGACAAGTTCACGCCTCCTAAAGAGATGAGCCGGGAACACGTTAGGAAATGCTACAGCCTGGTAAAACGCTGGGACCGCGGCGGCCGCATGGCCGACACCCAGGAGTTTAACAACCTGGCCTTTGACCGCCGCCGTTTCTCCGACGAGCTCATGGCCGAGCTCTACAAAGAGGCTCCCTCGCTGGTCGAGGAGCACGGCAATGTGTTGATACTCAAGCACGTCTATATTGAGCGGAAAATGATTCCTCTCAACCTCTACCTGAAAGACTGCAACGAAGAGCAGCTTTACAGCGTAATGGACGAATACGGCAGCGCCATTAAACAACTCGCAGCGGGGAATATTTTCCCCGGCGATATGCTGCTTAAAAACTTTGGCGTTACCCGTCACGGACGTGTGGTGTTCTATGACTACGACGAAATTTGTCCGCTGACCGACTGTAACTTCCGCCGCCTGCCAGAGCCCAAAACAGAGGAGCAGGCCATGGCCACTCACCCCTGGTATGAGGTCAAACCCGAGGATGTGTTCCCGGAAGAGTTTCGCCTGTTCTTCTCGGGGAATCAGCGCGCCAAGAAGGTATTTGACGAATTGCACAGCGACCTCTACGACCCCGATTACTGGCGCGAGCTGCAGGACAAGATTCGCAACGGTTATGTCGCCGACGTATTCCCGTATAGAAAGAAACAGCGCTTCCAACAGCGCGATGGCGGCAACAACAGCCCTGCCACCTCAAATTAACTCTGGCTGGGAATAACACCTTTATAGGCAGCAATTTCAGGGATCGCGATTACCGTGTTAAGAAAACGCCTCAAGTTCGTACTACCACCGTTAATCGTTATCGGCGCACTGCTGCTGGCCAAGGTGCTTATCAGCAGCCGGCCAGAGCTTGCATCCCAACCCCGCGTGGACGAGCAACCGCTTGTGCAGGTGCACACCATCGAGCGCCAAGGGGCCGCGATGACCCTGGGCTCGCACGGCACGGTGAGAGCAAAAACCACCTTGCAATTAACCAGTGACGTCGCCGGCAGAGTCACCTGGGTGAACCCTGCGCTGGAGGTCGGTGCCATTATCGCTGCCGATACCCCCATCGCCAGAGTAGACCGCAGCCAATACAAACTGGCAGAAGCCCAGGCGCTACTCGCCCTGCGCGATGCCGAATTAGCCCTGGCGGACACCCGCAGCCGCTTTGAAACCCGCAACCCACGCCACCCACAAATTCGACGGGCGCGAGCCCAGATTGCCGCCGCCAAAGCGCAAATCCGCAAGGCTAATGTCGACCTTTCGCGAACAGAAATCTCACTGCCGATGGAAGCGCTGGTCAGTATCAAACAAGTGGCTCTCGGGCAGTATGTGGCTCCCGGCAGCGTCCTCGCCAGCTTTGAAGCGGTCGACCAAGTAGAGATTCCCCTGCCGATTAGCCACGCCGAGTTAGAGATGCTGGAGGCAGTCGATGGCGTCAGCGTTACGCTCCATGCCATCGACCAACAAATCGGTCGCTGGCAAGCGCGCCTCGGTCGCCTCAATCAACAATTGGACGACGCGACTCGGGTCGCCTATGCCGTGGCAGTGCTGGACGCCCCCTACGCGACCAAGCCGGCGTTGCGCATCGGTCAGTTTGTTCGCGCCGACATTCACGGCGTTGAATTTGACGACGCCTTTCGCATTCCCGCGAGCGCGGTTTTTGAAAACCGCTTCGTTTACCGCCTCGACCCACAGCAGCAATTGCAGAGCGTGACGGTAACCCTACTGCAAAAAAATGCCCAAGACGCCGTGGTAAGAGGAGACATAAACGTCGGCGACCAGCTGGTACTCAGCCGCCTAGACATTATGACCGAGGGCATGAAAGTTAGAGTCGAGTCGCTATGACGCCCTATGATCGCCGCAGTGGCGCCATTGGCTGGATGGCCCGCAATCCCGTCGCTGCCAATCTGTTAATGGCCGTGGTGATGCTCGCCGGGCTGGTCTCCCTGCTAGATTTGCGCAAAGAGGTCTTCCCCACGATCCCACTGGAGATGATCCGCATCACTGTTCCCTACCCTGGCAGCTCACCCAGCGAGGTAGAGGAAGGCATTCTGATCAAAATTGAAGAAGCCCTGCAGGATATGGAAGACGTCGACGACATCATTGCCGAAGCCAATGAGAATGTCGCCACAGTGCTAGTGCAAATGCAGCCCAAGACCGATATGGCGCCGGTACTCAACGATGTCACCTCCCGCGTTAACGCCATCGCTTCGTTTCCCGCCAATGCCGAAAAACCCATCATTGAAGAAATACTGGCCAAGAATCACACCATCAACCTGAGTATCGCTGGCGAAAAGCTTAGCGAGCATCAACTCAAAGCCCTTGCTGACGACGTGCGCGACGACCTGCTGGCCACCGGCGAGATTACCCAGATTGAACTCGTCGGTGTGCGCGATTACGAGGTGGCCATCGAGCTCTCCGACAGCACACTTCGCCAGTACGGCCTGAGCTTCGACCAAGTGGTAACGCTCATTCGCAGTCGATCCGAAAACTTACCCGGCGGCAATGTTCGCACCGACAGCGGTACGATTACTCTTCGCTCACAAGGTCAGGCTTACAGTGGCGATGAGTATCGCCGCATTCCGCTACTCACCCGCCCGGACGGCACCCGCTTGCTGGTAGGCGATATTGCCAATGTGCGCGATGGTTTCAGTGAGCAGCCTATTCTCAGCCGCCTGAATGGCGCCAACGGCGCGCGGCTCACAATTTTCACCGTCGGCCGCCAGAGCACCCTCGATGTCAGCCAGTTAGTCAAAGACTACGCCGCCCAGAAGCAACTGGAATTACCCGATGGCGTCAGCCTCAATGTCTGGTTCGATAACTCGCGTATCCTCAAAGGCCGAATCGACCTACTACTCAAAAATGCGCTGCAAGGGGGCATTTTAGTTCTATTAGCACTGGCGCTATTTTTACGCCTGAGCATGGCATTTTGGGTGTTAATCGGCGTGCCATTCAGCTTTCTTGGCGCCATGATGGTGATGAACCTTGGCTTTTTCGACTACTCGATAAACCTGATGTCGCTATTCGGCTTTTTGCTGGTGCTGGGCATTGTGGTGGACGATGCCATTGTTACCGGCGAGAGTGCCTACAGCTACCTGGAGAGAGAACAACAAGGCTTAGACAGCATTATTCACGGGGTAAAACGCGTCTCGACAGCGACAATTTTTGGCGTGCTTACGACTATTATCGCCTTCACCCCGATGCTGACAATGACCTCGCACATCGGCCGCTTTGGCTCCAATATCGCGGTGGTCGTGATCTTCTGCCTGATCTTTTCTCTGATAGAAACCAAGCTGATCCTGCCCGCCCACCTTCGTCATATCAAACTAGATAAAAAATCCACCGGCCCCATCGCCGCCCTGCAAAACGGCTTTGACCGCCAGCTAAAAGCGTTTGTGTACAATATTTATCGCCCAGCATTGCAAACCTTGCTTGCGTATCGCTATGTCAGTCTCGCCGTATTTGTGGCCGGCTTTATTGTCGTTCTCAGCCTGGTACCCGCTGGCATTGTCCGCATGGTGTTCTTCCCCGATGTTCCCTCTGACCAGATCGTAATTAGCCTGCGGCTGCCGCCCAGCGCGCCCTACCAGCTCACTCATGACTACGCACTGAAAATCGAGGCGGCGGCCACGACCGTCAATGAGCGCTACCGCGAACGTACTGGTGAAGATGTCGACGCCATTAGCAATATTGAAACCCTGAGCAGCTCCGACGACCAGGCAAGAATTTGGGCGTCCCTCGTCCCCTCGGAACAACGGCAAATCGATTCCGTTATTCTCGCCCAGTGGTGGCGAGAAGCGATCGGCCCGCTCCCCGGTATTAAACAGCTGAGCTTCGATGCGAAAGCGGGCCCGGGCGAAGGCGTCGACCTCGACGTCGCGTTAGAGTCTGACGACCTCGCTGAACTGCAGCGCGCCGCACAGTGGCTCAAAGCGGAGCTTCAGCAAATAAGCGGCGTATTCGATATCCGCGATACCTTTGGCGCCGGCGCACCGGAGGTGGATATTCGCATTAAACCCGCCGGCGAATTGCTGGGCCTCGGCCAGGCTGAAATTGCCCGCCAAGTGCGCCAAGCCTTCTTTGGCGCTGAAATTCAGCGTTTCCAACGCGGCCGTCACGAAGTGCGAGTCTACGCGAGATTGCCACTCGCCGAGCGCAACACGCTGGAAACCCTGGAACAATTGTGGATCAAGCTGCCTAGTGGTGAGCGGGTACCCTTCAGTGAAGTGGCCGAAGCGCAATATTCCTCCGGCATTTCCAGCATCAAACGGGTCGACAGAAAGCGCGTGGTCAATATCCAAACGGGCATCGACAAAGCCACCATTGAACCCGATGCGGTGGTCGCCAAGCTCGACCGGGACGTGATGCCCACACTACTGAAACAATTCCCTGCGGTTAGCTATTACTACACCGGCCAGGTGGAAGAGCAGCAAAAAGACACCCGCGAACTGCAGGTGATGGGGTCGCTGGTATTACTGCTGATTTTTGCCGCACTGGCCATTCCGCTGAAGTCCTATATCCAGCCGCTGTATATCATGTCGGCAATTCCCTTTTCAGTGGCAGGCGCCATTATTGGACACTGGCTCACCGGCAATGATCTGAGCATGCTATCTATTATCGGTGTGGTTGCGCTCGCCGGGGTGGTGGTGAATGACTCGCTGGTTCTGGTGGACTTCATCAACCAGAAGGTTTCCGAGGGAGAAGAAAAACTCAAAGCCGTGGTCGAAGCCGGACAGATGCGCTTTCGCGCGGTGATACTGACCTCACTAACCACTTTTTTGGGGCTACTGCCCATTCAGCTGGAAACCTCGATACAGGCGCAATTCATCAAACCAATGGCCACCTCCGTTGGCTTCGGCATATTATTTGCCACGGCGGTCACATTATTTTTAGTGCCAATCCTGTTTTTTATCGCCCATGACATCAGCCAGTTTTTTGCTAAACGACTGAGCCCAAAAACCCTCTGAAGCGTGCAAAAAAAACGGCGCTCCCTGCGCCGTTTTTTTGCTGCCGCCGCAGTTAAAACTGCACGCGGCCACTAATGCCAAAGCTGTCTGTATCCAGGTCGCCAACAAAGCTGCGATTCAGCTCCGCTGCCACAG
Source organism: Spongiibacter sp. C9W (assembly GCF_057370015.1). NCBI lineage: Bacteria > Pseudomonadati > Pseudomonadota > Gammaproteobacteria > Cellvibrionales > Spongiibacteraceae > Spongiibacter > Spongiibacter sp. C9W. The sequence goes on from NZ_CM170672.1 coordinate 1,797,388, forward strand.
AGACCAGCGGCGTCACGTAGAGTCGCACACCAGCACCAAGCACAGCGCCGCTATCGTCACCCTTATCGTAGTCTGCGTGGGCATAACCCGCACTGAGATTACCCTCTATATTATTGGTCAGCCAGGTGCGTGATTGCACACTCGCTGCCAAAGTATCGATGTCGTTGTCACCCCGGTCGGGATCGGTATAGCTGTAGTCCAGCGCCAATACTAAGTCGCTGCGCTCAGATATCCGCATCGGATGGCCCACACCGAGGCTCACCACATCGGCCTCACCGGGATCAAAATCCAGATTACCCACTGACGCGCGAATAAATACATTGCGATCCAAGGCCAGCGAGCCGCCTCCATAAAGGTAGTCGCCATCGCGATCATCCACCTCAATATCAGCCACCCCTAATTCCGCATAACTGTAGCTAAATTCCTTTGCCATCAGTGGTGAGCTGACCGCCAGTGCAAGAAAGCCAGCGGGAACCATTAGAGTCGATGTAATGCGCTTCATAAGACATCCTTTTTTTGCCAATAGATGCCTTTTAGACGAGCTCATATTACTGAGTTCACCGAAAAAACCGGCTTTGTGAAGAAGTTGACACAGGCGCAAAAAACGGCAAACACGCGGGAACCGCGTCGCCATAAATCTGTCGGGAGTGGGATAACGTTACGATTCCAGTAGAAAAGTCACCGGCCCGTCATTGAGCAGAGAGATCTGCATATCCGCGCCAAATTCTCCGCTTGCCAGTTTTGCCTGACGAGGAGAAAGCCACGCCAGGGCATGATCGTAAAGCTGGCGGGCGCGCTCGGGTTCGGCGGCCGTTGAAAATCCGGGGCGCCGCCCCTTACTGGTTTGTGCCGCGAGGGTAAACTGGGAAACCACCAACAGCCCGCCTTCAATGTCGCGCAGCGACAAATTCATACGCCCCTGCTCATCGGAAAAAATGCGGTAATTCAGCACCCTTTCCAATAACTTTTCCAGCTCGGTTTCACTGTCGTGTTTTTCCAGCCCAAGAAACAACAATATTCCCTGACTAATTTCACCAACGCAGCGCTGATCAACCTCGACCTTCGCGTGGCGAACCCGTTGAAGTAGTGCTTTCATTCAATTCTCTATACGTAAATCCGTGGTGCAGTATTATGCGCCCTCGCCCGAAAACTGCCGTACCAGCACCTCGGCAATCTCATCTGTTGCCTTAACCAGGGCATCACTCATGCTCGGCTCAAAAGCGGAATGCCCGGCATCGCGAACCACGAACAACTCGGCGGCTGGCCAGTATTGCGATAGCGTCATCGCATTGTCTAGCGGGCAGATCATATCGTAACGACCGTGGACAATAACCCCGGGAATATCTGCCAGCGCCGACATATTATCCAGGATTTGCTGATTCAACAGGTACGGGTCACTGCGGAAAAAGTGATTCTCGATATGCGCCATCGCCACGGCGGTGTGAGCGTCCAGCAAATGCGACTCAACATCGTGGTTAGGGCGCAGCGTTGAGCAGCGCCCCTCCCAGTGGCACCAAGCCTTTGCGGCGGACATCCGCGCCAGTTCATTACTGCCGTGCAACTGCCGGTGATAAGCCTCGATCCAGCTCTCACCGGGCTGGCGATGGGCAGCCTCATCAAACTCCTGCCAGTAATCGGGAAAAACGCGGCTCGCGCCTCCCTCCTCGTAAAACCACTGAAGCTCCTGAGGACGGCACAAAAATATACCGCGCAATATCATCGCCAGCACGCGGCTCGGGTGACGTTGTGCATAGGCAATACTGAGCGTGGATCCCCAGGAGCCACCAAACAGCACCCAGTGATGTACACCCAAATACTCTCGAATAGCTTCCATGTCTTCGATCAGCGCTTGCGTCGTATTGTTGTCCAAACAGGCATGGGGCTCGGATTGGCCACAGCCGCGCTGGTCAAACAAAATAATGCGGTAGATTTCTGGGTCGAAAAAGCAGCGCGCCTTGGGGCTGCAACCCGCACCGGGACCGCCGTGCACAAATAGCACGGGGATACCGTCCGGGTTACCAGATTCTTCTACATAGAGAACGTGGGGGGCTTGAACAGCCAGACGATGACGTTGATAAGGTTTGATATCGGGATAAAGTGCCAACATTCAGCGCACCTGAGGTCGATTAACAGCGGAGACCTTCAGTGTAGCGCAGCGAGGGACGGCTTGCCCGCCCTCGCCCCAGGCAAATTATTTTGCCGCGCGTTTGCGCTCGTTTTCCGTTAGCAGCTTTTTACGCAGGCGAATGCTCTTCGGCGTCACTTCCACCAACTCGTCGTCTTCAATGAACTCGAGCGCTTGCTCAAGGGTATGACGTACCGGCGGCGTCAGCGTCAGCGCATCATCGGTGCCAGAAGCGCGAACGTTAGTCAGCTGCTTGGCCTTGGTCGCATTCACCACCAGGTCGTTGCTGCGGCTGTGCAAACCGATAATCTGCCCTTCGTAAATTTCCTCAGCGTGGCCGAGGAACAAGCGACCGCGATCCTGCAGGTTAAACAGACCGTAGGCAAGGGTTTTGCCCTTCACCATCGAGACCAATACGCCGTTTTGGCGTTTGGCCATCTCACCGCCTTTCACTTCACCGTAGTGGTCGAAGACTGTGGTCATAATGCCGCTGCCCGAGGTCAGCGTCAGGAATTGACCGCGGAAGCCGATCAGGCCACGCGCAGGCGCAATAAACTCAAGCTTAACGCGACCTTTGCCGTCGGGCTCCATGTTGGTCAGCTCTGCCTTGCGCAGCCCCAACTCTTCCATGACGGCACCTTGGTGCTGATCTTCAACGTCGATAACGACCTGCTCGTAGGGCTCTTGCAGAACACCGTCAATTTCTCGCTGAACAACTTCAGGACGTGACACACCCAGCTCAAAACCCTCGCGACGCATGGTTTCAATCAATACCGACAAGTGCAGCTCACCGCGACCGGACACTTTGAATTTGTCGGGGCTGTCGCCCTGCTCAACCCGCAGCGCCACATTGTGGATCAGCTCTTGCTGGAGACGGTCGTTGATATTACGCGAGGTAACAAACTTGCCTTCCAAACCGGCAAACGGTGAATCGTTAACCTGGAAGGTCATACTGACTGTGGGCTCGTCAACGGTCAGCGCTGGCAACGCTTCCGGCTGACTGGGCGAACAGATGGTATCGGAAATATTTAAGCCTTCGATACCGGTGATACATACAATATCGCCGGCTTGTGCTTGCTCGACTTCAACACGCTCCAGACCGTGATAACCCATCACCGTGAGCACACGCCCTTTGCGCTGCTTACCATCGGCGCCAACAACCACAACCTGCTCATTGGGCTTCATGGTACCGCGCGTGATGCGGCCAACACCGATAACGCCGACATAGCTGTTGTAGTCCAGCGCTGAAATTTGCATTTGCAGCGGACCGTCAACATCGACATCTGGCGAAGGCACTTTATCCACGATCATCTCAAACAGCGGCGTCATATCCTCCGCCAGCTCGTCGGCCTCTGGGCCGGCAATACCGTTCAAGGCAGATGCGTAAATGATGGGGAAATCAAGCTGTTCGTCGGTCGCACCCAGGCGGTCGAACAGGTCAAAGACTTGGTCAATTACCCAGTCAGGGCGAGAGCCCGGGCGGTCGACTTTATTGACGACGACAATGGGCTTGAGACCGCGCTCGAACGCTTTTTGTGTAACGAAGCGTGTCTGCGGCATAGGGCCGTCTACGGCGTCTACCAACAGCAGTACACAATCAACCATCGACAACACCCGCTCTACTTCACCGCCAAAGTCGGCGTGCCCTGGGGTGTCCACAATGTTAATGCGGTAGTCGTTCCAGCGGATCGCGGTGTTCTTAGCTAGGATGGTAATGCCGCGCTCTTTCTCCTGATCATTGGAGTCCATAACACGCTCGGTGTCTTGGTTGCGGCGGTCGAGCGTACCCGACTGACTCAGCAGTTTATCAACCAGGGTCGTTTTACCGTGGTCAACGTGGGCGATGATGGCAATATTGCGCAGCTTATCAATCATGGGCGAGGTCGTCGTCGGATAAATTTGGGCGCGCAGTATACACCAGCAGCGCCGAGATACGCACAACTCATCGGCATCTACGACATATTGCCAGTGTTTACTCGACCACCGCACTGGCCAAACCTTGGGCCGAAGTACCATTTGCCGCTACAATTCCCAAAAAAGCCTTCCCGCGACGGAAAAAATAATATGAGTAAAGCCCTTTCGGCCCCCGAGGGCGTGACATGGAAATCGCGCTGGACATTTATACTTGCCGCCACAGGCTCAGCCGTCGGCCTTGGCAACATTTGGAAATTTCCCTACATCACGGGTGAATATGGTGGCGGTGCATTTGTACTGGTTTATCTCGCCTGCATATTGATGATCGGCATTCCCGTGATGATCGCTGAAGTTATGCTCGGCCGCGCCGGGCGCAGCGACCCCGCCGACTCAATGGCCAAACTGGCAAAAGAAAGCGGGCGCAGTCGCTACTGGGGCGTGATCGGGGGTGTCGGCATGCTCGCCGGCCTGCTTATCATGATGTTTTACAGCGTTGTCGCTGGCTGGGCGTTGGAATACGTATCACAGAGTATCGGCGGCACTTACAGCAATTTAGACCCGGCGCAAATCGAGAGCAATTTCAGCAGTTTACTCGCCAGCAACAGCCAACAGTTGCTTTGGCACAGCGTGTTCTGCCTGCTCACCGCCGGCGTTGTGGCAGCGGGGGTCACACAGGGCATCGGCAAGGCCGTCGACATTTTGATGCCCATGCTGTTTTTCTTCCTGTTGCTACTGGTGGGCTACAGCGCAGTAAACGGCGATTTCGAAGCCGGGCTGCACTTTATGTTCGACACGGATTTTAGCCGCCTAAACGGCGAGGCAATACTGGTAGCGATGGGGCACGCCTTTTTTACCCTGAGCCTTGGCATGGGCGCCATCATGGCCTACGGCGCATACTTTCCCGGGCATTCATCCATCGGCAAAACCGTCATGACGATCGCCGCACTGGATACCATTATCGCCCTACTGGCGGGCATGGCGATGTTCCCGCTGGTCTTCGCTAACGACCTTACGCCGGGCCAAGGGCCGGGGCTGATGTTTGTCACACTGCCAATCGCCTTCTCCAACATGAGCGGCGGCATCTTTTTCGGCACCCTGTTTTTCACCCTGGTGAGCATCGCCGCACTCAGTTCGTCGATCTCCCTGATTGAGCCGGGCGTTGCCTGGCTGGAAAAGCACGGTATCAAGCGGCCAGTATCCACCTTCGGCTTGGCCGGTATCGCCTGGCTGGGCGGCATCGCGAGCATTCATTACGAGTCCGTGTTCAACGCCCTGGACTACCTGACGGCCAACGTTATGCTGCCGCTTGGCGGCCTGTTAATCGCAGTATTTGTCGGCTGGCTGATGCCTAGCGACCGGGTGTTCGACGAAACCGGCATATTGCACGCCAAGGTCTTCAAAGCCTGGCGCTTTTTGTTGCGCTACATTGCACCACTGGGCATTATCGCGGTGTTCCTGCACAGCCTGGGCCTACTCGGCTGGCTTATGCGCCACTGATACCGTTAGCACCTCATTTAGGATCACTTGTGAACAGCACCCTGCTCCGCAGCTTTATTCTGGTTGGTCTCATTGCCTTTGGTGGCCTGTATTACTACAGCAGCCAAGTCGAAGAGCAGTACGGCGAGCCCGCGCGCAGTTATTTAGACACGGCACTGAGTAGCATTTCGAGCTGGCAGCCCGCAGCGCTGCGCGCCCAGCTCAGCCGCGAAACACTGGCGCAAGTCAATGATAAGCAACTGGCTGCTCTCAGCGCGCAATACCAGCATTTAGGGCAATATCAGCGCATGGACGAACTGCGCTTTTCTCGCCTGAGTGGCGCCCTATCTCTCTTTGCAGACTCGCCGCGACTCAGTTACAGCAGTAAGCTTTATTTCGAAAACGGTAGCGCGATCATGACCGCAACGCTGACCCTGCAAGATCAGCGCTTCAAACTGTATAACTTCAATTTGGCTACGCCCTGACGCGGCAAAAGCGCTAGCTTTCGATCAGCGACCGCGCCAGTACGGCTCTGGCAGCAGCAGAAATGGCTACCGGCCGGTGATCCTCATTCACATGTACCAGGGTGGCATCGCCCTCTGCCACCAGCTGCTCACCATCGTCACTAAATAGCGCTTGCCGCAAACTAAAGCTACTGTTCCCCACGCGCGTAACCCAGGCGCGCGCCCGCAGCGATCGGCCGTGTCGCCACTCCTGCCGGTAATTCAAAGCGATGGCAGCAATAACAAGCCGAAAGCCGCCCAGGGCTAGCATTTCCTCGGAGCGCAGCCAGTGCACTCGCGCCTCTTCAAGATAAGAGAAGTACTGCACGTGATTGATATGCCCCAGGCTGTCTTGATCGGCCCAGCGAGGCGCTATCTCGACATCAAATAACGGCGGTTGCGTGTAGATAGTCATGAGGGGCGATACACCTTAATGTTGTCATAACCCTGCTCAAGCAGGTGTGCAGCATGCAGACGACTCATCACTCCCTTGTCGCAATACAGCTGGTAGACCGTGTCGCGATCGAGCTCAACGCAGCGCTTATGCAATTCATAAAAGGGCATGCACGCCACGCGATTGCGTTCCAACTTGAGCGGCTTGCGGTCAACTTCATCGGGGTGGCGCACATCCAGCACCACGGCGTCAGCCAAGGGAATCGGCAGCACCTCGACCTCGGTATGGCTGACCTCTTCATCTGCCAATTTGTCGATGTTGATATATTTGGCACTGGCAACCGCGCGCTCAAGCACTGAAAAATCGAACTTCTCTTCCTCCGCAGCAATCCGCTCCGGGCGCGCGCGCGTGGTGGGCTTCACAGAAATCACACCGCAGTATTCAGGCATATTCGCGGCAAATTGCTCGGTGCCAATTCTGGACGCGGTATTGATAATATCCAACTTGTCGGTGGTGATCAGCGGGCGCAACACCAGGGTATCAGTCACCTGATCGATCACAGAGAGGTTGGTTAGCGTCTGACTACTCACCTGAGACACCGCCTCACCAGTCACCAACGCTGGCGCCTCCAGCTCCGCCGCCACCTGTTCGGCAGCGCGCAACATCATGCGCTTGAGAATCACCCCCATCTGTGAGTTCTCAACATTCTTCAAAATTTCGGCGACAACATCTTCAAATGGCACGCTGATAAATTTCACGCGATGCGACGCACCAAACTTCTGCCAGAGGTACAGCGCGACTTCTTTTACCCCCACCTCGTGCTCACGACCACCGAGATTGAAAAAGCAAAAATGCGTGCGCATGCCCCGCTTCATTGTCATGTAACTGGACACCGTGGAATCAAAGCCACCGGAAATCAGGCTAACAACGGAGTCGACGGTGCCGATGGGGTAGCCACCCAGCCCTTCGTGGCGTCGCCTGACAACAAAGAACTGATTGTGACGGACTTCGACGCGCACCACTTCATCGGGGTTTTTCAGCTTCACCCCACCCGTTTCTGAATACTGATTTAAGCCACCACCGACGTAGCGTTCAACCTCATTGGAATTGAACTCGTGATCACCCGTGCGCTTGCAGCGCACCGCAAAGGTTTTACCACGCAAGCTATCGCCAACGGCGTCCCGGACCTTTTCATAGATATCGTGCACATCTACCAGGGGGTACTCTGCCACCTCGACGACATGAGCAATGCCCGGGGTATTGCCCAACACTGCCAATATCGCCGCAATATCGGCGTCGGCACGACACTGGGTTTCAATAGTGATACGGTCCCATTCACGAACGATCTGGAGTTCAGGGTCAATCGGGATCAGCAGCTTGCGCAGGTTATCGCGCAACTGTTTGATGAACTTTTTGCGAACAGGCTTGCTCTTGATGATAATTTCAGGGAAGAGCTTTACGATGAACTTCATTGTGGCACCACGGAGATAGCTGGGCGGGCATTATAGCGGTTCACTTAAAACGCTTCAGCTCCGCAGAAACCCCGACAACGCACCAAAATGAAACACCAGAGCACCATATTGGTGCGCACTTTTTGGCAAAACGCACAGTTTTCAGGCAAAGTGGGTTTTTCGCTCGGATTTTGAACAAAAAACCAGCACAAAAATATGGCACGCATATTGCTCTATAAATTTCGAACAGAAACAGCGGCGCCACGGCCCGCAGCGCATATGCGTGTTTACTTTCGGTTCTATGCAGATGTCGCTATGCGGCACGCGGCAATGAACCTATAATCGCCACTGCTTTCGGCCACGCCGAATCGACTACAAGACTCTATATTGGAGGATGTTAAGAATGTCAGAGAACACTCTGAAGTTAATCGCCGATAATGACGTGAAGTGGGCGGACCTGCGCTTCACCGACACTAAAGGTAAAGAACAACACGTCACCATGCCGGTGAGCGAAATCGACGCGGGCTTCTTCGAAGAAGGCAAAATGTTCGATGGCTCATCGATCTCAGGCTGGAAAGGCATTAACGAGTCAGACATGATCCTCATGCCGGACGACGAGGCCTCTGTTCTCGACCCCTTCACCGACGAGCCCACTATTATCATTCGCTGCGGCATCGTTGAGCCTTCTACTATGCAGGGCTACAACCGTGACCCACGCTCTATCGCTCAGCGCGCCGAAGACTACATGCGCTCTGCCGGCATCGCCGACAGCGCACTGTTTGGTCCCGAGCCCGAGTTCTTCGTGTTTGACGACGTGAAGTGGAAAGTGGCAATGGAAGGCGCGAGCTACGCGATTTCTTCTGACGAAGCCGCCTGGGTTTCTGGCAACAGCTTCGAAGAAGGCAACACTGGTCACCGTCCTGGCGTTAAAGGCGGTTACTTCCCCGTACCACCTGTCGACAGCCTGCACGACCTGCGCGCAGCAATGTGTAACGCAATGACCGACATGGGTCTGGAAGTTGAAGTACACCACCACGAAGTAGGTACTGCTGGTCAGTGTGAAATCGGTGTTGGCCCTAACTCTGCTGTGAAAAAAGCTGACGAAGTACAGGTACTTAAGTACTGCGTACACAACGTCGCTCACGCCTACGGCAAGACCGCTACTTTCATGCCCAAGCCAGTTGTCGGCGACAACGGTAGCGGTATGCACGTGCACATGTCACTGAGCAAAGACGGCCAAAACCTGTTTACTGGCGACGCTTACGGCGGCCTGTCTGAAACAGCACTGTACTACATCGGCGGTATCATCAAGCACGCTCGCGCGATCAACGCCTTTGCCAACGCTTCTACTAACTCGTACAAGCGCCTGGTTCCCGGCTTTGAAGCACCTGTTATGCTGGCTTACTCAGCACGTAACCGCTCAGCGTCTATCCGTATTCCATTCATCACCAACCCGAAAGCACGCCGCGTAGAAGTTCGCTTCCCAGATCCCTCTGCGAACCCCTACCTGGCATTCGCGGCCCTGCTGATGGCTGGCCTTGACGGTATCCAGAACAAGATCCACCCTGGCGATGCGGCAGACAAAGATCTGTACGACCTGCCTGCAGAAGAAGCGGCTGAAATCCCGACTGTTGCGTCTAGCCTCGAGCAAGCGCTGCAAGCACTGGATGCAGACCGCGCCTTCTTGACCGCTGGCGGCGTATTCGACGACGACATGATCGATGCTTACATCGAGCTGAAGTCTGAGGAAATCGAGCGCCTGAACATGACAACTCACCCCGTTGAGTTCGACATGTACTACAGCGTTTAATACGCCTTGTGCGAAAAAGCCCGCTTCGGCGGGCTTTTTTTTGCCTGTCATTTTTTAAACCTTGCCGCGCCTATCAACTCGTCGCACACTACAGAAAAGTGATAGCGAGGGCTTTTTATGTATCGTCTGCTGAGCCTTATTTGCGTAGCGAGCGTGCTCTGCAGCCCACTGCATGCAGAAATCTATCGTCATACCGACGAACAGGGCCGCACCGTTTACAGCGACTCTCCCCGCGACGGCGGCAGCCCGGTCGATCTACCCCCGGTAAACACCACGCCGGCTGTGTCGCCACCGCCACCGGCCAAGCTGGACCGACATGCCACCCCCGTACCGGCCTCAGTCAAGGTACAAATCATCCAGCCGCGCGACGGCCAGGTATTCCCCAATGGCCGCATTCCCACCACTGTTAATGTAAAGCTTGAGCGCCCCCTGCGCGGCGACGAGAGCCTGCGCATCGCCGTCAATGGCAAAACCCTTAGCCGGGGAAGCGCCACCTCTGCACGCATTGAGCACCTGAGCCGCGGCCGGCACCAAATCAGCGCAGAAGTCCTCGGCCCAAACGGGGAAAAGCTGAGTCGAGACACTGTTTCAGTCGTGGCCCACTGGCCAAACAACTGACCCTCCAGCCAAGCTATACACAAAGCACCAAATTGGTGCACACTAAGACAATAGCGGCGGTCGAGCGCGCCATCGCGGGGCCAGCCCCAGCGGCGCAGCACCGCGGCACGCCATATACAACGCCCAATTAGCGCCCACTCAATAACAACGCCCCCATTCCGGGGCACTGGCCTAATTATTGCTTTGCAATGAACCATAATGAAGACAGTGGCGAGCCCATGCCCCCAGCGAATTTGCACCACCACATACTCGACAACCTGAAAACGGCGATCCTACTGGTCGAGCCCAACCTCACCGTGAGTTATATCAACCCGGCGGCAGAGTCGCTGCTGGCGGTGTCTGACCAGCGCATCCACGGCGAGGCCATCACCCACCTTTTTCACGAAGACGAAGACACCGTTGTGAAACTGCTGGACGCCATCAACAACCGCGAGGCATTCACTAAACGGGAAACAGTATTAACCCTGCGCTCCGGCGACGAAATCACGGTGGACTATGCGGTAACGCCGATTGTGGAACACCCGCGAACGTCTCTTATCATCGAGCTGCAGCCGCTGGATCGACTGCTTCGCATCAGTCGCGAAGAAGGCCTGCTATCTTCCCAGCAAAACAGCAAAGCGCTGCTGCGCGGCATTGCCCACGAAGTGAAAAACCCGCTCGGCGGCTTGCGCGGTGCGGCACAACTTCTGGCACGCGAACTCGACGACCCGCGCCTGCACGATTACACCAACATCATTATCGAAGAGGCCGACCGCCTGCGAAACCTCGTCGACAATATGCTGGGGCCCAATAAGATGCCCAACCAGCTGCCCACCAATATCCATGAAGTGCTGGAGCGCGTGCGCCAGCTAGTGGAAGTTGAGGGAGGCGAGGAGTTAAGCATCATCCGCGATTACGACCCCAGCATCCCCGACATCATCGGCGATCGCGAGCAATTAATTCAGGCGGTACTCAACATCGTCCGCAACGCGCTTCAGGCGCTGAAACAATCCCCTCCTGAAGACGGCGCACAAATTACCCTGCGCAGCAGAACGCTGCGCCAATTTACCATTGGCTCTCACCGCCACCGACTGGTGTGCCGCGTGGACATTATTGATAACGGCCCGGGCATACCCGAAGACCTGGCACCGTCGATATTCCTGCCAATGATCAGCGGCCGCGCCGACGGCTCTGGGCTTGGACTGTCGATCTCACAGTCCATTCTCAACCATCACCAAGGCCTTATTGAATGCCACAGCGAACCCGGTCGCACGGAGTTTTCGCTGTTTATACCCGTGGAGCAAAACCGATGAGCTATAGCAACACCGTATGGATTGCCGACGACGACAAATCGATTCGCTGGGTACTCGAAAAAGCCCTCAACCAGGCCGGCATTGAAACCCGCAGCTTCGAAAATGGCGATGCCCTGCTTGCTCAGCTGGAGTCGGGGGTGCCCGACGCGGTTATCAGCGATATCCGCATGCCGGGTATCGATGGCTTAAAACTGCTGTCGCGCATCAGCGACATCCACCCCGGTTTGCCGGTGATTATTACCACCGCCCACTCAGATCTGGATAGCGCCGTTGCCTCCTATCAAGGAGGCGCCTTTGAATACCTGCCCAAACCCTTCGACGTCGACGAGGTATTGGCAACAACCCAGCGCGCCCTGCAACACGCCAATAAAAACCGCCCGGTACTGCCCGAGGAAGTGCCGCTGGAGAGCACCGAAATTATCGGCGAAGCACCCGCGATGCAGGAGGTGTTTCGCGCCATTGGCCGCTTGTCCCAGTCCAATATCACGGTACTGATTAACGGCGAATCCGGTACCGGTAAAGAGCTTGTCGCCCAGGCCCTCCACCGCCACAGCCCGAGGGCCAGCAAACCTTTTATCGCGCTGAATATGGCTGCGATCCCCAAGGACCTGATGGAATCGGAACTCTTTGGCCACGAAAAAGGGGCCTTCACCGGTGCCACTGCCCAGCGTCGCGGACGCTTTGAGCAGGCCGATGGCGGTACGCTTTTTCTGGACGAAATAGGCGATATGCCCGCCGAAACCCAAACCCGCCTGTTGCGGGTACTCGCCGACAGTGAGTTCTACCGCGTGGGGGGGCATACCCCGGTGAAAGTCGATGTTCGCATTATCGCGGCCACCCACCAAAATCTTGAAAAGCTGGTGCAAGACAACAGCTTTCGCGAGGATTTATTTCATCGCCTAAACGTTATCCGCATCCACCTCCCCAAACTTGCCGAGCGCCGGGAAGACATTCCCAAACTGATGCAGCACTTCTTTACCATTGCCGGCAATGAACTCAATGTGGAGCCCAAGCGCCTGCTGCCCGACACAGAGGAATACCTCAGCCAACTCGATTGGCCCGGCAACGTTCGGCAATTGGAGAACACCTGCCGCTGGCTAACGGTGATGGCATCGGGACGGGAGATTCACCTTAATGACCTGCCCCCCGAACTGCTGGAGCACAGCGACAGCGAAGCGGCACCCGCGGCTAACTGGCAGGAGAATTTACGCCGCTGGGCCGACCAAGAATTACTACTGGGCAGGGATAAGCTGCTGGATCGCGCGGTACCGGAGTTTGAGCGAATCATGATCGAAACAGCGCTCAAGCACACCCACGGCCGACGTCGCGATGCCGCCAACTTACTCGGCTGGGGGCGCAACACCCTCACCCGCAAAATCAAAGAACTGGATATGGGTGGCGATGAGGACGAGTAGCCCTGGCTAGCGCAATACCGCTACCGAAGCGCGCCGGCAAACCCCTGCTGGCGCCATGCTTCATAGCTGACCAGAGCCACCGTATTTGACAGATTTAAGCTGCGCGCGCCCTCCATCATGGGCACCCGCAGGCAGTGATCCGGACCGAGTTCATCACGAATTTCAGCGGGCAGGCCCGCGGTTTCAGAACCGAACAGCAACACATCGCCGGGCCGGAATGCCACCTCGGCATAGTTGCGCTGCCCCTTGGTCGTCAGCGCAAAAATGCGTTGCCCCGCCACCGCCTCGCAAAACGCGGCGTAATCGGCGTGGCGGCTAACCCGCGCCATGTCGCTGTAATCCAATCCCGCACGCCGCAGTTTTTTCTCTTCCAAGTCAAAGCCCATGGGCTCGATCAAATGCAGATGGCAGCCGTTGTTCGCCACCAAGCGAATGATATTGCCGGTATTCGGCGCGATCTTGGGTTCGTGCAAAGCAATATGGAACATGGCGCATTCACCACAGCAGCAGGAAAGAAACAGGCCGAGACAGACATCCCGGCCTCGCCGCGCAGGGAGCGCAGCTGATATGCAGAGAGTTTAGTGAGTGGTCTCTTCAGCGGCAGCTTTTTCATCCGCCTGCGCTTTGGCCTGGCGGTAAAGCGCCTCAAAATTCACCGGCTGCAGTGCCAGCGCCGGGAAACCGCCTTTTACTGCCAGTGCGTCAACTGACTCACGTACATAGGGGAACAGCATATTCGGACAGGCTATGCCCAGCAGCTGGCGCAGCGCCTCACCTTCAATGCCCTCTGCGACAAACAGGCCCGCTTGCTGCACTTCAACCAAAAACGCGGTCTCGTCTTCTTCCAGCTTGGCGGTCACTGTCACCGTCAGCGTCACTTCATAGCTGTTTTCACCCACGGGCTGGCTGCGCGTGTTGAGATCCACGTGCATTTTCGGCTTCCAGCTTTTGGTGAACACCACAGGGCTGGACGGCGACTCAAAGGAAGCATCTTTTATGTAAATGCGCTGCAATGCGAACTTGGGCGTATTGTCTTGTGCTTGGGCGTTTTCTTGTTCAGCCATTGTCGGGTCTCGACTCCTGATAGGTAAATTTTCGTTATTTAACTGGCTGCCAACAGGCGATCCAGCTTGCCGCCACGCTCCAGCGCAAACAGCTCGTCACAACCGCCAACATGGGTTTCACCCACCCATATCTGCGGCACTGTGCGCTGCCCCGTACGGGACAACAATTCTTGGCGCAGGTCGCTGCGGCCGTCTACCGGCACTTCGTCGTAGGCAACCTGTTTGTGTTCAAGCAAGTGCTTGGCGCGCACACAGAAAGGGCAAAAGCGAGTGGTATAAATAGTGACCTTCGCCATAAGCCCTTAGCCTTTCACCAGCGGCATCTGCAGTGCCTGCCATTCGCTAACACCACCTTTTAAACGGTGCACATTGCTGTAGCCCAGTGCCGCCAGCTTTTTACCCGCCGCACTGGAGTGCTGACCCAATTTACAGATCAACACCAAGGGCTGCTCCTTGTCACCCGCGACGCGGTCAATCTCCTTGTCCAACTTGGCAAAGGGCAGGCTCACCGCATCTAAAATGTGGCCCTTGTTGTACTCAGCCTTGTCGCGCAGGTCGATCATCAAGGCCTTTTCTTGATTAACGAGGTTCACCACCTGCTGTGGCGTCAACGCGCGACCTGCTCGGCGTGACTCGTGAAAGCTCAATAGCATAAGGCACGACAGCAGGGCAGCTACCAGCAGCCACTGTTCAGCGATAAATAAAATCAGTTTTTCCATGAATTCTCTCGAATCACTCGTGTGAACATCGTCAAAAAAGCCGTAGGCCGGCGCGCGAAAAGGCCAGAGTATACACCGCTAAACGGGAATTCTCACCACGCCAAGCGTGGCCGCCTCCCAAAGGAAAAGTTACAATGCCTTATTTCGTTTTCACCGCGCTACACGCGAGCGGCGATGAGACCTCAACGACTTAAGAATGGATTTTCTACGCATGGCTGACCCACAGGTAAAACAACCCGTCGTTCTGATTATTCTGGATGGCTTCGGCTACCGGGAAGCACCGCAGGACAACGCCATTTACCACGCCAATACGCCCAATTGGGACGCACTGTGGAAAAACCAGCCGCACACCCTGATCTCAGGCTCGGGGCTGGATGTTGGTTTGCCAGACGGCCAAATGGGCAATTCGGAAGTCGGCCACATGAGCCTGGGGGCGGGCCGCATCATCTACCAAAATATTACCCGCATTGATAAAGAAATTGCCGATGGCAGTTTCTTCGACAACGACGTTTACAAAACCAATATCGACAAAGCGGTCGCCGCTGATAAAGCCGTGCACATTTTCGGCCTGCTATCCCCGGGCGGCGTCCACAGCCACGAAAACCATATACTGGCAATGATCGATATGGCCGCTCAACGCGGCGCCAAAAAAGTGTATGTACACGCCTTTCTCGACGGCCGCGACACACCGCCACGCAGCGCCCAGGCCTCGCTGGAAAAAGTCGACGCCAAATTTGCCGAACTCGGCTGTGGCAGGCTGGCGTCAATGATCGGCCGCTACTACGCCATGGATCGCGACAACCGCTGGGACCGCGTTGAAAAAGCCTATCGCCTGCTGACCGAAGCAGAGGCCGAGCACCGCTACAGCACTAGCCAAGACGCCCTGAGCGCCGCCTATGCTCGCGACGAAAACGATGAATTTGTCGCCGCCAGCGTTATTCAAGCCGAGGGCCAGGACAGCGCCGCCATTGCCGATGGCGATACCGTCATCTTTATGAACTTCCGTGCCGACCGCGCTCGTGAAATTACTCGCGCGTTTGTGGAAAACGATTTCGATGGCTTTGAGCGCCGGGTTCGCCCGGCGCTTGCCAGCTTTGTCATGACCACCGAATACGCCGACAGCATCGACGCGCCCGTGGCCTACCCGCCGGAGAATATCCAAAACAGCCTCGGTGAACTGCTGGAGAAACACGGCAAGACACAGCTGCGGATCGCCGAAACTGAAAAATATGCCCACGTTACGTTTTTCTTCAGCGGCGGCCGCGAAGCACTCTATCAGGGTGAAGAGCGCAAGCTGATCAACTCCCCCGACGTTGCCACCTACGACTTAAAGCCGGAAATGAGCGCCCCGGAAGTCACTGAAGAGCTGGTCGCGGCCATACGCAGCGGCAGCTACGATGCGATTATCTGCAACTATGCCAACGGCGACATGGTGGGCCATACCGGCGTTTTCGACGCCGCCGTAAAAGCCGTGGAAGCGCTGGACGACTGCATTAAACAGGTTATCGATGCCGTTCGTGAGGTCGGTGGCCACTGCCTGATTACCGCAGACCACGGCAACTGTGAGCAAATGCTCGACTACGACGCCGACCAACCACACACTCAGCACACCACCGAGTTGGTGCCGCTGGTGTACGTGGGCGACGACACCGCAACCCTGACAGCCGAAGGCGGTCGCCTCGCTGATATCGCACCGACGATGGTCGCATTGCTGGGCATTGCTCAGCCGGAAGAAATGACCGGCAAGAACCTGATCAGTCACTGAGGAATTGCGAATTAGCAGCAAACGGGCACATCTAGGGATGCCGTTCATCGTCCTGCTGTTCGCTGGCCTGTTGGCCAGCGCCAGCCTTGCTGAGGATGAAGCCGCCACCCGCCAACAGCTGAAAGACCTCAGCCAGCAGCTTCATTCACTGAAAAAGCAGCTTGGCAGTACCCAGAAAGAACGCAGTCGTGCCGCGCGGGAGCTTCGCGAGGTTGAGGTCGAGATCGGCAAAATCGCGGCTAAACTGCACAGCACTCGCGCAGAGCGCGACCGCCGCCAGAGCAAATTGACCGCCCTTCAGGGCGAACAACAAACCCTGCGCCAGCGCCAAAGCCAGCAAAAAGCACTGATTGCAGAGCAAATTCGCAGTGCGTACACATTGGGGCAAGAGCGGCAGATCAAAATGCTGCTCAATCAGGAAGACCCTCAATCGCTCAGTCGGCTGATCACCTACTACGACTATTTCAATGCCGCCCGCAGCCAACAGCTCGACAGCTATCGCGAAACACTCACTGCCCTCAACGCGCTGATCCCCGAAATCAGCGCGCAAACCGAGGCGCTTAGCGCCACAGAACGCCAGCTGGCCCAGCAGCGCCAGCAACTGGAAGTTCAGCAGCAACGCCGCCAGCGCAGTGTCGCGAAACTCGACCAGGAGCTGAAACAGCAACAGAGCAGCATTGGCTCGCTGGACAAGCAACGCAAGAGCCTGGAGAGCATCCTCTCGGCAATTGAGCGCGAAATTACCGATATCGCTATTCCATCGAGCTACCGCCCCTTCAAACAAATGCGCGGTGCCATGCCCTGGCCTGTTGCCGGTAAGCGGCTGAATCGTTACGGCGCGCCGCGCCAAGGCAGCGCGGTACGGTGGCAGGGAGTGCAAATTGCCGGTGAAGAGGGCAGCCCGGTGCGCACCATCCACAATGGCCGCGTTGTCTACGCCGACTGGCTGCGTGGGGCCGGCCTACTGATTATTGTCGACCACGGCAATGATTATATGAGCCTCTATGCTCACAACCAGAGTCTGCTCCGCCAGGAAGGCGACTGGGTGCGCGGTGGCGAGGCGATTGCCACGCTCGGCAACAGTGGCGGTCAGCGGCGCAGCGGACTGTATTTTGAGATTCGCCACAAGGGCCGCCCTACTGACCCCGCCCGCTGGTGCCGCTGAACGCGGCAGCCCACATTTAGAGGTAGCGACAAATCCCGACAAAGCTGGCTACAATGGGTGCTTTGTTTCTGTCGGCGGGCGCCGGACGCCCCGCCGCATGTTGTATCGGGAAGCTGATAATGCTGCGTCATCTTAGTCGAGCCGCCGTGCTCAACCTTGCTCTGCTCTCTCCCTTTTGTCTGGCCGAGGCGCCCGCCTCGCCACACAGCGCGCAAGGCGAGCTGCCCCTTCAGGCGCTGCGAAATTTTGCCGACGTATTCAACCAAATTCGCCGCAGCTATGTTGAAGAGGTGGACGACGAAACGCTATTAGAAAATGCCATTCGCGGCATGCTCAGCGGCCTGGACCCGCACTCCGACTACCTGGACTCCGACTCCTTCGACAACCTTCAAACCCACACCACCGGCGAATTCGGCGGCCTGGGTATCGAAGTGGGCATGGAAAATGGCTTTGTCAAAGTTGTTAGCCCCATCGATAACACGCCAGCACAACGGGCGGGTATGCAACCCGGCGATCTGATTATCCAGATCGACCAACAGCCCATCAAAGGCCTTAGCCTGCAAGAGGCCATCGAACTGATGCGCGGCCCCAAGGGCAGCCCCATCACCCTCACTATTCTGCGCGAAGGGGTAAAAGCGCCGATAGAACTGGAACTGAAGCGCGACATTATCACCGTCGCCAGTGTACGCGGCCGCATGCTCCAGCCCGGCTACGGCTATCTTCGCATTTCGCAGTTCCAAAGCCGCACCGGCGAAGACCTGCGCAGCGAGTTGGCAAAACTTAAAGCCAACCGCAGTGGCTTGCGCGGAGTGGTACTGGACCTTCGCAACAACCCAGGCGGCCTGCTGCAGGCTTCCGTACAAGTGGTCGACACCTTTTTAAACGACGGGCTTATTGTCTACACCGAGGGGCGCTTACCCAACGCCTTTAGTCGCTATATGGCCAGCGACACCAACAACGCCGACGACACCCCTCTGGTGGTGCTAATAAACGGCGGCTCGGCCTCCGCCTCAGAAATTGTTGCCGGCGCACTGCAAGACCACCGCCGCGCTATTATTCTGGGCACCCAGAGTTTTGGCAAAGGCTCGGTCCAAACCGTGCTGCCACTGGCCGAGGACAGCGCCATAAAACTGACCACCGCCCGCTACTACACCCCCAGCGGCCGCTCGATACAAGCGCAGGGCATCGTGCCGGACATTATTGTCGAGCGTGCTCGCATTGAATCTCTGGGCGCAGAAAAAATGGTTACCGAAGCTGACCTGGCGGGCCACCTGGGCAACGAAAGCGGAAAAGAAAACAACGGCAGCAACCGCATTGTCGACAGTGCTGCCAACGAACTTGCTGCCACCGATAACCAGCTTTACGAGGCACTCAACCTGCTAAAAGGCCTGCATATTATGTCGGCCAATAGTCAGCGTTTGGCCAAGCAAAAACTGGAGGCGCCAAACGCTCAGTGAGCGCTTTCCGCCTCAACACGCAGGGACTCGGCCAGGGCCTTAATCACGCCCTGGCCAAGAGGCAGCAGAAAAATATCGCCATCGCTGACGCCGTCCACCGACACTCCTAGTACATAGCGCTCACTCACGATGTACTCACGCAGCGCATTGTAGTTAACAGAGGTGTGCCAGAAGCGCTCTCCCTGACCATTCACCCCCTCGACTTCCAGCGACAGCTTTGGCGACACCCTCACCACCAGCCCTTCCACAATCCCGATGCCGGCACGGGTAATATCACTGGAGGGGTAGGACAAATAGCCGCGCAAATTCATATAGGCTCTGCCGGCGTCCACAGGGTACTCAAAGCGAATGGCCGACAGCTCATTGTGATCACCGTACACCATTACCATTTCCGACTCCCCAGCCTGCACCACGGGCACACCTGACACCTCACGCACGCCATCAACAATCAGGCGTTCAAAGCGGCGCAACTGCGCATCCAGCTGAGCACTGGCGACCGGGTCGAGAGCGCGCTCCACAGCTTGAAAAACGCGCTGCCAAGAGTTGATGCGCCGCTGATCCTTGCCCTCTGGCTCCGTCAATGCGCTGAGCGATTCAAAGTCTACCGTCAGGCTACGTATCTGCACGTCACCCTGATAGTTGTGGGTCAAAGGCTGATTGGCACAGGCGGCCAGCAGCACTATAGAAATAGCGAGTATCGCTCGCAGCATGATGGATTCCTCAAAGCCCGCACCCGCCGGATGGCGCGCACATTGCCGCAGATAATAGCGCAATACTCGAAGTTGGGAAGTAGCCGCAGCGCCGCGAGTCGCAAACTAACCGCAGCGCTCTCCCAGCACGGGCGCATTTGCCCGCGCGGATGCGTTATGCTGCGATTTTCCTTCTCGGGTATTTAGGATAATGATTCGCTGCGAGCTGCACGATTACATAGAAATTGCCTGCACCTTTCGCTACCCCGTGCGCTTAACCATGCGAACCGGAGAGGTACTAGACGGTGTGGCGGTAGACACCAGGCGCGACGCACAGGGCGAGGAGTGTATCGCCATCCGCGTGGATGGCGCTGAATGCTTGGTGGTACTGGATAAACTGGCGAGCATGAAAGCAGGCGTACAGAACCCGCATTTCGACACAGTTTTCTTTGATTAAGCGGCGCTCATTGCACTCAGCAAGACCGTGAAACAAAGGCCAGGTGCCTTGGCAATGCCTTACAGCCGAACCTCAACACCTTTGTCGGCCATATACGCCTTGGCTTCGGGCACTGTGTGCTCGCCAAAGTGGAAGATGCTGGCCGCCAACACCGCGTCGGCTTTACCGGCGGTTACCCCTTCGACCAGGTGGTCTAGGGTACCGACACCACCCGAGGCAATAACAGGCACAGAAACCGCGTCGGCCACCGCGCTGGTGAGCGCCAGGTCGTAGCCGGCCTTGGTGCCGTCGCCGTCCATACTGGTTAGTAAGATTTCGCCAGCGCCCAGCTCAACCATTTTTGCCGCCCACTCCACCGCATTGATGCCGGTAGGCTTGCGGCCACCGTGGGTAAATATCTCCCAGCGCGGGCTGCCATCGGCCTCATCGTCGACGCGCTTGGCATCGATCGCCACCACAATACACTGCGAGCCAAAACGCTCGGCGGCGTCACGCACAAAGTCGGGGTTGTGAATAGCTGCAGAGTTGATCGCTACCTTATCCGCCCCCGCATTCAGCATGGTGCGAATGTCTTTGATCTCGCGAATACCGCCGCCCACGGTGAGGGGAATAAACACCTCGGCAGCAATCTGCTCAACCGTGTGCACGGTCGTCTCACGTCCCTCGTGGGTGGCCGTGATGTCGAGAAAGGTGATTTCGTCGGCGCCCTGTTCGTTGTAGCGCTTGGCGACCTCAACCGGGTCGCCCGCGTCGCGAATACCGACAAAGTTCACGCCTTTTACCACGCGCCCTTTATCAACGTCCAAACAGGGAATAATGCGTTTTGCCAGAGCCATTGCAGTGCTTACCTTGTTGTTAAGGGGCTTATTCGCCGTCGCAGTAGCGCTGCGCTTCTGCCAGATCCAGCTCGCCTTCATAAATCGCGCGACCGGTAATCGCACCGAGAATCCCGGCATCGGCCACGGCCTTCAGCGCGCGAATATCATCCATATTCGTCACCCCGCCAGAGGCAATAACTTTCAGGCCAGAGGCCTGGGCCATGGCAACCGTGGCATCGATATTCACGCCCTGCATCATGCCGTCGCGGGCAATATCGGTATAAACGATGGACGACACACCGTCTTGCTCGTAGCGCTTGGCCAGCTCTGTTGCCTGAATATCAGACACTTCGGCCCAGCCGTCGGTGGCCACCAGGCCATTTTTTGCATCCAGACCAACAATTACCGCACCGGGGAAGGCTTTGCAGGCCTCGGTAACGAAGGCGGGCTCTTTCACCGCCTTGGTACCGATAATCACGTAGTTCACACCGGCATCCAGGTATTGCTCAATGGTATCGAGCGAGCGGATGCCACCGCCAATCTGTATTGGCAGATCCGGGTAGGCCTTGGCGATCGCCATCACTGCGTCGCCATTTACAGGCTTGCCGTCAAACGCGCCATTCAGGTCAACCAAGTGCAGGCGGCGAGCGCCCTGCTCTACCCAGCGTGCAGCCATTTCTACCGGATCGCTGCCATAAACGGTGGCGTCGCCCATTTCACCTTGGCGAAGGCGCACGCACTGGCCGTCTTTCAAATCAATTGCGGGAATCATTAACATAATTACAAAACCTGATAACGCTTAGGATACGGGCCGGAAGGTCGGTTGCCCGCCATCCCAGCGCAGAAAGTTACTGAGCAGACGCAGACCGGTCTCGCCGCTCTTTTCCGGGTGAAACTGCACGGCAAACACATTCTCACAACTCATTGCGGCATGTATCTCTACCCCGTAGTGAGCCGTGGCGGCAACAAATTCAGGCGCGTCGATATAGTAGCTGTGCACAAAGTAGAAACGGCTATTATCGGCAATACCTTCCCACAGCGGGTGGTCGATGGTTTGGCTAACCGTGTTCCAGCCCATGTGCGGCACTTTCAGGCGCTCGCCGTTGGCCTCGCGCAGCTCTTTACCGAAAAACTTTACCTGGCCCGGTAGCACGTCCAGGCACTCGACGCCGCCGTTCTCCTCACTGCTTTCCATCAGCGCCTGCATACCCACGCAAATACCCAGCAGAGGTTTAGTGGCAGCCACTTCCTGAACAATTTCATCCAGGCCGCGGTTTTTCAGCTCGGCCATGCAGTCGCGAATCGCGCCCACACCTGGGAAAATCACCCGGTCAGCGGCAAAGATGGTATCCGGGCAATCGGTAACCTGTACCTCAACGTCGTCGCCACCGACCTTGTGCAGTGCACTGGCCACCGAGTGCAAATTACCCATGCCGTAGTCGATAACGGCAACGGTTGATTTAGTCATATCGCAGAAATCCTAGAGACACCCTTTAGTCGACGGGGTAATGCCCGCCATACGCTCATCCACCGACAAGGCCATACGCAGGGCACGACCGAAGGCTTTAAACACCGTCTCGGCCTGGTGGTGAGTATTGGTGCCGCGCAAATTATCGATATGCAGGGTGACCTTGGCGTGGTTGATAAAGCCATGGAAGAACTCTGAGAACAGGTCTACATCGAAACCACCCACGCTGGCACGGGTATAGGGCACGTGGTATTCCAACCCGGGACGCCCAGAGAAGTCGATAACGACCCGCGACAGGGCCTCATCCAGCGGCACATAGGCGTGGCCGTAACGGGTGATGCCTTTTTTATCGCCCACCGCCTCGGCAAAGGCCTGGCCCATGGTAATACCAATATCTTCCACGGTGTGGTGGTCATCGATATGCAAATCCCCCTTGGCCTGCACAGCCAGGTCAATCATGCCGTGGCGGGCAATCTGATCCATCATGTGATCGAGAAAGGGGACCCCGGTCTCGAAACTCGATTGGCCGGTGCCATCCAAGTTAACGCTGACCGTGATTTGGGTTTCCAGGGTGTTGCGGCTGATACTCGCCTTGCGCTCTGTCATCGACGTCTCTACTGAAGATTGCGTACAATACGCCATTATAAAAAATCCCGACCCGTATTACAGCCAGCAGAGTGCGGATAAATGCCCGTATATTCAGAATACATTCGCGATCCTGCCCCAGAGGACCGCGTAGACCTAGAACGTCTCTATGCCGACGACGCCGAAAAACTCATCAGCGCCGCGCAGGGTGAGCAGCTATTGCTGATTGGCGGGCGCTTTAATGACCGCCTGATCGCCGCGATGACCTTAACGCCGATCCACAATGGCGACTACCAGTTGGCCAGGCTCACCGTTCGCGATATCACCCGTCGACGCGGTGCAGCGCGCCAGCTATTGATCCAGGCAATGAAAGCATTACCTGAGGACCTGCGCAGCATGTCGGCCGACATCACCAGCGCGCCAGAACTCAGCCCGCTGCTGACCGAGCTGGGGTTTCAAAATCAAGGATCGACGTGGCAGTGGCAGCGCCCCAGCGGTGAGTGACAGCGACTTCAGCCGCCGCCTGCTGAACTGGTTCGACCAGCACGGCCGCAAAGACCTGCCCTGGCAGCAAGACATCAACCCCTATCGGGTGTGGGTGTCTGAAATTATGCTCCAGCAAACCCAGGTCACCACGGTCATTCCCTACTACCAGCGCTTTATGGCCCGCTTCCCCAGTGCAGAGGCGCTGGCGCAGGCTGATATCGACGATGTTCTCGCCCTTTGGACAGGGCTGGGCTACTACGCCCGAGCGCGAAACCTGCACAAAGCGGCGCAAACCATTGTGAATGAGTACAGCGGCGAGTTCCCGCAAACACCGGAGACTATCGCGTCACTGCCGGGTATTGGTCGCTCCACGGCTGCAGCAATATTCAGCATTGCCTGCGGTGGCAGCGCCGCCATTCTCGATGGCAACGTCAAACGCGTACTCAGTCGCCACAGCGCCATCGATGGCTGGCCGGGCAAGCGCGAGATTGAACAACAGCTTTGGCAGCTCGCCGAGGCTTACACCCCACAAGAACGGGCCGCCGACTACACCCAGGCCATCATGGACCTCGGCGCAACCCTTTGCCGGCGCAGCAAACCCGAGTGCGATCGCTGCCCCGTCAGCGACGATTGCAAGGCCAAGGCAATGGGCCGCCAGAGTGACTACCCTGGTAAAAAGCCACGCAAAGCCCTGCCGGTAAAAACCACCCATATGCTGTTGATTGAAAACCCTCAAGGGGAGATCCTGCTGGAAAAGCGCCCCAGCAGCGGCATTTGGGGCGGCCTGTGGAGCCTGCCGGAGCTGGACAGCGACGGTGATATCGACGACTACCTCGACGCGACGGTTGGCCACGGTGGCGTTGCCGAAGCGCTGAGCCCGATGCGCCACACCTTTAGTCACTATCACCTGGACATTCAACCGCAGCACATCCGTCTGCAGCGAGAGCCGACGCGGATCATGGAAGGCACTCGCCAGCTTTGGTATAAGGGTGGGCAACAACAGCTCGGCCTCGCGGCGCCCGTCAAAAAACTGCTCGACAGCCTGCTGCAAAACGACTTATTTACGGAATCTCAGCCATGACACGCACCGTTTTCTGCAAGAAATACCAACAAGAACTCGAAGGCCTGGCAAAGCCGCCCTACCCCGGCGCGAAAGGTCAGGAAATTTACGAAACCGTTTCCAAAAAAGCCTGGGAAGAGTGGCAGGCCCACCAAACCATGCTCATCAACGAGAAACAGTTGAGCATGATGGACCCCAGCTCGCGAAAATTCCTCCAGGCGGAAATGGAAAAATTCTTTGCCGGCGAAGACTTTGAACAAGCCGAAGGCTACGTTCCTCCCAGCGAGTAAGTTCCTGTTTTCAAGGGCTTGACTCATCGAATCGGAACAGGTTTAATACGCGCCTCTTGCGAAGCACATCAGATGCGTCGCCATGCCCAGATAGCTCAGTCGGTAGAGCAGTGGATTGAAAATCCTCGTGTCGGTGGTTCGATTCCGCCTCTGGGCACCATTTAAAATCAAAGACTTAGTCAACTCTCCCCTTAATTAACATACCTCAAAAATTTTCGATGTAACGATCGATGTAAGCAGGTTTTAGGGTATCGTCGTTTTTTAGCAAAGCCCCCACCCACAAATCGAGATAGTAAGTGCAAAGAAAATCGGCTTAGTTGACCACTACAGCCGCAGAAATCAGCTCAGCCCGCCAAACCGAGACAGAACTGTGCATCCTCCCAGCTCGGGCGAATAAACTGCTACTCATTGGGATATACAAAAGCCCGTCAGTCGCGCTGCTATGGTCATTAAGGATACCTTTGGTGTTCTACCCCGTTTCGGTGTACAAGGTAGTTCCAGCCGCAAAAGGTATCGAATAACAGTCACAACAGGGAATGTTGATATGAGAGCAGTAATACTACTCGCATTCATTGCGGGAATTCCTGAATCGCCACCTGTTTGCTAGATACCTCCCAGCCAGAGAAGCGATAAGCAAACCTCGAAGCGAGGTTAAAGAGAGCAGTGCGATTAGCGAAAGCCAATGCCGCCCTCGCCGGTGCGCTAGCTGAAATCAAGTAAGGGGGAATAATGATAATCAACAAGAAGCCTAACTCAGTTTCGAAATTTCCCACACCAGAGAAGGTGAAGCGCGAAGTGCAATCGAGGAACGAAACTTTGCCCACGCCAGAAGCGGAGCCGCTTCGTTGTTGCGGCGGTTTAACCGCACCCTATTTAACGCTGGTGCCCTCCGGCAGCGATGAGCGCAAGTAGCCAACTTTCCCCCCTCATAGGGTTTGTTTTATTGCATTCTTTGATGAGCACCCTTTATCCTCTAATGACGTGGACCCCGTCTACACGATAGCAAACGCGTATGGCATGTATTGTTGTGTGGTCGTTTAAGGACGGGCTGCAAGAACTTCGGAGAGCAGCCAGCCATAGGTTAGGCTGGCACCCAACCATAACATCAGGCTGGCCCACATTCCCGCCAGCGCGAGCAGCACACCGGGCACAAGCATTGCGGTGAGTAGCCATCTACGATGACGTTGCGGAAGTGGTGAAAAGCCCTTGGCGGGGCTTGCGCCATAGCGGGCTAATTTTTGACGCCAACGCAATCGCTTTGGGTCGCGCAGGGCGAGCGCTGTTACGCTAAGCGCGCTGACGACGATGCTGAGCAGCAACATCATGGCGTGTTCACCTCCATGTCGCCGGTATCGATGAGGGGTTCCTCGGGCAACGCCAGGGTTTGACACCATTCACGGCGAAGCAGCCAGGCCCCGCCAAGCAGTAGGGCAACATCCAAAACCACAACAGCCGTTAAACCACCTGTGGCCGCGCTTACCCAGCCCGGGCCGCCTAGCAACAAACGCAGCGCTACCAAGGCGCAAAGTCCTAGCCCCAAACTGATGACGAGTATTCGCCGCACGCCAGTAACACGTCGAACGACGCTGGCAAGAATGCCGCTTAGCACCAGGCAAAGACCGAAGGCCTTGAACATCAGTGGCTCAACTGCCCCAGCCAGCACACCAGCTTGCTGCAGCAAATAGGCCGCCGCGGCGGCGACCAGTGCAAGAGGAAGCCCCCAAGCACTCCATAGTGTTGCCCGCAGTAGATACTGCCATGTTTTCAGCTGCTCTCGGCGCTTAACCCATAGGGTCAGGCCACTAATACAGACATAGGCGCCGGCAAACCCCAGAGCGAACCACACCGTTTTCGACAACCAACCGGCAAAATTTCCAAAATGCAGCGGCCCCATAAGCGCAACCAGGTCACTGCCCAGCGAGGGCGATTGCCCCAGAGCCGGTTTTTCACCAAGATTTTCACCAGTCTGGGCGTCGAAGGCGTAGCCTTTGGGCAGCAGCTCGCCCTCTGCTTGCCAGGGAAATACGCTAATGCGTGCGTCTTGCCTTCCCCAGTGGTCGACGGTTAAAAACCGCGTGCGATGCCCCGCCGCCCGAACGTCTTCCAACATGGCGTCGATATTCGCCATTTCGGCAGGGCGCGGGTCCTCGGCCGGAGGTAAGCCCTGAACAGTTTCGATA
The DNA here is from genome assembly GCF_057370015.1 of Spongiibacter sp. C9W. NCBI lineage: Bacteria > Pseudomonadati > Pseudomonadota > Gammaproteobacteria > Cellvibrionales > Spongiibacteraceae > Spongiibacter > Spongiibacter sp. C9W. Next base: position 1,824,589 of record NZ_CM170672.1, read on the forward strand.
AGTTTTTCCTGGTCGCCGCCGAACGCCACCATGGCAATGGCGGGAATGGCAAAGGCGCCGGCCAGGCTATAGAAGCTGCCGGTAAACGCCAAAATAAACGCAAACGGCAGGTTCCAGGTACTCGCCATCACGTGAGCGTCTTTGTGACTGAGCACATCTCCACCGCGCCGGCGACGTAAAAACGCATCTTTAATAAGATGGCGGTGCATGGCAAAACCGCTAACGCAGGCGACTAATAAACTCAGGCCAAGAATACCGGTTAACATCAGGCCCCAAGGCGAGGGCACATGCAGTTGCACATGCCATTCGACCAGAAAGTGCCCGAGCTTGCCGTAGTGGCTTTGCGCTTCGATCTCGCTCTGGGTGCCCTCAAAGCGCTGCAGGATGTCTCCACTGGCCGGGTCAAATACGAATAACACCCCCTTTTCTTCCGGGTGTTCTCCATCCTCTGCCTCAGCATGAGTGTGGAAAAAAGCACGGATACGACCGCCTGCAGTTGCAAAGACAATGAGCTCGTCGAGATATTCAGGCGCCACATCGGCGGCGGCCTTTCTCAACATAGCATCAGTGCCCAGTGGAAAGGTTTCCGGTATAGCGGCCGGCAGCGGCGAGGCCCAGTCATTTATGTCGTCGGCGAATACCGCGATCGTGCCGGTTAAGATCACCCAGTAGAGCAGCAGGCCGAAAATCACCGCGCCCCAGCCGTGAAGCGCCAGCATCGTTTGAGTCGTTTTTTGCTGTAGCTTTAGCATCGAATTCTCGCCGTTTATTGCTGCGCTTGCAGTAGGTGCTGCGCAATCAACGCCGCGTGCACGGCAGTCAATATAAAGATCACTACCGAAGCGCGGCCCAGCCGATCCAATACGCTATAAAAGAACAGCACTGCCCAGATCGCGGGCAGCAGCACTACCGGAATAACGAAGTTATTAACCTGTGCCTGCCCCTCCGGCAGCCAGAGAGAACTGCCCGCCATAATAATGAGCGTGGCAAGTAGTACCAGCGGCCCAGCCAACACAAACCGCCAGATTTTTTCAGTGCGCGTTCCCGCCATCACTCCCGTCTCTCTGCTTTTTCATCCCTAATTTGTCAGCGCGATGACTACGCCGCGCAGGCGCGAGTTGGCGCTGCAGCGCATTATAACGAGAACGATTTTCATTTGCTATTAAGGGGCATGCGTTTTCTTGCGCCTGCGCAGAAGTAGCAGTAACGGCACCACACCGCAGCCCTTTCGGCGTGGGAGAAAGGAAAATTCGATTATTGGGATAGGGTTGGCGAGCGCCGTTTATTTAACTTGCTGCTTAGCCAGTTTTCTCGCCAGTGTGCGGCGATGCATACCGAGGCGGCGTGCGGTCTCAGAGATGTTAAAGTCGGTTTCAGCCAGCGTCTGGTGGATGCGTTCCCACTCCAGGGTTTTGATGGAGGTCGCACGCCCCGTCACTTTTATATCGGCGTTGCCTTCGGCATTGTTGAAAGCCGCTTCAATGTCATCGGTATTTGAAGGCTTAGCTAAGTAGTGGCAGGCGCCAAGTTTCACCGCCTCAACCGCCGTGGCAATGCTTGCGTAGCCGGTGAGCACCACAATGAGCATATCGCTGTCGTGTTTATGCAGGGCCTGCACACAGGCAAGACCCGAGGCCTCGCCATCGAGCTTTAAGTCCACCACGGCGTAACCGGGAGAGACCTCTGCCAGCAGCGCTTCCACCTGTTCCAGGCGGGTGGCGTGATGAACCTTATAGCCGCGGCGCTCAAATGAACGGCGGAGCGTGCGCGCAAACGCCTCGTCGTCTTCGACGAGCAACAAGGTTTTCTGATCGTGCTCGGCCTCAGCCATTGCATTAGTCCTCTTTTAACACCAGCGCATCGAGGGGGAGGCGAAGCATAACCTCCGCACCGCCCTCGTCAAGGTTGCGCGCCGCAAATACACCGCCCAACATCCTCGCTACGTTAAACACCAGAAACAGCCCCAATCCGCTACCTGGCCGCCCTTTGGTGGATTGATAGGGCTGGCCGAGGCGCTGGTAAACTTCCGCAGCAAAACCGGGGCCGTGGTCGCGCACCGCAATAATTAAGGTGTCGGCGTCGCGCTGCACGGTCAGCGCAATCCATTGCGGCGACGCTTCTAAAGCGTTATCCAGCAGATTACACACGGTTTGCTTCAGCACCGAGTCTGAGGCGATATCGACATCCTCGCCAAACTGGTTGTCGAAGCGCAACTCTCGGCTATTGCGTGTGCTGCGCCATTCATCGACCAGCTCATCAAAAAACTCACAAACGGTAGTTTCTACCGAGACTTCACCGCGCGTTTCGCCCGCCGACATGAGTATCCCGCTAACAATCTCCTTGCAGCGCTTAACCTGGGTTTGCATTTCGCCGATGTCATCCCCCAGATCGACGGAGTCGCGGAACACCGGCATGTGGCGCCAGTCACCCAAAATAACGTCGATGGTCGCCAGCGGCGTTCCCAACTCGTGGGCCGCGCCGGAGGCGAGCAAACCCATTCGCAGAATATGCTCTTCCTCGGCGGCCCGCTGCCGCAAGTCGGCAAGGCGGGCGTCGTGTTCTCTATGAGTACGGGTAATACGGTTAACAAAGATCACCAACAAGGCTGCCGTCAGTACCACACAGATAAACATGCCCTGCACGTAAACACTGTCGACACCGAGGTGGTAGTCCAGTGGCAAGCCAGCCAGCGGATGGCCGACTTCCGCCAGCCACAAAAAACACAGTGCGGCGACGCCCGCCAGCGTCCAGGCCAGTGGCGCCACCATCAGCACCGCCGCCAACCCCACTTGCAGTACATAAAGAAAGGCAAAGGGGTTGCTGACGCCGCCGCTCAGGTAGAGCTGAGCCGTGAGGGTGAACATGTCGACCAGCAGTCCGACAAATAACTCGCCGGCGTAGAGCTCGCGACCGAGACGCAAACTGATTTCGTACACCAGGTTGTAGGCCGCCAGACCCGCCAATACCCCACACATTTTTGCCAGCGGCAGATCGACCCCCAAACTAAAATGAGTGACCAATATAGTAAATAGCTGCCCGAGCACCGCCAACCAGCGCAGCTGCACCAGCTGGCGCATATGTTTGCTGAGGGTTTCATTGTTGCGATAGCTGAGCAGCGACATGGCGGCCAACAGAGCGCCTGCCCTGGCCCGGGGGTGTGACATTCTAGGGTTTCTCCCACGCGGTGATAGCGGTCGTTATTATACGTAAGAGACGGCCATCCAGCTCTAGAGCGCGCCGGCCTGCTTAGCGGCGGCGCTTCGCCTCTCGATACAGCATAGCAGCCGCAGCCAAAACCATGGCGGCTAGCGCATACCAGGTCAAGGCGTACACCATGTGAGAGTTGTGAAAGGTGACAACAGTCAGCCCACTGACCGGGGCATTGGCACCGGATTCCGCCGTTTTTGCATCGACGAAGTATGGCGCCAGCGGCACGCTCAAGGCGTTTGCCATTGCCTCGACATCCCGCGAATACCAGCGCTGTTGTTCAGGGAGGTTATCGCGCAGAAATGCGCCCTCTGGCTCAGTGAGCCTGAGCAAGCCCGTCACTTCCTGAGGCCCTTCCGGTGGTAAAGGTGCGCTCACGCCTTGATCGATATAGCCGCGATTCACCATCACCGTGCCGGCGTGCTCGGTGCGCAGCGGTGTCATCACCCAGTAGCCGCTGCCCAGTTCGGTGACGGCTTTGGCGAGCAGTGTCGCATCGCTAAGGTATTCGCCGCGAAGGCGAATGTGGCGGTATTCATCGCGGTCTCGATTGATACCGGGCCAATCTGCAATGCCTGGCGCCGCTTGCGCAGCGGCGTCCACGCGTGCAGTGACGCGCTCAATCAGCCCGAGCTTCCATACCCGTCGCTCCAGTTGCCAGTTACCCAAGGCCACCAAGCCCGCCGCCGTTGCCAATGCGACCAGCATGGCAACGGCAAGAAAGAACTGATGGCGGCGCGACGTGGGCGAGGCAGCCATAAGCGCCTTACATCATCCCCGGCATCATGCGGACGTTCATGTTGTACATGACCCACAATGAGCCGAACAAAGTGATGAACAGCAGCACCGCTGTAAATAGTAGCGACAGCATATTCCAGCCGCCTTCGGACTGAAAATTCATGTGCAGGAAGTACACCATGTGCACCAGAATCTGCACAACGGCGAACCCGAGGATCACCATCGCAGTCGTGCTATTGGAGTCGAAGACATTGCCCATAACCAGCCAGAACGGAATGGCCGTGAGAAACACCGACGCCAAAAAGCCAATCATATAGCCGCTAAAGGACGCGTGCGGCAGCTCTTCGTGGTGTTCGTGATCGTGATGATCGCTCATGACATAGACCCCATCAGATAGACAAAGGTAAAGACACCAATCCAAATGACATCAAGGAAGTGCCAGAACATCGACAGACAAAATACCCGGCGGCGATTCGTTAAGGTCAGGCCGTGCTTAGACAGCTGCAGCAACAGCGTTACCAACCAAATCACACCAATGGTTACGTGCAAGCCGTGGGTACCGACCAATGCAAAGAAGGCGGTTAGAAACGCACTGCGCTGTGGGCCCGCTCCCTGATGAATCAGGTGGTAGAACTCATACAGCTCAACGCTTAAAAACGCCGTGCCCAACACGCCGGTGAGCGCCAGCCAGAGCAGTGTGCCCTGCAGCTTGTTCTGCTGCATTTGCAGCAGTGCAAAACCGTAGGTGATCGACGACAGCAACAAGAAGGCGGTGTTGATCGCCACCAGCGGCAGGTCGAACAAGTCGGCACCAGTGGGGCCACCGGCAAAGCTTTGGCTGAGTACCCCATAGGTTGCAAACAGTGCCGCAAAGATGAGGCAGTCGCTCATCAGGTACAACCAGAAACCCAGCAGCGTACCGTTAGGCGCGTGGTGATCGCCGCGCACGAAAAACTCCAGGTCGCCGTTTTTCGTCGCAGCCGTGGCAGTGGGATGTGACATTAGGCTTTCACCTCACTTGCTTGCGTTTCGATGCGCGCCACCTCATCAGCGGGGATGTGGTAATCGCGATCGTAGTTAAAGGTATGCACGATGGTCGCCAGAATCAGCGCCACCAACGACAGCGCCGCGGGCAGCCACATGTGCCAGATCAGGGTAAAACCCAGCACCGTGCTGATACCGGCAATCACCATTCCCGCCGCTGTATTTTTCGGCATATGGATCGGTAAGAAGCCGTCTTGAGGGCGCTTCACACCGTTGGCCTTCATTTGCCACCAGGCGTCGTTGTCATGCACGCGCGGGGTGAAGGCAAAGTTGTACTGCGGCGGCGGCGACGTGGTCGACCACTCCAGCGTACGGCCATCCCAGGGGTCACCGGTTTCGTCGCGCAGTTGGTCGCGCTTGCGGTAGCTGAAATAGAACTGCAGCAGGAAGCAGATAATACCGATGCCGACTAACACGGCGCCGACCAGCGCGATCTGGAACCAGATCTGCAGCGACGGATCGTCAAAGTGGCTCATGCGACGCGTTACGCCCATCAGGCCCAATACGTACAGCGGCATAAAGGCCAGATAGAAACCGATAATCCAGAACCAGAAGGTCATTTTGCCCCAGAAGGGGTCCAGCTTGTATCCCGTTACTTTCGGGTACCAGTAGGCGATAGCCGCAAACACACCAAAGACCACACCACCGATAATCACATTGTGGAAGTGAGCAATCAGGAACAGGCTGTTGTGCAGTACAAAGTCAGCGGAAGGCACAGCCAACAGTACGCCCGTCATACCACCGATAACAAAGGTCACCATAAAGCCGACCGTCCACAGCATGGGCACGTCAAACTTGATACGACCGCGGTACATGGTAAACAGCCAGTTGAACACCTTGGCACCGGTCGGGATCGAGATGATCATGGTGGTGATGCCGAAGAAGCTATTCACCGTTGCCCCGCTTCCCATGGTGAAGAAGTGGTGCAGCCATACCAGGTAGGACAGGATGGTAATGACCACTGTCGCGTAGACCATCGACGAGTAACCGAACAGACGCTTGCCGCTGTAGGTCGCCACAATTTCTGAGAACACACCAAACAGTGGCAGGATCAGGATATAGACTTCGGGGTGACCCCAAATCCAGATCAGGTTCACGTACATCATGGCGTTACCGCCAAGGTCGTTGGTGAAGAAGTTAGTGTCGAGGTAGCGATCCATAGACAGCATCGCCAGCACCGCAGTCAGCACGGGGAAAGCCGCCACAATCAGGACGTTAGTGCACAGCGCTGTCCAGGTGAATACCGGCATTTTCATCATCGACATGCCCGGTGCGCGCATCTTCACGATAGTAACCACGAAGTTGACGCCCGACAGCAGTGTACCGACCCCGGCAATCTGCAGGGCCCAAATATAGTAGTCCACCCCCACGCCCGGACTTTGCAGTATCCCGGTCAAAGGCGGGTAGGCCAGCCAGCCCGATTTCGCGAACTCGCCCACGAACAGTGACATCATCACCAAAATCGCGCCCGAGGCCGTCATCCAGAAGCTGAAGTTGTTAAGGAAGGGGAAGGCGACATCGCGGGCACCGATTTGCAGCGGCACGATGTAGTTCATAATGCCGACCACAAAGGGCATGGCCACGAAGAAGATCATAATCACACCGTGGGCGGTGAAGATCTGGTCGTAGTGATCCGGCGGCAGGTAGCCCATGGAATCACCAAACGCGATGGCCTGCTGGATACGCATCATGATCGCGTCGGCAAAGCCGCGCAGCATCATCACAATGCCCAGAATCATATACATCACACCGATGCGTTTATGATCGATACTGGTAAACCATTCGGTCCACAAGTAGCCCCACAGTTTGGCGCGAGTGATCGCAACCAGCAGGGCAACACCCCCAATCGCTACCATGGCGAAAGTCGCCACAATAATTGGGTCGTGGTAAGGAATGGCCTCCAGACTGAGTCGGCCAAAAATCATTTTACCTAGGTCGAACGTGTCAGACATGGGAATTACCGGCGCCCCAGGCGCTGTTCGGGTGAATGGAAGGGCTGCACTGCAACCCGCTCAAAATGTGAGGCATCAATGCGCATGGTGATCTGCCTCGTGTTGACTGTGATCCTGATGACCACTGTGGCCGCCCATCATGTCCTTCATGCAGAGCGTGCCGGGATCAACGCAGCGGTTAAGAATGGCGTCGTAGAGGCCAGGCATCACCGTGTTGAAGTAGCGAACCGGGTCATACTGACTGGGTTTCTCCAGCTCTTTATACGCGGTACGGCTCAACTCGGTGCCCTGGCTTTTAACGGTGTCCAGCCACTGAGCAAAGCCTTCGTCGGTCTTGCCGTGGAATTTAAAGCGCATACCGTTAAAGCCGGCACCGGAGTAGTTAGCAGAGAAACCGTCGTAGACGCCTTCCTCATTAATAACGGCGTGCAACTGCGTTTCCATGCCGCCCATGGCGTAGATCTGGCCCGCCAGGGCCGGGATGAAAAACGAGTTCATCATCGTTGTTGCGGTGATCTTAAATTTGATCGGACGATCCAGCGGTGCCGCCAGCTCGTTAACCGCCGCCACATCGTACTCGGGGTAGAAAAACAACCACTTCCAATCCATCGCGACCACTTCCACGATCAGCGGCTCCACACCGGCCGGAACCGGCTTGCCTTCGTCTACGCGGTCGAGCGGACGGTAAGGGTCGAGTTGGTGAGTACTCACCCAGGTCATGGCGCCCAGAGCAATAATGATTGCCAGCGGCGCCGCCCAGATCACTAACTCCAAATGCGTTGAGTGATCCCAGTCGGGCTGGTATGTTGCTTTTTTGTTCGACGCGCGATAGCGCCAAGCAAACAGCAGCGTCAGCGCAATGACGGGCACAACGATAATTAACATAAGTACCGTTGCCCAAATAATCAGGTCAGCCTGCTGAGCGGCGATATCGCCCGAGGGCGACATAACAACCCAGTCGCAGCCACTGATCATTGCGACGCCCGCCGTCGCAGCTAATGATTTGATAAGGGTTTTGAACACTGTCATCGCTACACGCTTGTCCAGTTATTGCATTGGGTTGTGGACTGTACGTGAACGAATAGGGAGTGAGAATTGGACAATTTGTCCTATGTTCGCTTTCAAACAAAGCCGTTAGGCTTCGTGTCACTCAGAGTACTACGGGCGGAAAACACCTTCTGACTATGGCAAATTTAACAGCAAATACCTCAACAGCTGAGGACATGAAAACCCCAGCGGGACACTCTCCAGTCGCCCCCAGCGAAATAGCAGTGGGCGTCATTATCGGCAGAGCTTCCGAGCATTTTGACTTCTTCGTGTTCGGTATCGCCTGCGTGCTGGTCTTCCCGCATGTCTTCTTTCCTTTTACTGACTCGCTAAATGGCATGCTCTATGGCTTTGCCATTTTCGCTATGGCCTTCGTCGCTCGCCCCTTCGGCACCGCACTATTCATGGCCATTCAGCGCCGCTGGGGCCGAAGCGTTAAGCTAACCGTATCGCTCTTCCTGTTAGGAACGGCGACGGCGGGCATCGCCTTTTTGCCAAGCTACGCCAGCCTGGGTGGCAGCGCCATCTTCCTGCTTGCCGTGTTCCGGATCTTGCAGGGCTTTGCGTTAGGCGGCTCATGGGACGGCCTACCATCACTGCTCGCATTGAATGCGCCCCCGGCTAAGCGCAACTGGTATACCATGTTCGGTCAGCTGGGTGCGCCTATCGGCTTCCTGCTTGCCAATGCATTGTTCTTATACCTAACACTCAGCGTAAGCCAGGAAGATTTCCAAAACTGGGCGTGGCGCTACCCCTTCTTTGTCGCCTTCGCAATTAACGTTGTCGCCCTGTTCGCACGGCTGCGCCTAGTGCTCACCGAAGAGTACACACTGGCGATGGAAGAGAAAGAACTGGAGCCGGTCAGCACCAAGAGAATGCTCGATGAAGAAGGCCCAACGATCTTCCTCGGCGCCTTTGCGGCACTGGCCAGCTACGCCCTGTTCCACATTGTGACGATCTTCCCGCTGTCGTGGATCTCGCTGCAGAACTCTCAGGTCATCACCAATGTGCTGACCGTGCAAATCTTCGGCGGTGTGATCGGCGTTGTCGCAACCCTCGCCTCGGGCCTGATTGCCAGCCGCCTCGGTAAGCGGGCGCTGGTTGCCTCGATGGCGGTGCTGATCGCTGCCTTCGCCGCCTTTGCCCCCGCACTACTTGGCGGCTCGGCGGGTGCGCAAAACGCCTTCATCCTGATCGGCTTTGCGCTGCTCGGCTTGTCATATGGCCAATCGTCGGGAACCGTTACCGACAACTTTGCCCCGCGCTTCCGCTATGCCGGTGCGGCACTGACTTCTGACTTCGCCTGGTTGTTCGGCGCAGCCTTTGCCCCGCTGATCGCCCTGGGCCTGTCTGTGCACTTCGGTTTGACCGCCGTGTCCGGCTACCTGCTCTCCGGTGCGCTAAGCACCCTGCTGGCACTTTATATCCTGCGCCGCCTCGCGGCGAAGTAAGCCAGCTCCCTTTTAGGCTCTCGCCCCACTCCCCCGGGGTGGGGGCCTTATTTTCCCGCCACCTTTTAGCAAATCCAAAGCCTCCCCGACGCCCTATAAGTTCTAGAGACCACTACTGGGGTTAGGCATGCGCCGAGGACTATTTTTATTCAGCAATGACCTTCGTCTGCACGACAATGCAGCGCTGCGGCGCATTGCCAGTCATGTAGACGAGTTGTTGCTCGTGTATTGCCTGGACCCAGAGTTATTCCGGCCTCGATTCTGTCAGACCCCGGCTCTGGGTAGCCACCGCCTGAAATTTATCCAGGAGAGTCTGCGCGACCTACAGGCGCAACTGGCCTCGATGGGCCAGCGACTTACCATTGTCGAGGCGTCGGCAGGGCGCACGATTCCGGCGCTGGTCGAGCGCTACGACGTTGCAGTCATCGCGCAGGCGCAGGCCATCGGGCTGGATGAGCGCCGACAGTGGCAAGCCCTGCAACAACAGCTCCCCGACTGCCGTTTTATCGAGGCCAATAATCACTGTCTGTTTGAAGTCGACGAGCTGCCGTTTTCGCTGGGTGGCCTGCCCGAAAGCTTTTCAAAATTTCGCCGCAAACTCGGCGACCAGCTTCCCAGCCCCGCGCTCGCCGCACCCGCTTCTCTTCCGCCGCCACCTGCCGGTTGGCGCACCGAGAGCCACGCAGGTTATAGCGCCGCTGGCGAGCAACGGTTTATTGGCGGTGAAACGGCTGCCATCGCTCACTTGAAAAACTATTTTTCAACAGCGCTGCCCACCCAGTACAAAGCAACACGCAATGCACTGTGGGGGTGGGAGACCTCAACCAAGTTTTCTGCCTGGCTGGCAAACGGCTGCCTGTCGCCCAGGCGGCTGCTCGATACGCTGATCGACTACGAGCAAAGCGTGCAGCGCAATGGCTCCACCGAGTGGATTTACGTCGAGTTACTTTGGCGGGAGTACTTCCAGTTCTATGCCCTGCGCCACGGCGCAGACCTGTTTTCATTTTCAGGCATTAAGCACCAAAAACCGCTAACCAGCTTTTACCCACAACGCTTTCGCCAGTGGTGCGAGGGCACAACGCCCTACCCAATCGTTAATGCGTGTATGCGCGAGCTAAATGCCAGCGGCTACATGAGTAACCGAGGGCGGCAGATCGTCGCGAGTTGCTTCGTCCATGAGATGGGACTGGACTGGCGCTACGGCGCGGCTTATTTTCAGCGCCAGCTCATCGATTACGACGTCGCCAGCAACTGGGGGAATTGGCAGTATCTGGCAGGTGTTGGCGCTGACCCGCGCGGACACCGACACTTTGACCTGAATAAGCAAACCGAACAGTTCGACCCCGATGGTGAATTCCGCCGTCACTGGCTCGGCGAGGACGCCACCGCCGTCGAGCTCGACCATATCGATATCGTTGACTGGCCCATCCTGAGAGAGGGGCAATGAGCCGCGCCATTCAACTGGTGTGGCTAAAACGCGACCTTCGCCTCAGCGACCACGCCCCCCTTGTCAACGCCTGCGCAGCGGGCGGACCGGTACTACTTCTATACATTTTCGAACCGGAATTACTGGCCGACCCGCACTACGATGAACGTCATTGGCGCTTTGTGTGGCAGTCGCTGGAAGCCATGCAAACTGCGCTGAAACCCTTTGGCGGACACGTTCAGGTATTGCACGGCGAGCCACTGGCGATTTTTTCCGCTCTGCAGCAGCGCCTTACCATCGACACCGTTTTCAGCCACCAGGAAATCGGGCTGGCCTCCACGTTTGCTCGCGACCGCCGACTTGCCGCGTTCTTCACCGCATCAAACATACGCTGGCAGCAAAGCCCTAGCGGTGCGGTTCAGCGCGGCGCAACGCATCGGCGCGGCTGGGACAGTCGATGGCAGAAAGTCATGCGCGCCTCACCGGCCGCGCCATCACTGAATAGCACCACATTTTCAGAGCCACTGCAGCTAAACGACTTTGACATGCAGCCACCGGCAAGCTGGACAAGTCCAAACGCCGCCTTTCAGCAGGGCGGCGCTGATGCCGCCTGGCAAACCCTGCACAGCTTCTTTGAGCACCGTGGCAAGGACTACTACCGCTCACTGTCCAGCCCTGAGCTGAGTCGCGCCGCATGTTCCCGTCTGTCGCCATACTTGGCGTGGGGCTGCATTAGCCTGCGCGAGGTCTATCAATATTTGCTCGCGCGCTGGCGCACGCCGGGCTGGTCTCGCAGCCATGTCGCCTTTTCCTCACGGCTTCACTGGCACTGTCACTTTATGCAGAAATTTGAAAGTGAATGTGAAATGGAGAAGCGGCCACTCAATCGCGCCTACGAGGCGTTTCCATGGCGGGAGGGGGAAGACGCGGAGCGCGACCTGATCGCCTGGCAATCGGGTAAAACCGGCTATCCTTTAGTGGATGCCTGCATGCGCTGCCTGCAGGCCACCGGTTACATCAACTTTCGGATGCGCGCTATGTTAGTGAGCTTTCTCTGCCATCACCTACGGATCAATTGGACGCGGGGTAGCCAGCACTTGGCGTCACTCTTTCTGGATTTTGAGCCCGGCATTCACTACCCACAAATGCAAATGCAAGCCGGCGTTACCGGGATCAATACGCTGCGCATCTACAACCCTGTTAAACAATCCCAGGAGCACGACCCCGAGGGAACCTTTATTCGCCAGTGGTTGCCAGAGCTGGCAAACCTGCCCAGCCCCGTCATCCATCAACCGTGGCATATTCCACCGCTGGAGGCGGCGATGTATCACTTCACACCGGGCGAGGATTACCCGCTACCCATCGTCGATATTAGCGTCAGCGGGAAAACAGCACGAAGCGTGTTCTGGCAGTGGCGCGCCCGTCCCGATGTTAAGCAAGAAGCCCAACGCATCTTGGCCACGCATGTGCGCCCCAAACTCAACACCACCCCGACGAAGCGAGCCGGATAATGCGCCAGTATCAACGCCTGCGATTGATTCTCGGTGACCAACTGAATGCCAGCCACAGCTGGTACCGAGAGCACGACGATCAAACCCTTTACGTTATTGCCGAGCTGCATCAGGAAGCCAGCTACTGCCGACACCACATTCAGAAACTGTGCGGCTTTTTCGCCGCCATGGAGCAGTTTGCCAATGCGCTAAAAAAAGCGGGCCACCATGTCCTGCACCTGGACCTGGATGACACTGCAGAAGATGCCGACCTCAACGCCCTGCTGCAACGCTTATGCCGCCACTACGCGGTTTCACAGCTGGAGTATCAGCAACCTGACGAGTACCGGGTGCACCAGCAGTTACAAGCGCTGACACTAGCAAATGGCGTGCAGCATCACTGCGTAGACAGCGAGCACTTCATGCTGCCCTTTGCGGAACTGGGGCAGTATTTTACGGCAGGCAAAGCCCAGAAAATGGAATTTTTTTATCGCAAGATGCGCAAACGCTTTCACGTGTTAATGGACGGGGAAAACGGCGACGAGCCCCGTGGCGGGCGGTGGAATTACGATGCGGATAACCGCAACAAGCTCAGTGCTGAGGACCTCGATGCCATCCCCGAGGCGCTGTGTTTTGCCAACCCCGTCGGGCCGATTCGCGAGCGCATTGCCCGCCACAACATCGCCAGCATCGGCCAGTGCAGCGACGAGCTTCCCTGGCCGATTACCCGCCAGCAGGCCCTACAACTGCTCACGTATTTTTGTGAGCAGCTGCTACCGAACTTCGGCCGCTTTCAAGACGCCATGACTGCACGTAGCGACCACCGATGGAGCCTTTACCATTCGCGCCTCGCCTTTGCGATGAACAGCAAGCTGTTGTCGCCAAAGCAGGTGATTGATGCATCTCTGAATGCCTTTGAGCGAAGCGATGGCGCGATAGACATTGCGCAAATCGAGGGTTTTATCCGCCAGATTTTAGGCTGGCGAGAATTTGTGCGCGGCGTTTATTGGGCAAATATGCCCGACTACGGCGAGCGCAATGCCCTGAATGCCCAGCGACCGCTGCCGCGTTGGTATTGGAACGGCGAGACACACATGCACTGCCTGAAGCAGGCAATAGACCAGTCGCTGACGCACGCCTACGCCCATCATATCCAACGCCTAATGGTCACCGGGAACTTTGCGCTGCTGGCTGGCATTCATCCCGATGCGGTCGACAGCTGGTACCTGGGCATTTATATCGATGCCCTGGAGTGGGTGGAAATGCCCAATACTCGCGGCATGAGCCAGTACGCCGATGGCGGCTTGGTGGCCAGTAAAGCCTACGCCGCGAGCGGTAACTACATGAACAAAATGAGCGACTACTGCGGCGACTGCCACTACAAGGTGAAAGAAAAAACAGGCGAGCGAAGCTGCCCTTTAAATAGCCTGTACTGGCATTTTATGCTGCGCCACCGCGAGAATTTTGCGCGTAACCCGAGGGTCGGCATGGTTTACAAAAGCTGGGATAAGATGGCTGATGACAAGCAACAAGCCGTGTTGCAACGCGCCGACTGGTGCCTGGAGAATATCGACACGCTATAGTGTTTGCACCTTTACACAGGAGCGCCACATGGAAGACAGCCAAGTACGCGACCAGCTCGCCTTAGAGCGCACCCTTCTCGCCAATGAACGCACGCTGCTTGCCTATTTGCGCAGCGCCCTCGCCTTCGCCGCTGCTGGTGCAGCCATCCTGCATTTCTACGCTCAACAAGCGCTGCTGGTCAGTTTGGCATGGGGCTTAGTCGCCGCCGGCGCGGCCATCGGCATTTGGGGCGCCTACCGCTTTGCTCAAGTTCGCAGGCGCCTGCGCAATTAAGCCAGGCGCACAATGAACAGCCCGGCGAGTAAGCAGGCGATCGCAACGCTGCTAAGGCAGCAGCGCAAACTGATATACCAGCTGGGTAAGCCATAGCGGTAATAGCGAAACAAGTCATAACACCAGAGAATACCGAGCAGGATGGCCAGCGTAAGGTAGGCTTGCGCCATTGGCATCCACACCGTAAATGCCACCGCGATCGCCGCCGCCATTCCCAGCAAGGCATCGTTAAAGCGCGGCGCCGAAAAGGTCCCTCCCCAAAGCGTTCCCGCCATAAAAGCGGTGATAGCCACGCCATAACTGTGCAACGCCACCTGGCCGGTCAGGCCAGCCCAACTGCCGCCGACATACACCGCCCACAGCGCTGCAATAAACGGTATCGCACCCAGCGCACCTGCCAGCAGATAGCTGCGTTGCGCAATGCCTGTTGTCGCCATAAATCTTCTCCTCTTTCGTCAGTGATACGAAAAACAAGAAAAGCCCGGATTTATCGGCCAGAAACAAAAAAGCGCCCGAGGGCGGGCGCAAGCTGTGAAACGACCATCCGGGAGAGTGGTCACGCACTAAAAGTGTTAGCGGTAGGGGACAGTCTGAAACAGCACATCGGTCAACTGAAAGGTGCCCGCGGGCTTTTGGTCAAAGGCTAATTTAATTGACGACAGCGCACTGAGGTCGACACCAGCATCGTGAATCACTTTGGCATCCAGTCGGAACGGCAGCATATTAATGACCGTCTTGGCTCCGGTATCGCGCGCCGATACCGTCAGCCCCGGCGGAAAATACAGCGCGTCGCTGTAGTCACTGGCGAGCAGGGTCACGGCGTTGCCAGACACATCGCTGAGCGTGAGATGCAGGTCCTGGCCGGTGGCATTTTCCGGCGTAACACTCACCCCCATACGCAGCGTCAGAAAGTCTGCCGCGCTGGCGTCCAGCCCCTCGGCGGGCAGGGCAAATTCAATACTGGCGCCCGTTCCCAGATAATTGGCAAACACCTGCGGCGCTTTAGAGATGGTTGACGGCGACGGGCAACGGTCTTCATTCATGCCCAGTAAGTCTTCCAAACTACCGCCATTTGGCGCGCACCAGCCGGTAAAGGTGAAGCCGTCAAATGTATTAGCGCCAAACTCGTTCATTAGTAACGAATCCTCGCTGAGCGTTTTGTCGACGACGATCAGGTTTTCTGACGACTGATGAAAGGACAAATGCAGTCGCTCATCACAGGTATCAACCCCCTCTGGACAGGCACTGGCGGGCGCGCTATCCAAGGCGCTCCAATACCCGGCGAATTGCTCTTCACCGCCAGCGAAAAGGCGCAGGAAGCTGCTGATCAAAAACTCGCCATGGCGGCGTTGGTCACTGCGGCTAAAGCGGCCGCTTACCGGCGAGGCTTCCGTGCAATAGGGGTCAAAGCCATTCAGGGTGGCGTCATCGTTAAACCAAAAGTCGTTGTAGTAATTGTGGTTGGCGCCCATCGCGGTAAGCATGAATTGCGGCTGCGACACATCGTCGGCGTTGTAGCGAACATTGTCATACATATATACGCCGTGGAGGGTCGACACATCGCCGTCACAGTAGGGTGACAGAGTGGCCCAGGCGGTATTGAGCGGCAGTTCGGAGTCAAAATCAGTAGGTGCTAGGGAGAACACCGCCTTTATGTCGTGGGGCTGGTCAAAATCGCTAGTGCGGCGAAATTGCGGGTCTTGGTTGTAGGTGATGGTTTTGGCAACCCCATTACCGCCCCGGGAGTGCCCCATCAGGCCGATGCGGCTGAGGTCAATGCTGTCGAGCAAAACACTAAAGTCATTACCGGCCTCATCCTGGTGGTAAGCCGAGTCGGGCTGGGTGGCGATATCGCGGAAAATATCCAAGTGGTGCAATATCACTTCCGCTCGGGCGGTGATGCCCTGGTCGTTAGAACCGGAGTCCTGGGCGTTGATGTCATTCACATCCACCGACAGCACCACATAGCCGTGGGAGGCCATGGTGTCGGCGATATAGTCATAGCCTTTATCCGAGCGGATAGGCACTAAACCGTTTGCTTCGCAGTCCGTGCCAGAAGATTCGTCGCCACTGGCATCGCCAGTAGTCGAACACGTTGAGTGGCGGCCGTGCTGGAACAAAATCAGCGGAAAGCCGTCTTCGGGTATGTCACTGGCGCTGTCTACCACCGGGTAGTGAATCACGCCGAGAATATCCACCGGGTCGGCAAACTGGTCGACGCTGCTGCCGTCGCTATCATCAATATTGCGGGTGGCCATCACCGCGGCATATTGGTAATCGATGGGGCCGGCAATCTGGTAGGGGCCCTCCGTGTCAGCATCTGGCGCGGCGCCATCAAAGCGGCTTTCAGAGAAAACCGGTGTTTCAACCACAGGAGGGGTGGGATCATCGACTACGCCTCCCTCTCCCCCTGCGCCCGATGAGCTTCCCGATCCGCCACAGGCGGTCAGTAACATCAGTGCACTACCTACGATCCACTTGCGAGGCGAATCAAAAGACGATGAATAAACCATGACACCACTCCTTACTGCTTTAAAGGATGACTTGCATCGGTGCCCTCCTGGCTTACGCTGCAAAAGTAGCCGCTACATAACTCACTATCGCAGCGGCGAATAACAAGGTCACTGCAGCTTTAATGCCAGCTTTTCATAAATTAGTATTGCAGTGAAAGTCGGTGTTTTTTCGATCAATCGCGCATCTAACGCCCTTTTATAGGGCGCTGCGGGATGCATTCAGCACGTAGTGCACCAGTAATGACCGCGCCAGTGCGCTCACTGGAAGCGGGTTTTCAACTTGCGGCCAACACCACATCAAGCTATAAGAAGCCGCCATTTTCATTGCAAACTCCGGTACACTTGAGCGCATGGATTCAAAACCTCAAAACGCAGAACTCCCCTTCGGCAGCGCGCCGCAATTTCGCTTGAAAGCGGGCTTGTTCCCGCTGACGCAACTCGATATCAGCGACTATGAGCACAGCTGCTTTGAGCAGCAGTTGCGCGCCAAAGCCGCCGAAGCGCCGGCCTTTTTCCAGCACACCCCGGTCGTGCTCAACCTAGAGCCCTACCAGGGCACGCTGGCGCCGCCCGTGCAGGAAATGGCCGCACTGTGCCGCGAGCATGGCTTGATTCCCGTCGCCCTGCGCAGCCCGGATGACGCAATACAGGAACAGGCGCGCGCTTGCGGCCTGGCCATCATGCCCGCTGGTCGCCCCGCTCGCGAAACTGCCGATACATCTGACACCTCCAAGGCTTCCGTGAGCGTTGCGGTCAAAGCAGAGCCAGAGACCGCCGCGCCAACCAGCGAGGCGCCCACTGCGCGGCCCAGCAAAGTGATCGACACGCCGATTCGCTCCGGCCAACAGGTTTACGCCGCTGGCGGCGACTTAATTGTGCTGTCGTCGGTATCAGCCGGCGCGGAAGTACTCGCCGATGGCAATATTCATGTTTACGGCGCACTCCGCGGACGCGCTCTGGCAGGTGTACGCGGCGACACTTCTGCACGAATATTTTGTCAGAGTTTGGAGGCCGAACTGGTATCTATCGCCGGAACCTTTAAGCTGGATGAAGATTTTCGCGGCCAGCATTGGAAGTCCGCCGCAAAGATTCGCCTCGACGAGCAAACATTAGAGATTCAACCACTCAGTTAATTGAAAGAAGGGCGCAACCCGCCCTGCCAACATATAAGGGAGCCTTGCTTTGGCCAAAATTATTGTCGTGACCTCCGGGAAGGGCGGCGTGGGTAAAACCACCAGCAGTGCCGCAATCAGCAGTGGCTTGGCGCTACGCGGCCACAAAACTGCCGTTATCGATTTTGATATTGGCTTGCGCAACCTCGACATTGTGATGAACTGCGAGCGCCGCGTTGTCTATGACTTTGTCAATGTGATCAACGGTGACGCAACGCTGCGCCAGGCGCTGATTAAAGATAAGCGCGTCGACAATTTGTATATTCTCCCCGCCTCGCAAACCCGCGACAAAGATGCGCTGAGCGTGGACGGTGTAGAGCGCGTACTTAAAGAGCTCGCCGACGACGGTTTTGAATACATTATTTGCGACTCACCCGCGGGCATTGAACACGGTGCCTTTATGGCGCTGTACTTCGCCGACACCGCGATCGTGGTTGCCAACCCCGAGGTAAGCTCAGTGCGAGACTCCGACCGCATTCTCGGCATTTTGCAGAGCAAATCCCGCCGCGCCGAAAACGGCGAGCGCGTGGAAGAATACCTGCTACTCACCCGCTACAACCCTGAGCGCGTGGCCAAGGGCGAAATGCTGGCGGTGGAAGATGTCGAAGAAATTCTGGCAACCAAACTGCTGGGTGTTATCCCCGAGTCAGAAACCGTATTGAAGGCGTCAAACCAGGGTATTCCGGTTATTCACGACGACCAAAGCACGGCGGGGCAAGCCTATAGCGACGCCGTGGCACGCTTACTCGGCGAAGAGGTGGAGCAACGTTTTATTCACGCGGAACAAAAAGGCCTGTTCAAGCGCCTGTTCGGGAGGACTGCATGAGCATCCTGGACTTTTTCCGCAACAACAAAAAAGATACCGCCGCCGTCGCCAAAGAGCGGCTGCAAATCATTGTTGCTCACGAACGCAATCAACGGAACCAGCCCGACTATTTGCCAAAACTTCAGCAAGAGCTGCTGGAAGTGATACGCAAGTACGTGGATGTGAACCAGGATCAGGTCGAAGTGGCCTTGGACAATGCTGGCAACTGCTCGGTACTTGAGCTAAACATCACCCTGCCTGACCGCTAAGCCGTGCTGCGGGAATGACCAGCGCATTCCCGCCGCCGCTAACGTGGTGCAAAGGACTGCATATACGGATTCGCGCTGCTGCGCTGCACATGGATGTATCCGTGCTCGGTGAGTTCGTGACAGCTATTGCAGCCATCAATCAACTTATCAAACGCCGTGCTGGCTCGGCTGACATCGCCGCTATCGATTGCCGTTTCCAGCTTTAACACCAGCGGTTTAAGCGTACTGGCCGACAAGCGCCCTACCGGATAGTCGCCATAGCTTTCAATGTCACTGGCCTGCTTTACCGCCGCTTCCAGCTCGTGGGCATAAAAATCTGCCAGCGTCAGGTTGCTCGCATCCAGCGACAGCTGCAGTTTGTGCGCAAAGCGCTGCATATCGCCCATCACGGCAATCAGGTCAGGGCTTTCATTTGCCTGCAATAGCGAACTTCCCGACATAACCGTGCCGACGCACAGCCCTACTATCCATTTCTTCATTGGGCGCTTGTATCCTAAAAAATAAACGGCTGATGTTATACCAAAACGCGCAGAGGCGACTCCACTACTGCGGCGATTTGTCGCTATCGCCATGGGCCAACTCATCGTGTAGGAAGCCCATCTGCCGCGCGCGCTGCTCCCAGCGCTGACGCGCAAATACCTGCATATCGACCACTTCATCGGTTTCGTCGGTAATTTCAAAGCCCAGCAAGGTTTCCACCAAATCCTCGGTTGTTACCAAGCCGTGCAACTCGCCGTACTCGCCCACGGCCAATGCCATTTGTTTACCGGGTACCAGCATCTTTTGAATCATGCCGCGCAGCGGCAAGTTGTCGGGCACAATTAACAGTGGGCGCTGAAGGGTGTGCAGCACTGTGCCCGGCGCCTCGATCGCAGCGCGTAAAATTTCGTCTTTGCGCACGAAGGCGTAAACGTTATCGGCCTGGTCGCGATAAATCGGAATGCGGGAGAACGGCAAGCTGGGGTTTTCAGCCAGAACCTGCTCGGCGGTTTTGTCACCATCCAAACTAAAAATCACCGGCCGCGGGCTCATTACGTCGCGCACTTTTAGGCGACTGAAGTGCAGCAAGCTGCGCACTGCCCGCGCTTCGCGCGGCGAGAACACTCCTTCCTCAACACCCAGTTCGGCAAGGGCGGCAAACTCGGCACGGCTAACGGATGCAGCTTCTTCTTTCTGACTGAAAAAGATGGTTATCCACTGAGTAAGCCAGACCAGCGGCGACATCAAGCGCTGCACCCATTTCAAAATAAGCGCGCAGGCGGGTGCCAGCTGACGCCAGTAACGCGCGCCCAGCGTTTTGGGAATAATCTCGGAAAAGACCAGAATCAACAGGGTGAGTACCGCGGAGATCACCCCGAAATACACTTCGCCAAACAGTGCCGTGGCCTGCGCGCCCGCCCCCGCCGCACCCACGGTGTGGGCGATGGTATTCAAACTGAGAATGGCCGCCAGAGGTTTGTCGATATCTTCTTTGCAGCGCTGCCACCAGGTCGCGGTGCGCTGACCACTGGCCAAGCCCGCCGCAATATAGGAGGAGTTAACACTTAACAACACAGCTTCGAGCAGTGAGCAGAGAAAAGACACGCCCAACGCCAAAAAAACATACAGCGCCAATATGGCCATTACGCTTACGCCTCATCGTGGTATCGATAGCGCTAACTGTGTCACAGCTTTCGCCGGACTTAAATCCTCTGCGCGAACAAAGTCGACAAACAGCAGAGCCGTGCTTTAGCCATTCGCCGCCGGGCGCTGACCACCGCACAGAATGTCACTCACCAACTCGGTGTCCATATATTCCTTCAGCTCGATAATGCGCCCGTCTTTGAAGCGAAAGAGAAAGTGGTAACGGTTGTGATAATGCTGACCAGAGCTGTGGTCGCCGCGACTCTCGGCCTCCACCGCCACGCGTTCACCCTCGGCAGTGGTCGCGGTGATCGTGAACTTAAGGCCATTTGGGAAGGCATCCAGTACGCCCACTGCGGACGTCGAGATTTCTTCCAGATTATAACGGCCGGAAATCAACGTTCGGCCCGAGGTCCACAGGGTCGCATCAGGGTGATAAAAGGCTAAAAAACCATCGGTGTCGCCCGCCGACAAGCACTCAATAAAGCGGATGGCCCGCTGACGATTCTGTTCACTTAGCGACGTGTCTGCCACGCTACTCGCCCTCCTGTTTCTTTATTTTGGCCATTAGCCCCATCAGCGCCATGCGCATTTTAGAGGCTCTTGGGTAGCCAATATACTGGGTTAGAAACAGCACGGCCTCCTCCAATTGGGCCTCATCCAGCTCCCCGCGTGTAAACGCCGACTGGGCCTGAATGGTGAAGGTCATGTCCTCCCCCTGGGCCGCTATTGCCCCCAGCAGCAACAGCCTGCGGTCGCGAATGCTTAGGGTATCGTTGTCCCACAGATCGCCAAACAGCGAGCCCAACATGAAGTCGAAAAAGCGGTCTTCACCTTCCTTGGGCGGCTCGGGCAGGGCATTGCAATACACCTCTTTAAACTTTTCAATACCGCGTTCACGTTTTGACTCTGTCATAGCAGCGCTCCTACACCCGCATAAACTGACCGCCGTCCACGTTCAATATGTGGCCGGTGATCCAAGAGGCTTTGTCGGACAACAAAAACAGTGCCGCATCGGCCATATCATCAGGCGTGCCGAGGCGACTCAGTGGCATTTGCTTGACCAACTCGTCGGCGTAGTCACCTGCGGTATTGCGCAAGCCCTGGGTCTCGGTCGGGCCGGGAGCGATAGCGTTGATGCGAATTTTTCGCCAGCCCAGCTCATTGGCAAGCGAGCAGGTCAGGCCATTGAGTGCCAGTTTGGCAACGCCGTAAAAACCGATATTCATCCACGCCGCCGTGGAGGACTGGTTTACTATCGCAGAGCCTTCCGGCATATGCGGGACGCAGGCGCGCGCCATTAACAGGCTGCCGTGGACATTCACGCGCATGAAGGTATCGAGGTAGTCCATATCGACATTCATATAGCCTTCGATCTTCATGTCGCCAAAGATCGCCGCATTGTTAATGAGGTAGTCGACCTTGCCGTAGGCAGACTTCGCTGCCTCCGCACAGGCAATACACGAGGCCTCATCACCTACGTCGGTGCGCACAAACATCGCCTCACCGCCGCCCTGCTGAATGTCGGCCACAACCCGCTCGCCTTGCTCGGCATTTAGCTCAGCGACCACGACCCGCATGCCCTCAGCGGCGCAGCGTTTGGCATAGCCTTCGCCAATTCCTTGCCCCGCCCCCGTAACCACCACTACTTTGTTGTGAAAACTCATTATTATTTTCTCGTTTTAATTGTAAATGCAGGGCCTAGGCCTGTTCTTCCGGTAGCTCTACACGCATGCCTTCAAGCGCGGGCGTCACCGGAATCTGGCAGCCCAGACGGCTGTTGGCGCGGCGATCAATCGCATTCTCCAACATGCTGTTTTCGCCATCATTGAGCGGCGGCATCTGGCTTTGCCATTCCTCGGGGATATAGCAGTGGCAGGTTGCACAGGAGCAAATCCCACCACACATCCCCTCGACACCGGGCACCATGTTCAAAGTGGCGCCCTCCATCAAACTCATCTGCTCATCGACATCGACCGCGTGTTCGGTGCCGTCGTGTTCAACATAGGTGATAGCAACCATTTCTCTCTCCTTTACAGGGTGACTTTTTCAACTGGCGTGCAGGGGCGAATTTCCAGCAAGTCCACCGACACCCCGCGCGGCATCGACAAACAGAACAGCAATGCCTGTGCGACATGCTCCGCCTGCATACCGCTATCCATCCACGGTCCCTGACGGTGCCATTGCTGCACCGCCACCTGCAGGCGCTCAAACCTCCAAGCTGCAGCGAAATCTGTCATCGCGGCACCGGGGCGCAAAATACTGACGCCGACACCCGCCGGGGCAAGCTCACGGCGCAGGTCGCGACTCAGCCGCTCAACAGCGGCCTTGCTGGCCGCGTAAAGCGACAGGCCCGCCATTTCGTCATGGTGCTGGGCACTAGCGCTGCTCACATTGATCAACCGGGGGTTGGCAGACTGCTTTAACAGGTGGGCGGCTGCGCGACTGCAATAAAGCGTCGCGGCAATATTGAGCTGCAACTGTTGATGAATCTCGTCGTCTTGCCAGTCTTCAACAAAGCCGGGGCGCGCCAGACCGGCGTTGTTCACCAACGCGTCCAGACCACCAAAATGGTGAGCGACCGTTTCTATTGCCGATTGCGCTTGCGCGCTGTCGGTGATATCAGCGGCAACCGCCAAGCTGCGCTCGCCCAGCTCGTCACAGTGCTGCTGCAATAGGGTTTCACGGCGCGCGATCATACCCACCTTCGCACCGGCGGCAATCAGCGCCCGAGCCATCGCCAGGCCAAAGCCCGAGGAGGCCCCCGTTACCGCAACGACCCGACCGTTCAGAGAATTATTCATAGCGCCCTCCTACACGGCGATAGCAATGGTTTTGGTTTGCAGGTATTCCTCAAAGCCCTCCGGCCCCATTTCTCGCCCGACCCCGCTTTGCTTATAGCCGCCAAAAGGCGCATCGGGGCCGAGGAAGTTGCCACCATTGACATTGACCGTGCCACTGCGGATTTTCCGCGCAAACGCCAGGGCACGCTCTTCGCTGGCCGAATACACCGAGCCCGATAAGCCGTAGATGGAGTCGTTGCACAAGTGCAGCGCCTCGGCTTCGTCGTCATAGGGGATGACCACCAATACCGGCCCGAATATTTCCTCTTGCGCGATACGCATATCATTGCGCACATCGCTGAATATGGTCGGCTCAACAAAGTAGCCAGCGCGTGTATGCGCGGGAATACCGCCACCCAGTATCAGCCTCGCGCCTTCCTGTTTGCCCAGCTCAATATATTCCAACACCCGCTGACGCTGGCGCTCGCTAATCAGCGGCCCCTGCATTTCGCCACTGGTGTCATCACTGCCGTAAGACATGCCGCCTACATAGGCGCACAACAGTTCTTCGGCTTCGGCAAGACGACTGCGGGGCACTAACAAGCGAGTGGTAATCGCGCAGCCCTGACCACTGTGCGCGCAGATAGCCAGCGAGCCAAACAAGGCAGTGGGCAGGTCGGCGTCCTCGAGCAGCACCATTGCAGACTTGCCGCCCAGCTCCAAAAACACCCGTTTAACCGTATCCGCGGCATTGCGCATAACCTGCCTGCCCACCGCCGTGGAGCCAGTAAACGACACCACATCGACACGCGGATCTCGGGTCATTGCATTGCCAATTTCGGCGGGGTCGCTAGCGGTGAGCACATTGAACACGCCGGGTGGCAACTCGGCCTCGGCGGCAATGCGGCCAAGCAGAGATGCCGTCCACGGCGTTTCGGCAGCGGCCTTAAGTACCACCGTACAGCCCGCGGCCAGAGCCGGCAGGCACTTAGCCAGGTTAATTTGAATGGGAAAATTCCACGGTGAAATAGCCGCCACCACGCCCGCGGCCTCCTTCACCACAAGGCGCCGGCTGCGAACGCCCATCACCTCGTATTCACCGATGTCCCGCTGCCAGGGGAAGGACGCCATATACTCCACCGGCCAATTCGCCATCGCAATTGGCCCGTCGCACTGAGGGCCGTGAACGAAGAACTGGGTCGCCCCGGTTTCGTCGGCAACCGCTGCGCGCAGGGCATCGCGATGGCGATTTAGGCCGTCCACAAAGCGCTGTAAACAGGCGCGGCGTGCGGCGTGATCCGTCGACCAGTCGCTGTGATCAAAGGCCCGCCGCGCGGCGTCAATCGCCTCATCGGCATCGCGCAAGCTGGCATCGGCAGCAACCCCGAGCACCGTCTCGGTCAAGGGGCTGATGTTCTCATACTGACGACCGCCCTCGGCGGGGCGCAGCTCGCCATTGATATACAAGCGGCTCTCCCCGTGACCTGGCTGCCGGGTATCAGCATCGCCCATGGTGACCTCCTATTATTGTTATTCGACGTCCGAGCGCGATATCGCCATAAAGACATCGTCGATATCGCGGCGCACCCTTTCAGTGAGCGGCAACGACACATTGAGCTGCGCCGCTAAACTGAGGGCGTGATCCAGGTCTTTCTCCGCCAGCGCTGCGAAAGGGCCAAACACTGCTCGCATATCCTCATCACTGCAGGCGGCGCGCAGGCCGTCACGACCGTCGATAAACTGCTTCATCATGGCGGTAATCACGCCATTGGCCTTCCCTACCTGATGCAGCGCATCGAGATCGGCACCGGCGCATTTGACCAATTGCGCCGCTTCAGAGATCGACGAGAAAGCGGCATAGTTCATCAGGTTATTTGCCAGCTTCAGTACGGTTGCCTGCCCCGCCTCACCGGCATACACCACCGTTTTACTCGTACACGCAAACATCGCCTGACAGCGCGATACCGCCGCTTTACTGCCGCCGGCCATAATGCATAGCGTGGCATCCGCCGCTCCCGCCGCGCCGCCGGTGATGGGGGCATCGACCAGGGCCAGCCCTCGCTCAGCGGCATCCGCGGCCCAGCGCACAACGCCGTCTCGGGTAACAGTGCTGTGAATGGCAATAACGGTTTCGGGTGCAGCCACCGCAAAAATACCTGCCTCGCCATAGAGCAGTTGCTCAACGTCCGCGTCATTGCGCACGCACAGCGCGATCAGCGAGCAATTGCGGGCCAGTTCCTCCGCGCTTTCGACAACGCGGGCGCCCAGCGCCTGCATTTCTGCCAAAGGCGCGGGGTCGAGATCGAATACCGATAGGGCAAGGTGCTGTGACGACGCCTTGCGGGCAATATTGGCGCACATCGGTTTGCCAATATTCCCCAGACCAATAAAGCCGCACTGCACGGCGCTCATAGCTCGCCCGCCTGCCGCGGGCGAAAGCGCACTGGCAAAGTAGTAAAGCCGCGCACATTGGGGTTGTGAGTGCGGTCACTGCGCGACAGGTCCAGGTCGTAATCGGGAATCGCCTTTAGCAGCTCCTCGAAGCACACCCTGACCTCCAAGCGCGCCAACGCCGAACCCAGGCAGGCGTGAATACCCACGCCGAAGGCCATGTGGTCGCGCGCTCCCCGGCATACATCGTAGACATCGGCATTTTCATAGCGCTCTTCGTCACGACTGGCGGAAATAATGCACAGCCCCACACGCGCGCCAGCGGCAATCTTTTGTCCGCGAATCTCGATATCTTTGGTTACCGTTCGGCCGATCATTTGCGTGGATCCGTCGAAGCGCAGAGTCTCCTCTACCGCATCGGCGATGCGGCTGGGATCGTCAATCAACAACTGGCGCTGCTGCGGGTGCTGCCAAAGCCGGTAGCCCATATTGCCGATCAACTTGGTGGTGGTTTCGTTGCCAGCAACCGCCAGCAAAATGCCAAATCCAATGACATCGTCGTGGGTCATTTTGCCGTCTTTCTCAGCCTGTAAAACGCAGCTGAACATATCGTCGGGATCGAAGGGCTGCTCAGCCAACTGCCGGGACAGGTCGTCAAAATACTGGGCCAATTTAAAATAGGCGTTGACGTTGGCTTCGCTGATCTCGAACTGGCCGTCTTCCCGGTAGATCAGCTCATCGGCCCAGGTGCGCACCGCGGCTTGATCCGCCTCGGGCACATGAATCATGGTGGAGATCACGTCCATTGGCAGAATGGCGCTGAAGTCCTGAATCAGGTCCATCTCCCCGCGCGCCAGATGAGGCACAATCAGCGAGCGGGCCTTCTGACGCGTGTAGTCTTCAAGAGCAGCAATACGCTGGGGCACCATCAGCCCCGATAACAGCTTGCGAATACGCGTATGGTCCGGCGGGTCCATATTAATGAACATGGGGTAACCCGCCGACGCGCTTTGGTCTGACTCCAAGGCCGGGCCATTGATGCTGCTAAAGGTTTTAAAATCGCGAAATGCGTTAAAACAGTCTTCCCATTTGCTCAGCAGCCAAAAGCCGTGCTCGGCGTTGTAGTAAACCGGCGCTTCGGCCCGCAAACGCTGGTAGTAGGGATAGGGGTCTTCATGAACCGCATGGGAATAGGGATTGAACTCCACCGCCGCCATCGCGCACTCCTTATCATTATTATTGCCGAGTACGCTAGCACAGCCCCACACAAAAGGTAAATACACTAAATATATTTTAATAAATATGTGTTACATTAATTGACGCTACAGAATTCACAGGCGCCCAGGCCATGCCACAGACTTCAGCCGCACTCGAGCGGTTTCGCAACAACCCGCTAAAACAACTCAATGCCCTCAGCAATGACTGTGAACAAGCCACCATGCAGGGCTTAGCCGCCCAGGGGTTCACGAAATTAGCCATGCACTTCGCCGCGCCGATGAGCTTGCTGGGCCAACGCCCACACCGGCTCACCGAGCTAGCCCAGCGCCTGGCAATGAGTAAACAGCTTTGCCTGCAAAGCCTGCGCCCTTTAAGCGAGGCCGGGTATATCGCGCGCCAAGCCGACCCACTCGACAAACGGGCGAAGCTTATTGCCCTTAGCCCGCGCGGCAATCAGCTTATTGCTGCAGCAAACCAACAATTGGTCGACATCAATGAGCATTATGTGGCGCAGCTCGGCAGCGCTGAGTTGGCATTTTTGAGCCGCTATGCTCAGCGGGTTTGCATTGAGATGGCCGTGCCCGGCTTTGAACCAAACCGGACCGGCATTGATGAACAACTGCCTTTTTCAATGCTGATCGGCATGATCAACCGAAGCCTGCAGCGTCACCTGATGCAGGGCACCATTGCCCGCGGCCACCCACATTTGCAAATGACCCACGGTCAGGTGCTCGCCTGCCTGGCCCCCGAGGGCAGCAGTGTTGGCGAACTGGCACAGGCCAATGGCGTATCCAGCCAGGCCATTTCTCGCGTCGCACGTCAGCTTGATGAATTGGGCTATGTCGAGCGCCACAGTGACCCCGTTGACGGACGCAGCCAGCGCCTTCACCTGACTGAAGCGGGCGTTGCGTTAATAGACGATGCGGTATCGGTTATGACGGAGCTAGAGCGACGCCTGCAACACCGCCTGGGTGACGGCGACTTTCAGCGCTTCTGCAAAGCCCTACAGACGCTTAGCGGCGCCGAACCGCAGGCTGAGGTGAATGTGGCGGCGCCGCTAAGCGTCCCCGAGCTGCTGACTTACGCCGCGGACCTGCTGGATAAGGGCCAGCCGAGCGCCGACCTGAATGCCGCCGTCGAAAAGCGCCTCGGCGGCGAAGCGCAAACGCAGCTGAATGCGTTACTCCGCCTTGCTGTCGGGACTCCCGTAGGGTGAGAGTTTGTGCAATTGATCCAGATAGACAAAGATTTTCGCGAAGTGGCGCGATGAACGCCGCTGCCAGCGCAGCGCATCCAGATACAAATCGCCGTTAACGGTATTCTCATTACCCGACGCAATTTCTGCCATCAGCGCTTCGCGGGCGGATTCGGTCTCGTCCTCGCAGCGCTCAGCAAACGCCGATGCCGCGCCGGCCACGTAGTCAGACTCGTCTGTTAAGCGTTTTACGAGCTGCCGGCAACCGTCTTCAAAAACCACACCGGAGTGCAGTGGCGGCCCTTTTTTCTGCCAGCGCTGAGCCGTTTCGCGATCTGCCAAGCGCAGGTGCAGGCGCTGCATATGGTCAATGACGTGCATACACGCCAACAGGCGCTGCCAGCTGTCCGGTGTGTCGGGCCGCAAGTGAATATCGTCTACATAGCGTTGGCAGCGCTCAATGGCATCGTCAAGCTCGCGATGGCGCTCAGGCTTGGCTGATGGCTGGTCGCGCAGCAAACCAATGCAATATTGCAGCTGCGCTTCAACCAGTGAGCGCAAGCTGCGCCGCACAGCCTCCAGGGCAATCGCGGGGTCTTTCAATAATTGCTTATCCAAATGCCCGGTGAATTGCTCCTGCGCCTCCGGCACCAGCCAGATCATGAACCGCGCAAACTGGCCCGCCAGTGGTAACACCAAAATAACGCCGAGCAGATTGAACAAGCTGTGAAACGCCACGAGGGCGACCTCAGCCTGCTCGTATATCGCCCCGGGCGCCCACCATTGCCAAAGCGCAACGTAGGGCAGCAGCATGATAAAGGCGGCAATCCCGGTGAACACGTTGTACACCACGTGGGAGTATCCCGTGCGCCGAGTTTCGGCTGAGCCGCCCAGGGTGGCAAACAGCGCCGTTGCAGTGGTGCCAACGTCCATACCAATTACCATCGCGGCCGCCTGTTCAAACTCCAAAGCACCGCTGTGCACCGCGGTTAACGCGGTAGCCACGCCCGCACTGGAGGATTGGGTAATCAGCGTAATTAGCGCCCCCAGCAACAACAGTTGGAGACGCCCCAGCCAAGTATTCTCCGGGAAACTGTCCGGAGTAATCCTCCCCTCTAAGCCGGACATTCCCACTTGCATCGCGTCGATGCCAACAAAGATCAGGCCAAAACCTGCAAGTGCCAGCCCGGCGGCACGCCAGCGCCCCCGGCCAAACAATTGCGCCAGGGCGCCAGCGAGAATACAGGGCAATAACAGCGTATTCAGCTCGAGCTTGAAGCCCAGCAGGGCGACCATCCACCCCGTAACGGTGGTACCGAGGTTGGCACCAAATATCACCCCAAGGGCCTGGGGGTAGCTCAATAAGCCCGCGCCAACAAAGCCCACCGCCGCCACCGTTGTTGCGCTGGAAGACTGCAGAATTGCCGTGGTCGCTGCGCCGGTGAAGGCGCCACTAGTTGGGCTGCGGGTAAAGCGCGAAAGTGCCCGGTGAAGGGCATCGCCAGCCAGTGCTTTGAGGCCGTCGGTCATCAGGATAATGCCGACTAAAAACAGGCCGAGGCCGCCCGCTAATTCCATCCATTGGTTCACATTGAAACGCCTTTAAACGATCGCTGTATTTTGCCGATAACAACGCGCCATTTATTCCCCGTAATTTTACTTAGGGCCTAGGCACGGGCGAGTATCCGGTCGAGCTGATTAGCGAAGGCTTGTTTCTCACGCTGGCCATAGGCGCTTTGCCCGCCGCTCTGAATGCCGGAGGAGCGCAGCGTCTCCATAAAATCGCGCATATTGAGCCGACCGCGAATATTGTCAGCCGTATAACGCTCACCCCTTGGGTTGAGAGCCATCGCGCCTTTCTCGATGACCTCGGCGGCCAGCGGAATATCACTCGTAATAACCAGGTCCCCCTCTTCACAACGGCGCACAATTTCATTGTCGGCAACATCAAAGCCAGCGCTCACCTGAACCGCGGTAATATGGGAGACGGGCGGCACTTTCAGCATTTGATTCGCCACGAGGGTTAAGGCGACCCCGGTGCGCTCGGCCGCTTTAAATAAGATGTCTCTGACCACCACCGGGCAGGCATCGGCATCAACCCAGATTTTCATTTTAGCTTTCTCCGGCATTTCGTTATAGCGTGTCAGGCATCGCTTTGACCTGGCGCTCCGTACAAACATCGAGCACCGTGCTGTGGAAGGAAATTATGACGCGATTGACCCTATTTTACGATGGCAGATGCCCCTTGTGTGTCGCGGAAATGACGCGACTCGCCGCCTTGGACGGTCGCCGCGCACTGGCCTTTGAAGACATCAACGGCGAGGACTTTAGTCGCCGCTACCCCAGCATCGACCCCGTTGCGGCCAACCGCGTGTTACACGGCTGGGATGAAAACGGTTCGTTGTTACTTGGCCTGGATGTAAGCTGTCGCGCCTGGCAGCTGGTAGGCAAACACCGCTGGATGGCCGCACTGCGCTGGCCGCTTATTCGCCCCTTGGCAGACCTTGGCTATCGCGTGTTCGCTCGACACCGCTACTCCTTTTCCCGGCTGTTTACCGGCCAGCCACGCTGCACAGAGCGCTGCGCCATCATTGAACATCGCCGCCATGAACCCTAAACGCGCACTGGTGGTCGGCGGCAATAGCGCTATTGCGCAGGCGCTGATCCAAAAATTGCTGACCGACCAAGAATTGGATGACGTACACGTCTTTAGTCGCCACCCCAGCGCCACTAAATGCGATGACCAGCGACTGCACTGGCACTGCGGCGACTACAGTTCGGACAGCCTCACTGCCTGGGCAGACTCCCTGGCGGAGCATACCGGCGCCATCTCTCGCGTGTTTATTTTCAATGGCGTGCTACACGACGACGCCGGCCAACCTGAAAAGCGCCTCGAAGACATTAACGCCGACACACTGCTGTCGCGACTGCACAGTAATACCGTAACCCCCATGCTGGCTATTCAAGCGCTACTACCGTTGCTGCGCGGCCCTCAGCCCTGCGTGGTAGCCGTTCTCAGCGCCCGAATCGGCAGCATTGGCGATAACCAACTCGGTGGTTGGTACAGTTACCGCGCCTCCAAGGCGGCGTTGAACATGTTGTTAAAAACCGCCAGCATCGAATTCGCTCGCCGTGCTAAGAACCTGAAATTGCTGTCCTTCCACCCCGGCACGACCGACTCACCCCTGTCAGCGCCCTTCCAGCGCCGCGTCCCAGACGGCAAGTTATTCACCCCTCAGTTCGTCGCCGAACGCCTGCTGGACCTCTGCTCCGCCCTCCCCCATGACGGCCAGCTCAGTTACATCGATTGGCAGGGAAAAGCCATCGACTGGTAACGGCCGTGGAAACTACGCATGTTCGACAGGGCAAGTGCACACTAGCATTACAGGTGTTATTGCCACGGTGTTATATGTACTGACGAGACAGAGAGTTCGGGTACCGCATAGCCGCGGCTTCCTTATTGGCCGGTGCTCAGGGAGCAGTCATGAACTCGTTCCTCCAAAAACTCCGTCGTCACAGCGCATCACGCCAACCTGCTGTGAGTCGCTCCCGCCGTTGGCTGCACCCACTGGCCAGCCTTGCCAGCTTCATTCTTATCGCCGTTGTTGCGGTATATATCGACCAGCTGAATAACCACAACCGCGAGTTGAATCACCGCGACGCCGTTCTGCGGGAAATGGGTTCCATCAGCGCTAAAGTAGAGAGTGACCTGAAGGGTGACCTCCAGGCAGCCAAAGCGATGGTGGCAGCCGTCCGCCAGCACCCCGACCTCAACCCCGATTATCTGGATAAATATTCCGAAAGCCTGCTTTCGGGTGAAAGCCGCATTCGCAGCGTTGCCGTATTTCGCGGTGTTATCGGCGCCTACGTCTACCCACTCAAGGGCAATGAGCCGGTGCTGGGGCTGGACTTAAGAACGCGGCCCGACCAACTCGCCGACATGATGAAGGTACACAAAACCGGCGGCGCTGTACTCTCGGGCCCTGTCGAATTAGTTCAAGGCGGTATGGCGCTGATTGCCCGTCTACCCGGTGGCCAGAGTCAAGGTACTGGAGAGCCTATGACGGTGTCGGCCGTGATTGATATAGAGCAGCTGCTGCGTAGCAGTGGCCTGAGTGAAGCAGGCGAGCGATTGCAGGTAGCCATACGCAAATACGGACCCGAGGGTCGCTTAGGTAAAACCGTATTTGGCGATGCCGCACTATTTAACGACCAGACCCGCGCGGTGACCACAGATATCCGACTACCGCTGGATGAGCGCTGGCAAATCGCCGCCGCCCCCGAGAGCGGCTGGCTACAGATGAACTTGCTTGACCCCTTCCGGGTTGTTGTCGCGTCGCTGGCACTAATTATTTTTTGCTTCCTAACGATTATTTTGTGGCTGCTTGCCAAGCGCTATGAAAGCAACCAACTATTGGTTCAGTTGTTCGAGCTATCGCCGATTGGCATTGCATTAAACGACTACGAAACAGGCAAATTCATTGCCGCCAATCAATCTCTGTGCAAAAGCCTAGGCTACCCTCATGAAAAGCTAACCGAGTTGCGCTACCAAGATATAACGCCCCAAGAATTCATGTTAGATGACGAGGCGGCTTTCATTATTCTCACAGAAACAGGCCGCCTGGGGCCCTATGAGAAACAGCTTATCCGCGCCAATGGCGAGCCCCTGCCTATCGAAACCAACAGCATTTTATTCAGCGACTCGCAGGGTAAACCGCTAATCTGGTCAATGGTTGAGGACATTAGTGAGCGGATGCACGCCGCCCAGATAATGGACCGGCAGCAACAGATGTTTAACTCCATGAGCCAGCAAGCAAGGATCGGTGCCTGGGAGCTGGAGGTGGAGAGCGGCCAGCTCACGTGGTCTGAGGTGACAAGGGAAATTTGTGGTGTACCAGCAAACTTTACCCCAACTGAAGAGGCGCTTCGCAGGGTGTTTCCTCAGGAAGAGATGTGGCACCTGCTGCAGCATTTGATCCGACGCGCCATTATCAATGGCCAGGCATTTAGCGAAGAAGTGAAGCTCACCACACAACAAGGCCGCGAACTGTGGATTCAGCTCACGGGCCACCCTGTACTGGATAAGCAGCGCTGCACACACATTTTCGGCTCACTCCAAGATATTGATGACCGCAAACGCGCCGCCGAAGCATTGATACGCGCCCGTGATGAAGCGGAGCAAGCCGCGCGCTCGAAAAGTGAGTTTTTGGCAACCATGAGCCACGAAATTCGCACCCCGATGAACGGCGTCCTCGGCATGCTGAATTTGCTAGCAAACTCCGACCTGGACTTCGAACAGGAGCGTCGGGTGAGCATTGCCCGCAGCAGCGCACATTCGCTGCTCTCTCTCATCGACGATGTCCTGGACTTCTCCCGCATCGACGCCGGCAAAATGACTCTGGAAGACAGCAGCTTTGCGATACGCGAAGTCATCGAAGAAGTCTGCGAGAGCATGTCGTTGCGCGCACAGGAAAAAGGCCTGGAGCTCATTGTTGACCTTAGTGAGATCAACATAGAAATGGTCTCAGGCGACGCCGCAAGGCTGCGCCAGGTCCTGACCAACTTACTTGGCAACGCACTAAAATTTACCGAAAGTGGCGAGATCGTTGTTCACGCCACGCTCACCGAGCATCAAAACCAATGGATATTTGACTGCTATGTACGCGACACCGGCATCGGCATTGCCAGCGAAAAATTAGACAGTTTGTTTAGCGCATTCACCCAGGCGGATGCCAGCACCACGCGCCGCTACGGCGGCTCCGGACTTGGCCTGTCGATTAGTCAGAAAATCTGCCAAGCCATGAATGGCAGCATTGCCGTGAGCAGCAAGGAAAACAAAGGAAGCACCTTCCATGTCCAGGTGATGCTGAATTCATCCACCGATGCGTCATTCGATGAGGCCTATGCATCGGGCAGACATGTATGGTTGATAGAGGACAATATAAACAGCTGCAAAAGCCTGGAGCGTCAGCTGCTGCGCTGGGGCGCAAAAGTCTATTGCTCCACATCCAGTGAGTCCGCGCTCAACTCCGCCGAGAGTCATGATATTCCGCTGGAGAAAATCGACCTGGTTATTATCGACCGATACATGGACGGCTTAGACGGCACCGAGCTCGTTCAATTCCTGCGCCAGGAAGAACATCTAAGCAGCCAGCCTTTTGTCTTGCTCAGCAAAATCAGTAGTCAGGGAACCGACGCCCACTTTCGCTCGCTGGGTTTCGATGCTTGGTATCCCAAACCCCTCACCACCAGTAATTTGCGTGAAGCACTAAAACTGGCGCCCCTGGGAAGTTACTTACAAAGCGATAGCAGCGACCGTACGCAGGAGACACCAGCTAGCAGCCTATTACAAGGCAGGCGCGTGCTACTGGTTGAGGACAATGCGGTAAACCAAGAGGTGGTGCGCTGTCTGCTAGACGAGTTGGGCTTACAGGTCAGCATTGCCGATAACGGCAATAAGGCGATCACTGAGCTGAAGCACCAGCAGGACAAGCAAGCGCCGCCCTACTCGGCAATTTTAATGGACTGTCAGATGCCGGAAATGGATGGTTACGAGTGCACTCGCCAAATCCGTGCAGGTCTGGCAGGCGAAGCGGCACGTGAGTTACCCATTATCGCGTTGACGGCCAATGCCCTCAGTGGCGACCGTGAAAAATGCAGCGCCGCCGGTATGGATGACTACCTCAGTAAACCGATTGACCCCGACCGACTGCATAAAAAATTGCTGAGCTGGTTGCACACCTCACGCAGTGACGACCCTGCCAGCCCCTCATCAAAGAATCATGCAGAGGCGCTGTGGAATGCCGACAAAGCTCTGGAAGGGGTCATGGGGCAGGAACGTACCCTGAATAAAATGCTGGTGATGTTTAACGAGTACAGCATTGCGCAACAGCAGGCATTACGCAGCGCAGTTACCGCAGCAGATACTGCAGAAATTGCCCGTATCAGCCGCGCACTGAAGGGCAGTAGCGGACAGCTACAAGGCGACGCACTGCGCGAGCTGGCCTCATCACTGGAACTTGCCGCCAGTAATAAGGACTGGGAAAAAATCCACTATTTCTACCCCCAGCTCCACCAGTGTTGGCAGCAGCTATGCGCGTGCTTTGAACAGCATTTGCTGCGCAACACCAACGAAAGCCGCGCGCTAATAGAGGGTTAACTGCCGCACCGTCGTATAATGTGGGCATGACCAGCAACGTTCTCACCGCTGCGAAAGGCGCCGACCTATTGCAGAACATCGACCAGCTACTCAGCCAGCACGAAGCATTGTGGCGCGCCGGCTCGAACGCCGAGTCAGTAACGCACTACGACGCGCTGTTCCGCGCGCTTTGCACACTCTCGGCAGATGACGTTGCCCAACTGCAGGGCGATGACCTTATGCTCTTGGAGCGATTGTCGCCACACTTTGCCGATGCCAAAGACATTCTCGCCATTCTGTCTTACTTTACGCCGCCCACCGCGCCATCACATATCGAGCCGCCCAGCGGCATTGGTGGTAGAAAATGGCAGCAAATACAGGCTTTTTGTGGCGGGTTAGCATCACTATCGGGAAACGTGATCGAGTGGTGCTCTGGAAAAGGCTACCTCGGCCAGGCACTGCGATTCCACCCGCAACACGCGCCCTCGTCTGTCATCGGCCTGGAAATTGATAGCGATCTTGTTGCCAGTGGCAACCACAGGCACGCCAACACCCATCAACGCATTGTGCGCTGCGATGTATTGAGCGAACAGGCAGAGTCGTTTGTGGCCGACGCCAACGCCATCATTGCACTGCACGCCTGCGGAGGGCTCCACCAACGCATGCTGAAAGTCGCAGCGACGACGAGCACCGCGCAGATTGCCCTCGCCCCGTGCTGCTACCACCGGTTTATTGAGCAGTACGCGCCACTGTCCAAGGCCGTCAACAACTCGCCCCTCTCAATCACAACTCAAGATTTGCGCCTGGCGGTTCGACAAACCGTCACGGCCCGGCGCGGTGAAACGCAGGCGCGACGACAACTTCACCACTGGTGGCTTGCAAGCCAACAACTTTCCCAGCAACAGGGGATAGCGCTGGACCAATACCGCGCCCTGCCCCACAGTGCTGCCAAAAAAGGGTTTAGCTACTTTGTAGAACAACAATGCGCCGCCAATGGCATTGCAACACTCGACATGAGCGACGCTGATACCGCCCTGGCCAACGCGGCAGGCCAACAGCTTGCGCAAGAGCAGCGCGGCCTCGCCGCCATGCTATTCAGGCGCCTGCTGGAATTGCGCTGCGTGTTAGACAGTGCCCTATTCCTGTGTGAGCAGGACTACCACGTTACGCTCAGTGTCTTTTGCCCGAGCACAACCACTCCAAGAAACTTTTTATTATCTGCCCGGCGCAACTAGTCAGGATTGATATTTCAGGAGGGTATTCTGCATCAGCAGGTATCGAAGACCTTTCTGCGGCGCTCGACTCACGTCCGCAGCACTGCAAGCCTATCTGGCCGTGTAATCTTGACTAACTGCCCGCCCATCACCATTCGCTTGCAGATAGCGCTGACTATCCACCCACCCCTTCTCGGTATAAAAGCCCCAGTCGCGGATTTTCGGTCCGGTCAAAAACACTGTGACGCTATCGGCTGAAAGCAGGTCCAGACGATGCGGCGCGCGAGACATTCTGGCGGTGACCGAGCCGGGCTCTAGCACACGTGTCTTGCTGGGAAGGGTCTCAGATATGCGCCCTCGCAACACAACTGAGATATTGAATAGCCAGGGGTGGTCATGGAGATGACTGTCGGGATCATCTTCTTGGACATGGTGAAGGTATACATTGAAAAAGCGGTTTTTAGGCAGCAGGTGCCAGCGCGTTAGGTAGCGCTCACCAATGCGCTTTGAAGGAGGTGTGTCCATACGGCGTTCAGCTCGTCGCTGCATGGCAGAGAGTAATGCTTGAGGTAACTTCATCAACTGCAGGCCAGTATACGGTCAATCACGAGAGCAAATTATAACAGCCGCCCGGGCATCAGACATTGTCCAGCGCTTGCAGCAAGGGTTGAAGTGCTGCACTGCTATCGTAGTCACTGCGCTCCCCGCGCATTAGCGCTGCTTCGGTCAACGCTGCCAGCAGCATTCTGGCGTAGAGTTCTCTATCGCTGTCGGACAGCTCACGCTCCGGCCACATCTCGTCAAGACGTCGCTGGGCCTCCAGCACCACAGCACTGCGGCGCAGTCGTTCGCGACCAAGAATGTGGGGCGCGTCCAACAGCACGACCTGTACAAAGCCCGGCTGGTCGCAGAGAGCCATAAAACGCTGCCATGATTCTGCCAGCCCGGCGTCGCCGCCATTTTCCGACGGCGCCTGAAGCGTCGCGAGCAGTTCTGCCTCGTAAGACTCGGTGACCGCTTCGAAGAGTGCTTCCTTGTTGCCAAAGTAGTGATAGATGGGTCGGATAGTTGTTCCGGCCTCTCGGGCAATATCCTCCAACGCTGCGGTGGAATAGCCTTTTTCACCGAATTGTTGACGAGCACAGGCCAGGACTTTTGATTGGGTTTCTTCCCGTCGCTGGGCCTGCGTGCGGCGCTGTTTTTGAACCAATACTCTACCCTCTTAATAGCGGGGCACAGTGTAGCTTGCTTTTTGCAAAGATGATATGTAGCGTTATTACATATAATTATTTCACCGAGTCTGCCATGAATCCGACCAATCCCTCCCTCGACAGCCGCACTTCGCTGGAAAAGTGTTTCTCGCCCGCCAAGATCAATGGCCTCGAGTTAAAAAACCGGCTTATTAAAGCAGGCACCTTCGAAAATATGACCCCGTTGGGCGTCCCTGGCTCGACGTTAAGTGCGTTTCACCAGCGCCTGGCGGATGGCGGCATTGCCATGACAACACTCGGCTATTGTGCGGTGACCGCCGACGGCCGACTCAATGAAAATATGATGTATATGCACGAGGGCATCCGCGCCCCCCTCACGTCGCTGATCCATTCATTGCATGAGCGCGGCACTGCAGTGTCAGGGCAAATGGGGCACTGCGGCGGCTTTTCCAAGAACCGCGAGCTACAACGCCGCCGGCCGCTGGGCCCCAGCTTCGCGATTAATGGCTTAGGCCTAAGTCAGGGCATGTTCTTCGCCGATGCGATGTCCATCCAGGATATCGATGAGATGGTGGATCAGTACCGCGATGCAGCGCAATTTATGAAGTCTGTGGGTTTCGACGCGCTGGAGATCCACTTTGGCCACGGCTATGGCCTTTGCCAATTTATCAGTCCAAAAACCAATAAGCGTAAAGATGAATATGGCGGCAGTTTGGAAAACCGCATGCGACTGCCACTGCGGGTACTTGCTGCGGTTCGCGAAGCGGTTGGCGACGCCTTTCCTATACTCGGCAAGATCAGTATGTCAGAGGGCGTGCGCGGCGGGATTCATTACGATGACTCGGTTGTAATTAGTCAAATGCTCGACCAGGCCGGTATTGATGCCATTGTCTGCAGCGGCGGCACCAGCACGATGAACCCAATGCTGATGTTCCGTGGCGATAATATGCTGCCCACAATGCTTGCGACAGAGAAAAGCCTGTTGATGCGGCTTATTCTACGGTTGGCAGGAAAGTCGATGTTTCGCGATTATCCCTACACGGACCTCTATTTTCTCGAGCAAGCAAAGCGCATTCGCGAGGCCGTTAATTGCCAGCTAGTGTACATTGGCGGCGCAACCGGGAATGATAATTTCGCCGACTTAATGGATGCGGGCTTTGACTTTATTCAGCTTGGGCGGAGCTTATTGAGCGACCCCGAATTACCGAATCGCTGCGCGCGCGATGCCGGCTTTAAGAGTCGCTGCGTTCACTGCAACGAATGCGTGGGAACCATCGAGAGTCCCCAGGGTATTCACTGCACCCGTTACTGAGGATGTCAGCCCCGCTTATTAGCGGCGACGGCATAGATAAATACGGGTAGCGCCAGTAGCGGAATCGTCCCCGGAATATAGAAACCGTAGACAATGAACGCCTCCAAGGCGGTTTCGGGGACGATTAAGCGCTTGGTAACAAACAAGGCATTGATCAGCGGCCCGATGATATTTGCGTAGCAGCCGACAATTAGCCCCCAGCGCGCCGCGCTAAGCACACTACCCTCGCGGTATATTGCCGGCCAAGCAGCGGCAATGGCAATGACCAACAAACCATTCAGCAGCCCCTCCATGTGCGCGAAGCGCCACACGCCGTAGGCAGGCGCGTCCTGAGGCCCCGTCGCGGCAACTGAAAATCCAATTCCCGCCAAAAGCCCTAAAAAAAGAATAATCAGGCCGTGAAATAAAACTTGCCGCTGTTGCTGAGCACCCATGTTATCAATCCTTATTTTTGTTATCTCAGGCGTAAACTGTGTAGTGATGGGCAATGGTAGCGGTAAACACTTCGGGGGGAATCGTCCGTTCCTATGACTCACCGCAAGGGGCAACTTCCAGAGAAGATATGCGTTGTTTGCAATCGTTCCTTCTCATGGAGGAAGAAATGGCAGCGCGACTGGCCTTCGGTCAGGTATTGTTCAGAGCGGTGTCGGCGGTCGAAAACACAGACTACTCAGAGAAAAACACATCCAGACGAAATGTTAAGCTAGCCTCGGCATCCCAGCCCTTATCTCGCGCAAAATACAACTCGGGGCTGACCGTGAAATACACCCAGTCCTCGTGTATTTGGTTACGGTAGTTCGCGCCGAAAAAATACGCCGTCAGGCGGCTGCGGTGCTCATTGTTTGCAAAGCCACCCAGGCGGTATTCCATCGACTCGCGTTCATTCATGCGGTACGACAGCGACAACAGCTGGACGTTTTCAAAAAAATCGTTCCGATCCTCAAACTCCAATCCAGTGAAGTAGCGCAGACGGTAACGCTCTCCCAGCGGACGACTCATCGTATATTCCGTCGACTCCCCCCACCCCTTATCACGGAACCACCAAAACTCCTGCTGGAACTCACGCTGCCACTCGCCCCAATCGGAGAATGGCCGTCTCAAGCGAAGGCGAGCAAAGGGCACCAGTGGGGTTCGCACACGAATACCAATACGGGCACTCCGCTTCCAATGGTGCCACTCTGACAGGGGGGATATTTCAAGACCGGTAACCGACTCTTCGCGGCTCGGGCGCTCACCGCTTGAGCCGCCACGCACCCGCTCTTCTAAAGGGTTGTTTGCATCGGCATCACTATTAAAGAACAGCTTCGTCTTTCGCTTTGTATTGGGCAGGTCCACCTTCGCACGAAGGCGTACATCGCTCTCTAGCTCCCCTCGCTCGCCAATGGTCTGCCGCAGCTGCAGTTTTAGATAGCTCTCGTTGCTGTAATCTTCCGCGGTATCTTCATTGCTCAAATAACGATCGACACTTTCAGCGAAAACCACCCAATTCTCCGACCATTGATCCCTGGTCGCTTCCGCACTTTCCATTGTCCGTTCGATAAAACTCGGGGGCGAAGGGGCTGGCAACGGCTCTGCCACCACCACTGCTGCAGCGCTGCAGAACAGGAAGGTGAGCAGGTTATACAACGCAGTTTTCAAAAAGGTATTCCTCGCGGCCATACCCTGACTATAGCGGCCGCTTCGCCTGTCGGCATCGTCCAGGCAAAAAAAAGGCACCTTACGGTGCCTTCAACGAATCATGTTAGTTATCAGATGTCGTCTTTCAACGCCGCCTGACGAGCCAACTCGCGATCCATAAACTTAATCCACTGCGACGCATAGCCTTTTGACCGCTCGTCTTTCAACGCTTGTTTGAAAGCTTTACGCGCACCTTCATAGTTCTGCAAGTTAAAGCGGGCCATACCAAGCACAAGGTTCGCAGTATCCGGACGCTTTAGATTACCTTTCTTAAAGGCATTTTCTATCGCTTTCGCAGCTTTCTCGAACTCGTCATTGTCCAGGTAGATGCTACCTAAGCGTGACCACAGCTCGCCCTTATCGGACTTGGCCGCAGCTTTTTCCATTACTGGAATCGCACGCTTAACTTCTTGTGACTGGCGCCATGAGTTACCGAGCAGCTCAAGGTTTTTGGAGGTAGCAGGGATCGCCCCCGACTTAATACCTTTATCCAGTACCTTCGCTGCTTTGTAAGGCACTTCCTGAGAAAGGAACAAGTAAGCCATATTGATCAGCTCTTTGTCTTTCTCCAGCAAGCCTTGCTCATAGGCCGCTTCCATAGTGGCGGTTGCCGCCATTTCGCGCTTCTGCTCGTTATACATGGCAGAAAGTTGCAGCCAGTAGGCCTTCTTCTGATAGTGCTTCAGGGTCTCTTCGAGAATATCAACAACCTTGTTAATGTTGTTTTTCTCATAGTAGAGGTAGCGCTGAAGCCCCCACCACTGCTCCTTGGGTACCTTGCCACGAGACTGGTAATCGTTAATCGCGACTTCAATGTACTTGAGTGCGCGATTCAGATCTTTCAGCTGGTAGTAACCTTGGGCAAGCAATGCATAAGCACCGGCACCGGGATCTTCCTGCAGCTCTTCTTTCGCCTTAAACCACTCAAGCAGCACTTTCACGCCGTTTTTGTAGTCTTCTTTAACAAAGTAAAGCTGGGCGATGGTGTATTTGGTATTTAGTTCCATCGCCTCAGGAATATCAGGCTGCTTTACAACATTACGGTAGGCCGTTAACGCCTGCTCATACTTCTCTTGCGTGAAGTAAATGAACGCGTACATGTTGTAGAGGTTTGCAAGCTCGTAGCTATTAAGCGAGCCCCGTCCTTCTTTGTCGCGAAGGGCATCGAGCAATTTAATGGCTTCAGAGTAGCGCTTCTCGTCGGCAGCAACCTGCGCTTCGTTCAGCTTTTCAAAGATTTTTGCGCGGATCGCCGGCGTGCGACGCGTGCTGCGGCGCGGCTTTTCCTTTTCCGCTGCGTGGACGACATTTACGCCGTCCATTTGCAGAGCAGGAGCTACCAGGTTACTAGCAACCGGGGTCGCCAGCACTGCAGCTACACCCAAGCTGAGGGAACATGCCAGCTTGACCAGCACCGGGCGCACGACTTTTGTGCTCACGTGATAATCAGACATCATTTCTCCAACTCAAAGGTGAAGCGGTTCTGGATCCCCGGTACTTCGATCGGCTCGCCATCTACCACCCGAGGCTTATATTTAAACTTCTGGGCAGCTTTAATTGATGAGCGTTCGAAGTAACCCGGAGGGCTACAATCCACGGGGGCGATATCGCGCGTGGTACCGGCTTTCGTTACGGTGTATTCAACCGTACAGTAGCCTTCAACACCTCGGCTTTGCGCGCGGCGTGGATAGATTGGCGCAACTTTAACGATAGGCAGATATTCACCATCGGACGCCGACAAACCACCAGCAGTGTTGGTCATTTGCAGGCTCTGTTGAGGCGCCATATTAACGACCTCAATGTCCGGGTTCACATCTTCCATCTCCGGTTGTTCCATATCCGGCGGCGGCTCTTCCGGTTGCTTAGGCTTATCCGGCTTTGCGTCTTTCATTGTTTCTATTTCGGTGTCCGGCATCTGAATGTCGGCCAACTTAGTACGCGGCTTTTCGTCCAACGTCTTGTCAGCTGACTCGATCAGATATGGCATTATGATGAACAGCGCTGCTGTCACCACAAATGCCAATGCTCCACCGATCAGGAGTCGAATATTCATAATTGATCAGCTGTCTTCAGTGGCCAATGAAACATCGTATACGCCGGCCGCTCGGCTGGCGTCGATAACCGCAGTAACCGTTTCGGTATTCGAGGCTTTATCAGCCTGAATAACAACAGCACCTTTGGGGTTCTCGGCATGCATACGCTCAACAACCGAGCGCACTGCTCGCTTGTCAACACGACGCTTGTCGATCCAGATTTCATTAGTACCAGTAACAGCAATCAGAATATTCACATTTTCTTTCTTGCTGGCCGTTGAGGCCTCGGGGCGATTCACCTCGACACCGGCTTCTTTGATGAACGACGCTGTGACGATAAAGAAGATCAACATGATGAAGACCACGTCGAGCATCGGCGTCAGGTCGATCTCGGAGGAATTTTCCTCTGCACCTGCTTTGCTATGCTTTCTCATAACTGTTCTCTTAATGATCGGTTGTCAGATGGTCTTCCAAAAGCTCGCTTTCGCGCTCCGCAATACCTTTTATATAGGTATTGATGAATACGCCTGACAGAGCGGCAACCATTCCAGCCATCGTCGGAATTGTTGCTTTTGAAACACCGCCGGCCATCGATTTAGCATCGCCACCACCTGTCACTGCCATGATATTAAAGACCTCGATCATCCCTGTGACCGTGCCCAACAGACCCAGCAGCGGACAAAGCGCCACCATGGTCTGAATCATTGGCAGACTCGCGTTGATCTGCAGAGAAACCTCTGAGATCAACTTTTCGCGAATCTGCTTGGCATTCCAGGATTTGCGCTCACTGCGCGCTTCCCAGGTGTTGATAGCGTTGTTCACGTCTTTCGACAGCCCGAACTTGTAATACCAAACCCGTTCAATAGCGAGAGTCCACATGACGAAGGTCAGGAGGGCGATGTAGTTCAGTACAGGCCCACCGGCTTCCATAAATCGCCGTATGATCTCGATCCATTCATTCAGTTGGTACATCGCTTAGTTACCCCGCGCGCCCTTCTGTGTGTTCGGCGATAATGCCAGTCGATTGCTCATCAAGCACGTGCAGGATTTTCTTAGCGCGGCCGCTAACAAACGTGTGCAGCAGTACAGTCGGGATGGCGACAACCAGACCCAGTACGGTCGTTACCAGAGCACCAGAGATACCACCGGCCATTGCCTTCGGATCGCCCGCACCAAAGATGGTGATAGCTTGGAAGGTGATGATCATACCGGTTACGGTACCCAGAAGACCCAGCAGCGGTGCTACCGCAGCGATGATCTTCAGCAAGTTCAGAGAGCGCTCCAAACGTGGTGTTTCTTTCAGAATGGCTTCTGACAGTTTCAGCTCCAGTGTCTCCGCATCCATACTTGGATTGTCTTCGTGTACTTTCAGAACACGGCCGAGGCTGTTGTTGTCATTAGCAGTTTTGCTCTTAAGCTGGCTGTTGACCTTCATATCTTCGATGGTCAGAACAATCAGGCGCCAGATAGCGATCAGCATAGCCAATACACCTACTGCGGTGATTACATAACCAACCACACCACCTTGGTGCCAGCGCTCAGTCAGCGTTGGGCTATCGATCAGTGCAGCAAGGTATGAACCGCCTGAAGGACCAGTAGGGTCAACACCGAAAGGCGTTACGCCTGAAGTTGTTGATGCCAACTCGTTAGCCCAACCCATGTAGGGGCCTTTAGGCTGACGCGCCAACACAGCAACAGTGCCATTTTCTGAAATGTACTGCAGGTATTCGCCGTCGCTGTTTACGAGGTTGAAGGTACCAACACGCACGACTTCTTGCTGTGTTTTCTCACCAGCAGCCGTCGTCACTTCAGTTTGGAATTTCACCACTCGGCCTGACTCAGTCATTTCGCGCTGAAGTTCAAACCAAATACGCTCAATCTCTTCGATGCTGGGCAGCTCTTCAGCGCCTGACATCTTCGCGATCAGGTCATCAACGAACTGCTCACGATTGGGGAATTGAACACTGATGATCGACGTCTGGAAATTAGAACGCAGGTCGCCGGCGGTAGAAGTCAGGTGACCAAACAGCTCGG
Source organism: Spongiibacter sp. C9W (assembly GCF_057370015.1). Classification (NCBI taxonomy): domain Bacteria; kingdom Pseudomonadati; phylum Pseudomonadota; class Gammaproteobacteria; order Cellvibrionales; family Spongiibacteraceae; genus Spongiibacter; species Spongiibacter sp. C9W. Next base: position 1,869,389 of record NZ_CM170672.1, read on the forward strand.
TCAACGTACCCAAACGCTCTTTCAGCTGACGCTGTTTCTCGGTCAGGACGGTTTCGTTTTCTTCGAAGGTGTTTTCCAGCTCAGAAGAGCGCTTCTCTTCATCGGCCAGAGTTTTTTCAGCTTCTTTCAGCATTTTCTGCTGGTCGTAGCGAGCGTTTTTGAAACGCTGCTCGCGAGCTTTTTGCTCACGCGCGTCGCTGGCGCGACCTTGCTTAACCATTTGCAGCAGTTCATCCAGTGACTTGGCTTCTTGAGCCATCACAGGGCTTGATGCCAGAGCGATAGTGCCACCGATAGCCAGTACGGCAGCTTTCAACAGATTACGTTTCATTATTTAGCAGCCTCCGGAGCCGGAATCGGGAGTTTCATGATATCGATGGACGCCTGCTTACGAGCAATACGCAAGCCTTTCTGGATAGCGCCACGGTAGTCGCCAGCATCCAGTTCAGTCCATGTGCCTTGGGTTTTATCCCAAGCGCCCGACACTTTGCCATCGGTAGTTTGGTAAAGCAGACCGATGCGGCCGATACGGAGGAAGTTAACATCGCGCTCAGCACCGTTGACGGTCGCTACGCCTTTGTAGCTGTCAATTTTGCGGCCGTACTCGTTCTCGATTTTGTAGGCTTCAAGAACCTGACGGAATTTTTCAGCGATGGTGATATCAGAGCGGTCCAGGTTGTTGCGCAGGAATTCGATACGCTCTTTGCGCTCCTCGAGGTGGAAAGGAACATCCAACTCAACGAATTGCTCCAGGCCGTCGATCATACGCTGAATCAGCGGGTCGATTTGGCGCTGAATGATAGTTGCTTCGTCAACCGCTTTTTCCAGGCTTGCGATACGACGCAATTGGCCAGCGATCTGTTTTTCCAAACGCGCGTTGTAGACGCGAAGGCCGTCGACCTGCTTCATCACTGTTTTGTAGTCTTGAAGCAAATCGCCAGTTTCTGCAGCCAGGCGGTCAATACGAACCTGAGAAGCCTTGGCAGACTTGGTGCGCTGTTCGCCAACTTTGACGATAGCACTCACAGGAATAAGGGGTTTAGCGGGCTTTGCGGGCGCAGCAGCGGCATCTTGCTCAGCTGAATAAGCAGACGATGCAGCCAGCACACCTGCAGTCGCGGCGACCGCCAGCGCGATTGATTTCAATCGATGCATTTTCATGGGAATTGCTTTTCCTATTTGGGACGTTTAGTGAAAGCAGAGCTTATTATCTTCTGTCAGCCGTACGGCCAGTCGCAAGACCGTGCTTTCATACAGCGGGACTTATTTTAATCACGGGCTTTCGCAAGAATCAACGAGAAAGCTAAATGTTTCGTAATATAAAAGTTAGGGAAAATGCGTAAGGAATAATTGTTACCGATGCGTAGTTTATGGTAACAATTTCGAGCCTACAAGTAACACTCTCGCAATGAAAGTGACTAGCACATCCCTTTTGAAAACACCAACAAATCCCTTACCGGGCGCGGCGCTGATAATTGACGAAGGCATAGGCCGGGGCACTCTCTTTCGCAGCGAAGTCTTGCCTGGAAACCTCACCCCAGTCCCGCTCATCGAGCTCGGGGTAAAAGGCGTCACCATCGACCTCTGCGGCCACTTCCGTGACGTAAACACGGTCGACACAATTCAAGCTCTGACGGTATAGCGTCTCACCGCCGATAACGAAAATCTCATCAAGACCATCGCGCTCAGCGCTTTCACGAGCGACATCCAGCGCGTCTTCAAGTGATGCACAAACCTTGGCACCCGTCGCACCGTAGCCTTGCTGGCGAGTCACAACAATATTTTCACGCCCAGGCAACGGGCGGCCGATAGACTCCCAGGTTTTGCGACCCATGATAATGGGCTTGCCCATAGTCAGCGCTTTAAAGTGCTTCAAGTCGGCAGGCAGATGCCACGGCAAGCGGTTTTCTACTCCAATGACGCGCTGGCGATTCAAGGCGACAATGTGTGCAACAGCTATCGGCATTAACACATCCTTTTATATAGCAATGGGAGCCTTGATGGCTGGGTGGGGGTCATAGCCTTCGAACTCGAAGTCGGCAAAGTCATAATCGAAAATCGACGCCGGACGACGATTTATGCGCAGCGTTGGCCGCGCGCGAGGCTGGCGACGCAATTGCTCTTCGACAATCTCATCGGTGAGATGGTTTTGATAGAGGTGGCAGTCACCGAAGGTGTGCACAAACTCACCAACATCCAAATCGCACTGCTGCGCAATCATATGTGTCAGCAGGGCATAGCTGGCGATATTAAAAGGCACCCCGAGGAATAAATCGGCGCTGCGCTGGTAGAGCTGGCAAGACAAGCGGCCATTGGCGACATAAAACTGGAACAAGGTGTGACACGGCGGCAACGCGGCACGCCCAGCACGCACATTGTCCTGAGGGCTCACCGACTCATCGGGAAGGTCAGCGGGGTTCCAGGCATTCACCAGCAAACGCCGCGAGTCCGGTTTGCGACGGATCATATCCACCACTTCACTAATCTGGTCAATGGTCGACCCATCAGGGCAGGCCCAGCTTCGCCACTGTTTGCCATAGATCGGCCCCAGGTCGCCATCCTCCAGCGCCCACTCATCCCAGATCGTCACCCCTCGCTCTCGCAGCCAGTTGTTGTCACAACTGCCATTTAAGAACCAAATCAACTCATAAATAATGCTGCGAAGGTGCACCTTCTTGGTGGTTAACAACGGAAAGCCCGCCTGCAGATCAAAGCGCAGCTGGCGACCAAATACCGAGCGCGTTCCCACTCCGGTGCGGTCACCTTTATCCACACCGTTGTCACGCACATCGCGCAATAAATCTAAATACTGTTGCATAACCCTATCCTTGCACTCTGTCTCGACGGTAGGCGTAGATCAACACCCCCAACCCCACCGCAATCATCGGCAGCGACAATAACTGCCCGCGCGTTACCCAGCCAAGCGCATCGAAGCCGATATGGCCATCGGGCTCGCGGAAAAACTCCACGACAAATCTGAAAATCCCGTAGCACAGCACAAAGAGTGCGCCGGGCGCCAACCGGGGGCGCTGCTTGCGGGTATAGAGGAACACGATCAAAAACAGCAACACGCCCTCTAACGCAAACTGGTAAAGCTGCGACGGGTGGCGCGGCAACTGACTGGGGTCGCGCGGAAAGACCATCCCGATCGCACTGTCGGTTGGCCGCCCCCAGAGTTCCTGACCGATGAAGTTGCCAATGCGTCCAAGACCCAACCCTATGGGAACCAAGGGAGCAATAAAGTCCCACAGCGCATAGATCGACACATCAATACGCTTGGCGTAGATCGCGATGGCAAGCACGACACCCAAGAACCCACCATGAAACGCCATGCCCCCTTCCCAAATACGGAAAAGCCAAAGCGGGTCAGCGAGAAATTGCTCGAAATTGTAAAACACCACATAGCCAAACCGGCCACCGAGAATAACCCCCAGCGCCCCATAGAAGATCAGATCTTCCAACTGATCCTCCTTCAACGGACTCCAGGGCTGTCTGCAGCGCATTTTGCCGATGTACCAAGCCGCGGCAAAACCCGCTAAGTACATCAGGCCGTACCAATGTATCGCCAGTGGCCCCAGCTGAACGGCAACAGGGTCGATGTCTGGATGCCTGAGCATATTAAAGAGCTCCGTATATAAAGTGGCTGCCAACCGCGAGCAGAAATAACGCAAAACCTTGCTTTAGCCGACGAGCAGGTAGTTTCTGAGCCAGATTAGCGCCCAATTTAGCGCAGGGGGTGCTGCACAGGATGATTGCAAGCAATGCCGGCCAATACACAAAACCACTAGACCACGCAGGCAGCGCTGAGTGCCCATAACCGGCAACAATATTTGTCAGCGCACCGACAATGGCAATGGGTAAACCGCAGGCTGCGGACGTTGCCACCGCGCGCTGCATCTTCACATTGCACCATGTGAGAAAGGGCACGGTGAGTGAGCCACCACCGATGCCAAACAGCGCCGATAAGAAACCGATAAAACCGCCGGCCAGCAGCGTTTGCGGGCGAGCCGGCAACTGCCGGTCGGCGGATGGTGATAAGCCAAATGCCATTTGCGCAGCAATCAACAGAGCAAAAATACCAAACACTAACTTGAGGCGCTCACCGGGCAGGGAGGCCGCAAGGGCAACACCGCCCACTACGCCAATCGCAATACCGGGTGCCAGTAGCCGCCAGGTTGGCCAATCAACGTTGCCGTGACGCTGATGCGCCCTTACGGAGCTCACAGAAGTGAATACAATGCTGGCCAGCGATGTCCCCACCGCCAGCTGAACCGCAACCAGCGATGACACCCCCTGCAGCGCAAAGCAGTAGATCAGCGCCGGCACTATCACCAGGCCGCCGCCCACCCCAAACAACCCCGCAGACAGGCCTGCTAGCGCACCAACAGCGAGATAGATAAGAACAACGGTCACGCCAGCTCTCCGCCACAAAGCCTGCTATTATGGACAGCCCTGATTTCAAGTGCCACCCGCCATGTGTTTAATTTTACTGTCTTGGCAACAACAGTCAGCGCGCCCCCTGATCGTCGCCGCAAACCGAGACGAATTTTTTGAGCGCCCCACTCTCCCAGCGCACTTTTGGCCAGAGTCACCCCACATTCTGGCCGGCAGGGATCAGCAATTTGGCGGCAGCTGGCTGGGTTTAAGCACCAACGGGCGCTTCGCCGCCATTACCAACTTACGCAATCGGGACGTCGGCGATCAAAGCCGCGGCGAGCTGGTTCGCCGCTTCCTCGATAGCAGCGAGCGCTGCTCAACGTTTTTCGATGAATTAGAGGCAGAGAAATACCAGTACCGCCCCTTCAACTTTATCGCATTTGACGGCAGCACTCTGGCTCACAGCGACAATATCTCTTCGGGCTGGAACAACTTAGAAGCGGGGATACACTGTATTGGCAACATCCCACACACGGCGCACAGCGCAAAAACGGATCAGGCGCTCGCCGCCTTCAAGCCCTTAGCGGCAGGGCACGACGACCCAACACCCTTGCTGACATTCATGCAAGACGACAGCCCCACTGTCGACAGTGACGACGAGCTACAAAAGATGTTGTCCTGCCGCTTTGTGCGAAGCTCAGTCTACGGCACCCGTTCCACTAGCATCGTTTTTGTTCGCAAAGGCGGCGCGGAGCTGTGGGAGCAAGGTTACGACAGCGAACAGCGCCCGGCCGAACTTCGCCATTTTCAGGTGTAATGCTCAGGTACGCGGGCAAGCCCTCAGGGCCCGGGGGGCAATAACTTTTCCATCCCGGATTCGGCCAGCGCACTGCGCAATAAGGCGCGGACTTCATCAGCCGTATCGGCAGCCATCGCGGTTGTTAGCAGGTTTTTCAAGTCACTCATCGTCGACGCTCTAACCACCGCTTTTACACGCAGCAAGCTGTTATCGTTCATCGAGAGCATGTCGTAGCCCATCGCGGTCAATAGCAGCACCGCTCCGGGGTCGCCTGCCAGCTCACCACAAATACCCACCGGTTTACCTTCGGCATGCGCGGCATCCACTACATTCAGTAAGCTGCCCAGCACTGCTGGGTGGTAGGCGTGATAGAGATCAGCCACGCGGGTATTATTGCGATCCACCGCTAGCAAGTATTGCGTCAGGTCATTCGACCCGACCGACAGAAAATCGACACGACGCGCAAGTTGACGGGCTTGGTACACCGCCGCGGGCACCTCCACCATCACGCCAATAGGGGGCAGGCTGATATCCCAACCATCCTCAACCAGCTCATCATAAGCGCGACGCACCAGCACCAGGGCCTCATCCACCTCTTGGACGTTGCTGATCATCGGCAACATGATGCGAAGGTTATCCAGCCCCGAGCTCGCCTTGAGCATCGCCCTGACTTGCACCAGAAATATTTCGGGGTGGTCCAACGTAACGCGAATGCCGCGCCATCCTAGAAAAGGATTTTCCTCATCAATGGGGAAGTATGGCAGCGCCTTGTCACCACCAATATCCAGGGTGCGCATGGTGACCGGTAGCGGTGCAAAAGCTAGCAATTGCTCGCGGTAAATAATCCGCTGCTCTTCTTCACTGGGGAAGCGCTCTCGCAATAGGAAAGGAATTTCTGTTCGATACAGGCCAACGCCCTCTGCCCCGCGATCGAGCGAGCGCGCGACATCCGCCATCAAACCGGTGTTCACCCACAGCGGCATGCGATGGCCATCACGCGTTTCGCTCGGCAAGTCACGGAGTGCCTCCAGCCCCTGGCTCAGGGCCTGATCTTCCTCAAGTAAGGCCCGAAAATGCTCAGAGACTTCCGGCGTTGGATTGTAGTGCACATAGCCACTGTAACCATCAACGACCAGGCTGGCATGCTCTATTTGGGTATAGGGCAAATCGCTTGCCCCCATCACCGTGGGGATGCCCATCGCTCGCGCCAGAATCGCAACATGGGAGTTGCTGGAGCCTCTCACCGACACCATGCCCACCAGCTTTTCTCTGGGAACCTCCCCAAGCATCGACGCCGTTAGTTCTTCGCCGACCAGGATTGTGTCAGCGGGGTAATCGGTATCGCGCTCGTTACTCGCCTGCAAGTAACTCAACACCCGCCGCCCAAGGTCTTTAATGTCGGTTGCGCGATCTTTGAAATACGGGTCGTCCATCATTTCAAAGGTGTTGATGTGGCCACTGACAACCTGAGCCAATGCCCCCTGCGCCCACTCGCCCTCGCGAATTTTTGCCTCCACTTCAGACAGCCAGACGCCGTCATCGAGAATTCGCAGATAGACATCGAACAATGCCAATTCTTCCGGAGACAGTTGCCCGACAAGCTTGCCACTGAGCTCGCGAATATCGACGCGCACCGCATCGAGCGCCGCCTCAAAGGCCCGCAGCTCTGCGTCGGCGTCCTCGCTGCGGCGCTGAGGCACCGAATGCAACTCAGCACTGGGAACGATCACTACCGCGCGACCAATGGCCACGCCCGGCGCGCCCGCGATCCCTTTAAACAAGGCAGAAGCGGTCACAGAATCTTGCGTCTTTGAAATTGAACCGGTTGCTCGCGCATGGGCCAACACACCTGCCAACTGCGCGGACATGGTGACCAAAAACGCCTCTTCTTCTTCGTCGAAGCGGCGGCTATCCTTCTGCTGCACAACCAACACCCCCAGCACTTCGCGCTGGTGGATAATGGGTGCCCCCAGGAAAGAGTGGTATTGCTCTTCACCAATACCCGGTAGCAATAAAAAGTTGGGGTGTTTCTCGGCGTGGTCGAGGTTCAGCGGCTCCTCGCGGCGCGCCACCTGGCCGACCAACCCCTCGTCGGCCGCCAGGCTCGCTTTCCCGATTAAATCTGGGTTGAGGCCTTGGTTCGCCATAAAGATGAGACGACCACTCTCGGGGTTGCGAAGGTAGACCGTGCACACCTCGGTGCCCATCACCTCAGCAATGCGCTCGACAATAATATCCAGCGCTGCCTGCAGATTACCCGCCGCATTAACCGCCTGAACTATTCCTCGCAGCGCCGCCAGCATCAGCTTGAATGACTCCCTTGGGTATCTCGCAGTAGACGAACATGCCTGCCCGCCAGCTCTTTCATCGCGCGGCGGTACACTTCACGCTTAAAGGCCACCACCTGGCCGAGTGGATACCAGTAGCTCACCCACTGCCAATAATCAAACTCTGGCTTGCGGCCACAATTAAAGCGGATATCGGCCTCATTACCGACCATTCGCAACAAAAACCACTTTTGCTTCTGACCGATACACAGCGGCTTATTGTCTTTACGAATCAGCCGTTTGGGCAATCGGTAGCGCAACCAACCGCGCGTGCAAGCGAGAATTTCAACATCGCTTTCTCTCAGGCCAACCTCTTCATACAGCTCGCGGTACAGGGCCTGCTCTGGGGTTTCGCCGTCGTTAATCCCACCCTGGGGAAATTGCCAGGCGCTCTGACCGACACGGCGCGCCCACAACACCTGACCGCAGTCATTGGCGATAACAATGCCAACGTTGGGACGAAATCCATCCGAATCAATCACATGCTCACCTGTGTTAACGTTTTTTTCTAATTTGATCTATTGTTCCACAAATTCGTGGAGCTGGGAATTCGCCCCAGCGGCTGCAAATTCGCGCAGTGCTGCCAATGCCAGAGCAGACAAGGCAAAAGCCGATGCAAAAGCCACGCCGAGAAGCTATGCTTGCCGTTTTTGCAGTCACGCCCAGCCAACGGGCCTAGTTAAGTAAGGGTTTACGATGACCTTGGCGATATTCGACCTCGACAACACCCTGATTGCCGGTGACAGTGATCACGCCTGGGGGGAATTCCTCGTCGAGCGGGGCCTCGTGGATGGTGACGAACACCGTCGGCGCAATGATGAATTCTATCAACAATACCAACAGGGTGGCCTCGACATCGAAGCCTACCTGCGCTTCGCCCTTGCCCCCATCGCCGGGAAATCACCGGCAGAGCTATCCGCCCTGCATCAAGACTTTATGGCGAGTTACATTACCCCCATGCGCCTGCCGCGAGCACAGGCTCTGATCGACAAGCATCGCCAGCAGGGGCATTGCCTAATGATTATTACCGCCACTAACCGCTTTGTCACCGAGCCCATTGCGCGCGCCATGGGCATTAAGGTGATGTTAGCCAGCGAGCCTGAGCTCCGCGATGGACGCTACACCGGAGACAGCACCGATATACCGTGTTTCCAAGCAGGCAAGGTTGTGCGCCTGCAGCGCTGGCTACGCGAAAATGGCGAGACGCTCACAGGCAGTTATTTTTACAGTGACTCCCACAACGACCTACCCTTGCTGAAGCACGTCGACAACCCCGTGGCTGTCGACCCCGACGATACCTTGCGCGCCGCCGCCGAAGAAGCCGGCTGGCCAATTGTGAGTTTACGCTGAGCAAAAAAACGGCGGCACACGCTATTGCGAGGCCGCCGTCATCGCGTAGAAGGCGAGATTAGCCTTCACATTGTGCGTCGTAATCGTCGTTGCTAAGCAGGTTATCCAGTTCGCTAACGTCGCTGGGCTTCAAGCGGAAGAACCAACCGTCGCTATAGGGGTATTCATTTACCGTTTCGGGGCTTTCTTCAAGCGCGTCGTTCACGGCAACGACTTCGCCCGATACAGGCGCGTAAATGTCAGAAGCCGCTTTCACTGACTCGACCACTGCTGCCTCTTCACCGGCACCATATTCCGCGCCCACTTCTGGCAGCTCTACGAAGACTACGTCGCCGAGCGAGTCCTGCGCGTGATGGGTGATGCCCACAGTAACAGTGCCGTCTTCTTCCAAGCGAGCCCACTCATGGCTGCTGGCATACTTCAGTTCGCTGGGGGTGTTGCTCATGGAGCGCTCCTGGCTGACAAGGGATATTTGCAGCGCATTTTACCGCCGCTGCCGGCAAATACAAAGGCCTCAGCGCCCGCGACTGGCACGAATGCTTAACATCACCGGTATTAAACCCGCCAATACCAGCGTCAGGGCAGGCAACGCCGCCAACTGCCACTGCCCTTCAGCCGTCATTTCAAATATCCGCACCGCCAAGGTGTCCCAGCCAAACGGCCGCAACAACAGCGTGGCGGGCATTTCTTTCATCACGTCGACAAACACCAACACCAGAGCCGTCAACACGCCCGGGCGCAACATCGGCAGATAAACCTCCCAAAGCAGGCGCCAATTCCCGGCGCCCAGGGTTCTGGCCACCTCGGGCAAACTCGGTTTCACTCGTTCTAACGCCGAGTCCAGTGGACCACTGGCAACCGCTAAAAAACGAATCCAGTAAGCGGCCAGCAGGGTCAGCACGGTTCCCATCAACAGGGGCTTGGGGTCGAGCCCCAGCCACGCTTGAAGCGGCAGCAGCCACTGTCGATCAAGCCAACTGAATGACAGCATAATTCCCACTGCCAACACCGACCCGGGCAGCGCGTAGCCCAGCTGCGCGGCGGCAAAGATGCTACCCCAGCGACCGCGACTGAAACGGCGACAAAAGGCCAGCAGTAGCGCCAGGGTAACGGTCAGCGCAGCAGCCATGGCAGCCAACCAAAGGGAGTGACCAAGCAGGGCAAAGAAACGCGATGTCAGCTGGCTTACCCCCTCGCCCACGGCCCAGTCCAGCAATTGCAGCATGGGCAATACAAAGGCAAACGCCAAAATCAACGCGCAATAAGCGCTCACCAGGCCAGCCAACACCGGCGACAGCGGAAAGCGTCTTAGGTGCTGCAGCTTCGCCCCCTGAACAAACAGCCCGTATCCACGCGAATGGCGCTCAGCGAACAGCGTCACGCCAACGAAAAGTAGCAGTAACGATGCCAACTGCGCAGCAGCTTGCAGACTGAAGAAGCCGAACCAAGACTTGTAGATGGCGGTGGTAAAGGTGTCGTAATTAAACACCGCAACCGTGCCAAAATCCGCGAGGGTTTCCATTAATGCCAAGCCCACACCGGCAGCAATTGCCGGTCGCGCCATCGGCAGTGCCACTCGGAAAAAGGCTTGGCGACTGGTGCAACCCAATACTCGTGCCACTTCCAGCGTCTCGCTACTTTGAGACAGAAAGGCGCTGCGCGCCAGCATGTAAACGTAGGGGTACAAGACCAGGGAAAATACGACAATTACACTGGCCCGATTGCGCACATCGATGCCCCAACCGGCGCCTAACAGCTCCCGCAGTTGCGTCTGCAATGGGCCGCCAAAGTCGAACACTCCCAGTACAACGAAGGCCATAACATAGGCGGGCACTGCCAGCGGCAACATCAACAACCATTCAAATGCCGCGCGCCCAGGAAACTGACACATGACCGTGAACCACGCCAGACTGACGCCGATCACCGAGACCAAAACACCGACACCAAACATCAGGAACAGGGTATTTGCCACCAGGCGGGGCAATTGCGTATCAACCAGATGCTGCCATATCTCGACTTCCGGGCTTAACCAGCTGCTCGCCAATACCACAACGGGCACCAGCACCGCGCAGACCAGCGCCACCCCCGCCACCCTGAGTAGCCACAGTGGCGTCGGCCGCAAGCGCCGCTGATTCGCCACGCGGGCACGCTGGGCAAGTTGCATCTAGCGGTAACCCACGCGGTCCATCATTCGGATAGCTTCTGCCTGCAAGCGACCCGCTTCTACAACGGGGACTTGGTCAGCCTTAAAATCGCCCCAGTGCTGAAGCAGGGATGAAGGAGGCGTGTTGCGATTCACCGGAAATTCCTGATTCAACTCTGCAAACGCATGCTGAGCGTCCGCCTCGGACAACCATTCCAATAATGACATCGCCAATGCTTTTTGCTTGCTGGCCGCAGTCACGCCAGCGCCGGAGATATTAACGTGCACGCCGCGATTAAACGGCGCTTCGCCGGTTTGGTTCGCCCAAAACAGGTCCACCGGCAAGGAGGGATCATCTGCCTTCATGCGCGCTAGGTAGTAGGTATTCACAATACCCACATCGCACTGACCGGCGGCAATGGCCTCAATTACTTTGTTATCACTGGAGAAGGGCGGCACCGCCAAATTATCGACCCAAGCCGCCAATACCCGCTCGGTGTTCTCAGCACCATCGGCGCTAATCATCGTGGCAACCAGCGACTGGTTGTACACCTTCTTTGCCGTGCGCAAGCACAGGCGCCCCGCCCACTGCGGCTCTGCAAGCGCCTCATAACTACTCAACGCCTCGGGCTTTACACGCTCACTCGAGTACACAATGGTGCGGGCGCGAATGGAGAGCCCCGTCCAGCGACCCTCTGGGTCACGCAGAGATTCAGGCACATTATTGTTTAGCACCGACGACGTCTGAGCAGCCAACAAGCCCTGCTGCGCGGCTTGCCAGAGATTGCCAACATCAACCGTTACCAAAATATCAGCCGGCGTATTCTCTCCCTCGGCACGCAAGCGCGCCAGCAGCGGCCCGGCAGAGTCCGTCACGTAGCGAATATTCACGCCCGTCTCAGCAGTATATTGGTCGAAAATCGGTTTAATCAGCTGCTCTATGCGCGAGCTGTAAACAACCAATTCAGGCCCAGAGGGCTCTTCGCTTCGGCCACAGGCCACCAAAGAAAGTAACAAGCTAAACACTAGCGCCGAGCGAAATATCATAATGGGCAGGTCCTTAACGGTAAGAAGGCAAGAAATCTTCAGCATCAATGATAATAATTATCATTTAATGACTCAAGTTTTACTTCTCGGGGAAATGGGTCAGCGACGCGCCAGCCCCATCGCGCGAGCAACAATCTGGCGCTTGATAGGCACTGCTCGATCTAACCAGCTCATGCCCGCATTTCTCAACAGGCGCAATGGCAGGGCTTGGCTGGCAAACAGATTTTGAAAGCCTTCCATCGCCGCCATCATCGCCAGGTTTTCACCCTTGCGTCGCCGTTGATAACGCGACAGCAGCAGCTCATCAGAGAGTGGCAGGCCGCGCGCCAAGGCACGCTGACATTCTTCGGCGAGAACCTCGGCATCGGCGAAGCCCAAATTAATTCCCTGCCCAGCCAGCGGGTGAATGGTGTGCGCGGCATCGCCAATAAGGGCGATACCCTGCTGAAAATAGCGCTGAGCGTGGCGCTGGCGCAGCGGGAAACGGACGCGCCGGCTGGCCGCATTGATACGCCCGAGCCGCCCTTCAAAATGCTGGGCCAGCGCCAGGCAAAAGGCGTCGTCATCCATCGCCATTAGCGTATCGGCCAGCTCGGGCTTTGCCGACCAGACGATTGAACTAAAGTTTTGCGCGCCATCGCGGTCGGGCAAGGGCAAGAACGCCAGCGGCCCCTCTGGCAGAAAACGCTGCCACGCCGTAGCGCGATGGGGCTTTTCGGTCTCCACGGTACACACAATCGCGTGGTGCTGATAATCCCACTCGCGGGTTTGAAAACCACCCCAGTCACGCAAACGCGAATTGGCGCCATCTGCGGCAACAATCAACGGCGCCTGTAATAGCCGCCCGTCATTTAACTGCAACTGCCCGTGATCACCACTTCGCACCCAGGCCGCAACAGGACTGTTAAACAGCAGGCGCACGCGGCTGTCTCGCAAACGGTTGTGCAGCGCGGCGGTTACCAAGCGATTCTCGGCAATATGCCCCAGGGCCAACTCACCGACCTCATCGGCCGAAAAATGAATTTCACCGGTGCCCTCAGCATCCCAAACAACCATTTCCTGATAGGGGCACACCCGCCTTTCTGCCACAGCAGACCACGCTCCCAGCCGCTGCAGGAAGCGACGCGACGCGTCAGTCAGCGCACTGACTCTGGCGTCATAGTCCATTACGGTTTCATCAAGCGGCGGCCACCCTTCACGCTCTGGCTGGGCATCGATCACGACAATATCCAGCGGCTGGTCCGCCATCGCCAGCGCGAAGGCAGCACCGGCCAGCCCGGCACCGACCACAATAATGTCAAATTTTTCCAGTCGGTCTGTCACAGCGGCAGCTCCATGTCTCGGCCTTTTATCACACCCGCAGCGCGCGCGGTAAAGCGCGATTTTATCGGCTTGCTGGCATCGAGCATGACCAGCCCCATATTCCTCGCCAGGCTCAGTACAGGCCGACGGTTACTAAATAGTTTGGTTAAGCGGTCCGAGAACAAGGTCGTCACCTGCTGGTCGGTATGCTGACTGCGCAAATAGCCCTGCAAGACCGACAGCTCACCCGCACTGAGTCCCTGTGCAACCGCTGCGGCAACACGCTGGGCCAGCGCATCGGCGTCGCGCAGGGCGAGGTTAAAGCCCTGCCCTGCCACGGGGTGAAGTGAATGCGCAGCGTTGCCCATCACCACAATATTTCGCCGTACTTGTTCCTCAGCAAAACTGAGGCGAAGCGGGAAGGCCACGCGCTGCCCCACTTTTAGTAAGCGACCCAAACGGTGGCCAAACTGCTGCTGCAAGCGCGCCAGAAAGACCTCATCAGTCCAATTCATCGCCGCGTCGGCGTCATCCTCGGGAAAGGTCCATACCAGGGCAGAGCGCGACTGACCTTGCTCGTCCGGCAAGAGCGGCAACATCGCGATAGGCCCTTCGGCAGTGAAGCGCTCGTAGGCGGTTCCGCCATGCGGCAGCTCGGTGGCGATATTGGCGATCACGGCCGTTTGCGCATATTCATCCACACGGCGGTGAATCCCCAGGCGCTGGCACAGTCCCGAATCGGCCCCGTCGGCGATGACCAGCAAAGACGCGCTGCAGGATGTTTCCCCGCCCTCGGCTTGTAAATCCAACTGCACGTTGGCGGCCATTGGCGTTACCGCCTCGACACTGGCCGGGGAGATAAACTGTACATTGGTATGACGCCGCAGATGGTTAAGCAGTACATTGCCCAGCCACGCGTTCTCAATAACATAGCCCAGCGCGGGCCACTCTAGTTCACCGCAATGCATTAGCGCACTGCCAAAATGGCCGCGATCAGAAACCTGGATATTCAGAATATCGGCAACGTGGTTCTCCAGCGTCGACCAAAGCTCCAGGTTTTCAAAAATTTGTCGGCTGCCGTATGACAGCGCGGTGGACCTGGCATCAAAACTGGGCCGATAACTCGGCCCCGTGTCGCTGAGCGGAGGCAGGGGAAAGCTCTCAACCACGGCAATTTTTAACTGGCCCTGGCTGTGTTTGTGCAAGCTCAGGGCAAGGCTGGCGCCAACCATGCCGCCACCGGCAATCAGCACATCGTAGTCAACGTCCATCGCCCGCCTCCGCCATCAGGGCTTCGATGTCTTCAACCGACTTAGGCACTGACGCCGTCAGCACCTCACAGCCGGACTTACTCACCACCACATCGTCTTCAATACGAATGCCAATCCCGCGCCAACGCGGTTCGACGGCGTCGTTGTCGGGGGCAACATAAATACCCGGTTCGATGGTTAACACCATACCTTCTTCGAGCACCCGCCATTCGCCGCCGACCTTGTAATCACCCACATCGTGCACATCCATACCGAGCCAATGCCCGGCTCGGTGCATATAAAATGGCTTATAGGCTTCGGTTTCTATCAGCTCAGACAAATCACCCGTTAACAGCCCGAGCCTCAACAGGCCTTCGGTAATCACCTTCACTGTCGCTTCATGTGGCTGATTCCAATGATTACCCGGCTGCGTGGCTTCTATTGCCGCCAATTGCGCTTCCAGTACCACCTCGTAAAGGGCGCGCTGTTCATCATTGAAGCGGCCATTGGCCGGAAAAGTACGCGTGATATCCGCAGCGTAACCCTCGAGCTCACAACCCGCATCAATCAGCACCAACTCGCCATCGCGGATCACGCTGTTGTTTTCCACGTAATGCAAGATGCAGCCGTTTTTCCCCGCACCGACAATACTGCTGTAGGCTGGGAAGCGCGCGCCGGCCATTGCAAATTCATGCTGAATTTCGGCTTCAAGCTGGTATTCATAAACTCCGGGGCGGCAGTAACGCATCGCTCGGCAGTGAGCCTTTGCAGATATCTCGCCAGCGCGACGCATAATCCGCAATTCCGCCGCGCTCTTATACAAACGCATATCGTGGAGCAAGTGGTCGAGATCGAGAAACTCGCCTGGAGGCTGGGCGCCGCTGCGCACTTTGGAGCGAATAACATTAACCCAGTTCATAACCTGCTGATCAAACTCTGCGTGCCGCCCCATCGCATAGTAAACACGCTGTCGACCTTCGATTAGCCCAGGCAAAATATCGTCGATATCCGCAATGGGAAACGCATCATCGGCGCCATATTCCGTGCAGGCGCCCTCCGGGCCAGCGCGATACCCGTCCCACAATTCCATGGCGGGGTCGCGCTCGCGGCAAAACAGAATGTATTCACCCTGCGGGCGCCCCGGCAACAACACCAACACCGCCTCGGGCTCGTCGAATCCGCTTAGATAAAAGAAGTCACTGTCCTGCCGAAAGGGGTAGTCGGAGTCTCGGCTTCGCGTGCGCAACGACGCCGACGGCACAATGGCAATGCTACCCGGCTCGAGCAGGGCCATTAAATTCTTACGGCGACGCGCAAATTCCTGCTTACTGATGCTCATAGTGTCCCTGATGTGTATGATCTTGAGGAGCTTATCACAGCTATTTTTACGGGAAATTGATCTACTCGGTTGTCAGTGCAATCGCTCGCCCTTGGGCTTCTTCGTCGCCGGGGTGGCGGCGTTACACTCAAGAAAAATGGTCATCGCCACGACTCGCACATACTCGCAGATCTCCACGTAGTCTTGCTCGCCGTCTTCATCGTCGGCCTGATCAGCAGAAATTTGCGCAATGGCCGCCAAGTCGCTCAATGCCTCGCGGCTCTCTTTAGACAGCGCATCCAAGGCATCACCCTCGCTCTGCCGCTGCTTTCCGGCCATCGCAAAGCCAGTGAGAAAACCCTGCACCCACTGACCGAGGCTGACAATGCGCTGCCCCAGATCAAGCTCGTCTCCCGGCAGCATCAACTGCAGTGCCAAGTCCTCACTGCCCAGTGCTTCCAGCGCGCTCTTATAAACGCCGAATAAGGCATCGGCATCGTCAGGGTTGGGCATCTCGATATCCAGCAGCTCCGTACAGTGCTTTAACCACGCCTGGCGCTCGACTCGCCCACCCACAGACAAAAAGCCAACGGCATAGCCGTGGAGCTCCGCCGGGGGCTGCAAAGCACCTAAATTAAGGAATAGATTAGCGAGATCATCGTGGTCAAACTCGTTAGACATTGCGCATTCCAAGGGCATCAAAGACTGGAGGCGCATGGTAGCGCTGATCCGCCGCAAAATCGAATACCCGCCGCGATTCACACCGCCGCGTATAACCGTTGACCGAGCGCTGGCACCCACTCTACTATGACGACATCATTCCCGGCCGTGGAACTAGGCAATAATGGACGATCGACAGCTGCAGGTTTTGGAACGAAAAGTCGATGAGCTCATCCAACTGTGCGAACAATTGGATGCAGAGAACCGCACTCTCAAATCCGAAACACAAAACTGGAAGATTGAGCGCGAAGCGCTGATCGAAAAAACCGACACGGCCCGGGCAAAAGTCGACGCGATGATCCAGCGCCTGCGCGCATTGGAAAAAGAATGCTGATGACTCGCCCCAGCCACATGGAGACGACAAGGTGAGCAAAGAAACGGTCATCGTTAAAATTCTCGACAAGGAGTATCAGGTTGCCTGCCCGAGTGACGAGCAAACAGGCTTGCTGGAAGCGGCCCGCTACCTCGACCAGCAGATGCGCCAAATACGCAACTCCGGAAAAATTATTGGCCTGGAGCGCATCGCCGTGATGGCTGCACTAAACATTGCCTACGAGCTACGCGAAGCCAGCAAAAGCGGCGTCAGCACGGAGCAAGAGGCCACGGTAAGCAAGCGCATTACCGATAAAATTGACGACACCCTCAACCGCTGCCGCCAACTCGATATCGGCTAACCACCCTGTTAAGCGCGTGGGCCTATCGGTATACTGTGAATTCCTGGGATATACGCTAGGCCGTCAGACCCCTGAGCCGATGCTTTAAAACCCGGAGCGAACCAGCCAGTATTTGTGTGCATGTCCGCGTGACGGAAAGCCTAAAAATGCTGCGGTAAGTTCCACCTTGAACCGCTGGGTTCAAGGGCCACGCGGCCGGCGGTATCCTGGGTCCTACCTTTTCAGGCAGCGCCTTCAACCACAACCCGCCTTCACTATGGATGCATCGAGCAAAAACCAGCTCCGCCAACGTCTTCGGCAACAACGGCGCGACCTACCAGCCGCCACTCAACGGCGCGCTGCCAAGCGCCTGCTTCAACAGCTGAGGAAACTACCCGAATTCCGGCGCGCTCGGCATATTGCTCTGTACAGTGCCAGCGACGGCGAAATCTCCACCAACGAGGTGCTTCGCTACTGCCAGCAACGCGGCAAGGTGTGCTACTTACCGGTTATTCACCGAGACACCAAACAGGCGCAAATGCGTTTCCATCGCCACGCCCCGGGGCAAACCCTGCGCAGCAACACCTTTAACATCCCGGAGCCCAATGCCCTGCGCCGCCGACAGATAGACCCTGCCCGCCTCGATATGATGCTGCTACCACTGGTCGGTTTCGATCGCCGGGGCAATCGCTTGGGCATGGGCGGCGGCTACTACGACCGAGCGCTGGCCTTTAAGCAGCGCCGCAATGCGGCAAGCACGCCTCTGCTGATCGGCCTGGCCCACCACCTACAGGAAGTGGAGCGCTTACCGACACAGCACTGGGATATCCCCCTCGACTGGGTCGCCACCGACCGAGAAATTTTTGCCGCGCGTTAACTGAGAAACTGCTGGTACGCGAGGTTGTCGGTCTCTTCATGGAAGGGATACGCCAGTTTGTCGAGAAAAGCCTCCACCGCTTTCCGCTCAGACTTATCCGCTTGCAGGCCGACTAACACCCGGCCGTATGCGGCACCGTGATTGCGGTAGTGAAAGAGCGAAATATTCCAGCGATTACCCAAACGCGTCAGGAAATTCATCAAGGCGCCAGGGCGCTCAGGGAATTCAAACCGGTACAGCAATTCATTGGCGACCGCGCTGGGGCGATGACCACCGACCATATGGCGGATATGTAGCTTGGCCATCTCGTTGTCGGTCATGTCTTCGACCCGGTAGTCCAACTTGCGCAAGGATTCGACGACCTCCGTCCGCCCTTGCCCGCCGGCCGCAACGGCAACGCCAACAAAAATTTGCGCGTCGCGATCGTCGCCATAGCGGTAGTTGAACTCAGTGATATTGCGCTTACCCAGGGCAGCACAGAATTTTTTGAAGCTCCCGGGCTGCTCGGGAATGGTGACACTCAAGATCGCCTCGCGCTGTTCACCGATTTCTGTGCGCTCCGAGATATAGCGCAGGCGATCGAAATTGGTGTTCGCGCCACTGTCGATCGCCAACAGCGTCTGGCCTTCACAGCCGTGCTGTTCAACATATTTCTTGAGACCGGCGAGCGCCAGTGCCCCTGCGGGCTCGGCAATCGAGCGGGTATCGTCAAAGATATCCTTGATTGCTGCGCAAATTTCATCGGTATTTGCCGTGACAACCTCATCGACGGTTTTACGCAGTACCCGGAAGGTTTCCTTGCCGATTTGTGCCACAGCAACGCCGTCGGCGAAAATCCCGACCTCTTTCAAGCGCACTCGCCGCTGCTTTTCCAGAGCGACTTTAAGGCAGGCGGCATCTTCGGGCTCCACCGCAATAACGCGCACATCCGGGCGCACATATTTGATGTAGGCCGCCACCCCAGCAGCGAGACCGCCGCCACCTACCGGCACAAATACCGCGTCGAGCGGCCCGGTAACTTGCCGCAAGATTTCCATGCCAACGGTGCCCTGCCCCGCAATAACATCGGGGTCGTCATAGGGGTGGACATACACCATGCCTTTTTCCTGCACGAGCTTTTGGGCATAGGCCGAAGCCTCATCGTAGGTGTCCCCGTGTAACACCACCTTGCCACCGCGCGAACGCACCGCATCCACTTTGATCTGCGGTGTGGTTTTAGGCATCACAATTGTTGCCTTCACCCCCAGCTTTAGCGCTGACAGCGCCAAGCCCTGAGCGTGGTTTCCCGCCGACGCGGCCACCACGCCCTGGCGGCGCTCGGCCTCACTGAGGTTGACCATTTTGTTATAGGCGCCGCGCAACTTGAACGAAAACACCGGCTGTAAGTCCTCGCGCTTGAGCAGCACGGTGTTATTCAGCCTTTTCGACAGCAGACGTGCCTCGTCCACAGGCGACTCGATAGCAACATCGTAGACCCGGGCATCGAGAATTTTCTTGATGTAACTCTGTGGCATGTTGTCGGAGACTCCAATTGCGGCCTGCTGGCGGGATGATCGTATACCAAACGGCAAGTCTAACGCGTCGCTGCGCGCTCCACCATGCTGCGAGCAATTCAGAGGCACAAAAAAGCCCGCCGTAGCGGGCTTTAATTCACTCGGCTGCTCTTATCCGCCGAGGCGCCAACCAAACCGCACCTGCGCCGACGACGCCTGCGGCTCGCCGCCGAGAGTCTCCGGGGTAAAGCTACACTTCATAATCGCCTCTAGCGCTGCATTATCCAGTCGCTCTACGCCACTGCTCTGCTGCACCTCTCCACTGACGACCTGCCCCTGCGCATCGATGGCAAATGTCATCGTCACCGTGCCTTCCTGCTTCAAGCGGATCGACGCACGGGGATAGCGCGGCTTGCGGCAACTACTCCAATCCACGCTTGCCGGGATGCGCTCGGCATTTGCCTTGGGTTTAGGTTTTGCAGCCACTTTCGGAGCGACGGGTGCCGCGGGCTTAGCCTGAGCGGCCAAGGCCTTTTTACGGGCCAATTCAGCCTGCCGGGCGCGCTGCTCAGCCGCCTCCGCCGCTTCCTTGGCTGCCTCTGCCGCCGCTTGCGCCTGAGCGAGCGCCATCGCCTGCTCTTCCAGCACCGCACTCTGCTCTTGCTGTCGCAAGGCCTGTTCACGCTGGTTGAAGGTTTGCTCTAAACGCTGTTCCCATGCAAGCAGGACATCCTGCTCATCATCCGCCAGCTCAGCATCTGCCAGCGAGGCAAATACCTGCACCGTTTCAACGGTTGCCGACTCATCGGCTGCGCCATCCCCCAAGCTCATTAACCACGCCGCCAGTCCTGCCGCTGCGCACACTGCGAACAGCACCACAGCGATAAACATTTCCGCCGACTGCACCAAACTTTTCTTGGGAGCACTGCTGGCCGACACGTCACTATTCATCATTGTATTCATTATTATCGTTATCTCTGCAGCATCAGGCGGTCAGACCAAACAAGCGACCAATACGCTTGAATACCCCGCGGCGGTCACTGGGTGGCTCTGGCGCTTTTTCAGCAGCCAGACGCAGTGTCTGCTCTGGATTCTTTTGCAAAATATCGAAGCGCCGCACCGCCAAATTAACACTGCCGCGCAGCATCCCCTCGCTGATAGGTTTGCTCAGGAAGCGGTAGATTTGCCCGCGATTGATCAATTCAATTCCCAAGCCGGCATCAGCTCGCGAGGTTAGTACTATGGCCACCAGCGATGGGTGATGCTGGCGCAGAGCGGTCAGCAGGTGCGTCACGCTCTCGCCGCCGATAGATAGCTCGGTGATGATCACGCCGATATTTTCTGACTCCAGCGCCTCAAGTGCGCCGTCCAGATCAACCGCGGTAAATACCGGGCGATCTTTGTGCAACACGCGCTGCAGAACGTCGCGGGTGGTGCTGTCTTCGTCCAGCACCAGGATGCCCGTTTCATTGCGAAGCGCCTCCGGCCCTGCGGCGATATCAACTACCGTTTTCGCCGTGGGCGCAGACAGCTCCGGCGCCTCGGCGGTTTCGCCCGGCTCAGCGGCCTCAGCACTTGGCTGAGCCTCATCAGTGGTTTCTTCAACCTCGCTGTGATTCAGCTCAGCACTGACATCCTCAGCCACATCGACCTCAGAGGCCTTTACCGCCGCAGCGATGGTGTCGCGCAATTCGTTATTCGACCAAGGCTTGTTGATGAAACGGAAAATTTCGCCATCATTTATCGCGCCCAATATGGCGCTTAAATCCGAGTAGCCGGTCAGCAATACACGGATCGCTCTCGGCCGGAGCTCGCGCGCTGTGCGCAGAACCTCGACACCCGTCATTTCCGGCATACGCTGATCAGAGACGATAACATCGACATCTTCTTGCTCTAACAACGCCACCGCGTCCGCGCCACAATTGGCGGTAAACACTTGATAGCGACTGCGAAACAAAGCCTTTAGGGCGACGAGAATTCTCGGCTCGTCATCCACGAATAAAATCTTTGCCTTACTTTCAATGCCTTCAGTCATCACGTACTCCTCAAACCGCGCTGTCACTGAGAATAATGCTGTCTTCGGTCACAACGGCTTGTTCTGGAACGGCCTTGCCCGCTATCGGCAGGCTGACAACAAACTCGGTCCCGACACCCGGCTCCGACTCCACTGAGATGCGGCCGCCGTGATCTTCGATAATGCGAAACACAATGGACAAACCAAGGCCCGTACCTTCACCGACAGGCTTGGTAGTAAAGAAGGGCTCAAAGATATGCGCGGCGGTTTCGGCATCCATACCGCAGCCACTATCGCGTACGCGCACCACGGCATTGTCGCCGTCAACAGCGGTGCTGAGTGTCAGGGTTCCCTTGCCATCCATCGCCTGAGCGGCATTATTGATTAAGTTCAGAAATACTTGGTTCAACTGAGACGGTGCGCAACTAATATCGGGTAGCTCGCCAAAGTTGCGCTGAATGTCCAGGTCTTTGATTTGGTTTTGGCAAATCTTCAAGGAGGTTTCGATCCCCTCATTCAGGTCGAAGAGCTCGGTTTGCGAGCGATCTACCCGGCTGAAGTTTTTCAGGCTCATAACCAATTCAGCAATTTGTTCTAAGCCGTATTGGGCATCGCCCAATAGCATGTCGAACTCGCCGCGGCTTTCTTCGTCGATCACATCCTCCATGGAGGACACCAACTCCCGCACAATTGACACGTTGCTGTTGGCGTAGCCGAGAGGCGTATTAATTTCATGGGCGACACCCGCCACCATTTGCCCCAAGGAAGCCATTTTTTCAGATTGGATCAGTTGTGCCTGCTGCAGACGCAAGTCTTCCAAGGCGGTGCTCAAATCACGGGTGCGCTCGGCGACGATACCTTCCAGATTGATATTGGCATCCTGCAGCTCCATGTTCACTTGGTCCAGCTCTTGGAATGAGCCGCGCAAACGCCAGGCGATCAAACCAAAGGCCAGCAGCAGCGCCGCCGCGTAGACAGCCAGGGTTTGGCGGTTGCGATCTGCCGCTGCCTGCAACTGGGAAAAGTGGTTCTCATAGCGCGTCTTGAGCGTTGCCAGTGCGCCGGCAGCACCGGTTTCTGCGATCTCGTCCAGTTGCTGATTCAACTCATCTCGAGTGAAGCGCAGACCGTCCACCGTATCGAGCAGTTGCGAAAGCGCCGCCAGTGCGTCGGTATCCTCCAGAGCACTGGCCTGAACCGCGATACTTGCACTCAACTGGTCTAGCAGCTCTGCGTTTTCTGCTGTTGAGATAATGCTGTACTGCGTCGCTTCACGAATCAGTCGCTTGATGTCGCGCCCGAGAGCAGCTTCCGATTCTATCGCCGGTGCGCTGAGCACCGAAACACCGCCGCTGCGCATCGCCGCAAACAGCAGGCGCAAGCGACGCAGCGTTTCCTGGTAGGGCTCCAATGCATCCAACTTGGCTTTCGTGCTGCGCAGGAAGTCGTTTAACGCGCGGTCCACAAGCGGCGCCTGCCCCTTGAGGCCAGCCTGACCAAAACCGATCTGGCGCGACTGCTCATCGAAGCGCTCCGCGGCGGCCAGCATAGCCAGCGGCTCACTTTCTAATTGCAGCGGTGCACGCACGATGGCCCGATTGAGCTGTCGATCTGCGGTGTTTACGGCTTCTAACTGCTCCATGCGTACCACATGCAGCCCGGTTTCCAGCGGTGTTCTCAAGGTAACCCACAACAAATAGCCCAGCACGGTAAATGCCAGCAAAATAGCCAGCGGCGCAAACACGCGCTGAATACCTAGTTGGCTCACTGCTGATGTTGTCGACCCTCGAACCGCTCCTTCTTTTATTTTTCTTATTCGGCTCATGCCGTCTCCTAAAGCAACCCTTCCCCCGGGAATCCCGGAAATACCGGCTTAGCAGCCAGTACTACTCTAACGACCGATTTTGTTGTTTCTATAGTCTTGCTAGAGTCGCCATTTTTATGATGTGTAATAGGTTGGCGACCGTCGAGGATAAAAGCTCATCACCCAAATGTCTAGGCGCCCGGAAACCGCCTTGCGGCTCGCATTCGCCACAGCGCAGTTTTATACTTGCCGCTCTCAGTTCTCAGCGCAGCGAATCCACCATGAATCAGCAGCAATTGAAAGAAGCCGTGGCCGCAGCGGCCATTGAGCGCGTAAAACCCGCCATCCTCGACGGCGAAATCATCGGTATTGGTACCGGCTCAACCGCCAACTGCTTCATCGACCAGCTCGCCGCCCTAAAAGATGACATAAAAGCGACTGTAGCCAGCTCTGAAGCCTCGGCACAACGGCTGCGCAGCCACGGCATTGAAGTGGTTGAGTTAAATAGTTGCGGCCAAATTGCGGTCTACGTGGACGGCGCGGATGAGAGCAACCAGCGCCTTGAATTGATCAAAGGCGGCGGCGCCGCACTCACCCGAGAGAAAATCGTCGCGGCAGCGAGCAAGCAATTCATCTGCATCGCTGACGAAAGTAAATTGGTCGACCAACTGGGCGCCTTTCCCCTGCCGATTGAAGTTATTCCGATGGCGCGCAGCTATGTGGCCCGCGAGCTGCTCAAGATGGGTGGCAATCCGGTCTACCGCGAGGGCGTTGTCACCGACAACGGCAATGTGATCATCGATCTCTACGACTTTATGATCGCCACCCCACAAAAAACGGAAGAAACCATCAACGGTATCACTGGCGTTGTCACCAACGGCCTGTTTGCCCTGCGGCCCGCCGACGTACTGCTGCTTGGCACCGCCGACGGCGTTAAGACGCTACAGCGCGAGGACTAGGGGCAACGATGTTTAACAATATTCTGGTTATCTGTATCGGTAATATTTGCCGCAGCCCAAGCGCGGAATACATGCTGCGTCAGAAGCTCGCCGAGGTGAAACCCAACATCACCATTCACTCGGCCGGCCTTGGCGCGCTGGTGGACAAAGGCATCGACGACACCGCAGCGGCATTGCTCAGCGAACACGGCATCGACCCCAGCGGCCACCGTGCCCGCCAAGTCGACCGCGACATGCTGACCCAGGCCGACCTCATCCTCACCATGGAATCGCGACATGTTCGCGGCATCAATAAAATTGCCCCACAAGTTGGCGGCAAGACGTTTTTATTGGGTAAATGGTCGGAAAATCAAGAAGTGCCCGACCCTTATCGCAAGAGCCGGGAAGCCTTTGAGCACGTCTATAAACTGCTAGACCAATTCACAGACGATTGGTTGAAGTATTTGTAGCGTATCGCGCTAGGGGTGTGAGGCCTTAACGCTTTCCAACATGCGCTTAACGGGCTGCACTTGGTTCATTGTATAAAAGTGGATACCCGGTGCGCCGCCCTCCATCAGAATCTGGCACATTTCCGTCACATACTCTTCACCGAAGGCAGCAATGCTCTCCAGATCCTGGCCATAGCCATCGAGTTTGCGCGCCAGCCAACGGGGAATTTCAGCGCCGCAGTTGCGTGAAAAGCGCGCCAAATTCGCATAGTTGGTGATCGGCATAATGCCCGGGTAGATCGGCTTATCGATACCGGCCTTTTCGCAGGCATCCAAAAAGTAGAAATACGCGTCAGCATTAAAGAAGTACTGGGTAATGGCGCTGTTTGCGCCGGCATCCAGCTTTTCTTTTAAGTACGCCACATCCTGCTCGTAACTCGGCGCGTCGGGATGAACCTCCGGGTAGGCAGCAACTTCTAACTCGAAATGGTCGCCGGTGTGCTTGCGGATGAACTCGACGAGTTCGCGGGCATACACTAAGCGCGTTGCCCCCATTCCGGAGGGAATATCACCGCGCAATGCGACGATGCGACGCACACCCGCCTGGCGATACTGTTCAACCAACGCCAGAACCTCCTCTTCCTCGTCACCACCAAAAGACAAGTGAGGGGCGACATCAATGCCCGCCGCCTTGGCATCGAGCACGATGCCCCGGGTATTGTCTCGGGTAGACCCGCCCGCACCATAGGTGACGGAAAAGAAGTCTGGCGCCAGACTATTCAACTCATTGCGGGTGGCAACAAGCTTTTCGCGACCGGCTTCGGTCTTGGGTGGAAAAAATTCAAAACTGTAGCGATTGGCCATGCACACATCCGCTTATTATCTGTCACGCGTATTAACGCCCCGCGCCCAATAGGCGGCGCGGGGTAAACGGCAGCGGCGAAACCGCTACCTCGGGCTTAGTATTTGTAGCTGTCCGGCTTGAAGGGGCCGTCAACGCTCACACCGATGTAGTCGGCCTGATCCGCTTTGAGTTTGGTGATCACGCCACCAAAGCCCGCCACCATGTGCGCGGCAACCTCTTCGTCCAGCTTCTTGGGCAGCACTTCAACGGTGATAGCAGCTTCGCGCAGCTCTTTTTCCAGATCGGCAAAGCGGCGCTCGTACAGGTAAATTTGCGCCAGTACTTGGTTAGCAAACGAACCGTCCATAATGCGGCTGGGGTGACCAGTAGCATTACCCAAGTTAACCAGGCGACCCTCTGAAAGCAGAATCAAGTGATCGTTGCTAGCGCGGTCGCGATACACAACGTGTACCTGTGGCTTGATCTCATCCCACTGCCAATTTTCACGCATGTAGGCCGTGTCGATTTCATTGTCGAAGTGACCAATGTTGCACACTACGCAGCCGTTCTTCAGCGCCGCCAGCATATTCGCATCGCAAACGTTCACGTTACCGGTTGTCGTTACCAGCAGGTCGGTAGTGCCCAGCAGTTCGCTATTGATGCTGCTTGCCTCACCCGTGTTCACACCATTGATGTAAGGCGACACCACTTCAAAACCATCCATACAGGCCTGCATCGCGCAGATGGGATCGATTTCTGTCACCTTTACGATCATGCCTTCCTGACGCAGTGATTGCGCAGAACCTTTACCAACATCACCGTAGCCAATAACCAGCGCTTTTTTGCCCGACAGCAGATGGTCGGTAGCGCGCTTGATCGCATCATTTAAGCTGTGGCGACAACCGTATTTGTTGTCATTCTTCGACTTGGTCACCGAGTCATTGACGTTGATCGCGGGCACTTTCAGCTCGCCCTTCTTCAACATATCTTGCAGGCGGTGAACCCCTGTGGTGGTTTCTTCAGTGATACCGTGGATCTTGTCGAGCATCGCCGGGTACTTCTCGTGGAGAATACCGGTCAGGTCGCCGCCATCGTCGAGTACCATGTTGGCATCCCAGGGCTGACCGTCTTTCAAAATTGTCTGCTCAATGCACCACTCGTACTCTTCCTCGGTTTCACCCTTCCATGCGAAAACGGGAATGCCGGCCGCGGCGATCGCCGCTGCTGCGTGATCCTGAGTGGAGAAAATATTGCACGACGACCAACGCACTTCCGCGCCGAGAGCGGTCAGTGTTTCGATCAACACCCCGGTTTGAATGGTCATATGAATACAACCGAGAATTTTGGCACCCGCCAAGGGCTTGCTATCGCCATATTTTTCGCGCAGAGACATCAGCGCAGGCATTTCACCTTCTGCGATGCTCAGTTCTTTGCGACCCCATTCGGCCAGGCTGATATCGGCAACTTTATAGTCGCTGAAATTTTCTACTGCAGTTACTGTGGCAGTCATATTGCTATCCTCAAATTAATTTCGCGAGTGACTTTGCTTCTTACACCGCCGCTTTCAGCGCCTCGGCGCGATCGGTTTTTTCCCAGCTGAAGGCCGTGCTGGTTTCGCTGCGGGCTTCACCGTTTTCTGTCCATTGGTACGTATGCTCGTATGGCTCCCGACCAAAATGGCCGTAGGCCGCTGTGGGCTGATACATGGGGTGAGCCAAGTCCAGCATATTGGTAATGCCGTAGGGGCGCAGGTCGAATACCTGGCGCACTGCCGCCACCAATTTTTCGTCACTGACTTTGCCGGTGCCGAAGGTGTTCACCGAAATCGAGGTCGGCTCCGCGACACCAATCGCATAGCTCACTTGAATCTCGCAGCGGTCAGCCAGACCCGCGGCGACAATATTCTTCGCCACGTACCGGCCAGCATAGGCCGCACTGCGGTCCACTTTGGAAGGGTCCTTACCCGAGAAGGCACCACCGCCGTGACGCGCCATACCGCCGTAGGTATCAACAATGATTTTACGCCCCGTCAGCCCGCAGTCACCCACTGGGCCACCGATCACGAAATTGCCAGTGGGGTTGATGTGGAATTGCGTACCGGCGTGCAACAAATTGGCAGGCAACACATGCTTGATAATCTCTTCGCGCACGGCTTCCTGAAGATCAGCCTGGCTGATATCAGGGTTGTGCTGGGTCGACAACACAACGGCATCCACGGCCACCGGCACGCCGTTCTCGTAACGCAAGGTCACCTGACTTTTTGCATCGGGGCGCAACCACGGCAGCACACCGTTTTTGCGCAGGTAAGCCTGGCGCTCAACCAAACGGTGGGAATAAAACAGCGGTGCGGGCATCAAGTGCTCGGTTTCGTTTGTAGCGTAGCCGAACATCAACCCTTGGTCGCCCGCGCCCTGATCTTCAGGTTTGGCGCGATCCACCCCCTGATTAATATCGACTGACTGCTTGCCAATGGCATTTAATACAGCACAACTGGCACCATCAAAACCCACATCGGAGCTGTTGTAGCCAATGCCGGTAATAACGTCGCGAATAATATCTTCCAGATCCACGTAGCACGAGGTGGTGACTTCTCCGGCAACCACTGCCATACCCGTTTTAACCAGGGTCTCTACGGCAACCCGGGCATGCTTGTCACGCGCGATGATCGCGTCGAGCACCGCATCGGAGATTTGATCGGCAAGTTTGTCTGGGTGTCCTTCCGATACCGACTCGGAGGTGAACAGGCTGTATTCAGACATTGATAGTCTTCCTCATTGTAATGGCCCTGTGGCCAGCTCGTTATTTCTTGCCCGGCTTTATAAACTGCCGAACTTGCACGCGAAAACCGTTTAACTGGGCCAGGTAAACTGACGGCCCCTCTTCCAAGCCGCAGGCCAACGCCCACTCGCTTAATTCTTCCTGCGCGATGCCCAGCCACAGATCACCGCAGGCCTCTCTGGCCCAGTTTTGATCATGAGGGCAAAGCTCAGCCAGGCAAAACACCCCGCCCGGACTCAACATGCGCTGTACGTCGTTAAAAATATCTGACGGCGACGGCACGTGGTGAAGCACCATATTGGCCACCACACAATCGGCTTCACCCTCCGGCAAACGCCGGCTGCGGCTGTCGCCCAGCACAAACTCTATGCCGTCGAGCCCTTTGCCAGCAGCGGCGGTGCGCGCTTTGTCCAGCATTGGCTCACTGTTATCAAGCGCGACCACCCGTGCGTAACGGCCGGCCAGTTCAGCAAGAAAATCGCCCTCGCCCGGCCCAATCTCAACCGCCAGGCGCCCACCCTCGGGCTGACTGGCCCGCAACAGCTCGGCGCAACTTGGGCCGTATACGCTGTAGGCGACCATTTGCTCTTGCTGCTCGCCGAACTCACCGGCGTGTTCAGCGAAAAACGCTCGCGAGCGCTCCGCCCGCTCGGCGACCACTTTTTCTAGCTGCCGCTGCTGCCCCGCATCCAAGACCAGCTGCTCGGCAGCATTGAGCACCGCGGTGTGCAGCTCGGCCACACTGGCATGTTCAGCTTGCCAATTGCGGCGGTAAAACAAGCTATTACCTTCGCGACGACGAACAACCAAGCCCGCAGCGGCGAGTATTTTTAAATGGTGGCTCATGCCCGACTGGCGAACATCTAAAATCTGGCACAGCTCCTGAACGCTGTAGGCATCGCGACTCAACACACGCAGCACTTGCAGACGCAAGTTATCGGCTCCCGCCTTGCAGAGCTGGAGAACCATGGCGCCGATAGCCGGCGCGCTCGGTGTTGCAGGGAGAGACTCAGGGGAATCTGCCGCCGCCACATTGCAAGAGTGTGCATCCATGGCGAGGCAGTGTAGCAGTCTTAACGGCTATATCAAAATATTTTGATATAGATTTCCATTTAGTAATTATTGCACCAGCGGCCTCGGCATTGGCGCCGCAGAGGGGAGGGAGTGCCGCAGGATTCGCCACACCACTTGACCAAACTGTCGCGGCAACGAGCCGGTATTGTAGTGCTGACCAAATTTCTGACATATCGCCCGCAGCTCTACCGACATTTCCTCGTAACGGTGGGCCGGCACAGTGGGAAACATATGATGCTCGATCTGGTGACTAAGATTGCCTGACAAGATATGGAACAGCTTGCCACCGCTGAGGTTCGACGAACCTCGCAACTGACGCAAGTACCATTCCGCTCGGCTCTCGTTATCCAACACCGAGCGCTCAAACACCTCGGCATCGGCGGTAAAGTGGCCGCAGAAAATGATCATAAATGTCCAAAGGTTGCGGATCAGGTTGGCAACCAAATTACCGCTGAATACCGTTAGGAAAAACGGCCCGGCAAGCAGTGGGAAAAACACATAGTCTTTGAGTAGCTGACGCCGAGTCTTCTTCCAAAGCGGTCGCAGCTCCTCCTTTAATTGCGGCCAGGACTTTCGCCCCTTGGCGACCTTGCCCAGCTGCAGCTCCTGAATTGCCACGCCCCACTGAAACAACAGCGCCAGCAATACCGCGAACACCGACTGAAACAGGTAGGAAAAATGCCAACGCTGCTCGGGGAAGAGCCGCAGCAGGCCGTAGCCCACGTCATCATCAAGCCCCTTGATGTTGGTGTAGCTGTGATGCTTGTAGTTGTGGCTCTCGCGCCAGTTGTCTGACGTGCCGACGATATCCCACTCATACGTCGCGCCGCGCAGCGCAGGTTCGTTCATGAAGTCGTATTGGCCGTGCATCACATTGTGGCCAATTTCCATGTTCTCCAGAATTTTTGCCACACCCAGCAATACGGTGCCCAGTATCCATGCAGGCGGGAAAACGCCGATAAACAGCAGCCCTCGCCCCGCGACCTCCATGTATTGCTGCACGCGAATCAAGCGGCGGATATAGCGGGCATCGCGCTCACCCACATCGGCGATCGCGCGCTTTTGCAATGCGTCGACGGCCTCACCAAACGCAGTTAATTCCTCTGGGCTCAGCGCCCGACTTTTCCCTTGACTCACAACGCTCACCTATATGTCCAATTCGATGTTGCTGTTTGCGCGGCTGACGCACAGGCGCACAGACCCCGCCCCGCGAAGCTGCTCACCGTTTAACTGATTTTGACTTTCCCCACTGCGCTGACCACAACTGCAGCTGTTGCAAATACCCATGCGACAACCGTGAGGAGGCTGGTGCCCCGCCTCCTCTAGCGCGTCGAGTAATGACTGTTGAGAAGAAACCGTGATCGTTTGCCCACTGCGAGTTAACGAGACCTCAAAGAAACGCTCCTCTGCCACCGCCTCGCCGAACCGTTGCGGCGGACTAAATGCCTCGGCATAAAAACCACCCGCCACGTCAGAAAATAGCTCGCGAGCCGCTCCCACAAACGCGCTGCCACCACAGGCAAATACACTGGCATTTGGATACCGCTCACACAGCGGCGCCGCCAGCTCCGGGCTCAGGCGCCCAGCCGAATAAAGCGATGAGGAATCACCGGCGTTGCAAAACCGCCTCACGGAAAACTGTGAGTGCGCCTGGCAGAGCGCGCCCAGTTCCTCGGTAAAGCAGAAACGCTCGACCTGCTTCTCCCAATACCACAGCTCACCCCGAATCGCCTCACCGCGCCTTGCCTGCTCGGCAATCAGGTTATAGATCGCGGTAATACCACTACCTGCCGCAAGAAATACCTGCGCCGGCGCCCCTTCCAAGCCTTCCACGAGCTCACCATAGGGCTGGCTTAGCTCAAGCACATCGCCCACTCGCAAGTGATCGTGTATGTGATTGCTGACAAGCCCACCCGGCTCACGACGCACCGAGATGCTGACACACCCACCCGCAGCGGGGCGCGACAGACTGTAACTACGGGTGCAGAGGCGGCCGTCAATCTCGACAGACACATTCACGTGCTGACCGGGCTCTGCCGATTGAAAATTACGGTTTGGACGCAGCTCGATACTCAGCGTCTCTGCGCCTTCCATGCGCAGGCTCTGCACGCGGGCAAATACCCGCCGCCACGCCGTAATGCTGCCGAACTCGCGAGCCCAAAAATCAAATTGCGACTCGCTTATCAGCGCGCCTAGCATTCCTGCCACACGCGGCATGCGCTCAGGAAAACTATTCAAAGAAGAAACCACACTCGCCATTGTTTTCATCCGGTGGTGAATTTTCGACCAATATACACGTGTATTTATAAGTGTCAATACAAGTGTATATTCATATGTATATTTACTTGTATATACGAACGTCAAACAACGCACTAGAATGAGCACTTCAGGCCAGCAGGGCCAACCGCGAACACGGCAGAGACATGGGTATCAGAACACGACGGAAGAACAAGCAGGAAGCCGAGGTCAGCAGTCGCCGGACACAGGTTACCGCTCAAGATTTAATGGATGCCGCCGTGCGGCTGTTGGGCACTCACCGCAGTGTTTCCACGCTGAGCCTTAGGGAAATTGCGAGAGAAGCCGGGATCGCCCCCAACAGTTTTTACCGTCACTTTCGCGATGTTGATGAGTTGACGGTTGCGCTTATCGATCAGGCAGGGCGCGCCCTGCGCGGCATTATCCGCGAAGCGCGACAGCGACTTTCCATGGAGCGCAGTGCAATTCGCACATCGGTCGAGGCGTTTATGGACCAGCTCGACGCCGATGAAAAATACTTGCAGGTACTGCTGCGCGAGATGTCCACGGGCTCGGACGCCTTCCGCCAAGCCGTCGAACGGGAACTCACCTATTTTGAGGACGAATTGCGCGATGAGCTTGAGCGCATGGAGAAACTCACTGGCCACACCACCTTTGAACCTGCACTCACCGCAAAGGCCATCACCCGACTGGTTGTCGCCATGGGTGCCAGTGCCGCAAGCCAGTCGGTTGACCAGCGCGCCGAACTCATCGACCAAACGGTCATTATGATTCGCATGATCATGGTCGGCTCACAAGCGATGGCAAAGAAAGCCTAGGCCCCCTCGACAGCCCCCAAGCCAATAAAAAAAAGGAGCCTCTCGGCTCCTTTTTCATTCTTGCTACTTGCTGATTGGGGTCAGCACAATCGGCAAATCATCAACCGGCTTTGGCAGTGGCACGGTTTGCATCTTGTCGCTGAAGTTGTCCGCCAGGCGGAACTCGTAACGGCGCAAGAACTGGTGGAGGAAATTCTTCACCTGCATCAGCGCAAAGTGCATACCGATACACTTGTGGCCGCCGCCACCAAAGCCAACAAAGCTAAAGCTGTGACGCTTGTGCTCATTGCGCGGCTCCAGCCAGCGGTCGATATCGAACTTAAGCGGAGCGTCCCAGTACTCACCCATGCGGTGGGTATGCTGCGGTGCCATAAACAAAATGGTGTTGGCAGGAATTTTAAATCCGCCCAGCTCACACTCATTGATGGTGCGACGCTGCATCATCATCACCGAGGGGTGCAAGCGCAATGCCTCTTTGGTCGCCGCTTCAGCAAGTGGCATTTTCTCCAGGTCTTCATACTCCATGAAGTCCTTGTCGATTGCCTGGGCTTCTTCGCGCAGACGCTGCTGCAACTCGGGGTTTTGCCCCAGGTGGAACAGCAAGTGGCTGAGTGCACTGGTCGTTGTATCGTGGGCGGCAAAGAGCAGGAAGCTCATGTGCGCAACGATGTCCTCATCAGAGAAGTACTCCCCTTCTTCAGTCTTTTCCTTGGTGAAGAAGGTAAAGGTATCGATGCCGTCACCCGCACGACGCTCGCCAATCAGCTTGCCGAAGAACTCCTTGAGGAAGCGCTCCGCTTTTTTACCTTTCGCGTATTTGGTGCCGGGGATTTCTTTGGTGACGATACCCATTAAACCATCGGCAATATCCAAGAATGCGGTATTCAGCTCATCGGCACGCGAGTCGTCTTTGTCCAGGCCAACGAAAATCTCCGAGGCAACGTCCAGCAGCGTTTGCTTAATGGCTGGGAAGAACAGCATTTCCTTGTTCTTGCCCCACGCTTCAACCGCCTCGCCAATCATCGGCCCCATCGTACCGATATAGCCTTTCATCGCGTCATTTTTGAAGGCCGTTTGCATCATACGACGCTGGAAACGGTGCTCCTCGTGGTCGCGCAGCAACAGCGCACCCTTATAGAAGCGTCCAAGTGAGCCCATGTAACCCATCTCGGCAGAGAAATTTTTATCGCGATCCAGGTAAACCTCTTTATAGAGGTCGGGGCCAACCAACAGTACGCCTTTAAAGCCCGCCAGACCGAAGCGAGAAACTGGTCCGAACTCCTTGTATTGTTTATCGATCGTGCCGTAGAGGTCTTTCACCAATGGAAAGGTGTGACCAATAATCGGCCACCCAAACGAGCCGGGAATGTGATCCAACTTGTCGTTATTGGGAGCGAGTTTGTAATCCGTATTGACTGCTGTGGCCATGCGTCTGCCCTCCGAAGGGGGTCCGTGTAGTGAATTATTTTGGAAGTCATCATAGAAGCCAGCTCGATACATATCAAGCGTTCGATATGAAATATTCGTCATCTTCAGGTATAGTTCCGCTCAGCGACAATTGAGCACACCCAGAGGTACGCCCCACAGTGAGGAAAGTAGACCACGACAGCCGCCGCGAGGAAGTCGCCGAAGCGGCCGCGAGACTCATTGCCAGCAAGGGGCTCGAGGCACTCACCACCCGCGCACTGGCAAAGTCACTGGGGTGCTCCATCGGCGTGCTCTCGCACTACTTCAGCAGTAAAGAAGAAATTGTGATTGCGGCGTTTCGCTGGGCAGACCAGCGCATTGACCTGCGTATGCAAGAGGCCAGTATCCAGCAGGACAACCTGAGCCTGGATCAGTTCTTCCCCATCATCAAAGCAGGCCTCCCCCTAGACGAGGAGTCCGACCTCGAGTGGCGAGTGCGCTTAAATTTGCACACCTTCGCCCTCACCCACAACGATAGCCTGCAGGCCGAGCTGGAAAAGAACACACAGAACCGCGAATTAATGCAAGGGATGATCACCTCGCTGCAGGCGCAGGGTGAATTGCGCGACGATGTTAGCGCAGAGGATATTACCAATATCGCTTTCGACCTGGTTATCGGCATGGCCAAGAACCTGGTAATGAGGCCCTTCAGCGAGCGCGAGGAACGGTCTGCGTATCTGTTTAGAATGATTGAGCAGCTGCGCCCGGAGAAGCATCTTCCGGACGCAGCCAGCGCTTAAGCGCGGCTTTTCTCGATAACCTCGGCCGCGTACCACTGCAGCATTGCCACTTTCTCCTGGACCGTCTTGTCGTCGGGCTCAGAGGCATAGACATCGCGGAAGGCAACCAACACCTCGTCAACGCCAATATCCTCCAAGCGTTTAATGCCATCCGCGCTGTAGGCCTCAGCGGTCATGGCTTGAAATTCGAAGGGCAAGTGATCGCGCCCATACTCAACACGGAATTCATTGATTTGATCGATCATTGCCTTGATCGAGTCTAAATCGCCCCCGGCCGCAATCCAGCCATCACCCAGGCGAGCGGCGCGGCGCAGTGCAGGCTTAGAGTGACCACCGACAAGAATCGGGGGGCGCTCGCTCGGCACGGGGCACAGCTTAATTTCCGGCAGATCGAAGATTTCCCCCTGATAACCGAAGTACTCGCCGCTCATCAGACCATTGATGATCTCAATCATTTCGTCCATGCGCTTACCGCGGCGTTCCCAGGGGACATTGGTGACTTCGAAGTCTTCGGCCCAGGGGCTAATCCCCACACCGTAACCAAAGCGGTTGCCGCTGAGAATAGCCAGTGTCGACAACGACTTAGCGATCAGCGCTGGCTCGTGAACAGCCAATTTGTGCACTGAGGTTGTGAAGCGAATATTTTCGGTTTTCGCTGCCAGGTGAGCCGCTAGCAGAAAGGGCTCCATAAAGGGAACACCATCGAGGAACTCTCGGCTACCGTCGCTGTTATAAGGGTACTTGGAGCTCGCTTCTTTGGGATAGCAAATACTGTCAGGCATTGTGATGGTGTCAAAACCCAGTTTCTCCGCTTCAATACTCAGCGGCACATACTGTTCAACCGGACACATGCTGTGGTGGTAGGCAAACTTCATGGTGGCATCCTTCTTTGCTTATTGTTCCCCGCCGATGCGGTATCAACCTTCACTATAGTGTGGCGAGTTCGCCGCCTATAACCTCCGAATGGACGAGTTTACGTAATGGTATGGCGACTGGAGGCAGACAGGCTGAGGATAGTTGCTGGCGGTATAAGCTCGCAAACCGCCGCCGCCAAGCCATCGCTCACGAAACAGGCGCTGTTTTTTGCTAAGCTAAGGCGCTATACCACCGCCGCGTGCAAGGAATATGACACTGACCGCCGTTAAAGACACCCGAAGCCACCGCACACGTGACAGCCTTATTCGCGCGGCCGAAAGGCTCTTTGCCGAACAGGGTGTCGATGGCGTCTCGATCAATACCATTACCCGCGCCGCCGGCCAAGCCAACCGCAATGCGGTGCAATACCATTTCGGCAATAAAAATGGCCTGCTACAGGCGATTTTCGACAAGCACGGCCCCGCCCTTGCCGAGCGCCGCGCCGAATTGGCAGACCAAATGTTGGCTGACGGCATTGCCACGCCACAACTGGTTGCCACCGCCATTGTTCAACCGCTGATCGAGAAGCTGGACGACAGCGACGGCGGCGAAGCCTATATCCACATCAGTGCCGAACTGATTGCCACCAATACCCTGGGCTACGACCTGGCGGATAAGCACTCCCTACAATTGGCGCGGGAAACCAAAATCGCAAAGCTGGCAGCGCAGGAACTTACCGAGCTTCCCCCCGAAATTGCCCAGCAGCGCATTTTATTGATGAACGTACTCGGCTTTCACGGCGTGTCCGACCATGCGCGGGTGCGCAAAAACACGGGGTTCGATCCACTCATCCGCGATACTGACTTCATGGCCAGCAACCTTATTGACAGTATGGCGGCCATCCTGGAAGCGCCGCCGTCGCAGCACAGCCTGGACATTTTGGCCAAGCGGCGACAAACCACCCAACACGGCGACCCGTCATGCGCCTAACCTTTCTTGGCACCAGCGCCGGCACTCCCACTCGGCACCGCAATGTCACCGGCCTGGCACTGGCGATTGACGACGCCCGGGACTGGTATCTGTTCGACTGCGGAGAGGGCACACAACACCAGCTGCTGCACAGCCGCTACAGCACCGCAAAACTCCGCGCCATCTTCATCACCCACGTGCATGGCGACCACTGTTACGGGCTGCCAGGCCTGATCGCCAGCGCGAACATGAGCGGCCGCAAAGCCCCCCTAACTATTTGCGCGCCCGACGGTATCGAACAATTTATACGCGCCACCTTCCTGCACACCGACATACGGGAACTGCGCTTTCCCTTGGAATTTGTGCGTAGCGATGCGCCGGACTTCCATTTTGACGATGGCCATCTGCGGGTCAGCGCTCACGCGCTGTCTCACCGCGTCCCCTGCTTTGCCTACCGCGCCGAGGAAGTCCCACCCCGCCACCTGATTGAAGAAACGTTAGACGCCAAGGGAATTCCCAGAGGGCCGCTGTGGAACCGACTGCAAAAAGGGGAAAACATCGTCTTGGATGACAGCCGCGCCGTGCTCGCCGACGATGTTAGCCAGGCGGCCTGGTCACCGCGCAGCGTTATTGTCGGCGGTGATAACGACCAACCCGCCCTGCTACACGACGCCATGTGCAACAGCGACGCCATGATCCACGAGGCAACGTTTACCGAGGACGTTCTGGCCCGGGTGGGACCGCAATACATGCACAGCACGGCGGCCATGGTGGCCAAAGCCGCCGAGCGCAGCGAACTGCCGCACCTACTGCTAACGCATTTCAGTCAGCGCTATCGCCTCAAGGGTGGGGAAAGTGTTGAACACAGCATCGACGACCTGCGCAAAGAAGCGCGCCAGCACTACAGCGGCACATTGATCATGGCCGAAGACCTGGAGTGCTATCAGCTAGAAAAAAACCGCGACATAACGCCGCTTTCAACCGACCCTAAAAAGCCCTAGGGCATCGCCTCTAGCGCAGCACGCTGGCGCTCCTGCTCTTCGCGAACCCACTGTTTGTTGTGCTCACCGGGCACAAGCAAGGTCGGTGGCGGCGTTTGCGAGAAGGCAGCCAAACTTGCCGCGACAACATCCTCCGCGCTCGACCAATACGCCTCGGGAATCGAACGCTTATCAAAGCCCGCCAGCGCCTCACGCCCGTGAAAGTCGCTGTGGGTGTAACCGGGGCACAGGCACTGCACGGCAATACCGTGACGGTGATTTTCCTTAGCAAGAGACTGACTAAACGCCACCAAAAACGCTTTTGAAGCGCCGTATACCGCAGCGCCTTTCATCGGGATCAAGCCCGCCATGGAAGCAACATTAATCACCCGCCCGCGACCGAGTTCCTGCATATAGGGCAGCGCGCCACGGCACAGCGACACACTCGCCTGACAATGCAGGGACAGCATCTCCAGCTCAGCGTCGAGGTCACTGTCCACCAGCGCATTGTCGGTGGTGAATCCGGCATTGTTAATCAGAATGGTCACCGGGCCTTTTTGCCGGATAGCCTCCATCACTTCGGCCACGCCCAGCGGCTTGCATAGATCGACGGCAATACAGTGAACCTCACAGTCCACACCGGCCAGGCTCTCGGCAACACGCGACAGTTTTTCTGCGTCGCGCGCCACAAGAATCATTGATGAGCACTGCGGAGCGAGCGCCTGCGCGAAGGCTCGGCCAATTCCGGCAGAGGCGCCGGTAATTAATGCAATATCGGAATTATTCGCGCTGGCCATAGTCCATCTCTTAACATTGTTCAGGGCGTGAATTCTGCACTGAAGGCGCGCCAAGGGGAAGTCGAATCCCGGGAACGCGAGTTACCAAGTGTTCATGTCAGCACGACAGCAACACACCCCAACAGGAGGCAATATGCGCAACTATCTTACCTGCTACGCCGCCGGCAGCCTCGGCGGCTTGGCCAACAGCCTGGCGCTTTGGCTTTGCGGTCTGTACGGACTAACCGCCGCCGCGGGGGTCAATATTTCGCCACCACTAACGCCGGAATGGCTCTATCCGCGCCTGGTCTGGGGAGGCCTGTGGGGCCTGCTATTCGCCCTGCCGCTCTTCAGCGGAGCGTGGTTGCGTCGCGCCTTGCTGATCAGCCTCGCCCCCAGCGCCGTCCAGCTTTTCATTATTTTTCCGTATCACTCTCCGTACGGCCAAGCGGGGCTTGCCCTCGGCACGCTAACGCCCGTTTTTGTGCTGGCATTCAACGCGGTATGGGCAATTACCTGCGCGCTTAGCTTGCGCCTGACTCGTTAAAATGAAGAGCCGGGCTGCTGCAAGAATTCCAGCTCTTCGGCGCTG
Organism: Spongiibacter sp. C9W; assembly: GCF_057370015.1. NCBI lineage: Bacteria > Pseudomonadati > Pseudomonadota > Gammaproteobacteria > Cellvibrionales > Spongiibacteraceae > Spongiibacter > Spongiibacter sp. C9W. The sequence continues at coordinate 1,908,399 of NZ_CM170672.1, forward strand.
GACGCTCGCCCAAGCACGGCATTGCGGTGAGGGTAGCGGCCGAAGCGCTCGATAATATCGGCGTGCTGGCGAGCAAAACGAAGATTATTCTCCACGCCCAGCGCCTCGTAGAGGGCAAGAGACTGCCGCTGAATCAGTTTCGATTCACTGTGCATATACGGCATGTATAAGAACGCCCGCTGTTGCTCATCGAGAGTGCGATCTGCACCGCCGGCAATGGCCTCTTGCGCCAATACCAGCGCTAGCGGGTCACATTGAAACGACTGCGGGCGGTCGCGATAAATATTGCGGGAAAACTGATCCAGTACAATGACCTCGGCCAAACGCCCCAGCGGCTGTTCACGCCATTCATATAACTCGGCGGCCGCCGCCGCACGGTGACACTCACCAAATCGCCTATTGATCAGCGAATCCAGCTCTGCCGACTTGGCGAACCACTGACCGGGTGTCAATTCATCAAACCAAAATTCTATTACCGCTTGCCACGTTGCCACCGAATGCCCTCCGTTACATAACATGCCGCCATCCCCTGCTGCCAACCCGCAGATAGCCACTATAAAGTGCATAGGCACAGTGTTGCGCCTGTTGCGACTCATTAACTTACTGCGGGGGCAATCCAATTACTGTTAACGAGCCACCAACAGCGGACAGTTAGCCACAAGGGCTGCTAAAATGCCGTCGAAAATTCCCTCAGCTGGAGAGTACCCGATGGCCAAGGCAAAGGCGGTTAATTTTGAATCTGCCCTCAAAGAGCTCGAAACACTCGTGCAAACGATGGAATCTGGCGAGTTGAGTCTGGAAGAGTCGCTAAAAGCCTTCGAGCTGGGCATGAGCTTGAGTAAAGACTGTCAGCAGGCGCTTGCCGATGCTGAGCTAAAGGTGCAACAACTCACCGCCGACCTCGACGCTACGGACCCCGCCTAATGCCCTTCGACACCTATCTTCAGCAATGTCAGTCGCGGCTACAGCGCGCGCTGCCGGAGCACCTGGCCCAGGCATTTAGTGAGTTCAGCGACCACGATGCCAGCGAGCAGCTGGCCCGCCTGACCGAGGCCAGCCAATACAGCATTATGAATGGTGGCAAACGCGTGCGCGCCACGCTGGTCTACGCCACCGCGCAAACTTTACAGGCCGACATCGACGACGCCACATTGGACAGCATTGCCTGCGCCATTGAGATGATCCATGCCTACTCCTTGGTTCACGACGACTTGCCCGCCATGGACGACGACGACCTGCGCCGCGGCAAGCCCACTTGCCATATCGCCTACGACGAGGCCACGGCCATTCTTGTTGGCGACGGCTTGCAAAGCCGCGCCTTTGAACTGATCGCCGAGCTTCCTCTCCCTGCCACACACTGCGTGGCGATGGTAAAGCTTCTGGCGGCCGCCAGTGGCCCGCGCGGCATGGTCGGTGGACAAGCTATCGACCTCGCAAATGTTAATCGCAGCCTCGATCTGCACACACTGCAAACCATGCACCAGCTCAAGACCGGCGCGCTCATCCGAGCGGCTATCGGCCTGGCCGCCCTGGCCTGCGGAGCCAGCGCGTCACAGCAGCAACAACTGGACGATTATGGCAAAGCCGTCGGCCTGGCCTTCCAGGTGCAGGACGACATCCTCGACATAGAGAGCGACACAGCGACATTGGGCAAAACCCAGGGCGCCGATATTTCGCTAAACAAGCCGACCTTCCCCAGCCTGCTCGGCCTCGATGGCGCCAAGGACCTCGCTCGGCAGCTCCACCAGCAAGCCGTGGCAGCACTGAGCAGCTTTGGCGATCACAGCGACGCCCTGCACCAACTTTCCAACTATATTATTGAGCGGCAACACTAGGCGGGCCATCAACATTGGCCGCTAACAACGTATAGTACCGCGCGAACACCGTGTCGCAGGCCGACAATTGGTTTACAATTGCCCCCTTTTTCGCCGCTTTGGGTCAGAAATTGATGTTCCAGAAAATTCCCTCGCAGCCACCGTCAACGCCCTTACTCGATGGCATCGCCGACCCGGACGACCTGCGCGGCTTGGAAGAACAGCAACTCCGTCAGCTCGCCTACGAACTCCGCGAGTACCTGTTGTATTCGGTTGGTCAAACCGGCGGACATTTTGGCGCTGGCCTGGGCGTTGTCGAACTCACCATCGCGCTGCACTACATTTACAACACTCCTGAAGACCGCCTGGTCTGGGATGTCGGCCACCAGTGCTATCCGCATAAAATATTAACTGGCCGGCGCGAGCGCATGAATACCATGCGCAAAGCAGGTGGCTTAGCCGGCTTCCCCAAACGCGAGGAAAGCCCCTTTGACACCTTCGGCGTCGGGCATTCCAGCACCAGTATTAGCGCCGCCCTGGGTATGGCCATTGCCGCCCGACAACAGGGCATCGACCGGCGCACCGTTGCGGTCATTGGCGACGGCGCCATGACCGCGGGCATGGCCTTTGAGGCTATCACCCACGCCAGCCACACCGGTGCCAATATGCTGGTGGTGTTGAACGACAACCAGATGTCGATTTCGAAAAACACGGGCGGGCTGAACACGTATTTTTCTAAGATCTGGGCATCGAAAACCTACAACCAGATCCGCAGTGGCGGCAAATCCGTGTTGGAGAAATTCCCCGGCCCGGCAAAAGATATTGCTGCCCGCCTGGAAGAGTACATGAAGGGGATGGTCTCTCCTGCCACGCTATTTGAAGAGCTGGGCTTCAACTACATTGGCCCCATCGACGGTCACGACCTGGATGTACTCGTTCCCACTTTGCGCAACCTTCGCGAGCTCGACGGCCCGCAAATGCTGCATATCATGACAAAAAAGGGCAAGGGCTTTGCCCCGGCCGAGAAAGACCCGGTAGGCTTTCACGCTATTTCGAAAATTGAGGCCGACACCCCCGCCGCAAGCAAAAAACCGGCGACCCCTGTTAGCAAACCCAAATACCAGGATATTTTTGGTCAATGGCTGTGCGACCAAGCCGAGGCCTGCGACAAACTGGTGGGCATCACGCCGGCAATGTGCGAAGGCTCTGGAATGGTTGCCTTCTCAGAGCGCTATGCAGAGCGCTTTTACGATGTTGCGATCGCTGAGCAACACGCCGTTACCCTCGCTGCCGGTATGGCCTGTGACGGCTTGAAGCCGGTTGTCGCAATTTATTCAACGTTTCTCCAGCGCGCCTACGACCAGCTGATCCACGATGTTGCCCTGCAAAACCTCGATGTGACCTTCGGCATCGACCGAGCGGGCCTGGTGGGAGAGGATGGCCCCACCCACGCAGGTGCCTTTGACCTCAGCTTCTTGCGCTGCATTCCCAACATGGTCGTAATGGCGCCCGCCGACGAAAACGAAACCCGACAAATGCTTCATACCGCCTATCACTACCCAGGGCCAGCGGCTGTGCGCTACCCCCGCGGCACTGGCCCAGGAGTTATACCGGCCACAGAAATGGCAGCCCTGGAGATCGGCAAAGGTCGAAAAATACGCGAAGGTGGCGAGGTCGCGATTCTGAGTTTTGGCACACTTTTAACGGCTGCTCAGGAAGCGGGAGAAAAGCTCAACGCTAGCGTTGCAGATATGCGCTTCGTTAAACCACTGGATACCGAGTTAATTGACCAGCTCGCTGCGACGCACTCGCTGATCGTCACCGTTGAAGAGAATGTGATCGCTGGTGGCGCAGGCAGTGCGGTAACGGAATACCTGCATCAGCGCGGCGTGAACGTCGCGGTATTGCAGCTCGGCCTGCCCGACACCTTCGTCGACCACGGCAACCACCATACTCTGCTCAGCCAGCTCGGCCTGGACGCCGAGGGCATCGCCCAAAGCATTCAACAGCAACTGCAAAGCTGAACTAGCGTGCGGCGACTTCCGGCATAGCCGGCCTCGCCGGTAAGGCCTCCCCCTCAACGGGCTCAGTAATCGCCAGGCGCGCCTGCAAGCGCTGGTAAAGGCTGTCGAGGTGCTGCTCATAGGAGCGCAACGGCATAAATGCGCTTGGCTGGTACAACTCGAGATCAGCGATCGCCCAGCGCTCAACCAAGCCCTGGCTCTGCAAATACAGCAACGATCGCAAGTGGCTTCCGCGAATCACCGAATTCGCTGGGCGCAAGCCGATTACCTGTTTGTGCATTGCCACCGACTCGCTCACCATGCTCAAGCTATCTTCCGTGCAAAAAATGCGCTCTGCTGCCCCCAAGTAGGCATCGGCATTCGGGCTACTTGCCCCCTGATACACAATGGATGACAAGCAATTCTGCTCGTTGAGGTAGCCGCCGAGGATCTCTCCCGCTTGCTGGCCGCTGCGGCGCGACGTGGTAAGCAGCCACTGAATGCCGTGGCGCGTGGCGACCGCCGCCATCGCCCGCCCCAGCTGATGCCAATCACTCTCCTGATAGCGCAGACCGCTGCCATCTCCCCCCACCAGCATCGCCCACAGCGGACGCTCAGCTTGCTCTGACAACAGGCTACCTGCACGGGTATTTTGCTCGGCATCGGTTTTGCAAAGTGCTACACGGCTGGAAACATTGCACTGCTGCCAGGCGCTGCTAGCTGAAGCGGTGGGAAACGCGGTGACATTTGCCGAGACGGCATTGGCAGGCAGGCTATAGCAATTTCCGATCACGACATTGCGGCAGCGCCAATGCTGGCTCAGCGCAACATTCAGCGCCAATACATTGCCACCGAAGGACACAACAATATCCGGTGCGATATCCGGCAATTCATCACAGCGGTATGCGATAGACACTAGCCGCTGCGCCCAGGGTTGATTCATCGCGGCCAGTAGTCGCAATAGTCGGTTTAGCAACTTAAACCTGGGTCGCGCCTGTATGGCGTGAATCTGGGTGTCACCCCGGTGGCGCCGAGCAAGCAGCCGCGCTACGCCCTGGGCCTGCGAAAAATGTCCGGGCTTACCATCGTGAAGGACTAAAATGTGTTGTGACATCCGCGCTGACTCTCTCTGCTTACGATGAGAGAGAGGCTATCGGCTGCCAATGACTGAGCGGCGACAATACACTTACGGTTTAGTGACAGCGCCGCAACTCAATGAGTGTGAACAGGGCCTAGAACAAGTGCCCCAGTTTGCCGGACTTGGTTGCCAGATACTTGGCATTGTGAGGGTTTTGCCCCGTTTGCAAGGGCAGGCGTTCAACCACGTCGACGCCCTGATCCGTCAGCGCATTGACCTTGCGAGGGTTGTTGGTCATCAAGCGCACTTTGCTGATACCGAGCTCTTCGCACATGACTTTCAGCAAGCTGTAATCACGCATGTCTGCACCGAAGCCCAGGCGTTCGTTTGCCTCGACCGTATCGGCGCCTTCATCCTGAAGTTTGTAGGCGCGGATCTTATTCATCAGGCCAATGCCGCGGCCCTCTTGCCGCAAATAAAATATGGCACCGCGACCTTCCTCGGCAATTTTCTCCATCGCCGCCTGAAGCTGGGAGCCACAGTCACAGCGCATGCTGAACAGGGCGTCACCCGTCAGGCACTCTGAATGGATACGGGCGAGCACAGGCTGACCGTCGCCGATATCCCCGAGGCTTAATACAACGTGTTCTTTGCCGAGTTCGGCGTCCTCGAAACCATGAATATCAAACACTCCCCAAGGGGTGGGAAGCTTGGAGGACTCAATAAAGCGGACCGCCACAGGCATCTCCAAGAAAAAATCCGGTCGCGCATTTTAGCAGCGACGCGCGCAGCAGGCGAGCCAGAATACGCAATTGGGGCAGCCAGGGCCTGTTAACACTAATTGAGTTACGCCTGTTGCGGCTAAAAATTCTCCAATCTAGGAATGAGAAGAGAGGTTTGCTTATTCCAAATGAACGACGAATGGTGGATTTTTAGCCACAACCCAGAGGGCTGGCGCCATTTTTGCCCCCAGCGTTGTTGTCGGTCGCTTGTTTGGGCCCACCAAACTTCGCTTCCTCCGCCTAGCTGGAGGCAAAAATGACCTCCAGCAGGCGCATCTCAATTAGTGTTAACAGGCCCTAGGGGGCACTTAAGGTCATAATACTGCCGCGTTCTTGAAGATCGACATGCTCTAGAAAGCTCATTCCCAGCAGTATTACATGGGGGTATTCACCATCCACCACCACAGCGGGAATATGGTGGCGCTCTATGCCACCTACCGCCAGTTTGTCCAGTTTCACCGCAAAGCCGCGGCTGACACCAGACGCGGTGGCAATACTAACCACTGGCGCGTCGTCGTAGCGAATACCTAATTGGCGGGCATGGCGAGCGCTCATTGCTACTTTGGTGGCGCCGGTATCCACCACCGCCTCGGCGCTTCGACCATTGATCTGCAGGCGCGTTCGGTATTCACGATTGCTGTTGCGCTGCAACACCACTTCCTGGCGTTTGCTCTCGGCATACAGTGTGCCAATACGTTTATTGAGTGTGAGGCGGTGGGTTTTTCCTTGATAGCGCACCTGAGCAAATCGCGAATTCGCCGACAGCACTTTGGCCCCACCCGGGTGGCTGCTGCCGGTGCGCACTAATTGTTGCTGGCCATTGATCTCCAGCAGCACCGCGTTTTTAAATAGTCCGCGCACAATCAACTCGCTGGCGCTGGCTGTCGTAGCCGCCACCATTAAAACTGCAATTATCGCCAGCTGTTTCATACGCGCGATCTCAAAAATGGCTCTGTCTGATTATTGTGTTTGGCTACGCGCATAGTAGCAACCACACAGCGCAGGTCGATACGTTATCTCCACAGCTTAGCCAGCACCCGGCAATCGCTGACGCCGAAGTAACTCAATAAACCAACGGTGCCCTGCATCGCCGTTCAGGCTTAGTGGCCACATCAGCCAGACGGGTATCGGCGGAACCGGCAATGGAAAGGGCAGAACCTGAATATCGTAGGCCGCAGCGTATCGCCTGGCGAGTTCGCGGGGCATAGACGCCAGGGCATCGGTTTGCTCAACCACCGACGGCATGGCCGCGAAGTGCTGAACATGAAGGTCGACCCGGCGCTCAAGCTTCTGCCCGCCCAGTGCCAATTCAAGCTGGCTGCGGTAACGGCTGCGCTGGCGCAGCAAAATGTGGCCCTCTGCAAAATACTGTTGCGCAGACAGGCTGCCAGCGATACGCGGGTGGGCACCGGCGGCAATCACTACCAGCTCTTGCTCACCCAATAGCGCCGAGCAGACTTTATCCGATTCAATCCGCACAAAGTCGATCACTGCATCGTACTCCAGGCGAGACAAGGCTTTGGCCACGTCTTGCTGGTCCAGCACTTCGTTGCGCAAGCGCAGACCCGCTCCTGAACCCTGCAATGCGCGCAGCAGCGGCCCCAGCGCCGCCATTTCCATGTAGCCGTCAGCCAACAGGCTGAATTCCCGCTCGGCGGTGGCAGGTGAGAACACTTGCTCCACGCTGAGCGCTTCAGAAATCAGTGCGAGGGCCTCGGCGACGGCCGCCTGAGCGGCAATCGCCCGTGGCGTTGGCCGCATCCCGCTGCGGGTGCGCACAAACAGCTCGTCTTTCATGGTCAGCCGCAAGCGCTGCAAGGCCGCACTGACAGCGGGCTGGCTCATGCCGAGTTGCTCGGCCACCCGAGACAAATTTTGTTCGCGCAGCAGGGCCTCAAACACCGTGAGCAAATTAAGGTCGACCGAGCGTAAATTCAGCTTCATAAATATTAGGTATATAAATTATCAAATTTACAAATACCTCAAATCCCGTAACCTGTCTACATCAGCCGCATATAACAGTAACAAGGAGCTGCCATGACACTGCAACCTGCGCATTTCGTGACACTATTTATAATTGTTTTTGCCCTATGGGAATGGCTCAGTGGCCGCGCCCGCGCCGAGCGCAAAAGCAAGGAAGATTGGCAAATGGCGGGACTGAGTGCCGCCGGCATGGTGCTTATCCAACGGCCGGCACTGCTGTTTGGCATCGCTTGGATCGCTGGCCTCATCATCCCTCAGTATCAGGGCGGCCTAAGCTGGTTAGTAAGTGATTACTTCTGGCTAACCCTTATCGGCTACATCGCCTTAGAGGAACTGTTCCACGGCCTTGGACACTGGTTTGCCCACGCCCGCCGGCCCAAATCGCGCTGGCTACAACGCCTGCAAGGCCTCTATAAGATCGGCCATCGCCCGCACCATTTGTCGGGCGGTAACGACGGCAAGGGGCAATTAACGGTGACGCAGACCTTTGTGGAGCACTGGCTGTGGTGGTTCATCATGCCCAATTACTGGTTCCAGTTTTTGGCTCTATACCTGGGGCTCACAGAGGTGTTTATTATCGGCACGCTGTTCAAAGGCCTGTGGGCGGCTCACAACCACGTGAACTGGAACTATGACTTGTACTTCCTCAACCACCGCTGGGCTTGGGTGAGAAATAGCATGTATGCCCTGTGCCACATTTTCACCTTTCCGACGCAGCACCACCATCACCATGCCCGTGGCAAAAACTCAGGGAGCAACCTATGCAACCTGTTGGCGATCTACGATTGGTTGTTGTTCGGTACATTGGTGATCGAGCGCGAGAAGCCCAAGGTCTATGGCTGGCGCCAAACCCCCGAAGAGGAGCACAGCGCCTTATACCGCTACTTTTACACCGACCTTGCTAAGCTTCGCTAGTGAAGCGCCAGTAATTCGGCGACCACCGCCTCAGGGTCATCCGCCTCGGTAATCGCGGTGATCATCGCACAGCTCCCAACGCCCGTCGCCAGCACGTCGGGGGCCCGGCGGCGATCGATCCCGCCTATCGCAGTAAGGGTATAACTCGGCGACAGGATATCGACCCAACGCTTAAGCTGAGTCAGGCCCTGAGCCCCAAAGCGCATCACCTTGCTGGTCGTCGGGTAGACCGGGCCAATCGCGATATAACTGGGTGACAGCGCATGAGCACGAGCGATTTCATAGTAGCTGTGGGTGCTCACGCCCAAGCGCAAGCCAGCAGCGGCGATCGCGCCAATGTCGGCAATATCCAGGTCTTCCTGGCCCAGGTGTACGCCATAGGCCCCGGCGTCAATCGCCTGGCGCCAGTAATCATTAATAAACACCCGCGCGCTGTATTGTTGGCCCAGTGCAACAGCGCGCCGAATTTCCTCATCGAGATTGCTCTGCTCGGGGTTTTTAATGCGCAACTGGATCGTTTTAACACCGGCACGCAGCAAGCGCTCCAGCCACTCAGTACTGTCCACCACCGGGTACAAACCCAGTTCGCCGCCACAATCGGGAAACGCCTGAATCGGCGCGGCGGGCAACTGCCGACTCAAACGTGGAAAGTCCTCCAGCCGCTGAGGCCAGCCCAGGTGTACAACCGGGCCGGGGCCACCACCGAGCTGCACAGCCAAACGCAGTCCCTGACTGACATAGGCCTTAGCAATGACTAAGGCATCAGCCAGTTCATAGCCACGAGCGATCAGCGCCGCTATCGCCGACGATAGCGTACAGCCAGTGCCGTGGGTATTGAGTGTGTCGATATTTTCGCCACTCAGCCAGAAGCCACTCTCGCCATCGGTCCAATAGTCGTGACGACAGCCATCATCGGTGCTCAGGTGCCCGCCAGTTAGCAGCACCGAACGGGCGCCTAACACCACGATATCCTGGGCGGCACGCTCTACATCAGCCGGGGAGTTAATCTCACGATTGAGCAGGGTTTCGGCTTCGCTGATATTTGGCGTCAGCAGGTCGGCGCGCGGCAAGATTTTTTCGATCAACGCTTCGCTGACACCGTCCTCCATCAGCTGACCGCCACTGGTAGACACCATAACCGGGTCGCAAACCACAAAGCCGCGATAGTCAGCCAGGTACTTTGCCACCATCTCAACAACATCTTCGCCGCCGAGCATCCCCAGCTTTATCGCCGCCGCCTGCAGGTCACTGTCGAGCGCATTAATTTGCGCAGCCAGCGCTCGACGCGGCGTAATAGCCACATGCCCAACCGTAAAACTATTTTGCGCAGTTAATGCCGTAACCACTGAACAGCCGTGCACGCCAAAATCGTGAAAGCTGGCCAAGTCCGCCTGAATACCGGCTCCGCCACCGGAATCTGAGCCGGCAATCGTCCATGCAATGGGCTTTGAATGACTCGCCATAAGACCTTTTTACCTCTGATTAACCGTGGGGTTTCCCTACTCTGGTCGAAATATGGCTTCGGCCTTGAGCCACATTGGTCGGTCGCGCAGGCGCAATAGATACGCCTGAATATTGGCGTAGGGGCCAAGCACATCGCCGCCCGCCGGCCCGGGAATCAACGGCGAATCGAGCATCATCAGCGGAAAGGCCACCATAATATCGGCAGCGCTAAATTCACCGGCGATGTACTCTCTATTCGCCAGCAACTTCTCCATGTACCCGAGTACCGTATCGAATTCACCGTGCACAAAACTGTTGTAGGCGGGGTTATCCACGCCACTCATGCCGGCGATCATATTCATCAGCACCGGCGTCATCAGCGTTGACTCGGCCGCATGAAGCCAGTGCAGATACTCAATATATTCCGGTGTCCCGGCGGCCGGCCGCAGGCGACCCTCGCCATACTTGTCGAGCAAATATTCCACAATGGCGCCGGATTCCGGGATCACCAAGCCATCATCTTCAATGACCGGCGCTTTCCCCATCGGGCTGACCTCCCAAAGCGAGGGTGGCGAGCGGAATGTCTCTGGGTCGCGATCGTGCTTAACTAAGCGGTATTCAAGACCGAGCTCCTCCGCCAACCAGATAATCCGGTCGGAGCGAGAGAGACCAAGATGATGGATCGTTAACATGAAGCCTTCCTGTGCTGAAATGGGTTGGGGCGCGGCACCTGCCTACCACTGATAATAGCAGTGCTTTGCTATCGGTACCGGCCTCGCGCCACGGCGATGATTATTGGTGCCAAAACGGCATACCGAGCGTCGGTGTCGACGGTGAGGCGGTTTGCCGAGCTGGCATCGCACCCGCGCGATACGCCTTGCGGCCCGCAGAGAGTGCATCGCGAAACGCCTCGGCCATGGTGACCGGCTGACTGGCCTGGGCGACCGCGGTATTGAGCAATATGCCGTCGTATCCGAGCTCCATTGCCTGTACGGCATGAGACGGTTTACCGATGCCCGCATCCACGATCAACGGCAATGACGGCAAACGCTCACGAATGGTTTGTAAATTGTAGGGGTTCATTAACCCCCTACCCGTACCAATTGGAGAGCCCCAGGGCATCAGCACCTCACAGCCGGCATCGCGCAGACGCTGACAAACAACCAGGTCGTCAGTGCAATACGGGAAGACCTTAAAGCCCATCTTGCTCAACTGCTGGGCCGCCTCGATGGTGGCGATTGGATCCGGCTGCAAATTGTAGTCGTCGCCAACAACTTCCAACTTCAACCAGTCCGTCTCAAAAAGCTCGCGGCTCATTTGCGCGAGCGTCACCGCCTCTTTCACGGTGTGACAGCCGGCGGTGTTCGGCAACAGGGTTTTCCCAAGGCTTTTAATTTGCTGCCAAAATGCCTCGCCACCGCCTTGTTCAGGCGACTGGCGGCGCAGACCGACGGTAATAATTTCAGCGCCCGAGGCCAAAATAGCCTCGCACATCACCTGCGGTGACGGGTACAGCGCACTCCCTATCAACAGGCGACTGGTAAACGACTTACCGTAGAGGCTCCACGGGTCCTGCCGATCTACAGACATGCTTTATTCCTCAATTTTCGAGCAAACGAGCGCTAGCCACCTTGCACGGGGGCCAACACGTCTAGCTGATCGCCATCGCGCAAGCGGTGCTCGCCATAGCGTGAACGCGGCACAAAATCACCGTTTACGGCAACCGCAACCTTGCCACTTTCAAAGCCCCATTCTTGAAGCAGTGCCGCCAGGGACTTCTGCTTATCGCACTGCTTCTGCTGATTGTTCACACTGACGGCGATCATGACGCTCGGACCCGTTCACACATACCCTGATCAAATTTTTCCAATGCCTGCTCCACGACATGAGGACTGAGCAGGTAGCCGTGACGATAGAGGCCGTTCACTACCAAACGGCCCGGCTCAGCCATGACCACCGGTAAGTTGTTTGGCATCGCCGGCCGGCAATGCGACCAGGCATGCTCTACCTCCGCTTCCGCAAAACCACTGTGCAAGCTGTACAACGCCGACAGTAGCTCCAGATGACTGCGCACTGTCACCGGCGCCATCGACTCGCTCTCGATCTCCGTGGCACCAATCACATAGCGATTATCCGGCCGTGGCGCGACGTAGAGCTTGTAGCGAGGGTGCATCAAGCGCACTGGGCGCTGTAAGTTCACCTCTGGCGCATGCAGCCACAATACCTCACCGCGCACGCCCCGCAGCCCCGCCAATTGCCCCTTGGCACCAATCCCGCGGCAGTCGACGACGCAATCAAAATCTTGCCAGCGGCCCTGCGCATACAGACGCCCCGGCTCAATGTCCGTAACGTCGACATGCTCGTGCCACTGGCCTGACAGCTCGGCGATGGCGTGAGCGAGAGCACGAAGTAGCGCGCTGTTGTCGAGGTAGCCCTCGTGGGGCAGGAACAAACCGTTGCGATAACGACCCGCTAACTCTGGCTCCAGTTCCGCGAGGCGAGTCGCAGAAAGTTGCTCAACATCGGCTAAATGATCGGGCACGACCGCCTGCAACTGCTGGAGAAAATGCGCCAGTGTGGACTGGTCCAGTTCGTGCGCAACGACAACACTGCCATCAACGCGGCATGTGATATCCACGCCGGTTGCTTCGTTCAGCTCAGCAATGTGCTGAGGCCACCACGCGAGAGCGCGCAAGCCCCAGTCGAAAACCTGACGCTCGGCGCTCGCCACTTCCGTGTACGGCGCCAGCATCGACGCGGCGATACGCGCCGCGCTCTGCTCGGCAGCGCGACTACCGCGTTCAAAGATACAGAGCCGGTGCCCACGCTGCAGCAACTTCCAGGCGAGCAAGCGCCCGAGCAAACCGCCACCAACAACGGCAATAGATATTGCGCTCATGCGCGCCTACACCTTGTGGTAGATTTCACTGCCCTGCTCTTTAAACTCGGCAGACTTTTTCGCCATCTCCTGCTCGATATCGCCTGATTCTAGTTTTGCAGCGTAATCACGCACATCCTGGGTTATTTTCATCGAACAGAACTTTGGCCCACACATTGAACAGAAGTGGGCGACTTTCGCGGACTCCTTGGGCAGGGTTTCGTCGTGAAACTCTCTCGCGGTGTCCGGATCGAGCCCCAGGTTGAATTGGTCCTCCCAGCGGAATTCAAAGCGCGCTTTACTCAAGGCGTTATCACGCAATTGCGCGCCGGGATGCCCCTTGGCTAAGTCGGCCGCATGCGCCGCAATTTTGTAGGTAATGATGCCGGTTTTTACATCATCCTTGTTGGGCAAGCCCAAGTGTTCTTTCGGAGTGACGTAACACAGCATGGCGCAGCCATACCAGCCGATCTGCGCCGCGCCAATGCCCGAGGTAATGTGGTCGTAGCCCGGCGCAATGTCAGTAGTGAGCGGCCCCAGTGTATAAAACGGCGCCTCGTCACAGTGCTTTAGCTGCTCGTCCATATTCTCTTTGATCATCTGCATCGGCACGTGACCGGGGCCTTCAATCATCACCTGAACATCGTGCTTCCACGCCTTCTTGGTCAACTCACCCAAGGTACGCAGCTCGCCGAACTGCGCCTCGTCATTGGCGTCGGCAACCGAGCCAGGGCGAAGCCCATCACCCAGCGAAAACGACACATCGTAGGCCTTCATGATTTCGCAGATGTCGTCAAAGTGGGTGTAAAGGAAGTTTTCTTTGTGATGGGCCAAACACCACTTCGCCATGATCGAGCCTCCGCGCGACACAATGCCGGTTACGCGCTTCGCCGTTAGCGGCACGTAACGCAGCAACACGCCTGCGTGGATCGTAAAGTAATCCACGCCCTGCTCGGCCTGCTCTATCAGCGTATCGCGGAAGATCTCCCAGGTGAGGTCCTCGGCGATGCCGTCGACTTTTTCCAGCGCCTGGTAAATCGGCACAGTACCCACCGGCACAGGCGAATTGCGCACAATCCACTCGCGGGTTTCATGAATATTTTTGCCCGTCGACAAATCCATCATGGTGTCGGCACCCCAGCGAATGCCCCAGGTGAGTTTGGCAACCTCTTCCTCAATGGACGAACCCAGTGCGGAATTACCGATATTGCCATTCACCTTTACCAGGAAGTTACGGCCGATAATCATCGGCTCCAGTTCAGGGTGGTTAATATTGGCCGGTATAATAGCGCGGCCGCGAGCGACCTCGTCGCGAACAAACTCGGGGGTAATTTCTTTGGGAATGCTCGCCCCAAAGGATTGCCCCGGGTGCTGCACCGCCAACTCCCCCGACTCACGCGCCTGCGCCAGCGCCATGTTTTCTCGTATGGCGATGTACTCCATCTCTGGTGTGATGATGCCGCGCTTAGCGTAATGCATTTGGCTAACGTTCTGACCCGCTTTCGCGCGGCGCGGGCGGCGCTTTAGGTCAAACCGCAGCTGCTCAAGGCTCAAATCAGCGGCGCGTTGACGGGTATATTCAGAGCTGTCACTGCTCAGTAGCTCGGTGTCATCGCGATCCAATATCCACTGCTCGCGAATTGGCGCTAAGCCCTTGCGAATATCAATGCTCGCCGCGGGATCAGTGTACGGACCAGAAGTATCGTAAACCCGCACCGGCGCATTGGGCTCCAAGCGGGTGGAGCCGTCAGGGTCTTGCACAGGCGTCGCCGTCAACTTGATTTCCCGCATCGGGACCTGGAGGTCAGAACGACTCCCTTCAACATAAATCTTTGACGAACCCGGCAGAGGCTCTACGGCAGCGGCATCGACTTGTGCAGTTTCACGCAGCAACGGATATTCAGATGAACTCATTATTCCCCCCGCGCACGTAGGCGCTCAGTGTTGTAAACACAGGGAGCAGATCGTCAGTAGAGACGGAATATGACTGAGGCGACCTTGTTCCCTACGCTGGCATTATCCAGATCAGGTGCAACGGGACTCGCTACGCGATCTCAGCCCTGGCCGATTTGGCCGTGACGGGCGCCCCGACAAGAGTTTGTCAGTGTAGGGTGGGGGCAAGGCAATGGCAAGAGGCAGGCGGCTTGGCGCCCCACGAACAACGAGCCATAAAAAAAGCCGCTACAGCGGCTTTTTTACTCAGCTTACACAAGCGATTATTGATTCACTTTTGGCAGGGCTTCTGACAATGCGCGAGCATAGGCATTGCGGGCTGTTTGCAGTACTGCCAAATCCTGTTGAGTTGTCGCGATCTTTTGATCGGCCACTCGCACATTCATAAGCTGATTTTTGGCTTCACTACTCAGTGATTCCAAGTCGTATTCTTTTCCATCAATGGTAATGGTTTGAGCTTGCGTCATGATTAAAATTCCTTTTTTACTGTTTACAATCCGTTGTTACCTTCCAAGCACCTCATTAGTAGTATTTAAAAAAACCATTGAGACACTTTCCAGCACGTTTAAACGCGCTTCCAAGTAAACTGCTGCTTATTAATTTATAGCAAAGCACTAATACTTTGACGCAACAAATTTACCAGCTTTAAGGCATTGCCTCAATGCTACGATTAAGTAAGATTCGTCATCGCAAATCTATACCGACATCTCTTTACCTCTGCGACGCCAGCATTTCGTTGTACAGGCGATTTCTATAGTCTCTAACCTGCTGATCAACCCTCATGCGGTCTTGTAATTCGCGAGCGGCGACCTTCTCCCGCAATTCTATGCGCTCTAAACTGGTAACCGTCCCAGACGAAATTTGCCTTGCCATTTCGCTTTCCCTGGCCAAGCTCCGCTGCCACAAATCATTGCGCAACTCATCAGCATACTGAGACACGGCGCGACCGAGTTGCTCCGGCGTTCGCACCACCATCCTGCCATCCTCTTCATCCTTCGCATCCAGCGCTATTCGTGAACGCCCATACTCAAGGCGCAGCTCTACAGCGGCACGGTGAAAATCAACATTTACAGCATCTTCTCGTTGCCACGCGTCTTTACTCATCTCCAAAGCATTCCCGGACGATTTTACGGAGGATTGTATTGCTGCTAATTCTGCGGTGCGCTTTTCATTCAAATTCTTCAATAGCGACGCATAACTATCAGAGAGCTCCTCCCTATTCGTTGACTGCGTAAACAGCTCTGAAAAATGACGGCTATTATCCTGCCCATAAGGAATTATCATTTTTTAACTCCACGGATTTCTCTAGATATTTCCAACAACCATTGCTTGGCAACCGATTAAACAGCAATCTTCATGCCCAAAGACCAGGGCCTTAAAAGCCAGAGATAACAGCAAGTTAATATTTTTATAGCGGAGCCATATATTAAAAGTCCGGCAACCTTTAGCCTTTATAGCTCCCATAAAAAAACCCGGCCGAAGCCGGGTTCTCGCGTCAGCGCCGACAAGCAGCGCTGAAAGGGAGCGTCGTCGGGGTTAGCCGATTTCGATTACGCCTGCAGTACCTGTACCAACTGCCTCGATACCAGTAAATGCACCTACCAGTTCAACAACTGTGTCGGTCGCACCATCCTGGAATACGAAGGTGCTATCAACAGCAGTGATGAGGCCATCGCCATCGGCATCGTACTGGAAGGCCACGGTTTCGTTGGTGCCATTCAAGTTAGCTGCCAGGTAAGACAGGGCGTCAGTCAAGCTGATCTGACCTGCACCGGTACCCACACCTTGATCGGCAACATAACCATCGACGTTATCGAAGGTTACCAAGCCATTCGCGGCAATGCTGTGAGACTTCGCCGCACCGGCATTGGTACCGTTCACAGCTGCTACTGGAGCAGAAATCAACGTTGAAGCCAAGTCCAGCACATCGCTACCAACAGCCCCGCTACCAGCAACGGTGCCAAGAGCAGATGCACCTGCTACCGCATCAAAACCAACAACCACATCCCAGGCCGAAGCCGTAGATTCACCGTCAGCAATGACGATGGTGTCAATACGACCGTCAGCAATTGACGTATCCTGCATAACGTATTTATCCGCACCAGCACCGCCGATATAAATATCATTGTCGTTGGTTCCCACGGCTGCATCATTACCGTTACCACCGTTAAAGGTAATGCTTCGAGCGCCCGCGAGACCTGTGTCGTTCCACATGGCAACATCATTGCCTTCGCCACCGCTAAAGGTATAGTTACCAGGCGTCTGGTAGATAGACAGATCCGCGTTTGCAGTAGTGGTATTGGCATCAACTTCGGCCAGCTTACCGTCGAGTACCGCAGAGGCGGTCTGCAAGTTGTCACCAGTCCAGCGTACGCTCAGGTTTGAGCCGTCGCCGACTGCCAGCATTTGGTCAGTGGTTACACCGCCACCACCAGTGTGAAGCTTGACGCTGGTTACACCGCCACCCAATGCAACAGTAGTTGTAGCCAGGGTCGCATTGATGCCCGTGCCGTTGTTATCAACCACGCTATCAATACCAGTACCTACGTCATAGGTATCGTTACCGTCTTTAGCTTGGATAGTATCGTTACCAGCACCGGTGTTAATGACGTTGTTGCCACGGTCACCCGCCACCATGTCCCAACCACTGCCAGTTGTGATGCGGTCCGACTGCGCAGAACCCTGGATCATATTGTCGCCATTACCAGCCACAATTTTGATGCTGTTACCGGCCGAGCCAAGTGCATCAAAGTTGTTGTCACCGTTGCCCAGTGAAACCGTGGCATTGTTGCCCAAGGAAATAACACGCGCAGTAACATCCCCACCCACAGCGGTTGAATCAAAGCTGTTCAGTGAGTTGTTAAGCGGTGCGCCCGATACCACGCCCAGGTTGACGTCACCCTGAGCACTCACGCTCAAAGAGGCCATATCCTTCGCGTAGATATTGTTGATGGTCGTGATTGGAGTATTGAACGGGCTGATAGCGCGCTCAACGTCTTCATCGGCAACCTTGATATCCATGCCGGTGACACCGTGAGCAGTCAATTGACCAAGGGTGTAGCTCTGAGCACCTGCATCAACGAAGTCCAAAGCGGAGTTGATGTTTACCGTCAGGGCATTGGCGCTGTTGTTTTGCAGCGTTACACCGTTGAAGGTCGCGTTGAACACCTCGTTACTGTCAAACAAGTCATTCGGGTTGTTATTGCCATCAAAGGTGTCCAAATCAGCAGAGAAGTTCAGCTCTGTCAGCTTGGTGTCAGTGAGAGTAATAACATCGGTAGTTTGTACACCGGGGATATTGAATGGCTCAGCCGTCAACGGAGAGGCATCTGGGTCACCATCGGCCGCGATATCCGCCAAGATAACCAAGTTATCAACGTCAGCGTTGGCCATGCCAAGTGTTACGTTTTGGTTAGCAATGATGTGCAGGTTCTCGATATCAGTCAGAGTCAGGTTACTGTCTTGACTGAACGCAGCGCGAACTGTGTCATTACCACCAGCGTCACTGATTTTGTCGCCACCGGCGAAGTCGTCGATATTCATAAAGGTCAGAATATCGTCGCCAGAGCCCAGACGAATATCCTGGTCCACAGTAGTGATAGGCGCGACATTATCACCCACGGTCAGGCGAAGGTCGCTCTTCTGAGCAGACGCCTCAATAACCTTGGCAACAAGGGGGTTGGCTACGGTGTATGTCTGACCCGCAACACCACCATCTAAGGTGATTGTACCAGTGTGCTCTTGCGCCTTAGTCAGCGTTACCGTGTTGCTCTCAGTATCGTTGTCGTGAATGGTTACATTCTCAACACGACCGTCCTGCAGATCACTGTCATTATCAAGGTTATCGCCGTCAAAGTTCAGTGTGTAGTTGAACACAGGCTGTGTATTCAAGTCATTTTCAACCGTGATTGCAATGGTGTTAGTGCCCGTTGCATCTTTTAGCAAAGCATTAACAGTTGGCGCACCGGTAAAGCTTGCACCATGACGCAGAGTTAAGGCGTTCTCCGCCAGGTTTGCGTTCAGATCCATGAGGTTGAACACCCCACCACCGAAGCCCTGCTCATCACGCATCAACACACTGCTCAAGCTGGCATCGAATGCATCGAAGTCCACCATTTGAGCACCAGCCTGCTGACGCAGTTCAAGGTTTTGAATATTGCTAATTGAAGCGTTACCAGCAATATTATTGGTAGTCCACAGCGTGTTGTTGCCTGCACCGCCATCAATCACATCACGGTTTGAAGGCGTTGTTGCCGCTACTGCAGCGCTAGTGTAGAAAGTATCATCTCCTGCACCACCTTTAACCACACCATGTACGATCGCACCAGAGTTAGACGGGTCATTAAAACCACCCAGTGAGCTGCTGATGTCGATGTTCATATCACCGGCAAAAGCGGTACCGTCAAGGTTCAGCAAGCCTACCGCAGCAGGGTTGTTGATACCGGGAGCCCCCAAAATCATGTACTCAGTGGACGTAACTGGCTGAACTGCCGCAAGGCTTACGATATCCAGATTGCCGCTACCCGTTACAATCAATGACTCCATTTCATTCACGGTGAAGTTATTGATATCAACGCCATTGATGGCATTGAGGTTTACTGTCTCAAAGCCTTCAACAAGAGCACCCGCGCCGCGAGCGTTTTGCATAACAGCATTTGCCAGAACATCATCCAGCTCAATGTCCAGTTCCCGTGCAGGCGCATTACCGTCGGTCAGTACACCTTGCTTGTATTGGAACAGAACATTAACGTTGTCAGACGCTGAATTGGAAACGCGCAGGTCGCCCGCAGGTGTACCAATATTGTCAACTAGAACACGAGGGAGTAGCGTCGTAATTGCGTCCTGAGTAACCCTCTCAATATTGATTTTTTGCGTGGAGTCCGCATTACGCAGGTCCAAGGTATTGGTATTACCAGTCCAATCAATGTTGATATTCTGAATATTGATCAGCTTAGGGGTAACAACACCTGTTGTCCCTTCATCAGCGTTGGCATTACCCATGGTGACATTCAAGGTATTGTCGGTTTTACCGGCAGTACCTGTGAGTACGTCTTCATCTTGCAGAGACAAGATGCGGTCAGAGCCGTCTGGAACAAATACCATAGGCGCATCGAAAACGTCAGCGGTAGCAACATCAGTGCCGCTGGTCAGCTGATAAGCGCCTGGCGTGCCGCCATTACCCGCTGGGTCAACGGTGATATTTACCGTTTGGGTAATGCTGGTTTTACCGTCTGAAATCACTACATCGAAGCTGTCGGTGCCGCTGAAGCCAGCATCGGGGGTGTAGGTGAACTGGTTGCTGCCGTTTACGGTTAAAGAGCCGTTTGCGGGGTTAGTGGGCGAGTAAGTCAGTGAATCGCCATCCGCATCGGTTGCATTGATGGAGATAACGGTTGAGTCACCTTCGTCAACACTCACCGCCTGACTGGCAGCTGCCTCTGGCGCACGGTTTGCGGGTGTGCTGGGCGATTTGCTACCGCCGTTGTCGTCGTCATCGTCGTCTGAGGCGGCAACAATGGCCGCCGCACCGAGGACACCGGCACCGATCCACACGCCAGTAGGCACTGAGCCGCCGGACGAACCACCGGTTGATGCGCCGCCAGATGACTGTGCGTTGGTGTCAGCCAGAACCATTGCCGCAACGCCATTGTCGGCAGCAGCAACTTCTACGGCTTCAGTTTGAATTGCGCCTTCGCTAAGCGCCACTTCCTCTTCCAGCTTCTTCTCATCGTCGAAGAGGCCTTCTACAGGTGCAGTTTCTAGATCGGCTTGGGGGGCTACAGCAGCTGCCAATTCGGCAGACAATGTGTCGACAGCAGTCGTATCCACATCCACTGTAATTTGCTCACGCGTTCCTTGCTTTTTCATTTGTATCTCCCTGGGTACGAGTACTATCCGACATCCGCCGGAATCTCTACAGCAACTGATTTTGCAATCAGCATTCTGGTCAATAGCAGGCTTCCTGCCTGCCGTGTTACGCGCTGTACTCAATCCTTGAAACAGGCTTGCGTAACGTCGGCATGTACGAGTACCGACTTGACATAAACTTTTTCGAGTTTGAAAGGTACGTCAGCGCTGTCAACACGTCAATACCCTATAAAGCTGCTCGAAAGATTTTATCTTTAATTAAATCTTTTCGCTTTCCAGTTTGTTACAGCGCACTTTAATGATGCACTATTAACAATCTTATTTAATATTTAAAGCGACACCACACTTTATTTTTCGAGTTTTTATAGCATAGTACAATGCCATAAAAACGCTACAAGATAATAAAACTTTTTTAGCGCTCGGTTAACGCTTCTGCACTGCCTCGGCGCAAGGGCTTAAGAATATACTGCGCAACGGTTCTATGACCGGTAATAATCTCCGCCGTTGCTGTCATACCTGGTATCACCTCTATTGGTTCTATTCCCTTTCTTTCAGGTAACTGGGTGATCTTTACTTGCGCCCGGTAGTAAGGGTCTTCATTTTGACGCAGATCTTCATCAATGGTGTCAGGGCTCACATACACTACTTCACCTTCCAGCGAGCCATAAATGCTTGAATCGTAAGCATCTAACTTCACATTCGCTCTGAGTCCCGGTCTGACAAAGGCCACGTCCTTAGAATAAATTCGCGCTTCTATTAGCAAGGGCTCATCTGAGGGCACAATCTGCAATAGCTCATCGCCCGCTTTAAGCACTGCCCCCATAGTGGTAATGCGAATATTTTTAATACTGCCCGACATCGGCGCACGAATAATGGTAGCCGCCAACGCCTCTTGGCGTTGTTTGTAGATCTGTAATGTTTGCTCTAATTCCGCCTGCGTGCTCGCCAGTTCTTTTTGTGCGTCGCGGCGATATTCATTTTGCCTATTCGTTAGCTCAGCAGTGAGCTCAACCACTTGGCGCCGCGCCGATAACACTTCTGACTGGGAGGCATCACCAGTGCGCGCCAACTGTTGCAAAGCGCTTAGCTCTTCCTGTGCAAGTCGCAGTGATTTTTTAACGCTGTTTCGCTCTTCGCGCTGCTGACGGAGGCGCCGTGTATGCAGGTTCTTTTGTCGGTCGGCGAGGTCGCTTTCCCTTGCTACGGCATCACTGAATTTCAGCGGCGTACCGTTGAGCTCAGCGCGTAAGCGTTCCACGTTTGCCGTTAGATCCAGCACTTTGGAGCGGGTCTCAGCGGCATTGGCGGCAAAACGCGTGCGGTCCAGCTCTGCCAGAACGTCACCGGCATTGACCAGTTCACCCTCTTTCACATTCAAACTTTGCAGAACACCACCGTCCACCACCTGGACGATTTGCGAACGACTGGAAACGATCACCTCGCCACTGGCCCTTACCTGCTCATCCAGTACTGCCCAGTTCGCCCACGCGACACTGGCCACAACGGTCAGCCCCATTACCCATAGCATTCGGCCAGCCGCGCCAATATTGATGGGACGAGACCGTGAGAATAAGTCCTCTGCGGAAATCATTGTCCACCCCCTACATTTACAACACCCGGGCCGTTTTGGCTGCCAGCTTTTTGAGCTTGGTTTTGCACAGCGGGCGCCGATGCATCCGCAAGCAGTTCTTTGACGATTTCGCCGTTATGAATAATGAATCCGCGATCCGCCAAACTCACCCAGGATTGCTTGTGAGTTGTAAAGATAACCGTGGTGTCACCGGGCAACCCCTGGATAATATCGATAACTTTTTGTTCTAGTACTGAGTCCAAGCTGGCCGCGGGCTCATCAAGCAACCAAACTTTGGGATTTTGAAGTACTAGCCGCGTTAGCCCAACAGCCTGTCGCTGTCCGCCCGACATACCTGCCCCGCCTTCAGTGATTGGAAGCTGCAGGCCCAACGGGTGGCGCTGCACAGCATCGAGCAGCCCTGTTTTTTCAAGTGCGGCGACGATCTCGTCTTCGCTGGGCATACTCATCCCGAGGGTCAGGTTGTCGAGCAAGGTCCCGGAAATCAATTTCGGCTCTTGGGGAAGGTATCCAATGACTTCACGCAACCAACTCTGCCGACAATGCTCGTAGTCGAGACCGGCGATACGGATCTCACCTTGATTTGGCGTGGCAATACCTGCGAGCAATTTCAACAACGTCGATTTTCCGCAGCCATTGCGACCCAACACGGCCACTTTACTGCCTGCATCAATGCGCAGCGCTTCAGCACTGAACTGCGGTAGCTGCGACCCCGTGTAGGCATACTTCACATCAACCAGTTCGAGGTCCAGTGGCAGGGCATGGGTATTCGCTTCGCGCTTGGCATCCAGGTCACTCGGGCAGGACAGCACTTGATCCAGCACTTGCAGGGAATACTTGGCATGGTGCCAGCGCACCAGCAGGGCGGATATACCAGAGATACTTGCCAGCGCCCGCCCGCCCAAAATTGAGCAGGCAATTAAACCGCCCATAGTGAGTTCGCCAGTCTCAATGACATAGACACCGGTAATAATAATGGCCACGTAAGAGAGCTGCTGAAAGAACGCCGTGACAATCTGTACCACGGACGACACGTAATTCAGCTCTTCACCGCGGTCGCACGTTTCCCGTGTCGCGTTAATCCAGGCGTCACTAAATTTTGCCTCTCCACCCTGGGATTTTATTACTTCACCGCTGGATACCGCCTCATAGAGCATTCCCTGGCGGCGCACAACGGCGTCGTTATTTTCTTGTTGAATGCGCGCCAGTGGCTTGTAAGCCACCAAACCAATTAGCGTGCTTAACAGCACAAATACCAGCGGCACCAGAGCAACCGGGCCAGCTATCATATAAATCGCCGCGACAAACAAACCAACGAAAGGCAGGTCAACCAATGAGAACACCGTGGACGAGGTAAAGAACTGCTTCACCGATTCATAGTCCCTGACCTGTGCGACAAGTGAGCCCTGACGACTCGGGCGTCGATCTAACTTTAGGCCCAGCAAGCGCTCAAATATGTAGAGCGACAGTGCCTCGTCCAGGCGCTTGCCGGTCGCGTCCATAATTTTTAGGCGCACCAGCTTAAAAATAACGTCAAACACATAGGCCACGCCCATACCAATTGCCAAAAACCACAGCGTGGCATAGGCAAAATTAGGAACAACTCGGTCGTATACCTGCATTGCAAACAGCGATGACATGACGGCAATAAGATTGATAAACACCGATACCAACGCGACCTTACCGAGCAGCGGCGCATGCGCCTTTATCGCAACATGAATCGCTTCAGTCGCCTTACCGCGAGGCTCGCTTTCGATAAAGCTTTCGTCCTCCTCTGCAGCAAGGGGCGCTACGGGAACCAATACCTCTGGGTTAGCCGGCAAACTGACGGGTTCTGCGCCCAACCATTTAACTACCATCGGCGACTCACTACTCGCCAGCTTGAGCACAACACCTATGCTATTCGCCGTAACCAGCCACGCCGGTAACTGGCCGGGCGACAATAAACCAGCCGTGCTGCTGGCGACGGCATGTCCCTTGAATAGCGACTTCCATGCGGCAATCAAGCGGTCGCGGCTGGTATTTGCCGTGACCTGCCCCCAGGCCTGCTCGGCTTCGTGCTTGGAGGCGTGCAAACCTCTGCGCCTTGCCATGTCCATTAGCGCTTTAGCGGCTAAGGGCATTGAAATATCCTGCTCATCGCTTGCCAACTCAGCGGGTGTAGGTCTTGCTTGCACTTCAACTTCAGCGGTGGATTCGGCGAGATTACTAGACATACTTTGACCTACTGCTCCTGGAGCGCTAATTCAATAGCCGGTGCTCCGGCATCTAATCGAGACCACATCATTCCGTGAAGGGCCAAACGCGTATTCGCCGACCAATAGCTCTTTTTAATTGCGGAAATTTGCAGCAAGGCTTCGTGCGCCTCACGGTGAGCGTTCAATACTTCTAACCACGCCTTTCTGCCCACTTTAAACTGCCTTAAAAAGCTATCGACCAAGTTCACTGCCGCGCGCGCCGCTTCCACTTGCGCGTAAAACTGCTCTTGCGAGGCATTGCGTTCGGAATACGCGCTGCTGACAATGTCAGTGACATCGCGTTTGGAATAGACCAAGTCTTGTTCTGCGCCGTGCAAACGCTGAAGAATTGCCCGGTAACTGTTATACCCTTTGAGGCCGCTGTCGCTAGAAAACTGCAGCACCAATTGCGTTGACGAGTCCGGCGTGAAATCCCCAGCAGATTGATCGAGCTGCGTGCTGTACTGCAAGCTCAACTGCGGATAAACCGCCGACTTAGCCACCTTTACCCGTGCTTTTTGCAGCGCAATTTCGGCGCCTGCGAGTTGTGGCGCGGGGTGGTACTTGATTGCTCGAGCATCAAGTATTTTGAACATCTCTTCATGGGACAAACGATAACGCTCAGCGGGCCAGCGCACCTCTCGCACAGAACGATGCAACAAAGACTCCAAGTGAAGGCGACTGCGCAGCAATACCGATTTACTGGCCTGTAAGCCAGCCCGCGCCTGACTCAGCCGAGTCTGGGCGGTTTGAATATCAGCCTCCGGAGACACCCCTAACGATGCACGACGACTAATCGTATCGAGCAAGGCCTGAAGATTATTGATATAACGCGCCCACAGCTGCCCCTGCTCTTTCGCCAGCACAACATTCAGATAGGCCTCGCTGGTGTCTAACGCCAAGTCCAGGCGCGTTTGATTCAGCTCGGCCAAAGCGCGATATTGTCCCGCTTCGGCCTCTTTTAGCTCTGCGGAGGTGCGCCCGCCCATCCACAACGGCTGAATAATATTGACCGTTGTGGCAGAGGCATCGTTACTCGCCTGGCGAGCCGTGACCGACATATAGGGGTAAAAGCCGCTGCGCGCCCCCGAAATTTCAAAGCCCGTAGCCTCAACCTCGGCCAGCGCCCGCACAACATTTGGGTGCTCACTCCACACGCTGGCTAACACCTGACCCAGGCTGAGCGCATCGGGCTTATCAGCATCTTCGGAATACAGTTGAACACCAACGCTTATCTCGCCGTTGGGTGCCATGGGCGCAAAGGCATAGGAATTGAGAACCGTCTCCTGATCACGCGACGGCGGGGCCATTGAGCGCAGCATGACTTCTGAATAGAGCACGCCTCTCTGACTTTTCGCCGGCATCTTCGCCGATGAATCGGAGGTCGTCGAGCAACCAGCAATCACCATGGCTGCCACGCTGCTGAGGAGTATCATCCCCGTACGGATAGCGGCGACAGGCCGGGGAAATAATCGATTTGTTGTTATCTGGGGCATACCACCAACTTAACCATTCCATAGGTTGGTGACACAGGGAGGTATAGACAGCGAAAATCACGACTGGATTCTCACGTATTGCACACTATCCCTGTGCACCTTCGCACCCACCGACATCCTCGTCAGCGCCCCAAGCTGGGGGATCGGCACGAATCTTCCGTTTCAAATAAGGTGGTTGTTTTATAACCACCCAAAAAAACGATCCGCGATACTAGCAGACCGCTTTACACCGCGCAATCAACTGCACATCCGTGCAAATTAGCGCATTGCCATAATATATACACAGCCAATTTCTGCTGGCAAGCCTAGATGGCGAGTATTACAAATTTATTTTCACTGCCTCACTCGCAGCAATGGCTTTCGCCTTGGCGTCGTTTACATCCACGCCGCGTGCCAGGGCAACCCCCATTCTTCGCTGGCCATTCACCTCTGGTTTGCCGAAGAGCCTCAGCTGGGTATCACTTTCTGCCAAGGCTTTATGGAGGTTGTCGAACCGCGTCGCGTTGGAAACGCCATCGACCAAAATCACCGCAGAGGCCGACGGCCCATGGTTAGCAATGTTGGGGATAGGCAAGCCGAGAATCGCGCGAGCGTGCAGAGCAAACTCTGACAGATCCTGCGAAATCAGTGTGACAAGCCCCGTGTCATGGGGGCGCGGGGACACTTCACTGAACCACACCTGATCGCCTTTTATAAACAGCTCTACACCAAACAGTCCCCAACCACCGAGCGCCGCGGTGACGGATTCTGCAATAGACTTCGACGCCGCCAACGCCGCCTCAGACATCGCCTGGGGCTGCCAGGACTCTCGATAATCACCAGCCTCCTGGCGATGACCAATAGGCGCACAGAAGCTGCAGCCATCGCGGTGCCTGACAGTGAGCAGGGTAATTTCGTAATCGAAGTCGACAAAGCCTTCAACGATCACCCGCCCCGCCCCTGCGCGGCCACCCTGCTGGGCATAGTCCCAGGCCTTAGAAAGCTCTGATGCACTGCGCAGCAGGCTCTGCCCTTTGCCGGATGAGCTCATAATGGGCTTAATCACGCAGGGAAAACCAATCGCCTCAACCGCGACACAAAAGTCATCATAGTTATCAGCAAAACGATACGGGGAGGTTGCAATATCCAGGGTTTCCGCCGCCAGGCGCCGTATCCCTTCGCGATTCATGGTGAGTTGCGCTGCTCGTGCACTGGGCACCACATTAACGCCCTCGCGTTCAAGCTCTACCAGCACATCGGTCGCTATCGCTTCGATTTCTGGCACGACGTAGTCGGGCTTCTCTAGTTCGATAACCCTGCGCAGCTCGTCGCCATCAAGCATGGAAAAACAGTAACTTCGATCAGCCACTTGCATGGCCGGCGCATTTTCGTAGCGGTCACAGGCGATAACCTCAACCCCCAGGCGCTGCAGCTCAATGGCGACCTCTTTACCCAACTCGCCTGAGCCACACAACAGAACCTTGCAAGCACTGCTACTAAACGGCGTACCGATGGAAACCATACCTAGCTACCCTTAAAACTTACATATACGCTGATCACAGCAAAAGAAACGCCAACTGCAACACCACAAAGGCATAAAAGCCTGCCAATACATCGTCGACCATAATACCCAAACCACCGTGTACTTTTGCGTCAAGCACACGAATCGGCCACGGTTTCCAAATATCAAACAGGCGAAATAATGCGAAGCCGGCCACAACCCAATACCAACCCTGAGGCAGCAAAAACAGCGCGATCCACAGGCCGACAAACTCGTCCCAGACGATGCCACCGTGGTCGTGCACGCCCAGGGCCCGCGCCGTTTCACCGCAGAGGTAGATGCCTAACACAAAGGCCGCGACCACCACTAAAATGTAGCTACTGGGCGGCAGGTACTGCAGCAAATACCAAAGCGGCAACGCAGCTAGCGAGCCAAACGTACCCGGGGCCTTGGGCGACAAGCCGCTGCCGAACCCCAACGACAGTAAGTGTGTTGGATGGCGCAAATAGCTAATCGGTATCTTTTTCATAACGCCTCAAAAATGTTGGTATCCCGCAGCGGTCTCATAGACAACGCCCTCGGCATCCAGGCACTTGAGCCCGGCGCCATCGATAACTTCCCCGATGCAGTGCAATGGCAATGCTAAGGTTTTTTCCAGTGCGCGAAGGTGGGCCTGATATTCCCCAGGAACAGTAAAGCAAAGTTCGTAATCATCACCACCGGACAGGGCATAGTCGACGCCTTTCGCAACATCGCGCAACCCCATCGCCACGGGCAGCCTCTCGGTATAAATGGTGGCGCCCACGCCGCTTGCTCGCAGAATGTGACCAAGATCGGCCACTAAGCCATCGGAGATATCGACTGCCGCATTGGCTACGCCGCGCAGTGCCTGGCCTAAGGCCAAACGTGGCAATGGGGAATGGTAGCGCTGAAGGTAGCCTTGCTGAGCATCTGTTGGCGAGAGAGTCTCAAGATAATCTAAGGCGGCTCTCGCACCGCCCAGCTCACCGGAAACATAAACAAGGTCTCCGGGTTGCGCGCCATTACGCAACAGTGCCTGTCCTCTGGGCACGCTGCCCATGACTTGCAGGCTAAGGCAGAGCGGGCCGCGAGTGGTATCACCACCCACCAAGGAAACGCCATAGCGCTCGGCCTCGGCGGCCAAAACGCGGCTAAACTCTTGCAGCCAACTCTCGTTAAGCTCCGGCGCAGTCAGTGCAAGCGTAAAAGCCTCAGGGCGGGCACCTGCCGCCGCTAAATCACTGATGCACACAGCCAGGGAGCGCACCGCCAGCTTCGCCGGCGCGTAGTGACAAGGAAAATGCACTCCCTCAACCAAGGTGTCCACCGACAACACCAGTTCGTCATCTACTGCCGACGAGAGCACCGCACAGTCATCGCCAATGCCATGACGAACAAACGGTGTCGTCCGTGACAGGGGCTTAAAAAAGCGCTCGATCAGCGCGAATTCACCGGGGCGATTCGGCGTTGTCATCTAACTTAGCCGTCGCGCCGTTTTTTCTCAGCGCCAACTTCCAGCTCACGTGCGCTCGCCGCGACTTGATCTAACACACCATTAATGTAGCGATAGCCATCCGTCGCACCGAAGCGCTTAGCGAGGTTTACCGTTTCGTTGATCGCCACCTTGTAGGGCACGTCGATACGGCACAGCAACTCGTAGCACCCCATGTACAACAGGCAGAGTTCGATGGGATCCAGGTCATCGAGCTGGCGATCGAGGTGGGGCTCAAAGGCCGCCTGTAGCTCGCTCAGTTTTGCCGGAATGTTGTGCAGCAGCTCGTGGAAGAAGGCCTTGTCGACATTCTTCATGTCGTAGTCTGTCTGGAACTGCGCCTCAATAACGTTTAGAGGCTGAGAGGCCATTTGCCACTGATAAAGTGCCTGCAAAGCGTAGTGTCGCGCTTTGCGACGGGAGGCCGCCAGCTGATTTTTGGCGTGTTGCTCGGGGCGATTGGCCACAATGTTACTCCAACTATAAAGAACCGGTGCGAACGAGTTGCCGCACCGTATTACCGCTCGTTAACCGCGTTTAAATCTGCTTGAGCAGGTTGACCATTTCGATGGCCGACATCGCAGCCTCTTCACCTTTATTGCCGGCTTTAGTGCCCGCGCGCTCAATGGCTTGCTCGATGGTATCGACGGTCAAAACACCAAAGGATACGGGCACATTGTACTGCATTGACACCTGCGCCAAGCCCTTAGTGCACTCACCTGCCACGTATTCAAAATGCGGGGTGCCGCCGCGAATGACTGCACCGAGTGCGATGATGGCATCGTACTTTTCAGTGGCGGCCACTTTTTGGCAAACCAGGGGAATTTCAAACGCACCCGGCGCACGAATGATAGTGATATCGTCTTCGCTAACACCGTGACGACGCAGTGCATCGCAAGCGCCTTCCAGAAGGCTTTCCACAACAAAGCTGTTCCAGCGACCCACTACAATGGCGAAAGAGCCCGCCACACCTGTAAATGTACCTTCGATTGTTTTCATAACCGTTCCTTAAATGTATTCAATAAGCCTAGCGCCGACGCCTCAACTGCGCTCAGGCAAAATTCTCGGGGCTGACAAATTCGACGACTTCCAGGTCGAAACCTGAAATAGCGTTGTACTTCACTGGCGCGCCCATCAGGCGCAATTTGCCGACACCAACATCGCGCAATATCTGCGAGCCCAAGCCGATATTAAAGTAGGTATTTTGGTACTGCGCACTATCTCCCTGCTGGGGCGACTTCACACCGCGCGCAATATCCAGTTCGGCAAGAATATCCTGGCCCTGCTCGCGATTCGCCAGCAATACCAATACGCCGCCCTGCTCCGCCAATACCGATAAACTGCGGTGCATATTCCAGCCGGTCGTCGAGCCAGGAGGCTGCGCTTGCAATAAATCGCGAACCGTAGAGCCCAAATGAACACGGGCCAAGGTAGGCTGCTCGGCGTCGATGTCGCCTTTTTGCAGGGCAAAATGCACCTCACCAGCCACTGAATCGCGGTAGGCGTGCAGAATAAACTCACCGAAGTCGGTATTGATGGTGCCGCTGCTCAGCTTTTCGACGGTCTGCTCATTAAGCACCTGATAATGGATGAGGTCAGCAATCGTACCCATCTTAAGGTCGTGCTCGGCGGCGAAGGTCTCGAGGTCTTCGCGGCGCGCCATCGTGCCGTCCTCGTTCATAATTTCGCAGATCACACCGGTGGGCTCAAAACCGGCAAGCTTAGACAAATCACAGGCCGCCTCAGTGTGCCCTGCGCGGCTCAACACGCCGCCGGGTTCAGCCATTAGCGGGAAAATATGGCCTGGCTGAACAATGTCTTCCGCCACGGCATTGCGGGCCGCGGCGGTACGCACCGTGTGCGCGCGATCAGCGGCGGAAATGCCCGTCGTCACGCCCTCGCGCGCTTCAATAGACAGCGTAAATTTAGTACCAAAGCCAGAGGCATTGCGGTCTACCATCAGCGGCAGCGCAAGCTGCTCGCAGCGCTCGCGCGTCATTGGCATGCAAATCAAGCCGCGCCCGTGGGTCGCCATAAAGTTGATATCCTGCGGCCGCACACACTCAGCAGCCATCACCAGATCGCCTTCATTCTCGCGATCCTCGTCATCCATCAAGATCACCATCTTGCCGAGACGGATGTCCTGAATCAGCTCTTCTACTGTGCTAAATGCCATATCATTTCGCCTTCATAAAACCATTTTCGGCCAGCGTGGCCATTGTAATTCCGCCGCTATTGCCGTGATCAGCCGCCGCGTTGAGCAGGCGCTCCAAATACCGTGCAATAACGTCTACTTCCAGATTAACCCTGCCCCCAACGGCATACTGCGCAATAATCGTTTCGGCCGCGGTATGGGGCACAATATTCAAATCAAAGATCGCCCCGTCGACACGGTTTACCGTTAAGCTTACGCCATCGACACAAATCGACCCTTTGTGGGCGATATATCGGACTAGTTCGTCCGGCGCTTGAATGCGCACATTGATTGAGCGCGCATCCTTTTTCATTTCCACTATTTGCCCTACGCCGTCGACGTGACCACTAACGATATGCCCGTCAAAGCGGCTGCTCGCGAGCATCGCCCGCTCAAGATTGACCGCAGCGCCAACACTGGCCTGGGCAAAATTGCTATGCGCCAGCGTTTCCCGGGACACATCTGCCCAAAAACCATCGCCGGGGAGTTCTACCACGGTTAAACAAACACCGTTCGTGGCAATGCTGTCTCCAAGCTTAACCTCGGCCAGGGGCAGCGAGCCGGTACGAATATACACTCGCAGGTCGCCATTGCGAGGTTGCATTGCGGCAATTTCGCCAACCGCTTCAATAATCCCGGTAAACATCAGTTTTGCTCAACCTCTGCATCAACCACCTTTGGTCGACAGTGCCAACGCCAGTCACCACCGATAGCGCGGCCGTCAATAATTTCTATGCGCTGTTTGTCGGCCATATTCTGAAGCGGCAAGGCCGCCAAACCCCGAGCCTCGCTTCCCAGCATGCAGGGCGCCACGTACACAAACCAATCATCAATCAAGCCTGCCTGCAAAAATGCGCCGGTCAGCGTTGCGCCGGCTTCCAGCATCAACTCGTTGCAGGCCCGCTCAGCAAGGTGTTGCAGCAGCGACTCCAGACATACCCGGCCGCGGTCGTCTGCGGGCAGGCGCTGTATCTCTGCACCAGCAGCTTGTAGCGCCGCGGCCTTCGCGCCGTGATCGCTTACCGTTGCAATAAGGACATCGCCCCCACCTGAAAACAGCTTGGCACCCGGCGGGGTGCGCAGCTGCGAGTCCACGATGACTCGCAGCGGCTGCCGCCATATCCCACCTTGGTAATCGGCCAACGGTGAGCGAAAACTGTCCGGCCGCACGGTGAACGCGGCGTCATCGTCGATAACCGTGTCCACGCCACTGACAATGGCGCAGCTCTGCGCGCGCAGTCGCTGAACATCAGCACGTGCCTCTGGACCGGTAATCCACTGGCTTTGCCCATTGGCCATCGCCGTTCGACCATCGAGGCTCATGGCCGACTTGGCCGTCACCCAGGGTCGCCCTCCCGCAATGCGGCGAATGAAACCCCGGTTTAATGCACGGGCTTCCTCTTCCAGCAGTCCACATTCTACGTCGATATTTGCCTCGCGCAGCATCGCAACACCCCGCCCAGCCACCAACGGATTGGGGTCACCGGTTGCGATTACCACCCGCGTGACACCGGCGTTTATCAGCGCCTGAGCGCAGGGCGGTGTGCGGCCAAAATGGCTACATGGCTCGAGCGTGACATACGCCGTGCAACCTGTCGCGTCGTCGAGCTGGGCCAGCGCATTCACCTCCGCGTGTCCTTCTCCGGCGCGCTGGTGCCAACCCTCGGCCACCAGCTGCCCCGAACGGGTCACCACGCACCCCACTCGCGGGTTCGGGCTCGTTGAATAACGACCGCGATCCGCCAACTGCAGGGCACGCGCCATCGCTTGTCGGTCGCTGAGGGAGGTCATCGGGACTTACTTCAACTTATTGAGGTCGACGCCGCCGGGCTCGGCGGACAAACGGTCGATTTCGGCTCGAAACTCATCAAGATCCTGAAAGCTGCGGTACACGCTGGCAAAGCGCACATAGGCAACGTGATCCAGCGCTTTCAGCGCCTCCATCACCTGCTCACCAACGTCGCGACTATGCACCTCACGCTCACCAGTGGCTTGCAGCCGCCGCTTGAGGTCGCTGATCTCCGCTTCAATGCTCTCAACACTGACCGGGCGCTTCTCCAGCGCTTTGAGAATACCAGAGCGCAGTTTCTCCTCGTCGAAAGGTTCGCGGGAGCCGTCCGTCTTGATCACTTTTGGCATTAACAGCTCAGCGCTCTCGTAGGTCGTAAAGCGCTCGCTGCATGAAAGGCACTCGCGCCGCCGACGCACCTGACCACCCTCAGCCACCAGGCGAGAATCAATCACTTTGGTATCGTCGAAACTGCAAAATGGGCAGCGCACAAAAATGGCCCTCCAAAAACGCAGAATTCTAGCAGCTCCGCTACTTCAGTGACAGTACAAGCACAAAAACCAACCGCGTTATGCTGGCGATTAGGGCTTGCGATACCGGGCGGCAACGCTAAAATCGGATATTTGTAGCATAAATATAAATAACGCAGGGATCCCGCGTGTCAAAAACAAACCGTAATCACCTCCTCGGCCTGTGCCTGCTGAGCCTGGCCGCCACGACCTCCTTTGCCCAAAACAGTGCCTTTGACGACACTGAATTCGGCGACTTCGCCGGATCCTTGAGCGCAGAGTTTGCCGAGTTCGAGGCCGCTCAGACACAGGAATGGGATAGCTTCGTCAGCGAAATTCGCGCTGAGCACGACGCGTTTATCGCTGATTTAGAGCGCTACTGGGGCAATGAAACCGAGAGCAGCGACCGCAGCAAATGGGTGGAGTACGCAAAGAATCGCCGTATTAAACGCACCGTCGACTTTGAAAAGAATCAAATTCGCATCTCCGTGCTGGGCACACCGGCCCCTGAGGAGATGCAGCGCATCGTCAACCAGCAGCTACAAGCCGCGCTGGAGACGCGCAGCGACCAGGCGAACCAGGAATACCCCATTGTGGCACGCATGCAGGAAGCGGCTTCAGCACCGAAACTGCCACCTGTGCCCGTGGTAGCGGAGCTCAAAGAGCTCAGCGGACAAAAAACCGCCCCCAAAACCGCCGTAGCATTGGCGAAAAAAGCCAAGATCGATGTTGTTGAGATTAAGCCGGCACCCGCCAAAAAGAAGGCAACTGCACCAAGCAAACCTAAGCGCAATAGTACAGCGCCCGCACCCGTACCCGCACCCAAGGAAACCAAAGCCACCGTCGCGGTGATCGACCTTTCCGAGAGCTGGCCGGTGCGCCGCGCCCGGAAATACAGCGATGCAGTCACCCGCTTTGCGGCAGAAATGGACATTCCCCGCTCACTGGCCTTTGCCATCATGTATACCGAAAGCAGCTTTAATCCGGTCGCGGTGTCGCCGATCCCGGCCTACGGATTAATGCAAGTGGTACCGGGCAGTGCTGGCCGTGACGTGACGAAACTGCACTTCGGCAAAGAGCGCTTACTTTCCCCCGACTATCTGTTTACCGCCGACAAAAACATCGAGGTCGGCATCGGTTATCTCAATATTTTGGATAAGCGCTACCTACGTAAAATTACCGACCCGCTGAGCCGAAAATACTGCACGATTGCCGCCTACAATACTGGGGCAGGCAACGTCGCCAAGGCATTTACCGGCAAACTCAACATTTCCAGAGCGTCGAAAATCATCAATGAGATGTCGCCCGACGAGGTCTATAACACCTTGCGCACCAAGCTGCCCTACGAAGAAACGCGCAAGTACATCAAAAAAGTGACCGCCGCCGAAAAACAGTTTATGAGCTTGTAACGTGGATAAAGTCGAACTTCACAATCAAAAAATTAGCGCTATCACTAACCGGCTACCCACGTGGTTAGTGTCGTTGGTCTTGCTGTTTGTCGGCCTCGGCAACTTTACCGACTCGATAGAGCTGATGAAAAACGTGTATGAGTCAATTTCCAGCAAGTTCAGCAACCAAGTGGAATACGACCGCACCCGGCACGTGCGCGCAGGGTTAAACCTGGCCTATGTGCAAGATTATATTGGCGAGCCGCAGCTCCTGAAGGAACTTGAGGGCGGCCTGCAAGTGCGCTACTACATTGATGAGAAATACCTTATTTCTCTGTATACGCAGGGCGAGCGCGTGAGCGCGTATTTAATTTTTGCCCGCGAAGACCATTTCCAGCCGGACATGCAGGGCATGAACGAACAGTCGCTGGGCGACAGTTCATTATTCCAACTTCGCCAGAATACCGACCGCGTTGCCTTTGAGCACTCGCGCAACATCGCCTACTTTCTGGAAAGCAAAGAAGTTAACTTCGGCGGCGGCTATCTCACGAACAGCTATTTAGGCTGGGTAAATTATGCAGCGCAGTTTGGCCCCAGCCCATCGCCGCAGCTCGGCGCGCTCTACGATGCAGAAATGCTCGGCGAAAACAGTGCAGGCAAATTAACGGCCGCGCGCGAGCATATACGCCCCAATGCCTTTGGCTATGGCGAGCTGAGCATTGAGCAACTTCAGCGCGGATTACTTACCAGTGCCGAGCTGAGGTTCTTCGACTAATGACTAACGGAATAAACTGGAAACGAAGCCTCGCAGGCGTGCTGCCACTCACCTTGGCAGCCTGCTTGAGTGGCAACACCCAGCCGCAGAATACTGCGATCGCCTCCGGGCTTTCTTCACCGACACTGCCGTCAAGTAAGGACATCGCCTACGATGACCAAGACCTCGTGTCGCTATTCACCCACGCCAGCCTGCGGCGACATGAAGGCGATTACCGGGGAAGTAACCAAGCCCTTGAGCGCGCCTATCAACGCAGCGAAGAACTTTACACTCAACGGCTAAGCGAGTTTGGCAGCGCGAGCTTGCGCAAACCCGGCGCCCTGCCCTATCGACCCAACTCACTTGAAGTTGGCTTTATCAGCTACCTAAAGGCGCTCAACCATTTCGCCACCGACGCAGACCGACTGCCCTTGCAGCAAAGGGAAGCGGCAGCGGTAGAAATGCGTCGCCTCGATGTACTGCAAGGCGAAGCGCGCTTTCTCCAGGACATGGGCTTAGACAGCGACAAAAACCGCGACCTGGCACAAATGGTGGTATCACTCTTTGCCGAACGCACGAACACAGAGTTAAGCCAGGGTATTGTCGATGTACAAAGCCCCTGGCTGTATGTCGTTTCTGGCATCGTCTTTGAAATCAACCAAGACCTGGACAGCGCCAGAATCAGCTACCAACGCGCCCTGGATGCGCTGCCAGAGGGCGACCTTTCGCTGCCGCACAGCAATGTAAAAGTACTCGCTGAAGAGGGCGGTCTGCGCTGTATGCAACAACTCGGCGCAAGCGATCAAGCCATACAAGAGTCTGCCTTTGCCGCACCGGCGCAAGACGGCGCGCCAACAACCAATAGCTGGCTGATTGAACATATCGGTACACTTCCGGCGAAAGCCCCTCTGGAAATGCTACTCACCGCCGACAGCATTCAACAGCGGCTGATCCTGCGGCCAATGATTCGCGGCACAGATGCAGAAAAGCGCCAGCAAAAGCAGCAATTTGCTGGACTGTCACTGCTGTACAGCAGCCCCTACAAAGATGCCATTGTCGTCGAGCTCGGCGACAACTGGAGCGCACTGAAAAGTCTCGGCCTTACCGACACAATTGGCGGCGGGATCCGTCTGTTTCTCGACTATTTCTCGGAGCCACAACCTCACCACGCCGCTAAAGTCATTGGTGAAAACGGCGCGTTACTGCAAAGCGTTGAACTGGCCGATATCGCTGGCGATCTCCAACGCTACCAAACCCTCACGCTGAAACGCCGCTTCGAGGAAGCACTGCTGCGAGAAGTCAGTAAATCCGCGGGCTATAAATCGATGACCGGCGGCATTAAGTTACCGTTTTCGCTCGGCGGTGCGCTGGCCACGTTCACCGCGGGGGCCGATTTACGCCAGTGGCAGCTTCTGCCAGCCAAGATACGCATCACGCCACTTTCTGCAGATTTAGCGGGCCGCCAACTTACTATCACGCGCGGCGATCACGTCAACTCGCTGACGGTTCCCGCTGACAAACGCCTAATCAGCATTGATCACTACTGAGTCAAATCATGATGACCTTTCGCTCTCTTACTATCCTTATTCTTTCAGTGCTGCTGTGCGCCTGCGGAAGTAGCAACGTTAAACGCATGGAAAACGGCAGCCAACCCGCATTAACCGATCGCTGGAATGCCACCGATTCGCAACTTGTTGCCGAGGCACTGATTAGCGACATGCTGAGCTTTCCCTGGGCGAAATCAAGGGCGGACGGTTCACTACCTGTGATTGCGATTCAGCACATCAGCAATCGATCCCACGAGCAAATTGCAGTGGAAACCTTCATCAACTCGATCAAGCGTGAGTTGTTGCGCAGCGGTAAAGCCGAGTTTGTGGTGACCGGCGCAGAGCGCGAGCGTGTGCGCGACGAGAAGCTCGACCAGGAAATGTTTGCCAGCATGGAAAGCGCCATTGAACTCGGCGAAGAGACGGCCGCCGGCTATGCACTGAGCGGTGTTATCACCTCATTAGTAGACCAGCTTGAGGGACAGCGCACGACCACCTACCAAGTCGACCTTAAACTGATTGATCTTAAGAGCAACCGCGAAGTTTGGAACGGTCAAAAACAGATCCACAAATACAGCAAACGCGCGAGATTTGGCCTGTGAAGCATCCACTTGTAGCCGCCAGCAAGCTCGCCGTCGCCACTTTACTTATTGCCTGCAATACCGCGCTCGCCGCCGCGCCAGACTGGGTTAACCAACCACCCCAGCGCAAGGGTTTTGTATTCGGTGTTGGCGCGGCCGACCTCTCACTTGGTCACGCTGCTGCCAGCGAGGCGGCCAAGCTCGCCGCTCGCAATGAAATCGCCAGCAGCCTTAAGCTGCAAATTGGATCAGAGCTAACACTAAACAATATCTCCGACGAATCCGGCAGTCGCAGCGAGTTTAATAACAACATTCGCATCCGCGTTCCCGACGTCGCCCTCTCCGACATTCGCATCATCAAAACTGGGGAGGTGGCAGAGCACCAAAGCTTATACAGTTTGGCCGAGCTGGACTTGGCAAAGGCTGCGGAGCGCGTCGCCAGTGAAATTCGTTCACTGCTCGCGCAAACCTCCCCAGCCATCGACAGCACTTCGCTAGCCACTGCTCTGCGCGGCCACTACCGCGCGCTAGAACGCCAGCTCAATTTTCAGTCATTGCTGTCCCAGTATCGACTACTCGACGGCAAACAGCCGTTTAACGATAGCGCACTCAACAATGACGCCGAGCGGGCACTGAAATTTTTCGACAACTTGCTGATTCACATAGCGCCAAAGGATGAAGACAGCAAAAAAGTGGCGCGGAACATCGCCTCAGAACTGGCCGCGAAAGGCCTACAGGGCAGCGAAAGCGCTACGCAAGCGAAGCTTCAGCTGTCCATGAACAGCCAGAGAAGGACGATGGAGCGCAATGGCGCGCATTTTTGCCGGATAAAAACTGATGCGACACTCAACGCGAATACACAGCATTTGAGCGCCGCCAGTCGCTCGGCAAAAGCGGTTTCCGGTGACCCTGAAATTGCCTGCCAGAAGGCCGCGGAGAAGCTCAGCAAAGTTGTCGCCGCCGACATCATGAACACATTTTGGAACACATTAAAATCACCGTCACCAAAGCAAAACTAAGACGGATAACACCACACAGAGGGTAAGTGAGATGACGAGAAAGGCCTCGGCAATTGCACTGGCAGCCGCGATACTATCAAACGGTGCACTGGCGCAAGAGCAAGATCAACGAGCGAGCTTTGGCGACGACGCTAGCTATAACTATTTTGGCGGTGTCTCCGTCGGCTACAAGTATCAGGAGCTAGAGGCGGATACAATCCGCGACGCCTATGTGAAAACGGTCGGGCTCAATATTCTGCAGTTCGAATGGTTCCCCGAGCAGGCGACCTGGATGCAAAACGTTAGCTGGCTGGCGGCAGTGCGCCCCAAGCTGAGTTACGAAATGACACCCGGCGACAGCGCGGAACAAGATGAAATCGCCCAAGCCTCGGATTCGGAAAAAGAGGGATGGACACGCTTCGTTGCCGACCTCAGCATCGACCCATTCCAGCTCTTCGGCGGCGAGAAGACCAATCACCGCATCGATATTAATTACGACGTTCAGACGTTTTTGATTACGGTACAAGCGACACGTGATTATTTTTACGTAGAAGATAACGACGCCAAGCTGCTCACCGCCGGTGACAAAATTGACGTCAACACCACTTTTAAAGAAGCGGTAATCGGCTATAGCAACGAACCCTCACCAGGCCAAAGTTTTATGATGGGGCTATTCTCGGTGGACTATGAGAAGCCCGTTTCCAGCGATGTATCAACCCCCATAGAAGCCATTTACAAGGGCGAGTTTGAGGCTACCGGCCTGTACCTGGGTGGATCGCTGCGCTTCTTCGGAAACCTGGATGTCAGCCTGCGCTACGACTTCACCTTCGATGCGGAAGCGAATGTAGACGGCGGCAAATCGCTGACTCGTGACGAATTCGGTATCGAAGACAGTATTGAGTACGAGTCATATACCCTTAATGCTGTTTACGACCTAAGCAAAACACGAGTGAAGCTGCCAATGGAGCTGCGCTTCAACTACACCCAACGCCAGTTCGACGCATTTGTTGAGGGCTCCACATTAAACGACGACCGTATTTTCGGTGTGTCACTTGTCGGCAGCTTCACGCTATAAGAGGGGACATAGCCATGAAAAAATTCAACATCCTAGCATCAGCGGCTGTGGCTCTCGGACTCAGCCTTCAAGGCTGCGTGTTCGACGAATCGGGTACTGAATACAAAGAACCCAACGCCAACACCGAGCCCGTAATCAACCTCAATTACGATTCGCAACTGTCCCTGAATACCTACCTCACTTTTGAGGACGATAGCGCCGATATCGTCGTGAACTTTGGCTCACAGGAATTTCGCTTTCCCGATCGCTCGGAAATGCGCCTGAGAGGATTCGGCGACTTTGAAACGGATCGCGTCTGGAAGACCTCCGTCATCGAAGATTCGCGTGGTATCAAGACCCTGCGCTTGGGTTACTATGTCGTAACACCAAACAGCAACGACATCAGCGCGCCAATTTTTCACAACTTTGCCAAGGACAGTCGCGGCAACATCTACTTGACTGAAACCGCCGAACAGCTGAAGTCGGACTTGGGTGTAGCGCCCTTCAGACAGCCTCAACCCGCTCTCCTATTCCCCGCCAAAGTTGAAGTTGGCGACAGCTGGGTAGCCGGCCCCACCATCGTACCGCTGTTTTACAACTTCAGTTCAGGCACCGGCTGGACGGCGACCCTCATTGATGACAATGCGACAGCGCCGATCAGCGGTGAGCAGAACTGCATCGTTATCAAATACTACGGGGAGCGCTTTTCCTACTATCTGTATTTGAAAAATGGCCTCGGTGTTGTTGAGTGGACCAACTCTTGGGAAGAGGGCCAGGACGGCACGGTGGTACCTATCAACGGCTGGGCGCGCAGCAAAAATGGTGACGGTACCACAGCCATTGACTACACAAACTTCGGCTGGTCTTTCGATGACAGCAACCCCGTTGGTGCGGTGCTTTACTCCATTGGCCTGAAAGTCGTCGATGGCGAGGAAGCTAATGCGAATGGCGCCACAACTTCGCCGGTCAATGACTCTGGTTACGATTTCACCCGAGTGATCGAAACCAGCGCTCCAGCTTCAAGCACCTATCCCGCCCTGCTCGACCTGCGCCTTCCAGATGAGCGCGGGGAGGAAAGCATCGACTTTACCGAAAGCAAATGGGATAGCCTGGCAGGCAAATACTACCGGCCACTGGTTCGTATCAGCTTCAATGGCAAAACCTATTCAGCGGACCAAAGCAGCGGTAGCTTTGAGGTAGAAAAACTGTACAACCAACCCTTTGGCCCTGCTCGCCTGGCCTTCCTCGGCCGCGGCACACTGGTCAATGAAGCAGACGCTACGGACAGCATGGAATTTGTCGGCTTGCTGGAAGGCAACTACCTCAATGCTGGCCCTGATGGCCTGACCTCGGACTTTGCCATCTTCGGCCTAGGCCCAGACCGTCGCCTGCCTGCCGCCAAACCCGGCAGCACCTATCGCATTTACATTGGCTACGCGAACCTCAACGAGCCCTTGCGCGAGCTTTTGGAAATGGACCAGGCAAGCATTGATGAATTCAATTTGGATGAGTCCCAGCTGGGTTACACAAGCATCTGCTACGGCAATCGCACCAGCGAAGACGGCCCATGCGATAGTGGCAATGTTAGCTTTGAGATTGAAGTCCCCAATGTCGAAGGCGAGCTCGGCTTCCGCATTGGCGGCAGAAATAGCGCAGGCGAAATTCAATCTGCCAGTAAGCTGTTTTTCTTGCCCGTTAGCAAAGATGCTGGCAGTAAAGGAAAACTTACAGCGCGTCTGTTTGACCAATATAGCGATGTCATCCGCGGCTCACTCGATAACAACGGCGAGTTCAATACCGGTATTCTCAACGCACTATCGTCAATATCACCAAATAGCAACATCGTTAAATACAGCTATGACTTGGGTGATGGCACAGTCGTCGATGACGGCATCCCCTTGGGCAACCACACCTACAAGCAAGACGGCGAATATCAGATCAAGCTGACGGTTACCGACGATCAAGGCAATACCGCCACGGCGTCACGCAAGGTGGTTATCAGCAATACCGGCAAGTTGATTATTCGCAATATCGCCAACGACTTTAGCAGCGGCGCCTTCACTATCGGCATTGATAACATCGATGAACCCGATGGTTATTACGACTACTACAAATTCGTTATTCTCGACAAAGGCGAAGATGAAGTCTTTGAAGTACCGGGCGGCGTGAACTACGAAGTCGATATTATCGACAACGGAGAAGTCGTGTTCACTGATGAGAGATTTGTGAGCAACGCCGGAGAAGTAGTCGTTGAGGTTGATCTAGACCAAGACTAGTTAGCAATACTATTACAGCCACAAAAAAGCCCGCCAATGGCGGGCTTTTTTGTGCGCTTGAGGCCGCGGCGTCGGCGACACATAGCATTTACGCAACCTATTAGCGCGCCATTTCTTCGTTCAGCTCCTGCTGAGCTTGTGCGCCCTTAAATTGCTGCAAAAGCACTTCACGGGTATCTGGCTGCACCTGGCGCTCACTCGCGGCCAACATGTTATCAAACAGTGCCAGGGTTTTATCGCGCCCCATCGTCACCAGTACACAAAGGTTTTTCTTCCCGTCGATTTCAACAAACTCCACACGCTCTGCTCGAGTGCCGATCAACGTCTGTTGGGTAAGTTGCTTTGCCACCGACGAGAAGGTTGAGCCGCTGGATACACCACTGGACACATCCGTGCGCTCGCGAAATACCTTGTCCAATACGGCAACTTTCGTTTCGAGCTGCTGGGCTAAATCCGTCCGCGCATTGGCAACGGCAAGCTGGCGATCGATCGACATATTACTGGAATACGGCACACACTGAGCACTGGCAAAACCATCGTCAATGTAAGGGTTCATCACCCACTGGGGGAGTCCACCCGCACCTTGTTGTGACTGCTGCGTATCTGCTGCCTGCTCGGTGCTTGCACACGCCGTCATTAGCACGGCACAAGTCACACCTATTATTTTCTTCTTCATTAAGCACTCCAATATCCACGAGTAATACACATCGACACAGTCCAAATTAAGTGCCGACGTATTTCGAGTTCCTGCCCGACTGTTGCATCTCAGGCGCTTAACAAGCCGACCAATTCAAAGCAACACTCGAGATTCATTTTAGAGGGGAATGGAGAGAATTCACAGGCAAAAAAAAGCCGGGCAATGCCCGGCTCTTCAACCCATTTTACATTAAGCGTAAACAGGATAGCGCTTACAGACTTCAAGCACCTTCGCTTTCACTTCTTCAATTTTTGCGCTGGCATCACCAGACTCGAGCGCTTCCAATACATCGCACATCCAGTTGGCCAGATCGATACACTCTGCTTCTTTGAAGCCGCGAGTTGTCACTGCCGGCGTACCTACGCGCAGACCACTGGTGATGAACGGTGAACGTGGATCGTTAGGAACCGCGTTTTTGTTCACGGTGATGTTAGCTGCCCCTAGCGCTGCATCAGCGTCTTTGCCGGTGTAAGGCTTGCCGATCAGATCCACTAACATCAGGTGGTTCTCGGTACCGCCTGAAACAATATTGATACCGCGATCAATAAAGGTCTTGGCCATCGCTTTTGCATTGGCAACCACCTGCTTTTGGTAGTCGACGTACTCAGGGCTCATTGCCTCTTTAAAGCTCACCGCTTTAGCGGCAATCACATGCATCAGCGGACCACCCTGGCCACCTGGGAAAACGGCAGAGTTCAGCTTCTTCTCAATTTCTTCGTTGGCTTTTGCCAGGATCAAACCGCCACGCGGACCACGGAGGGTTTTGTGAGTCGTGGTGGTTACCACGTCGGCAAAAGGCATTGGGTTGGGGTAGATGCCCGCCGCGACCAGACCCGCCACGTGAGCCATATCAACCATCAGGTAGGCGCCCACTTTGTCGGCGATTTCACGGAATTTCGCCCAATCGACAATGCCCGAGTACGCGGAGAAGCCCGCCACAATCATTTTGGGCTTATGCTCTAGAGCCAA
This sequence comes from Spongiibacter sp. C9W, assembly GCF_057370015.1. NCBI lineage: Bacteria > Pseudomonadati > Pseudomonadota > Gammaproteobacteria > Cellvibrionales > Spongiibacteraceae > Spongiibacter > Spongiibacter sp. C9W. The sequence goes on from NZ_CM170672.1 coordinate 1,952,189, forward strand.
GGCCTCTACTTGTGCGTAATCGATTTCGCCCGTGTCGTTGTTCAGGCCATACTGCACAGCATGATAGGTTTTGCCAGAAAAGTTTGGCTTGGCGCCGTGGGTCAAGTGACCACCCGCATCCAGGCTCATACCCAGCACTGTCTCACCTGGCAGTACCAACGCTTGATATACTGCTGCATTTGCCTGTGAGCCCGAGTGAGGCTGAACATTTGCGTAGTCAGCACCAAACAATGCCTTGGCGCGCTCAATGGCCAGAGACTCGGCTTTATCTACATACTCACAACCGCCGTAGTAGCGCTTGCCAGGATAGCCCTCGGCGTATTTATTGGTCAGCGCCGTACCCTGAGCTTGCATTACGCGGGGGCTGGTGTAGTTCTCGGAAGCAATCAGCTCGATGTGCTCTTCCTGACGAACCTCTTCTTCCTGGATTGCAGACCAAATATCGTCGTCGAAACCAGCTATCGTCATCTCTTTGTTAAACATAGAACCCCCGCAAGGCAGATACAGGCTAAGAAAAGCCGCGCATTGTACAATAAACGCGCGCCGCCGGCACCGTTTTAGGCCGCCAACTTTGTTACGCAGAGCGGTAGCGACTTAGATTCTTCAAATTTGCACTCTACAGCGCGCCAACGCTCAGCTATGATGTCGCCTGAGAAACTGGAAATCCCCATATGAATCAAACAGATATGCCGCCCCAGCAAATTAAGCTACACAAGAAATCACGCCTGCTGGAGCTCCGCTACGCCGACGGCAGTCACTACCAGCTTAGCTGCGAATTTTTGCGTGTCTTCTCACCCTCGGCGGAGGTACGCGGCCACGGGCGCGGCCAGGAGGTATTGCAAACTGGCAAATTGAATGTGGAGATCCGCGATATTATTGCCGTCGGGAACTATGCGATTCAGCTGGTGTTCGATGACGGGCACGACAGCGGAATTTACTCTTGGCGCTACTTGCGAGAACTCGGCGAAAATCATCAAACCTTATGGGAAGGCTATCTCGCAGAGTTGCGGGCGGCAAATGCCAGCCGCGACCCAGATGAGCAAGTCGTCACACTCGTCGACCCAAGCAAAGACTAGCGAAATCAGTCTCTCAAGGAGATGGCCGGACGGAGATTAACGCCGCCATCTTCCTCCAGAATGCCAATGTTCATTCCTGTCGTATTTTCAACAACAACAACGGGCGGCTGAAAACGGGGACGACGAATAAACTTGATCTGCCAGCCAAAGTTTTCAATACGACGCAGTGACGTTCGCTGCAGCTCAGTAAGCAGCTCAGAAAGGTTGTGAGGCACAGGTTCCGCACCAACACGCTTTTCTTCAATCATGGCCGCACTCCCTCCAATTTAACGCCGAGTTTCATACCCCAACATTAATAAAGGCACAGTGCAGCGACTACCGCGGATTCACCCTATTGACAGACGGCGAGGCGAGCCCTACAAATTTTCTTCAGCAAACGCCGCTAACCTAGATCGTTCTATGCCATTTACATGCATCACCCCGGCGTGGGCGAAGTGCTTACTTTTCTCGACTAAGTAAGTTAGCCCGGAAGTAAGCGGCGAAATATATTTGTTGTCGATTTGCGCCAGGTTTCCCAGCACCACGATCTTCGAGTTAACCCCCACCCGAGTGATAATCGACTTAAGCTGAAACTGGGTTAAGCCCTGCGCCTCATCGATGACAATATAGGCGTTGTTGAAAGAGCGACCGCGCATAAAGTTTAGTGACTTAAACTGTATATTGGCCTTGTCTTTAACATACTCGATGCTGCTGTAGGGCGACTCATCCCCCCCGTGTAACACCTCGAGGTTGTCATCAAAGGCGGCCAACCACGGCGCCATTTTTTCTTCCTCGGTGCCAGGCAAGAAGCCGATATCTTCGGCAATTGGCGGCGTCGATCGCGCCACAATCAACTTATCATAACGCTTTTCTTCAAGTATCGCGTGCAAGCCATAGGCCAGTGCGATTAGGGTTTTACCCGAGCCCGCTGGACCGGTGAGCACGGTCATATCAATATCCGCCTGGGCAATGAGAAAAAATGCCATCGCCTGTTCCATGTTACGCGGCGTGAGGCCCCACAGGCTTTGGTGCATTAACTGCTCAGGGCACAGATCCAATAACTCAACCCGGTCATCATCTACCGCTCTCACCAAACCGGCAAAGCCGCTGTCATCGTAGATGAACTGGTTGATATGCACATGGGGAAGCACCGACCTGCTTAAAACATGCAGGGTTTGCGGCCCCTCCCGCAGGGTTTCCACACTGTCGACCTGGTCCCAGAATCGCCCGGCCAGGTGTTCATAGCCCTTCGCCATATACTGGATATCATCCAGCACCCGATCCCGCCGGTAGTCCTCAACATTTTCCAGCCCTGACCCCTTGGCCTTCAAACGCATGTTGATGTCTTTGGTTACCAAACAAACGTAGGCCTTTGGGTTTTTCACCTGTAAGTGCAAGGCAACGTTAATAATACGGTTGTCGTTCGCCTGCTGTTGGCTGCCATCCAGGTAGGGAGCCTCGGTATCGTGACTGATTAGTTGATCGGGAAAGATCGCCAGGGAGCCCGCAGCCTCGCCTTCACGCGCCGCCGGGATCGGCACCCCCTCCTGAATCTGCTTGGGGCTGGCTTTGAATAGAATTTTATCAATCGCATTGATCGCAATGCGCGCCTCACGGCTTACGTCCTTGTCACGCCGGTCCTTAATGTGATCAAGCTCTTCGAGCACCGTCATCGGCACGACCACACGGTGCTCATGGAAAGCACTCAGGGCCATCGGGTCATGCAATAGAACATTGGTATCCAGAACAAAGATTTTTTCCATCAGGGGCTCTCTACTGGCTGCAAGAAACAAATCGGACCGTTGCTCAGTTGCGCGACGAGCAACGTGGTGAGGATGTTTTGAGGAAGAGAAGACGGCGGCATGGCTGCCCCCGCATAGCGGCTACCAAGCCTACAACTGATGGCCCATCGGGCCTTGTCGGAATGGGGCAAACGGCTGCTCCAAGAAGGACATGCTGTCTTGAATATTAAAAGCTACCGCGGTGATGTCAACTAAATCTGGTGCCCAATGCGCCCATAACCTCGGCGAGCAAGACGCGGCGGAGGTTTTCCGCTACCCTATCGCCCCTTTCTCAGACCGAAAGCCAAGGTATCTCAACACCATGCTCGACCAAAACGCCCTGCAACAGCTAAAGCAGCTGAAAACCGACATCATTGAAAGTAAGGATCAGGGCGAAGGCGAGGTACGCGGCAGCCAGCGCCGCTTCGGCTTTGTGCGCCTGGATGATGGTCGAGATGTGTTTCTCCCCCCCGACGAGATGCTGCGCGTATTTCCCGGCGACCGGGTACAGGTCAATGTGTTGACCGATGACAAGGGCAAGTTTAAGGGCGAGCTGGAGAAACTGGTCAATAGCCCTCTGACAAGTTTTACAGGCCGATACATCGTTCGTGGGCAAGGGCACTTTGTGGAGCCCGACCTGCCCCGCTTTAATAAACTGCTCTTCATCCCGCCTTCTGAGCGCAAAAAAGCGCAACCGGGGGATTACCTGCACTGCAAAGTCCATCGCCACCCCTGGAAAGATGGCAAATCTCAAGTAAAAGTGCTGAGTAAAATCGGCAGCCCCGAAGACGCTGGTGTAGAGGGCAAGTATACCCTGTGCAAATTTGAGCTGCCTTTTGGGTGGCCCGCCGAGGAAGAGCTCATCGACAGCCGCGCAGACCAACGTGAGGACCTGCGCGACACACCCTTTGTAACAATTGATTCTGCCAGCACGCGAGATATCGACGATGCGATCTACGCAGAGGCCAACGACGCCGGCTGGACGCTGCAAGTCGCGGTAGCCGACCCCGGCGCTTACATTGAAGCAGGCAGCGAATTGGATCGCGCCGCCCAGCAGCGCGCAAGTACGGTCTATCTACCAGGGTGTACTCAGCCCATGCTGCCCGAGCGCATCAGCCAAGACCTCTGCTCACTGGCAGAAGATGTTGAGCGCGCCGCCCTGGTTTGTAGCATGCAAATTAGCCAAAGCGGCGAAATCAAAGATATTGCTTTCTCAGAAGCCCTGATTCGCTCCCGCGCAAAACTTAGCTATGACGACGTCGCCTCCCACTTGGCAGGGGGCCCTCAACTGCCTCACGCCAGCATTGAGGCGCTACATCAAGCCTGCGGGGCGTTGCGCAAGTGGCGTGAAGAAAATGCCCTGATCATGCCTGAGCAAGCAGATTTTCACTATGACTTGGACGAGCAGGGTCGCATCACTGCCATCGTCCGCCAGGATCGCAATGACGCCCACCGCTTGGTAGAAGAATGCATGCTCGCCGCCAACCGCAGCGCCGCATTATGGCTGCGCGAAAAGCGCGGCACCGACCGTGCTTTATACAATGGTCACGCCGGATTCAGAGAAGAACGCCTCGAGAGTATCGGCAAGCTGGTCGACCACGCCCTGCCAGAATATAGCGACGCGCCGGTTCAGGAACTCGACGGCTACCGGCGAGTATTGAGCGCCGCGTCTAAGGCAGATAGCCCACTGCCGCTGCGCAGCATTATGGCTCGCATGCTTCAGCCGGGGGAGCTCAGCGCCGAACCACGCCCACATTTTGGCCTGGGCTTCGATTGCTACAGCACCTTCACCTCGCCGCTGCGTAAATACAACGACTTGGTTGTGCAGCGCTGCATTCGCGCCTGCCTGGACAACACCAGCGGCGGCGACTTGAGCGACGATGCCATTGCTCAACTGCAAGAAACGCTGCGCAATGTGCGCCAAGCCAGCCGGCAAATGGAACAATGGCTACAGTACCAGTATCTGGCCAAACAGCCCTCGGAGCAGACCTACGCGGGCCACATTGCCCACCTCAATGGCGGCGGCTTTACCGTCGAGCTCCACGATAGCGGTATCAGCGGCTTCGTTGAGGCTCGATCGATTCCGGAAAAGCTCAGTTTCGACGCCGACACCCTGCGCCTTTATAACGATCAGCAAAACTATCAACTGGAGCAGGCAGTTACGGTGAAAGTGGCCGAGATCGACCCCTTCCAGCGCAAGTTACTGTTCACACTCGTCTGAGCACCAGCGCGAGTGACGCCCCTTAAAACTCCGCGTGCCTCGGTACGCGGGGGAAGGGAATCGCATCGCGGATATTGTCCATGCCGGTGATGTAATTCAACAGCCGCTCAAAACCCAGGCCGAAGCCAGCGTGAGGCACGGTACCGTAGCGGCGCAGGTCACGATACCACTCCAACCCTTCCAACTGTTGATCCTTCATGCGTTGATCGAGAACATCCAGGCGCTCCTCACGCTGGCTGCCGCCGATAATTTCACCAATGCCCGGTGCCAGTACATCCATGGCAGCTACCGTTCTGCCATCGTCATTCAGGCGCATGTAAAACGCTTTAATATCTTTTGGGTAGTTACTGACGATTAGCGGCCCACCCACATGTTGCTCACAAAGATAGCGCTCGTGCTCGGATTGCAGGTCTCGCCCCCATTCCACCGGGTAGTCAAAAGAGGCCTTCGCTGATGTGAGTATTTTCACCGCCTCGGTGTAATCCATGCGCGCAAACTCACGCTCAGACACCGCCTGCAAGCGCGACAGCACCGTGTCGTCGATATACTGATTAAAGAAGGCCAAGTCGTCTTCGCAGTGCTCCAGCACCTGCTTAATCAGGTAGCGCAAAAAATCTTCTGCCAAGGCGGCATCGTCGTCAAGGTTAGCAAAGGCCACCTCCGGCTCAACCATCCAAAACTCAGCCAGGTGCCGGCTGGTATTTGAGTTTTCCGCGCGAAAGGTCGGCCCAAAGGTATATACCTTGCTCATCGCCAGGCAGTACGCCTCGGCATTCAGCTGCCCCGATACGGTAAGAAATGCCTCCCGGCCAAAGAAGTCCTGGCTGAAGTCGACGGCGCCGTGGTCATCGCGAGGCAGGTTTTGCAAATCAAGCGTGCTGACACGAAACATTTCTCCGGCGCCCTCACAGTCGCTGGCCGTGATCAGCGGCGTATTAATCCACTGAAAGTCGCGCTCAAAGAAGTAGCGGTGCACCGCATTGGCCAGCACCGTGCGCACACGCGTGATCGCGCCAAAGGTATTGGTACGTGGGCGCAGGTGCGCCACCCCACGCAGGTATTCAAAACTGTGACGCTTTTTGGCGATAGGGTAAGTGTCGGGGTCGTCGACCCAGCCGTAGACCTCGATCTCCTCCGCCTGAATTTCCACGCTCTGTCCTTTACCCTGAGAGGCGACTAGCGTACCGACAACGCGCAGCGAACAGCCGGCCGTTAAGCGCTGCACATCCGACTGGTAATTAGCCAACTCGCCCGGCGCCACCACCTGCAAGGCGTGCTGGGTCGAGCCGTCGTTCACCGCCAAGAAAGAGAAGCCACCCTTGGAGTCACGACGACTGCGCAACCACCCCTTTATCTCGACCGTTGCACCCAGCTCTACGCTACCACTAAGTAGCTTTTTAACCGACGTTCCCAGCATATCCCTCCCCTGAACGCGTCATAACCGCGCAATTTCTCAAGCAATAAAGCAAATAGTTGGCTATTGTGCATCAACCATCTTTTTCCTGTAAGACGTAACAGCTAAAGTTGCCCCCTTGGCAGGAAAAACCCTATGCAGATCGAAAATTTTGTCGCCCACCGTGGCTGGCGACAGCATTTCCCAGAAAACACCTTGCTGGCACTGCGCGAAGCGGCTCGCGTGGGCGCGGTTAAGCTCGAGCTAGATGTGCAGCTCAGTGCTGACGGTACACCGTTTATCTTCCACGACCCAGCGTTAACACGTTTGTGCCAACAACCCGGCATGATCTGGGACTATACGGCGGCCGAACTTGCAACGATGTCAGCCTACGAGCCCGAGCGCTTTGGAGACCAGTTCAGAGGCACGCCGCTCAGCCCCCTCCAGGCGGTGACCGGTTTACTCGACGACTACCCGTCGGTAGATATTTATGTCGAGCTGAAAGGGGAAAGTCTCGCCCAGTTTGGCGCAAACGCCATGGTCAGTGCGGTCACGCAAGCCCTACAGGGCTACCAACACCGCTGCGTGCTCATCAGCTTTGAGCTCGACGCCCTGCTGGTTGCCAAGAACAACGGCTGGCAGCGGTGCGGCGCGGTTTTCGACTACTGGCCGGACTGGCAGCTGGCGTCGCTGGCTGAATTGACGCCTGAAATCGTGTTTATGGACCGCAACTGCGTCCCCGTAGAGACCGATCTGCGCACCCTGCCGCTACCGCTGCTGATCTATGAGGTAGGCAGCGCCCTGGAGGCCCGCGACTGGTTCGAACGCGGAGCCGCCGGAATAGAAAGTTTTAATATTGGCGAAGTATTACAGGAGCTCCACCTTGTCTAACGATATCCACACCGAAGTTGCCATCATTGGCGGCGGCGTTCAGGGCGCAGGCATTGCCCAAGCCGCAGCGGCAGCGGGCTACGACAGCTGTATTTTCGAGCGCGCAACCTGGGCGGCAGGCACCTCTCAGCGCTCAAGCAAATTAATTCATGGCGGTCTGCGCTATCTGGAAACGGCGCAATTCTCCCTGGTGTTCCACAGCCTGCGCGAACGCGCCCAGCTGCTGCGCAACGCGCCAGAGCTTGTTCGCCCGGTACCCTTTTATATTCCTATTTATAAAAATACCTCGCGCCGCCCCTGGCAAATTCGCGCCGGCTTAACGCTCTACTACTTGTTGAGTGGCGGTGGCCCACTGGGGCATTTCCGCAAATTGAAGAAAGAAGAGTGGCACAACCTTGATGGTCTGGATACCAACGGCCTGCAGGCGGTATTCCAGTACTGGGACGGTCAAACCGACGACCGGCTGCTAACCGAGGCTGTTGTCGACTCCGCCGCGCAACTGGGCGCGCAAACTTTCACGGGCTGGGAGCTGTTAGAAGCCAAAAAGAACGAAGATGGCTATTCGCTGACCTTCAACACGGCTGACGGTGAGCGCCGCTGCCATTGCAAAAGCCTGGTTAATGCCACCGGCCCTTGGGTAAATCAAACGTCGCAGCGCATCGAAAACGCAGCGATGACCGAGGAGATCGAACTTGTGCGCGGCAGCCATATTGTGGTCGATAAACGCCTCGGGCGCGGCGTCTACTACATGGAGGCTCCCAGCGACCGGCGCGCCGTTTTTGCCATGCCCTGGGGCGAGCATACACTGGTTGGCACCACCGAGATCATTCACCGCGATGGCCCAGATAATATCGCGCCAAGCAACGATGAAATCACCTACCTTCAAGATACGCTCAGCCACTTTTTCCCGGGTGAGAAACCCGCGCTTATCGACGCATGGGCAGGGCTGCGCGTTCTACCGCGCTCGGATGACAGTGCCAACAAACGCCTGCGCGACACATTCCTAATGTGTGACGACGAAAATAGCCCGAAAATTCTGTCGGTATACGGCGGCAAGCTCACCGCCTATCGTCACACGGCAGAGCGAGTGCTCGGGCTGCTGAGCAAACGCTTAGGCCCCCGGACACCGCGAGCAGATACCCGGCGCACGCCCCTCGCTCCCCGGCAGTAAATTGCTTGCATGGGAAGCGGTAACACCGCCGTTTCCCATCTATTACAGCAATTTAACCCCCGCGACATGATGGCAGGGGCTTAAACAAATGATGAACTTTTGCTTAGAATTCATTTAACACACTGATTTTATTGAAATTATCTAGCATTCATAAGCTTAATTTTCGCCACCTTAGGCCACACACACGACGCCGACTCCCCTCCTCCCTGTAACCCCTGTTAAGCCGCTTTCTCCCTATACTGACCCTGTCATCAAGACATTCACAGGAGAAACAACATGGCTCATACATTGACTATCAACGAGATCAACAAAGCAGAAGTGGTAACGGATATCGCAGCCCGTCTTGCACTGGCCAGCATCATTGCCGCCGGCTTTATTGCCAGCATCGTTGCACTGTAAAAACCACAGCAGCAAAACCGAGAGGATCACACTATGAAAGCGATCACTGCAACTGAAATGAACAATGCAGAAATTTATGCTGACATCACTGCTCGCGTGAGCTTTATCAGCATTGTCGCAGCGGGGCTTATTGCCTGTTTAATCGCGCTGTAAACGCTAGCTACTGCAGGCATACCACCTCCAACGCCGGCAGCTGAGTACAAACCGTCGCCAGTCCATCATCATCGCGACGAAATGCCGCCCGCCACATCGGCGGGCAGTCAATTCCCCGCCACACCTTAACGCCCCTACCAGAACGTAACACCCACGCATTCTCAGGTGCCGCAGTTCGAATTGCCAACTAGACCGCCCCGCTCTTGTGGCGGCACAACAAGTGAACATAACGCCCCAAGGCCCAAAACGGCTCCTGAGCACCGTACTGCCAGTCGATTTCAAGCATGTCGTCAACGCTGCGCTCGCGGCGTAATTGTCTGGACATTAGGTCATGGCTAATGCGAACCCCTCGGCGCGATACCACCTCAAGGCCCACCGCGGAAAGCGCCGCCTCAACATCCTGCGGCCGGCGGGGCGATGGCGGCGTTAAACCTCCGGGGTGTCCGGCAAAATCCTCGTCACGCAGTTTGTATAAATTGCCCTTAATCATATTACCCAATACCAATGCATTGAGGTTATAGAACATCAGCGACAGGTGGCCACCCTCTTTTATACCTGCAGCGAGGTGGCGTAGCACTTGCTCCATATCTGCCACCCACTCCAGCACGGCATGACAGATCACCAACTGAAACTGCCCCTGAGCGGCCATACCTTGAATAGGCGCATGGGACAACGACAACTGCCCTGAGCGGCAGTATGAAGATAGACGCTCCCCTGCCAGATCGAGCATCTCCTGTGAAATATCATTGAGCTCAAGCGGGTGCCCCTGCTCGAGAAAGACCTCGGCCATTTGCCCTAATCCACCGCCGGCGTCCCAAATGCTTACCGGCTCACCACCAAAAAGCGCTGGTAGCTTTTCCTCGAGCTCTCGGCGGCAAATTGCCAGGCGAAGTTGGCCTTTCGGATTGCCATAGATATTGCGCTGAAAGCGTTGGGCAATTCCGTCAAAGTTTCGGTCGGACATTGGGCTAGCGTCAATGCAGAAAATGAGGCGGGCAGTGTAGAAGGTGATCGCCGCGACGGCAATTAAGGAGTATACGCCAGAAACCAAAAAGCCGGCGCAAGCGCCGGCTTTCTGAAAATTCGACTTCCACTGTCGCATCCAATCCGTTGAATGCCTTAGTCTTCCTGACGACTGCTATTAGAGCAGGCTCGACGTTGGGTCAACAGGCGTTATCACCAGCCCGTGTTGTGAGATATATCTCACAAACACTAGGCGTCAATATCGGGAATCATCTCGCTGTGCAGGCGTTCGATCGTGTCTTTAATACGTAGTTTTTCTTTTTTTAGGCGCTGCAATAGCAACTGATTTTGCCAAGGGTTCGACGCCAACAACGAAATTTCTTCGTCTAAGGCGCGATGCCGGCGCTTGAGCAGCAATAGACGCGCACCTGCAGAAAGGCAATTATCCATAGTACGGTCATTTTCCAGGGTTGGATCGAAGCCCTTATTGTTACCCCCCCGGCCATGCGAAAACAAGCGTCATCAGGGCAAGCCACTGATCTTTTTCGTCACTGGGCAATGATAACTTACGCCATTGTTGCCCCCCACGGCCTTGGCAATACTGTAGCGCGTATTCATCGAACGGCACGCCAGCGGGTGTTGCCCTGATTCAGAGGCTTAGGTAATGCAAACCGAACTATGTAAAAAACTGGGTATCGAGTACCCAATCTTCGCATTCACTCACTGCCGTGACGTGGTGGTGGCCGTAAGTAAAGCCGGCGGTATCGGTGTACTTGGCGCGGTTGGCTTTTCGCCCGAAGAACTAAAAGAAGAACTTGACTGGATCGACGCCCACATTGGTGACCTGCCCTACGGCGTGGACATCGTTATTCCGCAAAAATATGAAGGCATGGGCGATATGAGCCCCGAAGAGCTGGAAAAGCAGCTCTGGGATATGGTGCCCGAGGAACACGTGGAGTTCGCACAGAAGCTGTTGGCCGACCACGGCGTTCCCGAGTGGCCAGACGGTAGCAAGGGTATGGGCCTGCTTGGCTGGACAGAAGCCACAGCCACTCCACTGCTCAAAGAAGCCCTCACACGCCCTAAGTGTAAACTGATCGCGAACGCCCTCGGCACACCACCGGCTGACAAGGTCAAAATGATTCAAGACAGCGGCCGCCTGGTTGGCGCACTGTGCGGCAAAGTTAAGCAGGTAAAAGCTCACCGCGAAGCGGGTCTGGACTTTATCGTTGCCCAGGGCGGCGAAGGTGGCGGCCACACTGGTGATGTTGGCTCTATCGTATTCTGGCCACAGGCCGTAAAAGCGGCGGGCGAAATTCCCGTACTGGCTGCTGGCGGCATTGGTAGCGGCGAACAAATGCTGGCGGCGATGGCAATGGGCTGCGCTGGTGCATGGAGCGGCTCACTGTGGCTGACCGTTGAAGAGGCGCATGCCGAACCTGCACAGAAAGAGTCATTGCTAAAAGCAACCAGTGAAGACACTGTGCGCTCACGCTCCTGGACCGGAAAGCCCTGCCGAATGCTCAAGAATGATTGGACCGATGCGTGGTCGACCCCCGGCAACCCTGAGCCGCTGGGCATGCCGCTGCAAGGCTTGGTTACCGGCGACGGCATTCGTCGCACCGCCAAATATGCCGCAGTGGGCGAATGTCAAAAAGTTGCCTTCAACCCGGTAGGACAGGTCGTCGGGCAAATCAACGAGGTCGAGTCCACCCGCAATGTGGTGTTCCGCCTGATCAACGAGTACGTCGACGCGCTGGATCGCATCAATAGCTTGATGCCAGACGCGTAAAAGCCCCGAAACAACGGCGCCTTCAAGGCGCCGTTTTTACTCCCGGTTTACGCCCTGCTCTGCCAACACCCTTTCCACCGTGTCGACAATAACCTGGGTCTGACGATCCACCTCGATATTCACTTCGCTGCCCACCACCAGTGCACTTAAATTAGTACTGCGAAGCGTTTCCGGAATCAAACAGACGGAAAAAATACCGCGCTCTTTATCCACGCTCGCCACGGTCAGGCTGCAACCGTGCAAGCCAATAAAGCCCTTGTGAAACACATATTTACACAAGGCCTCGGGCAACTGGAAAAACAAACTCACATTGTTTTCAGAACGCTGCACCTCACAGACTTTGGCCCGTCCATCAATATGGCCGGAAATCAGATGACCGCCGATTTCCGCCCCCTGCTTAGCGGAACGCTCAACATTGACGCTGTCACCCATTTTTAGCTGCCCCAGCGTGGTGAGCGACAGCGTTTCCTGCATCGCGTCAAAGTGCACTGTCGGCCCATCAATGCGAGTGACCGTCATACATACGCCATCTAGCGCAATACTGGCACCAATGCTCAGTTCATCTTGCAGAGACTCGGGCAGATCCACAGCCAGGCGTCGCAAACCCGGCTCATCGATCAAACCACACAGGGGGAAGGCGCCCTGAACAATGCCTGTATACATCCATCAACTCCTGGCTAGTGATTGCAGCAATACTACGAATATCGCATTATGCGTGGCCAACAATTATCCGCAAAGTAATAACAACAAGAGGTGCCCATGGGACTCCGTATAATGAACATTGCCACACTGGTATTTTGGCTGGCTTTCGTGATCAACTTTTTCCAACCCTTGGCTGGCGACAGCAGCCACTGGATCAATTGGGTCGGCTACGGCCTTTTAGCCGCTCACTTCTGTGAATGCCTCATCTTCCGCAAAGAGTTGCACCGCGATTACTCCAACAACCTGGCGCTGGGTTACATCACCGTGCTGCTACTTGGCCTAGGCCGAACGTCGGCGTGGCTGAATGAGCGTAAATCTACCGCAGTCTAAGTCATCAGCCATAGCCCACAACCCGCGGAACTGCTAGCATTATCCACTTCGAACAATGTGCAATAGGGCGAGTCAATGAAGCGGGTTATCTTTAACCAAAAAGGTGGCGTGGGCAAAACAAGTATCAGCTGCAACCTGGCAGCTATCAGCGCCTGGAAAGGCTTTAAAACCCTGCTGATCGACTTGGACATCCAAGGCAACAGCAGCGAGTACCTCGTCGGTGAACAGTTTCGCGACCTCGACGACAATGCCGCCAGCTTTTTTAAGCAAAAGCTGGCTCTTTTTGGCAAGAGCAAAGACGCGGGTGACTGCGTATACGAAACCGAATTCGACAATCTCTACTTGATGCCGTCAAGCCCCGAGTTAGCCGTGATCGAGCGCGAACTCGAGAGCCGACACAAAATCTACAAACTCCGCGATGCCCTGCGCGAGCTGGAAAAAGAATATGAGCATATCTATATCGATACGCCACCCGCATTGAATTTTTACAGCCGCTCAGCCCTGATTGCCGCCGACAGCCTGGTCATCCCCTTTGACTGCGATAGCTTTTCGCAGGGCGCACTGATGGGCTTACTGGAAACCGTGGAGGAGATTCGCGAAGACCACAACCCCGGGCTGCATTTAGAAGGTATTGTGGTCAATCAGTTTCAGGCCCAGGCGAGCTTGCCCGCTCAGTTGGTAGACAGTCTGCGCGCTAACGAGCTGCCTGTTTTCGAACAATACCTGAGCAGCTCTGTAAAAATGAAGGAATCGCGCAACCGACAATTGCCGCTTGTGCACCTTGCCCCCTCCCACAAACTCACGCAGCAGTTGATTGCACTGCACGACAGCTTGAGCGACAGCGGCAGCAAGGCCGCACGCCGGGCATAGCACTGCAACTAAGGCGTTGCTCGGCCATTGATACCGACAACGCCCTTCTTGACGACCGTCATATCCCCCAGGCCAAAGTTGCCCACATCTGCACTCAACTTGAGCTCATAATCCAGGTCGGCACCAACGTTACTCAGCAAATTGCGCAGTAAGCCAATGCCACTGAGCAGGTTAATACCCACTGGCACCTCAATATTGCTCTGGCCATTCGCTGGCACCCGCACTTCTTCATTAAAGCTGCCCGATGCCAGCTTGCTGCCAGCCAGGTGCATTTCATAACGCAGCCGTCCCAAATTCAGCTCAAAGCCATTTGGGTTATCCAGCTGCAAGCCCACCAGCAATTGCTGCTGAAGGCCGTTGGACGCACCAACATTAATGCGGGTTATCGCCACTTCTGGCTTGGTAATAGGGCTAAAACTTGCACAGGCACTCAACAGCAGCGCAATGGCAGCAACAAAGAATTTATTCACGGAATTTGCCTTGAAAAGAGAAGGGACGCCGAGCGGCGCCCCAAGCAGAAGAGTAGTGACTTATTGCTGCATGGGCAGCAGTTCAATCTCTACACGCCGGTTTTGAGCACGCCCGGAGGCTGTGCTGTTGTCCGCAATTGGGTCGCGAGGACCATAACCTGTTGCGCGAATACGGCTCGACGCAACACCTTGGTTCATAAAGTAACGCGCGACGCTGCCTGCACGCTGTTCTGACAGTGTCTGGTTAGTCTGAAAACTACCGGTCGAATCTGTGTAACCGTTCACTTGCATCAGCGTTTTATCAAACTCTTTAGCGACTAACGCGACGCTGTCCAATACGCTGGTGAAGCCACTCATGATGACGGAACTACCGGTATCAAAGGTGATATTGCCCGGCATAATCAATTTGATGGTATCGCCCACACGCTGCACGCCAACGCCAGTGCCTTCCAGGCGGGCACGAAGTTTGGCTTCCTGGCGGTCCATGTAATAACCGTAGCCACCACCCGCAGCAGCGCCGGCTGCAGCGCCGATCAACGCACCTTTTTTACGGTCTTTCTTACTGGATACTGCCGCCCCCAGTACCGCACCCCCTAGTGCACCCCAGCCGGCACCCTTAGCGGTATTACTGGCCTTTTCTTCCCCTGTGTACGGGTCGATGCTACACGCAGTGACAAATAGCGCGACGGTGATACATGCAACGAGGCGCATGGACTTCTGAATACGGATCATATTTCCCCCTAACACTTTGGTATGTCTGTTTTTGCTACAGACTCTGACTCGATAATGGCACAAGCTTTCCAATAAAAAAGGGCCACTATTCACATCCAGTATTATTACTGTGGCTTATGACAATTAAATAGTAGTCCTAGTTCAGCGGTGCGCGCCACTTTCCATCTCGATTGGCATCAAAGTAAATGGGGTTACTCAGCGCCAGCGGATGCAAACCGGGGTACAGCTGGCGGTAACGGTCACCCGCAGGCCCGCTTACCTCAACCACTACCCAGGCATCCTCCTCGACCACCAGCTCGATTACTTTGTGGTCGTTAGCCCGGCATGGCAGCTGACGATATATGCGACCGTTTACCCAGATTGTCATCTGCTCCAGCTCGACCCAGGGCGCCGAGCGCAGCTGCACATGTAGCTCTGCCCTACGCCCCGCGAAGGTATCGCCAATACCCGCTTGTTGGTCACCCTCTCGCAGGGTGAGCGCCATGAACGGGCCGGTCGTCATAAAGCTGCGCCCCTCTGACAGCGCCTCCACCAGCGCTGCCTCGCTGATGGGCAAGCCGCCGGACTCCGGCAGATAAATATAATTTCTTGGGATCGCAGCGTGCTGACGACGACCATGGGAGTCGCTATTTCCCGTCGCACCGCGTCGGGCGCCCTGGTTCAGCAGCGAGAACCAGTCGTCACGCACTGCCTCATACACCGCAAACTCACTGCCGTTGAGCACTTCCAACAAGTCAAAATCAATATCGCGGGCACCGCTGGCCGGGGCCACCTTCAACAGGCTGTTATTGTTCTCACTATTCAAGGGCAGTGCAGGATCGTACTCTTTCCCGACAGAAAGGTGCTCGAAAAACGCCAAGTCAGTGTCTAGCGGAGCGACAGCCCGTGGATGGTTTAGCTGAAACAGTGCGCCTGGGTCACGACGCTTAACATCGGCAATCAATTCGCGCAGCGCCCTACCTTCAATTTTGGGAATGCCCCCAGCGTATTGCTCCGGCCGCGCCTGCAGGGGAAATGCATTACTGTGGCCGATTGTGAACGGCGCCTCGGCGGTGTGCGCCATACCCGTGAACTCACTGCCTACTACAAGCTGCAGCACCCCGTTCAAGCCCATCGCCGCCACCGCATTGCGACCATCGACAATGCGATTGTGCTCTGAAGCGACCAGAAGTTCGGCGCCCTGCGCGGCAAAGCTGCGCAGACGCTCTTGCAGGGGCAGCACGGAATCAAAGCTGGCGCCACTGTGAACGTGTAAGTCAGCGCTTCGCCAGTCTTCGCTATACCACGCCCGCTGGGGCGGCCGAATAGGCAATTCACTGCGCTGCCCGGCGACAACGGTCAGCAGGTATTCTTCGATGTCATATTCAATTCCGCGCCCCACCAGCACGCGGTAGTGCCCCTCGGGCAGAGAAATATGCTCGGGGTCAGAGGGAACGCCGGCAAGGTCAATGCGATTCCCCTGGTCTTCATTGCGCAGGGCAATCCCCCCTTCAGAAAACGCCAGTAAGTCGTCGCCAAACTCGGGGTCGGCCGTGCCATCCACGCCGAAAAAATACAAACTCATGGCAACATTGCGAGGCAAACTGAGTTCACCATTTTGGGTAAACACCCAACGTCCCGAGTCATTGCGGCTATCCACCACCGAAAGCTCTCTCGCTTTGCGCTGCCCCCAGGGGGTCACTGCGCTAACCCTGACGCGCTGGGCACGATCGGGCAGGCGCACGCGAAAACTACCATCGGCATTAGGGCGCACCTGCGTTACGGCTCTTTCATGCCGGTCCCACACCGAAAAGGACACCGCTTGGTGGCTGCTATAGCCGCGCAGCTCGGGACCCCGATAGATCTGGTCGGTGACCGATGCCACGTCGCTGCGCTTGCCTACCACCACATTAAAATTGGCGAGCAAGCGCTCCTTTTTGTCGATATCCATAAATCGATTCTGCAACATCGACAACCAGTTCAGGCGCTCACTTTGCATCCACAACGGGCGCGTCATCCAGCCGTGCATGCTGTAATCGGGAAACACTGCCAGGAACGTAGGCAGCGAGCGTCGCGTGCCACTGGCAGTAATCAGCTCAGCAGACTCAAGCTGGACGCCATAGCTGACCCCGGCCTCATAGGCGTCGCTGCCAACCAGAATATTCCAGTCTGCGGGCATGAGACCATTGATCAACGAAGCGGTGTCGTGGCGATCTATCTGCTTTTGTGCAAAGCCCAATGTCGCCTCTGGTGCATAGCTCGAATAGCTAAAGGGCGACAGCGCCCGCTGCGAGTAGAGAGTAAACAAACCGCTCAAACGCAGTGCCGGCCCCTCGGCGTAGCGGCTTATCTCTACCTGCACGTTCAGTGTTTGACTGTCTTCCTCAAGACGGTAGCGAACAATCTGACGCAAGCCATCGCGCTGGCCCAGGGTAACGATTTCGGCACCACCATCACGAATTTCGGCGTGAATGCGCTGCACGGGAATCGCGGTGTCTTTGCTCAAACCCGTCAGGAAATTGGCGTAGCTCCACTGGTCATCGTCCCGGTCACAGTAACCGAGATCGACCAAGCTGCCACCACCGCTAACGATGCCCGCATCGTGTTCTACATCACTTATCGCCGCGCAAAGTACACCGTTACTCAGCCACCAATCACCCACGCCGGCAATCGCATCGGGCCCACCGCGGGGATAGCTATCCATCTTAGCCAGCTGCATTTGCTCGGCCCGCAACAGTGACGATACCGCCTCCGGCTCGGCATCCACATCAGGTAAAAATTCCAGCGGCGGACGAACTAACGATTGCGCCAACACCGCAGAGGTTAGTCCGCAGAAACATACGGCGAGCAAGGCTCGCGCGCGGCAAAAAAAGCGAGGGGGACGAGTCATTAAATATCCTTTTTCATGAAAGGCCCCAATATGAGTTATGGCAGCTGTACGCTGACATCTGTTTGCTCGGCCGGCAGTTGCTCACCAAGAAAACGCTTAGCAGCCACACGCTGCTGCTGGCCTAAAGCGAAATGTGATTCTAAGAATGCATAAATCGCCAGGGTATTTAGCCAGTGCTGACGAATCGGGTTCATCGCCGTCGGCAGCGGCATCTGCGTACACAGCTTGGGCTGCTCAGCAAAAATTAAGCCCTCTTCCAGGCTGCCTAATTCGTGACTCCAATCATCGTCTTCGGTTTTTTCTAAGCCTTGATTGACTTGTCGGCAGCCTAAACTGTCCGGGTTGTCCATCCACCGCAGGGCACGAGCCAAACTGGCAAAGCCAGTGTGCGAAGCGCCATCAATGGTAACCAGTGTCGCACCGGGCACCCTCTGGGGAATATCGGCGGCATTATCCTGATAGCTGATCATCGGGTCTATGGGCGAGGCTACCATCATAAAAGGCAGTGGTCGGCTCTGGAAAAAAGCAGGGCCAAACATGTAGCTGGGGCCGGCAATCGATACCGCCGCACTGACACGGGGGTCGTGCAAACGCGGATGAAAGGCGACCATTGTCGATGTCATGCCGCCCAGCGACAATCCAATAGCGGCAATACGCGAGTCGTCAATATGCTGGTAGAACTGGTTGCCCTGCTCGGCATTCCAGCTTAGGAATTGGTCAATCAGGAAGCTGATATCTCCGGGCTGATTTACCACGTCTTTTACCAATGGGCCGCCAGGGGCATTAAAATTGGTAAGCGGGTAGTCCATTGCCGCCACAATATAACCGTGGCTGGCCAAATGCTCGGCCAAATAACGGCCGCCGGTTCGATCCGACATAAAGCCGTGGCTATATATCACCAGCGGTGCGCGACCATGCAGCACCTCGGGCAGCCATATACGCGTTTTCAGCTCGCGCTCATCGCTACCGGAAAAATCGCCGTTCGCCTGCATGGGCCGCGTGTCGTCTACAAGCGTGACATCAAAAAATGTCACTTCTTGGGGGCCGGCTTGCAACCACTGCGCCGACGCCGAATCAGCCGCCAGAGGTTCAGGCTTTTTAGTAAAGACAAATACGGCGGCAGCCGCCCCGACGAGCACCAAGAGTGCCAAAAGAATTTTCTTTAACATATGCGGCTATCTTAAGAGAAACAGAAAGCCGTAACTTAACAAGAGCCGCGCCGCGACTCCACATTCGCCATCAATATCGGGATAAAAAAGCAGCCAGAGGCAACTTTTTTATCCCGCGACCACGCCTCACCCAGCCTCAGTGTTCAACAAATGCCCGCTCAATCACGTAGTGCCCGTAGTCGCCCGCGCGCGTTTCGCGAAATCCCAGGCTGTCGAGCAACTGCGTACTCTCCTTTAGCATGGCCGGGCTGCCGCACAACATGAAGCGATCATGTTCGGGATTCAGGGCCGGCAAACCCACATCGGACATGAGTTTTCCGCAGCGTATTAAGTCTGTTAAGCGGCCATTGTTGCGATACGCCTCTCGGGTTACCGTTGAGTAATACAACAGCTTTTCGCGCACCAGGTCGCCAAAGTACTCGTTGCCGGGCAGCTCTTCACAAATCAGCTTTTGGTAAGCCAGCTCGCTCTGGTAACGAACGCCGTGGGTTAAAATCACCTTATCGTACTGCTCGTAGAGCTCCGGGTCTTTAATCAGACTCATGAAGGGCGCTAAACCGGTTCCCGTAGAGAGCAGGTATAAGTTGCGCCCGGGCAACAGATTGTCTGCTATCAATGTTCCGGTCGGTTTACGGCTCACCAGCACCTCGTCGCCCACGCGTATTTTTTGCAATTGCGACGTCAGCGGCCCATCGGGAACCTTAATACTGAAAAACTCCAGCTCGTCTTCGTAGTTAGCACTCACCAGGCTGTAGGCACGCATCAGCGGGCGTCCGGCCTGCGGTAAACCGATCATTGTGAAGTGACCGTTTTTATATCTGAATGAGGGGTCACGGCTGGTTTTAAAGCTGAACAGCGTATCATTCCAATGGTGCACGCTCGTTACTCGCTCAGAACTTATCGTCTTCATTGCTCACCTCGTTGATACTGTGCTACTTGGCTGCTGCCACTGAATTTGCAGTTACTGTACGTCGCGGCTAACATATCGGTAAAACAACTTATTTGAATTTAAATAATCGGATCAATTGATATGCATTACACACTTCGCCAGCTAGAAGTCTTTCTCGCGGCCGCCCATACCGAGAACATCACTCGCGCCGCCCAACAGCTATCAATGTCCCAGTCCGCCGCGTCCAGCGCACTAAAAGATCTGGAGAAACAGTTTTCTATTCAATTGTTTGACCGCGTCGGTAAACGACTGCAAATCAATGAGTTAGGCCGCGCCCTCAGGCCGCAAGCAGAATCTTTACTCGACCAGGCACAGGCCTTAGAACACGCCTTTAAACAGCATGACTGCATTGGTGAAATTAAAATTGGCGCTACGCTGACCATTGGTAATTACCTTGCCGTGGACATCATGGCGGAGTTCATTCAACGCCACCCCAGCGCGAGCGTGCAGCTGCATGTCGCCAACACCGAGGCCATCGGCCAACAGGTACTCAGTTTTAATTTGGATATGGGGCTGATTGAAGGAGAGTTCCAACACCCCGACTTGGAGGTAACGCCCTGGCGAGAGGACGAGCTGCAAGTGTTCTGCAGCCCGCTGCACCCACTTGCCAAGAAAAGCTCACTGACGGACGACGACCTTGTAAAGGCTCAGTGGATACTGCGCGAGCCGGGTTCGGGTACACGCCAAGCGTTTGATCGCGCCATGCACGATCTGCTGCCAAACATGACAATTGGCCTGGAGCTGCAACATACAGAAGCGATCAAACGCGCGGTCGAGAACGGCCTGGGCATCGGCTGCCTGTCACGCGTCTCACTGGAAGCGGCCATAGATAGCGGCCGCATCATCGCTCTCCCCACGCCGAGCCGGGACCTGCGACGCAACTTCTACTTCATTTTGCACCGCCAAAAATACCGCAGCGAGGGGATCATTCGCTGGCTCGAGCTATGCCAAAACAGTTAGGGCCTGTTAACAGGCCCTAGTGAGCCTCTGCATAACTATCCGCTTCCACCTGGCGAGCGTAGAGAGAGGGGCGCGGCAAGACTATTAGCGCCAGCACAGAGCAAAGCGCCATGGTTATTGTCATCGGCCACAGCTGGTCACTGACAAAACGCGTGGACAGAGCGCTGACAAGCGCGCCAATTAAATACTGGCCACTGCCCAGCAACGCCGAAGCAATGCCGCTGTGCTTGGGGAAAAAGTGCAAACAGCAGGCCTGGGTATTGCCCATAACCCCACCCAGAGCACCCACACTCACCACAATTAGCCCGACCACTAACCACAAGGGCGGGTTAAACGGTGTGACAAGCAGCAAACCGAGGCACGCCAGCCCCTGCAGCATCACCGCACCATAGAGTATTTTGGCCGCAGGCAAGGTATTGAGCAGATAGTTATTCACCCGGTTGGCGATCGCCAGGGTAACAATATTGGCCGCAAACAGAATCGAAAACACCGCCTCGCTCTGCCCGTAGTGCTCCATATACACCACAGCGGAATTGACCAGGAAGGTCATCATCACCGCGAAAGTCAGGCCTTGTACCAACACGTAGCGCATGGCCACGCGGTGGCGCAACACATGACGATAGCGCTGCAACAAACTCTGCGCGGGCCCCGGCAATGCTGAGGCGTCGGTAACGTGGAGGAAGCGCCACGTTGCCAGCAGCACCACGGAGGCGTAAGCCGCCAGGGCAACGAAAACGGCTCGCCAGCCGCTCATCGTATAAAGCAAGGTGCCCAGTGCCGGCGCGATGGCAGGCGCGAAAATCGTAATCAACGCGATCAGTGCGAACAGTTTGGCAGTCGCCTGCCCCTCCGTGTTATCGCGAATAATCGCCGGCACCACAACCGAAGCAAAGCCACCGCCGACAGCCTGCAATACCCGGGCAAACCAAAAGACCTCCAGGCTCTCAGCGAAGGCCAGAATTAAGCTGGCGACAAAAAAGATCGCCAAACCACCAAATAACACCGGCCGGCGGCCCCAGTAGTCACTGAGGGGCCCACCGCAAAACTGTCCAAAGCTCAGGCCCAAAATATACAGACTTACGGTGATCGCCAGCTGCTGCACCGGCACAGAAAAGTCCCGGGCGATAGCCGGAATTGTCGGCAAATACAGGTCGATAGCCAGAGGTGACAAGGCAAAAATCGACGCTAGCAGAAAGGTGATGGGCAGCGACACCGCTCGCGAGTTCATAACGGCTCCAGTTAGGCAAGCGAGCAGAGTAACTGGCAACTATCTTTCTAGCAAGATAAAATTCTGTTCCCACACGACGGAAACAACGCGATGGACGACCGACGCATAGGCATTGCCGAGCTGCGTGAACAGCAACGCGAGAACTGGCCCCAAGCCTACAGAGATTGCCAACCTTCGATATTGAGACTGCTGCGAAGCGCCGATGACTATTTGCGTGCCGGCAGCGAGCAGCTAGCCAGCCACAACCTATTGCCAGCAGAGTTTGATGTGCTCGCGGCACTGCGCCGCCAACCGTCGCCGCACTGCGTTAGCCCGACAGCGCTGTGCAAGGCCTTGTTGATGAGCAGCGGCGGTTTAACCAAGCTGCTGAAACGGCTGGAAACGGCGGGCTTGATTGAGCGCCCTGCCAATCCCGATGATGGCCGCAGCCAATTAGTGAAACTCAGTCCTTCGGGAATACGCCGTGCTGAACAGGCGATGACAACACTGTGTGAGCTGCAAAAACAGTGGCTCGCACCACTGACTGATGATCAGCGCCAACAGCTTAGCCAATTACTGGATCAGCTGTTGGCGCGCTAAGAGTGCGCTTAGCCGCCTACCACTGCCAGCGCAAGCTCCAATAGAAATCGACTTCCTTGCTATCCAGGCGCGCCTCGTCGTCGACGTCATCGGCCAGGGGCACTGCCGCCACCCAGTGACTACTCAAACCATAGGGCATCTCCAAGCTCACCCCAAGGCCTGCATCGGCCAGGTTTTGCCACTCGCCGAGTTCATCGTCGGTGTCAGTAAACCTGGCGGCACCATACTCAACAAACAGCGCAGGCGTTAACGTAAGATCGCGCCATGCGTACTCTCGCTGAATCGCCATACTGGCGTGCACACCGTCATCGCCAACGAGCGTGCCCGGCAACCAGGCTGACAAGCTGCTGCCGCCACCCAGCACCCACTGGCGCTGCTGAGGCAGTTGCGTATTGTCGGACCATTGCCCCTGCGCCGACAGCCGCAACTCCGTGCTGCCATTCAGTGACAACGTCATCGCCACCGCGGGCTTGGCAATTAGATACTCGGCGCTGCGTCGACCAATCGCAACCTTTGCTGTTGGCTCTTGGCCAAGACTGCCATCGTCATCGCTCAGCCCCAGCTCCGTGGCAAACTCCATTCGCGCGAATACCGGGCGACCCAACCACTGCTCGCGCAGGGTATAGCGCGCACCGAGCTCCAGCGACACGAAGCGCTCCTCCAAAAGCGCATCACCACCGGCTTGGGGCTCAATGCGTGAGTCCACATAGGAGAGGCGCTCAAAGACATTGAAACGGCGCAGGGGGTTACTAAACAGCAGTTGCTCACCACGCAGACTTGCCTGCTGAATCTCCGCATCCAGCGGCAGTGTCAGCACCTGCTGTTGTATAGGACAGCTGATCAATGGCGGTAGGCAAAACCCACCCCCGCTGCTCGTTACGACAACTTCGGGGGCGCGCTCATAACGAATATAGGATAGATCAATGCCGTAGAGCCCGTAGCGTAACGGCTGGTCGACGCTGACCTCGACTTGCTGGTAATCATCGCCATCACCGGTCTCACCCCAGTCGCGAATAACCGTTTGCGCATTGGCCTTCAGTTCGGTGCCAGTGGCAAAACGATGGGCAAGGCCTACACGGGCAAAATATCGCCCCAAAAACCGGCTACCGCGGTTATTGAGCTCCACATCAACATCCGTGGCATTGCTATCGGCAGCCTCGCGCTCTACGAAGTCCAGAATCACCTCGTTGTCGGCATGGGCCTCGTAGCTAATGTTGTACTCCAGGCCTGCTCGCTCGGCGTATATCGACGCGGGCACCCGAGCGCGGTCAAATTCGTGCAGTTGCAGGTTGTCATCACCGACCAGGCCGGAGAAAAAGTGGGTGAGCAAGGGCGCACCTCGAAGGCCCTTCACACGATTTTGGGAGACCATTACCGTCACGGTGTCGCCAAGCCGGAAATAACTCAGCCCCATTAACAGGTGCCCCATATTGTAGTAGCGGCGACTCAATGCAGTGATCGCGGCAGAGGGGCTATCTGCGCCGTCCAGGATCGCCTGCAGCTGCGCCTCTGAAAGGTAAGGCGCTTCCTGAACACGCAGCAACACACCGTTAATCTCCCGCTGCACGTAGCTACCCTGGTATTGTTTCGCAAACTCGACTTGTTGTTGCGTCGCCAACTGCGGCGGCATCACGGGTGGCAAATCAATTGCCATGTTCTTTCTCCTTAGACTGGAATTATCGGCGTCACTAACTATTCAGCTTGCAAGCGAAGCTCAACACGGCGGTTGCGCGCCGGCTCGGCGGAACTTACTGGCTGCGCTTCGCCATACCCTCTTGCTCGCAAACGCTCGCCGCTAACCCCTTTGCTTATTAAGTAGTCGCGAACGGCTCCCGCACGGCGCTCAGACAGGCGAAGATTATAGGCCTCGCTGCCCGAACTATCGGTATGACCGGCAATTTCAATGCGCCCCGAAGGCGCTTCACGCAGGACATCCACCACCAAATTCAACACGGCTTTCGCGGACGGGCTCAACTGCCAGCGGCCACTGGCAAAATGCACCTCATCCAGACGCAACGGGCTTGCCGATTCCAAATGACAGCCATTAGCCATTACCCGGCGTGACGGCGGTGTGCTTCGGCATTGGTCGTCGCGGTCACAAACGCCATCACCATCGCCGTCGCGGCAATCGAGAGGGCCGGTCTGGGCATAGGCAACTTCATAGCGGGGGTCACGGTACTCCACCTCACCCAGCGCTGGCTGATCACCACCCTCGGCAAGGGGCCCTGCCACCAGCGCCTGGCTCGCCGGCGCATCCATCGCCGCCAGCTGTGAGCGCTCGCGCTCAGACATTCCCAACCCAACGGGGGCTAGCGGTGCCATAGAAACTGAGTCTCCCGACAAGGAGGCGTCGAGCGCCAACACGGTTTCGTCCAGAGCCAGCCCTGTTGTATCGCTCACTGCCGTTAGCACCGGCAGTAAGCCTAATGCTCGGCTCAAGTCGGCCAGTAAACCAGCGTGAACAGGTACGCTGCTGCCCAACAAAACCAGGCCGAGAGCCAGCAAACGTTGGCGACAAAAAGGGCTGAACATGGGGCACTCTCTGTTGTTTTCAATAACGCGAATAGGAACGACGGTGCGTGACCCCAACCCAATCGGGCTGAGGACAGCGACATTATGCGGCAACAATGAGCAAAAGGCAGCTTCGGTCTGGGGTTTGGAGGCATTTCCGCCGGGCTTTGAGGCTCCCAAACCTGTGCGCAGGGCTTAGCTTCGCAATAGTTTTTGCTTGGCCTGCGCGAACTCATCATCGGTAAGGCTGCCGGAGCGATGCATGCCCTCTAACTCTTTGAGCGAATCTGCCAGCGCCTCACCCTCGTCTGGCGCAATTTCCTGCTCGGCGGCCTCGCTCAAGCCCAGCCATTGCCCCAATTTGCGGAATATGCGCGCGATGCCACGCCACAATTTCGGCAGCAGCCAAATCAGCAATAACAAGAACAGCACAAATAGGATCAGGAACACGAGCGGGTGATTCAAGGCCATCCACAGGCCACCAAGCACGGCGACATCCTCGCCGATCGAGGCCGCCCAATTGCTTACCGGCTCTGGCGAGGTATTGATCAGCATACGGCTGCTGGCTTTCGCAGCGTGGGTTACCGACGTCACCGAGCCGCCGACAATGCCCGCAGCGAGTTGCAGCGCCGGGCTCACATCACCCAATGAATTAGCAGCCAGTAGCGCCCCGGCGGGAATACGGATAAACGTATGCAGCGCGTCCCAGCCGGTATCAACACCGGGAATTTTATCGGCGAAGAATTCCACCCCGTACATCAGACCCGCAGCCATAATCACTGCCGGGTCTTGCACGACCTGTAAATTTTCAGGCAATACGATGCCGCCACTGGCACCGCCCAAGCCCAATACCAAAATTGCCGCATAGAGATTCAAGCCACTGGCCCATGCCACCCCCATGGTCAGTGATATCAGGCTAATTAGCTGTTGATACTCATCCACTTGTCGTTCCTCGGCCAGGCCAACAGATTTGCTGCAACCCCCCCCAACTGGCATCGGCGCGGGGAGAATCAGCCGTTATTCTGCGCAGTCACCAACATACTGAGAATAGGCGCGAAAAGCCACGCCGTCAGCGAGTGACCTCATGCGTCACCCAAATCGACCGGAACGGTCAATCACTGCACGCGCAGAGCGGGTAGTATCAAGGGTTGAGCTTGGAGAAATACCATGTCGACCTACAACAGTTATCCAGAGAATCCCAACTACGGAAGCGGCTGCTTTCGCCGCCGAATACAGCTGCGCGCCTCTGAGTTTCAGGTGATTGCCGAATTGGAAGACCACAACCACGGTTTTCGCTTAACCCTGGACCACGACGGCAGCACGGTAACCGCCATCAATGCGGAGACACTGCGCATTCCTTTTTCGACCTGCCCAGGCGCCGTCACGCCGCTGCAGGGCTTGGTGGGTTTGCCCGTCACGCAAGACAGCCAGGTACTGCTTGCCCACAGTAATCCAACCGCCAATTGCACCCACCTCTACGACCTCTGTCTGCTCGCCATTGCTCAGGCAGCACGCGGTGAAGGTGAGCGGGTTTACGATATGCGCATCGATGATGAAACCGGTGAGCAAGGCGGTATCGCCGAAGTCCGCGTCAACGACGAGCTGATGCACCGCTGGCGCTGCCGTGATTGGACAATTCTCGAGCCCGCCGAATTCGCAGGGAATGTCTTGTTCAAAGGCTTTACGGCCTGGGCCGGTCGCGCATTTCAGGGAGAGGAGCAACGCGCCGCCTTCGCCTTACAGAAGGCCTACTTTGTTTCCAGTGCGCGACGATACGACCTGGACGCAATGGCCGGCGAGGCGGCTAATGATTCGCGAGAGGTTATGTATGGCGCCTGCTATACCTATACCTCACCACAAATAGAACAGGCCTATCGTGTGGCCGGCACTGTGCGGGATTTCAGTCATGCCGAGCAGCACTTGTTAACGTTCAAGGACGTAACACCTTGAGTGAACCATACCCGCCTGCGGCCAGCCATTACAGCGATAGGCACAATTACGAATATTGTGACATGGGGGCAATGGCTATAGTGGAATCATGCTTAACAGCGACCGCTTCAACGCAAGCAGCCGCGAGCGAACGTCTCCATAGTAGCACCCCCGCTTGGCACCCATATGATGGGTGCTTTTTTTATGCCCGCCGCGCGCTAGTCGAGCAAAAACACCAGCGACAAGCGCGACGACACGGTTTCTTTACCCAGCAGCATCGGCGCATCGGCACTGGCTTTCGCCTCCATCATCATCACGCCGGGGTTGCCACGCGGCACCGCCGGCGCACTGCTCGCGTCAATGCGGTACACCTTGCCCAGCTTGCGACCCAGATTACTGGCCAACACCGTCGCCCGCTGGCGAGCGTCAGCCACCGCAGCAAGCAGGGCACGCTCGGCCAGCACGTCGCGGTCGGCGACAACAAATTGCACCTGGCCCAATTCAGTGATGCCCGCCGCCATCAAACCATCCACAAGATCCCCGTAGCGACTCAGGTCAGCCAGCGAAATATCGACATGGCGTTCGACCCGCTGCCCCCGCAACCTGCGCTTACCGTCCTCCCAGACATAGTCGGGGTGAACTCGGATCTGCGATGCACGAATAGCCGTATCAGCAATGTCTTGTGCACGCGCGGCCGCCAGTACCGCCGCCACGCGTCGGTCGACGTTGGCTTTTGCCGCAGAGGCCGTGCTCTGCGTGTCAGACACCTGAAGACGCAATTCGGCGCTATCGGGCAACGCTTCAACTTCACCGTAGCCCTGCACAACAATATGGGGATCATCGGGGAGCGCCGACGCCAACAGTGGCAAAGGCAGACACACCGACAGGCTCAGCAGTACATTTCGCAACAAATTCATGGGACTGGGCTTCCTTCTCTGAATCATTCCATA
Organism: Spongiibacter sp. C9W; assembly: GCF_057370015.1. Lineage (NCBI taxonomy): Bacteria > Pseudomonadati > Pseudomonadota > Gammaproteobacteria > Cellvibrionales > Spongiibacteraceae > Spongiibacter > Spongiibacter sp. C9W. The sequence goes on from NZ_CM170672.1 coordinate 1,980,256, forward strand.
ATCACACCGGCGGCAATGCCCCGGACAATAATATGACGCCGTTATAAACGTGCGTCACCACCACTCATCAAGCGGGAGAACAACAATGAACAGTCAGGTTGACAACAGCGCAGCAGAAAATATCCAGCGCATCCTAAACAAGCAACGCAATGCCTACATTGCCGGCGGCGCCGTCAGCGCCGAAACTCGCATCGACAGACTGACGCGCGCGATCGATTTGATCTTCGACAACCGCGACGAAATTGTCGCGACCTTAAGTGAAGACTTTGGCCACCGCAGCAGCCATCAGTCACTGATGTCTGACATCTATGCCACTATCGAATGCTTAAAGCACAGCAAAAAGCATCTCAAAAAGTGGATGAAGCACGAAAAACGCAAGGCCCCCTTCCCAATGAATCTGTTAGGTGGCAAGGCGCGTGTCGAATACCAGCCCGTGGGCGTTGTCGGCATTATCGGCACTTGGAATTTCCCCATTAACACGATCTTTTCACCGCTGGCGGGCGTGCTGGCCGCAGGCAACCGCGCGATGATTAAATGCTCGGAAGTCACACCCAAAACCGGCGAGCTGGTGGAAAAACTGGTTGCCAAATATTTTAAAGAAGATGAGCTGGTTGCCATCAACGGTGGCCCCGATGTGGGCGCCAGCTTCTCAGCGGCCCCCTTCGACCACATCATCTTCACAGGCGCGACCTCAATTGCTCGCCATATCATGCGCGCCGCCGCCGACAACCTTACGCCGGTCACGCTGGAGCTGGGCGGTAAGTCGCCGGTGATAATCAGCGACAGCTACGCGCTACAAGAAGCCGCCGAGCGTATTGTGAACGGCAAAATTCTGAACGTTGGCCAGGTCTGCCTATCGCCAGATTATGTGTTTGTGCCAGAAGCCAAGCTTGAAGACTTTATCAGCGCGGTAATGGACCACCTGGGCAGTCTGTTTCCCTCACTGCTGGACAACGCGGATTACACGTCCGTGGTCAATGGCCGCCACTTCCAGCGCTTACAGAGCTATCTGGCTGACGCGCGCGAACAAGGTGCTGACGTTCGCGAGTTCAACCCTGCGAATGAAAACTTCGACCAGCAGGAGGGCACTCACAAACTGCCGCTAACCGTCATTGTTAATCCCAGTGACGAGCTCAAGGTCATGCAAGAGGAGCTGTTCGGTCCCATTCTTTGCGTGAAGAGTTACCGCAAGCTCGACGACTGTCTGGACTATATTAATGCCCGCCCCCGGCCCCTGGCGTTGTACTACTTTGGCAAAGACGACGCCGAGCAGCGCCGGATTCTCGACCACAGCATTAGCGGCGCAGTGACCATTAACGACGTTATCTTCCATGTTAGTTGTGAAGACCTGCCCTTTGGCGGCATTGGCCCTAGCGGCATGGGCAACTACCATGGCGTCGATGGTTTCCGCACATTTAGCCACGCTAAAGCGGTCTACAAACAGAGTAATCTCAACTTTCAAAAGCTGGGTGGTATGCTGCCACCCTACGGTGACAAGGCCGACAAAACACTGAACGCCATGATCCGTAAGTAGCGCCCTGCGCGGCCGCCTGAAACGGCGGCCGCATTTACTGAAAATAGTCCTTCTCCTTCCCCCCAGAGTTCGCGCATAATCCGCGCATTATGCTAGGGTCAACGCTATAACCCTTTATACCGTCAATACAGCGTGAGGCTTATCGCTTGACAGCACCTCTAACAACACAAATCGTTCTTGGTTGGCGAGAGTGGGTTGGCCTGCCCGATCTGGGCATCAGCCACCTGAAGGCAAAAGTCGATACCGGCGCCCGCAGTTCGTCCCTCCACGCCTTCGACATTCAAACCTTCGACCGCGATGGTAAGCCCTGGGTGAAATTTAAAGTACACCCACATCAACACGACGACTCTGAAACGGTATCCTGCGAAGCAGAGATCAAAGACTATCGCCAGGTGACCGATTCCGGCGGTCACCGCAGCATGCGTTACGTGATCGAAACGACCCTTGTACTTGGCGATCAGCAGTTGTCTATCGAAATGACCCTCGCCGACCGCTCTGACATGCTGTTTCGAATGCTCATTGGGCGCACGGCAATGAAAAACTATATTGTCGACCCCAGTCGCTCTTACTGTGCGAGCGAGCCCCAGCCTTAACCCACTGCGCACCGAAGGTGCACGGAGAGTACCGACTATGAAAATCGCCATACTGTCACGCAATAGCCGCCTTTACTCCACCCGGCGACTGGTCGAAGCGTGCAAGGAGAGGGGACACGAAGTGCGTGTGCTCGATACACTCAAATGCTATATGGAGCTAAGCTCTAACGAGCCTGCGGTGTGGTACAAAGGCGAAAAGCTGGAAGATTTCGACGCCATTATTCCGCGCATCGGCGCCTCTATCACGACCTATGGTTTGGCGGTTATCCGTCAGTTCGAAATGATGGGCACCTACAGCCTGACCGAGTCGGTGGCGCTGGGCCGCTCCCGAGACAAATTGCGCGCCCTGCAATTAATGTCTCGCAAAAATATCGGTATGCCCGTAACCAGCTTCGCCCACGACGTGCACAACACCAAGGAACTCATTAAATTGGTGGGCGGCGCACCGGTCGTGGTCAAACTGCTCGCGGGTACTCAAGGGCGGGGAGTGGTGTTAGCAGAAACCGCCAAGGCCGCGGAAAGTGTTATCGATGCGTTTCGCGAGCTCAAAGCCGATTTTCTCGTCCAAGAGTTCATCAAAGAGGCGGGCGGCTCGGATGTCCGCTGCCTGGTCATCGGTCGCAAAGTGGTGGCGGCCATGCAGCGCACCGCAGCGAGCGGCGAGTTCCGCTCTAACCTTCACCGCGGCGGCAGTGCCGAATTAACCAAGCTGACGCCGGCGGAGCGCGCCACAGCGGTCAAGGCCGCGCAAATTATGGGCCTGAATGTCGCCGGGGTAGATATATTGCGCTCCTCGCGTGGCCCTCTGGTTATGGAGGTCAACTCCTCCCCCGGACTGGAAGGGATTGAAACTGCCAGCCGCAAGAACGTCGCCGGCGAGATCGTCAAGTTTATCGAAGAAAATGCCGGCCCACACAAAACTAAAACACGTGGCCGAGGCTAAACTCCGCCCTTTTTGTTCCGGAGCCTTACTGAGTGTCTGAAAACCCCACAGCAAGCAGACGACGTAGCCGCCCTCAGGCAAAGCGCATTGTGATCGCCGGCACAGAGATTATTCCCGGCAGCCGCCAACAGCTGGCGCTGCCGGTCGCAAAGCTCTACACCCATACCGAGCTTTCCATCACCATCAAAACCGTGCGCAGCAAGCGCGAAGGGCCAACTCTCTTTGTCAGCGCCGCCATTCACGGCGATGAAATTAATGGCGTAGAGATTGTCCGGCGCCTGCTCCAGCATCGTTCCCTGCGCTCATTGCGCGGCACCTTGGTCACCATACCCGTGGTCAATGTACACGGTTTTCTGAACAACAGCCGCTACCTGCCCGACGGCCGAGACCTCAACCGGAGCTTTCCCGGCTCGCCCAAAAGCTCACTGGCGGGTCGTATTGCCCACAGTTTTTTCAATGAAGTGGTTGCCCATTGCGACTACGGGATTGACCTGCACACCGGCGCTCGCCACCGCGGAAACCTGCCGCAAATTCGCGCAGACCTTCAAGACGAGCGCACCCGCGCGATGGCCGAAGCCTTCGGCGCACCGGTAATGCTGCACGCGAAAACCCGCGACGGCTCACTGCGGGAGGTGGCGAATGACCAAAAGATACCGATTCTGCTGTATGAGGCTGGGGAAGCACTGCGCTTCGACGAGGTGGCCATTCGGGCCGGTGTGTCGGGGATTATCAACGTGATGCGACAGATTGGCATGTTGCCTGCGTCACGCAGCAAGCGCCCAAAGCGCACGCCGATGGTTACCGATCAGTCTTACTGGGTGCGCGCCAGGGTTAGCGGCGTACTGAGAGCTCTCGTTCCCCTGGGCGCATTCGTCAAGAAAGATGAGGTCATTGCCGTTATCTCTGATCCTATCGGCGATAGTAGCGGGGATGTCGAGATCGTCGCGAATGATGCCGGCATCGTTATCGGCCGCACCTATCTACCGCTGATCTACGAGGGCGACGCGCTCTTTCACATCGCCAAATATAAAGCGGATATCGACGAGGCGCTGCTGCACTACAACGAAATCATGGAAGCTTTTGAACCCGAGGCCTCCCCGCCCGCACCCGGCGAAGACCCGCCGATCGCCAGCTAGACCTGCGCACGTTGTTGTAGGGTCTGTCCCTGGCAGTGGCTGTCCATAAAGCTCAGCATTAGCTTCAGGTATTCTTGGCGCCCCAGATGGATAACATGATTGCCGGGGAACCAGTGCAAATGGCTATCGGGCCAATGGCCGTGCAGTAGCCGCACAAAACGCGGCGGTGTAAAGCGGTCACCCGCACCACCAATAATCATCACTTTTTCAGGGTCTAGCAGAGGCTGATAACTCAAGGGGCTGTGTATCGCCATTCCTCGACGCAAGTCCATGGCCGAAAAGCCAGAACGCCGCTCGATCAACTCCATAATCTCGTGGGTCGGCTGCCAGCTTCGAATGGTATCTACCGGCGCAACCAATGGGGAATTGGGTATGCAGAAAGCCAGACGCGGCTCAACCGCCGCCAACAAGGCACTCAAGTAGCCCCCCAAACTCAAACCGGAAATCCCGATATGCGGCGCACCGCGCCGTTCGAGGAAGTCGACCAATACTCGCAGGTCACAGATCGATTGCAGCATGCCCTCGGTCATCTGAGCAAAGCCATCACTAAACAAACCCTGACCACTAAACAATGACAAACGCCCTGCACGCTGCCCATGAAAGGGGATAGTAAACAGAGCAATGTCATAGCCGCGCTCGTAAAACCACGGCAACGAGAAGAAGCGGCTATTGAACTCGTAGTCGCTGGCTACCACGCCGTGTACAAAAATCAGCGTCGGTCGCGGCCCCTCCGGGTGACTCCAGTACTGCGCCTGCGCGCGGCGATTGCGCTGATGGCTGAGGTAGCGGTCCACCATATCCGGGTTCAGTGGTTCAAAGGGGCTGTCGAAGCTGAGCTGAAGGGTGGGTACTTTCTTTCGCCATCCGGCCCAACGCGGTGTTTGCACGGCCTTTACATCCACCTGTGGGGGCGTCTTAAAAACCTTCGTGACATCGCGCTGTGCGGCCAGTCCGGCGTAAAAGTCCATGAACCGGCGCTCATCTGCCAAGGCGCTGGGGTTTAACAGTAGTTTGGGCAACAACGACGCACTAATCGCCGACCCCAACGCAGTGCGCAGCACACGGTCTACCGCAGCGGTTCCGTATACTTGCAAGGGGGACTCACCGTCGAGCTCGGTACCGTCGGACTGACTGTAAAAATCTTCCGGGAGGCTCAACCACCACGGCGGCATCTCAGTCACTGTGGGCAGCGCGTTATCCGTCATTGTTGTCCTTATTATTTATCAGCGTCTCACCTCGTTTTATCATATTCTCCATTAAATGAAAGCCCGCATGTGTCGAGATAAGCTCCTAGCCTTGCCCACTGGCGCGCGACAACCTAAGCTGAGACCTTCGAACACAGGCCAACCGTATGCTTGAGCAGGAAATCCGGCAATTCCTTGACTATCAGCGCGATGTCCGACGGCTTTCCCCCCATACAGTGGAGGCCTACCAGCGCGACCTGAGCAAGCTCGCCAATTATTGCCAAGAGCGCAAACTGACGCACAGCGACGCGCTCGACGCCGCCCATATCCGCCAGTTAATTGCCCAGCAACGAAGCAGTGGCGCCTCTCCGGCGAGCATCCAGCGGCAACTGTCATCACTGCGCAGTTTTTACCAGCATCGCCAGCGCGATTTCGGTGCGAAGAAAAACCCCGCCAGTGGAATCGCCGCGCCGCGACGGGGACGCCCCCTGCCTAAAACACTCAATGCAGAAGCGATAGCGCAATTGCTTGCCTTTCCGGGAAGTGAGCCGATTGATCTACGTGACCGCGCCATAATGGAGTTGTTTTATTCATCGGGCCTGCGTCTCGCTGAGCTTGCCGACTTAGACGTCGACGATATTGATCTGCGCGAAGGATTAGTTGCGGTCACCGGCAAAGGACGCAAGAGCCGCACACTCCCTGTGGGCCGGCTGGCGTGCCAGGCAGTTAAGCGCTGGCTGCGCTGTCGCCCCCAGCCGCAAGACACCGCGCTCTTCACCAGCATGCGCGGCGGGCGCCTCGGCCACCGCGCAATTCAGGGTCGCATCAAACTTCGTGCCCGGCAACAAGGTATCCCTGAAAACCTTCACCCACATATGCTGCGGCACTCCTTTGCCAGCCACCTATTGGAATCCAGCAGCGACTTGCGCGGCGTACAAGAATTACTGGGTCACGCAAACTTATCCACGACCCAGGTATATACGCACTTGGATTTTCAGCACCTCGCCAAGGTTTATGATCAGGCTCACCCCAGAGCGGGACGCAAAACCAGAAAGGACTAGCCATGGCACGCATTCGCGCAATTAGCTTTGATCTCGACGACACACTCTGGCCAAGCCGCCCGGTGCTGGAGTCCGCAGAGCGCGTATTTCAGCAAAAAGCACTAGAGCTTGCACCAAAGCTGGCGGAACATTACCCCGCCGAAGCGCTGCGCGAGCATCGCCTGGCGTTATTGAAGCAGCAACCCGCACTGCGTCACCAGATCAGTGAATGGCGTCGACTCAGTTTGGAACTTGCCCTGCGCGATTGCGGCTATGGCGAGCAGAGTCCCGAGATCGCTGCCGAAGTCTTTACTCACTTCATTGCTGCTCGCCAAAATGTTCAACTCTTTCAGCATGTAGAAGAGGTGTTACGCACGCTTAGCGAGCGATTCCTTTTGGTCAGCTTAACCAATGGCAACGCGGACCTGCGCATGCACCCCTGCAGTCGACATTTTCACGCCTGCATAAAAGCGGAGGACATCGGCATTAGCAAACCCGACCCTGCTGCCTTTCACGCCGCGCTTGCTGCCGCCGGCTGCGCTAAGGGTGAGTTGCTTCATATTGGCGACCACCCACGGGATGATATTGACGGCGCGCAGGGGGCGGGCTTAACAAGCATTCAAGCACTTATGCCCGGGATTGGCCGCGAAAAGCACACGGGGGCTCACGGCCACTTTACAGATTGGCGCGAGCTACCCACGCTTATCGAGCAGGTTGAAAATAGGCGTTAAACGCCGTCTAGATCAGCATCCGCGTGCCCGCTCCGCATATGCGGCTCAAGCTCAGTAATGTGACCACCGTGCGCCAGGAATTCAGCGACGTCCCTAGCGAGTTGCTCCCGCATTCGGTCATGACTCGTCAGCGGCTCATTCACGCCTAAGACAAGGTGTTTTTTTGTATCACCGCCTCGAACTTTTGATCCCATCAGCTTACCCTCCGCGTTGGAGAACAATCAGTCGTCACCGCTTTATACTGCGACCCCAGCCGGGCTGACAAGCGCCTTATTAGGCTTTTTCGTTATGTCACTCAGGCAATATCTACGCAAACAATAATAATGCGTTGATTGGCGAACATTCAGGCAAAAAAAATGGCGCCGAAGCGCCATTCACTAAAAAGCTCAGCCGGTTAAATCGCTTCTTCGCCGGTTTCGCCGGTGCGAATACGAATCACCTGCTCCAGCGCGGTAACAAAGATTTTACCGTCGCCAATTTTGCCGGTATTGGCCGCTTTAGTAACGGTATCGATGACCTTCTCCAGCAGGTCATCTGCCACCGCGATTTCCAGCTTCACTTTCGGCAGAAAATCAACAACATATTCCGCGCCGCGGTATAGCTCAGTGTGCCCTTTCTGGCGCCCAAAGCCTTTTACCTCGGTAACCGTAACCCCTTGAACACCAATTTCAGACAAGGCCGCACGCACGTCATCCAGCTTAAACGGCTTAATTACTGCACTTACCAGTTTCATCTCGAAACTATCTCCCAAATGTCGACTTTGCGCTAACTTAGCCTAGGCCCAGTACCCTTGGCAAGCATAGCGCCATTGCTGCAGCCTATCCCTACAACGGCAAAAGGGCGCCGCAAGGGCGCCCTGATCAAAAGGAGGCGTTGACTTAGCTCTTCACAAACTCGGGGTATGCTTCCATACCGCAGTCTGCCAAGTCCATGCCTTCGTATTCTTCCTCTTCGGTAACACGGATACCCATGACCATTTTCAGTACCAGCCACACTACCAGGCTTGCACCAAATACCCAGCCAAAGATGGTTGCAGCGCCGATCAGCTGACCGCTGAAGCTCGCACCGTCGTTGGTAACTGGCACCAGCAGCAGACCCAGAAGACCCACAACACCGTGAACAGAGATGGCACCAACGGGGTCGTCGATTTTCAGCTTATCCAGAGCCAGGATGCTGAATACCACCAGTACACCACCCGCAGCACCGAACAAGGTCGCTTGCAAGGCAGTAGGTGTAGAAGGTTCTGCAGTAATCGCTACCAGACCAGCAAGCGCACCGTTCAGCAGCATAGTCAGGTCAGCTTTGCCGAATAAGATGCGGGCTACCGCCAGGGCTGCTACGGCACCACCGGCTGCTGCCGCGTTGGTGTTCAAAAAGACCATGGCAACAGAGTGTGCGTTAGCAGCATCGCCGAGTTTCAGTACTGAGCCACCGTTGAAGCCGAACCAACCCATCCACAGGATGAAGGTACCCAAGGTCGCCAGTGGCAGGTTTGCACCAGGGATCGCGTTAACCTGACCGTTTGCACCGTATTTGCCCTTACGAGCACCAAGCAGCAACACGCCAGCCAGCGCCGCAGCGGCACCTGCCATGTGTACAATGCCCGAGCCAGCAAAGTCAGAGAAGCCAAGGTCGCCGAGGTTATACAAACCGAATACGTCGTTGCCACCCCAGGTCCAAGACCCTTCCAGCGGATAGATCACACCCGTCATCACAACCGCGAAGGCCAGGAATGCCCAAAGCTTCATGCGCTCAGCCACTGCACCGGATACGATCGACATTGCGGTTGCAACGAAGACTACCTGGAAGAAGAAGTCGGAAGCGCCAGAGTATACTGAACCGCCGTCAAAGCCGGCTTCTGCCGAGTCTGCCAACACGCCTTCAAGGTCGAAGTCGCCAATGCCACTTAACAAGATGTCACCGCCGTACATGATCGCGTAACCGCACACCAAGTACATGATGCAGCTGATCGCAAACAACGCGACGTTTTTAGTCAGGATTTCTGTGGTGTTTTTGCTGCGAACCAAGCCCGCTTCTAGCATGGCAAAGCCTGCAGCCATCCACATTACAAGTGCGCCACAGACAAGAAAGTAAAACGTGTCCATTGCGTACTGAAGTTCAAAAATTTGATTTTCCACTGGGATTCCTCCGGAAAAATTTGGGGGCCTACTGCTTTACCACCACCGCGTGGCGGGTAGCCCGCTACTCTTAGATCGCGTCTTCGCCAGCTTCGCCGGTACGAATACGGATCACCTGCTCAAGGGCAGAGACAAAGATTTTGCCGTCACCAATCTTGCCGGTATTGGCAGACTTGCTGATAGCTTCGAGCGTAGCCTCGACATCGCCATCGGCGACCGCTACCTCAATTTTCACTTTCGGCAGAAAGTCCACAACGTATTCCGCGCCGCGGTATAGTTCTGTATGACCTTTCTGTCGCCCGAAACCCTTCACCTCGGTCACGGTGATGCCTTGCACACCGATATCTGACAGGGACTCGCGAACGTCGTCGAGTTTGAAAGGCTTAATAATCGCTGTAATTAATTTCATGTTGTTCTCCTGCTAATAGCCTTGAGGGCAGGCGGGCACTGGAGTACCCGCCGCGATCTAATTACAGGCTTTTTGAGATAGAGAAGACGAAACGGTCGTCTGCAGCGCCGTCAGCCGCCACGTCGTTGTCAACGTCAGTGCCGTAGTAGGCCAAAGTCAGCGTTACATCAGCAACGTCGTAGTTGGCACCGATCATGTAATCGATGTAGCTATCGTCGTCATCGACCAGGCCGTCTTCGTCTGTGGTGGTTTGACCCACGTGGAAGTCAAGACTCACGTTCTCCGCCACACTCATGCTGTAGTCGAGGTTAATTACCGTTGCGTCACCGTTGCCATCACCAAAGTAATCAGGTGAATACACCAGGCCGAAGCTGAAGTCTGACACCGATACCGACGCAATATATTCTTGGTAATTCAGTGCCGCCTCATCACCGGGGTACATAAAGTGAACAACACCCAGGTCCAGGCCAACACCTTCAGCAACGTCGAAGGCATAACCGCCGTAGAAATCCATCTCGGTAGTTACTTCGCTGCCGAAATCGACGTTAGACGCCCAAGTACCAACGTAAAAGCCGTTGCCAAAGTCGACGTCAAAGCCGCCTTGGATGGCGCCTTTCTCACTAGTTTGTGAGTAGCCACGGAACACATAGTCCGTTGCCATTGTCACGTTACCGCTAATTTCCGCAGCTGAAGCCGCGAAAGGGGCTGCTGTTACAACTGCTACACCAAGCATTTTTTTCCAAGTGTTCATGTTCTAGTCTCCGATAGTCTTCTCTCGTTGAACGTATGCGGTTAAGGGAAGGCCCTGAACATCACATGCCTAGCTATATGCATGGGGCGTGCCAGGTTTTAAAGCGCCCAAAATCAGGGCTTTCCCGCCACAAAACACCCCTTCACGCCCCTTTCCGCACTATTTCAGATCACAAAACAACAACACACCTGAACCAAGCACCATATCGGTGCAATTTCACATTGCTCTCGTTTGCCGCCCCTAAACAGCGCAAACACCACCGGGAACAAAAACTGTGCACGCTCTGCGACGCCGTGCAAAAGTGCGATAAACTGTCGCCAACAACGAGAGAGTATCGCCATGGCAAAACCCGACTTTATTTCCCAACTTGCTGAACAGGCCGGGCGCCTGATCAGCCAAGGCCCTGATATTCAGCAAGACATCGAAGCCAAACTGCAGGCACTACTACAAAGCGCCTTCAGCAAGATGAATGTGGTATCGAGAGACGAATTCGATGCGCAAACCGCGGTGCTCAATCGCACCCGCGCTCGCCTGGAAGCCGCCGAGCGGCAGCTGGCCGAGATTACTGCCAGTTTGGAAAGTGCCGAGAATAAATAAACCGTCTTGCGCGCAGCAGGACGGCTGTTCGCAATTGCAAAAATACTCAGGGATTGAGTTATGCCACTGGCCACTGTACACAGCCGTGCGCGCCTCGGGGTAGATGCCCCGCTCGTCACCATTGAGGTGCACCTTTCCGCCGGGCTTCCGGCCTTTAATATTGTCGGGCTGCCGGAAGCAACCGTACGCGAAGCCAAAGACCGCGTGCGCTCGGCGCTGATCAACTCTCACTTTACCTTTCCCGTCAGCCGCATCACCGTCAACTTAGCGCCAGCAGACCTGCCCAAAGAGGGCGGCCGCTTTGACCTGCCTATCGCCATTGGCATCCTCGTTGCCAGCGGCCAATTACAACAACGCGAGACCGAGTCCTATGAGTTCATCGGTGAGCTGGGGCTAAGCGGCGAGCTGAGAACGGTCAATGCCGCCCTGCCCACCGCCCTGGCAACCGCAGACGCATCCAGGCAATTGGTCTTGCCCGCCGGCAGCGCCTCACTGGCAGAGCTGCTCCCCCCGGATACATTGCAGGAGGCCACAGACCTGCTTGGCGTGGTGGCTTTTCTAAAGGGCCAGCAGAGTTTGGGGCCGCCGACAGACGCCGCCGATACACGGCCCGCTGCGTATCCGGACATGCGCGATGTACGCGGTCAGTTGTTGGCAAAGCGTGGGCTGGAGATCGCTGCAGCGGGATTTCACAGCCTGCTATTTAGCGGCCCTCCCGGTACGGGCAAAACGCTGTTAGCAAGCCGGCTGCCCGGTATCCTCCCGCCCCCAACAGAGCAGGAGTGTCGCGAAATCGCCATTGTCCAGTCGATCGTTGGCCAACCACTGCAGCTTCAGCGCCCATTTCGCAACCCACATCACACCGCCTCGGCCGCTGCGCTTGTCGGCGGCGGTAGTAGCCCGCGCCCCGGCGAAATCAGCCTTGCTCATCGCGGCGTGCTTTTCCTCGATGAATTGCCAGAGTACCCACGCAAAGTGCTGGAAGTACTGCGCGAGCCCATAGAATCGGGCGAGGTGGTCATCTCCAGAGCGCGCCATCAACTCCGATTCCCGGCTCGATTCGCTTTGGTAGCGGCAATGAATCCTTGTCCCTGCGGCTTTGACGGCGACCCCCAAAAAGCCTGTCGTTGCACCCCCGACCAAATACTGCGCTACCGCAGCCGTGTATCGGGGCCGTTGTTGGACAGGATTGACTTGCGCTTGCGCCTGAATCGCATGGCCGCCGGTGAGCTACAAGACAGCCCCGAGGGCGAACCCAGCGACGCCATACGCGCCCGGGTGAGTGCAGCGCATCAGCGTCAGCTCAACCGCCAGGGCTGCAGCAACGCCCTACTTGATGCCGGGCAGCTCAGCCGGTTTTGCCGCTTGGATACCGAGGGTAAAGCCTTTATCCGGGACATCGAAGCGCGCATCAACCTCAGTGCACGCGGCCAGCACCGTCTGATAAAGACGGCGCGCACCATCGCTGACCTCGAAAGCAGCAACGATATTTGCCTGAAGCACTTGCGCGAGGCCGCGCTCTACCGCGGAGAGCTCTGATCCCAGGTAGGTGACTATACGAATCTATTTCACAGCCATCGGCACTTACAATCGAGCACTATATAAGAAGAACTTCTAGGATTTCGGAGTTATGCCGAATGTTTTGATCGTCGAGGACAACCGCTCGCTGGCCAGCATGGCCAGAGCAATTATCGAGGATATTCCCGGCTTTCAGGCCTGCGTCGCTGCCAGCGGCGCCGAAGCAAAACAGTTAATACGCGACACCAAAACGCCCTTTACCGCTGCCCTCGTCGACTTGAACCTACCTGACGCCCCCAATGGCGAAGTGGTACCAGTGGTGCAATCCTTTGACATCCCCGTGGTGGTGCTAACCGGCTTCTTCGGCGACGAGCTGCGCAACCGCATGATCGAGCTCGGTGTTGTCGACTATGTGCTAAAGAAGAACATTAGCGCTTACGACTATGCCAGCAGGCTGGTCGAGCGCATTCATCGCAATCGCAGCACGCAGGTATTGGTTGTCGATGACTCTCCATCGACCGCCGCCATGCTGAAGCGCCATTTGGAAATTCAATGCCTGAATGTGTTGGTTTGCCACAACGGCCAAGAGGCCCTCGACTGTATTCGCGAGCAACCCAATATCCGCCTGGTACTGACTGACTACAATATGCCGGTTATGGACGGCTTCGACTTTATTCAACAGGTGCGCGCCAAGTACGCAAAGGATCAACTGGCCATCATTGGCCTGTCCAGCTCTAGCGACGCGCGGCTGTCCGCACATTTTTTAAAAAGTGGCGCCAATGACTTTATTAGCAAACCCTTTGGCTACGAGGAGCTGCTCTGCCGGGTAAACCAAAACCTGGAATACATGGATCGCATCGACGAGATACGAGACGCGGCAAATCGCGACTACCTGACCAAACTCTACAACCGCCGCTATTTTTTCAGTGAGGCGCAATTGCGTCATCAGCAAGCGCAATTTCACGACCTTCCCCTGTCGGTTGCCATGCTGGATATCGACCATTTCAAACACATCAATGACAGCCTCGGCCACGACGCCGGCGACACGGCGCTAAAACATATCGCTGGGCTGCTGCAATCGGCCTTCCCCGACGACCTGATCGCCCGTTTCGGCGGCGAGGAGTTTTGCATACTCAGCGAGCAAAATGCCGAACACACCTTTGATCGACTCGACGACTTTCGCCGCAAGCTGGCGAGTAATCCCGTTAAAGAAAACGGCTACGATATTACGCTGTCCGTCAGCGGCGGCCTGAGTAATGGCCAAGATGACAGCCTGGATACACTGATAAAAATGGCTGACAGCAAGCTGTACCAAGCGAAAGAATCCGGTCGCAATCGCATTGTTGTGTAGGGCTTAAGCCAATTGCTTGCGCCACTGGCTTGGCGACGCCCCCGTCCACACTTTGAAGGCCCGACTAAATACCGCCAGCTCAGAATAACCCAAGCTCAAAGCCAGCGTTGTCAGGTCAATATCGCTGTGCGCTAAATGCTCGCAGGCCAGGTATTGGCGGCGCGCGGACAGCACCTCGGCAAAGCTGCTTCCCTCGCGCTGCAGGCGCTGCTGAAGACTCCTCGGGTGCAAACCCATCACCCTAGCCACCATGCTTAAGCTGCACTCTCCGGTTGGCAGCAACGCCGTTATCGTTTGATCCAGCTGCTGGCGCAGGCTTAACGAGGCCGGCTCAGATGCGCCCCGCCACTGCGCGCTTAAGCGTGAGCGCAGGCCGGGCTCTACATCGACCGCCGAGCCCATCAGCGACAATGGATAGCGCAGTGCATCGCAGCCCTCATCGGGCTCTACCCGGCAGCCAAACAGCGCCGAAAGCTCCGCCGCCGCAGGTGCCTGCGCTCGCAGAGCCAGGGAGTCCGGACGCACGGGGAAACTCTGCAATTGCTCCAAGCAACGCGCCAACAACGCCAAGCTCAAGCCTGCCAGCTGCCCGCAATCCACCACCGAGGCGAAAGCAAAGTCCATGCGTATCTCGATGAATCGCTCGCTGGATATTGCGCTAACCACCACACCCCTGGCATGAAAATCGAGGTTACGCTGCATCATTCGCAGGGCATCGGCTATGGTTGCCTGCAAACACATTGCCGAACCCAGCGCCCCCACTGCCTCTAACCCCTGGCGCATTCCCAACTGCACCCCAAAATCCTCGCGCCCACAGCGTTCGGCGGCAGCCGTCATTAACTGTGCTAAGACGGTGTAGGAAAGGTATAGATCCGGGTCTTGCACCACCGCCGGCGTCAAACCAAATTCCGCCATCAGCGCATTGGGATTCTGACCGCAATCCCGTACCCACTCAGAAAAGCCCAGTAGGGCGCCACTTCGAACAAAATGCTGCACGGCAGACTCGTGTTTTATCAAATAATGACTCGCAATATATCAAGCCTAACCATAAAAACGTAGATAAGCTCCAGTCTGCAATAACGCTAATAATTAGGAGGCGCTCACCATGCTCCCCAAACCCGCTATGGATCACAAAGCATTACTCACCCTAAACACCCACGAAATGCCCATGTACAAAGATGCCTTGCCAGGCGTTCCTGGTGTTGATGCGCAACCCCTGTTCCTCGATCCCCATCAGGGCATTTGGGTGCTACGCGCCGTCTTTCACCCCGGCGTCGTCTTGCCCAAGCACTACCATACCGGCACGGTGCATCTGTTCACCCTGTCGGGCAGCTGGAACTATGTGGAATACCCCGACCAACCCCAAACTGCAGGCAGCTACCTCTATGAACCCGGCGGCTCTATTCACCAATTTACGGTGCCCGCAGACGCCAGCGAGCCAGCCGTTGCCGTGATGGTGGTTTATGGCGCCAACGTCAATTTCGACGATGAAGGCAACTACCTCGGTATTATGGATGCGAGCGATATCATGCATATGTTTGACGAGCTAGTCGCCGAGCGCGGCATGGAACCCGCCCGCTATATTCGCCCCGCCGCTGCCGACTACACGTGCCCCACAGCATGACCACAGCGCCACTGCCAAAGCGGGTATTCATCACCGGCGCACAAGGCTTTATCGGCCAGCAGTTAATGAGGCGCTACCGGGACCTCGGCTGTGACGTGCGCGGCATGGACTTGCAGGGCAATCCAGAGCAAGGCATCGTCGCCGCCGACCTCTGCCAGCCCAAGCAGTGGGCCCACCGTGTGGAGGGTTGTGAGTTATTCATACACACCGCAGCGGTCGTGTCACTGTCGGCATCATGGGCAGACTATCGGCGCATTACCGTTGACGGCGTGCGCCACGCCTTGGCAAATGCGCAACGCGCTGGCTGTCGACGATTCGTGCACTTCTCTTCGATTCTTGCGATGGGCTATGACTACGTTGACGGCGCTGACGAGCAGGCTCCCGTCGTGATTGGCAAGCATTGCCGCTATGGCGTTGCCAAAGGTGCCAGCGAACATCTGGTACTCGCCGCCCACGCCAGCGGCAACATCGACTGCTGCATTATTCGCCCTGGCGACGTTTATGGTCCCGGGTCGCGAGCCTGGCTGCTCGAGCCCCTTAAAATGGCGCGATCCGGCAGGCTTTTGTTGCCCAATGGCGGTCGCGGCATCTTTACGCCCATCTATATCGACGATCTGATAGACAGCACGCTGCTCGCGGCGCACAGCGAGGCGGCCAGCGGGCAAATTTTCATCCTGTGGGGAGAGCAAGCCGTCAGCTGCGGGGAGTTTTTCAGTTACCACTGGCGCTGGGCAGGGCGCCGCGGTCGGCCACCCAGCCTGCCGCTGCAGGCCGCCATTCCCCTAGCAAAAGCAATACACACCCTTAATCGATGGCGCGGCGTGCGCAATGAGGCCTGCCCGGATACGATGCGCATGTTCAACCGAAAAGGGGCCTTTAATGGCCGTAAAGCCCGGGAATTATTAGGATTTGAGCCCAAAGTCTCCCTCGCTGAGGGAATGGAATATTCAGCGCAGTGGCTTCGTGAGATCGGCGAGCGCTAAAGGCGAAATAACACTATGAAAACACCCCCTCATTGTATTATCTCCGGAGGCGCCAGCGGTCTCGGCCTTGGACTGGCACTTCGTTTGCTCGAGCGCGGCTACCGCCTCAGTATTCTCGACCTCTCATTTGGCGAAAGCGCCAAGCAGCAGCTGTCACAAGCCGCCGCATCAAGCGCGCATTGGCAGGCCTACACCGTGGATATTCGCAATGCGCAGGCCTGTGCAGAAGCCGCCGCCAGAGCGGCAGACAACTATGGCACTATCGAGCTGGCAATCAACTGTGCCGGGGTCATACTCAACTGCCGGTTTGCAGAGATGACCGCCGAGGACTTTGCCCGCGTTGTTGAGGTCAACCTCTGCGGCAGCGTGCACTTTGCCAGAGCGGTCTTGCCCCACATGTCGGCGGGCAGTCGCTTAGCACTGGTTTCTTCAATGGCAGGGCTGGTCAGCAACTATGGCTACGCCGCCTATGGCGCGTCCAAGTTTGGGGTTGTCGGCTTAGCAACCACACTGCGCTATGAGTACGAGCCTCTTGGAATTGGCATCTCCTGTATTTGCCCACCCGAGGTCGAGACGCCCATGGTTGAGAGTGAGCGCCAGCATGGCGACCCGATCTCTCTGGAGCTTAAAAAATTCGCCGGCTCACTGGATACCAACACCGCACTTAACGGCATAATGCGCGGACTGGATACGGGTCGCTGGATGATCATTCCCGGTGTGCGCAGTCGTTTTACGGCGTCCCTTGCCAGATACTTTCCGTGGCTTTTTAACCGAGTTATGCAGTCCATGATCCGCCGCCTGCTGCACAAAGGCCACCATAGGAGTTCACCGTGACACCCGAACGCCATACTTTCAGCCACCGAGGACTTCGCCTGTCCTATTTGGACTCCGCTCCTAATGATCACCTACGCCCGGCTGTACTGCTGCTGCATGGTTTCCCTGACCACGCGGAAATGTGGCAGCTGCAAATACAGGCTCTGCACCAAGCGGGCTTTCGCTGCATTGCCCCGGACACCGTAGGCTGTGGCCATTCCGAGATTGCCCCCAAACAAAGTGATTATCATGCCGACAACATTATCGGCGATCATCTGGCACTGCTTAAGCACCTAAAAATCAACCAGAGCCATGTGGTCGGCCACGACTGGGGAGCCGTTATCGCTTGGATATTGGCGGCGAAGCATCCTAGCAGTGTCCAGCGCCTGGCGGTTATGTCGGTCGGCCACCCCACCGTTTATGCTCGCGCGGGTTGGGGCCAAAAACGCGCGGGCTGGTATACCTTGTTTTTCCAGCTGCGCGGCCTGGCGGACAGGCTACTCGTCGGCAACGGGCGCTTCTCCCTCCGTCAGATCTTTGGGTCCCACCCAAATATGGACGAGGTGATGTCGCGTTTACGCCAAGCCGGTAGAATGCGGGCCGCAGTGCGCATTTATCGCGCCAATTTTGCAGAAATACTACTGCGCAAGCAGCCGCCTGTTAGCGCGCCGACGCTCGGTTTGTGGAGTGCACAAGATGCTTTCTTAACCGAGGATCAAATGCGCGACTCTGCGGCGTGGGTCAACGGGCCGTGGCGCTACCAAAAGCTCGACGGTGGACACTGGATGAGCCTCAGCCAGACAGAGACCGTAAACGCGTTATTACTCGAGCACTTTTGCAATTGACGCCCCGCCCTCAGTAAAGAAACAGCTGCGCTCAGCGCGTGGATAGCGGTGTCGAATTAACGATGGCACTGCTACAATTGCCAGCCTTTTTTCGGCCCAGTGATTTAGCGTGAGCAAACTCAACGATCGACAACGCGAGGCAGTTCTGTACATCGACGGCCCGCTGCTGGTATTAGCCGGTGCAGGCAGCGGCAAGACCAGTGTTATCACGCGCAAGATGGCCTATTTGATCGAAAAATGTGGCATTCCCGCCCGGCATATCGCGGCGGTTACCTTCACCAACAAAGCGGCCCGCGAAATGAAGGAACGAGTGGGCACACTCGTCAAAGGCAAAGCCGCTCACGGCCTCACCGTGTCGACCTTCCACAACCTCGGCATGAATATCCTGCGCCGTGAATACGCCGCACTGAAATACAAATCGGGCTTCTCAATTTTTGATGCGCAAGATGCCCAGGCCCTGATTCGCGACCTACTTATTCAAGAACACGGCAGCGACGGCGATCAAGCGGACCGTATCCAGCAACGTATTTCCCATTGGAAAAACGAGTTCGTTATGCCCGAGCAGGCCGTCGCTGAGGCGGAAGGCCCCGCTGACATGCTCTGCGCCCAGGCTTACATTCGCTACCAAAAAGCGTTGAAAGCCTATAACGCCCTGGACTTCGACGATCTGATCCTTTTGCCAGCGCTGCTGTTTGAGCAGCGCCCCGACATCCTCGACAAGTGGCGCAATAAAATTCGCTACATGCTGGTCGATGAATATCAGGATACCAATAGCGCGCAATATACGCTGGTGAAGCAATTGGTCGGCGACCGGGGCGGCCTCACCGTGGTGGGGGATGACGACCAATCCATTTACGCCTGGCGCGGCGCAAAACCGGAAAACCTGTCACTACTAGGCAAGGACTACCCTCACCTGAAGGTCGTCAAGCTTGAGCAAAACTACCGTTCTACCGCGCGCATTCTTAAAGCGGCCAATACCGTTATCGCCAACAATCCCCACGAGCTGAACAAGGCACTGTGGTCAGACCTGGGCTTTGGCGATCCCATCCGCATTATTCGCTGCCGCAATGAAGATGCCGAAAACGAGCGGGTGGCAGTCGAGATTCTCGACCACAAGATTCGCACCGGTGGTCGCTTTGGTAATTACGCCGTGCTGTATCGCGGCAACCACCAGTCACGCCTGCTGGAACTCAAACTACAAAGCCACCAAATACCTTACAAGCTGAGCGGCGGTACCTCCTTCTTTGGTCGCAACGAGATCAAGGACATCATGGCCTATCTGCGGCTTATCATTAACCAGAATGATGACAACGCCTTTCTGCGCATCGTCAACGTGCCGCGCCGCAAAATTGGTACCTCAACACTCGAAGCCCTGGGGAGCTACGCCACCGAGCGGGAAATTAGCCTATACAGCGCCTGCGAGGAAATGGGCTTGGCTCAACGACTGCCGGAATCGGCCATCACCCGCCTGCGTGAGTTCACTCAATGGCTGGACGGGATGCGGCGGCGCTGCTACGAAGATGACGCCATCGCAGCCGTTAAACAGCTCTGCAACGATATCGACTATCTGGACTGGCTGATACAAAACAGCTCATCGGTCGCCGTCGCCGAGCGACGCATGAACAATGTGCACACCCTTATTGCCTCGCTGGAGCAAAACCTCAACGACGAGGAACGCGACGAGAGCTTTGAGGAAGCGATCAGCCGACTGGTGCTCCGCGATTTAATGGAGCGCCAGGCCGACGAGGAAGAAAGTGCCGATCAAGTGCAGCTGATGACACTGCACGCTGCAAAAGGCTTGGAGTTTCCCCACGTGTTTATGATCGGCATGGAGGAAGGGCTACTACCTCACCAAAACAGTATCGACGATGACATGGTGGAAGAGGAGCGACGGCTCTGCTACGTCGGTATCACTCGCGCCCAGCGCACGCTGACGATGACCTACTGCGCCAAGCGCAAAAGCTTCGGTGAATTTACCAGCTGTGACCCCAGCCGCTTTTTAGCTGAGCTGCCGCAGGATGATGTCGAGTGGGAAGGTCGCGCCGACGCCGACCCGGCGCAAAATCAAAAACGCGGCGGTGAAACCTTGGCCAGTCTGCGCGACATGCTTGGCTGAGTTAGAGATCCCCGCCGGGGCGAAAGTCTGACCAGGTAATCAAGCTCAACCCCTTGTCGACAAAGCCATTGTCCTTGGCATAGCGCAACGCCCGATCAAGATTAACAACGCCGTTTCTCAGCGGATCGAGTCGCACACCAACAGAAAGCACACTCGTGGCTGCCAGCGCTCGGCCCTGACTGTCTAATACCGGCCCGCCACTGTCTCCCGGCACCGCAGGCGTATCAGTAGATACGCTGTAAGACCAGCCCCCACCTTCAACCGCAACAATACTCCCCACCATCGTTTCTAACTCCCGAACACCAAAGTGCAGCGACGAATGGCCGTAGAGAAAAATATCCTCTCCCACGTCAGCCGTGCCAGTGGCCAGCGCAACGGGGCCACCAAAAGCGACGGTGGCAGGATGAATATTCGCAATATCATCGGGGTGCAGTTTTACCAGGGCAAAGTCGTTGTAGCGGCACGCATCTGAACCGGGGGTTTCACCCACCTCTTGCATCGCCCGCCAGCTGCTATATACCAGCTCCGCTGGCTGCTGAGCATTTTCGACTATCACCTGATTAAAGCCGATATCCAAGCTGCGGCTCTCACAGGGGTCAACCCCGCTGTTGGTGTCTGGGCTAAAGCAATGTGCGGCCACCCCAAGAAACACCGTTTCGGCGTTGAGCTGGTAGAGGAAATTACTCGTGCAGCTGGAGCCGTCGGCAACAACCTCAACACCGGGACGTATCTGAGTCGCCAGCGGCTCGCCAAAGCTCACGGCTCCACCATCGCCACTCACCGGCGGCTGACCGCCCCCTGTTGGGGCCTCCGGTGAACTCGGCGTATTACCGCCGCTCGAGGAGGAGCCACCACAGGCGGCTATCAAGCAACCTGCCGCTATCAGAATGAGTACCTTATTCATCACGTTTCGCCTGCCCCGCTCGCTAGTTACTGCATAATGTACGCAGCTATTACTCAAAACTCTACGAAATGTCACAGTGTGTAGATGCCGCCAGTACCTTTTTCAACGCAAAAAAAAGCCGCGACTAGCGCGGCTTCGGCAGACTGAATAGCAATTACTTGCTGTTCTCAATCATGTAGTCGACGGCGGCGATCACCTCGTCGTCTGAGCAGCTCATGCACAGGCCTTTCGCCGGCATCATGCCAATGTTGCTGAAACCGTTAATAGCATTAGCATAGACGGCGTCCAAACCTTTTTCCGTGCGCGCCGCCCAGTCAGCAACGTCACCCAACTTTGGCGCACCGCCCGCGCCAACCGCATGACAGCCCTGACAGCTGCTGGTATACACTTCTTCGCCGGACTTCGCCGCGCCGCCCGCAGCCGCCACGGTGGCGCCACAGCTGCTGTCGCCTTGCAAGCAAACTTGGCCAGCTGGCGCGATGCGAGACTCAACCTCTGCACGCTGCTTATCAGTCATTGCCCATGCTGAAACACCGGCCAGCAACGCAACGACCACTACCAGCATTTTACCCATCTGATTCATCACGATTTTCCACCCTCTCGAAATTGCGGCTGCTCAGCCTAAAAATTCTGCTGCGCATTATATCCACATGCCGCCTATTACTCCACTGACCAAAATGCCGCAGCCCAAGACCCGTGCAGAACCGGTGGCAAGGCGTGAATCTGCCGAAATTCCAAATTGAGAGTCCCACCTTGCTCTGCTATAGTTGCGCGCTGCTAAACCGCCCGTAGCTCAGCTGGATAGAGCGTCGCCCTCCGGAGGCGAAGGTCAGAGGTTCGAATCCTCTCGGGCGGGCCATTCGCGGCCTCTTCTCCTTTCTCTTCTGCAGTGCCTCACCCCTTCGGCCTAATATTATTGCCAAAATTCTCGATAGGGCTTTGTTACCGGCTATTAGATAATGCGTCTCTCGGATGGATCCGACGGTTTTGCCACGAAGGAACGCAGCTATGTTTAATAACACCCTGAATAACCACCTTATGATTCTCACCGGTGCCATGCTGGTGTTGGCCTTATTCCTCCCAGAGATTCACTAAGCCACGGCCTTACCGACACCACTCGTCCTTGATCTGTAAACATTTGCACCGCGTAAATGTGATAAATCCTTCAGGGAGTGACGAGATGCAACAGCAATTGTTTGAACGTATCCGGGTACAGCGCGCCGTGAGCGACTGTTATTCGTACCTGCGCGACTTTTCCAACATCGAGCAGTGGGATCCGTCGGTGTATCGCGCCGAAAAACTCGCGGGTGCCTCATCGGTGCCCGCTAGCTATCGACTCAGCTTTAACAGGCCCAGCAAACAGCTGACCATGCACTATCGGGAAACCCACGCCGAGGAAAATAAATTGGTGTCCTTGGAGGGCTATTCACTGGCAGATGAAGGCGGTGACAACCCCGGCCGTCTGCACGCCGTGGACGATATCGAATTTGAAGCACTCGGGCCCGAACTAACCGAAATTCGCTACCGCGCAACGCTCACCTTCGACGGTTTACCGTCGGCACTTTCTCCGCTTTTCAAGCCCGCCCTTAACCGGCTCAGTAAACGCGTGGCAAAAGGGATTGCCGATGCCTTGAACCCGAAGCCGAGCCCCAGCGCCAAGCCCAAACTGTCAACGCGTATTCACGACCAACTTATCCTGCCCGGCGCAATAAATTTCAGTAAACACGGCTATTTAAGCATGGCAGACAAAGCGCTGAGCGAACGCATGGACGGCAAGGTCGTGGTGTTAACGGGGCCTACCAGTGGCTTGGGGCTCGCCGCGGCTAAGCTTCTGGCCGGCCTGGGCGCTACGTTGGTACTACTCGGGCGCGGTGACGAGCGCTTGCGGGACTGCACTCGCGACATTATCAACAGCAGTGGTTGCGAGACCAGCAACATACACTATTACAACGTCGAGCTATCCTCCCTCGCACAAACCTCGGCGACGGCCAAACAGCTGCTCACGGACTTTCCAAACATTGATGTGCTCATCAACAATGCCGGAGCACTGTTTGCTGAACGCGAAGAAACCGAAGAAGGCAACGAACTTGCCTTGGCAGTAAATCTGCTCAGCCCAGTGTTGCTGAGCAAGCTGCTTTGCCCAGCCTTTACTGCCAATTCACGCATCGTCAATATTGTGTCTGGCGGCCTGTATTTGTCGGCCCTTCGCCAACACGATATGCAATGGCGCAAGTCGAAGTACAACGGCAGTGGCGCTTACGCAAACGCGAAGCGAGCGCTGCTGTGCTATACCCAAATTCAACAGCAAGAGACTCTGCCAGCCACCTACGCTATGCACCCAGGCTGGGCGGCCACCCCCGGCGTGGAAAAGTCACTGCCTGCGTTTAACCGACTGATGTCCGGGGTGTTGCGCGACAGCCGAATGGCTGCAGATACCGCAGTTTGGCTGGCATCCGCAGCGAAATTACCGCGCAGCGGAGCGCTCTGGCTAGACCGGCAGCCGCACCCGACGTCGGTAATACCGGGCACCGAGCCCAGTGCATCGCAACAAGCCTGGCTAGAACAGTGGCTAGACGACCAACTGGCGCCGTATCTATAACCGGGTAGCCAAGGAGCACGTTATGGGAACACAACAGGAAAGTGTCGCGGTTATTGGTGCCAGCGGCTTTATAGGCCAGGCACTATGCTGCCAACTGCTCGCTCAGGGCTACAAGGTGCACGCGGTGGGCCGCTCGAAGGCCCATTTACAAGCAATTTTTGAGGAGTGGCAAGCTGACATCCAGCTGCATGATTACAGCACCTTGCGTGAGACCGACGCCCATATCGTGGTGAATCTGGCCGGGGAAAACATTGCCGCAAAGCGATGGAGCGCACAGCAAAAAGACCGGCTACTTAGCAGCCGCCTCTCAGCAACTGAGCAAGTAAACGTCGCGGTAAAACACTGGCCGTCACTTCACACCTTCATTAATGCATCGGCGATCGGCATTTATGGCGACGGCGGTGACAAAGCGCTCAATGAAAATTCCCCAGTTGGCCGAGGATTCTCTGCTGAACTTTGCCAGCGCTGGGAAGAGAGCATCAACAGCCCCTGCAGGACCATTATCGCCAGGTTTGCGGTCGTGCTGGACAGAGACAGAGAGGCAGGCGCTCTGGCGAAAATGCGGCCGGCCTTTTCACTCGGTGTTGGCGCCTACTTCGGCCACGGCAAGCAGTGGCAGGCCTATATCCATCGCCATGACGCCGTTAAAGCGCTACTTTTTTTGATTGAGAACAAGGAGTTAGAGGGGCCGTTCAATATCAGCGGGCCTGAGCCTGTCACAAATCGCGAGTTCAGCCGGTTACTGGCAAATAAACTGCGGCGGCCCCTGCTGTTTTCAATTCCTGAATTTGCCGCAAAGATCCTGTTTGGAGAAATGCGGGAGTTATTCTACAGCTCCCAACGCATTATTCCTGACGGCTTACTGAGGGCAGGTTTTTCCTTCGACTTTCCCACCGTTGACCGTATGCTCGACGATGCGCTCCAACACCCCGACAGTCACCAGTAGACGATGTCTCACATTATCTCGCTCTGATCTCGTCTGGTGGCAGAACGAGGAAAAGCTATGATGAAGGTGTCAAGGATGACACCGGTGCATACAAGGACGTATCGCACCACTTGGGTTTTCTGCTAGGCAGTGAAACACCCCATTTTGCAGAGACGGCTTTGCAGCTCTTTCCCAAACTTTGCACAATGGCGGCGTTATACCATCGCTCAGCAAAAGCTCCCTGAGGCACTATCTCCGATCTAGAAAGAATTCACCCCAGCGAATACTGGGGTTTTTTTATTGGGGGTAAAATGCCAATAAGGGCTCTCTGAGCACCCGCACAAAAGAGCCCTTATCTTCTTTTACTTGCCTTTAATGCCCAGCAGTTCCACTTCAAAAACCAGTGCCGCATTGGGGCCAATCATCTGTCCCGCGCCACCAGGGCCGTAGGCCAGGTCAGAGGGGATAAACAGTTTCCACTTGGAGCCGACCTTCATCATCTGCAGCGCTTCAGTCCAACCCTCGATCACACCATTCACAGGGAAGCTTACGGTTTCACCGCGCTGATAGGAGCTGTCAAACACACTGCCATCCAGCAATGTTCCCTCGTAGTGCACTTCTACCGTGTCACTCTCGCTCGGGCTCGCGCCATCTCCTTCAGCCAGTACCTTGTATTGCAGGCCACTATCGGTGACAACAACACCCTCGGCAGACGCATTTTCAGCCAGAAATGCTTCGGCTTCTTTACGGTTTGTTTCAGCCAGGGCCTGAGATTCTACCTGACGTTCGGCCATCTGCTTTTGCTGGTAAGCCTGCAGCGTTGACATAATCTCTTCATCGCTCATTTTCAGCTCACCGCCGGCAATGGCGTCGCGTACACCCGCGCTAAATGCATCGACATCCAACGGCAAGTCGTCGCCGAATCGCGAGCCAATATTTGCGCCAATTCCGTAGCTTACCTTCGCAATCTCGGAATCTAATGATGGTTCAGAGTTATTGCCACCGCAGGCAGCCAGCAACCCGCTCATTACCACCGCACCCACTACTGTTTTTTTCATGAAACTACCTTAGTTTTCAGGGAATTGGGAACCGCCGAGTCATTCGGCGACACCTGTGTCAGACCATAGTCTGCCACAAGCGTTCACATAGACACAGGCGCAGACAAAAATTGGCGCCAACCAGCAGATAGCTTCCCGCCAACAAGTTTGTATAATGGAATTTGACGGTTTTTTAATCATTCCGCGGGCCCACAAATATGGTATTCAATAAAAAGAAAGTAAAAGAGAAGCCCCTGGCCGAGCTGCAGCGCCTCCAGTCAGAACTGGAAACGCTGCGTGCCAAACAGCTCGCCACCCTAGAGAAACAACTACAAGCCATTGAAAAATCAGTAGAAACGCAGAAAACAAAAACAGAAAAGGCGCGCCACAACCACAGTGAAGCGAAACAGCGGCTGCGCGACAAGCAAGGCGAGAAACCCAGCCTGATCAAGCGGGCGGAAGATAGCCTGACCAAGGCCCAGCAACAGCTGGACGATGCGCAAACCCAGCTTGCAGAGCTACGCAGTGAAGCATTAAGCCTAAAGCTCCAGTTGCGCAAAGAAAAAGCGGTTATAAAAGCGATGAGCGATGCCGAAAAATCGCTCAAAGCGACAAAAAAAGCGCCAGCCGTGACCAAACCGGCAAAAGCAGCTGCAACAAAAAGTACCAAGGCCGCGCCGAAAGAAAGCGCCTCCCCCTCTCCGACCAAAGCCGCATCAAAGCCGAAGCCGAAGCCGAAGCCGAAGTCAAAGCCGGAACCAGCAGCCGCCAAAAAGCCCGAAACGCCTGTAACGCCGGCCAAAAGCCAGGTTCCGCCGAAAGCAAAAGCGCCAGCCACGCCCAAAAGCGTTGACGCTACCAGCACTACCGCAACGCTGGCGAAGAAAGCCACACCACGACAACGTCTGCCAAAGCGGATGAGCGACATTCCCAGCCACCCGAATAAGGCCGAAGACCGCCTGGCAAGCCTGTTCGACGATTTCTAACGCCGCCCTCACCGGTCTGTGCGTAGTGCTCTGACGAGACGGTCGAGCATAGACTTCTCGGCGGCCCCGGCAACAGCGCGGATATTACGTTGCAATAATTGCCGCGTTGGCGCTTGCTCTGGATTCCAAGGCAAAACTAGCTCCGCGAGCTGTGACAACTGCCAGCGCTCGGCCGCAAGCTCCGCCTGTTTCAAGCTCTGATAGGTATCGCGCTGCCGCTCACAGGCCTCGCCGTCCAACGGTCGATTGGCCCGCCGCAACGCGCGAAGCGGTTCTATCAGCGAGGCCTGCAGTGCGCTCGCGCCGCTAGCCAGCACTTGCACACGCGACCCTGTCAGCGGTATGCCGCGCTCGGCCAGATAGGCTGCAACGATAATTAACAGTACGTTTGCCCCAGCTTCATCCTGCAAGGCCACGCAGCATTCGGCGACGCCATCGCGCGCATACCGCTCAAGCGCATAGTCCCACAACACACTGCTTTGTGAAGAATCTGTCTCGCTTGCCATAAAATCTGCCGACTCGCCCATACACCCGCGCTATAATCGCGCCCCATGATTGAACTGATAAATCTCAGCTTACAACGCGGTGGCAAAGCCTTGCTAGAGGAGGCGTCGCTGCGCGTGAATCCGGGCGAGCACATGGCGCTGGTTGGTGCCAATGGCAGCGGTAAATCCAGCCTGTTTAAACTGCTGTGCAATGAACTCAGCTATGACAGCGGCGACCTGCAGATGCCATCGCAATGGCAGATCGCGCAAATGCGCCAGGAAGTAGAGGCCAGTGACCGGCCAGCAATCGAATATGTGATTGACGGCCACCAGCAATACCGCCGCATCGAGGCCGATATCGAGGCCTGCTCTGACGACCATCGCCTTGCCGAGCTGTTGGCGGAGATGGAGCTGATCCACGCCTACCAAATTCGCAGCGACGCCGAACAACTCCTGCAGGGGCTGGGCTTTGCGCTGACAGAGGTGGACAAGCCGGTCAGCGACTTTTCAGGTGGCTGGCGCATCCGCCTCAATCTAGCCCAGGCCCTGATGTGCCCATCAGACCTTTTGCTGCTCGACGAACCGACCAACCACTTGGACCTCGACGCCAGTCTGTGGCTGGAACAGTGGCTGCGACGCTATGAAGGTACGCTGCTGCTTATCTCCCACGACCGAGATTTTATCGACGCCTGCTGCGACTTTGTCGTTCACCTGGAACACCATCAGCTCCATCGCTATCGCGGCAATTACAGTGCCTTCGAACGCCAGCGAGCAGAGCGCCTGGCGCAGCAACAGCAAGCTTATGAAAAGCAGCAGGCTGAGCGCGCCCATATGGAAGATTTTGTGCGCCGCTTTCGCGCCAAAGCCAGTAAAGCCAAGCAGGCACAAAGCCGACTTAAAGCCCTTGAGCGCATGAGCGAGATCGCCCCCGCGCATGTGGACTCCCCCTTCCATTTTCGCTTTTATGCGCCGAGCCAGTACTCCGACCCGCTGCTGGGACTCAGTAATGCCGCGCTGGGGTATAGTGAGCCCTTACTCAACAAGGTAAACCTGAGCATTCACCCAGGCAGCAGAATAGGCCTGCTCGGTGCTAATGGCGCGGGTAAGTCGACTCTAATGAAATCCCTCGCGGGCACGCTAGCGCCACTCAGCGGGCAGCGCCACAGCGGCGAACACCTGCACATGGGCTATTTCCACCAACACCAACTGGAGTCTTTGGATCTCAATGCCAGCCCGCTGTTGCAGCTTCAGCGTCTCCGGCCCGACGCCCGAGAGCAGGATATTCGTAACTTTCTCGGCGGCTTTAACTTTA
This sequence comes from Spongiibacter sp. C9W, assembly GCF_057370015.1. Lineage (NCBI taxonomy): Bacteria > Pseudomonadati > Pseudomonadota > Gammaproteobacteria > Cellvibrionales > Spongiibacteraceae > Spongiibacter > Spongiibacter sp. C9W. Next base: position 2,008,810 of record NZ_CM170672.1, read on the forward strand.
AGGGTGAGCGCGCCGAGGGTAGCTGCTTACATTTCTCCGGCGGTGAAAAAGCGCGCCTTGCACTCGCCATTATTGTTTGGCAGCGGCCCAACGTCTTGCTACTCGATGAGCCCACCAACCACCTGGATCTGGAGATGTGTCACGCGCTCACCAGCGCCCTCCAGGAATTTGAAGGTGCGGTGATTGTGGTCTCCCACGACCGCCACCTGTTGCGCAATACCGTCGACGAGCTACTGCTTGTCGACAATGGCTCGGTTAGCCCCTTCGACGGCAGCCTGGATGACTACCGCCAATGGCTATTGAGCCGCAACAGAGAACTTGGCGATAAGCCGCAGTCGGCCAGCACGGCGCCCGTTGTCGACAAGAAGAAAGCGCGCCAAGACGCCGCCGCGAAACGCGCAAAACTGGCCCCCCTCAACAATGAGATCAAAAAACTAGAGCGGACACTGCAAAAAGTCGCCGAGCAACTGCAGGCCATAGAAGCTCAGCTCGCCGACACCAGCCTGTACGACGAGGCCAACAAACAAGAATTGAAAACACTATTGGCTGAGCAGGCGCGCCTGCAAACAGAAAACAACACTGCAGAAGAGGCGTGGCTGGAACTGCAAGAACAACTGGAAGCACTGGCCGACTGAGCCTGCCAATGCTAGCGGGCTACTTGCCCTGAACCATTGCCATGAAGGCCGCCATGGCTTTTTCAGACTCCGCATCCAGCTGCTGGCTGATGGGCATCTCCGCCATGCGCGCTTTCCACTCAGGCAGACCGGCCACTTCGGCGCAGATATCTCGCTGATACAAGGCGCCGCTAACCAGCTCAACAACGACCAGAGCGTAGCGCAATACAATATCCGCAGCCGTCATCTGCTCACCCATAACAAAGGGCTGAGGCGAAACCAGCGCCGACAGCGCCCGAACGCCCTTGTCGAGTGCCTCAGCAACCTCGGCGACAACGCTGTCATCGGCTTTTGCTGCCCCCAGCACCGCTGGCAGCAACCGGCGAGCAGGAAGCTCTAAATACAGCTCGATAATCTTCATTAACTCCCGACACTTCGCTCGCTGCCACTCGTCACTTGGGAGCAGCGGCTGGTCTGGGTAGCGCGCATCCAAGTACTCCACTATCACGCTGGTCTCTGCGAGGAAGCCCTGATCGGTTTCAATGCAAGGCACCTTGCCCAGTGGGCTCTTGCGCAGGTAGTCGGGCTCGGCACTCGGGTATACCGTGACCTCGTCAAAATCAATGCCCTTATGCAACAGGCTGTGCTTAACCATGTTGAAATAATTACTCACAGCAAACCCATAGAGCTTAAGCATGTTGTTCTCCAGATCGAGGTAATAAGCTCATCAGTATAGACACGCGACACAACAGAGTGAAAGCTGACAGTATGGTAAGTTGCTCACCGACAGGACTTTGGCTAAGGTTTCGCTTCCGTATTTTTTGGTGAACACCATGCCCGTTTCTCTGCCCATCGATATCGCCCTTGTGAAAGGCTTTCTCGCCGATGACGAAGCCGATGCCCTGTACCGCCACGGCTGCGAGCAAGCCCCGCGGGGCGCCCTGTTAGAAGTGGGCAGCTATTGCGGGAAATCTACTCTCTATCTTGCCAAGGCTTGCCAGGATAGCGCCCCAGAGAGCGGTGTTGTGTACGCCGTTGACCACCACATCGGCTCAGAAGAACACCAATTGGGGGAAATGTTTCACGACCCCGAGCTGTACAACGCCAACGACGCCCACTTCGACACCTTTGCAGAGTTTCGCCGAAATATCCGTCGCGCTAACTTTGAGCAGTGGGTGGTGCCGCTGGTTGCGCCCTCCGAAGTGTGTGCCAAGCATTGGCAAACCCCGTTAGCAATGGTCTTCATCGATGGTGGGCACAGTCTCGAGGCAGCCCTAAACGACTACCGGTGCTGGACAAGCCACATTCAACGCGGCGGCATTCTGGCTATTCACGACCTATTTCCCAACCCCGAAGAGGGCGGTCAAGCGCCTATTGCCATCTATCGCTTGGCACTTGCCTCCGGCTTATTTGAAGCGGTCGAGCGTGTGAATAGTCTGGGTATTTTGCGGCGCCTGTAAGCTACGACGGTGGGTCGATGTTTGCCCCCAAGCTCGCATTGACCCGAAACCAACCTGCAATGCTATGGCGCAGGCGCGCGGCGGGGAGCACTTCGTGGGGAACCGTCTCGCTGAGGAACACCACCAGGGTTCCCATCGTCGGCTTAACCGACGCCTCCACCTGACCGTCACCACTGTATATCAGCAGCTCACCGCCATCGGCAGAACCCCACTGCGGATTGAGATAAAACACCGTCGACAGTACGCGGTTGCTACGTCCGCGAAAAGCGTCGACATGTTTTTTGTAAAAACTACCCGGAGCGTAGCGCGCAAAATGGCACTCATAATCAAACAAGCCGAGAAAAAGCCGCCGATTGATACCGACGCGCAGCATTTCCATCCACGCCAAATACCCCGCCTCGCTCGGCTCGCTGTCAGAAAACCAGCGTATATGGTCGCTGCGCACAAAGTCATCGCGCTGATAGGCCTGCTGTCGCCCCACTCCCGCAGGGCGGAAGGCACTGTCATCCAGAGAAGCGACTCGCTGCTGCAACGGACTCGCTAAGCGGCTGGGAAGCGCAGATTGAATAACCGCATAGCCGCGCTCCGACAGCGCCGCTGCCAGCTCATCAAACATCGCTTCGCGCGACTGCGCGCTGTCCAATGGCTCTGTTGCCACACCACCCCCAGAAATAGCGGCTAGAAAGTCGCGGAGTGTAACCCGCGCCAGCCCTGCCAATACATCTTTTATTTGAGCTGCCGCAGCAACAACAGTAAATCAGGCAAAAACTGCAAGTAGCTGCCGTAATGCCAAAGTTGCTCGCGCAGCGGCGGACGCAGCTGGCGATGCACCTCGTCTAACAATCGGTGCAAGCGTTGCCGACGCCACATCCGGTTCATGCCACACTCAACAAAGGGCGCAGCTAGCGGTGTCAGCAGTAATACGCCCACCATCCCCGCCGCCGCACCACTGATTGAAACCCATGCGGGCACACCAACCCAACTCGACCACCAAGCGGCTAACCAGCCTTGATTTGCAATATATAAAGAGCTGGCTGCCGACGCCCCCAACAGAGACGCGCTGCCAAACAACACTTTGTCACTCAGGCCTCTGCCGGCAAGCCCGAGAGCGAGGAACACCAGCATATCGCGACTGCTATCCTGGCTTAGCCCCCATCGCGCGACGGCTTGCTTCAGGCGCCGCTCAGCCAACCCTGGCTGCAAGGGCGCCAACTCGGACTGCAGCTGCGCGACCGCATTGGGGTCGTAATTTGGGTGAGACGCCAGCCGATTCATCAGCAGCGTTTGCAGCCCATAGAGGTCAATCACGTGGTCTGCCAACAGCCGGGCAACAGCCTGCTCTTTACCGGTAAGCGGCCTGACGCTGTGAGGTCTGCGGCGAACGATCCGCCACAGGCTGCGTGGCAGTGCCGCTAAATCCGCCGGAATATCTCGGCGGTGCTGCCAGTGACGGCGCACAACGGCGGGCAAGGCTCTGAACTCGCGACGGTACACCTCATCCAGCCGCTCATGTGCTTGCAGGAAATGCCGGTCGATATCCTCGGCCAGCTCGCTCGCCCACTGCTCCACAGCCTGCGAAGGCTGCCGGCTAGGCCTCACCGCGGCCCCCTGCACTCACTAGGCCCAAGCATTTTTCAAAAATGCCTTGTAAGCTACTGACCATGCAAACAAAATACCCCTATTAACACAGCAAGCGGCCACCGCCATGTCAGAACACACCGAATACGTGAAATGGTTTAGAAATTCCGCACCGTATATCAACGCCCACCGTGGAAAAACCTTTGTACTGATGCTCGGCGGCGAGGCGATAGCCGATGCCAATTTCGCGAATATTGTGCACGATATCGCTTTGCTAAACAGCCTTGGGGTGCGGCTGGTGCTCGTGCACGGCGCCAGACCTCAGATAGAACAGCGCGTCAGCGACGCAGGCCTGTCCAGCCAATTCCACAATGACTTACGCATTACTGACGAACAAGAGCTGCGCTGCGTAACCGATGCTGCCGGCTCACTGCGCGCCCATATCGAAGCCCTGCTGTCGATGGGCGTTGCCAACTCGCCCATGCACGGGGCGGCCATTCGCGTTTGCTCAGGCAACTTTGTCACAGCCCGCCCGATGGGCGTGATCGACGGAGTCGACTTTAAGCACACCGGCGTGGTCCGCAAGGTCGATGCCAGCGCACTCCGCCAGCAGCTGGATCAGCAGGCCATCGTATTGTTGTCGCCACTCGGCTATTCGCCAACGGGAGAAATCTTCAACCTGAGCGCCGAAGACGTCGCCGTTCATACCGCCGCGACCCTAAAAGCCGACAAGCTGATTTTGCTCACTGGCGCCGCAGGTTTATTAGACAGCGAACAGCGCCTGATCCGCCAGTGCGAATACCGTGATGTCGATGCCGAACTGCAACGACAGCCCACCCTGGGTAGAGACAGCATCGTGCAGGCGGTTGTTGACGCCGGAGACCTGGGCATTGATCGCTGCCATATGGTCTCGTATTCCGAGGACGGCGCCCTATTGCAAGAGCTCTTTACTCGCGACGGCGCGGGTACGCTGGTAACCCAGGAACATTACGAGCAACTCCACACCGCCAGCATTGACGATATCGGTGGCATCTTAGCGATAATTGAGCCGCTGGAGGCGAGGGGCGTATTGCTGAAACGCTCGCGCGAGTTGTTGGAAAATGAAATCGGTCATTTCAAGATTTTGGTTCGCGATGGCATGGTCATCGCCTGCGCAGCACTTTACCCTTACGCCGAAGCCGGCGCCGGGGAAATAGCCTGCGTCGCCACGCACCCCGACTACCGCGGCGCCGATCGCGCCGAGCGATTGCTGGCCCAACTTGAGCGGGAAGCCCAGCAACAGGGGCTAAACCAGGTTTTTGTACTAACCACGCAAACCGCTCATTGGTTTCAAGAGCAGGGCTACGTGCAATGCCCCTTTACCGAATTGCCCGAAGCCAAGCAGAAACTCTACAACTTTCAGCGCAACTCAAAAGCGTTTATCAAAGCACTGTAACGGGGAAGGTAGTTAGATAATGCGAATTCCCCGAATCTATACCTCGCAAGCCCTAAGCAATGGCCAGCAGCTTGAGCTGGAGGAGCGCGCAGCACACTACCTGCTGCAGGTGCTGCGCATGAAAGTGGGCCGCTCTGTGCGCCTGTTTAACGGCGACGGCAACGACTATCTGGCCACCATTTCCGACGCCAACCGGCGCCAGTTGTGGTGCTCGGTCACTGATGTCGACAGCTCGCAGGACTGCGAGTCACCGCTGCGAATTGAGCTTGGCATTGGTCTCTCGAAGGGCGACCGTATGGACTGGGTTGTTCAGAAAGCGACTGAACTGGGCGTTGCGCGGATAGTGCCCTTGCGCAGCGAACGGGTCGATGTGAAGCTCAATGCCGAGCGCGAAGAAAAGAAATGGCGGCATTGGCAGCAAGTCATGATCAGCGCCTGCGAACAATCCGGCCGCAGTCAGCTGGTAGATGTCGCCGCCCCTCAGGAACTTGAGCACTGGATCGATAGCTGCCGCGCCGATTACAAAGCGGTACTCAGCCCTCACCACGGCGAGGATGTCGCTCCGCCGCCGGCCCCAAAAAGTGTTGCCTTATTGGTGGGCCCCGAAGGCGGACTCACTGACGATGAGGTTGCCCGTAGCATCGAGCTGGGCTTTCACTGCATGGCCATGGGGCCGAGAATTCTGCGCACCGAAACGGCACCACTGGCGGCGATCAGTGTTCTTCAGGCGCGCTGGGGAGATTTTGCCTAGCGATCACTCCGCCTGCTCTGCAGGGGAGAGTTCCGTGAGGATCTTTTCCTCAAGTACATCAATATCCGGTATCAACAAGCGTTGACCATGCACTTCAACGTCGGCAAAAATCGCCGGCTGGTCCTCACAGTGGTCCAAGGTTTTAACATCGCCGGCGTGAACACTTAACAAGTGGGGCACCGACGACAGCAAGATCGCGTAGTGCGGCAGCCGCTCGCGGTCGTTGAGTCCGGCCATCACCGCCACTTGCCGGATCGCTGGCTCTGCAGGCAACTCACCGTCGCGCAAGCCCTCAAAGCACACCAGTGGAATCTCGCGCTGGCGCCAGCGCAACATCCCCAAGATGAAGGTCGATGACATGGCAGAGCTTAACTGTCGCGCACTGGCAACCTCTACCACGCAGCTATTGGGTAGCAGCAGCCCGCCACCGGCGATGGGCATGATCAGGTTCGCCAAGGAGGCATCAGGTAAGGCATGCATCATTCCGCGTCCACCTTCGACATAACTTCCTCAATCGCTTTTAACAGCTGTATTTCCTGATAGGGTTTACCCAGGAAGCGCGTGACACCCAAGCCTGACGCTCGCTGGCGGTGCTTCTGGCCGGTACGCGAGCTAATCATAATAATGGCAATGTCCTTGAAGCGCGGCGAGCTCTGCAGGCGGCTAGCCACCTCAAAACCGTCCATCCTCGGCATCTCTATATCCAGTAATATGACATCCGGCAGCGCGTCCATTTCCTGCAACTGGTTGACGGCTTCCAGCCCATCGCGCGCCAGCGTGACCTTCATCTGCTGACGCTCAAGTAAGCGCGACGTCACCTTGCGCACAGTCACCGAATCGTCGACGACCATGACATGTTTGACGGGAACGTCGCTGCTGGGCAACTGCCCCTGCATTTCAGAACCACTCAAGCGCCGCGTTGCATCGGCGCGGATGCTTGCCAGCATATCCAAAATCACCACCACACTGCCGTCACCCAGCACCGTGGCGCCAGACAATCCCGGCACGGCGGCAAACTGCGGCCCCAGTGATTTCACCACCACTTCCCGCGAACCCATCAATGAGTCGACCTGCACCGCGGTGGCCGGCTCGGCATTGCGAATCAGCAGTACAGGTTTCGGCTCCAACTGGCCCTCTAAGTGGGGGGCAGACACGCCCATCAACTGGCCCATATAGCGCAGCTTGTATTGCTGGCCGGCATACTCAAAATCCGGCCCACCATCTTCGTAGTAAACCTCCAGCTCATAAGGGCTGACGCGCACGATGCCTTCGATGTTGTTCAGCGGTACGGCATAGACCTCGCCCCCGACACTGACCATCAGTGCGCGGTTAACGGACACCGTAAACGGCAGTCGAATTTCAAAGCGACTGCCCTGGCCTTGCGAGGTGCTCACCTCGATGGAACCGCCGAGCTGCTTGATCTCGCTGTGCACCACATCCATACCCACGCCGCGGCCGGAGATCTGCGTAACATTGTCTGCTGTGGAAAAGCCCGCATGGAAAATAAAATCGAGTAACTGACGCTCGCTAAGTTCAGCCCCCGCTGCAACCAAGTGCATGCGCTCAGCCTTGGCCCGAACCGCAGCCAAATCGATACCCGCGCCATCGTCGCTAATCGTAATCACGACATCACCGCCCTGGCGGTCAAAGCGCATCGACAGTTCACCCTGAGCAGGCTTACCGCTTTGCTGACGCTGTTCCGCCGACTCTATGCCGTGGTCGATGGCGTTTCGCAGCATGTGTTCCAGCGCGGGAATAATCCGCTCTAACACCCTGCGGTCCATTTCGCCTTCGGCGTTGTAAACCTTGAAGTCGACGTCTTTATTCAGCTCGCCACACAGCTGACGAACGCCGCGCCGCAAACGCGGAACCATGCGAGAGAAATGCACCATCTGCGAGTGCATCAGGCCTTCTTGAAGCTCAGTATTTACTCGCGACTGCTGCAATAGCAAGGTTTCCATATCGCGACTTTTATCGACGACCGTATTGCGCAAATCGACCAAATCCGATGCCGACTCCAACAGTGCTCGCGACAGCTGTTGCAGCTGTGAGTAGCGGTCGAACTCCAATGGATCGAAGCCCTCAGCCCCCTCACTCTCCATTTGCTCCTGGCGGTGAATAATTTGCGCTTCGGTTTCCATGTCCAGCCGGCGCACCTGCTCCTGCAAGCGCTCAACGGTCATTTCCATTTCTTCCAGTGAGAAATGAACTTCACTCACCTGTTCTTCGATACGACCACGAGCAATCGAGGTTTCACCGGCGAGGTTGATCAAGCGCTCCAACAACTCAGAGGGTACTTTGATCATCTCCTGCGGGCCGCGAGCCTGTATCGCAGACCACTGCGGCGCCGTGCCTTCAGCAGGTTTAGGAGCCACTTCCTCCGACGCTGGCGCGACCTCTAAGGTCACAACCGGTTCTGCGGGGGTAGGGGCGGCTACCTCGGTGTCCAAACCGTCGAGCATTGCCACCAGTTTGTCTTGCGCCTGCTGAACAACCGGCAGCAAGTCCGCCAACGGCGCCTCGCCTTTGGCGAGGGATTCGGAGATTTCGGTTTCCATCTGGTGGGCGAAATCACCCATCGCCGTTAGCCCGGTAAGGCGCGCACCACCCTTAAAGGTGTGCAAATAACGCTGCACATCGTCTAGGTAGCGGGGATTGTCGCGATCTTCATCCCAACTGTGCAGGGCATTGTCCAAGCCCTCTAGTAAGTCCCTTGCCTCTTCCATAAAGATTTCGAGAATATCCGGGTCGATATCCTCAATATCGGCCGCGGGCAATGGCGCTGCCATCGCGGCACTGTCTTCAGGAAACTCAGCCGATGACGCAGCCGATGACGCAGCCGATGAAGGAGTAGCGGCAAGAGCAGCGGCGGGCGTTTCGACAAGCGCCGAGGCGTCGAAGTCGCGCAGCTGCTCAAGCAGCTCTGCATTCACCTCGGCACTGTTTTCCGCAGCAATTTGATTCAGGTCGTCCATCAGTTGGTCGAGGGCACGCTCGGTCAACTGCAAGAACTCGGCCGGTAATGGGTCGCGACCATGGCTGAGCAATACCTGCAGGGCCTGCGCTATTTCGGCGGTGCTTTCACTGCCAATATCCTCTGCGCGCTGGGCGAACTGCCCCATTATCGGCGCGTACTCCTGCATGACCGAGGCAGTTATCGGCTGATCGGCATCGCGAATTTTATCGATCAAGCCCTGAATATGATCGCCAAAGGTGAGTAAGAACTGATTTAGCGCATCAGGGGCTATTTGGCCGGCTTGTCGCTGGGCCTCGGCGGTTTCCGCCTGCGCCATCAAGCTGATTTCGGCCTGCTGAATACGTTCGCGCAACGCCGATGATGCCTCCAAACTGGAAGCCGGGCTGTGGCGCAAACGCTGCACTAGCTTGCGCGTTTCCGCCAGCACATCAGCGACCAACTGTATGAACGCTTCATCCACCGCGATGCGCATCGAGCGGGCTTCTTTTACCAGCCCTTCCAGCGGCGTAATAATACTGGCCACCGCCCATATTTCGGCCATTTTCGACGAGCCCTTCAAGGTATGTAGGGCGCGCTGCAACTCATCGCTGAGATGAACGGGATAGCTGTAAACACCTTGAAGAAACTGCTCAACCTGGCGCAGGTGAACTTCCGCCTCGCCGATAAACACGGCGGTTAGCTCGGCTTGTTCTCCGTCGCTGGCGGCAGGCGCCGGCGCACTGAGCTCCGGACTTTGCTCCTTTGCCAACAACTCAGCATCGGCAAGTAAATCGCGCAACTGCGACGGTGGTAAGGCCCTTTTATGAGACAGCTCTTCGATCAGCTCGGGGAGTATTTGAGCCGCTCGCTCAACCACACCAAGGCGCAGCGGATCCATCGTGAAGTAACCGTCGACAACCTTGTTGAGCATGTTCTCAATCGCCCAAGCAAAGTCGCCACACTGCTCCGCCCCCGCCATTCGCCCACTGCCTTTCAGGGTGTGGAAGGCTCGGCGTACGTCCGCTAACAGTGACGGCGATGACAGGCCATCGCGCCAGCGAGGTAACTTCTCGCCCAGGCTTGCCTGAACATCTCCAGCTTCCTCGATGAAGATATCGAGCACATCGGGATCTAGAGCCAGCTCTTCTGAGGTGGCGACGGGATCGACAAACTCTTCGCTCTCGTCCTCAGCTAAGGATGCCTCGTCAGCCGCCTTAACCGGCATGGCAACGATATTATCTGGCGCGCTTTGGTCGACGGGATAGCCCAGCCTTGCCACACACTCCGCAGCGACCCGAATCAGCCCTTGGTCTTCTACCCTCGGCCCGTCGGCACTGCGCTCCAGGTAATAATCAACGGAAGTCATTGCATCGGCCAACGCGTCGAGCATTGGCCACTCTGGCACCTGTTCGGCGTCCACTAATTGCTCGCGAATGTAATCCGCTGCCCGTCCCATCACCGCAGCGGCATCGGCGTGTTCGCTGGCCTGCAACGCGAGCGCCAAATCGCTGATACGCTGTGGCAAGCCCTGCAAATAGTGATGCTGGCATTGTTCTGCCACATAGTTGACGAGCGCTTCCTGAATGTCTGCCAATTCGGCGCGCGCTGCACCAATCGTCGACTGCTGCTCACCACTCGCCGGCAGTTGGGGTGCAACAGGCTCTGGCTCAACATCGAGCTGTTCGGCCACTCTCGCAAGCACGCGGCTCAAGCTAAGCTGTGCACTCTCAACCCCGGATTCAATACCGGCAGCCGCGCTGCGCAGCGCATACAGAGGCTGGATTAAGCCCAATATCGCCATGGCGTCGGCAATAACCTCGACCCGTTCATTTAAGCGACTGGCTTCAACGCCGCTATCCAGCTCTGCCGATAAATCCCGCAATGCCACAACCAAGCGCGGCTGGGCGGTGGCGATAAACTGCTGCTGGCCCTCAAAAGAGGTGAGACCGGTGGGGAAACCCTGAGTCTTGCGAAGCCGGCTCAGCGCCTCGCTCTCGTTGGCACTGCACAGTGCGTAGAACACAATATCGTCGAGCAAGGCATGTCGCGACGCATCGGAGGGTGCGCCGTTGGCAAGGGTGCGAATTTCATGCCCCAAGCGGTGCAGGAAGTCGATGCGCACCGCACCCGCGGGGAGACGATCAGCCTGAATCGCCTCAATAAGTACACTCGCAGACTGCCACAGCAAATAGCTGGCCTGCTCACTCTGTAAGCGCGCAACGCGGCTACAGACTTTATGCAGATAGGCGAGATTTTTGTCGTCGTCGCCACCGTCGAGGTAGGCCTTAAGGGCAATTTGGTACATTTTGTGAAGCTTGGCCATTAACTCAGCCAAGTCATCGCGCTGCAGCGAGGGTTCCACCGCGAGCTGTGTTTGCGAGGCCTCAAACAGCAGCCCCGAGGAAAGCAGGCGACCACCGCGCGCCGCGCGCAATTCGTTGAAAACGAGAATAAGATCGACCGGCAGTTCGCTGCGCGCATTGCGCAAAGAGTCGAAATATCGAGGTAACGCCTCACAGGCAACGGCAACTGCTTCCAGCAGGTCTCCGCGCTGCGCCACCGGTACGTCGCGCTCTATCACTCCGGTTACGGCAGCTTCCATTTCTGCCAGCAACAGCGCGGCACCGCTGAACTCGATCATTTGCAGCGAGCCCTGCACTTGGTGCAGCTGACCGCTGAGTGGCTCAAGCGTTGCCGGCTCACTGCTGTGTAACGCAGAATCGCGAATCATCGCAGCACATTGCAGCAGTGTGGCTTTAAGCTCTTCGCTCAGCCACTCCAGCGCAATAAAATCTCGGCGGTCACTCATATCCGTCAGCCTTTGTTCCTATTTTTCACCGACAGCCCCTGTCGGCCAGCGCTCAGGGCTTATGCTATTGGTTCGGCAAGGTGAAACCGGCCACCGAGCTGCGCAGGTCGTCGGTCATGGTGGCCAACTCCCCAATCGAATTCGCTGTTTCGGTACTACCCGCTGAGGTTTGCGAAGTAATTTCTTGAATGATCTTCATCGTTGACGAGATTTGCCCCGCCGACTTCGCCTGATCGGCCGCTGCGTTTGAGATCGTTTCGATCAATTCCGCCAATTCCTGAGATACCGTTTCGATCTCTGTTAGTGCGGCACCCGCGTCCTGAGCAAGGCGTGCCCCCCGGACCACTTCCGAGGTGGTTTGCTCCATGGAAATAACCGCTTCATTGGTGTCGGACTGAATCGTTTTTACCAGGGCCTCAATCTGCTTTGTCGCACCCGACGAGCGTTCAGCAAGACGCTGAACTTCATCCGCGACCACCGCAAAACCACGACCCGCATCACCGGCCATCGAGGCTTGAATAGCAGCATTCAGCGCCAGGATATTGGTCTGATCGGCAATATCGTTGATCAGCGAGACGATGTCACCGATCTCCTGCGTCGACTCACCCAGTCGCTTGATACGCTTGGATGTCTCTTGAATCTGCTCACGGATATTGTCCATGCCTTTTATCGTGTTCTGTACGACTTCAGCACCGGTATTAGCGATCGCTACCGAGCGCTGGGCAACCGCAGCAGATTCACGGGCATTGCTGGATACTTTATCGATCGTTACCGCCATTTCGGTGATGGCCGCCGAGGCACCGGCAATTTCGCGGGCCTGACTCTCTGAGGCCTCGGCCAAATTCAGCGCGGTGGCCTGTGACCCCTGGGCCGCGAGCGACACCTCCTGCGCGGTTTCGTTAATCTGCGAAACCAAGACCCGCAACTGGTCGATGGTGTAGTTAATCGAGTCGGCAATCGCACCGGTGAAGTCCTCGGTCACCGTTGCCGACGTTGTCAAATCACCGTCGGCCAAATCAGCCAATTCATCAAGCAGGCGCAAGATTGCCGTTTGGTTTCGCTCGTTGGTTTCCGCCGTTGCCCGCAAACGCTGCTGCGCAGTGCGGATGGAGTTCATACCCAATAAGCCAAGTGCAATAACAACGACGCCCACAAAGCCAATCGCGGTAACCACCGACAGTGGGCGCTCTTCATCAAGCCGGCTAATGCGACTGGAAAGGTTACTGGTGACCTGCATAATCTCCGGAACATTTACGACAATCACGCCTGCCGCTTCTGCCGACTTCAGTAGCTCCGGAGACACTTGGAAAATTTCGTCCACCGAACCACTAATCATCTGAAAGTCCTGCCCGACCCGCATCAGCAGGTTGCGCGCATTTTTGTCGGCAACCGGGGCCACGCCGATCGCCTTATTGCCCGCCAGCATGCCGCGCAGTACCGTACCAAATTCATTGGCGTCGACCGTAAACTGCTCGGCTGCCGCGGTGGCCGCATCGGTGCCTTCCAACATGCGGTCTACGTTGCGCGCAATCCGCTCCAGTAGCAGGGACTGGCGCTGAGCAATGGCCACTTGGTTCGCCGAGGCATCGCTTTTGAGCATAATGCCTACAACTTTGTTGTAGGCATCTTGAAGTTGGGGGATGAGTTGGTTGAGGTTTGCAGCGACCTCGTAGAGAAAAACGATGCGCTCGCGGTTGCTAACAATGGTTTCTGCAGCACTGTCTACCTGTGCCCACAAGCGATTGAGCTGAGCAATGTCGCCGCCGAGCATGTCCGCCGGCGAGGGCAGGTCTTTGCTCCCCTCCACCAGTTCGCGACGCACCGCACCAAAATTCCGCTGCGCCCTGGCAAGCGTATCAAAGGAGGCGGTGTCACCCAGCGCGGCCTCGCGCGACGCATTGGCCAGCTGCTGCGCATAGAGACGCATTTCACCCGTCAACTCCAAGTAGCGCTGATCGTAGCCGGCATCGCGCAGTATCACATAGGTGTTAAAGCCTGCCCCGATAAACCCAACCAGCATCAATGCGACAATAACACTGGCCGCACGCCCCGTTTTTAGCTTAGCGGCATCGCCTTTTCTTGCTGCTTTCATTTGCCCCGACTCCAGGATATTTCCATGTTTTTCTTGTCGTTGTCGCGCCTATACGGCGACGTCGTAGAAGTCTCTGACTTCCATCAGTTTTAGTGGTCTGAATAGCGCCCATTCCCGGCTGCCCTGCCGATAAACACCGTCGCTGAAGCGCTGCATTGGCGGCAAAATACTGCCGAGCTCTTCACTGAATGCATCCGCGTGAAAATGCTGCATACCGAAAACGTCATCCACGACCAGGCCGGTATAGATCTCGCCGCGCTCAAGCACCAATACGCGGCGCTGACCACTGGCCGTTGCGGATGTGTCATCAAGGAATTGTGCGAGATCCAGCAGCGGCAACAGACGTCCCCGCACATTGGCAACGCCTTTGATCCAGCTTTTCACACCCGGAAGCCGAGTTGCCGCAGGCTCGCTGAGGACTTCAACAATTTCGCCCATAGGCACCACACAGTACTGGGAACCAATAGCGAAACCGATACCGCTCCACAGGGATTCTTGGCTGTCGGTTTGTTCGACAACGTCGCCGTCGGCACGGCGACTGCGACGGGCCAGCTCACTTAGATAACGAAAGGCGCTCTGCGCTTCGGTCATGGTGACGGGCTACCTTAATTCAGAACTGACTCAATGGTTTTGATCAACAGCTTGCCGTCTACCGGCTTAGTCAGGTAGCCCTTCGCCCCCTGACGCTGCCCCCAGAGGCGATCCGTTTCTTGATCTTTCGTGGTAACAATAATCACCGGTACGCTGCTGGTATCAGGGTCCCGGCTGAGCTGACGTGTTGCCTGAAAGCCATTGAGGCCCGGCATCACTATATCCATCAGTACAACGTCGGGGTTTTCCGCTCGCACCAGCTCAATGCCCCGCTCGCCACTCTCTGCAGTAATCACGTCGTAGCCGTTTTTACTGAGAATTTGGCGAATCTTCACAATTTCTGTGGGCGAATCATCAACGATCAATACACGTGGCATTACATCCCTCTCGCAGTAGCACCCCTGTTTTGTAGATTCAGGGGTTTATAGCAGGCCTTTCTGTGCGGCCCTTTTATGTGGTTTATATTTATTATCAGTTTGATACGTGTGCCTGAATGGCATCGAGTAATTCATTCTTACTGAAGGGCTTGGTCAGATACTGATCCGACCCAACGATACGGCCTTTCGCTTTGTCGAACAAGCCGTCCTTACTTGAGAGCATGATCACCGGCGTCGACTTAAACTCGCTGTTGTTCTTGATCAAGGCACAGGTTTGGTAACCATCGAGCCGAGGCATCATGATATCGACAAAAATAATATCGGGCTTGGTATCGGCGATTTTTGCCAGCGCATCAAAGCCATCTATTGCCGTCACCACGGTGCAGCCCGCCTTGGCGAGCAAAGTCTCCGTCGTTCTGCGAATGGTTTTACTGTCATCGATGATCATGACCTTCAGGTCAGAAAAATTGGCTTCCATAAACTCACAACCTTATTCTGTGCCAATCCGATAGCGTCGCGACGGTGCGTCGCAACCTATTTTCAGAGCGAAATTTTTACCACGGAATGCTCGCACCCGCCATCATCTTATTATGTAAAAGCGCCCACTGGCAGGCGGCTTTACCGCAACACCAATTGCCGTAAGCACGGGGAATACGGTATTTTAGTTGAGCGATGAGAGCATGCTCCACAAAAGAGCATAGCGCGTTTACCCGTAGATAGCGCCTCCCTCATGAAGGCCCCTACCCAAATACCTCGCCATCATCGCAAGGCCTTCGGGTTGCGTCCCCATATTCATTAAGGGTTTGGGAGCTGTCTCACATATTTGCCACAGGTGATTAAATGACGATTCGCTTAGGCGTGGTCATGGACCCGATCGAACAGGTCAACTACAAAAAAGACTCCACTCTCGCCATGCTGTGGGCCGCCGACGAGCGCGGCTGGCATATCGATTACATGACGCTGAGCGACCTGTATATCACCGCAGGGGCTGCGCGCGCGCAGGTGCGCAAGATCACCCCATTCAAAAACCCCGACAACTTTTATCAGCTCGACGACGCCCAAGACATCGACCTTGGAGAACTTGACGTCATTTTGATGCGCAAGGACCCCCCATTCGATAACGAGTTTCTCTACGCCACTCACATACTGGAACTGGCCGAACGCCAGGGCGCCATGGTGGTGAACCGCCCCCAATCACTGCGTGATTGCAACGAAAAGCTGTTCGCACTGCAATTCCCCCAGTGCACACCGACCCAGCTGGTCAGCCGTGACCCCGCCCGCTTGCGCGCCTTCCACCGCGAACACGGCGACGTCGTCATGAAGCCACTCGACGGTATGGGCGGCAGCTCTATCTTTCGCCTGCGCCCCGACGATGCCAACGTTTCAGTGATCATTGAAACCCTCACGAACCACGGCCGCACCATGACCATGGCACAGCGCTACCTCCCCGAAATTAAAGAGGGAGATAAGCGCATCTTGCTGGTCGACGGCGAGGTGGTCGATTACTGCCTGGCGCGGATTCCCGCCGCCGGAGAGAGCCGCGGTAATTTGGCAGCAGGTGGCAGTGGGCGGGCACAGCCGCTCAGCGAACGCGACCGCTGGATAGCCGCCCAGGTCGCTCCGGTAGCACGCGAAAAGGGTCTTCTTTTTGTCGGCCTGGACGTTATTGGCGACTCGCTGACGGAAATCAATGTCACCAGCCCTACCTGCATCCGCGAAATCGATGCGCAGTTTGGCACCGACATTGCCGGCCAGCTCATGGATGCAATTTCGAATAAACTGGCAGCCAAACGGGCCCGGTAATCCATGGCCGTCGCCTTCCCTATTCACGAAGAGCGTTCGGACTCGCCCGAGCGCCTCGGCTTTATTTTCTGTTTCGCAGCGGCGCTGCACGCAGCACTTATTTTGGGCATCAGCTTTTCTGCGCTGAGCAGTGATCCAAAACTCCCCAGCCTCGAGGTCACGCTCGCGCAATATCAAAGCGAAAATGCGCCGGAAAAGGCCGACTATATTGCCCAGCACGACCAATTAGGCAGCGGCAGCCTGAAGGACAAAGCAGAGCTTAGCAGCCGGATAGATAGCGCCTTTCACGATAATAGCGCGCCACCTGAACACGTTTTCAAACAAGCGAAGGCCCAGCAGGCCAGTGAAAATCGCGCCATTCTCCACAGTCGCAACGCCAGTGCGCAGCACATCACTACGGACCAAAACGCCGATAAGCGCCAGCCGCAGCCTCTCAATGGCGATGACGATATGACCGAGCTGAGCGAGAACATCGCGGCGCTCGAAGCCCAACTTGACCACCTAAACCAGGCCTATGCCAGCATGCCCAGGCCGAAATTTATCACCTCCGTCGCAACCCGAGGCTCACCCGACGCCTTGTATCTGGACCGCTGGGAGTCACATGTTGAGCATATTGGAAACCTGCACTACCCGGAAAGCGCCCGAAAACAAGGCCTGACTGGCGAGCTACGCATGCTGCTTATGCTTTTCCCTGACGGCCGTATCGATGAGGTGAGAATTATGCGTAGCTCTGGCCACCCGGAGCTCGACAAGGCGGCGAACCGAATCGTCAGACTTGCGGCCCCCTACGAAGCCATTCCCAAAGATGTGCTCGATGGCAAAAATCGCCTGGGCATCGTTCGCACCTGGCGCTTCGAGCGCAACAGTCTGCGCGCGAACAGCCGCTAGCGCTTGAGATTGGCAAAAATTACCCCATACTAAAACTTACTGCGCTAACTGCTTGCCTCGGAGCTGTTATGGCTGAGCCCACCTTTTCGTCAATGCAGGATCACTTCCTTGTCGCCCTTCCCAACCTCGGCGAAGGCATTTTTGCCCATAGCCTGGTGTATCTCTGCGAGCACGACGAGAATGGCGCTATGGGCTTAATCGTCAACCGGCCGCTGGATATGGATGTTGAGGAAATTCTGGCCCAGCTCGACTTTGACGAACCCGGGCAACACCGCAAACAGCCCGTCTTTGCCGGCGGTCCCGTTCATACAGACCGCGGTTTTGTTTTGCATCGCCGCGACAAACAGCGCTGGGATGCCAGCCTTGAAATCAGCCCCAAACTGGCGCTTACCACCTCACTGGACATCCTCGACGCTATCGCACGTGGCAGCGGCCCCGCTGACACACTCATTGCCCTTGGCTATGCTGGCTGGGCGCCCGGCCAATTAGAGGAAGAGCTCGCCGACAATGCCTGGCTGTCACTACCCGCTGACGATAAAGTTATTTTCGATACGCCTGCCGATCAACGTGTCGATGCTGCACTGGCGAAACTCGGCATTAATTTCGCCCAGCTCGGCTCCGATAGCGGCCACGCCTGAAGAAGGCCCTTCGCTGCGCTACAATGCCGCCTCCCCAATAGAAAACTACCCTTATGAGTGCAGCACAACGTTATCTCGCCTTTGACTATGGACTCCGCTGGATTGGTTGCGCCGTGGGCCAAAGCCTCACCGGCAGCGCGTCAGCACTGAAGTCGCTGCGCGCCAAAGATGGCATTCCGCAATGGCATGAAATTGAGGCGCTACTGAAAGAATGGCAACCGCAAACCGTGGTCGTCGGGCTACCGTTAAATATGGATGGTAGCGAGTCAGAAATGTGTCAGCGCGCGCGAAAGTTCGGCAACCGCATTCACGGTCGTTTTGGCGTTGCAGTCGACTTTGCTGACGAACGACTGTCCAGCTTCGAAGCCAAAGGGGAGCTGATTGAGCAGGCAGGCAATCAGGCTTTCAAAGACCGCGGCGTCGACGGACTCAGTGCTGCGATCATCTTGGAAAGCTGGATGCGGGAGCAGGGGCAAAATTAGCCCCCTGCAATCTAGCGGCGGCCAATGCCGCCCGGGGTGTCCTTTTCCACCTCTTGCATCGTCAAGTTACCCGCCGCACTGTGCATCTGGTCAACGTCGTTGTCGGCGCCCAGCTTGATCAGCAGCCGCAGATCGTTCGCCGAATCCGCGTGAGCGATGGCATCCTGGTAAGTAATTTCACCCGCCACGTAAAGGTCGTACAAGGCTTGATCAAAGGTTTGCATCCCCTGCTCGGTGGACTGGCGCATCAGGTCTTTCAACGCGGCCACTTCGCCCTTGCGAATCAAATCCGCGGCCAGGGGTGTATTAAGCAGTATTTCCACACAAGCGCGGCGGCTCTGACCATCGCGGGTCGGCAGCAGCTGTTGCGCCACCATCGCCCGCAGGTTCAATGACAAATCCATCCATAGCTGACTGTGACGCTCAGGGGGGAAGAAATGCAAGATTCGGTCGAGTGCCTGGTTGGCGTTGTTGGCGTGCAGGGTGCAGAGACACAAATGCCCGGTTTCAGCAAAGGTGATGGCGTGCTCCATGGTTTCCCGCGAGCGCACCTCACCGATCATGATGACATCCGGTGCCTGGCGCAGCATATTCTTCAGCGCCACTTCAAAGGACTCCGTATCAATGCCCACCTCGCGCTGAGTAACGATACAACCACGGTGCTGATGCACAAATTCGATGGGGTCTTCCACGGTGATAATGTGGCCGCGCGAGTTTTCGTTGCGGTGACCGATCATCGAGGCCAGCGACGTTGATTTACCCGTTCCCGTCGCACCGACAAAGATAATTAGCCCGCGCTTGGTCATCGCCAGATCCTTGATCGTATCCGGCAGCCCAAGCTCATCGGTGGTGGGAATGCGCGTTTCAATTCGGCGCAACACCATCCCCACCAGATTACGCTGATAAAAGGCACTGACACGGAAGCGACCAATGCCCCGCGAACTGATGGCGAAGTTACACTCTCTATCGCGAACAAACTCGCGGCGCTGTTGCTCATTCATCACGCCCAGCACAACTTCCCGAGCCTGCTCGGGGCTCAGGGCATTACTGCTCATGGGAATCAGCTGGCCATTGAGCTTCACCGAAGGTGGCACCCCTGCCGAAATAAATAAGTCTGAAGCGCCTTTTTCCTGCATGATGCGCAGCAGCTTCTCGATTTCCACCCTACTCTCCTCGGCGCTCGCGCCCTCTTATTCTAAAAATTCTCGGGGAAGCGCGCTTTTAATTTAGCCGCATCGCGCGTGACCTGCCGCTTGGACAGCAGCTCTTTCAGGCATTGATCCATCGTCTGCATACCAACATTCGCCCCAGACTGGATGGCTGAATACATTTGCGCGACTTTGTCTTCACGAATCAAATTACGAATGGCGGGCGTGCCAATCATAATCTCATGGGCAGCAACCCGTCCGCCCTCCGGTTTCTTCAGCAGTGTTTGCGAGATAACCGCCTGCAGCGATTCGGAGAGCATGGAGCGCACCATAGACTTCTCTTCCCCTGGGAATACGTCGACAACCCGGTCAATGGTTTTTGCCGCAGAGGTGGTGTGCAGGGTCCCGAATACCAGGTGCCCGGTTTCAGCGGCCGTCAGTGCCAAACGAATGGTTTCCAAATCGCGCAGCTCCCCCACCAGGATGATATCGGGGTCTTCACGCAGCGCCGAGCGCAGTGCCTCGTTAAAGCCGTGTGTGTCGCGGTGCACCTCGCGCTGGTTCACCAGGCATTTCTTCGACTCGTGTACAAATTCTATGGGGTCTTCAATAGTTAGAATATGGTCAAACTTGTTGTCGTTGATATAGTCGATCATCGCCGCGAGTGTCGTCGACTTACCCGAACCCGTGGGGCCCGTCACCAACACCAGCCCGCGCGGCAACATGGATACGTCCTGAAAGACCTTGCCCATACCCAGGTCTTCAAGGGTCAGCACCTTCGACGGAATTGTCCGAAATACCGCGCCAGCACCGCGGTTGTGGTTAAAGGCATTTACCCTGAAGCGGGCAACACCGGGCACCTCAAAGGAGAAGTCGGTTTCGAGGAATTCTTCGTAGTCACGCCGCTGGCGGTCGTTCATAATCTCGTAAATCAAGCTGTGAACTTCGCGGTGCTCCATGGGCGGCACATTGATGCGCCGCACATCGCCATCGACACGAATCATCGGCGGCAGGCCGGCAGACAAGTGTAAATCCGAGGCATTTTGCTTGGCGCTAAACGCCAGCAACTCTGTAATATCCATGATTCTCCTTAGTTACAGCAATAGTTACAGCAATGGGCAGGCTGCCGCTCTCTATTATTATGCGTAGTAGGATAATGCGTTACCGCAGCGCGCCAACACAATGCTTTTATTATGGCAGCACCCTATCAACCACAACGCGACGTGGAGCAAAAAATAGCGATGACTCACTCCCAGGCACTGTCTTCAAATATAGCATCCCTGCGAGCGCACATTGCTCAATGTGCCGCTGATGCGCGGCGCAATCCAGCAGAAATTACCCTGCTAGCGGTAAGCAAAACCCGCAATGCCGACGAAGTTGCCGACGCAGTGGCCAACGGCCTGGATAATAT
Source organism: Spongiibacter sp. C9W (assembly GCF_057370015.1). Lineage (NCBI taxonomy): Bacteria > Pseudomonadati > Pseudomonadota > Gammaproteobacteria > Cellvibrionales > Spongiibacteraceae > Spongiibacter > Spongiibacter sp. C9W. The sequence continues at coordinate 2,029,843 of NZ_CM170672.1, forward strand.
CGGCGAAAACTATCTGCAAGAGGCCAGGGAAAAACAACAAGCACTGAGCCACCTCGATATCTGCTGGCACTTCATTGGCCCGATACAATCCAATAAAACCCGCGAGATCGCCGAACATTTCTCTTGGGTGCACAGTGTTGACCGACTCAAGATCGCCCGTCGACTCAGCGATCAGCGGCCAGCATCACTAGCCCCGCTGAATATTTGCTTGCAGGTCAACATTAGTGAGGAAACCACAAAGTCGGGGGTATTACCCAGCGACGCACTGGATCTCGCCCGAGGCGTCGCTGCACTGCCGGGGCTCAGACTCCGCGGCCTCATGGCCATCCCCGCCGCCAGCACCGACCTTGCCGAGCAGCGGCAAGCGTTTGCGCAACTTCGGCAACTTCGCGATCAAATCGCATCAGCGCTACCCGGGCTCACCCTCGACACGCTGTCGATGGGGATGTCCGGTGATATTGACGCCGCCATTCTCGAGGGCTCTACTCTGCTGCGCGTCGGCACCGCCATCTTTGGCCCGCGAACACCCGCCACGAATTAGGGCGCGCCCACATTCATCACGCAACCGACGTTGTCTGAAATGGCTTAAGGACGTAAGCCGGGCTGAAAGTCAGCGCCAGCAGCGATAATTTAGTGAGTGTAAACAGCCCCTAACTTCAGCCCCCATTTGCAGCCTGATATACTCGCTGGCCTATTCGCCTTGCCAGCGCGGCAAGATAGCACCGGAGGTTCTCGTTGAGCACAGCAACAATCGGATTCATTGGCGGCGGCAATATGGCTGCCAGCATTATCGGCGGACTGCTCGCCAGTGGCATCGACGCTGAGAATATTCGCGCGGGCGACCCCAACGCCGACAGTCTGTCCAAGCTGTCAGCGCTGGGCAATATTCAAACCAGCCAAGACAACCACGCGATCATTCCCGGTTGTGATGTGATCGTTATGGCAGTCAAACCGCAACTTATGAAAACCGTTGCCGGCGAAATCAGCGCACTGGTACAGCAACATCGCCCGATGGTCATCAGTATTGCAGCAGGCATCACCAGCGACAGCCTAAACCGTTGGCTTGGCGGCGATTTAGCAATCGTGCGCTGCATGCCCAACACCCCCGCGCTACTTCGCTGCGGCGCAACAGGGCTCTATGCCAATGATGCCGTCTCCGAGCAACAGCGCCAGTTGGCAGAAAAAATTATGCAGGCCACGGGCCTGGCGCTCTGGGTAGACAGCGAAGCGGATCTGGACGCCGTTACCGCGGTGTCTGGCAGTGGCCCGGCCTACTTCTTCCTGTTGATGGAAGCGATGCAAGCCAGCGGTGAAAAGCTGGGACTAAGCAGCGAGCTAGCCGCCAAGCTCAGCCAGCAAACGGCCCTTGGTGCCGCCAGAATGGCACTGGAGGGCGATGTGGATGTCGCCGAGCTACGCCGCCGCGTCACCTCACCAAAGGGCACGACTGAGCGCGCGATCACTATTTTTGAAGACGGCGGCTTTCGCCAACTCGTCGACGCCGCACTCAGCGGTGCGGCCTTGCGGGCCGAAGAACTGGGCCGAGAGCTCGAAGGGGAATAAAACCAGCCATGTCAGCATTCAATGATATTTCCTATTTACTGCTTAACACGCTTATCAGCCTGACCCTGCTGGTCTTTATGCTGCGGTTAATTTTGCAGCTGGTGCGGGCCGACTTTTACAACCCGATCTCTCAGGCCATTGTGAAACTCAGCAACCCGCTAGTGCTGCCCCTGCGCCGTTTACTGCCGCCGCTGGGCCGCATCGACAGCGCATCGTTGTTACTCGCCTTTGCGGTGCAGGCAATAGGCATTACGCTGCTGTGCAAAATTCTGTTCGGCGTATTCCCAAACCCTGCGCAAATTCTGCTCTGGTCAGTCATTGGCCTGTGCGCGATGGTTCTTAACCTGTATTTCTTCGCCATCATCGGCAGCATTATCCTTAGCTGGGTGGCTCAGGGTAGCTACAACCCCGGCGCGCAATTGCTCTACCAAATCACCGAGCCGGTCATGGCGCCGTTTCGCAAGTTAATACCACCACTCGGCGGACTCGACCTTTCGCCAATACTGGTGTTTCTGAGTATTAATGTTTTGGAAGTTCTGCTCCGCCATATGGGGGCGTCCGTCGGCCTTCATCCCGCACTGGTAATGGGTTTGTAGCAGCCCAGTGGCAGACTTTTATTCCTGGCAGGACGATACGCTGATATTGCGCTGCCACGTGCAGCCGGGGGCCAGTCGCGAAGAGTTTGCCGGGCATCATGGCGAGCGCCTGAAGGTGCGATTGCGGGCAGCGGCGGTAGACGGCAAAGCCAATCGGGCACTTTGCGCCTTTCTCGCGTCCCAATTCGGGGTAAAAAAAGCCCAGGTCAGCCTGTCGTCAGGCGCGCAAAGTCGACAAAAAACCCTTAGAATTCAAACACCCGGCAAGCTGCCGGAAAATTTGCACATCACCGCCGTTAACAAGGGGTAATTCAGGAAGGTGACACACCAGCCAGAGCAACAAGACAGCGTCGGCATCGTCACGCCACAGACCCTGCATTTTGATCAGCCACTGGCGCTCTCCTGTGGTCGCAGCCTGCCCGAACACGATATCGTTTTTGAAACCTACGGCGAGCTAAATGCCGCGCGCAGCAATGCCATTCTGATCTGCCACGCACTCAGCGGCCACCATCACGCCGCGGGGCGACACCACCCCGATGAGCGCAAGCCCGGCTGGTGGGACAGCTGCATTGGGCCTGGAAAGCCGATCGACACCAATGTGTTCTTCGTGCTCAGCATTAACAATATCGGCGGCTGCCACGGCTCTACCGGCCCCACCTCCACCAACCCGGAAACCGGAAAGCCCTGGGGGCCGGACTTCCCGCCGTTACGCTGTCGCGACTGGGTGGAGAGCCAACGCCTGATGATGGCGCACTTTGGCATTGAGCAATGGGCCGCCATTATCGGTGGCAGTCTCGGCGGTATGCAGGCGATGCGCTGGGCACTGGAGTACCCCGATGCCATGCGCCACTGCGTCGTGATCGCCTCGGCAATGAAGCTGTCGGCGCAGAATATCGCCTTCAACGAGATCGCTCGCAATGCCATTTGCTCCGACCCCAACTTTCACCAGGGCCGCTATCTAGAGCACGACACGCTGCCCCGCCAGGGCCTGGCACTGGCCAGAATGATCGGCCACGTTACCTATTTGTCCGACGACGGCATGAAGGAAAAATTCGGCCGCGACCTCAAGGCCGGAGACCTGAAACTCGGCTCCCAAGGGCCCGTGGAGTTCCAGGTAGAAAGCTACCTGCGCCATCAGGGTTCGCGCTTTGCCGAAAGCTTCGACGCCAACACCTATTTATTGATGACGAAGGCTCTGGACTACTACGACTTGGCCCGCGAGTACGACGACGATCCAGTCGCGGCATTCAGCCACGCCAAGTGCCGATTTATGGTGATGTCATTTACCTCGGATTGGCGCTTTGCCCCGGACCGGTCGCGAGAAATCGTCGATGCCTTAGTCGCGGCGGGCAAATCCGTTAGCTACGCAGAAATTGAGGCGAATCACGGACACGATGCGTTTTTGATTCCCATCCCGCGCTATATGGCGGTATTCAACGCCTACATGAAACGTGTAGCGGAGGGCCTGTGATGCGCTTTGACCTGACCCTGATCCAGCCCTGGATCAAGCCCGGCGCCCGGGTTCTCGACCTGGGCTGCGGCGACGGCACACTACTCAAAACCCTGGCTGAAGAGAAGCAAGTTTCCGGCTTGGGCCTGGAAATCGACCCCGATAATATTACCGAAGCGCTGAGCAAGGGCGTGGATGTTATCGAGCACGACCTCAACACCGGCCTGGGGAATTTTCGCGACGACAGCTTCGATGTTGTGGTGATGACGCTGGCCCTGCAAACGCTGCGGTATCCGCACCTCGTTATCGACGAAATGCTGCGGGTCGGCCGCGAGTGTATCGTCACTTTCCCGAACTTTGGCCACTGGCGCAGCCGTTGGCACCTCACGGGCCGCGGACGAATGCCGGTGAGTAAGTTTTTACCCTACACGTGGTACGACACGCCCAATATCCACTTTTGTACCGTGCGCGACTTTGAAGCCCTGTGCGAAGAAAAATTCATCCGCATTCTCAACAGCAGCGTAGTCAGCGGAGACAACACGCAAGGGGCCCTCGCCCAGCGCTTTCCCAATGTGCTCGGGGTGACGGCGGTCTACCATATTAGTAAATAAACCACTGCAAACGGCAAGGAAATGAACATGAGCGCAGCCCGCCAACTCGTAATGCTGATGATTGTAGGCCTGTGTGCATGGCCCAGCCTCGCCCAAGACCCCGCCGCGCCGGTGTCGCCGCCCACATCGCAAACCTTCGGCGCTGACACCGTTTACTTCAATGTTCTCAACACCGGTTTTCTCACCCCTGAGGTTGCCCGAAGCTATGGCATTACGCGCGGCAAGGACAAATTCCTCGTCAATGTATCGGTTCGACATGCCAGCGATGGCACAAGCGAGCCTATCCGGGCCACAGTCAGTGGCAGCAGCTCAGACCTGATACACCGAACGCCGCTGAACTTTAGAGAAGTCATCGAGCAGGATGCTATTTATTACATCGCCGAGCTGTCCATTGATGGCAAACAGGAAACCCGCGATTTCCGCCTGCGCGTGAACACCGCCACTCGCCCTCAGCCCTACGATATTCAGTTCAATAAAACCCTGCATATAGAGAATTAAGGCATGACCTTAAAAATTGTCGTCGCAACAGGCAACGCTGGCAAACTCGCCGAATTCAGCCAGCTTTTGGGTGAGCGTTTTTCAATGATCAGCCAGCGCGACCTGCAGGTTGAAGAGGCTGAGGAAAACGGCCTAAGCTTTGTTGAGAATGCCCTGATTAAAGCGCGCAATGCCGCCCTGCAAACCGGCCTGCCAGCACTGGCAGATGACTCCGGGCTGTGCGTCGACGCGCTGGGCGGCGCGCCCGGTATCTATTCCGCCCGCTATGCCGGTGCCGGCGCGAAAGACGCCGACAACAATGCCAAGCTGCTGCGCGATCTGGCTGACATCCGCCAACGCAAAGCCCACTTCCACTGCGCGCTGGTATTTGTTCGCCACCCGGAAGACCCCGCCCCGATCATTTGCGAGGGCCGCTGGCTGGGCGAGGTTGTGGATACACCACGAGGCGAAAACGGCTTTGGCTACGACCCCCATTTTTTTATCCCCGCGCTAAACAAGTGCGCGGCGGAGTTGCCCCCCGAGCAAAAAAACCGCCTCAGTCACCGCGGCCTCGCCGTTTCTCAGCTGGTGAAGCGCCTGCCCACCGAATTCGGCGGCAGCTAAGCAGCCCCCCGCCACATTGGCTGACCGCCACGCCCGCGAACCGGCGGCTATCTCCGCGTCACAATTGAGCAAAATGGCGGTTTCGAGGTCACAAGGGAATCGCTATGCTGTCACCACTACTGGGTAAACACCTGCCCGCACCACAATAAGGAGTGTAAGCGCATGATGAAATGGATACTGCGCGGCCTATTACTATTGGTCGTTATTATCGTCGCCACAGTGGCCTTTGCACTGGAACCTATCGCCAAGTGGGCGATAGAGAGCGAAGGCAGCAAAGCCGTCGGCGCCAAAGTCAATGTCGACGACGTTGATATCCAGCTCTATCCGACCCATTTCGCCCTGTACGGATTGACCGTCGCCAACCCCAATGAACCGATGAGCAACCTGCTGGAAAGCGAGAAGGTGTCGGCCGACGTCGACAGCACGGCGCTGATCAAGCGTCAGTTTATCGCCGATCAGGTCTTATTGTCCGGGTTGCAGATGGCCACCGAACGCAGCACGCCGGGCACCCTCGACGGCAGTATGCCGCCCGCCATGCCCAAAGAAGAAGGCGGATTGCCCAGCATTGAGCTGCCCGACGCCAATGCCATTATGGCCGAAGAGCAGGCAATTATTCAGGCCGAGGTGGAGGAGATCGAAAACGGCTTCAAAACCCTGGAGGAAAAGTGGCAAGAGAAATCAAAGACGCTTCCTCAACAGGAGCGCCTCGACGAATTTAAAGCGCGCTGGGAGGCACTGAAAGAGAAGAACACCTTTGAGCGCATTGCCGGTGCCAAACAGCTGCGCGATGACATCAAAGACGAGCTCAAACAATTCAAAGGGCTGAATAAGGAAATTTCCGCCGACGTGGATACCGCCAAAGCCTTAAGTTCACGCGCAGCCCGGCTGCCCGCTGCACAGTCGCAGCGCATTATGAGCAAGTATGGCGTAGACCAAGGCACCGACGGCATGTTGCGCTTCCTGCTGGGTGACGATGCGACAAAGTTCGTGCAGCGCGGCCTAACGCTTTATAAGCAAACGATGGGCGAGCTCGCCGCGAAGGAATCCTCTGCGCCCAGCGAGCCCGCCGGCAGCAGCGAACTGCCCGTCAGCATACTGATTCGCGAAGTGCTGATCGACGGCTACCAGATGGTTGGCGAGCAAAAGCTGGCTTACAACGGAAAAATTGAAGACATAACCGACAAGCTTGAAAAGCCCATTGCCATGAAACTGCAAGGCGGTGTTGAGGAGCAGGCGCAATTGCTCATCGACGGTCTGTTTAAGCAGCAAAATGATGCCATGAGCGCCAACGTAAGCATGACCCTCAAGCAGCTGCTGCTGTCAGGTATCGCGCTCTCACAAAGCCCGCAGCTGCCGCTCCAGCTCGAGCAGGGGTTGGCCGATATTGCCGCGAACTTCTCTCTCAATGGCGACGATCTTAGCGGCTCGGTAAAAGGCCTGGTCAACCAAGCTAAAATTCTCGTGGCCAGTGCGGGCGGCGAAAACCCAACCGCGCAACGCCTGGCTCGCGCGCTGGAGGGTGTCAGCAAGCTGGTGATGGACATGCGCGTGAATGGCAGCGTCGACGACCCCATCGTTAATCTCAAGTCCAACCTTGACAGCATTTTGGGCGACGTTCTGGGTGAAGAGTTGAAGGGCCAACTGAAAGAGCTGGAGGCCTCGCTAAAGTCTGATATTCAAAACAAATACGGCAGCGAGCTCAACCAACTGCAAGAAAAGCGCGAATTGTTGGCCAGTTACAAAGACCTGCTCGGCGACCGCGAAGCGGCAATGGAAGCCTTGATGCAGGAACTGGCGCGCAAAATGCTGTAGCCCTGTGTCATGCTGTAGCCCTACGTCGACCCGGGCCTGCCTTGCACTGACTCATCGAGGCAGGCCCGCTATACTTCCCGCCCCCGTTTAGCCATATTTCGGAACCCCCATGAACAAAGACACTTTGCTCGCGGCCCTGGAGGCCGGCAGCGCCCAATTTACTGATGTTATCGAGTATATCGACACGAACTTCGACTTTACGCCCACGGCTTTTCGCAACGGCGATACGCACAATGCCGCCAACAGCAATAATGGTTCCTGCAAAATTTTTGCCTTTGCCCTGCGCGAAGGGCTGAGCGAGCAGGCCACACTTCAGGCTTTCGGCGACTATTATCGCATCGATGTACTTCAGCACCCCGACGGCGATGATCACGCCAATATCCGCAACTTTATGCGCAGCGGCTGGACCGGCATCGCCTTTGAGGGCGAAGCGCTCACCGCCAAGTAGTCAGTAAGGCTGCAGCCCCCGTCGGTAGGCGCCCGGGCTACGCCCGGTCCAGCGACGAAAGGCGTGGCAGAAATTCGCCGTTTCACTGTAACCAAGGCGCTCAGCAATGGCTTCCAGGCTGAGTGCCGGATCGGCTAAGCACTGTTCGGCCAGCTCCCGGCGCACATCTTCTTGAAGCTGGCGAAAACTGTGGCCCTCATCGCGCAGTTGGCGCCGCAATGTGCGCTCGGAAACACCCAAACGGCGGCACACCACTTTGATCCCCGCAAAATGGCTCTCGGCAATCAATTGACGCAAGCGAATCTCGAAGGGCCGCTCACCATGCTGCTGAGCAATCAGGTCCCGGCATTGGCGCACACAGGCGGACCAGGTAATCGGGTTTGCCTGAGGCAGGGGTTTCAGTAATTCCTCGCGATGAATGTGGGCGCGAGTATGCTCCGCCGCCCACTGAATCTGCACGCCGGCCATTCGCTCCAATTCCGCCGCGTAGTCTGGCCTCGGCAAACTGATCTCCACATCAATGACCGGCAATCGTCGACCTGCCGCTTCCGCGGCAATAATCAAAGTGATCACCAAATCACGCTCAATAACGAAGTTTCTCACCGGACCGGCCGGGTAATCAGCATGCACCTCAACCGTGGCAATGTCGCCATCAAGCTTCAGCTCCAGGCCCGCGAAACTGTGGGTGAGCTCGATAAACTCGTGAGCCACTTCAAAGGCCTGTATTAAATTTTCGCTGCTGGTCAGCGCCAAGCCCCACACACCAAAGGCGCCGTAGTGGTAGCGCAGGCCAACACGAAACGCCAGGTCGGCACGCGGGTTGCTGGCCAGCACATGCTCGATAAAGGCGATTTCCTGCTCCCGACGTATCAACGCGCCGGGCGTTTCCAAAAAGTCCCGAGTCAGGTGAGTGGCGACCAATACGGCATCGGTATCCAGTGCCAGCTCATCGAGCGCCTGGCACAACACGAGTAGTCCCAGCGCGGGGCGCAGCGCATGGTAGTTTGCCGACTCATAATTGTTATTTTTATCCATGATGGCCGAAATTAACAATAATAGAGGTCAGTCGCAACATGGGCAGCTCTAACAAGGCGGACTAAGCTGGGCGAAGATAATAACAAGGCGGAGACCTATCTCATGGCAAACACCACATCTTTCGTGTCGATTACCGACCTTACACAACGCCTGCGCTGGCTGTGGCTGGTCAACGCGGCCGTGATGCCCTGGGTATTACTAATTGGCATTATCCCCGCGGAGCTCACCGGCAACGTCGCGTGGCTGATGATCGGCTATCCGCTGTTTTACATCGGCGTCCCCCTGCTCGACCGCTTACTCGGCCAAGATCCGAATAACCATGCAGAAGAGGACGTTCCAGCACTGGAGGCCGACGGCTATTTCAAAGCCGCATTGTTCTGTGCACTCGGCGGCTCTATCGCTGCGCTCTGCGCCGGTATCTATTATGCGTGGTGGGCCGATCTGTCGATCTGGGGTTTGGCAGCACTGTCCGTTTCCTGCATGGGCTTTGGCGGCGGCCTGCTCAATCTGGGCCACGAACTCGGCCACAAGCGCAATCGCAGCGATCGCTGGGCGGCCAGCCTAGCCTTGGGTATCGCCGCGCTGCCGCACTTCAATGTTGAACACAATCGCGGTCACCACCGCTATGTCGCGACACCTGACGATCCGGCCTCATCAAAAATGGGCGAAACTTTCTACCAATTTATTCTCAGGGAGCAGCCTTTAACCTGGTACCGTGGCTGGAAGCTGGAAGCGGAGCGCCTGGCTAAGAAAGGCAAGTCCGTTTTGTCACTGGAAAATGAAATCCTACCCGGCGTGATCATCGGCCTCAGCTTTTTCACGGCGATAGGCCTGCTGTTTGGCCCTGTGATTCTTGGCTTTGCTCTGTTCAGTGCATGGTTGGGACATATGAACCTATCACTGGCCAACTACATTGAGCACTATGGTTTGCTGCGCGGCAAAGACAGCAGCGGCCGCTATGAGCCCCCTCGCCCACAGCATTCCTGGAATCAAAATGCGCTGGTATCAAACCTGTTTACCTTCCAGCTGCAGCGCCACTCTGACCACCATGCACACCCCAGCCGCTCCTACCAATGCCTCCGCCACTTCGACGACGTGCCTCAGCTGCCATGGGGCTATTACGAAATGTTCTTGCTCGCATATATTCCACCACTGTGGTTCAAAGTGATGGATAAACGCGTTATTGAATGGGCTGGCGGTGACCTGGAAAAGATCAATGTGCTGCCAGGCAAACGCGAAAACTACGCTAAGAAATTAGCGTTCGCCGCGTAACCGCCTCATAAAAAAGGGGGCCTTTTGCCCCCCTGCTCATCACTACAGCGGCAGGCACTCGCCACCAATGCCCGGCACTTGGTCCGGCGCACACAACGGTAACGTCGGCGAGTCATCCGGCTCATCTGAACTGCCGTTACAGGCATCGGCATTGTCGTAACTACTATCAACGACGTCATTGATCCATTGGCTCACCAGCGCAAAGGCGCCGCTGTGGACAGTGCTTCTGGCGATGGGCGGCATCTTCGCTGCCAGGCTGGTGGCCTCTGGCCCCAGTCGATAAGGCAGAATAGACTCCGCGGCACTTCCCGGTACGATGTCATACTCTCGGCCGCCGCGCCCCTCGGTTCCACTGGCAGTCGGCCCCTTACAAATCCCATAGGTGTCATTCACCTCACGGAAGACATCCAGATAGAAGCCGGTATTCTGAGCCAGACCCCGACGGTTATGGCAGTGGGCGCAGTTGACCTCCAGATAACTTCGCACCCGGGCTTCAATATCGGCATCGCTATCCGCATCGGCACCGGAGTCGCCAGGAACATTAAAGATCGGGTTTCTTTCAATATTGGTGATGTAGCTAGTGACTGGATCGAGCTGCAAGCCCGCTGGGCAGTTTTTCATCAGGCCGTTGCGGCACCAATACAAGATCTGGTTTTCACCATTCACCGGGTGTTGCTCAATGCCAGCGCTAATCGGCGATTCACTGGCAAACGGGCGATTCAGATTGCGCACTTTGGGCCCGATCGGGGCCGCACCGGTTTCCGCATCGTCATTCGAATGGCAGCTCAGACACTGATTCGCATTGGGCAGTAGGTATTCGTCGGTGGCGCCGTTATACAGTTCACCGCTGTTTACATCGTGGTAATTCCACGACACGCTGGCAACCCCTCCGCCCTGGGCGAGGCGGGCAACCCGCTTACCATTTTCCTGCCCCCAGATGTATTCCAAACCATCCCAGTAAACCTGTTCGCTGCTGGTTTTACGCTTGATCAGCAAACGCGTCTCCACCACCTCTTCGCTGTTGGTGGCTTCATCGGCAAAAGCAAAGCTCTTCGCGATGATTGTTCCCACCGGGAACAGGATCGTTGCATTGCTGCCATCGGCGCCATCTCGGTAAACGGCCTGCTCTCCCTCTGGGATAAACACTGCGCGATACTTGGTGGAGTAGTCGGAAAACAGCTTGCTGTTTAAGACAAATGGCACACCGCGGCCGTTGGGCATGCTCCGAGGATCCTCCGCATCAGCGAATAGCTGATACTGATCCAACTGCGGACAGTTGACGCGGTAGGCCGCTGCGTTGATCTCGCCCGCGGGGATGGATGCCTCGCACAGTGCGTCGATCTCAGCCTGAGTAGGCGCGGGATCAACGGCGACTGACGGCTCAAACTCAGGAATGACAATAGGCGGCAATAACGGCAAGTTACTGCCGTACTGATCGTCACATTTATGGGGGCTAATATCGGTATCTGCAGCGAAACCCTGCAGCCCTTGCACCACCTCGATAAGGTCATCCGCTGACTCTGGTGGCGCATTAAGCAGTAACTCCAGGCCCTCGGTACCATGGAAGTTGGCGTAGGCTAAGCTGTCACCATCGAAGTTATTGTCATCATCGATACAAGAGAACCACCACTGGGGCTTTTTGCGCTCGGCAGTCGCGGTATCAAACTTGTAAGCGTTGTAGCGGCAATCCGGGTTGGGGTAGTGGTTACCGGAGATGGGCTTGCCCTCTTCATCCCGAGGGATAGGCTGGCCTTGATCATCTGTAGGATAGGGGCAGTTTTCGTCGTAGCTGTCTGCATAGCCATCCCAAACAATATGCGCGCCGCGGTATTGGCCCGTAGCGGCCGCCACCTTCAAGCCGACCAGCAATGGAAACGCCGATGTTACCTGCTCGCCCTCTGTCGCCAAGATTGTCGCGAAATCCGGCTGGGGAACATCATTACCGTTGTTCTTAAAGGTATTGTTGAAAATATGCACACCCTCGGTGTACATATCCAGGCGCCGATCACCGGGTGGCCCCATCAACTCGTAGCTGGTGTGTACGATACCCGCTGTGCCGTGATCTTCGAAAACGTTATCGAACACGTCGATTTTATCGTAGCCGAGGGTGATCATACCGACCCCCCGGGGAACGTTTGCAACCAAACTGCCCGGCTCAGCAAAGTTGTACGTGTTATTGTTGCGGGCAATATTTTGATACATGCGCGTGCGGCTGCCGTAGCGAGTTAGGCCATCGAGGTCGTAGATCAGGAAACCGCCGGTATTACACTCGGCAATATTGCCCATGTATTCGCCGCCGCGCACGTTCTCGATCTCAAATCCGAAGACATTAAATGCCGCGCGACTGTTGCGAATGATCGCATTATCGGTCTGGCCAACGTAAATCCCGGCATCTGAAGCACCGACCGACTCCGCATTCTCAACCAGGATATTCTGCGAATTGACCGGGTATATACCGTAGCGCCCCGACAGAATACTGACGGTGTAATCCGGCGATGTGGTATCGGTTTCAGTGGGGTTTGGGTTATTCGGGTTATGCCGCGCCGGATCGGTACAGGCAACCTGGAGCTTTTCTCGGTAATTTTCTGCCGTCACCGGGTCTTCGTCGGCGGTATTGCGGCCACTCGACCAAAAGGCCCTCACCCGACGCAGGGTGCCGTGATCAACCCCCTGAAGCTTAAAAGCGTCGCCCGGCGAGTCCAGAACGGTGAGGTCCTCGACAACCACCCCGCGGACCGTATTGGCTAAAAAGCCCTCTTGCGAGCTACTCTCCTTGAAGGACAGGATCGTTTCGTTCATCCCCTGGCCTTTGATGTGAATATTTTCCGTGGAGGAAATCTGCAGCCCTGAGCGCAGCTCAAAGTAACCTTCGCTAAATTCGATAGTGTCACCGGGGCGGGCGGCGATCATCGCCGTCACCATATCATTGGTGGCGGACTCTCCCGGCTCAATGACAAACGTTCGGCCAACAACGGGCTCCTGGTCACCGCCACCATTGTCGCCCGGAACATCGCCCGAGCCACCCGACGAACTCGAACCGGAGCCCCCACACCCTGTCAGCGCCGTTAATAATAAAAGTATTCCCGCGAGATAACGCATCATCACTCACTACCTATGGCCAATATAGTTATTCTCATTCATGCATTAGGTGTGCCATAGAAGCTACACCTGCACACCTCAGCAGCAATTTGCCCGAAAGGCTATCAGATACTCACTAATACATAAATTAATAAATTGATGCCGTAGAGGACTGAAAGAAGAAAAATGCGGATAAAAAAAGGGGCCTAAAAAGGCCCCGTAAATTTGGTGTCATCGTATTCGATCACCGCCGCCCATTTCGGCAGTGTCCCGTCATGTGATGTCACCCGTCCCAAAACTGCGACGGCACATCCTTGCTCCAGCTTACTGACGCGTATCAATATCCTTTGCATCGCCGTTTTCTTGCGCACTCGCCGCTTTAACGCTGCGCACCGGCATCAAAGAGTGCCAGGCGACAAGCGCGACTGCGAACGCAAGTAAAAATAGTCCGGGTGTCATAACGGTATACCTTGTTCTCGCTCGGATTCGCCGATTTTCGACGTTTGTTATACGTTAGACGAGCAGGAAATAATTGGTATACGCAGTTACCACAGTCCAGAGAGTAGGATTGTTACATGCCTCTCGCACAGCGGCAAGCCACTGCGCGAGAGAGAGCGCCCCTACCAGCGATAGCTGGCTTGTAAGGCGAAAGTGCGGGGGTTGTTGATCAAACCGTGGTGCGTGGTCGCCCCGGTGATGGTTTTCGCGGTGGGCGCATCAACACCGTAGACAACGATCAGCTCATCACTGAGGTTTTTACCCAGCAGGGCCAGTTCCCAATCGCCTTCGATAGAGGAGATTGCCAAGCGGCCGTTATAGGTAATGTACGCTTCTTGCTTAATACGGTTATCCATATTGGGCGAAGGGTGGTACTCGTCGGTGAAAATCGCATCCACGTTGGCGCGGAACATCAGGAAATCCCACAGCGGGCGCTCGTACGACAGCAACAAGTTACCGGAGTAGTCGGCAACATACTGGTTAGTCTTGCCGCTGTAATCACAGTTGATGCCATTGGGGTTGTCTGGAACTTGATCCTGAATACAGGTACCGAATTGGTGGTCCTGGAACTCAAAGTCAAGGAAGGCCAAGCCACCGGCAAGCATCAGGTTCTCGGTTAATGCCATCCGGCCGTCTAGCTCAATACCCTGAGAGATTGCGCTCGCCGCATTCCCCACGTTGAAACCAAGGGTGCCGTCAAAGACACTGACCTGCAGGTTGTCGAACTCGGTGCGGAATAGCGCAACATTCAACTCAGCGGCACCATCGAGCAGCGTCGACTTAAAGCCCAGTTCGTAACTCAGCGCTTCCTCTTCTTCGAATTCGAAGCTACCGATCAACACTTGCTGGTTAGTACCTGTTGGCGCGTTGGGGTTGATCGGCGTGGGATCAGCGCTGGGTGACGAATTCGAACGAGCGTCGAAACCGCCGGATTTGAAGCCCTTACTTGCCGTGAAGTACGCCATCAACTCATCGGTGGCATCCCACTGGAAGTTGATCGACGGTGCGAATTGCAGCTCTTCGCGCTCGCCTTTGAGGTCGTGACGCTCAGCAGCAAAGCTGACTGCAGCGGCGGTGTCCACTTCGCCAATAGGCTGAATAGAGCCGTCGTCCAAGCCGAACTCTAGTTTGCGAGACGCTTCTTTATTTTCCCAGGTGAGACGACCACCCAATGTCATGCGGAAAGTATCCGCCATATTCCAAGTGGTTTGCAGGAAAGTAGAAGCGATGCTTGATTCGCTGTAGAAGTTACGGGGAGTGCGGATGCCACGCAGTGCATTACCGGCATCACCCACACCCAGCAATTCAAAACCTGTTGCACCGGCCAGCGGATCCAGGTCACCGCGCGCACCGCCTTCCAACAAATCGGCCGCGTTAACAAGCTGCGGAATAATGTCTGAGGGGAGGTAGAGCGAGTCGAAGAAGTCCAGCTCGCTGTATTGGAAGTAGGCGCCACCGATAAATTCAAAGGTTTCGCCAGCGGGCGAGATCCAGCGGAACTCCTGGCTGAACTGCTTGTACTCTTCCTGGAACTCAACCTGGAACAGCGGAGCACCGGTAAAGTCACAGTCACAGTCTTCGTCGTACTCATAACCCATGATGCCGGTGATGGACGTGAACTGATGGTCGTCACGATACCAATCCAGGTTAGCGGTAAAGTTGTAGGTATCGTTGTAACTAAAGTCGCCATTGCTGTGACGCTTACGATCGGCCTTGTTGTTCAGTACGCCTTCATCCGAGTCGATATCAACCAAGGAGCCATTCGGCTGCAATTGAAGAATATTGAGAATTGGCGCCGGCAGAAGACCAACCAAACCACCCAGTCCACCCACGTCAGGAAAGACGGTACGATCCATAATCTCGCCGTAGGTACGTCCCTGGAACAGGAATACATCGGAGTTGGACTCGTAGTTAGTGATGATTTCCGAGTTTCGGCCCACCACGTCGAAGCTACCCGCTTCAACTTTAAACATCGCCGTAACGTTATCGGTGACATCCCAGCCTAGCTTCAAGCGGAATGTTTCTTCATCGCGCTGCGCTTCGTCGCGATCCAGGACGAGGTTTTCCATAAAACCATCGAGTTCGCGCTTACGCGCAGCGAAGCGGTAAGACCAGCGGTCACTGATGGGGCCACTGACAACCAAATCGACAATGCGCTCGTTTTGGTCTGGCTCGTAGGTAACCTGAACGTTACCCTCAAAATCTTCGGTGGGATCCGCTGTTTTGATGTTAATCGCACCAGCGATGCTGTTTTTACCTAGCAGGATGTTCTGCGGCCCTCGCAGCACTTCCACCCGAGATAAGTCCAAGAATGGTGCACGCGCCAACTGAGCGCGGCCAAAGTAGATACCATCGACATACATACCTACAGACTGCTCAAAGCCCTGGTTCTCACCAGAGCCGATACCGCGAATGTAAATATCGGTACCGATGCCGGACTCAGACATGGTGAAGTTGGGAACATAGGCCTGCAGGTCTTCTATTTTCGCCAGGCCCGCCTCCATCATTTTCTCACCACCAATGGCGCTCACCGATACCGGCACGTCTTGCAGGCTCTGCTCGCGCAGTTGAGCGGTGACGACAACCTCTTCTAGCACCGGCGCTGCATGGGCGAGACCACCCACCAAGCTTAACGGTAATAAGGCGCTGATCCGTTTCTTCATTGTGACCCTCGTTTTTCAAGAAGTTAAAGCTGTTACCGAGCTCCACGAAAACCCGGCGATATTGTTGTTATCGGTAAGGCGGCAAGAATGTTGTTTTCCTGTTTTTTTACTTGGACGTTCGCTCTCGGCGAATTATGCTCTCGCTCTCTGCAAACCGAACCTCTATAGCATCCCGCAGCGTGAAGTATGCACAATCTTCATGTGCATACCATTGGCATGAATTACTTTTTTTTAATTTTTTTCAGTCAACGCAAAGAAATTACCCTCAAATTCCGCAAATAACGGCGACGTTTAGTGGAAAATTACCCACAGCACTCCGATTTTTCAGCCGCTGTCCTCTGCAACCTGAGGGTGCAGGCCCGATACAAGATGAAGGTCTCGCTGCGGGAATGGCACCGTAATACCCGCCTCATTCAGCGCGGTATCCAAGGCCCATAGGTAGGCAGAGCGCGTTGAGCTTTGCTGCGCAGCAAATTCAGGCTTAACCCAAACTAACAGCTCAAAATCCAAGCTTGAATCGCCAAAACCTTTCATTTGAAGGGTGGGTTGATGCGACGGCGAATCCAACAGGGTCTGATGCTGCGCCGCTACCGCTGCCAACACAACCTCTCGCAGGCGTTCTTTATCGGTTCCGTAGGCAACGCCAAAGGGAATACGCAGGCGACAGAAGTTATTGCTCAATGTAAAGTTGGTCACCTTCCCGTTCACAAACTCCGAGTTCGGCACCACCACTTCTGCGTTTTCGAGAGTCGTAATTAAGGTTGCCCGAACGCGGATTTCACTGACCACGCCAATCACGCCGCTCTCCAGCTGAACGTAGTCACCGACCTTCAGTGAACGTTCGACCAAAATAATCAAACCGGAAACAAAATTACTGAATATCGCCTGAAGCCCAAAGCCAATGCCCACAGATAGCGCAGAGGCGACCAGGGCCAGCTTAGAAAAATCGATACCGACAACAGAGAGTGCGAAAAAACTGCCCAGCACCAACACAACATAGTGGGTGAGGCGTTCCATGGTGTAGAGGGAGCTGGGACTAAAGCCACTGCGCCGCGAGGCAATACCCCTGAGGCTTCGACGCAGTGTTTTGGAAATCACCAGCGCAGCAACGACAATCACCGCCCCGGCGAGCAGTGTCCCCAGCGTAATGGGCCGCTCACCCAGCGTGATAAGCGGGTAGTTCAAACTACTCTGGACGTTCAGTAGAAAGGCTTCAGGGCTAATAGCGTGTTCCTCACCAGCAAGTACCGCCACGGCAACTTGTTAGATATATAGCGCAGTTGGCGAATTCTACCAGCGATTGACGCTAGCGGCGCCAGCTAATTGTTGCCCCCCACACCACCGGCATAGCGGTATAACGACCGATGGTATCGAGCTGGTTGGTCACGTTATTGTAGTAGTACTCATCGGTGATGTTGCGCCCCCACAGCTGCACCTTCCAAGGCCCCGCCAGCGGCGCAAAGCCTAAGCGCGCATTGATCACCGTATAGTCTTCCATGAAAAAGCGTGGGTCTTTCTGCAAGGAGGCATTGGTCTCACCCCGATAGCTCAGGTCGCCGCCTATGGAGAGCTCATAGTCGTCGAACAGCGGCAAGGTGTATTCAGCAACAACGGAGTATTCCCATTGCGGGCTGTAATTAAAGGGCTTGCCGCTGAAGTCAAACTCTTCACCGTTGCGATCGCCACTGATGAACTCTTGTACTTCAGTGTCCAGATAGGAGGCCTGAAGGGCGAGGAACAGGCCCGCAAAGGGCGTCATTTTCAAGTCCAGCTCAGCGCCGCGCACGGAGGACTTGGGCGCATTGCGAAGCGCTGGCAACGCCCCGAAAATGGGGTCGCGAAAGTTCGTTACCAGCTGCTTGTCTCGGTAGCGGTAGTCGAATACCGAGGCATTCAATTGCATGCGCTCAAATAAGCGCAACTTCGTTCCCAGCTCTATAGCATCCAGGCGTTCCTGCGTCGCGGGCGCATACTGCACCGAGTCCGAAATATTGATCAGCGGGAAGCTTCCCGACTTGTAGCCCCGACTCAAGCCCAAAAACACTAGCTTCTCCGGCGCAAACTCCCAATCCACGGCGATGCGTCCGGACACGTTATCCTCGTGCAGCTCACCAAAAAACCGGCCGGGGCGACGTGTTTCACTGTCGAGGGTAAAACACCCACCGCGCTCTGCTCTGCCCGGTGCATAACCGGCCATCGGCGCCTGCGCCAGGCTGATCAGCGTTATCGCATTGGCCAAGCCTATCCCTCTGTTCTGGGCTCCCGGTGCTTCCTGATCTGCACCGGGGTCGTCCTCCACATCAACATCGCGGGAGCAACCGTTAAACTCACGCAGCTCGTCGGTATAGCGCGCACCAAGAGTCAGCTTCCAGTCCTCAGCGAATTGCCACTCGGTGTTGGCAAAAATCGCCGCCACTTCTGCCGTTTGATTCCCACCAAAGCCGGAGCGATTGTCCAGCAATGCAAAGCCGTCACCGAGAAGGCCACCCAGCGGGCCAACCGGGAAGACGATACTGACGTTTTCGTGGTGAAGACGCTGGAATTCATCGACTTCGTCCTCACTGTAGTTCACGCCTAACTGCCAAAACAGGTCGTCACCCAATTCGCCGGAAAAACGGAGTTCCGCGTTGTAAAAATCGCTTGTTGCGAACACATTTCGTTCTGTATTAACGGTATCCAGACCCGACTGGGGAATAAAGCTACCGTCAGACTCAAACCGACCCGCCGATAGCAACAGCACCATATCGTGGCGCTCGTCCAACTGATAATCCAGGCGCAGCCCACCCGAGACAAAACTATCGTTCAGGCGAAAGTTCAGCCCATTGTTCGGCCAGTCGGCTGCCTGAGCATCGTCAGTATCCGGATCATTAACGGGGTAATTAGCCACGTCAGGGTGCAGGCCAAAATCGCCGAGGATGGCGTTTTGCGACTCAATGGCAATGACCTGAAGCGCTTGCGGTTCTGAGCGATCGCGCCAGCCCGACAGGTGGGTATTCACGCTCCATTGCTCGCCGCCTTCCCAGCGTAGCGACAACCGCGCGGCATCGCGATCAACCTCTCCTAAACGGTCGTAGCCGAAGCGGTCGTATTCATTGCCGGGGTCGCGCCCCGTTTTGCCATTGTAGGCATCACTGCCCGCATAGCGCGTGCGGCTGCGTTGCCAACCCTCTCCCGATTGCGTGGTGGTATAAGCCAGTCGCGCGAACACGGTATCTGTGACCGGGCCCGACACAAAACCCTCGGCAGCCAGCGTATCGAAACGGCTGTAACTGAGGTCGCCGCCGTATTCGAATTCTTCACTGGGCTTATTGGCAATATAATTGATCGCGCCACCAGTGGTATTGCGGCCGTAGAGCGTGCCCTGCGGGCCTTTCAATACCTCAACGCGCGCCAGATCGAGGTTGCTGCCCTTGCTCATAACCGGGAACGGCAGATTGAACTCGTCAACGTACACACCCACTGTGGCGCTGGCAGTCTGGCTGTTTTCGTTAAAGCCGACCCCACGCAGGGTATAAATAGGAACGTTAAACCCGCCATCCGCGTAGGAAAACCCTGGCAGCAAGCGACCCAGGTCGCGCGTATCGGCCACACCGAGGGCAGTCAAATCTTCGCCGGTGTAGGTGGCAATCGCCAGCGGGATACTGTTGGCCCCTTCCTCTTTCTTCTGGGCGGTGACGATAATTTCTTCAATGTCCAAGCCCCGACTGGGCGTCACGGCCTGAGCCTGTTCGCTCAGACCAAATGCGACAAGGAATAAAAACTTAGGAAGCAGAGAGGGCGTTTGACGAGCCACAAAGATCACCTTTTGCTAACACCGCAACGCTAGCGCGGCATAAAATGACGCGAATGCTAGCAAAATGTGTCGTAAAGCTGGATTTTTTATATAGACCGAAGCGTTATATCCATATAACTAATTCTCGGCTAGGCGATTCGTGGCACTGCGCCATTGCCGCAGAAAGGAATCTCGCTGATCCTCACTAACCGCCGCTCGTCCCAGCCACACGCTTAAGATCACCTGCGCGGCCTGCGCGTCTGCCAGGGTGCCAAGGTGAGCCTCGTTGTGATGCAAACTCAAGCCAACATCGGGCTGCCAGCTGAGCCGGTACTTGTCTCCCTTTTCAACACCGAGATACCAACTATTAAAGGTATCAATGGCGCGACGATGAGGTGCTAACTCCTCCTCGCTGTAGCCGTCCGCCAAGCTGTCATCAGTCAATTTGCGAAAACGCTCGGCAGACACCGACAAGCCGTAGCGAATAATAATTTGCTTGGCATAGCTGGGCGTAAGAATGTCTCCCTCCGCGGGCATCGCTTGCTCACCATCCACCTGTAATTCAGTGTAGGTAATTTCCTTCCAGAGCAATTTATAGGTGTCAGCGGCCACTGTTTGCCAGTTCAAGGCCTGGGCAGTCCCCGCCACCCCGGCAAGCAGGGTCATTACCACTACAAATCGCCAACCGCCTGCTAATTTACGCATCGTGCACCTCTTCACTTAAGTAACGCAGCTGTTTGCGTCCGAGTAAGAAAAACACTGCCAGCTTCAATACCACCGGCGCCGCAACATAAGCCGCCGTGATCGCCCAATCAGGCGGCACCGACGCTAATTCTGGTTCAAGCTGGCTACCCAGCCATAAATAGCCCACACCAACAGCCAGCCCCATCGCCGCCTTACCCAGCATGCTCCACAGTGCAAATAGACTGGCCGCGATGGCGGTATTCGGTTTTTCTGCCATCAGCTTCTTTGCCAGACCTGTCTGCATCGCTGAGGGAATTGCCTGATCCGCACCGAGCATCAAACCGGTGCCCACACTAATCGCTATAAACCAGTACGCATCGCCTGCCCCAAGCAGTATGGCAAAGCTAAATAAAACCGCCGACAGCACCAACCCGAGGCGCCAACAGAACAAGCTACCCCACCGCCGCGCGAGACCGTACCACAGCGGCACGGCAAGCAGACCCGCGAGGAAATAGCTCAGTAGCGCGGCCGGAATCATTGCCTCGGCCTCCAACACCTCGCGCATAAACAGCACCAGCACGGTACCGGGAATCGCATTCGCCAACATGTTTAAAAACCAGGGTACCGCCAATGCCGACACGCGCGGCTCGGCCAACAGATGGCGAAAAGGTGCCGCTTCAGTGCCCGGCGGCGGGCGATGACTGCCCTGATATAAAACTGCCACCAAAAGCAGGAGAAGCATGAAAGCCGCCACCGTAATCAGGTACTCCGGTGCAAACACCGCGGGCGCCAACATGGCCAGTAGCGTGCCAAACAGCAACATGGCCTCTCGCGCGCTATTAAACGCTAAACGCTGGTCGTCATCCCGGCTAAGCGTCACTGGTAGCGCAAGCCAGGGCACCGTAATCAGCGTCCACCCCAGCATCAACACTACTAATGCCAACAGCAGGCTAACCGTTGGCCAGGGATGAGGCAGGAATAACAGCGAGGCCGCACTCAGTGTCATGAGCACCCAGCCAGCGAGCCACAATATTCTTCGCGCACCGAGCCGGTCTACCAACGCGCCAACGGGCAAATCTGTGACAACATCGGCAAGTCGCGCTAAAAAGAAAACTGCCCCGACAAGGGCATAACCATAATTGCCCTGCTCAGCCAGCCACAATGGCACGTAAATGTAAAAGGGCAGCCCAAGGGCGGACAGGGGCAAACCGGGCAGGGCATAGCGAAACAGCCTTCGGGATTGGGACATGGTAGTATCTCCTTAGATCGCTGAGCACGGACCGGCACAGCCAACACCCTGTTAATCATTTCCCGAAGTCCGTATAAAGTGACATAAGAACAAGGAAAAGTGATCGCAATAGTGAGGGAATACGTAACTAATAACTCATAAGATCAGAATTGCCCGCACTATGACAATCAAACAAAGCATCGCCATTATCGGCTCAGGTATTTCGGGGCTGAGCTGTGCTTGGCTTCTGCAACGCAGTGGCCACGCCATCACCGTATTTGAAAAAGACGATCGCCTAGGCGGTCACAGTAACACCGTGGAAATCTCCACAACCGCGGGCACCACGGCGGTGGACACCGGCTTCATCGTGTTCAACGACAAGTGCTACCCCAACCTTGTTAACCTTTTCAAGCAGCTCGGCGTCGACAGCCTCGCCACAGACATGTCATTCGGCGTGTCGCTTGACGACGGCAGACTCGAATACAGCGGCTCGAACTCACTGGCCACTATGTTCGCGCAAAAGCGCAACCTACTGCGCCCTCGCTTTTGGAAAATGCTCTCGGACTTGCTGCGTTTCTACCGAGAAAGCGAAAACTGGATGGAAACTTTGCCTGACAGCATGTCGCTGGGAGAACTACTGAAACGAGAGCGCTTCGGTGCGGGTTTCTGCGACGACCACTTACTGCCAATGGGTGCCGCCATCTGGTCAACGCCGGTAAACCAAATGCTCGCCTATCCGGCCAAAACATTCCTGCGCTTCTGTAAAAACCACGGATTGCTGCAGGTAAAAAATCGGCCGACGTGGCGAACCGTGGTTGGCGGTTCAATCGAGTATGTGAAACGGCTGTCTGCGCCGTTCGAGCAGCACATCAAGCTCAACTGCGGCGTTTCCCGCGTTGACCGTTTCGAGGACCACGTGATTGTTGTCGATGACTCTGGAGAGTCTCATCGCTTTGATCAGGTGGTCTTTGGCTGCCACGCCGATCAGGCGCTCGCTATGCTCAGCCAAAGCAGCGAGGCCGAGCGCAAGACGCTTGGCGCCTTCCGTTACGAGGAGAATCGCGCAGTGTTGCATTGCGATCCTCGTTTGCTCCCCAAGAGGCCGACTGTTTGGTCCAGCTGGAATTACATGGGAGACCGCCAGCAAGGTGAGACCAAGGTCTCGGTAAGTTACTGGATGAACGCCCTGCAGCATTTACCATGCGCAGAGCCCATCGTCGTCTCGTTGAACCCGTTGACCGAGCCCCGCGCTCGCCACGTTTTTCGCGAGTTCAGCTATCAGCACCCGGTATTCGATGGCAAGGCACTGGCAGCGCAAACAGACCTCTGGGCATTGCAAGGTCAGCAACGCAGCTGGTTCTGCGGCAGTTATTTTGGCTACGGCTTCCATGAGGATGGCATCCAATCGGGGCTCGCAGTGGCAGAGCGCCTCGGTGGCAGCCTGCGCCCCTGGCAGGTAAAACCGGAGGACGATCGTATCAATCTGCCGCTGCCTGTTGAGGTTAGCAGTTCAGCAGCATGAGTGACGCAAGCAGCGCCCTGTATCGAGGCGAAGTGCTCCACCATCGCTTTCGGCCAGTAAAGCACCGCTTTCGCTACCGTATCGACAGCTTTCTGTTTGACCTGGACAAACTCGAGCAAGACGCCGCGCGCTGTCGCCTGCTGTCGGTGAACCGGTTTAACCTGTTTAGCTTTCACTACCGCGACTTCGGCGCTGGCGATGGCCGGGCGCCGAAAGACTACCTCCAACAAACGCTTCGCGAGCACGGTATTGAGGAGCCACTCTATCGTGCAGAATTATTGTGCTACCCGCGCATCCTTGGCTACACCTTTAACCCCCTCAGCGTTTACTACTGCTACAACGCCAGTAATGACATCTTCGCGGTGCTGTACGAGGTCAGCAACACCTTCGGGCAGCGTCATAGCTACTTAATTACTGCCACAGGTGAAGGCCAGAAAGAGATTATTCGTCAGCGTTGCGATAAAGCGTTTTACGTTTCACCCTTTATCCCTATGGAGGCGACTTACCACTTCCGGCTGCGCAAACCAGGCCCCCGATTGGCTGTTGCAATACGTGAGACCGAGGACGGCAAAGCGCTGTTGCACGCTGTATTTCGGGGTGTTCGCCATACACTAAACGACTGGAATTTATTGGGCAGTTTCTTCCGCCTGCCGTTCATGACCGCCAGCGTGATGGTTGCCATTCACTGGCAGGCGCTTAAGCTCTATATCAAGGGTATGCGAATACTTCCCCGCCCCGCTGAACCAAAATACCCTGTCTCTCGTAATGACTCGTAAACCATAAACGTAATCGTTAACGGGATACGCGATGAAGACAGCCGCCATAGAATTACAGCACCAGCTTGGCACCAGCTGGTGGGGAAAACGCCAACGGAACTTGCTGGCAAAGGTGCTTGCACCGCTCGCCAATGCCAAAATCGGTTCACTCACAGTCACTTTACCCAACAAAAGTCAGCTCAGCTTTGGCGACCAACATGACAAGCGGCTGGCACCCAGTGTGATTCTTAATAACTGGAAAGGATTGCGTAAAGCCTTTAGCGGCGGCTCTGTCGGATGGAGCGAAGCCTATATGGATGGCGATTGGGATTGCCCCAACTTGGCTGAGCTAGTGGAGTGGATCGTGGTCAACGAGGAACACTTCGGCGATATGCTGGCGAGCGGCAAAACCAAGCAGTGGCTGCAACGCCTGCAACACCGGCGTAACGCCAACAATAAGCGCGGCAGCAAGCGCAATATTGCCTACCACTATGACCTGGGCAATCACTTTTATCGCCACTGGCTGGACGACAGCATGACCTACTCGTCAGCACTATTCGACGAGGGCATTGATGATTTGCGCAGCGCCCAGCACCGCAAATATCAGCGCTTAATTGACGAACTGGCGGTGCAAAGTGGCGACCGCGTTTTGGAAGTGGGCTGCGGCTGGGGCGGCTTTGCCGAACAACTCTGCCAACAACAGGATGTCTCCCTCCACGGCATCACCCTATCCAAAGAACAGCTGAGCTATGCCCGGCAACGTATCGCGGACGCTGGCCTTAGCGGCCGAGCCAAATTTAGCCTCACCGATTACCGCGACACCCGCGATCAATACGACCACATTGTTTCCATAGAAATGCTTGAGGCTGTCGGTGAACAGTACTGGCCAACCTATTTCGACACCCTGTATGCCCGCCTCAAGCCAGGCGGCAGAGCGGCAATACAGGTGATCACCATCGAAGAAAAACGTTTTGAAGGCTACCGCGACAACCCGGACTTTATCCAGCGCTACATCTTCCCCGGTGGCATGCTGCCCAGCCCAGATCTCTTCCGCTCCCATGCCAGCAAGGCGGGCTTCGACATAAAAAGCGAGCTACCCTTTGGCCTGTCATATGCCAAAACCCTGGCGCACTGGGCGACGGCGTTTAATGCGCGCTGGGAAGACATCGTCCCGCTGGGGTTTGATCAACGCTTTAAACGCATGTGGCAATACTATCTTGGCTATTGCGAAGGCGGCTTTCGCGCGGGCTCGATAGATGTTTATCAATTCGTGCTTGAGAAGCCCCATTGAGCCCCGTAGCCATCATCGGCGCCGGATTGAGCGGCCTGCTTTGCGCAAAAATGCTCAATGAGTGCGGCCTACCCGTCGCCGTCTTTGAAAAGTCGCGCGGCCTGGGCGGGCGACTCGCCCGGCGCAGACACCCCTGGGGTAACGTTGATATCGGCGCCCCCTTACTTGCCCTGACGCCAGAGCAGTTGCAATACTTCCCTAGGGACGCCATCAGCGCCCAACCATATACCACCGCGCAGTGGCGCGACGGTAAATTACTGCCTCAAGCAACCCAAACACACTACACCGCGGCGGGCAGCAACAACCAACTATGCCATGCTCTGGCTGACGGCATTGAGGTTCGCCGGGGCCAACGGGTAACCGCCATTCACCCAACATCAACAACGCTGTCATTGCGCGATGACAAAGGGGAGGGGCTCGGTGATTTTTCGGCGGTGATTCTCGCCACCCCCGCCCCCCAAGCGCGAGACCTGTTACCCACAACCAGCTCTCTCACCATTGCCGAATCACCCTGGCAAGCGGGCTGGACGGTGATTGTTCAATTTGACGGTGCGTGGGCGCCGAGCGAGATTATCGATATTGAATCGCACGCGATACTGCGTCGAATTGTTTGCTTGTCGTCCCCGCCAGGGCGGGACCATCAGCACTGCTATTCCATCGAGCTGACCGACGATGCCAGCCACCACTTTGAACAACGCAGCGATAACGAAATTATCGATAGGGTGATGACTGAGTTGGCATCGATAGCGCCCACGCCACCACTGCTACACAGCGACATACAGCGCTGGCGTTTCGCCAGACCGGAAACAGCAGTTATCAGCGACTCACGGCGTGCTGACGACAGCTTAAAAATAGCATTGGCGGGGGATTACTGCGTTGGAGGCAATGCGGAAGGGGCGCTACGCAGCGCCACCTTCGCGGTACAGCGGGTAAAACAGTGGTTGGCCAGCGCCTGTTAGCTATCTGCCTCGGCTGCTTTTTTGGCTGCTGCAGCATTGCTGCCGTCAATCCAGGGTTTCAGCAGCTCCAACGCTGTTTTATCGCAGGGCGGCAGATCTTCTTCGCATTCACGCAGCGGCGTCACGCGATCACCCCATTTAATGAGTGCCGCCCCCCAGGTTAGACCTGCACCAAAGGCGGCTGTCAAAATGTGGTCGCCGGGCTTGATGCGGCCCTGCTCAAGCGCTTCACACAACGCGATCGGCACCGTCGCGGCAGAAGTGTTGCCATATTTTTCAATATTAACGATGACCTTTTCTTCCGGCGCCTTCAAACGCTTCATCAGCGTTTCGATAATACGAATATTCGCCTGATGCGGGACCAGCACATCCACGTCTTCAGCAGCCAGCCCGCACTTATCAAGTACGTCCGTTACCGCTTGGCCCATGCCGCGCACCGCGCGTTTAAATATTTCCGGCCCCTCGAAATTGATATCGTAATAACCATCGATACCGGCAAAGCGCTCACGAACGGTACCGGAATCACGCGCCGACAGAATATCGCGCGCGTCGCCATCGCAACCCAAACGCTCCGCAAGCATGCCGCTTTCTTCTTCACCTGCTTCAAGGATGACTGCGCCCGCACCGTCGCCAAACAGCACCGCTACATCGCGCATGCTGTAGTCGAGGAAATAGGGGATTCGATCCGCGCCGATTACCAGTACTTTCTTCATTGCACCAGAACGGATCATGGCCGTGCCCACACTTAGACCATAAACAAAACCCGTGCAGGCCGCATTGAGGTCAAAAACCGCCGCATTGGTCGCGCCGATACTGTCCTGCACGAACGACCCCGAATTCGGAATCAGCGTATCCGGGCAAGCGGTTCCCATAATGATCATGTCCAGCTCGGCAGGGTCGAGGTCGGCAGCGGCCAGGGCGCGCTTTGCCGCCATGCTTGCCAGAGTCGCGGTGGACACATGAGAGATTCTGCGCTCTTTGATCCCGGTACGCGTCGAGATCCACTCATCAGACGTATCGAGGAAGGTTGTCAGGTCTTCATTACTCAGCACAGCGGGGGGAACGCATTTACCCCATCCAGTTATCGTCGCGTATGGCATGCACAGGTATCCTCTTCAGTGATGAGCGGCATTATGCCGAGCCAGATCGTTGCTGTCACGCCGCGCATCCAACGGGATATAGAGAGGCAAGCAGGGCCGTTTTGCACCAAAATGATCACTACTTCACAGGCTATACGTATAATCCCTTAGTCGATTGGGCCTTTTTCTGATCATCTGCAAGATTACAGCGTGCTAGCATAGTGACACACAAACAAGCTGTAAGAACCGTGTTGTAAATTCAGAGCGTGGTAAGTATGAAAACGAACAAACGTTGGGGCAATGGCGCCCGAGTAGATGATCTGGTAACCGGCAAGAAACTCCTGCTTGAGGCGGCCGTAAGCTGCTTTGCAGCGAAAGGCGTTAAGTCTACAACCATCGAAGACATTGCCAATGTCGCCAACGTGACGCGGCGGACAGTTTATCGCTACTTCACCGGCAAATCCGACATCATCTCTTCGCTTGTCGATATTGAGCGCAATCGCATGTTCGAACAGCTCAAGGATGTCGTTGCAGAGTATAAAGAGGATTTCCCTCGTATGCTGGAAGAGTGTATTTGGTTTACTGCCAACTACCGCCCCGCCGAGGACAACCGCCTGGAAATCACCAGCGGCCGCAATTCCGCAGAGATCATGCCGCACATCGACAACGATGAGTCCGACCGCCTGTGGCGCGAACTGCTCATCGAGCCGCTGCGCAACTACAATGCGCAAACCGGCAAGAGCCTGAGCATTGATGACCTCGTGCCGCTAACTGGACGCTTGGCACTGATTTACCGTCAGCACCCTGTTAGCAAAGCTGAATTCCACGCCAGCATGCGCGCACTGCGCTTCTAATCTCAGCTCCCCCCGCTTTATCTAAACGGCCGCTAGCTTCTAGTGGCCGTTTTTTATTTCTCGCTCTTCTATAGTTAGTTGGCTCATATCACTGCTGCATTGCGCACGCGAATCCAACAAACTAATACGGCCGTATTAGATAAAAATAGTAGGAGCCGATCTATGAATTTTGATTTTTCCGACGACCAGAAAACCATTCAGGACCAAGCTCGTTTCGTATTGAGCCGAGAATGCCCGCCAGACCGCGCGCGACAGGCCCTTGAGCACGCGAGAGCCTATGACGAAACACTGTGGAAACAGGTGGCCGAGCTTGGCTGGCCCGCCATCGCGATCGACGAAGAATTCGGGGGGCTCGGCATGGGCTACCTGGAGCTGTGCGTCATCGCCCAGGAGCTGGGTCGCGCAGTGGCACCACTGCCCTTTACCGCCTCAGTCTACCTTGCCACCGAAGCGGTAAAACTCTGCGCCAGCGACACCCAGAAGGCTGAATGGCTTCCTCAGTTGGCCAGCGGCGACGCCATAGCCTGTGTTGCCCTGCCCGAAACGCGCAGTATCAACCACGGCGCGATAAATACCGTTACGGCTAGCGACACCATCTTGAACGGCACGGCTCAGGCTGTTTTGCACGGCCACGCCGCTGATTTCGCCATTGTTGCTGCGCGCGATGACGCCGGCCGCATGGCCTTTTATAAGGCAGACCTCAACAACAGTGCCATACAACGCCAAGTCCAGCCGACAATCGACCCCAGTCAGGCAATGGCCACACTTCAATTTACCGACGCCCCCTCTGAGCCGTTGGGCAATGGCGAAGATTTCTCCCATTGCTATCAACAGCTACTTGATCGCGCCGCCGTACTGCTCAGCTTTGAGCAAGTAGGTGGCTGTGAAGCCGTAATTGATATGGCAAAAACCTATACCGAAGGCCGCTACGCATTTGGTCGCCAAGTTGCCTCCTTTCAGGCGATTAAACACAAGCTCGCTGATATGTTTGTGGCAAAGGAGCTGGCGAAATCCAACGCCTACTATGGGGCGTGGGCCATGACCGATGGCGAACGTGAATTGCCTCTGGCCGCCGCCACCGCTCGCGTCAGCGCGATAAACGCCTACTACTTGTGCAGCAAAGAGAACATTCAGGCCCACGGCGGCATGGGGTTTACCTGGGAGTTTGACTGCCACCTTTACTACCGACGCGCCCAGCTACTCTCAAGCGTTATCGGCAGCGCCCCCGTCTGGAAAAACCGCCTCACCGAACAACTGCTAACTGCTTAAGCACCGGAGCTGACAATGGACTTCAAAGATACCCCCGAACAAGCAGCATTTCGCGCAGAAGTACGCCAATGGCTCACTGCCAATGCGCGCCCAAAACAAACCGGCGCGGGTCGCCCCTCCCAGGCCGAACGCTATGACGATGCCAAACGCTGGTACAAAAAAGTGGCCGACGCGGGATTTGCCTGTCTCGACTGGCCTAAAGAGTATGGCGGCGCCGGCTTGAGCCAGATCCACAAAGTGATTTGGTCTCAAGAAGTGGCCAATTATGCCGAGCCCGATGGCTACTTTGTTATTGGCATAGGCAACTGTGGCCCGGCGATTATGCACTTCGCCAGCGAGCAGCAAAAACAGCACTTGCTACCAAGAATGGCCAGCGCTGAAGATGTTTGGTGCCAAATGTTTTCAGAACCGAGTGCCGGCTCCGACGTCGCCGGGCTGCGCACCAGCGCAGTCAAGCAAGGTAACAAATGGGTAGTAAACGGCCAGAAAATCTGGACCTCTGGCGCCCAGCACTCGGACTACGGTGTTATTTTGTGCCGCACCGATACCGAGGTGTCTAAATACCGCGGCATGACGATGTTTTACATCGATATGCACCAGCCCGGCGTGGAGGTTAAGCCCATCAAGCAAATGGATGGCGACGCGCATTTTAATGAAGTATTTTTCAATGACGCCGAGATTCCAGACAGCCAGCGGCTCGGCGAGGTTGGCGGCGGCTGGGGCGCTGCGCTGTTAGTGCTCATGAACGAACGCCTGGCGATCTCCGGTGTCCAGCCGGACGGCTTCCCAGAGCTCCTGCAATTAGTCAAAACGCTGCAGATAGACGGCGAGCCAGTATCCGACAACCCCTCTGTGCGCGAGCACTTGGCCGATTGGTACTGCCAGCACGCCGGGATCAAGGCCTCCACCAACCGCATGCTCACCGCTGTGGCCAAAGGGGGAATGCCCGGCGCCGAAGCCGCGCTCGGAAAACTGGTCGGTGCCGTGATGAATCAAGACATTGCCAACTATGCCCTGCAATTGCTCGGTGAAAGCGGCCCGGTGATGAACCCCGACTTCGCGCCGCAGCAGGCCCACTTCCAGAAAACCGCCCTGTTCTCTCCCGGTATTCGCCTGGCGGGTGGTACCGATGAAGTCATGCGCAATATCATTGCCGAACAGGTATTAGGCATGCCTCAGGAGCCCAGAGCGGATAAGGGCATGGCATTCAAAGACATCCCATCCGGCAACCAATCTGCTTAGCCAGCATGTACGGAAGTGATAGTCGGTAGCGGCCAGGCCTGTTAACAGGCCCTAGGTAAATGCCGCTACCGACTATTGCGTATACGCAGGAAGATATGACATTGCTACAGTCACTCCAGTATTAAAAATACCGAATCACTGGGGGCTACCATGGCAACGCAATTTTTAAAGCGCCGCTCCAACGCGCAATTATCGGCAAAAAAAGACACCGACAGCATTTTCCGACCTCGGGCCGCCGCCCGCCGTCTTTCTCGCCTAGGCCTCAACCACAGCGAATGGTGGCTGAGCGTGGACTACGCGGAATTCATCGACGCCAGCGCCAACACCGCTCGCGCTTAAGCTCAGCAATTCACGTGATTATCAACACCGATATGCGGTGACACATCAACCAAGGCAACGTGTGCTAACACCGTGCACAGCGCACATTTTTCTGCAGCACTTCACTGATTACGGGCTTTTCCCTATACTGCTGCCGAGCCGCTATCACTATGGTTAACACTCGAACAGCGCAACTAATTAAGCGCACAGCAGAGGACACAGTGATGGCAACAGCAGCGAACAGCACAAACTCTATCTTCAGCGAAAATAAGCATCGCGGCCGCCCTATCGATCAATTCCGTAGCAACCGCGATGAGTGGTGGCTCAATGTGAACTACGCTGAAACCATTGATATGAAAGATGCCATTAGCCACCAGGCAATGCGAGTCAACGCGGCGCGCTAGTTTTCGCCGCGCAATTAGGGCGCGGCACTATGATTAACTGGCAAGACGTCGACACCGTTCTGTTAGACATGGACGGCACACTACTCGACCTGCACTACGACAATTTTTTCTGGACACAGCACCTCCCCCGCCGGTACACCGAGATTCATGGCGGCGACCTCCAAACCGTTAGTGAAGAACTGATCGCGCGCATCATGGCTGAGCGCGGCTCACTGAACTGGTACTGCCTCGACTACTGGTCTGAAGAGCTTCAGCTCGACATCACCGCGCTCAAACGCGAAATTAGCCACCTGATTCGCATGCACCCCAGCACAGAACGATTTTTGAATGCCCTGCAACGCAGCGGCCGGGATGTTTGGCTGGTCACCAATGCCCACCAGGGCGGCCTCGATATCAAGCTGGAAAAAACCGGCCTTGGTCAGTGGGTTCAGCGCATCATTACCTCTCACGAACTCGCACTGCCCAAGGAGGACGACACCTTCTGGCAAAAGCTCGCCCAACACTGGCATTACGAGCCCGCTCGCAGCCTGCTGATTGACGATACCGCCACCGTGTTAGACTCTGCCGCTCGCCACGGTATACGCCACTTAATTACCATGAAGCGACCCGACAGTCGCGCGCCCCTGCGCCAGGGGTTAAGCTACCCCGCTATCGAGCATTTTGACGAAATTCTGCCAATACCACCGCGAGACCGAGATTGAGCAAAGACATACAACGCCTTCGCCTGGATAAGTGGCTGTGGGCCGCCCGTTTCTACAAAACCCGCAGCATCGCAAAACAGGCCATAGAGGGCGGCAAAGTGCATTATAATGGCGCCCGCTGCAAGGTAAGCAAGGAAGTAGAAGTGGGCGGCATGCTAACGCTGCGCACCGGCTGGGACGAGCGCGAAGTCGAGATTATCGCTATCTCCGACCAGCGGCGTGGCGCGCCCGAAGCCGCCTTACTCTACCGCGAAACCGACGCCAGTATCGCCAAGCGCCAGCAGAATGCGGCCGACCGGAAAGCGCTGGGGGCTGCAGCGGGGGTGCTGCGCAGCGAGCGCCCCAATAAGAAACAGCGCCGCCAAATTCACCGATTCCGCGAACAACAGGACTAAACAGCCCCTTATGAGTGATCAAGTTCACCGCTTCATTTTCGACGGCAGTGATGTGCGAGGCGTGCATATCCAGATCCAGCAAAGCTACCGCGAGATGCTGGAAAACCACCACTACCCGCCAGCCGTCGCGGCTTTGCTGGGGGAATTCTTGGTTGCCGCAGCCCTGCTGAGTGTGACCATTAAATTTCGCGGCAGCCTGATTCTGCAGGTTCGCGGGGACGGCCAGGTCCCACTCATTATGGCCGAGGCAAATTCCAACGGCGATATTCGCGGCATTGCTCGCGACGCCGGCCAGGCGATCGGCGAGGACTTTCATAGCCTGCTGGGCAACGGCCAGCTAGCCATCACTATCGACCCTGAAAAAGGGCAACGTTATCAAGGGATTGTCAGCTTAGATGGCGCGAATCTCGGCGCGTGTATAGAGGCCTACTTCCGCCAGAGCGAGCAATTGGCCACCCGCTTGTGGCTATCCGCCGATGGCGAAACCGCCGCGGGCATCCTGCTACAAGAGCTGCCGGAGCAACAAAGTGATGCCGCCGTTTGGCAGCACCTCACCACCCTGGCCGATACCGTTCAACAAGAAGAGCTACTGACACTCAGCGCAGACCGCTTGCTGTACCGCCTGTACCACCAAGAAACGGTGCGGGTATTCGAGCCCAAGTCGCTAAAATTCGTCTGTAGCTGCAGCCAGCAACGCATGGAATCCGCACTGGTTTCTCTGGGTCGAGAAGAGCTGGAGAGCATTCTCAGTGAGCAGGGGAAAATAGATAGCCACTGCGAGTTCTGCCACCGCCAATTCCACTTTGACGCCGGGGATATTGCCAA
This sequence comes from Spongiibacter sp. C9W, assembly GCF_057370015.1. Classification (NCBI taxonomy): domain Bacteria; kingdom Pseudomonadati; phylum Pseudomonadota; class Gammaproteobacteria; order Cellvibrionales; family Spongiibacteraceae; genus Spongiibacter; species Spongiibacter sp. C9W. The sequence continues at coordinate 2,063,268 of NZ_CM170672.1, forward strand.
TCTCTTTGGTGACCCAGCGCCCAACACTCGACATTGAGTGAAAAAAAACCAAAATCGCCGCAGATCGGCGGCGATCAGGGTTAGCGCCGCTTGGCGATTTTTGCAATAATAGCCGCCTTCAAAATCTGGCCACCCGCGCGGGGGGTTTACCCCGATCAACTGTGACCTCCTAATGTCCCCAGGGACGACGTGACAGGAATACCGAGAATGAGTGCTGAAACAACTGTTTATAAAGATTTAACCCCCGCCCAATTAATCGAGCAAGCGCTGGCCCGCGGCGAAGGCCAACTGGCCGACACAGGCGCGCTGGTGGTAACCACTGGCAAGCGTACCGGCCGTTCTCCCGGTGACCGCTTTGTTGTTCAAGAGCCATCAACGGCTGACAGCATCGATTGGGGCAGCGTTAACCGCCCCTTCGACGCCGCCAAATTTGATGCGCTGTGGAGCCGTGTAGAAGACTACCTCGCCGACCACGATCGCTTCGTTTCTAACTTGCACGTTGGCGCTCACGAAGATCACTACATTCCCGTTGTCGTTAACACGCAAACCGCTTGGCAAGGCCTGTTTGGTCGCAACATGTTTGTACGCCCTGAGAAGTACAACCCAAAAGCCAAGGAAGAGTGGACAATTCTGAACTGCGCCGGCTTTGTATGCGATCCCGAGCGCGACGGCACTAACTCTGACGGCTGCGTCATCATTAACTTCGCCCAGCGCAAAGTACTGCTGGCAGGCATGCGTTACGCCGGTGAAATGAAGAAAGCCATGTTCTCTGTGCAAAACTTCCTGCTGCCCGAGAAAGACGTTATGCCAATGCACTGCTCAGCGAACGTCGATGAGCAAGGCAACACCACCTTATTCTTTGGCCTGTCTGGCACGGGTAAAACTACCCTGTCTGCCGACCCTAGCTGCTACTTGATCGGCGACGACGAGCACGGCTGGGCGAAGGGCTCGGTATTCAATATTGAAGGCGGCTGCTACGCTAAAACCATCAACCTGAGCCAGAAGAACGAGCCCATCATCTGGGACGCCATCCGCTTCGGCGCCATCGTTGAAAACGTAGTAATCGACCAAAACAGCCGCACCGCAGACTACGATGACACAAGCCTGACGGAAAACGGTCGCTGCTGTTACCCACTGGAAAACGTTGAAAAACGCGTTATCGAAAATGCCGCCGGCGAACCGAAAACCGTTATCTTCCTGACTTGTGACGTGTCAGGCGTTTTACCTCCGATCTCTATCCTGTCCAAAGAAGCGGCGGCTTTCCACTTCCTGAGCGGCTACACCGCCCGCGTTGGCTCAACTGAGCTGGGCGCAGAAGCAGGTATCCACCCCACTTTCTCCACGTGCTTTGGTGCGCCCTTCATGCCGCGTCCCGCAGGCGAATACGCCGAGCTGTTGATGAAGCGCATCGAAGACTTCGACTCTCAGGTTTACCTGATCAACACCGGCTGGACTGGCGGCTCAGGCGCTGCTGGCGGCACCGGTTCGCGCTTCCCCATCCCAGTGACTCGCGCTGTGGTTGCCGCGGCACAAAGTGGCGCGTTGATCGGCGCAGAAACCGAGCAACTGGATATTCTGAACCTGACTATCCCCAAGGCAATTCCGGGCGTAGACGACAAATACATCAACCCACGCAAGGCTTGGGGCGACGAAGCAGCCTACGACCAGGAAGCCAGCAAATTGGCGAAACTGTTCCAAGAGAACATCACCAAGTTTGACGTCTCTGACGCTATCGTAGCCGCTGGCCCGAAAAGCTAAGCGAATAATAGCCGGATAGCAAAAAGGGCAGCCCTTGGGCTGCCCTTTTTTATGCGCGACGGTTTCATACTGAAACCGCCCGTCACTGCGGCACTTCTCTATTAGCGTATTACGCGACGGCCAAGTGCTCACTCACGTGGAATAACCGGCGGCGCAGGCCCGTCAATTCAAAGGGCCGCCACTGACCCTCTCGTTGAGAGAGACGGTCGGCCAAGGCATACAGCACTGCCAAATTATGGGTCATCCCCATATGGCTCGCTGGTACCCGTAAATTTTCGCTCTGTTCGCCCGGTTCCTGATGAACGCAGTACTTCCAATCCACAATACCGTCACTGGCGCTATACATCGCCGTAGAAGGCACTGGCGGCGCACTGCACCACTCCTCCCGCCAATTCAGCATGGGGTCATCCATCGCCCCAGGGTTAAGCATTTCGTATAACTTCAACACAGGGCCGGATACACCGCGCATTTCCGGAATATTTACCGGCGAGCCCAGTGTCACCACCTGGCGAATAAAGTCGGGATTCCGCTGGGCAAGGCTGCGAGCATATATGCCACCCAGGCTCCACCCCACCAGACTGACTTTACGCCCATAGCGGCTCGCCAAATCCTTTACATGGCGCTCGAAATTCAGGTAAACCTGCTCGCGCAGCCCTGTATTCAGCCCCTGCTCCCAACCATAGGCATCGAACCCAGCTTGACGCAAAGCTCGTCGCATTACCGAGGTTGCGACATCGCTGGTCATAAATGACGGCGCAATCACCACTGGGTGACCGTCGCCTGAAGATAAATGACGGTGAAAACCGCGCATGGAGACTGCCGAAAAAATCTCTGCAAGAGAACGCAACTCTTTCGCGGTACTGCGTGAGGCCGCAGCATTAGTGCTAGTTTCCATCTTTTTCTCTCTTATTATTCGGGTTCGTAACAGCGACCCTGTCATATTATCTAAACAATATTCGGCGGCACTGGCAATCCTTTCCGTCACCTCCTACCAGCCGTGAGATAATTCGACCCTCTGCGACACAATGTTTGGAAACGTGCACTTTAGTATGCCCTTTCTAATTTTTATGCGTAACGTTCACCCCATACAGCGAGACCGGCGGCCAGCAGTTTGCGCCGTCGCTGATAACACACATTACGGGGCACCCCCCAAGAGAGGAACGTACTATGAGCGACGCAAAAACTAACTTCGTTGAGAAAGCAAACACTGTTGCCAAAGATGTATTTTTGGCTCAACTGGGCTTGGCTGGTAAAGCGTTTGAGCAAAGCCAAGAGCTGGCTAAATTGGCCGAAGAAAAAATCAAGGCAACTGAAGCTAAGTACAAAGATCTGTACGCAAAGCGCAACGAAATTTTTGAAGGCCTGGTAAGCCGTGGCGAGCAAGTACAAAGCAGCGCCATTGCCAAGTTTGAAGAAAGCAAAGAGCAAGTTGTTGCCAAGATCAACGAAACAAAAACCGAAGCGACTGCCAAGCTTGAGTCAGTAAAAAGCGAAGCGGTAGACGTGCGCATTAAAGAGCTGCGTGAAAGCCTGGAAAGCAACCTCGAAAAGGTAAAAGGCTTGGTTTCTCGCAAGAGTGAAGATGCTATAGCAACAGAAGCTGCTGCATCGTAATTGAGCATTTTGGCGGTCACTTTGACCGCCTACCCCCCTAGGTCCTTACCCTAACTATGCTTTGCACGATGCGCCAACTTGGTCATCGTGCTTTTTTGCATCAGTGCGGAGCTCCACTCTCACTGCTGCGCAAAAACGTTTCGCACATTGGAGAATCTTATGAGCAACGACAGCAAGAAAAGCCTGAAAGACGTTTCTTCTCAAGCCGGTGAACTGGCAAAAAGCATTTGGCTGGCTGGCCTTGGTGCATACGGCCGCGCCTACGACGAAGCACAAGAAGTCTACGAAAAAGCAAGCAAAGACAGCCCACGCCTGTTCAAAGAGTTGGTCGACAAGGGCAACAAACTGGAAGTGCAAGCTCGCGAAAAACTGGGCGAAGCCAGCAATATTGGCAAGACTATTTCCATTGAAGAGCGCATCAGCAAAATGCGCGCAAGCCTGGGCTTTGGTCACACTGCCAGCGCCGACGACCTCGAGCGTCTCGAGAAAAAACTGGATGCACTGAGCAAGAAAGTCGATGCACTGAGCAAGGCCAGCAAAGCGCCAGCAAAGGCGGCCCCCGCTAAGAAAGCTGCCGCGAAGAAAACTGCAGCCAAAAAAGCGCCCGCGAAAAAGGCCGCTGCAAAGAAAGCTGCCGAGTAAGCCCTTCGCGACCCGCTTTTTAGCGGGTCGCGTCCTCTCTGGACAAGCGCCCACAGGCGTGTCACTTTAACGCCCTGTCGATGAATATGGGTGGTTAACTCAGGGATGAAAACCCGCGAAAAAATCCTGCTGGCAAGCTTGGCCCTGTTCAATGACGAGGGCGAAGCCAACGTCACCACCGTCGATATCGCCAATGAGCTGGACATCAGCCCCGGCAATCTCTACTACCACTTCCACGGCAAAGAAGAAATTATCGAAGAGCTGTTCTCTGCCTTTGAGCTAGAGCTCAGCGATATTCTGCAAGCCCCGCTGCAAAAAAGCCTAAGCCCCCAAGACGCTTGGTTTTATCTGTATATTGTTTTTGAGCAACTGTTTAAGCACCGTTATTTATACCGCAACCTCAACGATATTTTACAGCGTTACCCCGATATCGACCGTCGCTTCCGCAAACTACTCAATCTAAAATTACAAGCTGCCGAAGCCGTTGCCGAAGAGCTGGTCGCCGCGGGAATTCTGGACACCACCGGCACACCACTTTCGCGCCTCTGCGACAACGTCGTACTCAATCTCACATTCTGGCTAAACTACAACAGCCTGAGAGAGAAAAATTGCGCCGACGAGATCACCATCCACCGAGGCGTCTTTCATCTTATGTCGCTGGTTGCCCCCTATCTCACGGCGGACTTCCGCTACTTCTACGACGAGTGCTGCACCCTTTTCGACGTATTAACCAAAGACGCCTAAAACCTCGCCGCGAGCGCGAAGTTTCTGCATAATGTGGCGTTTTTACGCGGTATCAGGCCACACATTATGCAAGCAATTTCGAGTCGTATTGCCCAGGAATTGGGCGTAAAGGAATCACAGGTCAGCGCCGCTGTTAACCTGCTTGATGACGGCGCCACGGTCCCCTTTATTTCTCGTTACCGAAAAGAAGTCACCGGCGGGCTCGACGATAGCCAAATGCGCGAGCTGGAGAGCCGCTTAGGCTACCTTCGCGAAATGGAAGAGCGCCGCGATAGTATTCTTAACAGCATACGCGAGCAGGGCAAACTCAGCGCCGAACTTGAGGCAGATATTCTGGCGGCAGATAGCAAGAATCGACTCGAAGACCTCTATCTCCCCTACAAACCCAAACGCCGCACCAAGGGCCAAATTGCCATAGAGGCTGGCCTGGAACCGCTGGCCAATGCCCTGTTCGACAACCCAAACCTCGACCCGAACACTGAGGCAGCCGCTTACATCGACGCCGAGCAGGGTCTTGCCGACAGCAAAGCCGTGCTAGACGGTGCCAAATATATTCTTATGGAGCGCTTCAGCGAAGACGCCAACTTGATCGCCAAGCTGCGTAGTTACCTGTGGGAAAACGCGCAGCTGAGTAGCACGGTAATGGCTGGCAAAGAAGAAGAGGGCGCAAAATTTCGCGACTATTTCGCGCACAGCGAGCCGCTAAAAAGTGCCCCCTCTCATCGCGCTTTGGCCATGTTCCGCGGCCGCAATGAGGGCATTCTGGCGCTGAGCTTGGTCGCGGGTGAGCCGGAGGTCAAAATTCACCCCTGTGAACTGATGCTGGCAGAACACCTATCCATAGAGGATCAAGGTCGCCCCGCCGACAGTTGGCTACGGGAAGTACTGCGCTGGACCTGGCGAATCAAACTCTACACCCACCTTGAGACCGATCTGCTTGGCCGGCTTCGAGAGCAAGCCGACGCCGGCGCCATTGAAGTGTTTGCCAGAAACTTAAAAGACCTTCTACTCGCCGCCCCAGCAGGGCCACGTGCGACCATCGGGCTCGACCCCGGCCTGCGCACCGGTGTTAAAGTCGCAGCGGTTGACGCCACCGGCAAGGTATTGGATCACGGCGCTATTTTCCCGAATCCACCGCAAAATCGACAAGCAGAGGCCGCTGCCAGCCTGCTCGCGATGATTAAAACTCACAATATAGAATTGATCGCCATCGGTAACGGCACCGCCAGTCGCGAGACCGAGCGCTTTGTTAAAGACCTGCTTTCCGCCCACCCCGAACTGGGCTGTACCAGTATCATGGTCAACGAGTCAGGGGCATCGATCTATTCCGCATCGGAGTACGCGGCGCGGGAATTCCCCGACCTGGACGTAACCATCCGCGGGGCCATTTCTATCGCCCGACGATTGCAGGATCCGCTGGCCGAACTGGTGAAGATAGATCCCAAGTCCATTGGTGTTGGCCAGTATCAACACGATGTCTCGCAAACGGCGCTGTCTCGTAGCCTGGAAGCCGTCGTTGAGGACTGTGTTAACGCCGTCGGCGTGGACGTGAATACCGCATCACCTGCGCTGTTGTCGCGGGTGTCGGGGCTCAATCAGTCGATATCGGCGAATATTGTCGACTACCGCAACCAGCATGGCGCCTTCCGCAACCGCGCGCAGCTGATGGAAGTCACTCGCTTTGGGGCCAAAACCTTTGAGCAAGCCGCCGGCTTTTTACGCGTAATGGGCGGTGAAAACCCTCTGGACAGCTCTGCGGTTCACCCAGAGTCTTACTCCGTAGTGGAAAAAATTGTGCAGCGCTGCGGCCGAGAGGTCAGTAACCTGATCGGTGACAGTCGCTTCTTGAAAAGCCTCAACGCCGCCGACTACGCCGACGACAGCTTCGGTATCCCCACCGTCAGCGATATTATTAACGAGTTGGATAAACCGGGCCGCGACCCGCGGCCAGAATTCAAAACCGCCGAATTCAAAGATGGCATTGAAAAGATCTCTGACCTTGAAGCCGATATGGTGCTGGAAGGCGTAGTAACCAATGTGACTAACTTTGGCGCCTTTGTGGATATTGGCGTTCATCAAGATGGTTTGGTCCATATTTCTGCGCTTTCAGAGAGCTTTGTAAAAGACCCTCACAGCGTTGTGAAGGCCGGCGATATCGTGAAAGTGAAGGTCATGGATGTTGATGCCGCGCGTAAGCGTATTGCCCTGTCCATGCGCCTGAGCGATCAGGCCAGCGATCACCAAGCCGAGGGCAGGGGCGGCCGCCGACCTGAACGCAGTAATCGCGACGTCAAACAGCAGCAGAAAAAACAGCAAAACGCCCCCAGCGGCACGATGGCAGCGCTCTTTGCTCAAGCGAAACAGGGCAAAGGCAAACGCCTGTAGCGGCTATTGCGGGAGCCGCTCCGGGCAGCTCCCGCGCAGGGCACTGCCCCCTGGCCGCTGCAGTAAATCATTGCGACTATCCGCAATATTTTCGTCCTGCGGCGCCAAGGCCAATGCACGTTCCAGGGCATCAAGGGCGAGCTGCGAACAACCCTGCGCATGCAGGGCGTAGGCATAGTTATTCCAGACTGACGCGCGTTCTGACGCAATCGTAAGTGCACGCTCATAGCTATTTATCGCACCAGCGAAATCACCCTGAGTATAGGCGGCATTGGCCAGGGCCAGCCATGCCAACACGCTGCCTGGCCATTCATTTACCGCGCGCTGATAAAAGTCCATCGCACGCTTAGTATCACCGGTTTCCTCAAAGGCGTGGGCACTCTTCAAATAGGAAACAGGCATTGCCGTGACCGGCATCACCGATGCCGGAACCAGCACTCTCGCCCAGTGTTTTGCCCGCGCCCACGTTGCAGCAAACGTTGCGAAACCCAGCCGATAATATGCCTTCTCGCCAGAGTGCAGGAGCAGGGTACTGGAACTGAGGTCATAGCCCACTGCCAGCGCATAATGCCACTGCGGCCACCAGCTCAAACCGAGGTTTTGTAGCACCAAAACCGGGTTACCCGCATTGAGCTCTCTTAATAAGTCTTCGAATTTTGGTGCGAGAGGATAGGGCAACAAACCGATGCGTCTTCCCGCGGCTTGCATATCAACCGTTAAACTACCCTTGCGCTCGGGCATAAAACTCATGTCAGCGACAGACTGCTGATCAATGTGAATATCGCGATAATTCGCCACAGAGCTTAACGCCGCGGGACCGCAGTAATAGGCCTGCTGAGCAACGAAGGGAACATCGAGCTTACGAGTCTCTGCCAAGTCATTCAGGGTGGCAGGGGGAAGTGTGGGAACACTGCTGCAGGCAACCAGCAGCAGCGCCCATATAACAAGTAAAGAACGCAACGGTCTTTAGTTGGCCGCGTTCACAAAGGGAAAGATGTCGGTAATCCCGAGTACATCGGTAATGAAAAACACCAGCACAACAAAGGCGAGTAAACCCACCGCACCTGCACCGGCGGGCATATCGTCCATATTTGCTTTTAGGCTGGCCAGCTCATCTGCCGTCAGCGCATCGATGCGGGCATCGACATCGTCGATAGAGATACCGAGGTCAAGCAAGCGCTCGCGAACATCGTCGCGGTCGAGCGCCGACTTCAACGCCGCTTTGTCCTCGGCAAGGCTGTACTCACTGATCGTCACCGACGTATCGACCATGGCCGCAGAGGCCGTCGTCGCGGCCAGGCCCATCCACGAGAGCAATACACTCATAAAGATCGCGGCTAACTTTCGTGATTTATTAAATTTCATACTCTCTCCCATTTTTGTCGAAAAAGATTACCTGCAGAGCTGACCGTGAAACGCAGCGCCATATCGTCCAGCGTTACGTGCTAGCTAGCCCCCTGGGTTTTCCAGCACCAGCTCGCCATTAACAACAGGAATCTGCTCGCCCGGGCGCTGCGCTAAGGTAACGGTGCCCGGCTCACCATCAAGACTATAGCTGACTTCATAGCCAATGACGCGCTGCTTAGGGTCTTGCAGGGTTTGGCAGCGGCGCTCTGTGCGGGTTTGCACATTCTTGCTCTGCATATCTTCCTGAATACGCTTGCCCGCGTAGCCACCTGCAGCCGCCCCCGCCACTGTCGCGAGCTTTTTACCGTTCCCGCCACCCACTTGCTTACCGATAACCGCGCCGAGTACAGCGCCGACTACCGTGCCAGCTATTTGATTGCTGTCGCGGCTCGGTGCCTGCTCCTGCACCACCTCGTCGTAACACTCTTCACGGGGGACAAAATAGGTTTCGGTAATTGGCTCAACAGACAATACCTGCGCATAGCGCGGCTGCGACTCCAGGTAGTGGTAACCGCCATAGCCACCCGCCGTGGCCAGCGCAACCGCACCAACACCAGCGGCAACAACTGCAAACTTAGACATTGTTATCTCCTCTTACTGATACTTCTCTGACCAGCGAGCGCCGACAAAGTGCGCCGCTAAAAGGAACAACAATTTACAGTCGCCGTTCAGCTGCGGTTCAGCGACATCTTTGCCTGCTGACAACTACAGTAAGATCACTAAGTAGATAAGTATTTCACTCAGTTGCTGCGCCGCCCCCAGTGCATCTCCGGTATACCCTTGTATACGGCGCGACAAATACCGCCCAAAACCCAGCCGAAAGCCCCCCAAAATCAGCAACAAGAGCAGCCACTGCGAGGCCTGTGCAAAGCCTGATAACAACAGAACAGGCAGCCCTGCCAATAGCCAGTCACTCAGTGATAGCGCGGTCGCCAGAGGCTTCGACTTTCCTTCACCGCTCACATAGGGCATATCGATCAGAAAGGAGATGGCCAACCAACGGCTCACCACTTGCGCGATAAGGATTCCGCCAACCGCTTGGGCGATCGGCATCGCCGCCAAGCTCGCTGCCTTAATGGCTAGCACCATGAATAACGCGGCGGTGCCATAGCTGCCGATGCGCGAGTCTTTCATGATGCGCAGCACGTCATCGCGGCGCCATCCGCCGCCAAAGCCATCGGCGCTGTCGGCCAAACCATCCTCATGAAAGGCGCCTGTCAGCAACAAGCCCACTGCCATACTCAACAGCACCGCCAACAGCGGGTTATTAAACAGCGCAAAAAAAACCAGCAAGGCAATAGCCGTTACGCCACCAATCAGCAACCCCACGAGAGGAAAGTAGCGCGCTGTACCATCAAGCTTTTCGGGGCTGAAGTCAGGGTCTTGGGGAACAGGAATACGACTCAAAAAGCCCAGCGCCAGCAGGAATATTTGCCACTCGCGACGCAGTGACGCTTTATCAAAGGGGGGCATAGGAGAGGGCTCAGTGATTAAAAACCCTGCGATTCCAGCACAGGCAATTAAGCCCTGCAAGGGCAGGGCTTAACAGGGGGCCTATTGAACGGTGATACGACGCGGCTCCGCTGCCGCAAGTTTAGGTATGTGTAGCGCCAGGACGCCGTTTTCTACCTTAGCAGCAATCTTCTCCTGATCCACGGTATCGGGCAGCGAGAAGCGGCGAACAAATTCTCCTTGCCAGCGCTCGTTTACCGCCAACTTTGCGTCGGCATAGTCGATAGTGCGCTCGCCCTTAACCGTTAGCACGCCGCCGTCAACGCTGACCTCAATCGCCTCTCGGCTGATACCGGGAACATCCATACTTAGCAGGTAGGCGTCGCCCGCCTCACTGATATCCACAGCAGGCGCCCACGCACGACGCGCCTTCTCGGCCGGCTCACCGCGGCTATCAAAATTGCGGCTTAGGTCTCCAAATAATGTGAAGGGCAGATAGCTATTCATAAAACCACCTCCAATAACGCTTCAACACAATTTCAGCTTTCGCTGTTGAACATTATCTGGGTATTGGCGTCGCATATTTCAAGTGCATGTCGACACGCTATTAGCTCTGCTACACTTGTCGCGCAGCACAAACTCCTCTTTTTTCTGGTTAAAGGACAACGATATGAGCATCCAAGCTGGCGATAAAATCCCCGACGTTACGCTCAAAGTTATGGGCGAAAAGGGCCCCCAGGACATCACCACTGGCGACATATTTAGCGGTAAGAAAGTTGTGCTGTTTGCCGTGCCCGGTGCCTTCACCCCCGGCTGTAGCCTCACCCACCTACCTGGCTATGTCGTGCACGCCGACACGATCAAAGCCAAGGGTGTCGACAGCATCGTGTGCATGTCGGTCAACGACGCTTTTGTGATGGATGCCTGGGGTAAGAGCCAAAACGCTGAACAGCTGCTCATGCTCGCCGACGGCAACGCAGAACTCACCGCCGCACTGGGCCTGGAAATGGATGCCAGTGGCTACGGCATGGGCAAACGCAGCCAGCGCTTTGCTTTAATTGCAGAAGATGGTGTCGTAAGCTTTATTGCCGTTGAGCCAGCCGGTGGCGTCGATGTCAGCGCCGCTGAAAAGATTATTGAACAGCTGTGATCCGGGAATGAATAGTGTTGAGCACCGCCCCCAGGTGCTGGTGTTCGACAGCGGTGTCGGTAGCCTGAGCATCGGCGCCGAAATCCACCATTTGCTTCCCGATATTGACCTGCTCTACGCGATGGATCGCGGCGGCTTCCCCTACGGCATGTGGCAGGAGGATGCACTGGTAGAACATATTCTCCAGCGTATTCACACCTTGCTACAGCGCCATCGCATCGATATCGTGGTGGTCGCATGCAACAGCGCCAGCACTGCCGTGCTACCCAGTTTACGACAGCAAGTCTCCCTTCCTGTTGTGGGTGTCGTGCCCGCCATTAAGCCTGCCGCCCTGCAAAGCAAAAGCCGTGTTATTGGCCTGCTCGCCACGCCCGGCACCATAAAACGGCGCTACACTGCCGAGCTAATCGACACCTTTGCCAGCGACTGCACCGTGCTATCGGTAGGAGCAGAAGCGCTGGCACCGGCGGTGGAAACGTTATTCTGGCAGGACGAGGATTCCCCTGACGTTTGGCAGAGTGTGGCAGCCGCATTTCACCAACACCCCAGCGCAAAAGCGCTGGACACAATCGTATTGGCTTGCACCCACTTCCCTCTGGTTAAACCACAACTAGCCAAACACCTCCCGGGAATCCATTGGATAGATTCTGGTGAAGCCATTGCGCGGAGAGTGAAAGATTTGCTTGAAAATAATCGCTACATTCGCGAAGGCAAGGGGCGTCAACGCGCGTGTATTCTCGGGGCAGAAGCGGCCAGCCAGACTCTGGGCGATAAGCTCGCCACCCGCGGCATTGAACTCATCGCAGATTAAAGCGCTCAGCCTCGCGGTTATAACGCTCCACCGCCGCCGACATCTCCGCCATCGCGGTATTGTAACGAGCGATGCGCTCTAACCGGCGTTGCGCCGTGTCATACCCGGTTCCCTTGGCGGTTTTTTCCATGGCGTCCAGGCACTTTAGGTAACGACCTTGCTCGTCGACATAACGCTCGAGTTGCTGGCGCAGCTGTTGCATCTCGTCGCGGCTTGCCGCCTCGCCATCGGGGAACTGCTTGGGCGGCGCAGGCAGTTTGCAGGCCGCCCAGCTGGATAGGGGCATCAGGCAAACGATCCAAAGCAGGATGACTGCGCGCTTCATTGCATCTCCAGAAAGAGTAGGTTGCGCACTAGTATAGCTGCTACCCATACAAAAAAGGGCGCCCAGTTGGACGCCCTTTTCATTTATCTGACCAGATTCACACTTGCCCTTACAGCGAGCGTGGGTCGAAGCCACCGGCATAGAACTGAGAATACCATTTGCGGAATTTCGCGATAGGGCCGTCGCCGTCACACAAAATTGGCAGTGGGCGATAGATCTTGTTTTCCCAGATGGGCTTATCTTCCTCAAGCTGGCCAACGATATTGGCGATAATCGCCGCGTTCACACCACCTTTCTGTACTTCACCGTTAACCTTGGGCTGGGTGAAGGCAAAGCGGACATGCACCGTGTCATCGTCAATCGGCGTAGTTAGCCCCATCAAGAAGGTATCGGCGATACCTTCAAACTTAGTGAAACCCTGGCCGGGGCCAGCGCTACCAGTACGGATTGAGCCGCGTACCTCACCGCGTGGCGTCGGCATGTTGGCCTGCTGCAAACCGCGCACCATAGGGCCGTCGTAGGTGGTTTCCCACTCGGGGAACGACGCCGTACCGTGGACATATTTAAAGTGAGCAGGGTCAGCCGCATTTTCTGCCATTTCCTGAGCGTGAGTATTCAGAATCCATTCGTAGCGATCCAGCGGTGACCAATCGTCAGAGTTTGCCTCGTCGTGCTCAATAACTTCCCACTTCGGCGCTTCGCCTTCTGGGTGGTACCACGCCCAAATAACTTGGTTAATTTCACGCACCGGGAAAGACTTCAAACACTTCTGGCCCTTCACTTTAGGCGGCATATTCTTCGCGTAAGGAACCTCAACACATTCACCTTCCGGGCTAAACTTCCACGAGTGGAAAGGGCAGACAATATTGTTACCTTCTATACGACCACCACCGGTGCCCGAACGCTCGTGAATACCGTGGCCCAGGTGAGCACCGAGGTGGGGACAGTACGCTTCCATCAATACCGCGCGACCGGCTTCTGTACGAAACAAGACCAGCTCTTGGCCGAAGTAATGCACAGCGCGGGACTCGCTGGGAGCCAGTTCGTCAGAAAAAGAAACCGCAAACCACCCATACGGCATGGGCATGGGGTAGCGTTTCACAGTAGTTGTTGTGGTAGTCATTGACTTGTCCTCAGCTCTAACGCAGAAAGATCGCCGCAAGGCGGCTAAAAACCCTATAAAAAGAAGGCCTATTCACGACCTCCAGAGTAAACGTTGCCAGCTGCCAGACAATGACAAAATGAGACATCCCACTGGCAAAATACGACAGTGGGGGATTCTAAGGCCAATAAAAAAACGGTCTCTTCGCTACTGGCGCCAGCTGCGCAGCTTCTCCATGAACACATCGGCGCCCATGCGAATTAGCGACTCATCAGCAGAACCGGGCTTGGCACCGGTGTAAATAATGGCTTCTTGTACAGCGATTTCCTTGGCGACATCTTCCAGTGTTTGCTGGTCCACCTCTTCGCCGTCAGCCGTTTCAATACGCCCCTCGGCCGCCGCACGGATCTGCGCCGCCTGCTCACTGTCTGGATCTATCCCCGCACGCTCCATCACCGCTATGGCAGCAAAACGCTCACTGGCCTGGCGGTGTGAAATCGCTTCACCCTGCGCATTATAAGCACCGTCGTTGGGCTTATCCGCAATTTCTGGCGATTGCCCCATGCTTATGCGAATCATCGCCGCCTCTTGCGAATAGGGGTCGACACCCGCTTTTTTGACCGCCGCCTCTACAGCGACGGCATCTGCTAATGCGCTGGCCGATATCGCCTGACCAAAGCGGTCGTAGACCTGCCAATCGGCACGCGCCTGGGCACCACCTGCGTTGCCCTTGGCGGCGTAGGTATCGCCAGTTTTTTGCTTGTTTTTACCGTGAGCATGCCCCTGTGCGGGCTCTCCCGGTGCTTTATTCTGGCCGGGCGCATGGGCCTTGCCGTAAGCATTGCCATTTCCGGGTTCAGCTTGCACAAGGCTTGCGCAGGCAAGCAGCATTACAATCGCCAGGCTGTATTTCATAAACACTCTCTCAACATGTTATTGCTTACAGGCTACCCGCCCGCAGGCTGTGATAATATCGACGGATGACTACAGCCACTCCGCCACTGCAAGATCGATTTGGTCGCCAGGTAGACTACCTGCGCCTCTCCGTTACCGACCGCTGCGATTTTCGCTGCGTCTACTGCATGGCCGAGGACATGACCTTTCTACCCCGGCGCGACATCCTTAGTCTGGAACAACTCTACGACATTGGCGCCGCATTTGTGCAATTGGGTGTCACAAAAATTCGTTTGACCGGCGGCGAACCGCTGGTGCGCCGCAATGTGCTGTCTCTGGTGGAGCGCTTAGCGTCGCTGGACGGCCTCGAACAATTAAATATGACCAGCAATGGCGCCCAGCTGGATCGCTATGCTGAGCCCCTGTATCGCGCGGGCTTAACCGGCATCAATATCAGCCTGGACAGCCTCCGCGAAGATCGCTTTAAAGAGCTGACGCGCGTTGGCGAACTGAGCAAGGTATTGGCCGGCGTCGACGCCGCCAAAGCCGCCGGTTTTGAGCGGATTAAATTGAATGCGGTCATTATGAACGGCCGCAACGACGACGAGATCCTGGACTTGGTGGATTTCGCCCGCGACCGCCACGTCGATATCAGCTTTATTGAAGAAATGCCCCTCGGCCATATCAGCGAGCACGACCGGGCGCTCAGTTTCTGCAGCAGCGATGAGATTCATCGGCGCATACACGCGCGCTACCCACTTACCGCCAGCGCGGAAACCAGCGGCGGTCCGTCGCGCTATTACCGTATGGCTGACAGCGCAAGCCGGGTTGGTTTGATCTCTCCCCACAGCCACAACTTCTGCCATCTCTGCAATCGCGTGAGGCTGACCGTTGAGGGGCGTTTATTGCTTTGCCTGGGCAATGAATACTCCGTCGACCTCAAAAGCGTGCTGGAAAACCAGCCAGAACAGCTTCAGCAACGAATTATCGACGCCATGGACATCAAGCCTGAGCGCCACCACTTCGACCTGAATGATGAGCCTCAGATCGTGCGTTTTATGAATACCACTGGCGGCTAAGCGCCATGCAAGCGCAGCAAATTATCGAGCAGCTTAAACTGGAAGCCCACCCCGAGGGAGGCTATTTCAGACGCAGCTTTACCCACCCACAAACCACTGGCGACGGCAGTGGACAGCGCCCGCTGATGAGCAGCATCTATTATTTGCTCACCGCCGACAGCACCACTGGCTACCTGCACCGCAATCGCAGCGGCATCCTGCATTTTTGGCAGGGCGGCTCCCCCCTTCACTACACGCTCTTGAAAGAAAACGGCGGTGTTGAGCACCTTGTCATGGGCCCAGACCTCGAAAAGGGACAGCATCTGCAGCTCTATGTGCCCGGCGGATGGTGGAAAGCCTCCCAGCTCAAAGAAGGCGACTACGGCTTGATCTCCGAAGCGGTTAGCCCGGGTTTCGACTACCGCGACCATGAATTTGCCAACGCCGACGATATTCAGGCAGGCTACCCACGGCACTGGCAATCTCTGCAGCAACTAGTGCGGCCCTAGGCAGCGAACACAGGACTCTGTATGAATACGGCGAGACAAGCCATCGATAAACTGATTTCACAGCTGGCCGAGCAGGGCTACATCGCCAGCGAGCAAATCGCTACCACCCTGCACCTTGCCCGCGCGCTCCAGCGCCCTATTCTGATTGAGGGGCCGCCCGGCGTTGGCAAGACCGAGCTCGCCAACGCTAGTGCGGCGATGCTCAAGTTGCCGCTGTTTCGACTGCAGTGTTACGAAGGTTTAGACGAAAGCAAGGCACTGTACGACTGGAAATACAGCAAGCAACTGCTCTATGTGCAAGTGCTAAAAGAGCAGCTACAAGGCATTCTTGGCGGCGCCAACGACCTGTCCGCAGCCGTGGAACGCCTGCACAACTTTGATGACATTTTCTACTCAGAGCGGTTTCTGGAACCTCGCCCTCTGCTCAGCGCGCTGCAAAGCGATGACGGCGCCGTACTCTTGATCGATGAAATCGACAAAGCCGACTACGAATTTGAATCGCTGCTGCTGGAGATCCTCGCCGACTTCGCGGTCACCCTGCCGGAAATTGGCACCCTGCGTGCCAAACACAAGCCGCTGGTGCTTTTGACCAGTAACAATACCCGCGACCTCAGCGATGCACTCAAGCGACGCTGCCTGCACCTGTACATCCCCTTTCCCGAAGCAGAGCTAGAGAGCCGCATCGTGCAAAGCCGGGTACCAGACGTCGCCGACAGCCTGCGCCAACAGCTGGTCACTTTTGTGCACGGGGTTCGTCAGCTCGACCTGAAAAAACAACCGGCCATCAGCGAAACGATCGACTGGGCGCGCAGCCTGCTTCTGCTCCATGCCGACAGCCTGTCCGCCGCACTGGTTGATGACAGCCTGAATGTGCTGCTGAAATACGAGGAAGATATCAACATCGTGCAGCCTGAAATCACCCGCCTACTCAGCCAGCGTTACTGAAACAACGTGGAAGCCACCTTACTGCAGTTTATTCGCCACCTGCGCCATGCCGGGGTCGGTATTTCCACCGCAGAAACGCTAGACGCCATGCAAGTTGCTGTCAGCCTTGGCTATGGTGATCGCCAGCTTTTACACGACGGCTTGGCGAGCTGCCTAGCGAAGTCAGAGGAACAACGTCAGTTGTTCAGCCGCTGCTTCGCCCAATTCTTTGACCTGGCAGAAACACCCAACGACACCACACACACCGTCGACCCAGAGGCACAACAAGACCGCAGTGCCGACGACGGCGAAACCGCGGGCGAGGGCGAGGGCCAAGGGCAGGGTGGCGGTGGCGGCATGGGCAGCGATGCACTGCGCGCGGAGCTGATGCGCGCCGCAGGCGACGTCGACTTGGCCGCAATGCAATACCCCACCCAACGCGGCATATTCCGCCGCCGCATCCTCGACGCCCTCAATGACAGCGGCCGCCGCGAGCGTATCGCCCAATTGGCCAGTGGCAGCCCACCAGAGCAACAACAGGCTCGGTGGCTGGAACGCGAGCGGGAAACGCAACTGGCACAACTCAGCGAACTGCTAGACCGGCAATTATTGCTCAACAACAATGCCGCTACCCGCGAGTTTCAAGAAACCTTAATGCGCGATAGCCAGCTGTCGGCACTGGACACCTACTACCGCGACCGCCTGCCGCCGCTGATACGCAAGCTAGCCAAAAAACTCGCCGCCAAGCACCGGCAGCGTTATCGGCGCGCCAAATGCGGCCGCTTAGACCTCGGCAAGACCTTGCGCCGCAACATCGCACTCGGAGGGGTTCCCTTCCATCGCTACTGGAAAAGCACCCGCCGCGAAAAAAGCGAAATTTTTGTGCTGTGCGACCTCAGTGGCTCGGTTAGCAACTGGTCGCAAGTGCTAATGCTGTTTATGCAGGCCCTGGCCGACGTACTCCCCAACACACGCAGTTTTGTTTTCTGTGGCGAAAGCGTTGAAGTCAGCGAGCTATTCCGCCAGCACGATGCCGACGAGGCCCTCGCGATTATTCAGCAGCGCCACGGTATGGGCAGCAGCGACTACGGCCGCGCGCTGAACAGCTTTCGCCAGTTAGTTGAAGAGCGCGTCAATCGCCGCAGTACCATCATTATTCTCGGCGACGGCCGGGGCAACGGCGGCGACACCGGCATTGCCGCACTGCGAGAGCTCTACCACCGCGCCCGCCTGGTGCTGTGGTTCAATCCAGAATCCCAGAGCCGCTGGAATACAGGTGACTCGGAAATACGCCGCTACCAGACGGCGTGTCACTACGTGGCGGAATGCGGTTCACTGCGCAAGCTCGAGCGTTTGCTGGACGAGCTGCTGACACTGATTCGGTAAAAAACGGCAAATATTGCCATTAGTTTCGCAAGCGGTCGTGCCGAGCGCGAACAAACTGTTTACTATTAGCACCGCCGACAAGCAGGAATCCGCGAGTCATCATGAATAAGTTCAAGCACTTTATCGGCCAGTCATTTATTGGCGGCATCCTTGTTATCGCCCCGATTGTTATCCTGCTGCTGGCATTGCGCTGGGCGGTAAATGCCGTGCAAAGTTTGATCGCGCCGCTCACCGAGCCACTGGTGAAAATTAGCGGTGCGCCACCTGCTTTGATCGATGTTGTTGTTATTGCACTGATTTTATTCGCCTGCTTCGTGGTGGGAACCTTGGTCGCCACCAGCGCCGGTCGCTTCGCTCAGGGCTTTATCGACCGCCACCTGTCACGTTTCGCCCCCGGCTACCGGCTGATCCGCGACATCCTTCAGCAAATGTTTGGCAACGACAGCAACTCGCCCTTTACCCGCGGCGAGGTCGCCATCGTTCAGCTCTACGGCCGCGACGTTCCCACCCAAGCCACCGCCATCGTCACCAGTCGCCACGACAATGGCTGGTTTAGCGTATTCGTTCCCACTGGCCCCAACCCCACCTCGGGCTTTGTATACCACCTTCCCAGTGATTGCGTTACCTTGCGGCCCGATATAAAACTCGACGCGGCATTTAAATCCATTATTGCCTGTGGCGCCGGTTCCGCTGAATTGGGCGTGTGTCGCAATAACGACTTACCACTGGGCGCAGAGTAGGATCCACCATGAGCCCCCAGCGCCTGATGATGCCCGTCGTCAAGGTCTGCAGCTTTACCATCGCCGTCTTCGGCCTGAGCCTGATGCTGCCACTGGCCACCGCATGGATTTACAGCAGTGACAACGCCGCGGCCTACACACTGGTGCTGCTCGTCTGCGAAAGCCTGGCACTGGCCGGCGCCATAGCCACCTGGAATTACCAGATTCACGCGCTCACGCCGCGCCATATGTTCTTAATTACCAGCGTGAGCTGGCTGCTGATGTCCCTGCTTGGTGCCTTACCGCTGCTATTAACAGACACGGTGTTCAGCCTTAGCGATGCCGTTTTCGAGTCGACTTCAGGGCTGACGACAACCGGCTCAACGGTGCTTACCGGCCTGGACAATCTGCCCGCCGACATCCTGCTGTGGCGCTCCATGTTGCAATGGATAGGCGGCCTCGGCGTTATTGCCATGGCCGTGGCGATACTGCCATTCTTACGCGTTGGCGGGATGCGCCTTTTTCAAACAGAGTCCTCCGACTGGTCAGACAAAGCGCTGCCGCGCGCCAAGACGATGATCAGCCGGATCATCTATTTTTACCTGGTACTCACCGCGCTGTGTACCGGCGCTTATATGCTGGCCGGAATGGACAGCTTCCACGCCATTAACCACGCGATGACCACGCTATCGACGGGCGGCTTTTCCACCTCGGACAATTCCTTCGCTCAGTTCGACGACCTGGGAAGCCACTGGGTGGCGATTGTGTTTATGATGATCGGTGCGCTGCCGTTCACCCTTTATGTGCAATCGCTGTCACAACGGCGCTGGCTATTGTGGAAAGATCAGCAGCTGCGCGGCTTCGTATTGATCGTCATCGCTGCCTGTTTAATCCTCAGCCTCTACCAAATACTGGTGAATCATCAGGCGCCGCTGCGCGCCCTGACACTGTCCAGCTTTAACCTTATCTCGGTAATCAGTACGACCGGCTTCGCCAGCGGTGACTACAGTCACTGGGGGCCATTTGCCGCCGCACTGTTTTTCTTCGCGACGTTTATGGGTGGCTGCTCGGGCTCGACCAGCGGCGGGGTGAAAATGTTTCGCTTCCATCTGCTCGCCATTAGCCTGAAGGAATCGCTTTCACGGGCCCTGCACCCCCGCGCGGTCGTACCGAGGCGCTACAATGGCCACAAGGTAGACGACGCGATTCTTCTGTCATCCGTTGCCTATTTATTTGTCATGCTGATCAGCCTGATGCTGATTACCTTATTGCTCAGCTTCAGTGGCGTCGACTTCGATACTGCGCTCACGGGGGCCAGCACCGCACTGATGAATGTTGGCCCGGGGCTGGGGGAGTTGATCGGGCCAGCTGGCAACTTCGCCAGCCTGAGTGATACCAGCAAGTGGATTTTAAGTGTGGGAATGCTACTCGGACGCTTGGAATTTATTACCGTGTTGGTGCTGTTCACCCCGGCCTTCTGGCGCAGCTAAGTTTCACCGCGGGCGAAACTCAGGCGAACCAGCTCACTGCTAGCGGCACAAACAGGGCTGTGAACGCGCCCGTCAGGCACAGCGCCAAACTGGCAAAGGCACCGGCCACCGGGCTGCGCTCGAAGGCGCGCGAGGTACCAATGGCGTGGGCGGCCAGCCCCAGGCAGAAGCCCCACAAACGGTCATCACGGATATTTAGCCGCTCAAACAGCCAGCTGATTGTGGTGATGCCCGCCACCCCGGTGAGAATCACTGACCCAACGGCAACCGACGTAATACCGCCAATTTCTTCAGTCACCGTAATCGCGATCGGCGTGGTGATCGACTTGGTCATCAGCGACAGCAGCGTTTCCTGTGTCGCCCCGAGCCACCACGCTAACAACAACGCCGAGGCGCACGCAAACGTCGCGCCAAAAAACAGCGTGACCAATAAGGGGCCAGCAAGCTCGCGGAGCAGGGGTAATTGCCGATACAGCGGCACTGCCAATGCAACCGTGGCCGGCCCCAGCAAAAAGTTGAGCCAGTTAATATCCTGGTAGTAGGCAAAGTAATCAAGCTGCAGGGCTTTTAAGGCGACAGCAATCAACACGGCCCCGCTAATCGTCGGGTGCAACATCGCCATTTTGCCACTGCGAGTGTAGGCCCACATTGCGCATTGATAGGCCAGCAGGGTTAATGTCAGCCCAAACAGCGGGGTGTGCATCAGCTCAGTCATGGCCTTGCTTCCGACCGCGCGTTAGCATTTTCAATAACAGGCCGCAGGCAATCATCGTCAGCACGGTGCCAACACTTACCGCGGCAATAAAACCCGGCCATTGATCCGCAAAGCCAGCGCCAAGGAAGAACACGCCGGCCGCCGGTGCCATCAACAGCATCGGCAGCAACTCAATCAACCGCTGACTACCTTGACTCAAGCCCTCGGGCACCGCGTCGTCGCGCAGCGCGCCGCGCACACACAGCAGGATAAACAGCAAGAACATGCCCAGCACCTGCCCCGGCAAGGGCAAGCCCAATACCCGCTGCAGCCATTCACCGGCTAATTGGCAGGCAAATAAGGTGAGAAATCCCGCCAGCATTAACGGCGTACCCAGGGCAGGGCGCTCGCCACGGCGGCCAAGGCTAAACCGACAAAGGCGATCAACGACCAGGTTGGCATGCTCATGCCGAACATGGTCCAGACCACTTCTGCGCAGTTGCCATCACCCATCAGCAGTGTGTTGAACGCCTCGCTCATTGGTAGATTCTCAAACATGTATTCCAAACTCGGACCACACGCCGGTACTTGCTCCGGTGGCAACCCTTGCAGCCAGATTTGCCTATAGGCAAAACCGCCGCCCGCGGCACAGCTGGCAAACATAAGGCCACCGGCAATATAACGACCCAGTTGTTGTGGATGGAAGATCAGCGCCATCACCGCAACAACGCCGGTGAAAACAAAGAAGGCCCGCTGGGTAATGCACAGAGGGCAGGGGTGCAGGCCATCAACGTACTGGGTGTACAGCGCGTAGGCCAGTAAACCGGTGCAACAAGCAAAGATAAAAAAGTAAATCCAGCGTGAGCTGATGGCCATGATAATTCCCTTGTTGTGGTTAGCTGCCGCCGGTTCCGCTCGGCAAGTCAGGCGGTAGCTCCGTTGGCAAATTCGTCGCTGAGCTGAGCGAGCAGGCGCGGGTACAAGGCCAGAAAACTGGCTTCGATCTCACCCTGCATAGGCGTCAGGATCGCCCCGCAGTCACTGAGCGGATTGTCCCGCTGCAAACGGCGGGCAATGCGCGCTAGCGTACGCTCAATATTATGCCAGTCTTGCAGCGAGCACAGAACATTGTATTCGGCCAGAAAACGGCTCTGGCGCCGCGCAGCCTGAGGGAAGTGCCGACTGTCTGCCTGCAATTGTTGGTAACACTGCTCGCTGAACGCCGCCAGCGCCTGGGGCGCTGTATCCAGCCAGTCGGCCTGCCAATGGCGACTCAAGAAGTGGTCGTAGCACACGTCCAGGGCAATGCCGCCGTAGCGTCGAAAGTGGGCGGGGAAGGCGCGCAGGCACTGACGCGTGGCTGGGTCGCTATCGGTGAGCGCATCAATGCGCCGATGCAGGCGAATCCCCTGTTCCCAGTGACTGGGATATTCGCCCTTCAGCGGCCCTTTAACATGATCCCCTAACAGTGCACCCACTAGCAGGCCGTGATCGGCCTCTCCACGGCGACGACGGATGACGTCGGCAATATGGAAGTGGGCAAGGAAGTTCACAGGGCTTTATATTGCTGGTAGAAACGCGCCAGATAATCCTCGAAACTGCCACTATTCTCCGCCTCAATCTCAGCCTGCTGGGCCTGCGACTCCACTTTAAGGCCAGCGAAACGGCTGACATCGGAGGGCAGCAGCGGTGACTGCTTAAAGCGCTCAGCGTGCTCCTGGGACTGGCGTAAAGCAAAGTTGAAGAAGCTGCCATCGCGCTGCTGGATTTCATCGAGAATGCGCGCTGAAGGCGTTAGCGCAGGGTTGCGCAGCTTGGCTCGCTGCGCGGCACAGCTTTCCCGGTAGTGTGTTTCACCGTGCGCCCGGTCAAGCTGCTCGGCAAGCGCGTCAATATCATCGAGCAGGGATTCTCCCCACTCGACCAATAAACGTTGTTCACCCGCCTCGCCGGTCAAAGTCAGGCCGGGCTTGCGCCCTTCGTTAACCACTTTTAACAGGTTATCGGTGATCGCCGCATTGGCGTCATCGTCACACAGGTCGCTGTTTTGGCACAGGCAGAACAGCAGGAAAGCATCGATAAAGCGCACCTGCTGCGCATCGATACCCAGAGGCAGTAGCGGGTTCACATCCAAGCAGCGAACCTCTATGTATTCCACGCCACCGCGACGCAACGCACCCAGCGGAATCTCGCCGCTGTCGGTCACCCGCTTGGGCCGAATGGGGCTGTAAAACTCGTTTTCGATTTGCAGCAGACCACTGCTCAGCTGCTCACTGGCGGGAATGCGTTCGTAATCTGCGTGCGAGGTGGTAATGGCGTTGCGCAGTGTGTCGATGTAAAAATCGAGGTGGTTGTAGCAGATATCGAGATTCTTCTGGGCATTGCTCTGGTAACCCAGATCTCCCATTCGCAGCGAGGTCGCATACGGCGCATACAGCGTGTGCTCCCCCCACTCCTGGAGATTGTGGCTCTGGCCATTCACAAAACACTTAGACACCGCCGGGGCAGCGCCAAACAAATAGATCAACAACCAGGAGTAGCGGCGAAAATTACGAATCAGCGCAAAATAGCTGTCGGTAATAAAGTCCTTGTCGGCTTTTCCCTCACCGCCCTGAAGCTGAAAGAGCGCATCCCACAGCGCTGGCGGCAGCGAGAAGTTGTAGTGGATACCCGCGATGGTTTGCATTTTCCGGCCGTAGCGATGGCCCAAACCAAGGCGGTAGCGGGTTTTCATAGTAGCGGAATGGCTGCTGCCGTATTGTGCAACGGGAATGTCGTCGCTGGCTGGCAGACGGCAGGGCATGCTGGCATTCCACAACATCTCGTCGCCAAGACTACCGCTGGCAAAGCGATGAATGCTGTCTAACTCAGCCAGTGTTTCCTCTATGCTCTCGCTCACCGGCGTGATGAATTCCAGCAGCGCTTCAGAAAAGTCCGTCGTGATTGACGGATGGCAGAGCGGTGAACCAAAGGCCTCGGGATGAGCGCTGCGCGATAACAGGCCGTCGCCATCCATTCTCAGGCTTTCCTTTTCGATACCGCGACGGATCGCTCTCAGTAGACTGTGCTGCGCAGGCTCGGCAAGAAAAGCCAGCCTTTGCTCAAAACGTGTAGCCAATACTCTATCCTCGGCGGGGCGCGAAAAGGCCAAACAGTGTAATTCCGCCACCTATTGTGAACAAGCTTTGCCGCAAACGGGATTGCCAGCCCCGCAGCGGCCTGTTAAAAAATGACTTTTCGCACACCAAAAGAGAACACCGCATGAGTCTTCCCCAAGCCGGCATTTTTGTCGAAGGCAGTCATCGTCATATCTTTCTCGAATTTGAATTGTTAGACGCCACCAGTGACGCGGCGTTACAGGCATCGTTGGCAAACGCCATAGGCGCCCTTCAAGACCTCGACGGTCGCCAGCTCAACGTCGTTTGGGCCTTCGGCGCAGACTGCTGGCAGCGGCTGGGCCGCTCTCAACCCGCCGGGCTAAAACCCTTCAGCGCGGTCGGCAATGGCGCCGTCGCCGCCCCCGCCACACAGCGCAGTATTTTACTTTGGCTCAATGGCGACGGATACAGCGCATTGTTTGACGCCGCCATGAAAGCCAGCGAATTACTGGCGGACGTGGCTGCCGTTTCCCTTGAGATAAACGGCTTTCTGTACAAAGACTCCCGCGACCTGAGTGGCTTTATCGATGGTACCGAAAACCCGAAAGGAGAGGGCCAGCGCAAAGTTGCACTGATCCCCGAGGGCCAACCCGGCGCCGGCGGTAGCTTTGTGCTCTCGCAGCAATGGCAGCACAATTTGAAGCACTTTCGCGCAATGTCACAACACGAGCAGGAAAAAGTGATCGGTCGCACCAAGCCCGACAGTGTCGAGCTGAAAGGCGATGCCATGCCGGACGACTCACACGTGAGTCGCAGCGATGTGAAGATCGATGGCGTGGCACAAAAATTATATCGGCGCAGCGTTCCCTATGGCGGAGTCTCTCAGCACGGTCTTTACTTCCTGTCTTTTAGCTGCGAGATCGAGCGATATGACCACATTTTAGCGAGCATGTTTGGCAAAGCCGACGATGGCATTGTGGATCGCTTGAATGATTTTTCGACGCCGCTAAGCGGCAGTTACTGGTTTGCACCGTCGGCGGCGGAACTTTCTGATTTGGCGTCTGACTAAGATTACGAAGTCTCCTACTCTAGGTATGATTAGGGCGCCCCAAGCGGCGCCCCTTTTTTTGCCTGCTAAACCCCCTCAGCCTCTGACAACGCCCCCGCCATTGCCCCCCGGATACTGGCGACCATCGCCCGCACCGCCTCCATACGCGAATAGTTTGGCCTGACCAACAGGCAGATTTCCCTACTCGGCGGCGGCGTACCAAAAGGCACGTAATGCAGCCCCTGATCTTCGTCGGCGGGGCGTACAGCGAGCTGCGGCATCAAGGTAATACCCAGGCCACTGGCGACCATATAGCGCAGGGTTTCCAGGCTGGTAGCCTGAAAGCGTTGGTCCTCTTTCGCCCCTGCTGAAAAGCAATAGTCCAAGGTTTCATCACGCAGGCAGTGGCCATCTTCCAAAGTAAGCACTAACTGACCATCCAGATCAGAGAGCGCAGCGCGATCCAGTTTTGCCAGCGGTGTATGGTTTGGCGCCGCCAACACCAAGGGCTCACGGTAGAGGTTGTAGCGCTCCACATTTTCGATGCTGTCCAGCCACGACAAGATCACCACATCGAGTTTGCCGTCATCCAACTGCTGCAACAGAACATGCGTCTGGTCTTCGTGGAGATAAAAATTCACCTCCGGCAAGTCCCGCCCCAGTGGCCCCATAATATGGGGCAGTAAGTAGGGCGCCACGGTGGGGATCAGGCCCAGGTGGAAGTCACCCGACAGCGGTGCCGACAGTGCCCGCGCACTGTCCTCAAAGTCTTCAGCAGCGCGCAGAACAGCCCTCGCGCGCCCAATCAAGGCCTCGCCCGCGGGCGTCAGCATCACTCGCTTGCGGTGGCGTTCAATCAGCACCAAACCGATCTGCTCTTCCAGTTTCATAATTTGCCCGCTCAGCGTCGGCTGACTGACAAAACACGCCTCGGCCGCACGGCCAAAGTGCTGGTGGCGCGCCACTGCATCGAGGTATTGCAAATCGCGAAGTTTAACCATGGCTCCTCCTTGCTTTAGCGCAGCATACCATAGGATTTATCTATTGAAATAATTATTACGATCGATTAGATCGCATTTAAATCCCTGCGTAGACTCACTCCTGTCTTCACATTTTCGACGCCAAACAATTCAGGAGAGCACTATGTTCCCAACGATTATCAACAGCAAAGTACAGCCCTTCACGGCAACCGCCTTCCACCAGGGTGACTTCATCGACGTTAGCGATGCCGACCTGAAAGGCAAATGGTCGGTCGTGATGTTCTACCCGGCCGACTTCACCTTTGTCTGCCCCACCGAACTGGGCGATATGGCTGACCACTACGCGCAGCTGCAAGAGATGGGTGTTGAGGTTTACTCCGTGTCCACAGACACACACTTCACCCACAAAGCGTGGCACGACAGCTCCGACACCATCGGCAAAATCCAATTCCCGATGATAGGCGACCCCACCGGCAAGATCTCGCGCAACTTCGGTGTAATGATCGAAGAGGACGGCCTGGCCCTGCGCGGCACCTTCGTAATTAACCCCGAGGGAGAAATCAAGGTCGCCGAACTGCATGACCTGGGTATCGGGCGGTCAGCGAAAGAGCTGGTTCGCAAGGTGCAGGCAGCACAGTATGTCGCCGAACACGACGGCGAAGTCTGCCCAGCAGCTTGGCAGCCTGGCGAAGACACGTTGTCACCGTCTCTGGACCTTGTCGGCAAAATTTAAGGCCACACCGGCCCCAAACGGGGCCGCTCTTACCGACTCAATCTACAGGGAGCCACTATGTTAGACCTGAAAATGAAACAGCAACTGGCAAACTACTTGGAAAACCTGAAAACGCCGGTAGAGCTGGTCGCCTACCCCGGCCAGGGCGAGGCCTCCCTGCAACTGGAGGCACTGATTCAAGATATTGATAGTCTTTCCAGCGAAATTCGCGTTCGTCGCGATACCCATGCCGACGTCCGCCGCCCTGCCATGGGCGTGCGCCCAGCAGCCGGCGACACCGAAATTCGCTTTGCCGGTTTACCTCTGGGGCACGAGTTCACCTCGCTTGTGCTGGCCATTCTTCACAGCGGCGGCCACCCAATGAAAATTGACCCGGCACTGATCGAGCAAATCCGCGACCTGGACGGCGAGCTGCACTTCGAAACCTATATTTCGCTGAGCTGCCAAAACTGCCCCGATGTCGTTCAAGCGCTGAACATGATGGCGGCCATCAACCCCAACATCCGCCACGAAATGATCGACGGCGCACTTTTTCAAGATGAGGTCAGCGAGCGCAACATCATGGCCGTACCCTCGGTGTTGTTAAATGGCGCGCCGTTTTCACAGGGCAGGATCAGCCTTCAAGATATTTTGCAGAAGGTCGACAGCAATGCAGGAGAACGTCGCCGCGCCCAGCTGGCCGATAAAGATGCCTTCGATATGCTGGTTATCGGCGGTGGCCCCGCCGGTGCATCGGCAGCCATCTATGCGGCGCGTAAAGGCATCCGCACGGGAATTCTGGCCGAGCGATTTGGCGGCCAGCTGATGGATACCGTCGGTATTGAGAACTTTGTCTCGGTATCAAAAACCGAGGGGCCAAAATTGGCGGCGAACCTGGAAGCGCACGTCAGTAGTTACGACGTCGATATTATGGAGGGACAGTGTGCCCGCGGCCTCAGCACCGACCAGCAAGGCCTTATCCGCGTTGATATCGGCGACGGCATGGCGCTGCGCAGCAAATCGGTGATGCTCGCCACCGGTGCCCGCTGGCGTGAAATGAATGTTCCCGGCGAACAACAGTACCGAGGCAAAGGTGTGGCCTACTGCCCACACTGTGATGGCCCCTTATTCAAGGGTAAGTCGGTAGCCGTAATCGGTGGTGGCAACTCCGGCGTTGAAGCAGCCATTGACCTGGCTGGCATTGTCGAGCATGTCACGGTGTTGGAGTTTGACAATACCCTGCGCGCCGACGAGGTGCTGAAGCGCAAAGCCAACTCCATGGCGAATATCGAATTTATCCTGAACGCGCAAACCACCGAGGTACTCGGCGATGGCGAGCGTGTAACCGGCCTGCGATATACCGACCGCAATTCCGGCGCATCGCACGACCTTGCACTGTCGGGCATTTTTGTTCAGATCGGTTTAGTGCCCAACACGGAATTCCTGCAGGGCAGCGTGGCGCTCAGCGAACGCGGCGAAGTGATCACTGGTGACCGTGGTGAGACCTCAATGCCCGGAGTGTTCGCGGCTGGCGACGCAACCACCACCCCCTACAAGCAGATTGTTATTGCCATGGGGGACGGTGCCAACGCCGCTCTCGGCGCATTCGACTACTTGATTCGCCAATCGGTAAGCGATGCGCAAACCGACGGCGACCAACACCAAGCTGCCTGATTCTCTCACCCTGTGCGACACCCCATGCTTGCCCCGGTATCGGGGCTTTTTTAGTGGCGCGACGTCGTACGCGCTTCGGCTCTGTGGTCCAACTGATTTGCCCAGTCTTCAAGCAGCTTGGCATTGCGATCATTTTTACGAAAGGCTATGTCGGCAATGTCGCCGACGATCGGTACCGCGCCCAGGGCAAAGTCCAGGGCGATATTGCCAAGCATTTTTACCTTCAGTGCCCGCGGCGCCGATGCTTTGTGGGCCTGCCAGACAATGCCCAAGCCGAGCAGCGCACCGACCACGTCACCGGCCACAGGAAGTAGACCCAGCAAAGGGTCAATACCGATACGCCAACGGGTAAACGGAATTCCCCAAGCGCCGTCGAGTAGCGTCGCCCACTGACGGCTGCGACGCACCCGCAGTGCGATGCTGTCATCCGTCATTTTTTGGCAATGATATAAACCGCGTGGATAATGCCGGGAAGGTAGCCGAACAGCGTAAGGATGATGTTAATCCAAAAGTGTTTGCCAATGCCCACCTGCAGGAATACACCGAGGGGCGGCAGCAAAATGGCAAAGATGATGCGGATGATATCCATAAAAAAATCCCTGATAAACAAGCTGTTGAGTAACTTAAGGTAGCACAGAAAAAAAAGCGCCGTGAACCTCGGTAAGGCACCGGCGCAAATGGAGGAAGCGCAAATCTCTGCGGTATAGAGGCGTAACAGCCCCTAGAACTGCACGCGGCCCTCTAGGTAATAAGACCGGCGGGGCTCCAGAGTGCCGCGAAAACCGCCAACATCCAACACGGTTGGCGAGCCAATGCCAATCGTCATCTCGTCGGTAATATTCTTACCCACCAAGGCCAGGGACCAGTCGCCATTGCTGTCGCCGAGCGCCAAGCGCGCATTGAACTTTGTGTAGGCACCCTGAATGCCGCGAGGGTCGAGGTCACCCGAGGTAAAATGGGTATCTTTGAACGAGGCATCAGCCGTGAAGTCGAGCATTAAATCGGCTGGCATGGGAATACTCACCGTACCCGATAGCGTGGCCGTCCACTCCGGCGTCTGTTGATTTTCTTTGCCGCTGAGGTCGCATATATCCTCGTCGGCAGTGGCCACACAAGGCCCCTCTTTGTATTCGAGCCACTCAAAATCCAAGTAGGCAAGCGAGCCGCTGAGCATAAACCATTCACTCATTAGCCAGCGCCCATCCAGCTCTACACCTTTCGTCAATGCACTACCTGCATTGGACACCACAAAACCGGCTACGCCATCAAAGACACTGACCTGCATGTCTTCGTACTCAACGTGATACACGGCAATATTCAGTTCCGCCGCGCCATCAGCCAGCTGCATTTTACTGCCTACTTCTATGGCATCGGCCACTTCGTCTTCAAACTCAAAGTTCTCGCCACCACCGCCCGGCCCATCTTTGGCATTGTTGTTGCGCGCGTCAAAACTGCCTGACTTCGCCCCGCGGGTAACGGTGGCGTAGGTCATAATGTCTTCATTGAGATCCCACTGAACATTGACCGACGGCAAGGTGACACCCACCTCGCGGTCACCCTCGATCTCATGCTCCTCAATGTTCAGCGCACCCAGTACGGTCGCGGTAACCGGATCAACGGGATTTTTCGTTCCCGACTGATAGAGGAATAATTCACGGAAACCGGTTTTTTTCTCGTTCACGTAACGCAGGCCCAGTGTTGTTCTCAGGGAGTCCGTCCAGTTGAACGTTACCTGGGCAAAGGTCGACCACGCCTCGCTGTCCATGTAGAAGTCTTTTTCAAGGTCCGCAGCCACGTTGGTCTGTGTATTGATCAGGCAGCCCACCGGATTGCGGCCCGCATCTGCCAGTGCGCCATTGCGCACCTTCAAGGGCGTAGACTCGTAGAAGGTCATCTCACCCTCCTGATAGAAGGCACCGACAATGTAGTCGATAAACTCTCCACCTGGAGAGGTAAAACGGAACTCCTGGCTGCGTTGGTCGTACTCTTCAATACCTAACAGCGGCACGGTATCAAAACTGCTGGAATCGCCGTCAAACAAGTCCTCTGATTCGAAGCCGGTCGCCGCGGTTACCGAGCTAAACGTTCCCTTCTCAAAATCGATATCGACGTTGAGTGTGGCATTGTAATTATCGATTTCGGCGTACTCTTCGGCGTCGGTATTTTTAATGGTTCTTCGTAAATTCAGGTGGGTAGGTTGCAAAAACAGGCGGGTTATCGGTTGATAGTAATCGACCAAAACCACCAGCAACCGACTTCCCGCCTGTGTTTACTGATTCTGCGCTATCTCAGCATTTATTTGAAGGTTTTCAAGCCGACACACACAAGATAGAGGGGGGCTGGCTACACCTTCACCTGTCCCGCGATCGCGGGGTTCATCCTCGTTGCTCAAACTGTGGCAGAGCCTGCCGACAGGTTCATGACCACCGCCACCGGCGTGTTCGCGACCGGGACTTCTTTGGTTATCAAGTCATGCTGCACATTGAGATCGGGCGCGTTCGCTGTGATACCTGCGGTGTTCGTGTTCAGCGGATTGCCTGGCTTTCTCCTTGTAAGCGTCTGACACGCCGACTACAGAGCCATGTAGAGGGGCTGTGCCGTCTTTTGCCTATCAAGCATGTTGCCTCGTTGCTGGCGCTGAATTGGCACACTGTTAAAGCCATCGACAAGCAGCGATTAGAGCGAGAGCTCGGTGATCCCGACTGGTCATCTGTAACGCGCTTGATGATGGATGAGTTTGCCCTCTTTAAGGGGCACCGCTACGCCACTGTGGTCGCAGATGCGGATACACAGGAAGTACTCTGGGTCGGTGAAGGCCGTAGCCGAGAGTCCATTCGCCCATTCTTTAAACAAATGGGCCGTCATTGCCAGCATATCCAGGCAGTCGCCATGGATATGAATACCGCCTTCGACCTCGAGGTTCAGCAGCATTGCCCCCAAGCCAGGGTTGTTTATGACCTGTTTCATGTCATCGCCAAATATGGCCGAGAGGTGATTGATCGAGTCAGGGTAGATCAGGCCAATCAACTCAAGGGGAACATGACAGCCCGAAAATGGATCAAGCGCAGCCGCTGGGTATTACTGAAAAATCGAGAGAACATGACGGGTGACCAGCAGAGTTATCTCGAGGAGCTATTGGCCGCCAACCAATCCCTCATGACCGTATACCTCCTCAAGGAGCAGCTCAAAGAGGTCTGGTACTGCCGGTCTCAATTAGTGGCTCTGCGGCAATGGAAGCTCTGGTGGAAGCAGGTACAAGATAGCGCTATCAAGCCCTTGCAAGACTTTGCGAGAAAGCTAAAGCCTTACCTTCCCGGTATTCTTGCCTCAGCCATCCACCCACTCAGTACCAGCAAGCTGGAGGGAATGAACAACAAGATAAAGGTGATCAAGCGAATGGCATACGGGTATCGGGATAACGACTATTTCTTCATGAAGATCAGGGCGGCGTTCCACCCTGATTTACGATGAACCTTTTTAATGCCGTCCAAGGTGACATTTTCACCGCTACAACCTGTCAGTGCGCTCTCGTGCGTAATTTCAAACTGACGACCATCCTGCTTGCGATTGGTTTTTTCAAGCTTCAGGCTGGTCGTGACGTCATCGCTGGGCAGCCAACCAAAGGTGATACGGCCTGAGAATTCCTCGACGCCCGGTTCATCGCGATCGACAGCGGGGTTTTCATTGGTCATATAACCATCTTCGTCTCGCGTTCTCACCGCCGCACGAATGCCAAAGGTATCGCTGAGCGGCATCGACAACATTGCAGAGATTTCCCGCTGGCCATCCGGGCCGCCACGCAGCGCGCTAAAGTTCGCCTCCAGCTCGTCGCCAGGCTTGGCGGCAATCAAACTCAGTGCACCGGCAATCGCATTTTTACCGAACAGGATAGACTGCGGGCCGCGCAGCACCTCCACTCGCTCTAAATCCATGAAGGCGCCACGAGTTTGGTGGGGGCGCCCCAAGTGAACGCCATCCGAGAATATGCCCACCGACAGCTCAAAGCCCTGGTTTGAACCGGAGCCCACGCCGCGCATATACACATTGGGAATTAAGCCGCCTTCCACCAGTTTAAAATTCGGCGTGTAATCGGAAAGGTCGCTCAGGTTTTCAATGCCGGCTTTTTTAAGCTTGTCACCGTCCAGTGCGGTTACTGAAACCGGTACATCCGACAAAGACTCCGCGCGCTTCTGCGCGGTCACGATCACTTCTTCCAGCTTGAGTTGCTTGGCGGGCTCAGATTCGGCAGCGCCGGGCAGGGGAGTAGCCATTAGCGCACTCGCCGTGAGTGCGCCAGACAAGGCTTTGTGCATAGTCGATCTCGCTTTTATAGTTATTGATGCGATGCTTAGCGACTTTCAGTATTGCACTATTTTCAATATCTGTACATTAGCCAGCTGTCTGGCCGCCATCAATGGCAAACGCGACACCGGTAACAAAGCGCGCCTCCTGCGATGCCAGATAGGCCACGGCGGCGGCAATTTCCTCGGGCTGACTCATTTCCAACAGGGGGAACATACGCCCCAAAAGCGCGGGGTCGGCCCCTTCCGGCATTTCAAATTTAGCACTCAGCGGCGTTTCCACCGCGCCGGGACAGACGGCATTCACGCGTACGCCCTTGCCCGAGAACTCCATTGCCAGCGACTTGCTTAACATCACTACCGCGCCCTTGGTTGCGCAATAGCCCGCGTTGTAGGCCAAGCCCTCCAGGCCCGCCGTCGACGCCATATTAACGATGTTCCCCCGGGTCTCCACCAAGTGGGGCATTGCTGCCTGGCACATGTAAAACACCCCGTTTAGATTGATCGCAACGATCCGCTGCCATTCCTCTGCGGTAATGTCAGCAAGGTTGCGACACAGCGATATGCCGGCAATATTACACAGCACATCCAGCCGTCCGAAATCGATCATGCATTGGGCAACTGCTTGCTGGCAGCTGTCGATGTTAGTCACGTCCAGCTCTTGGCACTGTACTCGGGCAGAGGGCGGCATGAGGCTGAGCGTTTCCTCTAGACCGCTCATATTCACATCGCAGAGCATAACGCTTGCGCCCTCTTGCGCCAGCCGAATCGCCGTAGCGCGCCCGATACCCGACGCCGCGCCAGTAACCAGCGCAACACTGCCCTTATGTCTTTGCATATAATTATTCTCCCTAACTCAGCACTCTGCCCTGTTAAATTCGCTGGGCCGGCGCCATGTCACCCGGCCCGAGCAACGCCAGCGCCAACATCAAATAGAACACGCCGCCTAGCGCCACTGCCAGCCAATTCCAACCCTGTATTTTATCATTCAGCTCTACAGGGGGTTGCTGAACAGCGTTGATACAGCTCATCGCGGCATTTGCCGGCAGCAGGGCACTAAAAGACAGTATCGCCAACAGGCCCACTGGCGCTTCAAATTGCGACAGCACCTGAAAGGCAAGATAGAGGAGCGCCCACGCGCCGGCGACAAGCGTGCTTGCTATGTACCATTCTTTAAGCTGGTCGCGCAAATGATCAAACAATACATAGGCCCACAGCGGCGCGAACACGGCTCGCCAAAATGGCATCATCTGTGCGCCGGTTTTTTCTTTCACGCGCTGCCAGTTTTTATAAAACCAAAACACCTCATACAGCCCCAGCGTGCATACCGACATGACAATGAACTTTGTCGTTGATACCGCAAAGTAACCGGGGAATTCTGCACCTTGATTGGCCGCTGACTTCTGCTCTAGCGACGAGGATTCTTCCATAATCTATGATCCCTTTAACTGTTCATTGCCGACCTTATCGACGGCCCTGCAGCCAATAAAGCTGACCCGCCAGCGCGCTCAACCAAAGTACCGACACGCCGTAGTTAAGGCGCTGGTATACGCCAAAGTTTTCCCCTGACTCGATGGCTGCAGCCATGGGCCACAAGTTCAGAATTGCCAATGCGCAGCAAGCGGCTGACAGCACAGCCAGCCAGCGACACTGCAGCACGCGCCAGCTGAGGCTACCCCACAGTGCGCTCGCTATCAGTAAACTCAAAAACATCACCGCCCCAAAAAGATTGTGCAGCTGCTGATCAACAGAAGGAGACGGCGGATTACAACCCATGTCGCAGGAAAACAGGCCAGCTCCGATACTGGCCACGCCATGTACACCTATGAGCACGGCGCTAAACTTTGCCAACCGGGAGTGAGGGAAGGTTTTGAAAACCGCATAGGCGAACAGTAGAAACAGCCCGCCCAACGGGAAATTATTGATCAGTGGTGACAGCACATCGGTCGGCGCCCCAGTCGCGCCCAATTCACTCAGCGCTTGGTGGCGATGGCTATAGCCAGGGTAGAACGATGCGGCGAGCATCACCCCAACTAGCAGCCAAAGAGGAATTACAATACCGGCGATATATCCCAGCCGGCGCCAATCTTGCGCCATACACTCATTCCTTGGTGTCACCGCTGGCCATACAGGCTAGCGCGCCGCCGAAGCGCTGTGTGCTCCAGCGGCGCAGCGTGCATTACAGCTGACTGATGTCCCTTACAGCGCCTTTATCTGCACTGGTTGCCATTTTGGCATAGGCTTTGAGCGCTGCAGAAACCTTGCGCGGACGCTCTTTTAGTGGCTTCCAGGCCTCGCTGCCTTTGGCATCCATCGCCTTGCGGCGCTTAGCCAATTCAGCATCATCGAGCAGCACATTAATGGTGCGCGCGGGAATATCAATGCGAATGATATCGCCCTGCTCTACCAAACCAATGGCGCCGCCCGCTGCGGCCTCTGGTGAGGCGTGGCCGATCGACAAGCCAGATGTACCGCCCGAGAAGCGGCCATCGGTCAGCAGCGCACAGGCCTTGCCCAAGCCTTTCGACTTGATGTAGCTGGTGGGATACAACATCTCTTGCATACCCGGGCCACCTTTGGGGCCTTCATAGCGCACAATCACCACGTCGCCGGCTTTTACACGGTCATTGAGGATGTCATCAACCGCATCTTCTTGGCTCTCGCAGATATGCGCCGGGCCTTCAAAGACCAGGATGCTTTCATCCACGCCCGAGGTTTTTACAACACAGCCGTCCTCCGCGATGTTGCCATGCAGCACCGCCAAACCACCTTCTTCCGAGAAAGCGTGCTCCAGCGAGCGAATGCAACCATTTTCGCGGTCGGCATCCAGTGACGACCAGCGCGTGTCCTGGCTAAAGGCGGTTTGCGTCGGAATCCCTGCGGGGCCAGCCTTGTAAAAGGTTTTCACCGCGTCGTTGTCGGTCACCATGATGTCCCAGGTTTGCAGGGCCGAGGCCACACTGCTGGCATGCACGGTAGGCAGGCCGGTGTTGAGCAGGTCAGCGCGCGCCAACTCACCGAGAATACCCATAACACCGCCAGCGCGGTGCACGTCTTCCATATGGTAGAGCGGTGTATTCGGTGCAACCTTACAGAGCTGAGGCACGCGGCGAGATAATTCGTCGATGTCCTTCATGCCAAAGTCCAGCTCCGCTTCCTGAGCGGCGGCAAGCAGGTGGAGAATCGTGTTCGTTGAGCCGCCCATGGCAATATCGAGTGCCATCGCATTATTGAACGCCTCACGACTGGCGATATTGCGCGGCAGCACGCTGTCGTCGTCTTCTTCGTAGTAGCGCTTGGCAAGCTCAACAATTCGGCGGCCGGCTTCCAGAAACAGTTTCTCGCGGTCGGCGTGAGTGGCCAGCAACGAGCCGTTACCCGGCAGCGACAGACCCAGCGCTTCGGTCAGGCAGTTCATCGAGTTCGCGGTAAACATCCCGGAGCAGCTGCCACAGGTTGGGCAAGCTGAGCGCTCATATTCCGCCACGGTCTCATCGTCCGCATTTTCATCCACGGCAATCACCATGGCATCAACCAGATCCAGTTTGTTTTCCGACAGCTTGGTTTTTCCGGCCTCCATCGGGCCGCCAGAGACAAAGATAACCGGAATATTCAGACGCATCGCTGCCATCAACATTCCCGGAGTAATCTTGTCGCAGTTGGAAATACAGACAATGGCATCGGCGCAGTGGGCGTTGACCATGTACTCAACGGAGTCGGCGATGATGTCCCGGCTCGGCAGGCTATACAGCATGCCGTCGTGGCCCATCGCAATACCGTCATCTACAGCAATGGTATTGAACTCTTTTGCCACACCACCCGCTTTCTCAATTTCGCGGGCAACCAATTGCCCCATGTCCTTGAGATGGACATGGCCCGGCACAAACTGGGTAAAGGAGTTGGCAACAGCGATGATGGGTTTATTAAAGTCATCATCTTTCATACCCGTGGCGCGCCACAGCGCTCGGGCACCTGCCATATTGCGGCCGGCGGTGGAGGTTTTGGAACGGTATGCAGGCATGCTGACCTCTTTGTTAAATCGACTCTCCATTTGAGCCAGCCAGTTTAACACAGGGCCGGGCACTCACCCTATGCCTGCACAGGACTATCCGCGACACAGCGAGCAGACTACACTGAGCACCATCAAAGCTCAGAAACTCGGCGAAGGTAAGGCAAAAACGTATGGAACAGGCGATAGACGCAGCACAGGGCATTTTACCTACCTGGCTTGGGCTCTGGGTGCCAGCGCTTGTTGCCCTGCTGCTGATCGTCATTGGCTGGCTGATTACCCGCAAGCTCTTCAGCGTTCAGAAAGAGCACGGCGCCGACATCCGCTACCGCGAGCAGGGCATGCGCCTGGTGTTTCGGCTGCTCGGCCTGGTTGCGCTGATAGCCACCTTACCCATGGACAGCGAATTACGCGGACAGCTGTTTTCGCTGGTCGGTCTGCTCGCCTCTGCGGCAATCGCGCTGTCGTCAACCTCGGTTATGGGCAACCTGATGGCGGGTTTTATGCTGCGCACCGTCAACAGCTTCAAAGCGGGCGACTACATAGAGTTTCGCAATGAATTGGGGCGGGTGAGCCAACTCGGCTTATTGCATGTGGAAATCCAAAACGAAACCAGCGAATTGGTCACCGTACCCAACCTGTTGCTGGTGCAGGAGCCCTACAATGTGGTGCGCTCCTCTGGCACCGTGGTGTCGGCGGACGTATCGCTGGGTTACGACGTTGACCGCCGCGATATTGAGGCCGCACTGTTAAGTGCCCTCAATAAAGCCGAGCTGGAAAACGGCTTTGTGCAAATTCGCGAACTGGGCGATTTCTCGGTGCTCTACCGCGCCAGTGGATGGCTGAAAGAAGCCTCTCTGCTGGTTAGCACGCGCTCCAAATTACGCGGACGCATGCTCGATGCACTTCATGATGCCGGTATCGAAATCGTCTCACCAAACTTTATGAACCAGCGCGTACTCAATGCCGACGAGCCTATTATTCCGGTTAAACGCCGCTATTACCGTGAGACTCACAACGATGGTCACGCCGAAGAGGTTTTATTTAATAAAGCCGAATTGAGCAGTGCCGTTACCGCACTGGAAAATAAAATTAACGCACTGAAAACCCAGTTGAAAAACGAAGAAGAGCCCCTGGAAGGCGAGGCCCGGGAAGCGGTGAAAGCCGAACTCGGCGCGCTTACAGAAGAGCTCGAAGCCGCTCGCCTGCTGGCAAAAAATGAAGCGGAGAAAGATCGCGGCACTGCCAGCGAAGAGGAATAATCAGGCGTCGCGACGCTGCTGCGCCAGCCAGTCATTGATCGCCAGGCCAGTCCCCATATCCCACCCTTTAAGCTGCTCAACAGGAATGATTTTATAGTCGTCCAACTCGTGATTCAGGCGAATCTCTCCGGCCGCTTTCACATGGTAGGCGATGATCACTTGGTTTTGCTGAGCAAAGGGGTAAACCCCCACTAAATCAGTTTCCAGGGCGTGCAGATTAAGCTCTTCCATGGTTTCGCGGCGAGCGCACTCCAGAGGGTCTTCGCCCGCCTCAAGAAAGCCCGTAATAATTGAGTAGAAAGCTTTGGGCCATGCCACATTGTGTGCCAGGACCACGCCGCCGTCCACTTCGACAATCATCGCCACAACGGGCACCGGGTTGTTGAAATGGACGTAGCCGCAGCCCCTGTCCGGGCAGCCACTGCGAATTTCGTTGTCCACCAAAACATCGCCCATAGGACTGGCGCACTGCGGGCAGTAATTCATGGTTTTTTCCTTAAACGATAGGGCGGGGTGAGAGCCCCGCCGCCACGATAACTATTCACAATAAACTATTTAGGTAGCGCACGGCGCAGTAGGAAATAACCCAACACACCGGACATCAACGAGCCGACAATAATCCCCAAGCGTTCGTCAAACAGTTGGTTTACCCCGGTCTCCTCGAAGGCGAGCGACCCGATAAATAAACTCATGGTAAAGCCGATACCACACAGTGCTGCGGTACCGTACAAGCTCATGGTATTCATACCTGAGGGCATCTCGGCCAAACGCAGTTTTATGGCCAGGTAGCACAACCCGAATATACCTATCTGCTTACCCAGGAATAAGCCTGCGGCAATACCCATTGGCACGCCGTGCATCAATTGCTCAACGCCCACACCGCTTAGATTGATACCGGCATTGGCAAAGGCGAACACCGGTAGCACAAAAAACGCCACCACCGAGTGCAGGTCGTGCTCCAGACTTTTTAATGGTGATGGATTATCCGGGTCGTTACTGCGCAGGGGAATGAACATCGCCATCACTACTCCGGCCAAGGTGGCGTGCACCCCCGACTTCAACAAAGCCACCCACATAATGGTGCCAAGTAATATGTATGGGCTGTTGGCACTCACGCCGCGGCGATTGAGAATAATTAACGCGGGAATACAGCTAGCGGCAATCACCAGCGCCGCAATGGAAATATTAGCGGTATAAAACACCGCGATGATAACAATCGCACCGATATCATCAAAAATTGCCAGCGAGGTTAGAAAGATCTTTAAGCTCACCGGCACCCGTGAGCCCAGCAGGCTTAAGACGCCCAGCGCGAAAGCAATGTCCGTTGCGGCGGGGATCGCCCAGCCCTGCATGGCAACAGGGTTTCCAGCATTAAAATAGGTATAAAACAGCGCCGGTACCGCCATACCACCGACGGCCCCGATACCCGGCAATATAATATTGCGGGGGTCAGACAACTCGCCCTCAACAAGTTCGCGCTTTAACTCCAAACCCACCAGGAAAAAGAACACAGCCATTAGGCCGTCGTTAATCCACAATAATAGCGGCTTGGCTATTTCCAGCGCGCCGACGCGGACTTCTACGGGTGTGGTAAGGAGTAATTCGTAATAGGGGGAGAGGGCAGTGTTGGCAAAGATGATCGCCAACAAGGCAGAAAACATGAGTAGCAATCCGCCGGAGGACTCTTGTTTAAAGAAATTAACGATAAATGAACCGTTGGTATTCGCCATAAGTCTCCTTCTGAAAGGGCGTAGTCGCGGAGTGTTGACACCCAATAAACAAAACACTCGACGCTAATATTGCATCAGCCGTCGCCCGCTGTCAGCAAAAACCGGCACTCGCCCCCAGCGAACACTCAGCGACATCGCACCAAGCCGTCATGGATTGCTATGTGCCGGGAAAGGCGATTTCCGACGAAAATTGACTGTGTTGATGACCGACTAGCCCTCAAGGAATTCACTGAGGATGCTATCGATAAAGGCAAAGCCGCGCTCGCTACAGGCGATACGCTGAGGATCGTCAATTAACAGGCCGCGAGCCTGCAGGCGCTCGAGGGTCGGCGCAATAGCCGCAAGAGGCAGGCCGGTGCGCTGTGAGTAAAGCGCGCTCTCAACACCCCCGCGCAGGCGCAGTGCATTCATCATAAACTCAAACGGCAAGTCCGCATCGATAACGCCTTGCGATTGACTGGTTCGCGACGGAGAGCGGCTCAAATAGTCCTCAGGCTTGCGGGTTTTTTGGTAGCGTCGCACGCCGCTAGCCAAAGTCACTTTGCCGTGAGCACCAGCGCCCAGCGCCAAATAGTCGCCAAAGCGCCAATAGTTTAGATTGTGGCGAGCATGGCGACCGTCGCGGGCGAAGGCCGAGACTTCATAGCGCGTCAGGCCAGCGTCTGACAGCAGCGCAAAGCCCGCTCGCTGCATGGTCATTAATGCGCTCTCTTGGGGTAGCTCGGGCGGGCGCTTGTAGAATTCTGTATTCGCCTCGATGGTGAGCTGATACCAGCTGATATGTGGCGCGCCGCTGTCAATCGCGATGCGCAGATCATTGAGTGCATCGGCTTCAGTCTGGCCACTTAGCCCGTGCATCAGATCAATATTGAAGTTGTTGTAACCCGCGTCGCGCGCGCTGGCAATGGCTGCCAAGGCGTCGCCGGCGCTGTGAATGCGGCCGAGCTTTTCCAGCTGCTGGGCATCAAAACTTTGCACCCCAATCGACAAGCGGTTGATACCCAGCTCGCGGTAGGCGGCAAAGCGACCCTGCTCGAGCGTGCCGGGGTTCGCTTCAAGGGTAATTTCAATATCGCGGGAGAACCTCAGGCGCTGGCGCAGGCCCTCAAAGAGTTGCGCATACGCGTTGGCCGAGAACAGACTGGGCGTACCGCCGCCGATAAAGATAGAGGCCAGCTCACGGCCCTGAATGTAGCCGAGGTCTTGGTCGAGGTCTTCGAGCATGGCGGCAATGTATGCCGCCTCCGGCAGGTCGCCGCGCTGGGCGTGGGAGTTAAAGTCGCAGTAGGGGCACTTCCGCACACACCAGGGAATATGAATATACAGCGACAGAGGCGGCAGTTGCGCCCCGACGCTACTCATTCCAGGCCCAGCTCCGACCAAATATCGTCGACTTTCTTCACCACGTCGGGGTCTTTAATAATCGGTCGACCCCATTCCCTGTCAGTTTCGCCCTGCCATTTATTCGTGGCGTCCATGCCCATTTTCGAGCCGAGGCCAGAGACCGGCGAGGCGAAGTCCAGATAGTCGATCGGTGTATGCTCAACCATCACCGTATCGCGCTGTGGATCCATGCGGGTGGTGATCGCCCAAATCACATCGTTCCAGTCGCGGGCGTTGACATCGTCGTCGCAGACGATGACAAACTTGGTGTACATAAACTGGCGCAGGAACGACCAAACACCAAACATCACGCGCTTGGCGTGTCCCGGATATTGCTTTTTAATCGTGACCACCGCCATGCGATAGGAGCAGCCCTCCGGCGGCAGATAGAAATCGACAATTTCCGGGAACTGCCGGCGCAGCAAGGGCACCAACACCTCGTTCAAGGCGACACCCAGCACCGCTGGTTCATCAGGCGGACGGCCGGTGTAGGTGCTGTGATAAATCGGGTTTTCACGGTGGCTAATATGCGTCACGGTGAACACAGGGAAGCGGTCGACTTCGTTGTAATAACCGGTGTGATCGCCATAGGGGCCTTCGTCGGCCATCTCTTCCGGGTCGATGTAACCTTCGAGAATAAACTCACAATTCGCGGGCACCTGCAGATCGTTGCTGAGGCTCTTCACCAACTCGGTTTTTTCACCGCGCAGCAAACCGGCAAAGGCGTATTCACTGAGTGTGTCGGGCACCGGCGTCACCGCGCCAAGGGTCGTCGCTGGGTCGGCCCCCAGCGCAACAGAAACGGGAAAACGCTCACCCGGGTGCTGCTGTTTGAACTCCTGAAAATCCAGTGCGCCGCCGCGGTGAGATAACCAACGCATAATCAGCTTGTTTTTGCCGATCACCTGCATGCGATAAATGCCCAGATTTTGCCGCTCTTTGTTGGGACCGCGGGTAATGACCAGCGGCCAGGTAATCAGCGGCGCGGCGTCTTCCGGCCAGCAGGTTTGAATAGGCAGCAAGTGTAAGTTGACGGCGTCGCCCTGAATCACCTTTTGCTGGCACACCGCCTTGGACACCATCTTCGGGCCCATATTGAGCACTTGCTTGAAGATCGGCAGCTTACTCCAGGCATCGCGCAGACCTTTCGGGGGATCAGGCTGGCGCAAAAATGCCAACAGCTCTCCCACCTCTTGCAGCGCCTCGATATCTTTTTGGCCCATGCCCATGGCCACACGCTTTTCAGTGCCGAATAAATTTGCCAGCACCGGCACGGAGTAACCCTTGGGGTTTTCAAACAACAATGCCGGTCCGCCTGCTCGCAGTACGCGGTCGCAGATTTCGGTCATTTCCAGGTTGGGGTCTACAGGATAGCTGATACGCTTCAACTCGCCTTGTTGCTCAAGGTAGTTGAGAAAATCGCGGAGGTCTTTGTGCTTCATAATCCGGTGTCCGATATCCGGCGCCCGGCGGGCGGGGGCGGGGTTTCGCCACTGCGGCGAACCCCGACAGCGGCCTTATTTACGCTTCATTGAATCGAAAAATTCAGCGTTGGTTTTGGTGTCTTTCAGTTTGTCGATCAGGAATTCGATCGCCGGCGTGTCTTCCATACCGTGCAACAGTTTGCGCAGAATCCACATGCGCTGCAGCTCGTCTTCGCTGGTTAGCAGCTCTTCGCGACGGGTGCCGGAGCGGCGAATATTGATCGCGGGGTAGACGCGCTTCTCGGCAATTTTACGATCCAGGTGCAGTTCGTTGTTGCCCGTCCCTTTGAATTCCTCGTAGATGACCTCGTCCATCTTCGAGCCGGTGTCGATCAGTGCGGTCGCGATAATGGACAAGCTGCCGCCTTCCTCAACATTACGCGCCGCACCAAAGAAACGCTTCGGGCGCTCCAGTGCATGAGCGTCAACACCACCGGTCAACACTTTGCCCGAGCTCGGCACGATCGTGTTGTAGGCGCGAGCCAGGCGGGTAATTGAGTCCAGCAGAACCACAACATCCTTTTTGTGCTCTACGAGGCGCTTGGCCTTTTCGATGACCATTTCCGCCACCTGCACGTGACGCGCCGGCGGCTCGTCGAAGGTCGACGCCACTACTTCAGCCCCGCGAGCACCCACCGAGCGCTGCATCTCGGTTACTTCTTCCGGACGCTCGTCGATCAGCAATACAATGACGTAGCACTCGGGGTTGTTGCGGATAATACTCTGCGCGATGTTCTGCAGCATCAGCGTTTTACCGGCCTTTGGCGGCGCAACAATCAAACCGCGCTGCCCCTTACCAATGGGCGCAGCCAGGTCGATAATACGACCGGTTAAGTCTTCAGTAGAGCCGTTACCCAGCTCTAAGGTTAGGCGCTCATTGGGAAACAGAGGCGTGAGGTTTTCAAACAGAACTTTGTTCTTGGACTGCTCTGGACGCGTGAAGTTAACCTCATCAACCTTCAACAGAGCAAAATAGCGCTCACCTTCTTTCGGCGGCCGAATCTTACCGGCAATGCTGTCGCCCGTGCGCAGATTGAAGCGACGAATCTGGCTGGGTGATACGTAGATATCGTCAGGGCCAGCGAGGTAAGAACAGTCGGCGCTGCGCAGGAAACCAAAGCCGTCTTGCAAGATCTCCAGTACACCATCGCCGTGAATGTCTTCACCACTTTTAGCGTGACGCTTCAGAATCGAGAAAATGATGTCTTGTTTGCGAGAGCGGGCAATATTGTCGAGGCCGATCTCTTTGGCGATGTCGAGCAGTTCTTGGGCGGACTTGGTTTTTAGGTCAGTAAGGTTCATAGGTTTTGGGTTGTTGGCTTCGATTTGATAAGGCTTGGACGATACGCAGGAACGGCAAAGTCGCGGCCGGCGCGTGCTCGACGTATTAAGCAGATATGAAAAAATTAAGGTGTTATTTTTGAATATTTTGGGGATTGATCGAACTCTATCACCGAATGGCAGGTCCGTAAAGCAGAAAAGAAAAGGCCCCGCGTTAGGCGAGGCCTCTTGCTATTACAGTGCGCTGTCAACGAAGTCGCACAGCTGCGACTTGGACAAGGCGCCTACTTTGGTGGCTTCAGCATTACCGCCTTTGAAGATCATCAGCGTTGGAATGCCACGAACACTGAATTTGGCAGGGGTTTCTGAATTGGCGTCAACGTCGATCTTGCAGATCTTGATCTTGCCAGCGTAATCGCCAGAGATCTCATCAAGGACCGGCGCGATCATTTTACAGGGGCCACACCACTCCGCCCAAAAGTCTACCAGTACTGGCAGATCGGACTTCAGCACTTCTTCTTCAAA
Source organism: Spongiibacter sp. C9W (assembly GCF_057370015.1). Lineage (NCBI taxonomy): Bacteria > Pseudomonadati > Pseudomonadota > Gammaproteobacteria > Cellvibrionales > Spongiibacteraceae > Spongiibacter > Spongiibacter sp. C9W. Next base: position 2,107,819 of record NZ_CM170672.1, read on the forward strand.
GCTGCTGTCGGTGACGTGAACGATGTTGTCGCTCATCTTGGTTCTCCAAGTTGATATCGTGATAACGGAATCGCGGATGATAACACAGCTCTAGACGCGATGTGAAAGCCATCAACATCGGCCTGCGCTGGCCAGCGCCGCCAGCGACCGCTATGCTAGCCGCCGTATCACTGACTAAGCTTAACGCCATGCCGCGCCTACTCTACAGCCTGTTCTTCTACCTGATTTTACCACTGGTCCTGTTGCGACTAGGCTACCGAGCACTGCGCGCGCCCGACTACCGCCGCCGCATCGGTGAACGCTTTGGCTTTGTCTCAGCGCCCGAGCAAACAGGGGGGTTGTGGGTACACGCGGTTTCCGTTGGCGAAAGCATCGCTGCCGCGCCGCTGATACAACACATGCTGGACCGACACCCAGAACTGCCCATTGTCGTCACCTGCATGACACCCACCGGCTCCAGCCGGATTCGCGCCATGTTTGGTCAACAGGTGCACCATGTCTACGCCCCCTACGACCTGCCTGGTGCCGTAGCCCGCTTCCTGCGCCGCACCCAGCCGCGCGCGGCAGTCATTATGGAAACCGAGATCTGGCCAAATATGGTGCAAATGACAGCGCGGCGCGGCATTCCTGTTGTGCTCGCTAACGCCCGTCTTTCCGCGCGCTCAGCCAGAGGCTACCAACGCCTATCCGGACTAAGCCGGCCAGTGATACAAGCCTTTAGCCGGATCGTCGCCCAGGGTCAGGACGACGCCGAACGCTTTCTGAGCATTGGCGCCCACGCTGATCAACTGCGCGTTTCCGGCAGCATAAAGTTTGATGTCGCCATTCCCGATACCCTGCGCCAACACGCACGGCAGACGCGTGAGCAATTTGGCCAGGGCCGTCCCGTGTGGATCGCCGCCAGCACCCACGACGGCGAAGACAGCATATTACTGGACGCCCACCAGCGCGTACTCAATCAACAACCCGATGCCCTGTTGGTATTGGTGCCCAGGCACCCCGAACGCTTTGACGCCGTTGCCAAGTTGGTGGCCGCCAAGGGCCTGCGCTGCCAGCGTCGCAGTACCGAGAGCGCCATATCCCCCGACACTCAGGTTCTGCTGGGCGATACCATGGGTGAACTACTGCTGCTGTTGGGCACCGCAGATATAGCCTTTATCGGTGGCAGCCTGGTGCCGCGCGGCGGCCACAACAGTTTGGAAGCTGCCGCCTGGGGCTTACCGGTACTGGCCGGCCCCAGCGACTTCAACTTTGCACAGATTAGTGAATTATTGCAGACCGCTGGCGGCCTGAGCCTGCTAGACAGTGCCGAAAGCATCGCCGCTGAACTCATCGCCTTGTTTGCCGACAGCGAGATGAGAGAAACCCGCGGAGGCAACGCCCTGGCCGTTGTCGAGGCCAACCGCGGCGCACTGGCAAAACTGATTGAGGAAGTTGAGGGCGCGCTAACTCGTTAGTGCGCCCTCCGAAAGGGAAGATTACGCGGCGGGAACCGCGTTAGCAGACGGGAATATCAGCGTTTGCCATTGCCGTTCAGCAATACTGCATCACCTTCCTGCAGCCACTGATTAAGCCCCTGCACATCCGCCGGGCTTAGAGTGCCAGCGTTCAGCTTGAGCTTGAGCATATCGACAACGTAGTCGTAGCGGGCGTTACTGTAGTCACGCAGTGCCGCATATAACTTGCGCTGGGCGTCCAATACATCAACCACGTTGCGCGTGCCGACATCGTAACCGGCTTCGGTCGCATCCAGGGCGCTACGCGCAGAGACAATATTCAGTTTGCGCGCCTTCACGGTTTGCACAGCAGTATTCACCGCAATGTGCTGGGCGCGCGTGCCGGCAATAACCTGGCGCTGCGTTAGCTGCGCGGTGTACTGCGCCGAATTGTATTGCTCGTAGGCTTGGCGGCGACCCGCACTAACGCCACCACCGGTAAACAGCGGCACCGTCAGCGTGACACGCAGGGCCTCAGTTTCATACTCACTGTCTGGCGGCACAGCAAAGGAACTGCTGGGGTTGAAACGCCGCGAGCCGTCCAGGTCTTCCTTGGTGTAGCTGAAGCTACCGCTAATCTTTGGCAAGTGCTCGCTCTTTTTCGCACGGGCATTTTCATAGGCGGAACCAGACGCCGCCGCTGCCACCTTGAGCTGGTAGTTGTTCTTTAAAGCCATATCGACCCAGGCTGCGCGACTGGCAGGCAGTGGATTATCGATAGGGAAACTCTCTTTCAATGACCACAGCTTGCCGTGATCTTTGCCTGTAAGGGTAGTGAGGTTCTCGCGGGCGATCGCCAGTGCGCCCTCAAAACCAAGGCGCTGAGCCACGGTAGAGTCGTATACCGCGCGCGACTCATGCACGTCGGTAATCGCGATCAGGCCAACATCAAAGCGCTGCTGCGTTTGCTCAAGCTGGCGCTTGGCCGCGCGCTCTTCTGCACGCGAGGCATCGAGATTTTCCCGCGCCTTTAGCACTTCAAAATACGCTTCGGATACACGCACAATCAGCTCTTGCTGGTCATACGCCAACTGCGCCTTGGCGCGCTCGGTGACTTTTTGGCCCGCCTTAAAGCTGAACCACGCCGGCAGATCGAAAATGGCCTGGCTCAGGCTCAAGGAGTAATTTTCCGTTTCCGAGCCGGTATGCACCTTCTGGTCAATTATCGACGTCGACCCACCACCGAGACCGCCACCGGAGAACGTTGTGCTCTTTGACTGCGAGTCGGTTTCGGTATCCTGGTAGTAGGCTTGGCCACTCAGCTGGGGTAACAGCGCTGAGCGACTGAGGTTTTCAGACTCCAGATCGGCGCGGTAGGTCGCCTCTGCGGCTTTTAACTGCGGATCGTTATTCACTGCAAGCTCGTAGACATCTAGCAATGTGTCGGCATGGGCGCCGGAAATACCCAAAGCCAGTGCAACAGCTGCACTGAGAAAGTGACGTTTGGCAATCATAGAGTTAACCTGTTCTGCTAACGGAGGGGCTGCGTCAGGCCCGCAGTGTATCAGACTCGTCCTATGCGAGAATGATTATTAAAAAATCTTATTGAATTAGAACGCAAATTCGGGAGCCTTGTGAAGACGCCGAACTACCAAGTTGACCTCAACGCGCATCTCGCCGACTGTGAGATGAATTACCTGCGTTTGCAGAAGTTACTGCCCGACGCCCTTCAGGCCGGTGACGAGCTCTGCATTGGGGTAGGCAATCACGCGCTCAATATTCGTGTGCGCGAGTGCGCGCCGTACACCAGCTTTCTCGACTTGCGTCTGGCCCAGGCAAAAACACAAACCTGGGCCGCTATGTGCTTACAGGTGCGTATCTATCACGACGCAAAACTTGCCGAGGTCAGTGGCGCGGAGCAGGTCTACGCCCTGCGGCAACGCTACGACTACCCGAATAATAAAATGTTCCAACGCGACGAAAAGGCCCAGCTAAACCGCTTTCTTGGCGAATGGCTAAGCCAGTGCTTGCGGCACGGTCACCGGCACGACAGCGCCGTATTAGAAAAGGTCAGCGCGACCGGCACACAATTTTAGCAGCGAGACTGCAGTCGCAAATCACACATTTATTGTCGCGGGGCAACGCCCTCTGATGGACTGCGTCTGGATTTGTGGCAACCCATACCGTATAAAAGCCGAAGATATTAACGAGGCTTACTGTGAACAGCGCCAACGCAACAGCGACTCCCGCTTTCTGCTTAGTGCAGATTACCGACTGCCACCTGGGCGCCAGCCCGGGCAGCTCGCTGTTGGGCATGGATACCGACCACAGCCTCGACGAAGTGCTCGCTTTGGTGCAACGCCAGCACCCACACATCGACATGCTGGTGGTCTCTGGCGACCTCTCGGGTGACAGCAGCGCCGCCGCGTATCAACGCCTCCTTCCCAAGCTCGAGGGGCTCGCGGACACGATTGTATGGCTACCCGGCAACCACGACGAACCCGCCACCATGCACCAATGTGCGGGCGAGGCGCTGATGCCAAAGCAGGCGACACTCGGCAACTGGCAGCTGTTATTTTTAAACTCGGCGGTTAGCGGCCAAGTAGGCGGTCATCTCGCTGAAAGTGAATTGGCGCTGTGCCGCCAACACCCCTGCGACAGCAACACCTTAATCTTTGTTCACCACCACCTGAATAAGCTCGGTGCCGAATGGCTGGATGAGCAACTGATTGATAACGCCGATGCGCTGTTCGATATTCTCGACGACAAACCAGGCGTGGCGGCCATTGTATCCGGCCACGTACACCAAGCCTCAGCGCAGCGCCATCGCCAGCAACGCTTGCTGACGACGCCGTCAACCTGTATACAATTCGCGCCTGGCAGCCGCGACTTTGCCCTGGACGACCTAAACCCCGGCTACCGTTGGTTCGCCCTGCACACCGACGGCAACTGGCAGACAGGCGTGGAGCGCGTTAGCGGTGTGGAATTTACGGTAGATAAAACGGCAAACGGCTACGAATGAGCGCAACAGTCATTTATATACACGGCTTTCTCTCCTCCCCCCAATCACACAAAGCACAACTGGTTAAACACTACTTTGCCCAGCACCACCCGTCGGTCAGGCTGTGTATTCCCAGCATGCCCAACAACCCGGCAGGCGCCTTTGCCAAACTGGAGCAAGTGGTGGAAGAGGAACTGGCTGCAGCGCCGGACACCCTGGCACTTATCGGTAGCTCGCTGGGCGGCTTCTTCTCGACCGTACTGGCCGAGCGCCACCAGCTAAAAGCCGTGCTGGTCAACCCGGCGGTTACCCCGGGAGAGTGGGGAGAGCAGTTCATCGGTGAATACGACAACCCCTATACCGGCGAGCATTTCAGCGTGACCGAAGAAGACCTCGCCTGCCTGCGCAGGCTAACGCCAGCCGACATTACACCCGGGCACTACTGGCTAATGGTGCAAGAGGGCGACGAAACGCTGGATTACCGCCTTGCCGTGGCGGCTTATCACGACTGTAAGCAGCTCGTTGAGCCCGGCGGTGACCACAGCTTCGTGAATTTCGAAGCGCATTTGCCCGCAATAGTGGAATTTCTGGGCGTGGCTGGTTAACAATAGCCGACCCAAACCGATTCATTCACGGCGCCGCGATGCGGCCTCGCAGTGGTAGAGCATGTCACAATACACCTCACAATCGATCGAAGTCCTCACTGGCCTTGAGCCTGTGCGCAAGCGTCCGGGCATGTACACCGACACCGCCCGCCCCAACCATCTGGCGCAGGAAATTATCGACAACAGCGTCGACGAAGCACTGGCCGGCCACGCCAGCCAGATCACCGTCACCCTGCACAACGATGGCTCGCTGAGCTGCGCCGATGACGGCCGCGGTATGCCGGTAGACATCCACCCGGAGATGGGCCTGCCAGGTGTCGAAGTGATTCTCTCCACCCTGCACGCCGGGGGTAAATTCTCCAACGACAACTATCAGTTCTCCGGCGGCCTCCACGGCGTGGGGGTATCGGTGGTCAACGCCCTGTCATCCCTACTGGAAGTCACCATTAAACGGGACGGCCAGGTTCACCAGATGCGCTTTGCCAATGGCGACAAAGCCTCCGACCTGGAAGTCATCGACAGCTGCGGCAAGCGTAATACCGGCACCCTGCTGCGCTTTTGGCCCGATGCCCAATACTTCGACAGCGCCAAGTTTTCCGTGCGCCGCCTCAAGCATGTGTTGCGTGCCAAAGCCGTACTCTGCCCGGGCCTGAAAGTTATTTTCAAAGATGAAACCGGCGAAGAGAGCGAGGAGTGGTACTACGAAGATGGCCTGCCCGACTACCTGGCCAGCCACACTCGCGAATACGAAACGTTGCCTGCGCAACCCTTTGTCGGCCATTTCAGTGGCAATACCGAGGGCGTGGACTGGGCTGTGCAATGGCTGCCCGAAGGCGGCGAGCCGCTGGCCGAGTCCTACGTGAACCTGATCCCCACCGCTCAGGGTGGCACCCACGTTAACGGCCTGCGCAGCGGCTTGCTGGATGCCATGCGCGAGTTCTGCGAGTTCCGCAATATGATCCCGCGCGGCGTAAAATTGACCCCAGACGATATCTGGGACAAATGCAGCTATGTGCTGTCTTCCAAGCTGGCCGACCCACAATTTTCCGGCCAGACCAAAGAGCGCCTCAGCTCCCGCGAAGCCTCTGCCTTTGTATCGGGCGTGGCCAAAGATGCCTTCAGCCTGTGGCTTAACCAGCATACCGAAGAGGCCGAAAAACTCGCCGAGCTGTGCATCAGCAATGCCCAAAGCCGACTACGCAAAGCCAAAAAAGTGGTGCGCAAGAAAGTCTCCGCCGGACCGGCACTGCCCGGCAAACTGGCAGACTGTGCCGGTGTAGAGAGCGAGCGTTCAGAACTGTTCCTGGTGGAAGGGGACTCAGCGGGGGGCTCGGCTAAACAAGCTCGCGACCGTCAGTTTCAGGCCATCTTGCCGCTGCGCGGTAAAATTCTGAATACCTGGGAGGTGGACTCCCAGCAAATTCTCGCCTCGCAGGAAGTTCACGACATCTCCGTGGCACTGGGGGTCGACCCCGACTCCGACGATTTAAGCGGCCTGCGTTACGGTAAGATCTGTATTCTTGCCGATGCGGACTCCGACGGCGCCCACATCGCCACGCTATTGTGCGCGCTGTTCCTGCGTCATTTCCGCACAATGGTCGAACAGGGTCACGTGTTTATTGCCATGCCACCGCTGTACCGCATCGACGTTGGCAAAGAGGTGTTTTACGCCCTCGACAACGATGAAAAGCAGGGCATTATCGACCGCATAGAGGCGGAAAAAATCAAAGGCAAAGTGTCTGTCACGCGCTTTAAGGGCCTCGGTGAAATGAACCCCTTACAGCTGCGCGAAACTGTTATGGACCCGGATACTCGCCGGCTGGTGCGCCTTGGCATCGAGCCCGGCGACGACACCGATGCCCTAATGGATATGCTGCTCGGCAAAAAGCGCGCTGCAGACCGCAAGCAGTGGCTTGAACGCAACGGTGACGAGGCCGACATCATCGTTTAAGCCCTGTCATAAATTCACAGTAAAAGCGTCGCCAGCAAGCATTCACTAATTGTGGCCGCCGCGTAGTATCGGCAGGCACACACTAACAATAATAGGAATGCACCATGGAACAGCAACGGGAACCGATTCCCGGCTGGGCGCGCGCTTTTCTCGCCCTTGTCGACAAACTCATCTGGAACGCACCGGGCAAACCGCGCATTCGCGTTGCCTGGGCGGTGGACTTCCACAAGATTTTTACCCTGTTCATCATCTACGCCATGATGAATTACTACGACAATTTCACCACCACCGCCTGGGTCTACCTTGGCCTGCACGGCATTTATGGTTACTGCTGGCTGATTAAAGACTTCGGTTTTCGCGACCACCAATTCAACGACCGCATCAGCCTACTTGCCTCCATCAACCTCTATGTTTTTCTCATCGGCTGGTACTGGATCACCCCTTGGCTGCTGATTTCACGCTTCATCGAACCCAGCGGCACGGTCGTGTTTGCCGCCATTGCCATTCACACGCTCGGCGTGGTCACCATGATGGCCGCCGACGGCCAGCGCCACTGGATACTTAAATACCGTCAGCAACCAGGGCTGATTACCGACGGCGTCTACCGCTACACCCGCAACCCGAATTACCTCGGCGAGCTAATGCTGTACGCCGCCTACCCGATGCTGGCCCAACACTGGATCGCCTGGGCGATCTACGCGTATATGGCCAGCTATTTCCTGGCGCGGATGAAGAACAAAGATCACGCGATCTCCCGTCACCCGGGCTGGCAGGAATACAAACAACAAACCGGCTTGCTGATACCCTGGCGCTTACTGACCGGCGCCGCCATTGCCGACCGCCTAAAGCAATCCCCCTCGCACCCGGAGGCCAGCATCAATGCAAAATGAAACTTCCTGGAAGCGCTTTTACCGCTTCGCCGCATTCTTCAACTTCGCGGCGGCGTTTATGCTGCTATTTGCCACTGAGGCCTTCTTTGCCCTGCTGCAAATGCAAAGTCTCTATGTGCCCGAGCTACTGCCCTGGGCCCATCAATTTGGCGTGCTGGTATTGGTGTTTGGCTTTGGTTATTGGCGCATTGCCGGCAACCCAAAGGACCACAAAGACATTATCTGGATGGGTTGCATCGGCAAAACCCTGGTCTTCGTTGCGGCCTGGGTGGATACATTGAGCTTTCCGGCACTGATGCCCTTCGCTATTTTTGTGATCGCCGATCTCGCCTTTGCGGTGTTTTACGGTCTGTACCTACTCAACCATGCCCGATACGAGGGTCAGCGCCAATTGCGCTAGCGCTCAACGCACGCGTAGTGCTTGTGGAAGGCTCCTGGGCCTTCCACCTTTTTAATTCTCATCAGACTCTATCGCCCGACGCTCGCGATCATAGTCATCGTAGGGCTGCACCGTCTGCGCGATACATGCCTCGTACTGAGAGGGCGGCAGCTTATCGCACTCGAAACGGTTACTCGCCTGAATACTCTCGTATAACTCTCGGCTCGCACAACCGCTGAGTAAAAACAGCGCGCCAACCGCCAATACACCTTTCATCCGCATACTCCAACAATGTCGCTAGCGCCGACGCCCGCCTGTTTTAGGGCCATTCTGTCGCCGTGGACGCGACTTGCCAGCCGCCCCTGCGTTGCCCGACAAACCGCCCACCGCTTGATTGATCTCCGCCATTTCCTCAGCGCTGAGGTTGCGCCACTGACCGAGCTTCAACGCATCCAGTTTGACGTTCATAATCCGCGTGCGCTTGAGCCGCGTTACTTCATAGCCAAAGTGTTCGCACATTCGCCGAATCTGGCGATTCATACCCTGCACCAAGATAATTTTGAACACATTGCGACTGAGGATCATGACCTTGCAGGGCTTGGTAACGGTGCCGAGGATAGGCACGCCTTTGGCCATTCGCTCGGCAAACTGTCCGCTCAACGGCTTATCGACGGTGACGATATATTCCTTTTCGTGGGCATTTTCAGCACGCAGAATTTTATTCACGATGTCGCCATCGCTGGTCAGAAAAATCAGCCCCTCGGAATCTTTATCCAGGCGACCCACGGGAAAAATGCGCTTTTTGTGGCCGACGGCGTCGATAATATTGCCCGGCACATGGGCTTCGGTGGTACAGGTGATGCCCACCGGCTTGTGGTAGGCGATATACACCCTGTCGGTTTTATCCGGGTTTACCGTGCGAATGCGTTTGCCTTCCACCATCACGACATCGCCAGGCATCACCTGTGCGCCGAGACCGGGGCGTTTACCATTGATACTGACTTGATTCTGCAAAATCAGCTTGTCAGCTTCGCGACGCGAGCAATAGCCCGAGTCACTGATAAACTTATTTAAGCGCCGTCCTTCACCATTACTCACGCTGTATCTCTCTTTACTTGCTACTCACGCCCGCTACCGATGGTGGTCTCGGGATAACAAGTCTGACACAGAAATCATTGAGATAAACTACAAGCGCGGAGCAAAGCAGGGGCGAGGGAGAAAAAAGAGGTGGTCGCCAGGGCGATAGCGGCCACCTCCCTCCCCGAGGGGATTCTTAACGGGCGGTATAGCCACCGTCCATAACCAGTTCCGAGCCGGTCATATAACTTGCCGCGTCGGAAAGCAAAAATACAATACCCTGGGCAATTTCCTCTGCCCGCGCCATACGTCCCATCGGGATACTGGCCACCACGCGCGTAGCAAAGGCATTGGCGTCGTCCTCTGACAGCTTGGCCAGGGCGCCGCTTACCAGAGGCGTTTCTACATAACCCGGGTGAAGGGAGTTCACGCGAATACCGTAGTCGCGATCGGCACAATACAGCGCCAGTGACTTGGTCAGTGCGCGAACGGCGCCTTTGCTGGCGTTGTACGCTGGCAGCATTGGGTCGCCGACAATGCCTTCAATCGAGGAGACATTAACGATCGCACCGCCGCGCGATTTCATGGCCTGAATGGCCGCGCGACTGCCGAGAAAGACCGCGTCGCTATTGATGGTCTGGGTGCGCCGCCACCCCTCCAGACTTTCTTCCTCGGGGCCGCAAATTACTGCGATACCCGCGTTGTTCACAACGCCATCCAGCTGACCAAAGCTGGCGACAACCGTTTCCATGCAATGCTGCCACTGCTGCTCGTCGCACACGTCCAAGGGAAAGAATTCCGCATCGGCGCCCGCCGCGCGCAGTGCCTCACACAGTTCTCGGCCAGCGTCCTGATCGATATCGCTCACCGCCAGCTTCGCACCTGCTGCCGCCAGGGCATGGCACGCCGCCGCGCCAATGCCTTTGGCCGCACCCGTGATCAACACCACTTTGTCTTTACAATGAATACTCATCACACTCTCCTACGCTGCGGTGAAACCGCCATCCACGGTCAGCTCAGCGCCACTGATATAGGCGCTGGCATCACTGGCGAGAAACAGCGCCGCATTGGCAATATCCTCTGCTGTACCGAGCCGCCCCATCGGGATCATCTGCTGCTCCAATACCGCACTGGCTTCCTCGCGAGACTGGGTGAGCCCAACATCCACAAAGTCGTCGTAAACCTGTTCGGCCATGGCGGTATCGATCAAACCGGGGTGCAGCGAATTGACGCGAATGCCGTAGCCAAAGCGGGCGAACTCAACCGCAGAGTGCTTGCTGATGGAGCGCACCGAGCCCTTGGTTGCACCGTAAATGCTGTGGCCAGGGACGCCGATTAAACCGGCGATAGACGACAGGTTTATCACGCTGCCGCCGCGACCAAAGCAGCCGCTGGGCTGCATGGTTTCAGCCGCATAGCGCAGGCCGAGAAACACCGATTGCACATTGACCTCGTGGATACGGGTCAGTTGCTCTACCGAGTTGTCTTCCAGGCGGCCGCCAATGTATATGCCAGCGTTGTTCACCAGAATATCCCAGCGGTTGTGCCACTGTTTCAACTCTGCCACCAAGGCCTGCCAGTCTTCCTCCAGCACCACATCTTGCTGAATAGCGCGCGCGTCAAAGCCCTGTTCATTCAGCTCCGCTGCCAGGCGCTGACAGGCGGCCACATCGATATCACTTAGCAGCACCGAGGCGCCCGAGTAAGCCATGCGCTGGGCGCAGGCCTTGCCAATGCCCGCCGCTGCTCCGGTCACCACAGCGACTTTGCCCTGCAGCGAAAAAGGATTGTTCTCTTTCATTGTTATTTTCCGTTGAGTATTGATGTTCAGCGCGCGGCGATATTCACGACCGCGCGACCACGAATTTGCCCCTGCAAGATTTGCCCAGCGGCGTCAGGAAGATTGTCGAAATCAATCTCAACTGCCATCGCTTCCAGTTTGTTCAGGTCGACAGACTCGGCCAAACGCTGCCATGCGCGCTCACGCAGCGCCATTGGCGCGTGTACCGAGTCCACGCCCAGCAAGGCGACATTACGCAGTGCAAAGGGCATCATATTGCCGGGTAAGTCCAGACCCTGGGCCAGGCCGCACGCGGCCACGGCGCCGTTGTAGTGAAGTTGGGCAATAACATTGGCCAGGGTATGGCTGCCACAGGAATCCACCGCCGCTGCCCAGCGGGGCGCCTGCATCATCTCACCGGCTTCTGACAACTCGCGGCGATCAATCACGGAGTTTGCACCCAGGCTCTTTAAATAGTCGCTTTCTTCAAGGCGGCCCGTCGACGCTGCCACGGTATAGCCCAGGCCCGCCAACAACATAATGGACACGCTGCCCACTCCCCCCGACGCGCCGGTTACCAGCACTTCGCCCGACTCAGGACTAATACCGAGCTGCTCCAGTCGCAGCAGAGACAACATCGCGGTGTAGCCCGCCGTACCCAGCAGCATGGCGTGGCGGGTAGTGAAAGCCTCAGGCACCTTCAACAGGTAGTCGCTCGAAATACGCAGGCGCTGGGTATAGCCGCCATTGTGCGTTTCTGAGGCGCCATAGCCATTCATCAGCACCTTGTCACCGACCTGAAAGCGGCTGCTCTCAGACTTAACCACAGTGCCTGCCATATCAATACCGAGAATCAGCGAAGGCTTTTGAACAATGGGAATGGCGTCGCTCATCGCCAGGCCATCTTTGTAGTTAACGGTAGAGTATTCCACCGCCACCTCCACATCGCCGTCGCCAAGCTGCTCGCTGCTGAGCTGCTGAAATTCAACGCGGTAGCCACTGTCGTCGCGTACGCCAAGCAAGGCTTTGTATGTCTCTGTCATGGTGAGTCCTTTTGTTGTTAGTTACCCAAGCGGCGCAGGGCGCCGTTGGTTAAATAGCGGTTATAAATATCGTGATCGTTCACGCGCATCCGGTGGCCGCCAGAAATTTCTGCCAGTTGTTCTATGCGGGTCATTTTTCCGGTCTGCACATCGAAAGCGTGAACATGGCACCACGACCAATAGGGGTGCTTACCGTCCATTACCCGGCGATCGCCGTCCTCGTATAGCCCATAGGCACCATCGAAGGAACGGAACAGATCGCCGCGCCGGTCAAAGGTGACCATACCCAGCGGCAATTGGGTGCGCGCATCAAACCACACCCGTTTAACGCCGACGGGTGCGCGCGGGAAGCCCGTGGGCTTGGCATCAACGGCAATGGCTTCGGGCACTAATTCCACGTCGGTATCCCAGAAGGTTTCTCCCTGTGGGCCGCCATGGGTGTTGTGCGACCAATCCTCACTTTGTGAGGCCCAGCCACCGCTGACGGCGGCCAGCATGGGGCCGCGCCACACCACTTTGTAGTCGCCCCAGGTGTGCAGGGGGTCACCCGCCGCCCAGGCGTCGGACAGGTATAGCGATGAACCCGGCACCAATGGTTCAAAGCGCTGGTCGGTGGGGAAGCGTCGAATGCGTTTAAAATCGGGAATGTAGCCGTATAACTCGGGAAATTTGTTTTGGTCGTAGTGCCAAATGTTCAAGAAGGACGTGCCGCGTACGCTGTCCGGCGCCGTGAAAAAGACGCTCTGATAGCGCAGCTTGTCTTCGTGGCCCTTCCAGTAAACGCCGGGCAGTACCAAACGCCCCGTCGGCGCATATTCAGCCCAGCCATTTTCGTAGCCGTAGCTGACTTTGCCGTCGCGGTTGAGGTCGTATTCGCGGATCGCATAGAACGAAGCATCGTGTCGCCCCCAGCTTAACGTTAGGCCGGCAAAAAGCTCCACACCGGTCTTGGCATCGGGAAAGGGCAAGCCACCAATCCAGGGTTTGCCGTCGGCCGTCACAACATTGCCATTGTCGTCAAAGCGCGCTTGGCCGCGGTGGCGAAAGCTCGCTTCCATATATTCCCATGGGCTCAGCTTCATCACATCGCGGGTGGTCTCACGCAACCTCAAGCGACGCCCCATGTCTTTGACTTGCATGTACTTTACCGGCTCGAGAAGATCTTTTACCAGCTCGACATTCCCGGCGTCGATCACATCGCCGACCTTGAGCTTGCCGCCGGTATATTGCTCTATCGACAGCAACTCCTCTGGATAAGCCGCCGCATAATCGCCGTGTTTTTCCATTGCCGCCCAAGCCGGCATCAGCAGGCCCGCACCGACAAAACCTGAGCCTACACGCAAAAATTCACGCCGGGAAAACTGCCGGTCAAACCGCCTGATATGAAAACTCATGCAACATCCTCGCGGTAAAAAAGCCGGCGACAAAGTCGCCGGCAAGGTCCCATTACTTCCTGAGGGTGGGGGTAGGGTTCGCTAGAATTGGTAGGCTACGCGCAGACCAAATTCATCGGCCCAGTCCACGGTTTGCATGATATTTTCATTCTCGTTGGCGCCATCAACGTAGCCGTCCATGTGGTTGTAGAACATTTCTATGTTCCAGTTACCGGAGGGCTTCCATTTCAGAGCCGGCTGCACAAACAAGCCGCCGCGCGTGTCATACAACACCGACAAATCTGCTCGCCATACCAAGCCGGGGAAGGGCTGCTGAAGGGCTAATACCAAGCCATTCCAGCCACCATCCACACCTTTAGGCGTGTTGTTTACCGTGCCGCCCATACCACTTAAGTGGCGGCCAAACAGATCGCTCTCGCTGCGGTGCATCCACTGGAAAACCATGTAGGTGGCAGGAAAACTGCGGCTGAAGCGCTGATATTTTTCTAATACCAGGGCAGTCACGTATTCATCTTCAACAATGTATTCCTGCCCCAGGTCGATAGGGGTAAAGGTTTTGTCCGGCGTGAAGGAAACCTCGAAGTTCAGAATCAACTGATCCGTCCAACTGCCGGGCTCGCCACTGAATACATAGCTGACACCAGTGCCGAAAACATCTTCGCGGTGGTAGGTGCGCTCAATGTGGCCGCGCAGACCACCCCCGCCCTGACCAGACAGTGGGTTATTCAGGAAACCACCCGTCAGGATAAAGAACAGATCGAGCTCTTCTTTTGCCGCATCGATGCCCTGAACAGGCCGTGCCAGCAGCAATTGCGATGCGGGGAAGTCGGTAACAATTTTGTTCAGACCTTCGGTGCCGTCAAGGCGCGCCATACCCGCATAGGTAAACCACTCCTCAGCACTCCATACCCCGGTGGGGTCAATTTCAAGCGGGGTCTCCGCAAGGATGGCTCCCGACAAGGGGATGCCCGGTGCATCGCGGTTCACACCCGACTTGGTCCAGCGCACAACACCGTCGGGGTTGTAGCGGTTGGTATACATAAACTGCAGACCAAAGTCGCCGATAAAGCCTTTCAAGCGGAAACCGCTATTCACTTCTTCGTCAACACTGCTGTAACGATCGTGCACGGTAAACTGCGAAGGAATCACGTTGTAGGGCGTGTTCGGGTTGCCGTAAATGGTCGGCTGGAAGCTCTGCGCAAACATGTCCAGTTCCCAGTTGGAATTCAGCTGGTAGGACACGCGGATGGCCGGTGAGGCGATACGCTCATCGGCGTACTCCTCGGAAGCGAAATCGAAGATTGAGTGACGGCGCAAGTCCAAGCCGTTGGCCACGTCGAATACCCGGAAGAACAAGGCCTGTCCCCAGGCAATTTGCTGGTTACCGGCGCGCACCAATAGTGGCCCGTTCTGATAATCCAGGTACAGCGACGGAAAGTCGACCATGTAGTTGTCGCCAGCGATCTCCAGAGGATTCTGTTCACCGCCGTTTTCAAAGTCGTCGTACTCAAAATAATTAGGCTCGCCATAGAGGTAGCCCGCGGCGTTGCTGTTCACCGAGTCCGGATCAAATTCATCGTATTCGGCTGCGTCAAAAATGCCGCGCAGCTTTGCCGTCGCTGACCAGTTGTCACTAAACTTCAGCTGCAGGGTGCTCTCTAAACGCACCTGGCTGTGATTAAAATCGTTGTCGGCCGGAACACCGTTGCGCGTCGCCGTGTCCGAGATCGGTGCACTGATAGGAATGGGTAAATTCAGGCCGAGCAGCGTGCCCACGTTGAGGCCACCGTTACGCTCAACCTCCTTGCCATTAAAGAGGTTACCGCGCTGGTTGTAGGGGTTTTCGTCACTTACCGTTTTGGCAGCCAGCTCTACACGAATCAAACCACTAAGGCTGTAGTCGACACCCAGCAGCTCACCACTGGCCGACCACGATGGACTAGACAGTGCCATCGCCGTTGTGGCGAGAGCCCAATTAAGCCGATTATTATTTTTCATCTCGCTTCTCCGAGGCTATTTTTAAAGAGAAATTTTGATCACTTTGGCTTGTTCACCGACGGCATAAAAAGCGTTACCGAGTACCGCAATGTCGCTGTACCAGCTTTCTAAAAATGCGTCGTGATTCAGTACCCGCGCCTGACTGCTGGTCGGCGAAATACTCAAGGCCTGACGAATTCCCGTCGCGACCGCCTTACCATCCGCGCGGATGGCAACATCCATCAAGATGGCGTCGCTATTACTGGTTATGGCTTTCCAGCTGTCGCCACCATCCTTGCTGCGCAATACCGTTCCGCTCTGACCAACCGCATAGGCCAAACCGGTATCGCTGAGGGCGAGGCCGAACAGCGACGCTTCACCGCTGTGCAGCGACTGCCAGCTTTTCCCGGCGTCATCAGAGCGGGCGATCATGCCAAACTCACCGACAATGTAGATGCGACCGCGCGCATCAATTGCCGCGTTATACACATGTGGCTGATAGTTCTGACCGATCAGTGCTGGCCAATCGATCTGCGACTGCTGCCAGCTGCGACCACCGTCTTGGGAACACAGCACCGCACCAAAAGCGCCAGTGGCAACCGCCAGACCGAAGTCTCCCTGCGCAACGGCAAACAAGCGCTCTTTTACAGGTGCCTCGACGGCCTTCCAGCCGTCGCCGGCATTGTGAAAAATGCCGCCCTGCTGGCCCACAGCCAACAGGTTGCCCTGGCGCTCCGACACCGCCAGTAGCGCGCGACTATCACCAACATTGCTGTTGCTCTGCCACTGGCTACCGTCGCGGCTCTGCCATAAGCGGCCATTGCTACCCACGGCAAGCAAGCCGTCACTGCTGGTATTCACGCCGAAAAGCACATCGTGGGGATGACCTCGGTGTACCTGTTCGCTGCTGGCTGCGGCGGCGGGCATCGCCCCCGCCGTCAGCAGCAGCGCACAAACCCCCGCGGCAACGCGGTTCTTAACGCTAGCCATATCAGCCTCCCAGGCGCTGCATCGCTTGCACGGTGAGGTACTTGTTGTACACGTCGACATCGCCGGGATTGAAGTTGGTCTTGTAACCGCCCGTTACGCCCTTGGCCTGTACAAAACGGCTCATGCGGTTGGACTGCACGTCGTGGCTGTGAACACTGGACCAGGACCACGCGGGATGGGCGCCGTCCATATTGGTCATCTTGTCGTTCGACTGCTGCGCGTAATGCGGCTCGAAGGACTTCCAGATCTCACCGCGACGGTCGTAGGTCACGTAGGCGACATACATTTGGTTGCGTACATCGATCCATACACGGCGCTTACCCACGGGCGCACGTGCATAGCCGGTTGGCTCCGACTCCAGCACGATGCACTCAGGCACCAGTTCCATGTAGGTGTCGAAGAAGGTCTGGTCTTTAGGGCCACCGTGCACGGGTTTTTCCCAGTTGTCGTGATAGCCACCGTGGAAATTGCGCGGACCGATGCAACCCAGCATTGGCTGGCGGCCGACAATTTTGTAGTTGCCCCAGGTTTGCAGCGGGTCACCCGCCGCCCAGGCATCTGACAGGAACAAAGTGATACCCGGTACCAGCGGCTCAAAACGCTGGTTAGTGGGGAACTGTCTTACCCGACGGAAAGCGGGGATATAACCGTGCAGTTCGGGGAATTTACGTTGATCGTAATGCCAAATATTCAGGAACGAGGTACCGGCACTGTCGTTAGGCGCGGTGAAGAATACCGACTGGTAGCGCAGCAAGTCTTCTTTGCCCTTCCAAACCTGACCGTCGGAACGTGACGTGGTATTCAGCTCACTCCATACAAAGTCGTACTGGTAAGACAGACTGCCGTTATTGTCTATATCCCAGTCGCGAACCGCGTACTGCGACCAGTCGTGACGACCCCAGCTCATCGTTAGGTTGTACTGCGCCTCTACACCATTTTTGGGTTCGGGGAAGGGGTTACCGCCAACCCAGGGCTTGCCGTCTTTTGTCCACACATTGCCGTCACTGTCGAGCACAGCCTTACCCTTATTGCGCAGGGTGGCCTCGAGGTACTCAGCGGGGTAGAGCTGCGTAATATCTTTCACCGGTTCAACAATGTGAATACGGCGACCCATGGTTTTTACTTGCATATACGCAACGGGGTCGAGCAAGTGCTTCACATGTTCAACGTTATCGGCGGTAATCACATCGCCCGGTTTGATCTTGCCCTTGGTTTGCATCTCGATAGACAACAGTTCATCGGGATAGGCCTTACTCATGTCAGCGCCGTTGGCGATCAGTGGCCACAGCGGCGCAATCACGCCCGCTGCACCAATACCTTTAACGGTTTTTTCCAGGAAACTGCGACGGCTAAAGTCAGTATCGTATTTTTTAATATGCATCGTTTACCTCCGGGTGGAACCCTTGATTATCTTTTTATTGATTGTCGGTCAGCTCAGGCTCAGCTGACCGCCTCGGCCCTGATTGCAGCGCGTTGCTGAACGGCTGCGCGCTCGTCTTCTTCTAAAAGTTTGCTAATGTCCATGCCCTCGCCCAAGACCAGAATGTCTTTGCTGGACACGAATTTCGGCTTCATTACCCACACCAACAACGGCAGCACTACCAGCGCGATCACCATGTTGATCAGCATCACCAGCACCAGCAGCAAGCCCATGTCGGCCAGGAATTTCAGGCCGGACAGGAAGTACCAGGGGAGAATGCCCAGCAGCATGATGCTGGCGGTGAACATGATGGCTTTACCGGTAGTGGTCAGCGCTGAGGTAATGGCCACGCCATAGTCCTCACACTCGTGATATTCCTCACAGATGCGGCTGAGCAGATAGATGCCGTAGTCGATACCAACGCCGACACCAATGGCAGCAACCATCAGCGAGTTGATGTCCAGACCAATGCCCATGAACGACATGCTGGTGGTTAAAATCATGTTGGACAGGTTAACCGGGATCAGCAGTACCACACCGGCAACCACCGAGTGATAGGCATAGCTCGACACCGCCAAAATGACCAGGTTGAGCAAACCCATAATCAACCAGTGGTAACGCTCTACCACATGGTTAATGGCCTGTTGGATAGCGATGGTGCCGCTGCCGAGGCGCACAGTGAAAGCGTCGTGGTCTGCACCCACTTGCTCCACGGCCGCCCGCGCAGCCGCCAGCGCGTTGTCGACGGTGTCTTGTTTGTTATCGGCATACCAAAAGGACACAGTGGAGTTTTGCAATTCAAAGTCCACGACATTCGAGAACGCTTTGGGGCTCGTTCCCATCAGTACTGCCGACGCCGCAGCGTTAACGGCTCGGTCGTTATTGTCCAGCGGCAACCACTTGCTGTGGCCACCGGAGATCAGCCGGTTGGCATCCATTAAGTAATCGGCAAAAGACAACGTCGCCCGCGGTGCGTGCTCGCCCGATTCCATAATCGACTGCAGCTGCAACATCGTTGCCACCGCATCGGCTTGTTTGGCCACGCGATCGCTTCCGCTGTCGCCCTTCGCCTCCAGGATCACTTCGAGGGTATTCACACCGGGGAAGTGATTATTGATCTGGGCCACCGATACGTTGTACTCAGAGTCCTCCCACAACAGGTTGCTGCCCTCCACCGGATTACCGATCTGAATACGCATCGAGTGGTACAGCGAGAACACACCCACCGCGATCACCACAATCATGGTGTAGGGAGCAATACGACCTTGGGACAGGCGGGAAATACTGGCTAGTGCTGCTTTCACCTTGCCGTGAAAACCACCGGAATGATCGCTGACAATCTTTTTCAGGTTGCGCGGCTCAGGCAGCACTGACAGCAACAGCGGCGCAAGAAATACCCCAGTCGGCGCTAACATCATTGCCCAGAAACCGCAGAACAGCGCGAAGCGTTCCATTGCCGGAATCGGTGCGATAGAGATCAGGAAGATACCCGCAGCGTCGGTGATAATGCCCAGAATAGAGGGCGCCATCATCACGCTGGTTGTTAAACCTGCGGCTTTTACCTTGTCGCCGAGTTGATCGAAAATTTCATAGAAACGCTCGGTGAATTGTACGCAGTGACTAAACGAACGCGCGATCAACAGCAGCGGTACAATCATCAACAATGGCTCGATCGGCATCTTCATCCATCCGGCAAAACCAAAGCCCCAGATCGCGGCCACAATACTGGCAAATATCGGTGTAACAACACCCGCCATGTTCTGCGTATACAGCACCAGGGCGATGACTAATGCACTCAGGGTAATGGCGAAAATACCGATCATTTGATGCTGGTATTCATAGACCCAACCGGTCAGTGCTGGCTGGCCCGCCATGTATACATCGTGATTCGCATCCGTCGCATCATCGGCCAGCTTTTTTACAAAGGCGAAGGCCTCACCGTAGTCCAGGCGCTGCTCAATAAATGTTGCGGTTACCAATGTTGCGGTTTCGTCTTCTGAAATAAGAAACCGACGTGCATTCGGCGACTTGCGAACATTGTCTTTAAATTGCTGCACTTCTTCGGGCGTTGCCGGCACCGAATCACCCATCAAAGGCTGGGCGTCAATACCGAAAGGCGTCGCCTCTGCATAGCGCGCTTTTGCCGATGCGATCGATAGTATCTGGTCGTGATCCACCCCCGGCGACAAGTCTATGTCGCGAGTGAGATCCCAGACTTTTGACAGCGTTTCAGCATTGTATATATCGCCGTTTTTATTCTTCACCATCAAGGTGAATGTCAGTGGATTACCGAAATTCGGATGGTCCTTAAAAACATGAATAAACGGGTCGTCCTTGGGAAGCAGGTCTGAAAAAATGGTTTCTAAACGGACATTTTTCAAACCGGCGGCAAAGAACAGGGTTATTGCGAGAAACAATATCGAAGCAATTATTCGGTGCTCAAGCACCGCCATTGCAATTCGGCCTCTTATATTATTCATCTTGCCGGTCCTTCAAGATCGCGGAAAATTAGTCATTAATTTTCCCGCGTATTATTTTTTTTAACGTATCAACGAGAACGTGATTAGCAGTCAGATTAATCGCTTATTAAAAGGCCGGTAATGCCTGTTCCCGACCCTTTTGCTGTTAATTTACGACAGCGTTTTCCAGCTATGACGCGAAGTCATAAACATGATTTTTTTGCTCTTGGAAAAGCTGATAACAGAAGCGCGCCTGCGGTTTTTCCGAGGCGGTTTTCGGTATTTCTGACATGACCTGGATGTAGCTCGGCAGCTCTGTTCTACCCAGCACGGCTCGACAGTGATCGAGTAGTTTTTGCGGGCTGAACAAACACACATCCACCGGCACTACCGCGGCAATGACATCTTTCTCGCCGGGCACACCACTGGTGGCGGGAATACCATAAACAAAAACATCGGCGACATCGGGATACTCGGCGATGGTTTTTTCAATTTTTGCGGTATCGATAAATTCGCCATTACGGCGAATTTCATCACCCTTACGGCTGTCGAAATAAAACCACCCGTCCTCATCACGGTGACCAATGTCGCCGGTAAAGAACACGCCGTTTTGTACTTTCTTCGCCGATGCTTCTGGATTTTTAAAATAGCTTACTGCCAGTGTGGGTTGCCCTGGCGCCGCCTCGAACACAATTTCGCCGCGCTCATTCGGGGCGCATTCGCGGCCGTCTTCGTCGATGACTTTGGCAATCAGGCTGGCGGGGGGCTTACCGATACTGCCGATGGGGCCACCCGGTGGATTAAAGGTCATCCCACCTTCGGCGGCCCCGTAAAATTCGAACAGCTCAACGTCGAAACGACGTTTGAAATCTTCCCATATTGCGGCGGGCATACCCGCACTGAGAATATAGCGAACCGGATTATCGGCATCGTCGGCTTTGCGCGGCTCACTGTATATTGCCGTGGTCATGCCGCCGAGCAGGTTAAACATGGTGCAGCCATAGTGGCGGCAAATATCCCATAAACGGGATTTACTAAACTTGCGGCTAATGACCCCGCGCAGGCCCATTTTTAACACATTGCCCAGGGTAACCAGTTGCGCGTTAGCGTGGGTTAGCGACAGGCCGGTGTAGGGCCTGTCGTCTTCCTTCAGCCCAATTGCGGGGCCGATCGATGCCACATTATCAAAACGTGTATAGGGCGCGCGTATCGCTTTTGGGTCGCCGGTGGTGCCAGAGGTATACAGCATTTGCATAACCTCGTCGGCGCTTTCTACCCGACAGGCACGCTCTTCATAGGGACCGGAAATCACGTCGCTGTATCGTGCCACGCGCTCGTCAGCCGATTGCAGGCTAACCTTCTCGCCGGTATCCATCACCCAGATCCAGCGGATCTGCGGCATGTCCTTACACACCTGGTAAACGCTATTAAAGCAGTAGTCTGCACAGACCACGCCCGAGCACTCGGCCCAGCTCAGCATATAGCGCAAACGGTCGCCGCCGGTACGCGGATCAATCGGCACGTATACCGTGCCCGCCAGCGAGCTGCCAACCATGCAGTCGATAAATTCCGGGTGGTTTTGCATCACTAAAGCAAAGCTACTGCCGCGCTCCATGCTCTGCTCCAACAAGGCCTGGTTGACTCGCTGGCCTTGTTCCCACAAATCGCGGTAGCTTCGCTTTTCATCTTCAAAGCCACCACAGGGTTTAATGTTTACAAATGTCAGCACGTCCAGATCGGGCTGTTGCTGCATTTTCGCCTCAATTAAATTGGCGAATATTCGTTGATCTTTCATGGTGTCCCCCAACAGTCTTATTCTTTGGACAAAATGCTTAACACCAGCGCAGCAGCGTCGCTGCCAATGAAGCCGCCGCCGTTTTCAGCCAGAGCATGCTTCGCGCCGTGAACTTGTCGGTCTCCCGCCTCGCCGCGCAGCTGTGTTACCAACTCGACGATTTGGGCGGCACCGGTGGCGCCAATCGGGTGACCCTTGCGCATTAGCCCACCCGAGGTATTCACCGGCACGCGGCCGCCCAGCGTGGATTCACCGCGAGCGACAAAGTCGCCGCCTTCGCCTTCTGCACACAGGCCGAGGTATTCGTAGTATTTAATTTCAGAGATCGCCGAAGCATCGTGCAGCTCTACGCAGTCGATATCGTCGGCGCCGATGCCCGCTTGCTGATAAATGGCTTCCGCGGCCTGCGGCACCATTTCCGGCTCGTCGTCAACGCGGTCCCAACCACTGTGCAGAGAAGAGGCGCGTACGCGCACGCAGCGCGACATACCCAGCTCTCGCGCTTTCTTTTCACTCACCATGACCAGCGCCGCCGCGCCATCGCCAATGGGTGCGCACATTGGCAAGGTCAATGGGTCGACAATCGCACGCGCCGACAAGACGTCTTCGGCGGTAATACGGTGGCGAAATTGGGAGAGCGGGTTGAGGCTGCCGTGAATCGAGTTCTTCGCCGACACCGCCGCCAGTTGTTCACGGGTGGTGCCATACTGGTGCATATGTTCACGCGCCCAGGTGGCGTAAATATCGATAAACAGCGATCGACTGATACCGGCCTGGCTCATATCCAGGTCCATGCCGATGGCGGCATTGCGGGCTTGCAGGCCTTCTCGAATACTGTCCATCTGGTCGATATCCACCGCGCCGGTAAATACCGAAAAGGTTTTTTCTTTATCTTGGTGATAGAGCTTTTCGTAACCACACACCAGCACCACATCGTAGACGCCGAGGCTGATCATGGTGGCGGCTTGCTGAAAGGCCGTCGCCGAGGTGGCGCAGGCATTTTCGACATTGATAACAGGGATGCGCCCAATGCCCATGTTGCGCAGCACCACCTGGCCTGGCACACAGACTTGGCCGGTAATAACCGCCGCCGCGCCATTTCCCATGTAGGCGGCGTTCAACTCAGAGGCTTCCACATCAGCATCGCGCAGCGCCTGCTGAATAGCAGCGCCGGCGAGCTGACTCAAACTCTGGTCAATAGCATTCCCAAAGGGCGTCATGCCGACGCCCGCAATATAGGCTTTTTGTTCCACGGGGTTCTCCGGCTTAGTTGCCCAGTTTTTCTTCGTCGATCAAGTAGCTGCCGCCCTTAATAGCGAGCACTTCGTTGCAGCCGTCTTCAATCATTGATGCGCGGGCATCGCGGAGCATTTTTTCCATCGGGTACTCGCGAGTCAGGCCATTGCCGCCGAATATTTGTAGCGCATCGCTGCACACTTCAAAGGCCTGTTGCGTGCCGGTGGTTTTCGAGAACATGGCTGAACACAGCGAGGGAATCGCCGTTGCCGGGTCGTTGTTGTAGTCGAGGGCACGACGCGTCACTGCGCGCGAGGTCTCCACCTTGCGGAACATATGGAAGAGGCGGCTTTTCACCGATTGGTGATGAATAATCTGCGTGCCACCGGCAACGCGCTCGTGAGCGTAGTCCAGCGCCATGTCCGCAGCCGCCTGCGCCAAGCCAGTGAAAGTAGCCCCCATCAGTGCGTTGGCTTCAGCGTGAATGCAGTACACCGCGCGCTGGTAATCTTCAGGACCAGCCAGTAGATATTTGCGTGGCAGTCGTACGTTGTCGAAGAAAATTTCACCCTGGTTCAGCGCGCGCTGCCCCATTTTATCCAGCGGCTTGCCGCGAGAGATGCCCGGCAGGTTCATCGGAAAAACCAGCACGCAGCCATTGTGCGGATCAACACCATTACCGCTGTCGGCCGCGCAGTACAGAATACAAACGTCGGCGATCACGCCATTGGAAACCCACGCCGCTTTCTGGCCATTCAGAATAATGTCGTCGCCCGTCAAATCTGCAACCAGATTGGGGCGGCAGTACTTGCCACCCGGCTGAGCGGCAGCGCCGTTGGGGTCGAGCATGTCTGAACCGTGGTCGGGCTCAGTAATACCCCAGCAGCCAAGCATCGTGTCGGGGAATTCTTCCAGCAGGTCGGCGCGACCAAATTTGGCAGACAACCACTGCGGCAAAATACCGGCACCCACAGAAATCGCCAGACCGGCGTCGCCATAGCCCAGCTCTTCAAACAGTATGCTAAACAGCAGGGCGGCCTCGCGCGGCGGCATCTCTGACAAGGCTTCAATCGTTACGCCCAGCTCCAAGTACTTCTCACGGAATTCCCAAAAGCGCGAATCCTTGGCAATCACCTCTTCCGGGCTCAGCTTATCCAGTTCAATACCAATGGGGCGCACCACGTTAATCGCAAAGTCGCGCAGGGTTTGTTGGAATTCAGCAATATGCTCGGGCAAACTCGCCTCGGCACCTGAGATGGTCAGCTTGCTTTTGGGGGTAGCGGGCCAGCGGTACAGAGGGGCTTCTAAGTTGCGGTAGTCAACATCCACAGGGCCTGTGGCAAGAGCGGTATCGTTCATGACATTTCCTCTACTTCGTTATGTTTGTTATGTGTAAGCGATATCGATGTGAGGATAGTAGCCAGCGCCCCGGCAAAGTTAGATGTTTACAGCAGACAATCTGGTTGTTAATTTACGACAGCAATTTTCAGCGCGTGACGTGTTCATGGAGATTCGATCTTCTTTATCAGTGCCGCCGGCCAGACATCTTGGCTACGGTCTAAACCCCCTGATTACCCTGCTCAAGGAGCATGGTGCAGACCCCTTGCTGGTGCTGGATAAAGCCAATATTCCACCCGAAGCCTTGGACAGCCCTACCTACCAACTTACCCCACAGCAGGAATTGAGGTTTACCTCCGAGGTGATTCGCGCACTGGATAAGCCCGAGCTGGGACTGGTGGTGGGCAGCCGCTATCACCTGTCGGCGTATGGCTTATTGGGACTGGCGGTGATGACCAGCGAGAACCTGCTTCAGGGTATGCAGGTGCTGTATAAAAATATTCTGATGACGTGGACCTATATGCAATGGATAACCACCATTCGCGACGACCGCGCCTATATCAGTTTGGAACCACTGCGCGACCTCGGTGACAGCCACCAATACATGATTGATCGCGGCCTGGTCGCCTCGCATATTATTTTTAAGGAAGCCCTCGGCCAGCCCATTCCCGTGCACGAGGTGCATTTACGCCAGCCGGAACCCAGCTACGCAGAAGAGTACCGACGCTATTTCAACTGCCCAGTGTATTTCGAAGCTGCCGAAAACTGCTATGTCTTCGACAGCGCGCTGCTGTACCAAGAATTGCTGCAGGCCGAACCGGAAACTGCCCGCATTTACGACAGCCAGTGCGAAAAGATATGCGAACAACTGGCCAAGAATTACACCTTCTCGGACGTGGTGCGCAATCAAATCCTGTCATCACCGCGGGAAATTTTTACACTGGAAACCATCGCCGATCGCTTAGGCATGACCGCTCGCACGGTGCAGCGCAAGCTCAGCCAGGAAGACAGCAGCTACAAAACCATTCTGGAAGACGTGCGCAAAAACCTGGCCGTGGAGTACCTGCAAACCACCTCATTTACGCTGGAAGAAATTGCCGTGCGCCTCGGCTATGCGGACTCATCCAGCTTTTGCCATGCCTACAAACGCTGGACCGGTGTTAACCCCGGCGAGCGCCGTCAGGCTGCGGGTGCGCCGCGAAACTGAGAGGGCGGACAGCCCGACCAGCGCCGAAAGGCATGGCAAAAGTGAGCGGCATCGCTATAGCCCAGCAGCGATGCCACCTGCTCAATCGACATTGCCGTGCCCTGTAAATACTCCCGCGCCAACTCATAGCGCAGGTCATCAACAATTTTTTGATAGCCACTACCGCTCGCACTCAGCCGCCTCCGCAGCGTGCGTCCCGAGATATTTAACTTTTCAGCCACCGCCTCAATACCCGGAAAGTAACCCGGCCTGAGCAACAGCATTTCCCTCACTTCATCAACAATATTGTGCTCTTCCGACAGGCGCGCCTTGATGCGCTCGCAGCGGTCGATGCACAGCGCCGCGGTATCGCTGTCGCACTGCAACAAGGGTGTTTCCAATACATCGAGGGAGAAACGCATGGCGTTCTCTGTTGCGCCAAACGTGGGAGCCACGCCAAACACATCCCGGTAACGACTCAACTCCACCTGCCGGGCGTGGCGAAAGCACACCTCAGCAGGGTGGAAGTCATCGCCCAGCAAGCCGCGCAAAATCATGAAAGTGGCGGTCATTTCCCGCTCACTAAGCATCGGCACATCTTCGGCGTGGTAGTCATCGGCAGCCATGGCCATCACCACAAAGCCGTCTTCAACGCGCATGTGATGCTCGTAAAACGCAAAACTCAGCTCCACAAAGTGGTAGGCCAACTTCAGCGCCTCGCGCATTGTCGAGGCACTCATCAATGCGTAGCCATACAAGCCAAATACGCTCAGTGGATAGCAACTGCCCACATACAAACCAATACCGGGGTCACCGCTCACCCGGCGCAGGTTGCGCAGGAAGGTCAGCTCCTGACTGAGGTTAACGTGCTGTTCCGGGCGCTCCAGGATCGACAGCGACAAACCCGTGGCTGTGAGCGACTGCGCGACAGAAATGCCCTCGCTGCGCAGCTTCATCAACGGCGCAAGAATGGTTTTGGCAGAGTGGTATTTGGGCTTCATGGGTCACCGATTTTTTGCTCACGCTAGCATCGCTGTCCTCATTTCGCAAATAGCTGTCCTCATTTCGCATTCAGACGAGAGCATCACTTAATTAACGTAATTAGCGACGCAAATCGCCGCTCAGGCGGCGTGGCCAAGTACTCACTGAAAAACAAAAATTACAGGAGCAAGACCATGTCAGAAGCACCCAAAATTCTCATCTATGGCGCAAGCGGTTACACCGGCAAACTCGTGGCCGAGTGCCTGGCGCAGCGCAACCTGCCCTTCTACTTTGTTGGTCGCAACCAGCAAAAACTCGAAGACGCCCTCGCCATCGTGGAAGAGCGACTGGGCCACAAAGCCCCCGCCACCATCGTTCGCGCCAGCAACGACAAAGCCGAATTGGCGCCACTGTTTGCAAAAGTGGAAGTGGTTATCAACGTTGCCGGCCCCTTCATGCAGCTGGCATGGCCGGTGGTTGAAGCCTGCCTGGAAAACAACTGCCACTACCTGGACACCACTGGCGAGCAAGACTTCGTGATCGCCGTTCGCGACAAATACGGCAAGGCTTTCGCCGACAAAAACCTGTTGCTCAACCCCGCCAACTCCTACATGTGGGCAGCGGGTGCCCTGGCCGCTGAAGTTGTACTGGAAACCGAAGGCGTCGACACTCTCGACATTACCTACCAGATCAATAACGCGCTGCCTTCGCAGGCCTCAACCAAATCCTTCCTGCGCATGGTAAACAACCCGCAGTACATGATTAAAGAGGGCGAAATGGTTGAGTGGCAGGGCGACCGTCACTTCACTGTTTGCGTTCCCCACCTGTCGCAGCCGGTGCTGGCCCTGCCCTGGAGCGGTGGCTGTGAGCCCGCTTGGTACGAGCACGACGACCGCGTGCGCAACTGTCGCGTACTGACCGCTTTCGGTGATGAAATCATCGAAAACGTCGTTGCGGTTATCCATCGCTTCAACGAAGAATCCAAGGGCATGAGTCAGGAAGAGAAGGAAGAGCTCACCAACCGCTACGGCGATGAAATGACCCCCGCCGAGCCACCCAAAGACGATCGCGACCTGCACCGCACCGTGATCACCTGTATTGGTCAGGGCCGACAAGTGACGACGGTGTTCCCGCTGTCGCTGAACGCTCCGTATACCTTTACTGGTGAAATCTGCGCCGAGGCCGCCCAACGCCTGCTCAACGGCCAACTCAAAGCCGCCGGTTTCCAAAGCGCCACAGGGGCATTCGGACACCGCGAGCTGCTACAAACCTTCCACGAACTGGGTTACACCAACCTGCCAGCGTAAAACTAACAAGCCCCGCTTTCGCGGGGCTTTTTGTTTGGCTGACGACGGCTTAAGAATGTAAGAATTAAGGCGAGTAAACGCCGCGAATCGCGGTCAGGGCAGCAGGCAAAACAAAACCGTTGATCTGCCGCCTAAAGCCGCCACGTGTAACTCAAACTTAAACCGAAAGCTTTCGCATCACTCGGTTTGATGGCGTCGCTTTTTAGGTCTAATTTCAAGCCCTGATAATTTACACCCAGCATCAGCGCCTGCTGTTCTATATCCACCCCCAGCTGCCACTGCGTCCCGCTACTCACCCAAGACGCATGAAGCTGTGGGAACAGGTATTTGTCGACACTGCGCAGTCCAGCAGTGAGTTGCACACTGCCGCGCCATTGATGGCTAAGCATGGCGGCAATCCGGCGGGGCAGGGTCTGACTGTGGTCGCGATAGGACTCAATCCCCGACACCGTCGGCTTTACGTCGATAAAGCCCTGATCGTCGTAGCTTACGGTATCGCTTATGGCTGTGGCTCGCGTGTAGGTAACATCTCGCCAACGGATCTCTGACACCAGGTCGCGGGCACGCACATCCAGCGTCCATCGCTCGGCAAATGGCCAGCTCAGGTCAAGGTCGAGGCTGAGGCCATTGCCTCGGACATTTTCCTCTTCGCGCTTTAGCAAGGCATCTCGGGAATAGTTGTAGTCGAGGACAAGATCGGCCTCGACCTTGTCTTCAAGGGTGCGCAGCTGGCCACTCAGCGTGCCATCGGTCAGCTCTTCCGCACGGAGGTAGTTGGCGCGCAGTTTCAGTTTGGCCTTACCCGGTAGCGAAAAATAATAGCCAAGCCCTAAGCCCTTAGCGCGCAAGTGGTTGGGCTCGATATACAGGTGATAGTTACGCTGCTTATCCAGTTCTTTGTCGTTTTTATCAGCATAGGCGACTTCTGCGGTGTCATTGCTGAATTCCAGGAAGTAGTCATAGCGATAAAAGGCGCTCACTTCCCAGTTGCCGTCGCGTTCGCCGACTTCAAATTTATTGTGAGTGAAGGCGAGATCGCCTCGACTGAAGCGCGGACCGTTTAGGTCATCTAATAGCTGCTTTATCGGCGCGATTTCGCTATAGGCATCGGATTCTGCTTGGAAATAAAAAGCATTTTCGGCATGGCTGAGCGGCATGCTAAGTAGCCCTGCCAGCAATACGATTACTGAGTATGTACGTGTATGGGTTTGCGCTTTCACGGTAAACGCTCTGTGTAAGAAATAGAAAAGGGAGGCTAGGCCTCCCTGTTTACGTTTATTTAACGCGCTTACTTAGAACGATTCAAACTCGCCATCAGTATAGGTGATAACCGGCGCGCCGGCGTCTTCATCTATGTCGGCATATTTTACGCCGTCCTGCTCAATGGTACCGCTCAGTTCGCCGTCGGCATCTTCCGTCAGGGTCATAACCACATCGTTGTGGTTGCTAACGGTAACGCTGCCACCCTCAGGCGCATCCTCGGAGAGGTCTGCGGTGTGGGCAATTATCAGCGTATTGCCACTGTAGGCAAGCTCAACATCCAGATCAGCTTCTTCAAGGCCGGTGCGGGTTCCCGTCGCTGTGAGCTTCACAAAGTCGGCTACGCCGTCCAGCGCGATATCAAAGCTGACTGCAATGGCGGCACTGGCGTATTGCTCAGCGCTTTCCTGCAAGCTGCAATCGTAGCTGGCATCCCACTGGTAGGGCTCATCCATCGAATAGGAGTAGCTATACTCGTCTGTGCAAACCTCGTGGATACCGTCAGCTTGCAGAGCCAGGCTGGCGTTGAAGGCATCACCGTCGTTGTCGGCAATGGAACCCGACAGTGTGAGTTCAAAGCCATCAACCATTACCGTGCTTTGGCTATTGTCGTAGCCGCTACCGCTTGCCTCTTGCCAATTGGACTGGTCTCCCCACTCCTCAGAGTAGTCAGAGTCGAAACGCTCAACGCCAAGCTCCAGGCCGCCGCTGAACGTCACCGTCTGCTCACCTTCCAGCGCTGTTTCCAAACTGCCATTGATAATGGCGCGCAAATTGGTAACGGTGAATTCGTCGGTATATTGGCCGTCATACTGGTAGCCGTTTGCTGACTGAGTGTCGGTTTCGCTGCCGCTCCACTCCCCGACCAGGCTGCCTTCAAAAAGCGAGCCTTCGGCGATGGTAAAGGTCACGGTATCCGTGCTGGCTGAGCCGCTAAGCTGCATATCCGCCGTAATTTCCGACGTGCCAGATTCGGTGGTTTCCGTGGTGCCATTCTGCGGGCCTTCAATGGCCACCGCACGCGCGGTTTTCACCTCACCAGCCTGCTCTTGCTCAGCAGGGGTGAACTCGGTGGTCTCGGTGCTTTGCTCATCGATCTCCGAGTCATCCAGCGCCGTCAATACAACCGCCGCACCGTTAATGGTTTGATCGACGCTGTAGCGAATGCCGCCTTCCACTTGTGCAATGGCAACGGTGACACCCTCTTGCTCGAAACTTTCGGGCAGCGGCTCTTCATCCGCCTTGGCATCTTGCACCGCCTCAAAGGCATAGGAAATGGCGTTCAATCCCATCGCCGCCGCTTCCACAACGGCAGAGGCGTCAGTGGACAACACATCGCTGGCCATACCCACTTGCTTGGCAAAACCAGTCAAGGCCTCGCCGTCTTCACCCTCTGGTTCTAGGAAGGCGGCCGTGCCAACATTGCGCAGCTGCTTAACGAAGGCCTTGCTCGCCTGCAAGCCCTGCGAGCCGACATCATCAGGCACATCACCCTGACTGGGTGTCGTCGAACCGTTGGTTTCCGCATCGCCCTCTTCAACATCAATCTCAGTGGCTAGTGCATCAATATCTTCATTGTCTGCCCCGTCGACCTCGGCGACTTTATCCATCAATTCCTGAGCAGCTTCGAGCAGCTCTTCCACAGAAACAGAGGGGTCGCCGTCCTCTTTGTCGGCCATCCCCGTCGACTTATACTGATTGGCAAATGCCGTGAGGGCGTCTTCAATGCGCCCGTCTGCCAGCGCGGCGGCAATGGCCGCTGCGGCTTTCACGTTGTATTCCAGCGCCTCTTTGCCCGCCGCATTCAGTGACTCGGCATTGGTAATGTCGACAATTGGCTGACTCAGCAAGTCGCTGCTTGCCAGGCCAAGTTTATTGGCCACCTGGGCATTGGCTGCAATGGCTGCGTCTCCTGCACGTGCACCAGCGGCGACTTTCTGCAAACCCAGTGCGGCCGCGGCGCTAGTGAGAGGAGTGATGCTGGCTGACACAGTACCCGAGGCAGAAGGCAGCATGGCCTGCATGCTAAAGTCGGCCGCCAATGGGTAATCATCGCCGAAGCTAACCGTTGGCGTGCCTTGGCTGTCACGCTGGCAAACCGCCAAGTCACAGCGCATGGTGGTGCCATCTTCTGCGGTAATTTCTATCAGCAGAGCGCCGCCCTGGTAATTGCGATTAAGGGTCAGAGAATAGCTGCCATCGTCCGCCGTTGTGGCTGGTTCAGCAACGCTGCTGCTTTTGTCTACCGAGCCATCGTCGGCAATGGCGTAGGCGTTAACCACACCACCGATAACAATACCTTTAGACGCACCACCGCTGACAGTGCCCGGCGAGCTGCTACCACCTCCACTGCTGCTACCACCGCCGCCACAGGCGGCTAGCGTGGCAGTGATGGCGGAAGCCAGAATCCAATTCTTATTCATTGCTATTCTCCAGTACAACATGCGGACGGTCGGTACAGACAGCCACAGCATCGCGACGCCAAATTAGCGATACTCTGTGTTGAGGCTGAAAACGCGGCTGCGTCATAGGACTCGTCCTTGATTTATATGAGGGCGTGTAACGTGGCTGTTCTCTGGCTTCCCTTCCGTCGACAACCGCTTGCGCACTAAAATCACACAGGGGCAATATTTAGCAGCGCACTAAATATTTATAGCCGATGGCCTACTCATTGACAAGCAAGTCCTAAAAAACGTGGGCGAAACCGGTTTTCAATCAAGCTCGAACACCCCATGCTGCACAGGTACCCGTCAGGCGTAATACCCGAGCGCCAACCAACAGGAGAGTTTATGTTCCAGCTAGGTAATGCGCATTTTCGCCACCCAGTGATTCAAGCACCGATGGCGGGTTCGCAAGACAGTGAACTCGCGCTGGCCGTCGGCCGTGCCGGCGGGCTGGGTTCGCTGCCCTGTGCCATGCTGAGCCTCGATAAGCTGGAGCAGGAACTCCAGGCATTGCGGAGCTTGGGGAGCTATAACCTCAATTTCTTTTGCCACGATGCAGCAGCAGCCGAGCTCACTCGCAATGCCGAGAAACTCCAGCACTGGCAGCAGCTATTGCAACCTTTTTACGAAGCGTGGGAAATCGCCCCACCCGACCCAATGACACCTGCCAGCCGCCAACCCTACAGTGCGGCGCAGGCAGAGTTGCTGGCCGCGTATCGGCCACCGGTAGTGAGTTTCCACTTCGGATTGCCGAAAGCCGCTTTGCTGCGCCAAATAAAAAGCTGGGGCAGCGCCGTTATTTCAACCGCCTGCACCGTCGATGAGGCAGTGCATCTGCAGAGTGAAGGGGTAGACGCCATTATCTTGCAGGGACTGGAGGCAGGAGGGCACCGCGGTCACTTCCTGCGCGGCGACCTGGCGGGGCAGATGCCCACACTGAAGCTATTGGAAGCTTGCCGAGATAAAATTTCGCTGCCACTTATTGCGGCTGGCGGCCTTAGCACCGCCTCTGCGGTTCGCCTCGCCATTGCCTCGGGCGCCAATGCCGTACAGGCTGGCACCGCCTATTTGTTGTGCCCGGAGGCAAAAACCTCTGCGGTCCACCGCCACGCCATAACATCGGCAGCCGATGCCTCCACAGCTGAGGCAACCCAGCTGACAAATGTATTCTCCGGACGACCGGCGCGCGGACTGAGCAACCAGCTCATGCAAACCCTGGGGGCACTTCGCGACGACCTGCCCGCCTTCCCACTTTGCAGCGGCCTGCTTGCGCCGCTACGCGCGGCAGCAGAAGCGCAAAACCGAGACGACTTTTCGCCGCTATGGGCCGGAACCGCTCTGCAAGACTGTCGCGTTATGTCCGCTGCAGAGGTAACTCAGCGGCTGGTCGCGGAAACTTTCTAGGGCTGACGAGCCGCATACAAGGCTAGGAAAGCGAACACAGATCGTTGCACAATTGGACTGATCGCGAATCGCTAACAGCCTTGTCAGGGAGACAACAATGGAACCACAAAGCGCCAACCTTCGCAGCCCCTTCGACTGCTATATAAACGCATGGCGACATTACGCCGACTTTAGCGGTCGCTCACGGCGGCGCGAATATTGGTTTTTTGTGCTGTTCAATATATTGATCAGCATGGCGCTAAGCATAATCGACAGCGCTTTGGGCCTGGGCAATGCCGAAATTGGCGCCGGGCTGTTTAGCGGCTTGTACGGCTTGGCGGTGTTGTTGCCATCGATCGGCTACGCTGCGCGCCGCCTGCACGATATCGGCCGCAGCGCGTGGTGGCTGCTTGTGATCTTCATTCCGTTGCTGGGCCCCCTGATTATGCTGGTGTTTACCGTGCTCGACAGCCAGCCCGGCGACAATGCCTTCGGGCCCAACCCAAAAGGCATTGACGACCCCGGGCGCTAGGAAATCAGCGTGGCGACATCCTCCAGCGGCGCGCGATCCATAATCACCTTGTTGATCTGCTCACCGGGCTGCTCGTAGCCGAAAGACAGGCCGCAGATAATGCCGTGCCCCTCAGGCAGGTTGGCGATCTCTTTGACCGGATCGGGAAAAAAGGCGAGCGCGCCCTGGGGGATGCTGGCCAGGCCGTAATCGACGAGCAGTAACATTAGCGTCTGCAGGTATATGCCAATATCGATGGCGTTGACCGAACCCATGCCGGTGGGCATAGAAATAAATGCGACGTGCGGGGCGCCGAAGAACTGCCAGTTCTTCAACATTAGGGCCTGACGCTTGTCTTTTTCGTGGCGCTCAATGCCCATGGTGCCGTAGTAGGTCATCGCGCAGTCGAATTGCCGCTCTTTATACACGCCTTCCAAATCGGCATCGCCGGGTTTAAAGGCGGGCGAGGGTACCTTGCCACTGAGAATTTCTGTGACAATGGCATCTTCCAGCTTGTTGCGCGCCTCGCCACTCACCACCGTGATATGCCAGGGCTGGGTATTGCAGTTTGAGGGGGCGTGGCGGGCAATATCCAAAATTTCACGCAACAGTTCTTCAGGCACCGGGTCGGGCTTAAAGCCCCGAATGGAACGTCGGGCTTTTACGGCTTCAGCTACACGCATAATCTCTCACTGTCTTTGGCTCAAACGCCCTAGTCTAAACCAGTCGCGACAATGGGCAAGAGTTCACAGCCCGGTAAAATCATTATGACAGTTCGGCACCTTGTTCCTACAATACAGTAAAGGCAATTAGCGCAGACCCGCAGCAGCACTACGGAGCATACCCATGGCCCTTCGCGGCTTTTTCAACCACTACTACTCCGACGCAGCCGCCGCACGCCTGTTACGGGATGTGCGCTATATCCATATTCTGGCGGCAACAGGCGCCACCGCACTGATGATCCTGCTGAGCCAGGAGCTTCCTCGCTATTTCATTACCAGCTGGTTGAGTACCCTGCTGTGTATACAGGGCGGACTCACCCTTGTTCCACTATTATTCCGCCACTATGGCTGCACGAACACGGTAAAAAACTGGCTGGTGCCTTACGGGGCACTCAGCGCCCTGGGACACCTTACCTGGGGCTGCCTGTTTTTGACGTTTGCCGACCATTTAACGCTGTGGCAGCAGATTTTAGTGATGCTGCTTTTGTTTGTGATTCTGTCCATGTCGATGCCCATGCTGGCGCGTTTTTACCCGCTGTTTTGCCTGGATGTGGTGATGCTTGGCCTGCCGTTTTTGGCGCTTCTGGCCGAGCGGCAGGACTTTGCATGGCAACTATGGTTTGTGGCGGGGCTGCTACTAATGGGCACCCTCAGCCTGTTGTGTCGCGGCCACACTGAGGCTCAACAGCACCTGGATGCGGTAAAGCGCGACCCACTTACCGGCCTGCTAAACCGCGAAGCCTGCATTACCGCCCTGGCAAGCACAGCGGGAGAAACGCGCGGCGCGCTTATTTGCCGCCTGCACAACTATCGCGCGATCTGCGATGCTTTTGGCAATCGCGCTGGCGATGCGGTGCTACAACACTGCGCCAACAGCCTGCGCTATGTCAGCGAACAGCAAAAGCTCACTGGCCGTGTTGGCGAAAACGAATTCTTTCTACCGCTGGCCGTTGCCGACTCGACACTCTGGCAAAAACGCAGCCGACACCTGCTTCGCCAGATCGGCGCACAAATGAGCTGGGGAGAGCACCTTATCGCCCTCGATATCGGCATCGGCCTGGCGGAATTAGCGGGTACGCCCGAAGAAGCCCTGCGTCATGCACAGCTGGCGGCTGCCGTGCGCAACCCACACAGCCAGATCAACCAGTATCACCCCGAATTGTGGGACCGGCTGCAGCGCGATGTCAGTCTGCGCTCGGCACTGCAAAGCACCGCGCTATACGAACAACTAACGCTTCACTTTCAGCCTAAGAAGCAGCTGCGCGACGGCGCAATCAACGGCGCTGAGGCCCTGTTGCGCTGGCAGCATCCCGAGCTTGGGGCCATACCGCCCGACGAGTTTATCGCGATTGCAGAACAGAGCGAGGTGATCAATGACCTTGGCGACTGGGTGATCCAACAAGCCGCCAGGCACCTGGCCGAGATCCCCGGGGATGCGCCGTTTTGCATTGCCGTGAACGTATCGATGGCGCAATTTACCAGCCCGCGCTTACTGGCAAGCCTTCGCGATGCCGTCGCCGAACTGCCGAGCAATCGACGCCTGGAGTTAGAAATTACCGAAAGCGTGATGATGCTGGAGCCTTCGGTGGTTAACGATACGCTGGCAACCCTCGCCAGCCTCGGTGTCAATGTTGCCCTTGACGACTTTGGCACGGGCTACTCGTCGCTGCAGTACTTGGCAACACTGCCCATACACACGCTGAAAATCGATCGCAGTTTTGTCTCTGACCTGACTCAGGATAAACACCGAGCCGTGATCAAGGTCATTATTGAAATGGCCCATGCACTGGGTATTAAGGTTGTTGCCGAAGGCGTGGAGAGCGCCGAGCA
Source organism: Spongiibacter sp. C9W (assembly GCF_057370015.1). Taxonomy (NCBI): domain Bacteria; kingdom Pseudomonadati; phylum Pseudomonadota; class Gammaproteobacteria; order Cellvibrionales; family Spongiibacteraceae; genus Spongiibacter; species Spongiibacter sp. C9W. Next base: position 2,144,214 of record NZ_CM170672.1, read on the forward strand.
ACTGGCTGTTCTCGCGGAGTATCACTGCGACGAAGTCCAGGGTTATCACATTGCTCGACCGGCGCCATTTAGCTCGCTTGTTGCCGCACTGCGCTAATCCTGCGCTGGCCGAGTAGGCTTTGCAGCCGGTATCATGCGCCGTCACACCCTTGCGCTGCGCCGTAATTTAAAGAGCTGTAATGACCGAACTCGCACCCCTGCAATATATCCTGATTGGGCTGATTTTTGTCTGGAGTGGCTTTGTTCGCTCCGGCCTTGGCTTCGGTGGCGCCGTGCTCTCGCTGCCCTTTCTGTTGCTGGTACACAACGCACCGCTCGTTTACCTGCCGCTGATCTCCGTTCACTTACTGGTGTTTTCATCGTTAACCATCGCCCTGAATAATCGTCAGCGCCTCGGGGGCAGCAGCGCCCAGAGCACGGTGGACTGGCAGTATTTATGGAAGGCGCTGACAGTGATGATCGGCCCCAAATTACTCGGCGTGTTCGGTTTGATTACCCTGCCCAGCGGCGTACTCAGCGGTATTATTTTTAGTATCGTGATGCTGTATTCACTGAGTTATATTTTTAATAAGCCATTTCGCAGCAACAACCGCCTGGTCGATGCGGTGTTTCTAATGGCCGGAGGCTATATCAGCGGTACCTCACTCATCGGCGCGCCGCTGATCATAGCGGTGGTCGCCCAACACGTCGCCAAGGAGCGCCTGCGCGACACACTGTTTGCGCTATGGTTTATTCTGGTGACGATTAAAATGGCTGCTTTCGTCTGGGCCGGTGTCGACCTGCAGCTCATTCACCACCTCTGGTTGCTCCCCTGTGCTGCCGTTGGTCATGTTATCGGCCTGCGGGTGCACGACCGCTTGCTACAGGCCGAAACGCCGATATTTTTCCGGGTAGTCGGTAGCGTGTTGTTGGCCATTAGTGTGGTTGGTTTAGTTTCAGCGTTTCGCTAGGGCAACGCGCTACCTTCCATTCAGGAGATCGCTTCCGCCACTGGCTGCCAGCGCCGGTAAATACGACTGACCCCATACACCGCCACCCCGGCGAGAATACCGGGCAAGCCTTCATAGACCATGTTGTGAAGGTCGAAATAACGCCACAGTAGTGCCGTGCTGATCCCAACCACACTCATCGCAATACTCACGCCCTGGCCTGGGCGGCCGCCAAAAATAAGCACCAGCAACAGCGGCACAAACGCACTGGCTAATCCGGACCACGCCATAACCACCATGGCGAAAACACTTTGCGCACTGAGTAGCGCCCAAGCCAGAGCCGTGGCGGTAATACCAAACGTCGACAACTTTAGCAGCCAGGGTTTTTCAATATTGTGTGGCAACAAATCGTGGGTCAGTGCCGCCGATGAACTCAAAATTAATGAATCGGCGGTGGAGAGCGTCGCGGCAAACACCCCGGCGAGAATTAAGCCGACCAGCACCGGTGGTAAAAGCTGTTGCGCCATGGTTGGCAGAGCGAGTTCAGCGTCGAAGCTGCCGGCCTCGGGCAGGTAGAGCCGCGACAGCAAGCCAACCGACGTGGCCATTAAGTAAAAAGCGGTAAACCACAGGTAATACCACTGGCGTGCGCGGTTCATATCCCCACCTTCTCGCAGGGTCATAAACCGCACCATCACATGCGGCTGGCCAACCACGGACAGGCCGGCAAACAACCAACCCAATGCGAATAACACCGCCCCCATTACGCCGGGAAAGGCGAGATCCTGGGGAAACCAGTTCATATAATCGGGCACGTCGCGCAACTGAGAGAGGGTCACCTGCGCCCCACCGAGGCCGTCGACCGCCACCCACAACAGCAGCCCCATCGCTGAGATCATCACCATCGACTGCGCGGCATCGGTCCAGATTGATGCGCGGATGCCGCCCGCCAGGCAGTACATCAACACCAGTACGGCACCACTGACCGCCCCCGCCCAAATTGGCCAATCAAACAAGACGTGCAAGGCCTTACTACCGGCAAGCAGTTGCGCGGCGGCGTAAGCGACTAACAGCAACAAACAAATGCTTGCAGCCAGCCGTTGGTAGGCGGGTTTTGTGCCACCGGACCACGACGACAACACGCCGATATAACTGACCTCGCCGCGTTTTTCCGTCATCGTCCGCAGGCGGCGGTGCACAAAGTGGGACGCGATAAAGTCGCCACTAATCCAGCCCAACATAACCCAAAAAGCGGATAAGCCGACGGTGTAGGTATAGCCGATAACGCCAATAAACATATAGCCACTGTTATTCGTGGCCACGGCAGAAAGGCCGACGAGCCACGGCTTAACGCTATTGCTGGCAAGGTAGTAATCCTTGCTCTGGTGACTACTAAAAAAAAGAGAAGAGAGACCGATGAGGACGAATAGGCTTAAAAAAGCAATAAAACTCCAGGCAGTAAGCATAGGCTTCCTATTGTTACTGCCCGGTACCGAGCAGCGTTAAATATTATCGTTCGCTGTTGAATCAAGTAGCTCGTGGACCAAGGGGTGTTCGCGCAGTGATTCCAGTGTAGGATCTCGCTCTAACTCCTCGCGATAAGCTTCAGCCTGAGCAACCGCCTTGGAAAAGTATCGGGCAGCGTCATCCAAATTACCCATTGCCGAGTGTGCACAAGCTAGCTGATAAAAGGCGTGGCCATTGGCGTCGTCGAGGCTGAGGGCCTGATGACACAAATTAACCGCCCACTGGGGTTCACCCTGATCCAGCGCGGCATCGGCCTTGTAGGTGATGGCTTCAATATCGTTGGGGCGAATGGCAAGTATTTGATCGTAGATGCCAATTTTACCCGCCGGACTGGCCTCCTGACTGGCGCGCAACCACAGCGAGTGGATCTCCTGCGTGCGGTTGATTTCCTCGCGATTGGACTCGATGTGCTCAGTTTCTTGCTTGAGTTGCTTCTCGATCGCACGCAATCGCTTTTCGTATTCTTCAACAATTTCGGCCACTTGATCACTGGCAACACTGTGTACCTTGTCGCGAATATCGCGCAGAGAGTTCCAGCCGATCAACACCAGCGCCGAGCTGACACCGGCGATCAGATAGAAAAAGTAGGTAACCGTATTGGTGGCGTAAGACACCGCTTTATCTGCAGCGCCAAGCTCGCGATCCACCACTTCCTGAGTGAGTTCGCGGTGCTTGCGCTCCATATCCACCCGCAGCGAACGCACTTCATCGAGGATATAGCGCTCGATGAAGGGCGAGTAGAGCGGCTCTTGCAGTTGATCAATATGCTGATCAACTTGTGTGTCGCTGACCTCTTGCTCTGAGTCGGCAAACGCCATTAAGGGAAGTAGCGCTGCCACTATCCAGCACAGGGTCAAGCCACGCATATTGCCTCTCCGTGATCATGGACTTCTACTAAACAACGGTGCAGGTTGGCGACCGCTGCCTCGTAGTCATCTTCATTGATCACGAACTGCATGTCCACTTGACGCATAGACTGGTGCATAGCCAGCACACTGATATCTGCCGACGCCAATGCCGAGACCGTTTTTGCCAGCATGCCAGGCACTTTCATATCGCTGCCGATGGCGGACACAATAGCCACCTTGCGCGTACTGACCTCTGCCGTCGTAAACTCATCACTGACCGCTTTAACAATGCGCTTTACCGTTTTCAGGTTGGTGCCCAAGTAGTGGGTGATGGTGTTGGCGTTAATATCTTTGGTGATCACCGTCGCTTTAAAGCGAGAGATCGCACTTAGTATTTTCTGCTCGTAATCCCACAGCGAGCCGACCATGTCTTGGTCGAAAACTTCCAGCGCATACACTTGCTTGCGGCCCGCAATAATTTCTACACAAGGTCGCTCACTGGTGTATTCACCATCGATTAAGGTGCCGCTGTGCTCGGGTTCAAAGGTGTTTTTCACCCGCAACGGAATATTGTCCTGGCGCAGGCCCTTGGCTGCACGCGGGTGAATCGCCTCCATGCCGAGGTTGGCCAGCTGATCGGCAACATCGTAGTTAGTGCGGCCGATCGGCACCACCTTCTCGGCACCCACTAAACGCGGATCAGCACTACTGAGGTGATACTCCTTGTGAATAATCGCTTCGTCGGCCTTGCTCATCACCGCCAAACGGCTAAAGGTCATCTCGCTGTAGCCGCGGTCAAAAGTCGCCATCAAGCCTTCGCTGCAGTAGGCGTAACCGGTGACGATGGGCAGCTCTTTTTGCACATCAATTTTATCCAGCTCGCGCAGAATGTGTGCATCCAAGGGGATTGCCGACTCCATTCTCCAACCGGAAAGGTCAACAAAGCGCGCGTTAATACCGTCGCGCTGCAGCAGCTTGGCGGTATTCCAGGCACTGTGAACTTCGCCAATGCTGGCCAGCATTTCACGCACCGTTAGCAGGTGGTCTTCCAAACCAAAGTGGCCGTGCTGGCACAGGCGGTGCAAGTTGTCCATGCAGCGCTCGGCCTCGAATAAGCGGCCATCAATAAACGCATTGGCCTCATTGAGCTGCTCGGCGTCGTCGAACAACTCCTCATTAATTTGGTGCAGGGCTTTGGCCACATTGCGCAGCGCTTCCCGCCACAATGCTTCGCTGCCTTCGTCGTCGGCAAATAAACCGTAGACACCGGGGTTACCGTTGCGCTTGTTCTCCAGCAGCATGTCGGTCACACCACCGTAGGCAGACACAACAAAAATTCTGCCGTACAGGTGGTCGCCCTCGGCGCCCGCCAGGATGATATTGTCGCGCACCGCGGCGTAATCGCTCATCGACGTGCCGCCAATTTTTTCTACACTGTGTGACATTGTATTCTCCATTCGATCATTAAAAAGGACGTTTTCCGCGCGCTTTTTAACAATCAGTCAATGGGGTAAACACCATTTTCATCGTGAACTTCCTTGCCACTCAGTGGCGGATTAAATACACAGGCCATTTTCATGTCTTCGCTGCCGCCGCGAAGCAGGTGCTTGTCGTGCTTGTCGAGGATATACAGCGTACCGGGTTCAATTTTGTAGATTTTGCCGTCTTCAACCGTTTCAATCTCGCCATTGCCCGACATGCAGTACACGGACTCAAGGTGATTCTGGTAGTGAATCGGCGTTTCGGTCCCTGCAAGAATGGTGGTGATATGGAAAGAAAAACCCATATTGTCGTCTTTCAGCAGCATGCGCACACTTTGCCAATTGCCACCGTCAACTTTGCGTTCTGAATTTTCACACTCTTCTAATGTTCTTACGATCATTACTCGGTTTCCAATTTCTTTAGTCGATACAACGGTCCGCCATTACGGCGGACCCAAATCGAGCCCGGGCAGGCCCGAACACAAGGCGGGATTAAGACGCTTTCTTAACGTCTTTCAACAACACTTCCGAAACGGCATCGGCGACGATGTCCATGCCGCGAATCAGCTCGTCTTTGTCGATGGTCAGCGGGCAGAAACATTTTACGATATGCCCACGGTTACCACAGGTTTCAATTACCAGGCCTCGCTCAAAACAGGCGCGGGCGACTGCATCGGCAGTATCGCCATCGGCAAGGGCAATGCCCTGCATCATGCCGCGACCTTTAACCGCCGCGCGCGTAACGCCGTAGCGGTCAGAAATTTTCTTAAAGCGGTCGCGCACAATCGCCGACTTTTCGATGATCTCGTTAGAGAAGCTTTCATCTTTCCAGAAATGGCGGATGGCAGCCGCTGCGGTAACAAAAGCGTGGTTATTACCACGGAAAGTACCGTTGTGCTCACCCGGTGCCCACACGTCCAGGTCGGGGCGCAGCAATACAATTGCGCAGGGCAGGCCGTAGCCACTCAGCGACTTCGACATGGTCACAATGTCGGGCTTAATACCGCTGGGCTCAAAGCTGAAGAAGGTACCCGTGCGGCCACAGCCGGCCTGGATATCATCCACAATCAACAGGATATCGTGCTTGCGGCACAGTTTTTCCAGGCCGCGCAACCAATCGCTATTGGCGACATTCAAACCGCCTTCACCTTGCACACACTCCACCAGCATCGCCGCCGGCAGATCGATACCCGACGACGGATCACTAAGCAGCTTGTCCATCATCTTGATGGTGTCGGCATCGCGACCGTGGTAACCGCAGAACGGCATACGCGAAATGTCGCCCAGCGCCACACCCGCACCGCCGCGGTGATGGCTGTTACCCGTTGCCGCAACACTGCCCAGAGTCACACCGTGAAAGCCGTTGGTGAACGACACAATGGTATTGCGACCGGTCACTTTGCGCGCCAGCTTCATCGCCGCTTCAACGGCGTTGGTGCCAGTGGGGCCAGTAAACTGGAAGGTGTACTCCATATCGCGCGGCTTGAGGATGTTCTCGTTAAACGCGTCGAGGAAGTCGGCCTTGGCGTCGGTGTGCATATCCAAACCATGGGTAATGCCGTCGCGCATGATGTACTCAACCAGCGCTTCTTTGAGCACTGGGTGGTTGTGGCCATAGTTCAGCGTGCCCGCCCCGGCGAGAAAATCCAGGTATTTGTTGCCGTCAACGTCGTACAGGTATTCACCCTGCGCCTTATTAAACGTTACCGGGAATGAACGTGCATAACACTGCACTTCTGATTCAAGCTGATCAAAAATAGTCATAATAATGTCCTCTTAGCATCCTTTAATGTTGTCGACCGCTATTGTTCTAAAGGGGGTCGAGGGAAGGGTCCGATGCGAAGCAATGCCTCGCTGTCGTGTTTACCGTGGAAGTGGGCCTCGCGCTCGAACCAGATGTCGTGGTTCAGCTCGGTGTTCATATCCCGAGCGAAGCTGCGGAACAGTGCCCATGACGCCTCGTTGTCTGGCGTGATCGTCGTTTCTAAAAATCGCACATTGGCGCAGGCTGGCCGCTGCACAATTTCCTGCATCATTTTCTTCGCCAACCCCCGGCCACGTTGACTCTTATCAACCACAACCTGCCACACGAATACCGTGTCGGGCTTTGCCGGTGGAATGTAAGCGGAAATAAAGCCAACCAGTTGTCCGTTTTCTTCGACGGCAACCGAGGTTTCTGCAAAGTGGGTGCACTGCAGTAAATTGCAGTAGACCGAATTCGGATCGAGGGGGGGGCTGTTCGCCACCAATTGATTGAGTGGATAGCCATCTTCCGCCGTTGGTTGGCGAAAATTTAGCTCAAAAGCGTCCGCTGACGTCGCTTCATTTGATTTCAACACAATTTATTTGTGTTCATTGCAAACAGGGCGCAATAATGGGCAAAAATTAGACAATATTTGCCGTTTTCGGCCTGCTTATGAACTCAACCTCCCAAATAATTACTTAGTACACGAAGCATTATAACCTCGGCGCTGAACATTTTTCAAACAAAGGCTTAGAGAGCGATGCATTATAGCGATGCATTTTTGCCGCAAGCGCACTAAAATGGGCCGATTGCGAGGACATCCAACATGAAAGATGACGACAATATCGAAGAGGTTTTGATTGCTTTGCGGCGCGTTACCCGCGCCGTTGATTTGCACTCCAAACACCTGATGAAGACCTCCGGCCTGACAGCGCCACAGATGCTGATTCTGCAAACTCTGCGCGACCAGGGCGACGCCATCATTTCCGATATCGCCAAGCAGGTGAGCCTGAGCCAGGCGACCGTTACCAGCATCATAGACCGGCTGGAAAAGCGCCAGCTGGTGGTACGGGAGCGCTCCAGCCAGGATAAGCGCAAGGTGTTTGCCTGCCTCACCGAGCAGGGCGCAGAGATTATTCGCAACGCGCCAACACCGCTCCAGGAATACTTCAAGCGGCAGTTCCGCGACCTGCAGGACTGGGAACAAATGCAGATCATCAGCTCGCTACAGCGCGTTGCACAGATGATGGATGCGCAACATATTGATGCTGCACCGCTGCTGGATGTGGGCGCCATCGACCGCCAGAGTGAACATGAGCAACCGAGCTTTGGCTTCAATGAAAAATAGTCGCACGGCCGTTGTTCTTTCAGCCGTGCTGCTGGCCGCTTGCGGCAAGCCCGGCAACAAGGCGGTGATGCCATCATCCCCTGACTTAAAGACGCTCTATATTCAGAGTTGCTATAGCTGCCATAGTCGCGGCACTAAAGGAGCCCCTCGCAGCGGCAATGCCGAAGACTGGCGGCCGCGACTCGAAAAGGGCATGGATACCCTTCTGCAGCACACCGCAGGTGGCTTTAAGGCCATGCCAGCAAAAGGGATGTGCGGTAGCTGCAGTCGCGAAGACTATCGTGCGCTGATTACATTTATGGCCACGCCGCATCAAACCTCGCTTAACGCGGCCGAAAACGACTAAGCTAGAACCTCGTGGCGCTGATCTAGCGCCAATGCAAACACGTATTTTGACTCATAAGAACGTGCGCAGAGGACGCTGCTATGGAACTCCCCCACCCGATTCAAATTGGTATCAGTGCTTGCCTGCTCGGCGACCAGGTTCGTTATGATGGCGGCCACAAGCGCCTCCCTTTTGCTACCGATGAGCTCAGCCGACACTTCGACTTTGTAAAAGTCTGTCCCGAGCAGGCCATCGGTATGGGCGTACCGCGCCCAACCATCCGCCTGGTCGGCGACCCGGATAATCCGCGCTTACAGGGTAGCAAGGAAGGCCCGGATCTGGATGTCACCGAGAAAATGCAGGTTTTCGCCAGCGACACTGCCGCAAAGCTCGACCATATCAGTGGCTATATTTTTTGCGCCAAGTCGCCCAGCTGCGGCATGGAGCGCGTTCCCGTCGTCTCTGAAACGGGTCAGGGCCTCGGCAAGGTCGGCGTGGGCATATATGCGCGCAAGCTGATGGAAGCCTTGCCGCTACTTCCCGTCGAGGAAAATGGTCGCTTGAACGACCTGCCCCTGCGAGAGAACTTTGTACTGCGCGTTATCGCTTACTCTCGCTGGCAGGCCATACAGGCAGAGGGGCTGACGGTGGCCGCACTGCAGGAATTCCATCGCCGACATAAGTTTTTATTGCTCGCACACAACCAGTCTATCTATCGGCAATTGGGGCCGCTGGTTGCCGACACCCTTAGTGACAACCTAGAGAAAAGTGCCGACGAGTACATCCGCCGCTTTATGGACGCTCTGAAGAAACCCGCCAACCCCAAAAACCATCGCAACACGCTGATGCATATTCAGGGCTTTTTCAAAGACCACTTGGAAAAAGAGGACCGCGCACAATTAAGCAAGGTGATTGAGGACTACTCCAAAGGCCTGCTGCCACTGCTGGTGCCACTGGAGATGCTGGCCATGTTTTTGAAAAAGTACCAAGTAGACTACTTATTGGATCAATACTATTTCGATCCGTATCCGCGCGACCTTAAATTGCGGGTGGGTCTGTGACAGCACTGGCCTGGTTTCGCAACGACCTTCGCAGCCTCGACCACGCCGCTCTCAGCGCCGCAGTGGCAGCCGGCCCCTGCCGGGCCGTCTACTTCCTGTGCCCGGCGCAGCTCGACGAACACGGCATTGCACCGATACGTCGCCACTATTTGCGCCGCGCATTGCAGGCCTTGGCAGAACAGCTCGCCGCATTGGGAATACCCTTCGACATTATCGATGCGGCGCATTTTCGCCATGTTCCAAAGATGCTGGCGGACTACTGCCAGCAATACGGCATTGCACAAGTATTCGCGCATGAAGAGCTCCTGGTTGATGAAATGCGGCGCGATGCCGCCTGCAAGCGGGCGCTTTCAATTCCTTTGACGCTGCTTGATGATTGCCTGATTCATCCCAGCCTTGGTACCAAAGACGACGGCAGCGCCTATAAAGTGTTTACGCCGTATTCGCGCCGTGCCCGCCAGCGCTTGCGCGAGCACTTCCCACGCGTATTGCCGCGCCCCCAAGCGCAAGCGGCCGCTACGGCGACCGCCCGCATTGAGGCCTTTGGCGAAGAGCGCGACTCCGACCCCTGGCCGGTGACAGAAAAGGCGGTGCTTGATCAACTTCGCGAATTCTGTGCCCAGCGCGCCGTCAAATACAGCGACCAGCGCAATTTTCCCGCTGTCGACGGCACCTCGCGTTTATCGGCGGCCTTAGCGCTGGGCGTTATCAGCCCCAGGCAATGTTTGGCGCGCCTGCAACTGGAGTGCGGCGAGGCCATGTGGGACGCCAAGTCCAGTGCCGGAAACTGGTTTAATGAATTACTGTGGCGCGAGTTTTACCGGCAGGTGGCCTTCCACTTTCCCCAAGTGGTTAAGGGCCGCGCCTTTCAAGCCGATACCGAAAGACTACGCTGGCGCAACAAGCGCGAACACTTTGCCGCCTGGCAAGCCGGGGAGACCGGCTACCCGATCGTCGATGCCGGCATGCGCCAGCTCGCCCAGACCGGCTGGATGCACAACCGCTTGCGCATGGTCACCGCGTCGTTCCTGTGCAAACACCTCCACATTGACTGGCGCTGGGGTGAGCGGCATTTTCTCGAGCAGCTTATCGACGCCGATTTCGCATCAAATAATGGCGGCTGGCAGTGGGCGGCCTCCACCGGCACCGATGCCGTGCCTTACTTCCGCATTTTTAATCCCACCACGCAGAGTCAGCGCTTCGACGCCGATGGCGAGTTCATCAAGCAGTTTATTCCCGAACTGCGCGAGCTCTCCGGCAAGGCGCTGCACCAACCCGAAAATGTCGCCGGCTACCCCCAGGCGATTGTCGACCACAAAGAAAGTCGCGAAACCTGTTTAGCACTTTTTCAGGAAATTAGAGACTAAAGCCCGGCAAGCCCTGTTGAGACTTTAACGCTGGCGCCGTCACAGCGCGGTGTTCTATGCTAGAGAACCAACGACGACGCCACCATCGATTACCGGGAGAAGATGTGAAACTACTTCGACACAGTCTATTGATCGTTAGCGCCGCCATGAGCCTGTCGGCAGCCGCCATGTCCAATGCGCAAACCGTGAGCGAGGCGAAGACCGTCTTCGGCATCAGTGAGTATGTCTATATCGAAGAACTGGGAGTCCGCTACAAAGCCAAAATTGACACTGGTGCAGAGAGCGCCTCCATCAACGCCATTAACCCAAAAGTGAAGAAGGGGCGCGGCGACGAGCCCGACATGGTGCACTTCGACTTGGTACTGCCCAGTGGCGAGCTCAAATCCGTTTCGCAGCCATTGGAGAAACACATCCGTATTATTCGTCGGGCTGGCGACATGGATGAAGACGACAAATACTACCACCGCCGCCCAGTGCTTGAATTGACCCTGTGTATCGGTGGCACCTCTCGTAAAGTTGAAGTGAACCTGGCCGATCGCCGACAATTTTCAAAGGCCATGCTGGTCGGCTCTGACCCATTGATAGCCTTCAACGCGATTGTCGACCCCAGCGAAAAATACCTTCAAGACAAAAACGCCTGCGCAAAAAAGGCAAAAAAACTCGATAAGGAGAGCGCCGAATGAAAGGCGTCAAACTGCACGTTAAAGTGCTTGCCGCAGCCCTGCTGTTACTCGGTGCGGCGGCCACGGCTTGGCAGATTTTTGCGTTGAACATTCCGGTCAGCGCGGAGACCACCGAGCCGGTCTGGGTTATCGACACCAAAATCAGCTTTAACGCGCGGGAAAAAACGCCAGTGAAGGTGCAGATGTATCTGCCACCAAGCTGGAGTAAATTCATCACCCTTGATGAAAGCTTCATCGCTCGCAACTACGGGGTGAACATCGATGAACTAGAACAGAACCGGCGTGCTGTGTGGTCGGCGCGCCGCGCCGAAGGCCAGCAGCAACTGTTCTACCGGCTGATGCTGACCCAGCGCAGCAATACGCGCCTGTCGAATGAAGAACCCGGCCCCCAGTTTCGTGAGAGCCCCAATCTCAAAGGTGTTGAAAAAGTGGCCGTTGAGGCCCTGCTAAAACCCATTCGCGAACATTCCGCCGATATTGAAACCTTTATTCGCGAAGCCATTAAGCTGATTAATGACAGCAGCAACGACAATGCGCGGCTGTTGCTGCGCAACGACTATTCTCAGCTGAGCAAGTCCCGCGTACTCGAGCTGTTGCTGTCTTCGGCCCACATTCCCGTTGAGCAGGTGCACACCCTGCGCCTGTTAAGCAGCGGCACCCAACAGCCTGAGCTGTGGATGCGCAGCTACAATGGCCAGCGCTGGCTGTACTTCAATACCGAAACCGGCGTCTTTGGCCTGCCCGATGACCGCATTGTGTGGTGGACGGGGCGCGACCCACTGGTGAAAGTAGATGGCGGCCGACAGGTTAAGGTGGAAATTAATTCAACCCGGCAAACCATGAACTCCATTATGCTGGCGCAGAGCATTAATGAAAGCCGCCAGGAAAACAGCTGGGCGCTGTCGATGTACAGCCTGCCACTGCAGTCTCAGCAGACCTTTGAAATTATTCTGATGATTCCCATTGGAGTGATGTTGATCCTGTTCCTGCGCAACATTGTCGGCATTGAAACACTGGGCACCTTCACCCCCGTGTTAATCGGCTTGGCCTTCAGGGAAACGCAGGTGGTGTGGGGCATCATCCTCTTCACCACCATTTCCGCCCTCGGCCTGGGGCTGCGTTCCTACTTGGAGCACTTGCACCTGCAGTTACTGTCGCGGCTTTCGGTTGTGCTGACCTTCGTCGTCATTGTGATGGCGCTGATCAGTGTGCTCGGCCACCAACTGGGGCTCGACCGCGGCCTGTCGATTGCGCTGTTCCCAATGGTGATCCTGACCATGTCGATAGAGCGACTGTCGATCGTCTGGGAAGAGCGGGGCGGGCTGCACAGTCTAAAAGTGGGCATCGGCACCTTAATTGCCGCTACGCTGGCCCACTTGATGATGAGCTATGCACCGTGGATTTATTTCGTGTTTACCTTCCCCGGCGTGTTATTGATGCTAATGGCGATTATGCTGGCCATGGGCCACTACCGAGGCTATCGCATCAGCGAGTTATTCCGCTTTAAAGCAATGCTTAAGGACGGCCAATGACTTCGCTATTCAAAACCTGGAAGACCCTTCGCGAGAAGGGGATTATGGGCATCAACGAGCGCAACTCAGACTATGTGTTGCGCTATAACGCTCGCCACCTTTACCCCTTGGTCGACGACAAAATTCTCACCAAGCAAAAGGCGATAGACAACGGCATTCATGTGCCGCCCATGTACGGCATTATTGATTCCGAGAAACAAATTAGCCGGATTCGCGACATTATCGGCAGCCACCGTGACTTCGTCATCAAGCCGTCTCAGGGTGCTGGCGGCGATGGCATTATGGTGATCGCCGATCAATTCGAGGGCTATTACCGCAGCGCCGGGGGCCGCTTACTCAGCCTTGAGGATATTGAATTCCACCTGTCGGGCATACTCTCGGGAATCTACTCCCTCGGGGGTCATCGCGATCGCGCGCTAATCGAGTACCGCGTGATCCCCGACCCTATCTTCAGTGCCATCAGCTACGAGGGCGTGCCCGATATTCGCATCATCGTGCTCAAAGGCTATCCCGTTCTGGCGATGTTGCGCCTGCCCACCCGCCAGTCTGGCGGCAAGGCCAACCTCCACCAAGGCGCCATTGGCGTCGGCGTTGACCTGGCCACCGGCATCACCCTCGACGGCACATGGCTGAACAAAAAGATTCAAACCCACCCCGACACCACCAACCCCGTTCGCGGTGTTGAACTGCCGTTTTGGGAGGGCTTTATTTCCCTGGCAACGCGCTGCTATGAGCTGACCGGCCTGGGTTATATCGGAGTTGATATGGTGCTGGACAAGGATCTGGGCCCTATGATGTTAGAGCTCAATGCGCGGCCGGGGCTCAACATTCAAATCGCCAACGACACCGGCCTGTCGGCGCGCTGCCAAGCCGTCGAGGCCGAGATAGAGCGCCTGGCTAAACAAGGGCTTCACAACCCGCCACCAGAACAGCGCCTTGCGTTCTGCCAGAGCACCTTTGCCAACGCGCAGTGCGCTGCCTTAGCGAAAGAACTCGCTGAGCAACGCGCCGCACAAGAGGCGGCCGATGAAGAAGCGGCGATACGCGCGGCAAGCAAGCCGGGCGCAGACGATCCCTCAGTCGATGCCGGTATTCGGGTGCCCCAGTCGGGCAATCCACCGCCGGCCCGACAGTAGCGGCCATCGGCCCCTATGCAACCGCCTGCTCCAGAATCTCGCGGCTTTCCTTTGGCGTTATCGCGCGATTTTCACCCAGCTTGACCATGCCGTGCGCTTCCAGCTGCGCAACAATTGCATCGATCGCTGCCGCTTTGTCAGCGCCGTGCTCAGTGAGCTGCGTGGCAACACCCAGACTGTGATAAAAGTGCTCAATCGCGTCGATGCAGCGTTCAGCGAGATCTTCAGAATCTGCCAAGCCAAAGACATTGCGCGCCATTTGCTCCAGTTTGTCGCGCTTGACGGCAATTTGATGGCGCAACAATGAGGGTTGCACAATGGCCAGTGAACGACCGTGATCCACCCCATAGAGGGCGGTAAGTTCGTGGCCGATCATATGGGTAGCCCAGTCCTGCGGCACACCGCTGCCAATAAAACCGTTCAACGCCTGGTTGGCAGCCAGCATCAAGTTGGCCCGCCAGCTGTCAGCATCGCGCTCAGCGTAACGCTCGCCCAGGCTTTTAAGCGTTCTGAGCAGTGCTTCCGCATAGCCTTCCTGAACCATTGCCTCGGTGGGTAAGGTCAAATATTGCTCACACGTATGCACCCAGGCATCGACCAGGCCATTGGCAAGCTGGCGCTCGGGGAGTGTCTTCATCACGTCGGGGTCGAGCACGGCAAAACCGGGTTGAACCGCTGGCGACATAAAATTCAACTTATCGCGGGTCGCCTTTTTCGTAATCACCGAGCCACCGTTAGACTCTGAGCCCGTCGCGGGCAGGGTCAGCACGGCGCCAATCGGCAGCGCTTGTTTTACCCGGTGTTTGCCCAGCAAGATATCCCAGCCCTCGCCGTCATACAGCGCGGCGGCGGCAACATATTTAGCGCCGTCAATAACCGAGCCTCCACCGACCGCCAGAATATAATCCAGACCACTGTCTTTTACTTGAGCTACCGCTTTGTCCAGGGTCTCAACCGTCGGGTTGGGTTCGACCCCGGCGAACTCCTGCCACTGATGCTCGGCTAAGGCGCTAACCACCTGCTCATACACACCGTTGGTCTTTATCGAGCCACCACCATAGAGCAGCAAAACCTTGCGATCAGCGGGAATAGCGTCGGCGATACGGGCAATCTGGCCCTGGCCAAAATGAATTTGAGTTGGGTTCACAAACGAAAATTTCATACTAAACCTCATTGCTAACACAGGGAGTCGCGCCAACAGCAGCGCCACCATGTGATGTACAATACGAGCTATTAATGGGAATAAAAACCGCAATTACTGGATTTTATTTGCCTATTCCTGCCAAAATACAAAAAACACCCCACAAGCAATAATTCTATGAATACGATTAGTGAGCTGCTTCAGCGCTATATCAGCAGCCAATCGCTGGATACATTGGAAGGCAGCCGTAGCACGATCATTCCCGGTGTTCACATCTACCGGGCAAGCCGCGGCAGCGCCCGCCAGCCCTTTGTGTATCAGTCTGGCATTATCGTGATGGCCCAGGGCCGCAAACGCATTTATCTCAACGGCCAGCAAGTAGACTACGGCCCCGGCCGCTACCTAGTGCAAGGTGTACCGCTGCCACTCGAGTGCGAAGCACATAGCGACGGCAACTTACCCTTGCTGGGCATATCCATCAGCATTAATCCCGCATTGCTCCAGGAGCTCATTGACGCCACACCCAGCCTCGGCCAAAAGCGCGGCGATAGTGGCGACTGCGGCCTAAGCTCCGACCGTTTGAGCCCGAATATGAGCGACACACTCAAACGCTTGCTCGAGGCCCTGCTTAGCCCTCAGGACGCACAGGTTCTGGGGCCGGCAATTGTTCGAGAGTTTATCTACCGAATACTGATTGGCCCGAAGGGGCATGTACTCACCGAGCTTGCTCAACACGATGGCCACTACGCACGCGTAGCGCGGGTATTGGTGCATATGCACCGGCATTATGCCGAAGACCTGAATGTCGATGCCCTGTCTGACTATGCGGGAATGAGTCCCTCGAGTTTTCATCGCGCCTTTCGCCAGGTGACCCGAGAAACACCCCTGCAATACTTAAAGAAACTGCGCCTGAGCAAGGCGAAAGAACTAATGGCCAACGAGGGACGGCGCGCAAATGAAGCCGCAATACTGGTCGGCTACCGCAGCCCCTCGCAATTCAGCCGCGAATTCAAACGCCACTTTCAGCAGGCACCGGCGCGTATGCTCAGCCAACGTTCGGCTTAGCGATACCCGCTATTGAGGGCGCAGCCCGGTTTTTTCGACGCGCTGTGATTTACTGAATATCACCAGTGCCAAGCCACCAATAATTGCCGCCGACACCAGCAAAAAGTGCAGGGTGAAAGGCTCGGCAAGTAGCAAAATACCGCCCAATGCCGTCATTAGTGGCACGCTCAGCTGCACACTTGCCGCCGTTGTCGCCCGGAGCGCCGGCAGTGCGGAATACCATACGATATAGCCCAGCGCCGAAGCGCCAGCGCCGGATAGCAGGGCGTATACAACACCCTCTGCGCCTAACCGGGGCGGCTCAACGGCCCACATCGCCAGGCTGAGAAGCGCGGCAAAAGGCAGGGAGTAGAGGAAGTTGTGCGCAGAGATCACGCGCGGATCGCCCACCCTTCGCCCCAGCAAAGAGTAGACTCCCCACGCCGCGCCCGAGATCAACATAATGAGGTAAGCCAGCAGCGAGGGGGCGCCCTCTAATGCGCCCGTGGCACTGGGCAGCATGAGTGCCAACAGGCCACCGTAGGCAAGGAGCAGACCCAGCCATTGCAAGCCGTTAAAGCGCTCCCCGCGGTAGAAGCCGTAGCCGATCATCACCGTTTGCACCGCGGCAAATAGAATCAGGGCACCCGCGCCAGCGGATACTCGAGCGTAGGCATAGGAAAACGCGGCGGCATACGCAAACAATACAAAACCGGAGATAACGCGCGCGGATACCGGGGGAGAGACGTCGCGATGGGGAATGTTGCGCACCGCAATAATCGCCCACAACATAGCGGCGCCCGACAGCAGGCGCAGCGCTGTAAAACTGGCCGCATCTATCGTGCCGCCCAACAGCGCTGCACGACAAATAAGCGCATTGCCGGTGAAGGCCAACATCGACAGGGCGGTGAAAACAGCGATACGAAGTGGCGACATAAAACGGTCCACAAAGCGCGGTAAAGAAAGAGTATGAAGGGGCGTTTCGCTGGTGCATAGGCGACTTTAGTCGCCACATAGCCGCGTCGCTAAGCCAGCGCGACTGGGCCGCGCTGGCGGGTTCAAACTGACAGGCAGAAGCGCTTAGCGGGCGGCGCGCTCTTGCTCAATAAGCTGCTCAGCCACCTTCAACATATTGGCTTTGCTGCCTGCTGCGCGGCCAGTAACCCGGTATTTGCCATTGACGATCAACTCCGGGGTACCCGCGATACCATAGCTGCGTGCGCGGGAATCGGCTTGCCGTACCTGGCTCTTCACACCAAAGGAGTCAAAGGTTTTACGAAAGGTCTCGGCATCAATATTGCTGTGCTCAAGAAACAGTTTTTCAATCGCATCGCGATTTCGCAGCGGATTTTTCTTGAGGTTGATCTCGTCAAACAGCGGCTCGTGCACTTGGTCGAGGATGTTCAGCGCTTTGGCGGTGTAAAAGGCCTGAGCGTGCAGCACCATCAAGTCGTTCCACATTGCCGGTGACTGCACAAACGCCACATCCTCGGGCAACTGTTTCGCCCACGCGCTCACCATAGGCTCGAAGTCAAAACAGTGGCTACAGCCGTACCAAAACACTTCCACGACTTCGATTTTATTCGCATCGGATGTGCGCACCGGCTGAGCAATACGAACAAAGCCTTCGCCGTTAACCGCTGTGGCTGGTGGCGCGGTGCGCGTTTCAGCGGTCGTTTTAGCAGCAACCTGGGCGGCCTGCCCGCCTGTCGCATCACCATTGCTACAGGCCGATACCAACAGCGCCATCAGGCCAAACAGATACATTGAGATGTGTTTCTTCATCATTCCCATCCTAGTTACTTATGCGAGTCGAGTGCGCGATGCCGATAGAGTGTATCAGACACACCGACGGCTGTGCGGTTCCTACAGCTCAACCAATTCAACGGCGAAAAAAAAGGCGGCTATTGCCGCCTTTCACAAGCTCTGCACGCCTTAGTTATGCAGACCTTGAATGAAGTTTGAGACCGCTTCAATCTCGGCATCGCTCATTTTGAAAGCGATCATGCGCATGGTCTTCGCTTCGCCGTCATTATCGCGACCTTCGCGTCCATCCATTGCTGCACGGAAAGCCTTAAGCTGCGCTGCGGTGTAGTCAGCGTATTGGCCGCTCAATTTGGGGAAGCCAGCTGCTGCCATCCCTGCACCCGTAGGTGAGTGACAAGCAGAGCACGCTGGAATACCGCGCTCGGCAATGCCGCCACGGTAAATCGCTTCGCCTTTCTTAACCAGCGCCGGATCCGCTTGGCCAACAGAGCCAGTCTGGCTCGCGTAGTAAGCGGCGATATCGGCAATGTCCTGATCGCTCAGGTTGTCGGTCTGGCCGGCCATCATTGGCACAGGACGCGCACCCGACTTGATGTCATGAATTTGCTTGATCAGGTAGCGCTCACCCTGGCCAGCCAATTTCGGAAAGGTGGGTGCCGGGCTGTTGCCGTCTTGACCGTGACAGGCGGCGCATGAGGCAGATTTTGACTTGCCGGCAGCAGCGTTACCTTCCACAGCCACCGCAACATTACTCAGCAGCAGGGAAGCAAGAAAAACTAGCAAAGGTTTGTTCATGATCACTTACTCTTTAAAAACAGAAGTTCTAGCGCGCCTTACTTGGCCGTCGCCATATACTCAATCAGCGCTTGGAAGTCGGCATCGCTACAATCAAAGCACAAACCCATTGGCGGCATAGTGTTAAAGCCTTTACGAGCGTGTTTTACGAGCGTTTCCATTCCCTTTTCCAAACGCGGAGTCCAGGCGGCAACATCACCAGTTTTCGGCGCGCCATTGGCACCAAAACCGTGACAGGCGTAACACGACTTCTTGTAACGCGCCTCGACATCGGCGTTGGCACTAGCGGCTACGCTGGTAATGGCAAGAAGTACTGCGAATAAGCATTTTTTCATGGTTTACCCTCTCTTCTGACCGGCGCCCGCGATGAAAGCTGCGACACGCTGGGTGATGACCCCCAGTAAAAACTGCGGCATTATACACAACAAGCCCGAGTCTGGGCCATTTTTTGGCTCCCCCAGACTTGCTATGCACCGCAATACTCGCCCGGATATTTTATGCCCAAGGCCAATTCTGTTAATTACCGCCGTGCCGTCTACATGAAAAGTGCACCCAAACTTGCCCAATGCCCCGAAGACAGCGGCGCGGAGGTCGCATTTGCCGGCCGTTCGAACGCAGGCAAGTCGAGTGCCATTAATCGCTTGACGGAAAACAGCAAGATGGCCAAGACCAGTAAAACACCAGGTCGTACCCAGCTTATCAACTTTTTCTCTGTGAACGAACAAGACAGCATGCGACTTGTTGACCTACCCGGCTACGGTTTCGCCAAAGTGCCGCTGAAGGTGAAGCAAGAATGGGAACGCAATCTGGAGTATTACCTGCAGCACCGCCAATCACTGCGCGGCCTGGTGCTAATGATGGATATTCGCCACCCGCTCACCGACTTCGACACCACCATGCTGAATTGGGCCCACCAGGCGGGGATGCCGGTTCGCATCCTGCTGACAAAGGCCGACAAACTCAAGCGCGGGCCGGCGATGTCGACCCTACTACAAGTGCGAAAAGCCCTTCAGCCCTACGGCGGGCTGGTAAACGCGCAGCTGTTTTCAGCACCGCGTGGCGACGGTCTGGATGACCTTCGCGAACAGCTCGACGTGTGGCTAACCGCTCGCTTTGAAGAAGACGAGGAGCTCGACGACCTCGACTGAGACCCGGCGCTAGTGCGCCTCGTCCCAGTTATCGCCACTGCCCACTCCTACCTCTAACGGTATAGCCAGCTCGGCAGCGCTCTCCATCAACGCGACAACACGCTCTTGAACGCTATCGAGCTGATCCTCGGCAACCTCAAGAATCAGTTCGTCGTGAACCTGCATAATCATTTTCGCGTCGGGCTGCTGCTCGCTCAGATAGGCATCCACGGCGATCATTGCCCGCTTGATAATATCAGCAGCAGTGCCTTGCATGGGGGCATTGATTGCCGTGCGCTCGGCAGCCTGACGCCGCTGGCCATTGCGCGCGTTAATTTCCGGCAGGTGCAGGCGGCGGCCGAACAGGGTTTCCACATAACCTTTTTCCGCCGCGAGCGCGCGGGTGTTGTCCATATACTCTCTGACCCCCGGGTAGCGCTCAAAGTAGCGGTCGATATATTGCTGGGCCTCGTTGCGCCCAATATGGAGCTGGCGCCCCAGGCCAAAGGCCGACATTCCGTAGATCAGCCCAAAGTTAATGGCTTTGGCGTTGCGGCGCTGCTCATCGCTCACAGCGTCTAACTCCACCCCGAATACCTCGGCAGCGGTGGCGCGATGAATGTCCTCACCATTTTTAAAGGCGTTGATCAGGCCCTCGTCACCAGAGAGGTGGGCCATTATGCGAAGCTCGATTTGCGAATAGTCCGCCGCCAGTATTTTGTAACCCTGCGGCGCCACGAAGGCCTTTCGTATGCGGCGGCCTTCGGCACTGCGAATGGGAATGTTCTGCAGGTTAGGGTCAGACGACGACAAACGCCCGGTAGCGGCAACAGCCTGATGGTAGGAGGTATGCACGCGCCCGGTTTGCGGGTCGATCAACTGCGGTAACTTGTCGGTATACGTCGACTTCAGTTTCGCCAACCCGCGGTAATCGAGAATAACTTGCGGCAGGGGGTAGTCGTGAGCCAGCTCAACGAGCACTTCTTCAGCCGTAGACGGCGCGCCCTTGGGCGTTTTGCGGATGACGGGGATTTCCAGTCGTTCAAACAGAATTTCACCCAGCTGCTTGGGCGAGGACAAATTAAACTCGCCACCGGCAATATCGTAGGCCTGCTGCTCCAGCTGCTTGAGCTTGTCGGCAATCTCCATGCTCTGCACCGCCAACATGTCTCGGCTAATCAGGGCGCCGTTGCGCTCGATCCGTGACAGCACTCCCACCAAGGGCAATTCAATATCCCGGTACACGGAAACAAGGGATGGCGCCTCGCTGAGCTTGGGCGCCAGGGCCTGATGCAGGCATAGGGTGACGTCGGCATCCTCAGCGGCGTAGGGGCCGGCTTGCTCGAGTGCGATTTGATTAAAACTAAGCTGCTTAGCGCCTTTGCCAGCAATGTCTTCAAAGTGAATGGTTGATTGGCCCAGGTATTTCAACGCCAGGCTATCCATATCGTGACGACTGCCCGTGGAATCCAGCACATACGACTCAAGCATGGTGTCTTCGGCGATACCCCGCAGGGTAATGCCGTGGTTCGCCAAGACATTCGCATCGTACTTAAGGTTTTGCCCCAGCTTGGCGACCTTGGCATCTTCCAACAAAGGCTTTAACGCGCCGAGCACGCGCTCTTCACTGAGCTGCGTTGGCGCGTCGATATAGTCGTGGCCAAAGGGCACATAGGCCGCCTCGCCGGGCTCAATGGCAAAAGACACCCCAACCACCCGCGCCTGCATATAATTCAGACTGGTTGTCTCGGTATCGAAGGCGAACAATGCCGCTGCGCTCAGTCGATCCAGCCACTGCTGAAAACTCTCCTCGTCGAGAATAACGCTGTACTGCTTTTCCGAGGAGTTACCAGGCTGATCGTCGCCTACCTCGGCTGCAGCTGCCCCCTCATTGCGCTGCAGCTCGTCGACCCAACCTTTAAACTCCATGTCGCGAAACAGCGCCAATAACTGCTCATTGTCGACGCTACCCGGCTGAAGATCCGCCACCGCAACATCGAGCGCCACATCGCACTTAATCGTGGCCAACTCGTAGGACAACTCTGCCGCCTCGCGCGAGGCCTCTAACTTTTTCGCCAGGCTCTTGGCGCCGCGAATGGATAGGTCCGCAACCTCATCTAGCCGGGCATAGATATCTTTTATGCCACCCAGGGCCTGCAGCAGGGCCAGGGCGGTTTTTTCGCCAACGCCAGCCACGCCCGGAATATTGTCGACCTTGTCCCCCATTAACGCGAGGTAGTCGATAATCAGCGAGGGTGGGATACCAAATTTTTCGGCGACGGCAGCCTCATCCATTTTGGTATCGGTCATGGTGTTCACCAGCGTGACATGGGCATTCACTAGCTGCGCCATATCTTTATCTCCGGTCGACACCACCACCGGCCGCTCCGCGCCCGCCTGGGCCGCCAGGGTGCCAATCACATCGTCGGCTTCCACACCGTCGATCACCAGTCTCGGCAAACCCATGGCGTCGACAATGTCGTGAATAGGCTGAATTTGCACCCGCAGGTCGTCCGGCATCGGTGGGCGGTTGGCCTTGTAGTCGCTGTACATGTCGTCGCGAAAGGTTTTGCCCTTGGCGTCAAATACCACGGCAATGGGGCTATCGGGGTAATCCTTCTGCAGGCGGCGCAACATGCTGATAACCCCTTTCACCGCACCGGTGGGCTGCCCTTTGGAATTGGTCAGCGGAGGCAAGGCATGGAAGGCCCGGTATAAATAAGAAGAACCGTCTACCAGTACAAGAGGGGTTGTCGCAGTCATTGTCCAAATATTCATTGCCAGCCGAAGAAGCCGCGAGTGTATCACGAAGCCAGAAATCGAGTGACCCACATAGCAAGACCAAGTGTTACCGAAAATCTCCCCAGGTAACACCCAAATACCCTTATGAACAGCGCATTACACCAACATGAACAAAGTTTAAGCATATTGAGCCGCCGGCAATGTGTTACCTTACGTAACACAAGGTGACAACAGCATCTTGTTCCGGGGCAACAGCGCCCCACAGAGGAGAAAGAGAGATGAAAAAGCTAAGCAGCGCAGTACTACTTTTGATTGCCAGCACCGCAGCGTTTGCCGCTGACGAGGACACGGCGTCGGGCGCGCCGCTGGTATTAGCCTACAGTGAAGCCACCGCAAGTTATGCACCGGAAAATACGGCTGTTAACAACACCGTTAATGCCGAACGCGTACTGGCAAACACACTGGATGTGGTCTCAGCCTCACTGAGCGTAGCACTGGACAACTTCGAAGCGCCGTCACTGCCTGGCGCCAAAAACCTCGACCAGTAAACGCTAAGGACTTGCGACCAAACAGCTCGCAAATGCCTCACCAAGCTGGCGGTAAAAGCCCATAAAGCCGCCAGCTGTCGTGGTCTCACCCGCCATCGGGTCCAGCTCGACAACCGGCACGTCCAGTCCCTGCGTCAACACCCTCAACATTGCGGCAGGATATTGCGGCTCGCGAAACACACACTGTATCTCACCCGCCTGCAATTGCTCGCGCAACTCGGCCAGGTGCCGCGCTCCCGCCATACGACCCTCACCACCCGACAGCACCAGCCCGCCACGCAAATCATAGCGAGCCTCAAAACGGGAAAAGCCGTCATGCAAAAACAGATAGCGCTGATCACTTGCTCGCTGCAAGCGGGACGCTAATGATTTGTCATACAGGCGCAGGGCAGAAGTGAGGCGCGCCGCGTTGGCATGGAAGTATGCACTGCGACTGGGCACCCGATCTGACAGCAGCTTAGCGATGCGCCGCGCCATATAGTGAATTTGCTCAACATCCAGCCAGTAGTGGGCATCAACATCGCCGGGCTGGTCATCCGGATACAGAGCAACCGCATGGTCAAAGCGGCGGATGGGCTTGCTCAGGTAGTGCTCCAACGCGGGCCCAAACCACAGCACCATATCCGCTTTAGCCAAACGGCCGAGATCAGAGCTGCGCAACTGAAAATCGTGAGGTGACGTCGCTGCAGACTGCAGCAACGCAACCTCGGCGGCATCGCCGGCAATGTCGGCCACTAACAACTGCAGCGGCTTAACGGTAGTAATCAGTTGCAAGGACGACGCGTAAGCCGGCACAGAAATACAGCAAAAACACAGCAATATCAGCCAGCAGCGGCGCATGATCGACAGTAACCTCAACGTCAGGTGGTGTAACAGAAAGAAAATTGAAATATTATAACATTATTATTTCTACTAGGTGCTGACCAATGCCTACCGAGGCACCCGAGCAACATCACAACCATCAACATTGCATTGATGAAGCCCTGCAGCGTGCGCGCCAGATATGTGCCGCCCGCGGTGCACGACTCACGCCGATTCGCGAGCATGTTCTCAGCCTGATCTGGGAAAGCCACAAACCGGTGGGCGCCTATAGCTTGCTGGAGTCGCTCGATGCGCAAAGCGAGCGTCGCAGCACACCCCCCACCGTCTATCGCGCCTTGGATTTTTTACTGGAGCAGGGGCTGGTTCACCGCATTGCGTCGCTCAACGCCTTTGTCGGCTGCGCGGACCCGAGCCACCGACACTCCGGGCACTTCCTCATTTGCCGGCACTGCAATACCGCCATTGAACTCGACGCTGAGGCGATCGATAGCGCCATCCGCCAAGCCGCCGAGGGGCGCGGCTTCCACGCAGAAGAGCAGTGCGTAGAGGTTGTCGGCAGCTGCCAGCGCTGCCAGGAGCAACCCGAGAGTGCGTGACGGCCAACTTCTGCAGCTTGAAAAGGTGTCGCTTAGCCTCCGCCAGCAAACCCTGCTGTCAGAGATTGACCTGAACCTGGCGAGGCGCGAAATCATGACAATTATCGGCCCGAATGGCGCCGGTAAAAGCACCCTGCTCCGCATCGCCCTGGGCCTGCAGCGCCCCGATAGTGGCACCGTGACGCGCGCGCCAGGCCTGCGCATTGGCTACATGCCGCAGCGCCTGAGCATCAATCCACTGATGCCGATCAGCGTTAGTCGCTTTTTACGCATGTCGCAGCAGCGGCGCTGCAGCATCAAGCAAGCCCTGTCCCGCACGGGCATTGCCCACCTGGCTGACCGACCACTCCACGATATCTCCGGCGGTGAAACTCAGCGGGTGCTACTTAGCCGCGCACTGCTCGCCGAGCCCGAGCTATTGGTACTCGACGAGCCGGCTCAAGGGGTGGACATCACCGGCCAAACCGAACTCTACGAGTTGATTGGCGAGCTGAGAGATCAGCTGGGCTGCGCAGTGTTGATGGTTTCTCACGACCTTCACTGGGTAATGGCGCAGACCGACACCGTTATTTGCCTCAATCAGCACGTTTGCTGCCACGGACATCCAGAGACGGTTAGCAATGATCCGGCTTATTTATCACTTTTCGGCCGTCGGCATGCCGAGGCGATTGCCCTCTATCAGCATGACCACGATCACCGCCACGACATGCATGGCGAAGTTGTAAGGGAGAAGGGCGACGGCCCCTGCCATCATGACTGATATTTTACTCAACGCACTGGCGGCCGGACTGATATTGGCGCTGGTGTGCGGCCCCCTTGGCACGCTGGTCACCTGGCAGCGCATGGCCTACTTTGGCGACACTCTTGCGCACTCGGCACTATTGGGGCTCGCGCTCGGTTTAAGCTGGCAAATACGCTTGGAGTGGGCGGTGTTACTCGCCTGCACCGGCATCGCCGTGCTGCTGTTCGCCCTGCAGTTATGGCGCGACACCGCCCTGGACAGCTTACTGGGCATTCTCTCCCACACCAGTCTGGCACTGGGCTTGGTAGCGCTGTCATTTATGGATGGCCCGGCATTTGATCTCAATAGCTTTTTATTCGGCGACTTGCTGGCGGTAATGCCAGAAGATTTGCGCTTACTGGCGGGCATCGCCACCGTTGTATTGCTATTACTGGGCTGCTACTGGCGCGGCCTGGTAGCGGTAATCGCTCACGCCGAGTTAGCGGCTGTAGAGGGCCGCAATGTGAACGCTCTGCGCCTTTTGTTGATGCTGCTGATTGCCGCAACCGTCGCGGTCGCGATGAAGGTTGTCGGTGTGCTGCTGATCACCGCGATGCTCATTATTCCCGCGTCGGCGGCAGGCAGATTATCCCGCAGCCCTGAGCAGTGTGCGGTAATTGCGATTTTATGCGGCGTCGCAGCGGTGGCCTCAGGGCTGGCAGCCGCCTGGACGTGGGATAGCCCAGGCGGGCCAAGCGTTGTCTTGTGCGCAGCACTGATCTTCGTTGCGGCGCAGTTTAGCCGCGGCTTTCGTCAGGCATAAAAAAACGCCGACTCGCGGCGTTTTTAGCGCTTTTATTTCTACCCTAATAATGCTCGCGGATCGTCAGGAAGCTGCGCTTCATCTTACTGATGTCTAGCGGCGCCCTGAAAAAGCCAAGTGAATGCCCCTGAGGATTAACTAAGGCAACGTTGGCGCTGTGATCCACCATGTAATCGTCACCGCCGCCCGGCACTTTGGCGAAGGGGATATTCAACGCCGTGGCAAAACGGTGGATCTCGAGAAAATCCCCCGTGATCCCGCGAAATGACGGATGAAAAAACGCTAAGTAGCTGCGCATTTGCTCGGGCGTATCCCGGGCTGGATCAACACTGGCCAGCCAAATTTGAGTGTTCGCCTGAACGTCCGGTTCCAGCTCCTGATACAGCAGCTTGAGCTGAGCCAGGGTGGTGGGGCAGATATCAGGGCAGTAGGTAAAACCGAAGAAAATCAGATTCCACTGGCCTTTGAGGGCCTCCGGGGTCAGCGTTTTCCCCTGTTCATCAAGCAAACTAAACCCGGGAATCATGCGCGGGTTCTCATAGAGGTAGGCCCCCTGATCACGCAGTTCGTCCTTGGTCATCACCCGTGCTTTGGTGAAGGCGTAAAAGAAACCCGCAACCAAGCTGCCGGCAATCAGCACAATTATTAATACCGTTAGACGTATGCCGCGCCGCTGCTTATTTGTCGCTTCCGTGGCCTCACTCATAGCCAGACACCTCGTAAATGATCGTTGCGGGCAGCATATAATGATCCAACAACATAACAATAAACAGGGCCATCAAGTAAATAATGGAGTACTTGAAGGTCGCCATCGGCGCTTTCGGGTCATTACCGCGCAGCAGCACGATAGCCCAGTAAATAAAGCCCGCCCCCAAACAGATCGCCCCCAACAGGTACAACATGCCGCTCATTCCAGTGGCGAAAGGTAGCAGCGTGACCACGAACAACAACAGGGTGTAGAGCAGGGTATGCAATTTGGTGTAACCAATGCCGTGGGTCACCGGCAGCATGGGGATATCGACCTTGGCGTAATCATCGCGCCGGTGGATCGCTAGCGCCCAGAAGTGTGGCGGCGTCCACACAAAGATAATCAGCACCAGCAGCAGAGCATGCCCGTGAATCTCACCGGTAACCGCCGTCCAGCCCAGTAGCGGCGGCGCCGCACCAGCAATACCACCGATGACGATATTCTGTGGTGTCGCGCGCTTTAAGTACAGGGTATACACCACGGCGTAACCAAGCAGCGAGGCGAGGGTCAACCAAGCCGTCAGGGCATTGATCTCAACTAACAGGATCGCCATTCCTGCAACCCCAAGAACCGCAGCAAAGATCGCCGCATTAACCGTTTTCAACCGGCCCTGCGCAATCGGCCGGTTGTGGGTACGGGCCATAATGAGATCGATACGGCGATCCACCAAGTGATTGACCGCCGCCGCGGCCGCCGCGCACAAGCCAATACCCAGGTTGCCAAACACCAACACCCGCCATGGCACCATACCGGGGACCGCCATAAACATACCGATGATCGATGTCAGCAGCATGAGAAAGACGACATTCGGCTTACACAGCTCGTAGTAATCGCGCCAACTCACCGCCGACGATTGCGGCTCGGCCTCGGCGACATTTTCCCGACTCATACTCGTACACCCCCACGGTTTACCGTTGCGGTAAACACGCAATAATTCATTGTCACCATTACCAATAGCAGTAGCGCGCCAACCAGGTTATGCGTCACCGCCACAGCAATGGGGAAGTTAAATACTATATTGCTAATACCCAAAAGCACCTGGGCAACGAGGACGGCAAGCATTACCACCGACAGACGTTTCGCAGGCGCCGTCGCCAAGCCGCGCAGTTTCACAAACAAAAACAGCAAGTACAGGCTCGTTATGATCGCGCCGATGCGATGGCTGACATGGATGGCCACCCGCGCGTCGTTGTCCAGCACGCCACCAAGGTAGTTCGGCCCAACCTGCTGAGCGATATTAAAGCCATTGGCGAAGTCCATCGGCGGCAACCACGCGCCCTGGCAGCGCGGAAAGTCGGGGCAGGCAATGTCGGCGTAATTGGAAGTGGTCCAGCCACCGAGCGCGATTTGGCCGACAACAATCAGCAGCCCGACAACAACCAAAGGCCGCAGAGCGGTCAGCTTTGGCTCAACAATAGCGGGCAATTGCCAGCGCTGATTATTTAATCGCAGGGTAAGCAGCCACAATAAACTGATGGTTGTGAAGCCGCCCAACAAGTGGGCAGTGACCACTTGCGGCCACAGTTTCAGCGTCACCGTCCACATGCCGAACATGCCCTGCAAGATAATGAAGGCCAGCAGAAAAACCGGCAGTTTCAGAGGTTGCTCTGGGCCGCGGTTGCGCAGCGCAAACACCAGGATGCCAATGGTGAACAATCCCAGGCTCGTCGCTAAATAACGGTGCACCATCTCCGGCCAGGTCTTATCGTGCTCCACCGGCATTTCCGGGTAGGCTTCATTCGCGCGAGCAACTTCGTGGTCTTCGGTCGGCCATAACACGTGGCCATAGCAACCCGGCCAATCGGGGCAACCCAAGCCGGCGTCAGCCAAACGGGTAAACACCCCCATGCCCAACACAATAATGGCAACCAAGCAGGCACTGAATGCCAGACGAAATCCGGGCTTACGCAAATCGGGACTATTAAACAGCGTCATCTATCTCTCTACCAATCTGTTTTGTATTCGCCAGCACCGCACTACTTAAGCAAGCGGCGCATGTCTTTGAGCACGTCCTTGCCCAGGGTTGTTAACGTTTCCGTGGTGGTATCCTCTGCACGGTAGACCATCATCACCCACCCCAGCGGATCGACAACGTAGAAGCTGTGCTTGTCCAGTGGCGAAGTTGGCAATGCCGAAAAGGCCTTGAGGAAGCGACTACCATCAACATTTACTACCGTGATGTCACTGTGCTCTTGCTCGATAAAATCGCGAAGCTGTGGCGACAAAGGCCCCTCAGTAGCAAGGTAGACGCGCTCGACCCGGTCCGTTTTCTTGCCCAAGGCCACATGTGTCTGCCGCGTTAAATACAGCATGCGCTCGCAAGCGCCCTGGCACTCGCGACCACCGACAACCATAAACACCCAACGCGACTCGGCGGTGTCAAACAGGTACTCGCTGCCATCAACACGGGTCGGCGTTAATTCGCTAAGCTGCACCGGCGGTTGAATTAAGCTACCGCGATTGACCGTGCCAAAATCCAATACTCGCTTTTGCGCCAACAAAAACATTACGCTGGACACGGCAATAACCAGCACCGGAATGGCAAGAATTAGCGCAACCTGCTTTTTACTACCTGAAGGCAGCTCCGACGTCATGATTTTCCCTCTTGTTTTAAACGCTGTTTAATTACCGCCAGCACATTGCTGTTGCGAATTAAAAATATCACCGCCAACATCGCCGCCATCGCAAACCACTGAACGGCATAGCCGTGGTGCTTTTGTGGCGAAACGTTTATCAGCACACGATCTGTACGTAGCGCAGCCGGGCTGCGTTCACTCAGGCGCATTACCGTCGGTAATACCCCATCTATTTCCTGCGCGACCTCGTCGGCATCGAACCACTGCTGACGCCGTGGCCAGTTTGTCGGCGACTCTTCTCCTAAGCTGAACGGCTCTTCCAGCGATTTATATAGCTCACCCTGTAGACGAAGCTTGCCCTCAGGCCACGTAATCTGCGGCAAGGTTTGGCGGCTCGGATCAGCAGCAATCCAGCCGCGTTCGACAAGCACTTTACGTCCATCAGCCAAATTCAGGAGCGCGATTATCTCATAACCGAATTGCCCCTGCCTGATCCGATTGTCCAATAACCAGTATCGTTGGGTGTCAAATTGTCCCAGGGCGAAAACCGGGCGGTAATTCGGGTAGTCGTTAAGCACGGCGATATCCACGGCGGCTTGTTGCCGACGCTCCTGAGCGGCCGTCAATAGCTGTTGCTTCTCGTCAGCACGCTGCAGCTGCCAAAAGCCCAACCGTATCGTCAGGGGCAGGGCCAACAAGATAACGATCAAAGACTTCCAGTCGAGCGACCATTGCAAAGGCGTGCGCGTGTAAGGCATGTCGAGATTCCGATTGTGTATACTGCGGCAAACGCTATGGGAGAGTTCTAATGTGGTTAAAAGTCGTCATTGTAGTGCTATTTATTGCACTGTGTTTCAGCCTGTTCAGCGGCCTGTTTTTTCTATTTAAAGATCGCGGCACAACGATGCGCACCTGGCAGTCACTGAGCGTGCGCCTAGCGATTGCGACGCTGCTGATGGGCTTTCTGTTTTATGGGGTGTATACCGGCCAGCTTGGCTCAAAGGCTCCCTGGGATCAGCGCTACCTGGATGACGGCCGCGCCACACGCTAAGCACCACATAAAAAAACGGCCGGAAACGCCTATTTGCCATGCAAACTCACGTATCCGGCCGTTTTCGGCGTCGTTAAACGCTACTTACAAGATATAGACAAACAGGAACAGGAATACCCATACCACGTCTACAAAGTGCCAGTACCAAGACGACGCTTCAAAGCCAAACTGATCATCGGCGGTGAAATGCCCCTTGCTTGTTGAACGCAGCCACTGGATCAGCAGCATGACGGTACCCATCGCCACGTGGAAGCCGTGGAAGCCGGTCAACATGAAGAACGTAGTGCCGTAAACACCGCTGTTCAGCTTGATGCCATATTCAAACAAGGCTTCGTGGTATTCCATGTACTGCAGGTACAGGAAGATCGCACCCAGCGCCACAGTAATGAACAACCACAGGTTAAACTTCTTGCGGTTGTTTTCCTTGATGCCCATGTGAGCAATGTGGCAAGTGAAGCTGGAGGTCAGCAGGATGATGGTGTTGTACAGCGGCAGCCAGTGGCCGATGTTAGCAAAACCAGGGAAAGACAAGTGCTTCTCTGCACCGGTAAATTCACCATTGTTCGCCAGATGCCCCGCAGCCGCCTGACCGGAAACACCACCAATGGCGTCCTGAGGCGTTTCCATCAACGGCCAGCTGTACTCAAAGCCCGGCCATAGCAGCGTGTTCATCGCACCATCGCCTTCGCCCGCCAGCCATGGGCCAGCCAGGTTACGAATGTAGAACAGTGCGCCAAAGAAGGCTGCAAAGAACATCACTTCCGAGAAGATAAACCACTGCATGCCAATCACGTAAGAGTGCTTGAGCTGAGCACTGTTCATGCCCTGGCGGTTTTCACGAATAGTGGTTGCGAACCATACCCACAGGGTGGCGGCGAAATACGCCAAACCAGCAAACAGGATAAAACTAGAGTTGGTTTCTTCACCGGGGCGATAGCTGGCGTCGTTAATTACGCTGGCCGCGCCATAAACCGAAGCTACCAAACCGATAGTTGCGTTGATAGCAAGGCTACTTTTCTCCGGCACGTAATAGGTTTCGTGCCCGGCATTGCTTTGACCCGCCATGATTAATTCTCCGTTTTCTCGCTTGAGAAAAATCTCTTTCTATTTAGACGCCGCAACAGAATCCTGCTTTGCGGCCATCTCGGTTACGTCAAAAATCGTGTAGGAAAGGGTGATTACGTGTATGTCTTTGGGTAGATCCCGGTCGACAATAAAACGCAACGGCATATCGGCTTCTTTGCCGGCATCCAGCGGTTGCTGGTTAAAACAGAAGCACTCGGTCTTGTGAAAGTACTCTGCCGCACGCGAGGGAACGATGCTGGGAATGGTCTGCGATACCATATAGTGGCTCTGGGTGTTCTTGGCGTAGAACGTCACCATCGCAGGCTCCCCGGGATGAACCTCTACCTGACTGGTATTCGGGCCAAACTCCCAGGGCATCAGCTCGTTATTTTGCGCGACAAACTGCACTTTTACCGTGCGGCTTTCGTCAACCGCACTGTCAACCACTTCATAGCGGCCACCTGTCTTACCGTTGATACCCAACACCTCACAAAGTGCATTGTAAAGTGGTGGCATCACCCACATGGCAAAGGCAAACATTGCGACAACAAGCACCAGTAACTTACCAGTGGTTTGAATAACGTTACGCTGCGTTGCATTTGCCATGTTTCCGACTCCTCTTACTTAACTTCCGGTGGTGTGCTGAAAGTATGGTAAGGCGCCGGGCTAGGTACGGTCCACTCCAGAGTGGTTGCACCATCCCAAACTTTGTCGTCGTTGACCGGCTTGCCGTGCGTGATGGTCCGAACAATGTTGAACAGGAACAACAGCTGGCTAGAGCCATAGATGAATGCACCGATAGACGACATCATGTTGAAGTCAGCAAACATCAGGTTGTAGTCAGGGATACGACGCGGCATACCTGCCAAGCCCACGAAATGCTGCGGGAAGAAGGTCAGGTTGAAACCGATGAATGATACCCAGAAGTGCACTTTACCCATGGTCTCGTTGTACATTTTGCCTGTCCACTTAGGCAGCCAGTAGTACACGGCAGAAGACAGAGCAAAGATCGCACCCGCCACCATGGTGTAGTGGAAGTGAGCAACAACGAAGTAGCTGTCGTGGTATTGGAAGTCAGCCGGCGCAATCGCCAACATCAGACCCGAGAAACCACCCACGGTGAACAGGAATACCTTGGCGATAGCAAACAGCATCGGCGTTTCAAGGGTAATAGACCCCTTGAACATCGTGGTAATCCAGTTGAACACCTTCGCCGCCGTTGGTACTGCGATCAGCATAGTGGCGTACATAAAGAACAGCTCACCAGCGATCGGCAGACCTACTGTGTACATGTGGTGAGCCCACACGATGAACGATAGGAAAGCGATAGAAGCCGTCGCGTAAACCATCGATGCATAGCCGAACAGAGGCTTGCGCGAGAAGGTTGGGATAACCTCAGACACCACACCGAAGGCAGGCAGAATGATGATGTATACCTCGGGGTGACCGAAGAACCAGAACACGTGCTGGAACAGAACAGGGTCACCGCCACCCGCTGCTGAGAAGAAGCTGGTACCGAAGTGAATATCCATCAACATCATGGTAACTGCGCCAGCCAGTACGGGCATTACCGCAACCAGCAAGAAAGCAGTGATCAACCACGTCCACACGAACATCGGCATTTTCATGTAGGTCATGCCAGGCGCGCGCATGTTCACAACCGTAGCGATAATGTTGATCGAGCCCATAATGGACGAGATACCCATCGCGTGTACGGCGAAAATGAAGAAGGTCACGCTCGGTGGCGCATAGGTCGTCGACAGCGGCGCGTAGAATGTCCAACCGAAGTTAGGACCGCCACCTTCCATGAACAAGGTAGACGCCAACAACAGGAATGTGGGCGGCAGGATCCAGAAGGACCAGTTGTTCATACGCGGCAGTGCCATATCTGGCGCGCCGATCATCATTGGAATCATCCAGTTCGCCAAACCGACGAAGGCCGGCATAATGGCGCCGAATACCATGACCAGGCCGTGCATGGTGGTCATCTGGTTGAAGAACTCCGGCTCAACAATTTGCAAACCGGGTTGGAACAGCTCTGCTCGAATAATCATGGCGAACGAGCCGCCAAGCAGGAACATAGCGAAACTGAACCACAAGTACATCGAGCCGATGTCTTTGTGGTTGGTGGTGGTTAACCACCGGGTCAAACCTTTAGCAGGTCCGTGAGCACCCATGGTGAATCCTCCTACTGACCTTTCTTGAAGTTATACACATCGATCGGCTGTACCTTGTCACCCATATTGTTGCCAAAGGCATTACGGGTATAGGTAACGACTGCCGCCAAGTCGACGTCGTTCAGCTGACCACCAAAGGCCTGCATCGCAGAACCTGGGACGCCGTTAACCAGCACATCGATGTGCGCAGTAACTTCGCCGGTAGCAATAGGGCTATTGGCAATGGGTTTACCCACACCGCCTTCACCGTTGGCACCGTGACAAGCCATACAAGAGCGGTTGTAAATGCCCTTGCCGCGCTCAACCAGCTCATCCATAGAGAAGGTTTGCGCCATCAGCTTTTTGATCTCAGCGGCCTCAGCTTGCTTAGTCGCCATCCACGCTTTGTATTCAGGCTCTTCAACAACGTTGACAACGATCGGCATAAAGCCGTGATCGCGACCACACAGCTCGGCACACTGGCCGCGGTATACACCGGTTTCAGTCGGCTTGGTCCACGCCTCGTTGATGAAGCCCGGAATCGCATCACGCTTAACGGCCAGTGCAGGTACCCACCACGCATGCAGCACGTCGTTTGCAGTGACGAGGAAGCGAACTTTGGTATCAACCGGAATCACCAGCGGCTCATCTACTTCGATCAAGTAGTTCGAACCCTTGGCTTCGGTGTTACCGATTTCAGCTTTGTCAGTCAGCAGGTTAGAGAAGAAGCTGACATTGTCGCCTTCGGGATTAATGTACTCGTACTTCCACTTCCACTGATAGCCGGTGATCAGAACGTCGAGCTCTGCATCATCGGTGTCATAAATTTCAATCAGGGTGCTGGTCGCAGGCACAGCCATAACGATCAACAGCAGGAATGGCACGACGGTCCATGCGATTTCCAACTTAGTGTTTTCGTGGAAAGTGGCTGGTTCTTCGTGACGCTCTTTGCGATAGGCAAAAACCGAGTAGAACATCACGCCAAAGACGATAATGCCTACTACCACACACACCCAAAACACAAACATGTGCAGATCGTAGATTTTGGCACCAACTTCCGTTACGCCCGGCGTCATATTTGTTTGCCAACGCTGGGGGTTACCCTCCGTCGCCCATGCGCCAGTACTAAGCAGGCTAAGCAGCATCAGCACAGGACAAAGCGCCAGCTTATACAGCCGTTTCGCTTGTTGATACATCTCCCGTGTCTCCGTATAAGTTATAAGAATCCCTTCGCCGATCGACGACAGGCAGACACGCTAGACGCTTTCTTATATATGGAACGCAGTTGCGAACTCACGGTCAGAACAGCTGTACGGACGCAAAAACGCTGCCCTGGCCCACCGCCAAGCAACGTCACTCCCCCCGAAATTGCGCGCTTGCCCACACCGAAATAGCTTTGGGTGCGACAAAACGCCGCAATTATAAACCTGAAGAAACCAGCAAGGCTACTCCGAAACACCGAAGGACGCGCTCACCGGGGCGCCAAATTAACGCGCAGTCCGTGAAAATATACCAGTTAGAGCATTATTACCCAGCGCACACCACTAGATATAGGCAATGAGAAAAGCCGCACCGTTTAAAAAATAGGCGGTGAGATGCACCGCAGCTGTGCACATCCGCGCCAGCCGATTACACTTGCGGCAACGCCGAGATACCAGAAACATGTCCAACACCCCCACAGCCACACCCTTGAATGCGAAAATTTGGTCGCTAGCCTGGCCAATGATTCTCGCCAACTTATCAGTGCCACTACTCGGCTTGGTCGACACCGCCGTGCTCGGCCACCTTGCTGACAGCCGTCACCTCAGCGCCGTGGCGATCGGCGCAAGCATTCTGTCACTGTGCTACTGGACCTTCGGCTTCCTGCGCATGGGCACCACCGGCGCCAGCGCCCAAAGCCTTGAGCATAGCGACAGCCTACTAATCAAAGCCGTACTACTAGGCCTGGCGCTCGGCAGCGTAGTTTGGCTGATATCGCCAGCATTGCGGTCGCCCGGCCTGACCTTAATGAATGCAGAGGGCCATTTACGGCCACTGGCCGACAGCTATTTGCAGATCCGCCTAATCAGTGCGCCGGCCGTGCTTGCCAGCTACGCAATCACCGGCTGGCTACTCGGGCAACAGCAAGCACGCTGGCCACTGGCAATTGCCCTGTTTACCAACATCCTGAACATCTTTTTGGATTTGTTGCTGATTGTCGGCCTGAACATGGCCAGTGAGGGCGCCGCAATCGCCAGCGCTATCAGCGAATACGCTGGTTTCACCCTCGGCCTCTATGCCGTTCGACAGCCCCTTGGTAGCGCCATACGACGGGGCCTGCTCAATAGTCTGAAAAGAGGCATGCCGATGCGGCGCCTGCTGAGCGCCAATGCACAAATTCTTGTTCGCACCGCCGCACTATTATTCAGTTTCAGCTTCTTTACCGCCCAGGGAGCCAAACACGGCGAAGTGATTTTGGCGGCCAACACAATTTTAATGCAGCTCGCACTGGCCGCCGCCTACGGTATGGACGGCTTCGCCCATGCGGCAGAAGCGCTAGCCGGCCGCGCTTACAAACAGGCCGACAGGGGCGCCTTTCTGGAGGTTTGTAAAACCTGTGGCCGCTGGTCATTGTATTCTGCCTTGTCGGCGAGCCTGATCCTCGCCACCGGCAAACCACTCATCCTGTCACTGATGACCAGCATCGCTGATGTTCAGGCCACCGCCAACCACTACTACCCCTGGCTGATCGCGCTGCCACTGCTAAGCGTGGCCAGTTATTGTTACGACGGCATTTTTATCGGGGCGCTGCGCACCGGCGCCATGCAGTACTGCATGCTGTTCAGCGTATTTGTTGTGTACCTGCCACTGTGGTGGGCATGCACGTCCTGGGGCAACCACGGCCTCTGGCTGGCCTTTGCAGCCTTCAATGCCACACGCGGCCTGACGTTGGCCGCGTGTTTCTTCTGGTTATTCTCAGAAAAACGCTGGAAGTACAGCACACCTAGCGGTAACACTTCACTCCAATAAAGATGCAAGCACATTTGCTGAATTTCATTAACTTTTTGTGATAAATCAACAAAACCTCATCCAAACAGAAAAACCGGGCGTAACCACTGTTACAAAATTTGTTTCGTTTGGTAGCATGCGATCCAACAGACATGCCCGTACTCTGAGGTTTTTAAAAATGAAAGTTTTCCCTCTCGTTGCTCTTTTCACTAGCTTGGCGACTTTTTCAGCGGGAAGCCAAGCGGCCTGCGCCCTGGCCGCGATAATGGGTGCGCCAGCGCTGCCCGCTAGCGATACCAACAATCTGGAGCGCCTGGCAGACTTGCGCGACAGCGTTGATAGTTATTTGACTAGCGCCAGTGCACGTTTGGAGTCTTGCACAGGCTCTGATCCGTTCGTGTATAACTACGCCGTTGATCGCCTAGAGGATTACGCAAGCGCCTTCAATGCGTTAGCCCAACGCCACAACACGCAGATCATCGCGTCGAACTAATTGCGCATCAGCGTTGGCGATCGCAGGTCAACGCGGCCGCGGCGTTTTTTATTAACGCCTCGGCCCGCCGCGCTGCGGGGCCTGCCAGCTCCCGCTCTGGCAATACAATGAAGAGTTCGGCGAAACGTTCGCGACCCTCGTTCAGCGGCAGCGGCTTGAGTAACCCGCTGTTGAGCGGTTCTTGAATCACAACTTCAGGCAACCAAGCAAAGCC
Organism: Spongiibacter sp. C9W; assembly: GCF_057370015.1. Classification (NCBI taxonomy): domain Bacteria; kingdom Pseudomonadati; phylum Pseudomonadota; class Gammaproteobacteria; order Cellvibrionales; family Spongiibacteraceae; genus Spongiibacter; species Spongiibacter sp. C9W. The sequence goes on from NZ_CM170672.1 coordinate 2,181,612, forward strand.
CACCCCCCGGCACACGGCTTGCACTGAAAAATCGATTCGACTCACCGTCAAGCGCTGCGCGGCCTCGAGCCACCCGGAGTCCCTGCGACGTCTCGCCCCGGAGTCGCGCACCACAACCTGACGATGGGCACGCAGGTCCTGGTAACTCAGCGCTCGGTCAAGCTGGTGCAGGGCATGGTCGCGATGTGCGACGGCAATGAACCGGACTCTCAGCAGCGGGTCGCCCAAAAAGCCCGGCGGTACAATGCCCGTGATCGCGAGGTCACACCGCTGTTCAAGCAGCGCTTCCTCGGCGCCACTGAGCACCGTTTCCACGCACTCCAGGCGCGTTTCGGGGCACTCTATGGCCAGCTGCTCGAGGCAATCCAACATAGCGGTTTGCGGGAACAACGCGTCGCTGACAATCCGCAGCTGTGGCTCCCAGCCCTGGGCGAGGGTTACGGCAGACGCCTCCACCCGCAACGCCTCATCGAGCAGGGCGCGGCCGCGGCGGTAAAAAAGCTGTCCGGCGTCGGTCAACTCGGCTTTACGACCCTTTATTTCAAACAGGGCGACCGCCAGTTGCTCTTCAAGCTTTTGAATTGCATAGGTAACGGCCGACTGGCTCTTGTGTAATTTTTCCGCCGCTCTGGAGTAGCTCCCCTCATCCACTACCGCCATAAAACAGTGCCACTGGTCGAGATTCGTTCGAGGTCCGCGCATAATACATCAACTTATTCGATTGTTTAGCCGCTAAAATTGCGCTTTTTAAACAATTAAATCAATAGTTAACTACTCCCATCGCAACTCACCACACGTAGCAACGGGAGGCACCATGCCTAATATTCTCTACATCAGCAGCAGCCTGTCAGGCGAACAGGGACATTCCAGCCAAATGGCACAAGAGTTCATCGCGGGCCGGCGCGCCCAAGGCGAGTCAATCAACGTGATCCACCGCGACCTGCACGCCCAGGCATTGCCTCACCTGGACGCACAGCGCTTCGCCGCACTGACCACTGCGCCAGAAAACCGCTCAGCAGAGCAGTCTGCCATCGCGGAACAGTCCGACGCGCTCATTGCAGAAGTCCGCAGCGCCGACGAAATCGTCATTGCAATGCCCCTGTACAACTTGGGCGTACCGTCAACATTTAAGGCGTGGATCGACCATATTGCCCGGGCAGGGGAGACCTTCCGCTATACAGAAAATGGCCCGCAGGGTTTGCTCCATGACCGCCCCGTGCACATTTTTGCGGCCCGCGGTGGCCAGTATGTCGGCACCGCAATGGATACCCAGAGCCCCTATCTGCGCCATATTTTCGGCCTTATGGGCATTGAGTCTATCCACTTCATTTACGCCGAAGGGCTAAACATGGGACCAGAAACCGCCGACCAAGCCAGGCAGCACGCCCGCGAGGCGATGTTTAAACACGCCTCTTAAATTTAGAGTGAGGAGTTAGGTATGACACAGCGAACCGTTACTCGCCGTATTACCGCTCGCGACACCCGCGATGGCGCGGGGGTCAGCCTCAAGCGTAGCCTGGGCAGCAGCCCCGGAGATCGCATAGACCCCTTTCTAATGCTCGATGAGTTCTACTCCGACCGCGCAGAGGACTACATTGCGGGGTTTCCCGCCCACCCTCATCGCGGCTTTGAAACCGTGACCTACATGCTCGCCGGAAACATGCAACACCGCGACCATATGGGAAATGAAGGCAACCTCGGGCCGGGAGATGTGCAGTGGATGACGGCCGGGCGGGGAGTGATTCACTCGGAAATGCCTCAGCAGCGCGAGGGTTTGCTGCGCGGCTTTCAGCTATGGGTGAACTTACCGGCTGATGAGAAAATGCGACCGGCTGTGTATCAAGACATCAACTCAGCGCGCATTCCGGTGTATCACGGTGAAGGTTTCTCTCTCCATCATATCGCCGGAGAACTTGCGCTGCCCAGCGGGCACAGCTTGGGCTACGTTAACGGCGTAGATGAGCAGCAATACAGTACCCAACCGGTCTACGCCGACATCCGCTTTACGTCGACGCAGGCACTTAAGCTTGGCCTGCCTGCTAGTCACAACGCCGCAGTGTACTGCTATGACGGCAGCCTGGAAATCGGCGGGGAGCGTATTAGTGCTGGAACCGCAGCGCTACTCAGCCCAGGCGACAGCGTAATACTTGATGGCGAGCGAGGTAGCGGCGCGCTGTTGATAGCCGGTAAACCCATTGGCGAACCGGTGGTGCAATACGGCCCCTTTGTGATGAACAGCAACGCGGAAATTGAGCAAGCGCTGCGCGACTATCGCGACGGCACCCTCACTGACTAGGGCGGCGTTGAATCGTCGCTCTTTGTCCCCATCTAAACACTGACAGCAGCTTAGCTAGGGGCGTATAGTGTTCACAAATGGAGGAAGTACAATGAGCAACAGTATTCGCGTCCGTGACATCATGACCAGCCCCGCACCCTTTGTGCGCATGCACACACCACTGGGGGAAGTCGTCGACACCCTATTGCGCAGCCGGGTTATGGGCCTGCCCGTATTAGACGATAACGACCGCGTTGTCGGCTTCGTCTCTGAACAGGATTGCATCCATTCTATGCTGGTCAGCAGCTACCACTGTGAAGGCGTGCCGAACGTTGACGATGTCATGCACAACGAGGTGCTTGCCGTCGAAGCCGAACAGAATATTGTCGACCTCGCGCAAAATATGGGTAAGAACAAACCCAAACTCTACCCAGTGATTGAAGACGGCAAACTTCTCGGCTTGATTACCCGCAGTGCCATCTTGAGTGCGCTTTGGGAAAACCGCGCACACTGCGACTCTCAATGACCGCCGCTCAAGCGCTCACCACCGCCGCCCTGTGCGCCATACTCGGCGCCTGTGGCAGCGGTCAGTACGATCAACAACGAGAGTGGGCCCTGCAAGAGTGCGACAAAATACTCGACCCCGATGATCGCCACCACTGCCGGCAAGACACCCCTCACTACCTGCGCTAACGACTTCGCAACCAGACATCGGAGATCATGGTAAGTCGCATCGCCCCAGCTACACTAGTGCCTATTCATTACCGTTTGATAGTTACAGTCCTCGGCAGCAGCTCTGCACCGAGTCAAACACAAGCTATATAACAACACTGCCGTTCCGCGGTGGACACATGCATCTTGATAAGGAGTGCTACGTGAGCGAAACCCAATATGAAATCATCGTCTTTGGCGCCAGCAGTTTCGTTGGTCAGATTATCTGCGAATACTTGAGCACCTACCAAAGCGAAGACACGCCCTTACGCTGGGCAATGGCGGGGCGGAGCGAGAGTAAACTGCAGGCAACCCGCGATGCGCTGAGCGGCGAGAAGCCGGACATTATATTGGCAGACTCAAACGACGAGGCATCACTGCGCCAGCTCGTTGAAAAAACCCGTGTTGTTCTCAGCACCGTTGGCCCTTACGCGCTTTACGGCGAGCCTCTAGTAAAGGTCTGCGCCGAGACTGGCACCGACTACTGCGACCTGACTGGCGAGGTGCACTGGATTCGTCAAATGGTGGATCGCTACCAAACCACCGCCCAACAATCCGGCGCGCGTATCGTACATTGCTGCGGCTTTGACTCCATACCCTCCGACCTCGGCGTCCTCTTCACGCAGCAGCAATTCGAGCAACGCCACGGCAAACCGAGCAGCGACATTCGTATGCGCGTAAAAGCTGCCAAGGGTGGCTTGTCTGGCGGCACCTTCGCCAGCTTACTCAACGTAATGAAAGAAGCCTCCAAGGACCCAGCGCTGCGCAAGCAAATGGCCGACCCCTATCTAATTGCTACCGACGCGTCCTACAGTGCTCGTCAACGCAACCCAGGCCTGGCCGAACACGACCCCGTTACCGGGCGATGGATGTCACCCTTCATCATGGCGGCAATCAACACCCGCGTGGTTCACCGCAGCAATGCCTTACTTGCCTCCAAATATGGCGAAAATTTTCGCTATGAAGAAACCATGCTCACGGGCAAGGGGCTGTCCGGACGCCTCAGCGCCTACGGTATTGGTAGCGGCCTGGCCGCATTCATGGTTGGCGCAGCGATAAAACCCAGCCGCTGGCTGCTGGAAAAGCTTCTTCCCGCGCCGGGCGAAGGCCCCAGCCCTGAAGACCAACTGAATGGCTTCTTTGATATGCGCTTCTACGCACTTGAAGACGGCAGCAGCAAACTGCAGTGCAAGGTGACCGGTGACCGCGACCCCGGCTATGGCTCAACCGCCAAAATGATCTCTCAAGCTGCACTGTGTTTGGCGCGCGACATCGATGCCAAGCAATGCGGTGGCGGCATCTGGACACCGGCGAGCAGCATGGGCACCACACTGCAGGGTCGCTTAGAAAGCTACGCTGGATTACGCTTTGATGTTGTGGATGGCTAACGCCATTCCATACAGGGAGGGCGAATATGAAACTGCGCGATATTATGGCCTCACCGGTCGTTACCGTTGAAAGTGACGACCGTTTGAGCACCGTGCGAGAGTTGTTTATGAAGACCCGGTTCCACCACCTGCTGGTGGTGGAGGGCGGAAAGCTTAGGGGGAGTATTTCTCAACGGGATCTTGCCGCCGCCATCAGTCCAAACATCGGCACCATGGCGGAACTGCCTAAAGACCAGGCAACCCTCAATAAGCACGCCCACCAGATCATGCGCAGGCAGCTGCTATGCCTGGCACCTGACGACGATGTTCACGCCGCCATTGCCGCCTTTAACCGCAACGATATTGCCTGCATCCCCATTGTGGATAGCGCGCAGCTAACCGTCGGCATTGTCAGCTGGAGAGACATATTACGTCGCGCTGAGGAATGCGGCTTTAACGGCGACTAATGCGTCGCCGCATCAGCCAGAGAACGCACCGGCATCGCGCTCACTTACCCAGATCAACGCTTCATCACGCTGAATTTCCGTGAAGTGCTCAATCTCTGCATTGGGCATCCAGTGGGTAATCAGCTGCGCGCCACGGCTGTACCAGCGCGGCTCACCGACCAATGCTGTGCGGGTAATATGTTTGAAAAAGCGCGCGAGCAATCGCATTTCTTTTAGCAGGCCACGCAAGGTGAAGCCTTTGAAATGCTCTAACTCGATATAAATACCGAGGTATTCCTCGTTTTCCAGCTTGTGTTCAACGGCGTCATAGATTTCCGCCATGTCGTCGTGATTTACCTTGCCAGACACCTTTACCCCAATTACATGGGAAGAAGGTATTGGCAGCAGCTCCAACATCATGTTACCTCCGCGAACCATTTCAGGCGGCCTAGACCGCTTACATAACAGTATAGATAAGCATTACTGAAATGCGTTCCGCGAAGCGTGGATATTACCAATCTCAGTGATCGCGGCGCTCAGGCTTGGCCTTGGGGTCGAGGATGGAAACGACTCTTACTTCATCTTCATGAGCGAGCGGTGCTTCGCCAGCCCGGGGTTGATTAACACGGGTCGGCGGCTCGTTGACCGCAACGTCATCGTCGCGGATCGACTCTTTAAAGCCACAGCGAATACACTCGCGCACTTGCTCAACCTCTGAGACGCGATACATCACGGTTTTATCCATCTCAGCGCACTTGGGGCACACCGCCCCCGCAATAAAACGCCTGGGTTTAAACTCCGTTGCCATGCGTGGCCCCTCCTGTATTTACCGCGATGCCGCTGTGCCGCAGTAGCGCGTCATTGGCAGGCTCTCGCCCACGAAACTCAGTAAATAGCAGCGCCGCATCACGCGCACCGCCTTGTTCCAATATCACCTTGCGGAACCGCAAACCGGTATCTCTGTCCATCACGCCGCGCTCTTCAAACAGCGAAAAGGCGTCCGCAGACAACACCTCGGCCCACTTGTAACTGTAATAACCCGCGGCGTATCCACCGGCAAAAATATGCGAAAAACTGTTTTGAAAACGGTTAAACGCCGGCGGACGCAACACCGCAACCTGGTCGCGCACCTCAGCCATCAGGGCATCGATTTGCGACTCACTGACAATATCCGCCTGCATATGCAGACGGAAATCAAACAGTGCAAACTCTATCTGGCGCAGCATCTGCATACCCGACTGAAAGTTTTTCGCCGCCAGCAGCTTTTCCAACAAGGCCTCGGGCAGCGGCTCACCGGTTTGGTAGTGACCGGAGATATCGGGAATCACGGATTTTTCCCAGCACCAGTTTTCCAAGAACTGACTGGGTAGTTCTACGGCATCCCAAGCCACTCCGTTTATTCCGGATACGGCGAGGCAGTCTATCTGGCTTAACATGTGGTGAAGGCCGTGACCAAACTCGTGGAAAAGCGTCGTCACCTCATTGTGGGTCAATAACGAAGGGCGGTCGGCACTCGGCGGCGTAAAGTTGCACACCAAAAAGGCAACGGGGCGCTGCATGTTGCCATCGCCAAGCATCCGCCGCCCCCGGCAGTCTGCCATCCACGCACCGCCACGCTTATTGGCGCGGGCGTATAGGTCGAGATAGAACTCCGCAATGGTATCGCCGCCACGACGCAGCGCGAAACACTGCGCATCGTCGTGCCAGAGTGGTGCCTCTTGCTCGACAATATCCAGGTCGAACAACTCACCCGTTACCTTGAATAAGCCTTCGAGCACACGCTCCACCGGGAAATAGGGACGCAGCTCTTCCTGAGACACGGCGTAGCGGGCCTCCCGCAGCTTTTCGCTAAAGTAGGGTACATCCCACGCCTCGAGCTCGTGCTGACCCTGTTCGGCGGCAAAGGCCTGCAATGCTTTCAGCTCCTGCTCGGCCACGGGTTTACTGGCAGTCGCCAACTCCGACAGAAAACCCAGCACCGCATCACATGACGGCGCCATTTTGCTCGCCAATGACTTTTCAGCGTAACTGTCAAAACCCAACAGGCGCGCTTGCTCGGCACGCAATTGCAATATCTCCACCATCAGCGGGCCGTTGTCCCACTGGGCGCCGCTTGGTGACTGCGCAGAAGCGCGGGTCACGTAGGCCTCGTAGAGCTCACGGCGGATCTCCCGGTTGTCGCAGTACTGTATTACCGGCAAATAACTCGGTATGTCCAAACTCAAGCGATAACCTTTTTGGCCCGCCGCCGTTGCGGCAGCGGCGAGGTTATCCAGCACCGACTCCGGCACACCGGCGAGCGACTCCGCATCAGCGACAAACTTTTCCCAACCGTCTGTGGCATCCAGTACATGGTTGGAGTAGGCGGTCGACAGCTCACTGAGTCGCTGCTGTATTTCACTAAAGCGAGTGGCTTCGTCACCATCCAGAGCAACCCCGGACAGCGTGAAATCGCGCAGCATGTTTTCCACCGCCTTCTGGCGAGCAAATGATAGCTGCTGAAACTCGTCACTCTCTGACAGCGCCTTCACGCGCTCATAAAGGGGGCGATTCTGACCCATCTCACTGCTGTAAGCCGTCAACAGAGGCAAGCACTTATTGTAGGCATCGCGCCAGGCATCACCGCTGATCACCGCATGAAGGTGGCTCAAGGGTGCCCAGAATTGCTCAATGCGATCGTTGATCTCTTCCAGCGGCTGCATGAGCGATTGCCAGCTGAGCGGCGTATCGCTGGCTAACAGGCCTGCAACATCGGCGCGGCTGCGATTAAGCAGTTCCTCGCACTGGGCGGGATAATCGGCCGGTCGCAATTGAGAAAATTCCGGAAGAGATTGCTCTGCATACATGAATAAGCACTCACATGATCAAAAAAATGAACAAGCCCTAGCTTAACAGATCGCAGGCCCAGGCTGGGCCAGAAAGCATGTTCGCCGACCACCCGGCTCGCTACAATAGATCTTTCGTCAGTGCTTCGAGGATCATTGCAATGGGCTACCGCGCCGAGAACTACACCCGCCGCTTTGAGGGTCATCAACCTCAGTTGGAAGAGGGGGTATTTATCGACCCCAGTGCCGTTGTCATCGGCGATGTCCACATTGGTCGCGACAGTTCCATTTGGCCGCAAAGCACCGTTCGCGGCGATATGCACAGCATTCATATCGGCGAGCGCTGCAGCATTCAGGACAACAGCGTGTTACACATCACCCATGCTGGCCCCTACAACCCCGACGGATATCCGCTGCGCATTGGAGACGACGTGACTGTTGCCCACAGCGTGACGCTGCACGGGTGCGAAATTGGCAGTCGAGTATTGATCGGCATGGGAAGCATCGTCATGGACGGCGCAATTATCGAAGACGATGTCGTGGTAGCGGCCAACAGCCTGGTACCGCCTGGGAAGCGGCTTGCCAGTGGTCACCTCTATGTCGGCAGCCCCGCTAAAGCTGCCCGGCCGCTGAGCGAAAAGGAAATGCGCTATTTCTGCTACAGCTCGGCAAACTACAGCAAGCTAAAAGATCGCCAAATCGCTGAATTAGAAACTGATAGCGCCGGTGTCGACGAGTAGATAAGCCAGATAGGCAAGGTATACCGACAACAGCAGCCCGCCCTCGTAGCGGCGGATTTCCGGGGCCCGACGCGGACCGAAGGCAACGAGGTAGAAGCCCGCTGTTAGCATCAACATCAGCGGGTAATCGCGGTCGACGATCGCCATATCAATGGCGCCGGGCGCAATCACACCGGGCAGCGCCATCACCCCCAGCAAGTTAAATAGGTTTGAACCGATCACATTGCCAATGGCAATGTCGTGCTCGCCCTTGCGCGCCGCAGCGACCGACGCCGCCAACTCGGGCAAACTGGTACCAATGGCCACCACCGTTAGGCCGATCACCAAATCGCTAACACCGAATATTTGCGCCAACTCCACCGCGGACCACACCAGCATGCGCGCCGATGCCATCAGTAAAATCAGGCCGACTAACAGCCAGCCCAGGGCAACGGGCAGCGACATATCCTTGGGAATTTCTTCGGCGTACTCGGCCTCCAAGGCATCGCCGCGGCTGTGCTTGGCTTCCCACAGTTGCCGCAACACTACCGCTAAAAACCCGCCCAGTAGTATGCAGCCATCCGTAACATTAAGCTCACCATCGCGCAGCAAAAAATAGCCGCCCAGCATCACCAGCAGCAGCAGGGGGATTTCTCGGGTTATCAACTTGCTTTGCACGCGCAGCGGGATGTACAGCGCCGTCAGGCCGAGAATCAGCGCGATATTTGTGATATTCGATCCCAGCGCGTTCCCCACCGACAGCCCCGACTGACCGTCAGCGGCGGCCATTGCCGAGACCAGCATTTCCGGTGCAGAGGTACCAATCCCCACCACCAAAATACCTACCACCAGGGTCGACACACCCAAAATCGACGCCGTCGCCGACGCGCCGATAACAAACCTGTCGGCACTCCATACCAGAATAACCAAACCAAGGATGAGGGTTGTCAGGATCAACAGCATACAACAAGGGCCCGCAAAGCAATTTTCAGTGAGAAAGGGATTGGCGAATCAACTCAATGACTGGCCGTGTATCAGGGCGAACGCCTCGCCAAATGCAAAATGACTCCGCGGCCTGCTCGACCAACATGCCCAGCCCGTCTGATACCGCCCAGGCTGCTTCAGCCGCCGCCCAACGCATGAACGGGGTGGGCTCAGCGCCGTACATCATATCGTAGGCACTGCCTTCATTGCTGAGTATGTGGGAGGGCAGCGGCGGCAAATCGCCACTCAAACTAGCGCTGGTACCATTGATAATTAAATCGAACTGGCGGCCCGGCAAGGCTTCGAAAGGCTGCCCACTCACGGGCCCCAGTTCAGCAAACAACTCGGCCAGGGCCTCGGCTTTTTCCAGGGTGCGGTTCGCAACCACCAATTCATCGGGGCGCTGTTTTAACAGCGGGCCGAGTATTCCCCGCACTGCACCGCCGGCGCCAAGCACCAAAATTCGCTTACCCGCCACTGGCCAGCCGAGATTGTCGTTGATATCGCGCACCATACCCACGCCGTCGGTATTGTCGCCGTAGATACGGCCGTCCTCGCCACGCGCCAGCGTATTCACGGCCCCGGCGCGGCGCGCACGGCCACTGAGCTCGTCGGCAAATTCGAAGGCATCCAGCTTGAAGGGCACGGTGATATTTAGCCCGCGGCCACCATTGCGAAAGAACTCCGATGCCACTTCGGCAAAACGCCCCAGCTCAACCTTATGCGCCCGATAGTGCAGTGCCTGCCCGGTTTGCTCGGCAAACGCCGCGTGAATTTGCGGGGAACGACTGTGTTTTATGGGGTTACCAAATACGGCGTACTGATCCACTGCATCCATCATTACTGGGCCAACCAATCCCGAGGGGGCAAAAACTGCGTGTACAGCGCCTGCTCGGCGCTGCCTTCGTCTGGCTGCCAATTGTACTCCCATCGCACCAGCGGTGGCAGTGACATCAGAATCGACTCGGTGCGGCCACCGCTTTGCAAACCAAACAAGGTGCCGCGGTCAAAAACCAGATTGAACTCTACATAGCGGCCTCGACGATAGAGCTGGAACGCTCGTTCGCGCTCGCCCCAGGGCGTGTCACGGCGGCGCTCCAGGATGGGCAGATAGGCATCCGTGTACGAATTTCCCACGGCCTGCATAAAGGCGAAGCAGCGTTCGAAGCCGCCCTCGTTAAGGTCGTCGAAAAATAAGCCACCAACGCCGCGCGCCTCGTCGCGGTGCTTCAGGTAAAAATAGTCATCACACCACTGTTTATAGCGGGGATAAACGTCTTCGCCAAAAGGCTTGCAAGCGTCAAAGGCCACTTGGTGCCAATGTACGCAGTCCTCTTCAAAACCGTAGTAGGGCGTTAAGTCATAGCCGCCACCAAACCACCAAACCGGCTCTTCTCCGGCTTTTTCTGCCACAAAAAATCGCACATTGGCATGGCTGGTTGGCAAATAGGGGTTGAGGGGGTGAATAACCAGCGACACCCCCATCGCCTGGTAACTGCGCCCCGCCAGTTCAGGCCGGTGCGCCGTTGCACTGGCGGGCATCGAGTCGCCTTGCACGTGGGAGAAGTTTACCCCGCCTTTTTCGATCAGGGCGCCGTCGGTCATCACTCGACTGCGACCCCGCTCCCACTTGTCTTCGACAAAGCGGGCACCGCCATCGCATTGCTCAATGGCGGCGCAAATTTGGTCCTGCAGGTCCAGGAGATACTGCTTAACGGCGGCGATATCGATACTGCTCATGTGATGCTCCTAGGCTGAACGCAGCGTGTCGCCGCTAAGCGCATCGCGAATACAGCTGGGTTGACGGCGGCCACCGAGGCGACCGGGCAAATAGTAGTTTACAGCGCCGGCAAAATACCGCTCTGCCTGTTGTTGGCTGCGAGCAGGCTCCAGTGATGCCGGGTTAGCGGAGGTAGACACCAAACATCCACCCACCGCCTTGCACAAGGCAGCGGTGAGGGGATGGTCAGTCACTCTTACCGCGACGCTGCTAAAGCGCCCCCTCACCCAACTGGGAGCAAAGCCTTCATCGGGAATCACCCAGGTATAGGGGCCGGGCCAGCTCTCTAATACCGCTTCGCGCCGCGAGTCAGGCAGCGGCGCCAACAATGTCTGAAGGCGATCGACGCTATCGGTAACCAGCAATAGACCTTTTTCGGGGTCGCGCCGCTTTAAGGTGCAAATCCGCGCCACCGCGGCGGCATTCTCTGGCACACATGCCAGCCCCCAGACAGCTTCGGTGGGGTGACAAACGACACCACCAGCACGCAGTAGGTCGGCAGCATAGCGCAATCGATAACGGGATAGTTCTGTCATGATAAGCAAGACCCTGCACAGGCAAAGGCCAGCAGTGGGGCGCCGGCAGCGGAAGACGCGGCAAAAGTACCCAAAGGCGAACGGCTTTGCAACTTAGCGGCAGCGTTGCCAACCACCGCTACACTGCTCAACCCAGCCCGCCAGCTCTAATTCGCCCAGCGCGCTGAGCAACTCCGTTACCGGCAGGGTGCTGCGCGCGGCCAGCTGGTCCAAAGTAAGCGGCGCAAATTCTAACAGCGCCAGCAACGCAGGCGGCTCAGCCTCAGGGCTCTCCAGTACGGCACCCGCGAGCCCCGGCGGTAAGCAGGGGAGTTCTTCGACAATGTCCTCTAAGGTCTCGACCAACTTTGCCCCTTGGCGAATCAAGGCATTGCAGCCGCGACTGGCCGGACTGTGTATCGAGCCAGGCAGGGCAAACACCTCGCGGTTCTGCTCTAAGGCCTGGCGCGCAGTGATTAGCGAACCGCTTTTGATTGCCGCTTCAATGACCAAAACCCCGAGGCTCATCCCACTGATAATGCGATTTCGACGCGGGAATTGATGGGGCAGGGGCGGGCTGCCCAGAGGGTACTCGGACAGCACAAGCCCGCCCTCAACCATCGCGTCATAGAGCGCCTTGTTGCGTCGCGGATAGCAGATGTCCACTCCGCAACCCAGCACCGCTACAGACGCTGCCGCTTCCTGCATGGCGCCGGTATGGGCCGCGCCATCGACCCCCATTGCCATACCGCTAACCACCGTAATGCCGTGCGCAGACAAGGCCTGGGCAAAGGCATGCGCATCTTGCTCACCACGGCGGCTGGGGCGACGACTCCCCACCACCGCAATCATAATGCTCTGCAGCAGCTCTCGCCGCCCCCTCATAAATACGATTGGTGGTGGGTCGACAATCTCGCTTAGAAGCAAGGGGTAGTCTTCATCGGTCAGGCAAACCAACTCGCAATGAGCGTGTTGCTCCGCCAGTGCGGCGAGGGCGTTGCTATCGCTTAGTACCCCGGCGATACGGTCACGCATCGGCGCGCTCAGCAGCTGTTCACTGCGGGCCTCTTCGCCGTAGCGCTGCACGACAAACTGCTGAACCTCGTCCGCAGAAATTTCCGCCAAGCGACGGGGTTGTCCTGCCAGGCTCATCAAGGCGCGCAGTTGCGCAGGGGGGATAGTCAAATGCTGCTGAATCAGCAGCCAAAGAAGGGCATCAGCGTCCATGGTCTGCATCCTTGCCGACAATGGCCCGCGCAGCGCAAGGCTACGCGGGGGAGTAGTTAGGGGTTACGAACTTTGTCGCCAACCTTTAAGGTTTGCTCGGCCTTCAGGACCAGCGCATAGCTAACTTTATCGAACACGCGGAACACCATTAGGATTCCCGCGCGCACATCTGGTGCCTGCAGGCGCTCGCCCGTCAGGGGATCGCGAACCATCACACCCGTGGTGTAAATCGCCATAACATCGCCTGCCTCGATCGCATTTCGCTCACCGAGGTTCAAGGTCACGACATCCATACTGCCAATTTGAGTTAAACCACCCTCGACAGCAATGATTGACCCGCGGGTGTCTTGGTCTGGGGCCTGGGGTTCAAAGCGCGCGGTGAGCTGGCGCGACTCCAGCGGTAAAAAGCGGTCGGCTCGGCGAATTTCTTGCGTACTGCGATTCAGTGCCAGGGTGGAGATATCGCCCTCGGTATGCAGTAGGTGGGCGGTGCCGATGTCGATCGCCTCAACCCCCAACAGCTCGCGGCTGCGCGGATCCACATACACTTTACCCCGGCGGTAAATACCGAAATTTTTGGCATCCTCAAAATCGCCGCGACCCAAAATTTCATCGCCGGCACCCGCGACGATATTGCCGCGCTTGCCCGCCAGCACATAGGGCGCTGACTCAAGCTCGCCCTCGTCGACAACGCGGCTGCGCGTTAAGAAGGGGGCAATCACGTCCAGGGGGATCGCGGGAATCGCATCGCTGACATCGGAAATCCGCATCTGCGGCGTCAATTTCACCACCGCGTCGCGCGGCTCGGGGTTGCGAACCAGTACCGGCTTGCCGTCCACCCACATCAACTTAAGCAGGTCGCCGGGGTAAATAAGATGAGGGTTTTCAACCTGGGGGTTGTAGTACCACAGCTCGGGCCACAGCCAGGGGTCATCGAGGAACATCGCCGAGATATCCCACAGGGTATCCCCTCGTTTCACCACGTAGGTTTGAGGGTGACCGGCTTTCAGTGACAAAACATCACCCGCATGGGCAGCGCTCAGTAGCGCACAAAACAGCAAGCCCAGCACAGTTTTTCTCATAACACTTTCCTTCAAGCGACCTCAGCAAGGGGGTAGCACCCCGGTCGTTCGCGACAATCAGGCATTTCCGCCGTTCTCACGGTATAATAGTCGGCCGTCGCGGCGACTGCATATTGTTATCGTTGTAAAAAGCAGAAGGCGTTGCCACCCTATCCGATACACGGCTCTGCAATTGCGAATACTCTTTATAGTAGCAATAGTTGGGCAACATACACGACAACTTGGTCACAATCATTTATGGCTGTACTAGAGATTCTCGAATTTCCCGATCCGCGCCTGCGCACCGTCGCCAAACCCGTGGAAAACGTCGACGACCGCATTCGCAAGATTATCGACGATATGTTCGACACCATGTACGAGGCGCCGGGCATCGGTCTGGCTGCCAGCCAGGTGGATATACACGAGCAGATCGTCGTCATTGACGTGAGCGAAGACCGCAGCGAACCGCTGGTGTTCATCAACCCCGAAATTACCGTTCTCGATGAAGAAATCTTCCAGTACGACGAGGGCTGCCTGTCTGTACCCGGCTTCTATGAGACCGTCGAGCGCCCCCGCCACGTTCGCGTGAAGGCCCTGGATCGCAACGGCGACGTTTTCGAAATTGAGCCCGAGGGACTGCTGGCGGTATGTATTCAGCATGAGAACGACCACCTGTTGGGCAAGTTATTTGTCGACTACCTGTCGCCGCTTAAGCGCAACCGCATTCGCGGAAAGCTGGAAAAACAACACAAACGCAAGGCATAGGAGACGGCAGTGGCCGCCACTTCACAAAAGCTGGTATTTGCCGGCACCCCGGAATTTGCAGCGCAACATTTGAAGGCACTGCTGGACGACGGCCACCACGACATCGTTGCGGTATACACCCAACCTGACCGCCCAGCGGGCCGCGGTAAAAAGCCCCGCCCCAGCCCCGTTAAACAACTTGCCGAGCAAGCCGGAATCAGCGTTTACCAGCCGCTCAACTTTAAAGACCAGGCCGACCGCGACGCACTGGCCGCCCTCGGCGCCGACCTAATGATAGTGGTCGCCTATGGCCTGATCCTACCGCAAGCGGTATTGGATATACCGCGACTGGGCTGCGTAAATGTTCACGCCTCCCTGCTGCCACGCTGGCGCGGTGCCGCCCCCATCCAGCGGGCCATTGAAGCAGGCGACAGCGAAACCGGCGTTACCATTATGCAAATGGCAGCAGGCTTGGATACCGGCGACATGCTGCGCAAAGTGCACTGCGACATTGGTCCCCATGACACCAGTGCCAGCCTCCACAACCTCTTGGCTGAGATGGGTGGTCCGGCCCTGATAGACGCTATTAACCAGCTGGCCAGCGGCACCGCTCAGCCTGAAGTGCAGGATGATGCACTGAGCAATTACGCCGCCAAGATCGACAAGCAAGAAGGCGAGATAAACTGGCAGCGCAGTGCCGCTGAAATAGATCGTCAGATTCGCGCATTTATTCCCTTTCCCGTTTGCTACACCAGCGTCGGTGAAGACCGTTTGCGTGTATGGCTGGCGGAGCCAACCCGTGGCGAAGGTTCGCCGGGGGAAATTCTCAGCTGTGACAAGCATGGCATCGTCGTCGCCTGTGGCGAGGGCGCCCTGCGACTTCTCTCACTGCAACTGCCCAATGCGCGCCAAATGGCTGTCGCCGATGTGCTCAATGGTCACGCGGCACGCTTCTCGGTAGGCACCGTCTTGGGTGCGGCATGAGCTGCCCTCGCGTTGCCGCGGCGCGCTGCCTCGTCGCCGTCGTCGATGGCCAGTCACTGAGCCGCCAAATTCCCCTGCAGGAAAAGTCGCTGCCGGAAAAACAGCGACCACTTTATCGCGAGCTTTGCTACGGCACGCTGCGGCGCTACTGGCAGCTCGATGCCGCTCTGAAGCCCTGCTTTAGCAAGGGCTTAAAGCGCAAAGACAGCGATATACGAATGCTGATTTACATCGGCGCCTATCAGTTATTTTTTACTCGCATTCCCCCACACGCCGCCATCAGCAGCGCCGTGGAAGCCTGTAAAACACTGAAAAAGAAATGGGCGGCCGGGCTGTGTAATGCCATTTTGCGCCGCTGCCAACGCGACGGCGAAGCACTGTTTAAAGACCTCCCCGCCGACGCGGCGAGCGCTCACCCCGCCTGGTTGTATAACGCGATAACGCGCGCCTGGCCCGAGCAGGCCAGCGCTGTGTTCGAGGCTAATAACACCCACCCGCCAATGTGCCTGCGCGTCAACCAACAGCAATATAGCCGTGACGCCTATTTGGCGAAACTAAGCGCCGCCGATATTGACGCCACCACCTGCCAATACGCGCCTATGGGCCTGCGCCTCAGCAGCCCCTGTGGTGTGGAAGCCCTACCCGAATTTTTTGCAGGCGCGGTGTCGGTACAAGATGAGGCCGCCCAGCTGTGTACCCGCTTACTCGAGCTGCAACCGGGCCAACGGGTACTCGATGCCTGCGCCGCCCCCGGCGGTAAAAGCGGCGCCATTTTGGAAGCGGAACCGGCGCTACAGGAACTGGTAGCCCTGGATATTGATGAGGGCCGCTTAGAGCGCGTGGCCGACAATCTGCAGCGCCTGGGCCTTCGCGCCCACTACCACGTGGCGGATGCCGCCGACCCCCAAGCCTGGTGGGATGGCCAAGCCTTCGATCGCATTTTGCTTGATGCCCCCTGCAGCGCCACCGGTGTGTTGCGCCGCAACCCCGATATTCGCTTGCACCGTCGCGCCAGTGATATTCCCGAGTTGGTTAGCTTGCAGCGCCGCATTCTGGATGCCATGTGGCAGTGCCTGGCACCGGGTGGCATATTGGTTTACGCCACCTGCTCGGTACTGCCAGAAGAAAACGAGCAACAAATCGCGGACTTTTTGCAGCGCCACGACGACGCCCACAGTGCAGCATTGGATGTGGCGTGGGGCATAGATAGAAAAGTCGGTCGCCAGCTACTCCCTTCAAATGAGGGTGCCGATGGCTTCTTCTACGCTAAGCTGGTAAAAGCAGCGGCAACAGGGCATTAACCCTTGAGCCCGAGCGGCTAAACAACGCACAATTGGCGCATATTCTGCGGCGGCGACAAAACAGACATGAAAATCATTATTCTCGGTGCCGGCCAGGTCGGCGGCACACTGGCTGCCAACCTGGCCAGTGAGCACAACGATATTACCGTTGTCGACCAAGATCAGGATCGTTTGCGAGAGCTGCAAGACCGGCTGGATATCGGCACGGTGTGTGGCTCGGCCTCCCACCCGGACATACTCGACCGCGCCGGGGCCGAAGACGCGGATCTGCTGATCGCCGTGACCAGCAGCGACGAAATAAATATGGTCGCCTGCCAAGTTGCCGCAACGCTTTACCGCACACCGACGAAGATCTCGCGCATACGCTCTAGCTCCTATACCAGCCAGTCGAAATTGTTCGGCAGCGACGCCATTCCCATCGATGTTTTTATCAGCCCGGAAGAGCTGGTTTGCCGCTATATAAAACGTCTGCTGCAATACCCCGGTGCCCTGCAGGTGCTGGACTTCGCCGACGGCAAGGTGCAATTGGTCGCTGTTAAGGCCTATTACGGCGGCCCGCTGGTTGGCAACGAGTTGGCGACAATCCGCGAGCACATGCCACAGATCGACACGCGTGTGGCGGCAATCTTCCGCCGCGGGAATGCCATTGTGCCCAGCGGTACAACCGTTGTTGAAGCCGGCGATGAAGTATTTTTTATCGCCGCCAAGAAGAACGTTATGCCGGTAATGAGCGAGCTGCGGCGGGTAGATACACGCTACAAACGCCTGATTATTGCCGGCGGCGGCAATATTGGTGAGCGGCTTGCCAGCGCCGTAGAGAACCGCTACAACGTTAAAATTATCGAGCGCAGCTACGATCGCTGCCGCACCCTGTCAGAGCAGTTGCGCAAGGCCATTGTGCTGCACGGCAGCGCCTCGGACCATGAATTACTGGCCCAGGAAAATATCGAAGAAACCGATGTTTTTCTCGCGCTGACCAATGACGACGAGGCCAACATTATGTCGTCGCTGCTGGCCAAGCGCATGGGCGCAAAAAAAGTCGTCACCCTGATCACCAACCCGGCCTATGTGGATCTGGTGCAGGGCGGCGAGATCGACATAGCAATTTCCCCCCAGCAAATTACCATCGGCAGCCTGCTTACCCACGTTCGTCGCGGGGATATTTACAACGTTCACTCACTGCGGCGCGGCGCGGCGGAGGCGTTGGAAATTATTGCCCACGGGGACAGCCGCTCCTCCAAAGTAGTGGGCCGACGGCTAGACGAAATAGACCTGCCCGAAGGCGTGACCATTGGCGCCATCGTTCGCGGCGACGAGGTGCTTATTGCCCACAGCCACCTGACGGTAGCCAGTGAAGACCACCTGATCCTGTTCCTGGTGGATAAAAGCAAAATTAAGGCGGTGGAAAAGCTATTCTCCGTCGGCTTCACCTTCTTCTAAACGAGACCGCGCATGCACCTGATCACGATAAGTCGCATTATCGGCATGTTGCTCATGGTATTTAGTCTGACCATGGCGTTGCCCGCGGCGCTGGCGGCGATCTATCAAGACGGAGCACTGCACGCCTTCGGCTACGCCTTTGCACTCACCTTTAGTGTCGGGCTGGTGCTGTGGCTGATCAGCCAGGGCAAGCAGCCCGACCTAGGCATTCGCGATGGTTTTTTGGTGGTGTCGCTATTCTGGACGGTACTGGGCGTTTTTGGCTCGCTGCCGTTCTTCCTTGCCGACAATCCGGGCCTGTCCTTTAGCGCGGCGGTATTTGAGTCGATCTCCGGGTTAACCACCACTGGGGCAACGGTAATCGTTGGGATCGATGAACTGCCGGTGTCGGTATTGTTCTACCGACAATTTCTCCAGTGGCTGGGGGGCATTGGTATCATCGTTATCGCCGTGGCGATCCTGCCGATACTCGGCATCGGGGGCATGCAGCTCTACCGCGCAGAAACACCCGGGCCGGTTAAGGATAACAAGCTGACGCCACGTATTACCGGCACCGCAAAAGTGCTGTTCCTGATGTACGTGGCGCTAACGGCAAGCTGCGGGCTGGCCTACTGGCTGGCGGGGATGACACCCTTTGATGCGATCTGCCACGCTTTCTCCACGGTGGCCATCGGCGGCTTTTCAACCCACGATGCCAGCATGGGCTTTT
Organism: Spongiibacter sp. C9W; assembly: GCF_057370015.1. Lineage (NCBI taxonomy): Bacteria > Pseudomonadati > Pseudomonadota > Gammaproteobacteria > Cellvibrionales > Spongiibacteraceae > Spongiibacter > Spongiibacter sp. C9W. The sequence goes on from NZ_CM170672.1 coordinate 2,200,700, forward strand.
TCGACAGCCCGTTAATTTTGATGATTTGCAGCGTGTTCATGCTGTTGTCCGGCATGAGCTTTGCCATCCACTTCCACGCCTGGCGCGCGCGCAGCCCCCGCACCTATTTAATGGACTCCGAAACCAAGTTCTACCTTGGCGTAATGGCGACCGCCGCGGTTTCTGTGTGCGGCTACCTATTACTGAGCGGCACCCAGGACTTGCCCGATAGCGTGGTGAACGGCATTTTCCACACCGTGTCTATTGCGACGACAACAGGGTTTGGCGCCGACGACTTCTCGGTGTGGCCCAGCTTCTTGCCAATCGGCCTGTTGATGCTGTCGTTTATTGGTGGCTGCGCCGGTTCAACTGGCGGTGGTATGAAGGCGGTCAGGATCATGCTGGTCGCCAAACAGGGGATTCGAGAGCTCAAGCAGCTGATTCACCCCAGCGCCGTGATTCCATTGAAGATCGGTTCACAGCGCGTAGAGGCCAAGGTCGTCAGCGCCGTGTGGAGTTTTGTCGGCGTGTATTTGATCTCTTTTATGGGTATCACGCTGGCAATGATGGCCTGCGGCCTCGACTTCTTATCGGCGTTCTCGGCAACGGCCGCGTCGATCAATAATATGGGCCCAGGCCTCGGCGAAGTGGCCGCGAATTACAGCACTGTTAGCAACACCGGCAAATGGATTCTCTGCTATGCCATGTTGCTGGGGCGGCTGGAAATATTCACGCTGCTGGTATTGTTGCTACCGGCTTTTTGGCGCCGCTAATGTCCCGGCAAAAATGGCAACAACGCTATGCCGACGCCAGACTGCCTCAACCGCCGTGTTGGCTGCTCAATACCTACAGCCACTGGCTGCCCGACAGAGGCTACGGCCTGGATATCGCCTGCGGCCTGGGTGGCAATGCGATGGCACTCGCCAGGGCTGGGCTGACGGTCGACGCCCTCGACTACGCAGACAACGCCGTAGACAAGCTCAACGACTATGCACGCCGTGAGCAGCTGTCGATTAGCGCCAAATGGGGAGACCTGGAATCGCAGGGCCTCAACGCTGAGCAGCGCTACGATGTTATTGTGGTGAGTTACTATTTGCACCGGCCGCTATTGGCTCAATTGGCTGACGCCCTCGCTCCCGGCGGACTATTGTTCTACCAAACCTTTAATTCGCGCCGCCCGGCGCTCCGCGGCCCAAGCAACCCGGATTTTTTGCTCGGCGAGGGCGAACTGAGCCGCGCCTACGCCGGCCTCGAAACACTGCTGCACCGCGAAGACCTCGACTTGCGAGGCCCCGAGCACGCGCTGCAGACCGGCTATATCGGCCGCAAACCCGCCACTATTCGCTAAGGCGCAATACCTCAACGGTCTTTTCGGCAATCTCGGCTTCAGTCCACGGGAATTTGATCCAGTTTTTGGCCGAGTAAGCTTCCGTCATATTTTGGTAGTAAGGCGACGCCGGATCAGTGGATTGCGAATAGGTGATAAAGCCTTCGGCCTTGGGCGTGCCCTCGGCATCCCAGGTCACGGTCTGCACATAGCTGTTGCCATAGGTGACGTCGTAAGTACCGTCGTCAATGCCTGCCGGGCTACTGGCAATCGTGAATGAGCCTGCAAAACTCTCACCACCAACAATGGGAATGTCCTGCTCGTGGACGCCTGATCGCTGTATATCCCGAATGGCGGCAGTCTCGCTCACCCCCGCACTTTGCAGCGCCTGCACAGCATCGGCAAAGGCCCGGGCAATATCCGGGTTCAGCACATTGAGGCCGCGAGGGGTATTCACCGGATCGTCGGCCGAGAAGGGCGTGGTCCAGCGCAGCGCAGCGGGAATCGAACTGGCGTTAACACCGCGCCAGAACTCGCGCCAAATATGACCGCCGACCGAATCGAGATTATTTTTACCATCCCAGGCCGACAGCACCGAACAGGCCTGGCTGATATCAACGGGTCCGCTGCTGCCGAGCAAGGTCGGCAACTGGCAGTAGCTATCCAACACCGCCTGCCGACCCAGCTCCGCCGAATACACAGCGCTATCGAGCGCCACGGTTTGCAGCAAGTCTGGTGTAAAGCGGTTGCCAGGCAGCGCGTCACTGCCATCTAAACGACGCTGAACCTGCAGCATGCACAGTCGCGTGCGCAGCGTTCGCTCGGCACCTTCATCGCCAATGATGGCAGCAAAGCCGGTCAGTGGCTGCGCCGGGTTGCTCAGCCAGTAACTGTCGTTGCAATTGTGAACCCAGTCATTGCGCTCCAGCGACGGCAGATTAGCGGGCCCGAAAATACCCGGCGCGGGCGCATCCGGGTCAGTATCCCATTCACAGGCTGCCCGCGACCCATCGAGTATGGGCAAACCCGGCAGCAGCGCCCCCAGCGCCGTTTGCAGCGGCTGGGCACCACAACTCTGCACCTTGCTGTCGGGCACATTGGGCACCACCGTAATATCGCCATAGTAGGCGGGCTTGCCCGGCCCCGTCGCCGTTGTATTCACCCACGGCACACCCAGCACACTGCCGTGTAAATCGACAAATTCCTCGTAACTTTGCGCGCGATTCCAGCGGAAGAACTGGTTGATTAGGCGGTTGTTCTCAGCATTGGCATCGCGCAGGGTATAAGCCTTAGCAGGTGACCACTCCAACACCGGCACGCCGGAAACGGCCAGCTCAAGCATGGGGCCGAAGTGCGAGCGGTACAAGGTTCGCGTTTCACTGCCCAAGGTACCGTCACCCTCGAGAATAGGGACGGTTATTTCGCTGGCTTCCATATCGCGAAGCTCCCCCTCATAGAAGTACTGAGTGGGATCAGCGGGATTCAGGGTAAGCTCGTAAAAAGTAAAGCGGTATGCGGTAGACACCGTGTGGCTCCAGGCAACATGTTGGTTGAAGCCAATTAACGCTGCCGGAACACCGTAAAGCGACGCCCCCATAATCTCGGCATCGGGCAGTTGCATATGCGCCAGATACAAGCGTTCAGTGCCCTCCCAGGGAAAGTGAGGATTCACTAACAGCATGGATTCATCGGTGCTGGCCTCGGCGCCCAAGGCATACATATTGCTGGCAAAAGGCTGCTCACCTGCCAGCGGCATCTCAGAGGGGTCGAGTGCAGAGATTGCAGGAATGCTGACCGGTAGTGGCAGGTTATCGGGGGAGGGTGGCGCGGCATTGGCCACCTCGCTCACAAATACCGACGACGACGCCAAAATAGACAAGCGGAAATAGCGGCGGTAGAGGTCATCAACGCTGATTTCCGTCAGCCACGCGGCATCGCGACAGGCGAGGTGGCGGCCACTGTGTTCGCCCGACTTCAGCTCCCTCAGGTAGCGATTGTAACCGGCAACAAAGCCGCGGGTTGCCTCGACGACCTCTGGGTCACTGTTTGCTTTGATCGGCGCAATCGCGTCATCAGTCGCCACCGCCCGCCAAAAGAAGTCCGAGTCGACATTCGACGCCGTCGAGCCGTTAGGAATAATGGTATAGCTGCCGTCGCGACCGAGGTATTGGGCGCGCTCACCGCGAATGGTCATCAAGTCCTCGGCCAGCACGCAAATATTGTCCTGCGCATGCACATAGCCGTAGCCATAACCCATGCTGGCGTAATTGTCGGCCTTAATGTGGGGAATGCCGTGCTCGCTGCGCCTCACTTCAACATCGTACTGCTTCGCCTCGCCCTGGCCACCCCCGGAGCTACTGCCGCTACTTCCGCCGCCGCAGGCAGTGAGCAGAACCACGGCGCTCAGTACAGCGCCTTTCATAATTTGATGAGAGTGAATCATCCTTAGCCTCGTTTACAGCAGATTTATCGTTATTGGGCGACACTAATACCCTATTATTAATAAATGCGCCATTGCAAGGAAGGACAGTCAGCAACAATGCTGGCGAAAATGGCCCTTGCCTGCCATCATAGCGCCGTAATCTGACACAAAAGATGGACTATGGCTTACGCGCAACTCGCCCTAGCACTCGCCAGCTCGGCCTCCTTAGCAGCCGCAAGCCTGTTACTGCCTGAAAACCGCTACGATTCGGCGGTATTAGCCCTGGCCATCTTCACGATGAGTATGCTGTGCTTCTTGATCGCCTTTAGCGGCAAGCTGGACGCGCTGCGCACACGACTCGGCCGCAGCCAGGCGAAAGAGCAGCAATTGCAGGCCTTGTTGGATCACAGCCCCGCCGCATTGATTTTGCTCAACAAGCACTTTCGGCCCATCTACACCAACCAGAAGTTTCACAGCCTCAGCGGCATCAGTGATGACAGCGTTCCGGACACCGCCGACATAGAGCGACTGCTATCGCTGATTTCCGAGGAAACGCGCCAACGCATTCGCAGCACAATTGAGCAAGGCCGAAGCTGGGAGGGCGAGCTACATATTCAGCTCGCCGACCGCGAGGAATATGTTGCCGCGGTGGCCTCTGCGACCAAAGACGAACAGGGCAATATAGAACACTATATATTCAGCTGTGAGGATATTTCTGAGAACAAGGCGATCGCCAACCGGCTTTTTGTTCGCGAACACTACAGCGTGTTAACCGGCTTGCCCAATCGCCAGCTGGCATTAAAAAATCTGCAGCGCACTATTGAACAGCAGGGCGAGGACGCCAGCGGATTTGCCATTTTGCACCTCGACCTCGACCGCATCCGCTTTATAAACGACTCGCTGGGCCACCACGTGGTGGATCGCTTATTTCGCGAGACAGCCGAGCGCCTGCGACGCTGTATCAACGACGAACAGCTACTCGCTCACTTGGGCGCCGACGAATTCTTGATCATTCTCGGCGAGGGCAGCTGCAGTGATGAAGCCAGTATTTTCGCCGAAACCGTGCTGAGCAAGGTGAGTGAGCGCTACCTGATAGACACCAATGAGATTAACGTCTCAGCCAGTATTGGTATCAGCCAGTATCCCGACCACGGCCGCGACGCCGAAACCCTGTTACGCAGAGCCGAGGCGGCAATGTTTGCGGCGAAGGGCAAAGGCGGCAACCAATTCTCTTTCTATCAAGCGGGTATGAGCAGCCAGGCCGAATACCGGCTGGAAACAGAGTCGCAACTGCGCCGCGCGATAGAGCGCGATGAATTTAAGCTGCACTTTCAACCTGTTATCGAGCTTGGCAGCAACCGCCTGGTTGCCGCGGAGGTGCTGCTGCGCTGGCACAATAACGAACTGCGCAACCCCGGCCCTGATCAGTTTATCTCCGTTGCAGAAGAGTGCGGCATGATTGGCATGATCGGCGAGTGGGTGATGATCAACGCCTGCCAACAGGCAATGCGGTGGCGGCGCGCCGGGCTGCCCGAGATTAACATTGCTGTGAATATCTCTGCGCGGCAGTTTGAAGAGTCCGAGATTGTCGATACGGTGCGGCGCGCTCTGCAGCAATCGGGTCTGCCGGCACGGCAGTTGGAACTAGAAATCACCGAAGGCCTGTTGATCAACGATACACCCAATCTTCGCCAATGCTTCCAGGAATTGAAGGCGCTCGGCGTTCGCCTGTCGCTGGATGATTTCGGCACCGGCTACGCTTCGCTCAGCTACTTGAAGCGCTACCCCTTCGATATTCTAAAAATCGATCGCAGCTTTGTTCACGATATCGACCAAAGCCAAGATAGCGTCACGCTGGTAAACGCCATTATTGCGATGGCGCACAGCTTCGGCATGTCGGTTATTGCCGAGGGTGTCGAAAACCTGCAACAGCGACGCCTGCTAAAAGATCATCACTGCGACATGGTACAGGGCTTCCTCTACACCCCCGCGCTAAATGCCGAAGCCTTTTCAGACTGGGCTAAACGCTACGCCGACGTCCACGAAGCTCAGCATATTTAAGGCAGCTCGGGGTATAGCAAACTATCCCCTTCCCAGACCGAAGGCGGGCGGCACAATGGCAGCGGCGCGTCGCCTGGCAGCAGCCAAATCGGCGCTGAAAACGCCACCGGACGGTTATTATTCGCCGAATCTAACACCCTAAAAAAGGCGTATTTTTTGTTGCTGCCAACGGAGATCTCACCCTGTAGCTCGCCGCCTGTCGCCTGTGCTAACACGGTGTTCCCCGGCCCAACCAACTGCACCACCGCGCTCGACATAACTTGGCCATGCAGGCTCACCGACACTCGATAAGGTAACACGCTGCCCGCCGGTTGACGGATTCTTGCTCCTAGGGTGGCATCAGCCACGCGGTAGTCCAAACGCAAGTCACTGTAGTGTTGCGCCACGGCATATATCCGCCTTGCCAACATCGCCTCTCGCAAATCATCAAGGCTGCGAGAGCGCGCCCGGATCACGGTTTTAGGCAAGTCGGGGTCACCCCAGTGAATGCCGTGATGGTCTTCTGAACTGATCGGCGCGAGGTGCCAGCCCTTATCCAGGGCATAACTCAACCAGCTCCCGCCAGGCCCATCGCTATCGTATTCACTGCCCTTGCCAAAGACCTCAATACCGACAACGCGGTAGTCAGCGGTATCGACATAGCGAAAATCATTGAATGTAAAAGCCGGGTCACCGCCGGCAAACTCAAAGGCGGATTCCAAGGCATCTTCACGGCCGGGGTGATTAAAGCTAAGCAGTCCATCACTGCCGCCGCCAAACTGCGCAGGGTAGGTAAACCACTGCCAGAACAAGGCCATACTCACCGCGTATCCGGGGCCGGTTTTGGCATTGATGATATTGCGCGAGAAGTAGACATTCGCATGGCCGAATCGGTCCGAGGTCCATTCAAAGCCGCGTATAGCCGTGAAATTATCGGTAGTGGCGGCATTGCTTTGACTCAGCGTCGCTGCCCACTTGGCCAGTGCATCCTGCGGGCGTTGCTCATCAACCAAAAACAGGCAGTAAAGAAAGTTTTCAGGTGGGCATTCTGCCCGGCCTATACCCGTGGAGAGGGGAATGCCCAGGTTATCGGAATGGTCAGAGGAGGCAACGAAGTCGTAGCCAAGTTCCTTCACCCGACGATACACATCCGCAGGCTTGGTTAGCGGCGTGCCGTCAGAGTAGGCGGTGTGCTCGTGCATCGCACCGATGTAATCCTCGAAGCTATCCGGATCATACGCGGGGGTGCAGGCATCGGCGGGTGCCTCCGGGCCAATTTGCTCAAGCACATAGCTTGGCTCGGTAACATCCAGCAGGGCCTCCGCGCAGCCCTCGGCAGAAGGTTGGCGCAAGCATTGGCGCAGCGACGGGCCGATGAGGTCGCCAAGTATGCAGTCGCTGCTTAACGGGTCTGAACAGGCCAGAAAGGCTTGCGGATCAAGTATCGAAGAAAGCGGGTAGAGGGGACAACCGGGTTGCAGTGGGTCCATTAAGCACGACAGAGGATCCGGGCTTTGCGCTTCCCGCGGCACCAACTGCAAGCTGCGACGCTCCTCGGTCTGCGCGCGACCATCGCTCACCTGCCACGCTATTTCAACAAGCACGGGCTCACTGAGCGCTGGAACAATAAAGCTGGCATTGGGCTTGTCGGCATCGCGCAGGCCCAAACGCACATCGCCGCTCGTTTCGCCCTGCTGCCAAATTGTTTGCAGGGCATCGGCGTCAGCGTCGCTGGCGATGCCGCGCAAGAAAACGGTTTCGCCGCTGTAGGCAACCCCGGGGTCGACCTCAACACGCTCGATTTGTGGCGCCCGATTTGCGACCGGCAACAGATGGATACGCAGGTCGGCGCTGGCACTACCGCCGCTGTTGTCGGTTGCCGTCAACCTCAGTACCAGGTCTCGTGCCTCGCTGGGGTTGGGTGCAACAAAACTTGCCTGCAGGGTGTCGGCCCCATCTATCACAAGGTCGCTATCTGCACCCAAGCCCTGCCAACGCACACTGACAATGTCGCCATCGGGATCAATCGCCGATGCACTAAGGCTCACCCGCTCGCGGCCACGCGCGTCGAAACTATCGCCCACATCGACAAGGGGTAGACAGTTTTGAAACACATTGCGCAACTGCACCGAGGTGTTGTCACTACCGATAAAGCCGCCGCTATCCCGGGCACTCAGACGAAAGCGCAGGGTGTCATCGTGCTCAACCTGGGGCAGGCGGAGGTGCAAGCTGTCTTGGTCACTGGCGCCAATAATCGTGGCACTCGGTCCCGCCGTTTGCTGCCAGGAAAGGGCTCTGATACTGCGGCCGTTGCGCGCCGTTACCGAGGAATAGAGCGTAATTTCTTCCCCTTCATCAGCCACTTTATCTGAACCGGCATCCACCCCCGGCGCCATTGCTGTATCGTTAGCCGGCCTCAACTGAATCGAGGTTTCGGCAGATCGCGGCTCCCCGTCGGCAGCCTGGCGCTGCACACGCACACGAATACTGGCAGGGCCGTTTAGCGCCACGCTGCGATATTGAAAACGCTCTTCATCAACCTCGGCGGTTTCCAGCAGGGACTGGCCGGAGACGACCGTCCACTGCCACGGCGCAGTCGTCGCGCTATCGCTGTTATCCTGCGCTAACAGAATTTGCGTACTTTGCGCGGCGACTTCCGTTTCGCCAATAATCGTCAGCTCGCTGTTATCAGCGGGCGCACTACTGTTGTCACTGCCCGATGAACTCCCGCCACCACAGGCGCTGAGAATGATACAACAGGCGATAAAACCGCTTCGAATGGCAAACACGTCGACAAGACCAATCAGTGAAAACGGGGAGTGTAGCGCCACTATGTGACATCGACGTTAAATGTGACAGGAGGGTTACTTCACACCTCGATGACGGCGAATCAGATCGTAAGCCGCCCTGATTTCCTGAGACTTTTCGGTCGCTATCTTCAGCATATCCTCAGGTACACCGCGCGCAATGAGCTTGTCTGGGTGATGCTCACTCATCAGCCGGCGATAGGCCTTCTTCAATTCAGCATTGCTGACATCAGCGCTAACCCCAAGGGCGGTGTAGGCATCCTCCAGGTCACTGTGTTGCTGGCGGTGGGCCTGTTCTCGGGATGAATGTTGGTGGTAATTAAAGTGCTGCTGAGCGCGACTCATTTTTAGCAGTTGCTCAAAGTCTCGCGTGGCAAAACCGAGGAACTGCGCCACGCGGGATAAAACGGCCTCTTCGGCGGCATCTATTTCGCCGTCGGCGATCGCCATTGCCAGCAAGGCCTCTATCAGCATTTGCTTTAACAGCGGCTGAGCCGCGCAGTGTTCCAAAAAGCGGGACACCTCTTCCTCGAGCACAAAGGCGTCGCCGCTACCTTCCTTAAACCGCTCAATAGCGCTGCGCCGCCGCTCGCTGCTCAAGCCCAGCTGAGTAAAAATGGCTTCTGCCTGATGAATTTCTCGCTCGCACACGCGGCCATCGGCTTTAGCGAGATGCCCCATAATGCGAAAGGTGCTGTCAAAAAACGCCTGCTGAAGCTGCTCCCGGCGCGCGGCGTAGTTGAAGCCCATCGCCTGCTTCAGGCCTCGGTCGAAAAAATGCCCAATGGCCAATCCGACCACTGCCAATAGCACTCCGCCGGTAAAATAGCCGAGTACTGCGCCGATGAGTTTTCCCATGCTGTGTTGCTCCACACCACTGTGAACAGGTCCTAGATCATAACAAGTCTATTCCTCGGCCACACGCGTCGCCGCGAGCCACGCAACGCTGTATAATCCTCGCTTCTTTTATTCCACGCACAGCGGTAGACGGGGATCACAGTGAACCAGGCAGATGTAAGCAGCTTCCAGGGACTCATCCTGAGCCTGCAACAGTTTTGGGCCAAGCAGGGCTGCGTTGTTTTGCAGCCCCTCGATATGGAAGTCGGTGCAGGCACCTTTCACCCAGCCACATTCTTGCGGGCCATCGGCCCCGAGAGCTGGAATGCCGCCTATGTGCAGCCATGCCGACGCCCCACCGACGGCCGCTATGGCGAGAACCCTAACCGCCTTCAGCACTACTACCAGTTTCAGGTAGTCATGAAGCCTTCGCCCGATAATATTCAAGAGCTCTATCTCGACTCCCTGCGCATGCTGGGTATCGATCCAAGGGTTCACGACATACGCTTTGTTGAGGACAACTGGGAGTCGCCGACACTGGGCGCCTGGGGACTCGGCTGGGAGGTGTGGCTAAACGGCATGGAAGTCACACAGTTTACCTACTTCCAGCAAGTGGGCGGTATTGAGTGTTTCCCGGTTACCGGCGAGATCACCTACGGTCTGGAGCGTATCGCCATGTACCTGCAGGGCGTGGACAGCATCTATGACCTGGTGTGGACCGACGGGCCCGAAGGCAAAGTGACCTACGGCGATGTGTTCCACCAAAACGAGGTGGAGATGTCGACCTTTAACTTTGAAGAGGCCGACGTCGAACAACTGTTCAGCAATTTCGACCACTACGAGGCAGAAAGCCAGCGCCTGGTAGAGAAAGGCCTGCCTCTTCCCGCCTATGAGATGGTCATGAAGGCCTCACACGCCTTTAACTTGCTCGACGCTCGCCACGCCATTTCGGTCACCGAGCGCCAGCGCTTTATCTTGCGTGTTCGTGGCCTGGCCCGCGCAGTGGCCCATGCCTACGACGAAGCGCGAAACCAACTTGACTACCCGCTAGCCAGCGACGAGCGAAAAGCCGTATGGCGCGAACAATTTCGCGCAGACAAAGGAACAGCCTGATGAGCAAGCGTGATCTGCTGATAGAGATCGGCACAGAAGAACTCCCCCCGAAGGCACTCAGCAGCCTGTCCGAGGCCTTCACCAACAGCATTACCCAGCAATTGGCCGCTGAGGAACTGAGCTTCGATGGCGTAGAAGGCTTCGCCTCGCCACGTCGCCTTGCTGTGGTCGTTAGTCAACTCGACGAACAGGCGCCCAGCAAAGACATAGAAAAGTGGGGGCCACCTGTCAAAGTCGCCTTTAAGGACGGCCAGGCCACCAAAGCCGCCGAGGCCTTTGCAAAGAGCAATGGTTTGGCACTGGATGAGCTGAGTAATTACATTGCCAATGACGGCAAGCAAGACAAGCTGTGCTTCCGCTCTACCGCCGAAGGCAGCCAAGCCAGCGAAAAACTGCCAGGCTTTATCGACCAGGCCCTGGCGTCTCTGCCCATCCCCAAGCGTATGCGTTGGGGTGCAAAGCGTGAGCAGTTTGTGCGCCCAGTACACTGGGTGAGCGTTATTTTTGGCGACGAGGTTGTTAGTGGTGAGGTGATGGGTCATCGCATCGGCCGCAGCAGTCGCGGCCACCGCTTTCACAGCGAAGGCGAGCTGCAACTGGGCAAGCCCGCAGATTACGCGCGCCAGCTGGAAGAAGAAGGCCGTGTTATCGCCGACTTTAGCCGTCGCCGTGAGTTAATTCGCCAACAAGTCACCGCACAGGGGCAGCGCCTCGGCGGTGAGGCGGTGATCGACCCGGCACTGCTGGACGAAGTCACCGCACTGGTTGAATGGCCGGTGGCCTTAGCGGGTAATTTTGAGCAGCGTTTCTTGCAGGTTCCCGCCGAGGCCTTGGTGTCCTCGATGAAGGAACACCAGAAGTATTTTCACGTGGTAGATGCCAAGGGGGAGTTGCTCCCTCACTTTATCACGGTGTCTAACATCGAAAGCCGCGAGCCGGAAAAAGTCATCGATGGCAATGAGCGGGTTATTCGCCCGCGCCTGAGCGACGCCGCTTTCTTTTTCGAAACCGACTGTAAAACATCATTGGCAGAGCGCCGCGAGCGGCTGAAGAAAGTCGTTTTCCAGGAAAAGCTTGGCAGCATTTTCGACAAAACCGAACGCGTTGCCGAACTCTCGGCGCTTATTGCCTCGCAATTGAATGTCGACGCCGCGCAGGCGCGCCGTGCCGCCGAGCTTAGCAAAAGCGATCTGGTGTCAGAGATGGTGCTGGAATTCGACGATATGCAGGGCATTGCCGGTACCTACTACGCCAAGAATGATGGCGAGCCCGCCGCGGTTGCCCAGGCCATGCAGGAGCAGTATCTGCCTCGCTTTGCCGGCGATGAATTACCGGCTGGTGATGTCGGCACAGTCGTCGCCCTGGCAGACCGCCTGGACACCATAAGCGGTATTTTCGGCATCGGCCAACTGCCCACCGGGTCAAAAGACCCCTTTGCCCTGCGCCGCGCGTCACTGGCGGTCATGCGCATTCTGATCGAAAAAGCCTTGGACCTGGATCTGCGCCCGCTGGTCGTTAAAGCCATTGCCCAACACAGCGCGGTGAAGGGCAGCGACGAGCTGGTAGAGAGCATCCTCGGCTACATGTTCGAGCGACTGCGCGCCTGGTATGACGACAAAGGCGTGGCCAGCGAAATCTTCCTCGCCGTCAATGCCAAAGGCATCACTCATGCCCTCGACTTTGATCGCCGCGTTAACGCTGTTCAAGCCTTTACCCAGTTGAAGGAAGCCAGTGCATTGGCCGCCGCCAACAAGCGCGTATCGAATATTCTCGCCAAAGCGGAAGGGGATGTAGCGCCGACAGTCGATGCGAGCTTATTGCAAGAAGACGCCGAGCAAGCGCTGCACTCAGCCTTGGGGGCGTGCTCGTCAGAAGCCCTGGCGCTATTTGAATCCGGCGACTACACCGCGGGCTTGAAGTCACTGGCGGTCTTGCAAGGCCCCGTTGATCGCTTCTTTGACGATGTCATGGTGAACGCCGACGACCCGGCTCTCAAGAATAACCGCCTCAGCTTACTCAAACAGCTACAAGCCTTGTTCTTAGAAGTGGCCGATATATCACTGCTGGTGCCTGCTAAAAAATAGCGGGCAAGCGATGCGAAGGGAGCAGGGATGACGTTACCGTACAAAGTGTGGCTCGGGCTGCGCTCAGGGCTGTTTTTTGTAAGCTATGCGCTGATTACGCTGTTTTTTAGCGTTACAGGTATTGTGTTCACGTGGTTCCTACCCTTCCATGTTCGCGGCCGCTACTTTGTCATCGGCAATGCGCTGATCATTTTCAGTCTGCGGCTATTTTGTGGTGTACGCACGCGCGTCGTCGGCGAATTGCCTGCGCAGCAGCCCTATGTCGCCCTGGCAAAACACCAAAGCCAGTGGGAAACCTTTTATTTGCAGTGGTTTCTTTTTCCCGTTACCACCGTGGTTAAAAAGGAGCTGTTGTCCGTGCCGTTCTTCGGCTGGGCGCTGCGCATGATGAATGCGATCGGCATCGATCGCAGCAACCCCCGGGCGGCCATGCGCCAAACCATGGAGCAGGGCACCCGACACCTAGCGAATAACTGCAACCTGCTTATCTTCCCAGAGGGAACCCGTGTCCCCCACGGCGTGCGCGGTAAATACGCCAGGGGAGGGGCAGGCATTGCCGTCAAAGCCGGCGTACCCATTTTACCCATCGCTCACAACGCCGGAAGGCTGTGGCCACCCAAGAGCCTGCTTATTCGGCCAGGCACCGTCACGCTGTGGATAGGGGAGCTGATTGACACTCGCGACGGTGACCCAAAGGCCCTGGCCGAACAGGCCGCAGAATGGATCGAGCAACACTGCGATAAAATGCCTTAGCCAGAATCAACACAAAAAAAAGCCCGCGAATCGATGCGACTCGCGGGCTTTTTTAGAGCCTGGGATCAGACATCCAAGTTAGCCACTTTCAGGGCATTGCTTTCAATGAAATCGCGGCGAGGCTCGACTTGATCACCCATCAAGCAGGTAAAGATCTGGTCGGCGGCAATCGCGTCTTCAATAGTGACCCGCAGCATGCGTCGGGCATCTGGATCCATGGTGGTTTCCCACAGCTGATCTGGGTTCATTTCACCCAGCCCTTTATAGCGCTGCACGTTGATGCCGCGCTCTGCCTGGGCCATTAGCCAGTTCATCACCTCGTCGAAGCTTTCCACCTCTTGGGTGCGCTCACCGCGTTTGATATAGGCGCCGCCTTCGAGCAGCCCCTGCAGGCTTTCACCGAGTTCTGCAATGCTTTGATAATCTGAAGACTTGAAGAAATCGCGACCAAAGCGATAGTGGGTACTTACTCCGTGAGAGGTTATTTCCACTTCAGGGACAAAGATATTCAGTTCATTGTCTTCCACCACTCGCACATCGTAGCGGTGTTGCGGATCGCGGGCTTCTAGCTCTACGGTGACCTCAGCCAGTGCGGTGCACCATTTATCCATCACGGCCCGGTCGCCGAGTTGATCGGCCTTAACGGTGGGTAGGTGAACAACTTCACGCAACAATCGCGCAGGATAAATACGCGACAGCCGCTGGGTGATATCTTCAACTTTCCTGAAGTTGGTCACCAACTTTTCCAGGCCTGCACCAGTGATCGGGGCCGCGTCCGGGTTTACGTATAACGCTGCACCATCTAGCGCGTTCTGGGTTAAGTAGCTGGCCAGTGCAGCCTCATCTTTCAGATACTGATGCTGCTTACCGCGCCCAATTTTGTACAGGGGCGGTTGGGCAATATAGACATAACCGTTTTCAATCAGCTCCGGCATTTGACGGAAGAAGAAGGTCAGCAGAAGGGTACGAATGTGCGAGCCGTCTACGTCGGCGTCGGTCATGATGATGATGTGGTGATAACGCAGCTTTTCTAAGTTGAATTCCTCTTTGCCAATGCCGCAGCCAAGGGCCGTAACAATGGTGCCAACTTCAGCAGAGGAGAGCATCTTGTCGAAGCGCGCCTTCTCAACATTCAATATTTTACCTTTGAGGGGCAGAATAGCCTGAGTGCGACGGTCGCGGCCCTGCTTAGCCGATCCACCCGCCGAGTCACCCTCCACCAAGTACAATTCAGAAAGACCGGGGTCTTTTTCCTGGCAGTCTGCAAGCTTGCCTGGCAGGCCTGCAATATCCAGCGCGCCTTTGCGGCGGGTCATTTCCCTTGCTTTACGAGCAGCTTCACGGGCACGGGCCGCATCCAGCATTTTCTGGACAATCTGCTTGGCTTCGTTGGGGCTCTCCAGTAGGAAGTCACCAAACTTGGCCGTCATTGCTTGCTCGACAACCGTTTTCACTTCGCTGGAAACCAGCTTGTCTTTGGTCTGTGAGGAGAATTTGGGGTCGGGAACTTTAACTGAAATAACGGCGGTGAGACCCTCTCTCGCATCATCGCCTGTAGTGGAGACCTTAGCCTTCTTCGCCAGGCCTTCACTTTCAATGTAGCTATTCAGGTTGCGCGTCAGACCGGCCCGAAAACCCGCCAAATGGGTGCCGCCGTCGCGCTGAGGAATATTGTTGGTGTAACAGAATATATTTTCCTGGAAGCCGTCATTCCACTGAAGGGCGACCTCAACACCTATGCCATCTGCTTCGGTAGTGAAGTGGAAAACATCGTTAACAGCGCTTTTATTGTTGTTGAGATACTCAACAAAGGCGCTAAGACCACCTTCGTAACAGAAAACTTCTTTTTCACCACTGCGCTCATCGATCAGCTCGATGTTGATACCGGAGTTCAGGAATGCCAGTTCACGAATACGCTTCGCTAGATAATCGAAGTGGAACTCAATATTGCTGAAGGTTTCTTTACTGGGCTTAAAACGGACTTCCGTTCCGCTGCGTTCAGTATCACCAATAATCGCCAGAGGCGCGTCGGGCACACCGTGGCGATAGACTTGCTCGTGAACTTTACCGCCCCGACGAATGGTGAGGCGCAACTCTTCAGAGAGGGCATTTACCACGGATACACCAACACCGTGGAGACCACCAGAAACCTTGTAAGTATTGTCGTCAAATTTCCCGCCCGCGTGCAGGACGGTCATGATAACTTCAGCCGCCGATACACCCTCATCATGGATCTCGGTGGGAATACCGCGCCCATCGTCACAGACGGTAACGGACTCATCGGGGTGAATAATAATTTGTATCTTGCTGCAGTGGCCTGCCAGAGCCTCATCAATCGAGTTATCGACGATTTCGAACACCATATGGTGAAGGCCTGAACCATCATCGGTGTCGCCGATGTACATGCCGGGACGCTTACGCACGGCGTCGAGGCCTTTTAGCACCTTGATACTGGAGGAATCGTAATTTTTGTTTTCTTCTGTCATTCTTTGAACCTCTACACACAAGAGCCTTGCCCAGCAGCAAGTCCTTTTTATTTACCTGTCGCCCACACGCCATTGGCTGGAATCAGGCGTTGGTAAAATGTTCCACGTGAAACCTTCTTATCTCTTTTGCGTCACCCAGCCAAGCGTCATCAAGATCTGATGCTTCTATGGATGTCGCGAAAACCTGCATATCCATGCTCGCGATCACACCAAACAGGGCAGCGCGGCGCTCTCTATCCAACTCTGCGGGTAAGTCATCGACTAACAACAGCACATCTAGGTTTTGCCGTCGCATCAACCCGCATTGTGCTAATTTCAGCGCACATACCAGCGTTTTAATCTGCCCGCGCGACAATACCTCGGCCGCATTAGTACCACCGTAACTAAAGCGAATATCGGCGCGGTGCGGACCTACTCGCGTAAACCCTTGCCGCAGATCTTGCTCTCTGGATTCATTTAAGAGCCTACGCAAATCCTCTGCGCCCAAACGACCCTCGTCGTCATCCCAGCCACTGATAAAGCGCATAGTAAAACGCGAGGCATCCAGAAGGTGGCTTGCGTCCTGCCCAGACCCACCCTGAAGCTCGTTAAGCAGACTTACAAACGCTTCCTCTAGCTCCGCAAACTGAGCGCGGCGCATAGCGGTGATTTTCGCCCCTGTCAGCGCAATTTCCTCCTCCCAGGGGGAGAGCATTGCATCCGATAGTTTACCACGTCTGAGCAGTGTATTTCGCTGCTTTACCGCTTTTCTATATCTTGACCACTCCTCGTAAAAACCAAGATGTTTCACGTGGAACACTGACCAATCGAGAAACTGCCGGCGCACAGTTGGTGAACCTTCAAACAATTGAAAGCTATCGGGGTTGACCAACTGCACGGGAAGCAAGCCCGCTAAATCCGAAAAGGACCTGAGTCGTTCGCCGGCATACTTAACCAGCAGCGACTTATCCCGCCCGCGCTGGATGCCAAGCATCCGACTATCGTCAAAGGCACCGTCAACCAACTCTCCCCTTACCAATAGAGAAGGGGAGTCAAAATTCACCACACTATTAATTTTTCGTGAACGAAATGACCGGGTGAGGGAAAGCATATGTATCGCCTCAAGCACCGAGGTCTTACCACTACCATTCACACCATGGATGAAATTAAAGGTAGAGAGATCACTCAACACACAGCGCCGCAAATTACGAAAATTGGAAATATGTAATTCACTTAACCGCATCGGGCGTCACAAACTCCGCAAACAGGAGGGAAGAGGAAGAATACAAAAACGGCCACCATCGCTGGCGGCCGCTATCAAAATCGCAAACATCAGTAATTGCCGACAGCTTACAAGCGCATTGGCATAACAACGTATTGGCTATCGCTGCTCTCAGACTCTTCAACCAAGGCTGAGCTGTTGGCGTCCGACAGCGAGAACTTCACGGTCTCGCCATTGATTGCCGACATCACATCCAGCAAATAGCTCACGTTAAAACCAATTTCCAAGCTATCGCCCTCGTAATCCACCGCTACGATTTCTTCCGCTTCTTCTTGCTCGGGGTTGTTAGCCACTATCTGCAAGTTGCCACTGCTGAGTAACAGGCGAATGCCGCGGTATTTTTCGTTAGACAAAATTGCAGTACGTGCGAAGGCTTGCTTAAGCTCGGCGCGGCTACCTAATACCGTCTTGGTGCTGCCACGGGGCAGTACACGCTCGTAGTCGGGGAATTTTCCGTCTATCAACTTAGACGTGAATGTGAAATCACGGGTGACCACGCGGATGTGGTTGCTACCCACAAAAAGCTCCGCATCGTCGTTTTCATTAATAAGCAGACGACCCAGCTCGATAACCCCTTTACGTGGCAGGATCACCTGAGCGCTGTTAGACACATTGATGTCGCCATTGAAGCTGGCCATCGCCAGCCGGTGACCATCTGTCGCAACCACTCGCAACAAACCTGGGTTCACCTCAAACAGCATCCCGTTCAGATAGTAGCGAACATCCTGCTGCGCCATGGCAAAGCTGGTGCGATCGATCAAGCGCTTTAAATCACCTTGCTTCAGGCTGAAACGCTGACCGCCGTGACCCTGCTCAACACTGGGAAAATCACTGGCGGGAAGGGTGGACAGCTGGAAGCGGCTGCGTCCCGATTTAATAATGAGCTTCTGCTCGTCCTGGCTGACATCGATCACCGAGCCCTCGGGCAGGGCCTTACAAATATCCACCAACTTCTTGGCGGGTACCGTGATTTCTCCCGGCTCGCTTGCCTGGCCCTCTTCCGCCAAATCCACACGACCGATCAACTCCACCTCGAGATCCGTACCCGTCAGCGAAAGTTGCTGACCATCCAGCACTAACTGAACATTCGCCAAAATAGGCAGTGTTTGGCGGCGTTCAACAACACCGGCAACAAGGTTCAGGGGCTTGATCAAAGCGTCCCTAGAAATAGAAAATTTCATTCGTTGTCTTCCCGTTGGTTTTTGCTGGTCGCAGGGCCGCTTTCCCAGGCCATAACAAACTACACTTTATTATAAAAACTGACCTAAAAACATTAGGTTGTCAGAAGTCTTATCAAATTCTTATAGTCTTCCCTGATATCGGCATCAGCGTCGCGCAATTCTTTTATTTTACGGCAGGCATGCAACACGGTCGTATGATCCCGACCACCAAAACCCTCGCCGATTTCGGGCAAACTGTGGTTGGTTAACTCTTTGGAAAGCGCCATCGCTAACTGCCGCGGACGCGCCACCGAACGACTGCGACGCTTGGACATTAAATCGGCAATTTTAATCTTGTAATACTCTGCAACGGTGCGTTGGATATTATCCAAACTCACTTGCTTATCCTGCAGCGCCAGCAAGTCTTTTAGCGATTCTTTAATAAGCGGAATATCGATGGGCTTGGCCATAAACCGTGAACTCGCGATAACCCGCTTCAACACACCCTCAAGCTCGCGGACATTCGAGCGAACACGCTGAGCAATAAAAAACGCCGCATCAGAGGGCAGGGGGATATTCTCTTGCTCTGCCTTTTTCAGCAAAATAGCTACCCGCGTTTCCAACTCTGGCGGCTCTACCGCAACGGTAAGCCCCCAACCAAAACGCGACTTCAACCGTTCTTCCAGCCCCTTAATTTCTTTGGGGTAGCGGTCACAGGTAAGGATCATCTGCTGACCGCCTTCCAGCAAGGCGTTAAAGGTGTGGAAGAACTCCTCCTGGGAACGCTCTTTTCCTGAGAAAAACTGAATATCGTCAATTAACAGCGCATCCACCGAGCGGTAATAGCGCTTAAATTCATTGATCGCATTGAGCTGCAAGGCTTTAACCATATCGGCAACAAAGCGCTCAGAGTGAAGATATACCACGCGAGCATTGGGGTTTTGTTGCACCAGGGAGTTACCCACCGCGTGCATAAGATGCGTTTTACCCAAGCCAACCCCACCATATAAAAATAGCGGGTTATACGCGCGCCCCGGGTTCTCAGCGACCTGGCTTGCTGCCGCGCGGGCAAGCTGGTTGGACTTACCCTCTACAAACGTTTCGAAGGTATAGCCCTCCATCAAAGAGCTTTGATGGCGAATACCGCCTTCAACTTCCACTTGCCGCTGGGGGGTGGTAGCGGGTGCTGCCGCAGTGGAGGACTGGATAATTGCCGGAGCAGGTACCGGGGCAACGCCCTCATCCCCCGCGGGTGCACTTTCTGTGGCAGCAGGGCTTTGACTCAGGTCCTCACCATAACTGGCAGGAGGAGTAGGGCGTTGGCGCGCCATTGCCGATTGCTGGCGATCGGCAATGGCCAGCTCAACATTGAAGCCTTGGCCGCCGGCGAACTCTGCAACCAGCTCTTCAATCCGAGCAAAAAACCGATCGTTGACCCAATCTTTAACAAAGCGATTAGGCGCCAGCAGGCGCAACCAACCTTCTCCAGCCTCTAAACGCAGCGGCCGAATCCAGGTATTGAACTGCTGCGCGGGCAACTCCTCTTGAAGAACCGCTAAGCACCGCTGCCATATGGCGTCAGACAAAATAACACTCCCAAAACCAAAAATACCCGCCCAGCGAACGCCAGCCTTACAACCACAACAAAGGCGCCGCGTAAACGAGGTAAAACCCAGCTAAACCTATAAACAGGCCGGACATTCTACGCCTTCAACCCAAACTTATCCACACCTACGCGACTTTATCAACAATCGCGAGTCGTTAAAAAATACCTAAATTTCAATGATATATAACAATAAACAATAAGACTCTATGGATAAAACAGAACAACATGTGGATAACCCCGGGATCAAGATGTGAATAACTTGTCAATAGGGTGTTATCATCGAAAACATCTAGCGAAGACCCTCAACCAGCCGGAAATTCCGATAACGAAGCCGGTGAGAGGCTTGGCAAATAAACCCCTTACAGGCATTGCTATTAGCGGTGCTGTCCACTAAAATTCGCGATCCGATTTTTCGTGCTCCAGCCACTTATTCCGGCAGGAGACAAAGAACTCGTCGTATAACGACACTGTGAACGGACAAGATCATGAAAAGAACTTTTCAACCAAGCAACCTGAAACGCGCCCGCACTCACGGTTTCCGTGCTCGCATGGCAACCAAGAACGGCCGCAAAGTATTGAACCGTCGTCGCGCTAAAGGCCGTGCTGTTCTGTCTGCATAATTAAGCGCTAGATTAAGGTACCGGTATTGCAGTGGAATTCGGCTTTGATAAATCACTGCGTCTACTCAATGCCGGCGACTACCAGGCTGTATTCGACCAATCTCGTCTGAAGGTCTCTACCGCCGAGTTATTATTTCTAGCGAATGCCAACGGCCTCGACCATCCCCGGCTTGGCCTTGTTGTTGCCAAGAAGAACGTACGCTTAGCCGCACAGCGAAATCGCCTGAAACGCATCGTTCGAGAGAGTTTCAGAATGCAGCAGTCGCGATTGCCGGGTATCGATGTTATCGTGCTGGCTCGAAAGGGCGTCGACAAGCTCGACAATCCCACTTTGCATAGAACCTGCAAACAGTTGTGGCGACAGTTAGAAAAGCGCGCCGAGAAGCAACTGCGCAAGCAAGAGGGTTAAACCTTGCAGCGCCTACTTATTGCCTGCATCAAGTTTTACCGCCTGTGCATCAGTCCGCTGATGGCACCACATTGCCGTTTCTATCCCAGCTGTTCCCATTACGCTATCGACGCGATCCGCGAGCACGGTGCCCTGCGTGGCAGCTGGCTTGCCCTGCGCCGCATCGGTCGCTGCCACCCGTTAAATCCCGGCGGCTACGACCCCGTTCCACCCTGCCATCACTGCCAAAACGAAAACAACTCAATCAAGGCTATTAAGCAATGATCGATATTCAGCGCTACCTACTTATCGCCGCCATCGCCGCGCTCTCATTTATGCTGCTGGTTGAATGGAAAAACTTTGATGGCGGCAACACTGCTCCGCTGGCCGCGGCCGCTGCACTGGCTGAGCAACCGGCCAACGCCGACGTTTCTCTACCCACCAACGACGCTGGCAGTGACGATTTACCCACCGCCGACAATGTCGACAACAGCGTTGAAGACTTCGCCGATAAGGGCGTAGACAGCCGCTACATCCATATTCGTAACGATGTTCTGGACCTGAAAATCGATCTACAGGGCGGCGACATTGTCTATGCCGCAACCTTGGAGCACCGCGACAGCATCGAGGAAGAAGAAGCCTTCGTACTGCTGGAAAACAACCAGCGTCGCAGCTATGTGGCCCAGAGTGGCTTAATCGGTAAAAACGCCACCGACACGGCGCAGGGCCGACCCATGTTTAGCGCCAACCTTGAGAGCTTCTCCTTGGAAGAAGGTCAGGACAGTGTTTCCGCGAATCTGCGCTATCAATACAGCGACGACATTCTTATCACCAAACGCTACACCCTGCAGCGTGGCGATTATCTGGTAAAACTCGACTACCTTGTTGAAAACCGCTCTAGTGAAGCGTTTAGTGCCTCACTGTTTGGCCAGCTGAAGCGCGACAACAGTGTCGACCCCGGTGTCAGCGACGACGGCCTGTTCGCCATGAAACCCTTTATGGGTGTCGCCTATTCCAGTAGCGAAGACCCCTACAACAAATTGGCCTTCCACAAGCTGAAAGAAAAACCACTCAACGAGCAAATGGAAGGTGGCTGGGTCGCCATAATCCAACACTACTTCCTTAGCGCCTGGGTGCCCGACCAATCTGCCAACAACAGTTTTAAAACCGTTGTTACACGCCAGGGCTTAAATATTGTTCGCTTCACCTCGCCGTCGCAAACGGTTGCTGCCGGTGAGCAGGGCACCTTGAGCGCGGCGATTTATATCGGTCCTAAAGACCAATACCGTTTAGAGGAAATCTCTCCTGGTCTGGAACTCACCGTCGATTACGGCTGGCTGTGGTGGATAGCGCAACCCTTGTTCTGGCTGCTGACCAAACTCTACAGTGTCTTTGGCAACTGGGGTTGGGCGATTATCGGCGTTACCGTGTTGGTAAAAGCCGCCTTCTTCCAGCTCAATGCCAAGGCCTTCACCTCCATGGCGAATATGCGCAAGGTTCAGCCTAAACTAATGGAGCTGCGCGAGCGCTACGCCGACGACCGTCAAAAACAGTCCCAGGCGATGATGGAGCTGTACAAGAAAGAAAAAATCAACCCTGTCGGCGGCTGCCTGCCCATGCTGGTGCAAATGCCGGTATTCATCGCCCTCTACTGGGTGCTGATGGAAAGTGTTGAGCTGCGCCACGCACCCTTTATGCTGTGGATTAATGATCTGTCAGCAATGGACCCTTATTTTGTCTTGCCGCTGATTATGGGTGCGTCGATGTTCATTCAGCAGAAGCTGAACCCGCCACCGGCAGATCCTATGCAGGCGAAAATCATGCAGTGGATGCCCATCGTCTTCACCTTCTTCTTCCTGTTCTTCCCCGCGGGCTTGGTACTGTACTGGGTGGTCAACAACACCCTGTCGATTATTCAGCAGTACATTATTACCAAGCGCATCGAAAAAGCTGGCTTGCCGTCTCGTTAAGCGATGAGCCAGCAAGACACCATCGCCGCCATTGCCACGCCGCCCGGCAAAGGCGGCGTTGGTATCATCCGCATTTCGGGCAGTAAAAGCCTGGCCATTGCCGCTGCGCTGATGGATCGCAGCCCGCAACCTCGGCGTGCCCACTTCGCCCATTTTCGCGAGATTATCGACAACGAAACGGATGTTATCGACCAGGGGCTGGCGTTGTTTTTCCCCGGCCCCAACTCCTTTACCGGCGAAGATGTTCTGGAACTGCAGGGTCACGGCGGCCCGGTAATTATGGACCGCCTGCTCAAGGCCTGCCTGCGTGCCGGTGCTCGCATGGCGCGGCCTGGCGAGTTCTCCGAGCGCGCGTTTCTGAACAACAAAATCGATCTCGCCCAAGCTGAAGCCATCGCCGACTTGATCGATAGCGCCTCAGAGCAGGCCGCTCGCCAGGCGATGCGTTCACTAGACGGCGCCTTTAGTCGCGAGATCGACCAACTGGTCGAAGCGGTCACCGTATTGCGGATCTATGTCGAAGCGGCGATAGACTTTCCGGAAGAAGAAATCGACTTCATTAGCGACAGCCGAGTCGCCGAAGACTTGAGC
This sequence comes from Spongiibacter sp. C9W, assembly GCF_057370015.1. NCBI lineage: Bacteria > Pseudomonadati > Pseudomonadota > Gammaproteobacteria > Cellvibrionales > Spongiibacteraceae > Spongiibacter > Spongiibacter sp. C9W. The sequence continues at coordinate 2,224,144 of NZ_CM170672.1, forward strand.
GCCATCAAACAGCAGCTTCAACACGTCAGCAACGCCGCCCAGCAAGGCAGTTTGCTTCGCGACGGTATGACCGTTGTTATTGCTGGGAAACCCAATGCGGGTAAATCCAGCTTGCTGAACGCCCTGGCCGGGCGAGAGTCTGCCATCGTTACTGACATTGCCGGCACCACGCGGGACATACTGCGCGAAAACATTCTGATTGACGGCATGCCGCTGCACATTATTGATACCGCCGGTCTGCGTGACAGCGATGACCCGGTGGAACAAGAGGGCATTCGTCGAGCCTGGCAGGAAATTGACAAAGCGGACCGCGTCCTACTGATCGTCGATAGCCACCAACAGCGCCACGCCGATATACCCGATACCTTCGCCGAGCACGCCAATGCCGGCAAACTCAGCCTGATATTCAATAAATGTGATTTGAGTGGCGAAACGGTGCGCGAGGACACGCAAGGCGAGCTGCCCACGCTCTACCTCAGTGCCAAGGCAGAGCAGGGCATCGACCTGCTGCGCAACCACCTCAAACGCTGCGTTGGTTTTGAAGACGGCGACAGCCCGTTTATTGCCCGGCGGCGGCATATTGAAGCACTGAATACTGCCCGCGAGCACCTCCTGCAAGGCGAACACCAGCTCCACCACTACAATGCCGGCGAACTGCTCGCCGAAGAGCTCCGCCTCGCCCAGCAAAGCCTGTCAGAAATCACCGGTGCCTTCACATCCGACGATCTGTTAGGCCGCATCTTTTCCAGTTTTTGTATCGGAAAATAGCTATCCCTATTATCACTTCATGCGCAGTACAATTTGCGACATAGTTGTGAGACCCCAGCTACACTTATCGTAAGTTACTACCGTTAAAATTTTCCACCACAAGGACGTCTCTATGGCTGACGCTACCCGCCACTCTCTATTATTACTACTGGTCGCTAGCAGCGCCGCCACCATGCCCAGCCATGCCCAGTTGTGGGATAACGAGGCACTTCCCGTTGTGCTTACACCTGCCCGCCTGAAACAAAGCCGCAGCGAGGTTCCCGCCAGTGTCAGTGTGATCGACCGTCAAATGATCATCGCATCGGGAATACGCCGTATCCCCGAATTATTCCGGCTGATACCCGGCACATCAGTTGGTGCACGCGACGGCTGGAACCACGTGGTCAGCTACCACGGCACAAATTATCGCGACTCGCGGCGCATGCAGGTGCTGGTAGATGGACGCAGCATCTACCAAGCGGGCCTGGCAACGGTAAACTGGAACGATATTCCCCTGGCAATTGAAGACATCGAACGTATCGAAGTCGTCCGGGGCCCCTCCACGGCAAGTTACGGCGCCAATGCGTTTTTGGGCGTCATCAATATTATTACCCGTCACCCCGACGATGCCGACAAACTCTACCTACAAGCCCGCAAAGGTGATAATCAGGTCGAGGACTACCTGCTCAGCCACGCCGGTAGCTTCGAGGGCGGTAAGTACCGATTGAGCCTACAAAGCCGTCGCGATGATGGTTTTGAAGTCAACCGCGACGGTGAAGGCCGCCGCGACAGCGATAATAGCGACACACTCAACCTGCGCTATGAAAAGGCCCTCAACCAGGCCAATATCAGCTTGGCGATGGGCTACAAACAGGGGTGGATAAGCGACGACTTTGCCGATATCGATATCACCGCTCCCGATACTCGTCACCGCAACCATTTTTTTTCCGCCAAAATGAGTTGGGACTTAAGCAAAGACCACCATCAACACTTGCGCATTGACTACTCCGGCCAAAAGCAGCAAAAAGAATGGCAGGCGGTACTGCCGCCGGCGTTTATTGGTCAGCCCACCCATCCCTCACCACTGGTGCGCGTTGATGCCAACGAAAACAGCCGACAAACTCGCCAGGACATTGAGTTTCAGGACACCATGGTGTGGTCAGCAGACTTAAAAACAGTGGCTGGCATTCACATCAAGCACAACCGCGTTAGCTCCGAGACCTACTACAATGGTAACCGCCGTAGCGACAGCACCCAGCTGTTTGCCAATGCCGAATACCGAATCAGCGACCGTGTTACGGGCAATGTTGGTGCCTCGTGGGAACGAGACAGCAACGACAACAAAGACCATCTCTCGCCCAGGGTTTCACTGCACTACCACCTGAACAATCACCACAGTTTTCGCGCCGTCTACTCCGAAGCGGTGCGCAGTCCCGACTTATTGGAAACCACGGCCGATTGGACCTATCGCGCTAAAAACATCACCCCCACGCACAATGGCCAAACCACCGGCGAGTACGTTGTTAAAGCTACGGGGAACCCAGATTTGCGCGCGGAGAAAATTTCCTCTCGCGAAATTGGCTACTACGCCAACTTTCAGCACATCGGCTTACAGTGGGATATAAAACTGTTCCGCGACCACCTAAGCAACCTTGTATCAGACTCAACCGCACTGGATAAATTCTCCCCCGAGAACAGCAACCGCCTGCGCCAACAAGGCATAGAAACCGAGCTGGATTATCGCCCATCGCCCAACTGGCTTTTCCACGCCAGCTACGCCTATATTAATTCCGACACCACAACCCAAAATGAAGAGAGCTTCACCCCCAGCAATAATTTCAGCGCGCTGCTCAGTTATAAATTTTTAAGTAATACTCAACTTTCACTCAGCCGCTACTACAGTCAAAACACACGTCGCCGGGGGAAAAATACCTTTTCACGATCAGATTTACGGCTGGCTCACACCCTGAATCTGCGCGGCACCGAAGTGCAGTTAGCCTACGTGGCACGATATCAGCATGACGATAACAGCGAACTGTTATCGGATAACTTTTACCGTGAAGAACTGCGACAGCTATTCACACTGAGCCTGCGCTACTAAGGCCTGTGACCTGGCAACCATCGAGGAAGGAATCCTTGAAAAAACTGCTTAAAGGACTTCAATACGCGCTCTTACTGCTCCTGGCAGTGGCAGCGTATGGCAGTGATAAACCCCCTATAAAAGTCGACCTAGTGCTCCCTGTGGATAACGTTTCCCTGCGGCAACTTGCCAGTGAAATTGCCAGCCCGAGCGACTACCAATTACAGGTCTACATCAACGAACTCCCAGACCCAACGCAGGCCGGAGATGTGCTGTTGCTTGTCTCCGACGGCCTGCTGCCAATGATCAACAGCGCTCACTACCCGGCCAAACTGGCGCTGTATGCAAACAGTGTGCGCTTTAGCCACTATCACGCCGAGAATGCCAGCGCCGTTTACTCAGACCAACCTATCGCACGACAAATAAAGTTGATTGACGCAATACTCAAGGGCAAACCGGCGCGCATTGCCATGGCCTGGGAAAGCCCCAGTTACCATCAACAACTCCAGCAGCTCACCGACCAATATCCTCAGTACCAATTTAATAGTGAGCAAATACCAGCCGACGGATCCGCCTCGCAGCGCAAGCTAAACCGCTTAATCCAGCGCAGCGATGTGCTGCTGGCAACACCCGAGCAAAATCTCTACAACGCCGCCACCATCCGCGGCGTACTGCTGGCAACCTATCGCCACCAGAACTTTCTTATTGGCCCCAACGCCGGTTTTGTCAGCGCCGGTGCACTGGCGTCTGTCGTATCAAAGCCCAGCGACTACGCCGCTGAAGCAAAGGCAATGATCAACCATTACCGCGATCACGGCCGTCTGCCCATGGCGCGCTATCCACAGCGCTACAGTGTCACCATCAACCGCAACGTCGCCGATTCTCTGGGCCTGGTTATCGACGATGAACAAAGCCTACTCAACACCTTGAGGGGGCAGTAAATGCGCGCGCGAAGAAGCCTCTTTCAACAGATTTTAATTGCCAGCCTGGCTCCGATGCTGGTGTTGTTTATTGCCCTGTTTTCCTACTCACTTGCCGCACGACTCAGCGACGCTCAACGCTATCAGATCGATCTGGGTGAACGCATTGCAGAAAACGTCGCGGCCTTGATTGAGCTGCCGCTGATTAGCGGTAACGACCAACAACTCAATGACATTCTCAAGTCGGCGCTGCAGGGCGATATCATCGCCTTACGCGTCTATCGCTTTGGCGATAGCAAACCCATTAGCGTCAGCCGAAACACCGCTAACGGGCCCGGCAACACCATCAGTATCCTGCTGGAGCAGCGCAGCATCGCGCTAACTGACCCCATCACCGGTGAACAGCTGCCGCCCATCAACAATATTCTTGGGCGACTGGAGCTGGATATCTCCAATGCCGGGCTCAACGCATTGCAGCGCAGCATAATCGCCGTGTCCATCAGTATTGCATTGCTGGCAATTCTTCTTGGCGCCGCCTTTGCCCTTCGCGTCAGCCGCCGTTTGTCGCAACCGCTCAGCGAAATCCAGCACGTCACGCAAGAGATCGCCAGCGGCAAGCACGGCAGCCGTATCCAGCATTTAGAGCGTGGCGAACTCGGCGAACTGCAGCGCCATATCAACGACATGGCCGACGCCATCGAAGCCCAGCAGCGCGAACTCAGCGACTATGTCGAAGAGCTAAAACTCGCCAAAGGCAAAGCGGAAGAGGCCAGCATGGCCAAGAGCCTGTTCCTGGCCACCATGACCCACGAACTCAGAACGCCGATGAATGGCGCACTGGGCATGCTGCAACTGCTAGCCAAGAGCGAACTGAATGAATCCCAACGCCACTACCTGGATATTGCCAAAAGCTCCAGCGAGCATTTACTCCACATCGTAAACGATATCCTCGACTACTCGCGCATCGAAAAAGGCGATATGGAGCTCGAAGAGCGCTTCTTCCCACCCCAGTCTCTGCTGGGTGAAATCCTTCAACCCATGCAGCTGGATGCGCAAAGTAAAGGCATCGTTTTCAATACTCAGATCGACCCCGTTCTGCGCCGTATCGAAATACGTGGCGATGAAACCCGACTGCGACAAATCGTTATCAACCTCGCGGCCAATGCGGTCAAATTCACCCATCAGGGCAAGGTCGATGTCAGTCTGGAGCAACAGCCTGTCGATGCAGAAACCCTGCAATTAACACTGCGCGTTAGCGACACCGGCATCGGTATTACCCCAGAACAACAAGCCCACATATTTGAGAGCTTCCACCAGGCCGATAACTCCACGGTTCGCCGCTATGGTGGCTCGGGGCTGGGTCTGGCCATCGTCAAGCGACTGAGCGAGCTGATGAAGGCCGACATCCAGCTGAGCAGCCAGCCCGGTGAGGGCTCCAGTTTCACCGTGGTGTGGCGTACGCGCTATCGCAAGCTGGCTGCACAAGCGCAGGAAAACACAGTGGATGACGAGCAGTGTTTCTCTGGGCTCACCGCAATGGTGGTTGAAGATAACCCCGTCAATCAGCTGTTGGTCGCTCGCAGCCTCGAAGGTTGGGGGGCAGACGTCATTACGGCTAACAATGGCGCCGAAGCGATTAGTCAATTGGAGCAACACCACGCCGATGTGATCTTAATGGATCTGCAAATGCCGATAATGGACGGTTTTGAAGCGACGCTGCAGCTCCGCAGGCGCTTGCACCAACACATCCCTGTGATCGCCCTAACGGCTAACACTGATCCAGAAACCCAACGTCGCTGCTTAAATGCAGGTATGAACGCCTTCCTCTCCAAACCGGTTTCGCTAGAGCAATTGCGCAATAGCATTGCTGAACAGCTGCCCTAAGCCCATTTTTCTACTATTTATCCCAAGGATAAGATCGGGATAGCCGCGTCTGAGCCTGTGAAAAACCCGTCGATAAGGCGGCACTTACTCACAAGCCGCCAACGCGCGCCGATTTATCCACATTTCATCCCCAAACGGCTCACACCAAGATGACAGGATATCTGTGGATAAAAACGGTAGTTATACATCAAGAAAAATATTTAAATACAATGACTTAGATAACTTACTCACAGAAAAGCGGTTCCTTAACATCAGTATCAAGAATAAAAAAACATAAAACTATCAACATATATATTCATAAAATCTTATTCTTTAAACACAAAAAAAGAATTGATTAAAAATTCACCAATTCATTGCAGCGCATCCAGAACCCCGTATAATTTCGCCCCCAGTAAAATTACTCATTCAGGTGTTTTGTGGACTATCCGCAGCGATTCGATGTCATTGTTATCGGTGGTGGCCATGCCGGTACTGAAGCCGCCTTGGCCGCTGCCCGTATGGGTAGCCAAACCCTTTTGCTTACCCACAACATCGAGACGCTGGGGCAAATGTCCTGCAATCCCGCCATTGGTGGCATTGGTAAGAGCCACCTTGTCAAAGAAGTGGATGCACTCGGCGGCGCAATGGGCCTTGCAACAGATCGCGGTGGCATCCAATTTCGAGTGCTTAACGCCCGTAAAGGGCCCGCGGTGCGGGCAACCCGCGCACAAGCTGACCGCGTGCTCTACAAAGCCGCCGTGCGAGAAATACTGGAAAACCAAGCAAACCTCGCCATTTTTCAGCAGGCCGTAGACGACCTGATCGTCGAAGGCGACTGTGTTCGCGGCGTCGTGACAAATATCGGCCTGAAATTCTATGCCAGCAGCGTTGTCCTGACGGCGGGCACCTTCCTCGGCGGAAAAATCCACATCGGTCTGGATAACCACAGCGGTGGTCGCGCCGGAGACCAACCCTCCATTGCACTTGCACACCGCCTTCGCGAACTGCCTTTCCGGGTAGATCGCCTTAAAACCGGCACGCCGCCACGCATTGACGCAAAAACCGTCAACTTTGCTGGCCTGGAGCAACAGTGGGGCGATGAACCCCGTCCGGTAATGTCGTACCTGGGTGACCGAAGCATGCACCCCGAGCAAGTCTGCTGCTGGATTACCCACACCAACGAGCACAGCCATGAGATTATTCGCAGTGGTTTAGACCGCTCGCCCATGTACACCGGCGTAATCGAGGGAATCGGCCCCCGCTACTGCCCGTCGATCGAAGACAAAGTCCATCGCTTTGCCGATAAAAACTCTCACCAGGTGTTCATTGAGCCCGAGGGCCTGAAAACACACGAGCTTTACCCCAATGGCATTTCCACCAGCCTGCCGTTTGATATTCAGTTGGCGCTGGTTCGCTCGATCAAGGGCTTTGAAAACGCCAATATGACGCGCCCCGGCTACGCCATTGAGTACGACTTCTTCGAGCCGCGAGACCTGAAGAACTCGCTGGAAACCAAATTCATTGCCGGTTTGTTTTTTGCGGGTCAGATCAACGGCACCACCGGTTACGAAGAAGCCGCTGCCCAGGGCTTGTTGGCCGGTGCCAACGCCGCCTTGCTGGCGCAGGGCAAAGAGTCGTGGTGTCCGCGACGCGACGAAGCCTACATCGGTGTGTTGGTTGACGACCTGATTACCATGGGCACCAAAGAGCCCTACCGCATGTTTACCTCGCGAGCGGAATATCGCCTGCTGCTGCGCGAAGACAACGCCGACCAACGGCTCACCGAAAAGGGCCGTGAACTGGGCTTGGTCGACGATGCGCGCTGGGCCGCGTTCTGCGAAAAGCGCGAAGCCATTGAGCGCCAGCGCCAGCGTATGGCCAGCACGTGGATTCAACCGAATACCCCGCAAGCCGAGCAATTGGCGGCCAAGTTCAGCAAACCGATCAGTCACGAATACAACCTGCTCGACCTGCTAAAACGCCCGGAACTTGGCTATGCCGATTTGGCGGACATGGTGCAAGATGGCGAAGCAGTGGTGGACGATGTCGCCGAGCAGATTGAAATTGGCGTGAAATACGCGGGCTACATCGAGCGCCAGAAAGACGAAATCGAGCGCCTACGTCGCCATGAAGAAACGCCGTTGCCACTGGACTTTGACTACAGCGTGATCGAAGGCCTGAGCAACGAGATCAAACAAAAACTGGGTGACGCGCGACCGCAAACCCTCGCCCAAGCCTCGCGGATTCCCGGCGTGACCCCGGCCGCGGTATCGTTGTTACTGATTACGCTGAAAAAGCGCGGTCTGCTGGAAAGGAAGTCCGCCTGAGGTGAATGACGAACGCCAATTTCTAACGCGGGGTGTCCAAAAACTCGGGCTCTCGCTTACCGACGCCAATATCGACGCACTGCTCAACTACCTCGCCTTGCTGGTGAAGTGGAACCGCGCCTACAACCTCACGGCGGTGCGCGACCCCATGCAAATGGTCAGCCGCCACTTGCTGGATAGCCTGAGTGTTGCCAGCCTGGTCGATGGCCAGCGCATTCTCGATGTGGGTACCGGCCCCGGGCTGCCGGGCATTCCGCTGGCAATACTGTTCCCCGAGCGCCAGTTTGAACTGCTCGACAGCAACGGCAAGAAAACGCGGTTTTTGATCGAGGCCAAATTACAACTCGGCCTCGACAATGTGCAGGTGCACTGTTGCCGCGTAGAATCCCTGCGCGATGAACAGGGATTTGATGGCATTACCTCGCGGGCATTTGCCTCGCTGGCCGACATGGCTGGCGGTTGTGAGCACTTACTCGCCCCGCAGGGAAAACTCTATGCCATGAAGGGGCAATACCCAGAGCAAGAGTTGAGTCAGTTGCCAAAACACTTTATCGTCGAAGCCTGTCATACTCTTTCCGTTCCCGGTGTCGACGAGGCCCGCCACTTGATGGTGATCGCCTCCCAGCACAGCGGTGAACATTCTGCGAGCGATCAATAGGGACCGGGCCGTGGCCACCATATTCGCGATCACCAACCAGAAAGGCGGCGTGGGGAAAACCACCACCAGTGTTAACCTGGCTGCGTCTCTGGCGGCGACAAAACGCCGCGTGCTGCTTATCGACCTCGACCCGCAAGGCAATGCCACCATGGGTTGCGGGGTGGATAAAAACGCGGCGGAGCACACGGTGTACGACGTATTGGTCGCCCAGCGCGCCATTGCAGATACCCGCACTGTGGCGCCTGAAAGCGGCTTTGATGTACTGCCCGCCAACCAGGATCTCACCGCGGCAGAGGTTGAGCTGATCAATGAGATCGGTCGCGAATTCCGCTTGCGTGAAGCGCTTGGCGATATCGCTGACGACTACGACTACGTGCTGATCGACTGCCCGCCGTCGCTCAATATGCTTACCGTTAACGCACTGGCGGCTGCCGATGGCGTGATCATTCCCATGCAGTGTGAATACTATGCCCTGGAGGGCTTGAGTGCGCTGCTCAATACCATCAGCCGCGTGACTCAGCTGATAAACCCGCAGCTGCGGATTGAGGGAATACTTCGCACCATGTTCGACGGCCGTAACAGCCTGACCAATCAGGTCACCGACGAACTGCGCCACCACTTTGGCGATAAACTCTATAGCACTGTCATCCCGCGCAATGTGCGCCTGGCCGAGGCGCCCAGCCACGGCCTGCCGGTACTGTACTACGACAAACAATCCAAAGGGGCTCTGGCCTACCTGGCCTTGGCCGGGGAAATTTTGCGTCGCGCAACATCCACTGAAGCGCCTGCCAAAGGCGGCCAGAACGAAAAACAGGTTGAACACATTAATGGCTAAGAAACGAGGTTTAGGACGAGGCCTAGACGCCCTGCTGGGCGCCTCCGCAGAACCGGTAGCGATCGCCGATACCGCGACAAGTGTGGAGCAAGCCAGCGAGACAACCTCAGCGGCAGTGAGCGACGCCGCCGTGGATGGCGAATTGAAAAACCTGCCCATCGAATACCTGCAACGCGGTAAATACCAACCGCGCCGCGAAATGCCCGCCGAAGGCCTGGAAGAACTGGCCGAGTCCATTCGCTCCCAGGGCATTATGCAGCCGATTGTTGTGCGCCCCATCGCCGACAATCGCTATGAAATTATCGCCGGTGAGCGCCGTTGGCGCGCCAGCCAATTGGCCGGTTTAGAATCCGTACCCGCGCTGATTCGCGACGTGCCCGACGAAGCCGCGGCGGCGATGGCACTGATCGAAAACCTGCAGCGTGAAGACCTCAACCCCATGGAAGAGGCCTTGGCACTGGTTCGCCTGCAACAAGAATTTGAACTCACCCACGCCGAAATTGCCGGTTTAGTGGGCAAATCGCGCACCACCATCACCAACCTGCTGCGCCTCACCGGGCTGCGCGACGACGTGCAAACCCTGCTGGAAAATGGCGATATTGAAATGGGCCACGGTCGCGCCCTGCTGGGCCTGCCCGCCGAGCAACAGAGCAGCGCCGCTGCTACCGTTGTCAGCCGCGGTTTATCGGTGCGCCAGACCGAAGCCCTGGTGCGACGCTTGGTTGACGAGGCCAAAAGCCCCGCCAAATCCAGCCCGCGCATCGACCCCGACATCAAACAATTACAAGACAGTCTGTCCGAAAAACTCGGCTCCCCTGTGCAAATTCAGCACGGCGCCAAAGGCCGCGGAAAACTCACCATAAAATACAGCAGCCTGGACGAATTGGACGGAATTCTCAGCCATATGAAATAGCTTATTTGGTGGCAACAATGTAGCGGTGCTACCCCATCTGGTAGCCAGGTAAAATAACCCCGCGAATTGTGCTGCTAAATTCCTGATATTGTTAACGAATTGCGAATTGTGCTTATTGCAGACTTTGGTCGCATAAATGGTAAATCGGTTGATCCTTAGCCAATGACCACCTATAATTCGCCCCGCTTTTTGGACAAGCGAAAAATGCGTTGCAGCGGCAGGTAAACAGGGCAATGACAGCAACACAGCGGCAGCAGAAAACTGCGCTAGCCACCGTCAAACCCCCACTGCTAAAAATTTATGGCCTGCAATGCATCGTGCTGCTTGTCGCAAGCGGGTTTACATATTCAATTAACGGGGTGGTAGCAAAATCCCTGTTAATCGGTGGGCTGATTTCCGTTTTACCCAATGCCTATTTTGCGCGCCAGGTTTTTAAGTACGCCGGCGCGGCATACGCGCGCGAGGTAAATCAATCATTCTACCGGGCAGAAGCGGGCAAATTTATTGCGACGGTTGGGCTGTTTGCCGCCACGTTCGCAATGGTCAGACCCCTCTCTGCCGTCGCCGTATTTTCGGCATACCTGGTGGGTATGCTTTTAAACACCTTGCTGGTGGCCGTGTTGAGAAACCCCGGCGCAAGGTAAAAAACAGTTTCTAAGTTTTGCAATGAGAGTGACATATGGCAGCTGAATCGCAGTCGACTGTTGGATATATCCAGCACCATTTAACCAATCTCACCTATGGCAAGCTCCCCGCTGGCTACGAGCGCCTTGATAGCGAAGGCCACGTGCACGAAGTGCTGGCGGCAGACACTTGGACGCTGGCACACAGCGGCCAGGAAGCGGCGGACATGGGTTTCATGGCTATCCACGTTGACTCCATGTTGTGGTCAATTGGTCTGGGCTTTTTGTTCCTGTTGTTTTTTGCCCGCATCGCCAAGCGTGCTCACAGTGGCATTCCCCGCGGCGCACAAAATGCCGTCGAAATGGTTATCGGCTTTATCGACCAAACAGTTAAAGACGGTTTCCACCACAAAAATGCCATGATCGCGCCAATGGCACTGACTATTTTCATGTGGATCTTCCTGATGAACGCGATGGACCTTGTGCCCGTCGACTGGATTCCACAGCTTGCTGCATTGATCAGCGGCGACCCGCACTTCTACTTCAAAGTGGTTCCCACAACTGACCCCAACATCACCTTGGGCATGGGCTTCACCATTTTCGGCCTGATGGTTTACTTCACCATCGCTAAAAAAGGCTTTATGGGCTTTGTAAAAGAACTCACTCTGCACCCGTTCCACCACCCCAAGTGGTACGTGAACGTGTTCCTGGTGCCGATCAACTTCGCGCTTGAGGCGATCTCGTGGATCTCCAAGCCGATTTCACTCGGTCTGCGACTGTTCGGTAACATGTACGCCGGTGAGATGATTTTCATTCTGATCGCCACAATGTTCGGCGCCGGACTGATTCTGGGACTCTTTGCAGGTGTGTTGCAGTGGGCGTGGGCAGTTTTCCACATCCTTGTTATTACACTGCAGGCCTTCGTCTTCATGGTACTGACCATTGTCTACATGGCAACGGCGCACCAGATCGAAGAAGAAGACCAGTTCCACTAAGGTATTTGCTTTAACTAACTAAACTTTTCTTAACTTAAAATGTAGGAGAACTACCATGGGTTTGGCTCTGATTGCTGTTTCACTGATGATCGGTTTTGGCGCACTGGGTACTGCGATTGGTTTCGCACTGCTGGGCGGTAAACTGCTGGAAGGCTCTGCTCGTCAGCCTGAACTGGCGCCAATGCTGCAAGGTAAAATGTTCCTGATCGCTGGTCTGCTCGACGCCGTTCCTATGATCGGTGTTGGTATCGCTATGTACGTTCTGTTCGTTGTTGTTCCCGGCCTGCCCGCTTAATTGCACGCATTCGGAATACGACACGTTCAGCAACTTGATATAGCAGAGGTATCGGCGTGAATATTAATCTCACACTGATTGGACAATCGATCACCTTCCTGTTCTTCGTATGGTTCTGCCACGCATTTGTGTGGGGATACATTCGCAAGGCAATGGAAGAGCGTGAAAAGCAGATTGCTGACGGTCTTGATGCCGCAGACCGCGCGGGTCGCGATCTTGAGCTTGCTCAGGAAAAAGCTGCCAAGCAGCTTCGCGAAGCCAAAGCGGAAGCGGCTTCCATCATTGATGCTGCCAACAAGCGCGCCAATCAAATTATTGATGAAGCGAAAGAGTCTGCACGTACTGAAGGCGATCGCCTGAAAGCAGCAGCCCAAGCCGAAGTAGAGCAGGAAATGAACCGTGCGAAAGAAGCACTGCGTTCACAGGTGGCGAAACTGGCATTGGCAGGTGCTGAAAAAGTACTGGAAGCGTCTATCGATGAGTCTGTTCATAAAGACATGGTCGACAAGCTGGCCGCAGGCCTGTAAGCGAGGTTGACATGGCTGAATTGAGCACAATGGCTAGACCCTACGCCAAGGCGGCTTTCGAGCACGCCCTGGCTTCTTCGGCATTAGGTGAGTGGTCACAAATGCTGGCAACGGCAGCCGCTGTCGCCAGCCAGGAAGCGGTAGCCAAGCTGCTGTCTTCTCCGGCCATCACCAGCGAGCAGCAAGCGCAGAAATTTATCGACGTCTGCGGCGATGCACTCAATGCCGGCGGTGAAAATTTCATCAGGATTCTCGCAGAAAACAAGCGCTTGGCATTACTGCCGTTAATCAGCGAATTGTTTGACGCGCACAAAGCCGTCCAGGAGAAATCCGTGGACGTCGAGCTGACGACAGCCTTCGCGCTGGACTCAGAATCCGAGCAACGTCTTGCCGACGTTTTGAGCAAAAAACTGCAACGCCAGGTGAAGGTAAGCAGCCACGAAGATCGCAGCCTGTTGGGCGGCGTTGTGGTTCGCACCGGCGACCTGGTTATAGATGGCTCGGTGCGCGGTCGCTTAGCGAAACTCGCTGAAGCAGTAAATTCCTGAGCGTTTAAGAGAATAGGATTGAGGAACAGAGCATGCAGCAACTGAACCCCTCCGAGATTAGCGATATTATCAAGCAGCGCATCGAAAAATTAGATGTGACCGCTGAAGCCCAAAACGAGGGCACTATCGTCTCGGTATCAGACGGTATCGTACGTATCCACGGCCTGACCGATGTGATGTACGGTGAAATGATCGAATTCGAAGGTGGCCATTTCGGTATGGCACTTAACCTCGAGCGCGATTCAGTCGGCGCGGTAGTCCTGGGTGACTACTTTGACATCGCCGAAGGCCAAACTTGTAAATGTACCGGCCGTATTTTGGAAGTACCCGTAGGCCCCGAACTTCAGGGTCGCGTTATCGACGCACTGGGTAACCCCATCGACGGTAAAGGTCCCATCGACGCTAAACTCACCGACGCAGTTGAAAAAGTTGCACCCGGTGTAATCTGGCGTAAGTCGGTTGACCAGCCCGTGCAAATCGGTCTGAAAGCCGTTGACTCCATGGTACCCATCGGCCGTGGCCAGCGTGAGCTGATCATCGGTGACCGCCAGATCGGTAAAACAGCCATCGCTGTTGACGCCATCATCAACCAGAAAGACTCAGGCATTAAGTGTGTCTACGTCGCTGTTGGCCAGAAGGCCTCTTCTATTGCCGCCGTTGTGCGCAAACTGGAAGAACACGGCGCAATGGACCACACCGTTGTTGTAGCCGCGACCGCGTCTGATCCTGCTTCTATGCAGTTCATCGCACCGTTCACCGGCTGTACTATCGGCGAATACTACCGCGACCGCGGTGAAGACGCGCTGATCATCTACGATGACCTGACCAAGCAAGCCTGGGCCTACCGCCAAATCTCGTTGCTGCTGCGTCGTCCGCCAGGTCGTGAAGCCTACCCCGGTGACGTATTCTACCTCCACTCGCGTCTGTTGGAGCGTGCTGCACGAGTTTCTGAAGAGTACGTAGAAAAATTCACCAACGGTGAAGTAAAAGGCAAAACCGGTTCATTGACCGCACTGCCTGTTATCGAAACCCAGGCTGGTGACGTTTCTGCTTTCGTACCGACCAACGTAATCTCGATCACCGACGGTCAGATCTTCCTCGAAACCGACATGTTCAACGCCGGTATTCGTCCGTCAATGAACGCCGGTATCTCGGTATCGCGTGTTGGTGGTGCAGCGCAGACAAAAGTAATCAAGAAACTGTCCGGTGGTATTCGTACCGCTCTGGCTCAGTACCGCGAACTGGCGGCCTTCTCCCAGTTTGCTTCTGACCTCGACGACGCAACCAAAGCTCAGCTTGAGCAAGGTGAGCGCGTAACTGAGCTGATGAAGCAGAAGCAATACAGCCCAATGAGCATTGCCGACATGGCTCTGTCACTGTACTGCGCGAACGAAGGTCACCTGAAAGACGTTGATGTTAGCAAGGTACTGGACTTCGAAGCGGCGATCCTGGCTTACGCACACGCTGAATACGGCGATGTGATGAAGCAGATCAACGACACCGGCAGCTGGAATGACGAGCTGGAAGGCAAGTTCAAAGAACTGGTCGAAAAGTTCAAGTCAACACAGACTTGGTAAGACGGATAAAGCGCTCTCCCGGGAGCGCTTTACTGCTTGAGGATTTTTAATCATGGCAGGTGCAAAAGAAATACGCACCCAGATCTCCAGCATCAAGAGCACGCAAAAAATCACTAGCGCCATGGAAATGGTTGCGGCGAGTAAAATGCGTAAAGCTCAAGATCGCATGGAAGTGGGTAAGCCCTACGCGCAGCGTATGCGCGCAGTGGTTGGGCATATCGCCAATGCAAATCCGGAATACCGTCATCAATATATGGAAGAGCGCGACGTTAAGCGCGTTGGCTTTGTTATCGTTTCTACAGACCGCGGTCTGTGTGGCGGCCTGAACACCAACCTGTTCAAGCAAGCTATTAAAGAAATGCAAAGCTGGTCCAACAAAAACGTCGACGTTGATCTTTGCCTGATTGGTGGCAAAGCAGCGGGCTTCTTCAACAGCTTTGGCGGCAACATTGTTGCATCAGTGCGCGACATGGGCGAAGCGCCCAGCGTTAGCGACCTGATCGGCTCTGTTAAAACCATGCTGGACGCCTATAGCGAAGGCCGGATTGATCGTCTTTACCTGGTGGGCAATGAGTTTATCAACACCATGACTCAAACGCCGTTTGTTCGCCAACTGCTGCCACTGGAAGCAGAACAAGACGACAGCTTGAAACATCACTGGGACTACATTTACGAGCCCACTCCAGAAGAACTGCTGGAAGGTCTGCTGACTCGCTACGTTGAGTCACAGGTATACCAAACAGTGGTTGAAAACGGAGCATGTGAACAAGCTGCCCGGATGATCGCGATGAAGAGCGCTACCGACAACGCTGGCGAAATCATCGACGGTCTGCAACTGGTATACAACAAAGCCCGTCAGGCAGCCATTACGCAAGAGCTGTCAGAGATTGTTGGCGGTGCTGCAGCGGTATCGTCATAACACGATACCGGCAACGGATTTTGAAATTTTTAAGGTTTTTAAGAGGAACCTAACATGAGTAGCGGACGTATCGTACAAGTCATCGGCGCCGTTATCGACGTGGAGTTTCCGCGCGATTCTGTGCCACAGGTTTATGATGCACTGAAAGTGACTGACAGCGGCCTGACGCTGGAAGTACAACAGCAATTGGGTGATGGCGTGGTTCGCGCGATCGCGTTGGGTTCTTCTGAAGGCCTGCGTCGCGGACTGGATGTCGACAACACCAAAGAAAAAATCAAAGTACCCGTGGGCACCGAAACACTCGGTCGCATCATGGACGTACTGGGTAACCCCATCGACGAATGTGGTCCCATCGGTGAAAAAGAGCGCATGGAAATCCACCGCGCCGCACCGAAGTACGAAGAGCTTGCAGCGTCTTCTGACCTGCTGGAAACCGGCATCAAGGTTATCGACCTGGTTTGCCCGTTTGCCAAGGGTGGTAAAGTTGGTCTGTTCGGTGGTGCCGGTGTTGGTAAAACCGTAAACATGATGGAACTGATCAACAACATCGCAACTGAGCACAGCGGTCTGTCTGTATTCGCAGGTGTTGGTGAGCGTACTCGTGAGGGTAACGACTTCTACCACGAAATGCAGGAAGCCGGCGTTGTAAACGTTGAAGAATTCGCGAAATCAAAAGTAGCGATGGTATACGGCCAGATGAATGAGCCACCGGGCAACCGCCTGCGTGTAGCACTGACTGGTCTGACCATGGCTGAAAAATTCCGTGACGAAGGTCGTGACGTACTGTTGTTCGTCGACAACATCTACCGTTACACACTGGCCGGTACCGAAGTATCAGCACTGCTGGGTCGTATGCCTTCAGCGGTAGGTTACCAGCCCACACTGGCGGAAGAGATGGGTGTTCTTCAGGAACGTATCACCTCAACCAAAACCGGTTCTATCACTTCTATCCAGGCGGTATACGTACCGGCGGATGACTTGACTGACCCCTCGCCAGCAACCACCTTTGCTCACTTGGATTCAACGGTAGTACTTAGCCGTGACATCGCAGCAAAAGGTATCTACCCAGCGGTAGACCCACTGGACTCTACTTCTCGTCAGCTCGACCCACTGCTGGTTGGTCAAGAGCACTACGAAGTAGCCCGCGGCGTACAGACTGTACTTCAGCGCTACAAAGAGCTGAAAGACATCATCGCCATCCTGGGTATGGACGAGCTGTCTGAAGAAGACAAAATGACTGTAGAGCGCGCACGTAAAATCGAGCGCTTCCTGTCACAGCCTTTCCACGTTGCCGAAATCTTCACCGGCAGCCCCGGTAAGTACGTGTCTCTGAAAGACACCATCGCCAGCTTCAAAGGCATTCTGAACGGTGACTACGATCACCTGCCAGAGCAGGCTTTCTACATGGTTGGTACCATCGAAGAAGCAATCGAGAAAGCGTCGAAACTGTAAGTCCGCGCAAGCGGGCTTCACGCCTAAGAGGCTGAAGATATGGCTATGACAATACATTGCGACATCGTAAGTGCCGAAGAAGAAATCTTCTCCGGCCGCGCCAAGCTGATCGTTGCCAATGGCATTCAGGGTGACCTGGGTGTGACCTACGGTCACGCCCCGCTGTTAACCTCGCTCGAGCCCGGCCCCGTACGCCTCGTACTGGACAACGGTGAAGAGCAGGTTTACTACGTCTCCGGTGGCTACCTCGAAGTCCAGCCCAATGTTGTGAGCATTCTTGCCGACACAGCATTGCGTGCCGACGACCTCGACGAAGCCGCCGCACTGGAAGCACAAAAGCAAGCTCAGCAAGCCATGCTGAACCAAAGCGCCGACGTAGACTACTCGCGCGCCGCGGCTCAATTGGCAGCAGCCACTGCACAGCTGCGTACCCTGCAGCAAATTCGCAAGGCGATGGGCAAGTAATTCCCACCGGGAATTGCAGAAAAAGGCGGCTTGGGCCGCCTTTTTTTATGCCTGGAAAAAAGCCCTACCAACTCAACAATTCCCTTCCTTTCAATCAACGTGCCCGCATCAATGTAGGAGTGCTTTGGCACTGCCTACCATCATAGTGGCTGTAGATACCCTGTTCAGGCGCAAGCATTTTTTGCATGGCAATCACTAAAAAGCAGCGATGAATCGAATGGGGTGTCCGTCTTAACACAGGCCCACAGGCCTGTCAGATATTTACGCATTACCGCCACCAGGGCCTGTAACTTGGTTTTCCCGCGGGCCACCAAGGCCTCGTAGAATGCCTTGGTATTCGGGTCAAAGCGCACGGCTGACATGGCCGGCATATACAACGCGGAGCGTATGTACACATTCCCCGCTTTACTGATCCGTGAGGCCTGATGAACGCTGCTTCCTGATTGGTGCAGGCGTATATCCAGCCTCGCATGACGGCTTACCTGAGCGGATTTAAGGTGATCCGGCAAGACGCATAGCTCAGCTAGCAACGCGAGGGCAGTTGCCTCCGCGATGCCCTTGGCTGCGCAGAAGTGCGTATACAAGCGTTTGAGCTCAGCTGATTGTTCCAGAAGCTCCATCGCAGCCTGTTTGAGCCGGTCAATACGCCGATCCAGCATCTCAATCGCCTCCTGCTCATCTTCAACAAGCAACGTGGGCGTAGACTGTGTGGCCTTCATGGCATGAAGGCGGTTCTTTGCCTGTACTCGACTGCCGGTCAGGCGGTTAATCTGCCTTCCCAGGCTTCGAATGGCTTGGCGGTGCTGATCCGGTGATGTCCACAATCGCGGCTCCATGCGCATGCCATACTCGGCCAGCAGCGCCGCATCTATGCTGTCGGTCTTGCTGTTTTGCAGCTTTATGTTGGCGAAGTGCTTGGTGCTCTTTGGGTTGATCACCGCCACAGGCAGACCTGCCTCAGCCAGAGCCACCGCCAGATCAAAGTAATACACGCCGGTTGCTTCCATGACGATGCACTTCGGTTGAAGCTTCATCATCGCAGACACCAGTGAATTGTGTCCATCCGGAGACTGCTTGTACTGCTTGGGCTTGCTAAACTTCCCTTCCCCACAGCTCACAACATCCACACAGCTAGCACCAACATCTATCCCGACAAATACAGACATACCCTTCACTCGTAACGCTAAATTAACGACAATAGTCACCGGTTCCCCGACCTCGTACTGACTTACCTGCTACCGACCTTGTGATACGAAGTCACGCGCAAGCGGCTTCGGGATACCCTTCGGAGTAGGTAATGAGGCGGGGAGCCGCTCTACAGACGAAGTCAGAGCAAGCTGCTTCCAGGAGCGAACGGCCTCCCCGGTAACCGGTAAACCATAATCCATCTGACGCGTTGGCAACATACAAGGAGCGGGCCTGACCGCGACCAATCCGGCTACGGAACAGGGTATCTACGTCAATGAAAACTGGCAGTTCGACGAGCGCGGCCTAATGGCCTACCGCCACGCCAGCATTAACGACATGGCGATTAGCGAGGCCGACCGCAAGTTCCACTGGCCGCTGGGCCGTCGCCCGGATGATCACCCGGGCTTGAGCGAGCTGGGCCTGTGAGGTGAGCGATAAGGGCGGCCTAAGCCGCCCCTTTTATATGATTGGCCGGTTAGCCAGCGATAGCATTGCGAACCAAAAGAGCAGGTCGGGCAATCTCTACCGTATTCATTGCGTTTATAAACTTAGCTTTCGCTTTGGTTAAATAAAAATATTTCACGTCTTAATCTGCTGTACTTTGTTAGGAATGAAGCTCATGGCACGTTCTGCCAGAGCGGTAATGGTCAGACTCGGATTAACGCCAAGATTTGCGGACAGCATAGAGCCGTCGATGATGTAGAGGTTCTTATAATTAAAAACGCGGTTTTTTGCATCGATCACGCCGGTCTCGGGTGAGTCAGACATGGCGCATCCGCCCATACAATGTGCGGTCGTAGGAACGTTAAATGCAATTTCCGATAATGAGCTTAGTCCGTTGCCGCCTGTAGCCCGAGCGACTTTGCCGGTGAAATCATTGGCTTCCGGAATAAATGTAGGGATAGGCTTACCCTCACTATTAAGGCTCTTAGAAAAGGGCCAATACCAGCGACGTTTCCAGCGCATGTTGATATGCCCTTCGATGGTTTGCATAACCAGAAAGATGACGGTCTCTCGTGAAAATCGCCATGGAAGTAGACTTCGCAAGCCACTGATAGGCTGGGTGCATAGTAGTTTTATTATTGCCTTGAGCCAATATAGGATTCGCACAACACCGGGTCGGCCACCAGTCATTACGGTGAAAAGCCCGCTTAGTAAGTTGGAGCCGTCGGGATAGCGAACTGCTTCAATATGGGTATTCTTATCTATGTGGATACCTGAACCTATAGCGATACCTTTTGACAAGTCCTCATCTGTACCGGGATAACGAACTCCTAATATTGATTCTGAGTTAGTACGAACGCGATTACCTAGGTCAGAGGAAATATTCGGTAGCGAGCCCTTGTCTTTAAGATCAAATAACAAGCTCTGCGTACCTAGGGATGAGGCTGAAAAAATTACCGATCGCGCAGTATAGAATTTCGGTTTTTTTGAAAAAAAAGCAAAGCTGTTAACCGTCTTTACACGATAGCCCTCGTCACCGTCACCGGAGGTGCCCAGTGGTGATACATCCACAACACGCGTTTCAGGAAGCAACTGAACGCCATTATGTTCAGCCAGGTATAAGTAGTTTTTGTCTAAGCTGTTTTTCGCATTATAATGGCAGCCCACCATACAACCACCGCAACCGATACAGGAATTGCGAGAGGGCCCCTTGCCGCCAAAATAAGGGTCGCTATATTCAGTGCCAGGTGCGTCGTGCTTTTCTCCGAAGAAAACGCCAACATCGGTATAGTAAAAGCTATCTTCTACGTTTGCCGCCTTTGCCATCTGCCGAAGTTTTTCATCCGCCGCCGCTCCGCGTTCATTGCGCGTGACGCCTAACATTTTCTTGGCCATGGCATAGTACGCTGGCATGATATTCTGCCAATCATCAAGAGACGACCAGCCACCATCATTCCAAACTGAATCGGGGGGAACAAGCAGAGTTTGGGCATAGGTGATAGAGCCTCCGCCTACGGCATTGCCATGAAGGACCATCACATGTTTAAAAAGACGAAGCCGGAGAAAGCCGTGCAAACCTAGTATTGGTTGCCAAAGGTAAGACCAAATTTTCCAGTTCGTCGACGGTAAATTCTCAGGAGTCCACCGCTTTCCTTGTTCGATGACCAGTACACTATAGCCTTTTTCGCTTAATCTATATGCGCTAACACTGCCACCAAAACCCGAACCGACGATAATATAGTCATAATCGAACTTATTCATAATATCGGCCAAAATAGTAAAAAAGCCTCTCAGGAAAAATCCTGTGTGATAATAAGCGTGCCAGATCCGATCACATAGAGGCGTAAGGGGAGGGTGATTAGTTATAATAATTACGAGGCTTTAGGAATCACTTTAACTTGCATATTTACATAACCATTCACAAAATTTGAATGTACTCTCTCTGGCTGTTTAAGAACTTCTATATTATCGAATCGCTTGAGTATCTCTTCCCAGGTAATTCGAAGCTGCATCTCGCCAAGCCGATTACCCATACAGCGATGAATTCCCATCCCAAATGATAGGTGTTGACGCACTCGAGGCCGATCAATAATTACCTTATCAGGATTGTCGATCACTCTTTCATCGCGGTTTCCGGAGATATACCACATAACGACCTTGTCGCCTTTCTTGATCAATTTTCCATTGAGCTTGAAGTCAGATTTAGCTATGCGGCGCATATAGGACAAGGGGGTCTGCCAACGAATAATCTCGGAAACCATGCTGGGGATTAGATCCGGATTATGCTTAAGTTTCTCGAGCTCACCTGGAAACATGTTCATGGCTAGAACACTACCTGTGATCGAATTGCGAGTTGTATCATTGCCGCCGACGATTAACAGGCCTAAATTGCCAAGAAACTCAGCAGGGCGATTGATCATATCTCTGGTGTCGGCATTAGCTTCCATTAAGCTAATTAAATCGAAGGTGGGTTCATGTCCGGCTTCTCTTAGTGCCGCTTTCTGAAACCACATTTTCGAAAACGTTTCTGCCATATCTTGGAGTGCCGCATTCCTCTCTTCTTTATCGGCGGTGCCTCCCGACAGTTCGGGGGCGCCTGTGGCAATATCAGACCAATACGGCAACTTATGACGATCTTCATAAGGAAAGTCAAAAATCGTTGCCAGCATTTGCGAGGTTAGCTCGACGGAAACTCGAGATACCCAGTCAAAGCTTTCATTGAGTGGCAGATTATCTAAGATCACGCCGATTCTTTCGCGAATGAGGCCCTCCATTGCCGCTAAATTCCGCGGCGCCACGACCGGTTGAACCGCTGCGCGCTGAACGTCGTGTTTTGGCGGGTCCATCGCAATAAAATTTTCTAGAGGGAGGTCGGGCTCCGGGTCACCGATCATAATAAAAGGTTCAGCAGAGAAAACCTCATGATTGGTGTCTACGGCAACGATATCCTCAAAACGAGTAATAGACCAAAAAGGACCGAATGGACTGTCCTCTAGAAAGTGCACAGGGTCTTCGTCACGAACGCGCCGGAAGTATTCCGGCCACCTGTGTTGTGAATAAAGACGCGGATCGCTGAGATCGATTCTATCTAAGGGAACACTGGTCGCATCCGGCAAGGTATTATTTTGTGGGTCTAGCTGATTTGCCATTACTATCTCCTGATGAGCTACATCTGAAATTCTGGAAGTTTTACAACCAATCCGTTTAAAGGCGTCTCAACAGTTATTTGGCAAGCTAACCTGGACATTTCGTTTTTTTCTGGGGTCATTTCCAGCATTGCACACTCCGATTCGCTGGGCTTGCCGGCTTTGTCCATCCAGCTAGTATCGATGAAAACGTGGCATGTGCCGCAGGCACAGCTCCCACCACAATCAGCATCAATACCTGGGACGTTGTTATCCAGCGCAGCCTGCATCAGATTGGTACCAGGTGCAGCGCGTACGTTATGTACTTCGCCGTTATGTTCAATGAAAGTGAGTTCAATCAACGTCGTTCTCCTTATTTTGGGTAATGCTGATATTGTCGAAAGAAATATAGGCTGGAACGACTTGTCATTTTCAGTCCATTCCTGTTCATAAGGCGACAGCATGCACAGCCTGTTGGAACTCAAGGAGAGAAATTATCTGGATGGAACGAAAAATTGTGCGCCGATTTGGACTACGGATAAAATATTTGAAATATATAAGGAGGAGAGCAGGCAATATCAACGGTTTTAAGCCTATTGATCTTGACGAAATCTCTTGGGTGTTTTGCCGGTAAAATTTTTGAAGGCGCGTGAAAAATTGGAGTCGCTGTTATAGCCACAAGCGTGCGATATTTTACAAATTGGATCGTCGGTGCTGGCTAGTAAAAACTTCGCATGTTCGATCGAAACTTGTTTTTTTAATTCAAGAAATGATGTGTTTTCGCTCTGTAGATGGCGCGCGAGCGTGCGCTCTGAATAATGCATTTGTTCGGCAATAAGAGCGATATGTATCGATAAGCCCTTGGTGAGTCGTTGCCGAAGAAGGTTTTTTACTTTACTGGCTAATGACGTCGTGGACGGTGGGGTAGCGGTTTTTAAACTAGCGTAGACCTGCTCAAACGTGGATTGGTTATGGGTGTGAAGGTGTTGAATTAGATGATGGTTGTCGAAAATTACCTCAATAATGCGCTTTGAGAAAGCAAAGGTCGCTTTGAAATGATATTCATACCGGGAAATATCATTTTCAACGCAATGAGTCAGATGAATTCTTGGGGCAGGCAAAGGCAAATTACAAAAATATCGTAGGTTTAAAAAATAGCCTGCAACAACCTCATCTAAGTAATGCTGTACATCACCAAAATCGATGACCGGACGCATAACTATGTGGCACTTTCCGCCGCTATCAATTCTTTCGAAGTGATATGCGGGCATTACGGTATGTGAGTAGTCAACCATTAATTTCAGTGCCTGATCCACTGTTTTGGCTGTGAAGGATGCTAATCCAAACATACCGCCAGGTACCGTTATCGGCGCAAACTCCGAAAGTAAGACGGAAAGTGGTTGGCCCGGAATGGCGATGTCTCGACAGCTGCGGAGCATCTCGCGTAGTTGCCAGCCTGAAATATAGCTATCGCTACGGCTAATCTGATCGGCTGTGATCTCGCAGCGGTCGTATAAATTTTTTACATCTACTTTTCTGTGTTCAAAAAAATTTTCTCCTAAGTCCAGTAAGGAGATAGAGAAGGTTGAACCATCAATAGGGAGGAGCGTTGCTGTCGTCATTATTATCGTGTCTATTTTTTTGCGGATGGCGGGAAATGAATATAAACACTGAGCGTTAAAGAGTCCAGAGGATTGTGATTTACCGATATGGCGGTGATGCCCGCTTTGGTAGTTATCGTGTATCTACCTTTGGCGACGGGCAATAGCTTGACCTGATTTGAATATTAATGGCGGCTATTCATAAACGCACAGGCGTATCTTGCGTGAGGCTATAAATCATAATATCTAAGGTTGCGGGAGATAATAATAATGGAGTCGCGGAAGTTATTGCTAGGCAGTGCTATTAGTATTGGTCTGCTTAGTGTTGGGAGTACAGCAGTCGCTGCTCCTATGCTCGAGGAGGTGATTGTTACAGCTCAGAAAAAATCTGAGAGCACGCAAGACACACCAATCGCAATTACCGGTATGTCGGAGAATCAACTGGAAAAATTTGGATTTTCCAGTGCTAATGACATATCGGCCCAGGTGCCAAATATGCAAGTTAGTGGCCCTTACGGAGAAGTACAGCCGATTTTTTCGGTTCGCGGCGTTAGCATGTCGGACTATAGCTCAAACCAAGCAAGCCCAATAGGTGTTTATAACGACGAAGCATATATGGGCGCCGTGTATACGCATGGGATGAGTTTTTTTGACGTAGCTCGGTTGGAGGTATTGCGCGGTCCTCAAGGAACACTGTACGGCAAGAATACTACCGGTGGAGCTATCAATATTGTTACGAAAACTCCGCAGATCGACGATGGTCTTCACTTTGATGCTAAGCAGGGGGTTGGGAACTACAACAGCCATAAAGGCGATTACGGTGTAGAGGGTACGTTAGTCGAAAATACCCTGGCTGCGAGGCTTGCTTACTCTTATTCGCGTCGCGACGGCTACTATAAAAATGCGCTTGGCGGACCAGATCTATCTCAGCAAGATTTCCAGGGTGCGCGCCTAGTACTTAACTATGATATGACAGATCATATCAATATGGTCTTCAAGTATACCAAGGCAAGAAACGACGCCTTGGGTAGCCCCAGTCGCAATGAACCGCGTGGCAGGTTGGCAAATAATCCGGCATTGGTGACTGCGTTAGAGACTTCTGGGGTCGGTGTCTACGATCAGCCTAACAATGGATATATCGACAATACCGGCTACTCCCGGCCTGCGAGGGGCTTAGACTATTACGAGGTTGAGGATAATTACACTGGTGCTTTAGTAGTTAATTTAGACCAGTACGTGCATAAAATAGATTATATCCATGATGCCTTTACGGTTACCTCGGTTACGTCTTACACCGACAATGATTATGCGCAACAGCAAAATGTAGATGGTAGTCCTGATGGGCTTCTCGAAATCGATTGGGCGGTCGCTACCCAGGCATTTAGCCAAGATCTACGGATATCGACGACGTTTAAAGAGGATTTTGATCTGATAGCGGGCGCTTACTACCAGTTCGAAGATCAACAGCTAAACAACGTTTATCGATTGTATGAAACGCCGCCGGATACGCGTGCAGCAGCTACCTTCCCAGGAGTTGGGGGTTACTATCCATATCTACTGGATTTTGGTGCGCTCGACCAAAAAATGGAAACGGAGAAAGAGAGCTTTGCACTCTATTCGCAGATGCGTTGGAACGTCACCGCAGACTTTGGTATCGATTTCGGCGTACGCTATACCGACGACAAGATAGACCTCCCCTATTTAAATATCTCACGCGTGGGCTATGACGGCTCGCCCAGGGGTACCTACGTTCCAGGGAATAATACGGGTGTTGATAATATCTTCATTCCAGCAAATGTAGCGGGGCAAAGTCCCTTTGAGCCTGGGGTGTTGATACAAGAGCTCCTCGCCGGAAAAATAAGTGTGAATGACCTTTTGCTAACGGCACAAACTGGCTATACCCACGGTCCCTACACCGAGGAGTCAGCGACCCCCCTGAGTGCTCACGAAAAAGAATGGACCGGAAAAATAGGCATGGACTACCGTCTGAATGATTCCCTGATGATATATGGCTCATATAGCAAAGGCTTCAGAGCGGGCAACTTCAATGCTGGCGTGTATTACGAAGAGCGTGAATTTGAAGACGCCTATGCCGCTCCTGAATTCCTGGATGCTTATGAAATAGGCATTAAAGCTGACTTTTGGGATCGGCGCGCTCGCATCAATAGCGCGTTCTTTTACTACGACTACACCAACCAACAATTTATCAATGTAGTCGGGGTGTCTAACTTTCTTGAAAACGCGGGTGGTTCTAAGATCATTGGCTTTGAATCTGAAATGTTTTTCGCGATAACGGAAGCGCTTACCGTCCAGCTGGGTATGGGAATTCTTGAGACGGAATATACCGAACTGGAACTATCAAACGTGCAAACGGTTAACGATGACGATGATGTTGTGGATCTCTCTGGTAATGAGTTGATTTCAGCACCCAAGATCAGCGCAAACGTATCAATCGATTGGGAAATATTCAGCAATAACGCTGGCTACCTGAGCATGAATCTGAATGGTAATTACCAAGACGACCAATGGTATAGCGCTTACAACGACAAAATTGGCTACGAAAATATAAAGCAGGATGCCTACGCAATATACAATGCGCGGTTTACCTGGTTTAGTTCCAATGACGACTACACTATTGCTATTTGGGGAAAAAACATCACTGAAACTAAGTACGATAGTTATGCGATTAATCTGCAGGCTGGTTTCGGGTTCGATTATTACCAACAGGGCGCGCCGGCAACCTACGGTTTAGAAATGACATATCGTTACTAAAATCGATTTATTATGATGTGATAATAGGGTTATAAAAATGAAAATAAAAAATTATATTTATACGCTTATAACAATTTTTTTACTAAGTTCAGCAAATTCTGCGAGTAGTATGGGTATTCCCGTCGTCAGTGGCGGTTCGCTGGGCTCCTTAATACCGGTGGGTGTCTTGTCCCAGGTAGATGGATTGTTTATTGGCCGCGATATCCCGGTGTTAAGTGACCTCGTTTTGGTGGAAGACCTCCCTGTTATTGACGGCAGAGGCATACCGGTTATTAGAGGTGTTGATGAGTCGCTGAGGATTAGCGAGGGACTGGTTGCGGTAGTCCTTGGAAACCCAAACCTTGCAGCTAGAGAGTCGCTTCCGGCAGCTGACCCCTTGTTCATTATTGAGCTACTGTCGCCCCCCGATGCTCTGGTCAACGTAATTTCTATCAATGAATTATTTTTTTGAATAAACGTAAATAATGAGATGTTGGCATGACTGATTTTTACAGCTGCCGGCTGGTTCGGCAGGGTTTTTGGGCGCTGCTAGTCGCGTTAATTTCTGGGTTTACGCTAATTTTTTCAATGATAGGTGGGGTTTCGCTTAGTCCGATTCCCTTACACATTCCCGTTGACATTCCTGGCACGACCGAGGGCTGGAGAACGGTTCATACTGGAATGCTTATGAATGCATTAATGGCGATATCTATAGGCTCGTCGGTTAGATTGTTGGGCGTAGATGGCGATTCAAGTCGAAAAATATTTTTAGGATGCTCAATCGCCATTTGGGGGAATTTTTGCTTCTATGTATTTGGCATGTTCGCCCCGAATCATGGCCTTACACTGCAAAGCAACACGCTGGGTGCGGCATCGCTGTCAGGTGCACTGGCTTTCTTTCCCGCGTTATTAGGAGCTGTCTCATTGATATATGTGGTAGTCATTGTGTTGCTCTCTAAGCCCGGCAATCGCTTTTAAATTGGGGGTACCTATGTCTGTAGATAATTGCTTGATTATTGGCGGTAGCCACGCGGGTGCGGCCCTGGCTGCGTCACTAAGGCAGGAAGGTTGGTCTGGCAAAATAGCTCTTATTAGTGCCGAAGAATCCCTGCCGTATCATCGGCCGCCACTTTCAAAGAGTGCTTTGAATGGTGAAAAAGAGGATAGCGAAATATTAATTCGTCCAGCCGATTTTTATAAGAAGGCTGACATTGACGTGGTGCTTGGGGCGCGTGTACTAAAAATTGACCGCGTGGATAAAAAAATAGCTCTCGAAGGCGGGCGTGAGCTGTCATACAGCAAGCTGGCCTTAACTACCGGTGCCAGCGTACGGAGAATTAAACTTCCAGGCATTCATTTGCCGGGAGTGTGTTATCTGCGTGACCTTCAAGATGTTCATGAAATTCGTAAGTACATTGGCAAGGGGCGGTCAGCGGTCGTTATCGGTGGTGGCTATATTGGCCTTGAGGCTGCAGCGTCGTTAAGGGCATTGGGCATGGACGTGACAGTACTAGAGGCATTGCCGCGAGTACTGGCTAGAGTGACATCGCCAGAGATCTCCGAATTCTATGCCAGAGTGCATCGCGAAGAGGGCACTCGGGTACTCACAGATGTGTCCATTGATAGAGTCGCGGGAGAAGGCTCTGTGACCGGCGTTCACCTGGCCGATGGCAGTTACATTCCGGCCGACCTGGTATTGGTTGGTATAGGGGTTTCGCCGGCGACTGGGCTTGCAGAAGCGGCTGGACTAGATGTGGACAATGGCATTGTTGTAGATGAGTTTGCCCAAACCAGTGATGAGGATATCGTTGCCGCGGGTGATTGTACCCTCCATTACAATCCGATCTATAAAACCACCCTGCGTTTGGAGTCGGTGCAAAATGCCAATGATCAGGCCAGGGTTGCTGCAAGGACAATATGTGGTAAGTATCAGCCATATCGTGCCTTGCCGTGGTTTTGGTCTGATCAATACGATGTAAAATTGCAGATTGCCGGATCTTGCGCTGGTTTTGACAAGGTGGTCTTACGTGGTGATCCGAAAAGTGGTCGCAGCTTCGCTGCTTTCTATTTTAGTGGCGATACACTTTTGGCTGTGGATGCGATAAACCAACCTAAGGCATTCTTATTGGCCAAGCGATTTTTAAGTGAGGGAAAAACGGCGGATCCATTAAAGGTAGTGGATGAAACCGTTGATCTAAAAGACGTATTTTTCGACCCTAGATAGTGCCAGTGTAAATGGGGCGCTATCTTGATGCCGCCCTTCGCTGTCGGGAGAAGTTACCCTGCTTTGTATGTTGATTGAAAGCCAGCCAGATGCTTTCCATTTTCGGTGTGCCCAATAACTACGCCGCGTTGTGTACAATGTGTGTAATTTCATGTGCATTTCTTGGCAGTTTCTATGAGCGTCTCCGGTTACCGTATTGTCAACACGTGTTTCCAACTCGGGTGTTGGAAAAAACAGCTTCTTCGTGGCTTGGTTGTTCCTTTACTCATTCTTTCCCTTGTAGCCTGCGGTGGCAGCAGTAGCAGTAATAGCGCTAGTGCAGGCTCAGGCAGCAGCTTAAGGCAGTGGCCGGCCTCGCAGCCCGGTGAAGACCCCCCGGCTGCGCCGGAGGAATTGGCGCCACTGATCACCAATTTGTCGCTGCTGTCAGCGGCCCTGCCGCGCGATGTGGCCGCCCGCCTGTTCGACCCCGTGGCCTTTGGCTACACCATCAACGATATTAGCGACCCGGTGATTGTCGAGCACATGGTGCGATCAACCCTGGCACAGGGGCAGGATGGCTCGCGCATTGAGCACGCCTATCACTGGTACGGTCACCCTTACGAAAACCCCAATGTGGCGTTGGTGCCGGTGGAATTTAATAACCGCTATGGCACTCGCCTGCACGGCGAAATCGTGCTGCCCAAACAGGGTTTGGTGCCGCCTACGCAGGGGCCGTTTCCAGTGATTGTCGCCCTGCAGGGCTTAAATACCAACACTGCAATGTACCGCTGGTGGCACCGCCTGTTCGCCGACAATGGCTATGTGGTGTTCGCCTTCGACTTCAGCGGCCAGGGCCGCTCGGATGATGCCGGCGAGTCCGACCCGGACAACAACCTGCACGATGCCCAAGATGCCATTCGCTATTTGTTTGAGGACTCCCCCGTGGCGGCTGCACTGGATGCCGACCGGCTGGGCGTGATTGGCCATAGCATGGGTGCGGCTGCGGCGCTGCGCGTGCAGGAACAAGAGGCTGCCGATGCCGCCGAGCCCAACCCGGTTCGCGTTCGCGCGGTTGTGGCAGCGGCGCCAGTATTCGAGTCGGTCACCGCCAGCCCGATACCGGTGATGATCCAAACCGGCGATCACGATGGCCCCATTGCGCCACTGCCCTTTGTAAACCCCGCCGTGGTGCGTCCGCTCTACGACAGCCTGAGCAGTGACCGCGCCTTTATTGTTGCCGAGGCAGCCAGTCACGCCCAGCACACCAATTATCCCTTGCTGCCCACCTCAACCTGGGGCCGCGAAATTGCCGCGAATTACTCGCTGGCGTGGATGGAGTACTACCTGAACAACAACACTCAGGCACTGGTAACGCTGTTTGGTGGTCACCCGCATTTGTCATATTTGCACGACAGTCTGGTTCGCATTGGTGACAGCGAGCAAAGCTATCGCGGCAATGGTTTAGCGCCGTCTGAGGACGAGCTGTAGCGGCCAATATTGCGTATGATGGTCGGCGCAATGGCCTACGCCAAAATAGTCTGAATAAGGAAGCATCGCCGTGTCGCTAATGTTTGAAGAAATTGACAGCCAGGACTCTGCCCTGGGCGAGATTTCCCTGCGTCGGCGGCGCATTCCCGCACTGGGTGAGCGCGATATTTACGAGGTAAAACTGGGCGACGAGTTTCTGATGTCGAGCATGTTTTACGATGCCGAGGAAGCCCTGTCGACTCTGGGCTTAGCCGCTGTGCAGGGCGAAAACCTCAGCGTGGTGGTTGGCGGCTTGGGCCTTGGCTACACCGCTGTTAAAGCTCTGGAAGACGCGCGCATTGATGAGTTGTTTATCGTTGAGGCGCTGGAAACGGTGATCGGCTGGCACCGCGATGAAAAAGTGCCACTGGGTAAAATACTCAACGCCGATGCCCGCAACCACTATGTGCTGGGCAGCTTTTTTGAACTGGCCACCCAGCCCGAGCTTGGCTTTGACCCGGCCGTGCCCGGCAAGCGTTTCGACGCCATATTATTGGATATCGATCACTCGCCGTCGGAGTTTCTCAACGCCGCCAACGCCGGTTTTTATACCACGCAAAACCTCTCCCTAATGGCTAGTCAGCTCAAGCCCGGTGGCGTTTTTGCCATGTGGTCGCAGAATTTGCCCGACGCCGAATTTGAAGCGCTGCTCGGCAGCGTATTCGCCAGCGTGGCGTCCCACGTGGTGTCGTTTTACAACCCCTTTCAAAATACCGAGTCCACCAACTCGGTGTATGTGTGCACCGTGGCGGCCGAATAGTCGTTAACCAGGGCAGCAATATGTTTGAAATTCGCTTTACCGAAACCGTGGCGGCCCCGGCCGAAAAAGTCTGGCAGGTCCTACTCGATACCGGCCACTACGCCGAGTGGAATCCGTTTATCGTGGCCTGCGAGTCCAGTTTTGTTGTGGGCGATCCTATTGTTATGCAGGTACAACTGCTGCCCTCGCGCTGTATTTCGCAAACCGAAACCATCCGCGCAAACACGGCGGCCGAATACCTGGAGTACGGTATTCAATTGCCGCTGGGCCTTTTATCCAGTTCACGCCAGCACCGCCTAACAGCGTTGGATAACGACAGCTGCCGCTATGAATCGGTGTTTATCCTGCGCGGCGCCTTGTCGCCACTGGTGCGCCTGCTATTGGGCAAGCACTTGGCGCGCGGTTTTCAGGGCATGACTCGCGGCTTGGTTGGCCGCGCTGAAGCACAGCGTTAACACAACCCGCTTTATCCACCCATGTTCGGCGGCAGTGGTCAGCTTTTCCATTTATAGCAAGTACTTACGTTCGCCGCGCTGGTGGCGGTGGGCGGCATTCGTTACCATTCTCCTGTCGCTACGGTATTGAAGGGATCATCGGTGTCTTTAGAAGTTATTATCCTCGCAGCGGGTCAGGGTACTCGTATGCGTTCGGCCTTACCCAAAGTGTTGCACCCATTGGCGGGTAAGCCGATGTTGCAGCACGCTATTGATGCGGCTGCGCAAACTGATCCGGCCGCTATTCATGTGGTGGTGGGACACGGCGCCGAGCAGGTGAAGGCCGGGGTTTCGCACCCCAATTTACAGTGGGCCTTGCAGGCGGAACAGAAGGGCA
This sequence comes from Spongiibacter sp. C9W, assembly GCF_057370015.1. Classification (NCBI taxonomy): domain Bacteria; kingdom Pseudomonadati; phylum Pseudomonadota; class Gammaproteobacteria; order Cellvibrionales; family Spongiibacteraceae; genus Spongiibacter; species Spongiibacter sp. C9W. The sequence continues at coordinate 2,256,321 of NZ_CM170672.1, forward strand.
CCGGCCACGCGGTGGCTCAGGGCTTGGCTGCAGTAGCCGAGGATGCCACGGTGTTGATTACCTACGGCGACGTGCCACTGGTGCGCCCCGAAACCTTGCAGGCCATGGTTGCTCGCTGCCGCGACAACCTGGTATTGCTCACCGCCACGCTGGACGATCCCACTGGTTATGGCCGCATTATTCGCAATGCCGACGGTGCGGTGCAGGCCATTGTTGAGCAAAAAGATGCCAGCCCCGAGCAATTGGCCGTTCGGGAAGTGAACACTGGCATGATGGCCCTTCCTGCCAAGTACCTGCGTGAGTGGCTGCCTGCACTGTCGGCCGACAATGCGCAGGGCGAGTACTACCTAACCGATATTATTGCCATGGCGGTGGCGGCGGGAGTTGCCGTTGATGTGGCTCAGCCCGAGGCGCTGTGGGAAGTGGAGGGCGTGAACAATCGCCTGCAACTCAATGCGCTGGAGCGCCAGTACCAGCGCTTGATCGCCGAGCAGTTAATGACCGACGGTGCCACCCTGGCCGACGCCCAGCGTATTGATGTGCGCGGCGCGCTGACCATTGGTCAAGATGTCAGCATTGATGTGAACTGTGTGTTTGAAGGCGAGGTCACGCTGGGTGATGGCGTCGAGATCGGCCCAAACTGTGTGATCAGCAACAGTCGCGTGGCGGCGGCTACGGTCATCAAGGCCAACTCGGTGTTAGAAGATGCGGTGGTCGGTCAGCAGTGCACCATTGGCCCCTTTGCGCGTTTGCGCCCCGGCACTGTGCTGGCCGATGCAGCGCGCATTGGCAATTTTGTGGAAACCAAAAACGCGCAGGTGGGCGAGGGCAGCAAAATCAATCACCTTAGCTATGTTGGCGATGCCAGCCTTGGCGCGGGCGTAAATATTGGTGCGGGAACCATTACCTGCAACTATGATGGAGTGAACAAGTCGCGCACCGAGATTGGCGATGGCGCCTTTGTCGGCTCCAATACCGCGCTGGTCGCGCCGGTGTCGGTGGGCGAGGGCGCGACGGTGGCGGCGGGCTCAACCATCACCGGAAATGTCGCCGACGGCGAACTGGGCGTTGCTCGAGGCCGCCAACGCAATATCAAGGGCTGGAAGCGGCCCGTTAAAACATCCTGATCGCTACTATTTATTAGGGCTCGAATATGTGTGGAATCGTCGGTGCTGTGGCCCAACGAGAAGTTGCTGGAATTCTGCTAGAGGGCTTGCGTCGCCTGGAATACCGGGGCTACGACTCAGCCGGTATGGCGGTTATCTCAGCCAATGGCGACAACGACTGCCGCAAGCGTGTGGGTAAAGTCGAGGCGCTGGCACAGGCGCTGGGCGAGCAGCCGCTGCCGGGCCACACTGGCATTGCCCACACCCGCTGGGCCACCCACGGTGAACCCTCGGAAGCCAATGCCCATCCCCACAATTCCGGCAAGCTGTCGCTGGTACACAACGGCATTATCGAAAACCACGAAGCGCTGCGCAGCAAACTCAAAGCGCTGGGCTATACCTTTTTATCGGCCACAGACACGGAAACCATCGTGCATTTGGTCCACCACTATTACCAACAGCAGCGCGACCTGCTCAGCGCGGTCAAGCTGGCGGTAACGGAGCTGGAGGGCGCCTATGGTCTGGCGGTTATCCACGCCGACCAACCCGACAAACTGGTGTGCGCGCGCAAGGGCAGCCCGCTGGTGATTGGTATGGGTATTGGCGAGAACTTTATCGCCTCTGACCAACTGGCGCTGCGCCAGGTGACCGATCGCTTTGTGTATCTGGAAGAGGGCGATATTGCCGAAGTGACCGTTGGCCACTACCGCATTTGGAATGCCGACCTGGAGCCGGTCACCCGCGAAGTCAGCCAGATCGATGCCGCCGCGGAATCCGCCGACAAGGGCCATTATCGCCACTACATGCTCAAGGAAATCTACGAGCAGCCCACGGTTATTCAGCGCTCACTGGCTGGGCGACTGGGCAGCAAAAAAGTGCTGGCCGAGGCAATGGGGCCGCGCGCGAACGACATTTTACAGTCGGTGTCCTCGGTGCAGATTGTGGCCTGTGGTACCAGCTATCACGCGGGCATGGTCGCCAAGTATTGGATCGAAGGCATCGCCGGTGTGCCCTGCCGGGTCGAAGTGGCCAGCGAGTTTCGCTACCGCAAATTCAAAGTGCAGGAAAACACCCTGTTCGTCACTATCAGCCAGTCCGGTGAAACGGCCGATACACTGGCCGCCCTGCGGCTGGCCAAAACCCTCGGTTACAGCGCCAGCCTCACCATCTGTAATGTGGCGCTCAGCTCGCTGGTGCGCGAGTCCGATCTCTATTTAATGACCGAGGCCGGCCCGGAAATCGGTGTGGCATCGACCAAAGCCTTCACCACCCAGTTGGTGGCACTGTTGCTGCTTACTGTTGCGCTGGGCCGCCACCACGACCTCACCGAAGAGGAAGAGCAAAGCATTGTTGCCGCCTTGCACCAACTGCCCGCGCGACTGGACGAAACCCTGACCTTGGATGCAGCGATCCAGCAAATGTCAGAAGCCTTTGCCGACAAGCACCACGCCTTATTCCTGGGGCGCGGCGCGCAGTGGCCAGTGGCGATGGAAGGCGCGCTTAAGCTGAAGGAAATTTCCTATATCCACGCCGAAAGTTATCCCGCTGGCGAGCTTAAACACGGTCCGCTGGCGCTGGTGGACAGCGACATGCCGGTTATCGCTGTGGCCCCTAACGACGAGCTGCTGGAAAAGCTGAAATCCAATCTTCAAGAAGTGCAGGCGCGCGGCGGACAGCTCTTCGTATTCGCCGACAAAGCTGCTGGCTTTAGCCCCGAGCCCAGCTTGCAGATTATTGAGCTGCCCCATGTCAGCGATATCGTCGCACCGATTTTGTACACCATCCCCCTGCAACTGCTGAGCTACCACGTGGCGATTTTAAAAGGCACCGATGTCGATCAGCCGAGAAACCTCGCCAAGTCGGTAACGGTGGAGTAAGCGCCCTTAGCGGCGCTCTCGCTCACGGCGCGGTGACCCGGCCGCGCTGTTGGTTGGAGCCACACCGCTTTTTTATATTCACTAGGTGTTTTACAGGCCGCTATGAAAAGAAGATGCCCACACTGCAAAGAGACGTGCATCGCCCCGCAAGACTTTAAAGTGGGCGTCTTATATCGCTGTCCACGCTGTCAGGCCGGGGTGGAAGTGGGGAGGTTTTTTACGGTGGCGCTATCACTGGTTCTGGCGTTGCTCTGCGCTTACTTTTTCAGTGTGGGTAAGCCAGAGGTGGGATTTTTACTCTTTACCCTAATACTATTCAGGGCGTTTCATTCAAAAGCGGTGGATGCCCTTTTTCTGCCCTTACAAAAAAGTGTGGATAAATAGCGTTTGGCTCATTGCCTAAGTTGTTGTTTTTCTGAGCGGCCTCGGCGCTGGTAGGCCGTATTCACCACAGTTAGATAAATAAAATAAATGGTAGGGATTTCCTCTGTTTATTGTATTGATGTCGGTACTCGTTATAGTAGCGCCTACCTTGCGACGCCCTGGCGCAGTGCTGGTGGGGCCTGTACGCTACCGTTGACTAAACAGGAGAGAATTTCATGACCCAAGATGTTGTTGTATTGAGCGCGGCCCGTTCGGGCATTGGGACTTACGGTGGCGGCCTGAGCGGTATCGAGCCCCATGAGTTGGGCGGCCAGATTATGAAGGCGGCCATTGATCGCTCTTCTGTTGATCCTCAGAACATTAACTACGTGACAGTGGGTAACTGTATTCCCACTGACTCTCGCTATGCCTATGTGGCGCGTGTGGCGTCAATTCAGGCTGGCCTGCCGATGGATTCCGTGGCGATGGGTGTAAACCGCCTGTGTAGCTCGGGCCTGCAAGCCATTGTTACCACTGCTCAAAACATTATGTTGGGCGATTGCGACTACGGTATTGGCGGTGGTGTGGAAGTCATGTCGCGCAGCGCTTACTTGTCACCCACCATGCGCAACGGTGCGCGCATGGGCAATGTGGAAATGCTCGACGCGATGACCTCGGCGTTGACCGACCCCTTCGGTGTGGGCCACATGGGTATTACCGCTGAAAACCTGGCGGACAAATGGGAGATCAGCCGCGAAGAGCAAGATGCCTTTGCCGCCGAGTCTCACCGCCGCGCTGCCGCTGCCATTGAAGCGGGTTACTTCAAAGAGCAAATCGCGCCGGTGACGCTGAAAACCCGCAAGGGTGAGGTGGTATTCGATACCGACGAGCACGTGAAGCCCGGCACCACCGTCGACACGCTGGCGAAACTGCGCCCCGCCTTTAAAAAGGATGGCACCGTAACCGCGGGTAATGCCTCTGGTCTGAATGACGGCGCTGCCTTTATGGTACTGGCCTCTGCACAAGCTGCTGAGAAAGCGGGTCAGAAGCCCATCGCGCGTATGGTGTCTTATGCGGTAGCGGGTGTGCCCAACCATATTATGGGTGAAGGCCCGATTCCGGCGTCGACTAAAGCGCTGGCCAAGGCCGGTTTATCGATCGCCGATATGGACGTGATCGAATCCAACGAAGCCTTTGCATCACAAGCCCTGGCAGTGGCGAAAGGTCTGGATCTGGATTTGAGCAAAACCAACCCCAACGGTGGTGCCATTGCACTGGGTCACCCAGTAGGTTGTTCTGGCGCGTTCATCGCCACTAAGGCGATCTACGAACTGCAGCGCACTGGCGGTAAATATGCGCTGGTCACCATGTGTATTGGTGGTGGTCAGGGTATCGCGGTTATCTTCGAGCGCGTATAAGCCTTTCAACACCGGCGGCTGCAATAGCCGCCGGTGAATTCCACACTTACTTCTCTCCGTTCAGTTTCCCCAACACGCTTTTTCAGCAAGCTAGGCGCGTCGTCTTAGTGCGCAAACCAGTGGCGCGTGCGATTCGCAAACCACACCAGCGACAGCATTACCGGCACTTCTACTAACACCCCAACCACTGTGGCGAGGGCGGCACCGGAATGCAGGCCAAACAGCGAGATCGCCACGGCCACTGCCAACTCGAAAAAGTTGGAGGTGCCAATCATGCAGGCGGGGGCGGCGACATTGTGCGGCAACTCTAATTGCTTGGCGGCAAAGTAGGCGATGGCGAAGATGCCGTAGGTTTGTATGAGCAGGGGAACAGCGATTAACGCGATCACCATGGGTTTGGCGATAATGGTTTCTGCCTGAAAACCAAACAGCAGCACCACGGTTGCCAGCAAGCCGATAATTGACCAGGGTTTCAGTGTGGCAACAAAGTTATTCAGGCGGCTGTGGTCGTTAGCGCTGTCCAGGCGGTGACGGGTAATGGCGCCGGCGATCAGCGGCAGTACCACATACAGCACCACCGAAAGCAGCAGCGTTTCCCAGGGCACTTGAATATCGCTAATGCCAAGTAAAAACGCAGTAATCGGCGCGAAAGCGAAGATCATAATAATGTCGTTGATCGACACCTGCACCAGGGTGTAGTTGGCATCCCCTTTTGTGAGCTGGCTCCAGACAAATACCATCGCGGTGCAGGGCGCAACGCCGAGTAAAATCATCCCGGCGATATACTCGCCAGCGGATTGTGGGTCTACCCAGTCGGCGAATATCACCTTGAAGAACAGCCAGCCCAGCATGGCCATGGTAAAGGGCTTGATAAGCCAGTTAATGGTGAGTGTTAGCAGCAGCCCCTCGGGTTTTTTACCCACGCCTTTTAGCGAGGCAAAGTCGATCTGAATCATCATCGGATAGATCATCAGCCAGATCAGCACCGCCACCACCAGGTTAACGTGGGCAAGCTCAAGGGCGGCAACCTGTGCAAATACACCGGGGATGGTATTGCCCAGTACAACACCGGCGGCGATACACAGCCCAACCCAAAGCGAAAGATAGCGCTCAAAAAGTCCCATGGTTTGTCTCTCTTGATTACAGCTTAATTGCGGCTTAAATAGAGCGTTGGTTAACGCGTTCCATTAATTTTTCGGCGCTTTCCAAGCGCTCGGAATAGCGATCGACCAGGTAGTCGCTGTTATCGCGGGTGAGCAGGGTGAACTTCATCAGTTCCTCCATAACATCCACAATGCGGTTGTAATAGCTGGAGGGCTTCATGCGGTTATTGTCGTCGAACTCGAGAAAGGCCTTGGCCACCGACGACTGGTTGGGGATGGTGATCATCCGCATCCAGCGGCCCAGCACCCGCAGTTGATTCACCACATTAAAAGACTGAGAGCCACCTTCCACCTGCATCACCGCCAGGGTTTTACCTTGGGTGGGGCGCACTGCGCCCTGCGACAGGGGAATCCAGTCGATCTGCGCCTTCATAATGCCGGTCATCGCGCCGTGGCGTTCGGGAGAGCACCACACCTGCCCCTCCGACCAGATGGCCAGTTCACGCAATTCTTTTACCTTGGGATGATTCTCGTCAGCGCCGTCAGGCAGTGGCAGGCCCTCGGGGTTGAAGATACGCACTTCGCCGCCCATATGGCTAAGCAGTCGCGCGCATTCTTCGACCACTAAGCGGCTAAAGGAGCGCTCGCGCAGTGAGCCATACAGCAGAAGAAAGCGCGGTTTGTGGCCGGAATAGTTCGAGTTAAATTGCTCCGTGCTCGGGCTGGCGAACTGGCTGTCATCCACATTGGGCAGAGACATATCATCAAGACTCATTACTTCGCTCCCAGGTCTGCCAGCGCGGCAGCCCACTCAGACTTTTCGAGGGTGGCAATGGTTTTGAGCGCCGCGACACGCTCACTGATCAGCGCAATGCTGGCGCGGAATGCCGCGTCGATCTCTTCCTCTGTGCCAGTGAGTTTGGACGGGTCTTCCAGGCCCCAGTGCACTTTCAGTGCCTTGCCGAACCACAGCGGGCAGGACTCGCCAGCGGCCGAGTCGCAAACGGTAACCACCAGGTCGGGGGCAAAGCTCTCCAGCTCGTTCCAGGACTGGCTTTGTAGGCCGCTGGTATCAATACCGGCGGCGCGCAGGGCTTTTAGTGAGGTGGGGTGCACTTCACCAGCGGGCTGGCTGCCGGCACTGCGCGCCTCGATAAGGTCGCTGGCAAGGTGGCGAGTGATCGCCTCAGAGAGGATGCTGCGACAGCGGTTGTGGGTGCAGATATATAAAATCTTCATAGTAGCCTCGTGGCAATTAACACTGGGAAGACAGCTCTTCCAGGCGGCTTTTAAGGTAGTTGGCATTGTTGCTAAGGGTGACCTTGAGTATGTCGTGGGCCCATTCAGGCAGTGCCGGATGAAGTTGGTAGTACACCCACTGCCCCTGCCGACGGTCCTGAAGAATGCCGCGCTTTCGCAGCTGCGCGAGATGGCGGGAGATCTTGGGTTGCGACTCGTTAAGCGCTTCCATCAGGTCGCACACGCAGAGCTCGCCGCGCTCGGTAATTAACAGCATCGACAGCAAACGGGTGTCATCCGCCAAGGCCTTAAAAAAGTCCACAGGGCTGAGCGGCGGTGTGCTGACCGTTTTGCTGTTCACCAATAAAAACAGCCGAATGCGTTCGCAGATCTCCTGCAGGGTGTGAGCGAAGGCCTGGGGCTGGTCGCTGGCTTTCGGGTCTGGAAAATCCCAGGCCATGACAACACCAGCACCTGGCCACTGCTGACAGGCATTGTGCGCCTTGTCGCAGAGCGTAATGACATAGTCAAAATGCTGATCGGCGAAGTTCTCCACTGGCTTTGACGACAGCCCAGCCGTGGACACCCCGGCGTCGGTGAGGGCGGATAGGGTTCTCGGGTCGATGGCCTGCGGCGCAGTGCCAGCACTAAAGACCTCTATGCCTTCGACTGCCTGGTGGCGAAGCACCGCTTCGGCCATTTGCGAGCGCACGGAATTCCCCGTGCACAGAAAGAGTACTTTCATGATGATCTCAAGCTGAGAAATGACGTGGCATATGCTAACAACTATATATATGAAATTCCATATATATAGTTTGGCGAATTTGAGCGGCCGGTTTTCGGCACCAGTTTTTGGTTCAGGAAGAGGCAAATAAGAGTTGAATAGTTGAACCAGTCGAAGCCGGGCAAAAATATTTTTTAATGAATTCGCCTTAACTGAAGTGTTTTCTTATTGCGGAGGACGACTCGGTTACAGGTCAGTAACCCGATTTTTCGTGATAAAAGCCAACCATTTCGCACTAGTTCACGATTGTTAGCGCCTGCTATTACTCAGCATTTTTATTATCGCTGTGGTAACTACGTATCCCATTAGGGGTTACGGATTATTAACTTTTGCGCCGCTGAAAAAGCAAAAATCCATAAAAATTAGAAGTTTAACAACCCACTGACAAAATACTGGCAGGGAGAGTGAAAGTGAAATCTAACGAAAATGATAAGGGGTGGCTGTCGCTAGTGGCATTGCTGGCCGCGCCAATGGCCATGGCACAACCCGGCGACACCCAGCGTTACGCATTGGAAGAGGTTGTTGTCACCGCGCAGAAAAAAGCGGAGTCACTGCAAGACGCGCCCATTTCGCTGACTGCGTTCGGCCAACAAGCACTGGAAAACAAGGGCATCAACAGCCTTGCTGATATCGGTGCCAATGTGCCGAGCATGAGTATTGAACCCTTCCCCATTAACAATGCGACCCTGCGTATTTTTATCCGTGGTATTGGTATTTCTGACGCGCAAATCACCCAAGACCCGCCGGTGGGCATCTACATGGACGGTGTGTACATCGCCCGTTCTACAGGCACCGCGCTGGACGTTGCCGACCTGGAACGCATCGAGATTTTGCGTGGCCCACAAGGCACACTTTATGGCCGCAACACGACCGGCGGCGCTATCAACTTAGTTAGCAAGCGACCGAATACTGAAGCCTTCGAATTCGAGCAAAAATTCACAGTGGGCGACCGCTACCTGCTTACCTCGAAAACCTCTGCCAATATTCCCATCACCGATACCCTGGCAGCGAAGCTGGCCTTCCTGCATACCGAGCAAGATGGCTTTGTGGAAAACACCGGGCCGGGTGGCGATTTTGGCGATCGCAAAGTCCAAGGCTACCGCATGGATGTGCGCTGGGATATCAACGACAGTCTGACTCTGGACTACGCCTACGACCACTCCGAGCTGGATTACTACAACTCCATGTATCAGTCGGTGACACCGCCTCTGGGTAATAAGGGGCAGGCCGAGCCAATTAAAGAGCACGCCGCCGAGCAAAGCGTATTCAGTAAAAAACGCTTGGACTCACTCGCAACCGGTATGCCGCTGGAAGAATCGAATACCGAAATTACCGGCCATGCCATCACGCTGACGGCGAATTTTGATGCGGGTGAATTCAAATACATTGGTGCCTACCGCGAGCTTAGCGACTCCTCTTATGCTGATTTGGGTGGCGGTGCCGGCTCTACGGAATTCCGTTTGGACAGTCACGGCTACGACGGCCAGGCAACCGATAAAGTAATCGGTGGCCCAACTGAGCTGGTAAAACCGCTGGTAACCCAACGCCAGCGCTCCCACGAGCTGCAATTTAGCGGCGATGCGGCGGATGGCCGTGTAGAGTTTTTGACCGGCGCTTATTACTTTAGCGAGTCGGCCATTGAGGATAACTCACCTCTTCACCACCAGCTCAGCGCTGATGCGCGTGTGCCGGGTGTGCCTTTCCGTACCCATGCGGTTAACTTGCTGTCGCAGCATTACAAGATCGACAACGAAGCGCTGGCGTTGTTTGGCCAGGCCACCTGGACACCGGCCATCATGGAAGATCGCTTGCACCTGACCTTCGGTGCGCGCCACTCCCGTGACAAGCGCGCCGCGGTTAAGAATCAGACCGACCTGAATATTGTCGAGCTATACGGTCTGGTAATGGATTTGCCCTGGGGCACTATTGACCAAACCGACCCATCTCGTCAGTTCGACGACGTAAAAGCGGAGAAGGATTTCACCGATAACTCCTTCAGCTTTGTGGCCGAGTACGACCTGAGCGACACCGTGAATATCTACGGCAAAATCAACGAGGCCTATAAGAGCGGCGGCTTTAATACTCGTGACCCACAGCGCGACGGTAATCAGGGGCCGGCCAGTGATGGCGTGAATTATGGTTTTGGCTTTGCCGAAGGCTTTGATGAAGAAAAAGTGCGCTCCATGGAGCTGGGTATTAAGAGCGAGCTGATGGATCGCCGCCTGCGGATCAACGCCGACATCTTCCGCAGTGTGTACAGCGACATGCAGCTGAACTTTATTCTGGCGGGCACCGTGGCAGACACCAAGATCACCAACGCGGGTGAAGCAGAAATGCAGGGCTTTGAGGCTGATATTACCTTCATGGCAACGCGTAATCTGCTGCTGATGCTCAACTACGCCTACCTGGATGCCGAGGTGACTAAAGCTGAAGACGTGTCTGGCAAGGATGTCAGCGACGAATTTGTATTCTTTGCCGCGCCTGAGCAGTCCTATACCGCAGCGGCGGATTGGACGCTGGCCGATGCCGACTGGGGCCGTACCTCGTTGAACCTGAGCTACAACTACATGGATGAGCGCAACGGCGGCTCGCGGGCAGAAAATGTGAAAAACACGCGCCTGGAAGCCTACGGTGTGTGGAATGCGCGCTTCGGTGTGAGCGACATGCCCTTTGCGGGTGGCAACCTCAGTGTTGCAGCCTGGGGTAAAAACCTCACCGACGAGGAGTACGCGATTACTGCCATCGACAATCAGCCGCAATCCGACCGCTCGGTATTGTGGGGCGAGCCACGCAGCTACGGCCTCGACCTGATTTACCGCTACTAATCTCCCACCCATCACCCTTCGCCGCCTAAGGGCGGCTTTTTTATGCCTGGGTGAAACGCGCGCGTGCATCGCCGCGGTGGCAGTTTAAAAATCTGCGCCCCGACCGTATTTAGGCGCTGCGCGGACGTTAAAGGTTTGACGGTCTTCACCATCGAAAATACAGTGCCGTAAGCAGATCAGGAATGGCCGCCTATAACCGAGTTCAATAGCCGAGCTCAATAATTGCTGCGCCAAATAATAATGGAGAATTGCGATGCAACTAGGCTTTACCTCAATGAACACCGTGCACGACCAACGCCCAGCGGAGCTGGCGCGCATTGTGGAAGATGCCGGCTTTGACTCACTTTGGTATGGCGAGCACAGTCATATTCCCATGTCGCGGAAAACGCCCTATCCGCCCGGTGGTGAGTTGCCCGAACCCTACAAAGAAATGATGGACCCCTATATTTCCTTAATGGAAGCCGCTTCAGCGACCACAACGCTAAAGCTGGGTACTGGCATCGCCTTGCTTATGGAGCGCGAATTGCTCTCCCAGGCCAAAACCATTGCTACCCTGGATAGGTTGTCGGGTGGCCGTGTGATTATTGGCACCGGGGTTGGTTGGAATGAAGAAGAATTTACCAATGCCACCTCACTGCCCTGGAAGAAACGCTACAGCGGCTTGCGCGAAACCGTTCAAGCGACACGTGCCTTGTTTCGCGACCCTGCGCCGGAATTTCACGGCGACATGATCGACTTCGATCCCGTGTGGTTTGAGCCCAAGCCCGTGCAGGCGGGCGGCCCAAAGTTTCTGTTCGGTGCGATGGGGCCGCTGGGCATTAAACACGCTGCCGAGTGGGCCGATGGCTGGATGCCGGTGGATGTGGTGATGCCCGATGTCGGTGAGGGTATTGCCCAATTTCGCCAAGCCGTGCGCGACAACGGTCGCGATCCCGACCAAATAGACATCACCATGGTGGCCATGGGCGAGCTTAGTGTCGACCTGCTCAAGCGTTATCGCGATATGGGCATCAGCCGCGTGAACATCGGTGTGGGCATGGAAAACTGGAACAAGCCGGAAATTGTTATGCCGATGATCAGCAAGTTCTCAAAGATCATTCCGCAGCTATAAACTCCAGGCGGAACGCCGCGGCTCGACGGGTGTCGTAATTCCAACACCAGAGAGAGCCGCCATGACCTTGTTCCGCCGACCCTGGTGTGGCCCCGTTATTTTATGGCTGGCCGCGCTGTTCTGTATGCTGGGTTTTCAGCAAATTGGTTCCTATGTGGATGAGCAGGGTGTTCTTCGCGAACCCTTTGGCCTGATTCCCCTCGGCTACCTGTTTGCCACTGCCGCACTGTGTTGGACGGTGTGCTTAGTAATCAGCGCGGTGCGGCGCCGCAATTGACGCCAAAACAAGCCAAGTAAATGATTCGGTATTGGCCGATTGCTAGCGGCACAGCTGCTGGTGCAGGGCGCGGCGATAGGCACTGATGCCGGGAATCAGCGCAATAACGACGGTGCTTAATAGTAGTAGCGCTAATACGATAGCGGCGGGTTTTGCCAGCAGCGCATAGTCGATAAACAAACTGAATTTCTCTGCCAGTTGCGGCGCGGCGAGCGCGGTAGTCGCCGTCAACGCGCCGCTCGCCAAAACAAAACCGCTCAGCGCAATCAGCGTGGCCTCGCCTTCAATTAATAGCAGTAAAAACCACGGCGGCGCGCCAATAGCGCGCATAACGGCAATTTCCTGCTGGCGCTCGCGAATGCTGGCAAGCAGCATCGCCGCCAGGCCAAGCAGCGCAGCAAAAAACACCAGTGCGGAAATCAGCCGCAGGGTATTTTCCATCACCGACATTAACTGCCAAAGCTGGCTGAGTGTTACCCCGGGCAAAATGGCCAGCAGTGGCTCCGCTTGAAAGCTATTAATTTGTCGCTGTAGCGAGAAGGTGGCCATTTTAGATTGCAGCCCCACCATAAAGGCGGTGATGCTCTCGGGGGTGAGGTCAACATGCTGGGGTGAGTGATGTGCATTCAGGTGGCGGGGCAGTTGAACACCGTTTTGCCAGCCCAGATGAATCGCTTCGATTCCTTCGAGGCTAACGGTCAGCGTTTGGTCTACGGGCGTGCCGGTGGCGTTAAGAATGCCCACCACGGTAAAGGGCTTGTCGCTGTGTTTGCTGAAACTGGTACGACCCAGGCCGTGGGCCAGAACAACCTTGTCGCCAAGCGTGTAACCCAATGTTTTAGCGACCTCACTGCCCAACACCAGGTCGAAGGTGTCGGCGAAGGCACTGCCTTTTGCAAAAGCCAGCGGCTGTTTTTGGCCGTAGCGAAAGTGCTGAAAATAGTCGCTGCTGGTACCCATGACCCGATAGCCTTTGTGCGAGTCACCCAGGGAGATGGGAATGGTCCAGGCCACTTCGGGCTTGTCGGCGATCTGCCGATAGCTTTCCCAGGAAATAGTATTGGTGGCGTTGCCAAGGTGAAACACCGAGTAAAGAAGAAGGTTGATGTCGCCGGTGCGCGCACCCACGATAAGGTCAATGCCGGAAACCGTATTGTAAAAGCTGTTTTTCGCTTGGCCGCGTACCAGCTCGACCCCTAGCAATACGAATACGCTAACGGCGATGGCCAACAGAGTGAGCAGGGCTGACCCTTTGCGATTCCACAAACTGGCGATGGCGAGGCGTACTAGCATTACAGTGCAACCTCGGCGCGGTTGATATCGAGCAGCGACTCCACGCGATCGAAGGGTTTGGCCAAACGCGGGTCGTGACTTACAAAAATCAGCGCGGTATTGCCCTCGCTCAACTGCTCCATTAATAGCCCCATAAACTTATCGGCATTTTTTTTATCCAGCGCCGAGGTGGGCTCGTCCACAATTAATAGCTCGGGCTGATTGATTAGCGCCCGCGCTATGGCAATGCGTTGTTGCTGACCAATACTCAGGCGGCCCGTGGCGCGGTGCTGGTCGGACTCCGCCAAACCCAATGCGGACAGCAACGCTTTGGCGCGGGCGGTGGTGTTTTTGTTGCCGGCGAAATGCCCGGCGAGCTTGATATTGTCTACCGCGCTAAGAAAGGGAATGAGATTAAACTGTTGAAAGACCACGCCGATATGTTTGGCGCGCAGCGTATCGCGTTGGCGGCCACTAAGCTGTGCGGTGTTGTTACCGAGTATCTCGATGCGGCCCTGGCTCGGCAATAATACCCCGGCGATCAGGTTTAGCAGGGTCGATTTGCCGGTACCGGAGGGGCCGTGCAGGAACACCTGCTCACCGCTGGCGAGCTGCCAGTGAGGAATATTAAGAATGGCGGCGTGATCGGCGCGGTAGTGAAAACGCAGATCGTCAATCGTCACGAGCAAGGCCTGACTCCGGTTCTGATCGTTTGGCAAACTATGATATAACATTTCTTTTGTGAGATATCTCGCCACATAGGCCTGCGGTTACGACGCACTGCGCGGCCGGGGCCGAGCTTCGGAGTTACTTTGATAAACACACTGATAAGGATGCTCGCGGCGGTAGTGCTGCTGCCTGGCTTGCTGGCGCCCAACGCCGCCCTGGCGAAGGACTACCGCACCATAGAGTGGACGGATCTCATGCCAGCGGACGATCTGGATGCACTGCTGAACCCGCCGGAGTACCTCAACGAGATTGAAGATGGCTCTGAGGAAGACCGGATTGCCAGCCAAGTGTATTCAGCAGTTAAGCAGGCGAATGATAGCGCCTATCAGCGCGCGCTTAGTTCGACGAGGGTCCGGCCTGAATTTGATGGTCAGTCACTGCGGGTGCCGGGGTTTATCGTACCACTTGAATTTGGCGCCACAGAAAAACACGTAACGCGCTTTTTCTTAGTCCCGTATTTTGGCGCCTGTATTCACGTACCGCCGCCCCCGCCGAATCAAATTATCTACGCCGAATACGACAAGGGCTTTGTGCTGGAGTCGCTTTACGATCCGTATTGGATCTCCGGCGTACTGACGACCAGCCTCACCGAAAACGACACCGCGACCTCCGCTTACTCGATAAAGGTCGAGAGGGTGGCGCCCTATACCGAGTAAAGCGTTGACGGGGCCTGTTCAATAACGCAGTTCAACAGCGCGGCTTCCATGCCCTCAAATACGGCTGGGTCGGCGCTAATGCATTCCACGCGGCTGTCCATACATTCATCAAGCGGCACCTCCGTTAGCACGCCGTCGGCTTTGTTGTAGGCAGTGATGCCTCGGTCAGTAATAAACACGCCTTTTAGGCGCTCCGCGTTAATACCCAGCAGCAGGTCATAAAGTTGCTGACTGTTGAAGGTCCACTCTGGCTTGAATATCCAGCCGCGACTAAAAAAGCCCTCGCCCTGATTGTCGATACTGAGATAGCCCGCCTCGGGTATTTCCGGATCGATAACCGCCGCTTCGGCTTCATGGTGGTGATGGTGATGAGGGAGCTGATGTTCGCGGGCCGGTTCTGCCAACCACTCAAGCGCTAATTGCCCGTGGCTCACTTGAAAGACCGACTTCGCGTCCAGCCCGATGTCTGCTTCAAGAAAGCTCAACAGGGCAGGAAAGGCCTCTGCCTGGTATTGGTCGGCCTTGTTGGCAACAATCACGTCGGCAATCGCTAATTGCTGTAAAAATGTCGGGTGCTGGGTGTAGCGTTCATCACTGACTTTGCGCGCATCTACCAGGGTAACGGTGGCGCGAAGATCGAGCAGGTCTTTATAGTGGTCGGCAGACAACACCGCCAACACCTCTTTAGGGTGGCCGAGGCCGGTGGGCTCGATAATGAGTCGATGGGGTCGAGAGCGGGACAGCAGTCGATTCATCGCGATCTGCATGGGCAGCCCCGCTGCACAACACATACAGCCGCCGGGTACTTCGCTGATGAATACACCGGAGTCCTCCGACTCGCGGCCGCCTAATACACTGCCGTCGATACCGATTTCACCAAATTCATTGACTAGTACCGCCCAGCGCTCATCGGCGGGTTTTTGCTGAAGCAAATGAAGAATGGCGGTGGACTTGCCCACGCCGAGAAAGCCAGTAATGACATTCGTGGGGATGGCGCTCAGTTTTTCTTTGCGGGAACTCATTACATACCTTTATGGCGGGTTATCGTCGCGCCGTCGCTACAAAGACCGACCGCAGCATTTTTTGAATTTACGTCCATTGCCGCAGGGGCAGTTCGGTTGCTGGCAGAGTCGATGATTTATCCAGTGCCCGACAGCTATAAGTGACGCGCCCAGAAGCGATGCCAGTTTTTCCCCGGTTTCGCCCAGTAGGTCGTGGCCCCACAGCGCGGTGAAAGAAAGAATCAACAAGCCGGGAATACCCCAGCGCAAGGTGCTGAAATTGTGATGCCGGCGGCAGCCAAGGCCAAGCGCCACCACACTGATCGGCAACACGGCGATAAGTAGCCATTGGTGGAAAGCTTCGCTGGCAAAACCGGAGGCAGCCAGCGTTGGTGCCATTACCAGTGCTACAGGTAATAACAGGCAATGTATGGCGCAAAATAAAGAAAGGCCAATGGCCGTTTTATCCAAGCTGACAGCGGGTGTCTTCACATGGTCTCCAAAATCACGGGTAGAGGTATTTCGTATTCCCTCGCCACATCGTAGGTGGGGTTACTTAAATATAATGTGTTGTTGGTTGTGGTTTATGTTGGCCGCTCCCTGACGATGATTCAGTACCCACTGAGCGTTCAGCGAATGTATGCTGGGAAAGACGCGTTGGATGCTGGTAGAAAGCGACCGCAATGTCTCGGCGCGCTTGCACTGATACACATAGCTTGCGACCACATCGTTGTGACGCTGATGGGCGCTGTCGTTTGACGAGCCCGCGATGTCGATCGACACCGTTGCGAGTTGGCAAGCCCCGCCTTCTAAGCGAAAAAGTGAACCGCTGTCAGACAGCTTTGCCCGCGCTTGCTCGGCGGCCTGCAAGTAGTCGGCGTGCTCTACCGGGTGTTCAAATCCCAAGATGTTCAGCGCTGGCGAGCGCAGCTCGATACTCAGCATTTCGCCATCTTGTAGTAGCTGAAGTTCCGCCACACCGTGAACGTGGGCATGGTGCTGAGCATGCAGCGGACTACCCGCTAGGGCGCAGACCACAATGGCGAGATACGCGGTGTATCTCGCCACGCGTGTTGCTAACCGGGAGCCCGCCGGCCTCACTTAGAAGCTACCCCGAACGCCGAGGCTAAAGCCGCGGCCTGGCAGTGGTGCGCGATCCTTCAGGAAGGAGGAGTGCACGCGCGCTTCTTCATCAGTCAGGTTGCTGCCCTTTACGTAGACAGTGACGTCGCCGGGGTATACCGCAAAGGTATAGGCGAGCTCCGCATCGATCATGGTGTAGGCGCCGGTAACGGTTTCCAGCTCAGCCACTTGGTCCTGTTCCAGATAACGTGTGGCGCTGATCTCTGCATCCCAGCCATTGCTGCTGTAAGCCAACTGGCTGCCGAGTCGCGCGGGCGGAATGCGGGGCAGGTCACCGCCGTCGTCGAGTTCACCCCAGGTGCGGTCCGCCCACAGGCTAAGTTTAAAGGGCGATGAGAGTTGCCATGCCAGCTGAGCTTCCATGCCGTACAGCGTGGCATCGGCCTGTTCAAATACGTAAAGGGGTAGCTCGCTGTGCGCGTGCTCTTCCTCTGCGCCGGCGTCGTGCTCGTCATGCTCATGGCCTTCAATATCTTCGCTGCTTAGGCCGGTATTGCGCTCGTAATAAAAGTTATCCACTTCGTTGTAGAACACATTCAGCACCCAGGCGACATTGCCGGTGTGTTTGCGAAGGCTTAGGTCAATGTTGTTTGAGGTTTCTTCTTCCACATCGTTTAGGTAGTGGAAGTGCGGATCGTCGCCTTCGTGTAAACGCAGCAGGGCGCCGACTTCAAAATTGCCGGTGGCTATGTGCGGGCCGTAGGAAAACAACTCCGCAGCACTCGGCGCGCGCTGGGCATGGGTAAGCGAGATACCGGCGTTGTAGTCAGGTGCGAAGTCCCACACTACGCCAGCGGAAACACTGTAGGGCGTGAAGTCGAGGTCGTCGAAGTGCAGTAACTCGTGGTCATGCTCTTCTTCTTCCATTGCCTCTTCGCCGTGGTGGTGGTGCTCCCATTCAATGGGGTCGGCTTCAATGCTGACTTTCTCGGCGCGTGCACCCAGTTGCCAGAGGAAATTGCCGACATGTTTTTCTTGCATCACCGCAATGGCAAAGCTCTCGGTGCGGCTCGGTGGCGTAAAGGCTTCCTCGCCAATCGCTTCGAAGTCAGTGCTTTTTGCTTCAAATGACAGCGCGCCTTTCCAGCCGGAAAATTCCTGCAGCAATAAATCAATGCGGGCTTGCAGCGTTTCATTTTTAAACACAGTGCCGGTTTCGCCGCCTTCAATTTCAGCGTGCTCGTAGTCGGTGTAACCAAGGCGAGTGTTAATACCGCTCAGTAGTGCGTTGTCCAGCGACAGTTCGCTGATCAACTGCCAGCGATCTTGTGTAAGGTCGGAGAGCACGCCTTCATCGTCGTGGTGCTCTTCGTCATGGTGCTCGTCTTCGTGCTCGCCATGACTGTGGCCGGGTACGCCATTCAGGCGCTCAAGGCGACCATAGGAAACACCCACGTAGCCGCTGTCCAGCAGTAAGCTACCGCCAATATTGAAGCCCTCGCTCTCTGAGGCGCTGTCTTCAAGTACACCTTCGCGGTGCTCCTCGTGACCTTCTTCCTCGTGCTCTTCTTCGGTTTCCAGAACAGCGATGCCGGGAATCTCGTAGTCGTTCCCTTCGCGCCAGAAGCCATCAACATGAAAGGCGAAGAACTCATTGCCGCCGGTAAAGGCCAGAGACGCTTCGTTTTCGTCGGCGACCGTATTGTGACCAAACGAGAATGCGCCAGTGGGCTCGCTGGACGAGGGCACGCGATCATCGACGATGTTGACGACACCGCCAATGGCGCCAGAGCCGTAAAACAGGGTGGCAGGGCCGCGCAGAATTTCAATTTGCTGGGCGGTCATCGCCTCGGTGGCAACAACGTGGTCCGGGCCAACCCGGGATGCATCGCTGACATCCAGGCTGTTTTGGGTGATCAACACCCGTGGGCCGTTCAGGCCGCGAATAATCGGGGTGCTGGATACCGGGCCGAAGTAGCTGGAGTGAACACCCACTTCGTTTTTCAGCGTTTCGCCGAGGGTGGATGCCTGCTTACGGCGAAGTTCTTCGCCGCTGACAACGGTAACCGGCTGAGCCGATTCCATTACCGAGATGTGCAGTGGCAAACCCACAACATCAACCTGCTCAATGGGTGAGCGACGCAGGGTGATGCTCAGCTTGTCGCTGCCGGCATCCAGGTGCAGTGTCTGGTGGCTAAAGCCAGGCGCGCTGATGTGAATCTCTTCAGGCAGTTCCGCGCCGGTATCGAGGTTGAAGCGACCATCGGCAGACGTGCTGGCGGTTTGTTTGCTACCCACTGCTTCAATGGTTGCCCCGTAGACGGGTTTACCCTGGGTATCGCTGACCTGGCCGGTCAACGCATGAGCGGCACTGGATAGCGCCAGCCCCGAAATGCCGATCAGGGCGCAGTGCCCCAAAACTACTTTCATTGTCCGCTCCTATTGGTATTGGGTTTTGCCTGTATGTTCAGGCTTATAAAAAGTCGAGAGTTAACAGTAATCGCTGTTGGCCCGGCGCGACGGCGGGTGAGCGGTGAACCAGGCCAGCACCCTCGTTCCCCTCCCAGTTTTCGCCTTTTAGCAGGGCCACATGGTGTGTTTGCAAGGTATTGATGTCGCTTGCCGCGGGATACAAACCGCTATCGGCATCGCTGAGGCCGCGGCTACCCGCGCCCAATTTGCTGCGGTCTACGCAGTGGTGCGGCAGCCATTGGGTGCCGGGGCCGCTGTAGCTGGTTACCAGCCGACAAGCCACGTTGTCGGTGTGGAACTTGGGGCACATCTTGCCGCTCAGGGGGGTGAGCCGCAGGCCGACGGCGTCCAGTTCAAATAGCAGGCTAAACATATCGGCCAGAAGCTGGATGTCGCTGCTTAGTGCTGGATACGCTGTTAATACTGGCTCGGCCTCGCTCAGTGTACTGAGCTGGCTTGTTGGCAAAGAGAGACTGCAGCCGCGAAAGCGGCCTTCTTTTAATAAGGCGTCGCACTCGGCGTTAAGCGCCGGGCTAACGGCGCGCTGCCAAACCGCCATATTGACGTCGGCCCGGTAGATATCGCCGAAGATTTCCGCGCTGTCACCGGCGACGGTGTACACCTCGGGCATCGATGTTTGCAGTGGGATAGCCATATTGTCGCGCCTCCGCGGTGGTCACGCCTATCAGCCTATTGCCGTCACCCGTTGTTTTCGCCGTGGTGTTCTGCGACGACGGACAAACAAAATGGGTTCTGCCAGTGAGTAATTGGGTAAAAATGATATGTTATAACATGTCTAAAGAAAAGAGGGAGGTGACATTTCTCAGATCGGGTATGGGTATTGCTTGCTTATGAGGGGAGTGGTCGGGTCTATCAATAGCGGCTGTGAACAGAGCCGAGGGGCCGCGAGTTGACCAAACGCTTGTTGGGCCGCCCTCTAAATTGGGGATTCATCTGCCGTTGAGCGCTGCTAAGATGATCTGCGCCGCTGAAAACTTTCTCTGGGAGCCGCCATGACTCGTATAAATACCTTGTTCTCCAAAGGCTTACTCGCCCTTTGCTGCGTACTGCTCTCTGCCTGTGCCAGCTTCTCGGACTACACCACCGCTGCAAACCAGGGCGATATGGCCTTTATCGACAGCTACCTTGCCGAGGGTGGCGCGGTCGATGAGCGCGATGGCATGGGCTACACCGCCCTGCACCGCGCTGCACAAAGCGGCCGATTGGCGGTCGTGACGCGTTTACTTGATGCCGGTGCGAACCCCAATGTGGAAATGGGAGAAAGCCAGGAAAATGCCCTGATTGCGGCCGCAGGTGCCAGTGCCAATAGTGCTGACATGGTGGCGGCTCTGCTGCGCAGTGGTGGCGACCCCAATCAGGCCAATGCATTTGGTAAAACGCCGCTGTGGGCCGCGGTGAGCATGAATAATGTCGAGGCCGCGCGCCAGCTGATGGATGCCGGTGCCGACCCCGACGTGCAGGTGACTGGCTATACCCCCCTGATGTTGGCCGCCCATAACAAGTACAGCGAATTGGTGCGCTTGCTGCTGGTGCGCGGCGCCGATGTTGAGGCCGTGAGCAATGGCGTTGTGGCCGGTTACAACGCGCTGTACTTCGGTGTTGAACGCCGCAACTGGAACCAAAAAAGTGGCTGGCAGAGTGCGACCCGCCTCGGCCCGGTGGCGGCCTCTCATCGCGGTGTAAACGGTGTTAATGAAGCCTTTTTGCACAGTGAGCAGCAAAAAGTCGTGGATATGTTGCTGGCTGCCGGTAGCGACCCCAATATCAGCGGCAAGTGGACGCCGCTGACACGAGCGGCACGTCAGGGCGCGGATGCAGGAGTTGTTGAGTCGCTGTTGCTGGCAGGTGCCGAGGCGGATAAGAAAACCCCCGACGATTACAGCGCCCTGTATCTCGCTGCGGGCTGGAACCGCGACGAGCAGGTCGGCCTGTTATTGGCGGCGGGTGCCGATGTGAACCTGGGCAATGACAACGAATTTGAGACCGCCTTATTCAACGCGGCAAATAACGGCCATGTTGGCCCGGTAAAACGCCTGCTGGCGGCTGGGGCAAATGTCGAGCTAGCCGATACGGAAGGCTTCACGCCGCTTTATTTGGCCAGCTATGAAGGCTATGCAGAAGTGGTTCGACTTCTGCTGGCGGCGGGTGCGAATACTGATACACGCAATGGCAAAGGCGACTGGAGCCCCCTGCAAACGGCAGCGGAAAAAGGCCATACCGACGTGGTTCGTGAGTTGGTGGCGGCCGGTGCCGATGTGAATCAACGAAGTAAGCGGGGTTCGACAGCGGTTTACTTTGCGGCGAAGTCCGGTAAGAAGGCCGCAGGCGATATTATCAAGATGCTGGTGGTGGCGGGCGCCGATGTTAACGCGCGCTGTGACGGCTATTACGCGTTGCATATTGCCGCTGACAACGGTTACTACGACACCGTAAAAACCCTGCTTTCCTTAGGTGCCAATCCCAACCTGCGCGACAAAGACAATGAGTCGGCGCTGGATATTGCTATGCGCCACGGTTACAAAAATACCACGGCCTATATTCAGCAGTACGGTGGCCAGACCAACTCCTATAAAAAGTCCAACAGCGGCGATATGTTCGGCAAAATCTTCGCCACGGTGGCGATTGGCGCCATTGCCGGCAGTGCCGATATTCCCATCGAAAACTCGCTGGATGTGATGGGAGCGGCCGTTGGCGATATTTGGGTAGACGACGGCAAGGGCACGCGCCTGGCGCAAATGCAGCAACAGGTTGCTCAGGGCACTTACCAAATTAAAGACCCTGCGCTGCGCCGTTTGGCAGAAACCCGCGTGCAACTTGAGCAGCAGAATCGCGAGATTCAACAGCAGGTTGCGGCCTATAACGCCGAACAAAAGCGTCGCCAGGAAGAACAGCGAGCGCAAATCGCAGTGAAGCAGGCCCAGTACGCCGAGCAAAAAGCGGCGTATGAACAACGCCAACGAGAAGCCGCAATAGCGCGCCAGGAAGCTGCCCGTGCGGCAGAGCAGGCACGCCGAGAAGCGGAGCAGCGCCGCCGAGAGCAACAAGCCCAACAGCAAGCCCAGCAACAGCAGGAGGCCGCGCAGGCACGCGAGCGTGAGGCCGCCAAGCGCGCGGCAGAAGCGGCGCGACCCAAACCGCGCTCGGGCAGTATTAACAGCGGCCGCATGAATACCGCAGAGAAGGCGAATTGTGATTGTGAGGGAACACTGACCAAGCAGAACTTCTCTGTTGGCGCGTGCCAAGTGGCCTCGTTGAAGGTGGCCTACGAGGTGAGCCACTTCTTTGGTGAGCCCTTGGTGAAAGGCGACTACAAATGGCAGAAGGGCGGCGCAGAAGATGACTGCCTGCCGAGCGACTTCACCCTATGGCTGAAAATCCAAAATGGCGATGCCTTTGGTTATGTGGAAATCGACCCTGCGATCCCTCGCGCGGGCCAGGTGTCTTTTTCTGGCACCGCCAGCAGCCCCGACTGGGACAGCTTCATCTGCGGTTACCAGGGCGGAACACGCACGGCGTGCTTCGACGCGGAAACCGCGAAAACCCTCTACAAGCAGGGCCGAGTGGTTGGCTTTGAGGTCTCCCACCAATGATCGTCCCCTATGAACCCCGCGACTGCCAGTATCTGGATACATGGCAGCTTGGGGATTGGCGCATGAAGGCCTACGGCATTCGCTATGGCGACGCGCCAATCCAGCCGCAGTTGTTGCGCGCAGCAAAACAACTAACTGCAGATAGGCTGGCAGAGAGCGCCGATGTTAGTGCTCACTATCACGTGGGTTATGTCGGCGTTCATCAGGGTAAAACGGCGCACTTTATCTTCGTTGATTGGTGGGCCGATGAAAACGAGCTTCACCACCATGTGTACGTGGCACCGCTGGAAGACCCAACGGCCTTTCGCTATACCACGCCCTCGGGTTTAATCGCCTGTGTGTGGGATATGAAACTGATGGCCTTTGAGCGCGACGCCTGGGTGGAAACGGTATTGGCAAACCCGGCGGGCAGCGTTGAGGACTACCTGGCTCGACACATGAACGGGCCGCTTTAACGGGAGCACGCGGTAATGGAACACCCCTTTGCAGAACATATCGGCTTGCAGGTGCTGGAGCAGCGCGACGGATACAGCGAATGTGAACTGACCCTGGACCCGGCCCGTCACATGAACCCCCATCAGGTGGTGCACGGCGCCGTGTTGTATGCGCTGGCCGACACCGGCATGGGGGCCGCGGTATATCCCGGTTTGGCGGCAGACGAGTACTGCGCCACGGTCGAGATCAAAATCAATTATTTTCGGCCTGCTATCTCTGGCACCGTGCGCTGTGTAACGGAAATGGTTAATCGTGGGCGTAGCCTTGCTAACCTTGAGTCGCGACTTTACTTCGGCGATAAGCTATTGGCGCAGGCCAACGGCAACTTCGCCATTATTCCCCGCCGCTGAAATTCCCCGCGCGCCCAGGGTGAACGGCCCACAGCAACCGGGCCACCAGCGTAGACAGTACCAGGCCCAGAGAGCTTAGCAGCCACACCAACACTGCGATATCGCGAATCGCGTGTTGGGAGAGGGTCGCCTGCACATTTATCGCAAAGGTCACGGCCGCGATGGGCGCCAGCGCGGCGGCGATGGCGACGGTGGTATAGGGTTTGTGGAATAAAGAACGGCTGCGGAAGTAGGGTTTGATGGCCACCGCGAGCACCAGGCCGATCAAGCTGAGCAATACGCCGCATACCCAGGGCGTGATCGCGAGTAGGGAGTCAGAGGGCATCCACAAACAGGCTGCTGCGCCGAGAAGGCCCCACGCGGGCAGCAGTGTGCGGCAGGCAATGGTGAACACGATCTCTCCAAGCGTTGGCGGCTAAACAACGTTATACGGCGTATCGCGTTGGAGAGATTTTTCGCCGCAAACCGGCAGGCTGGAGCCATTCAATGAGAGTAAGTGGGCCCTAGGTTCTTACCTTGGAGAACTCTTCATCCATTCGCATAAACATATACACGCCCATGCGGTTCTCGTCATCGTTGAAGTTGTCGGTGATATTGCGAATCACCTCGCAGGCACTGGCGATCATATCCTCGCAGTGCTGCTTGCCCGCCGGGGTCATGGTAATCAGCTTTTCGCGTCCTGAATTGGGGTCTTCGGTTAGCTCGATGTACTCCAAAGGGGCTTTCGCGAGTGCGCGAAGGGCCTTGGAGACACTGCTGCTGGTAATGTCATACCAGTTGGTCATCAGCCGCACAATTTCCTTGCGATTAATCGACGGCTTACCGCTGCGCTGCATCTCTGAGCGCAGAATCCACATAATCACGGTTTGGTGTCTATCCAGCTGGCCACAGCTCATCAGGCCGGCTTCTATTCGCATGCCTATAGAGAAGTGAATCGGATAGAAATAATCCAAAAACATCCTCGGTGCATTGCTGCTGTTGGCCGGCACATCTTCAAATTTTTGCCATTCCTTGTCCAAGCTGACCTCCAACCTGCTGATTTATAAGGGCATTCTCTTCCTGGAAACAATTTATGTCAAGAATAATAAGCAATAGAAATATTGTTAAACAATTAATAGTGTCGAGTTGACACTATTTCCAAAAGAAAATAATATCGCCCCAACAATAACAAACAGAGACGGATATTCAGGTGGATATGTCTTCGCTTAACCAGGCTTTCGCTGGCCTGCGCGAAGGGGCCTTGGCTTTGCCACACCCCTGCGCCGCACAACGCCGAGATCGTTTGCGTCGCCTAAAGCAGCTTTTGTTAGAGAACGAGACCCGCTTTTGCGAGGCCTTGTCGGAAGACTTTGGCTATCGCTCAGCAGACCAGACGCGCTTTGCCGATATCACCACAACCATCAAGTCGGTGAATCATGCGCTGGATAACCTTGGTTTTTGGATGCAGCCACAGCGTCGCGCGGCGGATTTGAGCTTGCGCATGGGCGGTGGCCGCGCACGCGTTCACTTTCAGCCCAAGGGCGTGGTGGGCATTGTTAGCCCCTGGAATTTTCCGGTGAACCTGGCGCTGTCGCCACTGGTGAGCGCATTGGACGCGGGCAACGTTGCCTTTATCAAGCCCTCGGAGCTCACCCCGCGCTGCGCTGATGTACTGCGCGAAGGGGTTGAGAAATGGTTTTCGCCCCAGGAAGTCAATGTCGCCTGCGGCGATGCCGAGCTGGCCCGCGCCTTCGTTAACCTGCCTTTTAATCACTTGATCTACACCGGCGGCGAACGCATTGCCAAATCGATAATGCGCGATGCATCCGAAAAGCTAACGCCACTTACCTTGGAGCTGGGCGGTAAGTCACCGGTGATAGCCGGGCGCGGCACCAACTTGAGTGAGCTCGCGGAAAAACTCATCTTCGGTAAGTTTTTCAATGCCGGGCAGGTGTGCATTGCCCCCGACTATCTGATGATCACCGAGGAGCAATTGCCGCGCCTTATTGCCGAGCTGCGCCGCGCGCTGGACGCGATGGACAGTAATACCGGCCGCGATGCTGTGCAGGTGATCAACGACAACCACCGCCAGCGCCTGCAGCGGCTTTGCGAAGATGCCGAGTTCTACGGCGGCAGCGTTCACCATCTGGCGGTAGATGGCTCCCCCTATGCGCTGACCCTGGTGGTAAACCCCGGCGAAGATGCGCTGATCCAGCGTGAGGAAATTTTTGGCCCCGTGCTGTTGGTGAATACCCACGACGACTTTAGCGACATGGTAGATGACCTTCGGCATCGGGAATCGCCCCTGGTGTCTTACTACTTTGGCCGCAGCAACGATGAGTTTACCCAGTTGCGCGAATCGACCCGCTCCGGCGCGCTGGTAAAAAACGATGTGGTGTTTCAGTACGCCAACGACGATCTGCCATTTGGCGGTGTCGGCAACTCCGGAATGGGGCGTTACCGGGGCATTGACGGTTTCCGCGAATTCTCCCATGCGCGCGCAGAGTTCCACGCGCCAATTCTCGACGTGGCTGCAATGGTGACACCGCCATTTACCGGCCTTTTCTCAACAATAAATAAGATGATGAGGTGGCTATGAGCGCTATCACTGCAGCGCCGCAAAATGCGGCCGACATTCTCGACAATATGTTGTCGCCTGAATGTATCCAAAACCCCTATCCGGTTTACAAGCAACTTCGCGAGCTGGGCTTGGTATATGGTTTGCGAGACTTCCCTCCCGGCACGGTACCGGGTGTGGATACACCGTTTCCGGCCTGGGTGGTGACCCGCTATAACGACGTCGATTTTGTATTGAAAAACGCCGACCTGTTTTCATCAGAAGACCCAATGCAGGCAAACTCCAGCGCCCCGAGCTTGATGCTGGTGAATCACGACCGACCACGCCATACCTCATTGCGTAATCTGGCCAAGGCGGCCTTTACGCCGAAACGCATTCACGACGATATCGTCGATCGTCTGCGCGACGATGTCGCCGGAATCATTGGCGGTATTCAGGGCAAAGAAGTCGACTATATGGAAGCGGTCGCCGGTGTCATTCCCGCACTGGTTATGACCTATCTGTTCGGCTTGCCGAGAGAAGACTACAAAAAGCTCGTCAACTGGGCCAACGCCTTTATGGTGTCGTCAGACTTTACCCCCGAGCAGCGTCTGGCCTGTAACGAAGAGTTGCTCCACTACTTTGTGAATAAGGTCGAACTGCGCGACCGCGCGATCGCCAACGGTGAAGAGGTGCCGGATGATTTGATGTCGGCCTTTATTCGCGCCGAGTGTGATGGCGATGTGCTGACCAAAGACGAAGTGGTGTTGTTCTGCATTACGCTGGTTGTGGCCGGTGCAGAAACCACTACCTACTTCCTCGGCAACCTGATGGGCGTGCTGCTGGAAGACAAGTCATGGTTCGACAAGCTC
The DNA here is from genome assembly GCF_057370015.1 of Spongiibacter sp. C9W. Classification (NCBI taxonomy): domain Bacteria; kingdom Pseudomonadati; phylum Pseudomonadota; class Gammaproteobacteria; order Cellvibrionales; family Spongiibacteraceae; genus Spongiibacter; species Spongiibacter sp. C9W. Next base: position 2,283,501 of record NZ_CM170672.1, read on the forward strand.
AAGCAGGATCGCAGCTTAATTCGTCCGTTTATGGAGGAATGCCTGCGTCGCGATGGCCCGCCGCAGCGTCTGTTCCGCGTGGTGAAAGAAGACTGCGAAATTGCCGGGCAGCCAATTAAGGCCGGTGAGTGGATCGCTTTCTTTATGGCCGCGGCCAACCACGATGAAAGCATGTTCCCCGAGCCTGAAAAATTCATTATCAACCGCCCCAATATTTCCCGTCACCTGACCTTTGGTCGCGGTATTCACCACTGCCTGGGTGCGCCGCTGGCACGGGTAGAGGGCGAAATTCTGCTTAACACACTGCTGGATACCTGCGCGGGCATTGGTGGCTCATTGGATGACTCTCGCCGTCAGTCCGGCGGTTTATTGGCCTACGGATTCGCTTCATTACCTGTGCGCTTGCTCACGGAGGCCGAGGCATGAGCGACTGGCAGAATTTTTCCCTGAGCACTGAGGGCGGTCTCTACCGCCTCACGCTGGATACCCAGTGCAAGGGCAATGCCTATAACCGCTTGTTCTGGCAGGAACTTGACGCCTTGTTGTGTGAGCTCAAGCAAGATCGCGACTGCCGAGTGCTGGTACTCAATGCCGAGGGCCGCCATTTTGGCGGCGGTATGAATGTGGATTACCTCGCCGAGCTCAACGTGAGCAAAGGCGATGATCCCGCCCGCTACAACCATTGGGTACGAGAAAAAGTGCTTTATTTGCAGGCGGTTATCAGCCGTCTCGAAGCGCTGCCGATGCCGGTTATTGGTGTGGCGCGCGGCGCTTGTATTGGTGGCTCGCTGGCGATATTTGCGGCCTGCGATCTGCGCCTGGCCGACAGCAGCGCGTTCTTCTCTATCCATGAAACCAACATCGGCATTATGTGCGACCTGGGCACTATCCAGCGCCTGACCTACCTCTGTGGTGAATCGGCATCGGCGCGCCTATCGCTGACCGGCGAACGTATCGACGCTGCCGAAGCCAAGCAATTGCAATTGCTGAGTGCCGCACCTAGCGCCCCCGAGGAATTGGACGCCACCGCGCAGGCAATGGCACAGCGTTTATTAAACCTGTCGCCGCTGGCCTTGAGTGGTGTGAAGCGCACCTTGATAGAAGGTCGCGATATGCACTTCTCGTCATCGCTGGCGATGTCCGCCACCTGGAATGCCGGTATGTACACCAGCAGTGAAATTAGCGAAGCCATTGATGCCCAGCGTCAACGCCAGCCAATGCGCTATCGCCCGCTGTACGGAGAAGTTGAGTAATGAGAGTAGAAGTAAAAGATCGCCAGCAGCAGAGCGCCGAATACCTGGTGGAAGATTTTCAGGAGTTGTTTGACGAGCTGTCATCGCAAATGAAGATCGACGCCCTGTGTGGCGGCTGTTGTTCCTGTGCCACCTGCCACGTGTATGTCGATAAGCCAGACGCTGTTGCGCCCGTGCAGGACGCCGAACAAGAAGTATTGGAAGGCCTGATTCACTACCGTGAAAACAGCCGACTACTGTGCCAGCTGGAAGCGGCGCAAGACATTAACGAGCTCAATATTGAAATCGCCCCCGCTGAATAAGGAGATAATAATGAATAATCTTGAGGTCACCCAGGAAATCTTTGCGCGCTTTGGCGCTCACGATGTCGACGGCATTGTCGAGTTGCTGCACGAGCAGTGCATCATCGATTTCTACGGCCCGGAAGTGATTCCCTATGCCGGTCACTACGAGGGTTTGGCTGAGTGTCGCGGCTTCTTCGATACGGTGCTGTCGTCGGTGGATATTCATGTGTTCGACGCCGACCAGTTTATCTGTGAAGGGGATCACGTTGTCGTGGTGGGTAAGCTGCGTTTAACCACCAAGCGCGACGGTCGCGAGATAAAATCTCCCTTCGTTCACGTTATTCATTTGCAGGACGGCAAGTGGAAACACTTCCGCGACTTTATGAATACGGCGGTTGCTCAGGAGGCATTTCGTGAGCTTTGAAAACCGCCATCGCCTGGTTTACCACGCTGACTTAGGTCTGTTCCTTGTGCTTGCTGCGCCATGGGTGAACGCGCAGCTACTGACGCTGATATTTTCCTTCGGTAATACCGAGGTCTATCAGGGTAATTCGGCACTGGCAATCAATGCTTTTGTTGGTTTGATGGGCGTACTGGGATTTGGATTAAGTTATTTGCGCCTGAGCATAGACGATAGTCGCGTCGTCGTTGCTCGCAGTGCACTGGTTAAGGCACTGGCAGCCATGTGGCTGTTCTACGCCTATGCGTGTGGACTGTCGCCGCTGTTTCTTGTGTTGGCGTTGATGGATGCAGGCGCACTGCTGTTACTGCTAAGTAGTTTGCGCCGGCGTTAGCACCGGTTCGAATTGCAAAATAACTAACGATAAAAAATAACTAGGGTGAATGAAAAATGAAACAACAGCCCAGAAAACTGGCCTTGTCGCTGTTGGTCGCCGCGGTTACCGCCGCGCAATCAACACAGGCTGCTGAAGGTAATACAACGCGTGGTAGTCGCCTGTTGGAAGAAGTCATGGTGACGGCGCAAAAGCGTGAAGAAGATTCGCAAGACATTCCTATTATGATCAGCGCCTTCGGCGCGGATAAACTCGATGCTTTCGGTATAGAAGCTACTGCCGATCTGCAAAAAATCACTCCGGGACTGACCTTTACCTACGCCTATGGCTACACGGTTATTTACCTGCGCGGTGTGGGGACGGACGCCTTTCTACCCAACGCCGACCCGAGTATTGCTACCTATATAGACGGTATTAACATTGGCCCCAGTCAGGGTAAGCAAGACACCCTCGGCGCCGTTCAGCGGGTAGAGGTACTTAAGGGGCCGCAGGGCACCCTGTTTGGTCGCAACGCGACGGGTGGTGCGATCAGCATCGTGACTGAAGATCCGCCGGAGGAGTTTGTCGGCACCCTGAAAACGGAGTTCGGTAACTACAATGCCGAGTCCTACCAGTTATATATGGGTATGCCGATTACCGACAATATCGGTGCCACGGTATCGCTGTTTAAAAGCCATCAGGACCTCTACGGCCGCAACGAAGTGTTCGGTGAGCCGGGACCAATGCGCGACGAGTTCGCCGAAGGCGCGCGGGTAAAAATTCGCTGGGATATCAGCGACACCTTTAACGCCACCCTGATCGGTTCCTACGGTAACCAGTTCACCAGTAACTCACTGTCGCAGGAAAATACGCGGCCATCGCCCGTGTTGTTGGCCGGTGTTGAGCCCGACGAGCGCGACCGTGTTTGGCACAACAACAAGCTCGGTGGTAACTCCACCATGAACGAGCTTTACGGCGGTATTTTTGAGTGGTTGCCGGGCCCGGTTGATGTGAAGTTCATCTACTCTGAAAACTACGCCGATGTTGATGAGGCGCACTACGACCTGGACTCCACCGAAAAGTCGGAGGCCTACTTCTATAGCGCGGACCAGTTCAACAATCAGAAGACCTACGAATTGCAGGTGCTTTCTAACGAAGATACCTGGTTGTCCGAGCATGTTGAATGGGTGGCGGGCTTGTACCGTTTGGAAGGCGAGGGCGGTTTTGGCAGCTTGTACCTAACGCTTAACCCGCTCGGCTTAGCGACTAACCTGGTGGGCTTGCCACTGCCTGATCTACTCGAGCCAATCCTCGGCCCCATTATCAACCAAAGCCCGGATGTGGTGCTGGGTAATGGCGGTATCCTGACCACCGAGTCCAACTCGGCCTATATGCAGGCGACGTGGTTTACCACCAGCTGGCTGAACCTGACTGCCGGTGTGCGCTACCAGGAAGAGACTCGCGGTATAACCAATAGCTATCTCGATGTCGTGAACCCGCTGGTGGGTAACCCCCCCAACGAGTACTACAAGTCGGGTGATCAGTCGCAGAATATTCGCCTGGCGGATTTCAGCGCGCCCGATCTGGAAGAAAAAACCTTGTCGCCCCGTTTGGCTGTGCAGCTTTTCCCCACTGAAAATCTGCAAATTTTCGCCTCGGCGCAGCGCGGCTATAAGAGCCCGACTTACAATATCGTTAACTTCTTCACCAACCCCAACCCGGTGGAGCGCGAAGAAGTTACCGCCTTTGAACTCGGCTTTAAGTCCGACCTGCTCGATGGCGCACTGCGTTTGAACGGCGCAGTGTTTAAAACGAAAACAGAGGGACTGCTGACCGCCTTGGTGGCCATTCCTTCGGGCGGTATTGTAAGTTTCCGCAACGCCGGAACCGCTGAGATTGAAGGTGCAGAAGTCGACTTCCAGTGGCAGCCAATGCCTAACTGGAATGAAGGGCTGGTAATCACCGGCGGCGCGACCTACCTGGATGCGTACTACACCGAGTACAAAGACGGTGCGGGTTTCGACGACGACACCGGCTTGTACTTCGGCCCCGACAGTCTGCTAGGGGATACCTCGCGCGACTTCTCGGGTAACCGCATTGTGCGCACACCGCGTTTGACCTCCAGCTTGTCGTTGAACCAGTTCATTCACGCTGGCGACTGGGGTGCCTTTGAAGTGGGCGTGGATTACTACTTCAACAGCGGCTTTAACACCACCGCGCAAAACTCTCCCCACTACGAGCAGGATCAGTACGAGCTGTGGGATGCGCGTCTGTCTTATTTCTACGACCCACTGGGCATTCAAATCACCAGCTTTGTTCGCAATGCCAAAGACAAAGAATATGCCCAAGCCATTATTCAACAGGACTTTGGTCGCACCGAAACACTGGCGCCACCCAAAACCTATGGCGTGAAACTGAAGTGGGACTTCGACACCTTGTTCTAAGCATGTTGTAGGGCGTGTGCCCAACTAGCGTTTTGCCGGGATCCCTGCTTGCACATCCCGGATTTTTCCACCATCCAATAACAAGAGGAATCGCTATGAAAACGTTAATTACTCACCTTGCGGGTTTGCTCGCTGGCGCGACATTGTGTGTAGCCAGCGCATCGGCGCAAGCGCAGCAGGGCCTGTTGGCGATCTTGCCGATCGGTGGCGGAGCGCCGTCGCTGTCTGCACTCGATCCGGTAATTATGCCGCTGACCGATGCCGGCGTGCTGCCACGCGGTTTGCAGAACATGGACCTGTTAATCGGTGTGGGCATGGAAGTGCTCACTAATGAAAACGGCCCTATGGATACGCTGGGCGGCCTTGGCGGCCCCATCACTGCCCAGTTTGTGCCAGTGTTGGATGTGCTGATGACTGACCCCGGCAATACACCCAACTATTTGTTCTTTGAGGGCGGCACCATCATTGGCCCCAATCTCGCTATTCCGTTTGATATTCCCTTGGTTAACGCGCCGCTGTAAGCGGCGATAACCACCCCTCCACTCCAGTGTGACCTTTGCCAGCGCTGACCCCGCTGGCCTTTTTTTGCCTGCTATTTTCTCCGTCACGCCTATTGAGGCGCTGTGCGTTCTGCGTTTCACTAAGCGCAGCACGGTGTCGGGGTGGGCAAATGATCATTGCGCGAAAAACAGCTTACTTGATTGCTACGGGCACTCTGATTGCTGCGGCTGCGCTTTACCTGGGGCGCGGCGCCGATACCTCTCCCAGTGCGGTAACGCCCACTCCAACAGGCCAACAACGCAGTGAGAAAAGCGTACGTCACCAGGCGTTGGTGCAAAGCCCCAGGGGGGATGCCAGCCAAACAACTGAGGGTTTGACCGACATGCAGCGCCGAGCCCAGCAGCGCGAGCAGGCATTCACGGCGGCGTTTACGGCGTGGTATCAACCACCCGCCGAGTGCGAAGACATCCAGTCGGACGCGCAAATGCTGAAATGCGCCAGCGATAAATTGGCCGCCAAGCGCCGTTTCCGCCAACACTATGAGGCCGCGGAGCCCTAGGCTGCGTGGAAGGCAAGTTAATATGGATTACTCATTGATCAAGGCGCTACACATCAGCGCGGCGTTGAGCAGCTTTGCATTCTTTTTGCTGCGCGCCACGTGGTCACTGCGTGCCTCGCCTATGATGCAGCGGCGGTGGGTGCGGGTGTTGCCCCATGTGCTCGACACCGGCCTGTTGGTGCTGGGTGTCAGCCTGATGATTATGCTCAGTGCCTGGCCGCAGCAAACGCCCTGGCTGGCGGCAAAGCTCTCTGCCTTACTGCTGTACATCGTACTGGGTAGTGTTGCGATAAAGCGCGGTCGCAGCGCTGCGCAAAAGGCGGTTTTCGCTGCGTTGGCGGCGCTGGTCTTTCTCTATATGCTCAGCGTGGCCTTTAGCCATAACCCACTGGGCTTCCTGGCGCTGCGCTAGTAGCGCTTTTATGCCACGCGTTGCAGCCGTCGCGGCGGCCTGCTGGGATAGTTGGGGCCGGTGGGTTCGGAGTGCTCCAGCAGATAGGCCTGCACCGCATCGCGTACCGCGCGTCCGCCACCCTCAACACCGTGATGCCCAAACAGCCGATTAAACTCCAATACATAGGGGTGACTGCCGACCATGGCAATATCGAACCCTGCGTGATTGATATCCAGGCTGCGCGCTAAGTGCAGGGCGAGCTGAGTGGCCGCCTCGGGAACGGCGCCGTGGTCGCACAAGCCGCCCTTGGCGACATTGTTGTAAAAGCCCTGTTCAGATTGCAGACGCCAGTACGCCGAGAGCACCTTGTCGCCGATCACTACCACGCGAATGTCGCGGTCGATCGGCAGGTACTCCTGAACGTAGATCACGTCGCTGCGTTGCAGGTAGCGCTCCCAATCGGCGCGATCGCCGATCAGCCATACCCCGTCGCCCTGAGAGGCCTTGGGTAACTTGGCGACAAAGGGCAGCAACATGTCGTGCCATACCCGCTTCGCGTTTTCGGGGGTGTTCGCCAGGATAAGCGTTTGTGGGCAATGCCCGGGGGCGACAATTTCAAAGGCGCGCGTCATCTCAATTTTATTGTGGCCGAGCCGATAACTGGCCTCGCTGGGGAAAACCCGCGCGTTCAGGCCATAAACCAGTGCATTGAGCTGCCAGTACTCCGGGTAAAGCACCCAGTCGGCATTGCTTATATCTTCGCGACAACGAAAAATATCGTCGGGCTTGAGGACTTGTGTATCGGCGAATCCGAGGCTGCGAAACACATCGAAAGAGATCCAGGCCATGGTATAACACACGCAATTGAACGGCGGGTTTTTACGGTGAAATGTCAGGTCCGTCAATAGTAGTAAAACGGAATTTTTAGCAGTTTTTTCAAGGAGTGATCGGCAGTGAAACAATGGTTATTCAAAGGGGGGATTGTCGTCACCGGGATGGCGTTGCTGTGGATGTTTCGCGTGGCAATTATCGAGCAATCTGGTCAGCGCATGATGAATAACGTCCAGCAGTTACAAACGCAAAATCTGGAGCGCATCGCCGCGCACCAGGCGGCCCAGCAAGCGCAGCGGGACGCCGAGCAACAGCGCATTCTCCAGCGAAAAGCGGCGGCGCGGGCAAAGGCAGAGCGGCAGGCGAAATTGGAGCGGGCTTTCGAGCAGCAGTACACGGCGCCGGGCGGCTGCCATAACTGGCAATCCGATCGGCACATGGTTGAGTGCGTTAATCACCGCATGCGCGCCAGGCGGGCATTTTACGAGGCGCAAGATAAGCGCCTGCCGCCAACGCAACGTGACGGGGCGAGCGTGCGCAGCGCCGGCTGACGGCGAGCACGATATACCGCCGCCTAAGCCGTTTGTGCCTTGCGACGCTCCGGGTAGCAGGGCAGCATAACGAACCACTCTCACCGGACGAGCGCCGCAATGACCGCCTTTACCGACAGCAGCTACTACTCACAGACCTTCTCAGAGCTTGAGATGCAGGATCAATGCATCGAGGGGGTGGAGTTTGAGGGCTGTCACTTCAAACAGTGCAATTTCTCTCAGGCCAGTTTTCAGCGCTGCAATTTTGTCGACTGCGAATTTGAACAGTGCGACCTCAACTTACTGGACCTTGGCTACAGCAAATTTTCAGACAGCCTGTTTCGCGACTGCAAAATGCGCGGCGTGGATTGGTCGAAAGTTTCCTGGCCACGGGTATTGTTTGCCGCGCCGGTGCAGTTCTTTCAGTGCCTGTTGGACGACGCCTCGTTTTACGGCCTGCAATTACCGGAATTGATCGTGGAAGACTGCCGGGCCTGTCGCGCAGATTTTCGTGAGGCAGATCTGAGTCAGGCCAGTTTTCAACGCAGCGATTTAAGCGGTGCGCAGTTTTCAAAAACCGTTCTTGAGCGCGCAGATTTTCGCGACGCACAGAATTATCACATTGATATTTTTCACAATCGCATTAGCGGCGCAAAATTTAGTCGCTACGAAGCGCTTAGCCTGCTCGACAGTTTAGATATTGAGCTGAGTGACTAGGGCACCTCTGACTAATTGAGTTACGCCTGTTGCGGCTAAAAATTCGCCAACCCAGGAATGAGAAGAGAAGTTTGGAATAACCAGGCGTCGCTTCCTTCGCCCTGCTGGAGGCAAGGATGACCTCGGGCAGGTGCATCTCAATTAGTGTTAGCAGGCCCTGGGTTTTATCGCTAAAAACACGGGTTTTTACCGCATTGATTCACGGCCTCAATACTAATTATTGCTGCGCTGAATGCGTAAAATGTATGTATGATCGCGACATAAATAATGCGGTAGAATTTGTCCGTTTTCCCTTGCGATCCGCTTTTTCAATCTATATCGTGCCCGACAAATTTGCTGTCGATAGGTGATGCGCGGTGTATTTCACGCCTTGCATAAACTATCGAACAGCGTGTTCATTCCCCGGCGATGTAGAAGGAAAACACCATGCGTAACACATTCTCTGCTTTGGTTCTGGCAAGCGGTATTGCTGCAGCGTGCCCAGCGCTTGCTGAAGAAGACCGTTATTTTGGCGCCGCAGCGGGACAGTTCACCGTGACCGAGAGCGGTGAAGAAGCGGAACCGGCGTTTGCCTTTTTGCGCTATGGCATGGAGTTTAACGACTACCTGGCGGCCGAGTTCCACGCGGGTATGGGGCTGGGCGATGACAGCGTCAATATCGAGGGAATGGCAGTGGAAACTGAGCTCAAGCAACTGCTCGGCGCCTACCTGAAAGTGGGTTACCCCGTAACAGAAAGCATTTATCCCTATGTATTGCTCGGCGCGTCGCACACTAAGTTTAATGCCTCAGTGGCGCAGCGCCTCGGCCGAGTCACGGTTAGTGAAAAGCGCGACAGTGTTTCCTACGGCCTGGGCGTCGCGTTTGAAGTGAGCGACCTGCTGGCGATTACCGTTGAGCAAACCCGCTACACCGATAAAGACGAGCTGGAAATGGACGGCTTGAGCATCGGTTTTAGCCGCAACTTCTAACGCAAGGCGGGCGTCTTGCCCGCTTACTGCCGCGTTTTCAGCAGGTAGTCAAAAATCGGCAGGGTGATGTTGAAATTGCACGCGGCCATTTTATCGCGCTGATGATGAACGCGGTGGCTGTGTCGCAGTAAGCGCCAGCCAGGAATACAGGCAAATACCCGTTCGGCCGCCGCGCCCTCGGGAATGTGATAGCTAAAGTGCAGCACCTCGTACAGCAGGTAGCCGCCGATCGCGGCGATCACATAGAGGTAGGCGATGTTCGGGCTGGCGATCTGGTTCAACACCAGCGCGCCGGGTATTGCCAAGCCGACAATAAACGCCACGATCAAATAGCTGGGAAACAGCACCACGCGCCAGTCCCGCGAGTTGGCGTAGTCCATATCATCGTGCAGAAAAAAGCTGTGATGATCGCCGGTGTGGCGTTTGTAAAATAATCCGCCCAGTCGGGTTTTGCGGTGCCCCAGCCAGCGATGGGCGTAGTACTCGGCAAAGTTCACCACTATTAAGGTAATCGGCAGCGCCAGGTACTCGGCAGGGGAGGGCTGCTCGGTTTGCATAACGGCGTAGGCGATCACGGCTAACCCCATCGCCGCCACAATAAACATGTGCAGCCAGCCGGAATAGTAGGGGCTGATGTCGCGGCGGTAGCGCTCTCTAAACGCCAGCATGGCATCGCGTTGCATGGTGTCTCCTCCTGTAAAGCTGCCCAGAGCATAGCTATTGAAGTGGGTCTTGGGTAGTGGCTTACGAGAGTTGTTTGAAGCACCGATTTTCAATCTTGAGCGTGGCGCGGGCCGGGCGGTAGTGGAAATGGCGGCAGGCCGTTACTATAAGCGCTACATATTTATCGCCATGGACCCTGCCAGTGCCGAGCCAACCCGCTGATACCCCGTCGCCTGCCAGCACCCTGCGCCGCGTTGCGCTGCTGCTCGGCCCTGGCTTGCTGGTTGGTGCGATGCTGCTGCCTGCACCGGCGGGTATGAGCGATACCGCCTGGCTGTGTGCGGCGCTGGCGTTGTGGATGGCGCTTTGGTGGGGCACCGAGGCCATTGCCATTCCCGCTACGGCGCTGCTGCCGCTGCTGTTCGCACCCATCATCGGTCTGTCGCCCCTCAAGGCGGTGGCGGCCGCCTATGCCCACCCGATTGTGTTTCTGTTTATGGGCGGCTTTATGCTCGGCCTGGCCATGCAGCGCTGGCAGTTGCACCGGCGTTTGGCGCTGACCATATTGTGCCGCGTGGGCGCGGAGCCGCGTCGGCAAATTGCCGGCTTTATGGTCGCTACCGCCTTTCTAAGTATGTGGGTAAGTAATACTGCCACCTCGGTAATGATGCTGCCGATAGCGATGTCGGTAATTGGTCTGTTGCCTGAGTCCCTGGGCGCCGCAAGGCGCAATTACGCTATCGCGTTGCTGTTAGCCATTGCCTACAGCGCCAGTATTGGAGGCATGGCTACCCTGATTGGCACGCCTCCCAATGCTCTGCTCGCCGCCTACTTACAAAGCAGTCACGGCATTGAGGTGGGATTTGCCCAGTGGATGGGCTTGGCGCTGCCGCTGTCGCTTGCAATGTTAGTGATCTGCTGGCGGCTATTATGTCGCCGCGACTTTAGCGGCGTTGCCGACTACAGCAATGCCGACATCAGCCGCCAAGCGCTGAGGGAAATGGGGCCGATCACCACTGCCGAGCGCCGCGTGGCCATTGTTTTTTGCGTGGCCGCTGCGGCGTGGATCGGCCGTCCCTTTGCCGAGCAACTGTTGCCGGGCTTAAGTGATACCGGCATTGCACTGGCGGCGGCGCTGAGTTTGTTTGTGATTCGCTCCGGTGTGCCGGGCAGCGCACTACTGGACTGGAAAACCACCGAAAAGCTGCCCTGGGGTGTGCTGCTGTTGTTCGGTGGCGGGCTTGCGCTGGCAGCGCTGATTGGCAGCTCGGGGCTGGCCGAGTGGATCGCCAGCCGTTTTGAACAACTGGCGGCGCTGCCACTGGCGCTCATATTACTGTTGATCGTGAGCGTAATGATCTTCCTCACCGAGCTAACCAGTAACACCGCCACCACGGCGGCGTTTTTGCCACTGCTCGGTGCGCTGGCGGTGGCTCAGGGGATATCGCCCCTGCTGTTTTGCTGCGCGGCGGCGTTGGCGGCCTCCTGCGCGTTTATGATGCCGGTGGCGACACCGCCCAATGCCGTGATCTTTGGCAGCGGCGAGCTGGAAATTCGCGATATGATGCGCGCCGGTTTCGCCCTGAATCTGCTGGGTATTGCGCTGGTGTCACTGTGTAGTTACGGTGTCATCACGCTGCTATGGCTGGCTTAGGAAAGCGCTTATTACGCGCACACTAACAACAACGATAACGAGGTAAACATGAATATTCCGATGATCTGCATCGCGGTACTGGGGCTGCTGTGTTTTGTGCTGGGTTTAAACGTCAGTATTGCGCGCACCAAGGCCAAGCGCGGTAGCGGCTGCCCAGACGACCCGAAAGACCCACTGCACAAGGCCATTCGCGCCCACGCCAACACGGTTGAATACGCGCCGGCGCTAATGGTGTTGATCTACATTGCCAGCCAGGCACAAATGGCCCTGTGGGTGATGTGGACCATGGTGGCCGTTACCGCCTGCCGCGTGCTGTTTGTGCTGGGCATTCTCACCACGCGCACCATGGCGCGCCCCAACCCCATGCGGTTTATCGGCGCACTCGGCACTTATGCGGGCGGTATAGCGCTGGCGGTTGAGGTGCTGTTTCAGGCGATGGGCTGGCGGGTAATGTAAGCCTGCCCTAGTCATCAAAGCGCGGCGGCCGTTTCTCAAAAAAGGCCGCTGCTGCCTCTTCAACATCCCCGCTTAAACCGTTCAAAATCTGATTGCGATTCTCCAGTTGCAACGCCTGCTGCAGTGACTGGGCGTTGAGGTTTTCCCACATTGCCTGCTTGGTCGAAATCACGCCATAGGGGCTGAATTCAGTGAGCGAGCGCGCCAGTGCTCGGGCGTCTTCGGCCAGTGCGTCATCGCTGGTCAGGCGGGTGACTAAGCCCCATTGCTCGGCGCGCTCGGCATCGACCACACGGGCGGTCAGCATCATGTCGTGGGCGCGACTGGCACCGATCAAACGCGGCAGGGTATAGCTCACACCAAAGTCGCAACCGGAAACCCCCAGACGAATAAACTGGCTGCAAAAGCGCGCCGAGCTTGCCGCTATGCGCAGGTCGCAGGCCAGTGCCAGTGCCAGTCCGCCACCGTAGGCGTGTCCGTGCACGGCGGCAATAATCGGCTGCTGAATGCGGCGCATCAGCAGCGCAATATCGGCCATGTATTCCTGGGCGCGCATACCGGCGCGGCTTCCGGCTTTGATCTCGCCAATGGTGTCGCGCAGGCTGTCCGGGTTGTTTTGGTCGAGTAAATCCAGGCCCGCGCAAAAGGACTTGCCCGCGCCGCTGAGAATAATCACTCGCACGCGGTTGTCCTGATCAAGCAGGTGCAAAGCGGCCTTTAATTCGCGCATCAGTTCCCAGCTCAGCGCATTGCGGGACTGCGGGCGGTGCAGTTGCAGCTCGACAACCTGGCCTTCCAGCGGCGTGATGCGCAGGCAGTTAAAGTCGGGGTAGTTGCTCATCGTGCTAATCCTTTTACGCTGCCTTACAGCACCATAAAGCCGCCGTCGGCGACGACAGTGCTGCCCGTGGTGTAGCGCCCCAGGTCGCTGGCCAAATACAGTACCGGACCGAGAATTTCGTCCGCGTCGGCAATACGTTTTTGTAAATTGCTTTGCAGGGTGGCCTCTTCAAAGCCCGGTACCTGGAAGCTGTTTTTCACCATGTCGGTCAGGTAGGTGCCGGGGGCCAGCGCGTTAACGCGAATGTTCTTATCGGCCCACTCGGCGGCCATCACTTTTGTCATGGCATTCAGTGCGGCTTTTGTGGTGGCGTAAAAGCCCATCAGTGCCGAGGGCTTTAAACCACTAACAGAGATGACATTGATAATGCTGCCACCGCCGCTTTTTGCCATATGGGGCGCCAGCCGCGAGGCCAAATACCAAGGCCCCTTCAGGTTCACGTCCACCATTTTGTCGAACATGGCGGGTTCCAGTGCCGAGAGTTCGCCAAAGGCGGGGTTAATGCCAGCGTTATTGATCAAAATATCCACCTTGCCCATCGCCTCCAGTGCTTGGCTGATTAAGGCGTCGAGGCTGGCGCAGTCGCCAGCGTGGGCAGCAATGGCCACGGCGCGGCGGCCGCAGGCGCGCACTTCCTCGCACACGGCTTCGCAGGCCTCCAGCTTGCGACTGGCCACAATAATATCGGCGCCGGCTTTCGCCAGGCCAAGGCTCATGGCGCGTCCCAGGCCGCGACTGCCGCCGGTAATTAACGCGACTTTGCCGCTGAGGTCGATGTTGTGCATGGTGATGGCTCCCTGTTTTTATCGTTAGTGGGCTGGGACCATAGTAGGTGGCAAAGTGGCGGCCCGCCAATGGCAGAGTCGGCCAAGCTGTTAGCCACACTACCGACCGTGCTATAAACCTTGGCAGTGCCACTACCTTCAGTTTCGGGCAGCGCCAAACTGCCGCCAAAGGATGTATTCATGTCTGCACCGTTATACGACGAGATTCACTGCCTCACCCTCAATCTGCTGCGCGCCGCGGAGGGCAACGACCGCAAGGGCGAGGCCAAAGCCTTTCAGGCCTTAAAGGCGCTGTGCGCAGACAATGCCGACACCGAGGCCGACCACCCCCTGCAATGGGAGGCCCTGGGCGATTTTTCCAACAACGTGGAGCAGGCCATTACCGCCTACGAAACCGGCTTAGCCTGCGCTGAGCGCGCGGGCCTGGATGAATATGTCGCCTCATTAAATTTCGCCCTGGCAGAAGTGTTTGCCGAGCAGCAAGACCTGGCGCGGGCGTTAACGCATGCCCAGCGGGCCAGTGAGCTGAGCGAACAGCTCGATGACGGCAAGTTTACCGAGGCGGTTAGCGAGCTGGTGGCGCAACTGGAGCAGGCGACAAGCGAGCAGTGAAACTACCCCAAAAAGGAGAGTGTGATGACCAGTGAAACGCAGCAACACGGCAGTTGTTTATGTGGCAAGGTGTCGGTTTTTGCCACCCCGTCCTCTATGCATATCGATGCCTGCCACTGCGACATGTGTCGCCAGTGGGGCGGCGGTCCGCTATTGGCCGTGGAGTGTGATGGCGAGGTGCGGTTCAGCGGCGAGGAATATATTAGCCGTTATCAGTCTTCTGAGTGGGCCGAGCGCGCCTTTTGCAGCCAGTGCGGCACCCACCTGTTTTATCGATTAACGGCCGACAATCATTACGCTCTGCCGGTGGGTTTGTTTGGCGATGTGGACTGGCAATTTAGCAAGCAGATCTTCATCGACCAAAAACCAACGTACTACGCGTTTGCCAATGCCACCGAGAAGTTGACCGGCGAAGAAGTATTTGCCGCCTACGCTGCTAAGTAGCGTTGCTCCGGCGGCAAAAAAAGCACCCGCGGCGCAATGCCAGCGGGTGAAGGGCTTAGAATTGATAGCGCGCCTTGATCCAGTACTGGCGCCCGGGTTCGTTCACGCGAACGGCCGTTGGGTCGAAGGGGTCAGATGAGGCGGTGTTAACGTGGTAGGCGTAATTCTTATCCGCCACGTTTTCCACACCGGCTTCCAGCGATAGCGCGTCAGTCACTTCCCAGTTCCCGTAGATATTCACCACACCAAAACCGGCAGTTTCTTCCGGTACATCGTTGTCGACATCAATGCGGTTTTGACGATCGGCAACAATCCACTGAACGCCCACCGACCAGCCATCGCGCTGATAATCAACATGGGTGGTGGCTTGCAGCGGCGAGA
The DNA here is from genome assembly GCF_057370015.1 of Spongiibacter sp. C9W. NCBI lineage: Bacteria > Pseudomonadati > Pseudomonadota > Gammaproteobacteria > Cellvibrionales > Spongiibacteraceae > Spongiibacter > Spongiibacter sp. C9W. The sequence goes on from NZ_CM170672.1 coordinate 2,298,592, forward strand.
TAGTCGCCAGGTCGCCGTTGTCGCCTTCACCCTCGGTATAGGCAATACCCACCCGCGCAGATACGCCGCCAAACAGTGGTTTGTCCGCCTCCAATTCCACGCCGCGCAACTGGGCGTTGGTGTTGCGGTACAGGGTGGCGGTGCCGCGATTGTAGCGCTCGATGTAGTCGGTCACTTCGTCCCAGTACACCGTGGCCGACCAGTGGCTGTCGCCCTGGCGAGACAGCAAGGTCAGGTCTAGCTGCTGGTGAATTTCCGGGTCGATATTGGGGTTGCCCACCCAGCTCTTGCCCATGGCGCTGCGGGCAATAAAGTTCTCGCTGGCATCCGGGTGGCGAACCGAGCGGCTAAGGTTGGTGCTAAACAAGGTGCTTTCGCTCAGCTTGCGGTCCCAGCCCAATACCAAGCCCAGGTCATTGGTAGTGGCCTTGTTGCTGCGCGTGCCGTAGTTAGCCTGATAAAGGTTGGCGGGGGTGGCCGCGCCCATCATGCCGGCGGGTTTTTCGCTGGAGGTAGCCTCTGAGCGGAATTGGTCATAGCGCACGCCTACACGCAGCTCATCCACCGCGTTCAGCTCGTAGTCCAGTTCGGCAAACAGGCCCGTTAGGCGCTGCTCAATATCGGGCCACATGCGAGACACCAGCATATCGAAGCTACCGTCTTTGCCGGCATCCATAAACAGGTCGGCACGGCGGTCATTGGCGCGGTGGTCGATACCCACTCGCCATTCGCTGTTGTCGCCATTTAGCGTGGCCATAAAACGGCCGCCCCAGGTGTCCGATGAACTTGGCGCTGCCATGCCGTTCGGCATCGCATTGCGCGGGCGTAGCGTGTAATTGTCCATCAAGTGCGTAACATCGCTGCGATACAGATTCAGCGACAGCGCATCTACCGGGCCAATCGAGGCGTTGTAATGCCACTTAAAGCGGCTGGTGGTGGAATCGGCATAGGGCGCATCCATGCCGTTCCCGGCATAGAACAGGTCTTCCTCGTTGGCCACCTCATGAGAGGCTTCAAGATAGTGGTTGCCGATATCGCCACCTACAATCACGCCGAAGCTGTTGGAGTCGAAGGCCGACGACACGGTGTTGCCGTCACCATCATCGTAGTTGTCCGATTCAATGTTCTCGCTGAATACGCGAACAAAGCCGCGGTCATTGCCTGCGGCAAAATCCACCGCAGCGCTGCGCAGGTCGGAGTTGCCGGTGTAGCCAAGGCGAACATTGCCGCGATAACCGCTTTCATCAAATTCCGGGCGTTGGTGTTCAAACAATAGCGTGCCGCCGCTGCCGCCAGCGCCGTAAATCACCGAGCGATTACCCTTAATCACAGAAACCTGATCAAAACTGTCAAAGCCGACATAAGTGGTGGGTGGATCCATGCGGCCGGGGCAGGCGCCGTAGTTAAACGCGCCATCGGAAATAATATTCAAACGGTTCTGGCTCTGGCCGCGAATAATTGGCTCAAAGCCGCGACCGCCACGCCGTGTGGCACTCATGCCCGTTACCGAACGCAGCAACTCACCGGCGTCGTGCACCGGCTTGGTGAGCGGCGCATCGCTAAAAATCTGATCCGCTGTTGGGTCCAGGTCGCGCTCAGCCGTCACCTCAACCAATTCAATGGCCAAGTCATGGTTGGCCAACCCCAGTGCGGGCGCCATCGCGAACGCCGTCAGTAAAAATTGCTTCTTCACAGAAAAATCGCCTAATTATAGATGTCGGCAATAGTCTAATGACTGACTCAACGCCTGAGGATGTGACATGGTGTCGCACCAAACCCGCGGCAAAACACCGACGTCGGCAATTAAATTCACAAATAAAAGAACGCTTGGCGGTTAGCGCACCGTTAATTCGCCGGTTCCAGGCCGCCAAAGAGTGTGGAATACTCAATGCAGCATGAGTACCTGATTATGGCGCTGCAGGCCGCAGCAAAACGCTACCGCGTACTTCAGAATGGAGTCAATAGTGACTACGGCATGGATGTGAAGCCCTCCTTAAAGTATACCCCACAGCAAGCCCGCACCTGGCGTGTTTCGCCATTGTTATCGTGAAACGCTTTTTTTTAAGCCTGTCTTCTTAGTCGATAATAATATTACGTGACAGCAGGTAGCATTTGATCCGATGACTCATACTGGTGTAAAAACTCAAAGCAGGTGCAAAGGATTAGACAATGATTTTGAAAGCTTGGCTGCTAAACGGGTTATTTCACAGTGCCCCAGGTTACTTGTCGATTGAGGGTGACGAGATTGCATTCTCACTCATCGACACAGGGACGTTTGGTAAGAAGAAGCTCGACTTGATGGTGGATAAAGAGGGCGCTTTTGAGGAGATCTCCGAGGGTCAAAATATCGAAGTGTTTCGCACTCAGCGGTCAAATGCCAATTTCCACTCGCCGTGGTATATGTTTATGGGTGGTGGCGTGTTGAAGCTTCCTAATGGGACACACAAATTGTCATTCATGCAACCTCAGAATACGAAGTTTCCTTATCAGCGTTTAGGTATTATTCGAGAGAGTGATATCACCGACTTTAAGGACGGGCGGGAGCTAGGAAAACGGTTTAACGCGTATATTAATAATAAAAATAAAACTTGGTAAATCGATAAAGAAATCCCCACTCAATTAAGGCTTACTAAAGCAGTGCGCTACACCAGATATAGAATATTTTTGTCATTTTGGTAACTAACCGCGTAAATCATATCCAAATGAGCAGGCTTGTATAGAGTAATAGCATCCGACGCTGACAAGGCGTTGTAGATTTCTTCAGTCACGTCCCACCGCCCCTCAGCCGTCAAAAGTCGAAATTTAGTTTTTGCCAGATTCGATGTTGTAGCGAATTTGTCTTTTACCCTCGTTCTAATTTCCACTTTGCCAAGATCAGTATTCGTAAACCGTCGGTAAAGATTGTAGGCTGAGAAAAGACCTAAAGCCTTGTATAGCAGAACAATGGCCAAAGGAAATGAAAAAAGGATCAAATTGGTCGTAAAGATAGGGAAAAACAGAACCAGCATGGCGATAAAGAAATAAAGCTTCTTTCGCCATTGTTTGAAGAAAAGCTTCTTAACTATTGATCGTTCAGTAGGAGAAATATGTAATTCTCGTTTCTTCCGCGAAGAACTAACCTTTCGAGATTCAGGAGCTTCTTCAGTTCGCTCATGAATGTGAGCATTTAAAATCTCAAAATTCAGAATCAGCTTTTTCTTGGGGCTGATATGTAATGAAATTTCGTCCCCTACGGACGCTTGATGATATTCTTTAGGCGTTACCTTTAGCTCTTCGCCATTAATTGACAAATAGTGTGTAATGGTTGTTCTGGTTCGGCTTCCCCCGTTACCTGCGCGATTTGGGGAGCGATGATTTCCTGTTCTGGAGGTATGCTTGTTGACACGCTTATTGGTTACCACCCCTGTGTAACAGTGTTTGATCCCGTCTCTGAGCTCGATGTGGTTTTGCCGGGCGATGCTTGTAATAACAGCAAAAAAAATCACAGCGAAAAAACCAAAAATGACCATTGGAATGGCGCTGTTATGGGTAGAAGAAACAATCGAGGTAAAAATCACATAGAAGATCGCTCCGGCAAAGAGTGAAAAACCGCCAATCAACCAATATTGATTTTGTATGCGCTTTCTATCCTGGGGTGATAAGCGTTTTATATCGTATTTAGCCGTTTTCATGTTCTTCCCATAAATTAGCTAATAGTGTTTCTAATTTGCAGTTGTCGCACTCGACGCCACTCTCGTGCCGCCCCCATTGACGTGCCCACAGGAAATACAGAAATAGCAATTAAAAAATAATTGAAAGCGCCACTCCTGAATCCCTCAAATAACGCGATTGCCAACAGCTGAAGAAACCCAATTATCCCTAAGACCCAAAAGGCAGTGATGGTTCGGCTGATAAACGGTGTGACACGCTGCGTAGTCGAGCTTTGAAACACGAACAGCCACCTCAGCAGAGCTGCGGCCAAATAAGCCAGCGCCACAGCCAGGCAGGGATAAATAAACGTCGACAGCGGATCTTGCTGCGTCACCAAGCCAAATAGCAGCGTTATTGCACCCCAAAGCCACACGACACGAGGCATCCACCACTCAGAGTGTACGATCCATTTCGTCATGGCGAACTATCGCTTTGAGGTAAAGCAGGTTTCTGTGCCGTCATAATTGTTGTAACAGTCCCGTCGGTAGCCGTTGTAACTGTTGTTGCGGTTATTGATCTGACCTTGCTTAATCATCGCATCACCCCAGGCATTCAATGCATCGCCAAAGCTCTGTGAGCTGTTACGATTGGACGGGTGGGCGGCTTGAAAAGCCTGTTGTTTACGCCACTCTTCTTGTGCTGCCCTATAAGCGCGTTCACGCTCTTCTTCTCTACGGCGCTTCGATTCAGCAATTTTTGCCTCGTAGGCCCTCTTGCGAGCCAGGCTATCTGCACGGGACTTTAGCGCATTCTGGTAGACCGTTTGAATCGCGGTAAATCTGTCATCCCATCCGTATCGATTTGGTCCATATGCCGTTGCCAGTTTCGCTTTATAACCCGTATCTACCACCATGCGGCTTCCTATCCATGGCGATAGCGAGTGCCATTTTCCGGGATAGGCGCTAGCCTTTGGTGTCACACCATCGGCTTCGTAGGCGGTATAGAATTGAATAAAATAGGATTGCCAAATATCGCTATTTGACTTGTACTCCCGCGCTCCTTCTTCTCTCTGATAATCAAAATCAGCCAGCATGACGTAGTCAGCCTCCGAGGCTAAGATACTGATCGGAGAAGATTCGCTATTGTTTTTGACTTGACCGCGCGTAGCCAGCCCGGCAATTTTGTAACTGAAGCCAGTGGGTGTTTTGTACACTAGCAACCAGTCTTTATATTTTTTCTGCCGCTCATTAAAGCCCCAGTAATTGTCATAAAGCGGCGTCATACCCACAAAGTTTTTAGGGCCCTTCACGGGTTCTCCCTGTTCATCCAGTGGTACATACAACGTGTGATCGGGCAGATCCGTTTGCAGAGGAAGGCGTCCGACTGCCTGCATCAGATAATTAGTGAATTTCTTTCTGTCTAAGTCATAGATCGACTCAATAATATCGATCTTCGGATAATAGCCGAGAAAGTCTCCCATAGGTCCCCAGCGGACGGAGGCCTCATTCCCGGTTTTAGGGTCAATCGCTTTGGCAAAGATCAAGCCGGATTCATTTTGTGTATAGAAGGTCAGCTTTGCCTGAGAGAAGATAATATTGTCGTAAGTCGCGACCACTCTTCCATCTGGCCCCAGTTGCTCAAACTTGACAGTATTCTCACCTACACTCGTAGTGCCCCTGGCAATAAAGACCCTTACCGGGCTCTGCATGGAGTAGCCACCCATGGTGTAGTAAGTTCTACCCTTTCCCAGTGGCTCTTTGAGCTTTTTGAGTTTGTTATCAATTTCCACAAGGTAGTATTCATCGTTCCAATGACAGTCGATGTCCTTGTAGGGCTGGGCGATTGCAAATTTATCCGATATTGGAATGATGAGTTGGTAAGCGGCAGGCTCTACCGGAGAGGCACCATTTGCTTCGATTAGCCCCCATGGGTGTTTCCTTCCCCAGTCTTTTTTGCATTTACTCTCCGGGATTCTCTCGCGTTTGCCTCCAAACTTTTTGGAGATCTTTTTCATGTCCTTATAGGTAGGCGAACTCCTCACAAACCCCATCACCATCGTGCCAGAGCCATCGGCCTTCATGACTAGCCAGCGCTCTCCGGCTTCGCGACAGAGCTCAGGCTGACTTTCCAGCGGGATACACTTTCCTCCGGTCATCGACCGTATCGGCCCACCTGCGTGGGCCGTCAAAAGAGGTAGCGAGAGAAGCAATAACACACTAATAAGATGACTTTTCATTCGGATTCCTTACCGCAATACATAATTTTTATTCCATTCATAAATGATGAAGACATTTGAAAAATATCCGCAACACCTTTTGTACTACTAGGATGAGAGCTGGCACTGGAGCAGGTAGTTACTCAGGTCCACAACGTCACGCAAGCCTTTCTATGTGTGGTCAATTTCATAACGCGCTACCAAGTCGCCAAGCTGGCGAATTTGAATGGCCTCGATACCGTGGCTGGAGAGGGCGTCTGAAATCACCACCACTTTATCGGTTTCGCTGAATTCGTCGCGGCTCATCATTATGTGGGCGGCGTTGGCGAGCGTCTTCTCTGGGTCGGAGCTGAAGTTGATGCGGTAGCTAAGCACGTTGCGATTTAACACCAGCTTGCGGCGGGTGCGACTATCGTTAGTAAACGCGCAGATGATGGAGCTTTGGGGGTGGCAGTTGGTAACCAGGCTGGCCATCAGTCCGCGCCGTGTTGGCACAACAATCGCCTTGGCTTGAATGGATTCAGCCAGCTTCACCGCGGCGGCGGCAATTTCCTGTTTGTCGTTGCCCATGATCAGTTCATCGCTAAAGCGCAGGCCGCGATTCTTCTCAATGGAACGGGCAATGCGGTCTAACACCTCCACGCATTTCACCGGGTATTTGCCCACGGTGGTTTCCCCCGACAGCATAATGGCGTCGGCCTCTTCGTACACGGCGTTGGCGACATCGGTAACTTCGGCGCGGGTAGGCATGGGGTTTTCGATCATCGATTCCAGCATGTGGGTGGCAACAATCACGCGGCGGCCGTATTTCGCGCACTGGGAAATAATTTGCCGCTGCACAATGGGCAGTTCTTCAAAGGGAATTTCCACACCCAGGTCGCCCCGGGCGACCATCACACCGGCGGCTTCTTGAATAATGGCGTCGAGGTTTTTAACGCCTTCCTGGTCTTCAATTTTGGCGATAATTTTTATCTTATCGACCTTGTCGCCCAGCAGGGTTTTCAATTCTCGTATGTCGTCGGCGCTGCGCACGAATGACAGGGCGATAAAGTCCACCTCTTGTTCCATGGCAAACAGAATATCGCGGCGGTCTTTCTCGGTAATGGCGGGCAGGTTTACGCGAATACCGGGCAGGTTAACGTGGCGCTTGCTCTTTAATACGCCGCCGTCGATCACTCGGCACTGCATGGTGCGCTGTTCTTTGCTGAGCACTTCCAGATTGATCAGGCCGTTGTCGACGGTGATCTTGTCGCCGATATTCACGTCGTTGATCAGGTCTTCGTAATTGATCTGGATCGAGCTGGCCTCGACATCGGCCTCGCCCCGCGCGACCACCGAAATCACATCGCCGGTTTTCAGGCTGAGTTCGTTATTGATATCGCCGGTGCGAATCTCCGGCCCCTGTGTGTCGATCAGCACCGCGACCGGGTGGTGGAGTTTGCGGTTGAGGGTTTTGATGGACTTAATAATTTGCGCGCAGCTGTCGTGTTCACCGTGGGACATATTCAGGCGTACGATATTCATCCCGGCGTCGGCCAGTTTGTGCAGTGACTCGTAGTCGCTGGTTGCTGGCCCAATGGTGCAGATGATCTTCGTTTTGCGCATAGCTTGCCCGCTGTTTGATTGTCTATGCAGTGATTATGGCAAAAAACGTCGTGGGCGAAAGGCCACTTTAGGTGTGTTTATCGATTGATTCGCCGGTTTTTTCGAATCGTGATCAGGGCGTTAAGCGTGTTGGGATGATGGCGAGCGTGTTCGGTGGGACTTCGCTGCTCTGACTCCCGTTTTTGCTCATATTTGCCTATTTGCGCAATAACAGGTCCACTGGTAGGATAAGTTACCTCAAGGGAGAGTAGCAGCTATGTTCAAGGCCATACAGAAGCGGTCTGTGTCGGATGAAGTGTTCGACCAATTGCGTAATCGCATCGTCTATCAGGAACTGAAAGCCGGTGAGGAATTGCCCTCGGAGCGGCTGCTGTCTGAAATGCTGGGGGTGAGCCGTAATGCCGTTCGCGAAGCGATCAAGCGCCTGCAACAAGCGCGCTTGGTTGAGGTTAAGCACGGCGGCATGACAACGGTGCTGGACTACCGCAGGGAGGCCAGTGCCGACTTACTCCCCAGTTTATTGTTTGACCAGGACGGTCAAATTCAGGTCGATGCGGCGCGCAGCATTGTGCGGATGCGTCAGGTCTTGTCTCCGGCGATTGCCGCCGATGCCGCGGTGAATGGCGGCGCAGCTACCGCTGATCGTTTAGATGCCTTGGTCGATGACATGACGGCGGCAGTGGCCCCCGTCGACTTGCAGCGCCTCGCGTTTGAATTTTGGGAGGAGCTGGTTGATGGCAGCGGCAATATCGCCTACCGCCTGGCCTTTAACTCGCTGCGCAAAACCTACGAACCGCTATGGGAGCTACTGACCCAGATGCTGGATCGCGACCTTCGCAAGTTGGACTCATTCCGTGGCCTCGCGATGCTGGTGCGTGAGGGGAAAGCTGACGAGGCGGCGGAGTTAGCACGCGACTATATCGATGGCAGCAGCAACGCCATTAACCAGTTTTTAGATCTGTACGAGCAACACACGCAAAATCATTTAAATAACAATGCGTAGAGGACTATCCCATGACGAGCAGCGTTCAATCATCTGGTGGCGCGGCCCAACCAGCCAACCCGGCAAAGGCTAGCGACTTTTTTAAAGCCTTTTATGGCCATATGAGCCCGATCATTCTTACGGCATTGGCACTGGGCTTTACCGGCTTTCGGGTTTACCTCGGCAACTGGAGCTATGCGGATCTAATCGCTCCGCTGTGCATTCTGGCTTTCTGGCCGATACAGGAATGGCTGATTCATGCTTACATTCTGCATTCCAAGCCGCGCAAAATTTTTGGTAAAACGATCGACCTCAGTGTGGGCCGCTCTCACCGTGCCCACCATGTAAACCCCTCTGACCTCAGTGATATCACCATCAACAAAGAGGTGTTCCCCACCGTGGTGCCGGTGCTGATTGCGCTTGCCTACCTGTTGTTGCCCAGTGTCGAACTGGCAACCGGTGCCCTTGCCATGTTTTTTACTTTGGCGCTGCACTATGAGTTTTGTCATTTCATGGGCCACACCACCTGGTGTATGCCAGTGAATTACTACCGTCGCCGCCAGCGAATGCATCGCCTGCATCATTACCGCGACGAAAAATTATGGTGGGGCGTGTCAACCGGATTGGGCGACTTGCTGTTGGGGACCGCGCCTGACCTGAAGGCCGTTGATAAGTCGCCAACGGTGCACAATGTTCACGGGCTGCTCTCGGACGAACCGCGCTGAACACAATTATTTCTAGCGTCAAAAGTATAAATACAATAATAAGCAGTAGGGGAAGCGTAAATGTCAGTCGACACAAGAGGGTGTTTCAGCGCGCTCAATCACTTTTTATTTAAGCGGAGCAAACCCTGCTTACAACCACTGCTTGTGGCGAGCCTACTGGCGGCTCCGGCTCTGGGTTTCGCAGCGCCGGCCGCTAATCCCGAGGTTAGCGCGGAGGAGCAATCGCTTAAGCGGCAGCGCAATGCCCTTGAAGAAGTTGTCGTCACGGCGCAGAAGCGAGAGGAAGACATACAGTCCGTACCGCTATCTGTTACCGCGATTAGTGGCGATGACATTGTCGACAAAAACATGGCCGACATGAACGAAGTGGCGGTATATGTGCCCAACCTGGACGTGCTGGCAACACCGTCGTTTCCCAGTATTTATATGCGCGGTTTGGGGTCGAGCTATAACCGAGGTTTTGAACAATCGGTGGCATTGCTGATCGACGATGTTTACTACGGTCGCGCTTCATATATTAATCAGGCCACCATGGACCTGGCGGCGATTGAAGTGCTGCGCGGCCCGCAGGGTACCCTGTTTGGTAAAAATGCCTCGGCCGGTGCGATACATTTTCGCACCGCCATGCCCGACACAGAATTTGGTTTTAAGGGTGACGTGCTACTGGGTGACCTGGACCAACAGCGCGTACGCCTGATGGCCACGGGGCCCATAACGGATACGCTCAGGTGGCGAGTCGCGCTGATGAGTCAGCTTCGCGATGGCAGTGTTTACAACACCACGGCAGAGATCGATGAAGAGAATATCGATACCCAAAATGCGCGCCTGCGCGTCGTATGGGACGCCTCCGAGGATTTGACCATTGGCCTGACACTGAACGCAGCGCTGATCCGCCAGCATGGCGAGGGTAGTCAGCTTATTCGCGCGCGTGACCGCCATCTCGCGGCCATGCAGGTGTTTGACCCGGAAACCACGGCAGACCCTTTCGACGAGCGAACAGCGAAAGATACGCAGGGCCGTGTAGCGCGCGACGCCTATGACGTTACCTTGAAAGCCGACTGGAGTTTCGGCAATGACTACCTGCTTACCAGTATTACCAACTACACCTGGTTGGACGAAGAGGTGAGGTTGGATGCCGACTTTTCACCGATTCCTTTTCTTATCCTTGATAACAATGAAGTGCTGGAGCAGTACAGTCAGGAATTTCGCATCACTTCACCACCGGGGGATGTTGAGTTTGTCGGTGGGTTATTTTTCATGAAGTCGGACTTGCAGGCCGATTACAACATCCAACAATTTTTACTGCTGACCGAGTTGCTACAGGTCACGGGTGAAGGCGAGCGCATGGCCTGCTTGCAATCGCCCGACCCGGAAGCGTGTCAGGATCAGGTGCTCAACGATGCCAACAGTGGCCAGTTGGCAGGTCAATTGATCCAGGCGCGACAAACACTGGCCGGTGGTCCGTCACCCATCGAAACGGCGTTAACGCGCTTCGACCAGATCACCGACAGCGCTGCCCTGTTTGGGCAGGTCACCTGGCATTTCACTGAGCGCTGGTCGGCCACTTTTGGTGGGCGTTTAAATTATGAAGACAAAACCCTCGATACCGGCCACCGACTGATTAATAACGTTACCGGTGGCGAGGGGAATGCGGTTATCTCTGGCGCGGCGTGCAACCAGCTGCTGCCTGTGGATTTGCCTGGGCTTAGCGGCATCCCGTCCCCAGCGGGTTATTGCCTCGGCCCGAACCCTCAAGGGGCGACTATCTTTCCGGTGATTATTGCCGGGGATACACAGTTTGAAGCGGAGCGTGAACGGGAAACCTTTAACTTCATTCCCAAATTCTCTGTGAAGTATGACTTCGCCGATGCGGCAATGGCGTATTTTACTGCCGCCAAAGGGTATAAGTCTGGTGGCTTCACCGGCCAGCCAAGCAACGACATAAACCTGGAGTTTGACGACGAAACCGCGCTGACTTACGAGCTGGGCGCTAAAACCGAATGGTTGGGCGGCGCGGCGCGTTTTAATGCGTCACTGTTTTACACCGACTTTCGCGATCTTCAGGTATCGACCTTCAATGGCGTGGCCTACGTGGTGGAAAACGCAGCGTCAGCAACGATCTACGGTTTGGAATACGAGGGCATGTTGATGACGCCCTACGGCATCCTGCTCGGCCTGAATGGCGCCTTCACGGAATCGGAATATTCTGAATTTAGCCAGGCCGCCTGTACGGCTGAAAATACCAACCCACCTCCGTGTGACCTCACCGGCCGACGCCTGCGGTTGGTACCGGAAATTAAGTCCACCTTCACGGCGGGCTGGCAGGGGCAGCCCTTCAACTGGCCCTTCCTAACGCTGGCAGGCATTACCGCGAGCTACTCATCCGAGGTGGCCCTGGCCACTGACCTCGACCCAATCGATACGCGCATTTCTGGCACTACCTACGGTGTGCGGCTTGGCCTTAAGTCGATGGACGACACTTGGCATATTAGCTTTTTCGGCGACAACATTACCGGCCGTGAATCGCTGGCTGCCGCTCAGGATACACCGGGCTTTCGGGGCACTCACTTCGGTGGCGCTTATGTAGATACAACCTATGAAGTCGAACTTGGCTACCGTTTTTAGAGGCCGCGTGCGCGCCAGCGGCGCGCTTCGTCTGCTGCTTCGCTGCGCCGCAACAGTGGCCTTCTTCGTCCCGCTCAGTTTGTGGGGCGGGGAAAGCATGACGGTGTGGCGGGTTGATAAGTATGAGGACGGCATAAAAGTCTCCAGCCGCGAGATCCATGACTCGGCAACGCGTGAAGTGAAAGCCGAGGTGGACATTAATGCGCCCTTCGAAAAAGCCTTCGCTCTGTTACTTGATGCCGGTCAGCGGCCGCGCTGGGATAAGGTGTGCACCGAGGCATCGGTATATAAAAAACTGTCGGAAAGCGAAGATATTATCTACGTGGTTAATGACTTGCCCTGGCCGGTTAGCGACAGAGACATGCTGCTACGCCGACAGTGGTCGGTAGCGCCCGATGGTTCGCAGGCGCGCATCCTCTCCCACGCTGACAACACCATACCGTCAATTGTCGATGACCGCGTACGTGTGGAAAAAGCCGAGGGAACATGGACCCTGGTACGCACCGGTTCCTCTAGTGTTCGCCTAAGCACGGTGATCCACGCCGAACCGGGTGGGCCGATCCCAGGCTGGCTTATAAACGCGCTTTCGGTCAATGGGCCGTACAATGCCTTGCATAGTCTTCGCCAAATTCTCGAATCTGAAAATCAGGCCTTGGCGGCAAGTGGCGATAATTATAAAAATCGAAATTCGCAGCACAGTTATCATGTTGGTCGGCCGGAAGAGGCGGAGTGATGAGGAACCAACAAAAGCCATTTTCACTCGATCAGCGCAGTGAACTGTATACCCTCATTACCTTGAATCTACTGAAAGCCTTGACGGTGATGGCGGCACTCGTCGCGCTGCTTTGGCTAGTAAGGCCGTATCTCGCGGTATATCAGGAAGGCTTGCGGATTTTTATTGAGCAGCGCTTGCCGCCGGCCTATGTCTTCCCGCTGTTTTATGTTTCTGAATCCATTCTTGGGTTGTTGCCGCCCGACCTGTTTATGCTGTGGGCGAAGTCGCGATTCCCGGAAGCACCTTACCTGATGGTGACGGTACTCGCGGCTATCTCATACCTGGGTGGTATTACGGCGTACGGCATAGGCAGTCGTATTGAACACATTCCCTCGGTGCATCGTTATCTTTTTGAACGCCACGCCGAGCACGTCGAGTTTATGAAAAAATGGGGCGGTGTTTTTATCGTCATCGCTGCGCTATTGCCAATTCCGTTTGCGATGGCGAGCACGATTGCTGGGATGATCGAGTATCCTTTCCGAACATTCCTATTGATCGGCTTAACCCGCTTTCTGCGTTTCTACGCCTACGCCTTGGTGCTGTTTAACATTCTTTAAGCGCTGAGTTCGCATCGCCCTTTTGCAGACGTAGCGAACCTGCCGCTACCGAGAGTCTATCCGCCCCGCAATGGGGTGGCACGTAATGGCTAAGCCTGTGGTATCCCGAGAATGAGTCCGTCTGTGCTGAGTTGGGTAGATCTGTCAGATGTAGCTACACTGGGAGGCAGGTTTTGCTACGACACGGGTGAAATGGATGACGACTTTTACATTGAACGGCAAGAAGATGTCCTCAGATGCGCCGGGAGATACCCCCTTACTTTGGGTTATTCGCGACGAGTTTGGGCTAAAAGGAACCAAGTTTGGCTGCGGTATAGCGATGTGTGGCGCCTGTACGGTGCACATGAACGGCAACCCCATGCGTTCGTGCTCGCTGCCGCTAAGTGCGGTGAACAATGCGGATATTCGTACCATTGAGGGTTTGGCGGGTAGCCACCCCTTGCAACAGGCTTGGGTGGAGGAGCAAGTGCCGCAATGTGGTTACTGCCAGTCTGGTCAGATCATGCAGGCGGCGGCGCTACTGGCGAACAAGGCGAATCCCTCAGACGAGGAGATTGTGCAGCATATGTCGGGCAATCTCTGTCGGTGCATGTCTTATGTGCGCATTAAGCGGGCGATAAAAAAAGTTGCCCAGAGCAGTGATGGCACCATTCAAATTTACGACCCTAAGCGCAATACGGTGGTGGATAGCACCACGACGCAAGCGTCTGAAAAACAGGGGGTAAGTTAAGATGTCACGGATAAAAAATGCCAACAACACGGGCGTGAATCGCCGCCAGTTTCTTATTGCATCGGCGGGGGCAGGGGTAATGCTGGCCTTCGCGCCGATCTTGTCTGGGTGCAGTTCTGAGTCGGCGTCCGAGCGACTAAACAGCAAGCGTTTCAACCCCACTATCTGGTTTGAGATTGACCAAAGTGGCGCCATTTTAGTGAATGTAACCCGTGCGGAGATGGGGCAGCACGTGGGCACAGCGCTGGCGCGTATCGTGGCCGATGAACTGGGTGCCGATTGGAATAGGGTGAGCTTTAATCACGTGGATACCGACCCCAAGTGGGGGTATATGGTGACGGGCGGCTCCTGGTCGGTATTTCAGTCGTATGTGCCGATGTCGCAAGCCGGTGCTGCGGGTAGAGAGGCGCTGGTTGAAGCGGCTGCCGAGCTGCTTGGGGTGGCAGCGAAAGACTGCCGCACGGAAAACAGCCAAGTGATTTGTGGCAGCCAGCGTTTGGATTTTGCCGATATTGTGAAGCGCGGCAAGATTGATAAAACCTTCAGCGAAGACCAGCTCGCCAAATTCTCTCCGAAAAAACCTGACAACCGTCAGTTAATTGCCAAGCCGAGTCGGGCCTTGGATATCCCGGTGAAAACGACCGGTGAGGCGCAGTATGGTATCGACGTTGAGCTGGAAGGAATGATCTACGCGCGCCCCCTCATTCCGCCAACCCGCTACGGTTCGACTGTGTTGAATGTTGATGACAGCGGCGCAAAAGCCGTGAAGGGGTATTTGGGCTACGAGGTGCTCAGTGATCCCAGTGATATTTTGCAGGGCTGGGTCTCTGTTTTGGCCGACAGTTACTACGGCGCGGTTAAAGCTGCCGATGCTATCAAAGTGGAATACCGCGCGGGGGAAACGGCCAATGTCAGCGAAGAGGATCTTATCGCTGAAGGTGAGAAGCTAGTCGCCGATAAAACAGCGGGTGGCTTGTTTGTCGATCATGGAGATATCGACGCAGCGGCGCAGCGCGCGAAAAAATCCATTGAAGGCAGCTATCGAACCGCGTCGGCACTGCATTTTGCATTAGAGCCGGTCAATGCTGCGGTGGAGTTTAAAGATGGTGTTTGCCACGTGTATACGGGCAACCAATGGCAGTCATTGTTCTTGCCGGTGGTGGCTAAGGCAGTCGGCCTCGGCGAAGACAAAGTGGTGATCCATCAGCACTATCTCGGTGGTGGTTTTGGCCGGAGGTTAGCGGGCGATTATATGGTGCCTGCCGCACTTACTGCTAAGGCCACTGGTAAGCCGGTGAAGTTAGTGTTTACCCGTGAGGATGACTCTCGCTTTGACTGCATTCGCTCACCGTCTGTACAGCACTTTGCGGCCTACTGGAGTGGCGAGGGTGATCTGCTGGGCATTGAGCACGCCGCCGCGGCAGGCTGGCCAACACTCACCATGGCGCCCGGGTTCATGCCCGATAGCGTCGATAAGAAAACCAAGGTCGATAGTTTTTCTATCAGCGGCGCCGACCATTGGTACAGTCTCGACCATCACCGCGTGCGGGCCATCAATAACACCTTGGCACAAAAGACCTTTGTACCGGGATGGTTGCGTGCGGTGGGGCCAGGCTGGATAGGCTGGGGGGTTGAGTCCTTCATGGATGAGGTCGCCCACGCCCAGGGCGAAGATCCCGCTGAATTCCGGCTGAGCTTGCTCGACGCTAAGGGAAAGAATGCCGGCAACGCGCCGGAGGCGGTAGGTGGCGCTAAGCGGCTGGCCAATGTCTTGCGGGAAACCACTCGCAAGGCGGGCTGGGGTCGCAAGCTACCGGCCAACGAGGGCCTGGGTGTGGCCGTTGCCGCCGGTCAGGAGCGCACAATGCCAACGTGGAGCGCCTGCGTGGCCCACGTCAAAGTGGACCCCGAATCGGGGCAGGTTACGGTGCTTAAGCTCACCAGTGTTATGGACTGCGGAACCGTGGTGCACCCCGACGGCGCCCTGGCGCAAACTGAAGGTGCCATGTTGTGGGGCCTGAGTTTGGCCTTGCATGAGGGCACGGCAATTAAGGATGGCCAAGTTGCTGACAACAACCTCAATAGCTATCAACCCTTGCGTATGAAGGATGTTCCAGACATGGATATCAGCTTTGTACAAAACACGGAGTTTCCCACGGGGCTCGGCGAGCCGGGTTTGATCGCGGTGGCTCCGGCAATTGGCAATGCCATTTTTAACGCGGTGGGTGCGCGCTTGCGGAACTTGCCAATTCGTCCCGCGGATGTCAAAGCGGCGATGCAGGCATAGCTGGCTGCGCGGCGGGACAGTCTGCCCGCCGCGCGCCCGTTTTGTAACGGTATTTGTCGCCATGGCGGGCAAATCGCATCCGGCTCAGGCCTTTTTATCCAGCGATTTTGCCCACAGTGCCAAGCGGTGGCGAATGCTTTGCTGGGATACTTGTAGCTCGGGCATGGGTTGGATGAGTTTGTCGCGCACTAACAGGCGGTAGATAAATTCCAGCCGTTCGTTGCTGGAGTCGCCGTCTTCAAACTGGGCGGCGCCGCGCTTCTCTGCGTAGGCGCTGCCAATATTGATGGCCTTTCTTACCCACTCTTTCTCGTTATCGATTTTTTTCATTGGTCGTTTCCCCGCGCGCAAAGTGAAAGCGCTGCACTCAAGGTACAGCAGAAACGCCAGGCATTGCGACAGGAATACAGAAATAAGGCATCACTCATTCGTCAGAAGGGGTTTTCCCCATCCGCCGAGGCCCTTGCTACACTCAATGCAGTGAGAAAATTTTGTGCTGAGGAGATGGAATGCGAGTCGCGATATTTGGAGCCAAGGATTACGATCGCGAGTTTCTTGCTAAGGCGAACCAGCCCCACGGCCATGCGCTGGCGTTTTTCGATGCCCACCTGGGTGCGGCGACGGCGGGTTTGGCCAAGGGTTTCGATGCGGTTTGCGCCTTTGTAAACGATGAGTTGGGCGATGACTGTTTGGCGGAGTTGGCTGCGCTGGGCATTCATACGGTGGCGCTGCGGTGCGCGGGCTTTAACAATGTCGATCTCGACGCCGCAGCGGCCCACGACATTACCGTAGTGCGTGTGCCCAGGTATTCGCCGGAAGGTGTGGCAGAGCACGCGGTGGCCTTAATTCTGGCGCTGAACCGAAAAATTTATCGTTCATACAACCGCGTTCGCGAGGGCAATTTTTCATTGGAAGGACTGCTGGGCTTTAACCTGCACGGTAAGACGGTGGGGGTGATTGGTACGGGTAATATCGGCGAGGCGTTTTGCCGCATTATGAGCGGCTTTGGTTGTACGGTGATTGCCGCCGACCCCTTTCCCAATGAGCGCTGTACTCGCCTTGGCGTGGAATACACCGAGCTGGACGCGCTGCTAACGCGCGCGGATATTATCAGCCTGCACTGCCCTCTGACCCCGGACACCCACCACCTGATCGATGACCGCGCCCTCGCCAAAATGAAGCCGGGCGTGATGCTGATTAACACCAGCCGCGGCGCACTGGTGGATACCGTCGCGGTGATTGCCGCGCTCAAGACGATGAGAATTGGTTATCTCGGGCTGGATGTGTACGAAGAGGAGGGCGATATGTTTTTCGAGGACCTGTCGGGCAAGATTATTACCGACGATGTGTTCTCGCGTTTACTGACTTTCCCCAATGTGCTGATTACCGGCCATCAGGGCTTTTTCAGTGCCGAGGCGCTGGCGAGCATTGCCGCCACCACACTGCAAAACCTCAGCGATGTGGAGCAGGGAAAGGCCTGCAACAATGAAATTTCAGCCGCGCAGCTACGCGGCTGAATTGCCCTTTCCCGCTGGACTTAGATATCCCAGTTTTCGGTGTTGTCGGCGTTTTGTTGGTTCATTTCCTCAACAATGCCGGTAACGGCAAGGTGCTGCGACAACCACACTTTGCCGGTAAGTTGCTTGAGGAAGTGGGTTTTACACAGCACATCCATGACCGGCCCTTTCAGCTCAGATAAGTGCAGGGCAATATCGCGCTCGCCCAAACGTTCGTTGATCGCTTCCAGTGCCTCCAGTGCGCTGAGGTCCACCTCGTTCACAGCGGTGCACATCAGCACCACGTGGCGGGTATGCGGGTAGTCCTCCAGCAGGGCGTAGATGCGATCTTCAATAAAGCTGGCATTGGCAAAATACAGGCTTTCGTCAATGCGCAGCGACAGAATCTCGTCGTGGGTAATGACAGCGTGGCGGTTGATATTGCGGTAGTGCTCGGTGCCCGGCACCTCGCCGACCACGGCCATATGGGGCTTGGAGGTTTTGTATAGGTGAAGGGCTAACGAGGCAAATACCCCGCAGGCCACGCCGCTTTCAACACCGGCCACTAAGGTGACGAATAGAGTGCTGGCAACGGCGATAAAGTCGGAATAGCCGTAGTCCCAGGTCTTTTTCAAAATCGATAAATCGACCAGTGACAGCACGGCAACGATGATGGTTGCCGCCAGCGTCGCCTTGGGAAGGTAAGCCAGATACGGCGTGAAGAAGATTGCCGCCAGCCCGATGCCGATGGCGGTAAACATGCCCGCTGCGGGGGTTTCTGCGCCGGCATCAAAATTCACCACCGAGCGCGCAAAGCCGCCGGTAACGGGGTAGCCGCCCGATACCGACGACGCGATATTGGCAGCGCCGAGGCCGATGAGTTCTTGGTTGGGGCTGATCTTCTGGCGTTTTTTCGCGGCCAAGGTGTGGCCCACCGACACCGACTCCACAAAGCCAATGACCGAAATGAAGATCGCCGAGATCAACAGTTCCTGCCAGGCCTCGTGGTGCAGCGGCGGCAGACGCAGGGCGGGCAGGCCGCTGGGCACATCGCCGACCAATGCCACGTTTTTTACGCCGAGGTCGAAGGCGACAGCGGCAACACTGGTCATCACCACGCCGACAACAGGGCCCGCTTTACTGACCATGGCGGCGGCAAAGGGCGACAGGCCGGCTTTTTCCAGCAGCGGTTGCAGGCCTTTGCGCACCCAGAATAAAAAGATCAGCACCGGCAAACCGACCGCTAAGGTGTAGAGGTTAGTATGACTGGCTTGCTCGGCAAGGCTGAGCAGAATTTCGTAGAGGTTGTCGCCGTGGGCGTGCACGCCCAGTAGGTGACGAAGCTGGCTGACGGCGATAATAATACCCGAGGCGGTGATAAAACCGGCGATCACCGGATGGGACAGAAAGTTGGCGAGAAAGCCCATTCGCAGAACGCCCATCAGTAGCAGGAACGCCCCGGAGAACAGTGCCAGCAGCACGGCGGCATCGAGGTAGCCCATGCTGCCGACCTCGGCAATGCGGCCGACGGCGCTGGCCGTCATCAGCGAAACCACGGCCACCGGGCCCACCGACAGGCTGCGGCTGCTGCCCAGCAGACCGTAGGCGATGAGCGGCAACATACTGGCGTAGAGACCAACTTCGGGAGGCAAGCCGGCAAGCAGGGCGTAAGCCAGCGACTGCGGGATAAGCATGATCGTCACAATGACGGCCGCCAGCAGGTCGGAGGCGAGCTGGCCGCGGTTGTACTGCTTTCCCCATTCCAGGATGGGTAAGTATTGGCTGAGTGCGCCTTTCAAAATGCTGTCCTCTCCAGTCGCGGCTGTGGTGTTGCACATAAACGAAAAAACAGCGCCGCATCAGCGGCGCGAAAGGGTGGGTTATTTTTTCGCTGGTGCGTCTTCACCAATGGTGGGCTTAACCAGCCACTCGTGTCCCTTGAGCATGCCCTGCCAGTAAATGGGCGGCAGAATTTTCTCTTTCAGCAACCACGCCAGGCGAGACGGCTTGGTGCCGTCGAGCATCATTTTGGGGAAGCTGGGTAGCAGCTTGCCGCCGTAGCCAAATTCCGCCAATACGATCTTGCCGCGCTCTACGGTAAGCGGGCAGGAGCCGTAGCCATTGTAGTGGGCAATGTCGCCGCCGCGACCGCTGATATCGGCTGCGATGTTATTGGCAACAATGGGTGCCTGCATGCGCGCCGCCGCTGCGGTTTTGGCGTTAGGGGCGTTCATTACATCGCCCAGTGCCCAGATATTGGCGTACTTCTTGTGCTGTAGCGTGGCCTGGTCGACATCGACCCAACCGGCGCCATCGACCAGCGGGCTATTGCGGATGAAGTCGGGGGCGACTTGCGGCGGTACCACGTGGATCATGTCGAATTCGCGGCTGACCTCCACGTCGTTACCCTGTTCGTCTTTGGTGGCGAACCAGGCGGTTTTTGCCGGGCCGTCAATGCGGGTCAGGGTGTGGCCAAAGTTGAGTTTGGCCTGGTATTTGTCGATGTATTTCATCAGTGCTGGCACGTAGTCGGCAACGCCAAATAGCACCGCACCAGCGTTGTAGAACTCCACGTCGATATTGTTTAAGCGCCCCTGACGGTGCCAGTGGTCGCACGACAAATACATGGCTTTTTGCGGAGCGCCTGCGCACTTAATCGGCATGGGCGGCTGGGTGAATATCGCGCGGCCGCTGCGAACCTTGTTTACCAGCTCCCAGGTGTAGGGTGCGAGGTCGTAGCGGTAGTTCGAGGTGACGCCGTTCTTGCCCAGGGTTTCGCTCAGGCCGGGAATGGCGTCCCAGTTCAATTTGATACCGGCGGCTACCACCAGGCGTTGATAGTTCAGTAGGCGGCAGCCTTCAAGTACCACGGTGTTGTTGTCGGGGTCGAAGGCGGCGACGGCGGCCTTGATCCATTCCACACCCTTGGGAATGAGTGAGGCCATGCTGCGCCGGGTTTGCTCAGGGGTGAAGACACCGCCGCCGACCAGGGTCCAGCCGGGTTGATAGTAGTGGTTTTCTGCGGGGTCGATAATGGCAACGGAGATGCCTTTGCAGCGTTTCACCAAACTGGCGGCCGTGGAGATACCGGCGGCACCGCCTCCGACGATCAGCACATCGTAGCTGGCAATGCCCTCGGCGGTATTGTCGCCATTGCGGGCGGCGGCGATACGCGCGGCCACGCCACTCATGTCGTAACCGGCCTTGGCGGCAGCATCGACGATGTCTGTCAGGCTCATCTCTTCACCGCGGCTCAATGCCCACAGGGTGGTGGAGCGCATGCCGCTGCGGCAATAGGCATGGACCGGCGCGCTTTGGCCGCTGAGCAGCTCGCCAAAGCTGGCGGCATCTTCGTCGCTGACTTTGCCACTGACGACCGGCAGGTAGTGACAGCTCATGCCCAGCTCGGTGGCTTTGGCTTCGATTTCTTTAAAGCCCGGCTGATCGCCGCCCTCGCCGTCGGGACGGTTGCAGATCAGCGTTTTTACGCCTTTTTCTGCCAGTGCCGGCAGGTCGTTAACGGTGAGCTGGCCGGAAACCGTCAGCCCCGAGTCTATTTGCTTGTATTCCATGCCTTGCCCAGCCCTTAGAGTACGTTCAATGGTAATTTTAGATACACCGTGCCGTTGTCGTCGGCGCCGGGTAGGTGGCCTGCCCGCATGTTTACTTGCAGAGATGGCAGGATCAGCCGCGGCATATCGAGGGTGGCGTCGCGGGCCTCGCGCATGGCGACAAATTGCGCCTCGCTGGTGCCGGTGTGTACGTGGATGTTGGCTTGTTTCTCTGCGCCGACGGTGGTTTCGTATTCGACCTCGCGGCCGCCGGGCATATAGTCGTGGCACATAAACAGGCGGGTTTCATCGGGCAGCGATAGCACGCGCTGAATGGATTGATAGAGAACGCGAGCGTCGCCGCCGGGGAAGTCCGCGCGGGCAGTGCCGCCGTCAGGCATAAACAGGGTGTCGCCAACAAATGCCGCGTCGCCCATTACATGGGTCATGCACGCCGGGGTGTGGCCGGGGGTGTGAATGGCGCGGCACAGCATATTGCCCACGTGGTATTCGTCGCCGTCGTTAAACAGCTTGTCGAACTGCGAGCCGTCGCGGGCGAACTCTGTACCGGCGTTAAAGATTTTGCCGAAGGTTTCCTGCACCACTGTAATGTTGGCGCCAATGCCGATCTGACCGCCGAGCGCTTCTTGAATATAGGGCGCAGCTGACAGGTGGTCGGCGTGTACGTGGGTTTCGATGATCCATTCGAGGCTCAGTTTATTGTCGCGAATGTGCTGAATGATTTTGTCGGCACCCACCAGCGACAGGCGGCCCGCGGCATAGTCGATTTCCATTACCGAGTCCACGACCGCGCAGGCGTTGCTGCTGGGGTCTTTCACCACATAGGAAAAGGTGTTGGTGGGTTCGTCGAAGAAGGCGATAACTTCGGGTTTGTGGTCGATATCGATGGAGATATTGTCGAGCATGATGCAATCCTCTTACTGTTGTCGCGAGCGGTATCGGTCCCTGATGCGTACAGCGATAACGCGGCCTCGGTTATGCGTAATTGGAATAACTATATTCCGTATGATTGTAGTAACAGGATTCGTGCCAAAACACGGTAAAAACGAATATTTAGCGTAAGTTATTGTAATTGTTGAAAATTAAATTTCATTCGGGCTTGCTTGAGCTGCCGTCGCAAATAAAACCTCTTTGCTTTTGCCAGATCTGACAGAAACTTCGTCACATTTGGCAGAGTTGTGTTCTGTGGGGGCTGGAGGCGGCTGATAGATGACGTCGACTGAAGGCGCGGGCATAAAAAAGGCGGGCCCGCTTGCGCGCAGCCCGCCAATGAGCAGTGGCTGTTGCTGCTCAGTCGTAGGAGAGGTGGGTCGCCTTACCGTGGAAGATGCGGTAGACGAAAATGGTGTAGCCGATAATGATCGGCAGGGTCAGTACAACGCCAACCAGGGTGAATTGCAGGGCGTTGACCGAGGCGGCGGCATCCCAGATCGTCATTTGGCCAATGATGATGTTGGGGAACAGACTGTAGCCAAGGCCGAGGCTGGCCAATACGCAGATGGCCACAGTGCTGGCATACAGCTTCCAGCCGTGGCCGCGGTAGATGCTGTTGTCGCTGTTAAGCAGGGCAACAATCGCGGCAAACGCGGCCAGAGACAGCACCGGGATGGGCGCCAGAATCAGGAAGTTGGGCCAGCTGAACCACTTCTCCGCAATCGTGTCGCTGACCAGCGGCGTGGCGATAGACACCAGCAACAGGCCCAGGCCCATGGGCCACACGGACTTGCGCGCCCAGCCAATGGCTTTGGTGAGCAGGTCGCCCTCGGTTTTCATCAGTAGCCAGCCACAGCCCAGTGTGAGGTAGAGCGCGGGCAGGGTTAGCGCAATGAGGGCCGAGAACAGCAGGCTGGTGGTATTGGATTGCAGGCCCGTGACGTAGGCGCCGAGCATCCAGCCCTGAGCCATCGATGCGACCAGTGAGCCGACGAAAAAGGCGCGGTTCCACAGCGCTTTGCGGTGGTCACCCGCTTTGACGCGCAGGTCAAAGGCCACGCCGCGCAGTATCAAGCCCATTAGCATGATCGTTACCGGCAGATACAGCTCGGTGAGCACGATGCCGTGGGCCATGGGGAAGGCGATTAATAGAATCCCCACGCCGAGCACAATCCAGGTCTCGTTGGCGTCCCAGAAGGGGCCAATGGAGGCGACCATAATGTCTTTTTCGGCGTCGTTGGCCAGCGGCATAAGCATGCCAACACCGAGGTCGTAGCCGTCGAGAATAACGTAGATCAGCAGGGACAAGCCCATTGCCGCCATATAGATAATCGGTAGCCAGTATTCCATTACGATTCTCCCCCTTTCGCGGTGTTATCGCCGGTGTTGGCTGACGCCGTGCCAGCCGGGTTTAAGATCAACGAGGCAGCGGGCTTGGCTGACAAATTGCGCAGCGCGCCGATGTAAGAAGCCAGTAAGAACAGGTATAGAAGGATATAGCCGAACAAGGTGCCGCTAACGGTGGCAGCGCTGTGGTCGGCGACAACGTCCTGGACTTTTAGCACGCCGTCGACGATCCACGGCTGGCGGCCAATCTCGGTAACGTACCAGCCGGCCAGCACCGCGATCCAACCGGAGAAGGTCATCGCTGAGAGCGCCGCGAGTACGGGTTTACTGGCCTGCCGGCCGTTTCGCAGTGCCCAGGCGGCCCACCACGCGACCAGTACCATTAGTCCGCCGATGGCGAGCATCACGCGGAAAGACCAGAACACGATCGCGACGGGTGGGTGCTCGCCAACAAACTCATTCAGGCCCTTAACTTCGCCCTTGAGTTCGTGGGTAAGTACCAGGCTTGCGGCGTAGGGAATTTCCAGCGCGAATTTATTGCTGCGGCTCTCTTCGTCGGGAAGCGCGACAACAGTGAAGGGAGCGCCTTCCTCAGTTTCCCAAATGGCTTCCATGGCGGCGACTTTTGCCGGCTGGTGTTCAAGGGTGTTGAGGCCGTGCAGATCGCCGATGAAAATTTGCAGCGGGGCCAGCACCGCGGCAACCATCACGCCGGTGCGCATAATCTTCCAGGTGGCGGGGCCGTCGACATTCTTCAGTGCCCGCCAGGCGCTGACGCCAGCAACGAGGAAGGCGCTGGTCAGTACAGAGGCGATTACCATATGGAAGAAGCGGTAGGGGAAAGAGGGGTTGAAGATCACTTCCCACCAGCTTTCCACCATGACCACGCCGTCTTCCAGGTAGTAGCCGGTGGGGGTTTGCATCCACGAGTTCAGGCTGAGAATCCAGAACGCCGAAAGCGTCGTGCCGAATGCCACCAGAAAGGTACTGATCAGGTGCATGCGATTGGATACGCGGTCTTTGCCGAACAGCATAATGCCTAGGAATGAAGCTTCCAGAAAGAAGGCGCTCAGTACCTCATAGCCCAGCAGCGGCCCGGCGACATTGCCGGCTTTTTCCATAAAGCCCGGCCAGTTGGTGCCGAATTGGAAGCTCATGGTAATGCCCGAGACCACGCCCATGGCGAAGGTCAGGGCAAAGATCTTCACCCAGAAGTAATAGGCATATTCCCAGGCCTTGTCGCCGGTTTGGGTAAAGCGCACCCGAAAAAACAGCAGCAACCAGCCCAAGCCAATGGAAATGGCGGGAAACAGGATATGAAAGCTGATATTGGTGGCGAACTGTATGCGCGCCAGCACAAGGGGGTCGATATCCATAAGCTCCTCTCTATATTACTAAACGGAATTCCAATATTCCGATTTGTACTAAGATACACAGCAATGTGTGTGCCAGTGCGCGAAAATTCCGCAACGCATTGATTTTGATGGATAAAAATCAGGCGAGCGGTTTTCAAAAGGCAATGTGTATCGCAGCGTGCCAGGTTTTGTGTCAGTCTTGTCAGAATACCTGTCATTTCTGGCAAAGACGATGCGACAAATTGCTACAGACCTCGACCTCGATTTTCGGTCTCTGCTCGACGGCTTAGAGCACCCGGCCATTCTACTGACGCCCGATTACCAGATTGTGGCGAGTAATCAGCGTTACCAGCAAAGCTTTGGCGACGTGCCGGTGGGCGATCACTGTTTCAGGGTGTCTCATGGCTACGACAAGCCCTGCGACCAGGCGGGCGAGAGCTGCCCCCTTCAGGCGTGTACCCACAGTGGCGAGCGTGAGCGCGTGCTGCATATCCACAATACCCCCCGTGGTCGCGAGCATATTGATGTAGAGATGCTACCCATTAAAGGTCGCAATGGAGAGTTGCGCTACTTTATTGAAATGCTCAAGCCAGTGCGCAGCGCCAGTGCGGAGATCAGCAGCGACCATATGGTGGGACGCAGCGCGGCGTTTAACACCATGTTGGAGCTGATAAATCTGGTTGCTCCCCACGACACCTCGGTGTTGCTACTCGGCGAGTCCGGCGCCGGCAAGGAGCTGGCAGCGCAGGCGATCCACAGTACCGGTGGGCGCTGCGACAAGGCGATGGTTACTGTTGAATGTGCGGGCTTGACCGACACCCTGTTTGAAAGCGAGCTGTTTGGCCATGTGAAGGGCGCGTTTACCGGCGCGGTGAGCAATAAGCCGGGCCTGCTTGAGTCGGCTCGTGGCGGCACCCTGTTTCTGGACGAGATCGGCGATGTCCCGCTGGGTATGCAGGTAAAATTGCTGCGCCTGCTGGAAACCGGCAGTTATCGCGCAGTGGGCAGCACCCAACCTCAGCTGGCCGATTTCCGCTTGATCTGTGCCACCAACAAAGACCTGCCAGCGATGATCGCCGAGGGTCAGTTCCGCGAAGACCTTTACTACCGGATTAATACCTTTCCCATCCACCTGCCACCGCTGCGTGAGCGCCGTGCCGACCTTGCGTTGATCTCCCGCTCGATCTTGAAAAAGCTCAGCCCCAATGGCGGTTATCGCCTCACCGACTCTGCGGTAAAGCGCCTGCAGGACTATGATTTTCCGGGCAATATCCGCGAGCTGAAAAACATCCTGGAGCGCGCCACCATCTTCGCCCATTCCAGTATTATCGACCTCGCGGTGCTGGAGCGCTGCTTTGGGCAAGAGGGTCGCCAGGCAGAGCCCGCGCCAAGTCCCGCCGCGCCTCACAAGGGCCCCTGGCTGGACTTAAAGGCGCAAGAGCAACAGTATCTCAAGTCGCTGCTGCAGCATTGCAATGGCGACAAGGAAAAAGCCGCCGATATTGCCGGTATCAGCCTGCGGTCGCTGTATCGGCGGCTGGAGGAGTAGTCGGCGAGTTACCGATTCAATATTAGGGGCGATTTCGACCGAGCTGATCGTGGCTGGATACCCACTCATCGGAAACAACGGCGGCTGCCAGCGATAGGTCTCCGGCTAGGACGGTTGCCGCGATAATTTCCGCGAGTTTGTGGGCTTTGCCCTCACCGTAACAGCCCATCATTTCCAAGCATTCACGCTGGGTCGCCAAGCCGGTGCCACCGCCATAGCTGGCGCAGATAATCGAGGGCAGCGTGACGGAGTAATACAGGTCGCCGTCGTCGGTGAGATCCATAAAGGCAATCCCGGCGTGAGACTCAACGACATTGGCTTCGTCTTGTCCGGTGGCGATAAACATCGCGGCAATGCCGTTCGCCGAGTGCGGGCCATTGTAGGCTGAGCCAGCCAATAAGCTCCCAACAATTGTGCGTTGGCGCAGGCGCACCATGCGTTCGGGTTCGGCGCGCATCAGGCTCTGCAGCAGCTCTTTTTTAATGACGGCTTCAGCGACCACCTTTTTTCCACGGCTGTGAAGCAGGTTCATATGGGAGTGCTTCTTATCGGTTTCTATGCCGCCCGACAAGGAAAAATTTTGAATGCCGGAGAAGTTTGAAAGGACCCACTGGCACGCTTTGTGGGTCGCTTTGCCCGTCATATTTTGGCCGGCGGCATCACCGGTTAGGTAGTTAAAGCGGGTAAACAGTTTATTGGCGATTACCCAGCTTTGAATATTTTCCAGTGTGCCAACGCGTGTTGTGCTTTCGGCCTCGGCTTTAATTGCCGCAAAATTTTCCTCAAGCCATTGTGATAACGCGCGTGCCTCGCGGGCAGAGGCAAGCTCAAACAGGGGCGCGCGCTGCATGGCTTCGCCAACGACGGTAACAGTGCATCCTCCTGACTCGCTAACCAACCTCATGCCCCGGCTATACGAGGCGATCAACGTTCCCTCTGTGGTTGCCATGGGGATGTAAAAGTCGCCTTGAGCATGTTCGCCATTGATGCGATAGGGCCCGGCCACGCCCAGCGGCATTTGTACAACGCCGATAAAGTTCTCGGTGTTTCCCTCCACGCTTGCTGGGTCGAGAGAGTAATGCCGGGTGTTCGTCAGTGACGTACCTGTTTGTTCTTCAATGAAGCTGCGGCGTTGTTGCGCGGCCTGTTCCGAGTAGTCATTGCCTTTAAGGCGCGGGATACGCTTGCGCTGGCTCATCGGCGGCTGCCCTGATTAATGGCAATGGCTGTTTGTTCGCCTTCACTACGGGCGATTACCACGGCGGCGCAGGAGTCGCTAAATACATTCACCGCGGTGCGCATCATATCCAGAATCCGGTCGGTCACCAGCAGTAGGCCGATGCCCTCCAGTGGCAGGCCAATGGTGCCAAGGATGACGGAGATGGCCACCAGGCTGGCGGCGGGAATACCGGCCACGCCGATCGAGGTTAGCAGGGCGACCATTACCACGGTGAACTGCTGGGCGAAGCTCAAGTCCAGGCCGTAGACCTGGGCGATAAACATGGCCGCTACGCACTCATACAAGGCGGTACCATCCATATTTACGGTTGCGCCTAACGGCAACACGAAGCCGCTGGTGCGTTTGGATACGCCGGATTTGTCCTGCACACACTCCATCGTGAGCGGCAAGGTCGCCGAGCTGGAGGCGGTGGAGAAGGCGGTGAGCATTGCCGGTGCCATGGCCTGATAGTGTTTGACTGGCCGCACTTTGCCCAGGTAGCGAAGCACCAGCGGCATGGCGACAAAGGCGTGTAGCGCTAGCGCCAGCGCGGCGGCAAAAAAGAATTTGAGCATGGGCGCAAAGGCGTCAAAGCCGGTGCCGGCGACGGTTTTTGCCACCAGACCAAAAACCCCAATGGGGGCAAATTTCATCACCCACATGGTCATGCTGGTCATAATATCCATCAAGCCCTGCCAAAAGTTCAGCTGAACTTCGGCGTGCTCGGAGTCGCTGCGGGCGAGGAAAAAGCCATACAGCAAGCTGAAAAATATCAGCCCCAGCATTTGGCCATTGGCCGCCGCCGCGATCACATTGGGGGGGATCATGCGCTCAAACACTTGCACAATATCGGCGGCGCTGCGGCCTTCGACCTTGACGAGGGTGGCGTTGAGCTCGGCGTTGTCGCTGCTCAAGCTGGCGGCGAGGGCTTCGGTGTCGCCGACGCCGGGCTGGATAATATTGACGACCGTCAGTCCGATCAGAATCGCAATGAGGCTGGATGTGGCGTAAAACAGCAGGGTTTTACCGCCCAGGCGCTCCAGATTGTCGCCGCCAATACCGGCCATGCCGCTGATAATCGAGGCGCTGACCAGAGGCACGATTAACATCTTCAGGGCGTTTAAAAACAGCGTGCCGAGAAAGGCGTATACCGCCAGTAATTTAATGCCGGCAATTTCGGCATCGGCGCCGCCGAGCATGCCAGCGATAACGGCGAGGGAAATGGCAATAGCAATTTGCCAGTGCAAAGCGAGTTTGGGCATAGTGCGTCCGAATTTTTTATTGGAAGGGCCCAGCGTTTGACGGGCCTATGCCGCACTCTAGCGTGCCGATGCCGTAGAGGCTAGTCCGCAACGCGTTTGCGGGCACTGCCGCTGTAGACATAACCGGCGATACGCGGGGCTTTTTCCAGATAGCGGCGCTCGAGTTGGTCGATGGCGAAATGGCCTTCTTGCAGTAACTCGGCGATGGGGCGGTTCAGGTGGCAGCCTCCGGCAAAGCGTTTCCAGACCGGCGTAATGCGATTTTGCCAGCGCGCCACGGCGGGTTCTTCTGACAGGCCGTGCTCGCAAAACAGCAGTTGGCCGTCAGGTTTGAGCACGCGGTGCATTTGCGCCAGTGCACTGCGCCAGTCGGGAATGGTGCACAGGGTGAAGGTTAACAGCACGGTGTCGACGCTGTTGTCGGCCAGCGGGATCTTCTCGCCCGGCAGATCGAGCCAGCGTACATCCAAGGCGCTGGCGGCCAGGTTCTTTTGCGCTTTGCGGCGCATTCCCTCTGAGGGTTCCAGGCCCCAGATATAGTCCACCTTGCTGGCATCGTAGAGAGGGAGATTAATACCACTACCCATACCGACTTCCAGCACCGCGCCCTGGCATTGGGGCACGACGTCGCGGCGCGCCTCCATAACAGCAGGCATGGAGCAGGCTCTGTCGATCACAGCGGGTAGCACGTAGGTATCGTAAAGGCTCATGGCGGTCTCGTTATTATCGTTTTGCAATGGCAAGGCAGCGTTATGCCCAGGCATTTCAGCGCAGCGCTGATGCACTGGCAATGTGCAAAGCGGACAGTAGCGCCTTTGTGCAGGCACAAAAAACCCCGCCGTAGCGGGGTTTATTATGCTCAGCCGTTAAGGCTTAGGGCATGATGGCGGGCAGTTCTTTCTGCAGCGCCATTTTCTGCTTGGTGCCTTCGCCGGTCAGTGCAAAGCCCAGCAGGTCGCCGGTGGCCGTGTCGACAAACTTGGCGACAACATTGTTGCCGTCTTGCTCGATTTGCCATTCGCCTTTCGCGTCGCGAGGAGCGGGAGACACGCACACGGGGCAGGCCGGCGTTTTAATGGTGACAGGCATCGCCGGGTAGCTCACCTCGGTCGGCTCGCCGGTGAGGGTTTTGGCCAGGGCGCGAGCCTGAGCCATCAGCGGTGCGACGTATACCAACACGTGACCGGCGACTTCGGCGCAGTCACCCATGGCGTACACATTGGGTGCGTTGGTTTCCAGCAGGCGGTTGGTCACCACGCCGCGATTCACTTCAATGCCCGCAGACTTGGCCAGCTCGACTTGTGGGCGAACACCCACGGCCGACAGTACCAGGTCACAGCTGATGGTTTCGCCATTGTTCAGTGTCACTTCCACACCGTTGTCGGCTTTGTTCACCTCGGTGACCAATGGGCCAAAGTGGAATTTGGCGCCTTTGTCTTCCAGTGCGCTTTGCACGGCTTTACCGGCAGCTTCTGGCAGCAAGGTGGGCAGGCAGTAACCCAGTGGGTCAACCGTTTCTACTTCGAAGCCACCATTGATCAGGTCGTTGGTGAACTCACAGCCGATCAGGCCGCCACCGATGATGCAGACCTTCTTCACATTGTTGGCGTCGACGGCTTTGCGGAAGTCGTCGTAGTCCAGCAGGTCGTTGACCGAGTACACGTAGTCCTGGCCGTTGCCGCCAATAGGGGGGCGAATCACGTCGGCACCCAGTGCCAGTACCAGCTTCTTATAATGCACCTTGGTTTCGGCGTCGCCGGTGGAGATGGTCTGCGCCGCTGTGTCGATCGCCGTGACCTTGGTCATGGTCCAAACGCTGGCGTTGAGGTCTTCACCCATGCCGCCGGCGTCTTTCTGCGCCAGTGCATCGGCATCTTGTTTCTTGGTGTAGCCGGTGGACAGCATGGGCTTGGAGTAGGCGCGGCCGTCGTCAGCAGTGATCATAATGATAGGCGTGTCTTTGTCTTGCTTGCGCAGTTCGCGCACCAGACCGTAGCCTGCCAAGCCGGTACCGATGACCACGATGGGGGCATCCTGGCTGGCAGTAGAGGGTTCGTCGTGGTGAGGCAGGCTGCTGGGCTCAGACTGTTCGATCATTTCGAAGTCTTCTTTGCCTACGCCGCAGTCCGGGCACAGCCAGTCATCGGGGATATCTTCCCAGCGAGTACCGGGCTCAATACCAGAATCCGGATCACCGGTTTCTTCGTCGTATACCCATCCGCAAACAATACATTCCCACTTACTCATACTCTTTCGTCCTGCCGTCATCGGTTTGTCTTATGCGGCCACCTTTATCGACACTCTGTGCCTTATGGTTACGGCGGCGGCTGGCTTGCAAGTCGGCGGCGATTCACGCATTCTGCCGCACTCAGCGAATTGGCTGTCTGTGTATCAACAGCCAGTGTTCAGTGATCTAGCCACTGGAAGCCCGACATTGTACGCCCTTCGATTAAACCGATGCTACCGCCAAGAGCCCAACTGGCGGCCAGCTAATCAATTTGTAGGAGTTCCAGCGCTTCAGGACGACGCGCCCTGGCTGCTGGACACCGGCTCATTGACCGCCCATTTGCGCCGCCAATCGGCGGGAAATTTCCGTGTGCAGGTGCTCAGCCAGCACTGGGGGCTACCGCGTTTGTCGGAGCGCAGGCTACTGGCCATGGGCGATCGCGACTGGGGTTTAATTCGCGAAGTGCTGTTGTGCTGCCACGACGAACCCTGGGTTTATGCCCGCAGTGTGATGCCAGCGCGCAGTTTAACGGGGCATCTGCGCCGCCTGCGCGGCCTGGACAGCCGGCCGTTGGGACACCTCCTGTTCACCGACCGCTCAATGCGTCGCATTCCCTACGAGATCTGCCGATTGCCAGCCGCGCAGCTGCCTTTGGAGGGCTTGCCTGATCAGGAGGCGGCCTTGTGGGGGCGCCGTTCCTGCTTTGTTTTCGATCAGCGCCCGATCATGGTCAGCGAGATTTTTCTCCCCGAGTTTCAGCCGTGGTGTTAGCGCTCTGTTGATAGCGGCGGGACGCGTTATACTCTGCACCTACGTTCAACGATGAGTCACGGAATGAAGGTGCAGTTCCCACAATTTCGCCAGCAGCTTCCCCACTATTTGGCGCTGATGCGTGTTGATCGCCCCATTGGCACTTATCTTGTGCTGTGGCCAACCCTCTGGGCACTGTGGCTGGCGGCCGAGGGCCTGCCCGATTGGCATTTGCTGCTGATTTTCGTTCTGGGCACCTTTTTAATGCGCTCGGCGGGCTGTGTGATCAACGACTACGCCGACCGCCACATCGACGCCCACGTAAAACGTACCGAGGCGCGGCCCTTTGCCACTGGCAGCGTGACGGAAAAAGAGGCGCTGACCGTGTTTGCGGTGCTGTGCGGCGCGGCCTTTGTGCTGGTGCTGTTTACCAATATTCAAACGATTTTGCTGTCGTTTGCGGCGGTGGCGCTGGCGGCGTGTTATCCCTTTATGAAGCGCTACACGCACCTGCCCCAGGTGGTGTTGGGCGCCGCGTTTGCCTGGGGTATACCCATGGCATTTTCGGCGCAGCGCGGTGAATTGCCCGCGAGTTTGTGGTTGATCTACATCGCCGTGCTGATGTGGACGGTGGCCTACGATACCTTCTACGCAATGGTTGACCGCGATGACGACCTGAAAATTGGCGTGAAGTCGACGGCAATACTCTTCGGCGACGACGACAAGGCGATCACCGCCATGCTGCAAGTCTCGGTGATTCTGGTGATGTTGCTGGTCGGCAAGCAATTTGCCATGAGCTTTATCTACTACGCCGGCTTGATGGCGGCCAGCGGCCTGTTTATCTACCAGCAAAAGCTCATTAAATACCGGGAGCGCGACAAGTGCTTCCAGGCCTTTCTGAATAATCACTACGTCGGCATGGCGATCTTTGCTGGCATTGCGCTGCACTATGCGCTGCCGGCATGACATCGTGCGGCTTTGCTAGCGCGTATGCACAGCTGATGGTTTGTTGGATATAGAACATGCTGGAATTGCAGTTTATCGACAGCATTCACCGCGTTGCCGCCGACGAGTGGAATGCGGTCGCCGGTGACAACTACCCGTTTTTGCAGCACACCTTTCTAGCCGCGTTGGAAGACAGTGGCGCAACCACCGCCGAGACCGGCTGGCTACCTCAGCATTTGGTTATTCGCGAGGGTGGCGTGTTGTGTGGCTTATTGCCGCTGTATATCAAGTCACACAGCTACGGCGAGTATGTGTTCGATTGGGCCTGGGCCGATGCCTATCGCCGCCACGGCCTGGAATACTACCCTAAGCTGTTGTCGGCCATTCCCTTCACCCCGGCAACGGGGCCGCGCCTGTGCTTGCGCGATGACCTGGAGGCTGACGCGCTCTACAGCGTGGTTGTCGAGCAATTGCAACGCCGCGCCCATCAGCTGGGCGCCTCGTCAGCCCACGTTCTGTTCCCCGATCTTAATGACGCCGAGCGCTGGCAACGCGCTGGCTTATTGCAGCGCATTGGCCCGCAGTACCATTGGTTTAATCGGGGTTATCAAGGCTTTGACGACTTTCTGGCGACCTTCAGTTCGCGCAAGCGAAAAAACCTGCGCAAGGAGCGTCGTACAGTGGCCGATCAGGGGCTGCGCCTGGAGCGCCTGCCCGGCAGTGATGTGAGCGAGTCGCAGTGGCGCTTTTTCTTCCACTGTTATCAGATGACCTATGCCAAACGCAGCGGTCACGGCGGTTATTTATCGGAGGCCTTTTTTCAGGCCATTGCCCAGTCAATGACAGACCGGCTGCTGTTGGTATTGGCCTACGAGGGCGATGTGCCGGTGGCGGCGGCCTTAAATTTTCAGGGCGCGGATACCTTGTTCGGGCGTTATTGGGGCTGTATTCGCGAATACGATTTCCTGCATTTTGAAGCCTGCTATTACCAGGGCATTGAGCATTGCATTGAACAGGGCTTAAGCAAGTTTGACCCGGGCGCACAGGGCGAGCACAAAATTCAGCGCGGCTTTGAGCCGATCACCACTTACTCCCAGCACTGGTTGGCCGACGCCAGTTTTAGCGATGCGGTGGCGCGCTTTCTTCACACCGAGCAGCGCCATATTGCTGAATATCTGCAAGAGGCTGCGCAGGCGCTACCCTTCAAGCAGGGGGAATAGCGGGACTTATTGCTGCGCTTTTTTCAGGCTGCGTTCCACCAATAGCAGGCAGGCGATAGGAATGAGGTAGCTGCAGCTGATTTCCACCAGCATCAATACCTCGGTGGCGCTCCATTGGGAGTCGCTGCCGTACCAAAAAATGGCGACGGGTAAGATCACAAAGGTGAGGGTCGGCAACAGCCGCCAGAGTGTGTAGGCCAGTCGGCTGGCGTCCTCGCGATCGGCGCGGCGGTAGCAGTAAAAGGTGAGCAGTACGCCGAATGCGCCCAAGGCCATCGCGCCGTAGTTGCCGAGCAGGCTCGCCAAGATATGGATGGCGGCGCCGAAGATCAGACTTAACAAGCTAATGTTAATTAAGCCGCGCAAGCTGCGCAGTTTGCTTCGCTCCATGGGCGTCTCCTGTTCGGCCTTCACTCAGCGTAACAGCCTCAACCGCCGGCGTGAATATCCTTTACGATCAGCCCGTAACGCAGTGCCTGTTCGTCGAGTTGTCCGTCGAGAGGAATGCGCATGCGATGGCCGGAACCGGGGGCAACGTCTGCCGCCTCGCCGTTTTTGTCGAGCAGGGTGTTCAGGGTGAAGCGCTGGTTGCCCTGGGGCGTCATCAGTTGCACGGTATCGCCAACGGCGAAGCGGTTTTTCACGTCAACGACAATATCGCTACCGCTAACATCCACCACTTCGGCAACAAACTGTTGCTGCTGGGCGTTGCTGCTACCCATCTCGTAATTTTGATATTCCTTGGGAGGGTGGCGCCGGTAAAAGCCTTCGGTGTAGCCGCGGTTGGCCAGGGTTTCCAGCTCGTCCATCAAGCCCATATCGAACTCGCGGCCGGCGGCGGCGTCGTCGATGGCGCGGCGGTATACCTGAGCTGTACGCGCCACGTAGTAGTGCGACTTGGTGCGCCCTTCAATCTTCAGCGAGTGAATCCCCATTTCCTGCAAGCGCTGCACATGTTGCACGGCGCGCAGGTCCTTGGAATTCATAATATAAGTACCGTGCTCGTCTTCGTAGGCGGGCATGTATTCGCCGGGGCGCTGGGCTTGTTGCAGCAGCACCGGTTCGACCTGGGGCTGTGGCTCGTAGTTTTGCACGGCGATCAGGTCGCCGGTGGCATCTTCCTTCGCTTCGTGCGCTTGATACTGCCAGCGGCAGGCATTGGTGCAGGCGCCTTGGTTCGGGTCGCGGTGGTTCATATACCCCGACAGCAGGCAGCGCCCCGAGTAGGCAATACACAGCGCGCCGTGAACAAACACCTCCAGCTCCATTTCTGGTACGCGCTGGCGGATCTCTTCAATTTCGTTCAGGGAAAGTTCGCGCGACAGAATCACCCGGCGAATGCCATTGCGATGCCAAAATTTCACGCTTGCCCAATTCACCGCGTTGGCTTGAACAGAAAGGTGAATGGGGAGGTCCGGCCAGCGTTCCTGAACGAGCATCATTAAGCCGGGGTCGGCCATAATCAGTGCGTCGGGGCCGAGCTCGACCACGGGTTCTAAGTCGCGCAGATAGCTGCGAATCTTGTCGTTGTGTGGCGAAATATTCGACGCCAGATAAAACTGCTTGCCCTGGTTGTGCGCCTCGTTAATACCAGTGGCGAGGGTTTCCAGGTCTTTGAATTCATTATTGCGCACGCGTAGGCTATATCGAGGTTGGCCGGCGTAAACGGCATCGGCACCGTAGGCAAATGCGTAACGCATATTGCGAAGGCTGCCAGCAGGAGAGAGCAGTTCAGGCGTCATAATCAAAACCCGTATAAAAAACGCGGCTATAGTAACGTATATCGGCGTTGGGGGTGGCGGCTACAGAGAACAAATCTTCTGCAAAGCGGCAAACTTAGTGGAAAAATACCAAGGGAGTGACTCTTTTCGCTAAACGTGAGTCGTAATATCGGTTAGTATCAGGGGCTATCAAGCCTTTGTTGAATGTAAATTTATAACTAATAACTGGGGGATTGCTATGAGCAAGCAATGGATTTCTGCTCTGACAGCGGGTGTACTGCTCGCGTCTGCAGGTGCTGTCAGCGCCGAAGAAGAGAAAGGTTTTTACATCGGCGGTAAAGCCGCTTACACCGAAGTATTCGATGCCGATGGCACGCTGACAACTGAAGCGGCTGCGCCTGGCGACCCACTTACACAACTGTTGACCGACCTCGGCCTGTTGCCACCGCCAGTGGGTGCTTCGATCGAAGTGGATACCGAGTACGACGACGACTGGGGCTACGGTGTTAACTTCGGTTATAAAACCGCCGGTGCGCTGCGTCTGGAACTGGAATACAGTGAAGGCGAAAACGACGTAAGCAACTCAGACTCTGCTCTGGAAGTACAGTCTCTGTTGGGTAACGTTTGGTACGACTTCCGCGCTGGCGAGCGTCTGCGCCCCTACGTGGGTTTCGGTCTGGGTATGGCCAACATGGAACTCAACGGCAGCGACGATGACGTATTCATGGGCCAGTTGGGTGCCGGTGTTAACTACCACCTGACACCACGCCTGGTGATGGATGCCGGTTATCGCTACGCGGTATCTGAAGATCCCGAGTTTGCCAGCAGCGGCTCAAAACTCGAAACTGAATACGAAGCACAGAGCCTGATGATCGGCCTGCGCTACAACTTCTTCGACGCCCAATACGGCGCCAAAGACGGTGACGGCGACGGTGTGGTTGATGAAACCGATCAGTGCCCAGGCACACCACGCGGTGTTCAAGTAGACAGCGTAGGCTGCCCGCTGGATGGCGATAACGACGGTGTTGCTGACTACCTCGACAAGTGCCCCAACACGCCTGCCGGCGAGCAAGTGGATGCCCAGGGTTGTTCACTGGATAGCGACGGCGACGGCGTTGCAGACCGCGACGACGCGTGCCCCAACACACCTGCTGGTGAGCAAGTGATGTCAAACGGCTGTGGCCAAGAGCAGTCAGTGGTTCTGCGCGGTGTGAACTTCGAAGTGAACAGCGCACAGCTGACCGTGAATGCAGAAACGATTCTCGACGGTGTTGCCTCAACGCTGAACAGCTCGCCCGGCTTCAACGTTGAGCTGCAAGGCCACACTGACAGCTCAGGTAGCGATAGCTACAACATGAACCTGTCTCAGAATCGCGCCAAGTCAGTGAAAAACTACTTGGTTGGCCAGGGTGTTGACGGCAGCCGCCTGACCGCTCGCGGCTACGGTGAAGAGCAGCCTATCGCCAGCAACGACACTAAAGACGGCCGTGCGGAAAACCGCCGCGTTGAGCTGAAAGTGTTGGGTGATGAAGAAATGGTGGTAGAGCCCGCTTACGTACCGACCGTTGAAGAAGAGCCCATGGTCGAAGAAGCTGCGGCTGAAGCACCTGCTGAAGACGCCGCGATGGATGAAGACATCTATGACTACGACCCCTCTGCTGATGTTCAGGAAGAGGAATATGACTACGACTATGATTACGACGCAGAGGAAGAGCTGTAAGGCTTACCTTAGCAAGTAATTGGAAGTAATCAGAAAGCCGCGACTCAGGTCGCGGCTTTTTTTTGCCCGACGTTTAGCGCTTCCAGATTAGCAGGCGGTTATTGGCCGGCATTTCACAGTCGCTGTGAAGTGCAAAGCCTGCCTTTGCTGCCAAACCACTCACCGCCTCGGCATCGCGGATGCCACTCATCGGGTCGCGGCTTTTTAACCACTGATCAAACTCGGTGTTGCTGGCCGAGGTGAATTGCCCCTGGTAATTGAAAGGGCCGTAGATAAAAAGCCACTGCAAGTCGGCGCCGTGTTCAGCAATGCGGGCGAACAGTCGCTCCACCGAGGCCCAACTCATAATGTGTAGGGTATTGGCTGAGTAGAGTGCCTGAAAATCGCCGCTGGGCCAGGGCGAGGTATTCACCTCAAAGGGCTGCGGCGCTGGAAGGTTGTCGAGCTTGGCCTCGTCCAGCCACTGTTGTATGCCGGGCAGGTATTCCGCCTGGTCGCAACACTGCCACTGCAATTGAGGGTGAAGGCGGGCGACATGCACCGCGTGTTGCCCGGTGCCGCTGCCAATCTCCACCACGTTTTGTAGGGTTTCGAGAATGGGTTGTAAGGTACTAAAGATCGGCTGTTTGTTGTTTTCGCAGGCCTGGGAGTAGGGTTTTTGCATTTCAGGTACCTAGCTGGACTTTCCAGGGAGGATGGACGGCCATAGCGACAGGCCGCTACACTTTTTGTTGGTGCACAGTGTCAGTGCAGAGGAGGAGTGATGCAATACTGGTTGGTAAAATCCGAGCCGGATGCTTTTGGCATTGATGATTTGGCGGCCTGCAAAAATGCCACCGAGCACTGGGATGGAGTGCGCAATTACCAGGCGCGCAACATCATGCGCGACAACATGCAGGTGGGCGATCAGGTATTTTTCTATCACTCTGCCTGTAAAACGCCGGGCATTGTCGGCATTGCCGAGGTCGTGCGGGAGGGTTATCCCGACCACACTGCGCGCGACCCCGAGTCCAAATACTACGACCCCAAGGCCAGCGACGAGGATCCGCGCTGGTATATGGTGGACATTCAGCTGCGCCGCAAGCTGGGGCGCCTGATTCCCTTGAGCGAACTAAAAAGCCATCCGGCGCTAAGCGATATGGCGTTGCTGAAGAAGGGTAATCGCCTGTCGGTGATGCCGGTAGAAGAGCGTCACTGGCAGACGATACTCAGTCTGGAATAGGACTTAGGCGACCTCGTCGCGAAGGAACACCCACTCAGTGGCAGTGGACTGCTCAGGGCAGTAATAGTAGCCGTCGGTGTCGAATTGCTTCAGTTTCTCGGCGTCGGTAATGCGCTGCTTAATCACATAGGCGCTCATCAAACCTCGGGCCTTTTTGGCGTAGAAGCTGATAATTTTGTACTTGCCGTTTTTGTAGTCTTTAAACACCGGGGTGATAACGTCGGCGTTCAGCAGCTTGGTTTTCACGGCGCTGAAGTACTCATTCGACGCCAGGTTAAGCAGCAGCGGGCCGGCATCGCTAAATTGGGCATTGATGGCATCGGTGATACGCTCGCCCCAAAATTCGTAGAGGTTTTTGCCGCCGCTGTTGGCGAACTTTGTGCCCATTTCCAGCCGATAGGGCTGAATCAAATCCAGCGGCCGCAGCAGACCATATAAGCCGGAAAGGATGCGCAGGTGCTGCTGGGCAAAGGCGAAATCGTCGTCGCCGAAGTCGTCGGCATTCAGCCCTGTGTATACATCGCCGCGAAAAGCCAATACCGCCTGCTTGGCGTTGTCGGGCGTAAACGGCGTTTGCCAGTCAGCAAAGCGCTGGTAGTTGAGTGTTCCGAGTTTGTCGCTGATCTTCATCAGCGCGGAAATATCCTGAGGCGCCAGTTCGCGCAGCTCATCGATAAGCTGCTGCGACGCGTCCAGAAAATCCGGCTCGCTGCGCTGCTGAGTGTGAGCGGGGGTGTCAAAGTCCAGCGTCTTTGCCGGTGAAATCAGTATCAACATGCTTGGCTCCTTTCGCCGCTACGCTTTTAACAGGTCCTGCCACCAGTTCAGCGGCTCGCCTTGGTCGTCGTAGACATTGCCATACAGCCAGCGGGCCTCGCCGGTCTTTACATTGGCATCGAGTAATTTTTCAATCGCCTGAAAACCTACGCCAAAATGAATGCTGTAGACCAAAGCGCGTTCGCTGCTAATGTCCAGGTGGCCGCCCAGTTTTTCGATCTCGCCGGTCAGTTGCTGCTCCAGCGCTTCATTGGGCTCGCGCATAAATACGCGCAGGCAGAGGTTGCCGCCGCGCTCAACCACTTTAAAGCGACCGCGCGATTCATTATTCAGTTCCAGGGTGTCCAGTGCCGCCACGCCGCGTACAAACAGCGGTGACTTTAATAAGCGATACTGGCCCTCGGTTTCGCAGGGGCTGGCCAGGCACTGTTCAAACACGGGTTGCTGGTTGTTGGGGTGAATGCCGGCGAAGAGTTCCAGTCGGGTTTCTTTATCGGCGAGAGGCGGATGGCTCATAGCAGTAATGAATTTACCTTAAAAGGCGCAATGATAGCGTGTTTGCCGGTCATTCGCATGGCGAGAGGGGGGCTGCTGCGACTATAATATTGCCCCACTTGGGTCGACATGCAGTTAATTACAATAATGAGAGCGACACTACGTTTCATCGACGCCTTCACCGAGGCGACTGGCCGCTTACTGGCCTGGTGTATTCCCATCATGATGCTGGTTACCGCCGCGGTGGTGGTTATGCGTTACGGCTTTGGCTATGGCCTGACGGCCATGCAGGAGTCAGTCAGTTATCTGCACGGCTCAGTATTTATGCTCGGCGCCGCCTATGCCCTGAAACACGGCGCCCATGTGCGAGTGGATATTTTTTATCAGCGCTTTTCTCCGCGCCAGCGCGCATGGATCGACAGCCTGGGCACGCTGATATTTTTATTGCCGCTGTGTGGGCTCATTTTGCTCAGCAGCTGGGATTTCAGTGCCAAGGCCTGGGAAATTCGCGAGGCCTCGGTTGAGCCCGGCGGCATTCCAGCCGTGTTTCTACTCAAGAGTCTGATACCGCTAATGGCGGTCAATCTTGCTCTGCAGGGCCTTGCCGAACTACTGCGCAATGCCCTGGTGCT
Organism: Spongiibacter sp. C9W; assembly: GCF_057370015.1. Classification (NCBI taxonomy): domain Bacteria; kingdom Pseudomonadati; phylum Pseudomonadota; class Gammaproteobacteria; order Cellvibrionales; family Spongiibacteraceae; genus Spongiibacter; species Spongiibacter sp. C9W. The sequence continues at coordinate 2,339,165 of NZ_CM170672.1, forward strand.
GGTAGAGGGCGACGGCGCGGAGGTGAACCGTGCTGATTGAGTTGTTGCCACTGCTAATGTTCATCACCATTTGCCTGGTGCTCATGCTGGGCTACCCGGTGGCCTTTAGTCTGGCCGGGGTGGCGATGATCTTTGCCGGCCTGGGTATCAGCCTCGGCCACTTCGACCCCAGTTTCCTCGCCGCGCTGCCCAACCGGATATTTGGCACCATCAACAACATCACCTTATTGGCGGTGCCGCTGTTTGTATTAATGGGCGTACTGCTGGAAAAGAGTCAGCTCGCCGAGGAATTGCTCAGCAATATGGCGGCACTGTTTGGCCGCCGGCGCGGCGGCTTGGGTATCTCGGTGATTGTTGTCGGTATGTTGCTGGCGGCCAGCACAGGTATTGTGGGGGCTACAGTGGTGACCATGGGCCTGCTCTCGTTGCCGTCGATGCTCAAGCGCGGCTACGACCCGGCACTGGCCACCGGCACCATCTGCGCGACTGGAACATTGGGGCAGATCATTCCGCCCTCTATCGCCCTGGTACTACTCGGCGACACACTCTCCAGCGCTTATCAGCAAGCGCAGTTGGATCTTGGGGTGTTCAGCCCCAAAACCCTGTCAGTGGGCGATCTGTTTATCGGCGCTCTGATCCCCGGCTTGCTGTTGGTGAGCTTATACATTTTATATATGGGCGGCATGGCGATTCTTCGCCCGGAAAAAGCGCCCCCCGCCAGTGACCTGCAAGCGCCGCCAATCGGCCAGTTGCTGCGCGGCTTTGTTCCGCCAGTGCTGTTGATCGTTACTGTATTGGGTTCCATCCTCGCCGGCGCCGCCACGCCTACCGAGGCGGCGGGCGTTGGTGCCCTGGGTGCAGCGCTGTTGGCGCTGCTGCGTGGCCGTCTGTCGCTGGCGCGTTTGGCCGAAGTGTCGCGGGAAACCATGAAGGTCACCTGCATGGTATTTATGATCCTGATTGGCGCCGCGGTGTTTTCCTTGGTGTTTCGCGGCTTCGGTGGCGACGAGCTGATTCACGGCGCCTTTACGGCGATGCCCGGCGGTGTGGTGGCAGCCACCGCGCTGGTGATGTTGGTGATCTTCCTGCTGGGCTTTATTCTCGACTTTATTGAAATCACCTTTGTGGTGGTGCCTATCGTCGGGCCGATTTTGCTGGCCATGGGCGTAGACCCAATATGGCTGGGCATTATGATCGCGCTCAACCTGCAAACCTCTTTTCTTACGCCGCCGTTTGGCTTTTCGCTGTTCTACTTGCGCGGTGTGGCTCCGGCCTCGGTGGCAACCTCGGACATTTATCGAGGCGTGGCGCCCTATATCTTTCTGCAATTAATGGTGCTGGCGATCCTGGCGCTGTGGCCCGGTTTGGCTACGTGGTTGCCAGCGCTGGTGCGAGGCTAGAAATTAGATTGACAATACTAGGCGTCATCCGTTAACTGGGCGCTCGATGAATAATTCAAACAGTAGGAATACAAACCTATGCGTGACATAGATGATGTGCCCCGCCCCAACGGCGAGTTAGCCATGCAGGTGATCGCTATGCCTGCAGATACTAATGCCGACGGAGATATCTACGGTGGCTGGTTAATGTCGCAAATGGATCTTGCAGCCGGTATTACTGCCGGGCGACGCGCAGGTGGCAGGGTCGCCACAGTAGCCGTTGCGAGTATGGCGTTTTTGTCGCCGGTAAATGTTGGCGCGGTGGTGAGCTGTTATACCGATGTGCTTGAAGTTGGACGCAGCTCCATTCGCATCAATGTGGAAGTCTGGATCACCGAATACGACGACGAAGAGCCGATAAAAGTGACTGAGGGCGAATTTGTATTTGTCGCCATCGACGACAACGGCCGCACGCGGAGCGTCGATTAAGTTAAACCAAAACCAATAGTGCAAGGACAATAATAATGAGCATGACGGGAAAAGTGTGTTTGATTACCGGCGCGACCAACGGCATTGGCCGCGCGACCGCCAAGGCGCTGGTAGAGCAGGGTGCTGAGCTGTTTATTCTCTGCCGCAATGAAGAAAAGGGCCAAGCGCTATTGGACGAACTGCGCAGTTTACGACCCGACGCCGAGTTGTCTCTGTTAATTGCTAACCTCGGTAAAATGGCCGACATTCGCCGCGCCGCGAAACAGTTTCTCGATACCGGCAAACCGCTTCACCTGTTATTGAACAACGCCGGTGTGGTGAACACCGAGCGCAAGCTCAGCGCCGACGGCATAGAAGAAACCTTCGCCGTGAATCACCTCGCCTATTTTCTACTGACTGAGCTGCTTCGAGAGCGCATCGTCGCCAGTGCGCCAGCGCGTATTGTGTCGGTGGCGTCGGAAGCTCATGCTTTCTGCAAAGGCGTGCAGTTCGACGACCTGGAGTTTGCCCGCCAGAAATACAAAACCTTCAAAGTGTACGGCCACTCCAAACTCTGCAATATTCTGTGGACCCGCCATCTGGCCAAGCAACTCGAAGGTACTGGCGTAACGGTAAACTGTGTGCATCCTGGCGCAGTCAGCACCGGCCTCGGCCAGCAAGACAATGTCATCATCGGGAAAGTGTTAGGGCTCGTGTTAAAACCCTTTTTCCGCAGCCCCGACAAGGGCGCCGAAACCTCCATTTATGTGGCGACCTCGCCCAGCTTGGAAGGGGTTACCGGCGAATACTTTGCCGACTGCAAACCCAAGCGCATAAAGCCCTGGGGCAAAGACGACGCGGCGGCGGAGAAGCTGTGGTCGTTCAGCGAGGCCTACACCAAAACCACCGTTAGCTAATGGTGTGAACAGGCGCCTAGAGAGCGCCTTTCTCTATCTGCCGTTCAATCCACTGCGTGGACTTGGCGACGCCAACGCCCGGTAACCATTGCCGGGTCAGCTTGGCTGCCGCTGCCAAACCCGCCAGGGAAATTCCGGTGTTGTAGCCTTGCTGATTCAGCATCAGCACTAGATCTTCCGTGGCAATATTTCCCGAGGCTCCCGGTGCAAAAGGGCATCCCCCCAAGCCTGCAATAGACGCGTCAAAGCGCCGCACACCGCTTTCGAGTGCAGCATAGGCATTGGCGATGCCCATGCCTCGGGTGTCGTGAAAGTGACAGGCGATTAAAGCGCTACCAAATTCGCGACATAATTTATTAGTTAGAGTTGCAGATTGCTGCGGCGTCGCCGCGCCAATCGTATCGGCTAAGACAATTTCTTTTGCGCCTGCGGCGATTAATACTTCGGCTTGTTGCAGGATAATGTCTTCATTAATGCTCCCTTCAAAAGGGCATTCCCACGCGGTGGCGATATAGCAGCTGGCATGCACGCCATCGTGGCTGGCTCTGGTCAGTACTGTTTTGGCAAAACGGAAGGCCTGCTCGTTGTCCATGCCAATATTCTTCTGGTTCATGGTCTCGCTGCTGGCCACCACAATAGCGATGTGGCGTGCGCCGGCTGCGGTCGCCAAGTCGTAGCCCTTCTCATTCGGAATCAGCACCGAAAATTCACCGGTGGTATTTGCCAGGGCGCTCACCACGTGGTCGCTGCCTGCCATGGCGGGAACGGCGCGCGGCGATACAAAAGCGCCAGACGCAAAGCTGACACGGCCACAAGAGAGCGCAATTGCGCTGGTGCGCGCTCTGGAACCGGAGATGAATGACAGCCTCACCTTGTCGGATTTATTGCGGGCCTCGGCTATTCCCGATCTCTACAGTATGTTGGGCTTGGCGAATATTGATGCCCTGCCCGAACTCGACTTTGGCTTGCTGGACCCGCTGGATATTGACCTGAACCCGACCTATGAAGGGCCGAATAGCGACAGCATGATCTCGCGTACCGGCCATGTTCCCTTTCAGTGGCCTAGCCCCGACGGCTACCCGGATAGCGAGGGCTACTGGGCCAGTGTCAATGGTCTACTCGAGCGTTGGCGCCATGTTATCAGTGTCGCGGGGCAGTCCCGCAGCGAGGGCGTGAGTAACGCCGCCTGGGCTGCAGACCAGCAGGAGGAGCCCGGCGAGGCACTGGCGGCCATGCGCCGGAAGTTGCTGATGCGCGATATCGACGACGCGACGGCCAGCCGTTTGCTGGCGGCTGCCCAGACTCACGCGAGCGGCGAACGCGCGGCATCCACCGAACAATTTTGGCGGCGCTTAATGGCGCTGTTGCTGATCTCTCCCTATGCCCAACGGCGTTGATGGACTTCGGTAGTAAAAGGAAGGAAATACGATGACTTATACTCGCCGAGAGCTTTGGAATACCCTCGTCGATAGTGAGGTGAGCAGGCAGAGCCAGTTTACCTCGGCAAAACACACCCTGGTTGTGGTGTTTATGCGCGGCGCGGTGGACGGCTTGAATGTTGTGGTTCCCCACGGCAGCGACGATTACTACGCGCGCCGCCCGGTGGTGAGAGTGCCGCGGCCGGATCAATCCAACGGTGCCTTGGATCTGGATGGTTTCTTCGGTTTACACCCCTCGCTGGCTGGGCTGCTGCCCGCCTGGCAAAACGGCCGTATGGCCGCTGTTCACGCCGCTGGATCGCCCCATGAAAGCCGTTCACATTTTGATGCTCAGGCGATTATGGAAAGTGGTGTTCAAGACCCCAGTGCGACCTTAACCGGGTGGCTTGGTCGACACATTGCGCATACTCACAGCGGTCCGTCGGCGTCGCCGTTTCGCTCGGTAGCCATCGCCTCTGCGGCACCACAGAGTTTGCAGGGCTCGGTGCCGCCACTGGCGCTGGCGCAGTTTGACCGCTTCAATTCGATAGTGAAGCAGGGAGATGACTTCCTGGACGCCGTGCGCAGCATGTACGGTGACGAGACGGCGTTGTCGATTCAAAGCCGTTTGTCGTTGGATGTTGTGCAGGCGCTTGCCGCCGCCGATCCCGCGTCACTTGAGCCCCGAAACGGCGCGCAATACGCCAACAATGCCTTTGCCCGAAATATGCGTAAGGCTGCGCAGTTGATTCGCGCGGATATAGGCAGTGAATTTATCAGTGTTGATATTGGTGGCTGGGACACCCATGTGAATCAGAACGGGGCGTTGCGCAATAACCTGGCGGCAATGGGTGATGGCTTAGCGGCTTTCATGCAAGACCTCGGCGACGCCATGTCGCGAGTGACGCTGGTAACAATGAGTGAGTTTGGTCGCCGCGCGACAGAGAACGGGTCGCTGGGTACCGACCACGGTCACGGCAACGCCATGTTGCTAATGGGCGCCGGCGTCAATGGCGGGCAGGTTGTCAGTGACTGGCCCGGCTTGCAAGACGATGACATTGATCGCGGTGATCTGCAGGTCACCACGGATTACCGCCAGGTGTTGTCGGAGTTGCTGCAGACCCAGAGTAGTCGTCTCGATATCGCCAGGGTATTTCCCGGATACAACTACCCCGGCGGACTTGGTCTTTTTCGCTAAATTATAAATCGCGAGCGTTGATGTAAGCCTGCTCGGAAATATGGTGGTAGTTTTTCGCGCCTTCCAGGAATTGCTTCCAGCTGGTGTAAACCCGCTGGGTGAGCTCATCAGTTTGCGCCAGCTCCGCCAGGTAGTCGTCAGAGGTTTTGTGCAGCGCGCGAATTACATCATCGGGCAGCTTGCGTAGCTGCACGTCGTGTTGCTCTACCAACTCCTGTAAGGCGTTATTATTGCGCGCGGTATATTCGTCTAGCATGTCGGCGTTGGCGTAGCGCGCCGCAACCTCAACAATGGCTTGCAGGTCTTCGGGCAGAGCTTCAAAAGCCTGCTTGTTCACGATGAGTTCGAGAGTCGAGCCGGGCTCATGCCAGCCTGGATAATAGTAATAACGCGTGACCTCGTGAAAGCCGAAGGCCAGATCGTTGTAGGGTGCCACCCACTCGGTGGCGTCGATCACGCCGGTTTGCAACGAGGTGTATAACTCGCCGCCCGGCAGCGTTACCGAGGTGCCCCCCAGGCGGTTTAATACTTCACCGCCCGAGCCGGGAATGCGCATTTTCAGCCCTTTGAGGTCGTCGACCGAATTAATCTCTTTGTTAAACCAGCCCGCCATTTGCACGCCGGTATTGCCGCCGGCCATGGGGATCAAATTAAAGGGGGCATAGGCCTCGCGCCACAATTCCAAGCCGCCGCCGTGGTAGAGCCAGCCATTCATTTCCTGTGCGCTCATGCCAAAGGGCACGGCGGTGAAGAAGATTGATGAGGGCAATTTGCCCTTCCAATAATAGGCCGCGCCGTGGCCCGCCTGAACGCTACCAGCAGAGACGGCATCGAACACGCCGAGGGCAGGAACCAGTTCACCGGCACCATAAACGCTGATTTGCAGGCGGCCGCGGCTCATGCGGTTGACGACCTCGGCAAACTTTTCTGGTGCGGTGCCCAGGCCGGGAAAGTTTTTCGGCCAGGTGGTGACCAGTTTCCATTGATACACTCGCTCACCGCCTAGGGCGGCAGTTCGCGCGCTGTCATCGGCGACATAGTGCCGGCTGCGCTCGCCCACATAGAGCCAGCTCATGGCGACCAGCGCGGCAACCAGGGCCAGAATAATGAGCGGTGTAGTGCGCGCGTTTGAAGAGCGGTTCATAGCGTTACCTTATTATTGTTGTGAGCCGGTGCGATTACAGCAGCTCCAGATTGGCGTACTGCAACACCAGCCATTTGCTGCCTTCGTCCTCAAAATTTACCTGTACCCGAGCGCTGGCGCCCTGGCCCTCGAAGCTGAGCACGGTGCCCGCACCAAAAATACTGTGCAGCACGCGCTGGCCCAGAGCGATACCGCAGTCGGCGGCGGCCTGAGCAGCAATATTGCCGCTGGCAAAGCTGCTCGGACGGGTCACAGTATTGTTAATACGCACTTCGTTGATGAGGTCGTTGGGGATTTCGCGGATGAAGCGTGACAGGCTGTTGAAGTTCTCTTGCCCGTGCAGTCGCCGTGACTCGGCGTAACTCAGAAACAACTGCTGCTCGGCGCGAGTAATACCCACATAGGCGAGGCGACGTTCTTCTTCAAGGCGTGCGGGGTCGTCCATCGACATCTTGTGGGGGAACAGGTTTTCCTCGACGCCCACCATAAACACGATGGGGAACTCCAGACCTTTGGCGGAGTGCAGAGTCATCAGTTGAATGCTGTCCTCGTGCTCGTCGGCCTGCTGTTCACCGGCATCGAGGGCCGCTTGGTCGAGGAATTCGCGCAGCAAATCGGCATCCGGGTCTTCCGGGGTAAAGCTACGCGCGGCGCTGACCAATTCCTGCAGGTTTTCTATGCGCGCCTGACCCTTCTCGCCTTTTTCCTTTTGGTGGAAGGCGATCAGTCCCGCTTTGTCGATGACTAAATCCACCTGCTCATCCAGCGACTGGTCACTGCACTGTTCGGCGAGGTCTTCGACCAGTGACAGGAAGCCGCGCAGGGCATTGCCGGCGCGCGCGGTTAGGGCGCCGTTTTGAATCATCGCCATGGCCGATTGCCACAGCGACAGTTGGTGGTCGCGAGCGTATTCACGCAGCATTTCCACCGTGCGATTGCCGATGCCGCGCGTGGGCGTGTTGATCACCCTTTCCATGGCGGTGTCGTCGTCGCGCAGGGCGATCAAGCGCAAATAGGCGAGGGCGTTTTTAATTTCGAGGCGGTCATAGAAGCGCTGGCCGCCGTAGATGCGATAGGGTTGGCCGCTGCGAATCAGCGCTTCTTCCAATACCCGCGACTGGGCATTGCTGCGGTATAGAATACCAATATCGGCGCGGCGATAGTCCTGGCGGAGCAACTCGTCGATACGGTCAGTGACAAAGCGCGCTTCGTCCTGCTCATTGAACGCGGCAAACAGGGTGATGGGCTCGCCGTCTTCGCCGCTGGTCCATAGCTCTTTGCCCAGGCGCTGGCTGTTGTTTTTGATCACCGCATTGGCGGCACTGAGAATGGTGCCGGTGGAGCGGTAGTTCTGCTCCAGGCGAATAATGCGGGTATCGGCAAAGTCCTTCGAGAACTGCTGAATGTTCTCAATGCGCGCGCCGCGCCAGCCGTAAATGGACTGGTCGTCATCGCCCACGGCGGTAATGGGCATGCCATTGCCGGCAAGAATCTGCAGCCAGGCGTATTGCACGGCGTTGGTGTCCTGGAACTCGTCGACCAGCACATGTTTAAAGCGCTGTTGATAGTGGGCGAGTACCGCCGGGTTGTCGCGCCATAACTCCAGGGCGCGGAGCAGCAACTCGGCAAAGTCGATAACCCCCTGCTGCTGGCAGATCTCCTCGTAGCGCCGATAAACCTTCAACATGGTTTGCAGGTACAGGTCGCCACCGGGGTCATCAATGTGGGCGCTGCGTCGGCCCTCGTCTTTGTGGCCGTTGATAAAGTAACAGGACTGGCGCGGTGGCCAGCGCGAATCATCCAGTTGCAGTTCGCGGTGGATGCGCTTCACCAGCCTAAGCTGGTCGTCGCTGTCGAGAATCTGAAAATTCTCCGGCAGACCGGCTTCGCGGGCGTGGGCCTTTAATAGGCGGTGGGCAAGGCCGTGAAACGTGCCCACCCACATACCACCTTGCAGGCTGCTGCCCAGCAACTCCTCAATACGGCCGCGCATCTCCCGCGCCGCCTTGTTGGTAAAGGTAACCGCCATAATGCTGTACGGCGACAGGCCCTCTACCTTTATCTTCCAGGCTATGCGGTGAACCAGCACGCGGGTTTTGCCACTACCGGCCCCCGCGAGCACCAGTGTGCCCGGGCTGTCAGCGGTTACTGCGTCGCGTTGCGCGTCATTGAGTTGATCGAGAATATAAGATACGTCCATGGGCGGCTATTCTATCGGGAATGGCGGGTTCTGGCACCGTCGCTGAGCAGGAATCTCGTCATCGGCGGCCTTGGGTTACAATACGCGGTAGGGCTTGCTCGGTGAGCCGCTGTTAGCCAAGCCGGTGGAGAAACGCTTGAAACCCAGAAATATCATCCGCGCCATTGAAACCAGCCGCGAGGCCATGCGCCGCAGCGAGCGCAAGGTGGCCGACTATATCCTCGCCAATCGCCGCGAAGTGATTCATATGCGCATTGTCGATCTGGCGCAGGAAGCCCACGTTAGCGAGCCAACTGTGGTGCGCTTTTGTCGAGCGGTCGGTTGCGACGGTTTTCAGAATTTCAAAGTGGCCCTGGCTCAGCATGTGGCGCACAGCCCTGAATATGAGGCGGTGAGCTACGGCGACGAAGACAGTGCTCGGCAGTACACCTTTAAGGTGTTCGACGCCACTATGGAAGCGCTTAAGCGGGTGCGCGACAGCATAGAAGTGGATGCCATTGAAAAAGCCGTGGAGCTGCTCAGCAATGCGCGCCGGGTGGAGTTTTACGGTTTTGGTGCTTCGGCAGCGGTTGCCCACGATGCCCAGCACAACTTCTTTCGCCTGCAAATCAGCGCCAGTGTCTATGCCGACCCCCACGTGCAGGCCATGTCGGCGATGTCCCTGCACGCCGACGATGTGGTGGTGGCTATCTCCCAGTCCGGCCGTACCCGGGCCTTGCTAGATGCCATCAAACTGGCCAAGAACAACGGCGCGCCGGTTATCGCCCTGGCGCCGTCAGGCAGCCCTATCACAGAGCTGAGCGACCTACCAATCTACGTGGATGTCGATAACGACAAAGGCGCTTACACGCCGCTGCCTTCACGGCTGGCCCATATGACGGTGCTCGATATTTTGGCGGTGGGTATTTCCGCCAGCAAAGCCGGCTTGCGCGAGCACCTTGAAAGTATTGAGCAGGGCCTGCAGTCGTTGCGTTTGGAAGGGCCTGAGTAGTTTTGCCGCTACCGGGCTTTGGCGCTCCGTTTCTGCCACCGCTTGTAATAGTGTAAGCCGCCAGTAAGGCACAACCACGCCAGCGCGATACCGCTGAGAAGGGTTAACAGGCGGTAGGGGGTGTTCATGCCGAAGCCGGAGTGGAGGGGGTAGAGCTGGTTCAGCAGCCTACGTGTTGTTGGCATGTTGTCGGCGCGCTCGGTGCGACGGAGTTCTCCGCTGCGAGTATTGAGCCACACGGTAGTGCGGCCATTGAGGTGCCATTCGCCATTGAGGCGAAACCTCACTTTTAGCATTACATCCCCTTGTTCGCGGCCAATGGTGATGTAAGTGGGCCAGCTTCCGTCAATTTCCCGATGTGCCAGCAGGTAGCCTCTGCTTATTGCCGATGTCGGGGTTTGTGGCTCAGCGCTTTTCACCGTGAAGACGGGGTTGGGTGGCAGCAGGGGAAAAATGAGTTTTTGCCAGAGCATCAAGCTGCCGGTGAGTAGGATCAGTAATAGAATGGGGCTGCTCACGGCGCCGGTATGCCGATGGTATTGCAGCCATTGTGAGGGGCGTAATTTTTTGGGGAGCACCCAGCGCCAGCGAAATCCGCGGCGGCCTGGCCACCACAAGATGACCCCGCTAATACAAAGAAATAATGCGAACACGCCAGCCACCAATAACAACGCTTCGCCGATCTCACCGCTGAGAAGATCGACGTGCAGCTCGCGAATAAATGAGATGACGTCGAGAAACCAAAGATTATTGGTATAGGGCTGAAGGCTGCCCAGGGCCAGCAGTTCTAAACCCTCTGCGTGGCGCACCGTCCAGTAGGGCTCCAGTTGGCTGGGGGCTTTTAATTTCAGCGCCGGGTCGATACCCCGCTGGCTTGCCAGTGCCGAAAGCTCCTCGGCCAATTGTTGATGGCGGTAGTCGGCAGGCAGGCTTGCACCGGGAGTGACAATCGCCGCGACTAACTCCTTCTGATAGACCAACAAGGCACCGCTGACGGCCGCGACAAGTAATACGCCAAGCCCGGCAAGGCCGGCCCATAAATGCCAGCGCCACAGGCCCGGCGCGCGAACTTTGCGCGGCCGCCGGGGTGGGTTTGAGGCCGTGTTAGACACTGCGAAAAGCGCCTTAGAAATTCAGCTGGTAGGCCATACCAAAGCTGCGACCAATGCCTTTGAAGTTGCGCAGGTCGTTGGGGCTGCTCTGCGAATAATAGGTGTAGTAGTCGCGGTTAGTCAGATTCTGGACTGACACGCTCAGCACGCCGGGCCCGACATTGATCTCAGCACTGGCATCGACGGTGGTGTAGCCGTCAAACTGATTGACGGTAATATCGTTGCTGTCTTTCACACGGCGTTCGCGCAGGTGGTTCACCTGAATACGCGAGCTGAGCGCAGGGGTCCACTGGCGCTGCCAACTGAGGTTCACGCGGTCCGGTGAAATGTTGGTGCCGCCGAGGTCTGAGTCCACTTTACCGTCCTGGTCAGAGTCGTAACGACCCTCTGCCTGTGCGTAGCGCAGGTCAAAGATGTCGGCCTCCGTGGCATTCCATGCCAGGCGCATTTCAATGCCATCAACTTCGGTTTTCTCGCGCTTAACGGTGTATATCCCGTCTGCGCCGCGTTGCAAACGCTGGCCGAAGTCCGAGTCGGAAACATAGTAGCTCAACTGTGCATTCACGGTGCCGTTGTCGTATTCAACGCCCAATTCGCTGTTTTCAGTGAGAATAGGCTGCAGGTTCAAAAAGGACTCAACGTCCTGGTCTGGCTGATCAATGCCTCGCAATACGCGGCCGACATCGGGCATGGAAAAGGCCTCGGCGTAATTGGCAAATGCGCGCCAGCGCTCGGTGAACTGATACGTGCCGCCGATGTTGTACAGGGTTTCTGAAAAATCGGGCGCGCCGCCCTTCACGAATTGGCTGCCGTAGCGGAACAGGGTGGTAAAGTCGTCCACATCGAGCTTGGATTCTTCGTGGCGTACTCCCGCCGTTAGTGTGGCATTTTCAATGCCGGTGAACTCGGCTTGCAGGTAGGGCGCGTAGTTGTTGTAGCGGGTTTCTGGTACCCAGGCGCGGCCGGTTTGCACCAGCTCTTGCCAGGTTTTGTCTTGCAGGATGTCGATGCCGTAAACCAAGGACAGCGGCAGGCCGCCGACCTGATCTTTGGCCAGAGTAATTTTGGCGCCAATTTTCTCGGAGTTATTCTGCGACTGGTCAATCAGGTCTGGCCCGTACGCTGGGTCCTGAAACGTGGCTATTGGGGTAATTTGAGCCCCGTATGTGGCTTCGAAATCTTGCTTGAATGCCTGAACCCGCAGGCTATGCCCGAGTATCTCGGGGTTCTCGTAGCTTACGCCGATAGTGGTAACGCGGTTGCGCGCACCTTCGGCGGGCAGTTCTGCGCGGATGGCGGTGGTGGGGATGTCGGCATCCACGTCGCCGGGAACCGAGGTCCACTTGTGGTCGCTTTCGACATTGAAGCGATTGACCATCAGTTCGATGCGCTGGTCATTCCAGTTGTAACCGGTTTTCAGGAAGACATCATATTGCTCAGAGGCCATGGTATCGCCCTGTGTGTTGTCGACCCCGATCACCTCACCGTTGGCGTCGTATGCGATGCCATTGTCGCGAAAGCCCACGCTGGCCAACACGTCGAATTGGTCGATGCGATTGGAAACGCTGTAGTGCACCCCCCGGTCCAGGCTTTCGCTGACGCGCTCGGTTTGAAAGCCGACGTCAACGCGCAGGCTTTGCTCAAGGGTTTCCGTGGGGCGTTTGGTGATCAGGTTAATGATACCGCCGGCCGCGCCGAGCCCGTGAATGGCGTTGGCGCCGTGCAAGACTTCCACACGTTCGAGCATCAGCGGCGAGATGGTATGGCCGTCGCGGCCACCGCTGCGCAAGGGGTTGGATTGGGGAATGCCGTCAATCAAATATAGCGGCTTGCGGCCTCGCAAGGTCTCTCCGGCGTTGGTCATCTTTTGGCGCGCTGGCGAAAAGCTGGGGATCAGTTTTCCCAACACACTGGACAGATCGTTTTGAATAGACAGCTGCTGAGCAAGTGCTGCTTGATCAATAACCGTGACGGTATTGGGGATCGTGCTCAGTGGTTTTTCGACACGGCTGGCAGTGACTACCACTTCTTCAACCTTGTCATCGGCATGGGCTGGCAATGCCAGTACGGTGAGGCTGGTGCAAAGTAGGCAGCGGTAAAACGAAGGTGGCTGGCGCATGGTCGGTCCTTGAGAGGGCGAGAAATTTTGGGAATGGTAGAGTAGTTGATAATCGTTATCAATACTAAATTAGTCTCGCCAGGGTTCCAGTTGCCAGTGCGGCGGGCTGAGTCGTAGTCGATGGCTTAATTGAAGCTCAGATAAAAAGTAGCTGTCGTGAGAGACCACCACCAAACAGCCGGAATAGTCGCGCAGCATAGATTCCAGAGCGCTCAGTGAGGGCAGGTCGAGATGGTTGCTGGGCTCGTCCAACAATAGCAAGTTGGGTGGTGAGTCGGCGTATAACAGGCAGGCCAGATAAGCCTTAAGTTGCTCACCGCCGCTGAGCTCGCGGCAGGGGGCAAGCAATTTATCGGGCCCTAAACCCAGTTGGGCCAGGCGCATGCGCTGCTGTTCTTCGGGGGTGCCGGGGCTGATCTCACGCAACTGTGCTAACGCCGAGCGCTGCGGATCCAGGGCGCTGAGGTGTTGGTCGAGGTAGGCGCATTGCTTCGTTGTATAAACGTCGCCACTGCGGGGTTTCAGTACCCCGGCAATCACCTGCAGCAAAGTGGATTTGCCGCTGCCATTTGGGCCGACAATCCCGACCTTATGCTGCGTGGTGAGCGTAATGTTCAGCGGTGTAGAGTGCGAAACGAAGGGCAGCTGAACGTCGTTGAACTCGGCAACACGGCGGGAGTGGCGGCCCTGGTTGGGGCTGTGCACCGCGATAACGGCGGCGTTATCGAGCGCTTTTTGCGCGCTGTGAATGGTCTCCACCAGCGAGTTTCGTCTGGCATCATGTTGGCGTTGCAGTTTTCCAGATGCGTTTTCGCTGCGCTGCTGCCGGCTGTCGAGGATGAGCTTTGATTGGCTGCCTTCCCTGCGCTGCGTTTTGCCCCGCGCCTGACGACGAGCGATACGCTCGCGGTGTTGCTGCATGCCGCGCTCCTCGCGCCTGCGTTGTCGTTTACTCTGTTGAAGGGTTTCCAGCGCCACACGCTGTTCAGCTGCCTTGCGCTGTGAATAAAAGGCGTAGTTGCCGCCGTAGTGACTCAGGCCAGACGGAGAAAGCTCGATGATATGTTCAAGCGTATTAAGCAGCTGCCGGTCATGGCTAATGACGAGCAGGCCACTCTTCCAATTTTGTAGTTGCTGAATAAGGGCCTGGCGATGCTCGCCATCCAGGTGATTACTGGGCTCGTCCAAAATCAGTAAGTCGGGCTTTGCGTGCATTGCTCCGGCCAGCGCGATGCGCATGGCCTGGCCACCGCTGAGTTTGCAAGCGAGCGTTGCTGCGGGGGTGGCGGCGAGTCCGGCCGAGGCGACTATTTGCTGTAGTTCCTGACGAATGTCCCAGCGCTCCCCGAGTAACTTGAAATCATTGGGGTCAACACTGCCTTGCTCAATACGTGCCAGCGCACTGATTTCGGGGCCCACCCCGGCCAGCTCGGCCAGTGTTGTCTTGGCGGTTAGCGGCAGTTGTTGCGGCAGGTAGTACACCGACCCGTAGTGATGGCAATAGCCCGATGTCGGGGCCACTTGCTTGGCGAGAATGCGCGCTAACACACTTTTTCCCACGCCATTGCGGCCCACCAAGCCCACTGACGTGTTGCTGAGTTGAGCGTGTACATTTGTGAAGAGCGTGCTGCCATTCGGCAGTGAATAAGACACATTTTCCAGTGTCAGAAGAAGCTTCGTCATAGTGAGTACCATTAATGCTTAGGACCACCCCATAGCGTTGGGGACGGGAGCGGGCCGTCATTGAGACGGAAGCATTAATTGTTCACTGGACAAATACCTCTGTGCGGTGGAGTAGCGTCTCTTCTGTAAAAAACTTACGCCGATCAGTAAACCGTCTTTTCTTAATGTTCCCTTAAGTCTGTATTTGTATGGTTTGCCAACATGCAGAAATCCTGTGGAAATTTTATGAAAATTTGGCGAACGCTAATGGTACTTTTCATCGGGCAATTATTGCTCTGTGTAAATTGTAGTTTGGCAGCTGATGAGGTCTTTGCCGCGGGCAGTTTTGACCTAGACAAATATCGCGGAAAGGTGGTGTACCTGGATTTCTGGGCCTCGTGGTGTGGCCCTTGCAGAGCCTCCTTTCCTTTTATGAATCGCCTGGTCAGTGAATACGGCGACGACTTGGCAGTGGTCACCATCAACCTAGATGAAGACGCCGACAGTGCCAGGGCGTTCATCGAAGAATTTCAGCCAGCCTTTCCTGTGTTTTACGACCCTGACGGAATTCTTGCTACGCAGTACAAGGTGGCGGGCATGCCCAACTCCTTTCTATTTGACCGCCACGGTCAACTGCTGCTGAAACACATCGGTTTTACCAAGCGCACCCCTGACGAGCTGGATAGCCAGATCAAAAATGCCATTCAGCAGTAGCGACTTCACACCTCACCGTTAAGCGAGAACACCATGAAAAAGTTAGTGTTTATCTTACTCGCCGGACTCTCCCTCAGCGCCTGCAGCAACATGGGTGTAGAGCCTTGGGAGCGGCAAAACCTGGCCAAGCCGGAAATGGCGCTGGACAGCTCACCGCTGCGTTCGTCATTGGACGATCACATTTACTTCAGTAAAGAAGCCTCCAGTGGTGGCCGCAGCTTCGGCGGCGGTGGCTGCGGTTGCAATTGATAGGGAGCCAGGAAACGCGATGAAAACCCACAGTAAGAAATCGATTCGCCTGTCGCTGGCAGCTGCCAGTTGCGCGCTGGTTGGCGCTAATGTTGCTGTTGCCGAGAACGCCCACGATGTGGGTGATTGGGATGTGAGTGCCGCGCTGCTGTTTTACAACGAGGCTGACCGGGTGACGGCGGCCGAGCCGGTTATCAAGGCGGTCAAACAACTGGATACCGACGAGACCCTGTCGCTGAAACTGACACTGGACACCCTGACCGGCGCCTCGGGCAGTGGTGCGGTGCCCACGGATCGTCCGCAAACCTACACGACGCCATCGGGAAATAGCAGCTACACCGTCAACGCCGGCGATATTCCACTGGATGAGTCCTTTAAAGATACCCGAGTTGCGCTCAACGCCGCCTGGGAGCGTCCAATCTCGAAAGACCTCACCATGGTGCTGGGTGGCAATCTATCGTCGGAATACGATTACCAGTCGCTGTCGGCCAATACCTCCTTTGCCTGGGATACCAACGGCGGCAATACCACCTGGATGGCCGGTGCCTCGGCAGGTGTGGACAGCATCGACCCGGTGGGCGGCAAGCCGATAGCCTTTGGTGTGATGCAGGAAGCCGATGCGACGCAGCCCCGCGACGGCAGCAATGACACCAAGTCGCTGTTCGACGTAATTGTGGGCGTTACCCAGGTCATCGACCAGAACAGCCTGTTCCAGCTCAACTACTCGCTGAGCCAGTCCAGCGGTTACCTGACCGATCCCTATAAGATTATCAGCGTGGTTGACCCGGTTACCGGTCGCCCGCTGTTTACCAATATCAACGAGCCCAACCTGCCCACAGTGGTGTATGAGAACCGCCCGGACAGCCGCTTGAAACACAGTATTTTCGGTCAATACAAACGCTATATCGGCGGCGATGTGTTGGACACCTCCTACCGCCTGATGGTGGATGACTGGGGCATTACCTCGCATACCATCGACCTGCGCTATCGCTGGAAAATGGGCGACACCCTGTACATTGAACCCCACGTGCGGGTCTACCAGCAGAGCGCGGCGGATTTCTATACCCCGTTCTTTGTGGATGGCACGCAACCCGTGGCAGGCAACGACAAGGTGGAAGCCTCAGCGGACTACCGGCTTGGCGAATTCAACGGCTATACCTTTGGTGCCGAACTGGGACAGGACACGGCTGACAATAGCTGGAGTGTCGCCCTGGAGTACTACCTGCAAACCGGCAATGAGCCCGACGGCACGTTTGGCGAGCTGACCCGGCAGGAACTGTACCCCGACGTCGATGCGGTAATGCTCCGTGTGGTGTACGACTTCTAAGCGGTTTTACTCCCCCGCCGCCAGTGTGGTGCCGGAAGGCAGCACTGGCGGCCCTTCGGGCGCCTTTCCTGTGAAGCGGCGCCTTTTTTATTCCCTGCTGATCCGGAAGGGTGGCTGATATGAAAAAATGGATTCTCTCGCTGGCGATGTTATCGGGCGTGCTGATGTCGAGCCTGTTATCTGCTTCGGTGGCTTCCGCGCTTGATCCGGCCGTGGAATCCAACGACGGGCAGTTTCTGTCGGTGGAGACCGCCTACCGGATGACGCCGCGTATCGATGGCGATGAGCTGGTGATGCAGTGGGACATAGCCGACGGCTATTACCTTTACGGCCACCGCTTCGAGGCGTCGGTCGTGGCGGGCGGGCAGCCTAACAAGCTGGCACTGAAGTTGCCGCAGGGTAAGCATAAACAGGATGAATATTTTGGCGATGTGGAGGTGTATTACCATCAGGCTATTGCACACCTGCCGCTTCCCAGTGATGGACCGATTACGCTCAAGCTGAGCACGCAAGGCTGTGCGGATGCCGGTCTGTGTTACCCGCCTAATCACCGCCTCTACCGGATTGACCCCGGCAGTGGCTCGGTGACACGGATCGATGTACCGGCACAGCCCGATGCCGTGATTGCTGAGTCGGTGTCTGCGGCTAGCGAGAGGGCCAGTGCGCCTGTCGAGGTGTTTTCTCTGCAACAGTTATTGGCGATGGCGGCGCTGGCTTTTGCCGGCGGCCTGATCCTGAACCTGATGCCCTGTGTGTTTCCGGTACTCGCGCTAAAAGCGATCAGCCTGCTGGAAAGCAGCGACAGCACGGCGGGCGAGCGTCGGATGCATGGCCTGGTGTATACCGCCGGTGTGGTGTGCAGCTTTATGCTGGTGGCCGGTGTGTTGGTCGCGCTGCGCGCCTCCGGGCAGGAGCTGGGCTGGGGCTATCAGTTGCAGTCACCGTGGTTTGTGGCAGCACTGGTCTACCTGTTCTTTTTGATGGGCTTGAGCTTTTCTGGAGTTATCGAACTGGGTGCGGGGCTGGCGGGTGTCGGTCAAGGGCTGGTGGAAAAAGGCGGCTTAAAAGGCTCGTTTTTTACCGGCGTGTTGGCGGTGGTGGTGGCCAGTCCCTGTACGGCGCCGTTTATGGGCGCCTCGCTGGGTTTTGCCCTGACTCAGCCGATGGCTATTGCGCTAACGGTGTTTCTGGCGCTGGCGCTGGGGATGGCGACACCCTTTCTGCTGCTGTCGATTGTGCCCGGACTGGGGCGTTTGCTGCCGCGCCCCGGCAATTGGATGGTGACCCTCAAAGAGGTGATGGCCTTTCCGATGTATCTGACCGGCATCTGGCTGCTGTGGGTGCTGGGCCGTCAGGCGGGTATCAATGCCGCGATGCTGGTGTTGATCGGCTGCCTGCTGATTGCCGTGGCCGTATATTTCTGGAAAAGGCCGGTTCGCTGGCAGCGTGGTCTGGCGCTTGTCGCCAGTCTGGGCGCAGTGTTTGTACTGACCACGACGTCGCCACTGAGTGAGCCCGTGCCAGTATTCAGCGCCGCTCGCGATGACGGCAGTGCCTTTCCCCTGACTGCCGACGGCGATGCCCTGCGTTACAGCCCGGATCGCCTCGCGTCTCTACGCAGTGATGGTGGCCCGGTGTTTCTGAATGTGACGGCCGACTGGTGTATTACCTGCAAGGCCAACGAGAAAGTGGCGTTGGGCACCGATACCATCAAGAATGCTATGACGGCACAGCATATTCGTTATATGAAGGCCGACTGGACCAACCGCGACGCGGAGGTCAGTCGCCTACTGGCTCGCTACAGGCGTTCCGGGGTACCGCTGTATGTGTTTTTCCCTGGCGATGGCAAGGCGGAAGTGGTGCTGCCACAGTTGCTCAGCAAGGAAAAAGTCCTGACGGCTTTTAAAGTCGGTCAGGGTAGCTGATACTTTCCCGATAATTCACCGGTTATGGCATTGCACTGAGTATGGAAAGGGAACTTGTCCTCACGAAAACTGATACCGGCATGGCCGGGCAGTTTCAGGCCATGGCCAGCCCCTGTGAGGTGCTGATCGACAGTGAGGACGAGGCGCTGGCCCGGCGTATTGCCGATACGGTAGCCGCCGAGGCCTGGCGTATTGAAACCACCTTCTCCCGCTATCGCGATGACAATATTGTGTACCGCATTAACAATGCCAATGGCGAGCCGGTGGAGGTCGATGCTGAAACTGCCCAGTTGTTGGACTTTGCCGAGCAGGCTTACCAGCTCAGCGACGGTGCGTTTGACCTGAGTTCCGGTGTGCTGCGCCGGGCGTGGAAATTTGACGGCAGCGATCGTCTGCCCGGCCAGTCGCAGATCGACGAGCTGCTGAGCATCGTCGGTTGGGACAAGCTGCGCTGGCAGTCGCCGGTACTGTGCCTGCAACCGGGCATGGAGATCGACTTTGGCGGGATTGGCAAGGAATACGCGGTAGACCGTGCCGCCTCGCTGGTGAGAGCCTTTACCGACACGCCGATTCTGATCAACTTTGGCGGCGATCTGTTTGCCACCGCGCCGCCTGCCGGTCAGCCCCACTGGCTGGTGGGGGTGGAGAATATCGGCGGCCTGCAATCGGCGATGATCCAGTTACAGCGCGGCGGGCTGGCCACCAGTGGCGATGCCCGCCGCTTTCTGTTGAACAATGGCAAGCGCTACCCCCATGTACTCAATCCCCGCACCGGCTGGCCGGTGATGGACGCCCCGCGTTCGGTCACTGTGGCTGCGGGCAGTTGCGTGGAAGCCGGTCTGCTGGCCACGCTGGCCATGCTCAGCGGTCGCGAGGCGGAAAGCTTTCTTGCCGCCCAGGACGTGCTGCACTGGATTCAACGCTGAGTGACGGCTTAAAGGCGGCCGCTGCCACCCACATCCTGATACCAGTAAAATATATCGCTGCCCACGTTGTCGCGAAGGCCCTCGAGCACAGTGCTGATTTGCTCGGCGTTCAGAATCAGTTCGAACTGCACCCGTTTTTGCCGCCCGGTCACCTGCTCGGCTATCGATAGCTGACGGTTTTCGCCGTGCCCGCGCACCGGGTAGGAGGTAAAGCCGCTGACACTCTCCAGGCTCAGTAGGTAGTCCACCAGCTCATCTTCCAGACTGGGCGGAACGGTCAGTATTAAACGCTGTTGTGTCGACATAAGGTGAACTCCTAGGCGTTTCTGGCGTTGTCGGGAAGGGCCTGGTGAAAGCGGCGATAAATAATCGGCAGCAGGAACAGGGTCAGCAGGGTGGAGCTGATCAGCCCGCCGATGACCACAATCGCCAGCGGCTTTTGTATTTCTGAACCGGGGCCGCTGGCCAGTAGCAGTGGCACCAGTCCCAGCGCGCAGGTCGTCGCGGTCATCATGACGGGACGCAGGCGTCGCACCGCGCCTTCTGTCACCACCGTTTGGATATCCAGCCCCTTGGCGCGCAGCTGATTAAAATACGACATCATCACCACGCCGTTCATGACCGCGATGCCCAGCAACGCAATAAAGCCCACCGAGGCCGGTACCGACAGAAACTCTCCGGTGAGCCAGAGCGCGACCACGCCACCCGTGAGGGCGAAGGGAATATTCGAGAGAATGATCAGGGTCTGCTTGAGTGAGCCAAATGTAATGAACAGCAACAAGGCAATGAGCCCCAAGGCGACTGGCACTACCAAGCCCAGGCGCGCGGCGGCGCGCTGCTGGTTTTCAAACTGGCCGCCCCACATCAGCGAATAACCTTCGGGGAGAGATAGCTGCGCTGCAATAGCCGTTTTGGCCTCATCCACAAAGCCGACTAAGTCGCGCCCCGCCACGTTGCTGCGCACAACGGCGAAGCGTCGTCCGGTCTCGCGTGATACGCCAACCGGGCCATCGGTGAGTTCGACACTCGCCAAAGAAGAGAGCGGTATAACCTTGCCGTTGGGCAGCGTTAGCAAGCTGTTTTGCAGCTGGGCCATGCCATCACCAACAGGTTTTTCAAAACGCAGTACCAGAGGAACCCGGGCACTATGTTCAATAATATTGCCAAGGGGTAACCCTTCAATTTCGGCTCGCAGGCGCCGCTGCAGGGTATCGGCATTCAGGCCGAGTTGACCCGCGCGCAGGCGGTCGACGTTCACCTGCAAATATTGCGCACCTTCATTGAGGGTGGCGGTGGTGTCGACGGCGCCGTCGACAGTGCTCACCACTTCGCTAATTGCCTGCGCCAAGCGGTTAAGTGTTTTGAGGTCGGGCCCAAACACTTTAATGGCAATATCGCCCCGCGACCCGGTAAGCATTTCTGACACGCGCATATCAATGGGCTGGGTAAAGCCGTAATTGATTCCCGGGAATTGCTCGAGCACCGCGCGCATTTTTTCTTGCAATGCCGCCTTGTCTGCAACCTGCCATTGGTCGCGCGGTTTGAGCTGAAGGAACACATCCGTTTCGTTCAGGCCCATTGGGTCCATGCCGATTTCATCGGAACCACTACGAGAAACAATACGTGCAATTTCATCGACGTTTTCAAGCAGCGCCCGCTCCACCTGCTGCACCATGCGAATGCCACTGTCGAGGTTTACCGACGGAATCGATTCAAGCTGCACAATGAGGTCACCCTCGTCCATGGTTGGCATAAAGGTCTTGCCCACAAAGGGGAAGAGCAGCGCCATAAGGGCCAGCAGTGCACCGGCAAAGGCGACCACGATAGCCGGTCGTTTTAGGGCTTTGTTCAGTAGCGGGGCATACACGGCGATAAGCTTTCGGCTCAGCCACGGCTCTCGATCACTGGTTTTCTTTAGCAGGAGCGAGGCGATCACCGGTATCACGGTTAGCGACATGGCCAGCGCCCCAAATAATGCGAAGACGATGGTCAGGGCCACGGGAACAAACAGCTTGCCCTCCAAACCCTCTAGCGTGAGCAAGGGCAGGAAGACAATGACGATGATGATCACGCCAGAGGTCACCGGCACGGCGACATCTTTCACGGCGCGAAACAGAATATGCAGCAGTGGCAAGCGACGTGAAGACGCGGTATTGACCTGATGCCTGGCCATTAGTGAGACCATGTTTTCAACCACGACAATGGCGGAGTCCACTAACATGCCAATCGCGATGACTAAGCCGCCCAGGCTCATCAAATTGGCGCTCATGCCCATTTGATCCATCATGAAAAAGGTAAACAGTGCCGACAACGGTAAAATGCTGGCCACGGTGAGCGCGGCACGCACGTTGCCGAGAAATAGGCCGAGTACAATCAACACCAACAATACTGCTTGTAATAGCGCCTCGCCGACGGTGCCTACCGCTTGTTCGATGAGTTGGCTGCGGTCGTAGAACACATTTATTTCGGTGCCGTCTGGCAGTGCTGGCTGCAACTCAGCCAGCTTTTCCTTCACGCCCTTCACCACATGGCGGGCATTCGCACCGCGCAGGCCAATGACGAGCCCCTGCACGGCCTCGCTGTTTCCATCTACGGTCACTGAGCCGTAACGCTCCATGGCGCCGAGTCGAATATCGGCCAATTGACGCAGGGCAAAGCTGTTGCCATCGACATTGCTGATACGAATATTTGCAATTTCTTCCAACGACGTGAGCGCGCCAGCCACGCGCACCAGAATGGCCTCTTCACCTTGGTCGAGGCGCCCCGCGCCATCGTTGCGGTTATTGCGTCGCAGGGCCTCAATGATCTGCTCGGCGCTGACTTTAAGTGTTGCCATATCGGCGCGGCGCGGCGCCACTTCATAGGTTTTAACGAAGCCGCCCAGCGCGTTTACATCGGCCACACCCTCCACGGTGCGCAGCGCCGGTCGTATCGTCCAGTCAAGTAAGTAGCGGCGCTCACTCAGTGACATGGTGGGGTTGTCGACGGTAAACATAAACATATCGCCGAGCGGCGTGCTCATTGGAGCCAGCCCGCCGCTGATACCGGCAGGCAGTTCGTCCCAGATATTATTCATGCGCTCGGCGACTTGTTGGCGGGCCCAATAAATATCGGTGCCCTCTTCAAAATCGAGGGTGATGGCGGATAGCGCGTACTTGGAAATCGAACGCAGCATGGATTGCCGCGCTATGCCCAGCAGCTCCACCTCGATGGGTTGGGTAATCAGGTTTTCAACTTCCTCCGGTGTCATGCCCGGCGACTTGATAATGATCTTGACCTGCGTTGGTGAAATATCGGGAAAGGCATCGATAGCGATATTTGTAACCGCACGGCCGCCCAAGCCGATCAGCAATAGGGTTAGCATGCCGATTAACAGCCGTTGGCTAAGCGAGAACTGAACCAGTTGTGAGAGCATTATTCGCCGCCTCCCAGGCCCAGTGTTATGCCTTTGAGTTGCGCGGTTCCCTCAACAGCGACAGTGTCGCCGGGCGCAAGCGTGTCGGTGGCAAGGTAGTCTGCGCCGAGCGGCGTTAGCTGCACATCGCGCTTCTCGAAACCCTCGTTATTGCGCAGGTAGATAGAGGTGATCGAGCCGCTGTGGGTCACTGCGCTAGCGGGCACTCGAACACCGCTGTGCACACTTGAAAGCACCAAACTCAGGCTCTGACCGGGGCGAAGGTCGGTGGCCTCGGTGAAGCGCGCGAGGATCTCTACCCGCTGGGTGTCATCGTTAAGTTGATGGTTTTTACTGACCAGTATCAGCGACGCGTGTTGGCTTCCCGTGGTCGCCTGAAGTGTTTGTCCAAGTGCCAGGCCATCGGCCAGCGGCGCACTGACGGTGGCGCGCAACCACAGTGCTTGCGTTGAGGTAATCGTCGCGACGGTCTGACCGGCCGCAACCTGGTCGCCAATGCGAATAAAATGACGGTTGAGCTGGCCGGGCTGCTGCGCAATCAGCGGATAGTCGCCGGGCTTACCCTGGCCATCGCGCAGCGCTTCCAAGGCCTTGGTATCAAAGCCGGCGAGCTGTAGTTGGTTATTCGTCGCCTCTCGTTTGAAGCGAGCTTGCTGGTAGGCCCGCTGGGTCTGTTCCAGACGCTGGCGGGAAATAATGCCCTCGCCGAAAAGCTCGCGATCGCGTTTGAGCTTTGCCTGTTGGTTTGCAAGCTCGACCGAGGCGTCCAGCCACTGTTGCTGTGTCTGCGCGAGCTCGGCGCTATTGAGGGTGGCGACGATATCTCCGGCCTCTAACTGCGCGCCGCCGGTTTGATGCCAGCGTTGCAGGACGCCGACGTAGCGGCTTTGTAGAATCGAGGGCGTGTCGGGAGAGGGGATCACCACCGCCGGAACCCGCATGCCGGATTGGCTGCTAGCTGCGCCTAGCGCCTGGCTAACAATGCCAAGGCGGGCTTGCTCCTCAGTTGACAGGATAATGCGTTCCGCGGAGCACAAACCCGGTAGAGCAATTAGGGCCAGGGCCGTTAATACGCGCTGCGGGCGCTTGAAAAAAAATGTCATAGGGTTTCTCCAACGGTTTGTCTCAGGGAGGAAATCAAGGCTTGCTGACGCAGCGTGAGCAGCTGCCATTGCAACTGGCTTGCGCGGTAGTGCTGTAGGGCAACAATGGTAGGTCGAATATCCGACTCTCCAGTGGCGAAAGCTTTTTTGGCCATTTGCCATTGGCGCTTTGACAAATCACGTGACTGCTTGGCATAGGTAATGGATTCGGCGATCACATCAAGCTCGTGTTCAACTTCGTGAAAGCGCTGTTGTAACTGCTGTTGCGCCTGCTTTAGCGCAACGTCCGCGTCGCTCAATGCAATGGCCGCATTGGAGCTGGCCGCTGCGGTATAGGAGGCGCCGCCAAAGGGGATCGACAGGCTGAGCCCCAGGCTTTCTATCTCTGGCTCTATGTTGCTGCCGCGCTCTCGACGCACGCCAATCGCCAACGTGGTGTTTCCCGCGGCAGCGTGGCGGGCTTGGTTCAGGCGGTCCTGTTGCTGTTGGCGTTTCGCCAGCAATAGGCGCAGCCGGGGGTGCTGTGTGCTGATGTTTTGTCGCGCTGGCGGGCTTTCGCTGAATTGCGCCGGGCGCTGCCGCAGACCGGTCAGGGTTATGTAAAGGCGCTCGGCATCGACTAATTCTGCATCGGCATTAAGCAGCTGCTGGCGCGCTTCAAGCAGCAATGCTTCGCTTTGCATTCGCGCAGCCCGGGAAATATCGCCAGCGCGTAAACGCTTTTCACTAACGGCGAGCAGTGCCTGGGCGTCGGCCACCGCGTTCACGGCGTGTTCCCGGCGCGCTGTGCTGGCATTGAGTTGGTGCAGTGCGTTGCGCAGCCTGCCAACGACGATCAGCTGTTGATAGTCCTGCCAGGCGTCGGCCCCGCTGGCATAGCTTCGCGCTAGCGATTTGGCATTACTGCGCTCGCCCCAGCGCCAGAGGTCGACCTCCAGACCCAATTCCATTTCCCTCAGGCCCGTATCATCGGCGTTCTGGTCGTCCCAATAACTTGCATTGAGGCGGGGGCGTCCGGCGATTATTCGGCGGCTGACTTGCTGCTGTGAAGTCGCCTGCTGCTGGTAGGCATTGCCCATTGATTGCTCCGGTGCAAGGCGCAGCGCGGCATTAAGTACCTGCTCAATAGTCAGGGTCGGGCTAGCCGCTAGATGGGGGTGTTCGGTGTGAGGGTGGTCGACCGCTTCGCCGTCATGCACGGCGGCAGCGGTTGCCGGAAGTGCGATAGCAACCGCGCTGAGTACTGCGCAGCACCGGCCAAAGAATAAGAGAGCTTTCACATTAATGTCCGCAGAGAGTTAGTGTTAACAGGCCCTAGGGTACGGGGGCAGTTGTCAAAAATATGTCGACATTGCGGCGCTATCTATGAAACGAAATTTGACATTCTTTTGGCGTTTACCGTGATAAATTGGTGGGACGATGAGGGGCAGGTAGGCAAGGACTGGCAAAGACATAGATGAACTTACTGATCGTTGAAGACAACCGCGATATCGCGGAGAACATCGCTGACTACCTGGAGCCCCGAGGGCACCAGCTGGACTTTGCAATGGACGGTAGACAAGGCTTGGCGTTGGCGCTGTCAGGAGATTTCGACGCTATTGTGTTGGATCTTACTCTGCCAAAAATGGACGGCATTGAACTGTGTAAAAACCTGCGAGCCCATCACGGTATGACGCCGGTAATAATGTTGACCGCACGTGATCAGCTAGACGACAAACTGCTTGGTTTTGAGGTGGGAGCCGACGATTATCTTGTTAAACCGTTTTCCGTTAAGGAGTTAGAAGCTCGCTTGCTGGCCCTGCTAAAGCGCTTAAATCCCAGCGAGCAATTGAACACAATGCAGGTTGCCGATCTGAGTTTTAATCTTCAAACGCTGGAGGTTAGTCGCCGCGGACAGGCCCTGGATTTGAACCCCATTCAAACCACCTTGCTACAGTGCCTTATGCAGCACAGTCCCAATGTGGTTAAGCGAGCACAGTTGGAACAGCGTGTATGGGGGGACCATCCGCCCGATAAAGATATATTGCGTACCCACATATACAGCTTGCGAGCAATTATCGATAAACCATTTGATACCCACCTGCTGCATACCGTTCATGGTGTCGGTTATCGGCTGGTGGCGTTGGGGGGCGAGTGAGCGGGAAAAAAGTACAGACGCTACGGCGCCGATTAATTCTGAGTACGGCTATTATTGTCACCGCGACCAGCACCTTGTTTGCCGGTGGTCTATTGCTGATCAAGCAGCAATTGGAAAAAGCCACCTTCGGGAATATCGTTGGCAAGCACATTGAAATGTTGGTGGAGGACCCAGAGAAGGCCAGCGTGCTCAATAACCCGCTCTTGAATGAGTGGCGCTATTATCGCGGCAGCAACGCTCAGCACTTACCGGAGGCCATTCGCAGTTTGCCCCTGGGAACACACCACAGTGTGCTGCTCGACGGGGTGCAGTATCACCTGCAAGTCGCGCGGGCCAGCGACGAAAAAATATATCTGCTCTACGACATTTCTGAATGGGAGCGTCAGGAGCATACCTTGCTCAGCTTTCTGTTGATGGGGGTTGTCATAGTATTGGTGTTGGCATTACTGATTGCCGGCAAGGCCGCCGATACCATTCTTGAGCCAGTGAGAAGGTTGTCTGAGCGGCTCAGTGGCCTTTCACCAACACAGCGCGACGTGAGAATTCAGCAGGAGTTTAATGACAGTGACATCGGCCAAATCGCCGCGGCGTTTGACACCTACTTGGAACGCATTGACCAATTCGTTGAACGTGAACGCTCGTTTACCGCTGCGGCAAGTCACGAGTTACGCACACCGCTCTCGGTGATGATGGGCGCCGTCGATATTATCGAGGCGGACTGTCCCAATCCGGCGACCCAACGCGCCGTGCTGCGCATCCGTCGCGCGTGTCGCGACATGCTGGCGTTTATCGAAGCGGCGTTATTTCTATCCCGTGAAGAGGAGCGCTCAATCAGTCAGAAAGCGAGTTGCGAAGTCGCCGATGTGCTACGCCAGTTGGTCTACGATTTAGAGGAGGCCTTTTCGGCAGCAGATATCACCGTGAAGACAGCGGTGGATCAGCCCTTGGCGCTGCGGGTGCCGGAAAGTTTACTCAAAATCACCCTAACAAATTTACTGCGCAACGCTATTGAACACAGTGCTGGCGGCACAGTGAGTATTCATCTTAAGGGCGATACTCTGAGTATTCGCGACACCGGAAAGGGAATCGCCGCCGCCGACTTACCCAATATCTTTGAGCGCAGCTATACCACCAAAGCCGAGGGCACGGGTCTGGGACTAAATATGGTGCGCAGAATTTGTGACCGCTACGGCTGGCAGGTAGCGGTGCACAGTGAGCAGGGAAAAGGCACATGCGTGGAACTGGTGTTTTAGCTGGTAAGCGTCAGCCCAAGTTGCTAAGTGCAATACCAACAACAACCCAACATAGAAACCCCGCACTGAGCCAACTGGAAAAAATATACAGCCAATACAGTGGGCGAATTTTATGGATTGCCGAGGTGGTTAGGCCGTGCTCTGCTGAGCGCATTTTGATGCATCGATAGATTTCCCTCATGCCGGCGTCAGCGCTTTGTTTGTCGGTGTAGCCGGAATAAGAGACACAAACCAATGCTAGGGCTTTGCCGCTTAGCACCCATAGAAAAAAGCACAGCCAGCCGAATGCCATCATCGCTAAATCCACTTGAGTTGCTGCAAGTAATTAAGAAGCAGAAGCAGTACAGCACTGCAGAGGGGTCGGTTCAACAGTGTGTGGTGTTTGAATATTTTTTGGCCTCAGGCGGTATTCTTAAGTTTCTTTTAATAGTGGCCGGATATGCTGCACCTCCATTGGGGTAAGCTCGGTACTATAGAATGAGAAAAAGGTGTCGAGATTTTGCGAATTCTATTGGTAGAGGATGACAACTCACTGGCCAGCGGCATCAAGACCGCCTTAACTCGGGCGGCCCATGCGGTTGACCATGTGGACAATGGCGCCGAGGCGCTGCGTTTTGCCCGTGACACTCCTGTCGATATGGTGGTGCTGGACCTGGGCCTACCGGATATGGATGGCCTGTCGGTGCTGCGCGAGTTGCGCGCGGCGGGCAGTGCGGTGCCAGTACTAATTCTCACGGCACGCGATGCCCTCAATGACAAACTCTCCGGGCTGGACAGCGGCGCCGACGATTACCTGACCAAGCCCTTTGCAGTGGAGGAATTGCTGGCGCGTATCCGTGTGCTGGGCCGTCGCGGCAACGAATTGCAGGACAATGAGCTGAATCTCGGTCCGGTGCAGATCAGTCTGGCGCGCCATGAGGTCAGCCTGCACGGCGAGCCGGTCAAATTGTCGCGCCGGGAGTTTGCCCTGCTGCGGGCATTGGCTGATCGCCCCGGCCAGGTATTCAGTCGCGAGCAACTGGAAGAGAAGCTCTACACCTGGGACGACGATGTCAGCAGCAATACCATCGACGTCTATATCCACAATCTGCGCAAAAAACTGGGCTCCGGGCTGATAAAAAATATTCGCGGTGTGGGCTATGTGCTGGAGCCGGGTGCGTGAGGTCACTGCGTCGCTTCCTGCTGATCAGTCTGCTAGCGGTGCTGATGCTCAGCAATTTTGTCGCGGCCTTGCACGGTTATCGGGCGAGCATGGCCAAGGCCGAGCAACTGCTGGACGACAAGCTGTTCGACATGGCGGGACATTTTTTGGCAATGCCGCTGCCCGATGGCACTTCGCCGCCGGTGGACGAGCAGCTTCAGGCCTTTCAGGTGGTCGATGCCGAGGGAAAGCTGCGCTGGCGCTCAGTGCAGATGCCCGCGACCGCGCTGCAACTGCCCGACGGGTTTTCTGAATACAATGCAGGGGGCTACCGCTGGCGCATGTTGCAGCGGCGCGGTGGCGAGCCACTGCGCACGGTGATTGTCGCCGAGCGCCTTGACCTGCGTTATCAGCTTGCCGAGAACGTGATTATGGAGTCGGTGGCGCCGGTGCTGCTGGTGGTGCCGATAGTGGGCTTGCTGCTGTGGCTGATTGTCGGTCGCGGGCTGAGCAGTCTGACCCGGCTGGCGAGTCTGCTGCGCGGCAAACGCAGCGATGATTTCAGTCCGGTGTTGGTGGAGCGCGCCCCAGAGGAGTTGCAGCCGGTGCTGGATTCCATCAATCAGTTGTTGCAGCGCCTCGATGCGGCCTTTGAGCGGGAGCGGCGGTTTTCGGCTGATGCCGCTCACGAGCTGCGCACGCCGATTAGCGCGATTCAGATTCACCTGCATAACTTGCGTGCCGAGCTGAGCGAACCCAGTGAGTCGTTGGATTGCCTGAGCGCCGATGTGTCGCGGTTAGCGCATTTGGTCGAGCAGTTGCTGTTGTTGCACCGCACCAACCCCGAGCATTACCCACGGCAATGGGAAACGATTGATCTGGCGGTGCTGGCGAGGGAAGTGAGTGGCGCCTGCTTTGCCGATATCGACGCCCGCCAGCAACAGCTCAGTCTGCATGGCTGGGGGAGTATTCAAGGCGACCGCTTTGCACTCGGTATTCTGGTGGAAAACCTGCTGCGCAACGCCAATAAATACAGTCAGCCGGGGGCGCATATCGATGTGTTGATTGGCGAGGCAGACGGCGTGGTCAGCCTTTGTGTGGACGACTCCGGGCCGGGGATTCCGGAGCCACAACTGGCGCGAGTGCGTGAGCGCTTCTATCGGGTGGGGGGGGACCGCCACCATTCCGGGCAATCGGGCTGCGGTCTTGGCCTGTCTATTGTTGAGCATATTGCCCAGTTGCACGACGCGGAGCTGCGACTGGAAAATCGGGCGGAAGGCGGCTTGCGGGTGTGTGTGCAATTTGCCGGACAGAGTTATGAAGGGAGAGGGTCCGATGCTGCGGGCAGTCATTAACGGGACGCTGTTGCTGATGCTATCTGCGGCTTGTCTAGCGGACAAACCGGTGGTCGAGCTGGTGATTCGCGACCATCTGTTTTATCCCTCGCAGCTTAAAGTGCCGGCTAACGCCAAGTTTAAGTTGCGAGTCGACAATCAGGACCCGACGCCGGAAGAGTTCGAGAGCTATGAGCTGAACCGCGAAAAGGTCATCCTTGGTAAGCGCAGGGCGATTATTTTTATCGGCCCGCTGGCGCCGGGGGTGTATCCCTTTTTTGGCGAGTTCAACCCAAAAACGGCTCAGGGCACGATGATCGCCGAATAGCGGTAAAGAGAAGCTGCCATGTTATTAACCAGTGTCATTATTGTGTTGCGCGAAGTGCTGGAAGCGGCGCTGTTGATCAGCGTGCTGGCCGCGCTGCGACAGATGCAAGGCGGCAGTCGGCGCGGCCTGTTGTGGGGAGTGCTTGCCGGGTTGATGGCGTCGCTGGTCATGGCACGCAGCATGGGCGCCATTTCCGAGTTGGCCGACGGCGTTGGGCAGGAACTGTTTCTGGCCTCTCTGCACGGGGTGGTCTATCTGGCGCTGCTGTGTATCGGCGTTCTGGCGCTGCGTGAATCGTCATCCCATACTTTGTTGATGGGTGTGCTGATGGTAACCGCTGTGGCCGTGGCGGTGAGTCGCGAAGGCGAGGAAGTCTTTCTCTATATTTCGGCGTTTCAGCAGAACGATGAAGTGCGCAGCAGCCTGTACAGCGGTTCACTGATCGGCCTGGGTATTGGTGCCAGCGCGGGTGCACTGCTGTATTACGCTCTGTGTCTGCTGCCGCCCAAGTGGGGATACCGGATGATTTTGCTGTTGCTGACGGTGGTGGCGGGCGCGATGATCTTGCAGGCGTCGGGCCTGCTGGTACAGGCGGATTATCTGCCTGGCGGAATGGCGTGGGACAGCTCGGATTGGTTGCCTGAAGACAGCGTTGCCGGACAGCTTCTTTACGCCATGCTGGGATATGAGGCGACACCCGCGCCCGCGCAACTGTGGGCTTACAGCGGGGCGGTGTTATTGATGGCGTCAGTATTGCTTTGGCAATGGCGGCGAAGCAGGAGCGCATCATGATAAGGCGGCTGGCTTTGGGGCTTGCGCTTAGCGTCAGCACGACATCGTGGGCGGACGGCTTACCCGTTGACCGTCTTTATTCGCCTTATGTGCAGCCTCTGGAGAAAGAGCTGGAGTACCGCTATATACAGGCTGATGGCGGTCTTCAGGCCCCAGACGGGCTGCATGTGCAAAAGCTCGGTTTTGGCGCGGCGATCAGCGAGCGAGTGGCACTGGAAGCCTATGTGATTGCCGCCGATACACAGTTCAGCGACCGTATTGAAGCTGTTGAACTGGAGGCGCGCTGGCAGCTCACCGAGCAGGGGGAGTACGACAGCGATTGGGGTTTGCAATTGGAATATGAACAGGACCGTGAGGGCGACGAGCGAGAATTGGCCGTCTCGCTGCTGGCACAGAAAGACTGGGTATCCTGGCAGGGGGTTGCCAATGCCTCACTGATTCACGAAAAACAAAAAGGTCTGCGCAGTGAACTGGAAACCCGCTTGGCACTGCAGGCACGCTACCGCTATCGGGCGGCGCTGGAGCCCGGGGTGGAGCTGTTTCTCGGTGAAGATTACCAAGGCATTGGTCCTGCGCTCTATGGCGTGGTGAAACTGGCGGCGGGACGCTCGCTGCGTTGGGAACTGGCGGCGATTGCAGGCCTGGATAATGATAGTGCTGATCAGGCGGTTCGCCTGCTGTTGGAATACGAATTCTTTTAGGGCATTTACACGCTGGCGTAAAGTGTGCGCTCGGCCAGCCAGCGGTCGATGAGTGGCTGAACATTTTGTGGGTGGTGCTCACTGAGTAGGCGCGCCTGTTCTCGCACGCTGTCCAGTAGGTCTTCGTCGCGTTGCAGGTCGGCAATTTTAAAGCTCATTAGCCCGGTTTGACGGGTGCCGAGGACTTCGCCGGGGCCGCGAAGTTGCAGGTCTTGTTCGGCGATGACAAAGCCGTCGTTGCTGTCGCGTAGTGCAGATAAGCGCTGGCGGCCATTGCGCGACAACGGGCTTTGGTAAAGCAGTACGCAGTGACTTTGTAGGTGTCCTCTGCCCACTCGCCCGCGCAGTTGGTGGAGTTGTGCTAGCCCTAAGCGCTCGGCATTTTCGATAATCATCAGCGTGGCGTTGGGGACATCAACGCCGACTTCAATAACCGTTGTTGCGACCAGCAAATCGACTTTTGCGGCCTTGAAGTCTGCCATCATAGCGGCCTTTTCGGCGGCTTTCATGCGTCCGTGCACCAAGCCGACGTTCAATTCCGGCAGTGCGTCTTTCAGTTGTTGCCAGCTCACCTCGGCGGCTTGCGCCTGTAATTTGTCTGACTCTTCGATCAAGGTGCATACCCAATAGGCTTGTTGGCCACTTTGGCAGACGGCGCGCAGCCGCTCGACAATTTGCTCGCGCCGGTCGTTGGCGAGCACTACGGTATTGATCGGGCTGCGCCCCGGCGGCAATTCGTCGATGACGGAGGTATCCAGGTCGGCGTAGGCAGTCATTGCCAGGGTTCTGGGAATAGGGGTGGCCGTCATAATCAATTGGTGGGGGTGGCCAGCGTGATCCTCGCCTTTTTGTTTGAGAGCGAGGCGCTGGTGCACGCCGAAGCGGTGTTGTTCGTCGACAATAACCAGGCCGAGTTTGGCGAATATTACCTCGTCTTGAAACAGCGCGTGGGTGCCTACCACGACGTGCGCTTTGTGCTCGGCAACGCGCTGTTGGGCAGAGGCTCGGGCCTTACCTTTTTGCTTGCCGCTGAGCCAGGCAACGTCCAGATTGAGTGGGGCCAGCCATTGGCTGAAGTTGTGGAAGTGCTGCTCGGCGAGGATCTCAGTGGGCGCCATGATGGCAACCTGATAACCGCTGGCGGCGGCGCGCAGCGCGGCGAGTGCAGCAACGGCGGTTTTGCCACTGCCGACATCGCCTTGCACCAAACGCAGCATGGGCGCGCCCTGGCGTAGGTCGCGGCGGATTTCATCGGCAACGCGCTGCTGCGCTGAGGTGAGGCTGAAACCCAGGCCGTCGAGAAAGGCGTTTTCGAGATCATCGGGGCCGTCGAGCCGGGGCGCGCCGAAGCGGCGGGCCTCGACGCGCAATTTTTGCAGCGCCAGGTTGTGGGCCAGCAATTCCTCAAAAGCGAGGCGCTGCTGACTGGGGTGCTGGCCGGATTGCAGTAGCTCAAGCGAGGCGTCTGCCGGTGGATGATGCAAATAGCGCAGTGCCTCGGCCAGTGTCCAGCGGCCTGGCAGTGCCGTCTGCGGTAGCCATTCGGTAATGGGGTGAGTATCGAGATAGTGCAGGGCCTGGCCGCATAGTTTTCGCCAGCTGGTTTGAGCAAACCCTTCCGTGCTTGGGTAAATGGGCGTCAGCCGGTCTTCGACGGGAGCGACTGCCTCCCCTTGCAGAACGGTGTACTCCGGGTGGTAAAACTCCAGGCCGCTGGCGCCGCGCCGCGCCTCGCCAAAACAGCGCAGTCTCGCGCCTTTACTGAGCTGTTGTTTCTGCGCGGCGTTGAAGTGAAAGAAGCGCAGTGTTGTGGTGCCGGTGCCGTCGCGCAGCCGGCAAACCAGGCTGCGTCGTCGCCCGAAAGTGATATCGGCGGCGAGTACTTCGCCTTCGATAACCACATCGTTGCCGGGTCGCAAGGCGCCGATAGGGCAGATGCGGGTGCGATCCTGGTAGCGCAGTGGCAGGTGGAAAAGCAGATCTTGCACACTGTGCAGCCCGAGCTTTTTGAGCTTTTCTCTCAGCTTTGGACCTACGCCCTTGAGCGAACTTACATCAAGTTGGTGCAGGGCTTGGGTCATGTGGAAGGATGATCGCTGTGGGCGGTTTTGATCGCCTGGCTGATAACGTCGATGGCTTGGTGGCGGGGGAAACTGGCCCGCCAGGCCAGGGCAATTTCCCGCGTGGGCGGTGTGCCGGCAAAGGGCCGAGTGCACAACATACCGTCGCCGTAGGGCCCGACTTGGGCAGCGGACAAAGGCAAAATGCTGATGCCAAGTTTGGAGGCCACCATGTGTTTGAGGGTTTCCAAAGAGCTGCCCTCAACCACTGACTGAAGCAGGCGGTCACTGCGGGCCAGGTGCTGCTGTAGTCCGGGGCAAGCGGCGAGCACTTGGTCGCGAAAACAATGGCCTTCGCCCAACAGCAACACGTTTTGCTGATACAGGTCGCTGTGCTCAATATGGGACTTCGCGGCCAGTGGGTGATCGCCCGGTAGCAGCACCACAAACGGCTCGTCGTAGAGCGTTTGGGTAACCACCTCGGGTTCATTGAAGGGCAGGGCAATAACGATGGCGTCGAGCTTGCCACTGCGCAGGCGGCCGCGAAGAATCGCCGTCATATTTTCTTCAACGTACAGTGGCATTTGGGGCGCGAGTTCGCGAATGCGAGGAATGGCGCGCGGGTAAAGATAGGGGCCGACGGTGTGAATGGCGCCAAGCGCCATGGGGCTGCCCAGAGGGTCGCGTCCCTGAGCGGCCAGTTCGCGAATCCGCTCGCTCTGTTCCAGCACATAGCGGGATTGCTCGATAATCTGCTCGCCGATAGGTGTGCAGGTCACCTGGCCGCGGCTGCGTTCGAACAGGCTTACCGCTAATTCCTCTTCAAGCTTTTTAACAGCCACACTGAGGGTGGGTTGGCTGACAAAGCAGCGCTCGGCGGCCTTGCCAAAATGTCCGGTTTCCTGGAGCGCGATGATGTAGCGTAATTCTGTTAGCGTCACAAAATTGCCTGGTTCGATAGTTTTAGACTATAGCGCTGCAGTGTACACCGACGACTCTGGCCTGCCTACTATTGGCGCTGCAGATCCAGTATCAGCTTGCCAATATGCTCGCTGCTCTCCATGCGCGCGTGGGCGTCGGCAACCTGCTCAAGGGGGTAGACACTGTCGATGGCGGGCTGCAGCTCACCGCGAGCCAGCAATGGCCACACGCGTTCGCGCAGGGCGCTGGCAATGGCGGCTTTTTGGTCGCGGCTCTGTGCGCGGAGCGTGGATGCGCTGAGAGTGAGCCGTTTCATTAACACCGGCAAGAAGTTCAGCTCGGCGGCAAAGCCACCTTGGAAGGCGATAAAAACAATGCGGCCATCCTCGGCGGCAAGGTCGATATCGCGGCGGATATAATCGCCGCCAACCATATCCAGAATCACATCGACACCGCGACCGTTGGTGGCCGCGTGCAGTTGTTCGACAAAATCCTGCTCCCGGTAATTGACGGCAATGCTCGCGCCAAGCGATTCGCAGGCGGTGCATTTTTCGGCGCTGCCTGCGGTGGTGAATACCTTAGCGCCGAAGGCACCAGCAAGCGCGATGGCGGTGGTGCCGATACCGCTGCTGCCGCCGTGTACCAGAAATGACTCGCCGGGTTGCAAGGCGCCGCGCTCAAAGACATTGTGCCAAACGGTGAAGTAGGTCTCGGGCAGTGCCGCTGCCTCGGCATCATTTAAGGCATCGGGAATGGGTAGGCATTGCCCGGCGGGCACGGCGACGTAGTCGCTATAGCCACCGCCGTTGCACAGCGCGCACACGCGGTCGCCAATTTGCCAGCCGTTTACGCCTTCGCCGATGGCGGCGACGCGCCCGGCAACCTCCAAGCCTAGAATCGGACTGGCGTCAGCCGGAGGGGGGTAAAGGCCATAGCGCTGCATTAAGTCGGGCCGGTTAACACCCGCAGCAGACACGGCAATCAACAGTTCGCCGGCGCCGCATTTAGGCAGTGGCTGCTCGCCGATTACCAGGCTGTGGTCGTCGTTGACGTTAACGCAGCGAACGTGTGTTGGAAGCGCTGTCATTGTTGTTCCCCTTTGCTATGCTCCCCGACCTGCGAGGGCGAATGTGCCCAAGTATGCCTGAGCTGAGCTTGGGCTTGAACCGACTAAGGTGGGAACATGAACGCGAGTACTAAGCGGCTGTTGATTGTTGGTTGTGGCGATATTGGTGGTGGGCTGGCGGCGCGCTACTTGGCCAAGGGCTGGCATGTGCAGGGTATGCGCCGTGATGGTAGCAAGTTGCCAACGGGTGTAGAGGGTTTGTCAGCTGACCTTGCGCAGCCCAGCAGCATACGGGCTTTGGGGCCTTTGCAGGCCGACTACATCGTAATGACGCTCACGCCCAATGGCTATAATCCGGAAGGCTATCGCAAAATTTTTGAAGAAGCGCTCGCGGTGATTTTGGAATCTATCGTCGAGCCGCCCAAGCTGCTGTTATTTGTTTCCAGCAGTGGTGTGTATGACCAGAGTGGCCACGAATGGGTCGACGAAGACAGCCCGACGGCCCCCAGTCGTTTTTCCGGGCAAAGCATTTTGCGAGCAGAACAGCAGATTGCCGACACGGGCTGGCCGCACAGTATTGTCCGTTTTGCCGGTATTTATGGCCCGGGGCGTTTGCAAATGATCGCTAAGGTGAAGGCGGGTGAGTGTGTGCCGGATGAGCCACTGCACTATAGCAATCGTATTCACCGCGACGATTGCGTCGGGGTGCTGGCGCACTTGATTGATAAGGTTGACGGCGGTGAGTCAGTGGCGAGCTGTTACTTAGGTGTTGACGACCTGCCGGTAGCGATCCAAACCGTGCAGCGCTGGTTGGCCGAGCAACTCGACGTCCCCTACCGGCAAAACGGGGCACCCATTTCGCGAACCGGCAGCAAGCGCTGTAGTAACCGCCGCCTGCGCGACAGCGGCTACGAATTCCTGCACCCCAACTATCGCAGCGGCTTTGTTCAAGTGCTCAGCGACGCGCGGTCGGCTTGACTGTTAAAGGGCGAGAATAACCTCAATCTCCACCATCGCGCCGCGCGGTAAAGCGGCAACTTGTACGCAGGCGCGCGCGGGGTAGGGCTCATCAAATACCGACGCCATCACCTCGTTTACGGCAGCAAAGTCGCCGAGGTCGGTGAGGGAGATATTCACTTTTACTGCATCGTTCAAACTGCCGCCAGCGGCCTCGGCAACGGCGGTCAAATTTTTAAACACTTGCTGGCTCTGTTCGCTTATCCCGCCTTCGATCATTTCCATGGTTTCGGGGATCAATGGGATCTGGCCCGACAAAAACACCATGTTGCCGGTTTTTACCGCTTGCGAGTAGGGGCCAATGGCCGCTGGGGCCTTGTCGGTGCTGATGATGGTTTTAGTGCTCACAGAAGTATCCTTATCGCCACGCCGGTGGCCGACTAATGAGTGTTAACAGGGGCTAGTGTTTTTCGCGGGTCACTTTTATTACCGCGGGAATATTGCGAATACGGCGCATGATGCTGGCGAGGTGAATACGTGAGCGCACGCCGATCACTAAGTGGATGGTGCTGATCTTCGGGTTTTCGTCTTCCACACTGATCTTTTCTATGCTGGCCTCGGCGCCATTCACCCGGGTGGCAAGCACGGCAATAATGCCGCGCTGCTTGCTCAGCTCGACTTTGAGCTCTACGGAGAAGTCGCGGTCAATGTCATCGGCCCAGCTCAGCGGTACGACGCGCTCAGGGGTGTTTCTCAGGTCAATGCTGTTGTGGCAGTTC
This sequence comes from Spongiibacter sp. C9W, assembly GCF_057370015.1. NCBI lineage: Bacteria > Pseudomonadati > Pseudomonadota > Gammaproteobacteria > Cellvibrionales > Spongiibacteraceae > Spongiibacter > Spongiibacter sp. C9W. Next base: position 2,376,901 of record NZ_CM170672.1, read on the forward strand.
TCACAGTGCACCACCACGCCTTTCTCTGCGCTGACGATACCAACGATGTGGTCGCCGGGAATGGGGTAGCAGCAGCGGGCGAAATTAACCAAAAATCCTTCGGTGCCGTGAATGACCATGGTCTGCCGCTGGCTGGTGGCAGGCGGTGCATTGTCATCGTCGTCGCTGAGTTGGTCGCGCAGGGTCAGCAACTGTCGGGCGGTGAGGTAGGCAACGCGGTTGCCCAGGCCTATTTGTTCAAAAATATTGTCGGCCGATTTGCTCTGCGTGGCGTCGACGAGCTGTTCCAAGTGCTCGTCGCTGAAGTTATCCAGCTGCTCATCCATGCTGCCTAAGGCGCGCTCCAGCATTCGGCGGCCGAGGCTCACTGCCTCGGTGCGGCGCTGATGTTTGAGGAAGTGGCGAATGCCGCTGCGCGCTTTTGCGGTAACCACAAAGTGCAGCCACGCCGGGTTGGGCTGGGCGCCGGGGGTGGTAATGACCTCAACGGTCTGCCCGCTTTGCAAGGCTTCAGACAGTGGTGCCAGGCGGCGGTTGATTCGGCATGCAACACAGGAATTCCCCACATCGCTGTGTACCGCATAGGCGAAATCGACCGCAGTGGCGCCGGCCGGCAATTCCATAATGTCGCCGCGCGGGGTGAACACATAGACCTCGTCCGGGAAGAGGTCGATCTTCACGTTCTCGATAAATTCCAGCGAGTCGCCAGCGCGTTGCTGCATTTCCAGCAGGCCTTGTACCCACTGGCGGGCGCGCGCATGGCTGGAATTGCCACGGGCATCTTGCTCGTTGGACTTATACAGCCAGTGGGCAGCAATCCCGTTATTGGCCATTTCCTCCATTTCCTGCGTGCGGATCTGAATTTCAATGGGCACGCCCTGCATGCCGAAGAGTACTGTGTGCAGGGATTGATAGCCGTTGGCTTTGGGAATGGCAATGTAGTCTTTAAATTGCCCCGGCACAGGCTTGTAGAGACCGTGAACGCAGCCGAGAACGCGGTAGCAGCTGTCGACGGAGTCGACGACGATGCGAAAGGCATACAGGTCCATGATTTCTTTCAGCGACTTCCGCTTGTTGCGCATTTTGCTGTAAATGCTGAACAAGTGTTTCTCGCGGCCGACAACGTGGGCTTTATGCCCCTCTTCCAGCAGGCAGTTTTCCAGGCTTTCCTGAATATTGGCGATGGTTTTGCTGCGGTCGCCAAAGCGTGTGCGAATGGCCTTGCTGATGCGCTGCGCGCGCATGGGGTGCATGGCCTGAAAGCCGAGGTCTTCAAATTCCACGCGGATGTTGTGCATACCCAGGCGCTGGGCAATGGGGGCGTATATTTCCAGTGTCTCGCGGGCGATACGGCGGCGCTTTGGCGGCGGCATCACACCGAGGGTGCGCATATTGTGCAAGCGGTCGGCTAATTTGACGAGAATAACGCGAATGTCCTTGGCCATCGCCAGGGCCATTTTCTGAAAGTTTTCAGCCTGCTGTTCGGCTTTGGACTGGAATTCGATCCGGGTCAGCTTGGACACGCCGTCGACCAGCTCGGCAACCGCATCGCCGAATTGCTCGCTGAGGTCTTGCTTGCTAACGGCGGTGTCTTCGATCACGTCGTGCAGCATTGCCGCCATGAGGCTCTGCGCATCTAGGCGCATTTCCGACAATATGCCGGCGACGGCTAAAGGGTGGGTAACATAGGGTTCGCCGCTGCGGCGATTCTGACCTTCGTGGGCTTGTTCGGCGTAGTAATAGGCGCGCCGAACCTGATCCACCTGTGAGGCAGAGAGGTAATTACTCAGGGTTTCGGCGAGGGCGTCGATGGATTGCGCCGGTTCAGGCTTACCGTGTTGGTAATTGAAAAAGCTGTATTGGTGCATCGACACCCCGGGCCAAGGTTTTTACAGAGGCTGAGCGCCCAGCTCAACACCCAGGTCCAGCTCGGGCTCTTCCGCTACCGCGTCGGCGGCCATGATTTCTTCGCGGGTAATTTTGCCTTCGGCAATTTCACGCAGCGCCAGTACTGTTGGCTTGTCGCCTTCTTCGGCAACCAGCGGGTCTTTGCCGCCGGTGGCAAGCGCACGGGCGCGCTTGCTGGAAACCATTACCAACTCAAAACGATTGTCTACTGCCGACAGGCAGTCTTCTACAGTAATACGGGCCATGAAAATGTTCCTGAATGTGCTGAATCGCAGTGGTAACAGGCACCACCGCCAGTTATCCACAGTCTATCAAACTTCGCTGCGCTATGTCAGCAGTGCCGTGAGTAAGTCACGGTGACGCTGCTGCTGGCGGTTCAGGCGCAGGCGGTGGCTCAGCAGAATGGCCTTTAGCTCTTGCAGGGCGGTTTCAAAATCGTCGTTGATCACAACGTAGTCGCCTTCAACAAAGTGCGACATTTCTTCGACGGCGGCGGCCATGCGGCGGCTAATCACCGACTCTTCATCCTGGCCTCGTCCGGTCAGGCGTTCGCGCAGAGCGTCTTGGGAGGGGGGTAAAATAAAGATGGATACCGTTTCCGGCAGTAATTTGCGCACCTGCTGAGCGCCTTGCCAGTCGATCTCGAGAATAACGTCGCGACCGCAGTTTAACGTGTCCTCTACCCACTTTTGGGAGGTGCCGTAGTGGTTGTCAAAAACCTGGGCATGCTCCAGAAAGGCGGCACTGCGCAGCATCGACTCAAAGGTGTCGTGGCTGACAAAGTGGTAATTGACGCCGTCCACCTCACCGGGGCGCATATCGCGGGTGGTGTGAGAGATCGAAACTTGCACGTCGTCCATTTCGTCGAGCAGTCTTGCAACCAGGCTGGTTTTGCCGGCGCCCGAGGGGGCGGATACGGTAAAAAGGGTGCCCTGGCTTTGCTGCATTGTGGCGGTGTCCTGTGATGTGGTTATCGGTGACGGCTGGTTATTGTGGGTATGTTCGCACGGTTTGCAGACTATTTGAATAATTGGTCGCGAGCGTTTTCAGTCAGCGCGATGACCGCCGCTTTCTTCAACTTTTTCTCGGTGGAAATAGCGTAAAACTGCTCGCGAATACCGTCTATGCGCCCGGCCAGGGCGACGGAGTATTGTTTACACACCTGCTCTTCAATGGCGCTTGGGCAGGCAAAAAAACCGGCGCCGGCGTGGCCGAAGGCTTTTACCAGCGCGCTGTCGTCAAACTCGGCCACAATGTGGGGCGCGATGCCCTGCTCGGCAAACCATTGCTCTAGTGCACTGCGAAGGGTGTTGTTCGTGGTTGGCAGCAGAAACGGTTGATGATTCAGATTATTGGGGAACTCGCCCGCCGCGTCGTCGATCAGCGACGGCGCCGCCAGAATGCTAACGCCACACTCGCCCAAGCGGTGATTGTATAGCCGGAGGTTCGGCGCAGGAGGAACCGGCCGATCACTGAGTAGCACATCTAATTTATGCATTGCCAGTTGGGGTAGTAGCTCGTCAAACTTGCCTTCTTTGCATACCAGGCTGGGGCTGGATGCTTGGCCGATAAACGGTTTTAGCACCAAGTGAGTAATCAGTTTTGGCAGAACATCCACCGCGCCAACCGTGAGTTTTTCGGCCTGATCCAGCTGCTGTTGCTGCAGGGCGATGTCTAACTCGGCACCCAGCGAGAAGATCGCATCGGCATAGCTCTGCACAAATTTACCGGCTTCGGTCAGGCGCAAGCTTCGCCCCTCGCGGGTGAATAGCGGCACCTCCCAGCGTGATTCCAGCGTGGTGAGCTGGGCGCTGATGGTTTGCGGTGTAATATTTAACGCTTCGCTGGCGCGACTAATCGAGCCTTCGCGGGCGACCACCCAAAAGTAATAAAGATGCTTAAAGTTGATATTCTGCATGGCAACTATTATCAACAAAAAGTTGATTATTAGTCATTAAAAATCGACTTTTTCGTTATTTTGCGCCTCGCTAAGCTAGCACCTCCACCTGCTAGGAGGGAATGTTATGCGCTTAGAAATTCAAACAAAGGAAGTGGTATTAAGCCCGAATCTCATCGCTAGGATTGAGTCTAAATTCAGTGCTCTGCGCCGGCGATCCTCTCGTAAAGTGATGGCGATACATGTTTTGCTCAGCCGGGTCGCCAGCAAAGGTGGCCTGTGCTGCCTGCTGGTCGTGCAGCTCAGGCGTCGGCGGCAGTGGGTTTTTCAGGCAGTGTGCGATGACATTTTGCTCGCTGTAGATGGTGCTTGGCAGCGTTTGCACAATGAACCTCAACTCGTGCCACTGGCCCTGCCGCCAGCTAGGGAGGGGTGATGGAGTCGCTACTTGCCACGGCGATTGCCAACTTAACCAGCCCGGCGATCTTGTTCTTTGTGCTGGGGGTGCTCGCCGCAAGTGCCAAGGCCGACCTCGAGCTTCCCGAGGGTATGGGCAAGGCACTGTCCATATATTTACTGCTGGCTATCGGCTTCAAAGGCGGCGTCGAGTTAAGCGAAAACGCGATCACGCCCGCGCTTATCGCGCTGCTACTTGCCGGCATTGCACTGAGTTTTCTCATCCCCTTTATTGCGTTCGCCTTGCTGAAATTTGCCACCCGCGTGCAGCCGATTGATGCGGCGGCGATTGCCGCACATTACGGCTCGATTAGCGTTGTGACCTTTATGGCGGCGGTGGGCTTCCTAACCCAGCAAGGCATTGACTACGAAGGGTATATGGTGGCGATGCTGGCGCTAATGGAAACCCCTGCCATTCTGTCGGGTCTGATTCTGGCGGCGCCGTATTTGCGTCAACAGGGCAAGCAGAATAGCCGTCCAAAACTGCGCTTAAAAGACAGCTTGCTCAACGGCAGTGTTGTGCTGTTGCTAGGGAGTTTGGCGATTGGCTACCTGGTCGGTAAGCCTGGGTTAGCGCAGGTAGACGCCTTCGTTAAAGCGCCTTTCTACGGTTTGCTCTGCTTGTTCTTGCTCGACATGGGCTTATTAGTGGGTCGCCGCCTTGGGGAGTTTCGCCGAGTGGGCGTTGCGCTGGTCGCCTTTGGTCTCTACATGCCGCTAATTGGCGCCGCGCTCGGCTTGGCCGTTAGTGCCTTGCTGAACTTAGGGTTGGGTGAGACCACATTGCTGGCAGTGCTGTGCGCCAGCGCATCATACATCGTTGTGCCCGCCGCAATGCGCCTGGCACTGCCGCAAGCCAAGGCATCGTTGTACATCACCACCTCCCTGGCGGTCACTTTTCCCTTCAACGTTATCGTGGGTATTCCGCTGTATTTTCAACTGGCGATGTTACTGCAAGGAGTGAATTAACATGCTGCAGAGACACCGGAAAAAGCGTATCGAAATTGTCGCCGAAGCGCTGTTGTTAGATCGGCTGCTGGAGTTGATAAAAGAAGCCGGGGCGACGGGTTACACCGTTCATCACTATGTTTCAGGGGCCGATTTCAACGGTCGGCAGGGCGAGCCCGACGACCTGAGCTTAGTGCTGAAAAACATCCAGCTCAACGTGATCGCCGACGATGAGGTTGCCGAGCGGATTGTCGAAGGCTGCGCAGAGTTCTTTGACGACTACGCGGAGATCGTGGTGATCTCCGACGTCGAAGTCATACGACCTGAGCGGTTTTAGGGGTTACTCAATATTCTGGATCTGTTCGCGCATTTGCTCGATCAGTACTTTCAGTTCAACTGCGGCCTGGGTGCTTTCGGCAACAACGGCTTTGGAAGACAGGGTGTTGGCCTCGCGGTTGAGTTCCTGCATTAAGAAGTCGAGCCGACGACCCACTGCGCCGCCTTTTTTGAGTACGCGGCGCACTTCTTTTACGTGGGTGTCGAGGCGGTCGAGTTCTTCGTCGACATCGGCTTTCTGGGCTATGAGGGCCATTTCCTGTTCGAGCCGCTCGGCGTCGAGCTCCGCTTTCAGGTCGGCGAGTCGCTGGCGAAGTTTATCCCGCTGTCCGCTGACGATTTCCGGCATGCGCTGACGTAAATCGGCGACGATGCTGTCAATGCTGACGAGGCGTTGCTCGATCAGGTCGGCGAGTGCCAGGCCTTCGCGTTGGCGATTGTCGCATTGGTCTTGCAGGGCTTGCTCAAAGCTGGTCAGCAGCGCCTTGCTAATGGTGTCGCTGTCGACCTGGGCATTTTGCATGACGCCAGGCCAGCGCAATACTTCTAGTACGTTGATAGGCGCAGCATGGGCAATATCGGCCCGCAGGGCGTTTGCAGTGTTGAGCAGCTGCTCGGCCAGCTCTTGGTTAAGCGTCAGGCTTTGCTCTTGTTCTTGCAGGTTAATACGCAGCGAGCATTCCACTTTGCCGCGTTGCAGCGTCTTGCGCAGCCGGTCGCGCAGCTCTGGTTCCAACTGGCGCCAGTTCTCGGGGAGTTTAAACGACAGCTCCAGGTAGCGGTGATTGACGGAGCGCAACTCCCAGATGGCAGTACCCCAGTCATGTTCACTGCGGCGGTGGGCGAAGGCGGTCATACTGCAAATAGTCACGGGCATCCCCTGTTGGTAGCGTCTTGTCACGGTATTGATACGCAGGCTTGGCATTGTAGCGGGAAACGGGTTTCGCTTCAGTGCCTGTGCGGCAGGTATACTGTCGCGCTTCAGTAGAGGAGATTGCTATGAGTTTTGTTCGACCGAGTGGCCGCAGCGCCGATGAAAAACGCGAGCTGCGTATTACCCGCAACTACACCTGTCACGCCGAGGGTTCTGTATTGATCGAAACCGGTGCAACGAAGGTGCTGTGTACGGCCTCGGTTGATGCTAGCGTTCCGCCGTTTTTGCGCGGCAAGGGACAGGGCTGGATCACGGCTGAATACGGCATGTTGCCGCGCAGTACCGGCAGTCGGATGGGGCGCGAGGCGGCGCGCGGTAAGCAGTCGGGCCGCACTCAGGAAATTCAGCGTTTAATTGGCCGCTCGTTGCGTGCCGCGGTGGATTTGAGCTTGCTGGGTGAGCACACCATTACGCTGGACTGCGATGTAATCCAAGCTGATGGCGGCACGCGCACAGCATCCATTACTGGCGCTGGCGTTGCATTGGTTGATGCCATTCGGCATTTGCAGCGCAGCGGCGCGATCAGCGCTGACCCCCTCAAGCAAATGGTGGCTGCGGTTTCCGTTGGGGTTTATGAAGGTCAGCCAGTGTTGGACCTGGACTACATTGAAGACTCGTCAGCAGAGACCGATATGAATGTGGTCATGGACGAGGCGGGCGGCATAATTGAAGTGCAGGGAACCGCTGAGGGGGCAACTTTCAATCGCAATGAAATGAATGCGATGCTGGATTTGGCAGAGAAGGGTATAGCCGAGTTGATCGCGGCGCAGCAGGCCGCTTTAGCGGAGTAGCGGGCGTGCGGCGGAGGCTCAGCCTCCGCCGCTTATAAGCTTAAAAGGCGCTTTCTGGCAATTCGTAGTCGTAATCCATGATTACCGGCGCGTGCTTGCCGAATTGCTGCACTTTGTAGATGGCGCCGTACTCAACGCGCGGAATCAGCCTTTCTGACACCACCTGATAGTCTACGCGCCAGCCGTTTTTGCCTGGCTCGCCGTCGGGCCAATAACTGAACTCATCGGCATCGGTATTCACCAGGCGGAAGGCGTCAGCGTAGTGTTCTTCATGGAACAAGCGTTCCATCCACTGCTGCTCTTCAGTAAGGCTGCCTGATACGCCGTGGTTGCCCTTCACATCCTGAATATCAATGCTTTTGTGGGCGATGCCCCAGTTGCCGCAAATGACGAAGTCGCGGCGCTTGTTGCGGACTTTGTGCAGGTGGTTGTAATACTGCTCAAAGAAGTTATTTTTGCGGATCTGCGCCTCGCTGTCGCCGTCGGGGACGCTGGGTGCCAGCAGGCTGCCGATGCTGATATTGTCGAAATCGGCCTGGATGTAGAGGCCATCCATATCAAAATCCATGAAGCCGAGGCCAGTCATAATGGCTTTGGGTAGCTGTTTGCAGTAAATCGCGACACCGTTACTTTTGCCATCGGCGGCATCGAAAAAGTACGGGTTATACTCGCGGGGGAAGAAGACGTCGTCGCGAAGCTTATACTCGGCTATACCCAGGTTTTGCAGGCAGATGATATCCGCGTCCTGCTTGACGACCCAGTCAAAAAAGCCTCTTTCCGCAGCATCAGTGATGCTGTCAGCGCAAAAGCTGATGATTCTCATGTGCTTCCCGTGTGTCTACTATGCGGGCCTGATGCCCTTATTCAACGATACTGTCGCCCGCCATTATTGGGGCAGAGTAGGCCGTGCTGTGTGTTGCAAGCCTCTAAAGGAGATTGCGATGCGACGAGATCGACACTTGCAAAGTCCGTACTAAACAGGTGTTTAGACTACAATGAAACCCTTTTTACGACAATCAATTGGGCGTGAATGTCGGCAAAAACACCATGATTGAGGGCGTTCCGCGGAGTTTTGCCTACAATGCCCGCGCTTCGCTCTGGGCCGCGGCCACTGCGGTGCGTACAATAAGGGGCTCTACAATCCAGCTTTTGTGAGATGAGTCGTAGCCGCCCATGAGTATTAAGCCTTTCCAGCAGCAGTTTATCCGCCAGGCCATCGACAGCGATGCGCTGTGTTTTGGTGAATTCACCCTGAAGTCGGGACGTGTCAGCCCGTATTTCTTTAACGCCGGCCGTTTTAGCAGTGGTGGCGCCTTAAGCGCATTGGCGGCCTGCTATGCCGACGCCATTGTGGACTCGGGGGTGCAGTTCGACGTGTTGTTTGGCCCGGCATACAAGGGGATTCCTCTGGCTGCGGCAACAGCCTGTGCACTTGCAGAGCGCCACAATATCGACATTCCCTTTGCCTATAACCGCAAAGAAGCCAAAGACCATGGCGAGGGCGGTACGTTGGTGGGCGCGGCGCTGCAGGGCCGAGTATTGATTATTGACGACGTGATTACTGCGGGTACGGCAATACGCGAGGCCATTACAATGATCGAAGCCGCGGGCGCCAGCGTGGCGGCCGTGGCGATTGGTCTCGACCGTCAGGAGCGCGGCAAGGGTGAGCTGTCGGCGATTCAGGAACTGGAACGCGAGCGCGACCTGGCAGTCATTAGTATTGTTGGCCTTAACGATATTGTTGAGTATCTGAATGCCGGTGCAGGTGATCCTGAACTAGTATCTAGGGTAAGTGCGTATCGTGAGCGCTACGGTGTGTCGTTATAGTTCACAAAAAACAGGAGAGTGAGAGTTTATGCCTTGTTGGTCGTTACGGTTTCTCAGCCCACTATGCCTCGCGTTGGCCGTAGTGAGCGCGCCTGCCCTGGCGGCAGAGAAGCTGTTTTATCGCTATGTCGATGCCAACAATAAGGTGGTTATCCTCGATCGCTTGCCACCTGATGTCGTGCCGCGCGGCTACGATGTGATCCGCGCTGACGGCAGTGTAGTGAAGAGTGTGGCCGCGCAGCTGACCGGCGCCGAGCGGGAGGCGTGGGAGCGCGAGAAAGCGGTGGCAAAAGCGCGAGCTGAAGCCGAGGAAAAAATGCGCGCCTGGGATGAGTCCCTGTTGCTGCGTTACAGCGACACCGCCGATATTGACCACGCCAAGGCGCGCGCTCTCAACGATATACGGGTACGTATTTCGATACTGAAGAGCAATTTGTCGGCGCTGAAAGGCAAGGTTAGAAAGAATCAGTCGGAAGCGGCCGAACAGGAGCGCCGCGGTCGTCCAGTGCCAGAGGCACTGGCGAAAACGCTAAATGACTTGCGTCGCGAAGTCAGTGCTACCGAGAACGACCTTGAGCGACGCAACGCGGAATTGTTCGAGGTGGAAGAGGCCTACGAACGAGACAAGGCCCGATTCTCTCAGCTGCAGGAAAACGTAAAACGACGCCGCGCCTTTCACAGCGAAAACAACTAGCGGCTAGCGGAATACGGTCGCTCGCAGCAGCTGCCACTGGTCATCCCAGTCTGCACTCGGCAGGCGCTTGAATTCACTGCGCACAAATTGCCCGATACGCCCCTCTACGCAGGCCATCAGTAAGTTTGCTGTGGTATTCGCGGTGGCCTGGGTGCGCAGCCCCTCGCGAAGTTCGGCTTCGCGCAAGATTTGTCGCAGCTGCATTTCCAGTCGGTCGTAAAATTGTTGCACGCGGCTGCGCAAGCGCTCGTGCTCGCCCGCCAGGGCATCGCCATTGAAAATGCGAGTAATGCCGGGGTTGCGTTCGGTAAAAGCCAGCAGCAGGTGAAGGATTTTAGCGAGCTGTGCTTCTGCCTGCTCCTCTTCGCTGCAAATCAGCGCAACGCGACTGAAAATAGCCTCTTCTACAAACTCAATAAGGCCCTCAAACATCTTCGCCTTGCTGGGGAAGTGGCGGTATAGCGCCGCCTCGGAAACACCGACTTCGGCAGCCAGTTTTGCCGTGGTAATACGGCTGCCCGGCTGACTTTCCAGCATGGTTGCCAGAGACTGCAGAATTTCGTCGCGGCGAGAAGGTCGCTTAGTCATGGCCTGCCTTATTCGCCGCTGTCTGCAGCTTGCACGCTGCTGTTGGTGATGAGGGTGCCCACACCGGTGTCGGTGAAGATTTCCAGCAGGACGGCATGGGGCACGCGGCCATCGATAATATGGGCGCTGTTCACGCCGGCATTCACGGCACTGAGTGCGCAGCCGATCTTCGGTAACATGCCGCCATAAATAGTGCCGTCTTCAATCAGCGCGTCGACCTGTTCGGTACTCAGCCCGGTGAGGACTTTGCCTTCTTTGTTTTTCAGGCCCTCGATATTGGTGAGCAGCATCAGCTTCTCAGCCTTCAAGACCTCGGCAATTTTCCCTGCAACCAAGTCGGCATTGATGTTGTATGAGGCGCCGTCTGGGCCGACCCCGATGGGAGCAATCACAGGGATAAAGTCGCTGTTTACCAACATATCCAGCACGTCGGTGCTAACACTTTCCACCTCGCCAACATGGCCAATATCGATAATCTCCGGGGCCGACATTTCTGGTGTCTTGTGGCGAACCTTGAGCTTGCGGGCGCGAATTAATTGGCCGTCTTTGCCCGTTAGGCCCACGGCCTTGCCGCCGTTGTGGTTGAGCAGTGAGACAATTTCTTTATTGACGCTGCCGCCCAGCACCATTTCGACCACGTCCATGGTGTCGCTATCGGTCACGCGCATGCCTTCTACGAAGCGCGATTCGATTTGCAGCCGTTTTAGCAGGTCGCCGATCTGCGGGCCACCACCGTGAACCACCACGGGATTCATGCCAACCAGTTTCATCAGCACGATGTCTCGCGCAAAGTGCTCCTTGAGCTGGTCGTCGACCATGGCGTTGCCGCCAAACTTTACAACGATGGTTTTGCCGGTGAAGCGCTGAATATAAGGCAGTGCTTCGGTCAGAACGCGGGCGACATCGCCCGCAGCGTCGCGGCTGAGTGACATAGTGTTTCTCGTGCTGGGGGCCGATTAGTCGGCCGTATAAAAAGGGTGACTATTAAAGACCATCTGCCAGGGTCGGATCAATCTTCGCCAGGGTTTGTGCGAAGCTTTCACGAATTCCATCCAGGGCGGCTGGGCTGTCTGCTTCAAAGCGCAGGGAGATTGCCGGCCCGGTATTCGAGGCGCGCAATAAGCCCCAGCCATTGCGAAATTCGTAGCGCAGGCCGTCAATGTCGATAAGTTGGGCGTCGTCAAACTTGGCGTGATTCGCGAAGCTTTGCACCAACGAGAATTTTCGCTCGTCGTCCACGGCGATCAGTATCTCCGGGCTACTGTGCAAGCTCGGGTAGCCGGCTAGTTCGTCGTCGAGGGTGGTGCCGGCCAACGTGAGCGCTTCAAGCAGGCGCGCCGCCGCGTACATGCCATCATCAAAGCCATACCAGCGCTCTTTAAAGAAGATGTGGCCGCTGAACTCGCCGCCGAGCAGTGCATCGCTGTCGGCCATCTTGCGTTTCATATGTGAGTGGCCGCATTTCCACATGGTGGGGCGGCCGCCGTGATTCACAATAAGCTGGCTGAGCAGCCGGCTGCATTTTACGTCGAACAACACCTCGCAGCCGGGGTTGCGGCTCACCATGTCGTCGGCGAGCAGCATCAGTAATTCGTCGGCGCGGGGGCGTCGGCCACTGGCGCTTACAACCGCTACGCGATCGCCGTCGCCGTCAAAGGCGATGCCGATATCCGCCTGGTGCTCGCTAACCGCCGCGGCGAGAGCATCCAGGTGCTCCGGGATAGTGGGGTCGGGGTCGCGGTTGGGAAAGCTGCCATCGATGTTGCAGAACAGTGGCACCACCTCGCAGCCCAGTTCTTCAAACAGTGGCACAACAATGTTGGCGGTGGCGCCATTGCCGGCGTCGATAACCACTTTCAAACTCTGTGCGACCACGACATCACTGCATATTCGGTCTATGTAGCGCTGCTCAATGCTGTCGTTGCTGAGTTGGCCGTCGCCACTGGCGAAATTCTGGCTTTCAATGCGTCGCGCCAGGGACTGTATGTCGTCGCTCGTGAGGCTCTGAAAATCCAACAGCATTTTCATGCCATTGTGGTCAGCGGGGTTGTGGCTGCCGGTGATCATTACGGCGCTGCCAATATTCAGGTCGTAGCAGGCGAAGTTGAGCATGGGCGTCGCGATAATGCCTAAATCGACAACATCAACGCCACTGCCTAACAGGCCTTTGAGTAAGGCTTCGCGAATGCGTGGGCTGCTGTTGCGGCCATCGCGGCCCAGCAGCATTTTGCTGTGGCCGCGGGCCTGGGCCTCGCTGCCCAGCGCCAGGCCAATTTGCACGCAGTGCGCATCGCTCAGGTCGCGGTCGGCAATGCCGCGGATGTCATAGGCGCGAAAGCAGTTCAATGCCAAAGCCGGGCCGCTCTCTTCCGGCTCTGTATCTGCCGCTGGCTGGGGAGCGGGTGGCTCGGCGTGCGCGGCGGCGGCTTTCTTCCGCAGTGGTGCTGCTTCGGGGAGAGGCGGGGTTAGGCTGCCTTGGGGGTTAAATGGCGCCGTACCTTGGTCGCTTTCACTGGGCTTTCGCGCAGCCAGTTTGCGGGCCAGCTGCTGCTCGAGGCTGGGTGGCGGTGACTTGGCGGCAGGGGCGGGTTGCGGCGTTGGGCTGCTTTGCTGTTGATCGGCGCGAAGAAAGAAAATGCTGTGGCTACCGACGATGATGCCAAGGCAAAGCAAACCCGCAAGCCAGATAAGTGTACCGTCGACGCGCAGTGTCTCTAGCATTGCCGACTGCGGCAGCACATGCAATGTCCAGCCGGGCACGGGTAGGTTCCGGCTCACCATATACTTGCTAAATTGTTTTGAGTCAGCGGCAATGACGATGTCTTCTCGGTCTTTGTAGCGCTGCACCAACTCGCTGTGCACGCTGGTGCCTGCAATATTTCGCAGGATGCGCGCAAAAAATTGGCTATCAAAGCTAACGATAATGGCGCCGCGTGCATTCACTTGCTGCAGCATCGAGATGATCCACTGGCCGTCGTGGCGGTAGGCTTCTATGGTGAGCTTGCCGGTGTCAGTGGCTTTGCGCAGCATGTCTATTTCTATGTGGTTGCGCAGCCGATCCGTTTGGCTGCGCTCGTCGGCGATACCCTGATCGCCCAGCTGAATAAGCTTGGCATCTATTGCCGCAGGGAAGCTGCGTTGCAGGTCGCGCTCCTGCTGCTTAAGCCGCTGTTGATCTCCGCGGATCAGTGCCTCGGCGATGGCGGGACTTGCCGCCTGGGCGCTAACCCGCTTGCCGATGGAGTCGACAACATCAATAACGACTTTGCGCTGGTGTTCGGCGATATTGCTGGTAACACCAATAACGTTTTGATTCAGGCTGCGCGGCAGCTCGATGGTTTGGATCCAGTAGAACGCGCCGATTATCAGCGCGGCGCAGACAATACCGGAGGCGAGAATATCTCTGCGCGCAGGAGAAAGTGGAAATTTAATGGCCGCTTTGGCGCTACGCTTTTTTGTCATGGGCCTGGCTGATCTTCTGCAAAAGTTGGTTTAGAACTTTCATCATGGTAGTGCATTGGGCTGCTGTCTAGCGAAAGGCGGCACAAGCGGAGAATCTTTGCCCGCCTCAGCCGTTGTGATCGCGCTTTTGCTCGGCGTACCGCGCGGCGATAAGGTCGATCAATTGTTTCGCGAGTTGGCGCTTACCCATCTGCTCCAGTTTTTGTTGTCCGTTGGGGTCGATGATCGTCACGCTGTTCTCATCAGAATTAAAGCCGATACGTGTGTCCGAGACGTCATTGGCAATAATCATATCGAGGTTCTTTTTCTCGAGTTTGCCTTTAGCGTAGTGAATAACGTCTTGCGTTTCGGCAGCGAAGCCCACCGTGAAGGGCCGCTGAGCGTGGCTGGCTACAGCGCTAACGATATCTGGGTTGCGCACCAGCTCGATATGCATCGACGTGTTCTGCTTCTTTATTTTCTGCTCTTCGATGTGGGCCGGGCGGTAGTCTGCGACTGCGGCGCAGGCGATGAAAATATCGCAACTGCCCATATTTGCCATGCTCGCCTGATACATGTCGTCGGCGCTGATGACATCTACCCGTGTCACTCGCGGCGGGCAGGGCAGCTGGGTCGGGCCGCTAATTAAGGTGACGCGGGCGCCGGCGTCGGCAGCCGCCTCGGCCAGTGCGTAGCCCATTTTGCCGGAGCTGTGGTTGCTGATATAGCGAACCGGATCAATCGCTTCACGCGTGGGGCCGGCGGTAATGCTCAGGGAAATACCGTCCAGCGCGCGGCTGTTAAATAACCCGGCTGCCAGCTCTGCCAGTTGCTCGGCTTCGAGCATGCGGCCGGGGCCAATATCGCCGCAGGCCTGTTCTCCGGCTGCGGGGCCGAACAGGGCGACACCGCGTTGGCGCAGCGTGTCGGCGTTCGCCTGGGTTGCGGGGTCGCGCCACATCCCCTGGTTCATTGCCGGGGCCAGCGCGATGGGCGCGGGTGTTGCCAGGCACAGGGTGGTCAGTAAGTCGTCGCCGCGGCCGCTTGCCAGGCGCGCCATAAAGTCGGCGCTGGCCGGTGCGACGAGGATCAAGTCCGCCCAGCGCGCCAGTTCAATGTGGCCCATACCGGCTTCGGCTTCGGGGTCGAGCAGTGTCGTGTGCACCGGGTTGCCCGACAGCGCTTGAAGGGTGAGCGGGGTAATGAACTCCATTGCGGCGGCCGTCATTACCACTCGCACATCGGCGCCGTGATCTTTGAGGCGGCGCACTAGCTCGGCGCTTTTGTAGGCGGCGATGCCACCAGTGATGCCGAGAAGGATTTGTCGATTACTGAGCTGCTTCATGCCTGGGCTCGATATTGCCAATAAAGCCGCTATTATGAACTTTCAAGGCGGTTGGCACTAGGCGGAGCGTCCATAAACATCGCTTTGCTTTGCAGCATCACCAAGGAGGGTGGTATGGCAATCTGTGATTGGCCCGCGGATGAACGGCCCCGTGAAAAACTGTTGCAGCGTGGCGCCCAGGCGCTGTCCGATGCCGAGTTGCTCGCCATTTTTCTGCGAACCGGCGTACGCGGCAAGTCGGCGGTTGATCTCGCGCGGGAGTTGTTGGCGGAGCACGAGGGGCTGGCGGCACTGATGTCGGCCTCCCAGCAGCGCTTCTGCCAGTCAAAGGGGCTGGGCGACGCCAAGTACGTTCAGCTGCAAGCAGTGATTGAGATGTCCCGCCGCTATTTGGCTGAGGCCCTTCAGCGCGAGCAGGTGTTCGCCAGCGCGGCCGCGACGAAACAGTATTTGTGCGCGCAGTTACGCGGCGAGCGGCGTGAGGTTTTTGCGGTGCTATATCTGGACAACCAGCATGCGCTGATTGCCTATGAGCCGCTGTTTTTTGGCACGATTGACGGCGCCGCTGTCTACCCGCGGGAGATTGCTCGTCGCGCTCTGGAGCTAAATGCCGCGGCGATAATAGTTGCCCACAACCACCCCAGTGGGGTCGCCGAGCCCAGCGACGCCGATGTGCGAATCACGGCCCGCATCCGCGAGGCCGTGCAGCTGTTGGATATTCGTTTGTTAGATCACTGCATTGTGGCCGGCCCCGAGGTGATTTCCCTGGCGGAGCGCGGCCTTTTGTAAAGCGCTCTAGCTCAGGGCCATCATCGACTTTACATCAAAGCTTTGCAGCTCGTCTTCGCGGCCATCGCGCAACTTGGCGACCCAATTGGGGTCTTGCAGCAGTGCCCGGCCAACCGCGATCAGGTCGAACTCGCCGTCGCTCATGCGCCGCTCGAGTTCGTCCATGCGCTGGTGCTGGTCGCGCTCAGATGACATCCCTTTGGCTAGTGTGTCGAGGAAGTCGCCCTCAAGGCCAACCGAGCCGACGCTGATCGTGGGTTTGCCGGTCAGCTTCTTCGCCCAGCCGGCAAAATTCAGTGACGACCCCTCAAACTCTGGCTCCCAAAAGCGGCGCTGTGAACAGTGAAAAATATCGGCCCCGGCGTCGCTGAGCGCCTCAAGCCAGGCGGCCATTTCCTCGGGGGTGTCGGCGAGTCGGGCCTGATAGTCCTGCTGCTTCCACTGGGAAATTCGCAGGATCAGCGCAAAGTCTTCACCCACCGCTGCACGTGCCGCTTTGAGAATCTCCACCGCAAAGCGGCTGCGCTCTACCAGGGTCTTGCCGCCATATTTGTCGTCGCGCTGGTTGGTCGGCCCCCAGAAAAATTCATCAATCAGGTAGCCGTGGGCGCCGTGAAACTCGGCGGCGTCGCAGCCGATTTGCTTCGCGGCGAGGGCCGCTTGGGCAAAGGCTTCAATGGTGTCGGCAATGTCGCTGTCGGACATGACGCGGCCACGGGTTTTTCCGGGTGAGGGAATCCCTGACGGGCTTTCTAATAGCGCGTCGTCAATGCGCTCGGCGCCGCCCGCGGCCCGCATCGCGCCCACGTGCCAAAGCTGGGGGGCAAAGTGGCCACCGGCGTCGTGTACCGCTTCGACAACCTGCTGCCACGCGGCGAGCTCGGCTTCGCCGTGAAAACGGGGAACCTTGGCGTCGTTGAGCGCGCCGGGGCGGCCAATGCCGGTTCCCTCGGAGATGATCAGGCCGACGCCGCCTTCGGCGCGACGCTGGTAGTAGCCGCGCATGGCATCGGAGACAATACCGCCGGGCGAGTGCGAGCGCGTCATCGGTGCCATGGCCAGGCGATTGGGTAGCTGCAATGACTTGCAGGAGAAGGGGGTAAACAGAGCGTCGCGTGACATAACTGGGTGGCCTCCACGGGGCTGATTCTCAAAATGTGTGTGGGCGCGAATTTAGTCGCGCGCGATACAAATTTGAGCTTAACACGCAACTGGCAATGGCGATAGCGCCACATCTGCACCGCAATGCTGGTTTTTTCACCAGTTTCATTGATTAGGGGGGAGGCTTCTGGTATAAAGTCGCGCTCAATTTGGGTCTGACCGCTGCGCGGTGTCAAGCGAGCCTGATTCGGGCACTGGTTTTCCCGGTGCTGCGGCCCATATTTTTTAAAGCGAAAGTTTTGAAGCAGAATTCATCGGGCTTTTTTGCGTAAAAAGCTTAAAGAGGCGAAGGAAAATCATGTCCAGAGTATGTCAAGTTACTGGTAAGCGTCCGGTAACCGGTAACAATGTATCCCACGCAAAAAACCGCACCCGTCGTCGTTTTTTGCCAAACCTGCACAGCCACCGTTTCTGGGTTGAAGCAGAAAAACGTTTCGTAACCTTGCGCGTATCTGCCAAGGGCATGCGTATCATCGACAAAAAGGGCATCGATGCAGTTCTGGCTGATCTGCGCGCCCGTGGCGAAAAATACTAAGGAGAACCATCATGGCGAAGAAAGGCGCTAGCGATAAAATCCGTCTGGTCTCCAGCGCGGGCACTGGTCACTTCTACACGACCACTAAAAACAAGCGTAACACCCCGGACAAGTTCGAATTTAAAAAATACGACCCGGTTGTTCGCAAGCACGTGATCTACAAAGAAGCCAAAATCAAGTAAGGCCTCTTCGCGAGATTGCAAAAAGCCGCGCTGGTCGCGGCTTTTTTTATGCCTGACGTTTTTGCCTCGGGCTTTTGCGATAATACTGGCTTTGGCTACACGCAGATTAGCCACACCCAGATTAGCAACACAAGGATGCTGAATGACGCCACTACACTTTGAAGAGCTGCTCAACCTGGACGGCAAAAGTGTGGTGCTCGTGCCCAGTGATGCCAGTGCCCGCCAGTTACGCGAGCGCATTGCGGTGGCGCGGGGCGAGCACGATCAGGCCTTTTTGGAAACCATGAGCGTTGTTCCTGTTGCGCAGTGGTTGGCTGAACTGTGGGACGAGAGCCTGCCCAGTCGCCAGGTGTTGCGGCCCATTCAGCTGTTGGCAATCGCGCAGAAGATCATCGAAAGCAGCGAGTTCTTCCCAGCCAACTGTCTCAATAGCCTCGCCATTGTTCGCCAGTTTGTCGATGCTTTCCAAATTCACGCCGCCTACTGCCTTGGCAGTAACCGTGAAGACTACCTGTTTTCCGCCGAGTACCAGGCTTTTTTCCATTGGCGCAGCGCCATGCAGGAGGCGCTGGACGAGCTGGACGCGATGAGTGCGGAGCAGTTACCAGCAGCGCTGAGTGCCGCGTTACCCGAGGGGCTATTGCAGTTGCCGGCGCGTTTAATTCTCTCGCCCTTGCTGCATTTAACACCCGCCACGCACGCATTTGTCGAGCAGTGTCGCGCGCAGGGTGTGCAGTGTTTTCAGCTCGACGACACGCCGCCTGATGCAGTGCCGAGCTTGTACGGCGCGACCCAGCTTGAGCAAGAGTGCGACGCCATTGCCAATTGGTTGGTCGGGCAGCTATTGCAGCAGCCCGAGGCGAATCTGGCGGTGTTGGTCGCCGACATGAATAATTACCGCGCCCCGCTTGAGCGCGCCCTGCAACGCCGGGTATTTCCGCAGTCGCTCTATGTCGAGGGCGAGGCGCAGGAAGCGCCCTGGGCCTTTGAGGGCAGCGAGAGCCTATATGCGTATCCACTCATTCGGGCGGCTTGGGATGTGATCTCTCTGCGCCAGGGCGCACTGCCCTTGGAGCAGCTGAGTCGCGTGTTGCGCAGCCGCTTTGTGGCGGACTGGCCAGCCATGCGCCAGCCGCGCGCACAGTATGATCGTTTCTGTCGCGACCGCTTAGCGGTGCAATGTCAGCTTGGCGACATGCTGGCCTTGGCGCCGTACTTTGGCGAGGACGCCGGGGTCGATGTTTTGCAGGCCTTGCACTCACACATTAGCGCGCAGCCGTCGCGGCAGCTGCCCTCGGCCTGGGTGCGCAGTTTCGACCAAATGCTGTTGGCGGCGGGGTGGCCGAATGCTGACAGCGATGACCCCGTGGTTGCAGACTGTCGCCGCGGTTTTAGTCAGGCGATGGATGTGTTTCGCGCCTTGGATCGCCAGTTGGGGGAGGTTGCTCATAGCGATGCCCTGCACTGGCTGCAGCATATTCTGACCACCAAACGCTTCGCCGTCAGCAGGCGAAGCCCGGCCCGCATACGGGTCTTGCAGTACGAGGAGGCTCTCGGCCTGCACTTCGACGGCGCCTGGATCGCTGGGCTCGATGATGCAGCCCTGCCGCGCCGCGCTGAACCGTCACCGTTTTTACCGCTGCACCTGCAGCGCCAGGCGCAGGTTGATGGCTGTGAGCCCGGTTTGTGTTTGCAGCGCGATCGCGCCTTGCTTGCAGAGATATTGCGCAGCGCCCCGGTGTTGATGTGCAGCTATGCAGGCGAAGACCCCAGCGGCACACCCCGGGCGCCCTGTAGTTTGCTGCCAGCGATGGCCGCGGCAGAGATGGCCGATGGGGAGTTGCCGGTTCGCTGTCAGGGGCAGTTAACACTTCCGCAGTCAGATGCGGTACGCCCGGTGGCCCCGGAGCAGCGGGCGCGGTTGCGCGGCGGCAGTGGTTTGTTTAAAGAATACGCTCAGAGCCCCTTTCTGGCCTTTTTAAAATACCGTTTGCGCCTCAAGGAATTTCCCCGGCCCGCAGAGGGGCTGGATCATCGCCTGCAGGGGATTTTGGTTCACGACAGCCTGGAAAAAGTGTGGCAGCGTTTGGGGGACAAGGCCGCGCTGGACGCACTGGACTTTGCCGGGATAGAGCGGCTGGTGGCGCAGTGTGTGGACGAGGCCTTGCAGGGCTCGGAAATTAACCCGCAACGCTTTGGCGAGTCGCTGATGCAACTTGAAAAGACGCGTGTGGTGGCGCTGATTAGCCATTGGCTGGAATACAAGGAGAAAGCGCGCCTGCAGGACTTTGACGTCGTCGCCCTGGAAACAGCGATGGATACCCAGTTAATGGGAATTCCGCTAAAGCTTCGCATCGACCGCATTGATCGCATCGGCGACAAGCGCCTTGTTATCGATTACAAAACCGGCAGCATTGATGGCAAGGCGCTCAATAGTGACTCGTTGACTGAGCCGCAACTGCCTATTTATGCGCTGGCCGCGAGCGAAGATAGCCCCGTCGATGGGGTGATGCTGGCCCAGCTGCGCAGCCCTGACGATTTGAAAGTGCATATGCGCAGCAACTGGGCCAACAGTGTTATTGCCAAACAGGCCCACGGCAATGATGTCGACAGCCCCGAAAAGTGGCAGGCCGAACTTCGCGCCTGGGAAGGCGCCCTGCAAAGCATGGCGGAGGGCATTTTGGCGGGCAATATCGCCCACGATTACAGCACGCAATTGGATCGCAGCTTTAGTGCGTATCTGCTGCCGCTGCTGCGCGATAGCGCCACTTCGGAGGACGAATAATGAGCGAACTACTCAGTCCTCCCGATCAATCCCAGCGCGAGCAGGCGGTTGATCCCGCTCGTTCGGTGCTGCTCAGTGCGCCCGCAGGCTCGGGAAAAACCGGCGTGCTGCTGTTGCGTTATCTGCGCTGCCTGCTCTGTGTGGAACGCCCGGAGCAAGTGGTGGCCATCACCTTCACCAATAAAGCGGCGGGCGAGATTAAAGAGCGGGTGATGGCGGCTTTGCAGTCGGCAGAGGCAATGCCGATCAACAGTGTGTTCGACCGCGATATTCGCGACGCCGTATTGGCGGTGCGTGAGCACCAGGCCCGCTTGGGCTGGAACCTGCTGGAAAATAGCGCCCGCCTGCGTATTGCCACCTTCGACAGCTTTTGTGGCAGCCTGGTGCGGCGCTTGCCACTGCTGTCAGGCTTGGGCGCCGCCGCCCCGGTTAGCGACAGCGAGGCGCTTTACCGCGAGGCAATTCTTGAGCTATTTCGTCAACTCGACGACCCACAGTGTCCGGCGCCGCTGCGCGAGGCGCTGGAGAGTTTGCTGCGCTACGGCAGCAATCGCATCGAAACCTTGCAGCCGTTGCTGTCGGCCCTGTTGGCCAAGCGCGACCAATGGCAGGAAGATATCCTCAGCGCTGATCTCGATGTGATGGACGAGGCACTAACGGCATTGGTGAGCGAGGCGTTTGAGCGCCACTGGACGCCGCTTAAGCATTTTGGCATCGACGAGCTGTTTGCCGCCTACCGGGAGTCGTCCGGTAGCTGCGATGCACACAGTTGGGCGGCGCAGCTGCCCCAGCCGGAGGCGATTACCGTAACGGATCTGCCGGTGTTGGCGGAGGTGGGCCGCAGTATTTGCAAAGGCAGCGGTGAGCTCTATAAGCCGGGATCGGTGCAGCACGCCAAATTTAAAAAGGGCCAGCCGGGAACCGAACAGGCAAAAGACTGGTTGACGCGCGCTCAGGAAAGCGAACCGGAGGCGCTGGCGGCGCACTGGCAGGCGCTGGCAACGCTGCCACCTGCTACCTTACCCGACGGTTCCCGCGAGCTGGTGGGGCATTTTTGCGTGGCGCTGCGCTACCTGCTGGCGCAGCTGCGGCTGGTGTTTGAACAGCGCGGCGGCGTCGACTTTGGTGAAATTGCCCTGCGCGCCATTCATGCCCTTCGCACTGGAAGTGCAGGGGAGGTCAGTGACGCCATGCTGGTCGAGGATCGCATTGAGCACATCCTTGTCGATGAAATGCAGGATACCTCGGTCAGTCAAATCGAACTGCTCAAGGCGCTGTGCCAGGACTGGGCACCGGATGACGGGCGCTCGGTATTCTTCTGCGGCGACTTACAGCAATCCATCTACGCCTTTCGG
Source organism: Spongiibacter sp. C9W (assembly GCF_057370015.1). Taxonomy (NCBI): domain Bacteria; kingdom Pseudomonadati; phylum Pseudomonadota; class Gammaproteobacteria; order Cellvibrionales; family Spongiibacteraceae; genus Spongiibacter; species Spongiibacter sp. C9W. Next base: position 2,398,873 of record NZ_CM170672.1, read on the forward strand.
GGCAGCTTAGTCAGCCTGTTTGATGACCTGCGCCAGTCCGCCGGCTTTGCGGGAAAATCCCTCGACTTGCTGCAGTTGCGCGCTAACTTCCGATCATCGCCGACCTTGGTCAACTGGGTTAACGGCTGTTTTCGCGGCTTGTTTGCCGAGCGTGACAGTGCCTATGTAGAAGCGCTGCCACAGCGGCAAAACATCGGACGACTGCAGGTTCACCCCATTGCGGTGGCTAAAGATGTCGATGCCAGCGCCAGTGCGGCCCGCCGCGAGGCAGAGGGCGTGGTGGGAATTATCCAGCGTGTGCGGCGGGAAACGCCCGAGGCGAGTATTGCGGTCCTGGTGCGCGGCCGCAGTCACTTACGGGAGATTACCCCAGCTCTCAAAGCCGCCAATATTGCCTTTTCTGGTCAGGATATCGACAGCCTGGCGCAATTACCGGCGGTAATGGATCTGCTGTCTATGCTGCGGGCGTTGTGGCACGACGCCGATGAGGTTGCCTGGTCAGGCCTGTTGCGAGCGCCCTTCGTGGGCCTGAGCTGGGACGATCTATTGTGCCTGCGCGAAACCGAAATGCCTCTGCGCGACGCCCTCTACGCCAGTGCCGAGAACACCGCGCTCAGTGACGAGGGGCGGCGCGTTTGCACACGCCTCGTCGAGGCCCTGAATTGGCTGGACTCACGGCCGGAGAGCCGCGACCTGCGCTGGGCGCTGCGCAGCCTGTGGCACCGCTTGGGCGGGCCGGCCTGCATTGCGCCGCACCAGCAAGCTGATATCGACCGTGTGCTTGCGGTGCTCGACGAGCACGCGCCCTCGGGTATTCTCGAAGACATCGCGGCCTTTGAATCGTCGCTGGCACGGTTGTTCGCCGCGCCGCCGAGCAGCCGCGTGGAGTTGATGACCATTCACAAATCCAAGGGCCTGGAGTTTGATGTGGTGATCCTGCCGGGCCTGGGCAATCGCGGCCGCAATGATGACCGGCCACTATTGGCCTGGCAGCGCCTGCAACAGCACATGCTGTTTGCCCCCAAGCCGCAGCGCAGTGGCGGTGATGAGCAGCGGCTTTACGACTACCTGTGTGGCGTGCAGAAGCAGGCGCTCAGTGAAGAGTTGGATCGCCTGCTCTATGTGGCACTCACCCGCGCGAAGGTGGAACTGCACCTGTTTGGCGTGGCGAGAATGAACAGTAAAGACGACCTCAAGCCCGATGCGGCAAGTTTTCTGGCGCGGCTATGGCCGGTGGTGTCGGCTGACTTCGAAGCCGCCGAGTTGCTGCAGGAAGGCGATGAAGCGTCGCCGCTGCGAGTGCCGCTGGCACCGAGGTTACGCGACTTTTCTGTGACACTGCAGCCGCCCTGGCAGGCGGAGGTGTACCCGGAGTCGCCGCTGCAACGGGTGCAGCGCCAGACCGAAAACGCGGTGCTTGAAGACAATATTGAAGAGCGCGCTGTTGGTATTGTGTTCCACGAATTAATGGAGCGGCTCGGGCGCCAGCAAACGAGCCGGGTGCTGATAGATGACCGCGCCAGATTGGCCGGCGCATTGCGACAGCGGCTGCGCCATCATTGCCACCCCGAGCCGGGCCTGGAAGACAGTCTGGCACGAGTGCTGCACTTACTCGACAACACACTGGCCTGTGAGCAGGGGCAGTGGATTCTGCAAAGTTACGACTGGCAGGCCAGTGAACAAACCATTCGTCGCTTGATGGCAGGACAGTGGCAAACACTCATTCTCGATCGCGCGTTTATCGACAATCGCGGCGAGCAACCGCGCTGTTGGATTATCGATTATAAAACCGCTGAGGCACGGGGCTCTCTGGAGATCTTTCTGGCGGCCCAGCGTGAGCGCTACAGCAATAAAATGCAGATATACCGAGAGGCCTTGCAGGCAACTGGGTTAGAATGTCCGATTTCGTCGGCGCTGTATTTTCCTGCTCATCAGCGCCTGCTTTGTTTGGATGGACAAGATGATTAAATTCTCTGGCTTGGGCAGCCTGGTGTTAACGGGCATTCTGGCAGCCAGTTTGTCGGCATGCAGCTCAATGGTAGACCGCCAGCAGGTGGAATTTGAGGGTGCCAGCCTTGCTGCCACGCCCGCCGTGGAGTCTCGGGGTGACGTTCGTTCCGCGCCGGCAGATGGTAGCGGCCTGACTACCGCGCAGGCGCGCAAAGCCCTGCTGGGTAAGTGGTATGGCATTGCCAATAGTAAAACCGGTATTCGCAAAGAGTGGTTAGTAGAGCGAGCCGAAGATGGCACCTATCGCACAGACTTTCGCAGCACGCACCCCGACGGTCGGGTAGAGAGCCAGGCCGAAGTGGGCTTTTGGGGCGTTTCGGGGGATGTGTACTTTCGTATTTTTCGCGGCTGGGTGATGGTTGACGGTATGAAGCTGGCCAATGCGAAGAACCCGTCGCACTACGACGCCTACCGCATTGATCACCTTAGCAGCGAATTGATGCGCTACCAACATGTGGACAACGGCCGCCGCTATATTATGAAGCGCATGCCGGAAAACTTCCGATTGCCGGTGGTGTTGGAACAGAAAAACACCGCGCCGCTGAAGTTCGAGTTTTAGCCAAACCGTCAGGCGATTGGCAGAGCGCGCTTTGGCAAGCTAAAATCGCCGACCTTAATTTAACCAACACGCGGAGCTGCGTAATGGGCAGAGCCTACCAAAACCGAAAAGAGTCTATGGCCAAGACGGCCGCCGCCAAAACCAAGGTCTACAGCAAGTATGGCCGCGAAATATACGTGGTGGCGAAGTCGGGAGGGGCAGACCCCGATGCCAACCTGGCTCTGCGCAGTTTGTTGGACCGCGCAAAGAAAGACCAAGTCCCCAGCCACGTTATCAAAAATGCCCTGGATAAAGCGCAGGGCGGTGCCGGCGAAGACTTCTCCCCTGCGCGCTACGAGGGCTTTGGCCCCGGTAACTGCATGGTGATTGTGGATTGTTTAACCGACAACCCAAACCGTACCTTTGGCGATGTGCGCCTGGCGTTTACCAAAACCAACTGCAAGATCGGTACTCAGGGCAGTGTCAGCCACATGTTTGACCACTCTGCGATCTTTGTTTTTGACGGTGACGACGAAGAGGCGGTGTTGGAGGTGCTAATGATGGCTGACGTGGACGTCAGCGATATTGAGTGCGAAGACGGCAAAATCAGTGTGTTTGCGCCGCATACGGAATTCTTTAAGACCAAACAGGCACTGCAAGAAACGTTTGAAGGCATCGATTTTGATGTCGAGGAAATTCAGTTTTTGCCCCAAACCACCGCGCCGATCAGCCAAGACGATATGCCCATGTTTGAAAAATTCATGGACATGCTCAACGAGCTGGACGATGTGCAAAATATCTACCACAGCGCCGAGCTACCGGCTGACTAATCAGCCTGTAGGCGCAGTACCTGCACCTCGCTGCTAGTAATATCGGCGAGCGTGTAGGGTGCCAGGCTTTTCAGGAAAGCGCCCACGGCGTTGCCCAGCAGTCCTTGTAAGGCGCAGTCGCCCATAATTCTGCAGGGCTGCTCTGCACAATTGATCGGCTGCAAAGTGGTTTCAAACTCTTTTACGATGTCCAGCAGCGCGATGTCCTCAGGGGCCTTAGCCAAACTCAGGCCGCCACCTTTACCCCGCACAGATTCAACCTCACCCCTGCGCACCAGTTGCATGATGACCTTCGATACATGGTTCGGGGAGATGCTGTAAAAGTCGCAAATATCCTGAATCGTAACGCGCTGCCCCGGCGGCTGCCCCGCCAAAAATATCAGGCTGCGAAAGGCGTAGTCCGTATGTTTACTTAATTTCATCTATCAGCCCTTTACCTGACACTGGAGTCGTGGCTATTATAGCGTCTCAAAACATGCATTTACTATGCATCTTTAATCGGAGAGAGATAATGACAACATTATATGAGCGTATAGGTGGCGAAGCAGCGGTAGACAAGGCCGTGGATATTTTTTACGAAAAGGTGCTGGCAGATGAGCGCATCAATAGCTTCTTTGAAAATATTGATATGTTCGCCCAGGCCCGCAAACAGAAAGCCTTCTTAACCATGGTGTTTGGTGGCCCCAATGATTACACCGGTGAGGACATGCGCAACGCACACGCCGGTATGGGCTTGAACGATGAGCACTTCAACGCCGTTGTTGAAGACTTGGCCGCCACGCTGTCAGAGCTGGGCGTGGGCGAGGGTGATATTCAGGAAGTGGCCAATATTGCGGAAAGTGTGCGCGACGACGTACTGAACCGCTAATTAAAGCCGGGCCAGGGAAGAAAACACCACGCTTAGCAGTTCCGACTGTTTGCCCACGCCCAGCTTTTGGTAGCTGGATTTAATGTGGCTGCGCACGGTGCTTTCTTTCACCCCCAGTTGTTGGGCAATGGCTGCCGCTGAGCAGCCGTCTGCCAGGCCCTGAATAACGCTGGCCTCGCTAGCGGTAAGGCCGAATAGCTTGCGCAAGCCCTGGTGGCTCAATTGACTGCGCAAGGTGTTGGGTTTGAGCTGCAGCAGTGCGCCAAGCTCCTGGTAACCGGGCCGTATCGACGGAATCAGCCAGGGTTCCACACTCATTTGATAGCCATTGTCGCTGTCGCCAATTCGGGCAAAGCGGCGCGCTTGGCGTTGTTTATTGTCGGTGAATGCCATCAAGTCATTGAAAAGTTGCGCGGCGTGACGATCCAGCTGTGGGTGGTTGAAACGCAGTTGACGACCGCGATGCAGGGCAATGCCACGTTTCAGTAGCGCTTCTGCCATGCTGTTGTGAGACAGCAGTTCGCCCCTTGGGCTGAGCAAGAAGGCCGCGCTATCGACAATTCGTCCTACCGCCTCCAGGCCCATGCGGGTAATTTCGCCATCGATATTGCGCTTGTGAATGGCCAGCGCGTTCTGAATATGGGGGACAAAGGCATCCAGAGAGGTCAGCTCGTCGCGACTAAAGGGCTGGTGACTGTGGCTGCGTTGCAGGGTAACGCGAAACGCCCGCCCCTGACTTGGGTCTTCTATATAAGCGCCGCAAGCATGGCGAACATCGGCGGGGCGTGCATAGTCGGCGTAGAACTCAGAGGCTAGCAAGGCTTTGTCCGACAGTTCCTGACTGCCGTGAAATTTTTTCGGCGGGCGTTTAATCAGCTCGGCCGACCAGACATCCCGCTTGAGGTAGTAGTCGATATAGCTTTGCATATCGCTTTCATCGATATGCCGGTTCAGCACGACGTCGCCGTTTTTATCCTGCGTGTTTTCCAGCATTAAGGTGGTAGAGCGGGTGGGAATGTCGGATTCCAGCAAGGAGAAAAAGGCTAGCCACCCGTCTGCCTGATCCGCGTGGCGATAGAGCTCTCCAATGAGCTGCGACAGTCTGTCGTTGTCCATGTATGTTTCATTACGCCGGTGCATCCCTGGCAGTGAACAGCGATTCCTTTCGCCGTCCCCAATTTTGGGGAGGTAGAGCCTCGACTATATAGTTAGTCTTGGCGCTGGGCAAACCCGTCCCGCCACATTCACTGCTTGTTAGGTCGGCAGTGAGTGTCTGCGGCGAGAAGTGTGTCGCTTGCGAATGTCACAGGGACTTCGCCGTGGAGCCGGGCCGACCAGGACGTTCGCCCACGGGAAGGGATGCCCACTTACGCTACTGATTTTGTGATGAGAGCGTCTACCCGGCGTTGAATGTCGAGAGGACAGTCGCGCCGCGAGACGACAATAATTGATGTACACAACGTTCAGGGTGTGTGTCCTGATGGATTTGCCCGCCACCTGCGAGAAGGTTGCGTACTACGCAGCGGAGCAATGAATACCCTGCAAGCTCCACTGACAGATATGGGGTCGACTGGTTTTTAAGCTTTTCGGTGTAATCCGTTTGGCTATGAATGGCACTTGGGGCGTAGGTCCACAGGTGGCTGGAAATCCGCAACCCACAGCAAATGTGGGCCTGATATGACGATTGGTAAAGGCGAAATACCATGAGCAGATACAAACTGAAATTGAGCGCGGCGACGGCCTGCTGTGCGGTGCTAGTCGCATGTGGCGGAGGAGGGGGGTCTGGCTCCGGCTCATCGTCGGGCATTGCTTTGACCGGCAGTCCGGTGAAAGGGCCGATGGCTAACGCCGAGGTTAGGGCTTACCGCTTCGCGGCCGATGAGAGCCACTATCAGGGCGATGTCTTGGATGCTGGCAGTACCGATGACCAAGCGGAGATTACTGGCTTGGCCGTCGCCAATAGCCACAGCGGCCCGATTCTGCTGGAGATTCGCGCTGTCAGTGGCACTGTAGATCTTGCCTCCGGGGTGGCGCCGGTGCTTACGGTATTTCGCACTGTTCTCGCCGATACGGAAGCGCTGCAGAGCCCAGTCTACCCTTCGCCGTTGACCACTTTGGCGTACGACTTAGCAGTCGCCAATGCTGATACCCTAGCCTACGGAGGCAATGCCGACGGCGTCGTCAGCGAGGCTGAGTTTGTCGCTGGTTTTGAGTGGGCGTCACGGCAGGTGGTAAGTACATTAGGCTTTGGGTTGGATACGGATACTGACCTCAATAGCACCGCGCCCATGCTCACTGCGCAGACAGTCGATTCGACCTCCCAGGCCAAGGCAGCATCTTACCGAACAGCCATCGAGGCCTTGAGCGCCATTGTGGTGAATATGCGCGCCACGGCCGTTGCCAACAACAGTGTCAGTACCGTTAGTACTGACCAGATGCTGGCGGGCTTGGTACAGGACCTTAGTGATGGCGAGCTTGATGGACAGCAGGCTGGTCAGGCGATAGCCGCATTTAGCGATGTGCCCGACGTAGTGGCTGAAATTACTGTGGATCCGTCAAGCTTACTGATACCCGGTACGTCGACGTCGGTTGTTGATGTCGAGAGCATTTTGATCAGCGAGCGCAGCGCCACAGGCGTCAATGTTGACAGTAGTGCACTGGAAAGTGGTGGCGATGCCAATCGAGATCCGGAGCCTGCCAATACGGTTCCGGATACGGATGGAGATGGCATCGCCGACGATGATGACAACTGTCCTCTTGTGGCTAACGGTGACCAAGCTGACCTGGATGCAGATCAGCAGGGCGATGTCTGCGACGATGACCGCGATGGTGATGGCGTGATTAATGCGGACGACGCTTTTCCTGATGACCGCACAGAAGCGGTTGATACTGACGACGACGGCACCGGTAACAATGCCGACACGGATGATGACGGTGATGGCGTTGCCGATGCGAATGATGCCTTCCCACTGGATAGTACTGAGAGTGTTGACACCGACGGGGATGGAGTTGGTAACAATGCCGATTCAGATGACGACGGTGACGGTGTTGCCGATGCTGATGATGCTTTTCCCTTGGATCGCAATGAATCCGTCGACAGCGACGGGGATGGCACCGGAGACAACAGCGATATCGACCGCGACGGTGACGGCATCGAAAACGAGATTGATAACTGCCCAAATGCTGCCAACGAAGATCAAGCCGACAGTGACGGGGACAATATCGGTGATATCTGCGATGACGACAATGGTCTGCCGCAGGCCCAGTGGGACGGTTTTAATTGGGATCAGGCCGTGTGGCAGTAGCAAGTGCCGCCAACAATATTACTTATAACGGATTACCTAAATTTAAAAGGTGGATACCATGAAAAAATTACTGACTACAAGTGCTGCCATACTACTCACCGTGCCGATGGCGATGGCCGGTACGGTGGGCTCCAGTGATATAACAACTTTTGAAAGTGGTACGGCCGCAAGGGCCGCTGATGTTAATGCGACTATCTCGGCACTGGTTGCGGCGATCAATGATAATGCTGATCGATTGACGGCGCTGGAGCAGGCAACACCGGATAATTCAGTGGTCGGTAATAGCTACCAGTTACTGAGTATTAATAGCTCGATTGCGGCGGGAGGTGTGCCCCCGGAAGGCTCGTTCAATGCTCATGCCTTTACCAATGTCAGCAACGGTAGCTTGAAGGCGACAATCAGTTTTTCTGAGGGTGGCAGCGCTAATTTTTCGATCGCCGCTGGTGACGATGCAGAATATGAAGTGAATATTCCCGACAACAAACTGCGCAACTATTCTGATGAGCCAGCTGAGAGCCAGACTGTGACATACGTGCAAAATGGCAGCGTTGTTGTAGTCAGCTTCCCTGAGGATGGCACGGTATTCGATGTTGAGTTCCTCGTTAGTGGCGATGGCTCACTGCTGACATCGGCAAATAAAGAGTATGATGCAAACGCGTCATTTGATGATGGCTCTTCAGGTGAGCTCGCCTTCGTCGAACTAATTATCGGCACCCGCACTGGAAATTGATCTGAGCATCGGCGCAGCCTGTCATATCGAGATGCTGCGCCCGCCATCAACGGCAATAATCTGGCCGTTGATATAGCTATCGCTTTGGAGCAAAAACCAGACTGTGCCGGCAATATCTGCGGCGCTCCCCCAGCGTTGCAATGGCACGCGCTCACTCACATTTCGCTGTTCGATCTCACCAAAGGCATCGCTGGCTACCGGCGGCAATATTGCGCCGGGGGCAATGCCATTCACGCGTACGTCCGGTGCCAGCTCCACCGCCAGTGATCGCGTCATCATTGCCAAGCCAGCCTTGGCAATACTGTAGACCGGGTGGCCCTGCAGGGGTTTGTCGCCGTAGATATCGACAATATTCACAATGGCGCCGCGGTGCTTGCGCAGCGCCGGAGCCAGCGCCTGGCTGAGAAAGAATGCGCCTTTGACATTGCTACCCAGCAGACTGTCCCAGTCGGCCTCGCTTACCTCGCCCAGCGCCGTCGGGTAAAACCCCGAAGCATTGTTGACTAAGGCATCCAGCCGCTGCCATTGCGCGAGGGCGTCGCTGGCCAGGCGCTCCACGTCGGTGATCTTTTCCAGATCGGCGTACAGCATAACGGCCGAGTCGCTTCGCTGCTGATTGAGCTCTTCGAGCAGGGCCGTGCCAGCGGCGCTTTCGCGGCGGCAGTGAATAATCACGCGGTAGCCCTGCGTGTGCAGTTTGCGACAAATGGTTGCGCCTATGCGCTGACTGGCACCGGTAATCAGTGCGACGGGGGGCGGGTTCATAAGCTCTCCGGCGGGGTTGGCGCGGAATTATCGCAAGTCACGGCGCGCTTTATAAGGATTTTGTTGCGGAATCTCCACTGTGTATTTGCGCCTCGCGGATGTCGCGCTATGCTCAGCGTTTTCCCATTGCGAGTATTGATCATGTTTGAGTGGATCGCGAGCCCCGAGGCCTGGGTTGCCCTGGCATCACTCGTTGCACTGGAGATCGTGCTGGGTATCGACAATATTATTTTTATCTCGATCCTGGTGGGTCGACTGCCGGCGGCGCAGCGTGAGAAAGCGCGTCGCCTGGGCTTGGCTCTGGCAATGTTGGCGCGCTTGGGGCTGTTGTTTAGTTTGGTTTGGATTATGGGCCTGATTGAGCCCTTGTTTGTGGCGTTCGGGCAAGAGATATCGGGGCGCGATATCATTCTGGTGGTCGGCGGCTTATTTCTGCTGGCGAAGTCCACCCACGAGATTCATGCAAGTCTGGAGATTAGCGACGAAACCAGCACGGCGCCGGTGTCGGCCAGTTTTGCGTCGGTGATGGTGCAGATCGCGATGCTGGATATGGTGTTCTCGCTGGACTCGGTGGTCACCGCCGTGGGCCTGGTCGACCACATTTCCGTGATGGTGATCGCCATTGTGGTGTCGGTGGCGGTAATGCTGTTTGCGGCAAAACCCATCGGCAATTTTGTCGACAGTCACCCCACTATCAAAATGCTCGCCTTATCATTTTTGCTGATGATTGGCCTGACGCTGATGGCCGAGGGCCTCGATGTTCACGTTCCCAAAGGCTATATCTATTTTGCGATGGCGTTTTCCTTTGCAGTGGAAATACTCAATATTCGCGTGCGCAAACGCAGTCAGATCGCCTTGAGCAAGCGCCTGAGCGAATAGCTGCCGGTGGGACGGGCCTGCGACAATTGGTCGCATTTCGGCAAACCCTGTAGATAACTAGAATGTTCGCCTTTTTACGCACTTGGGGCGAACTATGTCATCTCGTTTACCTGCCGGCCTGCTGACACTGCTGGCGGCGCTATCTAGTCAATGGGCGGCGGCGGAGCACAGCAAGCTCGAAACCGTATTGGTTACCGCCACTCGCGAGGCGCGTCAGCTGCAGGATGTCGCCGCCAGTGTTGGTGTCCTTGGTCAAGACGAGTTGGAAGCGGTAAACCCCGGCCACTCGGCCGAGCTATTAAATCGCATTCCGGGTGTCAATATTGTTCAGCTGGGCTCCAGTGGTGAGAGCGCTGCCGCGGCGATCCGTCAGCCTGTGTCCTACGGCCCGGTTTACCTCTATTTGGAGAACGGCGTGCCCACTCGCAGCGCGGGTTTCTTCAATCACAATGCCTTGTATGAGGTGAACACCGCACTGGGTAACGGTGTGGAGGTGATCAAGGGGCCGGGGTCGGCGCTTTACGGTTCCGACGCAATAGGCGCCGTCATCAACAGCCTGGTGGGGCAGCCGCCGTCGCATGACCGGGCGAGTGTGAGTGTGGAGGCGGGCGAGCACGACTGGCTGCGCGCGCAGTTGCGCACGGCCAGTGTAGGCGACGAGAACAGCTACACCCTCAGCGCCTCGCTGAGCCACAACGGCGGCTGGCGCGACAACACCGATAGCGAGCGTCAGGAGTTGGTGGCGTCGTGGTATCGTCAGCTCGGCGAGCGTTGGACGGTGAACACCGTGGCCAGTGGCAGCGTGATCAATATGGCGACCGGCGGTTCGGGGCTGCGCTACGATGACTTTCGCAACGACCCGCAGCAGGCGGGAAACACCATCGGCTTTCGCGACGTAAAGGCCTTCCGTCTCTCCAGCGCTTTTGAAAAAACGACGCATAAGGGGCTGTTGAGCCTGACACCCTACCTGCGCAGCAACCAGTTGGAATATATCGCGACGTGGACGCTGAACACCGGCCGCGTGCAGCCACCACCGCCGTGGTGCCCCAGTTGCCCCGCGGCGCTGGATTCGCAGGACGCGCATATCAACCAGAGTGGCCACGATTCTCTCGGCCTGCTCGCCAAGTTTCGGCGCGACTTTGCCGAAAGCAGTTTCTACATTGCCGGGGTGGATATCGACGTCAGTCGCGGCGACACCCGCCAGAACTATATCGAACGCAGCGACAACGATCCCGGTAATTACTGGCAGAGTTATCGTCGCGCCGGCAGGCTCTATGATTTTACGGTCGACTTCACCTCGGTATCGCCCTATGTGCATATAGAGCACCAGCTCTCTTCACGCCTGCGCGCCACGGCGGGGCTGCGTTACGACGCTATTCGCTATGACTACCGCGACCATTTATCCGGCCCGGACACGCCGCTTCATTTGCGCCCCCGTGACCAGGCCATCGACTTTGAACACCTGAGCCCGAAACTGGGGCTGATCTACGACATCAACGAGCGCCTAAACGCCTATCTGGCCTACCGCCATGCCTTTCGTATTCCCTCGGCCGGGCAGCTCTTTCGCAGTGGCAGTACGCAGGACTCAGCCGCTCTGGAGCCGGTGAAAGCCGACAGTATTGAAGTGGGGCTGCGAGGGGAGTGGGGGAATCGCGGCAGCTTTGAAATCAGCCTTTACGATATGCGCAAGGAAGACGATATCCTCAGCATTCAAGACACCGGCGCGGGCGCGCGACGCAATACCAACGCCGGTGAAACCCGCCACCGCGGTATTGAACTGGGCGTGGCTCAGCGGCTGGGCAGCAGCCTGGATGTGAGCGTGGCATACAGCCGCAACCAACATGAATATCGCGACTGGGTCGACCGCAGTGGCGACTTCAGCGGCAACGACATGCCCGATGCCCCGCGCAGCTTCGCCAATATCCGGCTCAACTACCACCCGCTGGCGCTCAAGGGCGGCTATCTGGAAGTGGAGTGGTCCCATCAGGGCCCGCACTGGTTGGATGAGGCCAACGGGGACGACGGCAATGCCAATGACCGCGACCGCTACAAGGGCCATGCGCTCTTAAATCTGCGCGCAGAATACCCGCTCAGTGACACCCTGAGTGTGTATGGCCGCGTGCTCAACGTCGACGACCGTCGCTACGCGGAAACCACCAGCAAGTGGGGGCCGAGCTATACACCTGGACGCCCCCGCACAGCGATACTCGGTGTGAAGGTGGATTGGTAATGGCGATGACACGCACCGCGCTGGTCGGCCTGCTGTTGCGCTGGCACATGCGGCTGGGGGCACTGGTCTCCGCCGGTATTATTGCCTGGGGGTTGAGTGGTCTCGCCCACCCCATTATTTCTCGCCTGCAGCCGGTCGCCGATCAACATCGCTACCCCCTGAATGCAATGTCGGGTAGTGAACTGCTGAGTCCGGCCGACGCCTTGCAGCGCGCCGGTATTGCCGCGCCCGTTACGGCGCTGCGACTGGTTGACTGGGGTCAGGGCGCGCAGTATCGCGTGGCCCTCGCGGGGCAGGTTTTGTGGCTCGACGCCCGCAGCGCGGCGCTGCTGCCGCACGCCGAACAGGCCTATGCAACGCAGCTGGCACGGCACTTTAGCGGCGACCAGGCCAGCCCGGTGGCGCAGCTGACGGAGCAGCGGCAGTTCAGTGAAGACTACCTGTTTATCAATCGCTTGCTGCCGGTGCAGCGCGTTGCCTTTGCGCGCGATGACGCACTGCGGGTGTATGTCGACACTGCCAGCGGGCGTCTGGCCGCGATGGTCGATGCCAATAAGGCGGCGGGGTCGGCACTGTTTCGCAATCTGCACAACTGGGTGTTTATCCCCAGTGAGCAGCTGCGACACGGGGCGATGCTGGTGTTTCTGTTCGGCGGCATTGTCGTCGGTGTAATGGGCGCTGGCCAATATGTTATGCAGGCGAGGTCGGGCCGCGGTTGGCGCAAGGGCAGCGCGGCGCGAACCTGGCACCGTCGCCTGGGCATCGTGGTGGCGTTAACAACGGTGACCTTCAGCGTCAGTGGCGCATGGCACCTGCTGCAAAAACACAACCCGGCGCCGAGCCACGCAACGCCGAGCGTCGCCTTTTCACCCAGTGCATTGTTGCTGGACTGGGGCCTGATTGGCGATGGCATTCGCCAGGCCGAATTGGTTGCGGTGCAGGGCCAGCCCTATTTTCGCGTATGGCAGTCCGGTAAACTCAGCTATGTGCATGCTGCCAGCAGTCAGGAGCTCGCCGGTGGTGAGGCGCAGCACGCCCGAGAGCTTGCCCGCTATTATTCCGGCAATGCCGAATTGGGCGAAGCAGTGTGGATTACACGCTTTGAAGGCGAGTATGGCTTCATCAATAAGCGCCTGCCGGTGGTGGCTTTCGAGAATCTGCAAAATGGCGATCGCTATTATGTTGAGCCTCGCAGTGGCGTGTTGGCCGCCCATGTTCGCGATAGCGACCGGGCCGAAGGCTGGAGCTTTGCGTGGCTACATAAATGGCATTTTCTCGACGGCTTGGGGCGCGATGCACGCGATGCGGTGGCGGCGCTTTTCGCCTTGGGCATTGCCGCCAGTTTTGCGCTCGGTGTCTTCCTGTACTGCCGGCGACTGCGTCAGGGCAAACCGGGCTGATGCTACCCGGCCGCCCGAGTGCGGCGCTATACTCATGCTTTTGTTTGTGAGGCCTTCCCGTGACTCCGGCTATTGAACTCGCACGCAAGGCGGGTATTCGCCACTGCGTTCACGAATATCAACACGACCCCAGTGCCGCATCGTATGGCTTAGAAGCGGCGGACAAGCTGGGTTTACCGCCCGAGCGGGTGTTTAAAACGCTGGTGGCCGCGCTCGCCACCGGCGAATTGGTGGTCGCCGTGGTGCCTGTTGCCGCCATGTTGAACATGAAAAAACTGGCCAAGGCAGCCGGGGCCAAAAAGGCGGCGATGGCGGAGGCGAAAGCGGTGGAGCGCAGTTCTGGTTACGTGCTCGGTGGGGTAAGCCCGCTGGGACAGAAAAAAGCGCTGCGCAGTTTTGTCGACGAGTCTGCCGCAGATTTACCGTCCATATACATCAGTGCCGGGCGTCGGGGGTTAGAAATCGAGTTGGCCGCCGACGACCTGCTGTCACTCTGCCGAGGGTGTTACGCGCCCCTCTGTTGAGGCCGGCGGCGCAAGGCAAAAGCGTGTAACCAAATTCTGAATTAACGCCACGGTGGGCTGTATCTGGTCGTGAGCAATAAATTCATCGGGCTGGTGGGCCTGGTCGATAGAGCCGGGCCCCATGACGATGGTTTGCAAACCCAGCTGCTGGAAGAATGGCGCTTCTGTCGCGAAGTTGACCACATCGGCGCTCTGCCCCGTGAGTTGTTCTGCAACCTTCACCAGCTCCGAGTCTGCAGGCTGTTCAAAGGCATCTACCCCGCCGATCAGTGAGCGCAAACCAATATTGATTTTGCGGCGCTCTGCAATGGGGCTGAGGTGTTGCTGAATGCGTTGGCGAACCTCGTCGGTATCCATGCCGGGAATTGCGCGAATATCAAAATGCAGCTCGCATTGCCCGCAAATACGGTTGGGGTTGTCGCCGCCGTGAATGCAGCCCAGGTTCATGGTGGGTGTGGGTACCGCGAAGCCGGGGTGGTGGTATTTCTCTTGCAGCTCGCCGCGCAGGTTCAGCAGTTCGCCAATCACTTCGTGCATGGCCTCCAGGGCGCTGTTGCCCAATAGCGGGTTCGAGCTATGGCCGCTGCGCCCGGTAATGGTAATGCCTTCCATTAATATGCCTTTGTGCGCGCGTATCGGTTTTAGCCCGGTAGGCTCGCCCACTACCGCGTAGCGCGCGCCCGAGATATCACTCTGCACCAGCGCGCGGGCACCGTCCATGCTGCTTTCCTCATCGGCGGTTGCCAGAATAATCAGCGGCGCTTTGAAGTCGTGGCTCAGCAAGCTACTCACGGCCTCAATCACCAGGGCAAAGAAGCCCTTCATGTCGGCGGTGCCCAAACCGTAAAAACGGTTGTCGCGATCGCTCAGTGCAAACGGGTCGGACTGCCAGCGCGCATCGTCATAGGGCACCGTGTCGCTGTGCCCGGCCAGCACTAAACCGCCACTGCCGCTGCCATAGCTGGCAATCAGATTGGCTTTGCCCGGTGTGGCCAGCGGCATAACGCGCACCTCGAAACCGAGGGGGCGCAACCAGTTGGCCAGCTGCTCGATCACAGCTTGATTGCCCATATCCCACTTTTCGCTTGTGGCGCTGATCGACGGCAGCGCGATGAGCTCGCGAAGCATATTTACCAATGGCGGGTGTTTCATGGTGTGGTTTGCACTCAACGGCAGTAAAGCCACCATTGTAGGCAGGAAAATGGGCAGCGAATAGGGTGTGAGGGGGGAATCGGTTCAGCCACCACTGCCCAGCGCTATGGCCTCGGCAGTGGCGGCGAAGCGCTGGCTTAACCCAGCGTGGCTTTGAAAATGAAGAAGAAAATAATGGCCAGGCCGGCACCCGCGGGCAGGGTCACGATCCACGACATGAAGATATTGCGGATCACGCGCAGATTCAGCGCCGCAATACCGCGCGCCAAGCCTACGCCCAACACGGCACCCACCAGTGTGTGAGTGGTTGAGATGGGCAGGCCGGTGGCCGATGCCAGCACAACGGTTGAGGCTGCACCCAGCTCGGCCGCAAAGCCGCGGCTCGGGGTCAGCTCGGTGATCTTGGTACCGACGGTGGCGATAACCTTGAAGCCGTAGGTCGCCAGACCGAACACAATACCGCCAGCACCCAGCAGCAATACCCACCAGGGCAGGGCTGCTTTTGCGGCGATTTCGCCGCCGGACTGAATAACGCTAACCACCGCTGCGACCGGCCCGATGGCGTTGGCCACATCGTTGGAGCCGTGGGCAAAGGCCATGGCGCAGGCAGTGAATACCATGAGTACCGCAAAGACACGCTCGACGCTGGCAAAGCGCGAATGGCCAGTCGGGTCGGGCTCGTCCTTAATGCGGCGCAGGAACAGGTTGCCGATAAAGGTAATGATCAGGCCCGCTACGGCGGCGTACATCAGGCTTTGGCCAAAGGTCAGGCCCAAACCAATATGCTTGAGGCCTTTCACCATGGTGACCATGGAGATCATGAAACCGACCAAGAACAGGTAGTAGGGGATGTAGCGTTTCGCAGCTTCGAACGGCTTTTCGGCGCGCAAGATCAGGCTTTGCGCGCTGATAAACAGCCCGAAGGAAATTGTCCCCGCGAGCACCGGAGATACCACCCAGCTGGCGACAATTTGTCCGACTTTGCCCCAGGCGACGGCGTCGACATCAATACCCACGGCGGCAAAACCGACCAGTGCGCCAACAATGGAGTGGGTGGTGGAAACCGGCCAGCCCATTAAGCTGGCAACCAGCAGCCAGGTGCCAGCGGCAAGTAGCGCCGATAACATGCCGTAGACGAGTAATTCGGGACTGTCGGCGACATAGGCGGGGTCGAGTATGCCCTTGCGAATAGTCTGGGTGACTTCGCCACCGGCCAGGTAGGCACCGCAGAATTCAAACAGCATGGCGATAAGAATCGCCTGTTTAATGGTCAGCGCCTTGGCGCCAACCGAGGTACCCATCGCGTTGGCCACGTCGTTGGCACCAACGCCCCAGGCCATGAAAAATCCAAAGAGGCAGGCGAGAATCAGCAGCAGTTGCCCGTGTTCAGCAATGATAGACATGAGTCTTCCTTAAATACGTGTGAAACCCTTGCTTAGCGGGCAATAATGATTTGCAGGCGTGAGCCGACTTTTTGTGACTTGTCCGATAGCTCGCCGATCAACTCAATAATTTTGTAGAGGAACATGGCGTCCACCGGCGGCAATTCGCGCTCAATGCCGTAGAGGCTGGCGCGAATTTTGACTTGCAGTTGGTCGGCCTCGTATTCCAGTCGGTCGAGCTCCTCGATCATTTTCTCAACCAGTTTTACCTCGTGGCCGCGAAAACCGGTTTCCAGCAGTTCATCCAGCTCTTCGATGGCCTTCTTGGCCTGCGACGATGTGGCAATGGCCAGGTCGACGTAGCTGCGCATATCGTCGACAAGTGATGCCGGAATCTCCATGCGGCGACCGAGCATCAGGCCTGCGATATCTTTGGCGCAGTTGGCAATGCGGTCTTGCATGCTGATTAATTCGAGAAGGTCGGAGCGGGGAACGGGGAGGAAAAGATTGCTGGGGAGGTTGAGGCGGATTTGCTTCTTGATCAGGTCTGCCTCGTGCTCCAGCTTAACAATTTGCTGCTGAGCGGTTTCGGCGCCTTGCCAGTCTTTGTCGATAACCGCATTAATAAATGGCTGCAAGGCTATCGCACAGGCCTCGGCTTTCTTAATATGCTCCTGTATGGGTTCAAAGGGTGACTTACCAAACAGGTTGTTTAGCTTATTTAAGGGCACGTTAAGGCTCCTATACGCACATGAGTAGTTGAGTGGCGGCGATTATACGGACGCAGTGTCGCCCCCTCCAGTTTTTTGCACGGTAGCCTCTCGCTGGCTGAGCGGCTTGCCGTACTATAAATACAAAATATGACAATTCGGAGCTTCAATGCCCAACTTGCTGAAAACACAGGGCCCCCTCGATACCGCAGTGCTACTCCGGCAGCTGGTTGACGACGGCCTGCTTGAGCCAGTTGCTGCCAAGCGCGCCGGTGTTAATCCACCGCGCAAGGGTGAGCGCCTCCAGCACCCGCTCAATTACCTGGCCAGCCAGCAACTTGCCGATGCGCGGCGCAGCGGGGCGACCCTCAGTATAGACACTCTGCTGCAATGGTTGAGTAGTCACTGTGGGCTGGGCTTTCAGCGCATTGATCCTTTAAAAATTGATGTGCCCTCGGTCACTGAGGTTATGTCCTTTGCCTTTGCTCAGCGCCATCGCATTCTGGCGGTGGCGTCCACGCCGGCCGAGGTGGTGATCGCCTGCGCCGAACCCTTTGTTGATGGCTGGGTGAGTGACTTGCAGCAGGTATTGAATCGCCCTATTCGCCGGGTGATCGCCGACGCCGACGCCATCGACCGCTATACCGTGGAGTTCTACAGCCTGGCGCGCTCGGTGCGCGGCGCCAGCACCGGGGAGCGCAGCGGCACGACCAACCTGGAACAGCTGCTCGAAATCAGCAAACAAAAAGACCTGGATGCCAACGACAGCCACGTGGTGAATATTGTCGATTGGCTGCTGCAATACGCCTACGACCAGCGCGCCAGTGATATTCATATCGAGCCCCGCCGCGACCAGGGCAATGTGCGCTTTCGCATCGACGGCGTGTTGTGCACGGTCTACCAGTTGCCCGCAACCGTGCTCACGGCGGTGGTCAGCCGCCTTAAGATTCTCGGCCGTATGGATGTGGCAGAAAAACGCCGTCCCCAGGACGGCCGCCTGAAAACCAAAAACCCCGCCGGGCAGGAAATAGAACTGCGGCTGTCCACCCTGCCCACCGCTTTCGGCGAGAAGATGGTCATGCGTATCTTCGACCCCGAGGTCTTGCTGCGCAGCTTTGACGAACTCGGCCTGCGCGGCGACGACCTGCAGCGCTGGCAGTCGATGATCGGCGCGCCCCACGGCATAGTGTTGGTCACCGGCCCCACCGGCTCGGGTAAAACCACCACGCTCTACTCCAGCTTGCGCAAGATCGCCAGCCCCGAGGTGAATGTTTGCACCATTGAAGACCCCATCGAGATGGTCGAAGAGGCCTTTAATCAGATGCAGGTGCAGCACAATATCGGCCTGGACTTTGCCGGGGGCGTGCGCGCGCTGCTGCGTCAGGACCCAGACATTATTATGATCGGCGAGATCCGCGACCTGGAAACCGCCGAAATGGCCATCCAGGCGGCGCTTACCGGTCATTTGGTGATCTCTACCCTGCACACCAACGACGCGCCCTCTGCGGTTACCCGCTTGCTGGAGCTGGGCGTGCCCGCCTACCTGATTCGCGCCACCGTGCTCGGGGTGATGGCGCAGCGTTTGGTGCGCACATTGTGCCCGCACTGCAAAACCGCCGTCGACAGCAGTGAAGCCGACCCTGCCGGCAGTGAATGGGCCGCCTTGGCCGCGCCCTGGAAATTGTCACCGCCTGCGCGCTACTTTGCCGCCACTGGCTGTCTGGAGTGTCGCAACACTGGCTACTACGGCCGTCAGGGCATTTATGAAATTCTCACCCTCGAAGGCGAGTTGCAGGCAGCGATTCAAGACGATGTGGCGCTGGACCAGATGCGCCTGTTGGCGATGAAAAAAGGCATGAAAACACTGCGCCTCAGTGGCGCGAGAAAGGTGGCCGCTGGCGAGACCACCATTGCAGAAATTATGCGCGTGGCGCCGCCGGTGCAGTCGCACTAAGGTGCGTACCGAATCCATAACCGCCCGCCTGATGGGGATGATGTATGAGCACAGCATTAAACGTGCAAACCGATGAGTTACCTGCGCTGCTTGCCGAGGGTTTAGATGCCCGCTGGCAGAGTTTTCTTCAGCGCTGCAGCGAGCCGCAGGGCCAGTGGTATCAGGAATTTGCCCAGTCGGAGGCGCGCCCCAAACTGCTGCTGGCGATCGCGGCCAGCCCGATTTTTCTCGACTACTGCCAGCGTTTTCCACAGGCGCTGATCGACCTGCAGCAGCAGGGTTTATTGGATGCACCGCTGTCCGCCGGCGAGTTAACTGAGCAACTGGCGGCCGAGTGCGACGCCTGCAGCAATGCCGACGAGCTGGCCAAAACCCTGCGTCAGTTTCGCTACCGCTACTGGTTAAGATTGGTGTGGCGCGATCTGAACCGCCTTTGCGATATGGTCGCCACCACTGCCGAACTCTCGGCTCTGGCCGATGTATGCGTGCAGCAAGCGCTGGCTTTTTTGCACCGCGAACTGTGCCGGGAATGGGGTGAGCCGCAGTCTGCCGACGGCCGCCCACAGCAGCTCAGCGTTATTGCCATGGGCAAGCTGGGCGCCGGTGAACTGAACCTCTCGTCAGATATCGACCTGATCTTCAGCTATCCCGAAGCGGGCAGCACGGTGGGTGGCTCGCGCAGCGTCGACAATCAGGAATTCTTTATTCGCCTTGGGCAGCGCTTGATCAAGGCCTTGGATGCGCGCACCGCCGACGGCTTTGTGTTTCGCGTGGATATGCGGCTGCGCCCCTATGGCCAGAGCGGGCCGCTGGTGGTCAGCTTCGACGCCATGGAAGAGTACTACCAAGACCAAGGGCGGGACTGGGAGCGCTACGCGCTGATCAAGGCGCGCTGCATCGCCGGTGACGAAGCGGCAAATCAACGCCTGATGGCCAGCCTGCGGCCGTTTACCTACCGCCGCTATCTGGACTTTTCTGCTATTGAGTCGCTGCGCGATATGAAGGCGATGATCCAGCGCGAGGTCGCGCGCCGCAGCCTGCACAACAACATCAAACTCGGTGCGGGCGGTATCCGCGAAATTGAATTTATCGCCCAGTGTTTCCAGTTGATTCGCGGCGGTCAGGAAATCAGCCTGCAGCAGCGTCCACTGCGGATTATTCTCGATGAGCTGCGCGACATGGAGCTGTTGCCCGCCCCGGTGGTGGACGAGCTGCAGGCGGCCAATGTCTTCCTGCGCAACGCCGAGCATGCCATTCAAGCCTGGCGCGACGAGCAGACTCAGCAGCTGCCCGATGCACCGGCGCCTCAGGCGGCGTTGGCGCTGAGTATGGGCTTTGACAGCTGGGAGGCCTTCACGGCGGCGCTGGCCGAAAACCGCCAGCGTGTCGATGAGCACTTTGCCAATATTATTGCCGCGCCAGAAGAGGAGAGCAGCACCGATCGCGCAGCCATTCAGCGCTGGGAAGTGCTGCTGAACGACCCCGACGCCGACTCGCTGACCGAAGAGCTGCAAGCGGCGGGCTACAACGATGCCGCCGAAGTCGCCCGGCGCTTACTGGCGCTGTTAACCGGCGCGGGCGTGCAGCGCATGCAGGGCAGCGCGCGGGAGCGCCTGGACGATTTCCTGCCGCTGTTGCTGGAGCAGGTTCAGGAGGCGGAAGACAGCGGTCGCGCCTTCCTGCGGTTGATCCCGTTGATCGAAGCCGTGCTGCGCCGCACCGCGTATCTGGTGTTGTTAATGGAAAACCCCGCCGCGCTGGGGCGCTTGGTCAGGTTGTGCGATGCCAGCCCCTGGGTGTCGCGGCAGTTGGCGGCGCACCCGGTGTTGCTGGATGAATTGCTCGACGCCAGCAGCCTGTACTCAGTGCCCGACAAAGACGGTCTGCGCAGCGAGTTGCGCCAGCGCCTGCTGCGCATTCCCGAGGACGACCTGGAAGCGCAAATGGAAGCGCTGCGCTACTTCCGCCTGGCCCATGTTCTCAGGGTGGCGGCCTCGGAAATTACCGGCAGCCTGCCGCTGATGAAGGTCAGCGACTACCTGACGTTTATCGCCGAAACGGTAATGGAATTTGTCGTGGATATCGCCTGGCAGAATCTGGTGGAGAAACACGGCACCCCCTGTGGCGATGACCCGCGCCGCCATTTTGTAATTCTTGCCTACGGCAAGATGGGCGGTATCGAGTTGGGCTATGGCTCAGACCTGGATTTGGTATTCGTGCACGACGTACCCGCCGGCGTGGTCAGCGATGGCGAGCGCCCGCTGGATGGCACCATGTTCTATACCCGCCTGGGGCAGCGCATCATCCATATTCTTACCGCGCAAACCCGTCTCGGTCAGCTCTACGAAGTGGATATGCGCCTGCGGCCGTCGGGTAACTCGGGGCTGTTGGTAAGCTCCTTCTCGGCCTTTCGCGACTACCAGCGCGGTCAGGCCTGGACCTGGGAGCATCAGGCATTGGTGCGGGCGAGGGTGGTGGCCGGTGACCCGGTACTGGCCGAAAAATTTACCGAGCTGCGCGCCGATGTGTTGGGCAGCGAACGCGATCTTGCCAAGCTGCGCGAAGACGTACTGAGTATGCGCGACAAGATGCGCCAGCACTTGTTGCCGTCAGGCGGTGAAAAAAACCACGAATTTGATATCAAACAAGGCCTTGGAGGTATCGTTGATATAGAATTTATGGTGCAATATGCGGTTTTAGCTTGGTCGCATCAGCACCCGCCACTGCACTACCACACCGACAATATTCGGATCCTGGAGTCCCTTCAACAAGAAGGTTTGATTCCCGAGGCTGATGCCCGGGCCTTGATCGAGGCCTATATCGCGTTTCGTAGCCAGTCGCACCGGGCCAGCTTGCAGGAACAAAAGGGACAACTCAGTGGTGAGGCCCTCGCAGAGGAACGCGGCGCCGTGCGTCGAATCTGGCAACAGATATTCGACGAGCAATAACCGCATAACAGTAATTTTCAGGAGTAAACGACAATGTCCATGGCCGATCGCGATGGTCTAATCTGGTTCGACGGTGAAATGGTGCCCTGGCGCGATGCCCGTGTACACGTACTCACCCACACGCTGCACTATGGCATGGGCGTATTTGAAGGCGTGCGCGCCTATCACGCTGGCGATCGTGGAACCTGCATCTTCCGCTTGAACGAGCACACCGACCGCCTGTTCCGCTCAGCCCATATCATGAATATGAGCATGCCCTTCGACAAAGACGTGATCAACGGAGCGCAGCGCCAAGTGGTCCGCGAAAACAATCTCGACGAAGCCTATCTGCGCCCGATGGTATTCCTCGGCTCGGAAGGCATGGGACTGCGCGCGGACAACCTGCGCACTCACGTTATTGTTGCGGCCTGGGACTGGCCCAGCTACATGAGCCCGGAAGCGCGTGACAAGGGTATTAAGGTGCGTTGCAGCTCTTACACCCGCCACCACGTCAACATTTCCATGTGTAAGGCGAAGGCCAATGGCCACTACATCAACTCGATGCTGGCGCTGCGCGAAGCGTTGGACAGCGGTTGTGAAGAGGCCTTGTTGCTGGACAACGAAGGCTACGTGGCCGAAGGCAGTGGTGAGAACATTTTCATCGTTCGCGATGGCAAACTCTACACGCCCGAGCTGACCAGCTGCCTGGACGGCATCACCCGCAACACCATCTTTGCCTTCTGCAAAGAGCTGGGTCTGGAAGTGGAAGAAAAGCGCATCACACGCGATGAAGTGTATGTTGCCGATGAGGCCTTCTTCACCGGTACCGCAGCGGAAGTTCTGCCGATTCGCGAGCTGGATGGCCGTCAAATCGGCAGTGGTGTACGCGGCCCGATCACCACCGAGCTGCAAAGCCGCTACTTTGACCAGGTCAAAGGTCGTCGCGAGCAATTCCCTGAGTGGTTAAGCCCCGTCGCTTAAGCCCTGTGCGTGAGCTGCCCGGGCGGCTCACGCATTGCTTCTCCCCTTATTAGCTTTCCCCCTGCGGTGCCTGATAGCGGCATTCTCCGCGAATCTTCAATGCATCGAGCACTGCGTATTGTTCCAGCGTGATATAGCCGTAGGGGCAATAGGCCTGCAGGCGGCTGTCGTTGCGCAGCATGCGCTGCGCCTGTTTCAGCAGCTCGTCGTCACTGGGTGGGCGTTTTTGTGGGCGATTCGGGTCCACCGTGTGGCGAATTGGTTTCACCGGCGGGAGGGCGATTCGCAGTTGGTATTCAAACAGCTTCAGGTCGCCACCGCGATTCAGCGGCGTGAATAATCCCCTGTCTTGCGGTGGGCTGGGCTGGCTGCTGCAAGCGGCGGTCAGGGCGCAGGCGATAAAAGCGCTGTAAATGGCACGCATCTTTATGGTTTTCCTGGCATTTTTGCGGGGCCTGGCAGTGTAACATGACAAACTGGTAATCCCTCTAGTGGGCCGCGAGACGGGCCGTCGGTGGATTTATCCACAAGCGATGGTTAGAATCCGTTCACTTACGAGGCGTCATGCCCCGCAATAGCTGCGGCGGCCCAAGGCCCGCACGCGAGCCGCCAGTGTGAACAGGGCGGTCGCGGCGATAAGAGGCCGGGCACGTCAGAAACAATCCTAACAAACAGCGATAACGGCTATGTCATCAGACCCAACCGCGCTTGCCCAGTCCGCCACCGCGGCGACCGGGTCGGCCCAAGTTATTCCCATTGAAGAGGCGCGTCCGCAGCGTCGCCTTCATATCTGTCTGCTCGGTTATCGCAGTGCGCCCTTTGGTGGCGGTCAGGGTATTTACCTCAAGTACCTCAGCAAGGCTCTGGTGGATGCCGGTCACGAGGTCGATGTGATCTCGGGGCAGCCCTATCCCCATCTCGACCCGCGGGTGAAGCTGATCAAAATGCCGGGCATGAACCTGTTTGAAACCGGCCTCGGTTCGCTGCGCCCCCATCACCTTAGCTCGCTCACCAATATCATCGAGTGGAGTAGTAAGCTGACCGGCGGTTTTGCCGAGCCCTACTGCTTTGGCCGCCGCGTGGTGAAATACCTCAAGCGACACGGTCGCCACTACGACATTATTCACGACAACCAAAGCCTCAGCTTTGGCATGCTCAAACTGCAAAAGCTCGGCTTTCCGCTGGTCACGACCATTCATCACCCCATTACCAGCGACCTGGATATTGCCCTGAAGGCTGCTAACTCCCTGGTTGATCGCGTGCTGATACGCCGCTGGCACAGTTTCATCCAAATGCAGCGCCAGGTTGCGCCGCAGTTGCACCACGTGGTCACCGTTTCTGAGCGCTCCCGCGAAGACATCGCCGCCGCCTTTGGTATGCAGCCCGCTGCGATCCAGCTGGTGCACTGTGGTATCGACACCGACGAATTCCGCCCGCTGCCCAGCGTGAAAAAAATACCGCGCCGCTTAATGGCAACCGTGTCGGCCGATGCGCCATTGAAGGGCATGAGCTACCTGTTTGAAGCCGTGGCAAAACTGCTGCCGCGCTACCCCGACCTACAGCTGTTGATGGTGGGCAAAATTCGCGAGGGTGGCGAGGCCGAAGCGCTGATCGAAAAGCTTGGCCTGCACAATCATATTGCCACCGCCTCGGGCATCAGCACCGAGCAATTGGTGCGCTATTACAATGAAGCCGAAGTCGCCGTCGTGCCCTCGGTTTACGAAGGCTTTGGCCTGCCCGCGGGCGAAGCCATGGCTTGCGGTACAGCGCTGGTGTCCACTACTGGCGGTGCGCTGCCAGAAGTCACCGGCGACGCGGCCCTGCAAGTGCCGGTGCGCGACGCCCAGGCTCTGGCCGATGGCATCGATGCGCTGCTGAGCAACGCCGAGCAACGGCGCGCTCTGGAAGTGGCTGGCCGCGAGCGCATGGAAGAATTGTTCTGCTGGAGCCGCGCCGCCCAGCAGATGCTGGACTATTACGAACAGGTATTACGCAGTGAAAACGGTTGATTTTAAACACTTTGCACTCCAGCCCGGCGACCGCCTGCTGGATCTGGGTTGCGGCGAAGGCCGCCACGTTATCTCTGCTTATGTGGAAGGTGAAGTCACGGCGGTAGGCGTCGACCTGTGCCTGAAAGACCTGCAAACCGCCCAGCAGCGCGCCGCTGATTTTGTTGATGGCAGCGACGACAAGCGCGCCTTTGGTCTCGCCAATGCCGATGCCATGAACCTGCCCTTTGCCGACAACAGCTTCGACAAAATCATCTGCTCAGAAGTGTTGGAGCACATCCCCGACTATCAGGCCGTGCTCAAAGAGATCGAGCGCATCCTTAAACCTGGCGGCCTGTTTTGCGCCAGCGTGCCGCGCGCCTGGCCAGAAAAAATCTGCTGGGCATTGAGCGATGCCTACCACCAAGTGGAAGGCGGTCACCTGCGTATTTTCAAAGCCAGCGAGCTGCGCAAGCAGATCCAAGGCCTGGGTTTCCGCTTCTATCGTCGGCACTGGGCACACGCCTTGCATTCCCCCTATTGGTGGCTGAAATGCGCCTTCTGGGAGCAGGACAACAATCCGCTGGTAAAGAGCTACCACAAACTGCTGGTCTGGGATCTGATGGATCGGCCGTGGATCACCCGCACCGTCGAGCGTGGCCTCAACCCGGTAATGGGTAAATCAGTGGTCATGTATTTTGAAAAAGGACAGGCAGCATGAGCGGACTGTTTCTCAGCAAGGGGTTGTACCCGGAAGACTTCTTCCGCGCCACCATTGAGTTCCTGAAGCGCGAGCAACAGGCCGACGGCAGCATCCCCTGGTTTGAGGGCGGTCACGCCGACCCCTGGGACCACGTCGAGTCCGCAATGGGGCTGAGTATTGGCGGCGAATACGACGCCGCCGAGCGCGCCTACTTCTGGCTGCGCGACAGCCAGCTTGCCGACGGCAGCTGGTGGGCCGCCTATCGCAACGGCGAAGTGGACAACCGCGAGCGCCGCGAAACCAACTTCGTTGCCTATATTGCCACTGGCGTTTGGCACCACTACCTTATTAGCCAGCGCCGCGAGTTCCTGCAAGCCATGTGGCCCTGCGTGCAGCGCGCCATCAATTTTGTGGTGGGCCAGCAAAGCCCCCACGGCGACATTAACTGGGCGGTCGATGCCGATGGCCAGTCGATGGAAGACGCGCTGGTCACCGGCTGCGCCTCCATCTACAAAAGCCTGGAGTGCGCCTGGAATATCTCGGTTGTACTCGGCGAGCCCCGCGACGAATGGCGCACCGCCCGCGCCGCCCTCGGCGACGCCATGCGCAACAAGCCCGAGCGCTTTGACCGCACCTGGGAAAGCAAAGCCCGCTACTCCATGGACTGGTTCTACCCCGTACTCACCGGTGTTGTGCCGCCCGCCAAAGGCAGCGCCCACCTGCAAAAGCGCTGGGGCGAATTCGTTGAAGACGGCCTCGGTTGTCGTTGCGTGTCCGACGAGCCCTGGGTCACCGTTGCGGAATCCTGCGAGCTGACCATGGCCCTGCTCGCCGCCGGCGATCACGCGCGCGCCGTTAACGTTTACAGCTGGCTGCACCAATGGCGTGACGGCAACGGCGAATACTGGACCGGCTACCAAATGGTCGAAGACCTGCTGTGGCCCGATGAGCGCCCCACCTGGACCGCCGCTGCCATCCTGCTTGCCGCCGATGCGCTCACCGAGCACACCCCGGCCCATCACCTGTTTAAAGAAGTGCGTCTGCTGGAAGTTGAAGCAGAGCTGGCGGAAGAAGCCGAGCGCTATACCAGCGGGCGCTAATAGCGTTCGCGCAACCCCGCCTCTGACCGCGATTGGGTTACGTGGCACCTTCCTGATGGCCCGAAAGGCTTATTCCTGCGCAGATCCCGCCGTGCTCGGCAGCGCGGGCATGTTGCCTGTCGTGTAGGAGCGGGCCTGACCGCGACCGACCTAGCGCTTGTAGGAGCGGTTCCAACCGCGATTAGGTTTTGGGGCCTCTGACTTATGGCCCGATGAATGGCTCTTTCTCGCAGATGCTGATGGCATTGTTGTTGCCTACTTATTTTTTCGCACAAAAAATAAGCAGGTCGCCCAGCAAGGGCGAAAACCAAAGCCATCAGCACTAATGAAAATGAGCGTTGCGTAGGGCTTGCAGAACGGAGCCACCTTAGCCGCGTTGAAGGTAAAGGTCGCGGTCAGGCCCGCTCCTACATAAGCATGATTCGCGTGCATGCCATTGAAAAGTAAGCTGGTTGCCCAGTAAGGGCGAAACGCTCACCATCAGCAAATCCCGCGAATATTCCTCTCTACCAATTCCCGCCATAGCCGCTCGTGATTCTCCAGCTCCAGGTGCTGAGAGGTGCTTTGCAGTTGCGCGGGCAGGTCGAGAAATTGGCCGCTAATACTGGCCTGGCTGGACGAGCTTTCGAACAGGGCAAAGCCGAGGGTCATCCACAGCAGTGACTGGGCGTGGCGCACGGCGAGGCTGTCCTCTATCTGCATGGCTTTGATGGGCTCTGCCAGTGCGGCAATGGTGGCAACCATGGCTTCGGCGGGCAGGCTGTTGTTGAACTGGGGCAGCAGGCCGGGGAAGGCGAGTACTTGTTGGCGCAGTTGGTCGAGGAGTTTTTCCAGGCGTTGGGCGTGGCTTAACCCTGCAGGCAAAGCACTGACATCCACGCTGAGTACGCTTTCGCCGATGGCGGTGAGCAGTTGTTGTTTGTTTTCAAAGTAGCGGTATAGCGAGGTGGGGCTAATGCTCAGCTCTTTTGCCAGTTGCCGCAGGCTGAGCGCCGCGAGGTCTTGCTGTTGGGCGAGTTGCAGCGCTACAGCGAGAATCTGCTCTTTGCTGGTGCTGCTGGGGCGGCCAACGCGGCGCGTGTTACGGGTCATGGTTTATCCTTCTTTTTAAATATAGTAACACCGTTAACTAATTCGTGTTAGCATCGTGTCATTGGCGTTCAATAACATAACAATGAGGCCTCGCATGAGTAACGATCAGCGCCCCACACCGGTATTGGATAACCCGGACGAAACCCGCAGTAAACTGGAAAATTGGCTGTCTGCCCAGCTTGACGACACGGTCAGTATCCCGTCGCTCAGTGTGCCCGAGGGTACCGGCATGTCGAATATCACTATGGTCTTCGACGCTCAGCACGGCGGCGCCGAGGCGGCTTATGTGGCGCGCATTGAGCCGCGTGGCGAGTACCTGGCCTTCCCTGAATATGACCTGGGCATTCAGTGCCGCGTAATGGAGATGCTGGCGGCCAATAGCGATATTCCGGTGCCCGAGATCGTTGCCAAGGAGCTTACCGGCGAGGTGCTGGGGCAGCCATTCTACATTATGAAAAAGACCGACGGGGTGATTCCGCCGGATATGCCGCCCTACCATATGGATGGCTGGGTAACCGAGGAAGCGCCGGATACTCGCCGCCAGCTCTGGTTGGCGGGCCTGAAGCGCCTGGCGCAGGTGAACACGCTCGACATCAGCAGCACGGCTATCCAGTCTGCCCTCAATGCCTGCGCCATTCCCCGCAGCCTCGATGAACAGCTGACGTACTGGGAAAATTATTACCAGTGGGGCTATCAGCGCAATGGCGAGCGGCTTCCCCACGATGTCGCCGCAAGCACCTTACAGTGGCTGCGCGATCATCAACCCAAAGAGCAGGCGGTCGCTCTGTGCTGGGGTGATTCCCGAATGGCGAATGTGATTTTCAGCCCGGATAAAACCGACGTTGCCGCCTTGCTGGACTGGGAAATGGTCGCACTGGGCGACCCCCTGCAAGATGTGGCGTGGTGGATTTACATGGATGAGTTGTTCAGCCACGGGTTGGATTTTCCACCGCTGGAGGGCTTCCCTAGTCGTCAGGAGTCAGTCGAGGCATGGGCGCAGCTCAGCGGGTTTAATACCGACCAGCTTCACTATTACCTGGTGTTTGCTGGCTTGCGTTTCGCGTTGTTGCTGGGGCGTATGTCGATAGGCATGGGCAACGAAGACAGCATTAACAGCCATTTCAGCAGCTGCTTTGAAGTGAAGTATCTGGAAAAAATTCTCTCGGAAAAATCGGCCTGAGGACGCGTAGCCATGATCAGTAAACTCGACGATTATCCCATTCACCAAACCGCTGAGCCGGTCGCGCAAACTGCCACCAGTGACCGCTTCACCTATGACCGCTTCTGGTATAACGGCCACGCCAAAGACAGCGCATTTTATTTCGGCATCGGCCTTTGCCGGTATCCCAATTTGGGCATTGTAGACTGCAGTTTTAGCGTGGTGGTGGACGGCCGCCAGTACGCCTTTCACGGTTCCCGTCGCGCCTCTGATGAGCCGATGGATTTGGATGTTGGCCCCTTCAAACTCAGCATTTTAGAGCCGATGGGTCGCCACCGTTTGGTGATTGAATCCAACGACACCAATATCGAATGCGACCTGGTGTTCACCCCTAAAACCGGGGTGATTCCCGAGGGGCGGCAAACCCTGCGCAACGCCCGGCATGTGGTGATGGACGCCACTCGCATCGACCAGTTTGGCCACTGGCAGGGCAGTATTTCCGTTGAAGGTCGCAAGATTGCGGTGAACAGCGAAACCACCTTCGGCCTGAAAGACCGTTCCTGGGGGATTCGTCCGGTGGGCGCACCGTATGAAGGCGGCGCACCGCTGGACAGCTTCCAGGCGGTGCACTTTATGTGGCTGCCCATTCACTGGGAAAACCGTTGCACGCTGGCCGGTTGGTTTGAAGACGACAGCGGCTACCAGTGGCACACCGACCAGGCCATCGCCCCCATTCATGCAGAGGGCGAGAGCATTCCGGTAAATGATCCGGCCATGACGCTGTGGCAGGGCTGCGTTGGCCACCAATTGACATTCAAGCCCGGTACCCGTCAGGCCGAGTCGGGCACCTTTCTGATGAACCATAAAAACGGCGAGCAGATCGAAATTACTGTTCAGCCTGTATTGCTGCACCGCATGAAAGGGCTGGGCTATATGCACCCCGAGTGGGGGCACGGCAAATGGCATGGCGAACTCGTTATCGCGGGCGAGAGCTGGAACTGTGACGACGCGCCGCCGCTGAACCTGGAGAATATTCATATTCAGCAAACGGTGGTTGCACGTTGTGGCGATGAAGTGGGCTATGGCGTATTGGAGCAGCTACATATTGGCCCCCACGCCGAACTGGGTTTTAAAGACTGGTTTGATGGCGCGGAATAAAGCGGCCGGACCCCGCTTGGCTTAAACCACGTTGATTTAATAACGGTAGGATGAATAAACGAGAGGCGCGCTGCCTGGAGGTATAGAGGTAGCGCGCCTTTTTTCGTTGCTTAGGCAGGTCTGTACAAACCCTTGCCGTTGATCTTTGGCAGGTCGTAAGCGGCGACCATGCCGGGCTCTTGTTCCACCACAGCGGGAATGGCATTGACGATGGCGGTAGCGGTTTGAATCACGCCGCCCACCGCGTGGTCGCCGTGCTTGTCTTCCATGTCCATGCTGATCGTCATTTTGGGCTCACCTTCAATAATCACTTTGTAACCCTTGCCCTTAGGCCAGTCGGGAGCGATGTCGTCGGTGATGCGGGTGATGTGTTCCAGTACGATGGCGTCGCGGCCATCGACCACGGCGCGCACTTCAAAGCGCATGGCGCCGGTGGTGCCCTTCTTGAAGATGCCCATGGCATTTTCGGTATCCTGCTCCAGGGGCAGGCGCTCGTGCACTTCGTACACGCGCTCTACCTCCAGCCCCAGGGCCGCTGCCACCGAACGCACCGAGCCGCCCCAGCCCAGCGACAGCATGCCGGGTGCAAACAGCACGCAGTCGTGATCGACCGGATAACCAAAGCCCATCACCTCGCGAATGGTGTCTTCCTGTTCGTAGGTGGCGTAGTTGATGATCTCCTGCATGCGTATGCTCGACCAGTGCTCGCTCAGGCCGGTGAACACCAGCGGCATGGTGTCGTTGGCAAAGCCGGGATCAATACCATTGTTAAAGCAGGTGGCTTCGCCGATCTCGCAGGCTTCTTTGATCGGCTCGGCAATGAAGGCCACGTCGGGGTTGTCGGGGTATTGCAGCATAAACAGCGACGAGGCCACCACGTTGATGCCCCGGCGCAGGCAGCGCGCCTGGTCTTTGGCCGCTTCCATCATGCGGGTCTCTGAGTGGGCGGTGTACACCACGCAGTCCGGGTTGAGGTCGAGTACCGCGTCAATGTCGGTGGAGGCCGCAACGCCACAGGGCGTGTCGAGCTCAGCCAGGGTGGCGGCATCGACACCGGCCTTGGCATCACTGCTGACAATGTGTCCAATCAGTTCCAGCTCAGGGTGATTCAGTACCGCGCGAATGGCGTATTTGCCAACGTTGCCGGTTCCCCAGGTAACCACTTTTAACGACATAGTATTTCCCCACTCTTTATTGTTAATGGCTGACGGCTATACGCGCCAGCGCTGTGCTTGGATAGCCAGCCGTCATGCTAGCAAGGGCGGCGGTGCGGCAAAGGCTGCGCTGGTATGACATAGAAAACCGCCGCTGGCTGTCGCGAGGGCAAGCAGGGCAGAATAGCGCGGTGGTTTAGCAATTTAGTATGAAACTGATCGGTGGTGACGAAACCATGCAAGGCTTGAAGACGCCGCGCTTGTGTATGCGGCAGTGGCGCGAAACGGATGCGGCGGCCTTCGCGGCGATGAATGCCGACCCTAAAGTAATGGAGTTCTTTCCTCGTGGTTTATGCCGTGAAGAGAGCGACGCTCTGCTGGTTCAGTTGTCGGCGCAAAACGCGCAGCAGGGCTGGGGGATATGGGCCATGGAGCGCCGCAGCGATGCGCGCTTGCTGGGCTTTGCGGGTTTGAAGACGGTGGCAAGTGATTTACCGTTTGCGCCAGCCACCGAAATTGCCTGGCGTTTGGCCGCCGATGCCTGGGGGCAGGGCTACGCTTATGAAGCGGCGCAGGCCGCCCTGGATTATGGCTTCGCTACGCTGAATATGGCTGAAATTGTGGCGATGACAGCCGTCGTGAATACGCGCTCGCGAGCATTGATGGAGCGCCTGAACATGCAGCGCGGTGACGACTTCGAGCACCCTCAATTGGCCGTGGGCTCGCCGCTGCGCCGCCATTGTTTGTACACACTGGCGGCGCCCGCCCAGCAAGCGTTTTAGTTGCTGGCCGGGCTGTCTTTCAGTTCCTTCTCAAGCTGGTGCGCCACATCCTGCGGGGAGCCTGTGTGGCGAGCCAGGAAGCGATACGCCATTGGCACTACAAACAAGGTGAACAAGGTGGCGGCACTCACCCCGGAGACCACCACCACGCCAATCACGTAGCGGCTTTCGCTGCCCGCACCAAAGGCCAGCAATAGCGGAATGGCGCCCATAATGGTGGTGATGGCGGTCATGATAATGGGGCGTAGGCGCTGTTCGGCGGCTTTACTAATTGCCTCTTCAAACTCAACACCGTCGTCGCGCAATTGGTTGGTGAACTCCACCAACAAGATGCCGTTTTTGGCGGCTAAGCCCACCAGCATAATCAGCGCCACCTGGCTGTAGATATTCAGGCTCTGCCCGGTGAGGTAGAGCCCGAGCAAGGCCCCGGCAATGGCCAGCGGCACGGTGAGAAGAATCACCAGTGGGTGAACAAAGCTTTCAAACTGGGCGGCAAGTACCAAATAAACCACAAGCAGCGCCAACACAAAGGTGAAGTAGACGGCATTGCCGGAGTCTTTGTAGTCCAGCGATTCGCCCTTGTAGTCGATAATGGCATCCGGCGCGACCTTGCGTGTGACCTCTTCCAAATAGCTCAGTGCCTCGCCCAGTGAATAGCCCTCTGCCAGGTTGGCGTCCAGGGTGATGGCGCGCACGCGGTTATAGCGCCTGAGCACCGCCGCGTCGCCGCGCTCGCTAATGCTGACCAGGTTGGAAAGCGGAATGAGTTGGCCGCTGCTATTCGAGCGCACATAGATATTGCCGAGGTCGTTGGGCGTGTTTTGTTTGTCCGGCTCGCCCTCCAGCACCACGTTGTACTCTTCGCCGTCGAGCATAAAGGTGGTTACCCGGCGGGAACCGAGCAGGGTTTCCAGACTGCGGTTAATTTCCTGCGTACTCACGCCGAGGTCGGCGGCGCGGTCGCGCAGAATCGTTACTTCCAGTTGCGGCTTGGTTTCCCGGTAGTCGCTATCGATACCCAGCAGCTTCGGGTTATTGCGAGCCTCGTCCATTATGGCATCGCGCCACGCCGCGAGGTGCTGGAAGTCGCCACCGCCAATCACAAATTCCACGGGCTTGCTAAAGCCGCCACCCAGTGCCTGGGGCATAATTGGGAAGGTCGTCAGCGCGGTAAAGCCCTGCAAGCGTTTGCGAATATCGGCGACAATGGCAGTGTTGGGGCGGCGGGTTTCCCAGGGCGCCAGCACCATAATGGCAAAGGCTTCGTTGTAACTTTCAGCGCCGCCGCGACCAGCGGGGGCGCGCACCAGGAAGCGATTAACCTCGCCGCTTTCCACCAGCGGCATCAGGCGTCGTTCGATTTCTTCCATGTGTTTGCTGACAAAGTCGAAGGACGAACCCTCGGGGCCGCGAATCATCATAAAGATCACGCCGCGGTCTTCTTTGGGGGCGAATTCTGCCGGGACTTTTTGCATCAGTACCACGCAGCCCAAAACCGCTAAGCCCAAAATAGAGGCTGACAGCAGCGGCCGTTTCAGGCTGGCATCGAGGCTGCGGCGGTAGCGGGTTTCCATGCGGTGCAGCAGGCCCTCGACGAAGTCGGCGAGGCGGCCGTGAATGGCGTCTTGCTTGAGTAATTTCGAGCAGATAACCGGCGATAGCGTCAGCGCGACAATGCTGGAGAACACAACGGCGACAGCCATCGCGACGGCAAATTCGCCGAACAGTCGCCCGACATCGCCGTCGAGCATGGTGATGGGAATAAACACCGCGACCAACACCGCCGTGGTGGCGACCACGGCGAAGCCGACTTGGCGACTGCCGCGAAAGGCGGCCACTAACGGCGACTCACCGTTGAGCAAGCGGCGGTGAATATTTTCCAGCACCACGATACTGTCATCGACCACCAGGCCGATGGCCAGTACCAGCGCCAGCAGGGTTAGCAGGTTAATGGTGTAGCCCAGGGCGTAGAGCACGGTAAAGCTGGCGATCAGCGATACCGGCACGGTCACTGCGGGCACTAACATGGCGCGGAAGTCGCCGAGGAAAATAAAGATCACCAACACCACCAGGCTTGCGGCGATAAAGAGCGTGGAGTAGACCTCGTCGATCGCGCTGTCGATAAACACCGAGCTGTCGTAGCTGTCGTGTAACTCGGTGCCCGCCGGCAAGATGCTGCGCATAGCATTTACTTCGCGGTGCGCAGCCTTGGCCACTTCCAGCGTATTGGCGGTACTTTGCTTCACGATGCCGACGCCCACCTGCGGAATGCCATTGCCGCGGAACATAGTGCGGTATTCTTCGGCGTCCAGCTCAACCCGAGCCACTTCGCCTAGGCGCAAAATATTGCCGCTGTCATCGCGGCGCAGCACCAGTGTGGCGAAGTCATCGGGGGCGAGGAACTGGCGCTCTATCTTGATAACAAAGTCGCGGTCGCGCGCCTTAAGTGTGCCGGCTGGCAGCTCGACATTTTCGCGCCGCAGGGCATTTTCGACATCGCCAATGGTCAGGTTGCGGGCGGCTAGCGCCTCGTGGTCCAGCCAAATGCGCATGGCATATTCCGGCCCGCCGCTCACCCGCACCCGTGCAACACCATCCAGCACAGACAGCCGATCCACCAGATAGCGCTGGGCATAGTCGGCCAGTTGCAGGGTATTCATTTTGGTGGAAGTGAGGTTA
The DNA here is from genome assembly GCF_057370015.1 of Spongiibacter sp. C9W. NCBI lineage: Bacteria > Pseudomonadati > Pseudomonadota > Gammaproteobacteria > Cellvibrionales > Spongiibacteraceae > Spongiibacter > Spongiibacter sp. C9W. Next base: position 2,433,873 of record NZ_CM170672.1, read on the forward strand.
AACCACATGATCACCCGTTGGTCCGAGTCAGCTTTTTGTACCTCTGGGGCATCGGCTTCTTCGGGCAGGTTGTTGCGCACACCGGCCACGCGGTCGCGCACATCGTTGGCGGCGGCGTCGATATCGCGGCTCAGTTCAAATTCAATGCTAATCGTCGAAAAGCCATCCTGACTGGTCGACGATACGGTTTTGATCCCCTCAATGCCGGAGATGCGATCCTCGATAACCTGGGTGATTTTCGACTCGACCACTTCGGCTGAGGCGCCGGTGTAGTTGGTGCTGACCGAGACGATAGGCGGGTCCACATCCGGGTACTCGCGCAGCGCCAGACGTTCGAATGACAGGGCGCCAAAGGCGACCAGCAACAGGCTAATAACGGTGGCAAAGACGGGGCGCTTTACCGCAGTGTCTGACAGCAACATGGCTTATGACTCCTGCGGGGTGACGGGGCTGCCGGGGCGCAGCATCAGGAAACCTTCACTAATAAGCTGCTCGCCAGCACTGAGGCCGTTGACCACTTCCACGCCGTCAACCAGACGGGTGCCCAGTGTTACCTCGCGACGCTCGGCCTTTTGCTCGCCGTCTACCAGCCAGACATAGTGGCGATTTTCGATACTCTGCAGAGCCGCGGCGGGCACGACAATACCCTCGCGCTTGTCTTTCAATAACGACACTCTCATTAGCATGCCGGGTTTTAATGTGGCGTCGCCATTGGGAATGTGGGCGCGCACCATTACGCTGCGCGACAGCGGGTCGATGCGCGGATTAATGGCGACGATCTTGCCCTGAAAGGTTTTATTTAAGGCATCGCTGCGGGCATCCACCGGCATGCCCACCCTGAGTGAACGCAGCAACAGGCTGGGCAGGTTGAGGTCGAGGCGCATGGTACTTAGGTCGTCGAGGCTGGTTATGCTGTCGCCCGGCGACACCAGCGCGCCGGGGCTAACATTGTGCAAACCGGTCACGCCGCCAAAGGGTGCGCGCAGGGTGCGCTCATCAATTTTCGCCTGAACCTCGGCGATCTTGGCCTGGGCGCGGTCGCGGGCACTCAGGCGTTGGTCGTATTCGGTTTGCGCGGCCGACTGTGTGGCCAGCAGGTTTTTCAGACGACGGATTTCCCGCTGCTGCTCGGCCAGGTCGGCCTTCGCCGACGATAGCTGGGCCTGCTCTTCCGCTTGTTCCAGTGTTGCCAGTAAGTCACCTTGCTTCACGTCTTGGCCTTCGTCGAAATGCAGGGCGCGCACTTTTTCGCTGACGGTGCTGGTTATGCGCACCGATTCCTTGGCCAGTAGCGAGCCGATGGCAGGCAGCCGCTCTTCAATGGTTTGCGGGGCGAGTGTTTGCACCTTTACTGCGGCGGCGGGACGCTGGCCGGGGGTGGCCGCCGCATTGGGCTCGCAGGCGCTAAGCGCGGCAAGTAGAGGCAGGCAAAACGCAATTACGCGTGCGCGGGGCGCAGTGAACATGGTGAGGACTCCTGTCATTCCTGGTGTGCTACGCCCGAGATGAAGAGATGGATGTGTCGCGGGCAGTAGTAATGTAACACCGCAGCGAGAGAAATCCCTCGCGGCAGTGGATAAGAATTTTTAAAGAAGCGGGGAATCGCGGCGGGCAGGACGCCCGCCGACGAACTTAGCGCTGTTGCAGTCGGGTTTCTGCGCGATCAGCGGCGGCGCGTACCTGGGCAGGTGCGGTGCCGCCAATATGGTTGCGGGCGTTGATAGAGCCTTCCAGCGTGAGCACGTCAAAGACGTCGTCTGTAATGTCGGCGCTGAACTGCTGCAGCTCTTCCAGACTCATTTCAGACAAGTCCTTGCTCTGAGCAATACCGTAGGCCACTGACTTGCCAACCACCTCGTGGGCGTCGCGGAAGGGCAGGCCTTTGCGCACCAGGTAGTCGGCCAAATCGGTCGCCGTAGAGAAACCGCGCATCGCGGCTTCGCGGGTAACGTCGGCATTCACGGTAATGGCCGGCACCATATCCGCGTAGGCCTTGAGGCTGTCTTTTAAGGTGTCGATCACATCGAACAGCGGTTCTTTATCTTCCTGATTGTCTTTGTTGTAGGCCAGCGGCTGGGACTTCATCAACGTGAGCAGGCTGATCAGGTGACCGTTAACGCGGCCGACTTTGCCGCGAATCAGCTCGGGCACATCGGGGTTTTTCTTCTGCGGCATAATCGAGGAGCCGGTGCAGAAGCGGTCGGGCAGGTCGATAAAATTAAACTGCGCCGAGGTCCACAGCACCAGCTCTTCGCTGAAGCGCGACAGGTGGGTCATGATCAGGCTGCCAGCGGCGGCAAATTCAATGGCGAAGTCGCGGTCGCTTACCGAGTCCAGGGAATTCTCGGTAGGGCGGTCAAAGCCCAACAGCTGTGCGCTGTATTCGCGGTCGATGGGGTAGGTGGTGCCCGCCAGTGCGGCGGCGCCAAGGGGGCTTTGATTCAGGCGCGCGGCGCAGTCCTGCAGGCGGCCAAAGTCGCGCTCCAGCATTTCATTCCAGGCCAGCATGTGGTGGCCAAAGCTCACCGGCTGGGCAGTTTGCAGGTGAGTAAAGCCGGGCATGATGGTGTCGGCTTCGCGGCGCGCCAGTGCCACCAGACCTTGCTGCAGGCGGGTGATTTCGCTGCAGATGCTGCCAATCTCGTCGCGCAGGTACAGGCGAATATCGGTGGCGACCTGGTCATTGCGCGAGCGGCCGGTGTGCAGTTTCTTGCCGGTAATACCGATCTTGTCGGTCAGGCGCGCTTCGATATTCATGTGCACGTCTTCAAGGCTTACCGACCAGTTGAATTCGCCCGCTTCAATTTCGCTGCGAATCTCTTCTAGGCCGGTTTGGATCTGCTTGAGCTCGTCCTCGCTGAGTACGCCGACTTTCGCCAACATGGCCGCGTGGGCCAGCGAGCCGTTGATGTCGTGATGGTAGAGGCGTTGGTCAAAGCTCACCGACGCGGTGAAGCGCTCAACAAACTGGTCGGTGGCCTCGCTGAAACGCCCACCCCAAGGTTTGATAGCCGGCTCTTTGTCACTCATTGCAAACAGGTCCTGTGTCATTGGGCGCTGCGCGGGCAGCCCATCGGAAAAGCGGCAGAGTATAGCAGAAATTACCGCGCTCTCGCTGGCTGTCTGCGCCGGGGCTGCCACTCACCGCCGTAACGTTTATGTAATATAGCGTGGCCATAATTTCGCGTGCCGAAAACTCCTGTGAAGTAAGGATCCGCCATGACCCAGGCGACTGCGCCGCGCGCCAAATTAGTGGAGCAATTGTGGCAACTAAAAGCTGCTTTTGAGCAGGCCCAGGACGGCCGAAGTATTCATTTTGACACCTTGCTGCGCGACTCGGATTACCGTCGCGAGCTGATCAACGAAGCGGCGATGAGCCGTCATCGGGAGATGCGTGACCTCGGGCGCAGCCTCAGAGTGATCAATACCGATGGCGAGCTGCGTGCCTCCCAGCATTCGCGCAAACCCGTTAACCCCGACATTGCCGAGATGATGGACTGGCAGTCGCAGCAGCCGGCCGAAGAGGCCGTCCGCTCTCGGCGCTGGTGGCTGTGGTTGCTGCTGCCCGCGCTGTTGCTCGCCGTATCGCTATGGTGGGTATTGGGGCGCGGACACGAGCAGTTTGTCAGTGGCTCCCTGCACGGCGATCACGTGTGGACGGCAGACAAAACGTGGATTCTCGACGACATTGTCTATGTTGAGGCCGCTGCCACGCTAACGATCGAACCTGGTGCCGTGGTGCTGGGACAGCCCGGTAGCGCCCTGGTGGTCACCCGCGATGGCCAAATTATGGCGCGCGGCCGCGCTGATGCGCCGATTGTCTTTACCAGTGCGCAGCCGGAAGGGGCGCGCAAGGCCGGCGACTGGGGCGGTCTGGTACTGCTCGGCAATGCGCCGGTGAATACCCTGGATGCTCAGGTAGAAGGGGTGCCGACCAGCGATACGCGAGGGATGTTCGGCGGTGTCGACAGCCGCGATAACTGCGGCGTGCTGGAATTTGTGCGCGTGGAGTTCGCGGGGTATGAGGTGTATGCCAATAACGAACTCAACGGCTTAACGCTGGGGGGCTGCGGCAGCAATACCATTGTGCGCCACGTGCAGGTGCATCGCGCTTCCGACGACGGCATAGAGATTTTTGGCGGCACGGTGGATATGAAGCATATCCTCATTAGTGGCGCTGCCGATGACTCGCTGGACTGGGATATGGGGTGGCGCGGCCGCGTGCAGTTTCTGCAGGTGCTGCAGTATCCGGGTATGGGTGACAATGCCATCGAGGCAGACAACCGCAATGGCCGCGAGGATGCCCAGCCAATCTCCGAGCCGCAGTTCTACAATGTAACGCTGCTGTCGCTTAACAGCGACGATAAATACCAGCGCGCCATGACTCTGCGGCGCGGCACCGGCGGCCACTTTCACAATATGATTATCAGCGGCTTCTCCGGTGAAACTATCGATATCAAAGGGCGCGTCAGTGCCAGCCGGCTATCGACGGGAATGATGAGCTTTGGCGGCCTGCTGCTGTATAACAACGGTCGCGATGGTCGCAGTCACTTTATTGAAGAACTCGGCAAGCAAGACGACGACGGCGGCTTTGATGAAGCGGCGTATTTCGCCTCGCTGGCGCGCCGCGACATCTCGCCAGAGTTCAGCGTGCCGGTTGACCCGGTTCGCGTTCCCGATTTTCGCGTCGGCAGTAAGTCTCCTGCCGGGCAGGGGGCTGTCGCGGTTCCCGAAGGCGAATTTTGGGATCAGGGCGCCAACTATCTCGGCGCCGTGCGGCCGGGCAGCGCCAGTACCTGGATGAATGGCTGGACGGCATTTGCGCCAAACTGACGCGCGCCGATGAGTTGGGCGGTTTAGTCTGCCAGGCGGCTGGCGTATGATACGGCGCTGATGCTTTACACGGACCCACGCTAATCATGTCTGAACAGCCCTCGCGCACGCTGCGCATTGCCACCCGCGAAAGTCTGCTTGCTCTCTGGCAGGCCGAATATATCAAAGCCCGCTTGGAAGCCTGTCACCCGGGGCTACAGGTTGAACTGCTTGGCATGACTACCCGCGGCGACCAGCTGCTGGACTCGCCGCTGTCGAAAATTGGCGGCAAGGCGCTGTTCGTTAAAGAGCTGGAACAGGCACTGCTCGATGGCCGAGCGGATATTGCCGTGCACTCGATGAAAGATGTGCCGATGGAATTTCCCGAAGGCCTGGGGCTGGCAATTATCTGCGAGCGTGAAGATCCCCGCGATGCGTTTGTCAGTAACCATTACGCCGACGTCGACGCCCTGCCGCAAGGGGCGAGAGTGGGCACCAGCAGCCTGCGTCGCGAATGCCAGTTGCGCGCCCGGCGCCCCGACTTGCAGATCAGTAGCCTGCGCGGCAACGTGCAAACCCGCCTGCGCAAGTTAGACGACGGCGAGTTCGATGCCATTATTTTAGCCTCAGCCGGTTTGATTCGCCTGGAACTTCAGCAGCGGATCGCCTCCTATATGAATGTTGAAGACAGTTTGCCCGCTTGTGGTCAGGGTGCGGTGGGCGTTGAAACCCGCTTGGACGACAACTGGGTACGTGAACTGCTGGCGCCGCTGCACGACGCAGACAGCGCGGCCAAAGTGATGGCCGAGCGCGCCATGAACACGCGCTTACAAGGTGGCTGCCAAGTGCCGATTGCCGGTTATGCCATTACTGACGACAGCCGCGACGACCACTTGTGGCTGCGTGCGCTGGTGGGCGAGCCCGATGGCAGCCGCGTATTGCGCGCAGAATTAAGCGCACCGGCGGCCGACCCCGAGGCCCTTGGTGTGGCGGTTGCCGAGGCACTGCTGGCTCAGGGTGCGGGTGACATTTTGGCGGCGGTTTACGGTGACCAGCAGCGCTGATCTGCAGGGTCTGCGCATTCTTATCACCCGGCCCGAGGGCCGCAACGAAGAATTGCGCAGGGCCCTGGTTGCCGCTGGTGCTCAGGTCTGGGTGCAACCGCTGCTGCGCATCATTCCCCTGGACGAAAACGACGAGCGCTATCAGCACGCGCGTCGCTGCCTATTGGACCTGGACCTTTACCAGCACATTATTTTCATCAGTGTGAACGCCGTTGCCTGCGGTATGGCCATGATCGATGATCTATGGCCGCAGTACCCGCTGGGTGTGCGCTGTCACGCCATCGGCGCTGCCACGGCCAAAGCGCTCTATGACTGGCCGTGGCCTGCCGGCGCGCTTACGCCCTTGGAGGCGCAACAAGGCGGCGCGATGGACAGCGACAGCCTGCTGGCCAGCGCGGCGTTTAACGGGGTTGACGGGCAGCGAGTGTTGATTGTTCGCGGCTGCGGTGGCCGCGAGCAGTTGGCGCAAAAACTCCGTGAACGCAACGCGCGGGTAGACTATGCTGAGTGCTATCAGCGCTGTGGGCCGGGTGAGGCCGCCGATGATTTACAGTCGCAGTTAGAGGCGGCGTCGATTCAGTTGGTATGCCTGAACAGCGGGGACACATTACAGCAATTTACCCAGCGCATTGCCGCTGCGCGACGCGATCAGTACCACCTGGTTCTACCCAGTGCGCGGGTGCAGCAACTGGCCCAAGAGGCCGGTTTTAGACATACCCTTCTTGCAGAAAATGCCGGTACAGCAGCGACGCTGGCGGCGATAAAAACGTGGCAGAGAGAACACAATGTCGGAAACCCAAAATGACAACAAGGACGTGGCGGTAGCCGCCGACGATACACCAACCACTTCAACGCCGTCGCAAAAAACACCTGCTGCCAAGAGCAAGTCTGGCAAAGCGGGCGCCGTGGCAACGCTGGCTCTGCTGGTGTCGCTATCCGCGCTGGCAGCGGCTGCCTGGCTGTACTACCAACTTATCTACCTCAACCAGCAGCAGAGCGCGCAATTCCTCAGCGATATCACTGCGCAGGTGCAGGGCCTTGATCAGCGCAGTCAATCGAGTGCGACAGCGCTGGACCGCCAACGCGAACGCCTGACCGAACTCGACAGCGCACTGGATCAGCAGCGCGCGGTTGTTCAGCGACAAATTCAACAGTTGAGCGACAAAGTACAAAGCCTCAGTTCGGTCGACCGCAATGACTGGCTGCTGGCCGAGGCCGAGTATTTATTGCGACTGGCCAATCAACGCTTGCAGCTCAGTGGTGACAGTCGCGCCGCAGCACAGTTGTTAGCCAGTGCCGATGCTATTTTGCGCGAGCTGGATGATCCGGCGTTATACCCCGTGAGGGAAGCGCTGGCGGCAGAACTCGCTGCCTTGCAGGGCAGCTCCAGCTTTGATCTGGAGGGTGCCTACCTGCAACTGCAAGGACTGGCGGACGCTGCCGAGTCACTGGCGGTCTACGAGGCTCCGAGCTATCAGGCTGAGCCGCAGCCGGCGAGAGACGCCTCCTGGCAGGAGGGCTTGAAAGCCGGGTTTGAACGCGCTTGGGCGAAGTTGCGCAGCTATGTGCGCATTCGTCAGCACGATGAAAAATTCAAAGCAGAGCTTGCGCCGGAGCAGGCGACCGCCCTGCGCGCCAGTTTGCGAATGATGCTGGAGCAGGCGCAATTGGCATTGTTGGCAGAGCGCCCCGCCCTGTACCGCCGCTCGCTGGATAAGGCGCTGGCATGGCTGGAGCGCTACTACCCGCTGAATGATGGCAGTCAGGCGCTGGCTGCATCCCTGGAAGAACTGCGAGCGGCCGAGATTCGCGCCGAGCGCCCGGATATTTCTGCGTCGCTGCGGGCCCTGAAGGACTACAGCAAAACCCGCCGCTGGCAGCGCGAGGTGGGCCAATGATCCTGTTTCTCGCGGCACTGTTTGCGCTGGCCGCTGCCGCCGCGATTGCGGTGGCGATTCAGTACGACAGCGGCTATGTCTTGTTGGCCTATGGCCATACCACCGTTGAGATGACCCTGTGGGTGGCGCTGGCGCTGCTGGCGCTATTCTTGTTTGTGGTGTGGTTGCTGTTCAGCCTGTTGCGCCGCAGTGCACGCCTGTCTGACAAGTTGGGCGCCCTGCGCGGTCAGCGGCGTCAGCAACGCGAGCGTCAACGCAGTCACCGTGGGGTCATCGCCTATACCCAGGGCAACTGGTTGCAGGCCAAGCGCTTGCTGCTGTCGAGCGCCAGTAGCGACAAACCGCTGATTAATTATTTACTGGCAGCGCGTGCCTGCCAGCGCTTGGGCGATGAGCGCGGCGCACTCCAGGCGCTGAGCCAGGCAAAGAACTGCGGCACTCAAGCGGGCCTTGCGGCAGCCCTGACACAGGCGGAGTTGCAACTCGACAACGGCCAGTTGGAAGAGGCATTGGCAACCTTGAACCGCTTGGGTAAAAGTGCCGAGCGTCAACCCGCAACGCTGCTGCTGCTCGCGCGTGCCTATCGCGGCCTGGGTGATTGGCAGGCGTTATTGGCGTTACTGCCGGAATTGAACAAGCGGAAATTGCTTCAGGAGTCGGCGCGGCGAGAGTTGGAACTCGAAGCCCTGCGCGGCCAATTGCTGCGGTTGCGCCACGGTGGCGATGCCGAGCCGCTGCTTAAATGGTGGCAGCAGCTGGGGCGAAGCAGCCACCTTCGCAGCGAACTGCTGGAAGACATGGTGCCGGCGCTGCTGTCGCTGGGGCGTAGCAGCGAGGCCAGTAAATTAGTTCGCGCTGCCATTAAACAGCAGTGGCGCGACGAGCTGGTGTTGTTGTTTGCGGCGATCAATGACGACCCCGCCCGACAGCTGCGCGTTGCCGAGTCCTGGCTGAAAGAACAACCCAACAACCCTCAGCTGCTGCTGGCACTGGCGCGTATTTGTCTGCGCAATGAGCTGTGGGGCAAAGCGCGGGAATACTTGGAAAGCGCTCATCGCATCGCGCCCTCGGCGACGGTGTGCTTTGAATTATCGCGCTTGCTGGAACATCTCGGCGACGCCGATCTGGCGGCGTCGATGTTGCGCGAAGGGCTGCTTTTGCAGGGGCAGCAATTGCCGGATTTGCCAATGCCGCACTTGAGCCATCAGTCATGAATATCGATGCGCTGCGTAAAATGCTGGCGCGAGGCCAAGACAGCGCCATGCTGCGGTTCGGTTTGGGTAAAGCCTTGCTCGATGACAAACAGCCCGCTGAAGCGGCTGAGCACTTGCAGTGCTGTGTGGAACAGGACGCCGATTACTCAGCGGCTTGGAAGCTGCTTGGCCGCGCTCACCAGCAGCTTGGCGACGTCCCCGCCGCCCGCGCGGCTTGGCAGCAGGCCCTGCAAGCCGCCGCGCGCAAGGGTGATAAACAAACTGAGCGCGAAGTGCAGGTATTTTTGAAAAAGCTCGATAAGTAGGCGCGGGCCTGAGCGCGACGCTTAGCTAATAAACGGGCCGCGCATCAGTTTCGGCAATACCCGGTTGATTACCTCGGCAATGTAGTCGAGGAAGAGGGTGCCCATGCTGGATTTGAAATGTTGTGGGTCCTTGCTGGCGATGGCCAATACGCCGTCGATATTCCCCGGTTTAATGGGAATCAGCGCCGCCGAGCCAATGTGGTCGGCGTGTTTGCCAAACAGAAAACTTAACTCCTCGCCGCGCAATACACCGCACACGCCCTTGCCGCCACGCAACAAGCTGCCGATATGTTGTTGGGCGGTTTCCGGGCTGACCACCCGCAGTTGTGCGTTGCCCATTTTTGATGGGTCGCCGAATAAGGTCAGGCTGGCGTAGTCGATCATATCGAAATCATTCACCAGGCGGCGGCATAGGGTGTTGCTCAATTCTTCTGGCCGACGGGCTTCCAGCATGCCGAGAATCAGCGCCTTGCTGCGCTCAAAAATCACGTCGTTGTGCTGGGCGTTGTCCAGCAGGTTGCTCATGCGTGAACGCATATCCATATTGCGCTCGCGCAACACTTCCACTTGGCGCTCCAGCAAACTGACGGCTTTGCCGCTGTGATGGGCCAGCTTTAACTCGGCCAGAATGTCTTCGTTCTGCAAAAAGAAACCGGGGTGGTTTCGCAGATAGCGCGCAACATCGTCTTCGCTGGGGAGACCGTCTTCTTTAGGTTTGGCTGTGTCCACAGTGCATCCTTATTATTGCTGGCTGGCGTGCCGCTAAAGCTGAATTTGCCCTTCAAAGACCGTGGTCGCGGGCCCCGTCATAATAACGGGCTGCCCGGGCCCCGGCCAGTCGATGCTGAGCTTGCCGCCCGGCAATGTGACATTCACCTGATTATCGAGCCGGCCCTGCACAATACCCGCGACAACGGCTGCGCAGGCGCCCGTGCCACAGGCCAGGGTTTCGCCAACACCGCGTTCGAAGACGCGCAGGCGGATATTTCGGCGGTCGACAACTTGCATAAAGCCGACGTTTACGCGCTGGGGAAAGCGCGGGTGACTCTCGGCAATGGGGCCAACGCGCTCAACGGGGGCGGTGTCGACATTCTCCACGGGCAACACCACATGAGGGTTGCCCATCGATACGGCGCCGACCTGCCAGGTCTGGCCGTCGATTTCCAGTGCGTAATCGACGGCCTGCTCGGCCGCGTCGAAGGGAATGTCCGCAGGGCTTAACACCGGGGCGCCCATATCCACGCGCACTTCGCGGTTTTCGGTAATTTCCAGTTCGATGATACCGGCGAGGGTTTCCACGCGAATGCGCGGTTTGCCGGTCAGACGCTTGTCGCGCACAAAGCGTGCAAAGCAGCGTGCGCCGTTGCCGCACTGTTCCACCTCGCTGCCTTCGGCGTTGTAGATTCGATAGCGAAAATCCACCTCGGGTTGGGTGGGAATTTCCACCGCCAATACCTGGTCGCAACCAATGCCAAAATGGCGATCGGCAATTTTGCGAACGTGGTGGGGCTTGAGCTTGAAGCGCTGGGTAATGAGATCGACAACCACGAAATCATTGCCCAGGCCATGCATTTTGGTAAAGCGTAGCTGCATCGTATGTCCTGTGCGGCGCCTCGCCGGTGGCGCAGTTCAACGATGCGGGGGCCACTGCTGCTGGGCGGGCCAGCGTGCGGAGTTTACTCCGGCAGTACGGCTTCGCCACGCATCAGGTCGGCGACAGTTTCACGCGCGCGAATAAGGTAGTGTTGGTCGCCGTCGACCATCACTTCTGCGGCGCGTCCTCGGCTATTGTAATTGGAACTCATGGTAAATCCATAGGCGCCGCTCGATGCCAGTGCCAACAGGTCGCCACTTTCAATGCGCAACTCGCGGTCTTTGGCGAGAAAATCGCCGGTTTCACACACCGGCCCCACCACGTCGTACAGGCGGGCTTCGCCGTCGCTGCGCGGGCTAACGGGTAGTAAATCCATCCACGCCTGGTAGAGCGAGGGGCGCAGCATGTCATTCATGGCCGCGTCGATTATGGCGAAATTCTTGTGCGGGTTGAGCTTCAAAAACTCCACCTTGGTCAGCAGCACACCGGCGTTGGCGGCGATAGAGCGGCCCGGCTCAAACATCAGTTTCACCGCCCGGTCGCCCAAGCGCTGGCGAATAGCGGCAATATAGTCGGCCGTGGAGGGGGGAACTTCGTCGCGATAGCGCACGCCCAGGCCGCCACCCAGGTCCAAATGCTTGATCTGAATGCCCTGCGCTGCCAGCTCATCGAGCAGGGCCAGCAAGCGGTCGACAGTGTCCAGAAAGGGACTGGTGTCGGTGAGCTGGGAGCCGATATGGCAATCAACGCCCTTCACGTCCAGGTGTTCGAGACTGGCGGCGCGCGCGTAGACGGCGGGGGCGCGGGCAATATCGATACCGAATTTATTGTCGCGCAGGCCCGTGGAAATATAGGGGTGGGTATTGGCGTCGACATCGGGATTTACGCGGATGGAAACCGGCGCCTTGCTGCCAAATTCGCCAGCCACCTCGTTGAGGCGCTCTAATTCGGCCTCGGACTCAACGTTAAAGCAGTAAATACCCACTTCCAGCGCGCGGCGCATTTCCTCTGCGGTTTTACCGACACCGGAAAACACAACGCGATCAGCCTGGCCCCCTGCGGCCAGTACCCGCTCCAGTTCGCCGACCGAGACAATGTCAAAACCGGCGCCGAGGCGGGCCAGAACATTCAAAACGGCAATGTTGGAGTTGGCCTTTACCGCATAGCAGACAAGGTGATCCTGACCCTGCAGGGCGTCGCTGTATTCCGTAAAACGCTGCTCCAGATAGGCCCGCGAATACACATAGCAAGGGCTGCCATAGTGTTGGGCGATATCGCGCAGTGAAACGTCTTCGGCAAATAATTCGCCGTTCTGGTAGTGGAATGCAGTCATGCGTAATCTCTAATTCTGAGGGCTGGCGGGGGCGGCGTCTTCGCTGGGCAAGACCAGTGGTCCGGTTTGTCCGCACGCGGCTAGAGCGAGGCACAGCAGTGCAGTGGCCCAGCCAAGGTTGATACGGCGTTGCGCGGTCATGAATACACCCCCGAAAAAATAAGCGCGTAGTATAGCGCTGCCCGCGCCTGGATGCACCGCAGCGCTCGTCGGTGACGAGCTGAGCTTGCTATACTGGCCGACAAATTTTCAGGATGTGATGGCAATGAATGAAGTGGAATTTCACGATGTGCTCGACACCCTCTACGAGACGATTGAGGACGCCGTGGATACGTTGTCGGTCGACGTAGACTGCGAGATCGCCGGCAGCGTGTTAACGCTGACATGCCCGGATGGCAGCGCCCTGATTTTTAGTCGGCAGGCGGCGAATCGTGAGCTGTGGTTGGCGGCGCGCAGCGGCGGTTATCACTTTAGTTGGGATGGCCAGCAATGGTTCTGTCAGCGCGAGCAGCAGTCGCTGAGTGAATTATTGCAGCGCTGTGCGCAGGATCAAATCGGCGAGGCGCTGGATATTTAACGCCGCTACGCGGTGTGGAGCCTGTCGACTTCCCGCTGGATAAGCTCTTCCAAATAGCGTTTGTAGCGCATGTACACCGTGGTTTGCTGCGGCGGTTTATTCCCCAGATTCACCCGGTCAATCGCAAAGTGCCGCTGTTTCGGATAGCGCTCCACCAGTTGGGTTGCCAGCCGGGTAAACAGCTTGGCACCCTCATCGCGATAATACAGTTGCTGGTTGTTCCAGCGCACATCAAATACCGGGCGAGCGCGCTGACGGGCGTGGGCGGTGGCCTCCAGATACAGCGGCGATTGCTGTGCTGGCGGTGCCTGAAGGGGGCGACTCTGCCAGCGGCCGTCGTGCTGAATGAGCTTGTAGAGCCGCACCCGGTGGCGCAGCCCCTGCTCCTTGCGTGAATGCTGAAGAAATTGCAGCAGCTGATAAATCAGCGCGTCAGGGGCGCTGCTTTCGGCCGGCAGATAGATTAGCGAGCCGCGTTCATCGCGCAGAAAAATATCCACCAAGGTCGCGCGCAGGTGCACAAAAATATAGCAGTCGTCGCTGCGACAGGTGTCGATAATACTGGCAAGGGCAGAGTTGGGCAGGCAGTGGCGATCCATGCGCAGCGGGCTAAAGCGGCTTTGGCCGCGTTCCAGGCACTGAATAAGCTCGCTATAGCTGTCGGCATTGACCACATCCAGCTCGTTATTGCGCTGTTGCAGAATGTGAAAGCCATCGGCCAGTTTCAGAATATAGCGGGTGTTGGCCTCGGTATTTTCAAAGCAGGGTTGCACGCCCGCAGCCAGGCCCATCAGTCGCCGCGCCAGCCGTTCACCCGGGTCATTGAAGCACAGTATGTCGATTTTCGGCGGCGAGCTGCCGCTGGCGGCGGCGACCGTCAGCTGTTGATAAGCATGTAGCGTGTCGAGCAGGGCCTCACCGCCGGTAAAGGCCATCGACGATACTTCTCCCCAGCTGTTCAACACCACCATCTCCACATTGGCCACGGGATAGCAGCTGCTGTGCTGGCCAATGCCCTGGCTGCTGAGCTGGCTGAGGCTGTCCTGCCCGAGGTTAATGCAAAACAGGGTGTACAGTGGCACCTTGGGGCGAGTAAAAGCGGTGTGCTGGGCAGGGTCTGCGGCGGGCAGACGTTTGGGTAAGTGGGCGTGCAGCCAGGTGGCCAGGCGGTTTAAATCGACCTCGCTCACGCCCTGACTGCGACTGCTAAGCCGCAGGCGGCTATTCTCTTTGACCAAGCCATTGCAGTAACACCAACACAACAGGCCGCTAAGATGTTCGTCTTCCTTGAGTACGGCGCCGCTCTCGAAGTCGTGGCGGGCGCTGGCACTCACTGTCCAGCGGCGCTGATTACCAAAGCCAAGGGTGTGGAAATACAACTGCTGCTCGGAAAGGTCGGGGGCGATGCCGGGGTTGAGCCACTCTACCTTGTGCCGCTTGCGCTCGAAGGCGGCATAGAGCTTGCGGCCGAGCAGGGTCATTTCCTCTGAGTTAATTAGCGCTGATTGCTGGCTGTGGGCAGCGAAATCTTGCAAAAACCGGTAGCTGTTGGTCAGCTCCGCCACCAAAAAGCGGTGTTCGTCACGCACACGCCGCAGTTTCCAGCGGTGGCGGGTGTCGAGGTTGAGTAAGGTCTCCGACTGCCAGTGCCACTGGCTGGCGAGGACGCTCATGCGTTGATGGCGCTCGACTTGCTTGCTCGCCGCCGGCCGCGACAGGTGTAACCCGGTTTTGAAGTAAAAGGCGCGGCGCACCAGCTCCAGTCGGTCTTTCTCTCCACGCTCTGACAGGTAGTGCTCCAAGCGTTGGTATACAAGGATATAGGGGTCGAGCTGGTCGGCGTCGCATTCGCCGTTGTACACGCGTTCTTTTAAGGCGAGGCAGATCGGCTGCACGTTAGGGTAGTGGCGAGCGTAGGCCTCGGTAAGCAGCAGTTTCAACAGTGCTTTGTAAGGCGAAGCAATGGCCTTGTAGAGCTGCCACACACCCGCGCCAATAAATTCACCGGCGGGAATGGCGGCAACACCGCCGAAGTTAATCGACTCATCGGGGCCGATATGCTGTTGCGCGTGGAGCAGGGCGGTGTATTCGTCGTAATTTTCCTCTTCTTCCGGCGGCACCAGCCACCAAATTGGATAGCGACCGGCAACCACCACCACGCTGCGGTAGAACTCGTCCAGCAGCAAATAGTGCTGGCTGGTACCCGCGCCCTCGGCGCTTAAGCGCTCGCGCTTGCCGCGCCGAAACTGCTCGTTGTCCATTAAGAAAAAGTGCAGTTCCAGGCCCAGCTCGGCGGCCCACTGACTAATATGCTCGGCTTTTTCCTGTAACTGCTTGCGTGCCTCACTGGGCAGGGCATTGCGATGGCACAGCCAAACATCCAGGTCGGAGTCTTCGGCCTGCGCGATACTGCCGCAGGAACCCATAATGAAGATGCTGTGGATCAGGTGTTGTTCGGGGGGGCGGTAGTGAAAACCGCTGGCGATGTATTGTTGCGCGCGTTCCACCAGTTTGGGCGTTGGCTCAAAGCAGTCGATGCCGCAGGGCGTGTCTTTGCTGCTGTAGCCAGGCAGAGAGGGGTGGTTCACATGGAACAACAGAGGAACCAGGTCGAACAGAATACGCTGACGTTCCTGCAGGGCCGCCCGAGTGCGCAGCAAGCGCTCGGCGTTCAGCTGCAGAAAACGCTCGCGAACATCGGCGATGCGTTGTCGGCTAATGCCGCGCTCAAAGAGCGATGGAGGAGCGTGTTTTGCCGACATAAAAGCCTGTAAAACCGTGGGTGACGGCTTTCACTGTAGCGTGAGCCAACGCAGATGTCATGGCGCGATGCGCTTGAGCAGCAAGTGGCCTTGTGGGTCGAGCCGGGCTTGCCAGCCCTCGGCCAGCCAGGTTGTGGCCACCGCCTCGCAGATCAGCGCGGGCCCGGCCAGTACGTCGCCGGGCTGCAGCTGTTCGCGTTGGTAGCGGGGCACCGGCTGGCTGATAAAGGCAACGCGCTGGTGGCTGGGTTCGCGCTGCGCCTGCCCTTGGTGTGGCGGCAGTGCCTGTAATGCGGCGGGGGCGCGCAGGGCAAGACGCAAGTTCACCAACTGTACCGGCAGCCCTAAGCGGTGGCCGTAGCGCTTGGCGTGGGCGCGGTGAAAGGCTTCTTCGCAGTCTTCAATACTGCCGTCAAAGGGCAGATTCAAGGTGTAGGACTGCCCCTGATAACACAGGTCCAAACTGGCTTGTGCCTGTATGGCGTCGCTTGCTACCCCTTCATCGGTGAGGGCCTTCTGGCCTTCATCGCGAAGGTCGGCAAAGGCTTGCGCTAATGCATCGCTGGAAAGCGTGGCCAGGGCCTGATTAAGCGTTCGGGAAAGCTGTCGCTCTCGCGGGGCC
Source organism: Spongiibacter sp. C9W (assembly GCF_057370015.1). NCBI lineage: Bacteria > Pseudomonadati > Pseudomonadota > Gammaproteobacteria > Cellvibrionales > Spongiibacteraceae > Spongiibacter > Spongiibacter sp. C9W. Next base: position 2,450,054 of record NZ_CM170672.1, read on the forward strand.
AGCAGCATCCCCAAAGCGGAAAATACCCCGCCATAATTGGGAATAATGACCTCGTTGGTGCCCAGTGCCTCGGCCAGCGCGCAAACATGCAAACCGCCGGCGCCGCCAAAGCAGCACAAACTAAACTCAGCGGGGTCGTAGCCGCGCTGCAGGGAAATGACCCGCAAGGCGCGCACCATGTGCTCGTTAGCAATATCAATAATGCCGGCGGCCGTGTCTTCTACCGACAAGCCAAGCTCACTGGCCAGGGCCGCGACGGCGGCCGTTGCCGCGTCATGTTGCAGCGGCAGTTTTCCGCCCAGGCGGGCGTCATCGGGTAAGCGGCCGAGCACCACATTGGCATCGGTCACTGTAGCGCGCAGCCCGCCCTTGCCGTAGCAGGCGGGGCCGGGAGAGGCACCCGCCGATTCCGGACCAACGCGCAGCAGACCGCCTTCATCCAAGTGAGCAATAGAGCCGCCGCCAGCGCCGATGGTGTGCATGTCCACCATCGGTACCGCGACGGGGTAAGGGCCGATATGCCCCTCGGTGGTCAGGGTAATATCGCCATCAATCAACGCGACATCGCTGGATGTGCCGCCCATATCGAACGTAATCAGTGCATGCCGGTTCAGTATCCGGCCGAGTTGGCGGGCCGCTGCCAAGCCCCCGGCGGGCCCGGAAAGTAGTAAATTTACCGCGCGTTTTGCCGCGTTAGTGGCATCTAAGGTGCCACCGGACGATTGCATGATTGCCAGCGGCGTGCGTGGCATGGCCGCCTGCAAACGCTGCAAATAGCCCTGCACCTTTGGCCCCAGCCAGGCATTGAGCCAGGTTGCCATGCCGCGCTCATACTCCTTGTATTCCGGCAGTACTTCGCTGGAGCGGGAACAAAACAGGTGGTCGGGCAGGGCGGCAGCAATGGCTTTCTCGTCGGCGTCGTTCAGGAAGGAAAACAGCAGATTAATCGCCACCGCTTCGGGCTGTAGCTCGGCGAGTTGTTCGCGTAGTGTCTCTAGCTCTGAAGGGGACAAAGCCTTCAATACTTTTCCCTGGGCATCCACCCGGCAGTCCACCTCCAAACACAGCTCGGCGGGAACCGGCGGCGCGACGGGGGGCGGGCACAAGTTATACAACTCGCGGCGGGTTTGTCGGCCAATGCCGAGCACATCCGCAAAGCCGCGGTTTGTTATATATGCCGTGCGCACGCCCTTTCCTTCCAGCGCGGCATTGGTGGCCACCGTGGAGCCGTGGACCACGGTTAACGAACCATCTTGGATGCGGTCTTCCAGACCCAGTGCGCGAATACCCTGCAAGATTGCGCGCTCGGGTTGGTCCGGCGTCGACAAACATTTGTGCAAGCGTATGCCGCTGCCATCCACTGCAACAAAATCAGTAAACGTGCCGCCTGTATCGACGCCCAATAAACACAGTGATGACATAGGAATACGCGTATCCAAAAAAGCGATATTGTCGCGGCTTCAGCGCCATAAGTCATTATTGGATAGCGCAGGTCAGGCCCGTTCCTGCAGGTATGAGGCACGGATCATGTGGTGTGCTGGAACAGGGCGGTGTTTTTGTAGGAGCCCGCCTGAGGGCGACCAGAACGAACGGTAGGGGTTGGATTAATCGCGGTCAGGCCCGCTCCTACACTGCATAAAGCACGACTTTAGTCGCGAAGATTCGTCGCGCGAAACCTCAAAAGATCATCAGCAATATTTTCGGTAGAATTGGCCCACGCAAATACGAGGTAGCGCTGTGCCAGAACTTCCAGAGGTCGAAACGGTATGCCGGGGCATTCGCCCCCACTTACAGGGGCGAGTGTTCACTCAGGCAACGGTGCGTCAACCGCAGCTGCGCTGGCCGGTGCCCGACAAGCTCAACGAATTACTGCGCAACCAAACGGTTCACAGCGTGACTCGACGGGCGAAGTACGTACTGGTCGAAATGGACCGGGGCAGTCTCATGGTGCATTTAGGTATGTCTGGGCGTTTGTATTTTGTGCCAGCCGGAACGCCCGCAGCCAAGCACGATCACGTGGATTTTGCCCTCGACAGCGGTCAACTACTTCGTTACACCGATCCCCGCCGCTTTGGCGCGGTGTTATGGCTTGGCGGCGAAGCCTCAGAACACCATTTACTTTCGCACCTGGGGCCCGAGCCGCTGTCCGAGGATTTTAATTCCGATTACCTATTCAGCCGAGCAAAGGGGCGTAAGGTTCCGGTGAAAACCCTGCTGATGGACGGCAGGGTGGTTGTCGGCGTGGGTAACATCTACGCCAATGAAGCACTGTTCATGGCAGGTATACGCCCGGACCGAGAGGCAGGCAGTATCAGCAAAGCGCGTTACCAGCGCCTGGTCACGTGCGTAAAGCAAGTGTTGGAAAAAGCCATTGCCCAAGGTGGCACCACCCTGAAAGACTTTGTGGGCGGGGATGGCCGCCCCGGCTACTTTAAACAAGAACTACTAGTGTACGGCCGCGCGGGCTTACCCTGCCCAACCTGCTCGGGGGCACTAAAAGAAATCCGCCAGGCCCAGCGCAGTACCGTTTTTTGCTCACGCTGCCAGCGCTAGCTGCGAGCAGTGCGAGTGCCGCCTGAGGGCGGCTGGAGCGAAGGGTAGGGGTGGGTTTGGGTCGCGGTCAGGCCCGCTCCTACGTGCCTGACTACGGAGCGTGTTTTCGTAGGAGCGACTTACCCAAAGCACTCCCTGCGGTCGCGGGGCACGCTGTTATACAGGGTATGAGGCACGGATCAGGCTGTGCTGGAACAGGGCGGTGTTTTCGTAGGAGCCCGCTTGAGGGCGACCAGAACGAACGCTAGGGATTGGAATCAATCGCGGTCAGGCCCGCTCCTACGTGCCTGACTACCTAGCGTGTTTTCGTAGGAGCGACTTACGCAAAGTACTCCCTGCGGTCGCGGGGCACGCTGTTATACAGGGTATGAGGCACGGATCAGGCTGTGCTGGAACAGGGCGGTGTTTTTCGTAGGACAGTGTGGCCCGCGAGTGGAGCGAGTGCTGTGGCCAGCCCGCCTGAGGGCGACCAGAACGAACGCTAGGGGTTGGAATCAATCGCGGTCAGACCCGCTCCTACAAAATTCTCGGCTGGTTTATCGCGCGAGCCATAATGACGACTTAAAACCCGGCAATACTGCCCTCGCGCCGGGGGTCGGCACCGCCCAGTAAGCCCTGCTCGGTAAGGTGAATTACATGCAGACCGCTGGTTTGGTCGCGCAGTGCCACGGGGTGGCCTCTGCCGCGCATCCTTGCCACCGTGGCGGGGTCGGCTTTGCCGCTTTCCATCTCCACGCCACGCCCCATGGCAATGATATGGCCTTCGGCGATGGCCTCGGCCACGGGCATATTGAGCGCAAGAATGCGGTACAGGCTGGCTGCAACATAGTCGATAATACGCGCTCCACCGGGGCTACCCAGCGCCAAAACAGGTTGCTGGTTTTTAAACACAATGGTGGGAGCCATAGACGAGCGTGGCCGTTTGCCAGCGGCAACACGGTTGGCAACCAGCGCCCCGTCATTGCTCAGCGGCGAAAATGAAAAGTCCGTGAGCTGATTGTTCAGTAGAAAACCCCCTACCATCACGCGGGAGCCGAAGGCAGTTTCAATGCTGCTGGTCATACTCACCACATTTCCCCAGCGGTCAACAATGCTGAAATGGGTGGTGGAGGGGAGTTCAGGCGACGAGGCCGAGCGGCGTTTGGGGGCTGCTGTCGGGTTGCCGGGCTTCACGTCTGTGAGGACGGCGGCGTTATCGATTAGCGTTGCGCGCTGGCGCAGGTAGTCGCTGTCTACCATTGCTTGGCTGGGCACTTCGACAAAAGCTGGGTCGCCCACGTAGTGGTTGCGGTCGGCGAAGGCCAAGCGCGAGGCCTCAATAAAACCGTGCTGCCAATCGGCGCGCAAGCCCATGCGTTGTTCGTATGCCTCTAGCATTCCCAGAATGGCCAGTACCGTGGTTGCCCCTGACGACGGCGGCGGTGCGCCACATACCGAGTACTCCCGGAAGGGCGCGCACAGTGCGTCGCGCTTGATCGCACGGTAATTCGCCATGTCTTGCAGGGTGAGTTCACCGGCACTATTTGGGTCATTGCGAACGGCATCGACAATGGCCTGGGCAAGCTTTCCGCGATAAAAGTCCTCGCTGCCGTGTTTTTGTATGCGACCTAGTGTCGCAGCGTAAGCGGGGTTCTTCAGTACATGCCCCACAGGCTTAGGCTGCCATCTGCCATCGGCGCGCGTAAAAAAGTAGCGTTGAATATAGGGGTTTACGGCCACCTTCGGCATGCGCTCAAGCAGAATATGCAGGCGTTCTGATACTGCAAAACCCTGCTTGGCAAGGCGAATTGCTGGCTCAAACAGTGTCGCCCAAGGCAGTTTGCCATGAGCGCGATGGGCCGATTCCAGCATTGCCAATACGCCGGGTACGCCCACCGAGCGGCCGCCAATCACGGCGTCGAAAAAACGCATGGGCGTGCCATCGGCCTGTAAAAAATACGTGTCGTTGGCGGTGGCTGGCGCGGTTTCCCGGCCGTCCCAACTCTCCAGCACCCCGCGCTGTGCCTGCCAATGAAGCATAAAGGCACCGCCGCCAATGCCAGACGACTGCGGTTCAACCAAACCGAGCACCAATTGCGCCGCAATGGCCGCGTCGACCGCGGAGCCACCTTTTTGCAGCACCCATTTCGCGGCGTCACTGGCATGAGGGTTCGCGGTAACCGCCATGGCGGTTTGGTATCGCGCCGACTTAATTTGGCCAAAGCCGCTCGCCGCTTCCGGAACAATAAGGGGGTCGCTGGCGTGGGCGAACGTGCCCAGGCATAACCAAAGCAACGTCAGCAAGGTTTTGTGCGCTTTCAACAAATTATCCTCCAGTGCAGCGGTGGGAAATGCTCGCCGTGGGCCAGTGTAGCGCAAACCCAGTGGTGGCCTCACAATTTTGTCAAGGGGTGACATAGCGCGCGAGCTTTGTTTATGATCAGTTTCACTTGCGATACCGAACCGTTATCGCGCGCCACGAATTGGTGTCGGTATCCAGGGAAGGAAACGAGATCGGTACAACCATAACAATAAGACGCAAACGATAGCGACCTAGGGAAGGGATTACGATGTTAGAACAGCTCCCCGCTGTGTATATTTTAGCGAACCGAGAAAGTGGCAGCCTGCACAGTGGTGTAGCCGCCAATTTACGACAACACCTCCATGACTATCGCCAGGCCTTGGGTGAGATTCGCAAAGAGGTATTCGAGCTCGTGTATTTTGAGCTTTTTGAAGACCTCGAACAGGCCTATATGCGGGAGAAACAAATCCAGGAATACTCCCACCGCCGCAAAACCGCCTTAATCGACAGTATTAACCCCAGGTGGGACGATCTCTACCAGACCGGGGAAGAAGCCTGAGCGCCGCGCTTGTTCGTATTCGGTGAATTCGATACCATCTGCCGCCTTAATTGCAATCCGGTGACTTATGAAACGCATCGTATACCCAGGTACTTTCGACCCGATCACCCGCGGTCATATCGATCTGGTAGAGCGCGCCAGCAAATTGTTCGACACCGTTGTGCTCGCCGTCGCGAACAGCGAGAAAAAGCAGCCGATGTTCGCCTTGCAAGAGCGCATGGAACTGTGTGCCGAAGCGCTTTCCCATTTGCCGAATATCGAAGTGTGCAGCTTCACCGGACTGACCGTGGAACTGGCGCAAGAGCAAAACTGCCACAGTATTTTGCGCGGCGTACGCACCGTGGCTGACTACGAGTACGAACTGCAGTTAGCCAACATGAACCGCGCGCTGGCACCGGATTTGGAAACCGTATTCCTGACCCCTGGTGAGTCCCTCTCTTACGTCTCCTCCTCACTGCTGCGCGAAATTGCCAGCATGGGCGGCGACGTTTCACGTTTCGTGCCCGACAACGTCATGGTGGCACTCAACGCCCGCTTCTCACGCAAGTAACGGCAATAGCATGGCACTGCTGATCACCGACGAATGCATCAACTGCGACGTATGCGAGCCAGAGTGCCCTAACGAAGCGATCTATATGGGCGAGGAAATCTACGAAATCGATCCCGCCCGCTGCACCGAATGCGTCGGTCACTTCGACGAACCCCAATGCCAGCAAGTCTGCCCCGTAGACTGCATCCCCCTCGACCCCAACCACATCGAAACCGAAGAACAACTCCTCGCCAAATACCATAAATTGACCGGTTGAGCGGAACCGGTCGCGGTCAGGCCCGCTCCTACGGTTGGCGTACATTTTGGTGTAGGGCAGTGTGACCCTTGTAGGAGCCCGCCTGAGGGCGACCGGAACGAACGGTAGAGCGTGGAATCAATCGCGGTCAGGCCCGCTCCTACGGTTGGCGTACATTTTGGTGTAGGGCAGTGTGTCCCTTGTAGGAGCCCGCCTGAGGACGACCGGAACGAACGGTAGAGCGTGGAATCAATCTCGGTCAGGCCCGCTCCTACGGTTGGCGTACATTTTGGTGTAGGGCAGTGTGACCCTTGTAGGAGCCCGCCTGAGGGCGACCGGAACGAACGGTAGAGCGTGGAATCAATCGCGGTCAGGCCCGCTCCTACGGTTGGCGTACATTTTGGTGTAGGGCATCGTGTCCCTTGTAGGAGCCCGCCTGAGGGCGACCGGAACGAACGGTAGTGTGTGGAATCAATCTCGGTCAGGCCCAATAAAACTGCGAATTACAATGGTTTCATAGCGGCCCTAAAGGCAGGTTTTCAACAAAACTGCTAATTTATAAAAAATGCCTGACACAAGGACGTGCTCATGCCGAAAAAAATATCGCGTGGTTATGCGCTACGAACGGGACGGCGCTCAATAATGGGCCAAACCTACATGGTCACAACGGTGACGTGGCAGCGACAAAGTCTCTTCCACAACCTCCAGCTAGGTCGTTGCGTTTCACGATCAATCTGTTCGTCACCCTACGCACATACTCTGGCCCATGTTGTAATGCCTGACCACTTTCACTGGCTTTTTGAGCTAAAAGATCGAAGCCTTTCAGAAGTCGTTCAGCGAGTTAAAACCGAATCTGCCAAACAGATAAATCACACTCTAAATCGCCCCTCAGCAAAAATCTGGCAACCCGGTTTCTATGATCACGCCTTGCGCTGCGACGAAGACCTGCGCGCAGCGGCGCGATATATCATCGCCAACCCGATTCGCGCAGGATTGGTTGACGATATCGGTCAATATGCGCTGTGGGATGCGGTGTATTTATAGTTCAGGGGGTATAGCGGTCTACACACCTGACTGCGTAGCCCTGCATGAATAAAACGGTGGTTTTTGTAGGACAGCGTGGCCCTTGTAGGAGCCCGCCTGAGGGCGACTGGAGCGAACGGCACGTCGCGGTCAGGCCCGCTCCTACACGAACGGCCAAGGCAGGTTCATGGTAGGACAGCGTGGCCCTTGTAGGACAGCGTGGCCCGCGAGCAGAGCGAGTGCTGTGGCCAGCCCGCCTGAGGGCGACCGGAGCGAATGGCACGGATGGTACGGATGGGGGGTGGTCGCGGTCAGGCCCGCTCCTACACGAACGGCCAAGGCAGGTTCATTGTAGGACAGTGTGGTCCTTGTAGGACAGCGTGGCCCGCGAGTGGAGCGAGTGCTGTGGCCAGCCCGCTAGAGGGCGACTGGAGCGAATGACACGGATGGATTTGGTCGCGCTCAGGCCCACTACCTACGACACTCCCTTCGGTCATGGCGCGCGCCGAGCTGCAGGTTATGGCTGGTCGTAGTGCCCACCAATGGCGAAGATATAAATGGATTTATCGTCGAACCGATATATCAACCGGTCTTTCTGTGAAATCCGTTTTGACCAAAGGCCGGAAAGGTTATGTTTCAGTGGCTCGGGTTTTCCCAAGCCGGAAGAGGGGTCGTCGGATCGCAGCATTTCTCTGAGCAATTTACATAAGGCTTTGTGCAAGCGCTTATCTTTCTCGCGCACGGCCTCATAGACTTCCCAGGTATTCCCCTCAAATACCAGTGATCTCATTCATTTGCTCGTCAGTCGGGTTGTAGCCTTGGCTGCGGGTATGGGTATCAAGGGAGTCGGCAATTTGCTGCATTAGGCCTTTGTTCTGGAGCACGTAAAGAGTTTCTTGCTCTCGCTCCCAGTCGTCGGCACTGATGACCACAAATGCCTCGCCAGCCCTTCTCGTCACCTTGAGGGGCTCATGCCGGCTAACTACTTCTTCTACAACACTTTTCAGGTTGTCTCTAAACTTGTTTACGCTAATGGTGTCCATGCGGGCATCCTCATGTACGGAAATGCCGTACAACTATATACCGTAAGTCTTAACAAGGCCAAGGATTTTGGTCGCGGTCAGGCCCGCCCCTACGCACCTGCGTAGTCCTGCATGAACAATGCGGTGGTTATTGTAGGACAGCGTGGTCCGCGAGCAGAGCGAGTGCTGTGGCCAGCCCGCCTGAGGGCTACTGGAGCGAACGGCTCGGATGGATTTGGTCGCGGTCAGGCCCGCTCCTACACGAACGGCACAGATGGGATTTGGTCGCGGTCAGGCCCGCTCCTACAATACGCAGGCCGCGCCGCGCCTGTACTACTTATCCGACTTGTATTCGTAGTGGTAGTAACCATACCCGTAGCCGTAGCCATAACCCGACGCACGGCGCTCTACGGCGTTAAGGACAACGCCCTTCACGGTAATGCCGTTTTGTTCGAAGCGCTGTTTAGTCACTTCCAGCTCTTTAATCGGGTTCAGGCCAAAGCGGGCAACGATCATGGTCACGCCACACTGGCGGCCCACAATGGCGGCATCGGTAACGGCCATAATTGGCGGGGTATCGACAATAACCAGGTCAAACTGTTCTTTTACTTCGTTGAGCAGATCAGTCAGTTGCTGGCTCATCAATAATTCTGACGGGTTGGGAGGAATCACCCCACGAGGCATGATAAACAGCTCGCCAACGCGCGTCGGTTTTATCGCTTCTTGAACGCTAATGCGCTTGCCCAATACGTCGCTCACGCCATTATCTGGCTGCATGCCAAACATTTTGTGCATATAGCCTTTGCGAAGGTCCATATCGATCAGCAGTACGCGCTGCCCCGCCTGGGCAACTACCGCCGCAAGGTTACCGGAAACAAACGACTTACCCACATTGGGGCTGGGGCCGGAGATCATCATCACATTGTTTTCAGCTTCCAGCATGGCAAAGTGCAGGCTGGTGCGCAGGTTGCGCAGGCTTTCTACAGCGATATCGGTCGGGTTTTTGTGGGCCAGCAAGTCGTGTGGGTGCTGGTTCTTCTGTTTCTTGCGAATGGCTTGGCGACGTTTGCCCGCACCATCGAGCCTACGCTGCTCATCGGAAAGCGGAATGCTGGTATACACCGGCAAGCCAATAGCCTCGATGTCTTCGGGATTAGTAATGCCCTTATTTAGAGCGGCGCGCACCAGTACTAACGCCACAGAGAACACGCCACCTAACATCGTAGCCAGGATAACAATAAGTGCCTTTTTGGGCTTAACGGGCTGCTCAATATTTACTGCTGCGTCATCAACAATGCGTACATTGCCCACAGTACCTGCGCGAACAATATCCAGCTCCTGAATATTGTTGAGCATTTGCGTATAAATTTCGGTACCCACCTCTAAGTCGCGCTTCAGGCCCACTAGCTCCTGCTGGGTTTCCGGAAGATTTTTAATACGACCGCTCAGTTCATTTTTGCGTTTACTGAGCTCGCTCATTTGTTCGCGCCAAGCTTGATAGGTGGGGTGATCCCGTGTGTACTTGCGGTCAAGCTCTGCCTGCTCTAGCTGGAGTTCTGCAATGCTCGTTTCTAACTCAACCACTTGGTCTAGCAGTGCTTCTGCTTCGGCGGTAATGTTTACCGACCCCACTTCAACCTGATAGCTATTAAAACGCTGCTCAGCGGTTTCTAAGTCTTGCTTAATGCCAGGCAGCTGGTCGCGCAAAAATTCGAGGCTTTTCGATGCTTCGGCGGACTGGCGCTCAACGTTTTGGCGCAGGTAGTTTTTTGCCACCTCATTCAATACATTTTCAGCGAATTGTGGCGATGAATGCTCGAATGAAAGGTTGATAATCCCCGAGTCTTTACCGCGCTCAGACGCCCCTAGTGAAGACTGCAATGAAAGCACAGCACTAAGACGGCGTTTCTTTGTGAGGGTGAAGCGCGTACCTTCACGGGCATTTAGTGCAGCAACATACAGCGAGTAGCCACCCTCACTAATACGCTCACCGACCATGCCAGTTAGCAGAGCGTTGCCATCGGCGTCAGTAAAGATGAAGTTTCCTTCGCCAGCGCTTACGATATAATGCCTTTTGTTGTAGGCAGAGCTGGGAACCTCCAGTTCGCGAACGATAATCTGCTCACCACCCCAAGCGTAAGAGCTCAGCCCCAGGATAGGGGCAGCAATTTCACCACTCTTGGGGGCGCGGCGGGCAAGGGCCTCACCAATAATTGGGAAGTATTTGGGCTCAACAACAATATCTAAATTTAGCGTATCAACGGCCTTTCCCAGCACGCTGCGGCTCTTAATCAGTTCTATTTCGGTAGAGGACGCAGATTCACCGGCAAACAGTTCATTCATCTCACTTAAGCCGGGCAAGCCTGGCGATTTTTCTTCTACCTGAACTACGGCGTTCGCCTTAAAAATCGGCGTTGCCAGTAGCGCGTAAGCAATGCCAAAGAACGAAAATACAAATGTAATACAAAGAATCAGCGCCCTTGAATCCCAGAGCGTGCCGACGAGTGCTCCCAGGTCGATTTCATCAGTTTGAGCTTGTGATGGACGGTTAGGGGTCCCTGAAGAGTTTTCTATACTCATTTTTTTTCCAAACAATAGATAGGAGCAGATGCTGCAACGGATAACTTACGCATCATCTCGGCCGTAAGCTTAATTCGTATTTTCAATATCACCAATGGTATCGGTAGCAATGATGCTAGGAAGCAGTTGGCTCAAGAAACGATTCCAACGTGTAATTGGCGCCGGGGATACATAAACGATGTCTCGGGGTTCAAGGTCAAACTTATCAGCAAGCATAAACCCTACAGCGGAGGCGGCGTTTAAATGGTATACCGTTGCCGTATACACTGGCTCGCGGTTTTCGCCCTCAGTAATACCAGTATTGCGAAGCACATAAATGCCTCGACCATCGGCCTTGTTCTCGTTAATACCATTCGCGCTAGCCAGCGCCTCCGCGAGGGTGGTGCCAGTGCGAGACATCGCAATACCTTGTGGGCGGTTTACTTCACCCAGCACAAATACTTTATCGGCATCGTTGCGGGGCACGTGCACTTGGTCGCCATGCTTAAGAACAATGTTCTGACTCCATGCCCCTTGCTCATAGAGAGACCGTAAAGATATAACCTCAGACTTGCCATTGCGGGTGAAGCGTACCTCGCTCCATGCAGCATCGTCCGCCAGGCCACCACGTTGTTCAATGGCATCAATTAAAGTGAGCGGTACGTTAGTTATCGGGGTCATACCCGGAGTGTTCACAGCGCCACTAATATAAGCGCGCTGGCTCTTAAATGATGCAACGCGCACATCAACTTGCGGGCGTTTAATCACCGAAGAAAGTCGCTCGGTAACCTGTTTTTTTACCTCTGCGGTGGTTAGTCCAGCTACCTGAAGGTTGCCTGCATAAGGGTAAAAAACCGTACCGTCTGCTTTTACTTCGTTGCCGCTCTCCTCGGCATTTCGGAATGAGCCAGAAGGAATGGTCAACTCAGGATGCTCCCACACCGTAATGGTCAGGATGTCGCCAACACCAATTTCGTATTGATAGTCGGTTAATTGGGCGTGGAAGGCGTGTTGGTTAAAGGCTTCGAGCTGTTTGTCACGATTGAGGTGCGCCAGCACTGTCGCATTAATGGGAATATATTTTATCTCAGTCTCGGCAGGAGCATAGTCCTCGGGGGTATCGTCAAACCATACCGAATTCATACGGCTCATGTTACTACCCGGCACTACCGTACAGGCGGTACTACTTATCACCAGCGCTCCAGCCACCAAAAACTTAAACTTCATTCCCTAACCCTTGCAGTAAACACTGACCATTTTTCAGCCAGATCGTTTGTGTTCCATATCGTTTGTCTGCGTGAACGCAATAGTATTGGTTACCAGCGATAGCTAGCTTCTATAAATGCAGTTTCCACGCCTTGCTCGCGACCGTACAGACGTAAGCCGTCATCTACCTTTAAATAGCCGACTTCGGTGTTTAGCCCTGCCCACCGCCAGTGATAACTCAACTCCAATGAGCTTCCTTCACCATTACTCCGCCCTGCCAGCGAGCGAGCGTTGCCACCGCCATCGATATTCAGAGAAACATCTGAGTAGCGTAATGAATAGCGGCTACCGTCAGGAAGCATCCAGTCCAAGCCAAAAGTGTCCAGCTTGCTGTCGTTATCAATACTTGCGCCCAATGACCGGCCTTTATAGCGATAGCCAGTTGAGTAAGTGCCGTGCTCATAGGCTAGGTTGGGGCGCTCGTCGCCAATAACGGCGCCAATGGTAGTTCGGGTCACCTCGTAAAACCAGTGCAGCCGATGGTGCGCTATGCCAATTAATCCATTTGCACCAAAGGAGTGCATGAGCCGGGAGGGTTGCAGCCCTGCCTCGTCTTCACCTATGTGCTGTATGTAAAACCCTTGGTTACCCCAGGGGGTCTGCCACAAGGTTTTTATATCAAAGCCGGCAAGCTGATTGCTCGGGTCATCTGTATTCTGTGGCGAAGGGTTGTTATCAACGTTGCCAATAATCACATCTTTGAAGTTAGAAAGGCTCTCGCTCCGGCCATCGCCGCCCCATTGGGCAGTGCGGCTGGCAGCAACCTCCAGCCATTGTGTCGGTTTTGCTGATACGCGCAGCCCCAACAGCTTGGCTTGCGGTATGCTGCGGTCTTCTTCCATTTGTCCAATAAAGGCCTGGAGTTGCCAAGGGCCAAGCCAGCTCAACAGCGGCGTTTCAAATTCATGGGCGCGGTTACGTTGCAGGCTAATGCCTGGAACCGGCCGCGCATTGTTGGAAAGCAACAAACTGCTCTGCCAGCCAGCGCCCCACCAGCGGTCAATGGCGCCCAGCGTTACGCCCCAATTGCCAAAGGCCCGTGCAAGATAGCTGCCATCTAAACGGCGGTGTTCGCGCGGCGCATCAGGAATGTCATAGCTAAGGCGCAACTCGCCTGCCCAACTGCTGCTCATAAATTCAGCGGAAACAGCGCCGTATTCGGGGGCATTGTTGCTGTCGCCGAAGCCGGTTAAAAATCGACGTTCCTGCTCGCTGTGAGCAAGTTCAATACTGGCGCTAAAGGGTTTGCGCTCCTGCTCAAAGCGGGCCAGCAAAGCGTCCAGTGCCCGGCGTTCCAGCGCACTAATATTGCGGGCCTGGGCACGCTTCAGGTCAGGTAAAATACTGCCCCACATCAGTGGCCATTGAGTGGTTGGCGCGGTGATAATGCCGGTGCTGGATAGCAACTCAATATGGTGGCGCAAATCCAGCTCGTTTGGCCCAATCCAAGGCTTTGCGCTGGCAATAGAGGGCGCCACAGCACTAGTGGCCAGTAAACAGGCAGACAAAGAAAACGCTTTACACCGCTGGCCGATCAACATGCCTTGGAATTCCATCCTTTTTAGTAATTACGCGAACACCCCACGCCGCTGTTCACAACGCCAATATTCCAAACAGGCGAATGCGCCGCAATGATACGCGTGACGTGGTGAGAAGGACAAGGATCATGCCAACGAACTGTGACAATGTCACGACATTGCCAATATTGACCTACAGCCGCGATACGAAGCCACTAGCATTGCTGGAGCGACTCCAGTCGCGAATAGCTATGTGTCGAAAATTTGTAGCCAGGAGCGATCGTGAAAAAACAGGTCGTAAAGCCCCTCGTCGTGCCTTGGGCCTCAAAACCTGATTCTTAAGTCAGTTGTGGGTGCTGACGTCATTGAAATAGAGCTAGCTGTTAGTTGGAGTCACAAAATTGTCGTTATCTTGCATTATGCTTCGCCAGCAATGTGGGTGGAGTCTGCTGATTTAGCAACAAGAGCAGTATAAGGCTGGCATAAAAGCTGCAGGTGGCCTTTGCGTAAGGTATGCGGCTTATCTCGTTAAGCGGCTTGGATAGGATGCATAAGGATTGCGTTAGTAATTAAGGGTTGGTTTTCTCGCCGATATCGCGCAAAATGCGGGCCTTTCTAGGAACCCTCGCTCGTTCCGCCTTCAAGGAAAATTACCAGAGCTACCAAAGTATCGGAGAAAAAAGGAAATGTCGAGTGTGGATTACTAGGTAAGGGGCGCAAGAAATGCAGCGAGTGACTTTCGAGAATATGTAGGGTTTACATTATCAGTAACCATATGTAGGCATTCGTGGCATGTGTATATGGTGGGGCTGGGGCATCCAGCTGTTTGCGTGTGTTTTTTCGCGCCGATTCCTTGGGCACGAGTGTGATGCGATAGAAAGCCCTTGCCAAGTTTCTGGTGGCTGTGTCGATATTCAAGGTGTCTGTTGCGTTTATTGCAATTCAAGATTGGGTTTGATGAGCGTACTAGGAGTGCGGGTCGCGCTGAACGGCGTGCATGAGAGAGCTGCGCGGTCAGTGTATCAATCAATATTTCGTTGTGCTGGATAATTGTAAAAAAGTGATGGCGTTTGGGGTTTGCGCTAATGAGGCTGGATCGTTTATAGCGACTTATACTGAAATGTGCTGCAGGTGCGTATAAGCGTGAGTGTAGCGCCAGCAGCTTAAAGCAAAATGCTTGGTGGCGAGTGAGGCGGGCATGTTCAATGATTCTTGGTTTATTTGGGGCTCAGTTGGTGTCAGGCGATGAATAGGGATAGTTTGTTTTCTAAGGTTGCGCCATTTTTAAGCAGAGGGTTGGCCTTGTGCGCGACAGTGGGTCTTAGTGCATTGGTGGCAAGGTTCGAGAATGAAAAGAGCGCCGCTTTATTCTTCCTAAACATTACCTTGATCACTGCGGCTTCGATCTTTTCACGGTGGGGGATGGATAATTATCTTATCCAAAAAGTACCTGTTGGTAACGCAAAAGCTATTTTGGTTGAGGCGGTTAGCTTCGTCATCTCTCTCTCTGTTCTGGTTGCATGTATTGGGTTTGTTGTAACTTCTTGGATATTTAATGAAGTAAATTACATAATTTTGGCTCTTCCTTTCTTTTCAGTCGCAGTGATTTTTTCGTCCTATTACAAGTCTATAAATAAGGCTGTGGTCGGACTGTTTCTTGAAACTGGTGCAATTCCGGCCTTTTTTTGTGTGTTCTATCTGGTGGGCTTTAATGCCTCTATAAGCTATTTTTTTGCGGGAGCAGGGATTTCATTTTTTCTATTGTCAAGGAAAGGTTTGTGGAGAGAGATTAAATTAGGTCTGAGGAATGAAAATGAGGTGGCATTTTGGAATATGCTGTACTCAGTCGCCGCTTATGTGTTCGTTTGGGTGCCGGTTTGGATGTTATATTTGAGCGATGATTTCCTTGGGGCTTCAGTATTCTTCGTTTTGATGAGGGTGTCGACGCTGATGACTATCCCTCTTTTGGTTCTGCTATCTGTTTCAGCTAATAAGCTTGTGGTGATGAGAGTTGATGGCTTGCGAGAAGATATAAATTTGGTCATTAAAAAAAACGCAAAGATAATTATGCTCGTGTCTGGTTTTTTGGTTGCTGCAATATCCGTTTTTGGCAAAGAGGTGTTGATGATTTTCAATGATGGATATGCTGTTTTTCAAAACGAACTTGTAGGTATGGCGGTATTTCAATTTTTTAATTCGGCTTTTGGGTATTCTGTGTATATGCTCCTGTGGGCAGGTGAGTCAAAGAAGATTTTCGTCACCTTGCTGTGTTTGGGGGTCGGGATGGTTGTTCCGGGTTATTACCTCGTGGTAAGTCAGGGTGTGGCTGGTGCAGTGATGTACTCGGGAGTGATGATGGTCGTTCCTAGTTTGGGGTTTGCGATGATGCTTTACAAAGAAGGGATTGGGTTGTTTTTTTCGGCGACGAAATCGTGAAGGTTAATGTATTTCTAGTCATTTTGTTCCCGCTGTATTACGTTTTTTTGGCTGCATTTTATTTGTCTGGGTGGCCGCTGGAGTTCGCGGGAGAAAATGGAGGGGTTGTTTTCTTATTGTTTTTACTCAGTGGGATAATGTTTTTGCTTGGTATTTTCTTAGCTAGCGTAATATGGGATAGGTTTAGGCTTCCATGTTTTGGTTTTGAAATTAAAGCGTCAGTTGTCAAATTTTCATTGGCGATTTTCTTGTTGTTTTCTTTTTTCTCAGTTTACGTGTATACAGGGAAAGGGCTGCTAGATTTTTGGTATCTTGTTGGAAATCAGGGCGAAGCATACCGTAATCTTCAGGAGGTGATTTCTAGGGGGAGAGATGGTCGGCTTGGGTTTTTGATTGCTCAGCTTTTTATGTCCCCATTTATTGTTTTGTCTGTTCCCGCGATTATCGCTTTGGTCTTGAGAAGAGAGTTAAGCGTGCTATATGTCGTTGGGGTTTTCTTTGTTTATTTTATTATTTCCGTTTTTAGAGGCACTGATAAGCAGAGTTTTGATATTCTGATACTTGTGCTTTCTGTTGCGTTGGTTTTGCTTGCCACCAGAGAGTTAAGGCTAAGGGAAAACGTTCAGAGGTTTCTCGCTGGAGCGGGTTTTGCTTGTCTTGTTTTGTTTCTTTTTTATTTAAGGAAGTCTGATCGTGTCGGTATCGATGAGGTCATATGCTTTGATGGTCTGGCTAGATGTAAAAATGTATCCGAAGTATTGTCAGGGTTTGATTTTTTTATTTCTTATTTTTCATATTATTTGCTTCAAGGGTTACATGGGTTGCAGGTTTCTATAAACATTGAATATTTTCCTGAATATTTTTTGTCGCATTCTCGGCCCATGGGGGCTGTTATTAATTCTATCGTGGGCTATGAATCTGGTTATCCGCTGACATCAAGGCTTCAAGAGTTTGGGTGGTCGGATACGGGGAAGTGGTCGTCGGGCTTGGTTTGGATTGGGAATGATGTTCCGCTTTTCGCGGCGCCTTTGGTGTTTGTTTTTTTTGGTTTTGTGTACTGGTCATCTTACCGGGATTATTGTTTGAATGGTTCTTTGATATCGTTGGCTGTCTTTTCATACTCTTTCTTAGGGATGGTTTACATGCCTTCCACACTTCAGCTTGCTCAGTCTTTGGATGTGTATTTTGGCTTTTGTGTTCTTTTGGTTTTTATGTTTTCAAAAATTATTCTTAAGGGGTTCAGTAAATAGTGAAAGCTTTGATTCTTGCGAAGAGGTTTTCTCAGGCAGGAGAAGACCCGTGGCTGATTGATGAGTTGGTCGGCGCTCTTCGCGATAAAGATGTTGAGGTAGATGTTTTTCTTATGGATCTATCGGGAAGGTGGTCCTTGGGTAAGCATGTTTCTTCGAATAAGGTTTCGATAAGGGCATTTCCTGTTTTTGTGGGAAATAAATTTTTGCGAATGTCTAGTTTTCTCTTCGGAATTTCTTATTTTATCTTTTTTTCCATGCTTAATAAAAAGAGATATGATTTTATTTTCTCGTTTTCGGTGGGCTCGATCTTTTGGCCGGTTTCAAGGTTGTTGTCTATTAAAAACAAAAAAGGGTTTAGTGTGTTTTTTTTATGGGATTTTTTCCCAATACATCAGTACGAAATTGGTAAAATAAAGAGTCGATGTCTGTTAAAAATTTTTTCTTGGTTGGAGAGGTCAACTATAGAGTCGTTCGATTACGTTTGCTTGATGAGCAAGGCGAATCTTCGGTTTTTTTTTCGGACATATCCCAGATTTAAAGGTGGGGCATTTGTTTTTCCTGTTTGGGGTAGGGTTGAGGGAATTCAAGATAAAGCTCCTTTCCCTAGCTTTAGCGGGAATAGGTTGAAAGTTGTTTTTGGTGGGCAGCTGGCAAGAGGGCGCGGAGTGGAAGATATCGTCAAACTTGCAAAAAAAATTGATGAGGTTCGTAGCCCTATTGATATGTTTGTTGTAGGTGATGGTGAGTTAAAGTGGGTTGTTGATGATTATATTTCAGGTGTTGATGGTTCTGGGTGCTTGAGTTGTCTCGGTCGAGTACCAAGAAAAGAATATAAAAACTTCCTTTCTGATTGTGATGTGGGGTTGGTCGTGACGGTTCCTTGTGCGAGTGTGCCAACCTTTCCGTCGAAGGTGATAGATTATTTTTCGGCTGGGATTCCGGTATTGGCTTGTGTTGAGGCAGAGTCAGACTTTGTTGAATTTATTGAAATTGAGGCTCGTGCAGGTATTGGGGTGGCTGCAGGCGATGTTGAGGCAATGCATGCTGCTTTGGTGAAATTTTTCAATATGAAGGCCTCGGGATTACTCGCGGAATATGGTGCAAATGGGTATGAGTATTATTTGAATAATATGCAGTCTGATATTTTGGTTGATTTTATACTTTCTTTAGAAATGGTAGGTTGAGGTCGTATATGCGAAAGGGTAGTAATTCTGTGCTAGTTACTGGTGGTACGGGTTCTTTTGGTAAAACAATGGTGAATAAACTATTGGGTGAGGGTTATCAAGATATAAGGATTTTAAGTAGAGATGAGGCGAAGCAAGAAGAAATGAGAATTTCATATAGTCGCCCGGAGTTAAAATTCTATATCGGCGATATTAGAGATCGTGCCGCTGTCGATAAGGCGATGAAGGGCGTTGATCTGGCTTTTCATGCTGCGGCATTAAAGCAGGTGCCGTCTTGTGAATTTTTTCCGATGGAGGCCGTAAAAACTAATATAATTGGCAGCCAGAATGTTATTGATAGTGCTATAGAGGCGGGCGTGAAAAATATTGTTTGCCTAAGTACAGACAAAGCAGTTATGCCTGTGAATGCGATGGGTATGTCTAAAGCGATGATGGAGAAGGTTGCGCAGGCATCCAGCAGGCAATTGGGTAACGACGATACCATAATTTCTTGCGTGCGTTATGGGAATGTGATGTGCTCAAGGGGGTCTGTGATACCTTTGTTCATTAAGCAAATAAAGGAGGGGAAGCCATTAACGATTACCGAGCCTTCTATGACTCGCTTTATGCTTTCGCTGAACGATGCGATAGAGCTTGTTTCATTTGCTTTTGAAAATGCAAAACAGGGTGATATTTTTATAAAAAAAGCGCCTGCGTGTACCGTGCAGGAATTGGCCGAGGCGCTGCTTGATATATTTGATGCGGATAATGAAGTTCGTTGTATCGGCTGGCGCCATGGAGAGAAGCTTTACGAAACTCTCGCGAGTGCAGAAGAGTTACTCCGGTCTGAAGATATGGGTGATTACTATCGGGTCACTTATGATAACCGTGATCTGAACTACGCAAAATTCTTTACCGAGGGGGATGCTGACGAAGCGAGCACGGAAGATTATCATTCCCATAATACTTACCAGTTGACGAAGGACGAGCTGAAGGCTCTTTTGCTGTCTCTGCCAGAAGTACAAGAGGCGCTAGGCCGCTGACTAGATGTAGTTCAGCACTAGCTTTATCTGATGTAAAAAATGGTATAGGTGATGCAAAGGGAGTTTTTGTGAAGACGGTGATTACCGGTGCGGCCGGATTATTGGGATGGCATTTGAGATGTCATTTGAGTGTCCTTGAGGACTGGAAAGATGGAGTTATTGCACTTGATAGGAAGGCGTTTAATGATGATGCGACGCTGGATGCGGCATTGGCGGGGGCTGATGTAGTTGTTCACTTGGCAGGCATAAATCGCGCTGAAGACGTCGAGCTTGAGGACGGGAATGTTAAGCTTGCCGCGCGCTTGGTTTCGGCCATGAAGCGAGCCGGGAGCTCCCCCCACTTGCTTTATAGCGATACCATCCACAAACAGCGGGATAACGCATATGGTCGCGGTAAGGCTGGGTCGAGCAGGGTGTTTGAGGAATGGGCTGAGGTCAGTGGAGCGCGTTACACTGATCTTGTATTGCCTCATGTTTTCGGTGAGGGCGGTAAGCCTTTTTATAACTCTGCAGTATTTACTTTTTGCCAGCAGATTGTGGATGGCGAAAGCCTCTCAGTTAATTCAAGCGGCGAGTTGGAGCTGCTCCATGCCCAAGATATTTGTGCGCATATTGTAGATGCGTTTGAAAAAGGGCGAGTGGGCGAACTGCGGTTGAGAGGGAAATTGATTTCGGCAGCGGAAGTCGCAGGGAAGTTGTCGGGTATGCATGCCAGCTATGTAGAGGGTGTTATTCCTGATTTGCGTAACAGGTTTGACCTTCAATTGTTCAATACGCTTCGTTCCTTCATGTATCCCAAGCATTACCCAAAGGTACTTACCCTGCATACTGATAACAGGGGTGGTTTGTTTGAGGCGGTGAAAACGGATAATGGCGGACAAGCGTTTTTATCTACTACAAAGCCTGCCATTACCCGTGGAAATCATTTTCATTTTGACAAAGTCGAGCGGTTTCTGGTAATTCGCGGCGACGCAGTGATTCGCTTGCGTCGCTTATTTGATGGTGAGGTTAAGGAGTTTAGGGTATCTGGCGAAGAGCCCGTGTATATCGATATGCCCACATTGCATACTCACAGTATTACGAATGTAGGGGAGGGTGAATTGATGACATTGTTCTGGAGTCATGAAATTTTTGACCCTGAAGCGCCGGATACCTATTTTCTACCCGTTGTGCCGGATCAGGAGAATTGATTGATGAAAGTAATGACTATTCTTGGCACGCGCCCCGAAATTATTCGACTTGCCCGTGTGATGGCAGCGCTGGACCAGGTGGTGGACCACAAGATTGTCCATACTGGACAAAATTATGATTACGAGTTGAATGATGTTTTCTTTGAAGAACTTGGTGTCAGGAAGCCCGATCATTTTCTGAATGTGGATACCTCATCCCTGGGGCGGAGCCTTGGCGAGATTTTGATCAAGACTGAAGAGGTATTGTTACAGGAAAGGCCAGATGCGGTGCTTGTTCTGGGTGATACTAACAGTGCTACTGCCACAATTATGGCCAAGCGGATGAAGATCCCTACTTATCATATGGAGGCAGGAAATCGGAGCTTCGATGCTAATGTGCCGGAGGAGATCAACCGCAAGCTGGTTGATCATCTGGCAGATTTCAACCTGGTTTACACGGAGCATGCTCGTCGTCACTTAATCAGTGAGGGCTTGTCGCACCGTTTTATCTATTTGACCGGCTCCCCTATGCGTGAGGTGCTTGAGCATTCGCTGCCAAGTATTCAGCAGTCAGACATCCTAGAGCGTTTGGGGCTTGAAGAGGGGCGCTTCTTTATTGTCAGCGTTCATCGGGAAGAGAATGTCGATAGCCGTGATAATCTAGCGAAAGTGGTGGAAGCATTACAGGCTCTTCATGAGGCGTTTGGATTCCCTGTGGTGGTGTCCACTCACCCCCGTACCCGAAATCGGTTGGAAAAGTTGGGGCTGGCGGAAAGTAGTGATGCCATTCGGTTCCTTAAGCCGTTCGGCTTTTTTGACTATAACAAGCTGCAGATGACTGCGTTCTGCGCGATTTCTGATAGCGGTACCATTAGTGAAGAGTCGTCTATTCTTGATTTCCCGGCAGTAACACTGCGCCGTTCTATAGAACGCCCGGAAGCACTCGATACCGGTGCGATTGCGTTGACAGGGTTGGATAAAGACGTGTTGATTGATGGTGTGCGTATCGCCACGGCATCCCGAGATATTTTCTCTGGTACTGAGCGTGAAATCCCGGAAGCCTACAAGGTACGTAATGTTTCAGAACGGGTGGTGCGTTTAATTACCGGTACTGCCAAGCTGGCTGGCCACTGGAAGAACATGGATGAATTCAGCCGTTATGACTGGAACTGATAAGGCGACGCTCAAAGTTCTGGCTGTTCATCGTTATTACTGGCCTGATACTCCTCCTTACGCTTCGATGCTGAGGGATATCGTTAGGCAGTGGGTGGAGGACGGGCATGATGTAGACGTGCTCTCCTCCCAGCCCTCCTACAAGTTGGCTTTGGAGAATAGCCGTCAGGCCGCCAGAGAAACGATTGATGGGGCGAAGGTAATCAGGTTGAAACTGCCGCACGAGTCTGGGCGGCCGATTGTCCGGATATTGAATGCGTTAAGGCTTGGTATTGGTGTGATATTTCAGGCAGTTATTCGTAAGCAATACGATGTGCTGATGGTTTCGACTGCGCCCCCAGTTCTGGCCGGCTGGTTTGTGGCTTTGGCGGCAAAGCTCTCTGGAGCGAGATTTATCTACCATTGTATGGATATACATCCCGAGATCGGTCGAATTTCTGGTGAGTTCCGTAATCCTTGGGTGTTTAACCTGCTTTCAAGAATGGATAGTTGGAGCTGCTCTCAGGCTAGGCCTGTGGTTCTGCTATCAAGTGATATGGCCGACAGTCTTGTTGCCAGGGGGGCAGAAAGTCAGCTTCAAACCCGTGTGATTAATAACTTCAGCCTGCCTTCAGAAGATCTGGAGGCGGACGACCTGCCTTTTGCATGGCCCGATGAACCATTTGTTCTGCTTTTTGCGGGCAATATAGGACGGTTTCAGGGGCTCGATACCCTGATGGATGCTATGAAGCATCTTCAGAGCCGGAAGGATATTCGGCTTCTCATGATGGGAGAGGGGGTAGAGAGAAACTCTCTGGAGCGTATTGCTGAAGAGAAAGAGTTGAATGTGACTTTCGTAGGCCACCATTCCGTAGAAATCGCAAAACAGGCAATGAAAAGAGCCCAGGCAGGATTTGTAAGTCTAATACCAGAGCTTTACCGCTTTGCTTACCCCAGTAAAACCATGACGTATCTTGAGCAGGGATGCCCGCTTATTGTGGCTGTCGAACCGGAGAGTCAACTTGCACAGGATATTGCTAATAATGGTGCTGGCTTGTCGGTGCCTGGGGGGGATGTCGAGAAACTGGCTGATGCAATCTGTATGTTGGCCAGTAATACAGCTGAGCTAAAAGCGATGCGCTGTAGAGCTGAATCCTTGGCTAATCAGTCGTTTACAGAGCAAGTAGTCCTGAAAAAGTGGTCTGCCTTGCTGGTTGAAAATCAAAAGTGAAGTATATGAATAGTTCGCCATTTGTCATTATCGGTGCTCCACGGTCGGGTACCAATATGCTTAGAGATGTATTAACGACCTTTGAAGGTGTTGATACATGGCCTTGCGATGAAATTAACTATATCTGGCGCCATGGTAATCTCCGTCATCCGTCTGACGAGATCCTGGCTGATCAGGCCTCTCCAGCGGTAAAGAAATATATTCGTGGCCGTTTTGAGCATATCGCCAAACAGACTGCCGCCGAAGTTGTGGTAGAGAAAACCTGCGCTAATTCGTTGCGTGTTCCCTTTGTTGATGCCGTTGTCCCCGAAGCTAAATATCTTTTTATATACAGGGACGGCATTGATGCTACGGGTTCTGCCAAGTTGCGGTGGACGGCTAAGTTGGATATTCCCTACATTCTGGAAAAAGTCCGTTTTGTCCCCAAAATGGACTTGCCTTATTACGCACTCCGCTATTTCTGGGCGCGTTTTTATCGCTTCTTTTCCAAGGAAAAGCGCCTCGCGTTTTGGGGGCCGGCGTTAGATGATATGCAGGATATTCTCCAGAAACACGATCTGGATGAAGTTTGCGCACTTCAATGGCAAAAGTGCGTAGAGCAATCAGAGAAAGCCTTCTCCACTATGCCTGAGGGTAAAGTGCTACGTATTCGTTACGAGGATTTCGTTCGGGCTCCGAAGGAAGAACTAAAGCGGATTCTCGACTTTATGGGGCGAGAGGTATCTGACGAATCGATAGCCAAGGCTGTGGCCGGAGTTTCTGCAAACAGCCTTGGGAAGGGGCGGCAATCCCTGGGAGAGGCGAAAGTGAAACAACTCGAAGGGCTGGTTGGGGACACCCTGAGGCGTTATGACTATCTCTAAACTAGCATTGTCACCGGTGCAGTTGTTTCTGAAGCGCTCGTTTGATTTTCTGGTTGCTTTTGCCGGGCTAATAGCGGTCTGGTGGCTAATTCTTATTGCCTACATTGCAGCTACGCTGGATACCCGCAGCAGCGGTTTTTTTATCCAGAGTCGGGTGGGGAAAGGTGGAAGAGTCTTCAAAGTGGTGAAGATCAAGACCATGCGGCCTGATGATAAGACGACCACTACGGTAACGCAGTCTGGCGATCCCAGAATTACCCCTCTGGGGGCTTTCTTTAGGAAGACGAAAATCGATGAGTTGCCCCAGCTTTGGAATGTTCTGCTGGGGCAGATGAGTTTTGTTGGTCCGCGACCTGATGTTCCGGGATATGCAGATAGGCTGGAAGGTGAAGACCGTGCGGTCCTTTCCCTTCGCCCTGGTATTACTGGGCCTGCTACTTTGAAATATCGGGACGAGGAGGAAATCCTGGCTGCGCAGGATGATCCTGAACGTTATAACCGTGAGGTCATTTATCCCGATAAAGTACAAATTAATCTCCAGTATATTCGGGACTGGTCTCTCTCCGGTGATTTACGTTATATCCTTGCAACGGTTCTGGGCTGATTGCTCAGCTCTCTAATGGCTTTATAAGAGTACGATTTATGCTAAACGGCCCGTTTTCTCCCTGGCCTTCTTTTACCCAAGAAGAAGTCGATGCGGTTTCTCGCGTGTTGCTCTCTAACAAGGTGAATTACTGGACCGGCCAGGAGGGGCGTGAGTTCGAGCGCGAATTTGCGAATTTTGCTGGTACCGAGTATGCCATTGCTGTTGGCAACGGCACCTTGGCGCTGGATCTTGCTTTGCATGGGTTGGGTATTGGTGTTGGCGATGAAGTGGTGGTAACGCCGCGAACCTTCCTGGCCTCCGCGACAGCGGTGATTAATGCCGGTGCTACGCCCGTATTTGCCGATGTGGATGTAGATACTCAGAACATTACTCCTGACACCGTTGCGGCGGTGATTACGCCGAACACCAAGGCGATTGTGTGTGTGCACTTGGCCGGTTGGCCCTGTGATATGGATGGCATGATGGCTCTGGCTGAAGAGCATGACCTGTTAGTAATTGAGGACTGCGCTCAGGCGCACGGCGCGACCTACAAGGGCAAGCCTGTTGGTGGCCTTGGTCATGTGGGCTGTTGGTCGTTCTGCCAGGACAAGATCATGAGCACCGGCGGTGAGGGTGGCATGGTGACCTGTAATGACCGTGAGTTGTGGTCGCGCATGTGGAGTTTCAAGGACCATGGCAAGAGCTGGGATGCGGTGTATGAGCGCGAGCATCCGCCGGGGTTTCGCTGGTTGCATGAAAGTGTGGGGACAAATTGGCGGTTAACCGAGATGCAGTCAGCCATTGGTCGCATCCAGCTACAGCGCATGTCGGACTGGACCGCCGCGCGCCAAGCGAACTGCCAGGCTATTTGGCAGGCCGCCGCCTTATTGCCGGGCCTTAGAGTGCCGGTGGTGCCAGAAGATGTCGGTCATGCCGGTTATAAATGCTATGTGTTTGTGGATGACGCAGCCTTTAGTGAGCCTGTTGCGGTGGTTCGTGATCGCATCATGAATGCGATTGTGGCGGAAGGTGTGCCCTGTTTCTCCGGTTCCTGCTCTGAGGTTTATTTAGAAAAAGCGTTTACTAACCTCGGCTTGGGGCCTAAGGAAAGACTGCCCCAAGCTAGGGCGCTGGGTGAGAGTGCGCTAATGTTTTTGGTGCACCCCACGCTAACAGAGGCAGAAATAGCAAAAACCTGCAATGTGCTGGCAGCGATTATGCGGGCAGAAGGTGAATAATTCGCATACAGGGCGTTGTAGCTCTGCTAAAATTTGCGGCTCGGGAATTTTCCCGGATTGAGCTGTTTGGCAATGCGGTCGCGCCGCAGGCGGTTGTCAGTAAGCAGGGATTAGTTAGTGATGGGAAGCGTAGTGGAATATATTCTGAGTTTGCCTCGTTGGGGGAAGCGTCTGGTTGCTGTTGCACTTGACAGCGTATTTACACTAATTGCTCTGTGGATTTCCTTTTCGTTGCAGGGCTCAAGCTTACAGCAGGCGGGGGTGGAGCGGTCAGCTGCCTTAGCCATAGTGACCGTTACCGTTACGTTGCTCACTTTCGTCCGGTTAGGGCTTTATCGTGCAATTATCCGTTTTGTGGGCGAACGGGCTGTTCTTGCTATTGTGCTTGGGGTTGGGGCTTCGATGTTCACGCTGTGTGGTGCTGCGTTGGCATTGGGTGTGGAGCTTCATGCGGCAGTGCCTGTCACGTATTCTGCGCTGGCGCTATTCTTCGTTGGTGGTTCTCGTCTTGCGCTGCGGTTTGTTGCGAATGGGCGCCCGCAGGTTCGCTCAAGGCCGCTGGTTGCAATAATTGGTGCTGGCGAGACAGGGTTGCAGTTATTTGACGCGCTGAGACGCGGAGTTGAGTATCGTCCGGCATTTTTTATTAGTTTTGCAAAAGATAAGGCAGACACTACCTTAGACGGTCTGCCTGTTTACCCTATCTCTAAAATCGAGCATGCGATTGCTAAATACCCGGTTAGCCGTTTGTTGCTCGCTTTGGACGAGGACAGCCACGTTGATCGAGTGCGGCTACTAAAGTCCTTAGAGCCGCTGGCGGTGCCTGTACAAACCGTACCGCGTATGTCTGAATTGATTAGTGGGTCCTCTCGTATTAACGATATTCGTGAGCTGGATGTTGAGGACTTGCTGGGCCGCGACCCTGTTCGCGCTAGCGATGATATGTTGTCTGCCGGTTTACGAGGGAAGTCGGTATTAGTGAGTGGTGCGGGCGGCTCAATTGGCTCTGAGCTATGTCGGCAAATACTCCGGCAAAAGCCTAAAAGCCTCGTTTTGTTCGAGATGTCAGAGTTTGCTTTGTACGCCATCGAGAAGGAATTGTCCTCGATCAATATGGTGGAGGGGCTAGGGGTTAATATCCAGCCAATACTTGGCTCGGTTACGCATCGCAAGCGCTGTGAAAGTGTCATGCGTTCGTTCAATGTTGAGGCGGTCTATCATGCCGCGGCGTATAAGCATGTGCCTCTCGTTGAGTACAACGTTATTGAGGGCGTGCAGAATAATGTTTTCGGCACTTGGCATATAGCAGAAGCGGCTATTGCTTCAGGTGTAGAGCGTTTTGTTTTGGTGTCGACTGACAAGGCCGTTCGGCCCACAAATGTTATGGGTGCGAGCAAGCGCTTGGCTGAGTTGGTGCTTCAGGGTTTGGCTCTGCGTCAGTCTTCAACCGTGTTTTCTATGGTCCGGTTCGGAAACGTTTTGGGTTCATCCGGCTCGGTTGTGCCGCTTTTTAGAGATCAAGTTCGTGATGGCGGCCCGATTACCGTTACCCATCCTGATATTATTCGCTATTTTATGACCATACCCGAAGCGAGCCAGCTGGTTTTACAGGCTGGGGCCATGGGGCGCGAGGGTGAAGTGTTTGTGCTGGATATGGGCGAACCGGTAAAAATTGCTGATTTGGCGCGCAAGATTATTAACCTTATGGGCTTTTCTGAACGCACGGAAGAGAATCCCGGCGGTGATATAGAAATTGTCTACAGTGGTTTGCGGCCAGGAGAAAAGCTCTATGAAGAGCTTTTGATCGGCAATGACCCGCAAGGCACGGCACACCCAAGAATTATGAAGGCGAAGGAAGTTGCGCTGTCTTGGGGCGAGGTGAGTGAATTGCTGGATGCGCTAGCGCACGCCAGCAAGACGTTTGATTGTGACGCGATTATTCAGCTCTTACTTAGCGCACCAACAGGTTACAGCGCTAAAGGCGGCACTTCGGACTTAGTTTGGCAGCGTCGGCAAGCTGCAGAGGTGTAGTGCAAACAAGAGCTTCACACTCAAGATTTTCATACCGTTTACACATGTAGGGAGTAACATTCTCTCCCTATTCCCTAAATAACAAGGATTTTATAATGTGCGGGATTGTTGGCGCGGTTGCGCAACGACAAGTTTCTGATTTATTGCTGGAAGGTTTGCGCCGCTTGGAGTATCGCGGCTATGACTCGGCGGGTATGGCGGTGCTATCCCCGGAGGGTAGAAATGACCAGCGAAAGCGCGTAGGTAAGGTTGAAGCATTGGCTGGCGCGCTCAAAAGTGCTCCGCTTCCGGGCTGTGTGGGTATTGCTCATACCCGATGGGCAACGCACGGTGAACCATCGGAGGTGAATGCTCACCCGCATCAATCTGGTCAGCTGTCGTTGGTTCATAACGGCATTATCGAAAATCATGAGACATTACGTGCTCGACTCAAGGAGTTAGGCTATGAGTTTGAGTCCGGCACTGATACTGAAACGATTGTTCACCTAATCCATCATTATTATCAGCAGCAGTGTAATTTATTGAGTGCTGTAAAATTGGCGGTCTCTGAGCTCGAGGGTGCCTATGGATTAGCCGTGATTCATGCGGAGCAACCTGACAAACTCGTTTGCGCGCGTAAGGGAAGTCCACTGGTTATCGGGGTGGGCATAGGAGAGCATTTTATTGCCTCTGACCAATTAGCGTTGCGCCAGGTGACTGACCGGTTTGTCTATTTGGAAGAAGGTGATATTGCTGAAATTACGGTTGGGCACTACCGTATATGGGATGCGCAGTTAAATCCCGTCCGACGCGCGCTCACACAAATAGATGCAGCGGCTGAAAGTGCTGAAAAGGGTGAGTATCGCCACTACATGCTCAAGGAAATATATGAGCAGCCGGATGTGATTCGCCGTTCGCTCAGCTCACGTTTGGGTGTTAAGCAGGTTTTAGCAGAGGCAATTGGGGCAAATGCCTCAGAGCTATTGTCACGCGTAGGGTCGGTCCAAATTGTTGCGTGTGGCACCAGCTATCACGCTGGCATGGTAGCTAAGTACTGGATTGAGGGCGTTGCGGGCGTTCCCTGCCGAGTAGAGGTCGCAAGCGAATTCCGGTATAGAAAGTTTAAAGTTCAAGACAACACGCTCTTCGTTACTATCAGCCAGTCCGGTGAAACGGCTGACACGCTGGCGGCACTTCGTCTAGCGAAAACGTTGGGCTACTCTGCGAGCCTAGCGATTTGCAATGTGGCATTAAGCTCATTGGTTCGTGAGTCTGATATGTGCTTAATGACTGATGCTGGCCCAGAAATTGGCGTCGCATCTACTAAAGCTTTCACTACACAGCTTGTTGCATTACTGGTGTTAACAGTAGCGTTAGGGCGTTATAACGATCTAGATGAGGCGGCTGAGGCGTGTATTGTGGATGCGCTTAGGCAATTGCCGGAACAACTCGAAGAGGTATTAGGTTTAGATAGCCTGATACAACAAATGTCGGAAGCTTTTGCCGATAAGCACCACGCGTTATTCCTGGGGCGCGGCGCACAGTGGCCAGTAGCTATGGAAGGAGCCTTGAAGCTCAAGGAGATTTCCTACATTCATGCTGAAAGCTATCCCGCTGGTGAGCTTAAGCATGGGCCGCTTGCGCTTGTTGACGACGATATGCCGGTGGTGGCGGTGGCGCCCAATGATGAGCTGCTTGAAAAGTTGAAGTCAAACCTTCAGGAGGTTCAGGCACGCGGCGGCAAATTGTTTGTTTTTGCCGATAGAGCGGCTGGCTTCAAAGCTGCCGAGGATTTGCAAATTATCGAGCTACCGCATGTGAACGATATCATTGCGCCGATTCTATACACGTTGCCTTTACAATTATTGAGCTATCACGTTGCTGTGCTAAAGGGCACGGATGTAGACCAGCCTCGTAATCTCGCTAAGTCGGTCACGGTCGAGTAGTTAAAAAGCGGTATGGCTATCAGGATGAGAGAAAATGTTTGATGTGATCGTGTTGGCTGCGGGTAAAGGCAGCCGTATGAAGTCGACCCTTCCAAAAGTGTTACACCCCATAGCAGGCAAACCCATGCTTAAGTGGGCTACGGATGCTGCGGCAGCAAGCGGTGCACAGAATACCCACGTTGTTATTGGTTTTGGGCGCGAGCAGGTTGTTGCAGGCATGGCTGGTGAGCCGGTTACGTTTGCTATTCAGCGTGAGCAGCTGGGAACAGGTCATGCCGTGGCGCAGGCCATGGAGAACGTTTCTGATGTAGATGTGGTAGTGATTACATACGGCGATGTGCCGTTGCTTCGTTCGACAACCATTTCTCGGCTTGCGGCGTTGGCGGCTCAGCAGCAGTTGGTGCTGCTTACCGAGTTTTTAGAGGTTCCTGACGGTTATGGCCGCATTGTACGAGCGCCCTCTGGGGGAGTGCAGGCGATAGTGGAGCAGAAAGACGCGACTGAAGAGCAGAGACGTATTAATGAAGTGAATAGTGGTGTGATGGCGGTGCCTGCTGCGTTGCTTCGCGAATGGTTGCCCAAGTTATCGAGTAGCAATGCACAGGGCGAGTACTATTTGACTGATATAGTGGCCATGGCTGCTGAGTCGGGTGTTCCTATTGAAGCAGTGCACCCTTCTGATTCGAAAGAAACTACAGGTGTGAATAGCCGCGAACAGTTGACGGCATTAGAGCGAGAATACCAGCGCCAAATAGCGGCCGACTTAATGGCTGGTGGTGTAACCATTCTGGACCCTGCTCGTATTGATGTGCGAGGGAAATTGCAGGCCGCCCAAGACGTAAGTATCGATGTGAACTGTATTTTTGAAGGTGATGTTGTTCTTGAGGCCGGCGTGAATATTCAGGCGAATTGTATTATTCGCAATGCGCGCGTTGGCGCGAATACTTGCATAGAGGCGAACTCAATTATTGAGGGCAGCACGGTTGCCGCCAACTGTGTTGTTGGCCCTTTTGCGCGTTTACGTCCGGGTTCTGAATTGGGTGAAAACGCGAAAGTTGGTAATTTTGTTGAAGTAAAGAAAAGCATCGTAGGAGCCGGCTCAAAGATAAACCATTTGAGTTACGTAGGTGATGCCAGTATTGGGAAAAGTACCAATATTGGTGCAGGCGTGATTACCTGTAATTACGATGGGGTGAATAAGCACCGCACAACTATCGGCGATGAGGCTTTTGTCGGCTCGAATTGTGCTTTGGTTGCTCCGGTTGAAATTGGCTCGGGCGTGACGGTGGGTGCGGGCTCGGTTGTCACTAATGATGTACCGGAAGGGAATTTGGCAGTTGCCCGCGGTCGACAGAAAAATATCGCTGGCTGGGAACGGCCAAAAAAAGTTAATTAAAATTTTATCAGGAAGATAGCCATGGCAATTTTTGGAACAGATGGTGTGCGCGGCCGTGTAGGCGAATATCCAATTACCCCCGATTTCGCATTGCAATTGGGCTGGGCTGCTGGCCGTGTGCTGGCAAAGTCCGGTGCGAAGAAGGTTGTTATGGGTAAGGATACTCGTAACTCAGGTTATTTGTTGGAGTCTGCGATAGAAGCTGGGCTTTCTGCTGCAGGTATAGATATTTTATTGACGGGGCCATTGCCAACGCCGGCGATCGCTTATCTTACTAAAACTCTGCGTGCATCAGCGGGTGTTGTGATTAGTGCTTCTCATAACCCCTATTATGATAATGGGATTAAGTTCTTCAATCAGGATGGCGAAAAGCTGACTGACAAAGTACAGCGTGATATTGAAGCTGAGCTGGCTAGAGTGGTTAGTTGTGTGCCATCCGCTGAGCTAGGCAAAGCATATCGTCTTGATGATGCAACGGGGCGTTATATCGAATTTTGTAAATCTACCTTCACCAATAGCGCTACCTTAGCCGGCTTGAAAGTTGTTGTAGATGCTGCGAATGGCGCTGCTTACAAGGCGCTGCCTGCCGTTATGAGCGAACTCGGTGCAACGGTTATTTCAATGGGTGTAGAGCCGAACGGCATTAATATTAACGACGGTTGCGGGGCAACTGATGTTGATGCGCTGGCCAAGCGCGTGCTCAGCGAAGGGGCAGACGTAGGTGTTGCATTAGATGGAGACGGTGATCGGATTATATTCGTTGACCACACCGGTGCAATTCGTGATGGGGATAACCTGCTTTATGTAATTGCCAAGTACCGAGCAAGTAACGGTAATCTAAATGGCGGTGTTGTTGGTACTTACATGAGCAACATCGGCTTGGAAAAAGCGTTTGCCGATGTGGATATTCCTTTCGCACGAGCGAAGGTTGGCGACCGCTATGTGATGGAGATGCTGCGTTCGCGATCTTGGTTGTTGGGTGGTGAGTCATCTGGGCACATTATATGCCGAGATAAAATTTCAACCGGCGATGGAATTGTAGCCGCCTTGCAGGTTTTGGAGGCGATGGTGTTGCAGCAGCGTTCGTTGATGGAGCTCTGTGAGGGATTTGTTGCCTATCCCCAAACGTTGCTGAACGTGGGAATCACTACGGCGGGTGCGGATAGTTTGGATAGGGCTCCTGTATTAGAAGCGGTTTCCAGGGCTGAAGGGGCTCTCAATACACATTCCGATGCTCCGCTAGGTCGGGTTTTGCTCCGAAAATCAGGTACGGAGCCGCTGGTGCGAGTGATGGTGGAAGCGAAAGAAGAACAATTATCTTCCCACTGGGCGAAAGAAATCGCTTATGCCATTCAAGCTATTTCTTAACCTCGTAGGTGCGCATGGCGCGCCGCCATCGAGCGTTACATTTTGAAGTATAAATATTTGGATTGATGTTATGAAAGTCACCGTTTTCGGCATTGGTTATGTGGGGTTAGTTCAGGCTGCTGTATTGGCGGGCGTTGGACATGATGTAATTTGCGTAGACGTAAATGCCGAGCGGGTGGAGAATCTTAAAAAAGGCATTATCCCAATTTATGAGCCAGGGTTAACGCCGTTGGTGCAGGCCAATGTTGAGGCGGGGCGTTTGCAGTTCACGACGGATGCTGAGCTGGGTGTTAAACATGGTCGTATTCAGTTTATTGCGGTGGGTACGCCGCCTGATGAAGACGGTTCGGCTGACCTGCAATATGTATTGGCTGTTGCGAAGACTATTGCTACCCACATGGATGAGTACCGTATTATCGTAGACAAGTCTACAGTACCTGTTGGTACGGCAGACAAGGTAAGCGAGTGCGTTTCCTCTGTGCTGGCGGAGCGTGGCGTCGCTATTCCTTTTGATGTGGTGTCTAACCCCGAGTTTTTGAAAGAGGGCGCGGCAGTAGCCGATTGCCAAAAGCCGGATCGTATTATCGTTGGCACTGATAGTGCCGCAGTGGAAGAGAAAATGCGTGAGTTGTATGCGCCGTTTAATCGCAATCATGAGCGCTTGATTGTGATGGATGTGCGTTCCGCGGAGCTGACTAAGTACGCGGCTAACTGCATGTTGGCAACCAAAATTAGTTTTATGAACGAGATTGCTAACCTTGCCGAGCGCCTGGGCGCCGATGTTGAAAAGGTTCGCCAGGGTATTGGTTCGGACCCGCGTATCGGCTATTCCTTCATTTATCCCGGCTGCGGCTATGGGGGGTCGTGCTTCCCTAAGGATGTTCAGGCGTTGGTGCGCACCGCTGAAAAGGTGGGTTACACGCCGGAGTTGCTGCGTTCTGTTGAGGCGGTGAATAAGCGGCAGAAATGTAAATTGTTTGAGAACTTGTCTCAGCACTTTAATGGCGATTTACAAGGTAAGAAAATTGCCCTCTGGGGGCTTTCTTTCAAGCCGAATACAGACGATATGCGCGACGCGCCGAGCCGTGTGTTAATGGAAGCGGTATGGGCAGCGGGCGGGAGTGTTCAGGCCTACGACCCGGAAGCGATGAATGAAACCCAGCGTATTTACGGGCACCGAGCAGATTTGACCTTGATGGGTACCAAGGAGGCGGCTCTAAATGGCGCAGATGCCTTGGTGGTGTGTACGGAGTGGAACGTGTTTAAGGCGCCGGACTTTGAGCTAGTGAAGTCGTCGCTGAACCACCCCGTTATTGTGGATGGCCGCAACCAATATGAGCCAGAGCTTGTTGAGGGCTATGGCTTGGCGTATTACGGCATTGGTCGTGGGCGCAGTGTTAGGGTCGTTGAGGGGTAGGTAAACTTTATTCGGACCCTATCGCGGTTAACAGTGTGCCCCGCGACCGCAGGGAGTGGGTAAACCGCTCCTACACAGGATATGTATCGCGGTCAGGCCCGCTCTTACCACTCGAAGCATGCGTTGTTAGCTAGCGCTAAACTTTAGAAATTACATTCTTATACAGGACGAGAGGAAGCTCGATGTACGCAGTAATTATGGCTGGTGGTAGCGGTAGCCGCTTATGGCCGGCCAGTCGCGGACGCTTCCCTAAACAGTTTCTGACTATTGCTGGCGAGCAAACCATGTTGCAGGAAACGCTGGCTCGGTTAGACGGTGTAGAGGTTTCCGGTAGCACGGTTATCTGTAATGAGGAGCACCGTTTTATTGTTGCTCAGCAGGCCCAGGATGCGGGGCGTGCATTGTCGTCGATTATATTAGAGCCAGTAGGGCGTAACACTGCCCCGGCCATCGCCTTGGCGGCGTTTGATCTGCTTGCGCGCAACGAGGGGCAGTCGCCATTAATGTTGGTGATGGCGGCAGACCATTTGATTCAAGATGTGCCCGCGTTTCATCAGGCGGTCGCTGAGGCGGCAAAGCAGGCTGAGGGTGGTGCTTTAGTTACGTTTGGTATTGTGCCTGAAAGTGCGCATACCGGTTACGGCTATATTCGCCGTGGCGATGAGCAGGGTAGTGCGTATTCGGTAGCGCAGTTTGTAGAAAAACCGGATGCAGAGACTGCGCAATCCTACCTGGATGATGGCGCATACTACTGGAATAGCGGCATGTTTATGTTTGCCGCGGATACCTATTTAGCAGAGCTAAAGGCCCATCGGCCCGATATTTATGCCGCCTGTGAGGCCGCATTTGCCGAGCGTAGCCAAGATGCTGATTTTCTGCGTGTCGGTAAGGATGCCTTTACTGCCTGCCCGGATGATTCGGTTGACTACGCGGTAATGGAAAAAACGACCAAGGCGGTTGTTGTACCGCTGTCGGCGGGTTGGAGCGATGTGGGTGCGTGGTCGTCGCTGTGGGAAGTGAGCGAGGGTGACGGCGACGATAACGTCGTGCATGGCGATGTGCTGACCCACAATACTAACGGTAGCTATATTCGTGCGGAGAGTCGCCTGGTGGCCACTGTCGGCTTGAAAGATGTGGTTGTGGTGGAAAGCAATGACGCAGTCCTGGTGGCAGATAAACACCAAGTACAGGATGTGAAAAAAATTGTTGAGCAATTAAAGGCGGAGGGGCGAAACGAGATTTTGCATCACCGCCATGTTCACCGGCCCTGGGGCGTTTACGATTCCATTGATAATGGCGAGCGCTACCAAGTTAAGCGTATTACCGTGAATCCTGGCGCGAAGTTATCGGTGCAAATGCACCACCACCGCGCTGAGCATTGGATTGTGGTGTCGGGCACTGCAAAAGTAACCAATGGCGATAAAGAAATCATGTTGACGGAAAATCAGTCGACCTATATTCCTGTTGGTGTTGTTCATGCATTGGAAAATCCCGGCGTGATCCCGCTGGAGCTGATTGAAGTGCAGTCGGGCTCTTATCTGGGGGAAGATGATATTGTGCGTTTTGAAGACCGCTATGGTCGTGCGCCAAAATAGTAGCACTTAAAGCCCTTCAAGAAGCCCGAGCTGCGTGCGTAGTTTGGGCTTTTTTGTGTTTGGTGCGGAGATGATTTTGTAGGAGCGAATTACCCAAAGTAGGAGCCCGCCTGAGGGCGACCCGAGCGAACGGTAGGGGTTGAGGATTCGTCGCGGTCAGGCCCGCTCTTACAGGGGTGGTGCGAGGTGCTTTCGTAGGAGCCCGCCTGAGGGCGACCCGAGCGAACGGTAGGGGTTGAGGATTGGTCGCAGTCAGGCCCGCTCTTACAGGGGGGGGCGAGGTGTTTTTGTAGGAGCCCGCTTGAGGGCGACTCGAGCGAACGGTAGGGGTTGAGGATTGGTCGCAGTCAGGCCCGCTCTTACAGGGGGGGCGAGGTGTTTTTGTAGGAGCCCGCCTGAGGGCGACCCAAGCGAGCGGTAGGGTTGAGGATTGGTCGCGGTCAGGCCCGCTCCTACAGGGGTGGTGCGAGGTGTTTTTGTAGGAGCCCGCCTGAGGGCGACCCGAGCGAGCGGTAGGGTTGAGGATTGGTCGCGGTCAGGCCCGCTCCTACGAGAGGTGGGGCACGCTGTTCTACAGGTCGAGGGGCGTGCGATGTTTGGCCGATGGTTATTATAGAAATACGGAGTTGTATGGTATGGCGACGATTTTGGTAACAGGCAGTGCGGGCTATATCGGCAGCCATACTGTTGTTGAGTTGTTGGAGCAAGGCCACAGCGTGGTTGTGCTGGATAACTTGGTAAACAGCAATGCAGAGGTGTTGAATCGCATCGAGAAGATTACCGGTAAATCACCGGTCTTTGTTCAGGGCGACGTGCGTGACGCGGGCGCGCTGTCGGCGTTGTTTACAGAGCATGCGATTGACGCGGTGATTCATTTCGCGGGGTTAAAAGCGGTGGGCGAGAGTGTTGATCAGCCGCTGAAGTACTACGACAACAACGTGAATGGCACCTTGGTATTGTGTCAGGCCATGGCAAATGCCGGGGTGTTCAAGTTAGTGTTCAGTTCATCCGCTACGGTGTATGGTCCCGACGCGCCGGTGCCGTACGTGGAAACCATGCCGCTGGGGCAGCCCTCCAGCCCATACGGTGCGTCGAAAGCGATGGTGGAGCGTGTGTTAGCTGACCTGTGCATAGCTGATGCGCGTTGGTCAGTGGCAGCGCTGCGTTACTTCAACCCCATTGGTGCCCATAAGTCGGGGTTAATTGGTGAGGACCCTCTGGGCATTCCCAATAATTTGATGCCATTTATCGCCCGTGTCGCCGTAGGTAAATTGCCCGAGTTAGCAATTTTTGGTGATGATTACGACACCCCGGATGGGACCTGTATTCGCGACTATTTACATGTAGTGGATTTGGCCGACGGTCACTGCCGCGCGCTGCAGGCATTGGAAGAAACGGGTTTGCATGCGATCAACCTGGGTACGGGCAACGGGGTATCGGTGCTGGAGATGGTGAATGCATTTACTGCGGTGACTGGTCAGATCGTGCCTTACAAATTTGCGCCGCGCCGCAGTGGTGACCTGCCCGCTTTCTGGGCAAATGCCGATAAAGCCAAAAGCCTATTGGGGTGGTCAGCTGAGAGTAGCCTGGAGAAGATGATGGAAGATACCTGGCGCTGGCAGAGCAATAACCCAGACGGATATCGGTAGGTAGAGTGGGTTAGGGGATGGTCGCGGTCAGGCCCGCTCCTACAAGAGGCAGCTCGCGTTGCAATACAGATGGCACGAGGTGTTTCTGTAGGACATTGTGGCCCCTTGTAGGAGCCCGCCTGAGGGCGACCTGAGCGAACGGTAGAGGTTGTGGACCGGTCGCGGTCAGGCCTGCTCCTACAGATCGCGGGGCACGCTGTTAGTCGCGAATGGTGCGAGGCGCTTAGCTATGGCCCACAGCGCTGATGGCGATGGAATCTGTTGGAGCCCTGATCGCGGTTAAAACCGCTCCTACGAGCGAAGCACGTTTTGTTTTTTTGTAGGAGCGACTTAAGTCGCGAAGGTTCGGAGTGCAAAGCTATAACGTAGTGCTGATAGCAACGAGCTCTGTTGAAAGCTGTAATCGCTTACTTGGGTTCGATGGCGCGGAGTTCTCGGCCAACGACGAGGAGTGCGCCGAGTAGACCAAGGCCGGCAGCGCTGGCCCACATTATTAGGCTATCGAGCACACCGAGGCCGAGCAGGCTGAAGCTGCTGTTGTAGAGCCCGGCGAGTTCTTTGACCGGGCCGCTTAGCCAGAGCAGGCTGGAGGCGAGTAGCAACCAGGCGAGCAGTCCGCCGAACAGGCCGTACCAGAAGCCCATGTACAGGAAGGGGCGGCGGACGAAGGCGTTGGTGCCGCCGACTAGTTTCACAACCAGAATTTCGTCGCGGCGGTTTTCGATGGCCAGTTTGATGGTGTTGCCCACGATAAGCAGCACGCCTGCCGCGAGCATGGCGGCGAGGGCCAGGGTGAGGCGGCGGCTGATATCGGTAATGCGGTTCAGGCGTTGCAGCCATTCCATATCCAGCTTGACCAGGTCGGCCTGGGGCAGTGCGTTTAGCTGGTCGCGCAGGGCTTCTATTTTTTCAGGGCTGCTGTTTTCTGCGGTGGGGCTCAGTACCAGAACGCCAGGCAGGGGGTTGCTGTCCAGCTGGTCGAGCACGTCGCCAAAGCCGCTGCGGCGACGGAATTCCTCCAATGCCTCACTTGGTGAGATGTATTCGGCGCTGGCAATGTCTTTGCGGTCGGCGAGTTGCTGACGCAGTTTTTGCGCGTCTTGATCGCTGACGCTGAATTTTAAAAACACCGACAATCGCGCGGCGCCATCCCAGCCTTGGCTGACAGCTTCAACGTTGTTCAGGCCGACATATAAACCGGCGGGCAGCACCATGGCGATGGCGATCACCAGTGTGGTCATTAATGTGGCGAGGGGGCGCTTTAACAGGCGCCGCAGGCTTTCGACGGCCACCTGGCGGTGGTGGCTGCGGTAACTTTGCCACTGGTCACTGAAGCGGGTGCGGTGGGTTTTGGCACCGCTCAATTCGCGCCGTGAAGGCTTGGCCGGGGTTTGCAGTTGGCCGAGGCGGCGCTTGGGCAGTTTACTGGCGCCGCTGCCCTTTTGTTTGGATTTACTCATGGTTGCCCCCGGCGCTAACCAGTTGGCCTTGGCGCAGGCTTAGCAATTTATAGGGCATGCGCGCAATGAGCGAGAGGTCGTGGGTGGCGATGAGCACGGTCACGCCCACCTGATTGAATTGTTCAAACAGGTGCATGATTTCTGCGGACAGTTGCGGGTCCAGGTTGCCGGTGGGTTCGTCGGCCAGCAGCAGTTTGGGTTTGTTCACCACGGCGCGGGCGATGCCTACGCGCTGCTGTTCGCCACCAGAAAGGGTGATGGGATTCTGCCGTTCTTTATCGAGCAGGCCAACCTTGTCGAGGGCTGCGCGCACCCGTCGGCCGATATCGCGATGGCCGTAGCCGGCAATGACCAGTGGTAGGGCGACGTTGTCAAAAACGCTGCGATCAAACAGCAGCTGGTGGTTTTGAAACACCACGCCTACCTTGCGGCGCAATTCCGGGATGTGGCGCGCCGGTAGCTTGGAAACATTGCGCCCGTCGATCAGCACCTGGCCGCTATTGGCGCGCTCCATCACCATAATGAGTTTGAGCAGGGTGCTTTTACCGGCGCCGCTGTGGCCGGTTAAAAAACGCATATCGCCATGGGGCATGTGGAAGCTGAGATTATTCAGCGCTTGATGCCCGCCGGGGTAGCGTTTGCAGACCTGCTCGAATTGGATCATTGCTTGCGTTGCCAGCCAAACAGGGCGCCGACAAATTCATCGGCGCGGAATGGGCGCAGGTCGAGAATGCCTTCGCCAACACCAATAAAGCGAATGGGCAGGCCGAGCTGCTTGGATATGGCGAATACAATACCGCCTTTTGCGGTGCCATCAAGCTTGGTGAGTGTTAAGCCGGTCACACCTACCGCTTCCTGGAAGTGTTTGGCTTGCGACAGGGCGTTTTGGCCGGTGCCGGCATCGAGTACCAGCATCACTTCGTGGGGGGCGTCGGGGTCGAGTTTCTTGAGTACCCGCACCACCTTTTTCAGCTCTTCCATAAGGTTGTCTTTGTTGTGCAGGCGACCCGCGGTGTCGGCGATCAGCACATCGACATCGCGCGATTTAGCCGCTTGCAGGGCATCGAAGAGTACCGAGGCACTGTCGGCGCCGGTGTGCTGGGCGATTACCGGCACATTATTGCGCTCGCCCCACACTTGCAGTTGTTCAACGGCGGCGGCGCGGAAGGTATCGCCAGCGGCGAGCATGACCGAGCGGCCACCGGCCTGGAATTGCTTGGCTAATTTGCCAATGGTGGTGGTCTTGCCCACGCCGTTTACGCCTACCATCAAAATGACATAGGGGCCGGTTTTGTCGGGAATAACCAGCTCTTGTTCGGCAGGCTCCAGTAGCACCCGCAGCTCTTCTTGCAGGGCAACATACAAGGCCTCGGGGTTATCCAGCTCCTTGCGCGACATACGGCGAGTGAGGTTGTCGATAATCTCGGTGGTGGCATCCACGCCAACGTCGGCCATCAGTAGATGGGTTTCAATTTCGTCGAGAAGCTCGTCGTCGATCTCTTTGCGACCAAGGAAGAGATTGGCCATGCCCTCGCCGAGTTGGGCGCCGGTTTTGCTCAGGCCTTCCTTGAATTTAACCAGCAGCGATGCCTGCTCTTCGGGCGACAGTTCAATGTGTTGCCAGGGCGCGATTTCTTCGTCGGCGATAAAACCTTCTGCAGCCGCCAGGTCTTCCTCAGAGCCGACAAAGGACTCTTTAAAGCGGGTGAAAAAGCTTTTCTTCTTGGGCTCTTGGGCGTTTTCCGCTTCAGTAACGGCTGACTTCTCGGTATCGGTCATGGGGCTCTGGTTGCAGGGTCTGGTTTACAGGGAAAAGAAAAGCCGTATCCTACCACTTCTCGGCCGTCACTGAGTAATGTCGTGGCGCGGTTTTACATTTCAGGATCCTCTTATGGCCCCTCGTTCCAAACGTGATCGCTCGGCACAGGTGACGCCACGCCAAGGTGCTGCGGGCGTGGTGCGCATTATTGGCGGCCAGTGGCGGAGTCGGAAGCTGCACTTTACCAGCGCTGAGGGCCTGCGCCCGAGCAGTGACCGCATTCGTGAAACGGTGTTTAACTGGCTGGCTCCCTACGTTGCCGGCGCGCGTTGCCTGGACTTGTTTGCCGGCTCGGGTGCACTGGGTTTGGAGGCCCTGTCGCGGGGGGCTGCGCACTGCCACTTTGTAGAGAAAGACCGTGTCACCGCGCAGCAAATTCGCCAACATTTACAGACGCTGGCTTGCCGCGATGCCGACGTGGCCGCTACCAGCGCTGAACAGTTTTTAACCGGCGCTGAGCGCGGTTGGCATATCGTGTTTCTCGACCCCCCTTTTAATAAAGACTTGCTGATGCCAGCAATCGATGCGCTGCAAGACCGCCTGGACGAGGGTGCCCTGGTCTATGTGGAAACCGCCAAAGGAGAGCCCGTGACGGTGCCGTCAAGCTGGCGGGTGGTAAAGCATAAAACTGCGGGTCAGGTTGAATATCGCCTGTATGAGGTGGCGGCGTAGCGGGGTTTTTCGTGTGAGTGACAGGCATCGCGCGAGGTCTGTCGCGGTCAGGCCCGCTCCTACGCACCTGCGTAGTTCTGCATGAACAAAGCGGTGGTTTTTGTAGGAGCTCGCCTGAGGGCGACCGGAACGAACGGTAGAGTGTGGAATCGGTCGCGGTCAGGCCCGCTCCTACGCACCTGCGTAGTCCTGCATGAACAACGCGGTGGTTTTTGTAGGAGCACGCCATGCGGCGTGCTCGGTTTGGCTTACAGAATAAACTGGCTTAGGTCTTCGTCTTTGGCCAGTTCGCCAAGTTGTTGATTAACGTAGTCGGCGTCGATGTTCAGCGGCTCTGCCCGGTCGCCGGCGCTAAACGAAACATCTTCCAGCAGTCGTTCCATCACGGTGTGCAGGCGACGCGCGCCGATGTTCTCAGTGCGCTCATTCACTTCCCATGCGGTTTCGGCGATGCGGCGGATGCCGTCTTGGCTGAAGCTCACATGCAGGCCCTCGGTGGCGAGCAGGGCTTGGTATTGCTCGGTCAGAGAGGCGCGGGGTTCGGTGAGGATGCGCTCAAAGTCGTCGGGAGTAAGAGCTTCGAGTTCCACGCGAATAGGCAGACGACCCTGCAATTCGGGAATGAGGTCTGAGGGCTTGCTCAGGTGGAAGGCGCCGGAGGCGACGAACAGGATGTGGTCGCTGCGGATCATGCCGTGTTTGGTGCTGACGGTGCAGCCCTCGATCAGTGGCAACAGGTCGCGCTGCACACCTTCGCGGCTCACGTCGGCGCCGCCGGACTCCTGACGCTTGGCAACTTTGTCGATTTCGTCGATAAAGACAATGCCGTTTTGCTCCGCCGCTTCGATCGCACGGGTCTTCAGTTCTTCTTCGTTAATGAGCTTGGCGGCTTCTTCGTCTTGAATTTGTTTATAGGCGGCCTTCACGGTGAGGCGGCGGGTCTTTTTGCGGTCGCCGCCCATTTTGGAAAACATGCCCTGCAGTTGGCTGGTCATTTCTTCCATGCCTGGGGGCGCCATAATTTCCACACCGACCGGTGCGCTGCTGACTTCGATGTCGATTTCTTTGTCGTCGAGTTCGCCTTCGCGCAGTTTTTTACGGAAGATTTGCCGGGTGCTGCTGTTGCGCTCTTCCTCACTTTGCTCGCCTCGCGCGGGCGGCAGCAGGGCGTCCAGGATGCGCTCTTCAGTGGCGTCCTGAGCGCGGTGGGCCACTTGCTCCATGGCCTGTTCGCGGTGCAACTTCAGAGAGACGTCGACGAGGTCGCGAATAATGGACTCAACGTCGCGGCCGACATAACCCACTTCGGTAAACTTGGTGGCCTCCACTTTAATGAAGGGCGCGTTGGCCAGTTTGGCCAGGCGGCGGGCAATTTCGGTTTTACCGACGCCGGTTGGGCCGATCATTAGAATATTCTTGGGCGTGATTTCAGCGCGGAGGTCTTCCGCCAATTGCATGCGGCGCCAGCGGTTGCGCAGCGCGATGGCAACGGCGCGCTTGGC
Source organism: Spongiibacter sp. C9W (assembly GCF_057370015.1). Lineage (NCBI taxonomy): Bacteria > Pseudomonadati > Pseudomonadota > Gammaproteobacteria > Cellvibrionales > Spongiibacteraceae > Spongiibacter > Spongiibacter sp. C9W. The sequence continues at coordinate 2,492,587 of NZ_CM170672.1, forward strand.
ATCGTGTTGACCGACAATGTGCTTGTCCAGCTCGTGGACGATTTCACGGGGTGTCATTTGTGACATGTTGGCTCCAGTCGCCCGCATCGGCGAGCGTGTCAGGTGTTCGGATCAGTAATCGAGGACTTCGATGCGGCGGTTGTGGTTGGTGTAAATGCAGATATCGCCGGCGATGTTCAGGCCTTTTTCTACAATGTCTTGGGCGCCGAGTTCGGTGTTGTCCATCAGTGCGCGGGCGGCGGCGGTGGCGAAGGAGCCGCCACTGCCAATGGCGATCATATTGTCTTCCGGCTCAATCACGTCGCCGTTACCACTAATCACCAGGGTGGTTTCTTTGTCGGCCACAATCAGCAGGGCTTCGAGTTGGCGCAACGAGCGCTCGCTGCGCCAGGCTTTGGCCAGCTCCACAGCCGCCTTAACGAGTTTGCCCTGGTGCTTTTCGAGCTGGGCTTCAAATAATTCGAACAGGGTGAAGGCATCGGCGGTGCCGCCAGCGAATCCCGCCAGCACTTGGTCTTTGTACAGGCGCCGCACCTTGCGGGCATTGCCCTTCATTACGGTGTTGCCCATGGTAACTTGGCCGTCGCCGCCAACAACCACTTGATTGCCTCGGCGAACAGAAAGAATAGTGGTGCCGCGAAACTGTTCCACGCGGGACTCCTTTTAGATATGTGAACAGGCGCGCCGCCCCATGTGGAGCGGCTCGAGAAAATAGTTATGGGGGCGACGCTGCAATTTTCAAGGCAGCGCGGGGGATCGTTTTACGGGGTGGTCTTCTGGCGAATGACCAGGGTGTCGATGGCTTCGCCGATGAGTTTGGCGCGGGCACTGGCGAGGGTGTTGTGGGTCTGGAAGGGGCCGACGTAAACCCGGTGCCAGAGGTCGCCATTGGCCTGCACGGACTCCACCTTGGCGTCGAGCCCCAGCAGTAAAATTTGCGCGCGACGACGGTCGGCGTCGTCATTGCTGCGAAAAGAGCCCGCCTGAAGAATGTAGCGCTCGCCAGTCTGAAAGGTTTTCTCGTTGGGGCGCGGCGGTTTTTCGTTCGCGGTGGTGACTTTGCTCTCACGTTTTGGTGCAGGGGTTTCGTCGGGAACGATCACCTCGCGCTCGGGCAGCACCGTGAAGAAGTCGAACTTGGTGGTGTTTTCCGGCTTGTTGGTCTCTGCTTTTTTACTCGCTTTTGGCTTGGCCGCCTGAGCGGTGGCCGCTGCGCCGGCAGTATCGCGCTCGCCAATGGCATTGAAAACCAGCACCGTGCTGAGAATACCGGCGATAAAGCCGGTGCCCAGCAAAATGGAGGCAGGCATGCCCTTGTTGGCCGCCTTGCTGCGGGTGGCCCCGCGTGTTGGGCGCTTCTTCGCAGCCATGCTTACATTTCCTCGGGGGCAGAAACCCCAAGTAGGCCCAAGCCGTTGCGCAGTACTTGTTGTACAGCGACTGACAGCGCCAGCCGCGCATCGCGCAGGGCGGTGTCTTCGCCGAGCATTTTGTGGGCGTTGTAGTAGCTGTGGAAGTCACCGGCCAATTCGCGCAAGTAGTGGGCGAGGCTGTGCGGCTCGAATTGTTCCGCGGCGCTGGACAGCACCTCGGGGTAGCGTGCCAGCTTCACCAACAGGGCTTTTTCCACGTCTTTGTCGAGCAGCGATAGCTGGGCAAGGCCCGCTTCCTGCGTCCACTGCTGGCCCTCTTGCTCCAGCTTGCGCAGGATGCTGGCCACGCGAGCGTGGGCGTATTGAATGTAGTAAACCGGGTTGTCTTTGCTTTCTGACTTGGCCAGCTCCAGGTCGAAGTCGGTGGCCTGATCGGCTTTGCGCATAATGTAAAAGAAGCGCGCGGCGTCATTGCCGACATCTTCACGCAATTCACGCAGGGTCACGAAAGAGCCGGAGCGGGTAGACATTTGCACCTGCTGGTCGCCGCGAAACAGCGAGACAAACTGCACCAGTCTTACCACCAATCGCTCTGGGTCGATATCCAGTGCTTGCAGCGCTGCCTTCACGCGGGCGATATAGCCGTGGTGGTCGGCGCCCCAAATGTTGATCACGCGATCAAAGCCGCGCTCAAACTTGTTCAGGTGGTAGGCGATATCGGAGGCGAAGTAGGTGGTCTGGCCGTTGTCGCGTTTTACCACGCGGTCTTTGTCGTCACCAAAGCGGGTGGACAAGAACCACAGGGCGCCGTCGCGCTCTTCGATGTAGCCGTTGTCTTGCAGGCGGGCGATGGCGCGGCTGACTTGGTCGGGGTCAGCCGTCAGGCTGCGCTCGGAAAACCACTCCTGATAGTGCACGCCGAATTCGCCGAGGTCTTCGCGAATATCGCCCAGTATGGCGTCCAGGCCTTTGTCGAAGACAACGCGGTAGTCGTCGCCCAGCAGGGTTTTGGCGCGATTGATCAGGTCGTCAATATGCTTTTCTTTATCGCCGCCTGCGGGTTCATCGGCGCAAACGCCGTCGAAAACGTCCGCCGCGCTGCGCATTAACTGGTCGCCGTGGCTGGTGTGCAGCTCGCGGCCGTAGTCGGCAATGTAATCACCTTGGTAGCCATTACTGGGGAAGGTGAGGGTTTCACCGCAGGCTTGCAGGTAGCGCAGCCATACGCTGGTGCCGAGGATGTCCATCTGGCGGCCGGCATCGTTCACGTAGTATTCGCGCTGCACGTCGTAGCCTGCGGCAGCGAGCATGTCGGCAACACTGGCGCCATAGGCGGCGCCGCGACCGTGGCCAACGTGCAGTGGCCCGGTGGGGTTGGCGGACACAAATTCTACCTGGATGCGCTGGTTTTTCGCGTCGCCGCGACCGAATTGCTCGCCCTTGGCAAAGATGTCTTTGATCACGCGGAAGTTGGCGGCTTCATTCATAAAGAAGTTGATAAAGCCGGGGCCGGCGATTTCCACTTTTACCACGTCGTCGCTGGCGGGCAGGGCGTCGACAATTTGCTGGGCAATGGCGCGGGGATTACTGCGCAGTGGTTTGGCCAGCATCATTGCCACGTTGCAGGCGAGGTCGCCATGGGCTTTGTCTTTGCAGCGCTCGAGTTGAATTGACGGCTGAAGATCTTCGGGCCATTCGGCAGTGCTGCGCAGGGTTGTTAGCGCCTGATCAATCAACGTGGCGACGATATCTTTCATGTCGAATTCGAACTCTCTTGAATATGGGGAATTTTGGGGCCGCGTATTATCGCTGTTTCAGGCGTCGGCCGCCACCATCAGAACATCTCGATGGGGTCGACGTCGACCGACCAGCGCAATTGGCCGCGCTTACTGAGGGATTCTGCCACATTACAGGCCACTGCCAACTGCTGATGCAAGGTGCGGCGCTCGCTGGCTTGCAGAATAAGTGAGGCGCGGAAGCGGCCCGCGCGGCGGGCCATGGGCGCGGGCAGGGGCCCGAGAAGTTGCCAGCCGGGTGCGGGCGGCTGCAGGGAGTTGCGCAGCCGCTGCAAAAACTGCTCGGCATCGTGCAGCTGCGGTGCATCGCAGCGAATCACCGCACTGAAGGTGTAAGGTGGCAAGTCGAGCAGGCGCCGCTCTGCCAGCTGTGTGGCGGCAAAGTCGCGATAGCCGTGTTGGCTGAGGCTCTGTAAGGCGGGATGAGCGGGGCAGTGAGTTTGCAGCAATACTTCGCCGGGCCGGTCTGCGCGTCCGGCACGTCCGGCGACCTGCAGCAGAAGTTGGGCGCTGTTTTCGGTGGCGCGGTAGTCAGCGCTGAACAGACCGGCGTCCATATCGACGATGCCGACCAGTGTCACGGCGGGGAAGTGGTGGCCCTTGGCGAGCATTTGGGTACCGACCAAAATGCAGGGTTCACCCTTATTCACCTCTTTAACGAGTTCGGCCATGCTGTCGCGCCCGGCGGTGGTGTCGCGGTCGATCCTCAACACCGGGGCGTCAAAGTGTTGGTTTAGAAACATTTCGAGGCGCTCGGTGCCGGGGCCGTCGTAGATCCACTGGCTGTTGCCACAGTCCGGGCAACTGGCGGGCATGACGCGAACGGCTTCGCAGTGGTGGCAGCGCAATTGGCGGCGTTTGTAGTGAACGGTCATGCGCGCGTCGCAGGCGTGGCAGTCGGCAATCCAGCCGCAGCAATGGCATTGCAGGGTGGGGGCGAAACCGCGGCGGTTGAGAAACAGCAGGCTTTGGTTGCCGGCGCGCAAATTGTTGGCGACGGCGCTGAGCAAGGCATCGCTCAAACCGTGCTGTAAGGCTTGCTGGCGAATATCAAGCAGCCGTATTGGTGCCTCGCAGGCGTTGCCGGCGCGCTGGCGTAAGCGCAACACCCGGTAGCGGCCCAGATCGGCGTTATGCAGGCTGTCGAAGCTGGGTGTGGCGCTACCGAGAATGACCGGACACTGGCTATCGGCTGCGCGCTTTACGGCAATGTCGCGGGCGGAGTAGCGCCAGCCGTCTTGCTGTTTGTAGGAGCTGTCGTGCTCTTCGTCGACGATGACCAAGCCCAGGCGCGGCAGGTCGGCAAATACCGCTGAGCGCGTACCCAGAATAATGTCGGCGCGGCCCTCGCGGGCGGCTTGCCAATTGTGCCAGCGTTGCCGCTCGCTTAAACCGGAGTGCAGGCTGCGTACGCGACCGGGGAAACGCTGTTCGAAGCGGCGCAGGGTCTGCGGGGTGAGGCCAATTTCGGGCACCAGTACCAATGCCTGTTTGCCGTTGGCCAGCGCGTGGGCGATGGCTCGCAGATACACCTCGGTTTTGCCGCTGCCGGTGATGCCGTCGAGTAAAAAGCGGGCGAATTGGCCGTCGCTATCAATAATTTGTTGCAGGGCGTCGGCTTGCTCGCTGTTGAGTGTGGGGCCCTGCTCGGCGGGGGCGGGCGTGCTGGACGGTTCGGCTTCTTCAATCAGGGCATGCTGCTGCAAGGCACGCACAATGCTGGCGCTAAAGCCCAGGGCAGTTATGTCTGCGCGCGTTAACGGGCCGTTTTCCAACAGGGCGTTGAACAGCGCGCGCTGCTGGTGAGCGCGCGGAGAGAGTTTGGCAATATCGGCATTTGCACGGAGCTGCCACGCTGCGGTGTTCTCTGCCGTCGGCGGTGCGCTGCGCCGCAGCGCGAGAGGCAGCATTTGGTGCAGGCAGTCGCCAATGGGGTGGTGGTAGTAGTGTGCGGCCCATTGTCCTAAGTCCAGCAGCGACGTGGATAAGCTGGCTTGCTCGTCCAGCACTTCAATGACGGCTTTTAGTTTGCTGGCATCGACGTCGGTGTTGTCGGTGGGGCCGAGGACAACGGCAATCACGTCGCGCCGCCCAAAGGGCACTTTCACCCGTGTGCCGGGCTGTATGTCGCGCTGCAACGACGCCGGCCACAGGTAGTCGAAGCGGCGTCTAAGGGGCCAGGGAATGGCGATGGATGCGAGAGTGTCGGCCATGGCATGGGCTTGTGCAAAACCGCCAGTGTATAAGAATCTGCAGTGGGTTGAGAGCATAATTCTAATCGGTGCTGGGCAGTGCTTGCTTATATGCCCAGTTCTGCTAATATGCGCGGCCTGTTTTTCGGTGGTTTTTTGTTCAGTTGGTCGGCGCAAATCCCTGCTCTTCCCAGCTTCCACTGAGCGCATCAGCCCAGCGCGGTGCCCGGCAAGAGATCGGGTGGCGGCGTCCAAAGAGGATCTAATGATGAAAGCGGATATCCATCCAAAGTACGAAGATGTTAACGTTACCTGCAGTTGCGGTAACCAGTTTCAAACCCGCTCAACCCTGGCGGAAGACCTGCACGTAGACGTATGTTCTGCCTGCCACCCTTTCTACACTGGTAAGCAGAAAATGCTGGATACCGGTGGTCGTGTTGATCGCTTCCGCAAGCGTTTCGGCAGCCGCGGTGGTGTTAAAAGCTAAGTTGCTTACATTTGCGCCACAACCTCTGGCGTTGATGATCGCAAAAATGCCCGGGCGCCAGCGCTTGGGCATTTTTTTTAGTGAGTCGCAAGGCGGTACTACGCCTGCAGGCTTGCTTTGAAACCCGCTGATAGCGGGGCACTGGGCCACGGCGTGGCTTGTGAGTGGGGGCAGTTTTCTATATGCTTTCACGCCTTTATGAACGCACCTGACCACCTTTACGCGTTCGCCCTTCTGGAATGCACAAACCGAGAGCATGACAATGTCCAAAGATGTTAAGCAGGCGGCTCTGGATTACCACTCGATCCCCTCGCCAGGCAAAATTGGTATTAGCCTGACCAAGCCCGCCGAAACACAATACGATCTTTCGCTGGCCTACAGCCCGGGCGTGGCTGAGCCGGTGCGCGAGATCGCCAAGGACCCGCTCAACGCATACAAGTACACCAGCAAGGGCAATCTGGTCGCAGTTATCTCCAATGGCAGTGCAATTCTCGGTTTGGGTGATTTGGGCCCTGCCGCCAGCAAGCCGGTAATGGAAGGCAAGGCGCTGCTGTTTAAGCGTTTTGCCGATATCGATTCCATTGATATCGAGGTGGACGCGGAAGACTCTCAAGCCTTCATTGATACCGTGCGCCGTATTGCCGATACCTTTGGCGGCATCAATCTGGAAGATATTAAAGCGCCTGAGTGCTTTGAGATTGAGCGGATTCTGATTGAGCAATGCAATATTCCGGTTTTCCACGACGATCAGCACGGCACCGCCATTGTGACGGCTGCGGGAATGCTGAACGCTCTGGAGATTCAAGGTAAATCCATCGAGAGTGCGCGCATCGTTTGCCTGGGCGCGGGCTCGGCGGCCATTGCCTGCATGCGCTTGCTGATCAGCCTGGGTGCGAAATACGAAAACCTGTTTATGATCGACCGCCGCGGCGTTATCACGCCGGGCCGCGAGGGCTTAAACGAATATAAAGAAGAGTTTGCCAACGGCGCCGGTCCCAAGACCCTGGTAGAGGCGATCGACGGTGCCGATGTCTTTGTCGGTCTGTCTGGCGCCAACCTGCTGAGCGAAGACATGCTGCGCAGTATGGCTGCCAAGCCGATCGTATTCGCTTGCTCAAACCCTGACCCAGAGATTTCACCAGAGCTGGCGATGAGCGTGCGCGACGACTTGATTATGGCGACTGGGCGCTCTGATTATCCCAATCAGGTTAATAACGTTTTGGGTTTCCCATTTATCTTCCGCGGTGCGTTGGATGTGCGTGCCACGGAAATTAATGAAGCGATGAAAGTGGCCGCGGTTCACGCCATTCGTGAGTTGGCTAAGGAAGACGTACCACAAGTGGTGGTCGATGCTTGCCAGTGTGGTGAGCTGAGCTTTGGCCCGAATTATATTATTCCCAAGCCGGTGGATCGGCGCTTGCTGGGTTCGGTAGCCGCAGCAGTGGCCCGCGCGGCCGTCGACAGTGGTGTTGCTCTGCTGCCCTATCCCGAGCACTACCCGCTGAGCTAATCAGCTGATATTAGAGTCGCGCCCAGCGCGGCTTTTTTATATCTGCGCAGAGCAGGCATCTGTTTCGAGGTGACCATGACACAGGCAGTAACATTGGCGCTGGCGGCGTCGGGTTTGTTCTTGTTGGCTGGCCTGGTCGGCGGAGTACTTAAATACCACGGCATTATGACCCGGCCGGGGCATCGTGCTCATCCCTATATCGATATCGCTCACCGTGCTGCGCTAATGTACAGCTTCACTGCCCTGGTGATGGCGGCGTTGCTCAAATACAGCCCCTATTCCGCGACGCTACAGTTGTGGATTACCGCGGTACCGCTGTTCTTTTTCGCCACCGCCATTGCCCGGTATTTTCAGCTGGGCATTCAAGGCCGGGAGAAGAATCAATTTAAGCAGCGTAACTTCATTACCACCTGGGGCATGGCGCTGCTGATAGTGGGTGAAGTCGGCGGTGTTGCCGCGATTGTCTGGGGGTTTTTCCGCAGCCAGGTTCTGGGCGGCGTCTAACAGCCCATGTCTTAACCGGCGAGGCCCTGGCAGATGACCTGCTTGTCTCGCATCGTGCTCAGCACGCTTGTTCCTGTGCAATAGTTATATGATAATGCTTATCATTAACTATCTGCTGTGGAACCCCTAATGTCACCTTTCTTCTCTGCCCGCGCCGCTATGCTGCAGGGTGTCGCGCTTGTTATTGCCAGCTCCGCCGTTATGGCACAGGGCACAGAGTCAGCTGCCAGCCCACCAAAACTTGAGGAGATCCTGGTGACGGGTGACCCAATGCAGCGCAGCAGCCTGGATACTGTTGGCAGTGTCAGCATTGTTTCTGCCGACACTATTGAAGCCATGAATGTGCGCGATCTCTACGATTTGCTGCTGCGAAGCCCAAATTTGAATGCCGCAAGAGAGGACAAATTCTCTGTCCGCGGTATCTCCAATGAGGGCATTGGCCCGGGTGGTACAGGGCGGCCGACAGTAAGTGTCTTTATTGATGGCGCTCGCCAGCCCGGTCGGGGAGTGGGAAATACCTGGGACGTGAAGCAGGTGGAATTTTATCGCGGCCCCCAATCCACAGCTTTCGGCCCTGGTTCGTTGGCGGGGGCGGTCGTGATTCAGAGTGAATCGCCATCCAGTGAGGCCTATTCGGGCAAGCTTAAGGTAGGGGCAGCGAATTACGGTGGTCGCGAAGCCGGTGTCGCGGTGGGCGGCCCAATAGTGGGTGACCTGGCATTTCGCTACGCGGCTGAAACCAATCAAACCGATGGCGAGGTGACCAATATCACCTTAGGCGATGACAAGTGGCAGGCGCGTAAACGCTATATGCAGCGCTTCAAACTGGGCTGGGCGGGCAGCGATTGGTATTCCTTCGAGTTCACCCTGCAGGACAGTAAGTTACGCGAAGGCAACGAATACCAGTCGCCGGACTTGGCGCGCAAAGGGCAGGCCAGCGATGATGTTGATGGCTTCTATGATGACAATAGCACGCTGGCCGTGCTCACCCAGCACGTGGATATTAATGCGGCGCTTCGCCTCAGCCTGATTGTGAGCGGCAGCAACAACGATAATATTCGCAAGGGCGACTATGATATTTCGGCTGAGGATGGTGGCTATTTCATCAATTCCGTCGAGGCTGAAAACCGAGCGGCTGAGCTGCGTTTGCGATATCAGGGTGACACCCTGAAGGGCGTTGTTGGCGCCTATCTCGCCAAAGATGAATTACAGGGAAACTCGGCAAGTGTCGATTTGCCCTATGAGCTCGGTGCGGGAATCCGGGCGCGGGCTGATGCAGACTTGATCGCTGAGCGGGAGGCTGACACCCAGGCCATTTATGCCGAGGCTGATTGGGACTTTGCCTACGACTGGACGCTAACGCTGGGCATGCGCTACGAAGAGAATGACGCGGACAGTCGCAGTGCCTTTATTGTTAAGGGGGCTCGCCCCGTCGACCCGATTACCGGTACCACGTTGCCCGGTGATCTCAGCCCGCTTTTAAAACCGTTGTTGGACAGTGATGCACAGGCGCCAAGCAGCGACTCCGTGTTTTTGCCAAAGGTGGCGCTGAGCTACGATCTTAATGACGCCGTGACCGCCTTTGTTGCTGCCAGCCAGGGGTATCGCGCTGGTTCGGTAGATTTTGTCAGCGATGGCGAGTCGCCCAGTTATGGCCCCGAATACACCAATAATTATGACCTTGGTGTGAAGTGGCGGGGTGCGCGGTGGCAGGCGCAGCTAACGGCCTTTCGCATCGACTATCGCGATATGCAGATTGGTGTGCGTGTTGATGCGGCGAATTTCCGTACTGACAATGCTGGTGAGGCGCAGTCTGAAGGCGTTGAGCTGGAATTCAGTGGCGAGCTGGGGCGTGGTTTCAGTCTGTTCGGCGGCGCTGGCTATGTAAGCACGGCGTTCACTGAATACGAAGATGATGGCGTCGATTTTGCGGGTAATCGCTTTCCCAATGCGCCATTACGAAATGCCAATATCGGGCTTGCCTGGCAACAAAATGGCTACTTCGCCAATATCAATTGGGCCTATGCTGCTGACAGCTACACCGACCGTGAAAACACCGCCGGCTTGAAAGCCGATTCGCGGCGGCTCTTGGGCGCACGGCTAGGCTATCGCGGAGAGCGCTATGGCATAGAGCTCTTCGGTGAGAATTTGACCGATGAGTTTTATATTACCGATCGCTTTAATAGTCCGTCGTTAGGTATTGATGCTCTGTATGTCGGCGACCCGCGTGAATATGGTGTTCGCTTGAGCTATCAATTTTAGGGCCTTCGAGGCCCGCAGACGAAAAGCGAAATAGAGCTAAGTACAACTCGCGAGAGGGTAAGTGCGGGTTTTTCTCTATATTGAGGAGAAAGCCCCTTCCCTGCTTACTGATTGTGGGCGGGAATGATGTGTATCCCAATCTAGAGCGGTTATTGTGATGAGTGCTGAACGACGTCAAACCCAAGCTCCCATTCCCGATAATCTCGAAGAGCTACTTTCTGAGTTGCAACTGCTGACCATTCGCCGGGTTGAGGATTTTGGCGGTCGTCTGTGGTTTGTGCGCAGGCCGCTTTTTCAGGACGTTGTGCCGGTTGTGAATTGCTCGCTAAATCACGGTGCTGAGACAGCGGTTGTTGAGTTGGATGGGTCTCTGACCACTCAGCATGGACTGATCATTCGAGAAGATTAAGCGCGACGGCAAAAAAAAGCGCGGCTTATGCCGCGCAAATCTCGTACGTCTGGAGGACGAACAAGTACAACTTACATTGCCAGTTCCGCGGTAATGAACGGGATGGGTGGCAACAATGTGATTTGTGGATTCAGCAAAGTCCCGCCTTCAGTAAAGTAAGCCGGTACAGAGGCTGGGTCGTCGGCCATTACACCTACCACCGGAATCAGCGTGAATACCAAATCTGGCCCCAAGGTGTCCTGAAAGCCCGCTAATGACTGCGGATCAGCAGCGATTGCGGTACCAAAGTCCTGTAGGGCAACGACAATGCTCTCTATCTTCGCGGGGCTAAAGTAATCAACAAAGCCTTGGAACTGGGGTGGGATGCCACCGCTACCGCCGCCCATGCCCGGAATAGGCAGAGCATCTAAGCCAGGAATGCTCGGTGCACCGCCACCGCCGAGGCCAGCGAGGGCATCAAACAAGGGGGCTAAAGCGTCCAGTCCGGGTGCGCCGCCGCTACCGCCGTCCATGCCGGGAATAGGCAGAGCATCTAAACCGGGAATGCTTGGTGCGCCGCCACCGCCGAGGCCAGCGAGGGCATCAAACAACGGTGCTAAAGCGTCCAGTCCGGGTGCGCCGCCGCTACCACCGCCCATGCCGGGGATAGGCAGGGCATCTAAACCGGGAATGCTTGGTGCGCCGCCACCGCCGAGGCCGGCGAGGGCATCAAACAACGGTGCCAGGGCATCCAGTCCGGGTGCGCCGCCGCTACCGCCGCCCATGCCGGGGATAGGCAGAGCATCTAAACCGGGAATGCTTGGCGCGCCGCCACCGCCGAGGCCGGCGAGGGCATCAAACAACGGTGCCAGGGCATCCAGTCCGGGTGCGCCGCCGCTACCGCCGCCCATGCCGGGGATAGGCAGGGCATCTAAACCGGGAATGCTTGGCGCGCCGCCACCGCCAAGACCAGCGAGGGCATCAAACAACGGTGCTAAGGCGTCCAGTCCGGGTGCACCGCCGCTACCGCCGCCCATGCCGGGAATAGGCAGAGCGTCCAGACCGGGCAGGCTTGGCGCGCCGCCACCGCCGAGGCCGGCGAGGGCATCAAACAAGGGTGCCAGGGCATCCAGTCCGGGTGCGCCGCCGCTACCACCGCCCATGCCGGGAATAGGCAGAGCGTCTAAGCCGGGCAGGCTTGGCGCGCCGCCACCGCCAAGACCAGCGAGGGCATCAAACAAGGGTGCTAAGGCGTCCAGTCCGGGTGCGCCGCCGCTACCACCGCCCATGCCGGGAATAGGTAGAGCGTCCAGACCGGGCAGGCTTGGCGCGCCGCCACCGCCGAGGCCGGCGAGGGCGTCAAATAAGGGTGACAGGGCGTCTAAGCCCGGGGCGCCACCGAGAGAATCTAGCCCGGGGAGGCCGCCGTCGGGTAAGCCGTCAAGCCCTGGCAGCCCGCCGCCACCCAGTGAATCCAGAGGCAGGGCGCTAAGGCCGGGAATGCTGCCCAACAGGCCTGTCAATGCGTCCAGTGGCAGAGGAGCGGTTTGCGCGTGTCCCGCGCTAGAGGCCGCGAGCGCAACGCTCAGGGCCAGGGTATTTTTAATCTTTTTAAATGGCATGAGAAGTCTCCCTTCATCCTTAATTATTACTTTGAGCGGAGCGAGATCACGACACCGCCTGTCTACGAGATACCGCTAGGTGTCGCTCTAGAAATATCACGGACAGCGCTTGTTGCGTCTTAGTTGTGATTTGAACAGGGGGTAGTACGAATGTACCTAGGTATTTACCCCTATATTGGTCGGGGTGCTGAGTGGGTCACATCTTTAACAAGCGGTGGCGTTCTTGATCGAGCGCATGTTTTGCTGGTGAGGGGCTGTGTTTGAATGGTTGCCTGGAAAGGAGAACCCCTATGCAAGCACTTCCCCATTTGTACACGGTCAGTGGTCGCGCCGAGGCGGCTTCAGACGTTAGCTTGAGCGCGGCCGGGCTGGAAACCCTGCTATCGGCACCGCCCGCTGAATTTGGTGGCCCGGGTGACAAGTGGTCGCCGGAAACGCTGTTACTGGCATCAATGGCCGATTGCTTTATTTTAACCTTCAAGGCGGTGGCCCGGGCCTCTCATCTTGAATGGTTGAGTCTGTCCTGCGAGGTGGATGGCACTTTGGAGAAAAGCGACGGTGCTGTCCGGTTTACGCGTTTCGTTACCCGCGCTCGCCTGGAAATACCGGAGGGCGTCAGTGTGGAGGTGGCTGAGCGCCTGCTGCACAAATCTGAGAAAGCCTGCCTAATCGCGAACTCTGTCAGCGGTGAGAAGGTGTTAGAGGCGGCTGTCAGCGTGGCGACATAGTCTCTGCGATGGCGGTGTTGTGCACCTCAGCGGGACGTTGGCAGGCTGAGCGGTTATGCTTGGGCGCTAATACCGTTGATGAGACTGCCAATGAAAACACCTGCTATATTGTTGTGCGCATGCCTGTTCGCGATGCCGGGTTATGCGCAATCTGCTGATGAGAAACACGCACTGGTTGATAGCTTACTTGAGCTGACGGGCCAGTCAGTGCCGACCATCGCCAGCCAATTTTCCCGCCTGTTTAACGACAGCCTGACCCGTCAGTTGCGGGCCAGTTACCCGAATTTACCCGCAGCGGCGAACAGTGTGGTTAAAGAAGAGGTTGATGCGGTGATATACAGCCAGCTCATTGCCAGCGATGCCTATGCCAATGCGATGCGCGAGATTTACACGGAGGCATTGACCGAGCCTCAGCTCCGTGAGCTATTGACGTTTTATCGTAGTGACCTGGGAAAAACGCTGCTGCGCGTCACGCCGGCAATCAATGCGCGCAGCAGTCAACTGGGTCGAGAGTACGGTGAACGCCTATCTGCGGAGATTCGTCGTCGCGTTAGCCAGCGGCTAGAGAAGGAAAAGCTCCTCTGACGATTCGCGCTAGGGGTTAATGCGAATACAACGGTTATTAATTTGCCCGCAACCTAAAAGGCCCGTTGTAAGTGGTAAAGGTGGCATGCGACGGACGTCCTTTAATGGTGATGTTGGCATGGAACGGTCGCATGAATTCCTGAAAATGACCCTCGATACGATGAGCGAGCATATCGCCGTCATCGACGAGACCGGTTTGATCCTCTACGTAAACAGCCGTTGGCGGCAGTTTGCCGAGCAAAACGCTTGCACACCCCACTGCGAGTGGAAGGGGCAAAACTACTTGTCGGTGTGCGACCGCTCGGCGGCATCGGGAGACGAATTAGCGGGGCGCGCGGCGGCAGGCATTCGCGATTTGATCAGCAGTCAGCGTAACCATTTTTATCAATATTGCGCGGAAAACCCGTTAGCTTTAGCTGACGGGATATAGAGCGCAGCTTGCTTGAATGTTGGCACTGTATATAATGCCAGTATGGCTACCAGAACACTAAAAGTCCGTGTTATAGATCGTCACGCCAATGTGTTGCGTGAGATGTCACGTTCAGTGAATTTTGTCTGGAACTACATCAATGAACTTAGCCATCGCTCGATCAAAGAGCGGGGCCAATTTCTTTCAGCCTACGACCTGCATCCCTATACCAAAGGCGCGGGCAAAGAACTGAGGCTTCACAGTCAAACCTTACAGTGCATCGCCGGGGAATATGTTACCCGGCGTAAGCAGTTTAAGAAGTCGCGCCTGAATTGGCGCAAGTCAGGTGGCGCTCGACGGTCGCTGGGCTGGATACCGACTAATACGGGGCAGGCCCAGTGGAAGAATGGTCAGGTGTTCCACAACGGACACTATTTCAAGGTCTGGGATAGCTATGGTCTTAGCCAATATCAATTCCGTACTGCCAGTTTTAATGAAGATGCCCGAGGTCGCTGGTACTTCAATGTGGCGGTCGATGTCGATGTCGAGGTGGAACAGGCTAAAGGTAAATCAGCCGTTGGTATTGATTTGGGCTGTAAAGACACGGCGACGGATAGTAACGGCGATCAGGTTAAAGGGCGAGAGTATCGCGCTCTGGAGGAGAAGCTGGGTATTGCCCAGCGAGCCAGAAACAAAAAACGCGTGAAGGCGATCCACGCTAAGATAAAGAATCGCAGGGCGGATGCCCTGCACAAATACAGCCGCAAACTCGTAAATGAGAATGCGGCAATCTTCGTTGGTAACGTATCAAGCCTCAAGCTGGTAAAGACCAAAATGGCGAAATCCGTTTTGGATGCCGGTTGGGGTCAGCTCAAAACCATGTTGGAATACAAGTGCGAAAACGCGGGCGTGGTCTTTGAGGAAGTCAACGAAGCCTACTCCACCCAGACGTGCTCGTGCTGCGGGGTCAACCCGGATAGCAGTCCGAAAGGTAGGGCCGATCTTGGAATAAGAGAATGGGGCTGTTCAGAGTGCGGAGCTGAGCATCAGCGCGATATCAATAGCGCTAGAAACATTCTTGCGCTGGGACACCAGCGTCTTGCGGAAGGAAAGGTAGCGGCGTAAGCCGCCCTGGGACAAAGGCGGTAATAGCTTTTGGAATCTCGGAGAGCTTTAGCTCCCGAGAGGATGTCAACTGGAGTACCCCTGCGACAGTCCCGAGCAGTCGCGTTGGTTCATGATGCGCGTCACGCGTTTTTCTCTCTGTGACGTCAGTTACTTTGTCATTTCCCATCAAGATATTACCGAGAGGAAGCAGGCTGAAGAGCTGGTAAGTAAGCTCGCCCGCTCGGATGGTTTAACTGGCGTGGCGAATCGACGGTGTTTTGACGAGTTTTTGCGCAATGAGTGGCGGCGCTGCGCCCGCCTTGGGCTACCTGTTAGCCTGGCAATTATTGATATCGACTATTTCAAACTGGTCAACGACACCTACGGTCACCAGTCCGGGGATGACTGCCTGAGGCAGGTAGGGCAGTTGTTGAGCCAGTTTGCAAAGCGCTCCACAGACATCTGCGCCCGCTACGGTGGCGAGGAGTTTGCGCTGGTGATGGGCAATACCTCTATTGAGCAAGCGCGGGCACTCCTTGAGCCGTTGAATGCCGCGATCAAGCAACTTGCCCTGCCAAACCGAGCGTCGCCAATAGCGTCGGTGCTCACCGCCAGTGTGGGCTTGGCCTGCTTGGCTCCCAGGCCTGACAGTAGCGAGGATGCGCTACTGGCCTTGGCCGATGCGCAACTCTATGCCGCGAAGGCTGCCGGGCGTAATCAGCTTGCGGCGGCGAGTTGAGGCGCTTCATGGCTTTCAAGTAATAGTCATTTGGCTAGCTCACAATAACGGGGCAGCTGAGTTTCGCTGAGCACTAATTGGCGCTCCTAGGTATTACCCCAGATAGTCTTATAGAGTCTAGCGATTAACCTAGGCCGGTATTTAATTTTACCCTTCTAAGGAAGTGATTTATGAAAGGATTCGCAGCGGTCGCGTGCTTGTGCGTGTGTTCTATTCAGGCAGTAGCCATTGAGCAAGAGCCGGTGGTTTATGTCGGTGCAGCGTATACCCACGTGAAGTATTCCGAGTCAGCCTTTGATGCAGATCTGGCGGGTGCGGGTGGCTTGATCGGCTTTCCAGTGAATGAAAATTTCTCAATAGAATTTCGCTACATGCAAGGCGTCGAGGATGAGCGTGTTCTCGGTGGCCTGGATGTTGAGCTAAAGAAGATGCTTGGCGGTTACCTGCGAGCGGGATTGCCCATCACTCGGCGCTTTTACCCCTACGTTGTGGCGGGGCGGAGCAAAGGAGAGCTGGAGGGAAGCGGTAGCTCAGAAAGAAAATTTGAGAAAAGCGGTTTAAGTTATGGTGCTGGCCTGAACATCTCTTGGCCCGAGTCGGCGGCCATCTTAAACGTTGAGTATATGCAGCTGCTGGATAAAGACGACTTCGAAATCGAGGGCCTGACGGTCGGTTTGCAAGTTCAATACTGACCGCTGCGCCGTGAGGCCGTGTTACAACGTTGCCGCCAATGCGATGAGCTGTTCACGTAGCCAGCGATGCCCCGCGTCGGCATTGGCGCTGCGGTGCCAGTAGAGTGTCATATCGAGTGTGGGGGTAAGCACAGGCAAGGGTTGCAGCGCCAAGCCGAGCAAGTCGGCGTAGCGCTCACCCAGTTGCTGGGGAAGGGTGAGCAGCAGCGATGATGCAGCCACGACGTGGCAGGCTGCATGGTAGCTCTGACCGCGTACCTGCACCTGACGTTTGAAGCCCTGTTGCTGTAACTGTATGTCCTCAAACAGTGCTCCCTCCCGCCGCCCGGAAACACCGATATGTCGCGCCTGCAGGTAGCCTTCCATGGTGAGAGCTTGTGCGGCCAGCGGATGGTCCGCACGCATCAGTACGCAGAGTGGCTCACTGCGCAAGGGGCGCTGCTCAATACTGCTGTCGACAGTCTGGGGAACATCCACCGCTAATGACAGCTCCCCAAGGGCGAGGTGGCGGCTGAGTTGATCCCGACGCAGCCGCCGGCTGTGTATAGAAAGCCCGGGTGCAGTTGCTGAAAGTTGCTTGATCAGTGGCGGCAGCAGCAGGAATTCCATGGTGTCGCCCAGACCTAATACAAAGCGCCGCTGTGAGGCGCTTGGCTCAAAATGCTGCCCGCGGTGCACGCTGTCTTGCAACAAACTCAGCGCGGATTGGATGTCGTCGGCGATGGTGTCAGCGACCGGCGTTGGCGCGATGCTACGACCACGCCTGATGAACAGGGGGTCGTCAAAATGTTCGCGCAGGCGCGACAGGGCGTTGCTCACCGCCGGTTGGCTTAGGTGGAGGTCGCGGGCGGCTTCCGTTAACGAGCCAGCGCGGTAGATCGCGTCAAAAACGCGAAAGAGATTCAGGTCCATGGCGGCCACTCAATTCATTCATAATTAGAATAATAACTGATTTATAAAATAAATTAGACTGATGTTTTGAGTCGCCGTAATCTGGTCGGCTAAACCCGTAAGGAGCCGATCATGGATTTCAGTCTCAGCCCTCGTGCCCAGGAGTTGCGCGACCAAGTTCGTCATTTCATTGATAACCATATTATGCCCGTTGAAGAGGCCGTACTGCCGGAGTTGCTGCTTAGCAAACACGGCGGTGACTGGGGGCAGTGGTCGGTGTTGCCGCAGGTGGAAGCACTGAAGGAAAAAGCCCGCGAACTCGGGTTGTGGAATCTGTTTTTGCCCGATGCCGAATTCGGCGCGGGCCTGTCGGTAAGCGAATATGCGGTGCTTGCCGAGCAAATGGGGCGTTCGCATTTTGCGCCAGAAGTCTTTAACTGCAATGCGCCCGACACCGGCAATATGGAGGTGTTGTGGAAGTATGGCAGCGAGGCGCAAAAAGCCCGCTGGCTCACCCCGTTGCTGAATGCTGAAATTCGATCGGTGTTCTTTATGACCGAACCGGATGTTGCTTCTTCCGATGCGACCAATATGGAAGCCACCATAGCGGTAGACGGCGACGAGCTGGTGCTCAACGGTAAAAAATGGTGGTCGACAGGGGTGGGTGATCCGCGCTGTGAAGTCGGCGTATTTATGGGGCTGAGCAACCCCGATGCCGCGCGCCACAGTCGCCATTCCATGGTGTTGGTACCGATGAATACGCCAGGCGTGACCATCAAACGCATGCTGCCGGTGTTTGGCGGCTTTGATGAGCCTATCGGTCACGGCGAGGTGTGGTTTGACAATGTTCGCGTGCCGAAAGACAACTTGATTTTGGGTTTGGGGCGCGGTTTTGAAATTGCTCAGGGCCGACTGGGGCCGGGACGTATTCACCACTGTATGCGTGCCATTGGCGCCGCTGAACGCGCATTGGAGTTAATGATTAAGCGCGGTCAGTCGCGGCAGGCCTTTGGCAAGCCGCTGATTAAGTTGGGCGCCAACCCCGAGCGTGTTGCCGACCTGAGAATTGCCATCGACCAAGCCCGACTGCTCACACAATATGCCGCATGGAAGATCGACCAGGTTGGCGCCATGGCCGCGCTCAGCGAAATTTCTGCTATCAAGGTGGTCGCGCCCAATGTGCTGCAAAATGTCGTGGATGAAGCCATTCAATTATATGGCGGAGCGGGTCTAAGCAATGACACGCCGCTGGCATCCATGTTTGCAATGGCAAGGGTATTGCGCATCGCCGACGGCCCAGATGCGGTGCACCGGAATTTGATTGCCCGACTAGAATTTGCCAAATACAACACACCCTAAGGCGAGGCACAGAGATCACTATGGCAAGTATGACAACGCAGGCTCCGCGCGTATTTATTACTGGCGGCGCATCGGGTTTGGGGCGCGCCTTGGCCGAGCGCTATGCGCAGGCGGGTTACTGGGTGTGCATCGGCGATATCCATAAGGAGCGCGGTGAAGAAACCCTGCAAGCGCTTCAGGCGGTTACCACCGCGCAATATTTGCACTGCGATGTGCAGCGCGAAGACGATCTGCAGTCTGCCGCTGATTGGCTGCGCCAGCACTGGTCCGGTGTGGATGTGGTGATCAACAACGCTGGGGTTGCCACGGCCGGTGCGATAGATGAGCAGAGCATGGAAGACTGGCAGTGGGTAATGGACATCAATGTGTTGGGTGTGGTGCGCGGTTGCAAGGTGTTCACGCCGCTGTTGCGTCAGCAGGGCGGTGGTCACCTGGTGAATGTGGCGTCGCTGGCAGGGGTGATACATCCACCGAAAATGGCGTCCTACTGTGCAACCAAAGCGGCGGTGGTGGCGTTATCGGAAACGCTGACCCTGGAGCTGGATAACGACAATATTGCCGTTTCGGTTGTGTGTCCGGCGTTCTTTCGAACCAACCTGGCAGAATCGCTGCGCGCCTCAGACCCGACGTCGACGGTATTAACTCAGAAGTTGGTTAACAAGGCGAAAGTAAGCGCTGACGAGATTGCCGAGAAGGTATTTCGAGGGGTGGAGGAGAAGCAGTTTAAAATTCTTACCCACGACGACAGCAAGCGTTTGGTGATGCTAAAACGCCTGCTGCCCTATCGCTGGTTTCGTAAAATTATGCTGAAAAATACTGCGGGCATGATGCGTAAGCGCTGATTAGATCAGTGCCAACAGTGCATTCACTGCCATGCCGAGCACGGCCAGGCTGCTTAGCGCAAAAATACTGAATCGCAGCATCACCACGTTGCTGGTGCTTTGCACGATGCTGTGGGCAACACGGCATGCCACATAAAACCAGGCGAGCGCCAGGTTAATGCCATCGCCCTGGCCAAGCATAGCCAGCACGATTGCCGTGGCATAAAAGATGGTCGGTTGCTCCATTAGGTGGTTGTAGTTGTCCGCCTTCCATTGAATGCGCTTGTCCATCATGGTTGCCAGCTCGGCGGTGCGCTCGCCAGTGCTGGGCGGCATGCGCGCTTTTCGCATTGCCGGGAGTCGCGCCATGGCCATCCAGCTGAGCATAACCATGCTCCACAGCACCAGGATGATCACCGGTAGTAAAATGGGAGAGGCGTCCATAGTCTTTTCCTTTGTTGTGATTTTTATCGATGTGGCCGCTTTGGCCTGAAGCGAATATAACAATATCCATGTGAATAGAAATGAGATCGGGGGACGTTATGTTTAGAAAGAATGTGTTGATTACCGGCGCCAGCTCGGGCCTTGGCGAGGGCATGGCGCGGGCGTTTGCTGCGAAGGGGTGCAACTTGGCGCTGTGCGCACGGCGGGTTGAAAACCTGGAGGCGATTAAATCGGACCTTGAGGCAAAACACCCCGATGTTCAGGTGCTGATTAAAGCCCTGGATGTGTGTGACTATGAGCAGGTGTTTACCGTCTTTAATGCCTTTCGCGACGAATTGGGCAGCCTCGATCGAGTGATTGTGAATGCGGGAATGGGTAAGGGTGCGTCGATGGGCACCGGGTATTTCCACGCCAACCTTCGCACCGCACAGACTAATTTCACGGGTGCCTTGGCGCAGTGCGAAGCGGCAATGACCATATTTCGCGAGCAAAATGCCGGGCACTTGGTCACCATCTCTTCAATGAGTGCGCTGCGTGGTATGCCGCGTGCCATCAACATTTACGCTGCTACCAAAGCGGGGCTGCGCACCATGACAGAGGGGCTGCGCGCCGATGTTATTGGCACGCCGATCAAAGTGAGTTGTATCCTTCCGGGCTTTATTCTCACGCCTATCAACGAAGATCTGAAAAAGGCGCCAATGCGGGTCGACCTGGAAACGGGGTGCAAGGCCTTGGTCAAGGCTATCGAGAAAGAGCCGGGCGAAGCCAAAGTGCCGGGTTGGCCCTGGGTGCCGATGGGGTGGTTAATGAAGGTGCTGCCGCTGAGCGTGGTTGCCAAAATGACCTGACGGCGCTTGCTTTGCTGGCGCCGCGCGGTTGAATGCGGTTGCCCGTTTTCTTGCCGCTGGCGGCTAATTTAAGCCTTGCCAGCGGCGTCGGATTGCCAATGCTCGCCCCTTTCGGTAACGTTCGCTCACATTTTGTTTGCCGCCTAGGGCGGTTTGTCGTGTATTCAGGAGTGACCATGGCGCAATTCGTCTACACCATGAATCGCGTGAGCAAAGTCGTGCCACCCAAGCGCGAGATTCTCAGCGATATTTCCCTTTCTTTCTTCCCGGGTGCCAAAATCGGTGTGCTGGGCTTGAACGGTGCCGGTAAGTCTACCTTGCTGCGCATTATGGCGGGGGTTGATACCGAATTTAATGGCGAGGCGCGCCCGCAGCCGGGTATCAAGATTGGTTACCTGCCCCAGGAGCCAGAGCTGGATCCGAGCAAAGACGTGCGCGGTAATGTCGAAGACGGCGTGGCAGAGGCGAAAGATGCGCTGGCCGAGCTGGACAAAGTCTACGCCGCCTACGCCGAGGCTGACGCCGACTTTGATGCGCTGGCTAAGCGCCAAGCCGAGCTGGAAGATATTATTCAGGCGACCGATGCCCACAACCTGGATCACAAGCTGGAAGTGGCGGCCGATGCCTTGCGTCTGCCACCCTGGGATGCCGACGTAACAAAAATCTCCGGTGGTGAGCGCCGCCGTGTCGCGCTGTGTCGCTTGCTATTGTCGAACCCGGATATGCTGCTGTTGGACGAGCCGACCAACCATTTGGATGCCGAATCGGTGGGCTGGTTGGAGCGCTTTTTATGTGACTTCCCTGGCACCGTGGTGGCGATCACGCACGACCGCTATTTCCTCGATAACGCCGCCAACTGGATTCTGGAACTCGACCGCGGCCGTGGTATTCCCTACGAGGGTAACTATTCCGACTGGCTGGAAGCCAAGGAGCAGCGCCTGGAGCAAGAGGCCAAGTCGGAGGCGTCGCGCAAAAAAGCAATTGCCACCGAGCTGGAGTGGGTGCGCAGTAACGCCAAGGGGCGTCAAAGCAAGAGCAAGGCGCGTCTGGCTCGCTTTGAGGAAATGCAGTCGCAGGAATTCCAGTCGCGCAGCGAGACCAATGAGATCTACATTCCACCGGGCCCCCGCTTGGGCGATAAGGTGATTGAGGTGAATCACGTTAGCAAGGGCTACGGTGATCGCGCGCTGATTAACGATCTTAGCTTCAGTATTCCCAAGGGCGCGATTGTGGGTATTGTCGGCGGTAACGGCGCCGGTAAGTCCACCCTGTTCCGCATGATCAGCGGCAAGGAGCAGCCTGATTCCGGCAGCATTGAGTTGGGAGAGACGGTGAAGCTGGTATCGGTGGAGCAAATGCGCGATGCCCTCGATGACAGCAAAACCGTGTGGGAAGCGGTGTCTGATGGCTTGGATGTATTGCGCATCGGCAGCTATGAAATTCCCTCGCGGGCCTATATTGGCCGCTTTAACTTCAAGGGCAGTGACCAGCAGAAGCGCGTGGGTGAGCTTTCCGGTGGTGAGCGCGGTCGACTGCAATTGGCCTGCACGTTAAAAGAAGGCGGCAATGTGTTGCTGTTGGACGAACCGTCCAACGACCTCGACGTGGAAACCCTGCGTGCACTGGAAGACGCCATGCTGGACTTCCCCGGTTGCGCGCTGGTGATCTCCCACGATCGCTGGTTCCTCGACCGAATCGCCACCCACATTTTGGCCTATGAGGGCGACAGTGAGGTGGTGTTCTTTGAGGGCAATTACAGCGAATACCACGAGGACTTTGTGGCGCGCAAAGGCAACAATGCTGCGCCCAAGCGCATGAAGTACAAAAAACTAAAATAGTGCTGCCACCATGCGCGGCGGCAGCAATTGCCCTCGCGCACCGATAAAAGCCGCTTTTATTGGTCTAGCGGCCATTTTTACGCTCCTGATATTTGCTGTATCGCGCGGGGTAGGGGAAAATAGCGCCCTCTTTGCCGCCATCACAATTTCAGGAGCTCCCGATGCCTTCACGTAGCGACCTCGCTAACGCCATTCGCGCTTTGAGTATGGACGCCGTCCAGAAAGCCAAGTCCGGCCATCCGGGTGCGCCCATGGGCATGGCCGATATTGCCGAGGTGTTGTGGCGCGACTACTTGCAGCACAACCCGGCCAACCCTGAGTGGGCCAACCGCGACCGTTTTGTGCTTTCCAATGGTCACGGCTCCATGCTGATCTACTCGCTGCTTCACCTGAGCGGTTACGACCTGTCTATCGATGACTTGAAAAACTTCCGCCAGCTGCACAGCAAAACCCCCGGCCATCCTGAATACGGCTATACCCCCGGTGTTGAAACCACCACTGGGCCGCTGGGCCAGGGCATTGCCAACGCGGTGGGCATGGCCACGGCTGAGAAAATTCTCGCGGCGCAGTTCAACCGCGACGGCCACGACATCGTCGACCACTACACCTATACCTTTATGGGCGACGGCTGTCTGATGGAAGGTATTTCCCACGAGGTATGTTCACTGGCCGGTACCCTGGGCCTGGGTAAATTGATCGCGTTCTACGACGACAATGGCATTTCCATCGACGGTGAAGTGGAAGGCTGGTTCAGCGACGATACCCCCAAACGCTTTGAAGCCTACGGCTGGCAGGTGATCCCAGCGGTCGACGGCCACGACAGTGATGCCATTGCCGCCGCCATTGAAGCGGGTCGCGCCGAGCCGAACAAACCCACACTGATCTGCTGCAAAACGGTCATTGGTAAGGGCTCGCCCAATAAGCAGGGCAAAGAAGAGTGCCACGGCGCGCCACTGGGCGATGACGAAATTGCCCTGACTCGCGAAGCGCTTAGCTGGCCCCACGGCAGCTTTGAGGTGCCTGAGGATGTCTACAGTGCCTGGAGCGCTCGTGAGCGCGGCGCCGCTGCCGAGCAAGCGTGGAATGAAAAGTTTGCCGCCTACCAGACTGCCCACCCAGAGTTGGCCGCCGAATTTGAGCGCCGCGTGCGCGGTGACTTGCCCGCCGACTTTGCCCAGAAGGCCGATGCCTTTATTGCCCAGTGCCAAGACGAAGGTAAAGAAGTCGCCACCCGTAAAGCGTCGCAGCTGTGTCTGGATGCCTACGGCGAGATGCTGCCAGAACTGCTTGGCGGTTCGGCCGATTTGGCGGGCTCTAACCTCACATGGTGGAAGGGTTCCAAGGCGGTTGAAGCCGAGGATGCCAGTGGCAACTACCTGCACTACGGGGTGCGTGAATTCGGTATGTCGGCGATGATGAACGGCATTGCCCTGCACGGTGGTTTTATCAACTACGGCGCGACCTTCCTGGTGTTCATGGAATACGCCCGCAACGCGGTACGTATGGCGGCGCTGATGAAGCAGCGCAGTATCTTTGTTTACACCCACGACTCCATCGGTCTGGGTGAAGACGGTCCGACTCACCAACCAGTCGAGCAAATTGCATCACTGCGTGGCACCCCGAATATGGCGCTGTGGCGCCCCTGCGATATGGTTGAGTCGGCCGTGGCCTGGCGCAGCGCACTGGAGCGCGCCGATGGCCCAACGGCACTGATCTTTACCCGCCAGGGTTTGCCCCACCAAAACCGCAGCAGCGCTCAGGTTGCCGCCATTGCTCGCGGCGCCTATGTATTGAGTGACTGCGAGGGCGAGCCCGAAGCCATTATTATTGCCACCGGTTCGGAAGTGAAACTGGCGATGGCAGCCCAGCAACAGCTGGCTGAAAATGGCCGCAAAGTACGCGTAGTGTCTATGCCCTGCGCCGAAGCCTTTGAAACGCAAGACGGCTACTATCGCGAGTCGGTATTGCCTAGCAACGTATTGGCGCGCGTCGCCGTTGAAGCGGCGCACAAAGACTATTGGTACAAGTACGTTGGCCTGGACGGCCGTATTGTCGGGATGGACAGCTTTGGCGAGTCGGCGCCGGCGGGTGAACTCTTCAAGCACTTTGGCATTACCACCGAGGCGGTGGTTGCTGCTGTTGAGGACTGCATAGGCGAATGATTCGACTGGCGATCAATGGCTATGGGCGCATTGGGCGCTGCGTATTGCGGGCGCTCTACGAGTCGCCAATGCGCGACGCCATGCGTATTGTGGCCATTAACGAGCCTGCCGATCTGGACACCATCGCGCACTTAACGCGTTACGACAGCACCCACGGCCGTTTTGTGGGTACGGTGGAAAAAGGTGTTGGGTGTTTGCGCATTAACGGTGACGAGATTGCCGTGAGCCACTGCACCGCGCTGCGCGATGTTGACTGGAGTCGGCACAACATCGATGTGGTACTGGAATGCAGCGGTACCCTCGGCAGTGAGGCCGCACTCCATGAACACCTGGAGCGGGGGGCACGGCATGTGTTGTTGTCGCAGCCGGGTGAGGCGAGTATTCCGACCTATGTGTTTGGCTTAAATCACCACGGTCTGACCAGCGAGCAGCGGGTGATCTCCAATGCCTCGTGTACCACCAATGGCATTACCCCGGTCATCGATGTGCTACACCAGGCCTTTGGTGTGCGCTCGGGTTGTATTACCACCATTCACTCGGCAATGAACGACCAGCCGGTGTTGGACGCCTATCACCACACCGACCTGCGCAAAACGCGCGCGGCGGGTATGTCGATGATTCCGGTCGATACGGGGTTGGCGGCGGGTATTGGTCGCATCTTGCCGGATCTGGATGGCCGTTTCGCGGCGCGGGCGGTGCGTATTCCCACGCACAATGTCTCGGCAATGGAGCTGAGCGTGACCCTGCAATCTCGGGTGTCACCCAGCGATGTGAATGCGGCCCTGCAAATGGCCGCGCGCGGTCGGCTGAGTGCTGTACTGGGGGTGAGCGAGGAGCCGCTGGCGTCCTGTGATTTTAACCACGATCCGCGCTCCGGTATTGTCGATGCCGGGCAAACGCGGGTGGCGGACGAGCTGGTGAGTGTCTTCACCTGGTTCGACAATGAATGGGGCTATGCCAACCGTATGTTGGACATGGTCGCACACTGGCTGCATTAGGCGGCACTGTTAGCGTGCCCCGGGCAATGTTGCTGTGGGTACACAGATCTGCACAAGCAGGCGAGTTTAGTTCGGTAAACGGATAGTGAAACGGGAAGTGTTATGAACGTATTGAAAATGCGTGATTTGGATCTGGCGGGCAAGCGTCTGCTGATACGTGAAGATCTGAACGTGCCCATCAAGGATGGAAAAGTGAGCTCCGACGCTCGTCTGCGGGCGGCCCTGCCAACCTTGAAACTGGCGTTGGAAAAAGGGGCCAAGGTGATTGTGATGTCTCACCTCGGGCGCCCGATTGAGGGTGAGTTTGAAGAAAAATACTCAATGCGCCCTGTGGCCGACTACCTCAGTGATGCCCTCGGCCAGCCGGTACCGCTGGTAGCCGATTGGCGCGACGGCGTAGAGCTGGAGGCCGGGCAGCTGGTGCTATTGGAAAACGTTCGCTTTAATCCCGGCGAAAAGAAAGATGATGAGTCCCTGGCCAAGGCCTATGCCGCGCTCTGCGACATCTTTGTTATGGACGCTTTCGGTACGGCCCACCGGGCGCAGGCGTCGACCCACGGCGTTGCCAAGTTTGCGCCAACGGCTTGTGCCGGCCCGCTGCTGGCCAATGAGCTGGAGAATTTGGAAAAGGCCTTGGCTAACCCTGCGCGCCCGATGGTTGCCATTGTCGGTGGTTCAAAGGTTTCCACCAAGCTGACCGTATTGGAAACACTGTCTGACAAAGTGGATCAGCTGATTGTTGGTGGCGGCATTGCCAACACTTTCCTGGCGGCGGCGGGCTATAACGTCGGTAAATCGCTTTGCGAGGACGACCTGATTCCGCAGGCAAAAGCGCTAATGGAGAAGTGCGATATCCCGCTGCCCAGCGATGTAATGACAGGTAAGAAGTTCGACGAGAACGAGCCGGCAACATTGCGTCCAGTGGAAAATGTCGGCGACGACGACATGATTTTTGATGTTGGCCCGGTTACCGGCTCCGTGCTGGCGGCCATTCTGCGTCAGGCCGGCACCATCATTTGGAACGGTCCGGTGGGTGTATTTGAATTCGACCAGTTTGCCGATGGCACCGAAGACATTGCCAACGCGATCGCTGAGTCAGACGCCTTCTCTATAGCGGGTGGTGGCGATACGCTGGCGGCGGTAGACAAATTTGGTATTGCCGACAAGGTGTCCTACATTTCGACCGGGGGCGGCGCCTTCCTCGAATATGTTGAGGGCAAAGTATTACCGGCAGTTGCGGTACTGGAAGAGCGCGCCAAGTAAGCGCGCTCGCTGATCAATAATTCATATTTAAAAGACTGAAAAGGGAACTCACATGGCACTTATCAGCATGCGTCAAATGCTGGATCACGCCGCAGAATACGGCTATGGCGTACCGGCATTTAATGTAAATAACCTGGAGCAAACCCGCGCCATTATGGAGGCGGCGAGAGAAACCGACAGCCCAGTGATCATGCAAGCCTCGGCTGGGGCGCGAAAGTATGCTGGCGCGCCTTTCCTGCGTCATATGATTCTTGCGGCGATTGAAGAATTCCCTGAAATTCCCGTAGTGATGCACCAGGATCACGGCACCAGCCCCGCCGTTTGTCAGCGCTCGATTCAACTCGGATTCAGCTCAGTAATGATGGACGGCTCGCTGCGTGAAGATGGCAAAACGCCCTCCGACTATGACTACAACGTCGATGTTACCCGCACGGTTGTCGACATGGCTCACGCCTGTGGTGTTTCCGTTGAGGGTGAGTTGGGTTGTCTGGGTTCACTGGAAACCGGACAAGCCGGTGAAGAGGACGGCGTGGGTGCAGAGGGCACCTTGTCTCACGAGCAGATGCTTACCGACCCCGAAGAAGCCGCTGACTTCGTTGCCAAAACGGGTGTGGATGCGCTGGCTATTGCCTGTGGTACCAGCCACGGTGCCTACAAATTTACGCGTCCGCCCACTGGCGATATTCTGGCGATCGACCGTATTAAAGCTATCCATGCGCGTATTCCCGACACGCATTTGGTAATGCACGGCAGCTCCAGTGTGCCTCAGGAGTGGCTGGCGATCATCAATGAGTTTGGCGGTGACATTCCCGAGACATACGGTGTGCCCGTTGAGCAGATCGTCGAGGGCATTAAATACGGTGTGCGCAAGGTCAATATCGATACCGATTTACGCCTGGCGTCCACGGGTGCGGTACGTCGCTTTATGGCGCAAAACCCCAGCGAGTTTGATCCGCGCAAATACCTGAAAGAAACCATCAAGGAAATGAAGGCAATTTGTGTTGCGCGCTACGAAGCCTTCGGCACGGCCGGCAATGCCTCCAAAATTAAACCTGTTAGTTTGGAAGCGATGTTTGGCGAGTACGAGTCGGGTCGTTTAAACCCAAACATTAAATAATCTCGGCGCGCATCGCGCACTGATGATTAAAAAGCCCGGTAGTGCCGGGCTTTTTTTTGCCCTTTATTTTGTACCTGCAGACGGGGCACACTAGGGCCCGCGAAAAAGAATAAACCTAAGGACCTTGCTATGCCGTGGCCCGAGAATATCGACCAAGAGAACCTTCCTTCGCTCAGCCCCTTGTCGTTGCAATCGACCGTCAACAGCCAGCCCTGGCTGCCGGATTACTGTGCTTACTATGGCATTGACCTTGAAAAGGACTACGCGGGTTTGTGCCATTACATTGGCTATTTCGAGGCGGAGGGAGAGCGCATTGCCACGCAGGTGTTCAAATTGCCCAACGCGCAGCGCACCGCGTTTGTTTATCACGGCTATTACGACCATGTGGGTTTGTTCAACAATGTGATCAATTACTGCTTGAAACATGGTTGCAGCGTGGTGGCTTTCGACCTGCCGGGTCATGGCCTGTCCAGTGGTGAGCGGGCATCGATAGACAGCTTTTTTCGCTACCGCTCCGTATTGCGCGCCGCCTTTGCCGCGGTGGCCCCTTTCGAGCTGCCACCGCGACGCTTTGCCATGGCCCAAAGTACGGGTTGCGCCATTGTCGGCTCGCATATTCTGGATGGCGGCAGCGATGACTTTGAGCAGGTGATTTTAATGGCGCCGCTGGTGCGCCCGCGCGCTTTTTGGTGGGGCAAGCCCGCACACAGTATCTTGAAGTATTTCCTTCACAGTTTGCCGCGGCGCTTTGCCGACAATTCCGACGACCAGGCCTTTCTGGAGTTTTTGCGCGAGCGCGATCCGCTTCAGCCGCGCATATTGCCGGTAGCCTGGGTGGGAGCGTTGAAACAGTGGTTGCCGTGGTTTCACGCTCAGCCAGCGTGTGACTGCCCGGTATTGATACTGCAGGGTGACGCCGATGACACGGTGGATTGGCAATACAATTTGCCCGTGCTGAGGAAGAAATATCGTCGCTTGCGCGAGGTGATTATTCCCGGCGCGCGCCATCACCTGGTAAAGGAGGGCGAGCACTACCGCGCACAAATTTGGCAGGCCTGTGACGCGTTTTTGTTTGCCGACCCAGCAGAATAAAAAACGGAGCCGTAAGGCTCCGAAAGAGGGTATCGAGATAAGTCGATAGTAAGACCGGGTGGAAATCTAAAAAGTTCCGTTTACATCATGGTTTGTGCAATGCCTTCAATATCCAGGGTCATTTGTACCGTGCGCGACGCGGGACCCAGGTCAAAGTCGATGCCAAAATCCTTCAGGGCGAATTCAGTGGTGCCGGTAAAGCCTTGGCGGTAGCCGCCCCAGGGGTCTTTGCCGCCGCCAATTTCTGTCACATCAATACTAATTTCACGAGTTACGCCGTGTAGCGTCAGCTCGCCTTTCAGTTCAGCTTTCCCGTTACCCTTAGGGATAAATGCAGTGCTTTCAAAGCGGGCCTGAGGATACTTCTCGACGTGAAGGAAGTCCTTGCCGCGCAAGTGCTTGTCGCGTTCCGCATGGTTGCTGTTGACGCTGGCAGTATCAATGACAACGGTCACATCGGAGTCTTCGGGCTTTTTGGGGTCGTAGCTAAAGCGGCCTTCGAAGTCGTCAAAGCGACCGTGCAACCAGCTGTAGCCCAAGTGCTTGATCTTAAATTGAATGAAGGCATGGGCGCCGGCGGTGTCGATTTTGTATTCGGTGGCGTGAAGGTTACCGCTCAGGCCAATGAGCAGGGCGGCGGTGAGTGAGAGTAAGGTTTTCATACATACATCCTCTGTTATTGAGTGGTGAGCCAGTGCTGAAACTACTTCGACCGCGAGTCCGGTGCTTGGTTGGCAAGTCCGAGCATTTTTTTCAGGGTGTTGTCGCGGTTGTAAAAATGGTGCTTGAGGGCCGCCAATGCGTGCACACCGGCCAGCAATACAATGGCCCAGGCAAGAATCTCGTGAATCTCGCCAGCAACGTCTTCTTGGTTGGGCAGGTCCTGTACGGTAGCTGGCACACTAAACCAATTAAACACCTCGATGGCACGCCCGTCGGCGGTTGAGATCAGATAGCCAGCAAGCATCATCACGACCAGCATGGCATACAGGCCATAGTGGGTGAGGTGTGCGCTCAAACGCGCCCAGCGCGGGCTGTTCGGTGGGCCCTGCGGTGTGGGGTTGGTCGCGCGCCACAGCAGCCGAAAGACCAACAGCGCCAACAGAATAAGGCCGATGCTTTTATGAATATGGGGGGCGCGCTGGTACCAGGTGTCATAGTAGCCGAGATCGCGCATCCACAAGCCGAGCCCGAACATGGCGAAGATGGCCAGGGCCATGCCCCAATGTAAGGCGATGCTTACCCAGCCGTAGCCGGTGCTGGTGTTTCTAAGGGGCATAAGACTCGCGTCTCCATACGATGACAGTACGCCCAGTATAGATAGGGTGAGCTGATAAAAAAGCGGATTTATCTGCGTTAATTTATCAGCTATTTCGATACGTTAACGACCGGCGAGCAAATTGGCGAGGCGGTCTACCTCGGCCAAATCGGCGCTGGCGGGCACCAATTGAATTTCGTCGCAACCGAGTGCTTCAATGGCGTCGAGCCCGTCGAGTATGGCCTTCGGGTCGTGCATGCGCATGGTTGCGGCGACCTTTTCCGCTTCGGCGTCGCCGAAAATTTTCAGGTAGTCGAAAACATAGTCGCGCAGTGCCTGCTCACCATTGTCGGCCAGAGAGTACCAGAAGCCACCCATGCGATAGGGTTTGTCGGGGCGCTGACTGTTTGCCCAAGCTTGGTCGGCAGCCTTGAAAAAATAATCGATCAGCCCGGCGTCGCCGTCCATGGCAAAGCCATACAGACCATCGGCCCACTTGGAAACGCGGTCGATACTTTTGGGGCCCATCGCGCCGGCGAGAATAGGCGGGCCACCCGCTTGCACGGGCTCGGGGCCAATCTCGTCATAGTCCTCGATTTGCTCTCCCCGCCATACCCGTTTCATCAACGCGATTTGATCGTCCATGCGCTGGAAGCGGCCTTTCATACTCGCGCCGAGCGCTTGATAGTCTTTTTCACGACCGCCCACGCCCACGGTGAGCGTGACGCGACCCTCGGAAAGAATATCCAGAGTGGCAATTTCTTTAGCGGCTTGAACAGCGCTGTGCATGGGCAGCACATACAGTGCCGGGATAATGCGCACGCGCTCGGTACTGGCGGCTGCGAAAGCCAGGATGTTGCGCATTTCCATGCTGTAGCCTGTGATGCGCTCACCACATGACAAGCTGTGGAAGGGGCCTTGGTCGATAATGCCGCACCAGTCTTTAAAGGTTTGACGGCTCAGGCCGCGTTTCATATAGGGAAGGCAGACGCCAATTTTCATTGCTGTTCTCTTATCGTGTTTTTTTACCATTCTAGGCGGATGAAGCACTTAGCGACTCACCCAGAAAGAGGAGGCTGTGAATACGCTAGTCTGCGGCTCATTTGCGTGCGATGATCCGGAAAACGGTGGAGGCTTTATGAGCGAATCAATTATCTACGCCTTTATTTTCGATGGGCGAGGCGGTGCACGGGCAATTACGCGCGAGGAAATAGACCTCTGGAAGCCCGAGCAAGGTGTGCTCTGGGTACATGTGGACTACAGCCACAGTGACACGCGTCCGTGGTTATCTGCTTTCGCGAGTCGTGAAGATATTACGTCGCTGGATGATCTGGCGGTTGCCGCGTTGCTGGCAGAGGAAACGCGGCCCCGCGCGGCGGCCCACAATGGCGGTCTGTTGATGGCGCTGCGCGGCGTTAATATGAACCCCAATGCCGACCCCGAAGATATGGTGTCGGTGCGTATATTTGCCGACGCCAATCATATTATTAGCTCGCGAAAGCGGCGCTTGCTGTCGATGGACGATGTGGTTGGTCGGTTTGCGCGTGGTGAGGGCCCGTGTTCTAGCGCGGAGTTTGTGGCACTGCTATGTGAGCGTTTGGTTAGCCGTATGGCGGGGCCAATAGAGGAAGCTGAAGATTGCGTGGATCTGTTGGAGGAGTCATTGCTGACGACGCCGCGCGCGCGACTCAGAAATCAATTGAGCGATTTGCGTCGCCAGGCAATATCACTGCGCCGTTACCTGGCGCCGCAGCGAGAGGCCCTGAATTGGATATTAAGTGAACGTGTCGCCTGGTTTGATAATGATGCCCGGGCCACGGTTCGTGAATCCGGTGATCGCTTAGCGCAGTATATTGAAACGCTCGATAGTGTGCGTGAGCGCGCTGCCGTTACGCAGGAAGAATTGGTTAATCAAATTTCCGAAGAGTCGAACGCGCGAATGTATGTGCTGTCCATTGTTTCGGCGATATTTTTACCGCTCGGTTTTGCTACCGGTTTATTAGGGGTGAATGTTGGCGGAATTCCGGGGGCGGATAATCAACAAGCCTTTATGCTGTTCGTTGGCATGCTAATAGGCGTAGCGGTATTGATGTTGGTTTATTTTCGATATAAACGCTGGCTTTAAGGCACCTCTGATTAATTCGGTAATGGCTCAGTGGAGCCTCTCGCGTGCACTGGCGAGGCGCAGCGCGAAGGTCAAGGGTTGTTCTCTTGACGAGTGTTGCAACGACGGCCAGGGGGCGCGAGAGACCCGCCTTTCGGGGTTTTGCCTTATTTCGCCTGGCGGCGTTGCGCTCATTTGAAAGGCAACCAGCCTTACTGTCTGAGCGCGCCTTGCCAACCGAAATAAGGCAAAGCCTGAGTTATCACCGAATTAATCAGAGGTGCCTTAATCATTATTAATGGGAATTCAACACAATAATCGCGTGATTGTAGGTTAGAGCTTCGATATTTGGTTTATTTCTTGCGAGTGCTGATTGATAATTAAGCGAAGATTTTTATATGACGCAACTACTATTTAGTTACGTGTTTTTTTCATTCAATGATTAGTTAAGGATATCTTATGGATATTGCAAAACTTCAGAAGCAGCTCGAAGCAGAGCACAAAGCGCTTGATCAGAAGTTCAAGTTTATTTCAGATCTGCAAGCACTGATGAAAAAGCACGGCCAAACTGCCGAAGGCCTGCTGGAAATTTTGAATGAAACTGAAGCTGCGGCACCTAAGAAGCGCGGCCGTAAACCCGCTGCTGCCAAAGCCGCTCCCGTCGCTAAAAAAGCGGCTGCTAAGAAGCCTCGCAAGAAGCAGGCCGCGCGCCCACTGCGTAAGTTTAAGCATCCAAAAACCGGTGAAGTTGCAGAGACGCGCGCGCCACAGGTTGATAAAAAGATCCGTGGTTGGGCAACTGAGCTGAAGACTGACTGGCGCAAGCTGGAAGTTTAAGCTAGTCGCACAGACAGAATTAAGCCGTTTGGCTTGATAAAAAAAACCGCCTTAGGGCGGTTTTTTTGTTTAGGGCGTTTGCACTTCTGTTGTCACACTGAGCAGCTTGTCGAGCTGGCAGGTAAGGGTGTCGCCATTTTGCAGTGGCCCCACGCCTGCCGGGGTTCCCGTCAGCACAATATCGCCGGGCTGCAATGTGAAGCTCTGACTAATGTCGGCAAGTAATACATCGATGGGAAACAGCATATCGCTGCAGTGACCCGATTGCTGCCGTTCACCGTTGCGATGCAGCTCAAAGCGCAGCTTTTGCCAGTCGGGGACACTGGCCGCCGGAACAAATGCCGACAGCGGGCAGGCGCCGTCGAACGCTTTGGCTCTCTCCCAGGGGTGGCCTTTGGCCTTTAGTTCTGACTGAAGCTCCCGAAGGGTGAGATCGAGTGCCAAGCCGTATCCCGCTATCGCGGCCAGGCAGTCTTCAGGTTTTGCCTGGCTTAACGTCGAGCCGATCAGCAGGGCGACCTCTAGTTCGTGGTGGCATTCACCCTTGCCCTGTGGGAGCGCTATTGGCGCCTCCAAGGCAGCCAGGGCGCTGGCGGGTTTGATGAAAAGCAGCGGCTGCTCGGGTACCGGGTTATTCAATTCCTTGGCATGAGCTGCGTAGTTGCGGCCCACGCAGACGATTTTTCCCGGTGGCATCTCCAGCGGGCGACCATCGATAAAACGGTGTTGCGAATACATGGCAAAGCCCTTTTAGTCGAAAATTTTTCCAGGGTTCATTACACCGTTGGGGTCAAAAACCTGCTTCACGTGACGCATCAGCGCAATTTCCTCGGGGCTGCGCGAGTATTGTAGATAGTCTTTTTTCAGCAGGCCGACACCGTGCTCGGCCGATACGCTGCCACCGAAGCGTTGCACAATATCGAACACCGCCAGACTGACCTTGCCACATTGCTCAAAGAATTCACTTTTATCCAGACTGTCTGGCTTGAGAATATTCAGGTGTAGATTTCCGTCGCCAATGTGTCCAAACCAAATGATCTCAAAATCCGGGTATTCGCTATTTACGATATTCTCGACTTCGCTGAGGAAGTTGGGGACTTTTGAAATGACCGTGGAAATATCGTTTTTATAGGGCGTCCATCGTGAAATGGTTTCGGAGATATCCTCGCGCAGACGCCACAGGTTTTTTAGCTGCTCAAGGCTTTGGCTCATTACGCCATCGAGTACCCAGCCTTCCTCTACGCAGGCTTCGAATAAGGCCATTGCCTGTTCTTCGGTTTCGTCGTTGAGTTTTTCGAATTCCAGTAGGGCGTAGTAAGGGCACGTCGACTCGAAGGGGCGTGGCAATTTGCTGTGCTCAACGACTTTTTGCAGCGCTTGCTCGGAGAAAAACTCGAAGGCAGTCAGATCCATTTCTGATTGAAAACGGTTGAACAGGTTCATGATGCCATCGAAGTTCTCAACACCCAGTACAAAGGCGGTGAGGTTTTTCGGTTGTCGGGTTAACTGCATCGTTGCTTCGCAGATCAGTCCGAGGGTGCCCTCGGCACCGATAAACAGCTGGCGAAGGTCGTAGCCGGCATTGTTTTTAAGCAGGCCGTTGTTCAATTCCAGTATGTCGCCAGCGCCGGTGACAACGGTCAGCCCGGCAACCCAGTCGCGGGTCATGCCCCAGCGAAGAACCTTGATACCGCCAGCATTCGTGGAAATATTACCGCCAATCTGCGAGGAGCCCGCAGAGGCGAAGTCGACGGGGTAGTAGAGGCCCTGCTCGTCGGCGAAGTGCTGCAGCTGTTCGGTAATCACGCCAGCCTGACAGCGCACGGTGCGGTCGATAGCGTTGAAGTCACTGAGCTGGTTCATATAGTCGAAGGAGACAACCACCTCGCCGTTGGCAGCCACGGCGCCGCCGCTCAGGCCGGTGCGACCGCCACTTGGCACCACTGCCAGCTGTTCGGCGTTGGCCAGTTTAACAATGGCTTGAACGTGCTCGGTGCTGCGCGGAAAAACGACCGCCAGTGGTGCGGGCTCCCAGGCCTTGGTCCAGTCTCGGCCGTGGCTGTGAAGGGTGTCGGCGTCGCAGCGAACTTTGTCTTCGCCAACAATGGCTTGAAGCTCAGCAATAACACGCTCTGGAGAGGAATGGGGATTGGCGGAAGACATGGCAAATTGCCTCGGAAATTGACTACAGGAAAAGCGTTTTATGATACCATATTGCGCTTTCATATTTCCCCTCCGAGAGCACATCCCCGATGGCAAAAACCTCCCTAGACAAGGCCAAGATTAAATTCCTTCTCTTAGAAGGTGTTCACCAGTCCGCCGTAGACGCACTCCACGCCGCTGGCTACAGCAACATCGACTACTATCAGAAGGCCCTGCCCGACGATGAGCTAAAGCAAAAGATCGCCGATGCTCATTTTGTTGGCATTCGCTCGCGTACCCAGCTGACGGCTGACGTGTTTGATTCGGCGAAGAAATTGATCGCGGTGGGTTGCTTCTGTATCGGCACAAATCAAGTAGACCTAAAAGCGGCAACTGAGCGCGGTATTGCGGTGTTCAATGCGCCGTTCTCCAACACGCGCTCGGTCGCCGAGCTGGTGATCGCCGAAGCGATCTTGCTGTTGCGTGGCATTGCTGAAAAGAACGCCGCGGCCCACCGTGGCGAGTGGATGAAAAGTGCTGTCGGCTCTTATGAAATTCGCGGTAAGCGCCTGGGAATTATCGGCTACGGCTCTATCGGTATGCAGCTTTCGGTTATCGCGGAAGGCCTGGGTATGGAGGTGTGCTTTACCGATGTTGTGAACAAGCTGCCACTGGGCAATGCCGTTCAAGTGAGTTTGGGTGAATTGCTGGCGACCTCCGATATTGTCAGCCTTCACGTGCCGGAAACGGCGTCCACGCAGGATATGATCGGTGCCAATGAGCTGGCCCAGATGAAGAGCGGGGCGATCCTGATCAACGCCTCGCGCGGTACGGTTGTTGATATCGATGCCTTGTGTAACGCGCTGAGCGATGCCCGCTTGTCAGGCGCTGCAATCGATGTATTTCCCGAGGAGCCGCGCGGCAATAACGACGAGTTTATCTCGCCGCTGCGTGAATTCGACAATGTTTTCCTCACGCCGCATATCGGTGGTTCAACGGTAGAGGCTCAGCAAAACATCGGTCTGGAAGTGGCCGATAAGCTGGTGAAATACTCTGACAATGGCACAACAACCTCGTCGGTTAACTTCCCTGAAGTGGCGCTGCCGGCCCACCCAGGCAAACACCGTATTCTGCACGTGCACCGCAACGTGCCGGGTATTCTCAGTGCCATTAACCAAATTTTCTCTGAGAACAATATCAATATCTCGGGTCAGTACCTGCAAACCAACGACCAAGTCGGTTACGTGGTCATGGATCTGGATAAGGACTCTGGGGCCTTGGCTCAAGAGAAGTTGTCGCAGATTCCCGACACTATCCGCTGCCGCTTGCTGTTCTAAGTCAGCGCACTGATGGCTGAGCTGGAACGCCTTGAGGCGCTGCTGGATAAAACGGCCCTGGTGGCGCTGAGCTACTTTGATGTAGACGGCGCCGCATTGCAGCAGCGTATGCTGTCGGGCAAGGTCGTGCGGGTAACGCCGAGCGACGGCATTACTCTGCGCCCGCCTCAGGGTGAGGAATTTACCCTGCCCTCGTCCATGTCGCCGTGGTTTATTGCGCCGCCAGGTCAATACCGCGATGGCGCTGGCCACGCTGTCGACAACCCGGATTACCTGGTCACGTGGAATGTGTATCGCTGCCAAGATAAGGATAAGCCAGAGGGCGAGCACCAGTGGTGGGAGTGGGTGGCCAATACCCAGCCACCCACGGTGGGCAGCTGATCTTTTTCGCCAGTGCCAAAATGCCAATTGAGCTGTTTTGCCATAGGTCTGCGCAAGCCACCTTTCTATACTGAGCGCTTATTCGCACAGTTAGAAGGACGCGGCCATGAAACTCGGCTTACATTTGGGCTACTTTCAAAAGCAACCCACAGATCGCTTTATCGAACTTGCACAGGCTGCGGAAAACCTCGGCTTTGACTCTGTGTATACAGCGGAAGCCTACGGCTCCGACTGTTTTACCCCCTTGGCGGCGATCGCCGCAATGACCTCTAAGATTCGACTGTGTACCGGCGTTATGCAAATTTCGGCGCGTACCCCCGTGTGCGCCGCGATGTCGGCACTGACCCTCGACCATATTTCCAACGGTCGCCTGTGTCTGGGCGTGGGGGTATCGGGGCCGCAGGTTGTTGAGGGCTGGTATGGCCAGCAGTTTAAGCGCCCTTTGGAGCGCACGCGTGAGTGGTTGGATATCTTCCAGCAGGTGATTGCCCGTGAGGCGCCGGTGGAGTTCAGCGGCAAGCAGTACAACCTGCCCTACAACGGGCCGGATAGCCTGGGTCTGGGCAAGCCCCTGAAGAGTATTACCCATCCGCTGCGCAATAAGATTCCGGTATTTCTCGGCGCTGAAGGGCCTAAGAACATCGCTCTTGCGGCAGAGCGATTCGACGGCTGGATGCCGATATTTGTCTCGCCCTACCGTATGGATATCTTTGAGGAAAGTCTGGCAAATAAGCCTGAGGGCTTCGAAATTAATGCCATGGTGAATTGCATCATTAACGATAACCTCGAAGAAGCGATGTTCCCGGGCAAGATGACCATGGCTCTCTATCTCGGCGGCATGGGCGCCCGCAAAGATAACTTCCATAAGAACTTGATGGGACGCATGGGCTTTGGCGACGAAGCCGAAAAAGTGCAGGACCTGTGGTACGAGGGTAAGCACGAAGAGGCGATCCAGGCTGTGCCGGATGCCTTAGTGGATGAAATTTCCCTGGTGGGTCCGAAGGAGCGAATTAAAGAACGCTTGCAGGACTGGAAGAAATCACCGGTGACGAGCCTGATGATCGGCCACCGCGATCACTTTGAGACGTCGGTCGAAACCATGGAGTTTTTAGCTGAGGCGGTTCTCTAAGCCTGCCTGTTCAACCTTTTCCCTCACCACCGGCCGGGTGGTGGGGCGCTTCTTGTTCTCTCCTCCTTTAAATTCGCAAAGACCCATAACGATAATATTGTGTTTTAGCGTTGCTGTAGTTAGGCTGCATATGTGCGTCGCGTGTTTTGGCGCGCCATAACAATAATGAATAATTACAGATGGTACTCACTATGCGTATGTTCTCCTGCCTCGGCCGGGGCTTGCTGCCCGGCTGCGTGTTGCTGCTGGGTGCGAGCCCGGCATTTGCTCAACAAGCGCCAGTTGCCGCCAAGGAAAAAATGGGCGGTACTATAGAAGAGGTGCTGGTAACCGCCCGTAAGCGCTCGGAAAATTTGCAGGAAACACCGGTTGCTGTCACCGCGATGAGCGGTGACGACTTGCGTGCCCAGGGCATTTTGAGCACCACTGAGTTGAGTAAATCGGTGCCCAGCTTGCAGATTAACGACAGTACGTCTGCGCAGATCTTTATTCGCGGTATTGGTCAGCGGGCACCGATGGCGCGCTTCGATCCCTCGGTGAGTGTTTATCTGGACGGCATATTTATTCCGCGCCCGGATGGCCAGCTGCTGGATACTATCGACGTAGACAGTGTGCAGGTGTTGCGCGGCCCTCAGGGCACCTTGTTTGGCAAAAACAATACCGGCGGCGCCCTCGTTTTCACGCTAAGCAAACCTGAAGATGTTGCCGGTGGTTATGTGGAGGGGGGCCTGGGTAGCTATGGCGAGAACCGGCTGCGGGCAGCGGTAAATATGCCGGTGAGTGAGGACTTCCTTACTCGCCTGTCAGTGAATAGCCACCGCCGCGACGGCTTTCTTGAGGACCGCAGTATCGGCGACACGCAGTCCATTGACCGGCTCTCGGCCATCTTTCAAACCCGCTGGCTCGCCGGTGATAGCCTGACACTGGATACCCTGACCTTCCTCGGCAAAATTCGCGAGCGCTATCCCACCTATCACTGCAAAATTGTCAATGATGATGCCTTGTTTGTGGATGGCCTCGGCCTGCTGTGGCCGGGCGATACCGACCCGAGCAACCCCCGGGCGTATCGCGACAACTGCGAGGCGAATGATCGGGATAAGCTGCCCGATTTGGTGACCAATCAGGGTGATCAGCAGTATCAAGTTAAAGATCAAGATGTTGTGCTGCTCGGCGCGACGGCAGACTGGGAGCTCAATGCCGATCACAGTATCAAGGGGATTTTTGGCTACCGCGACGCGGTGAAAGGCGGGCCTCAGAGCAATGCGGATGAAGGCGGCCCAGCGCCCTTTTTGCGCGGCATCGTGTTGGGTGACAGCGACCAGGAATCGCTGACCTTAGAATTGCAATTCAACGGCCGGCTATTCGATGGCGCCGTAGACTACACGGCGGGGCTGTTCTGGCAAGATGAATATAAGAACGAGCGCTTTATGGTCGGCAGCCCATTGGTTGGTGCCGATTCCACCTCCTTGGCGCAGTTGTTGGCCGGGCAAGTCCCCAACCCGGCATTGATCCCCCCGGGTGGCACTAACCCTCCGGTGCTGGGCGCGCTGGTGCCCCTGGCAACGGTGCAAGATTTTGAAATATTCGGCGAGACAGCGGCGGCCTTTGCGCAAGCAACATGGCACATCACTGAGGACTGGGAGCTGACCGTCGGCGGTCGCTACAC
Source organism: Spongiibacter sp. C9W (assembly GCF_057370015.1). Taxonomy (NCBI): domain Bacteria; kingdom Pseudomonadati; phylum Pseudomonadota; class Gammaproteobacteria; order Cellvibrionales; family Spongiibacteraceae; genus Spongiibacter; species Spongiibacter sp. C9W. Next base: position 2,532,668 of record NZ_CM170672.1, read on the forward strand.
CGAAGAGAGTCGCGACTCCGAACTGGCTACACGCGAGGCCGACTTGGCGGCGGTGTCTACCGCCTTGACCTCGGCCGATCCGCGATTTGTGCCGGTCGAGCCGTCGATGGGCATTCATACTTTCCTGGGTACGTGGTCTCAGGACCCGCTGAGTATTGCCCAGGATATTCTGCGAGAGGCCTACCCCGATATCATCGGTGCGCCATTAGGCGCTGCCAAAAACTACGAAACCAGCAGTACCTTTAAGGAGTTCACGCCGATGGCATCAACCTCCTGGGTGCTGCCGGAGTCGCTACTGGAAAATAGTCTGGTGGATTCCGCCATGGTCTATGCCACGTGGAGTAATGGCTTCAAGTCGGGCTTTCACGAGCCCAGCGGGGTCGATGGCTTGGCGGTGGTTGAACCGGAGTTGCTGGAAAACCGTGAAATCGGCTTCAAGATAGACGCGCTGGAGCGGTCGCTGCGCTTCAACGTGGCGCTGTATGCCATGACCTTCGAAAATATGCAGCTGATCACCGTGAGCGTGGACTCGGCCAATTCGCTGATCGTGACCTCGCAAAATGCCGGCGAGTCGACGATTGAGGGCGGCGAGATGGAGCTGACGTGGCTGCCGACCATGAATACCTTGATTACCCTGAGCTACAGCAATAACAACTACAGCTTTGTCGAGTTTGAAGACACGGCTCTGCTCCCGCTGGCAGTGGCGGGCGACAGCGTTGCAATCGATCGCAGTGATGAAGAGTTTGCAGTGTCGCCGAGGAAAACGGCGGCACTGGGTGTTCAGTACACCTTGAACACAGAGGTGGGGTTGTTCACGCCGCGTATTGATTTGAGCTACAAGGGTGAAGTGTATATGGGCTTGGATGACGCCTCCTGGGACGTGGCCAAGCGCAACCCGGGCTTGGTGTATGCCGACGACTATATGCTGGTCGACCTGCGCCTGAGCTGGAGCAATCGCGAGAACGACCTGAACATCGCCGCCTACGTGAAAAACGCCACCGACGAGCGCTACGATATTGGTGCTGTGGCAACGGGTGAGTCGCTGGGGACTTATGCTCAAGCGCTGGGGGATCCCCGGTTTTACGGTGTGGAGGTTTTTAAGCGTTTTTAGCGCTGTTTACCACTGAGACTGAATGTACCTTGGCCGTTTTGGCCAAGGTGCTCAGCGAGCGCTGGCAGGCAGTTTTCCAGCTCGGTGCGGAGGGTCCAGGGTGGGTTGGCAACAAACATACCGCTGCCGAACATGCCGTGCTCGCCTTGTGGGGCGCATACTTCCAGCCGTGCGCTGAGATAATTGTCGGCGACGCAACTAATTAGTTTCTTTTCGAGACCTAGCGATTCCTGCCGAGGCAGCAGCGGGTACCACAGTGCGTATACGCCGCTCGGGAAGCGTTTTAGTGCATCATTTAGGCTATGTATTAATGTCTGATAGTCGCGCTTGTTTTCATAGGGAGGGTCGATAAGCACCAGTGCCCGCCGAGATGGCGGTGGCAGCAGGGCCTTTAGTCCGGAAAAACCATCCTCTTGATGGACGCGGGCGCGCCCAGCAGTGACGCGCTGCAGCTCTTCATAGTCAGCAGGGTGCAACTCAAAGAGTTCGGCGCGATCGTTTTTGCGCAGCAGTTGCTGGGCAATCAGGGGTGAGCCGGGGTAGTTATTGGCATCGCCGGAGTCTTGATAGTAAGCATCAATCACCTCGAGATAACGGGCTAATTGTGCTGGCAGAGGGGTGTGCTCGGCGGCGCTACGCAAGCGGCTGATGCCACTGCGATGCTCGTGGTTTTTGGCTGAAAAACCGATGTCTAATGGGTATTGCCCAGCGCCCGCATGGGTGTCGATGTATAACAGCGGTTTGTCTTTTTTCTGAAGGTAGTCAAGCAGCAGGATCTCCACCACGTGTTTAAGCACATCAGCGTGGTTACCCGCGTGAAAGCCGTGGCGATAACTGAGCATCTTTTCGGCTAACTCTGGTGGTAATCAATACAGCGGGCGACTTCATCCGCGGCGCCGAGGATGACGGGTACGCGCTGGTGGATGTGCTCGGGCTGAATGTCGAGAATGTTCCCGTCGGGGGTGCAGACTTTGCCACCGGCTTGCTCGACGAGTAGTCCCATTGGGTTCGCCTCGTACATCAGGCGCAGTTTGCCGGCCTGCTCGGGTTTGCGGGCGTCCCAGGGGTAGCAGAACAGACCGCCGCGGCACAGTATGCGATGCACATCGGCCACCATCGCTGCCACCCAGCGCATGTTGTAATTCTTGCCTCTGGGGCCTTCGCGGCCCTGTAGCAGTTCACCAATATAGCGCTGCATGGCGGGGTGCCAGTGGCGCTGGTTCGACATATTAATGGCGAATTCCTTGCACTCCCTGGCAATGCTGACCTCGGCCTCGGTGAGCAGGTATTCCCCCGATTTCGGCTCGTAGGTAAACATCACCACGCCTTTGCCTAGGGTTAATACCAGCATTACAGATGGCCCGTAAAGTACATACCCCGCAGCCAATTGTTGGCGGCCCGGCTGTAAGAACTCAGCCTCGCTAACGGTGCCTTCGCCACGGCTGCCGAGCACCGAGAAAATGGTGCCGACCATACTGTTTATATCGATATTCGACGAGCCGTCCAGTGGGTCGAACGTGACCAAAAATTCGCCATCATTGTGGGCGGCGACGACCTCATCTTCCTCTTCAGAGGCAATACCGCGCACGCTGGGCAATGCCGACAGTGCGGTTTTAATGCGCTCGTTGGCGATCACGTCCAGCTTCTTTTGCTCTTCGCCCTGAACGTTCTCCGCACCGGCGGCGCCGAGAATATCGTTCAACGCGCCGCCGGACAGGTCGTCGCGAATGGCGCGGCTGACCTCGGCAATCGACAAAATCAGTTGTGCCAGTGTCGATGAAGGCGCGTTAGAGGAAAGGTAGTCAGAGAGGTTCTGGCGGGACATATCGGGAGCATCCGGTCGGTGTGGTGACAAAGCCGCTATTATGCCAGTGGGGGTGCATCAGTAACAGTACGTTGCGCAGGCGGGGTTACTGTTCTAGCTTCAAGGGGAAAGGTCGCTTCGCAACAGGGAGGTTGTCGAGATGCGTGGGTGGATCATTGTTGGACTAACGGTGTCACTGCTGTCATTGGAGAGTGCCAATGCAGCGGATTGGCCACAGTGTAAAAGTGCTAAGCGAGAGGCGGTGCGTTTGCAGCAGGCCTTGCGCGATGGTCGTAAGTTGAAGGGCTATAAAAGTGGTGCCGCCATGAAGCGGGCGCGAAAAAGCCGGGAGCTCTGGTTGCGCAAGAACTGTCGCTATCATTCCCGCCGATTGCGGGAGGTCGAGCGCAGCATGATGTGAGCGCTAATAAATGATGCTGTGCATCAAGTAACTAAGAATGGTGGTCGCGCCCAAAAAACTGCAATCGATAAGGGCGACCTTGCGATTTTTAGCCTGCACCCGGCGCAATAGCCAGGCCACGCTAATATAGCTGCTGAGGCAAAGCATCATTGTGCCAGAGGGAAGCAAGCCCTTGTGCAGCAACATCACCAGCACCCCAACCATCCAGCTTTGCAGCAAGCAGGCGCTCGCCATTGCCAGCAACGACGATTCCGGGCCAGCCGCTTTATCGCTGAGCCCCTGCTCTAAACGCCAGGCGTCGCCGAATACTCGCGGTGAATACCAGATGTAGCCAAGCAGTAAACTAAGGAGAAAGGCACTGGCTGCGGCGCCTGGGTGGAGGTCAAAAATCGACATGAGACTTGGGTCCGTACCGCAAGAGTTATCATCACCACTGGGTGTTGATGTAGAGTGTAGTCTGTAATGTTGAGAATACGAACCACGATGTGGTTTTTCATTGAGGCTGTTAATCAGGGAGAGAAAAATTAATGCGACTTTTTTCGTTATTGTTCGCCGCCATTTTGGCCTTGTCGGGCGTCAGCCAATCACTGGCCGCCGAGAAGGTTCAGCTGCCGGACGATCTCGGGACTGCAATGTTGTACAAGGCCAAGCGCAGTGACGCTCCCGCAGTTGTTGTGGTGCACGAATGGTGGGGCTTAAATGATTACGCTCGCAAGCGCGCCAAGATGCTTGCTGAGGCCGGCTATACAGCCATTGCTGTCGACATGTACGGACACGGCAAAACAGCGAGCCATCCAAAAGATGCCACGGCCTTTATGAATGCAGCACTCGCTGAGCCGGAAAAAATGAATGCCCGCTTTGATGCGGCGATGGCTATTTTGAAGCGCCAAACCAAAGGTGATATCTACGCGATTGGCTACTGCTTTGGTGGCGCTGTGGTGTTGAATCAGGCGCGTCGCGGGCTGGATTTGGCGGGAGTGGCGAGTTTTCACGGTAGCCTGGGTACCGAAACCCCGGCGCAAACGGGTGTGGTGAAAGCCAAGGTGCTGGTGGCCACAGGTGGGGCTGACCCCATGGTGCCCGCTGAGCAAGTCGGCGCCTTCGTAGAGGAGATGTCTTCTGCAGGTGTGGATTTACAGCTGATGAGCTTCCCTGGCGTTCAGCATAGCTTTACCAACCCCGGTGCCACGGCCGTCGGTAAAAAATACGGTCTGCCATTGAGCTATGACGCCAAGGCTGACAGCCAGAGCTGGGCAGCCCTGATGCGCATGCTGGAAGACTAAGCACGGCGATGGCCGGTTCGCGTTTATATAAGGTGCGCAACAGCCCTTTGCATGGCAAGGGCTTGTTTGCTCGCCGGGCTATTGCCGCCGATACCGTGATTGGCTGGTGCGAAACAGCGCCAACAGTGGAGCCGGGTTTGCACACCTTGAGCCTGGCGGATGGCCGCGACGTGGATGTTTGCTGCTCCTTGAAATACATCAATCACGGCCGGCCGGCCAATGTGATCTACTATGACGACTTTAGTGTGGTCGCGCTGCGAGATATCGCCCCTGGCGAAGAGCTGCTGCACGACTACGGGGATGACTGGCCCTAGGTCGCTCGTCCGCCAATTTCCCCGCCCAGTGCCACGTAGTTATGAGTGATAAAGAAAAGTCCCTGCACCGCATTAAAACCGGTGGTTTTTCGCGCCGCCTGGAATTATCCAAAGTGGGGCTGCGCTACGGCAGCCGAGCCTTGCGCCAGTCGCTGCGCGAGCGCTTTTCCAACGATGAGGAGGCCGCCCTGGCTCAGCGCCGTGAGAATATTGAATTCTTTATCGCAGAGCTGGGTAAATTGAAGGGTAGTGTGGTGAAAATTGGCCAGGTGATGGCCACCTACGCCGATTACTTAATGCCGCCAGAAGTTGCTGAAGCGCTACATTCTCTGGAGGACGACACGCCGCCAATGAGCTGGCGGGCGATTCGCAAGGTGTTGGAAAAAGAGCTGGGCGAAGAGCGCCTTGCTGAGCTGGATATCGACACCGAGCCGCTCGCCGCCGCCTCGCTAGGCCAAGTGCACAGGGCCGTTTTGCGCAGCAGTGGTGAACAGCTGTGCGTGAAGGTGCAGTACCCCGGCGTGGATAAAACTATCGACGCCGACTTCCAGGCGTTGATGGGGCTGTTGAAATTGTCTCGGCTGCTGGATGCCACGCGTAATATTGATGACTGGTTTGGTGATATCCGCCAGCTGTTGCACAAAGAAGTCGATTACGAGCAGGAAAAACGCGATCTCGATTTCGCCCGCCAGCGCCTGAGCGGTGAAGCGCGCTATGTGGTGCCCCGCAGTTACGACCGCTACTGCACTCGGCGTGTGCTCACCATGAGCTATGAAAGTTCGCTGGGCGTGGCTGCTTGCGACGTCGAGGCATTGTCGCAGGCGCGCCGCAACGCGCTGGGTGAGGCGCTGCTGAGGCTGTTTCTTACCGAGCTGTTTCGCTGGCAGCGTATGCAGACCGACCCCAATTTTGGCAATTACCGCGTGCGTATTAATGACGATGGCGACGACCAGTTAGTGCTACTGGATTTCGGCGCCATGCGACTGTTGCCGCCGGACTTCGCCGAGCGTTTTTGCGAGATGATGCGTGCCGCTTACCGTCGGGATCGCAAGGTGTTCCGGCAGTGCAGTATTGATCTGGGTTTTATGAAGGAGCACTTCCCGGACAGCGTGCTGGATAACTTCGTGGACATTGGTATGGATATCGGAGAGCCACTGCGCTCAGCCTCCCAGGCCCCGGATGAGGCGCGTAGCGCCGACGGCCTTTACGACTGGCGGCGCAGCAACCTTCCTAAACGTATTGCCAAGCGGGCAGTGGCGGCCTCCATCAGCACGTATTTTGCGTTGCCTCCTAAGGACTTCCTTTACGTTATGCGTAAACTCATGGGTGTCTATGCGCTGATTGCGCAGTTGGATGCCCATTTTGACGGTGAACCCGTATTCCAAGAATTTTTGTAGTGGTGTTTATTAACGAGCTGTAACCCCCGTGGCCAGTGACTTCGGGCACTTGAGCGGTCTTTAGTCTTGAACTTTTCGACTATTAGGCATCTAATAAGCAGTCGGTATTTTTGGGCCCCCGCGAGGGAGGCCGTAACCAGTGAGGAGGATGTGCATGAGCACCCATCTGCAGCCAGTACAGCAACTTGTGCCGGGTGGTGATCTCTCTGCATATATTCAAGCAGTAGGCAGTATCCCTGTGCTCAGTGTTGAGCGTGAGCGGGAACTGGCGGAAGAACTTCACTATCGTGGCAACCTTGAGGCGGCCCGCGAGTTGGTTATGTCGCACCTTCGATTTGTGGTGCACATTGCTAAAAGCTACAGCGGCTATGGCCTGCCCCAGGCTGACCTGATTCAGGAAGGCAATGTCGGCCTGATGAAGGCGGTTAAGCGCTTTGACCCCAGCAAAGGGGTGCGTTTGGTGTCTTTTGCGGTGCACTGGATCAAGGCGGAAATTCACGAATACGTATTGCGCAACTGGCGCATTGTGAAAGTAGCAACCACCAAGGCGCAGCGTAAGTTGTTTTTCAATCTGCGCAGTGCGAAGAAACAGCTGGCCTGGCTGAGTAATGACGAGGCCCACGCCGTGGCCAGTGATCTCGGCGTTGATGTCACTGAAGTGCGCCGTATGGAAGGGCGCCTGAGTTCGGTGGATGTCGGCTTCGATGCCAGCGACAGCGACGACGACAGCAGTTTCGTCGCGCCGGTGCATTACCTAGAAGACAACAGCCAAGACCCCGCGCGCCTGCTGGAAGCTGACAACTGGGAAGAGAGCAACCACCAGAGTTTAGCGCTGGCGCTGGACGAGTTGGACGAGCGTAGCCGGGATATCCTGCAAAGCCGCTGGTTGGCTGAGAGCAAAGCGACGCTGCACGAGTTGGCAGACCGCTACGGCGTTTCCGCTGAACGCATTCGACAACTGGAAAAAGCGGCGATGAAAAAGCTTAAGGCGGCCATGGAGTAAGCGCCCCCGCTGCGGCCCTCCCCAGTAACACCTGAAAACGCCCCGCTAGTCGGGGCGTTTTTTTTGCGGGCTGCCACGCATAAATACGCATGTTCCCCCGCTGAGGGACGCGCTACAAATGGCCAAGGTTTGGTGTGGCGGGGCAAAGAATAATGACACTCCCTTGGCTTTCAGCACGCGGCGGCAAGCGCTGCATCGTATTGTGCGGCGCGTTGTTACTGTGCCCGTGGCACGCCTATGGCAAGGGCTTTTTGGATTTTAACCTATACCCCTACCTTGATGACGTAGAAAGCGATTCGGTTTTTACACTGAATATTGGCGCCCGGCTTTCCGAACGCTGGTCATACTTTGGTTTTATCAATTTCTATAACCAGCCGGCTACGGCTGAGCTGTCGGAAACGAATAGCTATTACACCGAGCAAAATCTGCGTCGGCAGTTGGCGGCAGTACCGTCGCTCGATCTAAGCGTGCAGCATAATATGCGCACCGGCGAGGACAATGACCGACTGCGCTTTGGCCTGCGGTGGCGCCTGAATGATAGTTCGTGGTTTCGCCACCTGTTTGCACAACTCAATCTGACCTATTCGCTGACCCTGCACGCCCTGCAAATTGACGACCGCGACGAATCGGTTTGGCAGTTGGAGCATAGCTGGCGCTGGAGTTCCCCCGCCGTGAGTGAGCGCCTATTCCTCGCTGGGTTTATTGATCACACCTTTAATGAAGAGCTACCTGAGGGCTTCCCGGCCAACCCGATGGTTGCCGAGCTACAACTCGGCTGGCGGCTGTGGCAGCAGTGGTATGCGGTGGCGGAATACCGCCTCAATCAATATCGCCGGCAAGATGTGAATAACTTGGCGCTCGGGGTTGAATACCGCGTGCCTTTCTAATTGCCTAATTGCGACGCTGCCGCCGGCAGCTTTGCCTATCGGCTTCGAGCCCTTACAATACGCGCTGTTTTCGTGGGGGCAGTATGGCGTCGATCACTTTCTTTCTGGCCGGGCTTTCCGGCTTTTTCGCTGTGGCCTTGGGCGCCTTTGGTGCCCATGGCTTAAAGGGTCGTTTATCGGCTGACATGGTGGCCGTGTATGAAACGGCCGTGCAGTATCACTTCTATCATACCTTTGCGTTATTGGCCGTCGCGTTATTGATGCAGCTGGGCGTACAACACGGTGCGCTGCGTGCGGCCACCTGGCTCTTTGGCATAGGTATTGTGCTGTTTAGTGGCAGCCTTTACGCCCTGTCGATTAGCGGTATTAAAGTGCTGGGGGCGATCACCCCGGTGGGTGGCTTGTGTTTTCTTGCGGCGTGGATTTGCCTGATGGTGGCAGCCCTAAGAGGTGTGCAATGAGTGAAGAGAACACCAAAATGCGCCGAATTCGCAGCTTTGTACTGCGTACCGGGCGGATGACCGAAGGCCAAAAGCGCTCCTACGATTTGCACTGGCCAAGCAAGGGGCTGGAGCTTGAAAAGGGCGCGATAGACCTGGACGAGGTGTTCGGCCGCCGCGCACCAACGGTGTTGGAAATCGGTTTCGGTATGGGCGACTCGCTGGCCACCATGGCCGCTGCCGCGCCAGAGAAAAACTTTATCGGTGTTGAAGTGCACAGCCCCGGTGTCGGGCGTCTGATGCATTTAATCGATGAGTCCGGTATCGAGAATTTGCGCGCCTACTGCGACGATGCCGTTGAAGTGTTAGAGCGCTGTATCGCCAATGAGAGCTTAAGCCGAGTGCAGGTGTATTTCCCTGACCCCTGGCATAAAAAGCGCCACCACAAGCGTCGTCTAATTCAGCCGGAATTTGTTCAGTTATTGCGCAAAAAACTGCAGCCCGGTGGCGTGATTCACTTAGCGACTGACTGGGAAAACTACGCTGAGCACATGATGGAGGTCATGTCAGCCGCGCCCGGTTTTACCAACTGCGAGGGCGAAGGCCAATTCGCGCCGCGCCCGGAGTACCGGCCGGTGACAAAATTTGAGCGTCGCGGTGAACGCCTGGGCCACGGCGTGTGGGACTTACTGTTTGAGAAAACGGCGGACTGAGTCCGCCGCCGCTGTGCCGCTCATTTAGAATAAGCAAATGTTCCCTCTCATTCTTCGAACGGCGAATTTTTCGCTGCAACAGGCGTAACTCAACGAGTGTGAGCCGGCTCGAGTTGCTCGCTGTGAAAGCGAATATGGTCTTCAATAAAGCTCGCGATAAAAAAGTAACTATGGTCGTAGCCCTCTTGCATCCGCAGAGTCAGGTCAGCGCCGCCGGCTGTGGCTGCGGCCTGCAGCAACGCGGGTTTTAGCTGACTCTCTAAAAAGTCATCGTCGCTGCCCTGGTCAACCAGAATGCGCGGGGCAGTGGCGCCGTGCTCACGAATTAAAAAGCAGCTATCCGCTTGCTGCCACTGCTCACGATCTTCCCCCAAGTACTGGCCGAGTGCCTTTTCTCCCCAAGGGCAGTTCATCGGCGAGCTAATGGGCGCGAACGCCGACAAACTGTGGAAGCGCTCGGGGTATTTTAAGCCGAGAGTCAGCGCGCCGTGCCCGCCCATGGAATGGCCGAATAGACCACAGCGGCTGGCATCAACAGGTAAGTGTGCACTTACTAGTTCTGGCAGCTCGGTGCTGATATAGCTCTCCATTTGGTAGTGTTCAGCCCAGGGTTGCTGGCTGGCATTGACATAAAAGCCAGCCCCCAGGCCCAAATCGTAGGCGCCGTCGGGGTCGTCGGCAACGCCCTCTCCGCGCGGGCTGGTATCTGGCGCAACGATCGCCACGCCATAGCGAGCGGCAAATTGCTGTGAGCCTGCTTTTTGCACGAAGTTTTCGTCGCTGCAAGTGAGTCCGGAGAGCCAGTACAGTACCGGCACCTTGGCGCTTTTCGCCTGGGGGGGCAGAAAAACGGACACCTGCATTGAGCAGTTCAGTGTCTGGCTTTGGTGGCGGTAGCGAAGTTGTCGGCCGCCAAAACAGCGGTGCTCTGCAATTTTCTCCATCGTCGTCCCCCGGTTAATACAGTACGACGGAGCGAATGCTTTCGCCCGCATGCATTAGGTCAAAGCCCTTGTTGATGTCCTCAAGCGGCATGGTGTGGGTGATCAGGTCGTCGATATTGATCTTGCCATCCATGTACCAGTCGACGATTTTCGGTACGTCGGTGCGGCCGCGTGCGCCACCAAAGGCGGAACCGCGCCAGACCCGGCCGGTCACCAGTTGAAAGGGGCGCGTTGAAATTTCCTGGCCAGCGCCGGCCACGCCAATGACCACAGATTCCCCCCAGCCCTTGTGACAGCACTCCAGTGCTTGGCGCATGGTGGTGACATTGCCTATGCACTCAAAACTGTAGTCGGCACCGCCTTTGGTGAGCTCGACAATGGCTTCAACAATATCCGGCACTTCCTTGGGGTTGAGAAAGTGGGTCATGCCGAATTTCTTCGCCAGCTCGACCTTACTGGGGTTAATGTCCACGCCGACAATCATATTCGCGCCCGCCATGCGTGCGCCCTGAATAACATTGAGGCCGATGCCTCCCAAGCCGAACACCACGACATTGCTGCCGGGCTCTACCTTGGCATCGAAGACAACCGCGCCGACGCCTGTGGTGACGCCACAGCCGATGTAGCAGACTTTATCAAAGGGTGCATCCTCACGAATTTTCGCCACAGCAATTTCTGGCAGCACCGTAAAGTTGGAGAAGGTTGAGCAACCCATATAGTGCTTGAGTGGTGTGCCGTCGAGGGAGAAGCGGCTAGTGCCGTCCGGCATTAAACCCTGGCCCTGGGTGGTGCGGATCGACTGACACAGGTTGGTTTTGGGATGCAGGCAGAAGTCGCAGTGGCGGCATTCCGGGGTATACAGGGGAATAACATGGTCACCGGGTTTAACGCTGGTAACGCCCGCGCCGACTTCTACCACAATGCCAGCGCCCTCGTGGCCGAGAATAGTGGGGAACTCTCCCTCCGGGTCATCGCCAGATAGAGTAAAGGCATCGGTATGGCAAATACCGGTGGCCTTTAATTCAATCATCACTTCACCGGCGCGTGGGCCTTCCAGGTCCACATCGAGTACTTCCAGGGGCTTTCCAGCGCCAAAGGCGACAGCAGCTTTTGTTTTCATGGGTGTCTCCCAGTATTGGTCAATGGCGCTAGTCTAAATTGATAACTGATCAACGATAATCCACTATTTGGTAAACTCATTGTTTTTATATGACAACAATAAGGGGCAGCCGTGAAACATTGGGAAGCGGTGGAAGTGTTTGTTGCCGTGGTGGAGCAGGGCAGTTTTTCGGCGGCCGCGCAGCATTTGGGGATGTCAAAATCCCATGCCAGCCGTCAGCTCAGCCGTCTGGAAAATCACCTCGGTGTGCAACTGCTTACTCGCAGCACCCGGCGTTTGGTGTTGAGTGAAATCGGCGAGGCATACTTTCAGCGCTGCAAAAGCATTCTCGGGCAAATGCAAGAAACTGAGCAGGCGGTCATGCAGCAGCAGGCCAGCCCGCAGGGCAATCTGCGGGTGACGGTGGCAGGGGCCTTTGGTGAACGCTACGTGGCGCCAGCGGCGGCAGAATTTTTAAAGCGTTACCCCGCCGTGAATCTGCAGCTGGATTTTAATAATCGCAACATCGACTTGCTGGAAGACGGTTACGATCTGGCAATTCGCGCAGGGGTGCTTAAGGACTCGTCGTTGATCGCCCGGCGAATCGCCGAACGGCGCTTGTTAATTTGTGGAAGCCGCGACTACTTCGACCTCTATGGTGTGCCCAATAGCGTAGAGGACCTGCGCGAACACAGTTGTTTGGTGGGTTCTTTACCCACGTGGCGGTTTCGCGATTCCCGTGGTCAGCATGTCGAACTCAAGGTTGAGGGGCGCTGGCGCAGCAACAATGGCCATGCGCTATTGGCGGCGGCGCGCCGCGGGCTGGGTTTGGTGCAGTTGCCCGAGTTTTACGTTTACGAGGACCTGCAGGCAGGGCGCCTGCAAGCAGTGATGCAGAACTATCAACCCGCCGATACTGCCGTGTGGGCGGTTTACCCCCACAACCGTCATCTATCCGCCAAGGTCAGCGCCTTTGTCGACTTTTTAGCAGAGCAGTTTCGCCAGGTCGACTACCTCAGTTAGCGCGCTTTTGCTTGCGAGATCGCGGGTGTGGCTGGGCTTTCATGCGCGGACGCAGACGCAATATACGCGATTCGCGATGCTGCCAGTCGCGGCGGCGCTGCGCCGCAAAAGTATTGGCGCAAGTGTACAGGCGGCTCAAATCCTCTGGGCTGATATCGACAAAGGAGTCCAGCTCGCGCAGCGCCTTGGCAACGTCTTCTTCTTGCAAACTCGATGATGCTGCGGCGCCGCGTGCGAGGGTGCTGGGGTAGCGGCGCGAGGGAAACAGGTTGTTAAACAGCAGGCCTGCCAACACCAGGGTGCAGGCATTCAGCAGTACCGGATTAAGCAGTAGTGAATACGACAGCTGGTGAATTTCTGGCCCGCCCATCACGGCAAATAGCGCGGTGGCCACGCCGGGAGGGTGAAGGCAGCGCAGGTAGTACATCGCCGCAATAGATAACCCCGTTGCCGCGATCGCGGCGAATTCTTGGGCGGGTAAATAGCGCTGGCAGCTCACGCCGATAAACGCCGAGATAACATGCCCGCCCAATACTGGCCAGGGTTGAGACAGTGCGCCGTGGGGGATGGCGAAAATCAGGGCCGCGCTGGCGCCTGTTGAGGCGAGCATCCAGGCCAGCGAATTCCCGCCGGGCAGCTGGCTGCTCAGCCAGCAGGCGAAGGCCATGCCGAGTGTGCTGCCGATAATCGATAGCCACTTCTCAGCATGGGAAGTGGTGTTGGCCTCAATGCCAAGTAGGCGGGCGAGAGGCTGATGAACGTGGTGGCTTGGCACGTGCGATGGGCCCTTTGACTGGCCTTGCCGGTTTGGCATGGCACCAATTTAGGGCGTGCATTCTAGCGAGCAATAATTATTATGTTTATAGAATATTAATCATATTAAAATTTCATAAAAGTGAATTTAAATAGGCGGCGCCAGCTGTGGACAGAACCCTGTTAAAGACCTTTATGGAGATAGTGAGCGCCGGGAGTTTGCTCGCGGCCGCTGAGCGCCTGCATATCAGTCAAACGGCGGTGACTGTGCGTTTGCAGCGCCTGGAGCAGCAGCTCGGCTGTGCCCTGTTTGTGAGAAACCGCAAAGGCGCGCGCTTAACCCCGGAAGGGGAGCGTTTTGCGCCCCATGCACAGCGCTTGCTCAGTGAGTGGCAGCTGGCAGTTGACGCGCTAGCAGAGCCCCTTACCGAGCAAGCAAGGTTGGCGGTGGGGGGCGAAACCAGCCTGTGGAATCCCTTGCTGAGCGGTTGGTTGCAGTGGGCCCAGCAACAACTGGGCGGGGTGCAGTTTGAGGCCTGTGTCGAAAGTGCCGAGACCTTGCTGGCCAAGTTAGAGTGCGGTGAGCTCGATGCCGTGCTTGTGCACTTGCCGCGTTACCACAGCGACTACGTTGTGGAATTGCTGCTGGAAGAAAAGCTCCTCCTGGCTGAAACGCCATCGCGGTCAGGGCCATTTTATCTGGTTGATTGGGGGCCGGGCTTTCGCGAGCAATTTGAGGCGAGTTTGCCGCGAGCAAAGCATCACCGCTTTAGGGTGAATCTCGGGCCGTTGGCCCTGCAGCTGATGTTGGCCAGCGGCGGCAGCGGCTATTTTCGCAGCCGTGTATTAGCGCCCTACTTTGACAGTGGCCAGTTGCGCCGTGTGAACGACGCCCCCGAGTTCAGCTACCCGGTGTATTTGCTCACCAGGCGTGGTGAGCGCTCGCTGGTCTTGAGCCAAATGCTGGAGGGCTTGCGGCAACAAGCTGCCGAAGAAAAGCAGTGGCAGTTGTAACACCGCATTCCGCGACGCGTCATTGCGGTGAATCATTGAAGGAGAGTGCAATGGGGTTCTGGCACAGCGCAATGTCGCGGCCGGTCGCTTTCACCGCGCTGAAAGTGGCTGCCGTCGTGGGCACGATATTAAATGTGATCAATCAGGGTGAAGTGCTGTGGGCGGGTGTCGAGCCGGATCTGCCGCGCTTATTGCTCAACTACCTTACGCCCTACTGCGTTGCCAGCTACAGCGGCGCGAAAACGCAACAATTGGCCCAGCAAGCGGCTGGGCCAGGCGTGTGCCGCCAGAGTAAAGCGCCTTAGGTTAACTGGCTTTCTACCCAGTCGAAAACCGGGCCATAATTTTCCGGCAGCTGCTGTTTCAACGCCTCTAATGCCGTGCTCACCGCCGACAGCTGTGGATGATTGATATTGATATGGCCGAGTTTGCGCCCCGGGCGAACGTCTTTGCCATACCAGTAGCACTGAGTAGAGGGAATCGCCATCCAGCGGGTATCTCGCTCAATGCCAATCAGGTTGATCATCACGCTATGACCGCGTACCTCGGGTGCCTTGATCGGCAGTTTGGCAACGGCGCGCAAATGCATCTCAAACTGGCTGACGCAGGCGCCGGCCTGGGTCCAGTGGCCGCTGTTGTGCACGCGGGGCGCGAGCTCGTTGACGATCAGTTCGTCGCCAACCCGGAAGCACTCCATCGCCATCACGCCGACGTAGTTCATGGCGTCCATAATTTTACCCAGCATGGCCTGTGCCTGGCCCTGCAGGTGATCCACGCGAGACAGCGGCGCAACGGACGCCATCAGAATACCGTTGCTGTGCAGGTTGAGTGTCAGTGGATAAAACACGTGCTTGCCATTGCTGTCGCGGGCGCCGACCAGAGACAGCTCTTCCATAAATGGAATTTTCTGCTCGGCGATGGCGGTGCCTTGCCACGCCGCGGGCACATCGTCGGCATTGTCACTGTGCAGCCAGTACTGGCCCTTGCCGTCGTAGCCGCCCGTGCGACGCTTCAGTAATACGTCCTTGCCCAGTGCCTGGTGCAGTTCGTCGGCGCTGGTGTCCTGCTCAACGGCGCGCCACGGGGCCGTGGCAACGTCAAGGCTGTCGAGCAGAGATTTTTGGTGGAAGCGGTCGGCAATGCGCCAAAAAACATCGGCGTTGACGAAATTCGGGTGCTCACTCAAGTGGCGAGTCAGCGGTGTTTCCGGCCACTGTTCGCGCTCAACGGTGACAATATCGTTTTCGCCAATGCTGGGTAGCGCGGTCACGTCGGGGTCGAGTGGTTCAACGCGCAGCGCCAGCGGGTACGCGGCCTGTTGTAGCATGGCGCCCAATTGACCGGCGCCCAATACCCAAACAGTTTGCATTAGGCCTCCCGGGGGTCTGGATTGTCGAGAACCGTGTCGGTCTGCTTGCTGCGGAACTGTTCGAGTCGCTCGGCCAGCTCAGCATCGTGGGTGGCCAGAATCTGGCAGGCGAGCAAGCCGGCATTAAACGCACCCGCGGTGCCAATAGCCAGTGTGCCCACGGCAATCCCTTTGGGCATTTGCACGATGGATAACAGGCTGTCCATGCCATTCAGTGCGCGGCTCTGCACAGGCACACCCAATACCGGTAGGCGGGTTTTCGATGCCACCATACCGGGTAGATGGGCTGCGCCCCCAGCACCGGCGATAATCACCGAGTAGCCGTTGTCGACGGCTGTTTCGGCGAAGCTCATCAGCTTGTCGGGGGTGCGGTGAGCGGAAACCACTTCCACGTGGTGCTCGACCCCTAGCTCGCTCATGATCTCGGTGGCTGGACGCATGGTGTCCCAGTCGCTTTTGGAGCCCATGATTAGGGCAACTTTTGCTGACATTGGCTTTTGCTCTCGTCGCGTAAAAACCGCGCATTATAAATCAATTTTCCGGCTCTGCGCGCGTCAATTGGTGGATTATTGAACGAATTCCTGCGATCGCAGCGCCGGCCCTCGGCAATTCTGCTGCTTTTTGCTGGCCGCTTGCTCCGTCACTGGCATTGGCGCGTAAGCCTGCACATGCTGCGGCGCATTTTTTGACGAATTTTGTAACAAAGGCCACGCTTGTGAAACTATGAGCAGAGGCTGCATGTGCCCAGCCGGCTTACCGTTGATAAACAGGATAATTATGCAAGAGACCCTGCCGCTGTTAGAGCTGACCGAATTCCCCGCCATAGATCGCCACGCTATTGATACCTTACAGGTGAACCTGGGATACAAGTGCAACCAGCGCTGCCTGCACTGCCACGTGAATGCGGGGCCGACGCGGACCGAGATGATGACCGAGGACAATATCGCCCTGGTGCTCGATGTACTCCGCGCGCGCGATATTCAGGTGTTGGACCTCACCGGTGGGGCGCCAGAGCTTCACCCGCAATTCCGCGAGCTGGTTGTTAAGGCCAGGGCACTCGGGGTAAAGGTGATTGATCGCTGTAACCTGACAATTTTGTTTGAGCCAGAGCAGGAAGGGCTGGCCGAGTTTTTGGCGGTCAACGATGTAGAAGTTGTCGCGTCGCTGCCCTGTTATTCCATGGAAAATGTCGACGCCCAGCGCGGCGACGGTGTGTTCGATAAAAGTATTGCAGGCCTTCAGACTCTCAACCAATTGGGTTACGGGCAGAGCGGCAGCGGGCGGGTTCTCAACTTGGTGTACAACCCCCAGGGGCCGACACTGCCGCCGAATCAGCAGCGCTTGGAGGCCGATTATCGGCGTGAACTCATGGTGCACTTTGGCATTGTTTTTAACTCGCTGTTTGCGCTGGCCAATATGCCCATTCAGCGCTTCGGCTCCACGCTTATCTCCAGGGGGCAATTCGACGATTACCTCGCACTGCTAAAGGGCAGCTACAGCGAGGCCAACTTATCGTCGGTGATGTGTCGCAGTCTGGTCAGCGTTGACTGGCAGGGTTACCTGTACGACTGCGACTTTAACCAGCAGCTGGGGCTCGGCTTGCCGAGTACCGGTGATCAGCGCGCTGACTTGACGACCCTGCTTTCCACAACGCTGCAAGGGCAGCCAATTCGCGTAGCGGGGCATTGCTATGGTTGTACAGCGGGGCAGGGCAGTAGTTGCGGTGGGGCATTGTAAGGAAATGACACGATGAGCAGTCACGATATTGTTAAAGATTATTACGGCAAGCAGCTGCAGAGCTCCGACGACTTAAAGACCAGCGCCTGCTGCGATGCCAGTGTCATGCCCGAGTGGCTCAAGCCGCTGTTGGCCAAGCTGCATCCCGAGGTGTTGTCGCGCTACTACGGTTGTGGGCTGGTGTGTCCCACGGAGCTGCGGGGGCGGCGCGTGCTTGATCTGGGCTGCGGCAGCGGCCGCGATGTCTACGCCCTGGCGCAAATGGTGGGGGCGGAGGGCGAGGTAGTCGGGGTGGATATGACCGACGAGCAGTTAGCGGTCGCGCGCGATACCCAGGCCTGGCACGCTGAACAATTCGGCTTTGATAATGTGCGCTTTATCCAAGGCTATATTGAGCGCCTGGACGAATTGGACCTGGAGCCAGCCAGCTTCGACGTGGTGGTATCCAATTGCGTGATTAATTTATCACCCGATAAAGCCGCGGTGTTAGCGGGGGTGAAGCGGCTGCTGAAGCCCGGCGGCGAATTCTATTTTTCAGATGTTTACGCCAATCGGCGTGTTCCCGAGGCAATGCGCGATGATCCATTGCTCTACGGCGAGTGTTTGGGCGGCGCCCTGTACTGGAACGATTTTGTGCAACTCGCCAAGGGGCAGGGCTTTACCGACCCGCGGTTAGTCGAAGACCGCCCCCTGGAAATGACCGACCCGGCTGTTGCAGCAAAAACGGCTGGCGTGGAATTTTTCTCGGCGACCTATCGTTTGTTCAATCTCGATAATTTGGAAAGCGATTGTGAAGATTACGGCCAGGCGGTTCGCTACCGTGGCAGCATTCGTGAAACGCCGGTGAACTTTGTCCTCGACAAGCACCATATTATTGAAGTGGGTCGGGTGTTTCCGGTGTGTGGCAATACCTGGCGAATGCTGGCCGACAGCCGTTTTGCCGAGCACTTTGATTTTATGGGCGACTTTAGCCGCCACTACGGCATCTTTGAAGGCTGCGGCGTGTCGCTGCCTTTCAGTACGGCTGATGATGACGGCGCCTTGCCCTGTTGCTGAATTATTCGCGCAAAAATACAAAAGGAGTGTGTGATGAAAATGCGTCCCCTGGGAAATTCCACTATCGAGGTCAGTGAGCTCTGCCTGGGCACAATGACCTGGGGCGAGCAAAACACCTGTGACGAGGCCTTCGAGCAAATGGATTATGCTCGCTCGCGTGGGATCAATTTTTTCGACACCGCTGAAATGTATCCAGTGCCGCCCCGGGCGGAAACACAGGGGCGCACGGAGGAGTACATCGGTCGCTGGCTGAGTGAGCGCGGAGGTCGAGACCAACTGGTGCTTGCCAGTAAAGCCACCGGCCCCGGCAATGCACATATTCGCGGCGGCCGCGGGCTGGATCGCGACTCCCTGCTCAAGGCCTTCGAAAGCAGCCTTCAGCGCCTGCAAACCGATTACCTCGATCTCTATCAGATTCACTGGCCAAACCGCGACACCAATTTTTTTGGCAAGTTGGGCTACCGCCACAGCAGCGATAACGCCGACGTCGAAGCGAATCAGCATGAATTGCTGAAAACCCTCAGCGAGTTGGTGGCCAGCGGGCAGGTAAAAACGGTGGGGCTGAGCAATGAAACCCCCTGGGGCGTATTGAATTTCCTGCGCCTGGCCGAGCGCTATGCCCTGCCGAGGGTGGTGAGTATTCAGAACCCCTACAACCTGTTGAATCGCAGTTTTGAAGTGGGGCTGGCCGAAATTGCCCTGCGTGAAAATTTGGGGCTGCTGGCGTATTCACCGCTGGCCTTCGGCATGCTCAGTGGCAAATACCGTCATGGGCAGCGGCCCGAGAATGCCCGCATTACGCTTTTCGAGCGTTTTCAGCGTTACAACAATCCTCAGGCTGCCGTGGCGACAGAGCGCTACGCCCTGTTAGCGGAGGAACACGGTATAGACTTTGCGCAGATGGCGCTGGCGTTCGTAACGCATCAGCCATTTGTCACCAGCAATATTATCGGCGCAACTTCAATGGCGCAGCTAAAAAGCAATATCGACAGCGCCGCGCTCGTGCTCAGCGATGCGCTAATGGAAGGTATCGAGGCCATTCACACTGCCCAGCCAAATCCCGCCCCCTAGAGAACGAAAGGGCTAACTGCGGCAGATCCGGCTCAGTACGGCCTTCAGGTACCGGGTCTCGGGGATCGCCGGGTGTACGGGGTGGTCGGCGCCCTGCATTCCTTCGGCCAGTATTTGAGCGTGGCGGTCAATATGGCGTGAGGCCGCCCGCACAATATCCAGTAGTGACTCGCGAGGCATGTGCATGGAACAGGAGGCCGATAACAGATAGCCGCCGGGTTCGAGTAAGCGCATGGCCTGTTCGTTGATGCGCCGATACGCCAGAATGCCTTCTTTTTGGTCTTTCTTGCGTTTAATAAAGGCAGGTGGGTCGACGATGATGACATCGAAACGTTGGCCGTCTTCCTTAAGCTGTTTGAGCGCCGCAAAGGCATCGCCCTGAAGCGTGTTAAAGCGCTCGCCAATGCCGTTTAGCGCGGCGTTCTCGTGGGCTTTTTCCAGAGCTAGCTCGGAGGCGTCGTTGCACCAGACCTCGCGAGCGCCAAAAACGCCGGCTTGCACACCAAAACTGCCCACATAACTGAAGACGTCCAGTACCCGCTTATCTTTAACGATGTCGCGTAACCAAGCGCGATTGGGTCGCTGATCGTAGAACCAGCCGGTCTTTTGGCCGCTGCTCAGCGGCGCCAGGAAACGCACGCCGTTTTCCGTTAATTCAACGTCTTCCGGCGACTCACCGTGGACGCAGATCACTTCGCTGGGCAGGCCCTCGAGTTTGCGCACCGAGGCGTCGTTGCGCAGCAAAATTGACGCCGGAGACAGCAGTTTATCCAGCGCTTTCAGCACCGGCTCGCGCAGGGCTTCCATGCCCGCGGTATTAAACTGTACCGAGAGGTGGTCGCCGAAACGGTCCACGACCAAGCCCGGCAACAAGTCACTTTCACCGTAGACAAGCCGGTAGCAGGGCGATGAAAAGAGTTGCTCACGCAGTGCCAACGCCTGGGCGATACGCTGTTCAATCATTGCCTGGCCAAAGGGCTGCTGACCGCCGCTGAGCAGCCGCGCGCAGATCAGCGACTGCGGGTTTATGTACGCCACGCCCAGTGTTTTGCCCTGGGATGACTCGACAACCACTTGCTCCCCGGCCTGGAAACTCTTCAGTGGGCTGGCCTGTTTGTCGACCTCATTGCTATAGATCCACAGATGGCCGCCGCGCAGTCGACGTTCCTCATTTTTGGCAAGGCGCAGGGTAGGCAGGGTCATTGTGCTGTCTCGGTGTTGGCGAAAGGCAGCATTATCGGGGATTCTGTTCGCTGGTGCTATAAAAGCGGGCTATCTTAATGTTGCCGATAAAGTTATTTGCCTGACCGTTTATGAACTCGAAATTTGGTTAATGACCTGTTACTTTTGGGGCTAATGATGACCACGTTCCCGGGTCGTCACGCGGTAAATAATCGAAAAAAGCCCTCGTGCCGGGCGTAATTGAGGAAAACAATTATGAGCCAGTGTCCCTTTACCAACCTGCTCAGTCTGGATACCTACGTAAACGGTATGCCCTATGAAGAGCTGGCGAAGATCCGCCAAGCCGGTTCAATGGTGTACATGGATGACCCCGAAAATGGCGTGCCATACTGGGCCGTTGTAAAGCGTGATGCGCTGGATTTCGTCTCGCAAAACCCGGATTTATTCTCATCTAACGTTGAAGGCCCCTTCCCGATGGAAGTGCCCGAAGGTGAGGAAGAGATTCAAGCGGTGATGCACGAAAACATCATTATCGCCATGGATCCACCCAAGCACATGAAGTATCGCAAAATTGTTCGCGATGCTTTCACGCCGCGCGCAGTGGCAAATATGGAAGAGTGGCTGCGCAAAGGTGCGCGCTCAATCATTGACCGTGTTGCCAAGAAAGGCGAGTGTGAGTTTGTTGAAGATGTGGCTGCCGAGTTGCCCTTGATGGCAATTCTGGAATTGCTGGGCGTGCCCCAGGAAGACCGCAAGCAGTTCTTCGATTGGACTAACATCATGGCCTTCGCCGATGACCCTGACTTGGCGACCAGCCGCGATGAAGCCAACGCGGTCAGCTTTGAGGTTATTGCCTACGCTGCTGAACTGGCTGCCAAACAGCGCGAAAACCCCACCAGCCCCGTGGTTGAAGCCTTGCTGAATGGTGAAGTTGACGGCAAAAAAGTCGACGAGGAAATGTTCGCCTGGATGTTCATCCTGATTATGGTGGGTGGTAACGAGAGTACTCGTACTGCAACCGCTCACGGTATGCGCCTGCTGATCGAGCACCCCGAGCAGCTGCAACACTTGGTGGATCACCCTGAAGACATCCCCGATGCGGTTGAGGAAATGCTGCGCTACAACACCGCGTTCATCGCGATGCGCCGCACCGCCACTCAGGACATCGAATGGAATGGCCACAACATCAAAAAAGGCGACAAAGTTGTGCTGCACTACCATGCGGTCAACCACGACGAAGACGCCTACGGTGACGATGCCATGAAGTTCGATATTCACCGCGCTAAGCGCCTGCCGAATATGCGCCGCGAGATCCGTTCTTTTGGTATCGGCGAGCATTTCTGCCTGGGTATGAACCTGGCGCGCATGGAGCTGAACATTATTTTTGAAGAGCTGATTCCACGCCTGCGTAACCCCAAGTTTGCCGGTGATGTTACCTACATGCGCTCGTTCTTCATCAACACCATTAAAGCCATGCCGATTACTTTTGACCCAGAAGTCTAAGTGCAGCGGCCGTGCTAAGAGCCCCCTTTCGGGGGCTTTTTTTTGGTTCATCGTAAATCAGGGTGGAACGCCGCCCTGATCTTCATGAAGAAATAGTCGTTATCCCGATACCCGTATGCCATTCGCTTGATCACCTTTATCTTGTTGTTCATTCCCTCCAGCTTGCTGGTACTGAGTGGGTGGATGGCTGAGGCAAGAATACCGGGAAGGTAAGGCTTTAGCTTTCTCGCAAAGTCTTGCAAGGGCTTGATAGCGCTATCTTGTACCTGCTTCCACCAGAGCTTCCATTGCCGCAGAGCCACTAATTGAGACCGGCAGTACCAGACCTCTTTGAGCTGCTCCTTGAGGAGGTATACGGTCATGAGGGATTGGTTGGCGGCCAATAGCTCCTCGAGATAACTCTGCTGGTCACCCGTCATGTTCTCTCGATTTTTCAGTAATACCCAGCGGCTGCGCTTGATCCATTTTCGGGCTGTCATGTTCCCCTTGAGTTGATTGGCCTGATCTACCCTGACTCGATCAATCACCTCTCGGCCATATTTGGCGATGACATGAAACAGGTCATAAACAACCCTGGCTTGGGGGCAATGCTGCTGAACCTCGAGGTCGAAGGCGGTATTCATATCCATGGCGACTGCCTGGATATGCTGGCAATGACGGCCCATTTGTTTAAAGAATGGGCGAAATGGACTCTCGGCTACGGCCTTCACCGACCCAGAGTACTTCCTGTGTATCCGCATCTGCGACCACAGTGGCGTAGCGGTGCCCCTTAAAGAGGGCAAACTCATCCATCATCAAGCGCGTTACAGATGACCAGTCGGGATCACCGAGCTCTCGCTCTAATCGCTGCTTGTCGATGGCTTTAACAGTGTGCCAATTCAGCGCCAGCAACGAGGCAACATGCTTGATAGGCAAAAGACGGCACAGCCCCTCTACATGGCTCTGTAGTCGGCGTGTCAGACGCTTACAAGGAGAAAGCCAGGCAATCCGCTGAACACGAACACCGCAGGTATCACAGCGAACGCGCCCGATCTCAATGTGCAGCATGACTTGATAACCAAAGAAGTCCCGGTCGCGAACACGCCGGTGGCGGTGGTCATGAACCTGTCGGCAGGCTCTGCCACAGTTTGAGCAACGAGGATGAACCCCGCGATCGCGGGACAGGTGAAGGTGTAGCCAGCCCCCCTCTATCTTGTGTGTGTCGGCTTGAAAACCTTCAAATAAATGCTGAGATAGCGCAGAATCAGTAAACACAGGCGGGAAGTCGGTTGCTGGTGGTTTTGGTCGATTACTATCAACCGATAACCCGCCTGTTTTTGCAACCTACCCACCTGAATTTACGAAGAACCTTTTTTTTGCCTGAAGATTGCCGCTAGTTGTCCAGGCCACCCAGACACAGGTACTTCAGCTCAACGTAGTCGTCGATGCCGTATTTCGAGCCTTCGCGACCGATCCCCGATTCCTTCATGCCGCCGAAAGGCGCCATTTCACTCGATGTGACGCCCTCGTTAATGCCGATAATGCCGTACTCAAGGGCCTCTGCCACCCGCCAGACGCGGTTTAAATTCTGGGTGTAAAAGTAGGCGGCGAGCCCGTAGTTAGTGTCATTGGCCAGCGCGATCGCCTGTTGTTCATCCTCGAAGCGGAACAAGGGGGCCACCGGGCCAAAAATTTCTTCCTGAAATACCCGCATAGCTGGCGTGGCATCGCGCAGCACAGTCGGTTCAAAAAAATGCTCGCCGATACTGGCGCGTCGTCCGCCGGTAATGGCTGATGCGCCTTTCGACAGCGCATCGTCGACCAGCGCGGTGACCTTGTCGCACGCCTGGCGGGTAATGAGGGGCCCCATTGTGGCATCGCTGTCGCGGCCATCGCCGAGCCGGAATTGTTGGACTTCGGCGGCAAAGCGCGCGGCAAAGGCATCGTAGATGCCATCCTGCACGAGAATGCGATTGCTACAGATACACGTTTGGCCTGCGTTGCGGTACTTAGACGCCAGGGCGCCGGCGACGGCGGCGTCTATATCGGCGTCGTCAAATACGATAAATGGCGCATTGCCGCCCAATTCCATGGACGTTTTTTTAACCGTCGCGGCGCACTGTTCCATCAGAATTTTGCCGACGCGGGTCGATCCGGTGAAGCTGACTTTGCGCACCAAGGGGCTGCTTGTCATCACGCTACCGATATCGCTGGCCTGTGTGCCGCAGACCACATTAAACACTCCGGCAGGGAAGCCGGCCTCATCGGCCAGGGCCGCTAAGGCAAGGGCGCTGAGCGGCGTTTCATGGGCGGGTTTGATCACAATGCAGCAACCCGCCGCCAATGCCGGCGCGGCCTTGCGAGTGATCATGGCGTTGGGGAAATTCCACGGCGTAATCGCCGCAACCACACCAATAGCCTGTTTGATGACCAGTAGCCGTTTGTCGCGCGACGGGGCTGCGAGAATGTCGCCATCGATGCGCTTTGCCTCTTCAGAAAACCATTCAACATAGTTGGCGCCGTAGCCAATTTCAGCATCCGCCTCGGCGAGTACTTTGCCCTGTTCGGCGGTGAGAATCGCCGCGAGATCGCGGCGGTGTTCAATGATCAACTGATACCAGCGCTGCAGAATCTGCGCGCGGGTTTTAGGTGTTTCGCTTTGCCAGGCGGCTTGCGCGGCGTCAGCTGCTGTGATGGCGGCGTCCATGTCGGCGGTGCCGCCATCGGCAACCTCTGTCAGTTTCTCGCCATTGGCGGGGTTCTCTACGGGAAAGCGCCGGCCGCTGGCGGCAGCCTGCCATTGGCCGTTAATGTAGTTGTTGTCGCGAAGCAGATCGGGGCGCTGCAACTGCATACTTGCTCTCCTTTATTGATTGGTGGCGTGAAGTTCACACTCCATATAACGCTGGCCCGGTACGTAGCCGTAGGGGCTGCGCAGCTCGCCGCTGTATTCTCGCTGAACACGAAATCCGAGTTGCTCATACAGGGCTTGGGCGCGGGGGTTTTCCACCGACACATTGAGGCCTGCGCGCCGGTAGCCTTGCTGCCTGGCGCGGGATAGCAGCTCGGCGATCATTTGCCGCCCAAAGCCCCGGCTTCGTTGTTCGGGACACACGGCAAGCTGATAGATAAAGGCGACACCTTTACCCGGCGGCTTGATAACCGACTCGGTGCGCAGGCCACGCCAGGCTGTGCGCAGTGCCGCCAGTGGTGAATAGTGGGCGAAAATCAGGCGCATCGCGGCTAGGGTGAAACGATTGGTTTGTTCTGCGTAGCGCAGTGCGCCCACGGCCACCAGCTGGTCGTTGTCGATAAGCGCGAGGTGTTGATCGTGGCTGAATTCGTTGCCTTTGGCGACGAAGGCGCGTTCTAGAAACGACGTAAGTTGCTCGCTTTGGCGGTCGCAGAACACGTAGTGGAACGCTTCCGGGCCGGAGCTGATGATAAGCGGTAGGGCTTTTTCCCTATCGCTAGGTCGGCATTGACGAAATGCGGTGCTAGTCACGATGGTTCGGCCTCACGTTGAATTTTTTCCAGGCCCTGCCTAAGCGCTGGGGTCATCGGCATGGGGCGTTCGCTTTGTCGATTGACAAACACATGGGTAAAGCGGCCGTGTGCGGCAGCGATGGTTTCTCCCCGCCGGAAAATCGCTACGCCGTACTCTACTGAACTATTGCCCAGTTTGTTGACGCACAGCGCGCCCTCCAGCTCGTCTGGAAACGCCACAGCAGAGGTGTAGAAACACTCGCTGTGCACGATGTATCCGATTTGCTCGCCGCGGTGAATATCCAGTCCACAGGCTTCTATCAAATAACGGTTCGCGGTTGTGTCGAACCACGAATAGTAGTTCACGTTATTTGCGTGACCATAGACGTCGTTGTCCATCCAGCGGGTGGTGATTGGGGTAAACCAACGGTAGTGCGTGCGCTGGCTTAGCGGTGATGCGGTCATTGGTGTGTCCTTCGAGCTCGGTGCAGTAAGTGCGGCTATAAGGCGCAAATTGAAAGCGTGGTAGCCGTCAATAAGGGCTTGCCCATGCAGTCTATGGCAAGGCGGTCTCAATGTGTAATTTGGTCAGGAATAGCGCTCACTGACGCGCCCAAGTACGGCGCAAAGTCGGGGGTGTGTTTCATTGCGACAGGCTTCAAAATATAGGTAAACACTTGTTAAGATACGGGTATCTACGTATTACTGTTCGTAGTTGTGCATAGTAATGTAGCCCGCAATAACTCACTGATAGCAGAGTGTTTATTTATAACGCATTTAGTATGTGGCGATGTTGTCAAATGTGAGCGAGTTCAAATTTTGCTGCAGAGCTTGCGCGTAGGATCGTGCCGTTGATGGCTACTCGAAACGACACGTCTCGCAATAAATGATAAATACGGAGTCTTTACCATGTCTTTCCGCGGTTTAAGAAATGGCCTTGCCCTAAGCGTCTCGCTGGCGGCATCCAGCTTTAGTCATGCCCAAGCGGCACAAATTCCTGTTCTTGGTGGTCTGCTTACAAGCCTTGGCAGCCTGCCTATTATTGGCGCGCTGCCTCTCGATGCATTGACGAATCCCGCTGCGGGCCTGGATGGCCTGTCTGGCGCAGGCTTACCAGGGTTAGACGCGCTGCCGCTGCCAGGCTTGGAAGCGCTCCCCGATGTACTGGGCAATATTGGTAGCGGCGGTCTACCCGGTCTGGATTCACTGCCCCTCGTTGGCGTGTTGGGCATAGGTGGTATGGGCGGCGCTGGTGCAGGCGATGTTCCAGGCCTGAGTGACCTGTTGGATGCGCTGCCACTGCTGTCATCTGAAACGCCGCAATTACCCGGTGTGGATGCCCTGCTGAGTATCTTGAATGGTTTGGGCACTGGCGGACTGCCCGGCGCTGACTTTCTACCACTGGAGCAGATCGCAGCAGTGGGTACCGGTGACCTGAGTATTCCCGGACTGGACGCGATTATCGATATTCCGGCACTCGCTGATTACGCGACGCTGGCAAAAGTGGAAATGGCCGTGGGTGCCGTTGAAGGCTTCATCACAGGTGTTGTTGCCGACCCGCAGTCGCTAACGACCATCGGTTCAGGCCTTGGCCCCGACACGCTGTTTGCAGTCGTCCCCCTGCTGGGTGCCTTAAAAGATGACCCCGCATCGCTGGCCACCTACTTCAGCGACGGCGGCACCATTTTAAGCGCCGAAATCGAATTACTTCCCCCTATTCCAGTGGTCAGCCAGCCGCTGGCACTGTGATACCTCGCCCCGGGTTACGGGGCAAATGCTTCTCCAGCATCTACTTGGGCGCCCTAGGGTGCCCTTTTTTTCGCCTATTGGTTTGGCGGTTATCTCGATAGCGCGAATTCTGTATACACAAATTCCTGGGTGTACTCATAGCGCACGCTGACTTCACGGGGGCAGCCGGGTAGGCAAGAGAGCTCGTCGTCGATAGTGAACCGCAATGTCTGGGCGCAAGCCTCTGTCGCGACCAGCCGAGCGCAGGCAAAGCCAAAATAGCGCTTCACAATGGGGTAGAGCGCCTTATAAATGCTCTCCTTCGCCGAAAAACTCAGCGCGACCCCAGCAGCAAAGGGCAACGCGCTCGATGCCAATAACTGCACTTCGCTTGGAGACAAAATCCGCCGTTGCAGCTTTTGCGCTGCGGCTTCGCTCAGCGAGGGCTGAATATCGATACCCAGCGTTTGATACTCACTGGCTCGACCGATGGCGCAGCGAACCTGGTTGTCGCTGTGAGTGATGCTGCCGACGGTGCCCGCCGGCCAAAGTGGGCAGCGCTTTTCATCGGCTAAGACGGTGAAATTTTGATGTCCAAACTGAACCAGCGCTTGGCTGGTCAGCCAGCGGCCGGCGAAGAACTCTGCCTGGCGCTTGGTAATTGAGTCGGCAATATTGTCGGGGCAATACAGTGACCACTGCTCAAATAAAGAGGGTGAGAACGCCGCACTATCAAATTCCGCGCTCAGGCGTATCAGGCCCTCAGACGCAGCGCCGGTTTGCTGATAGGCGTGCAAAAAGGAGGGCGGGGGAGTGGCTGGTCGTGTGGGTTCACGCATGGCGAGCAGGTTCTTAGAATGTCGCCGCTATTGTAGGCTGCCCGGCGCATGCTGTCGCGCCGGGCTGGCATCTAGCTTACTTTAGCGAGGTGGGCTAGCAAGGCTTCGGCGAGGGCCGCCGAGGAGGCGGGGTTTTGGCCGGTAAAGATCAGGCCGTCACAGACGATATGGCTGGCCCAGTCCTCGGCTTTTTGATAGACCGCGCCGCGCTCGCTTAGCATATCCTCCAGTGAAAAGGGCACCACCTTGCTAAGCCCAACCGCCTCTTCTTCGCTATTGCTGAACGCCGTTACGCGTTTGCCCTTGACCAAGGGTTCGCCATTCGCGGCGATACTGTGGCGAAAGACGGCGGGCGCGTGGCAGACCGCGGCGACGGGCTTCTCGGCGTGAATAAACTGTTCGATGAGCAGCACTGAATGCGGGTCTTCCGCGAGATCCCAGAGTGGCCCGTGGCCGCCGGGGTAGAAGATTGCGTCGAAGTCGCGTTCGCGCATATCGTTTAATCGTTGCGTATGGGCAAGGCGCTGCTGAGCGTCGGCGTCCTGATTAAAACGCGCTGTTGCCGGGGTTTGGGCATCGGCCGCCGCGCTTTTGGGATCGAGTGGAGGCTGTCCACCGGCCGGTGATGCCAGCGTAACGTCGGCGCCCGCATCGTGAAAAACGTAGTAAGGGGCGGCAAACTCTTCCAGCCAGAAACCGGTTTTCTCGCCGCTGTCACCGAGTTGGTCGTGAGAGGTGAGAACCATCAAAATCTTCATAGTGCTTCCTGTGTTTTTTACTGTGATTCGGCGCTTCCCTGGACAAGCATTGTGCCGACATTACGCGACTCCAGCGGATTGATATAGGCTTTAGGGGCATTTTCCAAGCCCTCTACGCGGTGCTTGCGGCTGTCGATTTTAGCGTCGCTTAGCCATTGCTGCATCGTTGGGGCAAATTCTGGTCAGTGCTCATCGAAAATAATAACGCCGCGCGTCTGGCTGTGGGTAATGATGACCATGTCTCAGCTGTTGACTTCAGGCGCTTTGGTCTACCATAGGCGCCGTTTAGAAGGGCATAGCCGTCGACGATGGAGAAGTGAAGTTGGGTGATTTAGCAGCGTTAATCAAGGCGAATGGGCAGCCTCATTTTGGCGTTTTCGAGCGGCCTGTCGGCGATATCAATTACCGCGACTACGACCTGCGCAATGCAATGGATAAGCCGCGCGGCAAGTTGGCGCGCCACTTCGCTTTCAACCAATTTCAGTTTTTATCGCTGTGTTGTGACGAGCTGATAATTGGCGTGGCGATTGTCGACCTGAAGTGGGTGAGTAATGCCTTTGTCTATTGCTATGCGCCGGATAGCGGTGAGTACGATGAGTTCAGCTTTGTTCAGCCCCTGGGTCTGAAAACGGCCATTCACACTCAGCCCAATAACGGCGAGGCGCATTTTTGCTCGGGGAAAAATCGCGTAAAGATTGTCGCCGGGCCCGGCCAACGCCATCTCACCGTGTCGCTTGCCAGTGGTTTGCAGGTCGACGCAATTATCGATGAAGAACAGGGTTATCAACCGTTATCTATTTGCACGCGAGCAGGCTATGCGGGCTGGGTGTACACCCAGAAAACCACGGCCAGGCCGGTGTCGGGTAGCGTGCGGTGGCAGGGGCGCGACTACGACCTCGCGGCGATGTCGGCGCTGGCGGGGGTGGATTGGAGCGCGGGTTATATGCGGCGCGAGACGTTCTGGAACTGGGGAAGCTTGTCAGCCCACCTCAGTGATGGCCGCCGCATCGGCTTTAATTTAGTCGCCGGTGTGAATGATACGGGCTATACCGAAAATGCGCTGTGGCTGGATGATCAGATGGTGAAGCTCAGCACCGTCGTGTTCGACTTTGACCGCCAAGACGGCGAGGCGCCTTGGGGTATGCGATCGCAAGATGGCATCTTGGATCTGCGTTTTGAACCAGCGGGTCAGCGCAGTGAAAAGCGCAACGCGGTGGTGATCGCTTCAAACTTCACCCAGTTTTTTGGCCGCTACTATGGTCGCATTAGCCTGCCGAGCGAGGAGTTGGAATTGTCCGGACAGTGGGGTTTTGCAGAAGATCACTTCGCCCGCTGGTAGGGCATTTGTTGATCACTGTCACAAAACGAGGCAATTGAGTCGCGCCAGTTCTCCAATCGGCATCAGTTAACAGTTTGCGTAAGCGCGCTTTGTTTATAGTCGTCGCTGGCCCGAAGAAAGGATCGGGTTTTTTCGTTGGGACAATATAAAAATTGATTGGGGACGCACTTCAATGATGAAAAACAGAGCGCTGATTATGAGCTCGATGCTGGCCTTTGGCTTGTCAGCATGTGGCGGCGGTAGTGGTGGTTCGGGCGATGACGCGAACCTGCAGAGTGCCGCGCAGCAAGACGACACTCAGCAGCTAGGCACCTTTGAAACCTCGGTCTCTGACGATTTGACCGCAGGTGAGCCGATCGACGGTCAATACATTGTGCTGTTGCAAAAGGCAGAAGACAGCTTGCTTGGGGCGCTGCCTCTGCCAGATCTGGTGGATCAGTTGCTGGCGACAGTGGGTGGTCAGCTATTGGGTGTTTATCAAAATGCGGTCAGCGGTTTCGTGGCCAAAATGAGCCCGGAAGCGGCGGCCTTACTGGCCAAGAATCCCCTGGTAAAACTGGTTGAGCAGGATCAGACCGTCTCGATTGCTGCGGTTCAGAATAACGCGACCTGGGGACTGGATCGTGTCGACCAGCCTTCGCTGCCGCTCGATAATCAATACTCTTACAGCGCCGATGGCAGTGGCGTTCACGTTTACATCGTCGATACCGGTATTCGCAGCAGTCACAATGAGTTCTCTGGCCGTACAGGTGTAGGTCGTAACTTTGCCGCCTCTGGCGGCTTGTTCTTTAGCAGTACTGACCCTGAAGATACCGATGACTGTAATGGTCACGGCACCCACGTTGCCGGTACGGCCGCGGGCAGCACCTACGGTGTGGCAAAGGGCGCCACATTGTATCCGGTGCGTGTACTGGGTTGTAACGGTTCAGGCAGCAACTCCGGTGTTATTGCCGGTGTGGACTGGGTCGCGGCAAACCATCAAGCGCCGGCAGTTGCTAACATGAGCCTCGGCGGCGGCAACAGTACCGCTTTGGATGAAGCGGTAAAAGGCGCGATTAATGCGGGCGTTACCTTTGTGGTGGCAGCCGGCAATGACAATACCGACGCCTGTAGCGGTTCACCTAACCGCGTGGCTGAAGCGGTGACTGTTGGCTCAACAACGTCATCTGATTCGCGTTCTTCCTTCTCCAACAAAGGAAGCTGCGTTGATATCTTTGCTCCCGGTTCGGCGATCACCTCTGCCTGGTACCAGAGCGATAACGACACTAACACCATCAGCGGCACATCAATGGCTGCGCCACACGTTGCCGGTGCGGCGGCGTTGATTCTGTCGCAAAACCCTAACGCAGCACCGGCCAGTGTTTTCAGCACACTATTGCAAGACGGTACCAGCAATAAGTTGAGTGGTCTGGGCAGTGGTTCTCCCAACCTGCTGCTGCAGGTTGCCCAAGGTGAAGGTGTCGA
The DNA here is from genome assembly GCF_057370015.1 of Spongiibacter sp. C9W. Taxonomy (NCBI): domain Bacteria; kingdom Pseudomonadati; phylum Pseudomonadota; class Gammaproteobacteria; order Cellvibrionales; family Spongiibacteraceae; genus Spongiibacter; species Spongiibacter sp. C9W. Next base: position 2,564,385 of record NZ_CM170672.1, read on the forward strand.
CTTCCCGCCGGTGGCGTCCTTTAGCTATAGCTGTAATGAACTCACCTGTAGCTTTGATGCGTCGGCATCGTCTGACGATCAGGGCATTCAGCAGTACAGCTGGAACTTTGGCGATGGAAGCTCGGCCGCTGGCGCGAGTGTTAGCCATACTTACGCAGCCTACGGCGACGTTACCGTTACGCTGACGGTGAGCGACACTGCTGGCCAGCAGGATACAGATAGCCAGCTGCTGAGCCTGCAAGAGCCCGGTGCTGGTCCCTGTCCTGAGTGTGAGCAAACCAGTGGCACGCTCACTGGCAGCAATGACAATGACTACAGCCCGAGCAACGGCGGTTTCTCCAGCAATGGTGGCCAGTTCTACGGTCTGCTAGAGGGCCCTGCAAATGCCGATTTCGATCTCATTCTGGAAAAATATAGCCGTGGCCTGTTTTTCAGCAGTTGGTCGAGCGTGGCCAGCGGTGAGACGGCGAGCTCAAACGAAGAAGTGACCTACAACGGCACCAGTGGCACCTACCGCTGGCGTGTGAAGTCATACAGTGGCAGTGGGGATTACACGCTCTACACTGACAATCCCTAAGCGGGATATCCTTCAGCTAAGGCACCTTCGGGTGCCTTTTTTATATCTCGGATTTTTTCCTGAGTTGCTGTCGGTAGACGCTGGGCGGGAATCCTGTCCAGCTTTTAAAGGCTTTCGCAAAATTACTGGCATCGCTATAACCCAGTTGTTCGGCGATTAACTCAATGCTTACCGCTTGGTTGAGTAACTCGCGGGCGCGCTTTTGCCGGAACTCATCTTTTAACTGCTGATAGCTGCACTGCTCGGTTTTCAGTCGCCGCTGCAGGGTCGCGGTAGACATATTGAGCCTCGCGGCAACGTCGTCAATGGTCGGTAACTCACCCTGGCTGCGCTGCAGTTGGGCGAGCACCCGCGACGATAGGCGTTGTGAAGAGAGGCTGCGTCGCAGGTCATTTTCGCAGCGCGCTTCCGCCAGTTTTGCCAGGTCGGCGTCGCGGGTCGCAAGGGGCAGATCGAGGATGCTGTTCGGCCACGACAGGCTGTAAACCGGAGCGCCAAAGCTGATTTTGGAGCCGCCGGGGAGCGCCGGTGGCGGGCAGTTTGGGGCCTCTCCCTGCATGGTGATATGGCTAGCCAGGTGCGCGGCGCCGCGTCCAAGTATTTGTCGGCACAAGGTGTCCAGGCAGGAAAGTAAAGACAGGCAGACATAGCGCATGGCAGGGTGTTGTGGTTCGAGTGGTCGGAGGCACAACATGGCGCGATCGCTGCCTTCGGTTATTTCAGGGTGGGTTTGTCCCGACTCGAGGGTGACAAAGTTAATGCGGGTAGATACGTAGCGATACAGCTTGTCCGCGGCCTCGGACAAACTGCGGCTATGCTGGGCGGCGTAGCCCAGGTAACCGTGCTTGGAGAGCGTCATCCGGCGGCCGCCTTCCAGTGCCGACCACAGGTTGTTATCAATTTTCTGAAAGTTGCTCACAGCCTGTAGAAAAGAGCGGTGGCCAATACTGACGTCTTGCAGAAGCAGCACCTCGCTGCTCAGCCCACAGCCCTGTAGCAGTTCCCCAATGGCCATGCCGCGCTCAAAAGCTTGCTCGCTGAGCGTCACCAGGTAGTCACTGGAAATGGAATACTCACCGTCGCCGTGTTGTTCTGCGTCCATAACGTGTCCTGTGTCGTTAAAGCACCGGAGGCTGCGAGAAATTAACCTGCTAGCAGTAAAAGCACTATGCCATAGTTTCCGTCGGGTGGTTGAGCGCGCGTAGCGCTGCGACAAGTTGGAGAATAATAATGCAGGTTAATAATGGGATTACCGTTCGGCGGATGCACTTTCCTGCGCCCGCATCCATGGACAAATACTGGTTTGGTGGGAATCCGCTGATTTCGACTTTTTTCTATGCGATGTCGGCGACCTTTCCCGACGGCGAGCGCTTTTTCATTGATACCGTGCGCCACTACCAGCCCGAGGTTAGCGACCCGGCGCTGACGCAGCGCATTCGGGCCTTTATCGGCCAGGAGGCCCACCACGGCAAGGCGCATGAAGACTTCAACAGTGCTTTAGAGGCCCAGGGCTTCCCTATGGCAAAGGTGGCCGCACGGGCAAAGGCGCTGCTCGATACTGCGCGAAAACGCCTGTCGCCCCAGCGCCAACTCGCGATTACGGTGTCTTTGGAACATGTTACCGCAACGCTTGCTGAGCACGCTTTGCGTCATCCCGAGGTACTGGGCGAGATGGACCCGACATTTCGGGACATGTTGGTATGGCACGCGGTTGAGGAGATCGAACACAAGGCGGTGGCCTTCGATGTCTTTCGTCGCCACGTGGGCAGTGAGTTTCTGCGCAGGCGTGTACTTATGCTGTCGCTGATGCTTTTTTTCTTCCGCATCAGCGTATTTCAGCGCCAGTTACTGCGGGCGGATGGCCGGCGTGTGACGTGGCGTGAGCGCTGGCAGGCGTTGTGCTTTTTCTGGGGGCGGGGCGGGCTGATGACGGAGGCAATGCCGCACTTTTTGAAGGCATTTCGTCGCGGCTTTCACCCCGATGATATTGACCAGCGTGCACTGATTAACGATTGGCAGTTGCGCTATCCCGATGTCGCTGCTCGCCAAGTGAATCGCTAGTTTTCCTTTCAAAGACACCGCTCTTTTCAGTGGCCTTTTCGATGCCTTTGCCCCTTTGTCCTCGCGAAGGGGTCTTTTTATCTCAATGAAAAATATAGAAAATTTCTAGAAATCTACACCGTGGGCGTATTTTTTACGCGATTGTAATGTGTGTGGGGCTTAACAGCCATGGCGGAAGCGGGTATCGTCAATGTAATACACGTAAACTTTGCTGTGTGTATTGGCTGTGCTTTTTTATGGCACGGTCTATGCTGAATAAAAATAATAATACTGGCCTGCACCACTCGTTGTGGCCAGTTCTACATAGGATTACGGAGCCGCCCCATGGAAAGTGTGTCTGGCCATTTCAATTTGCATAACTTCAAGCGCTATCGCCGCCTGGCGGTGGTGTTGTGCTCGCTTGCTGTCGTGGCGTGTAGTTCTGACCAGGGGCCATCGGCCGATAGCGAACAAGCCGCAGCGGCAGCTCAGCAACTGCTGGCCAAGGGAGCGGGGGCAGATGGCAAGGCGCTCTATCAGGCCTGCGTGGCCTGCCATGGCGATGAGGCACAGGGCAATCAGTCGCTGGGCGCGCCGTCGCTGCGCAACCAGCAGAGCTGGTATTTGACGCGTCAGTTGCAGGCCTATCGCTCGGGGCTGCGCGGCAGCCATCCTGAAGACAGCTATGGCCAGCAAATGCAGGCAATCGCCAAGACCTTACCCGACAGCGAGGCGGTCGACGCGGTCGTGACATACATCTCGGCGATGGGAAGTCAGGCGGCAGCGGCGACGCTCAGCGGCGACCTAAAACGCGGCGCCGATTACTACAGCAATCTGTGTGGTGCCTGTCATGGCCCCGCGGCTGAAGGGATTGAATTGCTGCAAGCGCCTGCTCTGGCGGGGGTTGATGACTGGTATTTAGAGCGTCAATTTATTCATTTTCGAGACGGTATTCGCGGTGCGGATGAAGCCGATAAATACGGCTACCAAATGGCGATGATGGCGGATTCCCTGCCAGACGAAGCCGTACTGCGCGATGTGCTGGCGTATATTCAGTCACTGGCCGACTAGCAATGAGTGCTTACACGCGGGCCTTGTTGCCTTGCCTCGTGCTGCTGTTTTATTTGCCGGCTGTCCACGCTGCGCAAACCTGGAAACTCAATGAATTTTGTCCGGCGGGTTTTACCTTGCGCGATGGCGGCTGCTATTTGCTGAGCTTGTATCGCGATTACCGATCGCTGCAAAAAAGTGGTGTGGGCGGACTGAAAACCGGCTTACCTACGCTGCGAGAAGGCTTTAGCCCCCAGCAAATTGACCTCGGCCGCTTGCTGTTCTTTGACCCGGTGCTGTCGGGTAATCACCAGTTGAGCTGTGCCTCCTGTCACGATCCGAGTAAGGGGTTTGCCGATGAACGTGGACTGAGCATTGGCGCCGGAGGGCAGCTTGCCAAACGATCGGCACCGAGTTTGTGGAATGTCGGTTTTCTTAAGCGCTTGTTCTGGGATGTCAGAGCAGACTCGCTGGAGGCGCAAATGCAGGGGCCCCTTTACGACCCGGTGGAGATGGCGAACAGCCCGGCACAGCTGCTGGCCGATCTTCGCGCCTCGGCGCATTACCCCGCGCTATTTGCCGAGGCCTTCGGTGGTGATGCATCGATTCAGTTGGATCAGATATACACCGCGATTGCCGCTTTTGAGTCTTCCCTGGTGTCGTTAAACAGCCGTTACGACCTCTACGCCCACGGCTATCACGATGTTCTCAACGCCCAGGAAATTGAGGGGATGAACATCTTTCGCTCGTTTGTGGCGCGCTGCGCGGAGTGTCACACCCCGCCGCTGTTTACTAACCAGCAGGTTGCGGTACTGGGTACGCCAGAGCCGGACGGGCGAGCACTTGACCCCGGCGTGCAGGGCGTGACCGGTGATGCGTCGCAGCGTGGCGGCTTTAAGGTGCCTTCGTTGCGCAACGTTGCGCTGACGGCGCCCTATATGCACTCGGGGCGTTTTGCCACGTTGCGCGATGCCACGGCGTTTTATAACGGCGGACGGGGACACGCTGTACCCGCCGGCGAGAAGCTCAGCCTGCACTGGCATATTTGGGAGCCGAATCTCACCGATGAGGAGCTGGATCGCCTCGTTGACTTTATGAAAACACTGACTGACGAAAGCTATATGCCGACACTGCCCGAACGCGTGCCGTCAGGGCTGACGCCAGTACTGGGAAGCCATTGATAGCAATCAATGCCTGGGTAGAAAACCTAAGGAGCAGAACCATGAAAAAGCCCGTTGCCAAGTTGGCGCTATGGCTGTGTTTGTTAATCACTTCAGGCGCGGCCTTTGCCGCCGAGCTTGCCGTGAAAGATGGCCAATCTATTCAGGAGGCAGTGAACGCGGCTGCGCCTGGGGATGTGATTTTAATTCACCCCGGTACATACAAAGAAAGCGTCTATATCGATAAGGACAATATCACCCTGCGCGGCGTGGTGGTTGAGGGGGAGTGGCCGGTACTGGACGGCGAGCACAAACGCAATGACGCGATTTTGTACTCCGGTAACGACGTTACCGTAGAGTGGCTGACCATTAAGCATTACAAAGGCAATGCCATTATGGGGCAGGCCGGTAATAACTACATCATCCGCTATAATCGGGTTATCGATACCGGCGTCTACGGCATATTCCCTCAGTTCGGTAAAAACGGCCTGATTGAATACAACGTGCTCAGTGGCATCGAGGATGCGGCGATCTACGTTGGCATGTGTGACAACGTCGTGGTTCGCCACAATGAAGTGTTTGACAACGTGGCGGGGATTGAAATTGAAAACACCCGGCATGCGATTGTCGAAAACAACTATGCTCACAACAATACGGCTGGTCTGCTGGTATTCATTACCCCTGGCTTACCGATTAAAACCGCCTACGATGTGATTCTGCGCGACAACTTTGTGGTGAATAACAATACCGAAAATTTTGGTGCGCCGGGCTCGATTGTTGCCAAGGTGCCACGCGGTATCGGTGTGGTTATCATGGCGGCGGATGATGTGATCGTCGAGGGTAATATCATTTCTGGTAACACGACGGCGGGTATCGTAATTACCGATCTCGGCTTTGTTACCGATATTGCTTCCGACCCCGAATCTGAGCCGAACCCGGACCGCATCGCCATTCTCGATAATCTAATGTATGACAACGGCACTGATCCTGTTCCCGAAATTAAAGCGGCCATGCTCACGCAATTCACCCGCCGTGGCCCGGATGTTTTTGCCAATATCGGTTCTGCTCAAGAGCCGGATAACTGCATCTTGCAAAAAGAGCAGTACATCACCTTTGGCCTAAAGAAATGGAGCAAGTGCGAGCGAACCAATACGCACGATATTGATACCTACCTGCTTGCTGATGGTGCACCACCACGAGAAATCGAAAATGATGAGGACCGTACTAAGCGGCTTTATCAAGGTATTTGTGCAGGGTGTCACGCCTACAATATGCGGATGATTGGGCCGCCTACGCTGGCGATCCAAGCCCTGTACCACAAGAACCCAGAAGGCATTGCTAATTATATTGCTGACCCACACAAGATTCGTCCGGATTATCCGCCTATGCCAACTCAATCGCATCTGTCGGAAGAGTTAAGGCGCAAAGTGGCAGAATATATGCTAGAGATTGAAAAGTAAGAGATTGAGAAGTAAGAGATTCAGAAGTAAGAGGTAAACGACCGAGGCTTGTGAGTTGTGACGGCGTCGCCAGAACGCCGCTCTTCTTTTCGAATGCAAGCCGCCGCGCAGCATGGTGAGAAGCGAAGAGGGTAAAGCATGAAGGCAGGGCATCGAGCGCGAATAGGCGCAGCAATCGCCGCGACCTTAGTGGCAACAGGCGCGCAGGCGGCAAACAACCTCGCCCTAGAGGAAGTTGTGGTCACCGCGCAGAAGCGGGAGCAGAGTGCCATGACGGTGCCGGTAACCGTGGATACCTTCAGTACCCAGGATCTGGAAAATACCGGGGCCTTAACCATGACCGACATTCAAGCCTATATTCCAGGCTTGAAAGTGGGGACTAACATTCAGGATGCTGGCGGTGTTACCCAGTCCTCTTTTGTGATCCGCGGTATTGAAAGCTCTAACATCAGCACCGGTGGCGACCCCTCTGTCGCCACATTCTTGGATGGTGTCTACCTTCCTCGCGCGGCGATAACGGTGCCATTTTCAGATATGGACCGTGTCGAGGTTTTGAAAGGCCCGCAGGGCACGCTGTTCGGGCGTAATGCCGCAGCAGGCGTGGTCAGCTTCGTTTCCAACCTTCCAGACCTTGAAGCGCGCGAGGGCTTCCTCTCAGCGAAACTTGGGAATTACGGCCTCGTTCGCATTGAGGGCATGGGGAATGTGCCGCTGAGCGACAATCTGGCTTTGCGAGTCAATGTGCTGCACAACCAGCGCGATGCCGTGGTCGACAATAAGGGGCCATCGCGGCCAGACCCGCGAGAGCAGGATAACCAATTCGCCAAAGTATCACTGTTGTGGCAGGCCAGTGATCGGCTGCGTATGCAGCTGTCTGCCGATTACGACAAGGTCGATAACGGCCCGCAGGCGATGATGGGAATTAGCGAGCAATACGCGGACTTTCCCGACCCAACGGATAGAAAAGTCAGTACCGATGCGCGCAATCCTGGTGAGCGTCGCGATATGTACGGCGTGGTCGGCAAACTCTGGTTTGATGTGAACGATGCCAGTACCTTAAGCCTGATCGCTAGCCATCGCGAATTTGAAACCTATAACTTGCAAGATGAAGACGGTACTGCCGTTGAAGATGTTTATGTAGATACCAACAACGTCGAAGATTCCGATATCAGCTACCTAGAAGCGCAGCTCAATATCGCACTGGAAAATGTCGATATGGTTTTCGGTGTTAACTACAGCACCGAAGATACCTACCAGCTCACCGCGTTAACCTTTAGTTATGGCGCCGTTGTCGAACTGGCCTCCGACATGTTGGGCCTGCCCGCCAACGTGCTCAACTCGTTAATCGGAGGGGTGATTGCCGGTAATTATGTTACCGAGACGATGACCAATATCGGTGACTTTGAAAACTACGGCGTTTACTCAGACGTCGATTTTACGGTGACGGACCGGCTGAATATTCTAGCCGGTTTGCGCTACAGCAAAGATGACAAGCAGTTCAGCTGGGATGCACCGCTTACTGATTTCCCGCTGTCGCAATTACAAGGGGAAAACTTTTTCTTCAACACCAATGGTGTTGAGCGTGCCAGCGAAAGCTGGGACAAAATTACCGGCCGCCTGGTGGCGAACTATCAGCTGGCCGAGGGAGCGATGGCCTTCGCCAGTTACTCTACGGGTTACAAGTCTGGTGGCTACGACTCGTTAAACCCCGGCTCGGGGGATGTTCCTCTGGAACCAGAGGTCGTTAATAACTATGAGCTGGGGATAAAAGGCGACTTTTTAGCCACGACGATTCGAACGCAGTTGGCGTTATTCCAAATGACCATCGACGACCGTCAGGAGGCTATTGAGTCGCAGCAGCCGGGCAGTGGCGCGGCAGTGCCGACGGTGATTAACACTGATGAAGATATCAGCGGTGTCGAGCTGACCTTAGATTGGTTGGCCACCGAGTCGCTCCGCTTTGGCGTGATTTATACCTACCGCGAGCAGGAGTCCAGTCGCGAGGCGCACTACGATGCGCAGGGTAATTTTGTTACCGCCGACAATCGTTCGGCGACAACACCTCAGGAATACACGCTCACCCTGGATTGGTCGCCAGAGCTTGCTGCGGGTACCGTGCTGTTTCACATCGACTATGTGTACGAGGAGAATACAGACCGCGAGAATGAGGACCACCTGGATGAGTTTAACCGTGTACCCGGTTACGGCGATGATACCGAGCTGCTCAATGCCCGCATGAGTTTTATCACTCCGTCAGGGGGCTATGAGTTTGCGGTGTGGGGTAAAAACCTCTTGGAAAACGAGCGGGTTTCGCAGCCCGGCGGTTTAACCGGCGATGTACTGGGCACCTACCACGTGGGCATTGTTGACCCACTCACCTACGGTGTCGACTTTAAGGCCTTTTTCTAAATCGCGTTTCCCGGTGGCAGTTACTGGGCTGTCACCAGATTTTCATATTGGCCACCTACACTCCCCGCGATATTGATATCGGGGGGGAGCCGTTGTGTCTTCAAGCAGTTTAAGTCGTCGCCGCTTTTTGACGGGCAGCATGGCAGGTTTGGCTCTAAGCGCGTGTGGGGGCTCCTCGGGCAGCTCATCAAGCAGCGGCCCTATCGATTCGCCACTTCCCCCGGATCCGCAGCCTGAGCCGATACCCGATAGCGCTGAGCCCGGCCCCATCCCGCCAAGAGGTTTGCACCTCAGCTTTGTTGGCGACAGCCACACCTCGCGCACGGTAACGTGGTTTACCGATGGTCTTGAACCGCCGCAGTCTCGCTTGGAGTTTGGCGTGGTTGAAGAGGGCATGAGCGAAGCTGATATCGCCGAGCAGGTGTTCGAGCATTTCGTCGATGCGAGTGCCGACGAAACGCCGGGGGTGGAGAGTTTTACTCACCGCGCAACGGCAGCGGGGATTGATGCTGAAAAGCCCATGCGTTACCGCGTGGGGTCAGATGAGGGCGGTTGGTCTCCTGTGTATGTGGTTGCGCCGTCGCCGCGCGGCGAGTGGAGCTTTATCCACTTTGGCGACCACGGTATTGGTGACCTGCCCCAGCAACTGACGGCCGAAGTACTAAAAACACCCGCAGACCTGATTATGATTGCTGGGGATCTCAGCTACGCGAATGGCGACCAGCCAATCTGGGATACCTGGTTTGAGCAAATGGAACCGCTGCTGGCTCACCGCATTACCATGACCGCGCCGGGCAATCACGAGCAAAAAGATTTTGGTGGCGAGGCTTTTAAAAACCGCTTTACCCACCCGCCCAAACCATTGAGTTCGGTGATTGGTCAGGGGAGCCCCGGCAGCTCGTTCTATTCCTTCGACTACAACCGCGTGCATTTTCTTGTAACAACGGCCGGGGCCTTGATCAACGACGGCACCCTCGTTGAAGAAATTATCAATATTGAGGTCGATCTGGCTCAGGCTGCACTGCGTCGAGCGCGGGGTGAGATCGACTTTATTGTTGTTATGCAGCACTACACGATCTGGACTGATCAGCTCGGTCGCAGCCCGGCTAACCCCACGTTGGTGGCGCTAGAAGAGAACATTATGCTGCGCTATGGCGTTGATCTGTTAGCGGTGGGGCACGACCATGTCTATCAGCGCTCCAAACCGATGGGGCTGGGGCTGCCCAACCCCCTTGGTTATGTGCAGGTGCTGGTGGGAACGGGTGGCGCTTCCATTCGCCTGTTCGACGAAAATGGCCCGCAAATTTGGTCTGCGGCTGAATTTATTGGTGTTGGCTTTTGCCGCTATGCGGTTAGCCCCGGCAAGATTCGAGGCGAGTACTATGGCTCGCCGCCGCTGGACCTGAGCGATGAGGGGCGGCAGTACATTACCGGCGACTTCTCACTTCAGGACAGTTTTGAGATAAGTGCCAAGCCGCAGATTGCCTGCCAGTTGTGCGCCAAGCCGGCTCGCAGTAGTGATATTCTGCTCGCCGACTACGAGGCGATCTCCCGGCATACTCGCGAGCGAAACCGCCACGACTTGAGACACTGCTAGGCGTTGTCCTGGGTGGCGCAAAACGCCAGCAGGTCATCGAAGGGCAGGTGATCGCCTTCGTCTTTGCCATAGTGAGCAACGCGAACAATGCCGTCGCGGTCAATTAAAAAATTGGCTGGCATGGTTGTCATATTGCCCTTGATCGTAGTCGGCACATAGCCTTTACACATACCGCGTATCGCTGTGGGCATGCGCGTCAGCATACCCTTTATCACCCCAAGTATTGAGCGTTGCACTGAGTAGCGCTCGTAGTATTGGCCGGTTTCATCGGCGAGAATTGGGAAGGGGGCGTGATGGTCAGCTGCGTGCTCCTGAAGGTTGTCCAGCGGCGAGTCAAATACCGCGACCACCGTAAAATCGTTAGTAAATTCATCGAAACGCTTTACCAGTTCATGAACCCGCATATTGCAAAAAGGGCAGCTGGCAAAGCGAAAGAACGACAGCATATACGGTCGGCCTGCTAAGCTGGCTATGTCAAACTCCTCACCATTTATGGCGGTCAGGCGTAGGGGTAGGGCACGGTCGCCGGCTTGTACTGTCATACTGTCTCCAATGTTAGGCTCTTACATATCGACCTGTGTGACGCACACGCCGCCACTTTGTTACACCCGCTGCACGATTGTGCGATTGGCTCACAGAAATAACCTTTCCTTGTTGGTGCTACGGCACACTTCTTGACCTGCTGTGCAACTTAACGTAAAAGTTTAGAAAAATAATAATGAAATGTCAGACCTCGCCTTGGTTGCGCAGGTAGGCATTTTGAGTGTTTCAAGAAGAAACAGGCCTTCCGGCCCAACCGGGGTTCATATGTCATTATCAAAGTTTGCTATTGCGGTATTGTCCGTTGGTCTTGCTGCCTGCGGAGGTTCCTCTTCCTCAAGCTCTAATTCTGGTGGCGGTACGACATCACCTAAACCTATCGAACAGGGGCGGCTGATAGATAGCCCGGTTAAGGGTGCGGGCTTCGTTAGCAGCTCGTCGATCAGCGGTCTCACCAATGTGAATGGGGTATTTTCCTACCGCCAGGGCGACGCTGTCTCCTTCCGGCTTGGGGGGCTTTCGCTAGGGAGTGCGCAAGGGGCCGCCATTATTACCTTGCTGGATCTTGTTGATGGTGCTCGGGCAGCGGCGAACAGTGGTAGCAGCACTGATGAGGTGTTGGATGACTTTCCGGCGATCGTAAACCTGGCGCGCCTGCTCCAGTCTCTGGACGTGGATGGCGATAGTGGCAACGGTATACAAATTCCGTCAGAGGCAGCCCAAAAAGTTAGTGCTTACGTCAATAGCATCGACTTCACTGACCCGGATATGTTTGCCGACAGTGATAAACCGGCAGTGAAATTTATCTGCGAAGTAAAAGCGGCGAGAGGGATACCCGCCTGCAGTGAAAGTAATATTGTCGACGAGGACGCGGCTCGAAGCGAAGTAAAAGACACTGAAGAGCAGCGGCGCACTGGCAATATCAATGAGCTGCCTATCGTCAGTGCTGGTGCTGACCTGGTCGTTGCTGAAGCCGGCAGCGTTACCCTGCAGGGAAGTGCGCAAGATAACGACGGCAATGTCACGGGCACGCTCTGGCAGCAGACTGACCGCAATGGTGTTGCGATTAATGGCAGCATCGAAATCAATAATCCCGGGTCCTTAACGGCCAGCTTCACCGCGCCGGAAGTCGATCAAGATAGAATCTTTTATTTTTCATTAACGGCGACTGACAACGACGGCGACCGAGCCAGCGATACCGTTGCTGTACTAGTGCGCGACAGCAGTGGTGGTGGAAATGCGCGGCCTGTGGCCAATGCCGGTGTCGACCAAAATGTTGAGTCAGGCGAAGTTGTTGTACTCGACGGAAGTAATAGTGAAGACCTGGATGGCCAGATAACAAGTTATAGCTGGTCGCAAATCGACGAGGATGGAAACTCGGTTAGCAGTGGTGTTGCCCTGCAAAATGGCGATACCGCTGAGGCCAGTTTCACGGCGCCGAGTGTTGACGTAATTACTCAGCTGCGTTTTCGCCTTACGGTTTCGGATAACGAATCGGCGACCGATTTTGATGACATCACGATCAACGTAAGCCCTGAGGATACCGAGCCCGAAAATGTGTCTCCTGTTGCTAATGCAGGTGATGACCAAAACGCTATAGCCGGCGAGAGTGTCACTCTCGACGCCAGTGCTTCAAGTGACGCCGATGGCGACGAGCTTAGCTATTCTTGGGAGCAGACTGACGATACGGATATCCAGCTCACCGGTGCCGATACAAAGGTTGCCAGTTTCACGGCACCAGATGTTAGCGAGTCAAGAACCCTGACATTCAAAGTAACAGTGAGTGATGGCGCACTCAGTGCAGACGACCATGTCAGCGTCGTTGTTGCGCCCGCGCCTGCGGTTTGTGATCCAGCGGATCCCGGTACCTACCAGCAGTGTTTTGCAATTTGTACTGACGGCGACCCCGACACAGCGTGCCCGCTGCCGTACGAGGATTTCTCCCCGAATCCAGAGCAATTTGAGGAGGTCTTTAGCCAGCTGCAGGCCTGTGCCGACCAAGACCCTGAAACACAGTGCCTCTTGCCCTTGGAGGGTGAGCCGGAATTTCCATCGCAGATAGAGGAGGTTTTGGGCGAACTCTGTGACGATGCGTCGAATCCGCAGCAGTGCTTAACCGACGGTCAGGATGCGATCTGTAGTGCGTTTGACCCTAATAGTGAGACGCCATTCTGCGGCGGTGGCGACCCAGGTACTCCCCCAGAACTGCCGGTCGATCCCACTGACTTATTGGGCGAGCTTTGCGAAGATGCCTCGAATCCGCAGCAGTGCTTGACCGATGGGCAAGATGCTTTGTGTGGTGCCTTTGACCCGAATAGTGAAACGCCATTCTGCGGCGGTGGTGATCCGGGCACTCCGCCGGAGCTGCCGTTTGATCCCACTGACTTATTGGGCGAGCTTTGCGACGACACGTCCAATCCCCAACAGTGCTTGACCGATGGGCAAGATGCTTTGTGTGGTGCCTTTGACCCGAATAGTGAGACGCCATTCTGCGGCGGTGGCGACCCAGGTACTCCCCCAGAACTGCCGGTTGATCCCACTGACTTATTGGGCGAGCTTTGCGAAGATACCTCGAATCCGCAGCAGTGCTTGACCGATGGTCAAGATGCTTTGTGTGGTGCCTTTGACCCGAATAGTGAAACGCCATTCTGCGGCGGTGGTGATCCGGGCACTCCGCCGGAGCTGCCGTTTGATCCCACTGACTTATTGGGCGAGCTTTGCGACGACACGTCCAATCCACAGCAGTGCTTGACCGATGGGCAAGATGCTTTGTGTGGTGCCTTTGACCCGAATAGTGAGACGCCATTCTGCGGCGGTGGTGATCCGGGCACTCCGCCGGAGCTGCCGGTCGATCCCACCGACTTATTGGGCGAGCTTTGCGAAGATGCCTCGAATCCGCAGCAGTGCTTGACCGATGGGCAGAATGCTTTGTGTGGTGCCTTTGACCCGAATAGTGAGACGCCATTTTGCGGCGGTGGTGATCCGGGTACTCCGCCGGAGCTGCCGGTTGATCCCGCCGACCTACTGGGCGAACTCTGTGACGACACGTCCAACCCGCAACAGTGCTTAACCGATGGCCAAGATGCGATCTGTGGTGCGTTTGACCCCAGTGGCATGACGCCATTCTGTGGCGACCCCGGCACTCCGCCGGAACTGCCGGTCGACCCGGCCGACTTATTGGGTGAACTCTGTGACGATACCTCGAATCCCCAACAGTGCTTGACCGATGGGCAAGATGCGATCTGTGGCGCGTTTGACCCCAATGGCATGACCCCATTCTGCGGCAATGCAGGAGACCCCGGTACTCCACCAGAGCTTCCAGTCGATCCCGCCGACTTATTGGGTGAGCTTTGCGACGATGCGTCCAATCCACAGCAGTGTTTAACCGATGGTCAAGATGCGATCTGTGGCGCGTTTGACCCCAATGGCATGACCCCATTCTGTGGCGATGCTGGCGATCCGGGCACCCCCCCAGAACTACCAATCGATCCGACTGATTTATTGGGTGAGCTCTGTGACGATACCTCGAACCCCCAGCAGTGCTTGACCGATGGGCAAGATGCTCTTTGCGGAGCTTTTGATCCAGAAGGTTTGACCCCATTCTGCGGAGATGCTGGCGATCCCGCTACTCCCCCAGAGCTTCCAGTCGATCCCGCCGACTTATTGGGTGAACTTTGCGACGACACGTCCAATCCACAGCAGTGCTTAACCGATGGCCAAGATGCGCTGTGCGGGGCTTTTGATCCTAATAGTGAGACGCCATTCTGTGGTGACGGTGGCGATCCGGGCACTCCGCCTGAGCTGCCAGTCGATCCGACTGATTTATTGGGCGAACTCTGTGACGATACCTCGAATCCCCAACAGTGCTTGACCGATGGCCAAGATGCGCTGTGCGGGGCTTTTGATCCAGAAGGTTTGACCCCATTCTGCGGCGGTGGCGATCCGGGCACCCCCCCAGAACTACCAATCGATCCGACTGATTTATTGGGTGAGCTCTGTGACGATACCTCGAACCCGCAACAGTGTTTAACCGGTGGCCAAGATGCGATCTGCGGTGCGTTTGACCCCAATGGCATGACCCCATTCTGCGGCGATGTAGGCGATCCCGGTACTCCCCCAGAGCTTCCAGTCGATCCCGCCGACTTATTGGGTGAGCTTTGCGACGATGCGTCCAATCCCCAGCAGTGCTTGACCGATGGCCAAGATGCGCTGTGCGGAGCTTTTGACCCAGAAGGTTTGACCCCATTCTGCGGGGGTTCTAGTGATCCGGGTACTCCGCCGGAACTGCCGGTCGACCCTGCTGACTTATTGGGTGAACTTTGCGACGACACGTCCAATCCACAGCAGTGCTTAACCGACGGTCAAGATGCTTTGTGCGGAGCTTTTGACCCAGAAGGTTTGACCCCATTCTGCGGCGGTGGCGACCCCGGTACTCCGCCGGAACTGCCGGTCGACCCGGCCGACTTATTGGGTGAACTTTGCGACGATACCTCGAATCCGCAACAGTGCTTAACCGATGGTCAAGATGCGATCTGTGGTGCCTTTGACCCCAATAGTATGACGCCATTTTGTGGAGGCTCTAGTGACCCGGGCACCCCACCGGAATTGCCGGTCGATCCCGCTGACTTATTGGGCGAGCTCTGTGACGATACCTCGAACCCACAACAGTGCTTGACCGATGGGCAAGATGCTTTGTGTGGTGCCTTTGACCCCAATAGCATGACGCCATTTTGTGGAGGCTCTAGTGACCCAGGCACCCCACCGGAATTGCCGGTCGATCCCGCTGACTTATTGGGCGAGCTCTGTGATGATGCCTCGAACCCCCAGCAGTGCTTGACCGATGGCCAGGATGCGATCTGTGGTGCCTTTGACCCCAATAGCATGACGCCATTTTGTGGAGGCTCTAGTGACCCGGGCACCCCACCGGAATTGCCGGTCGAACCCGCTGACTTATTGGGCGAGCTCTGTGATGATACCTCGAACCCCCAGCAGTGCTTAACCGATGGCCAAGATGCGATCTGTACTGCGTTTGATCCGAATAGTGAGACGCCATTCTGCGGGGGTTCCAGTGATCCAGGTACTCCGCCGGAACTGCCGGTCGACCCCACTGACTTATTGGGCGAGCTTTGCGACGATACCTCGAATCCGGCGCAGTGCTTAGCCGACGGTCAAGATGCGATCTGTGGTGTGTTTGACCCGAATAGCGCGACGCCGTTTTGCGGAGGGGGCTCGGGCATTCCATTACTGCAGTGATTAGTGTGTGGGCATGGGCCCACACCCGGGGAATACTAGTTGGTGTTGCGGTCTATCCATAGCTGAGAAGGCTCTGCTTAAGTTCCGAAAGCACCACTGACGCGCTCCTTTGGGAGCGCTCGTAGGGAACGCAAACATAGCCGCTGTAGATATCGGGACTGGCATTTTCAGTGTCTGCTGCAGCGTTTTCAAACTGGCTGATAAATCGTTGGCATATTGCCGGGCAGGCTTCTGCTTCGGCACTGGGGCAAACCACTACAAAATCTGCGTCGGTGATACGTGCGACGATATCGTCACGGCGGCAGTGGCGGTCGACCCGCTGTGCGATCGCTTGCAGAAAGGCAACATTGTCCTCTTCAGAAATACATTCCCGTATGACGGAATAGTGGCGAATGCCAACCAAAAATACCGACAGTGCCTGCTGGTCGTATTCACAGCGGTTGAGTTCGTTTTGGAGTAACGAGGTTAGTGCATGGCGGTTGTACAGCCCCGTTATCGGGTCGATAGATTCGCTAACTTCGCTAACATCACGCGCTTTGTGCTTGTCTGGTTTTGGTAACTCGTCCGATGTCTTTAGGGCGTTCTCAATGCGCCGTGGTTGTAGCGCCTCTCTCAGGTGCTGTCCGGCTTTTTGAAATACTGCGGCCGGAATTTTCATTCGGTCAGCCAGTGGGCGCAGCTCATTGTATGCACTGCGAAACAGGTGTAGCTGCATGGTTAGTTGGCCACTGTGCCATTCCAGTTCGTTCAAGCAGTGATAGTGAAGGCGTTGCAGGATGGCGTCAGGGTCGCTTGAAAAGGCCAGGTCCGCGGCCAGTGACGCAAGCCTGGCGATAAACCCCAGCTGCTCCGCCAGGTTGTTGCGCAAGGGCGCTTCATTGAGATGGCTCAGGCCGGTGGCGTTGCATATTGCTTCGGGTAAGCCCCATTTTTCTAAAATTGACTGACTCAGCGCCGAATGGTCGATGCCGAATTCATTGCGCTCACGCGTTGCGACGGCGTTGTGATCGTCGCCCTGGTCGGTGTTTGCTGGATAAAACGCCGGCAGTAAGTGGTCGATGACGAGCATGCCGATGTCTTGCAAACTGGCAGCAATGATGGCCTCCTCAGCGGGAAGCGATTTATCCAGCTCACTCAGCAAACGTGCTGCGGTGGCGCAGAGCATGACCCGCAGCCAGAAGTGATGTTGGTCCAGGCCTTGGGTACCTGCCTTTGCATAGCTTTGCGCGATGGTTGTGGCGAGGCTTAGCGCCGCGACGGTTCTTGCTCCAAGCAACACGGCGAGACGATGAACGTCACTGTGCGGCCGCCTCGGTTGGAAAATGGGGGAGTTGACAAAATTCAGCGTATCTTCGGCAAGCCCAGGCGTGCCCTCGAGTATCTGCGTTAGCTGCTGAACTTCAAATTCACCGCTACGCAACAGGTCCGCCAGCAGCAGACTGGCCGGTGTGGGTGCGGGGAGCGTGCTGTCGTTAATATCGAAAGCCATCAGTCCAACAATCTCAATTAGGGTGAATCTGCATGCGGCTTGACTTCAAGATAGCAGCGAGCAGGGTATTGATCAGCCACTTTTTCATTTTAATACGAAAAGCTTACTCGCCGTGGCGTCTGGGCTGAGAGGGATTCGTCCGCAAATCGATAGAAATAGCGCCCTTCAGGTGGTTCACCTCGCAGAGGCAGCTGGGCTAGTATTGGCCTAATTCAAATGAGGGAGAGTAATAATAATGACCCCAATGATGATGAGCGAACTCACCATTACGTCAATTATGAAGCACGCCGAGCGTGTGAATGGCGCGACCGAGATTGTTTCGGTCACCGCCGATAATCCACGTCACCGCTATACTTACAAAGATGCATTCAAGCGTGTTCGCCAGCTTGCCAATGCCCTGCAAACGTTAGGAGCGCAGCCCGGCGATACCCTCGCCACGCTGGCATGGAACGACTACCGCCACCTGGAAATATACTACGCGCTATCTTGCAGTGGCATGATCTGCCACACCATCAATCCGCGACTTTTCCCTGAGCAAATCGATTACATCGTTAACCACGCCAAGGATAAGTGGGTGTTTGTTGACGCCACGTTGGTGAAAGTTCTGGAACCCTTGCAAGACAAACTGCCTGCAGTAAAGGGATATATCGTGCTGAGCGATGAAGGACATATGCCCGACACCAGCCTGAACAATGTGCATTGTTATGAACAATTAATCGCTGCTGAGAAGGACGAGTTCGACTGGCCGGAGCTGGAAGAAACCACGCCATCAGCCTTGTGTTATACCTCCGGTACCACGGGTAATCCAAAGGGTGTGATGTACACTCACCGCTCTACGGTTTTGCATAGCCTGGCCAGCATTGCACCGGATGTATTCAGTTTGTCGGTGCGCGATATCGTGATGCCCATTGTGCCGATGTTCCATGTAAATGGCTGGGGCTTGGTATACAGCTGCCCGATGGTTGGTGCGAAGCTGGTGATGCCGGGCCCTAAAATGGGCGACGGTGAAACACTGTGTGCATTGATCAATGAAGAGCAAGTTACGTGCTCGGCGGGTGTGCCCACCGTGTGGCTGGCCCTGCTGGATTATCTGGCCAAAGCCAATAAATCGGTCGATAGCCTGAATCGCGTCACCGTTGGCGGTGCCGCTTGCCCTGAAATGATTATGGAGCAATTCCAAAACCAGTACGGGGTGGATGTTCAGCAAGCCTGGGGCATGACGGAAATGAACCCGCTGGGAACCTTCAACGGTGGTATTCCTCCGCTGCTTGACGGTATCAGTGATGAACAGCGTAAGAAGCTTCGCCTAAAACAGGGACGGCCCTCTTTTGGTGTGGATATCAAAGTTGTGGACGCAGACAACAATGAGCTGCCGTGGGATGGCGAGAGTTCAGGTGCCGTCAAGGTGCGGGGCCCGTGGATCGTCAACGACTATTACGGCTACGACGGTAAAACCCTCGACGACGATGGCTGGTTTGAAACCGGCGATGTCGCCTGCTTCGACGAATACGGCTACATGCAAATCACCGATCGCCTGAAGGACGTTATCAAGTCCGGTGGTGAATGGATCAGCTCAATAGAGCTGGAGAATTGCGCCGTTAACCACCCCAAAGTTGCCGAGGCCGCCGTGGTGGGTATTCCTCACCCGAAATGGACAGAGCGTCCACTGCTGTTAGTGATATTGAAAGACGGCGAGCAAATGGAGAAGGCAGAAATGCTCGCTTGGTTCGAAGACAAAGTCGCCAAGTGGTGGATTCCGGGAGACTGCGTATTCGTTGACTCTCTGCCGCACACGGCAACCGGCAAGCTGAGTAAGAAGGACATTCGCGAGGACTACAAAGACTTCCGCTGGCAGGATGAGAGCTAGCGATCCCTCCAGGAGATAAAGGCTGCTGGCGCGGTCTTTATCTCATTTTCCCTCTCGGAGTGAGAAAGGCGTCCTGCCCTTTCGTTGATAATCCGATACCATCTCCCCGCCTGTTCTTACCGTTTCTAATTTACCAAGGGCTCCGTTATGGAAAACCCCGCGTCCGCTGTGTCACCTGTCAGGGCCTTCAGCCTTGCGCCGTTGATGTTTCAAAACTTTAGCTGCACCTTGGCGATCATGGCTTTTGTTGCCCTGGTGGGCCCCGTGGCGCGTATTTTGTCGCTTGAGCCCTGGCATATTGGCGCCGCCATGACGATGGGGGGATTCACTTGGATCCTGTGCGCGCGCTGGTGGGGCGGCCTGAGTGACCGCCATGGCCGCAGGCCGATTATGTTGATCGGGCTAACAGGCTTTACGGTGAGTTATTTTGGCCTGTGCTTGTTTATCGACCTGTCACTGCGCCACCAATTATTGCCGATGCTGGCCTTTCTCGGTCTGGTTGTCGGGCGGGTGGTGGTGGGCCTGTTCTACGCCGCGGTGCCGGCCACAGCGGCCGCTACGGTTGCAGACAATGTCGAGCCGGATAAGCGCGCCGGAGCTATGGCCCTGCTCGGCGCAGCCAGTGGCGCGGGCATGGTGATCGGGCCGGGCTTCGTCGGCCTATTGGCGCCCTACGGGCTGGGTTTTCCCATGTACGTGACCGCCGTTCTTCCCGTCTTGGCGCTGGTGTTGGTGTGGTGGCGTATTCCTCGGCAACCGCCTCAGGCTGCTCCGGTAACGCGCGCCCCCAAGCTGCAGGATAGTCGCCTGCGACGCCCCATTGTGGTGGCCTTCTCTGCGGCATTTTCTGTCTCTATTGCTCAGGTCACGGTGGGCTTTTTTGCCCTGGATCAGCTCGGGCTTCCCGCGCCCGAGGCCGCTCAGGTAGCTGGTATTGCGCTAACGGTGGTGGGCGTGGCGTTAATTATTTCGCAGAGTATTTTGCGCAAATTATCCCAGCCGCCGGCGCGGCTAATTCGCATCGGGGCACTGGTGTCGGCCTGTGGTTTTATGGTCAGCGTGTGGGTTGAATCCGTGTGGGGCTTGTGGGCGTGTTTTGGTTTGGCGGCTGCCGGGATGGGCTGGGTATATCCCTCGGTGTCGGCGCTGGCGGCAAACTCGGTTTCTTCAGAGGAGCAGGGCGCTGCTGCCGGTACGGTCACCGCGGCGCAGGGCGTCGGCGTGGTCGTCGGGCCTATGTTAGGCACGTTTATTTATGCTTTTCATGCCACCGCGCCGTATGTGATGGTCGCGGTATTACTGCTGGCGATCAGCCTCTGGGTTGAACAAAACGACTAGCATTGCAGAGCCTTCGGGGTTTTGATTCACTGTGAGCGAGCAGTGAATTGGAGCGCCGAATGTCTACTTGTGATACCTCCCACCACAATAATTCACCCTCTTGCCACAGCAAGCAGTCCTTTGATGTGTTGCTGTGGGGCTCTATGGCAATTGTCGCCGTACTGTACGCGCTGGCGCTGGTGGCCAGCGACGCCCTGCCCACTTGGCTGCACACCGCAGCGGAGGCCACCGAAAACCTGGTGAATACCATGTGGTGGGGCATGGCTCTGGGGGTAGTGATGCTCTCGTTGTTAACGCGCATACCGCGGGAGTTTGTAATAAGCGTATTGGGCGCCGGTGGCGGCTTCACAGGCATTGTTCGGGCCACCGCGGCAGGCGTGCTGCTCGACCTGTGTAATCACGGCATATTAATGGTGGGTGCCAAACTCTACGAGCGCGGCGCCAGCCTTGGGCAAGTGATGGCCTTTCTTATCGCCAGCCCCTGGAATTCCTTTTCCCTCACCTTGATATTGGTCGCCCTGATCGGGCTGAAGTGGACGGTGGTGTTCATTCTTGCATCGGTGCTAATTGCCGTGATTAGCGGCTGCTTGTTTGATGCATTGGTGCGGCGCGGCGTATTGCCCGCTAACCCCAACACGCTTGCGCTGCCAGAAAATTTCGACTTTTGGTCGCAGGCAAATGCTGGCTTGCGAGACATGCGTTTTGATAAACGCTTTGTATTCAGCATGTTTGTCGATGGCATAAAAGAGTCACGCATGGTGATGCGCTGGGTGTTGTTTGGCATTGTGCTTGCCGTTGCCCTAAAGAGCTTTGTGCCGGCGGATATCTTTTCCAGTTATTTCGGGCCGAGCTTATTGGGCCTGGGGGCAACGATTGTGGCGGCCACGATTATCGAAGTGTGTTCCGAAGGCTCCACGCCGATTGCGGCAGACCTGTTAACCAGAGCGAATGCCCCCGGAAACAGTTTTGCGTTTTTAATGACGGGCGCAAGCACCGACTACACCGAAATTTTGGTGATGAAGGAGCGCACCGCCAGCTGGAAGGCGGCGTTATTTTTGCCGTTGCTGACGGTGCCACAAATTGTGCTGGTCGCCTTGGTGATGAATGCCGGCGGCTAGCGCGCCGAATCCTGGCTGGCCACAACATCACCATCGCTACTGGCTAAGCGCACATTCGCGGCTGGTGCGTCGCCGTTCTTGTCCTCGCCAAAATACAAGGTGGTATGCGGGAAGGGGATTTCAATACCGGCGTCGTCAAAGTGCATCTTCACCAAGCGATTGTAGGCGCGGCCAACGGCCCACTGCATACCGGGCGCGGTTTTGATCAACACGCGAATGTTTACCGAGCTGTCGGCCAGTGCCGACACGCCCGCCACTTGCATTGGTTCGAGAATGTCTTGCTTGTGCTCACCGCTTGCCAACTCCTCAAAGGCCGCCTGCAAGTGCTCAATGGCTTTGTCGATATTCTCGCGATAGGCGATGCCGTATTCGCCAAGGTGGTAAGCAAAGTCGCGCGTATAGTTCGACACCGCATCCACCGACGAGAAGGGCACAATATGGTAGGTGCCGAACAGGTCGCGCAAGGCAACCGAGCGAATGCCCACGCGTTCAACTGTGCCTTCATGGCCGCCAGCGTGCACGTAGTCGCCGGTGTTCATGGCATTTTCCAGTTGTATAAATATGCCGTTGATCACGTCCTGCACAAGTTTTTGCGCGCCAAAGCCAACCGCAAGACCGAGCACCCCGGCGCCCGCGATCAGTGGGCCGATGTCCACGCCAATTTCCGACAGCACGATCATGGTTGTCATCACAATAATGACCGCAGCAAGGGAGGTGTGGAACAGGCCAAGTAGCGTCTCTGCGCGGGCAGCGCGTGCGGCATTGGCCATGCCCGTGGGGGAAAGGCGGTGTTCGATAAAGCTGGCCAGTGCAATCCACAAGCCTGCGGCCAGGGCGAGAATGAGCAGAATATCAACCAGCGACGACACCGTGCTGCGGCCGACTTCCGTGGCATACCACTGGCCCAGGTCAAACACCGACCAGGCGTCGAGTGACCACACAACAATTGCGGCGGTCACCAGCCCTCGCAGTATTCGTAAACCGGTGGGGATGTAGGTATTCAGGCGTTTTTGAAGGTGGGGCAGTTGCTCATTGATCGACTCAGAAAGCCGCAGCTCCCTGCCGATCAACTGGCGAAGAACAACGAGCAGCAATGCACCCAGGCCGGCATAAGTGGCAGCCTGCAAGGTAGCGAGCGCCACAAAGGGCAGGGCGCTTTCGGGCCGCAGCAAACTGGTAAAGACCACCACCAGTGCGTAGGCCAGCGCCAGTAAATGCCAGCTGCGTGCCAGCAGACGCAGGGCAATGCGGCGGCTGCCCTGGTAGTTGGCAGCCCTGCCGAATAGCTGGTCTCGCAAGCGTTTTCGGTTTAGTAAAACGGTGGCGGTGTAGTACAGCGCAGCGAGCAGCACAATGCTGGTGCTCAGCGCGCTGCCGAGCGCCTCCGAGGCATTGGCGTTCACAATCGGCACCAGCACCATAATGCCGTAGCCGGTAAAGCCTGTGATGTGGGCGAAAAACCGATTGCAGTACTTTGCTTGCCGTTGGTTAAGCGGTAACAACCGCAGAGCCGGAAAACGACTGGCAAACAGCGCCCGCAGCACCAGTTTTATTCCCTCAACGATCAAAAACGCATTGAGAAACAGCGCGAGGCGAGTGCTATCGGCGTCGGCCTCGGCAGACAACTGCGAGGCAATCACGTGACCCGACGCATAGGCCAGCAACACCGTCGCTAAATCCACCAGCCCGGCGGCGCTTACCGCGGCCACGGTTCTCAGCATGGCGAATTTGCGGGACCCGCTCACCGCCCAATCATTAATGCCAGCAAACAGCGACTTGGCGGCGCGATACAGAATAAAAAACAGCGCAAATGTTGCGAATGCCAGCAGGGCCAGGTGGCTTGCGGCGCGAACAATAGCGGCCAAATCGACGCGGTGTTTGTCGTCGCTGTCAGCCAGCGCCTCGACGCTTGTTGCCAGCGTAGCCAGCTGCTGTTTGAAATTCTCGCCAGCGGCAGCGGTTAGTGTTGCAAGCTGGCGGGCGAGTGAGTCTTTACTATCGCTAGCCTCGCTGTTTGAGGGCGATTTATCATCCTCTGACGATGCTTGCTCTTTGTCGGGGGCGTCGCTGGTATTTACTGCCTTGGACGGGTTGCGCAACTGCTCAATCAACGCGTTGCGGGCGCCCTCGTTCTCAAGTAACTCTGCGAGGACCGACGAGCTATCACTGGTCGTCGGCGGTGCTGCGTGAAGGGTATGCCCGGAAAAGAGGAGTGGAATGAATAGAAGGGCGATCAAGCGCGTTGCTGGTCGCAGTGACATCACGATTATTCTCCTTATCGCTGGCGATTTTTTGTGGATACCTGCCTCCCAAGTAACGAACAATATGTTGGTGCTATTGGGGCTGTGTCAGCGGGGCGCTGAGAAAGTTCCATTGAGCAGCGCATCCGCATCTGCGCATTGTGGTTACTGTATTGAGTCGGATTTCGCGCCGGATCTTGCGCTAGATCAATGCGTAGCCCGCTAAAGCTGCTACCTTCCGCGCCAAGTTTTTCAGCCGTAACAGTGCAGTTTGTCGCAGCAGTCCTTCGCCTTGTACAAAAGTCGAATAGTGCGTCCGCCACAGTAGGCGTATAGTCCCGGCGATTGTCGCCGGTTCAACCTGAGTTGTGTCCTTTCGTGCCCCTATTCGACTCGCACACGCCGTGTCGCTGAGTCACGTCCACCTTGTTACCGGCGAGCGAACGCCCCGTCATCTCGACATACCCGATCGCGCATTTTCGGTCGACGGCCCGTTCCAAGCAGAATTTTTACACCATATGGGAGAACCTTAATGAAACGAGGAATAGTGTTTGCTATTGCCTGGCTAACGGCTATTGCGGCGCAGGCGTCAGAGGCGCATACCACCGCAATGGATCTTACCCAGCACTGGGTGGGCTTTGTTGCCATTGCAGTATTTGTCGCCGCGTATGTGCTGGTGATCCTGGAAGAGCAAATACATCTGCGCAAATCCAAACCCGTGCTGCTCGCCGCAGGTATTATTTGGATGCTCATTGCCGTGGTTTACAACGGCAACGGGCGGCCCCACGAAGTGGAGGTGGCAATTCGCCACAACTTCCTGGAATACGCCGAGCTATTCTTCTTTCTGCTGGTAGCAATGACCTACATAAACGCCATGCTGGAGCGCGGCGTATTTGAGGCGCTGCGCAACTGGCTGGTGGCGCGGGGCTTTAGTTACCGCGCGCTGTTTTGGCTAACGGGTATTCTGGCCTTCTTTATTTCGCCCATTGCCGACAACCTCACCACGGCATTAATTATGTGTGCGGTGGTGTTGGCGGTAGGCGTTGGCCAGCCCAAGTTCGTGGCCATTGCCTGTATTAACATTGTGGTGGGCGCCAATGCGGGCGGCGCGTTCAGCCCCTTTGGCGACATCACCACACTGATGGTGTGGCAAAAAGACGTTATTGAATTTAAAGAATTCTTTGTGCTGTTTGTCCCCAGTGCAGTGAACTTCCTGTTGCCTGCCGTCATCATGCAATTTGCCCTGCCCAGCGGCACGCCCCCGGCATCGGGCGGCAGCCAGGTGCAAATGAAATATGGCGGTTTGGTGATTGTTGGTCTGTTCCTGCTGACTATCGTTACTGCTATCAGTTTCCACAACTTCCTGCACATCCCCCCGGTATTCGGCATGATGACCGGCCTGGCCTACCTCAAGTTTTACGGCTATTACCTTCGCCAAAAATCGAAAAACTGGAATCAGGGAACAGAGAACCCGCCGGGCTCGTCCGACGACCCCTACAACTTCGACGTGTTTGCCAAAATCGCTCACGCCGAATGGGACACCTTGTTCTTCTTCTACGGCGTTATTCTGGCCGTGGGCGGCTTGGGTTTTATCGGCTACCTCAGCGTCGCGTCCGACCTGGTATACGGCGGCTTGGGCAATACCGGCGCTAATATTATGGTGGGTATCATGTCGGCCATCGTCGACAACATCCCGGTTATGTTCGCCGTACTCACCATGAGCCCCGATATGCCGCACTCACAGTGGCTGCTGGTTACCCTGACTGCCGGGGTGGGTGGTAGCTTGCTCTCTATCGGCTCAGCCGCTGGTGTTGCCCTAATGGGCCAGGCAAGAGGCCAATACACCTTCTTCAGCCACCTGAAATGGACGCCAGTCATCGCGCTGGGCTATGGCGCCAGTATTTGGGTTCACTTGCTGATGAATGGTTAAGTTGAACGGACGGTAAAACAAAAAGGCCAACCCAGATGGGTTGGCCTTTTTAGTTGGTGGAGCCGGGGGGATTTGAACCCCCGTCCGCCAGTCCGCCGCTCGGGGCTCTACATGCTTAGCTTCCGTTTATTGATTTAGCCGCTTACAGCCCAACGGTCAGGACGTAGTTGGCGATTCTGATTAAAGGTTTCGCTGATCGGTCTCAGACAAACGTCACAGCTAGCTTGTTCTATCTGACGGTTGCGTCCCGTTTACAAGCATCCGGTAGCAACCGCTAACGGGGTTTAGGCCGCTAGAGCGTAGTTGTCGTCGTTGGCAACTATAAGTTAACAGCTTTGGATTTACGTGATTCGCTGTCCTCACGGCATGCACCACAGAGTTTTGTAACCGGCGTCGAATCCAAATCGGCCCCGAAATCTGCAATAGCGTATCGTACCACTTCGACTACAGCGGCACTAGCAAAGTTCATTGCTTGGGGTTTTGGGGCTGAATTTTTAGCTGGATGTTCACGCTTTTGGCAAGCAGCTCGGCTTCGTCGCAGAGGTCGGCGGCGGTGAGTGGGTTGGCGTCCAGCCAGCTTTGGGGCACGTTTAGCTCGATAAGGTCGGGCTCGGGGCTCTGCAGGGTGATGTCGTGGGTGAGTTCGAAGGCCTGGCGGCGTCGGTAAAACAGGCAGGCCAGGCGCAGCAGGCTGATCATTACCCAGTCGGGCGTGACGCCGTATTCGGCAATACCCAGGCTTTTGGGTTTGCGGCGGTGGTTGAGTACCAGCATGCTGAGCCGCGCTTGCTCTTGTCTGGAAAAGCCCGACAAGTCGGCATTCTTCAGTATGTAGGCGCCGTGTTTGTGGTAGCCGCCGTGGGCAATGGCCAAGCCGAGTTCATGCAATTGTGCGGCCCAGACCAGCAGTTTTTCCGCCTCCTGGTAGTCGCTGTTCATGCGTGGCTCCAGCGCGGGTAGCCAGCGTTTGCACAGTTGGGCGACGCGGTCACCCTGGAGGGGGTCGATGTGGTACTGCTCGATGAGTTGGCGAATGGTTTCGTCGCGGCGGTCTTTGTGGTGCAGCCGGCCGGCCAGGTCGTAAATAATGCCTTCGCGCACGGCGTAGCTGGAGATATGCAGCTCGGGTATGTCCATTTCTTTGAATAGGGCATAGAGCACGGCAAAGCCGCCGGGGATAACGTCGCGGCGGTCGTCGCTGAGTCCGGGCAGTTGCAGTTCGCTGGTGTGGCTGGCTTTTAGCAGTTGTTGTTTGATGGCTTGCATGGCGTCGCGGGTAATTTGTCCGGTGTCGCACAGCGCCATTTCGGCGGCAATTTTACTGATGGCGCGTATGGTGCCGGAGGAGCCGACCACTTCCTGCCATTGGTTTTTGTACTGTTCTACATAGGGGGAAATGAGCTGGCGGGCGGCGTTGACGGCGCGCTTAAAGGCCTTCTCGCTAATGTCGCCGTTGTTGAAAAAGCGCATGCTGTAGCTCACGCAGCCCATCGGCAGGCTTTCCAGCAGCTTGGGGTTTTGCTTGCCGGCAACAAGTTCGGTGGAGCCGCCGCCAATATCGATAACCAGGCGTTTTTGTTTTTCTACCGCGAGGTCATTGGCCACGCCAAGGTACACCAGCCGGGCCTCTTCTGTACCCGAGATAATGTTGATGGGCAGGCCGAGTATGGCTTCGGCGCGCTGCATAAAGTCGCCGGCGTTGCTGGCGGCGCGCAGGGTATTGGTGCCGACTATTCTCACTTGGCTGCGCGGCACGCCGCGAAGGCGGTTGGCGACTTTGGCCAGGCTGTCGAGGGCGCGCTGTTGGGCGTCTTCGCTCAGTACACCGTCGTCGTTTAGGCCCGCGGCAAGGCGCACCATATCTTTGTGGCGGTCGATAATGCGAAGTTTGTCGTCTTGAAAACTGGCAATCAGAAGGTGAAAGCTGTTTGAGCCGAGGTCCAGCGCAGCGTAAGAATCGGAGTTTTGTGCCATGTATTAATTCCCAATGCGAAGGCTGAGTGTAAGGCCTGTGCAAGGTAATTGCGACCGTCGTACACTGTAATACTGCTGACATGTATAACAACTAAGCTCGCGCGCGACGTTGTGTTTTATTGAAGGGTAAGGGTTGCTGATATGGCGGAGTCGAACACCGATAAAGCGTGGATAGCCAAGGAGCTGAGCTGGCTGTCGTTTAATGATCGCGTGTTGCAGGAAGCGGCCGATCCGTCGGTGCCAATTATTCAGCGCATTCGCTACCTCGGTATTTTTTCCAACAACCTGGATGAGTTCTTTCGTGTTCGTGTTGCCGATGTGCGTCGTCTGGCCGCGTTCTCCACGCCCTCTAAGCAAGAAGAATACAAGCAGTTGTTGGAAGAGATTCGCCAGAAGGTGCTGAAGCTGCAACATCGCTTTGAGTCGACTTATAACGCCAATCTTAAAGAACTGCGCCGCCGCAAGATTTACGTTATCAACGAAAAGCAGCTCGACGATTCCCAGATTGAGTATGTGCGCAATTATTTCCATGCCCACATTCAGCAAGAGCTGGTGCCGATCGTTTTGGACGAAGCCAACCCAATGCCGGAGTTGAATGACGCGTCGATCTATTTGGCGATTAAGCTGAGCTATCAGGGGCAGACGCGCTTTGCCTTGCTTGAAGTGCCCACCACGCGGATCGAACGATTCGTGCGCATTCCCGGGCGCAACGGTAAAAAAGGTAAGGTGCTAATTGCCCTGGAGAATATGATTCGCGTGTGCCTGCCGCAGGTTTTTCGTGGCGTGTTCCCGCTGGACTCGGCAGAGGCCTATACCATTAAGCTAACGCGCGATGCAGAGCTGGAGCTTGGCGAGGAAGTGACGCAAACCTTTGTGGAGAAAATGACACAAAGTTTGAAGCGTCGTCGCAAAGGCGATCCGGTACGTTTTGTTTACGATGCGCAAATGCCCAATGACATGTTGGAGTACCTTGTGCGCCGCCTGGGGCTGGGCCGTTTGGACTCCATGATTCCCGGCGGGCGGTACCACAACTCCAAAGACTTTATGCGCTTTCCCAACCTGGGGCCGGCCTACCTCGATAGCAAGTCGCTGCCGAAAATCCGCGTACCGGAGATTGATGCGGCGGACAATATTCTCAGCTGCATGCGCGAGCGCGACCTTCTGCTGTTCTATCCGTATCACAGCTTTGACTACCTGACCGATTTGCTGAAGACCGCCGCCATCGACCCGGCGGTTAAGTCTATTCGCATCAGTTTGTACCGGGTTGCCTCCAACTCGCACGTTGTGGATGCGCTGCTCAATGCGGTGGCCAACCACAAGGAAGTTACGGTGGTGGTTGAATTGCAGGCGCGCTTTGATGAGGAAGCGAATATCGCGCTGTCGCAGCGCCTGACCGACGGTGGTGTTAACGTTATTTTGGGTGTGCCGGGCTTGAAGGTGCACAGCAAGTTGATCTCTATAAGCCGCCAGGAAGGCAGCGTTCAGAAATATTACAGCCACGTGGGAACCGGTAACTTTAACGAGAAGACCGCCGAGGTATATACCGACTTCAGCCTGCTTACCTACGACCAAGCCATTGGTGATGAGGTGGCGAAGGTCTTTGACTTTATTGCCTACACCTACAAGCGCCACAACTTCCAGCACCTTGCAGTTTCGCCGCTGAATAGCCGCGATAGAGTGATTGAAAATGTTCAGGCAGAGATCGATGCGGCCAAGCGCGGCGACGAGTGCGGCATAACGCTTAAGTGCAATAATCTGGTTGATCGGGAGCTGGTCGACAAGCTGTATGAGGCGAGCCAGGCCGGTGTGCCGATACGCCTGATTGTGCGGGGTATGTGCTCCTTGGTGCCGGGCGTGAAGGGCTTGAGTGAAA
Source organism: Spongiibacter sp. C9W (assembly GCF_057370015.1). Classification (NCBI taxonomy): domain Bacteria; kingdom Pseudomonadati; phylum Pseudomonadota; class Gammaproteobacteria; order Cellvibrionales; family Spongiibacteraceae; genus Spongiibacter; species Spongiibacter sp. C9W. Next base: position 2,594,300 of record NZ_CM170672.1, read on the forward strand.
ATATAGAAGCCATCAGTATTGTCGACGGCTTTTTGGAGCACCCTCGGGTGTATATATTCCGCAATAGCGGCAAGCCTCGTTACTTTATTTCATCGGCTGACTTAATGACGCGCAATATCGACTTCCGCGTTGAGGTCACTTGCCCGATATACAGCCCCGAGCTTCAGCAGCGCATTCAGAGCATTATCGATATTCAGTGGGCGGATAATGTAAAGGCGAGGCTGGTTGATCCCAGCCAGACTAACGCCTTTCGCCCGCGCAAGAAGAGTGCGCCGAAGGTGCGCTCTCAGTTGCAGATTCATAGCTATCTGGAATCGGGCAAGTTACCGCGTCTGGCCAAGCTGGACTATAAGGCGCGCAATAAGAGCAAAAAAACCAAGAAGAAGCGCGGCTAAGCCTCAGGCTTTAATAATAAGCAATTCGCCACTCTGCTTTTTGGGGTGGCTCACTTCCCAGTCGATCAGTTCGGCGCCAAACGCCTTTTCGCATTTGCGTGCGAGCTTGTGGAAAGGCGGCCTGCCGGGGTCGGCGATAATAATGGTTTTCACGCCGGCAGCGAGAGCCGTTTCAATGGCATTGAAAAGCGGCTGTACCAGCTTTGGCCAAAAGCAAATATCGCCGCCCAGCACCATTTTTTGGCCCTTCATATCGTTGGCGGTGAGTTCTTCATAGCGGGCCACGCGCTGGGTGATGCTGACATCATTGAGCAGGGCGTGGGCGTCCAGGTAGGGGAAGACGTGCTCGTCGGCGTCTATCGCGGTCACTTTAGACTTGAACTGCTGCGCGCAGAAAATACCCAGTATTCCCCAGCCGCAGCCGATTTCCATCACCTTACTGCCGCGGCGGGGAGGGTGTTGTAGCAGGTAGTCCATGATCAAAAACGATGAGCCCCACACCTGGTAGCCGTGAATCTCTGGCTGGGCCAGTGCGCGCTGCATACGGCGAATAAGCTTGTGGCTTTTCTTGAGGATGAGAACATCGTGAACGATGCGAATATTCTTGAGAACTTCTGGCTCGCTCATGCGGCAATGGCTTCCTGGTGCAGCGGCTTAGCGCAGCTGTTTGGGGCGTATTAGGTCTTGCAGCTTGGCGCTGTCGGGACGCAGTTGGTCCCAGTACTCAACGTTGATTTCCAGCTCGACAAAGGTGCAAGTGCCGAGCTGGTCCAGTTCGCCGTCGTAGAGGTAATTCACTAAGTCGAGCAGCGCTGGGTTGTGGCCGATAATCAGGGCGTTGTCGTACTGGTTGCCCAGCTCTTTGAGCCAGGTGAGCAGCTGCTGCATGTCGAAGGTGTAGAGGTCTTCGGTGGTATGTATCTCGGCGTGGTCGAAAACATCTGATTCGGTGCGGAAGCGCTGAAGGGTTTCCTGGCAGCGATTGGCGGAGCTGCAAAATACCTGCGGAAACTTTTTATGGTTGCGCTCTAATTGGTGGGCGACCAAGCCGCAGTCTCGTTTCCCGCGGCGGGTCAGCGGGCGTTCGGCATCGTTGAGCTGGTCGTCATCCCAGCTGGATTTGGCATGCCTTAACAAGTAGAGAGTTTTCATCGGCTCGGGCGTGTGTCACTCACGAATTGTGTTGGCGCAGTATGCGCTGTTTCTGGCGGTCCCAGTCGCGATTCTTTTCAGTTTCGCGCTTGTCGTGGTCTTTCTTACCCTTGGCCAGGGCGATCTCCGCCTTTATCAAATGCTTTTTCCAGTACAGGGCGGTACACACGCAGGTGTAGCCCTTTTGCTGCGTCGCTTCCTCCAGTCTGCGCAGTTCTCTGCTGTGAAGCAATAGCTTGCGCGTGCGACCGGGGTCGGTCACAAAATGGGTGGAGGCACTGAGCAGTGGGGTAATGTTGCCGCCGAGCAGAAACGCTTCACCGTCTTTTAGCAGCACATAGGTGTCGGTGATCTGCACCTTGCCCTGGCGCAGACTTTTCACTTCCCAGCCTTGCAGCGACAAGCCCGCCTCAAATTTTTCTGTGAGGTGGTAGTCGTGCTTCGCCTTCTTATTCAGGGCGATCGTGCTGCTGGTGTTCTTGGGTTTCTTTTTGCTCATGGCGGCGATTATAGAGTGACTCGCTGGCAAAACCTATGGCGCTCAGGTAAAAATAGCGCTGCTTTGATGACTTTCGCCGGCGGTTTATGGCCCTCAAGAAGAATAAAGTTCAGGGTATCTGGTCAAGTCGCTGGACATTTCTAGCGGCGGCGACCGGCCTTGTTGTGAGTTTGGGTAACTTTTGGAAGGCTCCCCAACAGCTCGCCGCTAATGGTGGCGCGGTATACCTAGTGGCTTACCTCGTCTTCTTGTTGCTGGTGGTGTTGCCGGTGGCTATCGCTGAAGTGCGTATCGCCGTGCGCGCCCGCGCCAACCCCATTCACGCGGTGGACCAAATCGCCCATTTCTCCGGCGCGTTTCGCCACTGGTCGCTGGTTACCCAGCTGGCGGCACTAACGGCGCTGTTGCTGGCGGCAAACCTGGGGGTTGTTGCCAGCTGGCTGCTGACCTACATAATGAAAATGTCGTCGGGGGTAATGGAGGCGGCGAGCCTCGATACCATTGCTGGCGAATTCCAGCGGCTGCTGACCAGCCCTGAGGAAACGCGCGGCGCGCACGGCTTTTTTGTGGTGCTGGCGGTATTGCTGTCGTCGATCAGCGTAAACCGTGGCATGGCCATGGTGTTGCGCATTCTGTTGCCGGTGCTGTTGCTGGTCATGCTCAGCTTGCTGTACTTCAGTTATGAGCTGGGTGATTACGGCGCAGCGTGGCGCGCGTTGTTTGATTTCCGCCCGGGAGACTTTTCCTGGCAGGCGCTGCTGTCTGCGCTGCAGCAGGCATTTTATGCCCTCGGTTTAGGCACGGCGGCACTCATGGCTTATGGGGCGTATTTCCCGTCCGGGCGCTCCATTACCCGCCAGTTGTTGGCCTTGGCTGTTATCGACACCTTGGCGATGCTGCTCGGCGGGTTGATCTTAATCGCCCTGGTCAGTGACCAGCATATTGTGGCGGGCCAGGGGCCGGCGCTGCTGTTTATTAGCCTGCCTTACAGCTTTGGCAACTTGGCCTTTGGTGATATTGCCGGTACCGGCTTGTATGTGTTGTTGAGCATTTTGGTGCTGACGACGGTTGTCGCGCTATTTGAGCCCGTGGTGGCCTATTTGGTTGAGCGCTGGGCGTTGCCGCGCTGGGTGGCGGCGGTTGCGGTGGGTTTGTCGGTGTTCGCGGTGGGTGAGGTTTCCCTGGCATCGCTGCAGGTGGCGTCACCGCTGCAGTGGTTCTCGCGAACGGCAATGGAGTGGCTGGATATCGCGGTCGCGAATATTCTGCTGCCGATGTGCGCGCTGTGTTTTGTGCTATTTGCGGCGTGGCGGGTACCCAAGAATGTGTACGGTGGCCGGGATCACTGGCTGGAGCAGGGCTTTTTTTGGCTTTGGTTGCGTATGTTGCGGTATATTGCGCCGCCAGCGCTGCTTTGCCTGCTTTCAATAGGCTTGTATCAGCGCTTACAGCTATAACCCAGTACCGGAAGCCCTCCGCATGAACGATATTCGCCGCAGCGCGCTATTGCCATACTCAGCAGAATTGATATATCAGCTTATTAACGATGTTGAAGCTTATCCGCAGTATATGGATGGCTGCGTTGGCGCTGAGGTGCTGCTGGCGGATGAGTCGATGATGGAGGCGAGGCTGGATTTGTCGCGAGCGGGGATCAAAATGAGCTTTAGCACGCGAAATCAGCTTACGCCGCCGCGCCGCATTGTGCTGGAGCTGCTCGACGGCCCCTTTGAAAAGCTGCGCGGCGAATGGGAGCTATTGGCGCTGGGTGACAAAGCCTGCAAGGTGAGCCTGCATCTGCGATTTGCGTTGAGCAATGCGCTGGCGGGTGCGGCGACGCGTCAATTATTTAATTCTGTGGCCAATAATTTGGTCGATGCCCTGGTTAAACGTGCGAAAGAGCAATATGGATAACAATCAAACAGTACATGTTGAAGTCGCCTATGCACTCGCGGATAAGCAGCGCATTGTGGCGTTAGAGTTGCCCGCTGGGTCGACAGTTCGCGATGCGGTAATGCAGTCGGGGCTGGACAGCCAGTTTCCCGAGCTGGATTTGTCCAGTGCGGATGTGGGGATTTTTGGCAAGGTGGTGAGCAAGCCTGATGCGCAGGCGCTCAACGACGGCGAGCGCGTGGAGATCTACCGGCCGCTGATCGCCGACCCGAAAGAGGTTCGCAAACAGCGGGCGGCTAAAGCCAAGGCTCGCAAGCAGGCTTGACCTGCTTATTCGCTGGCGGCTTGGGCGTCGGCCTCGGCGCTGCTGCTGCTAATTTTCCCCTCGGCTGAGGGTTTAACGTCGGTAACAATGCGCACCAGTTTGTCGCCTTGGAAGTACGCGCTGAGCTGGTGGCGCTCGGCGGGCTTGCCTTCTTTATTCAACGTGTACACATAATCCCAGCGGTCGGGGCTGAAGCTGTCGCGAATCAGCGGCGTGCCCATAACGTATTCAACCTGGCTGCGGCTCATGCCGATTTCAAGCTGATCTACCATTTCCTGGGTGATGATGTTGCCCTGATCGATGGGCAGGCGGTAAACGCCGGGAAACTCCAGAGAGCTGCAGGCGCCAAGCAAAATTACCAGGCTGGCGGTAGCAATACGCAAAAACATAGTCAGGGTTCCAATCACTCGCAGAGGCAGGGATAATAGCGCAAACCTAAACACAACGCTAAGGTCAGTGGTTTATGTCAAGCGAAAATCAAGAGCTCCGCAAAGCTGGGCTTAAAGTCACCCTACCTCGGGTAAAAATTCTACAACTGCTTGAGCAGGCCGAAGCTGAAAATCAGCACTTCAGTGCGGAAGATGTCTACCGTTCGCTGATGGAGTCTGGTGAAGATGTGGGCCTGGCGACCGTTTACCGTGTTCTCACTCAGTTTGAGGCCGCCGGCTTGGTGGTGCGCCACAACTTTGAGGCCGGGCATTCCGTTTTCGAATTGGCCAAGGGCGAGCACCACGACCATATCGTGTGTATGGAGAGTGGTGAGGTAATTGAGTTTTACGATGACGTGATCGAGGAGCGCCAACATAAACTGGTGGAAGAGCGCGGCTTTGAACTCGTCGATCACAGCTTGGTGTTATACGTTCGTCCCAAGAAGTAACGCTTATCTTGCGGGCGGCGCTGCCGCCCGCGTTCAGTGGCGTATGCCGAGCATTTCTCTGGCGTGTGCCAAGGTGTTCTCGGTTATCGCTATCCCGCCCAGCATTCGGGCAATTTCCTCGATTTTTTGATCTTCTGCCAGCGGCTCCAGCTCGGTTCGCAAGGCCGTCTTGTTGCCGGTTTTCTTAACGCGAATATGGTGGTCGCCCTGGCTGGCCACCTGTGCCTGGTGGGTGACGCACAGCACTTGGCTGCGTTTGCCCAGGTCGTTGAGTAGCTGGCCGACAATTTCTGCGGTCGCCCCGCCAATGCCCACGTCCACCTCGTCGAAGACGATTGTCGGGACGGCGGCAACCTGAGCGGTGACGACTTGTATGGCCAGGCTGATACGCGACAATTCGCCGCCCGAGGCAATTTTATGCAGCGGGCCCATCGCGGCGTTGGGGTTGCTGCGAATGCGAATTTCGATGTCTTCGGCGCCGTGGCTGTGCGGCTCATCGTCAGCAAGAGGAATAATGGCAAACTCCACTTCGCAGTGTTTCATTGCCAGTTCGCCCAGTTTGCCCTCAATGCGTTTTTTCATTTTTAACGCGGCGGCGCTGCGCAGCTTGCTCAGCTTCTTGGCTTTGCTCTGGTAGTTGCTGAGCGCCTGCTGTTGCTCCTGGCGCATGGCATCGAGCTTTTCATCGGTTGCGTCGAGCTGCTCGAGCTGGTGTTGCAGCGATTGTTGCAGCTCGGGAAGTTCTTCGGGTTGAATCTTGTGTTTGCGCGCGGTTTGGTAGATGGCGTCAAGCCGTTGTTCAACGTCTTGCAGGCGCTGGGGGTCCAGTTCCGTTTCGTCGGTGACGCGCTGCAGTTCGCTGGCGGCCTCTTCGATCTGAATGCGCGCGCTCTCAATCAGACTGATGGCGGCTTCTTGCGCTGGGTGGCCGTGCTGGCAGCCGCTCAGTGACGAGAGCGCTTGATGCAAAATACCCATCGCGTTGACTTCGCCTTCGCGGCACAGTGCCAGGCTGTGGTGGTTGGCGGCCAGAATTTGCTCGGCATTGGCGAGCTGCTTTTGTTGGATCTCCAGTTCTTCAATTTCGCCGGGCTGAATATCGAGGCGCTCTAGTTCGTCGAGTTGGTAGCGCAGCAGTTGTTCCTGGGCGTTTTGCTCATCGAGGTGGCTTTCGAGTTCGTTGAGGCGCTTGCTAATGCGCTGATAGCGCAGGCAGTCTTCCCCGAGTGAACTGCACAGTTCGCTGGCGCCGGCAAAGGCGTCGAGCAGCTGTCGTTGATAGGGCTTTTTAAGCAGGGACTGATGGGCGTGCTGGCTGTGAATATCAATAAGCAGGCCGCCGAGCTCTTTGGTGTCGTTTACGGTGGCGGGCTGGCCGTTGATATAGGCGCGCGACCGACCCTCTTTGGTGATTACTCGTCGCAGTCGGCATTCGTTGCCCGCTAGCAGTTCTCGCTCCTGCAGCCATTGGCGGGCCAGGGGAATATCGCTGATATCGAATTCGGCGTGGATGTCGGCGCGCTCGGCGCCCGCCCGCACGACGCCGCTGTCTGCGCGGTCGCCCAGTGTCAGGCCGAGTGCGTCGAGCATAATCGATTTGCCGGCGCCGGTCTCGCCTGTTAATACCGTCATTCCCGGCTGTAGCTCGATTTCCAGGGCTTGGGTGATGGCGAAATTGCTGACGCTTAAATGAACCAGCATGGTGGCGGCTCCAAAATGAAGATGTATGGTTATTTATACAGTAGTTGGCTGTGCCCGCTCAAGCCCTGGTTGCGTTCCGGGAATTAAAAATACCGGCGGCCTTGAAAAAACAGGCAGAGCCCCCATACACGGGGAAGCTCACCCTCGGGGTGCGGAAGTTATTGGGCGGCTGGGCCGTCCGGCGAAATGAAGGAGGCTGCTAAGGTGGCAGAGGAACAAGATAAAACAGCCGCGGCTGAAGAGCTGGCAGCGGAGCAGGCAGAATCGGTTGAGCAGGTTGCTGAAGAGCAGGGCGCCGATGCGGGAGATGATCTTCAGGCGCAGCTGGACGCCGCGCGTGAAGAGGCGGCCAATGCCAAAGAGCAGGCGTTGCGCGCTGTAGCAGAGGCGCAGAACGTGCGTCGCCGCGCCGAGAAAGACGCCGAGAACGCGCGCAAGTTTGCGCTGGAGAAGTTCGCCGGGGATATGTTGAGCGTGGCGGACAATCTGGATCGCGCGCTTGCGGCTGCCGATACCGAAGACGAGGCGCTGAAGCCGATTCTTGAAGGTGTGGAGTTGACGCGCAAATCATTGCTGGATGCGCTGGCGCGCCACAATGTTGAACAGATCGATCCAACCGGTCAGCCATTTGACCCGGAATTCCACGAGGCGATGGCGATGGTGCCTAACCCGAGTGCGGAGCCGAACTCGGTGATTGATGTGATGCAAAAGGGCTACACCCTGAACGGGCGCCTGCTGCGTGCGGCGATGGTTGTGGTCGCGAAGGCGGAGTAACTGCCAAATATTCACACCTGAGATGTTGATGGCCGGCTTGAAATTGAGAAAAACGGACCAATATCTACAGCAAGAACAGAGTTTAACGGGGCCTGGGTGCCTCGCGCAGTAAACAGCGAATGCGGAGAAAAGTTATGGGTAAAATTATTGGTATCGACCTTGGCACCACCAACTCCTGTGTGGCGGTAATGGATGGCGACAAGGTAAAGGTTATTGAGAATGCCGAGGGTGGTCGCACCACGCCTTCTATTGTTGCTTACACTGACGACAATGAAATTCTGGTTGGTCAGAGCGCCAAACGTCAGGCGGTGACGAACCCGGACAACACCCTGTATGCGGTTAAGCGCCTGATCGGTCGCCGCTTTGAGGACGATGTTGTTCAAAAAGACATCAAGATGGTGCCTTACACCATCAGCAAAGCCGACAACGGCGATGCCTGGGTTGAAGTAAAGGGTGAAAAGCTGGCACCCCCGCAGATCTCTGCGGAAGTACTGAAGAAAATGAAGAAAACCGCTGAAGACTACCTGGGTGAAAAAATCACCGAGGCGGTTATCACGGTTCCTGCTTACTTCAACGACTCTCAGCGTCAGGCGACTAAAGATGCCGGCCGTATCGCTGGTCTGGAAGTGAAGCGGATTATCAACGAGCCGACGGCGGCTGCACTGGCCTACGGTATGGACAAGGCCAAGGGCGATCGCACCGTAGCCGTGTACGACCTGGGTGGTGGTACCTTCGATATCTCGATCATCGAAATTGCCGAGGTGGATGGCGAGCATCAATTCGAAGTGCTGGCGACCAACGGTGACACCTTCCTGGGTGGTGAGGATTTTGACCTGCGCCTGATTGATTACCTGGCGGAAGAGTTCAAGAAAGAAAACGGTATTGACCTGAAAGGTGACTCGCTGGCAGTTCAGCGCCTGAAAGAAGCGGCTGAAAAAGCGAAGATCGAATTGTCATCCAGTCAGCAAACCGAGGTTAATCTGCCTTACATCACGGCAGATGCCACCGGTCCTAAGCACTTGGTTGTTAAATTGAGCCGTGCCAAGTTGGAGTCGCTGGTTGAGGATTTGGTGAAGCGTTCGCTGGAGCCAATGAAAACGGCGCTGCAAGATGCCGGTTTGTCTGCCTCTGAGGTTGACGAAGTGATTCTGGTTGGTGGTCAGACGCGTATGCCGCTGGTGCAGTCTAAAGTGACTGAATTCTTCGGCAAAGAGCCGCGTCGTGACGTGAACCCGGATGAGGCCGTTGCGATGGGTGCTGCCCTGCAAGGTGCGGTACTGTCGGGTGATGTAAAAGATGTACTGCTGCTCGACGTCACCCCGCTGAGCCTGGGTATTGAAACCATGGGTGGTGTGGCAACACCGCTGATCGAGAAGAACACGACTATCCCAACGAAGAAGTCGCAGGTGTTCTCGACCGCGGAAGACAACCAGACTGCTGTAACCATTCACGTGGTTCAGGGTGAGCGTAAGCAGGCGTCGGCGAACAAGTCACTCGGCCGTTTCGACCTTGCAGACATTCCGCCGGCACCGCGCGGCCTGCCGCAGATCGAAGTGACCTTCGACATCGATGCCAACGGTATTTTGCATGTATCGGCCAAAGACAAGGCAACTGGCAAGGAGCAGTCTATTCGCATCACTGCTTCCAGCGGCCTGAACGAGGACGAGATCGAGCAAATGGTGCGCGATGCCGAGGCGAATGCCGAAGCTGATAAGAAATTTGAGGCGCTGGTCACTGCGCGCAACAACGCCGAAGGTCTGGCTAACGCGACTCGCAAAACGCTGGAAGAAGCGGGCGATAAGGCGAGTGACGAAGAGAAGTCAGCCATTGAAGCAGCGCTGGTGAAGGTTGACGAGGCCGTTAAAGGCGACGACGTCGAGGCTATCGAAGCGGCTGCCAAAGAGCTTAGCGAAGCCTCTGCTGGCCTGGCGCAAAAGATGTACGCCGAGCAAGCGGCAGAAGCGGAAGCGGCAGGCGGTGAGCAGCCTGAAGCCTCAGCGGCCGGCGACGACGTTGTCGATGCGGAGTTTGAAGAAGTCAAAGACGACGACAAGAAGTAAGCGGCGGGCGGGGCTCTGCCCCGCGTTGCTGGCGTGAACGGGAGAAGGGAGGCGCTAAAACCTTAGGGTTTTGCAGGGCGTTTGGCCCGCTCCCGTTTCGCGTGTGATGAGAGATTGAATTTTTACTGGGCTTGCGGGGTTTGTCTGCGCCCAACACAGCGTGAAGCGAGACGATGTCAAAACGCGATTACTACGAAATACTGGGCGTGTCCCGAGATTCGGACGAGAAGGAAATTAAAAAAGCCTATCGCCGTATCGCCATGAAGAATCACCCGGACCGCAACCCGGATGACCCCAAGGCGGAAGATATTTTCAAAGAGGCGACAGAGGCCTACGAGGTGCTGTCGGATTCTGAGAAACGCTCAGCGTATGACCGCTTTGGTCACGACGCGGTAGGTGGCGGTGCCGGAGGTTTCGGTGGCGGCGCAGGTGGCGCTGGCTTCAGCGACATCTTTGGCGATGTTTTTGGCGATATCTTTGGCGGCGGTGGCGGGGGGCGTCAGCGTGGCCCGCAGCGCGGCGCGGATCTGCGCTACACGCTTGAGATCGATCTTGAGCAAGCGGTGCGCGGAACAACGGCGAAAATCCGTATTCCGACTCTGGTGTCGTGTAAAACCTGTGACGGTAGCGGTGCCAAGAAAGGCTCGACGCCGCTTACCTGCGGAACCTGTAATGGCGTGGGTCAGGTGCGCATGCAGCAGGGCTTCTTTGCTGTGCAGCAAACCTGCCCCAATTGCCGGGGTAGCGGGACGATTATTTCCGACCCGTGTAATGACTGCCATGGCCAGGGTCGGGTAGAGGAAACCAAGACGCTGTCGGTGAAAGTGCCGCCCGGCGTTGATACTGGCGACCGCATTCGCCTGAGTGGCGAGGGCGAGGCTAGCCCCGACGGCGGCCCCGCTGGCGATTTGTATGTGCAAATGTCGGTGCGCCCGCACCCCATTTTCAAGCGCGATGGCAAGCACCTTCACTGCGAAGTGCCCATTGGTTTTGCCGACGCGGCGCTCGGTGGCGAGCTGGACGTGCCCACCCTTGATGGCCGAGTAAAACTGAAGATTCCCGCCGAGACGCAAACGGGTAAGTCTTTCCGCCTGCGCGGCAAGGGGATTACGCCGGTTCGTGGTGGCAGCACTGGTGACTTGATCTGTAAGGTGGTTGTTGAAACGCCGGTATCGCTGAGCAAGCGCCAAAAGGAGCTGCTGCAAGAGTTTCAGTCAACGCTGGATGGCGATGACAAGCAGTCGCCGCGCAAGAAAAGCTGGTTTGACGGCGTTAAAGACTTCTTTGACGACATGAAGCTGTAAATAGTTGAGGGGAGGGTTGCCTCCCCTCGACTTGCCTCACATTTTTCTCCATCCTGAGACCCTGGTATCCGGGTTGGACGACACACTATGGAAAAAACCCTTAATCGCTTTGTTGCTGAGTCGCTTTGGTCGCCGGAGGTTGCCAATTACAGCCCTTGGCGGCGCCGGTGCGTGCATATCTTGCGCTACGTGTATGTGGTGCTGGATGACCTGGCCAAAGGCGAGCTCACGCTGCGGGCGATGAGTTTGGTGTATACCACGCTGCTTTCTCTGGTGCCGATGCTGGCGGTGAGCTTTTCTGTGTTGAAGGCCTTTGGCATGCACAACAAGCAGCTTGAGCCGATCATGCTGCAGTTCCTGGCGCCGATGGGTGAGCAGGGTGTGGAGATCACTCAAAAGATCATTGGTTTTATCGACAATGTGAAGATCGGCGTGCTGGGAACCTTCGGTATCGCGCTGCTGTTTTACACCGCGATCTCGCTGATTCAAAAGATTGAGGGAACGTTTAACTATATCTGGCGCCTGGAGCAGCACCGCAGTATTGGTCGACGCTTTGCTGACTATGGCAGTGTCATGCTGATTGGCCCTTTGTTGGTATTTTCGGCGATCGGTCTGTCTGCCAGTGTATTGAGTGGCCGCGCGGTGCAGGAGGCGAGTGAATACCTGCCCTTTGTGACCCACGTGGTATCACTGCTCACCACGGCGGCGCCGTATATCATGATTATCGCCGCGTTTACCTTCTTTTATATGTTTATTCCCAACACGCGAGTGACATTCCGCGCGGGCGCGATGGCGGGGTTGGTGTCGGGGGTGTTGTTCCAGAGTCTGGGGTGGGGCTTTGGTAGCGTGGTGGTGTCGGCGAGCGACAGCGGTACCTATGCGATCTACTCCGGCTTTGCGATATTGATCCTGTTTATGATGTGGATGTACATCAGTTGGCTGATCCTGCTGGTGGGCAGCAGTGTTGCTTTTTATGTGCAACATCCTGAATATGTCGTCCCTTCCAAGCGTAGCGGCGATATGAGTATTCGCCAGCAGGAAGATTTGGCGTTAAATATTATGGCGGTGCTGGCGCAGCGCTATTATGAAGGGCGTCGGCCGATGTCGGCCTCGGACTATGTGCTGCGGTTGCGGGTGCAGATTCAGGGCGTAACGCGGGTGCTTCGCGCATTGACCCGGGCTGGCCTTATCACTGAAAACAGCGATGATCCGCCGCGCTACCTGCCCAATGCGCCCCTGGAAAAAGTGCGCCTGCAAGAAGTGCTGGAGGCGGTGCGCAATGAGGGGGGCGAGGGTTTCGTCTCCGCTGCGCGACCGCGCAGAGCGGTTACCGGGGTAGAGGCAGTGCGCAAAAATATTGATGATGCGGTGTCGTCGGTACTGGCCGAGACAAGTGTAAAAGATATGGCTTTGGCAGAGGCGTCGCCAGAGTTAGAAGAATCAAGTAATCAACTGGGTAAATCATGACTGTAAAAATTGCTGTGACGGGCGCTGCGGGGCGCATGGGCAAAACCTTGATAGAGGCGATAAGCGTGGCCGAGGGCTGCGAGCTGAGTGCCGCATTGGAGCGCCCGGAAAGCAGCTTGATTGGTGCCGACGCCGGTGAGCTGGCGGGCTTGGGTAAGTGCGGCGTGCTGGTGGGCGCCGATATTGCTGCAGTTGTTGACGATTTTGATGTGCTGATCGACTTCACCGCGCCACTGGCTACCCTGGCTAATGCCGAGGTGTGTGCAAAGGCAGGCAAGGGCATGGTGATTGGCACAACCGGCTTTGATGCCGGGCAAAAAGCCGAGTTAGAGCGCCTTATTGCGCCGATAGCGGTGTGCCAGGCTTCCAACTTCAGTACCGGGGTGAACCTCTGTTTCAAGCTATTGGATATGGCGGCCCGCGTGCTGGGTGACGATGTTGATATCGAGGTTTACGAGGCTCATCACCGCCACAAAGTTGATGCGCCCTCCGGTACCGCGCTGAGCATGGGGCAGGTGGTTGCCGATGCCCTGGGTCGCGACCTTGATAAGGTCGCTGTATATGGCCGGGAGGGGCAAACCGGGGCTCGCGAGCGCGAGACCATTGGCTTTGCCACGGTGCGTGCCGGCGATATTGTTGGCGATCACACGGTGATGTTTTGCGCCGAAGGCGAGCGCGTTGAAATTACGCACAAGGCCAGCTCCAGAATGTCATTCGCGCGCGGTGCCGTGCGGGCGGCGGCGTGGCTGAAGGCGCAGGCCGCCGGCCGCTACGATATGCAGGATGTGCTCGGCCTGAAAGCGGATTAAATCGATGGCAAAGCTAGAGTTTGCGGTGCCCGAGACCTTCCCGTTCAGCACCGATATTGCTTTGTTGCGCAGCCATATTAACGCTGGCAATCACCTGGGTAACGATGCCTTGGTGAGTTTGCTCAACGAGGCGCGCGGGCGCTTCCTGGCAAGCCGCGGCGTTCGCGAGGGTGGTCGTGACGATGGCCTGGGTATGGTGAATGCAGATATGGCGGTGCGCTACATAAGCGAGGCGCATTACGGTGAGGTATTGCGCTTTGATGTTGCCGCCAGCGACTTTCATCGCTGCGGTTTTGATATCGCCTACCGAGTCAGCGATGTGAGCTCTGGCCGCGCGGTGGCGGTGGCGAAAACGGCCCATCTGATGGTTTCTCCCGAGCTGGGGCGTGCTGTCGATGCGCCCGCGGAGATGGTCGCGGCTCTCAAAGGGTAATAGTTACACCGTGAGCGTGTCGGTCGCGGTGGATTCTGCTGCCAACTTCGCGTAAAATTTCTTTTCAGATTTGGGCGCCGGGTTTAATCACCCGAGACCCCGTAAAAAAGCGAGATGGGGATTCACCGCATCTCGCTTTTTTGCACGCGTATTTTCCTCTGTGGTTCCCTGGTTATCGTTCCGACGGCTGTCGGCGGTGACTCTCGGCCGCAAGTCTGATCCAGGAGGTTATCTTGACGGTTACAGCCATACTCGCCCTAGAAGACGGCAGTATTTTTCGGGGTGTTGCAATCGGTGCGCACGGGCACTCGGTTGGGGAGGTGGTGTTCAATACCGCCATGACGGGTTATCAGGAGATTCTCACCGATCCCTCCTACGCGCGTCAGATCGTGACGCTGACCTATCCCCATATCGGCAATACCGGCGTTAACTCAGAAGACGAAGAAGCTGCAGAAATTTGGTCTGCGGGCCTGGTTATTCGCGATTTGCCCATGTTGGCGAGCAGTTTCCGCAGCGAGCAAAGCCTGTCTGACTATCTGCGCGCGCGCAATATAGTCGGCATCGCCGAGATAGATACCCGCCGCCTGACGCGTATTCTGCGCGACAAGGGTGCTCAGGGTGGCTGTCTGCTGGCCGGTGATGACCTCGGCGCGGAAGATGAAGCCAAAGCACTGGAATTGGCAAAGGGCTTTGCAGGCCTGAAAGGCATGGATCTGGCGAAAGAAGTGACTACTGCCGAGCGCTATGAGTGGCGCGAAAGCACATGGCAGCTGGGCGAGGGTCATAAAGTCCTGGGCGATGACGACTTGCCTCACCATGTTGTTGCCTATGACTTCGGCGTAAAGCGCAACATTTTGCGTATGCTGGCCGACCGCGGCTGTCGCCTCACCGTGGTGCCTGCAACCACGCCAGCAGCTGATGTACTGGCGATGAATCCCGATGGGGTCTTCCTGTCCAATGGCCCGGGCGATCCAGAGCCCTGTGACTACGCCATCGCTGCGATCAAAGACATTCTCGACGCCGACTTGCCGGTCTTCGGAATTTGCCTGGGGCACCAGCTGCTATCGTTGGCATCAGGTGCAAAGACCATGAAGATGAAGTTCGGCCACCACGGCGCCAACCATCCGGTTCAGGACTTAAAAACCAAGGTGGTACACATCACCAGTCAGAACCACGGCTTTGCCGTTGATGAAGACAGCTTGCCGGCGACCATGACGGTGACCCACAAGTCGCTGTTTGATGGCTCCTTGCAGGGGGTTGAGCGCAATGACAAACCTGCGTTTGGCTTCCAGGGACACCCAGAAGCTAGCCCGGGGCCGCATGATATTGCGCCCTTGTTTGACCACTTTATTGAGTTAATCCAGGCCAAGAAGGCCGGTTGAGACTATCGGATTGCGTCCTGCGCAACCGGGGGCGGCAGTAGCCGCTCTCGCTGAGCGTAAAGCGGAGACAACATGCCCAAAAGAACCGACATAGAATCCATTTTGATCCTGGGTGCCGGCCCGATTGTCATCGGCCAGGCCTGTGAGTTTGACTACTCCGGTGCGCAAGCCTGTAAGGCGCTGCGCGAAGAGGGTTACCGCGTTATTCTGGTGAACTCCAACCCGGCTACCATCATGACCGACCCGGCAATGGCTGATGCCACCTACATTGAGCCGATTGCCTGGCAGACTGTTGAAAAAATCATCGAGAAAGAGCGCCCCGATGTACTGCTGCCAACAATGGGTGGGCAGACAGCGTTGAACTGTGCGCTGGACCTGGATCGCGAAGGCGTACTGGAGAAATACGGCGTAGAGATGATCGGCGCCAAGAAAGACGCCATCGACATGGCCGAAGATCGCCAGTTGTTCGATCAAGCGATGAAGCGTATCGGCCTGGAAACGCCGCGCTCTGCGATTGCACACAGCATGGAAGAGGCGCTGCAAGTTCTCGACTCCATCGGTTTCCCGGCGATTATTCGTCCGTCGTTCACAATGGGCGGCAGCGGCGGTGGTATTGCCTATAACAAAGAAGAGTACGTGGAGATTTGTACCCGCGGATTGGATTTGTCGCCCACCAACGAGCTGTTGATCGATGAAAGCCTGATCGGCTGGAAAGAGTTTGAAATGGAGGTGGTGCGTGATCGCAATGACAACTGCATCATCATTTGTGCCATCGAAAACTTCGACCCGATGGGTGTGCACACCGGTGACTCGATTACCGTCGCTCCCGCGCAAACTCTGACTGATAAAGAATATCAAATCATGCGGAATGCCTCTTGCGCGGTGCTGCGTGAGATCGGTGTTGAAACGGGCGGTTCGAATGTCCAGTTTGGTATGAACCCGAAAGACGGTCGCCTGGTGGTGATTGAGATGAACCCGCGGGTGTCCCGTTCATCGGCATTGGCCTCGAAGGCCACTGGCTTCCCAATTGCTAAAGTCGCTGCCAAGTTGGCGGTGGGTTACACCCTCGATGAGCTGCAAAACGACATTACCGGCGGCGCAACGCCAGCGTCATTTGAGCCGAGCATCGACTATGTCGTGACCAAGATTCCGCGCTTTACCTTTGAAAAGTTCGGCGAAGCACAGACCAAGCTGCATACGCAGATGAAGTCGGTCGGAGAGGTGATGGCGATTGGCCGCACCTTCCAGGAGTCCGTGCAAAAGGCACTGCGTGGTCTGGAAGTAGGCTCTGCCGGCTTTGAACACAAGATTGATGTCGATCGCGACGATGCTCGCGATGTGTTGATTGCCGAGCTGACCAACCCCGGCCCTGAGCGCATTTGGTATGTGGCTGATGCTTTCCGTGCTGGCATGTCGGTGGAAGAGGTGTACGAGCACTCGTGGATCGACCCCTGGTTCCTGGTGCAGATTGAAGACATTGTTAAGTCTGAAAACGCCCTGAAGAAGGTGGCGCTGTCGGATATTGACGAAGCGCTTATGCGTCGCCTCAAGCGCAAAGGTTTCAGCGATCAGCGCTTGTCCGTGCTGCTGGCAGTGAGCGAGCGGCAGTTGCGCGCCCGCCGTCACGCACTGGGCGTATTGCCGGTGTACAAACGGGTGGATACCTGTGCGGCAGAGTTCGCTACGTCCACGGCGTATATGTACTCAACCTACGAGGAAGAGTGCGAAGCCCAGCCAAGCGAGCGCGAAAAAATTCTGGTTATCGGTGGCGGTCCAAACCGCATCGGTCAGGGCATCGAATTTGACTATTGCTGCGTGCACGCGGCATTGGCCATGCGCGAAGACGGTTACGAAACCATTATGGTGAACTGTAACCCCGAGACGGTTTCTACCGACTACGATATTTCCGACCGCCTGTATTTCGAGCCAGTAACGCTTGAAGATGTGCTGGAGATTGTGGCGAAAGAAAAGCCCAAGGGCGTGATCGTGCAATTTGGTGGGCAGACTCCACTCAAGCTGGCCCGCGACCTCGAGGCTGCCGGCGTGCCGATTATTGGTACCAGCCCTGAGGCGATTGACCGCGCTGAAGACCGTGAACGCTTCCAGCAAATGATTGAGCGCCTGAACCTCAAACAGCCGCCCAACACCACAGTGCGCTCTGAAGAGGCGGCATTGGCCGCTGCGCAGAAAATTGGCTATCCATTGGTTGTTCGCCCATCGTATGTATTGGGTGGTCGCGCCATGGAGATTGTCTACAAAGAGGAAGAACTGGAGCGCTACATGCGCGAAGCAGTGAAGGTGTCCAACGAGTCGCCGGTACTGCTGGATCACTTCCTTAATGCGGCAGTAGAGGTCGACCTCGATGCCGTGTCAGACGGCAAGCAGGTGGTGATTGGCGCCATTATGCAGCACATCGAGCAGGCGGGTGTTCACTCGGGTGACTCGGCGTGTTCGCTGCCGCCGTATTCGCTCGATGCCGAAACGCAGGACAAAATGCGCGAAATGGTCAAGCGCATGGCCCTGGAGCTTGGCGTTGTCGGCCTGATGAACGTGCAGCTGGCAGTGCAGGATGGCGAGATCTACGTGATTGAGGTCAACCCGCGCGCTTCGCGTACCGTGCCCTTCGTCTCTAAGTGTATTGGCCTGTCCTTGGCCAAGGTGGCCGCGCGCTGTATGGCGGGTACCAGCCTTGCCGAGCAAAACTTTACCGCCGAGCGTGTGCCCGATTACTACTCGGTGAAAGAGGCGGTTTTCCCCTTCAATAAATTCCCCGGTGTCGACCCGATTCTCGGGCCCGAAATGAAGTCGACGGGCGAGGTTATGGGCTTGGGCGAAAGCTTCGCAGAGGCCTTCTCCAAGGCGGCTCGCGGTGCTGGCGAGGTTTTCCCAACCGAAGGTCGTGCCTTTATCTCGGTGCGTGACCCAGATAAAGCGGGTGTGGTGTCTGTGGCGAAGCAGTTGCTGGAGTTGGGATTTGAGCTGTGCGCGACTCGCGGAACCCACAAAGTCCTGGCTGATGCGGGCCTGGCTTGCCAGCGCGTGAACAAGGTAATGGAAGGGCGTCCGCATATTGTCGATATGGTCAAAAATGGCGATATTGATCTGATTATCAATACCACTGAAGGTAAGCAGGCGATTGCCGATTCATCGCTGATTCGCCGCTCTGCTCTGCAGAATAAGGTGAGCTACACCACAACGCTGGCGGGGGCGGAAGCCATTTGCCAGGCGCTGGTATTCGGCGCTGAGCGCACGGTGCGTCGCCTGCAAGATGTGCATGAGGAGTTGGTAAAATGAGTCAGCAAACCCCGATGACGGTAGCCGGTGAGCAGGCGTTGCGCGATGAGCTCAAGCGCCTGAAAACGGTTGATCGCCCTCGCATTACTCAGGCAATTGCCGAGGCCCGTGAGCACGGCGACTTGAAAGAAAATGCCGAATACCATGCTGCGCGTGAGCAGCAGGGTTTCTGCGAGGGTCGTATTCAGGAAATTGAAGGCAAGCTATCCAATGTGCGGGTGATTGATATCACCACAATTCCCTGTACCGGTAAGGTGATTTTTGGCACCACCGTGTCGTTGATCAATTGCGATACCGACGAAGAGGTAACCTACCGCATTGTTGGTGAAGATGAGGCCGACGTGAAGGCGGGTAAGATCTCTGTCACGTCGCCGATTGCGCGTGCCTTGATCGGTAAGGAAGAGGGTGATGTGGCGGTAGTTGCTGCTCCCGGTGGCGACATCGAATACGAAATCGACCAGGTGCAACACCTCGCAGAATAGCGCCGTACAGCGCGCCGATTTAGGCGCGCAGCAAGTTTGACAGGCGCGGGTTGGGCTTTTTCGCGGCGCGGTAGACCAGCGCTATTTTACCGATAGCCTGTACCAGCTGTGCGCGGCTCCCCTTGCACAGTTGGTCGATCAATTCGCGCCGCTCGCCTGGGTCGGCAACATTGACTTTGACCTTGATCAGTTCGTGGTCCTCCAGGGCCCGCTCCAGTTCCTGCTCCACACCTTCACTCAAGCCTCGGTCGCCAATCATCACAACAGGGTTGAGTTTGTGGCCAATGCTGCGCAGATGTTTTTTGTCGCTGGCGGTGAGTGATTCCATAGGTATCTAGCTGTGTTGGTTTACGGGAGCGTTATTGTACGGGAAAGGTATACTGTTAGCGATACGCCCGTTTTGGGGCTTGGCCCGTTTACTTACAAAAAAGGGAAATGCGGTGGCAAAACGATCTTCTTCTAGTGGTGCGTGGCTTAAAGAGCACTTTGATGACCACTACGTGAAGCGCTCCCAGAAGGAGGGCTATCGCTCGCGCGCCTGTTATAAGTTACTGGAAATTCAAGAAAAAGACCGCCTAATAAAGCCTGGGATGTGTGTTGTTGATCTGGGTTGCGCGCCGGGTGGCTGGTCCCAGGTTGCGGCAGAGCTGGTGGGCGACCGAGGGCGCGTGTTGGCCTCAGACATTCTGCCGATGGATACACTGGCTGGCGTTGAGTTTATTCAGGGTGATTTTACCGAAGAGTCGGTGTTCAACGAGCTGCTTGCCGCGCTGGGCGATCAGCGGGCCGACCTTGTAATTTCCGATATGGCCCCCAATATGAGTGGAGTGAAGGACGTGGATCAGCCTCGCTCTATGTATTTATGTGAGCTGGCCCTTGATATGGCGGCCCATGTGCTCCGCCCTGGAGGCGATTTCGTAACAAAGATATTCCAGGGCGAAGGCTTCGAGGCGTATTTTCGAGACATGCGCAGCCGTTTTGATAAGGTGATAACGCGCAAGCCTGCGGCATCGCGGCCGCGCTCGCGTGAAGTTTATTTGCTGGGGCGTGGCCTCAAGGCCTAATGGTGCTGCGGCCATTTGTTCGTAGAGAGCGTGGAATTTCTGTAGTAGAGTGGGGTCTAGGTCTGTGCGCCTGGCCAACTGGCTTAGCGCAGCGTGCGATATGAGGATCGGTTTTTGAACGACATGGCTAAAAATTTATTATTGTGGCTGGTTATCGCCGCAGTGTTGCTGACAGTATTTAATAACTTCAGCGTGCAATCGCCTACTGAGCAGCTCAATTACTCCCAGTTTATTACTGAAGTGCAAAATGAGCGTGTGCAAAAGGTGGTGATCGACGGCTTGGTCATTAGCGGCCAGCGTAACGACAATAGCCGGTTTGAAACCGTTCGCCCCTTGCTTGATGATCCCAAGCTGATTGACGACCTGCTGGAGCACAATGTTGTTGTAGAAGGGCGCAAGCCTGAACAGCAAAGCCTGTGGACGCAGTTGCTGGTTGCCAGCTTCCCAATTTTAATTATTCTCGCGATCTTTATGTTCTTCATGCGCCAGATGCAAGGTGGCGCAGGTGGCGGCAAAGGCGGCCCGATGGCATTTGGGAAAAGTAAGGCCAGACTGCTGAGTGAAGACCAGATTAAAACCACTTTTGCTGACGTTGCCGGTGTTGATGAGGCGAAGGAAGACGTACAGGAGTTGGTTGAGTTCCTGCGCGACCCCGGAAAATTCCAGCGCTTGGGCGGCCGTATCCCTCGCGGCGTATTGATGGTTGGCCCCCCGGGAACGGGTAAAACCCTGCTTGCCAAGGCGATTGCCGGTGAGGCGAAAGTCCCTTTCTTCTCGATTTCCGGTTCAGACTTTGTCGAGATGTTTGTTGGTGTGGGTGCTTCGCGAGTGCGGGACATGTTTGAGCAGGCCAAAAAACAAGCACCCTGCATTATCTTTATCGATGAGATCGACGCCGTCGGCCGCCACCGAGGCGCCGGTATGGGCGGTGGTCACGATGAGCGTGAGCAAACCCTGAACCAGCTGCTGGTCGAGATGGACGGTTTTGAAGTTAATGACGGCGTTATTGTTATTGCCGCGACGAACCGCCCCGATGTGCTTGATCCAGCGCTGTTGCGCCCCGGGCGTTTTGACCGCCAGGTCGTGGTTGGCTTGCCCGATATTCGCGGGCGTGAACAAATTCTGAAAGTACATATGCGCAAATTACCGGTCGGTGACGACGTGGATGCCGCCGTTATTGCTCGCGGTACGCCGGGTTTCTCGGGTGCTGATCTGGCGAACCTGGCAAACGAGGCGGCGCTGTTTGCCGCGCGGGCCAACTCGCGCTTGGTAAGTATGGAGCAGTTTGATCTGGCCAAAGACAAGATCATGATGGGCGCCGAGCGCAAATCGATGGTGATGTCGGAGAAGGAAAAGCTCAATACCGCTTACCACGAAGCCGGGCATGCCATTGTTGGCCGCGTTGTGCCTGAGCACGATCCCGTTTACAAGGTGAGTATTATTCCGCGTGGGCGTGCCCTGGGTGTGACCATGTTCTTGCCAGAGGAAGATCGTTACAGCCTGAGCCGTCGCCACATTATCAGCCAGATATGCTCGCTGTTTGGCGGTCGTATCGCTGAGGAGATGACGCTGGGTGCCGACGGCGTTACTACCGGGGCGTCGAACGATATTCAGCGCGCCACCGACATCGCGCGCAAAATGGTAACGAAGTGGGGCCTGTCAGAAAAAATGGGCCCACTGATGTACGACGATGCTGACGAAGAAGTCTTTTTGGGTCGCTCTGCCGCTCAGCCTGGCAAGGGTGTCTCCGGCGAGACAGCCAGACAGATCGATGAGGAAGTACGACGCATCATCGATGAGTGCTATGCCAAGGCGCAGAGCATTTTGGAAGAAAATCGCAGTAAGCTGGATATGATGGCTGAAGCATTGATGATGTACGAAACCATCGATGCCAAGCAGATCGACGACATTATGGCGGGGCGCAAGCCACGCAGCCCAGCGGGCTGGGACGACGACCAGAATCGTCGCGGCGGCCAACAGCGCCCGGTGGTGGATGACGAAGCGGAAGAAGACGCCGAGCAGCCACGCAAGCGCGGCCCCGAAGACCCCTTTGTTGATTCGGTAAGCGATCACTGATCCCGATGGCTTTATCGAAGATTCCCGAATCGCCACAGCTGAGCTGTGGCGATCGCGTTTTAGACCTCTCGAAACCGCAGTTAATGGCGGTAATCAATGTCACTCCCGACTCGTTCTCCGATGGCGGGCGCTATTTCCGTGATGGCGGTTTGCACCTCGATACCCTGCTGAACCAGGTTGATGCGGCGCTGCGCGCCGGTGCCAGCATGATTGATATTGGTGGTGAATCAACGCGCCCTGGCGCGGCGCCGATCTCAGAGGCTGAGGAGATGGCGCGGGTGCTGCCTGCGGTAGAAGCGGTTGCGCGGCGGTTTGATGTGGTGATTTCGGTGGATACCAGCACGGCTTCTGTGATCGCCGAATCCGCTTCGGCGGGGGCTGGGTTGATCAATGATGTGCGGGCTTTGCGTCGCGAGGGGGCGCTGGCGGCTGCTGCCGACTCCGGCCTGCCGGTTTGTTTGATGCATATGCGCGGCGAACCGGGGGATATGCAGCGTCAACCGCAGTACGAGGATGTCGTCACTGAGGTAGAGGCCTTCTTGCGTGAACGCGTAGCCGCCTGCGCCGAAGCGGGAATACCAGCGGAGCGCTTACTGCTGGATCCCGGTTTTGGCTTTGGTAAGACGCTAGCCCACAACCTGGCCTTGTTCCGCCGCCTGCCGGAATTGTGCGCCTGGGGTTATCCGGTGTTGGTGGGAGTGTCGCGCAAGTCTATGGTGGGCGATATTACCGGACGAGCAGTTGCTGATCGCATGCCCGGTAGTATCACCCTGGCTGCTCTCGCTGCCGAGCGCGGCGCGGCCATCATTCGTGCCCACGATATCGCTGAAACGGCCGATGCCTTAGCCGTCGCCGCAGCGCTAAAAGGATTCTGATAATGACAAGAAAGTATTTCGGCACTGATGGTGTGCGCGGTCGAGTGGGGGAGTTTCCCATCACTCCCGAGTTTGTTCTGAAGCTCGGCTGGGCGGTTGGCCAGGTGTTTGCAAAAGAAGGCCGCAGCCGAGTGTTAATTGGTAAGGACACGCGGATTTCGGGGTATATGTTTGAGTCTGCGCTGGAAGCGGGCTTGGTGGCGGCAGGTGTAGATGTGCGTTTGTTGGGGCCAATGCCAACGCCGGCGATTGCCTATCTGACCCGTACCTTTAAGGGGCGCGCAGGGATTGTTATTAGTGCCAGCCACAATCCGTATTACGACAACGGTATCAAGTTCTTTTCGGCTGAAGGCAGTAAGTTGCCCGATGCGCTTGAAAGTGCAATCGAAGCGGCGATGGACCTGCCGATGACCACCGTCGACTCGTCGGCGCTGGGCAAGGTCAAGCGCATAGATGATGCAGCGGGCCGCTATATTGAATACTGCAAATCGACGGTCGGCTCCGACCTTTCCCTGAGCGGCCTTAAACTGGTTTTGGATTGCGCCCACGGCGCGACCTATCATGTGGCGCCAGCGGTGTTTGCCGAGCTGGGGGCCGAACTCGTAGTTATTGGTGCGGCGCCGGATGGCTTAAATATTAACGCCGGATATGGCTCGACCGACCCCAAAGCGCTGTGCGAGCGCGTGGTGGCAGAGAAGGCCGACTTGGGTATTGCCTTTGATGGCGATGGCGATCGCGTATTGTTTGTCGACAGCAAAGGCGAGCTAGTCGATGGCGATGAATTGCTGTACATCATTGCCGCGGATCAACACCGTCGCACGGGTCGCTGTGATGGTGTGGCGGGAACACTTATGTCCAACCTGGGCTTGGAGCTCGCGCTTGGCGAGCTTGGTATTCCCTTTGAGCGCGCCAACGTCGGCGATCGTTACGTGAAGGCATTAATGAATGAGCGAGGCTTCTCGCTGGGTGGTGAAAATTCGGGGCATATTATTTGCTCGGATGTGAGTACCACCGGCGATGGCGTAGTGGCTGCGCTGCAAGTACTGAAAGCCATGCAGACACAATCCGCTTCGCTCTCCACCTTGCGCGCGCCACTGCAGATGTTGCCGCAAGTGATGATAAACGTTCGTACAGCGGGTGCCTTCGACCTGAGTGACGCCGCGTTGCAGGCGGCAGTTGCTGATGTGGAGGCAGAGCTGGGTGATCGAGGGCGGGTATTGCTGCGTGCCTCGGGCACCGAGCCGTTGATTCGCGTCATGGTTGAAGGACATGACGAGCAGCAGGTACAGCGGCTCTGCAAGCAGTTGGCGCAGCGCGTCGAAAGCTTGGCAAGCTGATGTTGTATGTGTGTATAAGTTTATGTAAGATTGGCGCCCATTTTGCGCTAAGGGAAGTGCTATGCGGAGCAAACTGGTAGCAGGTAATTGGAAAATGCACGGAGATCGTGCGGCTATCGGTGAGTTGCTGACTGCCCTAAAAGCTGAATTACCCTCTGAGCCAAGAGTTGATATCGCCGTTTTCCCCAGCGCGGTTTATATCAACGACGCGATTAAGGTGCTCAAGGGAAGTCCGGTTGCCGTTGGTGCCCAAAATGTCTGTGAATACGCCGGTGAAGGTGCATACACGGGTGAGGTGTCGGCAGCCATGTTGGCCGATGTCGGTTGTCGCTATGTGATTGCCGGGCACTCTGAGCGCAGGGCGCTTTATGGTGAAAGTGACGCGCTTGTCGTCACAAAGGTTAAGCGCGCTCTCGATGTAGGCTTAACGCCAGTGCTGTGTGTGGGGGAGTCGGAGTCTGAGCGCGAAGCCGGGCAAACCCTAGAAGTGGTTGCGCGCCAGCTTAATGCGCTGTGGGATCAGCTGTCAGTGGCAGACTTGGGTTCCTTAATAGTGGCTTACGAGCCGGTGTGGGCAATTGGTACAGGTAAGACCGCCACCCCGGAGCAGGCGCAACAAGTGCACGCGTTTATTCGCAGCGTGTTTGCCGAAAAAGATGCCAATCTCTCAAGTGAGATGAGAATTCTTTATGGCGGCAGTGTAAAAGCGGCGAATGCTGCTGAGTTATTTAGCCAGGCTGATATCGATGGTGGCTTGGTCGGTGGCGCATCGTTGAATGCGCAGGAATTTTCCGCAATATGTCGGGCGGCGGAGTAAATGGAACAAATTATATTAGTTGTACATGTTTTGGCTGCGCTGGCCATTATCGGTTTGATCCTTGTTCAGCAGGGTAAGGGTGCCGATATGGGGGCGTCTTTTGGTGCGGGTGCATCGCAGACGTTGTTTGGCAGCGATGGTAGTGGTAATGTGCTGACCCGCGCGACCGCGATCCTGGCAACACTGTTCTTTGTAACCAGTTTGTCGTTGGCTTATGTGGCCAAGCAGCGCAGTGTCGTTGGTGAAGATATCATCGATGTACCTGTTCTGGAGGAGAGTCGCGAAGTGGCTCCAGTGCCTGAGGGTGACCTCCCTGAGGCGGCTGCGTCGGACATGCCGGCGATGAGCGACAGCGACATGCCCCAGGGGCAGTAAGTAGTAATAAAGCCGAAGTGGTGGAATTGGTAGACACGCTATCTTGAGGGGGTAGTGAGCATAGCTCGTGCGGGTTCAAGTCCCGCCTTCGGCACCAAATACCGAAAAGGGAGTTGCAAGGCAGCTCCCTTTTTTTATGCCCCGTTGTCGCCATGACTGTGCGTCTGTATGTGGGTATTTGCCTGTGTTTATCTTGACCTGGTTCGGGTGACTGTCTATAATTTCGCCTCCTTGGAGCAGGTCAGTTCTGGTGGTGGTGAGAGTTTCCGTCATCGGGTGCGTAGGGCGACTCATCTGCTTTTATAGAAGTTTTTAAAAGCCCCTTACGTAGGGGCTTTTTCGTATCGTCGCGGTGTAGTTTGCGATGGTCGACAGGAAATTTCGATGGTGGGCCTAGGGCCCATTTTTTATTGGTGGGTAATTAATTTGTCAGCACAGCGCGACAAGCTAGAAGAATTGCTAAGGCCGGGTATTGAAGCCTTGGGCTTTGAGTTGTGGGGAGTCGAATACCAGTCCCACGCAAAGCGCAGCATGCTTCGCATTTATATTGATACAGAGGCCGGTATTTCTGTTGATGATTGCGCCAAAGTCAGTCATCAGGTGAGCGGTGTTTTGGATGTCGAGGATCCGATTACTGGTGAGTACACGCTTGAAGTGTCTTCGCCGGGTATGGATCGCCCCTTGTATCGCTTGGAGCAGTACGCTGAGTATATTGGCAGTGATATTAATATTCGCTTGCGCATCGCCTTTGAAGGGCGGCGCAAATTCCAAGGTCGCTTAGTCGCGATTGAGGGTGATGAAGTTGTTATTCAGCTCGATGGTCACGAGTACTTGTTGCCATTCGAGCAAATTGACAGAGCACAGATTGTCCCGAGTTTCTGACGGGCAATTAACTATAACAGCCGGCTACGGAATAGAGGCGGACGATGAGTAAAGAAATATTGCTGGTAGTTGAAGCAGTATCCAACGAGAAGGGGGTGTCTAAGGACATCATCTTCGAGGCGATGGAACAGGCTTTGGCCACTGCGACGAAGAAGCGCTATGAAGAAGACTCGGATATCCGTGTTGTAATCGATCGGGTGACCGGTGATTACGAGACCTTCCGTCGCTGGGAAGTCATGCCTGATGATGAAATGGCATTGCTCGGCACGCAGTTCACGCTCGAAGAGGCTCACGAGTGTGACCCGAGCCTTAAGGCTGGCGATGTATATGAAGAGCAAATTGAAAACGTCGGCTTTGGCCGAATTGCTGCGCAGACAGCCAAGCAGGTTATCGTGCAAAAAGTACGCGAGGCCGAGCGCGCGCAAGTTGTTGAAGAGTATGCAGGTCGTGTTGGCGAGCTGATTAACGGAACCGTTAAAAAAGTCACCCGTGACAGCATCATTGTTGATCTGGGTAACAACGCCGAGGCCCTTCTGCCACGAGAAGAGTTGGTGGGTCGGGAAGTTTTCCGCATCAATGACCGTGTTCGCGCCATTCTGCAAGATGTTCGCCCGGAAGCGCGAGGCCCGCAGCTGTTCCTGAGCCGTGCATGCCCCGCAATGCTGATCGAGCTCTTCAAAATTGAAGTGCCCGAAGTTTCTGAGGATGTGATCGAAATCCGCTCTGCTGCGCGTGACCCCGGTTCTCGTGCGAAGATTGCCGTTAAGACTAACGACGGCCGCATCGACCCGGTTGGTGCATGTGTGGGTATGCGCGGTTCGCGTGTACAAGCCGTGTCGGGTGAGCTCGGCAATGAGCGTGTTGACATTATCCTGTGGGACGACAACCCAGCGCAGCTGGTCATCAACGCGATGGCACCGGCTGAAGTTGAGTCGATCGTCGTCGACGAAGATACCAATACCATGGATGTGGGTGTTGCCGAGGATAACCTGGCGCAGGCCATCGGTCGTGCCGGACAGAATGTTCGACTGGCTAGTGAGCTGACGGGTTGGACGATCAACGTAATGAGCGTTGATGAGATGGCTGAGAAGCACGAGCAGGAATCCGGCCAGGTTATCGAATCTTTCATGGAGAGCTTGGACGTTGGCGAAGATGTTGCCGAGGTTCTTGTGGAAGAAGGCTTTACCACCCTTGAAGAGGTGGCCTACGTTCCGCTTGAAGAGATGATGGCGATCGAAGGTTTTGACGAAGAAATTGCTCAGGAATTGCGCGCGCGAGCCAAAGACGCGCTGCTGACTCAGGCAATTGCAAGTGAAGAACAACTCGATGCTGCTGAGCCGGCTGAAGACCTGTTGACGATGGATGGCATGGAGAAACACCTGGCCTTCATCCTCGCCAGCCGTGGCATTGTGACGATGGAAGATCTGGCTGAACAAGCTGTTGAAGATCTTCTCGATATTGAAGATATGACTGAAGAGCGGGCTGCTGAGCTGATTATGACTGCCCGTGCCCCCTGGTTTGCCGACGAAGACGAATCAGCAAGCTAAGCGAGTCGTACAGTTTAGGGAGATAATGAATGGCTGAAGTTACCGTGAGCCAGCTTGCCGAAGTTGTTGGCGCACCAGTAGAGCGTCTACTTAGGCAGATGAAAGAGGCCGGTTTGTCGCACAGCTCGGCGGAACAAAAGGTGTCCGACGAAGACAAGCAAACTCTGCTGACCTTTCTAAAGCGCAGCCACGGTGAGTCCACCGAGGGGCCGCGTAAAATTACCTTGAAGCGTAAGACCATCAGTACGCTAAAAACAGGTTCGGGTGCGGGCAAGA
The DNA here is from genome assembly GCF_057370015.1 of Spongiibacter sp. C9W. Lineage (NCBI taxonomy): Bacteria > Pseudomonadati > Pseudomonadota > Gammaproteobacteria > Cellvibrionales > Spongiibacteraceae > Spongiibacter > Spongiibacter sp. C9W. The sequence continues at coordinate 2,622,393 of NZ_CM170672.1, forward strand.
AAACTGTCAACATCGAAGTGCGCAAAAAACGGACGTATGTAAAACGCGACCCTGCTGAGCTGGCCGCAGAGGCCGAGGAAGCGGCGCGTCTGGCTGCTGAAGCTGAGCAAGCGGAAGCTGCAGCCACTGAAGCGCCTGTTGAGGTTGCTGCTGAGCCGGAAGTCAAAGAAGAAGCGCCTGCAGCTGAGGTGCCCGAAACCGCAGCACCTCAAGAAACTGAGGTTGTCGAGGCGGCAGAGCCTGCACCCGTGGCGGAACCCGAGCCTGAGCCCGAACCGGAAGCTGAGCCCGAGCCAGAGCCAGTGACAGAAGAGCCCGCGGCGGAAGCGGAGCCCGAGCCGGAAGCGGAGCCTGAGGTGGCAGCCGCCCCTGTTCAGGACGAATACGTCGAAGAGGTTGTTGAAGAAGACCCTCGTGATATCGACCCGGAAATCCTGCGTCAGCGTGCAATCCTGCGCCGTAAAGAAGAGGAAGAACGCGAGAAAGAGCGTCGTGCTGCTGTCTTAGCGGAGAAAAAGCGCGAAGAAGAAGAGCGTGAGCGCAAGCGCAAAGAACGCGTTGAAACTGAGCAGAAGAAATCAGCCGGTCCCCGTCATTTGCGGGCCGCGCCAAGCAGCGATAATGACGATCGCGGCAAGGGCAAAAAAGGCAAAAAAGGCAAAGGTCGTCGCGACGACTTTGATAATGATCGCGGAGCCGGTCGCCGCAAGAAGAAAACGCTCAAACTGCCAGAAGATCAGCAGCGCCACGCCTTCCAGGCGCCCACTGAGAAGATCACCTACGAGGTGTCTATCGGTGAAACCAGCACCGCCAGTGAGCTGGCGGGGCAAATGAAGGTGAAAGCGGCTGAAGTAATTAAAGAGCTGATGAAAATGGGCATGATGGTGACCATTAATCAGCCTCTGGATCAGGAAACGGCGCAACTCGTTGTCGAAGAAATGGGCCACAAGGCCAAGATCGTTTCTGAAGATGCCGTGGAAGAGGCGTTGGAAGAAACGCTGGTTGCTCAGACGGGTGAGGGCACCCTGAAGACGCGCGCTCCGGTAGTGACCGTAATGGGTCACGTTGATCACGGTAAAACGTCTCTGCTGGACTATATTCGCAAGGCAAAAGTGGCCAGCGGCGAGGCGGGTGGTATTACCCAGCACATTGGTGCCTACCATGTGGAAACTGGTCACGGCATGATCACTTTCCTGGATACTCCAGGACACGCGGCCTTTACGGCAATGCGTGCCCGCGGTGCGAAAAGTACCGACATTGTTATCTTGGTAGTTGCGGCTGACGATGGTGTTATGCCGCAAACCGAAGAGGCAATTGCCCACGCTCGTGCAGCCGAAGTGCCGCTGGTAGTTGCGGTTAACAAAATGGATAAAGAGGGCGCCGACCCCGAGCGGGTGAAAACCGAACTCTCTCAGAAAGAGGTTATCTCTGAAGAGTGGGGCGGTGATACACAGTTCTGCTATGTATCTGCACACAGCGGTGAGGGCATAGATGCCCTGCTGGATGCCGTGCTGCTGCAGGCTGAACTGCTAGAGCTTAAAGCCGCTGACGATATTCCTGCTCAGGGTATGGTGATTGAGTCGCGCCTTGATAAAGGTCGCGGTGCCGTGGCTTCTGTGCTGGTGCAGCAAGGCCAGCTCAAGCAAGGCGATATTGTTCTGGCCGGTCAGTGCTATGGCCGTGTTCGGGCGATGCTGGACGAGAACGGTAAGCCAGTTAAGCAAGCCGGGCCATCGATCCCCGTCGAGATTCTCGGCTTGGATGGTACGCCTGAAGCGGGTGACGGTTTCGTGGTGGTTGAAAACGATCGCCGGGCGCGTGAAGTGGCTGACTTCCGTCAGGTGCGCGAGCGCGAGCAGCGTATCAAGCGTCAACAAGCTGCCAAACTGGATCGCATGTTTGAAAGCATGGAAGCCGGTGATCGCAAGACCCTGAATGTCGTGCTAAAAGCTGATGTGCGCGGTTCGCTCGAGGCCATCCAAGCGTCATTGCTGGATCTTGGCAATGACGAAGTAAACGTCAACATTGTGACCGGCGGTGTAGGCGGTATCACTGAGTCTGACGTGAATCTGGCGATGACCTCCGAGTCGGTGATGTTTGGCTTTAACGTACGTGCTGACGGCAGTGCGCGGAAGTTGGCGGAAAGCGAAGGTATCGACCTGCGCTACTACAGCGTTATCTATGATTTGATCGACGATGTGAAGTCGGCATTGAGCGGTATGCTCAGCCCAGAAATGCGCGAAGAAATTGTGGGTATTGCCGAAGTGCGTGACGTATTCCGTTCGCCGAAGTTTGGTGACATCGCCGGCTGTATGGTCGTCGAGGGTACGGTTTATCGCAGCAAGCCGATCCGCGTTCTGCGCGACGATGTGGTGATATACGAGGGTGAACTTGAATCCCTGCGTCGCTTTAAGGACGATGCGAACGAAGTGAAGAACGGTCTTGAGTGCGGTATCGGCGTTAAGAACTACAAAGATGTTCGTCCCGGCGACAAGATCGAAGTGTTCGAGGTGAAAGAAATTGCCCGGTCACTGTAAGGCATTGCAAGAGCGGGAGGCACGCTAATGAAAGAATTTAGTCGTACCGCCCGCATCGCCGACTTTTTGAAGCGAGAGCTGGGCAGTTTGATCCAGCTTGAACTTCGCGATCCACGCATTGGTATGGTGAGTGTCACGGACGCTGAAGTGAGCCGTGATTTGAGTCATGCGAAAATTTTCGTGACGGTCATGGGTAAAGACAATGCCGAGGAAGCCGCTGAGTCATTGGCGGCGCTCAACAAGGCTGCAGGTTTTTTGCGCAGCCATGTTGCCAAGGTAAATAATGCTCGTACAACGCCGCAGTTGCGGTTCTTCTACGACTCTTCTATTGATCGAGGCCAGCGTCTGAGTTCGCTCATTCAGCAGGCCGTCGATTCCGATCGCAGCCGCCAGGCCGATAACGACGACGAGGCCTGAGCTTGGGGCGTCGTCGAAAAGGCCGCGCAGTTAGCGGCATCCTTGTGTTGGATAAGCCGCTGGAGCGCAGCTCTAACTCTGCCATGATTGTGGCTCGAGCGATCTACAAAGCAGCAAAAGCCGGCCATACCGGGGCGCTCGATCCGCTAGCCAGCGGCGTTTTACCGATTTGCTTTGGTGAGGCGACGAAGTTTTCCCAGTACCTCCTCGATGCTGACAAGGTTTATCGCACTACGGTTGTGCTCGGCGAGCAGCGCAGCACTGGCGATGCCGAGGGTGAGGTCGTGGCTGTTACCGATGCTAGCTTTCTTTCTGAGGCCGACGTCGAGGCAGCGCTGCCGGAATTTCGTGGAGAGATTCTGCAGGTGCCGCCAATGCACTCCGCCCTCAAAAAAGACGGCAAACCGCTCTATGAGCTGGCGCGTAAGGGTGTTGAAGTTGAGCGTGAGGCGCGCCCTGTTACCATCAGCCGCCTCGAGCTTGAGAGGTTTCGGCCCGGCGCGCGTGCTGAAGTCGACCTGTTGGTTCACTGTAGCAAGGGCACCTATATTCGCTCACTTGCCGAAGACATTGGCGCGGCGCTGACGGTAGGCGGCTATGTTTCCGCCCTCCGGCGTGTGCAGGCAGGGCCCTTCGACGAGTCTCAGGCCTTGGATTTCGAAGCGCTGCAGCCACTGCGTGACCGGGAGGCATTTGACGAGCTTGACGCCTTGTTGCTGCCCTTGGACACCGCCTTGACTCATATCCCGGTGGCGCGGCTTGGTGAGGTCGCCGCTGGCTTTTTGCGCAACGGTCAGGCGGTATTTGTGCCGCAGTTGCCTGCCGGGGAGTTGTTTCGCTTATACGAAACCGCGCCATCTGGCCCGGTTTTTATGGGCTTGGGTGAATTGTTGGCCGACGGGCGCATTACGCCTCGTCGTTTGCTGGCAAATATGTGATAATACGTCGCTGGTTTTCGCGATGTATTGCGTGAGGCCAGTTGTAAAGTTTGACGAGGCCCGAAGGGTTTCCAAACCTGTCTGTAGATATGCACGGTCAGGCTTGCTTATTCACGCATATCAGTAAGAGGAAATTATTATGGCACTATCTGCCGCAGAAAAAGCTGAAGTTGTAAAACAGTACCAAACTGCCGAAGGCGACACTGGTTCGCCAGAAGTGCAAGTTGCACTGTTGACGGTAAACATCAACAAGTTGCAGGGTCACTTTGAAGGCCACAAAAAGGATCACCACTCTCGCCGTGGTTTGATCCGCATGGTAAACCAGCGTCGTAAATTGCTGGACTACCTGAAACGCAAAGACCAAGAGCGTTACAGCAAACTGATTAAAAGTTTGGGTCTGCGTCGCTAAAAGAAGAATAAGTGAGGGGGCCGCAGGCCCCCTCATACTTTTTGTAACCCCTGTTTAGGGAGGAAATAATTCGTGAATCCCGTTTCTAAAACGTTCCAGTGGGGCGGTCAAACCGTTACATTGGAAACCGGCCGCGTTGCCCGTCAGGCAAGTGGCGCGGTGCTCGTCACCATCGAGCAAACTCAAGTTCTGTGTACCGTGGTTGCAGCAAAGACTGCCAAGCCCGGTCAGGACTTTTTCCCCTTGTCTGTGCATTACCAAGAGCGTGCTTACTCCGTCGGTAAAATCCCCGGTGGTTTCTTCAAGCGCGAAGGTCGTCCCTCTGAGAAAGAAACGCTGACGTCGCGTTTGATCGACCGTCCGATTCGTCCGTTATTCCCCAATGGGTTTAAAAATGAGGTGCAGGTTGTTTGTACTGTCATGTCGTCTGAGAAAGACGTTGACCCGGATATCGCGGCACTGATCGGTACGTCGGCCGCGCTGGCGGTATCGGGTGTTCCTTTTGCTGGCCCTATCGGTGCCGCTCGCGTGGGCTTCACCGCAGAAGATGGCTATATCCTCAACCCGAGCTACAGCCAGCTGAGCACAAGCCTGCTGGACATGGTTGTTGCGGGCACTGAAGACGCCGTTCTGATGGTTGAATCAGAAGCGCAAGAGCTGAGCGAAGATCAAATGCTGGGTGCGGTATTGTACGCCCACCAGGAAATGCAGGCCGCCGTTAAAGTGATTAAAGAGCTGGCCGCTGAAGCGGGCAAGCCCACTTGGGACTGGCAGCCTGAGCCCGAGAACACCGCGCTGATGGCCGCTGTTGCCGATGGCTTTAAAGGTGGTTTGGGTGAGGCCTACCGCATTACCGACAAAATGGAGCGCTACGCCAAAGTGGGCGAGCTGCGCGACCAAGCCGTTGAGCAACTGGCTTCTGGTGATGACGCCGAGTTTGATGCTGAAGACGTGAAAGCGGTATTCGGCAAGCTGGAAAAGCAAATTGTTCGTCAGCGCATCCTCAATGGCGAGCCACGCATCGACGGTCGCGATGGCCGCACTGTGCGACCCATTAGCGTAGAAGTGGGCATGCTGAACAAGGCCCACGGTTCTGCCCTTTTCACTCGTGGTGAAACTCAGGCCATTGGTGTTGCGACTCTGGGTACCACTCGTGACGCACAGCTCATCGATGCCCTGGAAGGCGAGCGTAAAGACAACTTCATGCTGCACTACAACTTCCCTCCTTACTCGGTGGGCGAGTGTGGTCGCATGGGTGGCACAGGCCGCCGCGAAATCGGTCACGGCCGCTTGGCTCGTCGTGGTTTGGCTGCGGTATTGCCCACGGCTGAAGAATTCCCTTACACCATTCGCGTGGTGTCTGAAATTACTGAATCCAATGGTTCTAGCTCCATGGCGTCAGTGTGCGTTGGCAGCCTGTCGCTGATGGATGCCGGTGTGCCGCTGAAAGCGCCCGTTGCTGGTATTGCTATGGGTCTGGTTAAAGAAGGTGAGCGCTTCGCGGTACTGACCGATATCCTGGGTGATGAGGATCACCTCGGTGATATGGACTTCAAAGTTGCCGGTACAGCCGACGGTGTTACTGCATTGCAGATGGACATCAAGATCGAAGGCATCACGCAAAAGATCATGGAAGTCGCGCTGGAGCAAGCGCAACAAGCGCGCTTGCACATCTTGGGTCAGATGAATCAGGTGCTGTCGGTATCTCGCGACGGCGTGTCGGACAATGCCCCCAGCATGCACGTGATGAAGGTCGACTCTGACAAGATTCGCGACATTATCGGTAAAGGCGGCGCGACTATTCGCGGTATTTGCGAAGAGACTGAAGCGCAAATCGATATTGAAGATGATGGCACCGTGCGTGTTTACGGTTCTGATGCTGCATCTCGCGATGCTGCAGTGGAGCGCATTCTCGCTATTACTGCAGAGGCTGAAGTCGGTGAAACGTACGTTGGCACTGTAGCGCGTATCGTCGACTTCGGGGCCTTTGTTAATATCCTGCCCGGCAAGGATGGTCTGGTACATATCTCGCAAATCTCGGAAGAGCGTGTTGAGAATGTCAGCGACTACTTGAAAGAAGGTCAGGAAGTTAAAGTTAAAGTCCTGGATGTCGATCAGCGTGGTCGCATTAAACTTTCTATGAAAGAAGTTGAAGCAGAAGAGGTCGCCGCTCCCGAAGCGGAATAAGTGCTCTCGCTGTGAACGAAACCCCGCCTCGGTGGGGTTTTTTTATGCGTGAGATAAAGTCATTTTTATATAGTGTGACATAGCAGAGATTGCCGCTAGACAAGCTTGAAGGCTGTGATAACCTCGACGTGCAGTTTGATGGAATGCAAACAACAACAAGAGGAAATCCTATGAAAAAAGTAATGATGGCAACGGCTTTTTTGGCGGCATCTAGTGCAAGTTTCGCTGTTGCGCCGGGTGGCCCAAATTGCGGTTGGGGGAATATGCTATTCTCAGGCCAGTCTGGACTGGCATCTCACTTCCTGGCTTCATGGACTAATGGTACCTCCGGTAATGCGACTTTCGGTATGACCTCTGGCACCAACGGTTGTTCAGCCGACGGCACGCTGACATATGGCGGTAAGTCGATGGTGAACGTCGGTCAGATCATGGACGAGTTTTCTGAAGACGTCGCTCGCGGCGAAGGTGAGGCCCTGACGGCTGTTGCTGTGTCTTTTGGCATTGCCGAGGAAGATCGCGCAGTATTTAAAACCACACTGCATAATAATTTCGACAGCCTGTTCCCCTCGGCTGACGTGAATGCGGAATCTGTGATGAATTCTATTGTGGAATTGATGAAGCAGGATAAGCAGCTGGCGAAGTACGTTTCCTAATTGCTTGGCATTAGCGTTACCTTAACGGCCCCGAGGGGCCGTTTTGTGTTTATGGAAGAAATAAAATATGAGAGCGAAGCTAAAACAAGCTCTGACTATATTGCTGGGTATGTGCGCCAGCTCAGCGTTGGTTGCGGCCACGACGGAGTCGCTGCAGGCGTATGCCGCGGAGCCACAGTGGCGCGCGTTGCTGCACTTCCCAAAGTCATCGACAGGCCCCAGCTATGTCGACGACCCGCGGTTTTTTCTGGCTGAGACTGGCCGGAGTAGTCCACTTGCAGAACTAACAGAAACGCTTGCGGCGTTTTCAGCGGAGCCGTCGTTGCGATGCCGCTATCCAGCGCGAGAGCAGTGGCTGGTTGAAAAAAAACTGTTGGCACCGGCCGCTCAGCACTGCGACGAATATCGGCAATGGCGTGACAAGCTTAATGTGGACGCGGTTGTTTTAGTGCTCGCCTCAAGTTATTTGAACAGCCCCTCATCGATGTATGGACATACCTTTTTGCGATTGGACCCTGCGGGTGAGCGCGGCGACAGCGATTTCCTCTCGTATGCGTTAAATTTCGGCGCGAATATCCCGCCCGGTGAGAACGATTTGCTCTACGCCTACCGGGGCTTATTTGGTGGCTACCCAGGGCTGTTCAGCATGCAGCCCTACTATCAAAAGATTCAGGAATATACCCGCCTGGAAAATCGCGATATGTGGGAGTATCGGCTGACATTAGCGGATGAAGAAATAGAGCGTTTACTCAGTCATGTGTGGGAGTTGCGCAATGTTAACTTCGACTATTTTTTCTTTGACGAAAACTGTTCCTATCGCTTGTTGGAGCTATTGGAAGTTGCGCGTCCCGGCCTGGATCTAACGAGCCCCTTCGAATATGCCGCAATGCCAGTGGACACGGTGCGCGAAGTGGTTGACGCTGGATTGGTCGGTCAGATTGATTACCGGCCGTCAAAGCGGCTGGAGTTAGATACCTTAACGGCGGCTCTCAGTGCCGAGCAAAGAGTCTGGGTTCGGCAACTGGCCGACGGCGAAAGGGAAGACTTAGCGGATACCGGCCTGGATGCCGACGCTCAGCGAGCAACCTACCTGGCCGCTTATAGATACTTGCGTTATCGACTGAACACGGCTCCGCGAACCACTGAAATGGCGGCGCGGAGTCTTCGCTTACTCCGTGGTGCACGTAAGCCTGGAGGCTTTAGCGCGCCGGTAGTCAGCACGCCGCCGCGACCGGAGCGTGGGCACAGAACGTCAATGTTCGGCTTGGGCGTGGGTTATCGAGAATTTTCCGAGCAGGGGCCTGCGGGAAACGAGGCGTTGGAGTATGTCGATCTGAATTGGCGGATTAGTTATCACGATGCCCTGGATGCTATGGCGGGCTATCCTGAGGGAGCCAGTTTGGTAATGGGTAACTTGGCGTTGCGGTGGCAGGATCAGGAAGGCGTGCGCTTGCAACGCTTCGACCTCGTCGATATCCGTTCCTTATCTCCTCGGGGAGAGTTCTTTTCACCGATCAGCTGGCAGGTTCAGCTGGGGTTGGAGCGCTTGGATGATGCCCCCAGTCAGCCGCTTGTTGCGCAGATTAATGCCAGCGGCGGCGGGACCTGGCCAGTGATGAAAGGCGTAGCCTACCTGATGCCGGCATTGCGTTTTGAATATAACGCGGATTTTCGCGAGGACTGGCGGTTGGCGCCTGGCATCAATATTGGCCAGCTTTGGCAAGGAACCAAGTATTCTGCCGAGATAGCAGGCCAGTGGCAGGACTTCTTCGGCGCCGGAGAAAGGAAGGTCCTTAAACTCAGCGGGAATTATGCATGGTCTGCCGATAGCAGTTTGCGCTTGAGTATCGACTATCGAGACCAGCCTTGGGGGCATTCTCACGGAGTAGCGCTATCATGGCGTCAGCATTTTTAGGCCGTGCGGCGGCGTTGTGTTTCGCCGTTGTTTTATTAAGTGGCTGCGAGGCGCTGTTATTTTTTCCTCAGCAGCAGTTGCTGCGCACGCCGGAAGATGTCGGCCTTGCGTATCAGGATGTGCGAATCCCTGTCGGAAATACAGCGCTCCACGGCTGGTGGCTACCAGCTGAGCAGCCCCGCGCAACGCTGTTATTCAGCCACGGTAATGCCGAGAATATCAGCACCCACTTGGCGAGTGTGTATTGGTTGCCGAAAGAGGGCGTCAATGTTCTGTTAATTGACTATCGCGGCTTCGGTAAATCCGAGGGGGTGCCCAGTGTGGCGGCGGCGGTAGAAGATGTACGCGCAAGCTGGCAGTGGTTGTTGGCTGAGCAGGGGGATTGGCCCTTGTTTGGACTGGGGCAGAGCTTAGGGGCAAGCCTGATGGCTGCCGCGACTGCGCGAGAGGCCGAGGCGCTTACGGGGCATATTGCCGGGCTGGTGCTCGATGCCGGCTTTACTCGCTATTCTGCTGTGGCGAGAGAGCAGGCTGCTAAGAGCCCCCTTACCTGGTTGTTGCAGTGGCCGGTTGGCTGGGCCATGCCATCGGGTTTTGATCCCATCGATGCCCTGTTATCGCTACCGTCAGCGCCGGTGCTGATTATTCACGGCCGACGCGACCCAGTGATTGCTCTGCATCATGCGCAGCAGTTACATGAACAAGCCAAACCGCCAAAGTCACTTTACGTATACGACGGCGGTCACATTGAAAGTTTTCATCGCGCTGCCACGCGGCAGCGCCTACTGGATTTTATTGAGGAGAGCGTAGGGCGCTAAGCTGCGTGAACCGACGCCGTCAGTGTTGGTGTCCGCCCTCGCCATGAGCGTGACCGTGCTCACGCTCCTCCGCGGTGGCGGCGCGCACTGAGTCGATATGAATGGTAAAGGTAAGGGTTTTACCCGCCAGTGGGTGGTTGGTGTCCACGTCGACAGAGAATTTGCCCACCTTTACTACGGTAGCGCTACGGCTGCCCTGGTCAGTATTGAAACGCACGATTTGGCCCACACGTAATTTACCCTCGTGCTTCAAATACTTGGCAGGAATGCGTTGCTGTTTACCTTCTTGCACTACGCCGTAGGCTTGCTCGGGCGGAAGCGTGACTTCAAAGTCATCGCCGGCTTGGCGTTTGCTGAAGGCTTTTTCCAGGCCGGGAATAATATTGTTCGCACCGTGTAAATAGAGGGTGGGCGTCTCGCCAAAATTACTTTCCAATACACTGCCGCTGCTGTCGCGCAGCTCATAGTGGAAGGCCACCACACAATTAGTATCGATTTCCATACATCCCCCTGCAATCATCACTGCCACGGCTCGCTAGAGCATTTGCCGCGTATAATAAGTGCTGATGAGGGCTTAGGGTAGAAAAACAAGAAAGGAGTTCGAGAATATGGGAGAGGTCGTTAAATTTGCGCCACGCAAGCCGCGCAAACAAAGCAGCCTGTGCCGGGAAGGCCACCATAAGTGGAAGGTGGAAAAGCGTACGCAGTTTGATGTAAAGCAGGGACGGTTGGTGAGTGTTTATAAGTGTGAGCGCTGTGGGTTGACGAAAACCCGCGCCGACTAAGCGGCGTGAGTTTAGTGTGCGAGTTCTTCGTCTAGCTCGGCGCTGATCAGTGCCAACCAGTTTTGGGCCTCGTCATGGCCTTCCACCGCTTTCACCACGCATGCGATCCCTAGCAGGTGCTCCATGAGGAGTTTTCGCATTGGAACGTTGTTCTCTGAGGCTTGTTCCTGTAGAAACAAGAACGCCTGTGCGCTAATGTCGTCGATCTGCATCTGCTGAGTGTTTTCTCGATACTCTGACAGCGTGACTACTTTTGACATTGCCATTTCGCAATCCTCTTGTGACATGGCAAAAGTATATGACGGCACCGCGGTGTAAGCGCTTCGTAATTACACGTATGGGGCATTCTGCGGGAATGCTGAACATTTGAGGAACTGGCTAAATCTATGTCTGACAATATCGTGATCGGCGCCGATGGCGTTGAGCAGATCCCATTAAAATCTTATACCGAGAAGGCGTATTTGGATTACTCCATGTACGTTATTCTTGATCGCGCGCTGCCGAATATTGCCGATGGCTTAAAGCCTGTTCAGCGCCGAATTGTCTATGCGATGAGTGAGCTGGGATTAAAGGCCAGCGCAAAATACAAGAAGTCGGCGCGCACCGTTGGCGATGTTATCGGTAAATTCCACCCCCACGGCGATAGCGCGGTCTATGAGGCCATGGTGCTCATGTCTCAGGACTTCTCTTACCGTTATCCGCTGATTGACGGACAGGGGAACTGGGGTTCTCCCGATGACCCCAAATCGTTTGCGGCGATGCGCTATACCGAATCCAAGTTAACGCGCTACGCCGAAGTCATGCTGAGCGAGTTGGGGCAGGGAACGGTAGATTGGGTGCCGAATTTTGACGGTGCGCTTGATGAGCCTGCCATGCTGCCCGCGCGGGTGCCCAATATTTTGCTGAACGGTACCACCGGTATCGCGGTGGGAATGGCCACCGACATCCCGCCTCACAATCTTCGGGAAGTGGTGAGTGCCTGCATTCATCTACTCGATGCGCCCAAGGCCACCGTTGCCGAACTCTGTGAGCACGTGAAGGGCCCGGATTTTCCTACCGATGCCGAGCTGATTACGCCCGCTGACGAAATTCGAAAAATCTATGAGACCGGGCGCGGCTCCTTGAGAATGCGGGCGGTGTGGCAGGAGGAACACGACGACATCGTTATTACGGCGTTGCCTCACCAGACCTCAGGCTCCAAGGTATTGGAGCAAATTGCCCAGCAAATGCAGGCCAAGAAATTGCCAATGGTGGTCGACTTGCGCGATGAGTCCGACCACGAAAATCCGACTCGGCTGGTGATCGTGCCGCGCTCTAACCGAGTGAATACCGAAGCGCTAATGAACCATCTTTTCGCCACCACGGACCTCGAGCGCAGTTATCGGGTCAACATGAATATGATCGGCATTGATGGCCGGCCGCAGGTAAAGAGCCTGGATCGTATTCTCGGAGAGTGGCTGGAGTTTCGTACCAACACCACTCGCCGGCGTTTGGAATTCCGTCTCGATAAAGTTCTCAAGCGTTTGCATATTCTCGATGGTTTATTGGTCGCGTTCCTCAATATCGATGAGGTCATTGCCATTATCCGTGAAGAGGATAAACCGAAGCCTGTGCTTATGGAGCGCTTCGGTTTAAGCGACACGCAAGCCGAAGCCATCCTAGAGCTGAAACTGCGTCATTTGGCCAAGCTCGAGGAGATGAAAATTCGCGGCGAGCAGGAAGAGCTGTCGGCCGAGCGGGACCAGCTCGAGCAGACGCTTGGCTCCACCCGTCGAATGAAAACGCTGGTGCGCAAAGAGCTATTGGCCGCGGCAGAAGAATATGGCGACGAGCGCCGTTCACCGCTGGTGGCGCGTAATGAGGCGAAGGCCTTTGCGGAAGAGGATATCGTCTCCGCTGATCCAGTAACCATTGTTTTGTCGGAGATGGGTTGGATTCGCGCGGCCAAAGGCCACGATATTGACCCTGTTGCTCTTAGCTATAAGTCGGGCGACCGTTTCAATTTGGCGGCGAGGGGGCGCAGTAACCAGTCCGTATTGATCTTGGACAGCACCGGGCGCAGTTACAGCGTCGCCGCTCACACACTGCCATCGGCTCGAGGACAGGGGGAGCCCCTAACTGGGCGCATTAACCCGCCGTCGGGCGTGAGCTTTTGCGGAATGATGATGGGGGGCGACGACAGTTATTACCTGCTGGCCTCCGATGCGGGTTATGGCTTCGTTGCCAAGCTAGGTGATTTACACAGTAAAAACAAAGCCGGTAAAGCGACCCTGACCCTGCCTAAGGGTGGTCAGGTAATGTCGCCGGTTGCGGTTGCCGGGCTTGAAGAGCATTTTGTCGTGGTGATCAGTAGCGAGGGCCGTATGTTGGTTTTCCCCGTCACTGATTTGCCGATTATGGCGCGTGGCAAAGGCAACAAGCTGATTGGTATTCCCGGCGCACGCGTCGCCAGCCGAGAAGAGTATGTGGTGGCAACGGTGGTAATGGGCAGTCGCGACAGCATTAAGGTGCTCTCTGGCAAGCGCCACCTGTCTTTAAAACTCTCGGAACTTGAGCACTATTTGGGTGAGCGCGGTCGCCGTGGCCACAAATTGCCGCGTGGCTTCCAGAAAGTTGATGGCGTTGAGCTGATTAGTGCTGAGCAGTAGCGTCGCCATTGGGGCGACGCTGCAGTTGCTCCAGGTCGAGCGACTTCAGCTGGCTGTGCTGGCGCTCCAGTAACTCATTGTAGGGCGACTTGAGGCTTCCCACGCGGTTGCCTCGACAGCTTGCCCAGGCATCGAGGCGCTCGTGGTTGCAGCAGTTGTTGTCCAGCCAGATTCCTTCGCCTTCGGCGGTGGTGATATGCAGCCGGTCAATAGCCGCACATTCGTCAGCCTGGCAGTGCCAGTCACTGCCCTCGCTGCAGACGCGGGCGATACCCGGGCGAATTTTTAAACTGCGGTCCAGCTTGTGGAGTAGCTCTGCGGCGCACAATGCGCGAAACAGTGGGGCGTCGCAGCCGTCCAATTGGAAGAAGCGCAGCGTGACGGCGTTGTGCCGAGTCAGTATGAGTTCGCCGTGGTAGAGGCGAGCAATGGCCTCGCTGCGGGCAAACGCCGTCTGCAGCTGCTGCTCAAAGCGTTCCGCGGTCATTTTTTCTTTCAGGTCGTCATAGGCCTGCCAATGGCAGTGCAGTATGTAGTAGTCGCGGTAGCGTTTTTCACCGGCCTGCATCAGCCGAATCTGGGGATTATGTATTTCATTTAGCAGCTCGCCGAGTGCATCTTGGCCGGGGTAGAGGCTCTCATCGTCTTTAATCGGTTGGGCAAGGCGCGCGCGGGCTCTATCCAAATGGCGCTCGATGCCGAGCATGGGTACGGCGATCAGCGCATAACTCAAGCAGCAGAGGATGGCGGTGAGCAATAACAGCGTTTTACCGAGATCGCGTATTTCATTGCCAATTAGCTCGCTGCTCAACGACAGTTTGACTTGCCCGAGACGCCCGTCTGCAGCGACGGCTGACTGGTAGTTCAGGTGGTCGTCCCGCCAGGTTCCGGCTTCCGCGACGGCTTCGCCACGCGCATTTTGAATGCTGCCGTACACGATGAGCGGGCTTTCGATATAGTCCTGCAATATGGCCTGCAGGCTGACGCGGTCATTGCGCAACAGCGCTTGCTGGCTCTGGGAGGCAAGCTGGTTGGTCCACTGCTGGCCGATCAAGCGGGTGGTTTCTAGCAGGATCTGCTTGCTGGCGGTCATGCTGGTAATTAGCAGGGTAAGGCCGGCAATACCGCATATCAGCGCGGCGATAAGGCCGCATTTCGACGCTAGGGGTAGGCGCAGAAGCTGTTTTAGCATGTTTGTTTATCCGCTGAGAGAGTGGTTGCCTGGCAGGAGTATAACAAGGCTGTTAGCGGGTAAAGTGCATTTTCCTCAGATCTTGTGCAAAAGCGCTGGCAGAAAGTCGCCTCCGCTGTCAGCAGTGCTTGGGCAGGCGCGGCACTCCCGCTACAATAGCGCCAAACCAAGGGGGCAGTGTGAACGAAATTATCATGATCAATATTGCTGGTGACGACCGTCCCGGCGTAACCAGTTCCATTACCGGTATTCTGGCTGACCACGATGTGGCGGTGTTGGATATTGGTCAGGCAGTGATCCACGACACGCTGTCACTGGGCCTGCTGGTGTCCCTGCCCTCGGGAACGGAAGCGGCGAGTATTCTCAAGGATGTATTATTCCGCTGCCATGAAATGGGGCTGCAAGTGCGATTCTTGCCGGTGAGTGCCGACAGTTACCAGCAGTGGGTAGCCGGGCAGGGCAAGCAGCGCCACATTGTGACCTTGCTGGCGCGTAAAATCAGCGCCCAGCATATCGCCCACGTCACTGAGATCGTTTCACGCTATGGTTTGAATATCGACCGCATTGACCGCTTGTCTGGACGGGTGCCGCTGGAGGGGGTGGACGAGCAGTCGAAGGCGTCGGTGGAGCTTTCTGTGCGAGGCAATTTGGCCGATGCATCCGATTTTCGCGGCGAGCTACTTACGCTCGCCAGCGAGATGGATATTGATATCGCCTACCAGGAAGACAGCATGTTCCGCCGCACGCGTCGCCTGGTCGCCTTTGATATGGATTCAACGCTGATCGAAGCCGAGGTGATTGATGAGCTGGCCAGCGCAGCCGGCGTTGGAAAAAAAGTCGCGGAGATCACCGAGCGCGCGATGCGCGGAGAGATCGACTTTAAAGAAAGCTTTGCTGCCCGGGTCGCGCTTTTGAAAGGCTTGGATGAATCGGTGTTGGAGGGTATTGCCGAGAGTTTACCAATCACCGAGGGCGCCGAACGTCTGGTATCCACCTTGAAGAAACTGGGCTATAAAACCGCCATTTTATCCGGTGGTTTTACCTACTTTGGTCACTACCTGCAAAAGCGTCTTGGCATTGACTATGTCTATGCCAATGAGCTGGCAATTGAAGAGGGGCGTGTCACCGGCGAGGTCAGCGGGGTAGTGGTTGATGGCCAACGCAAGGCCGAACTGCTGCGCGAAATTGCCCAGCGAGAAGGTATCGACATGGAGCAGGTGATCGCGGTGGGGGACGGTGCCAATGACCTGCCCATGCTGAGCATTGCGGGCCTGGGGATCGCATTCCGCGCCAAGCCGATTGTGCGCGAGAACGCTAAGCAGTCGATTTCTACCCTCGGCTTAGACAGCATATTGTACCTGCTGGGAATCAGTGACCGCCTAAGCAGCCCTTCCGCTCAACCGAAGGCAGCAAATTCGTAAGACATCTCCGTGGATGGGTCTTGCACATAACTGCCCTGAATAAAGTCAGGGCCGAGTTGCCACAGCACGGCCAGGCTGGCGGCGCTGCTGACGTTGGGAATCAGTACGCGGCTATTCAGTTGGCGACCACCCTGGATGATCTCTCTGATTTCATCGGCGCTCAGGCTGTCGGTTTTACGCACGCCCGGTTTAATCAGCGCGGGCTTAATGTGTTCCAGGAATTTATTGCCGTCTTGGCTGCGGCCGAAGTTGCGCACGGCTAGCCCAATTCCCAGCGACTCCAACTGGCGACAACAATCCAGAGCGGGCTTCAGCGAGCTGGCAATGCTCTCTTCGCTAAACTGCAGAATCAGCGCACTACCGGGGAGGCCGGCGGCTTTCATGGCGACGCTCAGCCATGAGCAAAACTCGCTATCGTGAAAGACATTGCCGCTGAGGTTGATGGTTAATTTTGTATCCTCGCCAGCGGCGCGCTTTTTCGCCAAGACCTTGGTTGTTTCAACCACAATCCATCGATCGAGCTTATTGTTGTTCGGCTCCTTCTCTACAACGCGCAGCATTTCCCCTGCGGTCACTTCGCCTTCTTGCCAATCTCTAATATCCAGCGAGGCTTCGTAGTAATCCCCCTCGGCATCGCTGAGATTAATAATGGGTTGAAACAGAATTTGCAGGCGCTGGTCGGCGAAAGCCTCTTCAATAAGTGTGCTTATCTCATCACTGCGCTGCAGCTGCTGGCGGTCGCGGTGATAAATTTCGGCAGCGTTACCACCGTTGGCCGCGATGCTTTGCACCGTCTCAAAACACTGGTCAAGCAACGTCGCAGCGTGGGGCGTGGTGAGGTGATTAATGGGCATAATCGCTGCGCTAAAGTGACATTGCAGCGACTGTTTTTTTACCTCAATAATCTCAGACTCGATGGCCTTTAGTGCTTCTTGGCTGGTTTCTAAGGCCCGTTGACTGGGAACATGGTGGGCGATCACTGCGAACAGATCGTCGGCGATGCGGCCGTAGTACTGCGCCGGGATTAATGCTTGAAGACGCTCGCTCAAGGCCTGAATTAGTGTTTCGGTATTGTGCAGATTTAAGTCGCGCCGGAACTTGTCGAAGTTATCGAGTTGCAGCACGATGAGTGAGCTATTGCTGTTTCGCTGCGCGTCGACGAAGTCTTGCAGTAGTTGTGCAAAGTGCTTGCGATTTGCCAGCCCGGTTGTCGCGTCGAGGTGGCCGGTGGCGGCGCCGCTGCCAGCTTCGTGCAGGGTTAGCTGTACACAGGCCTCACCGTCGTAGCTGGCGTTATTGCAGGTGACCGAGCTTTTTAGCTCTTGCTCGTCGCTACTTAAAAAACTAATTTCCAGCGTGCTGCCGTCACTGTTGCCTGGCTGCTTTTTTAGGGCGTTTTTAAAGCGATCTTGATCTTTGTTGCAAATCAAATCGACGATAGGAAAACCGTCCAGGTCGTCGTGGCCGACTTGCTGACAGAACAGCGCATTGGCATAAATAATCATGCCGTCAGTGATATAGCAAACCGCATCTTGGTGCGAATCCAGTAGCAGTGCATTGCGTTGCTGCTCTTCAAGCAACGCCGCTTTGGTGGCATCGAGCTCTCTGCGGCTTGCCAGTGCTTCAAGTTCTCGCTGCGCAAAAAACAGCAGGCGCGCGCGGTTTTGGTTGCTCAACACCAAACTGACTGAAGTGTCGGGCAGTGGGATGTTTTCGTCGTCACTGAGGTAGATAAATGGCAGATCGACGTTGGCGTGTCTGAGTATCTGGCCGCACTGCGCAATCGATAATTTGGAGTGCACGGCATCGAAGAATGCTAAGTCCCAGTGGCTATCACTGAGTTGCTCCTGCAGCTCTTTGCCGTCGTTAATCAGCTTGCTATGGGCGACCTTGCCGGCGCGGCGAAATGTGCTGATGATGTCTTCAGCATTGTCGTCATTGAAGCCGATAAGCAGCAATTTTATCGCGGAGGTGCGGGCCATAATTCCTCAACATTGACGTCGCCGGGTACGGCGCTTACAAAATATCCCAGAGCTTGTTGAAGTCGCCTTCATTGTCATCGTCGTCACTGCGTTTTGCCACAATACGGTCGACACTGCTGGTTTGTTGCCGGTTGGTGTCTGTGTACGCGAACAGCTTGTATGCCGTTGAGCTGTCGACGATCTCATCGAGTTTTATACGCATAACGTGGCCGGGGCGAATCAGTTCTACCGTCTGCCCCGTTGCGAAGCCAGTGATGTTGGTTAGCATCACCAGGGGGCCGCTGTCCCGACCGGGAATGAGCAGGGCTCGCTGGAAATCTCCTGAAGCCAGGCCAGATTGCATCGCTCTGGCACTGTAGGCCGTTGCCGCGCTCGCAATCACTTCAACGCCCATTTGATGGCTTTCGTCGCTTCTGAGCCAGCGAACAACGGCTATTCGCCAGTTTTCATAGTCGTCAGTTTTTACACCGATAACTTCTCCAGTACGAATCCGGGTCTCAATAGTGTCCGGCCACTCAATACGGTATCCGGAGGTGCTGCTGTCCATTAGGCGAGCGCGCTGGTAGTGATAGTGGCTCTCGCTCTTGCCGGGGCCATTTTGGGTCTGGGGCAAGGTATAGGAAATGTCTTCGACCGCGGCCCGCTCGCTGCGCCCCTCCTGCCAGTGGTCATTGATATCGTAGTCGCGCGTGTCGCGGCCGCCGCTGCCTGCCCACGGGTCGGAGTTTTGGGGTTTGTTGTTATACGGGTCTGCTCTCGAACTGGCGTCACTGCCCTCAAGTTCGAACAGCTCAAAATCTGACTGATTTGCCGCGAAGTAGTGGGTTGGGTTCATTCCCACGGTAATGAGCGCCGTCTCATCGCAGGGAATACGCTCTGCGGCTCGCAGGGTCGCGGCGCTCCAGGCCATGCTCAACTGGCTGAGCACGTGCTCAGGTAGCTTAAATTCAACGCTGAGTTTGCTGCCAGGGATTTTGCTGAGCAACTTGGCGCTGCCGCCTTGCAGGGCGGAGGTGTCGATGCCCAGCCAACCGGGGCTGGGCGCTTTGTCGGCCAGCTCGCGATAGACCGGGGGAGCGTCTTGCTCGGGGTCGAGTAAGAAAACGCAGCTTTCAAGGCGTTTACTGCGCAGTTCAATCTCGCTGCTCCAGTATCGCAAACCGAAAAACACTTGTTCGATATAGCGCTGGGAAAGCTGCGAGCAGCGGCTGCAGGCCAAAATGAGTGGTCGTAAATAGGCCTGCTCGACGGTGCCGCCGCCTTGGCTGCGATCATCAATGCGCTGCTTGGTGAGCTTTTGCAGTTGTGCGCTGTGGTAGATGTGGTGGAGGTTTTGCCAAAACCGCCGTGGTGGTGTGCGGTATAGCTGGTAGCTGCGAACCAGCACGCAGCTGTACTCGGTTAACGCGCGATGCAGGCAGGTTGCCAGCGTCTCTTTAGGTTTGAGCAGTCTGGATTCAAGTTCCAAATTTACAAAGGCTTGGCAGTAGCCGAGTGCCAGCAAGGTGTTTAGGGTGTCTGCCAACTGAACGATTTTTTCAGACTTCTCGGGCAAAACAATGGGCTTGTTTAAATAGTGTTGCGAGAGGCCGCGGGTAATGTAATGCACATGGGGGCGAATTTTTTCGAGCACTTCAAAGCGGTCACGACCCTTGCAGCGAACATGGCTGAGCTCACTCAGCGCTTGATACAAACGGCGAGTGGTTTCGCCAAGGTTGGCGCGCGGCAGAGTTTCCAGCCACTTTCCGGCTGCCGATGCCGTCAGGCTGAAGAGGCTGTGTTGGTGCCGGTTAATTTCCGGCAGCGGTACCAGCAGGCTTGGTGTGCTGTTCATGGCATTCCGTTATCAATCGCGATACATCACTTCTGCGATGGTAAATAAGTATATGTTTTTACGCGTTTAATTAGCGTAGCGCAAGTGGCGTCTTGCTGCGCTGGCCGGGCTCCTCGCGAACCAGTCGCGGCACTAAGTAGCCGGGCAGCGAGGCCAGTAACTGCTGCATAATTTGTTGCGCTTTGGCATCGTCAACGTGAAAGTGTCCTGCGCCGTTAACCTTGTCCAACACATGCAGATAGTAGGGGAGAACCCCGCAGTCGAACAATTGTTTGCTCAGGCTAGTCAGTGTTTTTGCGCAGTCGTTCACTCCTTTAAGCAGCACGCTCTGGTTGAGAAGCGTGAATCCGGCCCGCTTTAATTCTAGCAGTGCGGTGACAGTGTCGCTGTCGATCTCATTGGGATGATTGGCGTGCACAACGATGACGGTGTGTAATTGCGGCCGCGTCAGGGCATCAATCAGCCCGTGGGTTATTCTCGCTGGTAAAACCAGTGGCAGGCGTGTGTGCAGCCGCAGGGTATTGATTTGTGGCAGGGCCGCCAGGCGGTCAACAAGCTGGTGAAGGTAGTCATCCGGCGCCGACAGGGGGTCGCCGCCGCTTAGAATAACTTCATTTATCTCAGGGTGAGCGCTGATATAGTCCAGCGCCGCGCGCCAGTCGTCCTGACTTGCGCGATTGTCGTTGTAGGGAAAGGCGCGGCGAAAGCAGTAGCGACAGTGAACGGCGCAGGCGGGGGTGGTCACCATCAGGACGCGGCCGCGGTATTTGTGGATAAGCCCGGGTACTGGATTGCTGGCCGCTTCCTGCAAGGGGTCATTGCTGTAGCCGGGCTGATCGTTCAGCTCTTGTGCTTGTGGCAATATTTGCAGCAGCAGAGGGTCGTTCCAGTCGCCTGGCTGCATTTTTGCGACAAAGGCCTCGGTGACGCGCAATGGAAAGTCGGCAAGCGCAGTCTGAATATCCGGGCGGTCACCGGGGTCGAGTGCTAACCGCTGCCAGAGCTGTTCCGGGCTGCGGATCATGTCGCGGTATTGCTGTTGCCAATCTGTAGTCTGCCAATGTGGCGCGTTAAGAGGTATCATGTCGCCCTTTTAAAAATACGCTAAAGCCCAGTCGCTGAGGATAATCATGGCCAGCTATTCTACCAATGAATTTCGCTCTGGATTGAAAGTGATGCTCGACGGTGAGCCCTGTTCAATTCTAGACAATGAATTTGTAAAACCCGGAAAGGGGCAGGCGTTCAACCGCGTGAAGCTGCGCAACCTTAACACCGGACGGGTGTGGGAGCGTACGTTTAAATCGGGTGAGTCCCTTGAGGGCGCCGACGTGATGGATCATGAAATGGAATACCTCTACAGCGATGGCGAGTTTTTCCACTTTATGGACCCCACCAATTTCGAGCAGGTACAAGCCGATGAGAAGGCTGTTGGCGATGCCGCTCAATGGTTGAAAGAGCAGGACGTTTGCACCGTGACCCTGTACAACGGTGCGCCCCTGTCGGTGACTCCGCCAAACTTCGTGGAGTTGGAAATTGTCGAAACCGATCCCGGCCTGAAAGGCGATACCGCGCAGGGTGGTACCAAGCCGGCCCACCTGAGCACCGGAGCCGTGGTAAAGGTTCCGCTGTTCATCAGCCAGGGTGAAGTGATTCGCGTTGACACCCGCAGCGGTGAATATGTTAGCCGGGTGAAAAGCTAATTGAGAGACTGGCGCCCCAGTGCGTCGATGGTGGCCCTGCGCAGCAGGGCCGCGCTATACGCCGCGCTGCGCACCCGCTTTGCCGAGCGCGGTGTGATGGAAGTTGAAACGCCACTGCTGGCCTCTTCGCCGGTAACCGACCCCCATATTGACGCCATTGCCACAGCAAATCCGCTGTCGGGCGACCATCCTTTCTACTTACAGACCTCCCCCGAATATGCCATGAAGCGTCTGCTCGCTGCTGGCAGCGGCGCGATTTTTCAAATCTGTAAGGCGTTTCGTGGCAGCGAGCACGGCGCTCGTCACAACCCTGAGTTCACCATGCTCGAGTGGTACGAGCCGGGCGTAGCGCTCGAATCACTGATGGATGAGGTCGCTGCGGTTATTCGCTTGGCCGTTGGCGATAAAGCCGTGGAGCACATGACTTACCGGTCGGCGTTCTTAACCGCGGTAGGCCTGGACCCGCATACCGCCAGCCTCGATGCGTTGCGAGACTGTGCCTCACAGCATATGGATATCAACTTCGACAGCGATGAGCGTGATACCTGGCTGCAGTTGATCATGTCGGCAGTTGTCGAGCCGAGCTTTGACGGCGAGGCTATTACCTTCGTGGTGGATTTTCCCGAGTCGCAAGCCGCCCTTGCCAATATTGCCATTGATGCTCAGGGGCAATCGGTCGCGCGGCGCTTTGAGGCGTTCTGTGGCGGTTTAGAGTTGGCGAATGGTTACGACGAGTTGCGCGACGCCGGTGAGTTGCTGCGGCGCATACGTCGCGATCACCAGCAGCGTAAGGCAAGCGGTCAAACATTGCCGCCGATTGACCGCAACCTGCTGTCGGCGATGCAGGCCGGTTTGCCCGAATGTTGTGGTGTTGCCGTGGGGCTGGACCGCTTATTAATGCTGGCGACAAGCAGCTCGCGCATCGACGAGGTTGTGGCTTTTCCGCTGGACCGGGTGTGATCCAGCGGGGCTTTACACGGGCGCGAAAGCCGACTCGTTGGTTGGGGGCGGGTTTTCTAGCGTCGACGCGCCAGGGCCTCGCCAAGTCGCGTGGGGGTTAGGGCTTCATACTGCTCCAGCCAATCCACTTGGTCTTTGCCGAATAGCAAAATCACCGTTGACCCCAGTTTAAAGCGCCCCATTTCTTCGCCTTTTTGCAGTACGGGTGCGGCTTCAGTTTCCTGGTACTGGCGGGTGGTAATTTCCCGTGGAGGGGGTGCAACCTGGCCCGCCCATACCGTCTCAATGCCCGCGACAATCATGGCGCCCACCAAAATCATTGCCATCGGGCCGGCCTCGGTATCAAAAATACACACCGCCCGCTCGTTACGAGCAAAAAGGCTGCGCACGCTTTCAGCGGTAGTGGTGTTTACTGAAAACAGCTTGCCGGGGATGTAAGTCATGCTGCGCAGGGTGCCGGTGATCGGCATGTGAACACGGTGGTAGTCGCGGGGAGACAGATAAATAGTTGCAAAGCTACCATCGCGAAAGGTTTCGCTGAGCGCCTCGTCGCCACCGAGCAGGGTATTCAGGCTGTAGTCCTGGCCCTTGGCCTGAAAAATACGGCCGTCGTGAATGCGACCTAACTGGCTGATGGCACCGTCAGCTGGGCAGCACAGGGTTTCCGCTTTGTCGTCGATTGGGCGCGCGCCATCGCGCAGCGCGCGGGTAAAAAAGTCATTGAAGTTGGCGTAGTCCTGCGGGCTGTCCGCTGCGGCTTCCTCCATGTTGACCTTGTACTGCCGGATGAATTGGCTGATCAAGATGTTTTTTAGCCAAGGGCTGCGACACTCCGCCAGCCGCCCGACAAGGCGCGACAATAAATGCTGGGGAAGCAGGTGTTGCAGAATAATAAAAACAGTGTTCACGATGTCGCCTCTACATTGGCAGTGTATAAAAGAATGTTCTAGGGAGCGTCGCCGGTGTTGATAGGCGTGTCGTCGCGATTACCCCACTCTCCCCACGAGCCGTCATAGGCCTTGATATGGGGGTAGCCAAGTATCTTCATCAATAGATAGCTCAGGCCCGAGCGGTGATGGGTTTGGCAGTGGGTGATAACGGTGCGGTCACGGGTAATGCCCAGTGCCTGCAACTGGGCTTCCAGTTCGCCAAGGTCTTTCAGGCGGAAGTCATTGTCTTTGTCCATCAGTGCCAGCCAGTCCAGGTTGACGGCACCGGGAATGTGGCCGCCCCGCGCAGCCAGCACTTTTTCACCGCGATACTCCTCGGCGCTGCGAGCATCCCATATGGCGAGCTGGCTATTGCCAAGAAGGTTGATAAAGCCTTCGATCTCAGCGATTGGCGTGCTGTCAATATGGATGCTGATGTCGCTGCTGGGCACGTCGTGTTCGCCGTTTTCGGTTGGGTGGCCACCGGCTAGCCAGGCGTGCAAACCGCCATTGAGGTAGGAGTAGTTGTGATGGCCAATAGCATCCAGGGTCCAGATCAGGCGTCCAGCCCAGCCGCCGCCTTCGTCGTCGTAGGCAACAACATGGTGTTCGGGGCGGAGCCCGATGCGCGAGAACAGCGCCTGTAGGTCCGCTTCGCGGGGAATTTTGCCGACGGCTGGCTTTTCGCCGCGCTGTAGTTCCGAGGGGGCAATATGCACGGCGCCGGGGATATGGTGGCGGAGGTAGTTGTCGCGGCTACTGGTATCAACAATCAGCAAATCTGGCTGGTCAAGCGCGGATACAAGCGCTTCGGTCTCAATAAGTAGTGGTAAGTCACTCATAGCGTTCCCTCCTGTTTCGGCGGATTGTAACAGCTAGCGCGGCGGTGCTGCGATGCCTCTGTCGCAGCAGTTCCTGAGCTCGCCGCTGCCGTTAATCGCCGCTTATGCTGGCAATAATTTGTTGGTAGCTGGCGAAGCGCTGCGCAGTGATGTCACCGCCCTCGACAGCCTCGCGAAGCGCGCAGCCCGGTTCCTGTTGGTGCTGGCAATCTCGAAAACGGCACAGGCCGATAAACGGCCGGAATTCTTTAAACCCTTGCAGAACCTGCTCTGGTTCAAGGTTCCACAGCGCAAACTCACGAATTCCCGGTGAGTCGATCAAGCTGCCGCCTCCGGGGAAGTGGTAAAGCCGCGCGGTGGTGGTGGTATGGCGACCCTTGGCTGTGGCCTCTGAGAGTGCGCCGACTCGGCTGTCAGTGCCGGGTAATAAGGCGTTGACGAGCGAGGATTTGCCGACACCAGATTGGCCGACAAAGGCACTGATATGGCCGTCCAGCAGGGCTTTTAAGTCGCTGAGGCCGCCTTCACTGGCGCAGGATGCGGTGAGCACGTCGTAGCCGATGTCGCGATAGCGCTGCACCATGTTGAGCAAGCTGGCGTTGCCCTCCGGGTCGATGAGATCTGACTTATTAAGCAGCAGTACCGGCGTAATATCACTGTGTTCCGCCGCGACAAGGTAGCGATCGATCAGATTGGCGTGGGCCAGCGGCTCGGGCGCAATCACGATAACAATACGGTCAATATTGGCGGCGACAGGCTTTAAACGATTGAAGTTATCGGGGCGGGACAGTAGTGACCGGCGAGGTTCGCGAGCAACCACCACGCCAGTGGGCTTGCCCGGCCGCCAGATGACCTGGTCACCAGTGACCAAACCGTCGATGTTGCTGCGGACATGACAGCGCTGCTGTTCGCCGGTTTGTCCTTCAACATCCAGCTGTTGGCCGAAGTGACTGACAACAATGCCGGTTTGTTCGTCACCCAGCTCGCCCTCGCTCAACGCTGCCTCAGTATCGGCGGCCCTGCGGCGTGCGCGTTCGCTGCGTTCAGATTGAATTTTTTCTATGCGCCATCTCTGCTGGCGGCTTATTCGGCGTTTACTCATGCCCGACCCTGCGTGAACAGCGCTCATATTAACGTATGAGCTGTTACAATCCAGCAGATACTGCCCGGTAAGGGAGATTTCTGTTCTGTGGAGGTGAGGCAATGTCCAAGGCGATGAATTTAATCTGGATTGATCTGGAAATGACCGGTCTGGATACTCAGAACGATCACATTATTGAAATTGCCACGATCGTGACCGACCCGGAGCTGAATACGCTGGCCGAAGGGCCGGTATTGGCGATCCATCAAAGCGATGAAGTGCTGGCGGGTATGGATGAGTGGAATACGACTCAGCACGGGCAGTCAGGGCTTATCAAGCGCGTGAAGGAAACCTGCATGACGGTGGCGGAGGCCGAGCGGCTGACGCTGGAGTTCCTCGATAAGCATGTCGATAAGGGCGCCTCGCCGATGTGTGGCAACAGCATCTGCCAGGACCGGCGCTTTCTGGCACGTGAAATGCCCAAGCTGGAGGCGTATTTCCACTACCGCAATCTCGATGTCAGTACGCTCAAAGAGTTGGCGCGGCGCTGGCGCCCCGAGCTGATGAGTGGCCTGAGCAAAAAAGCCAGCCACTTGGCGCTGGATGATATTCGCGACTCAATTGCCGAGCTGAAATATTACCGGGAGCACTTTCTTCGTCTTCAGTAATTGCTGGAATATCCCAGCTTCTCAATACTATTTCGAAGCTTTTCGAACCCGTTTAAGTAAAACCACGTATTAAATAATGTATGTCAGTCGCGTTGACTGGCAACAGAACCAAGCATCGTTGAAAAGCTCTGCTATGTTGCTATTAGTGCAGCGAATTGTCGGGCGCAACAGTGTTGGTGAAAACAATAATACGTGGGGACCACAATGAAAAAACTCCTTCCTTTAAGCATAGCGGCTGCGCTGGCGTTGCCGGTGCATGCTGACGTCAGCTACAGCAATTTATATATCTTTGGCGACAGCCTGTTAGATAGCGGCAACCTCGGGTTGCGATTTACCAACCGCGTGGGCGATGGCAATGGCGACTTCACCGTCGGAGACTATGCGCGTATTGCGCCGCAATATCTGGGCGAAGCCTTAACGCTGCTCAGTGCGCCGGCCGCTGCGGGTGGCACAAACTGGGCGGTCGGCGGCTATGAAACCGCAGATATACTCAACTCAATTAACGGCACGGGCCTGGCGCTACCGGCCGGCGGTGCGGTTGCACGTCAGGCTTTTCTCAATGAGACCCCGCGTATCGACCCCGATGCATTGGTGCTAATTGATGGCGGTGGTAACGACTTTTTAAACGGCACGGCCACTGATCAGGCGTCTATTATTAATTCAGCGCGCACACTGCTTGCGGCTGCACAAGCGCTGAGTGACGCCGGGGCGAACTATATTCTGTTCGCTAACTTGCCAGACCTCGGTCAGACGGCGGCATTGCAGGCTCAGGACCTCGGTGCGCCGGGCAGTGCGGCGGCCGCCTCGGCAGGTGCTGCCGGCTATAACAGTGCGCTGGAGGCATTTTCTGCTTTTGGCAGCGCAAACCTCGTTCCCGTCGATCTGGCGGGGTTGATCAGCTACGTTTCCGATAATGCCGAGGCCTTTGGCTTCGTCAGCGGCACCAACCCCGCGTTTGGGCCGCTGGCTGGCTTCGATCAGCGTTATATGTGCTTTGACGATTCAGGCAATGACTGTGTTGAGCACCCGATATTCGGCATTGATGGCAGCAACCCCAACCCGGATGTGCTGATCTTCAATGACGGTGTGCACCCCACGGCGCAGATGGGGGCAATTACGGGTGACTACCTCATTAGCGTAGTGAATGGCCCGCAAGACGTTGGCCTAATTCCGGAGCTCGGTTTGGACATTGTGCGCAGTCAGCGCGGTGCAACAACGGAATTGCGGCGCCAGCAGCAGGCCTCTCCGGGCGAATCGCGGTGGACGATCAGCGGTGTTGGCCTGGACGCAGAGCGCGTTGCTGAAAATGATAGCCGCAGCTTGAATATCGGTTTTAGCAGCCCCTTGAGTGAGCAGCTCGACTCTGCGGTGGTGCTCAGTTTTGGCGATCACGAGTCAGAATCCG
Source organism: Spongiibacter sp. C9W (assembly GCF_057370015.1). Lineage (NCBI taxonomy): Bacteria > Pseudomonadati > Pseudomonadota > Gammaproteobacteria > Cellvibrionales > Spongiibacteraceae > Spongiibacter > Spongiibacter sp. C9W. Next base: position 2,649,714 of record NZ_CM170672.1, read on the forward strand.
CGCGCACGGATTTTTCGGCGACGAGTGTTGGGCTTAGCGGCCTGTTGAGCTATCGCGATGGCGGTTGGTTGTTGCAAGGTGCCGCGGGCTTGAGCGTGGTGGATTACGACAGCCTCGACCGGGACGTCAAGCTGGGGCCGCAGACCTTAACGGCCAAAGGTGGCACGAATGGTTTCGGCTGGCATCTCGATGGCCTGCTTAGCTACGAAGTTCTTGGCGACAGTAGTATCTCACTGCGGCCCGCTGTTGGCTGGCGTTGGATGAAAGCTGAAGTTGATAGCTATCGTGAATCGGGTGCGGCGGTGGCCAATACCGAGTGGGGTGAGCAGCGCCGCGACAGCCAGGTATTCCGAGCCGGGCTGTTGGCAGGGGTGGCACTGGGCGACGGTGTGCGCGGCTTTGCCGAAGTGTTTGCAGCGACGGAAATGGAAGATCATGACGAGACGGTAACCGGGCGCAATCGCAATCTCGGTTTCGGTGATTATCAAATGCCGTCGTATCGTGAGGATGGCGAAGATTACGTCGAGGCCAGTGTCGGCATCAGCGCGGCACTGGGTAGCTCCCGTATTGCGGCCAGTGTTGAGTACAGTGACGAGGCAGAAGGTCGGGAAGCACTGATCTTCAGTTTCTCGCGCCCGCTATAAACTTAGTGTGAGTGGGCCAGGGTGTCGGTGTGTTGTTGCCGCGCTAGGGCCCAGTCGATATGTTCAGCGGCCATGGGCTCTGCCTGTGGCCGCTGTTTTTTTAGGCCGGCAACAATGTCAGGGTTGAACGGTGCATTGCCAAGACCGACAGCGAGGTTGCGCAGCCAGCGTTGGTAGCCGATGCGCCGTATCGGCGAGCCCGCTGTGCGGCTCAGAAATTCCTCTTCGGTCCAAAGGAACAGGTCGAGCAGCTCGCGGTCATCTAATTGATGGCGAGGGGCGAAGTCCGGCTCGCTGGTTGGCTGGGAAAATTTATTCCACGGGCATACCAATTGGCAGTCGTCGCAGCCGAAGACGCGGTTGCCCATCGCGGGTCGCAAGTCCTCTGGAATGGCGCCCTTTAGCTCGATAGTTAAGTAGGAAATACAGCGTCTGGCATCGACTTGATAAGGGGCGACGATGGCCTGTGTTGGGCAGTCGTCCAAGCAAGCTTGGCAGCTGCCGCAGTGGCCGGTTTCCTGCGGCGGGTCGATGGGAAGGGCGAGATCTGTGTAGATTTCTCCCAGAAAGAACCACGAACCTGCCCGCGAATTAATAAGCATTGTGTTCTTGCCGATCCACCCCAGGCCGGCCTGCTCGGCGAAGCCGCGTTCCAATACTGGGGCGCTATCGACGAAGGCCCGCTGTTGCTGGCCTCCTAAGCGGTCAGCGAGCTGTGCCAGTCGTTTGCGAATCAGCTTGTGATAGTCGCGGCCCAGCGCGTAGCGAGAAATATAGGCCTTGTCAGCTCGCTTGAGTATTTGCAGTGCATCGCTGGCCTCCGGCCGGTAATCCATGCGTGCACTGATGACGCGCAGCGTGCCGGGGAGCAGGGATTCAGGGGCGCGGCGCAGGGACTCCCGTTCTGCCATGTAGTGCATCTCACCGTGAAAGCCCTTTGCAAGCCACTGCGTCAGCCGTTCAGCGTGGTGTGAAGGCTCCGCCGGGCCAATGCCGATGTGGGCAAACCCCAGCTCCTTCCCCCACTGTTTTAGCTGTGTGGCGAGGTCGGCCAGGGCCTCTGGGCTGAGTACTTTGCTCATGGGCTGCCTGCAAAATGGATGCGCGCTATCATGGAAGGATATTCTACACGCCTGGGAGCGGGAAATGGATCGATCAATGCGTGCGGCGGCTGGGTCTTTGGCTCTGTACACAGCGGAGCAGGTGCAGGAGTTTGATCGAAAAGCGATCGCTGCCGGTACGCCGGGCTTTGAATTGATGCACCGAGCCGGGGCGGCAGCATTCGCCTGTTTGCAGCAGCGCTGGCCTCAGCATAGTCCTATCGATATTTTTTGCGGTGGCGGTAATAACGGTGGCGATGGCTATATCGTGGCGGCGTTGGCGGCCCAGTCGGGGATGGCGGTGCGCTGCTGGGCCTTCAGCGAAACCTCGCGGGGAGACGCCAATATTGCGAGGGAGTTGGCCTGCGACGCCGGGGTGAATGTACAGCTGTGGGACGGGCAGTCGCCGACAGCCGGTGCGGTGGTTGTGGACGCCTTGCTCGGTACTGGATTTTCAGGGCCGCTGCGGGGGCAGTACCGGCTCGCAATCGAGGCGATTAATGCCGCTGGCTGCCCCGTGCTGGCAATCGACGCGCCCTCGGGCCTGAATTGCGATACCGGGATGCGCGAAGGTTTAGCGATCAAGGCGTCGCTAACGCTGAGTTTTATCGCCTGGAAGCAGGGCTTGTTTACCGGGCTGGCCAGTCAGCATTGCGGCGCGTTGCGTCTCGATGGACTCGGCATTGAGACGCGTATATTTGAGCACACTGAGCCGTCAGCCTGGCGCACAGATGTGGATGCCGAATTGCGCCAGTGGGGGGCGCGCCCCGTTGCCGCGCACAAGGGAATGTATGGCCACGTCTTGGTTGCGGGTGGCGACTACGGCACAGCCGGGGCAGTGGTGTTGGCCGCCTCGGCGGCGGCGCGCTGCGGCGCGGGGCTGGTCTCTTGTGTAACGCGACCAGAGCACGTGGCGCCGCTGTTGTCGCAGCGCCCAGAGGTCATGGCATACCCGGGGGCGGATGCACAGGCATGGGCGGAGGCATTGGGGCGAGCTTCGGTGCTCGCTGTTGGGCCCGGCCTTGGGCAGCAGGTGTGGGGCAAGACCTTGCTCAATGATTGCCTGCAAGCGCAGGCCCCCTTATTGCTTGATGCCGATGCACTCAATATTCTCGCTGCTGATGCTACCCGCTTCGACGAGCAATGCGCCCAGCAGCCAGATAGAATTCTCGTCATGACGCCTCACCCAGGAGAGGCGGCGCGCCTGTTGAAATGTTCTGTTGCTGAGGTGCAAGCAGACCGGTTTAGCAGTTGCAAAGCTTTGGCCAAGCGCTATCGGGCGGTGGTGTTGTTGAAGGGGGCGGGCACGGTTATTAGCGACGGCGTGACCTGTTGGGTGAATGAAGGGGGAAATCCCGGAATGGCCAGCGGTGGAATGGGGGATGTGTTGAGCGGTATGATCGCGGCCCTGCTCGCTCAGCACCTCGACGCCGTTACTGCTTGCCGGCTTGCGGCGGCGTTGCATTGCCGCGCGGCCGATAGAGCGGCACAACACGGTGAGCGAGGCTTGCTGGCGATGGACTTAGTGGCGCAATTGCGCGGAGTGATGAATGGACATTGAAATTCAGCTGGCAAACGAAGCTGAAACCGTTGCCGCGGGTGAGCGTTTGGGTCGCTGCCTGGAAATGGCAACGGTGGTTTATCTCGACGGCGATCTCGGTGCGGGTAAAACCACCTTTTGCCGGGGTGTCCTATATGCCTATGGACACACCGGGGCCGTGAAGAGCCCAACATATACACTGGTTGAGCCCTATGAGCTTGCCACTGTCACGGTTTATCACTTTGATTTATACCGTTTAGGCGACCCGGAAGAGCTCGAGTATATGGGGCTTCGAGACTATTTTTCCGACGACAGCATCGCGTTAATTGAGTGGCCGGAGCGCGGTGCGGGTGTTTTGCCAAGCCCGGATATACAGGTTAACATCGAACAACAGGGAGTCGGTCGCCGCCTTGTTGTGCAAGCTCTCAGTGAGCGTGGCCGTCGCATCGTTACGCAGATAAAAGCGCTATGAAACCCATCCATATTGTTGTTCTGTTCTGGACTATGCTGGTCGCCACGCTGAGCAGTGCAGCAGAGGTGCGCGACGTTCGCTTTTGGCGGGCGCCGGACCATAGTCGAGTGGTCTTCGATCTGTCTGCTCCCGTTAGTCATGAAGTCATTACCCTCGATAAGCCCGACCGACTGGTTGTTGACCTCTCTAAAGCGCGGTTCAATGTGGGCGGCGCCATTCCCGAATTTGAAAACAGCCCCATCGTGCGCTTGCGTCACGCAGAGAAGCCGGATGGCAAGCTGCGGGTGGTGTTCGATCTGAGTAAAAGTGTGCAGGTCCGCAGTTTTCTGCTGCCCGCCAGCGCCGGCCAAAGTGACCGCTTGGTCGTCGATTTTCTCGACCAGCAACGCGGCACTGAGCCCACGGTAGTCAAAAGTGTTGAGCAAAGCTCCCAGCGAGATGTGGTCATTGCCATTGATGCCGGGCACGGCGGCGAAGACCCGGGCGCCATTGGGCCAGGTAGGCTGCAGGAAAAAGATGTGGTTTTCCGCATCGCCAAGAAGCTTGAAGCCAAGTTTAAAAGCAAGCGCGGTTATCGCGTCGTGATGATTCGCGACGGCGACTACTATGTGGGCTTGGCGAAGCGGCGGCAGCTTGCGCGCAAGGCGCAGGCGGATTTCTTTGTATCGATTCACGCCGATGCGTTTACCCATTCCAGCGCCAATGGCAGTTCGGTGTATGCCCTGTCCAAGCGCGGGGCTACCAGCGCGTCGGCGCGAATTCTCGCCAAGCGCGAGAACCAGGCTGACTTGGTGGGTGGTGTCAGTTTGTCTGACAAAGATCATGTGCTGGCCGGTGTGCTGACCGACTTGTCGATGACTGCGACCCTTGATGCGAGCCTGAGTGTTGGCGCGCAACTATTGGGCGAAATGGGCAAAATTTCCCGGCTGCATAGCAAGCGCGTTGAACAGGCGGGTTTCGCGGTGTTGAAGTCCCCCGATATTCCGTCCTTGCTCGTTGAAACCGGGTTTATTTCAAACCCCGGTGAGGCCCGCAAGCTCAAGACCAGCCGCTACCAGAATCAAATGGCGCAAGCGATATTCGAAGGTATCGACCGCTATTTTCGCGAGAGCCCGCCGCCCGATACTTACTTTGCTGCGGTGAAGCGTGGCGATGCCGCCAAGCCTAACGGGGCGAGAGAATACGTGATTGCCAGCGGCGACACACTGTCGGCCATTGGCGCGCGTCACAACATCAGCGTTGCTGACCTCCAGCGTCACAACGGTTTATCCGGCAGCAGTATTCGCGTCGGTCAAAAAATCCAAATACCAGCGACAAAATGACCCATATCAGATTGCTCGACCCTCGCCTGGCAAACCAAATTGCCGCCGGCGAGGTGGTGGAACGCCCAGCCTCTGTTGTAAAAGAATTGGTGGAAAACAGCCTCGACGCTGGTGCGCGCCGTATCGACCTTGAGGTTGAAGATGGCGGCGTTAAGCTTATCCGCGTTCGCGATGACGGTAGCGGTATCGCGAAAGACGATCTGCCGTTGGCGCTCAGTCGCCACGCCACCAGTAAAATAGCGGAATTAAGCGACCTGGAATCTGTGGCGAGCTTGGGGTTTCGCGGCGAGGCCTTGGCGAGTATCAGTTCGGTGTCGCGGCTATGCCTTAGCAGTGCCACCGAAGATGCAGAGAGCGCGTGGGCGGCGCGATCGGAAGGGCGTGATATGAGCGCGGTGCTTGAGCCAGTGGCCCACCCGCGCGGTACCACCGTTGAAGTGCGCGACTTATTTTTCAACACGCCCGCACGGCGTAAATTCCTGCGCACCGAAAAGACGGAGTTCGGGCACCTGGATGAGGTGATGAAGCGGCAGGCGCTGGGGCGCTTTGACGTGGGCTTTTCGTTGCGCCATAACGGCAGGGCCGTGCACAGTTTAAAGCCAGCTGCCAGTCAGCTGGAACAAGAGCGCCGTTTGGCGGCAGTCTGTGGCCCGGCGTTTATGGAAAATGCGCTGTTCATCGACCGCTCTGCGATCGGTTTGCGCCTGTGGGGCTGGGTCGCCTTGCCGGGATTTTCGCGAAGTCAGGCGGACTTGCAACATTTCTATGTGAACGGTCGCTATATTCGCGATCGCCTTGTCGCCCATGCGGTGCGCCAGGCATACCGCGACGTGCTGTTTCACGGTCGTCACCCTGCTTTTGTGCTCTACCTGGAGCTCGATCCCGCATTGGTCGATGTCAACGTGCACCCCACCAAGCACGAAGTGCGCTTTCGCGACGGGCGCAGTGTTCACGACTTTATTTTCCGCACCTTACATAAAACCCTTGCCGATGTGCGCCCGGATACCGTGGCACAAAATGCCGCGCTGCCTGGCAATACCGCCGAACCCCTGCGGGATATGCCCCAACAGCAGTCGGCGATGCCCTTGCGCGAAGCGGAGGGTGGTGCGCCGTCAACCGCGCCGACCCCGCCAATGCACAGCGGCGGCTATCAAAGCCAAAATGCCTTCGCGCCGGGCAGGGTTGCCGATCAGGTACCGGCCTACCAGCGCTTGCAAGAGCCGATGGGGGGGAGCTCGGATGCGGAAATTCCGCCCCTGGGCTACGCCTTGGCTCAGTTAAAAGGGGTGTATATCCTGGCCGAAAACGCCGAGGGCATGGTGTTGGTGGACATGCATGCAGCGCATGAGCGCATTACCTACGAGCGCATGAAAGCAGCCCGAGAGGGCGAGGGTCTGCGTAGTCAGCCACTGTTGGTGCCGCAGAGCCTGGCGGTCAGTGAGCGCGAGGCCGACTGCGCAGAACAGCACGCGGCGGTTTTCTCCGAGCTTGGTTTGTCGGTGGAACGGGCGTCGACAGAGTCCCTGGTGGTCAGGGAGTTGCCGGTTATGCTGGCAAACAGTCAGGTGGAACAGCTGGTGAGAGATGTGATTGCGGACCTGTTGGAATATGGCAGCTCTGACCGCATTGCCGCCCATATCAATGAGATCCTCTCCACGATGGCCTGTCACGGCTCGGTGCGCGCAAATCGCCGCCTGACTATCCCGGAAATGAACGCTCTGCTTCGCGACATGGAAGCCACCGAGCGCAGTGGCCAGTGTAACCATGGGCGTCCCACTTGGGTGCAAGTGGGATTGGCTGAACTCGATAAGTGGTTTCTGCGTGGCCGTTGATCATTTACCGCCGGCCCTGTGTTTGATGGGGCCGACCGCCTCCGGCAAAACCGATCTTGCAATGGCGCTGTGCGACGAGTTGCCCTGTGAGTTGATCAGTGTGGACTCGGCATTGGTTTATCGCGGCTTGGACATTGGCAGCGCTAAGCCTAGTGCCGATGAGTTGGCCAGATACCCCCATGCCCTTATTGATATCTGCGAGCCCAGTCACGCCTATTCGGCGGCGGAGTTTCGTCGCGATGCGTTGCGCGAAATGCAGCGAATACAGGATAGCGGGCGCATCCCCCTGCTGGTTGGGGGAACCATGTTGTACTTCAAGGCCTTGCTCGAAGGGCTCGCCGATATGCCCGCCGCTGACGCTGCAGTGCGCGCCGAGATAGCGCTGATGGCCGAAGAGGGAGGCTGGCCGGCTGTGCACGCCGAATTGGCGAGAATCGACCCGGAAAGCGCGGCCCTTATTCACCCCAATCACAGTCAGCGCCTAAGTCGAGCTCTGGAGGTTTATCGCGTCAGCGGGGTCACGATGACTGAGTGGCGCGCGCGCCAGCAGGCGGTCGCCCTGCCTTGGCATTGTCATCAGTTTGCCATCGCACCGTCCGATCGGCTCGAGCTGCACCGCCGTATAGAGCTGAGGTTGCAGCACATGTTCGAGCACGGTTTTGTCGATGAGGTGCGGGCCTTAATGGCGCGCGGTGACCTGACAGATGACTTGCCAGCCATGCGCGCGGTGGGTTATCGGCAGGTTTGGCAGTACCTGCGCGGTGATTTCGACCTTGATACGGCCTTTGAAAAAGCGTTGATCGCGACCCGGCAGTTGGCAAAACGTCAAATGACCTGGTTGCGCGCGTGGCCGGAGCTGTGTTGGCTCGACACAAATGCGAGCAGAGACCAGCAATTAAAAACGGTTATAAGGGCGCTCGGCAATGCTATAAGCGATTGACTTGCGGTATACTGCCAACTAATTACTTTGATGCGCGAACTTGTTCTATCCTAAGTAGTCAACAACTTGCATCTTTTCTCGATTTTTTTGGCCCACGTTGGGCGACAAGGAGGCTTACCATGTCAAAAGGGCATAGCTTACAAGACCCTTATCTGAATATTCTTCGCAAGGAACGGATTCCGGTATCCATTTACCTGGTAAATGGTATTAAGCTGCAGGGACAGATTGAGTCCTTCGATCAGTTTGTTGTCTTGCTGAAGAATACGGTAAGCCAGATGGTCTACAAGCACGCGATTTCCACCGTTGTGCCCTCTCGTGTTGTTCGCCTGCCGATGGCTCATCCGCCAGAAGACGACGAGCAAGAAAGCGAATAATTCGCGCGGTATTATTGAGGTTCATTCTTGCTTTTTGAACGACCCAACTCAGGTGAGCGGGCAATACTTGTTCATCTGAACCTTAATAGTGAGGATGAGCGTGAAGACGCCGACGAATTTGTTCAGCTCGTTACCTCGGCGGGCGGTGATCCCGTTGCGTTCATTACGGGGCAGCGTCAGCATCCCGACCCCCGATCTTTCGTTGGGTCGGGAAAGCTCGCGGAAATTCGTCAAGCTCTGCAAGACCACGACGGCGAGCTGGTACTGTTTAACCATGCGCTGTCGCCAAGCCAAGAGCGAAATATTGAGCGCGAACTTCAGTGTCGCGTTCTCGACCGCACCGGTCTGATTCTGGATATTTTCGCCCAGCGAGCCCGTACCCACGAAGGTAAACTCCAAGTCGAACTCGCTCAGCTCGAGCACATGTCTACTCGCCTGATTCGTGGCTGGACTCACCTTGAGCGGCAGAAGGGCGGTATCGGTCTGCGTGGACCGGGCGAAACCCAGCTCGAAACCGACCGTCGCCTACTGCGTGCACGTATCAAAAGCATTCAATCGCGCTTATCGAAGGTTCGGCGTCAGCGAGACCAAGCGCGCCGTGCGCGGCAGCGCGCCGATATCCCCGCGGTATCCCTGGTCGGCTACACCAATGCGGGCAAGTCCACTTTGTTCAATGTGCTCACTGAGTCAACGGTCTACGCCGCTGATCAATTGTTCGCCACCCTGGATCCTACGCTGCGTCGCATTCAAGTCGACGATGTGGGGCCGGTCGTGCTGGCAGATACGGTGGGTTTTATCCGCCACTTGCCGCATAAGCTGGTGGAGGCATTTCGTGCAACGCTGGAAGAGGCGACGCTCGCGGATCTGTTGGTTCACGTGGTCGACTGTGCCGACCCGGAGCGCAGTGACAATGTCCGGCAAGTAAAGAATGTATTGGAAGAGATTGGTGCCGATAGCATTCCTGTGCTGGAGGTGTATAACAAAACCGATCTATTGGGTACAACGCCGCGTATCGAAAGAAACGAGCACGGTGATGTGACACGGGTGTGGCTGTCGGCGCAGCGCCAGCAAGGACTGGAGCTGTTGGGTGACGCGCTGGCAGAAATTCTCAGTGGCGATATCGTGGAGCCAGAGCTTGTGCTCAATGCCAGTGACGGCCGCTTGCGTGCCAGGCTCTATCAACTCAATGCGATTCAGTCTGAGCAGCTCGATGAAGCGGGGCGCTTTCACCTGAAATTGCGCTTACCGTCGGTCGATTGGCAACGTTTTTTAGCCGCTGAGTCGCTGAGCGAAGCGTCGCTCAACATCCAGCAAAGCAGTGACGAAATGTCGCCTACACGGCGTTAGCAGGGCAGGGTAAATCTGCTAGACTGCCCCTCTAATCAACAGCTTGGCGTCTTAATCTGCCATTGGCTTTCTTCGGAAAGCGGGCAATGACATACGGACAGGAGAAAACTATGGCCTGGAATGAACCGGGTGGTGGTCGCGATAACGACCCTTGGGGTGGCAAAAATCAAGGGCCGCCGGACTTAGACGAGGCGCTGAAAAAGTTGCAAGAGCGGCTCAATAGCCTCTTCGGTGGTGGCAGTAGCGGCCAGGGTGGAAATGGCGGCGGCGTAAAACTGGGAATGGGCAGCATTGGTGCCCTCGCGGTGTTGGCTGTTGCAGTGTGGGCGCTATTTGGTTTTTATCAGGTAGACCAGCAAGAGCGCGCGGTGGTGTTGCGCCTGGGTGTCTACCAACAAACGGTGATGCCGGGTTTGCGTTGGGCGCCGCCGATTATCGACGATGTGAATATTATTAACGTCACCAAGGTTCGTGCGGCCGCGAGTCGCGGGCAAATGCTGACTGAGGACGAAAATATTGTCGATATTTCAGTCTCTGTGCAGTACACCGTTTCGGATCCCGCTAACTTTTTGCTGAAAGTGAAGCGTCCTGAATTGAGCTTGGAACACGCGCTGGAAAGTGCGCTCCGCCATGTGGTGGGCAGCTCGAAAATGGATCAGGTGATCACTGAAGGGCGTGAGCAGGTCGCTATTGAAACGCAGGCTCGTATGCAGAACTACCTCACTGCCTACCAGAGCGGCATCCAGGTGGCGAAAGTGAATATCGAAGACGCTCAGCCGCCGTCGCAAGTGCAGGACGCGTTTGACGATGTAACGCGGGCGAAGGAAGACCGTGAGCGACTCAAGAACGAGGCCGAGGCCTATGCCAACGGCATCATCCCTGAGGCGCGTGGTGCAGCACAACGTCAACTCGAAGAAGCTCAGGCATATAAAGAGCAAGTCATTGCCAAGGCTGAGGGTGAGGCTCAGCGCTTTAGCGAGTTGGTGGCAGAGTACAAGAAGTCACCAAAGGTAACTCGTGAGCGCTTGTACATCGATGCTTTACAGGCGCTTTACGCAGATTCAAGCAAGGTGATGGTCGACGTAGAGGGTGGCAACAATATGATGTATCTGCCCTTAGACAAGCTGGCCAACCAGCGTGCGGCCTCTCGCCCTATGCGAGACCAAGAGGTGGATATTCGCCAGCTGACCGACAAGGTTGTAGAGCAGTTGCGCCGGGACAGTCAGTTTAGCCGCCGGGAGGGACGTTGATCATGGCAAATCGTCAATTTACGGTATTACTGTTAGCGCTGGCGGTATTGGTCGTTGGCTATAACTCCCTGTTTATTGTCAAGGAAACCGAGCGAGCGGTAATGCTCAAGTTCGGTGAGATTGTCGACCCCGATGTGGCGGTCGGTTTAGGTGTTAAAACCCCGTTTGTGCACGTGGTGCGCAAATTTGAGCGTCGGATCTTAACCCTGGACGCGCCAACTCAGCGTTTTCTCACGAATGAGAAGAAGCCCTTGGACGTAGACTTCTATGCCAAGTGGCGTGTTGCCGACACGGAAACGTTTTACACCGCCACCAACGGCGAGGAAATTCGCGCCGAGGGCCTGCTGGCTCAGCGTATTAACACCGGCCTGCGGAATAAATTCGGTGAGCGCACCTTCCACGAGGTGGTGTCCGGTGAGCGCGACATGCTGATGACGGATCTGACCTCTGAGCTGAACAAGATCACGATGGCGGAATTCGGGATCGAGTTGGTCGATGTCAGGGTGAAGCGTATCGACTTGCCCTCGCAGGTAAGTCAGTCGGTATTTGACCGGATGAAGTCAGAGCGCGAGCGCGAGGCACGCGAGCAGCGCTCAACAGGGCGCGAGCTGGCCGAGAAAATTCGCGCCACAGCGGACCGCGAGCGCACCATCATTGCAGCCAACGCCTACCGCGATGCGGAAGTCATTCGCGGTGAGGGTGACGCTCAGGCGGCACAAATTTACTCGTCTGCCTACAATGCCGACCCCGAGTTTTATGCCTTCGTCCGCAGCCTTACTGCGTACAAAGCGTCATTCTCTGGTGATGGCGACCTGCTGGTACTGGACAGTGACAGCGAATTCTTCCGCTATCTGAGAAAGGGCAGCGTAAAGTAATGTGACTAGTTGGCAGCGGCGCGTCGAAAGCGCCCTGCCAATGCCGCCATTGGCGGCGATTGTGGTATCATCCGCGAATCCGGGCAGGGGACATGCAAGCAGCACGTTTCCTGGCGCGGATTTTTTGTTTTTAGCGGGTGGGATCAATGTGGCAGGAATTGGCAGTGGCCCTCAGCTTAGTGCTGATCATTGAAGGCATTTTGCCCTTTCTGAGTCCTGACCGCTGGCGCATGCTGGCCTATCGCATGGCTGATTTAGACAGCCGTTCTGTTAGGTGGGTGGGCCTGCTGAGTATGGTGACCGGCCTGCTAATGCTGAGCGTCTTGCGCTGACTTCAAGAGATTGTGGATTTATGACCCTGGTTGATCGTTGGCTGCTCCCAGATGGAGTGGAAGAACTGCTGCCTGAACAGGCTCAGCAGGTAGAGAGCCTGCGCCGCAAACTGCTAGACCTATACCAGCGTTGGGGCTACGAGTTGATCGTTCCACCCATGTTGGAATACACCGAGTCACTGCTGGTTGGCTTGGGCAGCGACATTGACCTGATGACCTTCCGGGTCACCGATCAGCTGACCGGTCGGCTGATGGGGCTGCGCGCAGACATTACCCCCCAGGCGGCGCGTATTGATGCTCACAGCTTAAAACGTGAAGGCCCGGTGCGTCTCTGTTATGCGGGCAGTGTGCTGCACACCCGGCCGAAGAAGCCATTGGCTTCGCGCTCGCCGATCCAGCTCGGTGCAGAGTTATACGGCGACAACAGTCAGGCCAGTGACCTGGAAATTATTTGTCTGATGCTGGAAACGCTGCGCGTTGCCGGCCTCAGCGAGTTGACCTTAGATATCGGTCACGTGGCGGTCTATCAGGCGGTGGTCGATGCCGCTGGTCTCAGTGACGAGCAAGAGCAGCGCTATTTCGACATATTACAGCGCAAGGCCGTTGCCGAATTAGGGACCTTTATTGATGAGCTGGCGGTTGATGGCGAAACGGCTAAACAGCTCAGTGGCCTGAATGCCCTGCACGGCGGCGATGATGTATTGCAGCGCGGCCTTGAACTGTTCGCCAATATTCCGGCTGCGGTTGATGCCATCCACACTCTACAGTCGTTGCAGCAGCGCCTCACGACGCGCATGCCGTCCCTCAGTTTCTACTTCGACTTGGCCGAACTCCGAGGTTTCCACTATCACACCGGTTTGGTGTTTTCGGCGCTAGTGAGTGAGCACGGACAGGCGCTGGCCTCCGGTGGTCGCTATGACGATATTGGCAAGGTATTTGGTCGCGCGCGCTCGGCTATCGGTTTTAGTCTTGATCTAAAAGCCCTGCTGTCATTGGTTGCGGCACCGGCTGAAGTGAAGGGAATTTTTGCGGCGCACAGCGACTCGGCTGAGCAGTGGCAAGCAATACAGCAGCTGCGAGACGCGGGCGAAAAGGTCGTCGCGGGTTTGCCGGGGCAGCAGCCTAGCGAAGCGTGTGATCGCCAATTAATTGAACAGAACGGCCAGTGGCAAGTACAGCCACTGGGTTAAGTCACAACCTGTTATCCAGAGATGCGGATATGAGTAAGAATGTAGTGGTATTGGGCACCCAGTGGGGTGATGAAGGCAAAGGCAAGATCGTCGATCTGCTGACGGATCAGGCCAACGCGGTCGCCCGGTTTCAGGGTGGCCATAACGCCGGCCATACTCTGGTTATTGACGGTGAGAAAACCGTTCTTCACTTGATTCCATCAGGTATCTTGCGCGAAGGCGTCACCTGCCTGATTGGCAACGGTGTGGTGCTGTCGCCAGAAGCCCTGCTCAAAGAAATGGCCGAGCTCGAAGAGCGTGGTGTACCAGTTCGCGAGCGCCTGCGCTTAAGCCCCGCTTGCCCGCTGATTCTCCCTTATCACATCGCTTTGGATAATGCCCGCGAGATAGCACGTGGCGCTGCCAAGATTGGCACGACCGGCCGCGGTATCGGCCCGGCTTACGAAGATAAAGTGGCGCGCCGAGGCTTGCGTCTGGGTGATGTATTTAATGCCGAGCGCTTTGCCGAAAAGCTGAAAGAAGTGATGGAGTATCACAACTTTACTCTGACGCAGTACTACAAGGCAGAGGCGGTTGATTACCAAAAAACCCTGGGTGAAGCCCTGCAAATGGCTGAGCAGCTTCGCCCGATGGTTGTCGATGTTACCAGTGCCTTGCACGCCTACCGCGAAGAGGGCGCCAACATCTTGTTTGAAGGTGCTCAGGGATCATTGCTGGATATTGACCACGGCACCTACCCCTTTGTCACCTCGTCCAATACCACCGCGGGTGGCACGGCGACCGGTAGTGGTTTTGGTCCGCTGTACTTGGATTACGTGCTGGGTATCACCAAGGCCTATACCACGCGTGTGGGCAGTGGTCCGTTCCCGACGGAGTTGTCTGACAATGTGGGCGAGCACCTGGCCAAGCAGGGGCATGAATTTGGTGCAACCACCGGTCGTGCCCGCCGCTGTGGTTGGTTTGATGCGGTCGCCCTGCGTCAATCAGTGCGTATCAATAGTGTAACCGGCTTGTGCCTGACGAAGCTGGATGTGCTCGACGGCCTGGATACTGTGAAGGTATGTGTGGACTATCGCAACGCTGCGGGCGAGTCGATTTCTGCGCCATTTGATTGTGAAGACTACGATCAAATCACGCCAGTGTATGAAGAACTGCCAGGTTGGTCTGAGTCGACAGTGGGTGCCAAGTCGCTGGATGAGCTGCCCGACAATGCCCGCGCCTATATCAAGCGCATTGAGGCGTTGTTGAATGTGCCCATCGATATCGTGTCCACCGGCCCAGACCGCGTTGAAACTATCGTACTGCGCCACCCCTTCGCCTAAGTAAGCGGCGGCGATCTCAGGCTTTGCTGCCAAGATCGAGTGATAAAAAAAGGCCATGCATTGCTGCATGGCCTTTTTTGTTTCCGGGGTCGTTAGCTTAGAACGCCCACTGTGTGCGGATAGCAAAGCTGTCGATGTTGTCAGCAACCTCGCCTTTATCGTTCTGGATCGCGCCGCCGTCCAGGTCGTAGCTGCGGCTGTAATCAAACAGCACGCGCATGTTGCGGCTCAGATACCAGTTCAAACCCAGGGTAAAGCGCTTGGCTTCGCCGCCACTGATATTGTCATCTTCCAGATCAATTTGATCAAAGCGTGCAGCGACTTCCAATGCGCCCCAATCGCCGGTGCTGGCATTGAATGGCGTGTTCACATTGAAGTACTTAAATTCGCCTTCAGACGCTTTGTAGCGGCGTTGACCACCAAAGATACTGTAGCCGAGTTGCACGTAGTGCGCGGAAAAGCTCAGGTCGTCGCCACTGTCACGGCTAACATTGTTCGCTGCAATCTCACTTTGTACCGACCACGCACCGTGCATGGCGGCAAATTCGAAAACGCCTATCTCGACCTTGTCCATGTCGGCAACGCTGGCGTTAACGGGCTTAAGGTCAGAGAAGTTAGTGGTTTTATATGAGAACGAGGGGCTCTTGCCATTCGCCAAACCGTCGTCGCTGGTTTTGCGCAGGCCATAAGATGCACCCACGTGGACAACGGTATTGTCATTCAGAACCGGGGCGAAGCTGGCGCGCGCGCCGAAACCGTGGCCTTCATCGGCATCATTATTAGAAATGCCGTCGCCGAACAAACCGGCTTTAGCGTGCCAGTTGCTGCCACCGCTGGCTGCTGTGATGCCAATGGCGCGGTCAAAGTAGGGCGTGGTGAGTGCAGCAACCAGTGAGCGCTCGGTGAACATTATGTCGTTAGAGCTTTCTTCTACTTCCATGCTGACCGCATGCTTTTGGTTACCGACAGTCAATGTGATCGGGGCAGAGGTCAGTTTGTAACTCAGGTTGGCGTCTTTAACGCTGACCTTGTTGCCCGCGAAGTCACTTTCCAATACGTACTTCCAGCGACCGTTCAGTTTGCCTTTAGCGTAGAGACGAGCGCGGCGGATTTGTGTGCCGTCAATTGCATCTTCCTGGTTGGCGAACGCTTCGTGGTCGTGTGTGGCGTAGTCGGCGTGCAGGCGACCGCCAATTTGTATGCTGGCTTGCTTGTCCGCACTTTCAATCTTCAGGCCTTTGCTGCCCATGCTGACGGTCGCTTGCTGTTGTGCGCGTCGCGCTTGTTCGGCCTGCAGTGATTGCGCTTCCTCGGCACTGATAATGCCTTTTTCTTGTAGAAGCTTCAGCAGGGCGGAGTCCTGCTGGTTATCGGCGAAGGCGTGGCTGGTTGCAAGGCAGGCTGCAATTGATGCGCTGCATGCTAAAGAAGAGATCGTTTTCATTGTTTAGGCACCCAAAATGAAAGAAGTGGCACTTATGTTACAAACCGGCGACAAGTGTATTTCTGTTTTATGACATTTTTATGACTTGCAGGTGGCATTACTCCCTGTTTTTTACCAGGCAGGGGCTCGCTGAGCCCCTGCGTTGTTCTCTAAGGCCTTGTTATTCAAATACAAATTAGCTTCTTATGGCGGCTTTGTCTAAAAAATAAGCAAAAAACACCGGCTGAAACATTTTCGTCATAGTTTATTCACTGAGTTGTCACTTTGCCTGCCTAACATACGCCTCAACGACAACAAGCTATGCCCTATTTAAAAGGTTCCGGAGATAAGTTCCCATGAAAAAGCTTTTCGCAATGACAGCAATGGCCTCAGCGATGGCGCTGGTAGGCTGTGGTGGCGGCGGTGATATTAATATCAACGCCCAAAACAACTCTGTAGACAACAGCACCGGGAATGGTGGTGGTACGCCTTCCAATGCCTGTGCGTCTTATAGCGATAACGGCGTAACCCAGCAAGGCAGCCTGGACGGTGTGAACTGCATCTACGGTCCTGACTTTGTGAGCCTGACCAACCCGATCGAAACGCCTGCCGGCAACCCGGTTGTATTTGCCAAGCTGAGCAACGGCGGTGTGCACATCTTCCGCGATAGCCTGGTAGTGGGTAAAAACTACGATAACGATGCAGACTTGAATGCAGCAGGCATCACCAAGGGTGGTGACGGTGCAAGCATTCAGATCGAAGCTGGCACTACGTTGGCCTTCCAGTCTAGCGACGATTACATGGTGATTAACCGCGGTTCACAAATCATTGCAGAAGGCGAGATGAACGCGCCCATCACTATCACGTCAGTGTCAGATGCTGTGGAAGATTCCGTTGGCGCTGAGGACGTGCAACAGTGGGGCGGTTTGATCATTAACGGCTTCGGTGTCACCAATAAGTGTTCTTACACCGGCTCTTTTGCGAACAACAACTTGGCGACCAGTGACTGTCACGTTGCTGCAGAAGGTAAAGCGGGTGCTGGCCAAACGCATTACGGCGGTGACAACAACGAAGATAGCTCGGGTACGCTGGAATACTTCATTGTTAAGCACACCGGTTTCGAAGTTGAGGAAGACAACGAGCTGAACGGTATTTCTTTCAACGCTGTTGGATCGGGCACCACGGTTGATTACCTGCAAGCCTACTCAACTTACGACGACGGCATCGAGTTCTTCGGTGGTGCGGTAAACGTGGGTCACTACATCGGCATGTACGTGCGTGACGACTCTATCGATATCGATGAAGGCTACCGCGGCACGATCGACTACGCACTGGTTATTCAGTCTGAGAACGATGGCAACCGCTGTGTCGAGTCTGACGGTATTGGCAGCTACTCAAGCAAAGACCAGGCAACCATTGATGACTTCATCGCGCGCGGCTTGAACTCACAGGCAACCATCAAGAACCTGACTTGTATCGTATCCGCGACAGAGGTGAGTGGTCAGCCAAACGGTACTGGTACTCATGATCCCGGTCAGGGCATGCGTATTCGTGAAGCGCATTTCCCAACTATCCAAAATGCCTTGATCACCACCGCTTACAAAGGTGATGTGAAGCTGGCGGATGACGACTACAACTACTGTGTGCGCATTGACAACGAAGGCCTGCAAGCGGCTCAAGATGGCGATCTGAAAATTGAGAGCAGCATAATTGCTTGTCAGGACCTGACGGATGGCGGCGATCTGCCCAATGGCACCACGCAGCTGCAGTTCTTGCAGGCCAGCAACGACACTTACCAGTCGCTGGAAGCGGGTGAAGATCCCACTGCAGATGCGAATGCCAATCTGGAAATCCTGAAAGGCTTCTACTCGCTGCCACTGGCCGACATGAAAGTGAACGGTGCTGCCCCAACAGTAACACCCGCTGATGGTCGTGCCTTCATCGGCGCAGTCACCGAAGACGATGACTGGACTGCGGGTTGGGCCTACGGCTTGGACCCCGCTAACCGCGGCCAAGGCCTGTGGTTCGAATAAGCGAACGCAGAGTCTAACGCCAGAGCCGTAAAACAGAGGGCGCCTTACGGCGCCCTTTCTGTTGAAGACAGGTCAAATACGAGTAGGTCTTTACTGATGAAAAAGCAGATGATTAAAAAAGGGTTGCTGCCGGCATTTAGCCTGAGCGCTCTTAGCCTCGCCGTCTCGGCGGTGGCGCAAGAGGCCGACAGCGACCTCAGTTTTAACAAGCCATTGGAAGAAGTGGTTGTTGTTGGTCGCCTGAAGAGCACCGCCGAAAACCTGGTGATTGAGCGGCTGGAGCAAGAAGTCGCGGTGGATTTTCTCGGGGCTGAGGCGATTGGTCGTATCGGTGATTCAACCGTTGCTGCCGCGCTGCGCCGCGTGCCCGGTGTTACCTTAATTGATGACAAGTTTGTTTTTGTCCGCGGTTTGGGTGAGCGTTACTCAAGCACCTTGTTAAACGGTGCAGTGGTTCCCTCTCCAGACCTGACGCGCAGTGTTATCCCGCTGGATATTTTCCCAACGTCCATCGTGGAGAGTCTGGCGGTTCAGAAGGTGCATTCTTCTGATATGCCGGCCGCTTTTGGTGGTGGTAATGTGGACATCCGCACCAAAGGCATTCCCAGTGATCTGGTGTTTAGCCTTGAGATTGGAACGGACTACAACAGCGCCTCTGACGGCCGGCTGCTGACCTACAAAGGCGGCAGTGACGATATTTATGGCAACGACGATGGCACGCGGGCGCTTTCTTACAAGCTCAAGCAAGCGCTGCGTCAATACGGCGGTAGCCTTGATCGCAACGATATTCTCGCCGATATGCGCCAGTCAAACCCCAATGCAACACTGGCCGATGCTGAACAGCTCAACCGTGAGTTGGCGTTGAACCTGTATCGCAATATCGATATTTACGAAACTGATGACGACGATAACTTCTCTGCTGAAGTTAACGCCGGTAACCGTTTCTATCTTGGCGATGCCGAAGAGATTGAGTTTGGTGTGTTGGCTGGGCTGTCCTATGACCGCAGCTGGCGCAATAAGTCGTCGGAAGTGCGTTCGGTATCCGACGAGGACGAAGCCGAGTTCAAAAACGAGACAACGCAGAACACATCGATTGCTGCCAACCTGAATTTTGGTTTGCGCTTGAACGAAGATCACTCGCTGGAAACAACCAGCCTTTATCTTCGTAACACCGACGACAAAACCTCAGTCACCGATAGTTATGACAACGATCAGCCTGTGGGCGGGGACATCTCGGACCGTCAGTTCAGAATTCGTTTTGAACAGCGCGAGCTGGTGGTGAATCAAATTCGCGGTGAACATACTTTCGGTGAGTTGAGCCGCGAGCAGTTGGGCTGGGATCAGTTGGCCTTTGCCGAAGGCTTGAGCTTTAACTGGTTCTACTCCGACAGTGAATCGACAACTGAGATCCCCAACGAAGTTGCGGTGCAGACACGTCATGTAGAAGGCCCGAATGGCAGCACCACCGTTGCCGCAAACGCGACGGCTGCCGACTACCGTTTTACCGATCTCCAGGATGAAGTTGAGAGTTACGGTTGGGAAGTGAAAATGCCGTTCTCCAGCATGGATTGGAAAGTTGAGCTGAGCGGTGGTAACGAGTATTGGGAAAAGGCGCGTACCTATCGCCAGACCCAGTTCGGCCTGGGCTCAGTGGACGCATCGGATGCAGTGCGCAGCGGCCCACTGGATCGCGTCTACAGTGACGCGAATATTCTCGACCCCAACAATGGCTATCAAATCCAGGTGGCTGGCAGTAACTCCGAAAGTTACATTGCCGCCAACCGCGTTGATGCCTACTACGGTAAGCTCGACGTTACCTGGCAGGATACCTGGCGCGTTGTTGCTGGTTTGCGCTACGAAGACTATCAGCAAGTGGGTTTGACCTGGGATCCGCTCGACTTTGATGGTATTCCTGTCGTGAGCAATGAGTCCGGTGGTCAGCAGGCGATCATCGACGAGCTCGAAAATGCCGTCTTCACCGACGACGATACCTTCGCTTCGCTCGCGGCAACGTACATGCTGCCCGGCTTCTGGGCCGAGGACTTTCAGCTGCGCTTTGGCTACAGTGAAACGACGGTTCGCCCGGACCTGCGTGAGATTGCTGACTCCAGCTACGTGGACCCAGTGACTGGCGCGCTGGTGTTCGGTAACCCCGATGTTCGCCCGGCGCAGTTTAAAAACTACGACCTGCGTGCAGAGTGGTTCTTCAGCAACAGCGACAGCTTCACCGCATCGTTGTTCTACAAGGACATTAGTGACCCGATTGAGCTGTTCCAGGCTGCGGCGGGTGACACCAACACCGCTGTTGAAATCGTCAATGCCGAAAGCGCGACGATTATGGGTGCAGAAGTGGAGTTTATGAAGAGCCTCGGTGACTTTTCCGATGCGCTTATCCCCTTCTTCCTTCAGGGTAACTTGACTCTGCTGGATACCGAGCTGGTTGCTGGCAGCAATGCCGATGCGCCCACCAACGCTAAGCGCGACCTGGTTGGTGCCTCAGACTATGCGGCGAACTTGATTCTCGGGTTTGACTCGGCAGACGAAATGCACGCGGCAACACTGTCTTACAATGTGTTCGGCGAGCGCCTTTACTTTGCCGGCCGCAATGGTGAGCCCGACGCTTTTGAGCAGCCTTTCCACTCATTGGATGCCACCTATTCTTTCTACCCGAACCAGTCCGTTATTGTGAAGGTGAAGGTGAAAAATATTCTGGATGAAGAGCTGGAAATCGAGCGCGACGGTAAGACCACGTTCCGCGAGGAAGTGGGTACGACCTTTAGCGCTAGCATTGAATATGAATTCTAAATAAAGTCAGTAACCTTACTAAGGCGCCCCTGAGGCGCCTTTTTTATGCCCGGAATTGCTATACGGTATTAATACGCGACATCGCCGATGCCCGACTATTTGCCCTGCTTGAGTTTGGCGTGAGCAGCCTTTAGGCCGTATTCGTGGTACTTGTCGGTATTGCCCTGGCTGCGAAAAATAACGGCCGCAAACTGATAAAAACGATACTCGTTTTTGTCCAGTCGAATGGCGCGTTTGATGGAATTCAAGGCTTGGGGATAGTCGCCTCTTTCAAAGGCTGCGCGGGAGCGGCTGTAGTGCCAGAAAGGGTTGTCGCGCTGTCGAGATTCAATGACTTGCTCAAGTTGCTTAGCGCGATCTTTGCGGCCACTGCTGCGGTACAGCCGGGCCAAGTTGGAGAGTGATGCGGACTCCTCTGGGTCCAGACTCAGCGCCTTTAGAAAGGCAAGCTCGGCTTCGTCGTTATGCCCTTCTCGGCGGAATAGAACGCCTAAGTTACCCCAAATATAGGCTTCGTCAGGGCCGAGGTACAGCGCCCGGCGCAGGTAGAGATAGGCGTCGCCGTAATTTTTTCTGTTCAGTGCGCCAACGCCCAGGTTGCTGTAATACTGCGCGGCGGCGATATCGTCGCTGACTCGTTTTTGCGGATAGCGATAGTCGTAAATATCTACGCTGAAGTCGATGACTTCGCGTTGGCCATTGCCGAGGTCGACAACGGCATTGATGTGTTTATAAATCGCTGAACTGCTGTTGCTCAGCATTTCCCAGCTAGGCGGCACGCTGACTTCATTAAAATAGACATCTAGCTTTGCTTCTCGCGCCAGCGCTATAAACAATAAACTCAGCGACAAGCAGTCGCCTTGTGGGTCTTCAAAGGTGTCCGCGGCACTTTGGGTAATACCCGGTTGGTAGCGAATGCCCAATTGCCGGGGCCGCACCATGGCATCGACTAAATAGCGCAGTCTGGCGCGCGGGGTGAGTACCGGCGGTACATGCTCGTTGACGAAGTAACGCATCTCTGCGGTCACCGCGAGAATGTGTTGGTCCGGGATGTTGAGGGGCGCGGGTTGCCGGTTGAACAGCGCCTCCTGGTGCAGCAGTTGTGCAACCGCATCGCTATCCGGGGCAGCGATAAATTGCTCGAGTTGCGTGGGCTGTGTGCTGCAGGCGCTGCTCAAGAGCAATGTGGCGCTCAGTATTATTGTTTTTGCCGGGTGCTTCATTCCAGGGACTTGCCTATACCACTAAAGGCCGCGTCGGCGGCTGTTACGTTTCACAGTAACGCCGATCGCGGCAGTCAGCAAGACGCTTAGTATTGCGAGGCGGGGAGGCGTACTTCCATTCCTTCTAGGTCGTCGCGCACTTCAATTTGGCAGCTTAAGCGGCTGCCGTCTTCGGGCTCGAGTACGCCGTCGAGAATGCCTTGTTCCATATCATCGGCTGCGGGCAGTTTGCTGCGCCAGGGTTCGTCAATGTAACAGTGGCAGGTTGCGCAGCTGCACGAGCCGCCGCACTCGGCCAGAATGTCATCGATACCGCCGTCGAGTGCGGCTTGCATCAGGCTGTGACCGCTCTCGGCCTCGACTTCGCGGGCCTCGCCGTTGTGAGAGATAAAAGTGATTAGCGGCATAAAATGCTCCAGTGGGTTATTTGTGTCGTCTGCTGCTGGGTGCAGGTGGCGCAATTTTACCCTCTAGAAGGGGTGATGCCAGTCTTGAATGGAAATGTTGTCAATTGTGATGCTATTGGGCGATGTGTGTCGCTTGCAGCATGGCTATATTGCCTGTTGCATAAGCTGGGAGTGGGGAAATACGGTGACTACAGGCAAACATGAGCTAAGCCTGGCTGACCGACTGGCGCTACATGAGCTGCCAGGTCGGTACGGCGACGCAGTGGACGACCGGGATTGGGCGCAAATGGATTCCATCTTCACCGAAGACGCGGTTTTTGAAGTGCGCGGCCTGGTGACCCTGCGAGGGGTTGCAGAGATAAAGCGTTATATGGCGGAGGAGGGGCAGCATCCGCTCGCCCATTTGATGTGCAACATCCATGCCCGGGAAGATGGTGATGGCGCGCGGCTATTTTTTCGCATTATTGCTCCGGTGCCGCGCGAGGATAAAAGTCGCAATGGCTACTGTATGCACTTCGGCTCTTATTACGACTGGCTGGTGAAAACCGCACAGGGTTGGCGGGTAAGGCACCGAATTTTCTCGGCGAAACGACTAACAGAGTATGAGGAGGCCTGAAGTGAGTGAGATAAAAGTAGCGCTGGTCACAGGGGCGAGTCGCGGCGCTGGCGCGGGCATCGCTCGTGCGCTGGGTGCTCACGGTATGACGGTTTATGTTACCGGTCGCACCGTTGAGCCCGGCGATGCCAAAGCCTGGGATGGCTCGGTATTGCCCGGCACCGTTGCGGAAACTGCTGCTGCGGTAACGGCTGCGGGTGGCAAGGGTATTGCCGTGTTATGCGATCACAGTGACGACGAGCGCGTGGCCGCGGTGTTTGAACAAATTCGCCGTGAGCAAGGGCAGCTTGACCTACTGGTCAATAACGCGACCTATATGCACCCGCAGCTCATTGAGCAGAAACCCTTTTGGCAAAAAGACATCTCGGCCTGCGAGATACTCAACGTAGGATTGCGCTCGGCCTATATTGCCAGCTGGCATGCAGCGCAGATGATGGTGGAGCAGGGGCGCGGGCTTATCGCTTTTGGCTCATCATTTGGTGCCTCCTGTTATATGCACGGCCCCGCCTATGGCGCGCAGAAAGCCGGGCTGGATAAGTTTGCCCACGATATGGCCGTAGACTTGCGGGGTTCGGGAGTGAATACCCTGTCGGTGTGGATGGGGCCGCTCAAAACTGAGCGCGCCGCTGTTGCCAGCAAGGTTAACCCAGCGCAATACGAAGCCTTCAGCAAAACTGCCGAGAGCCCGGAGTTTACCGGTCACATTCTCTATGCCTTGGCCACCAGCAACCAAGCAGAGACCTTGAGTGGCCACACCGTGATCGGGGCAGAGTTGGCGCGGGAACTTGGCGTAACCGACGAGGGCAACGTCCGCCCCTCCTACCGGGAGGCTTTAGGGGAGCCGCCGAAACCCAATCCGGCGGTGGTGTATTAAAGCAAAGCTCAAGTTGCCGCTTAATGGCGAGCACTCTGGTAAGTGGGGCTTTTCGCGGTGAAAAATCCCACTTTCATACGGTTGGCTCGCTAAGCCAGCGACAAGCATAGTGGCACATGCCTATAATCCGGCGGCATGTTGCCGTTGCCCACGGTGGATGAGTGGGGGCAGCAACTGTTCAATATGGTATCGACCCAAGCGTCATGGATGAGCTGGCAGGTCTGATGACGGGACGCTATAGCAGGCATTACGTAAGTACTTGGGATGCAATCACTACCATTAAGCAACGAGCCAGCGTTGATTCAGCACCTTTACGGTGCCCTGATTGATCCGGCGGGTTTTCATCACTTTCTCGAGACGTTGACGCTGTCTATTGGTGGTGAAGCCGCTGAGCTATTGGTGATCCGCCGCACCCCTCTGCGGGTGGAGAATGTTTGGTACTACGGTCTTTCTGAGGAGTTGTTGCAGTGGTACATAGGCAGCGACATGATTGCCGTGGATATCGTCATCAATACGGCAATTCGTCAGGCGCCAGGCGCTTTTCAGACCGCGCTTACCTATGTCGAAGAGACCAACCCCGATGAGGGCTCTGTGCGCTGGGAAGAAGAGCAGGGCATGCTCGATGCCGCTTGGCTGGTTGTTGAAAGCTCGGCGGATGAATGTGTGCTGCTGACAATTCAAAGAACTGTGGAACAGGGTGCATTTCAGCCGCATGAAATTGGCGCTCTGAACCGACTTGCTCCTTATATTCGTCAGGCTGTGGGCCTCAATCGGCAGTTAGCATCGCGTAGCGACGCGTCGTCATCCCTGGCTGCGATCATCGATGTATTGCCCGATGCGACGTTAGTGCTGGACAGCTATTCCACGGTGTTGCACTCCAATAAGGCCGCGCGAGCATTGCTTGGTCGCGAGCGCAGTCTGGCGATACGCGATGAGCGCCTGAGTTTTTCAGAGACGGCGCTGCAGTCCGCGTTTTTTCTCGCCTCGACACAGGTTGTGCGCGCCAGTATTGGTCGCGAGGGGCATTACACCGAGACCTTATTCTTAAAACGTGCCGGCCGCCAACCGCTGATATTTGTTTTGCGGCCGATAGAGAGCAGCGAGTTGTTGGCGGGCGGAGCGCTGCTTACCATTTATGAGCCCGGTCACCGGCAGTTACCAAATGCCGAACAAATTGCCGGCTATTTTGAACTTACGGTGGCGGAGTCCCAGGTGTGCGAGCACTTGGTAGCGGGCATGGATTTGCAGGCTATTGCCGACCACTTGGGGCGCAAGATAAGCACTGTGCGTTACCAGTTAAAGCAGGTTTTTCAGAAGACGGCCTGCACCCGGCAGGGAGAGTTGGTGAGCAGTATTTTAGCGGCGCTATTGCGATAGTGCCTGTTGCAATGGGTGTCTGCGGGCAGTTTATGCCCGCAGGAGGTTGAGCTTATTTTGCGACGACCTCTCCGACCAGCTCGCTGATAAAAAAGGCACTTTCATGGGACGTGGTGCCGTCCTTATGCGAAAAGCTAATCAGCGCCATGTCACGTCCGCGGCTGTCTTTGATGGGTGCAAAGAGCCAATAGCCTGTTGAGTCGTCGTCCATGGTTTCATAGTAATCGAGGCTGCCCGCCGCATTGACCTTCCAGCTGTGTTCGATCGTGCTTGACTCATCGGGGCCAAAATCCACTCTGCCTGAGCCGTTTTCGTAGAGCCTGACCGAAATTTTATCGGCTTCATCGGGGAAGGCGTATGTAAAGGCTTTGCTCTGGTTCTCGACAAACAGGCGCTCTGCGCTGCGTTCAACGGTAGCGGTTTTTCTATAGATGGCGCTGCCGTTGTCATCTTCTACTCGCAATTTTACCGTGAAGCGGCCCACGCGCATGAAGCTGAATGCATCCTCGGCGTCGCTTTCGCAGTTGAAATCTCCCCATTTGGTGGTGGTGCATACATCGTCACCGTCGGATAAGCCGCCGTCTCCGTCGGTTTCTGAAACGATGTCAGTCACGCTGAACTGTTTGCCATCAATGCTGTAATTTCCCCATTCTGAGGTAGGTGCGTCAGCGGGGAGGGAGGCGTCACCCTCGTCGCGATAGCTGTGGGCTACGTTGTAGCTGCCATCCTCAAGTACCGTAAGAACGTGGAATTCGTCAGCCTGATCTTCAATCAGCCAGCTACCTACAAAAGCATTGCTGCTGCTTTTGACGCTTTTAAATGCTGCGGCGGCATCGGCCTCGCTACCAAAATGTAGCTCATCGTTAACTAAGCGAACCGTTTCCTGGCCGCAGCCTTCGCCCAGCGTTTCACAGAAACCGCCATCGGTGTTGGACTGTGCCTGGGCGCTGAACATGATTACGCCATCGGCAGGGTTCCACTCGTAGTAGCCCCACTCTGCGGTGGCGGTACCCTGATCATCGTTACCGTATTTGTGGCTGACAATGTAGCGATTTCCGCTCAGGAAAGTCAGTACGCTGACTTCTTCGCCATTTGGCCCTTTACCGTTACTGCTCTCGCCCGCCGGCTCGACAAATAACCAGCTGCCGCGCAGGTCGGCCTGTTGTGAGCGGCCAAAATGGGCTTCGGCCTTGTCCGCGCTGACTAAGCTTTTGCCGGTGGGGGTCGCAATTTCGGTGTCGAATTGCGTTTCAAACTCTGGTTGCGGCAAGCCGAGATTGAGCTGTGCATCGGCAAGAAGGCCGTGAATCTCGCCGTCAATGGTAATGCCATTGTCCGCATTGCCGTCATCGTCCAGCGACTGCAGCAAGCGTAGAATATTGGTGACCTGGTTGGGCGTGCCGCCGTCCATGTCGGCTGGAGTGACTCGGCCGCTGGCGGGAACCTCAGGCAGTGTGATTCCACCAATACTGAAGGTGACGCTATCGCCCTCGACAAATTCGTACTCACCCAGCTCAGTCGTGCTGCCTGATTGGCCGCTGGGCGCGGTTTGATAGCGGATGCCGGCAACGGCGCTATCGGTAAAAATGCCTCGCTGAACCTCCGGCTCGGAACTATTGCTTCCGCCAGACGAGGAGCCACCGCCACCACAGGCGGTGAGTGTAAAGGCTAGGGCGAGCGGCCCCCAATGAGCTGATTTCATGGTATCTCCGATTTTTGTACCGAATGTCTAAAGTCGCTAGAGGACCATAGAGCCAGGTACAGCTCATCTCCCAAATTGGGTATGCGTTACTGGGTAGCGGCGGAAATCGGCAATATTTCTATAATTACCGGGAGCGCGCCTTACTGTTTGCCTGTTTGGGGGGAGGGCGTAAGTGAAATGGTGGGGCATAAAAAAGGTTCATCGTAAATCAGGGTGGAACGCCGCCCTGATCTTCATGAAGAAATAGTCGTTATCCCGATACCCGTATGCCATTCGCTTGATCACCTTTATCTTGTTGTTCATTCCCTCCAGCTTGCTGGTACTGAGTGGGTGGATGGCTGAGGCAAGAATACCGGGAAGGTAAGGCTTTAGCTTTCTCGCAAAGTCTTGCAAGGGCTTGATAGCGCTATCTTGTACCTGCTTCCACCAGAGCTTCCATTGCCGCAGAGCCACTAATTGAGACCGGCAGTACCAGACCTCTTTGAGCTGCTCCTTGAGGAGGTATACGGTCATGAGGGATTGGTTGGCGGCCAATAGCTCCTCGAGATAACTCTGCTGGTCACCCGTCATGTTCTCTCGATTTTTCAGTAATACCCAGCGGCTGCGCTTGATCCATTTTCGGGCTGTCATGTTCCCCTTGAGTTGATTGGCCTGATCTACCCTGACTCGATCAATCACCTCTCGGCCATATTTGGCGATGACATGAAACAGGTCATAAACAACCCTGGCTTGGGGGCAATGCTGCTGAACCTCGAGGTCGAAGGCGGTATTCATATCCATGGCGACTGCCTGGATATGCTGGCAATGACGGCCCATTTGTTTAAAGAATGGGCGAATGGACTCTCGGCTACGGCCTTCACCGACCCAGAGTACTTCCTGTGTATCCGCATCTGCGACCACAGTGGCGTAGCGGTGCCCCTTAAAGAGGGCAAACTCATCCATCATCAAGCGCGTTACAGATGACCAGTCGGGATCACCGAGCTCTCGCTCTAATCGCTGCTTGTCGATGGCTTTAACAGTGTGCCAATTCAGCGCCAGCAACGAGGCAACATGCTTGATAGGCAAAAGACGGCACAGCCCCTCTACATGGCTCTGTAGTCGGCGTGTCAGACGCTTACAAGGAGAAAGCCAGGCAATCCGCTGAACACGAACACCGCAGGTATCACAGCGAACGCGCCCGATCTCAATGTGCAGCATGACTTGATAACCAAAGAAGTCCCGGTCGCGAACACGCCGGTGGCGGTGGTCATGAACCTGTCGGCAGGCTCTGCCACAGTTTGAGCAACGAGGATGAACCCCGCGATCGCGGGACAGGTGAAGGTGTAGCCAGCCCCCCTCTATCTTGTGTGTGTCGGCTTGAAAACCTTCAAATAAATGCTGAGATAGCGCAGAATCAGTAAACACAGGCGGGAAGTCGGTTGCTGGTGGTTTTGGTCGATTACTATCAACCGATAACCCGCCTGTTTTTGCAACCTACCCACCTGAATTTACGAAGAACCATAAAAAAGGCCTTCGCTGAATCAACGAAGGCCTTTTCAAAATATGGTGCCCAGGAGAGGACTTGAACCTCCACGGCCGTGAGGCCACTAGCACCTGAAGCTAGCGTGTCTACCAATTTCACCACCTGGGCAGGGGGTAAAACGAGGCAATTGCTGCCGAGGCGCGCAATTTACTGATATCGCGCTTTTTTGTCAACGCTTTGCGTTACACTAGGCGCAAATTTTCTAGCTATTCAAGAGGAACTGCCACTGCATGCCAAAAGGCCGCAAGCAACATAACGACCCCCATGCCGCTCGTGAAGCCGAGCGCTATGAAAATCCTGTACCTAGCCGCGAGTACATCCTCGACCAGTTGAGGTCTTCAGAGCAGGGTATGACGGCAGCGGCGCTGCGCAAGCGTCTTGATATTGCCGGGGAGGAGCTGGAGGAGGGCTTGCGCCGCCGCATCAAGGCGATGTTGCGTGACGGCCAGTTGATTGAGGGGCGCCGCGGTAAGCTGATGGCCCCTGTTGTTGGTGATGCGATTAAAGGACGCGTGCAAGGGCATCGCGACGGCTACGGTTTTGTGCTGGTCGAGGATGAAGAGGATGTATACCTGCACAGCCGGCAGATGCAGCAGGTCTTTGACGGCGACACGGTTGCAGTAGAGGTTACGGGTAGCGATCACCGTGGGCGGCGGGAAGGCATTATTGTCGATGTGCTTGAGCGCAATACCCAGCAATTAGTGGGTAAGCTGGTTGACCACCGCGGCCGCTGGGTTGTGGTGCCGGATAATAGTCGAATCCAAAATTGGGTCGCACTTGAGGATGATGACACGGCGGGTGCCAGCGAAAATGACTTTGTGATGGTGTCGATCACGCGTCAGCCCGGGCTGCGCCAGCAGGCGCGGGGCAAAATAGTAGACGTGCTGGGTGACCGGGCGACCGTGGGCGTTGCCACGGAGCTGGCACTGCGCAGCCATGAAATCCCCTTCGAGTGGCCCGAGGCGGTAGAGGAGCAGGCTCGGCAGTTTGGTACTGCGCCCGCGGAGGTGGATAAGAAGCGTCGTGTCGACTTGCGTAAGCTGCCGCTAGTGACGATTGATGGCGAAGACGCGCGGGATTTCGACGATGCCGTCTACTGTGAGAAAAAGCGTTTCGGTGGTTGGCGGCTGTGGGTGGCCATTGCCGATGTCTCGCACTATGTGACGCTGGGCTCCGCGCTGGATGAAGAGGCCCAGCGCCGCGGAACCTCAGTGTATTTTCCCGATCGAGTGGTGCCGATGCTGCCGGAGGCGCTGTCCAATGGCCTGTGCTCGCTAAACCCGGATGTCGACCGCCTGTGCATGGTGTGTGAGATGACCATCAGTGCGCGGGGGCGGCTGAGTGGTTACCAGTTTTATGAGGCGGTAATGCGTTCACATGCCCGCCTTACATACAACGAAGTGGGCGCCATGCTCGGCGTGGAAGGCGCTGACCCCGCTAAAGACACCGGCAAACACCGCGACCTGCTTCCTCAGTTAAGCGAGCTTCACAATTTGTACACAGCGCTGCGTGAGGCGCGCTCTAAGCGTGGTGCCATCGACTTTGAAACGGTTGAGACACGCATCGTCTTTGACGACGAGAAACGTATCGATGCGATCGTGCCCGTACACCGCCACGATGCTCACCGAATGATTGAGGAGTGCATGCTGATCGCCAATGTGGCGACGGCAAAAACGCTGGAAAAGTCAGGGCTTGAAGCGCTGTTCCGCGTGCACAATGGCCCATCCGAGCAAAAGCTGAGTAACTTGCGAGAGTTTTTGGCGGAGATCGGGCTGGGGTTAAAAGGTGGCGACGACCCCTCGCCCACCGATTACCAAAAATTATTGGCGAGTTTGAAAGACCGGCCCGACGGCCAGATGATTCAAACGATGATGTTGCGCTCGCTGAGCCAAGCCGTGTATCAGCCGGACAACGATGGCCACTTTGGCTTGAACTACACCGGCTACACCCACTTTACCTCGCCGATACGGCGCTACCCGGATTTGATGGTTCATCGGGCGCTGCGGTATTTGTTGCGCAACGGTGGCGGGAAAGCCCCCAAATGCTTTCGGCCTGTGAAAGGCGCACCTGATCTGCCGCGCGAAAAGATCTATCCCTATGATATGGCGGCGCTGCTGGGTCTGGGTGAGCACTGCTCGATGGCCGAGCGTCGCGCCGATGATGCCAGCCGCGATGTAATGGCGTTTTTGAAATGCGAATTCCTGCAGGAGCATGTGGGCAGTGAATTCGACGGCATGATCGCTGCGGTGACGGGCTTTGGTTTGTTTGTTGAGCTGCAGGACCTCTACATAGAAGGGCTGGTGCATATTTCAGCGCTGCCACAGGACTACTATCAGTTTGACCCGGCCCATCAGCGCTTGGTGGGTGAGCGCAGTCGCCGGGTATACCAGTTGGGTGATTCGCTAAAAGTGCAGGTGCTCAGTGTCGACCTAGACGAGCGCAAGGTCGATCTCGGCTTGGTGCAAGGCGAGACCAAGCGCCGCCGTAAACGGTCGCTGCGCGAAGCGCTTGCCAAGGGACAGGTGCCAAAGTCCAAGCCCGGTAAAGCCCCTAAGGCAAAGCGCGGTGCTGCTGGCAAGAAGTCGGGCGCAAAGAACAGCTCTGCCAAAAAGGGAGTGGCCAGTAAGAAGCGCCGCCGCTAACGCAGTGATGAACCCCGCCCGTGAGGAATACGGGATGCTTACAAAAGGTTAAAGAGTGAAAGAGCAGATTTTTGGCTTGCACGCCGTTACCACTGCGCTGCAACGCCGCCCGGAAAGTATTAGTGAAATGTGGGTGCTGGAGGGGCGTCGAGACAAGCGGCTACATACCGTGCTTGAGCTGGCGCAGCGACATGGCATTACTCTGCATGAATGTTCTCGAAAGGTGCTGGATGAGCTCGTCGACGGACGGCATCAGGGGGTGGTTGCCAGTGCCAAGGCGCCGACGCAAACCCACGAAAAGCGCTTGCCCGAGCTGGTTGCCGAAGCGGGCAAGCGCGCTTTGGTATTGGTCCTCGACGGTGTGACTGACCCCCATAATCTCGGCGCTTGCTTGCGCAGCGCCGATGCCGCGGGGGCCACGGTAGTGATCGCGCCCAAGGATAATTCTGCGAGCTTAAACGCGACCGTACGCAAGGTGGCCTGCGGGGCTGCCGAAGCAGTGCCATTTGTGCAGGTAACCAACCTGGTGCGCAGCCTGCGCCAACTCCAAGAGGCGGGGGTGTGGATTATTGGCTTGGCGGGAGAGGCGTCGCAGTCGCTGTATGAATGTGACCTGGCGGGGCCTGTTGCGCTGGTGATGGGCGCCGAAGGGGCAGGTATGCGGCGCCTAACCCGAGAGCAGTGTGATTACTTAGCGCACCTGCCAATGGCCGGGGAGGTCAGCAGTCTCAATGTATCGGTTGCCACCGGGGTGTGCTTGTTTGAAGCGGTGCGCCAGCGTCTTTAATACCCGAATTTGATTAAAAAATGCACGAATTGCTTGCATCTGTCAGGGTGCTTGCCTAGAATTCGCGCTCTTGTTTTAACGGTAAGCTCGCCCATAGCGGCTGGTTTGCCCTCCTTGCCACACCATAAAGGGTGGCTTAACCCGTAAGGAGCATACAATGCGTCACTACGAAATCGTGTTCCTGGTCCACCCGGATCAGAGCGAGCAGGTACCTGGTATGGTCGAGCGTTATACCCAGGCTATCGAAAAAGACGGCGGTAAAGTTCACCGCTTGGAAGACTGGGGCCGCCGTCAACTGGCTTACCCCATCAACAAAATCCACAAGGCTCACTACGTGCTGATCAATGCTGAAGCAAGCGCTGATGCGATCGACGAGCTGACCACAAACTTCCGCTACAACGACGCTGTTCTGCGTAACCTCATCATCCGTCAGGATGAAGCGGTTACTGAAGAATCTCCGATCATGAAGGCGGAAAAAGAAAGCCGTGAGCGTCGCAGCCGCAGTGAACAGCGCAGCGAGCGCCGTGACAGCGAGCAGCCTACCGAGAAGCGTGAAGAAGCATCAGAAGCCGCTCCGGCTGCTGAGCAGAACGCTGAATAATTGCGGACAGAGTGAGGATTTAAAAGATGGCACGTTTTTTCCGTCGTCGTAAGTTTTGCCGCTTCACCGCGGAAGGTGTTAAGCAGATCGACTACAAAGATCTGGACACTTTGAAAGCCTATGTTTCAGAAACTGGCAAGATTGTTCCCAGCCGTATTACTGGAACCAACGCCAAGTACCAGCGCCAGCTGTCTACCGCGATTAAACGCGCGCGTTTTCTGGCTCTGCTGCCTTACACCGACAGCCATAAATAAGCTGAGCGGATAGTCATGCGCCCCCTTGCAGAATTTATTATGAAAGGGCGCCTCCAGGCGGTGGCAGTAGCCGGTCTGGGGATAGGCAGTTTGATGTTTGCCTGGGTAGGGGCCTCAGCCGCTGCCTTGGTTACCCTGAGAAAGGGAATGACCGAGGGCGCCTTTGTTGTATTTTGGGCGCTTTTACCGGCCATCGCCGTTGCGTTATACGGCCAGGATGTCGGCCCGCTTTGCATGCTGTTAACCACAGCCGCAGCAGCCGAAGTACTGCGTAGCAGTCGATCCTGGCCTTTAGCACTTGCCAGTGCTGTGCTGGGTGGAATGCTCAGCGCCTTTGCCCTGTATCACGGGGCACAGGAATACCTGGCGGGAATTTTGGCTACCGTGCAGCCGATGTTGGATCAGCTTCAAGCGCAGTCCAGCAATGCGTTGCCCCAGATACTGACCGGCGATATTGCGGCAGTGATTGGCGGCAGCACAGTGTTGTGGAGCGTGTTAGCGCTTATGCTGGCGCGCTGGTGGCAAGCACTGTTGTACAACCCGGGTGGGTTTCGCGAAGAGATGTGGTCTTTGCGCCTGCCAGCGGTACTGACCGTTGTGTTCGTGGCAGTGATGCTACTGGTGAGCCAACTGGGCGAAGTGTACCGCTTCTGGGGCGTTATGTGTTTGCTGCCACTGATTGCTGCGGGGCTGTCACTGGTGCACGGGGTGGTGGGTCGTCTTGCCTTAGGGCGTGTATGGCTAGTGGTGTTTTATATCGCGCTGCTGTTGTTAGGGCCGCTGTGGGCGGTGCTGATTTTGGCAGCGATTGTAGATAGTTGGATTGATATCAGACGGCGTTTGCTGACGGCCCAATAGGCCTCGAGACAGACGCGCAGAAGAGGGTTAGAACCATGCAAGTGATTCTGCTTGAGAAAATTGGCAAGTTGGGTGACCTGGGCGACCAGGTAAATGTGAAATCCGGTTACGGCCGTAATTTCCTGATTCCCTTCGGTAAAGCAGTTCCTGCCACCGAAGACAATGTAGCGACATTCGAAGCGCGCCGCGCCGAGCTGGAAGCCGCTGCTGCTGAAAAGCGTGCAGAAGCTGAAGCACGCGCAGCGAAACTGGCTGAAGTGGCTGTTAACATCGAAGCGAATGCGGGCGAGGGCGGCAAACTGTTCGGCTCTATCGGTACTCGCGATTTGGCTGAGGCGATCACTGCTGCTGGCGTTGAAGTAAGCAAAAGTGAAGTGCGTATGCCTGAAGGTCCCATCCGTGAGATTGGTAGCTACGAAATCGCTATCCAGGTTCACAGTGATGTGATTCAAAACGTTGCCGTAACGGTTGTTGCTGAGTAATAACTCGCCAATCAATGGTAGCAGCGGGCGGTGAGCACTGCCCGCAATGCTGTGTCCTGTTAATGGGGTGCGGTGAAAAAAGCGCGCGTGGCCTTGCTGGTCGGCGCGTTTTTTTTTTGCCACAATGGCCAACCAACCTGAGCAGTGAGTGTGGCTGTGCAAGCTGACGCCTATCCAGAATCTGAATCGCCGCCGGAATTTGAAGACGGTGACTTCGCGAAATTGAAATTGCCTCCGCACTCTCTGGAAGCGGAGCAGTCGGTGCTGGGCGGCTTAATGATTGCCGGTGAAGCTTGGGACTCGGTTGCCGATATGGTTGGCGAGGGCGATTTCTTTCGCCCCGAGCACCGTCTGATTTACGCCTGTATGAGTCAGCTGGTCGAGCAAGAGCAGCCGATTGATGTTGTCACCTTGGCGGAAACCCTGGCGCGCAACGGGCAACTCAAAGAGGTGGGTGGCACCGCCTACCTTGCCGAAATTGCCACCGGGACGCCGTCGGTCGCGAATATTCGCGCCTATGCGCAAGCCGTGCGCGAGCGCTCGATCTTTCGTTCGCTGATCTCTGCGGCCAACTCCATTGCCGATACGAGCTTTAACCCCGAGGGGCGAAGCAGCGACGAGGTGCTGGACGAAGCCGAACGTCGCATTATGCAGATCGCTGAGGAGCGCCCGAAAGCGGGCGGCCTGGAGCCGATCAATCCGCTGTTGAAGGAAGCCGTTGATAAAATTGACGAGCTGTTCAACAACGACGATGCAATTACCGGTTTAAGCACGGGCTTTGAAAAACTCGATGAGATGACCTCTGGCTTGCAGAAGTCGGACCTGGTCATCGTCGCTGCGCGACCATCGATGGGTAAGACGACGTTCGCCATGAACCTGGTGGAAAACGTCCTGTTGCGATACGAGCAACCGGTACTGGTGTTCAGTATGGAAATGCCAGCCAGCCAGCTGATGATGAGGATGTTGTCGTCAGTGGGTAAGATCGACCAGGGTCGGGTGCGTAGCGGCAAACTGGAAGAGGAAGATTGGCCGAAGCTGAGCGCGGCGGTAAGTAAGTTGAAAGATCGGCCACTGTTTATCGACGATACCGCGGCATTGACCCCCACCGAGGTACGCTCACGGGCGCGTAAAGTGCTACGCGAGCATGGCAGTATCGGCATGATCATGCTCGATTACCTGCAGCTGATGCAGGTGGCTGGCAAGGGAAGCGAGGGGCGAACTGCGGAAATCTCCGAAATATCACGCTCGCTCAAGGGGATAGCAAAAGAATTCGACTGCCCGGTCATCGCGCTGTCACAGCTTAACCGGGCACTGGAGCAGCGGCCCAATAAGCGCCCGGTGAATTCCGACTTGCGGGAATCCGGTGCGATCGAGCAGGATGCCGACGTCATCATGTTTATCTATCGTGATGAGGTCTACAACGAAGAAACGCAAGATAAAGGCGTTGCGGAAATTATTATCGGCAAGCAGCGTAACGGCCCCATCGGAACCGCGAGATTGAGCTTTATTGGTAAATTTACGCGCTTCGAAAATCTCGCCTTTGGCGATTACGACGACCCTGGTTACTAAGCTCAGCCTATCAGGTGACACTGGGCCAAGCCCCGTCTCCGTTCATAGAGACGGGCGCTGGTCTTCCTCGTTCGTCGCAGGCCGCGACTGAATAAAGCGGCCAAAGAATATTCCCACTTCAAACAGTAGCCACATTGGCAGCGCCAGTAGCATCTGCGAGATAACGTCTGGCGGTGTTAGCAGCATACCCACGACAAAACAGGCCACCACCACGTACGCACGCTTGGCTGCGAGCTTTTCAGCGCTGGTTACGCCGGCGCTAATCAGTAATACCGTGGCGATGGGGATTTCAAAGGCAATGCCGAAGGCCATAAAGAGCTTCAGTGCGGTGTCGAGAAAGCGCGAAATATCGGGTGTATAGGACACGCCCTCCGGTGTGATACTGCTGAAAAAGCCAAACACCAGTGGGAATACCACAACATAGGCAAAGGCCAGCCCGAGATAGAAGAGCAGCACGCTGGAAAACAACAGCGGCGCGGCAATACGCTTTTCGTGGCGATACATGCCGGGGGAGATAAAGGCCCATATCTGGTGAAGAATCACCGGGATGGCCAGGCAGACCGCCGACACAAGTACCAGTTTAAACGGGGCGAGGAAGGTGGAGGCAACCTCGGTGGCGATCATGCCGCTGCCTTCTGGCAGGTACTGTTGCAATGGCTGCGAGACGAAGGCATAGATCTCGGAGGAAAAGGGCATAAGCCCCAGTGCGCAAATCAGCACTGCCAATACGATTCGCAATAAGCGGTCGCGCAGTTCAGTGAGGTGGGCAATCAGGGGTTGGCCTTGATCTTGGTCAGCGTCGATACTCATGGCGCGGGGTCGCTGCCTTTTTCTTTAGTGGGGGTGTTATTGCTGGCGTCGTGGGCTGTTTCCGGGTCGGTTCCAGATGCTTCCGGGGCAATGGAATGCTCGTCCAGCGCGGGCTCGGGCGTGTCGTCCTCGTCGCCCTGCTTCGCATTGGCGCGGCTTAGCGAGCGCTCAACAGAGCGGATGTCGTCGGCGGCACTTTCAAGGCCGTCTCGCAGGGATTGCTTGCTGTCTTCCAGCGAAGCCATTATCGACTCATTGTGGAGCTGTCGGCGGATTTCATCGGCGCCGACCTCTCGTTCGATTTCCTGGCGAATGCTGGTAAAGCTTCTGCGCAGCCGTCCTAGCCATAAGCTGATTGTTCTCACTGCGGTTGGCAGGCGCTCGGGCCCTAATACCAGCAGACCGAGTACAGCGATCAGCAGCAGTTCGGCAAAGCCGATGTCAAACATGGTTTATTTTGACTCGCTTTTTTGTTCGCTTTGCTCGGCTTGAGCACTGTTGGCTTCGCCGTCGGCCTCTTTTTGCTCAATGTTTTTGGCCTTGTCGTCTTCGCCATCAAGGCTGTCTTTAAAGCCTTTTACGGCGCCGCCGAGGTCGCTGCCGATATTTTTAAGCTTCTTGGTACCAAACAACAGCACCACAATTGCCAGAATGATCAACAGTTGCCAGATACTAATACCACCAAGTCCCATTGCTACTTACCTCACTTATTGTTTGTTGTTGCCGCGCTGTGCTTTTTCATCATGGCCGGAAAGCCCAAAGCGCCGCGCAAGTTCATGTAAAACATCGCTGTGGTCGATGCCCAAGTGTTGAAGCATAACCATCGTGTGGAACCACAGGTCTGCGGTCTCATAGATTACGTCTTGATGGTTGCCACTGTGCTCGGCATCCTTGGCGGCGATGATCGCTTCCACGGATTCTTCGCCGACCTTTTCCAGAATTTTGTTGAGCCCCTTGTGGTACAGGCTGGCTACATATGAGCTGTCGGCGTCAGCGCTTTTACGCTCGGCGAGCACCGCATCTAACTCACTGAGTATCGATGTATCCGCGGCATCAGAATTATTTGTCATAGATCTCTTCCGGGTTCTTTAGTACCGCTTCCTGGGTTTGCCACTGCGCCTCTTTCAGGCTGCGATAGAAGCAGCTCTGGCGCCCTGTATGGCAAGCGATGCCGCCTATTTGTTCAACCTGCATAAGAATTGCGTCGCCGTCGCAGTCTAGCGCGATGTCATGAAGCGTTTGTGTATGGCCGGAACTCTCACCCTTGCGCCACAAAGCGTTGCGCGAGCGCGACCAATAAACGGCGCGTTGCTCGCTCACGGTCAGTTCAAGCGCTTCGCGATTCATCCATGCCATCATCAGCACGCGACCGCTGTGCACGTCTTGTGCAATGGCAGCGACCAAGCCAGCGTCATTCCATTTGACCTGGTCTAACCACTGTTTACTGTCTTGCCGCTGCATAAACATACTGCCTTCGTTTTCTGCGTGCGCCTACTTTACATTAGCGCGAGCGAATTAAGAAATATAAACCGGCGCCTAGCAAGGCGAGGCTCGCGGTGGGTAGTGACTGCAAGCCAAGGCTGATTTCCGGATCGGCGATCAATGCGGCGGCCAGCAGGGCGACGATACCCAGTCGCTGGTTTCGCGCGCGCCTGTCGCGTTGCTCAGCCTGTTTTTCCGCCTGTTGTAATTGCAGGCGCAGTGCGTCGTTCTGTGCTTGCTGCGGCGGTTGGCCGCGCTCAAGCAGCGTCTCGGGTAATTGCGGAAGTTGCTCCAGCCAGCCGGGCAGTCGGTGGCCGACGCGCTTCAGCATACTCTGGGGCGAATAGCGGTCGCGGATCCAGCGCTCCAAAAAAGGCATGGCGGTTGCCCATAGGTCGAGCTGCGGATACAGCTGGCGCCCCAGGCCCTCTACATTCAGCAAGGTCTTTTGCAACAGCACCAGCGAGGGTTGTACTTCCATATCGAAGCGGCGAGCAGTTTGAAACAGGTATACCAGCAACTGGCCGAAGGAAATTTCTGACAACGGTTTTTCAAAAATCGGTTCGCTGACGCTGCGGATGGCGGCTTCAAATTCGTGAACTTTGGTGTGCGGAGGCACCCAGCCGCACTCAACATGGAGTTCTGCGACTTCACGGTAGTTGCGCTGGAAGATCGCCAGTAGGTTGCGCGCTAAATAGTACTGATCGAAGTCGCTGAGGCTGCCGATAATTGCGCAATCAATAGCGATGTACTGCGGCGACTGAGGGCGGCCTTCGGCAACGAAAATATTGCCGGGGTGCATGTCGGCGTGGAAAAAGCTGTCGCGAAAAACCTGGGTGAAGAAAATTTCCACGCCGCGCTCGGCGAGCTTCTTCATATCCGTGCCCTGTGCGTTCAGGGTCTCCACATCGGTAACGGGGATGCCGTGAATGCGCTCAATGACCAGCACGTTGCGGCGGGTATAGTCCCAGTAGACCTCGGGCACATAAAGAATATCTGAGGCGGCGAAATTGCGGCGCAGCTGCGAGGTATTGGCGCCTTCGCGTTGTAGGTCCAGCTCGTCGTAGATGGTGTGACGATAGTCTTCAACGACCTCTTCGGGGCGAAGGCGGCGGCCATCGGGGAGGTGGCGGCGGACAATGCGAGCAATGCTCTGCATTAACTGGATGTCTTTGCCAATCGTGGTTTCGATGCCGGGGCGAACGACTTTAACGACGACCTGCTCGCCCGTCTTCAGCGTTGCGCAGTGCACCTGGGCAATGGAGGCCGAGGCCAGCGCGTTGCGATCGAAAGAGGCAAACACGTCATCGACGCTTTGGCCCAGCGCTTTTTCAATTACGGCGACCGCCTGGTCGCTGGGAAAAGGCGGTACGCGGTCTTGCAGTAATGCGAGTTCTTCGGCGATGTCGTCGGGCAGCAGGTCCCGCCGGGTAGAGAGCAGTTGGCCGAATTTGATAAAAATCGGCCCCAGCGACTCAAGGGCTAAGCGCAGTCGCTGCCCTCGGCTCAACGCCGGTGCCGGGCACAGGCGCCAGGGGCCGCAGCGCAGAAGTAGGCGCAATCGCAGTGGCAGTTTGTCCTGGGGAAGCAGCAAGTCGATGCGATAGCGACAGACGATAATGAGTATGGCAAGCAACCGGCGCAGGCCCATTCGGTATTCCTTTGTTACTGAGTTTTCAGGCGCTGCTGTAGGCGACGAAGTTTCGCTTCGAGACGCTCACTGCGGGCGTTCAGGTCGTCGATATCTTTGAACATCGCTTCTGCCTGCAGGGGGTGGGGCAAGAGTCGACTCTCTTCTAGTAAAAAGTCTTCAAGCTGGCGGCGCAGGTTTTTCCCGGTCCCGCTCAGCCAGCGATGCCCGGCGCGCAAGCCCCGGCCAATTTGGTGTGCGGCAACGTCGCCAAAGGCCTCGGCCAGTGGGTGTTCCCAGTCTAGTTGCAATTCGGCCAGTAGCTTGCGCAATGCCAGCAGGGGGGCGGTGTCGCCGCTGACTTGAATATTGCCGTTAATCAACGCTGCTGCCGGATCGTCAGCGGAGGCGACGGCGGCGAAGTCTCGCCAGTGCCCTCTTAGTGCGGTGCTCGGTGATTGTGGTGCGTGCAGCCCCAGTTTTAATCGCTTGCCGTTAATGCTGAGCCCGATATTCAAGTCGGGCTCGCGCAGTTCTAGGGCAAAGCTTTCGCCATCGAGCTCGGCGAGTTTGGCGGCGCTACTCGGGTCGAGCTGCAGTGCTCGGTTGACCGCGTCCTCCAGCCCTGAGAGGGCTGCAGTGCTGATCATGGGGGGAATCACGGCTTGACGCCCCGGTGAACGGCAACCACGCCGGCCGTCATATTGTGGTAGCGGACCTCGGCAAAACCGGCTTCGGCCATCATTTCCTTAAGGGTTTCCTGGTCCGGGTGCATGCGAATGCTCTCGGCGAGATAGCGGTAGCTGTCTTCGTCATTGGTGATGAGCTTGCCCATGCGAGGCAGAATGTCGAAGGAGTAGCGGTCGTAGACCTTGCTCATTAATTCATTGGTCGGCTTGGAGAATTCCAACACCAGCAAGCGCCCGCCTGGCTTCAGTACGCGCAGCATAGAGCGCAGCGCGGCGTCTTTGTCGGTGACATTGCGCAGGCCAAAGGCGATGGTAATGCAGTCGAAGCTATTGTCCGGGAAGGGCAGGCACTCGGCGTTGGCCTGCACATACTCAATATTACCGACAATGCCGCGATTGGTTAGTTTTTCGCGGCCCACCTGGAGCATTGAGTCATTGATATCGGCAAGCACAACCTTGCCTTCACTGCCAACTAAGCGGCTGAATTTGGCCGCCAGGTCGCCGGTGCCGCCCGCGATGTCGAGCACGCTATTGCCGCGTCGGACGCCGGAAAGCTCAATGGTGAAACGCTTCCAAAGTCGGTGAATGCCCCCGGACATGAGGTCGTTCATTAAGTCGTATTTGCCGGCTACCGAGTGAAATACGCCGGCTACCATGTTTACTTTTTCACCGCGGTTGACGGTTTTAAAACCGAAGTGGGTTGTTTTGTCGTCTGCCATAGTCTTTGTCCCGAGGGGCGTGGGGCGCTGATCGCGCGCGTGCGGCGATATTGTATCCGCTGCGACGGCGGCCTGCACGGCCGTTGTTAGATATTCAATTTACTGCGCATTTCCCGCATGCGACGGCGCTGTTCTTCCGGTTCCAGAGGCTTTGCCTCCGGTGCGGGGAGCGCCTCTGGGTGCGGGGGTTCTAGTGTGTGACCGCTGCGCACCTGCTCGCACAGCGCCTGGTAGTGGCGCTTGTAGACCGGGAAGGCCTGCTGCTCGGTATTGTTTGCCAGAAAATACCAATCGCTTTTGCGTCCGGCGTGGTAAACCGCAGGGTGGGACCAGCGGTATTCATTTTTGGGTGAGGGCGCTCTGCAAGCCTCTACATAGGCGCTGTGGGGGTCTGGCAGGCCCAGTGCTTGGTCGTCGGGTTCGCAGTATTTCAAAATGCCTTTGATCGTCGGCAGGAATTCAGACTCGCGAATAGCGCGATGACAGGCTGCGGTAATTTGCTCTGGTGGAATATGGCAAAGGTTGCTGAACCAAAGCTTCTTGGCATAAGAGAGCTTCTCGGCGTTTGCGAAGGCTTTGTTGTATTGGTTGTGATAGACGAGCTCAAACTCCGCAAACATGCGGTTGATGGCGTCGATAACAGCGCTCTTATCCGGCAGTGGCTTAGAGGCCGTCGGCCCAGCTTCGGTCGGTGTGTTTGTCGATGAAGCCAGTTGCCGCTTGGCTTGATCCAGAAGCTTTTTGCTGTCGTGCATCGTATTTGTCCAGTTGGTGACTGTGTGCCCAGCGATATTTTACATGCTGTAGAAACTTTGTATTCCAGGAGCGTTGGGTCTGGCCGCTGTCACGCCAGAACAGTATAAACTCAGGAATCTGCTCGCGGGCAAAGTCGGCATCGATCCTCGC
Source organism: Spongiibacter sp. C9W (assembly GCF_057370015.1). Classification (NCBI taxonomy): domain Bacteria; kingdom Pseudomonadati; phylum Pseudomonadota; class Gammaproteobacteria; order Cellvibrionales; family Spongiibacteraceae; genus Spongiibacter; species Spongiibacter sp. C9W. The sequence goes on from NZ_CM170672.1 coordinate 2,691,665, forward strand.
CATGCGCAAAATTTCAAAGACTTCCGGGCTGGGCTGCCAGTCGTTGCGAATCGGCACATGGGCTTGTTCGTGGCTGACGGCATTCGTGTATCGCGCCCACTGCAATCGAATATGTTGTAGGAATCGAGAGTTCCAGTTGCTATCTTGCGTGCCGCGCTCGCGCCAGTAAAGAATGAACTCGGGAATGGCGTCTTCAATGAAGTGCTCACTGATGCCGTCGCGCAGCAGGATGTCGAGAGCGTCTCGGCTGGGGCGCCAGTGATTGTCGATGACTTGGTGCCGGGCTTGCTCTATTTCAGCGTATTGCTGTTTTTTCCAGCGGCGGCTGACGTACTGGCTAAATGTGCTGCTCCAGGAGCTTCTTGCTTCGCCGCTTTCGCGGTAGTGGGCGATGAACTCGGGTATACACGCTTCGATAAAGTGGTTGCTCACCCGGTTGAAGCGGGTGAGGTATTCCACGGCGGCGGGGTCGGGGCGCCAATCGGCACTAATAAGCTGGCGTCCGGGAACGGCTTGGGTGGGGGCGCTGCTGCGCACTGCCGGTTCGGGCCGTGTCGATGCCGGCCGAGCTGGGGCGTTTTGGGGCGCGCCTGTTTGCTGAGCGGGCATGGCAAAGCGAATGTTGCGGGCATTGCTGATCAGCGCGCCGCCGATAATAATGAGTCCCTGGTCGTGGAGTTGTTGAAGCAGGCGGTCAATATCGGCGCTTTGCCAGAACGGCAGTTGTTCTTCGAGCCGCTGGCGGTCAATAAGCAACCAGTCTTGACCCTGGCGTGGGCGGACTTCCAGCAGGGGCTGCCAGTCGGCGAGCAACTGGTATAGCAGGGCGCACTCCAGGCCAATGGTTGCTGCCAGAGTGGGCGATACCAGTAGGGGTCTTTCCAGTAGTGGCGCCGACATGAATCATTATCCTCGCTTGGCAGAGTATTGTACGGGCTAGTCGCCTGTTCTGTCAGCACAGCAGCGGAGCACAAAGTATGGCGAAGGCCAAAACAGCCTATGTTTGTAGTGATTGCGGTTCCGACCATCGCAAGTGGCAAGGGCAGTGTCAGGACTGTGGCGCCTGGAATACGCTTACCGAGGTGCGCTTGGCTGCGGCAGGTGCCGCCTCGGCGCCTGCTGGGCGCCAAGGCTATGCCGGCGCTGTTGGCGAACTGCAAAGTCTGTCGAGTGTTCAAATAGAGGATTTACCGCGAATTGCCAGCGGCTTTGAAGAGCTGGACCGGGTGCTCGGCGGTGGTTTTGTACCGGGTTCGGCGGTGCTGCTTGGCGGTCACCCTGGGGCGGGGAAGAGCACCTTGTTGTTACAGGTGCTGTGCCGCTTGGCGACGCGCAGCCGCTGTTTGTACGTCACCGGGGAGGAGTCACTGCAGCAAGTGGCCTTACGTGCACGCCGCCTTGGTTTGTCGGCAGAGGAGTTGCAGCTGTACTCCGAAACCAGTCTGGAGGCGGTATTGGCGCAGGCGAATCAGCACCGGCCGTCGGTGTTGGTGGTCGACTCGATTCAGGTATTACATAGCGAGCAGGTGAGTTCGGCGCCCGGCAGTGTTTCCCAGGTTCGAGAGTGCGCCGCGGCGTTAACGCGCTTTGCCAAGCAGACCAATACGGTGTTGATTATGGTCGGCCATGTGACCAAAGACGGTGCGCTGGCTGGCCCGAAGGTGTTGGAGCACATCATTGATTGCTCGATTATGTTTGAGGGCGGCAGTGACAGCCGTTATCGCACCCTGCGCGGCCATAAAAACCGCTTTGGCGCGGTGAATGAGCTGGGCGTGTTTGCCATGACCGAGCAGGGCCTGAAAGAGGTTAAGAACCCGTCGGCGATTTTCCTGAATCGCGGTGATGTGCAGGCGGCGGGCAGCGTGGTGATGGTGGTGTGGGAGGGCACTCGTCCTCTGTTGGTAGAGATCCAGGCGCTGGTTGATGAAAGTAATTACGGCAATCCCCGTCGTGTTGCGGTGGGGTTAGAGCAGAACCGCTTGGCGATGTTGCTGGCGGTGCTCCACCGCCATGGAGGATTGCAGCTCGGCGATCAGGACGTATTCGTCAATGTGGTTGGTGGCGTCAAGGTGCTGGAAACCGGGGCTGACTTGGCGCTGTTGTTCGCCATCGTATCGAGTTTTCGCGACCGCGCCTTGCCCGAAGACTTGGTCGTTTTTGGCGAGGTGGGCTTGTCGGGGGAAATTCGCCCTGTGCCCAGTGGGCAAGAGCGCCTTCAAGAAGCGAAAAAGCACGGCTTTAGCCGCGCTATCGTGCCTAAGGCGAATGCTCCCCGCGGCGATATCGCAATGGATGTCGTCGCGGTCAGCACGCTTGCCGAGGCTATCGAGGCAATGTAACGCTGCCTCGCTGTGGCGCCTTTAGAACAGCTCTATCGGCTCGCTGCTGTCTTCTCCATAAGGGCTGCTGCCACCGCTGCTTGTGTTCACGGTAGTGGGCGCATTCTCTGCCCGGAAGTATTCAAAGATTGCATTGCTCTGCCCCGGCGCGGCCAGGGTGCCGGTTTCCGGGTCAATACGCACCGACACGATACCCTCGGGTTGTTTTAGGTAGCGCTCCTGGCGGCCCTGCAGTGCGACTTTCATATAGTCGATCCAGATTGGCAGGGCAACAGAGCCACCGTACTCGCGGCGGCCCAGCTTCTGGTTTTGGTCGAAGCCGACCCATGTGGAGGTGACCACGCCGCTGCTGTAGCCAGAGAACCAGGCGTCGGTTGGCCCGTTTGTGGTTCCCGTCTTGCCGGCAGCATCGCCGCGTTTTAGGACTCGGGCTTTGCGCCCGGTGCCGCGTGATATAACGTCCTTGAGAATGCTGTCGATAAGGAAGACAACTTCCTCGTCGATCACTCTCTCTGCCAAGTCCTGCTGGCCGGCAGCGGTGTCGGCATGGAGGTCATCCAAAGAATCTGCTTCCACCATGCTATCGATGTCGTCGAGCCTGTCCAGGCCGGCTTCGCAGTTGCGGCAGGCGACTTTCGGTTCAGCGCGGTAAAGGGTGTTGCCATCGCGGTCGATGATTTGTTCTATCAGCCACGGCGACACCTTATAGCCGCCGTTGGCAAACGTGGCGTAGCCGGTAACCACGTCGAGAGGCGTCAGTGAGTGGCTGCCCAGCGCAAGAGAAAGGTCTCTTGGGAGGGTGCGGCCGTCGAAGCCAAAGCGGGAGACGTAGTCGATGGCGGTATTGATTCCCAGCTCTCGTAAAAGTCGAATCGATACCAGGTTCCTAGACAGGTACAAGGCTTTGCGCAGTCGCATTGGGCCGTTAAATTTGCCGTTGGAGTTGCTCGGGCGCCACGTTCCCCCCAGTGAGGCGTCGTCGAATACGATGGGGGCATCATTGATGATACTTGCTGGTGTAAAGCCATTGGCCAGTGCAGCGGTGTAAATAAAGGGTTTAAACGCTGAGCCTGGTTGCCGGGCAGCCTGGGTGACGCGGTTGAATGAGCTTCGCTGATAGCTATAGCCGCCGACCAAACTGAGAATGGCGCCGGTGTCTGCGTCCAGTGAAACCAACGCTCCCTGAATGGCGGGTAGCTGTGAAAAAATCCAGCGCTTGGGGAGTGATGAGCTCATGCGCAGTCTGACAACGTCGCCAGAGGCGATAAGTTCATCTACGGATTCCACTTCGTAGCTATTTCGGTCTTCATTAATATACCGAACGCTGCCGGCAAAACCCTGCTCCCAGTCGAGGGTGGTTTGCTCGCCGGTGGCGAGTAAGAATGTTGCGCTCTGACTCTCTATGTGGAGAACAAGGGCTGGGTGCCAGGGGCCGATGGCGCCAATGTCGCGAAGCTTGTCGCTAAAGTGCTCGCGCTGTTGCTCGTTGAAATCGGCGGGGAGCGGCCATTGTTGTTCAGGGCCCCGATAACCGTGGCGACGATCGTATTCGATAACGCCGTTTATTACGGCCTGGTTTGCGGCAGTTTGTAGGGTGCTGTCGACGCTGGTGATAACGCTGTAGCCGTTTTCATAGGCATCGCGGCCATAGCGCTTCAGCATTTCGACGCGGACCATTTCGGCGGCGTAGGCGGCACTGACGTCGAGTTGTGTACCGTGTCGGCGAGCGGTGATGTCTTGCTGTTTAGCCGCTTGGTAATCGGCTTGGTTGATATAGCCCAGCGCAAACATTCGGCCGAGTATCCAGTTTCGGCGAATCCGGGCTCGCTCTGGGTTGGCAACAGGGTTGTAGGCCGATGGGGCTTTGGGTAGTCCGGCGATCATTGCCATTTGGGCAAGGCTGAGTTCCTTAATGGACTTGCCGTAATAAGTTTGCGCGGCGGCCTCGATGCCATAGGAGTGGTTGCCGAGAAAGATTTTGTTGAGGTAGAGCTCGAGGATGTCGCCTTTGCTGAGTTTGCGCTCTATTTCGATGGCGAGAAAAATTTCGGTGAATTTACGCGTGAAGGTGCGCTCTTGGCTCAAAAAGTAGTTCTTTGCGACTTGCATGGTAATGGTCGAGCCGCCGGTTTGAATGCTGCCGCTGGTGATCAACTGCGATGCCGCGCGCAGCAAACTGGTGAGGTCGACGCCGCGGTGTTGGTAGAAGCGGTCGTCCTCGGCGGCCAGAAACGCCTTGATGAATGTGTCGGGGACTTCTTGAATGCTGACCGGTGAGCGGCGTTTTTCGCCGAATTCACCGATAATCTGGCCGTCTCTGCTATATATACGCAGAGGTGTTTGCAGCTCGACATCGCGTAATTTTTCCGCCTCGGGGAGCCGTGGCGCTATGTACAGGAAGGCGGCGCAGAACACCATGACAGCGCCACAGGCACCAAGGAGTGCCAGAAGGCTAAAAGAACGTAACAGCGAAGTAGTGCGAGCCATATTTTTCCAGTTATGCCAATGGGCTTTTAAAACGCGGACAATAGGATACCCAAATCTGTGACACTATCCGGGTATTTTTTTCATAACTATTTGCGCAATGGTATACACTGGTATTTAATCTTGCATATAAGAATTCGCCCTAAGTCCACGATGTAAATAGGAAAATAACAGTGCTAGATGGCTTGTTAGGCGGTCAAAAATCTCGCAATTTGCTCGGTGTAGATATCAGTTCCAGTGCGGTAAAAGTGCTGGAGTTGAGTCGTAGCGGGGAAAAACTTCGCGTTGAAAGCTACGCCGTAATGTCGCTGCCGCCTCAGTCCGTGGTTGAAAAAAATGTGGTTGAGGTCGAAGCCGTCGGTGAAATCATTAAGGCCGTATACAACCGCTCTCGGAGCAAGGTGACCAAGGCCGCGGCCGCTGTGCCCGGGTCTGCGGTGATTACCAAAATGCTGCGAATGCCCGCTGATATGAATGATAACGCCATGGAGGCGCAGATCTCCCTGGAAGCTGATCAATACATCCCCTATCCGCTTGATGAGGTGGCGCTGGACTTCGAGGTTGTCGATGTTGCCGAGGACGAGCCGGATCAAGTTGAAGTCATGCTGGTGGCCTGCCGCCGGGACAACGTCGATAGTCGCGTTGAAGCGCTGGAGATCGGTGGTCTGGAGCCGAAGGTGATGGACGTTGAGGCCTACGCGGTGGAGCGCAGCTTTGAGCTGATGGCGCCGCAGATTGGCGTGGATGAAAATACCGTTGTCGCGATCGTCGACATCGGCGCGAGCATGACCTCGCTAAGTGTGATCGTCGATGGTGAGACGGTATACACGCGCGACCAAGTGTTCGGCGGTCGCCAGCTCACCGAGGAAATTCAGCGTCGCTACGGCTTGAGTGCCGAAGAGGCGGGATTGGCGAAGAAACAGGGCGGCCTGTCGGATGACTACGACAGTGAGGTGCTGGCGCCCTTTAAAGAAGCCGCCATTCAGCAGGTTTCGAGGTCTTTGCAATTTTTCTTTTCGGCGAGTCAATACAGTGCTGTTGATACTATTTTACTCGCCGGCGGCGTTGCCGCGATGCAGGGTTTGGCTGAAATGGTCGAAGAGCGCCTGGGCGTAAATACGGTGGTTGCGAATCCCTTTGCCAATATGGCGATTGCCTCAGGAGTCGATGCCATGCGCTTGAGCAATGATGCTCCTGCCATGCTGGTGGCTTGCGGTTTGGCGCTGAGGAGTTTCGACTGATGGCGAATATTAACCTTTTGCCCTGGCGTGAAGAGCGCCGCCAGCTAATCAAGAAGCAGTTTCTTATTATTCTGGGTGCCTCGGTGGCGGTTGCCGCACTGCTGATCATGCTGACGATGAGTATTTTTAACAGCGCCATTAGCGGCCAGGAAGGCCGTAATCAGTATTTGCAAAGCCACATAAAACGCATAAACAAAGAGGTGGCTGAAATTCGTGATCTGGAGCTGCGCAGACAACAGCTGCTCGACAGAATGAATATTATCCAAAACCTTCAGGGCACACGCCCGTTAATTGTGCGGGTTTTTGATGAGATGGTTCGCACGCTACCTGACGGCCTGTTCTTTACCTCTGTGGTTCGCTCCGGCAATCGCATCGATGTTGAAGGCATTGCAGAGTCGAATAACCGGGTGTCGAGCCTGATGCGTAAATTAGATGCTTCCAGCTGGTTTTCCGAGCCAAACCTTACGGCGGTGAAGGCAGCAGAGGAATACGGTGATCAGGCGAGCAACTTCAAGCTTTCCTTCCGTATCAGCGCCCCTTCCCCTGAGAAGGAGAAATAAGAGATGGCCGTGCAGTGGCAGGAGTGGGTTGACGAGGTCAAACAGTTTGATATCAACGATATCAACGAGGGCAATATTGGTGCGTGGCCGGTACTGGTTCGCGCTGCGCTTTGGGTGCTGGCTTTTGTGCTGGTATTGGTGGGCGGCTATTTTTACGTGATTGCCGACTTGCGGGTGGAGCTGGACAACGCCGTTGCCAAGGAAGCGAAGCTAAAAACAGAGTTTGAGAAAAAAGCATTTAAAGCGGCGAAGCTCGAACCGCTTAAAAAACAAATGGCGGAAATGGAAGAGTCATTTGGTATTTTGCTGGGTCAGCTGCCGGCCGATACCGAAGTGCCAGGCCTGCTTGAGGATATGACCGAAAAAGCCGTGGATAACGGCTTGGAAATTGACAGCATTAAGCTGCAGCCGGAGCGTACGCAAGAATTTTATATTGAGCTGCCCATCGCCATCGAAGTGGAGGGCACCTACCACGATTTGGCGGCCTTTGTGAGCGGTATTGCGAGCTTGCCGAGAATCGTGACGCTCCACGATTACAAAATCAAAACGAACAAGCAGCTTGGCACCCAAAGCATGTCGATCACCGCGAAAACGTATCGCTACAAAGAAATTGACGGGGGATCGTAATGAGATATTTACGGCTCGCCATACCTGTGCTGTCCACGACGCTACTGGCATGCAGCAACAGTGGGCAATACGCCGATATTGATGCCTTTGTCGCCGAAAAGCGTGCAGCGCCCAGTGGTGTTATTGAGCCGATTCCCGCCCTGCAGGCTTATCGTGCCTTTACCTACACCGCATCTGGCTTGCGTGGCCCCTTCACGCAGCCCGTGGACGTAAAAGAAATTGCGCGACTGGAAGCATCCTCCAATGTAAAGCCCAATCTTGAGCGTGAGCGCGAATATTTAGAAAGCTTCTCTATCGATGCGTTGAAAATGGTTGGCACGGTGCGCTTGAACAAGGTGTTGTGGGCGCTGATGAAAACCCCCGATGGCGGTGTGCACCGAGTCAAAGAGAATAATTATTTGGGCCGCAACCACGGCAAGATTATGAAAGTTGGCGACAACTTTATTTCGGTTGTTGAAATTGTTTCCACCGGCGGAGAAGGCTGGGTGGAACGGCCGCGCTCTTTAGAGCTGAGTAGCGGTAAGTGAGAATTCGAGAGGCGGAGAGATTCATGAAAACCCGAACGCAGAAGCACCTCGCCGTGCAGTACATGGCGCGAGGCCATCGCGCACTTATGGGCCAGTGTTTACTGCTGATATCCCTGCTCGCGTCGGCCGCTGTGTCGGCATCGAATCTGACTGATGTGGAATTCAATGCCCTGGAGGGCGGCCGCTTTGAGGCGCGCTTCCAGTTTGATGGCGCTGCGCCCGAAGTGAAGGGCTACACCATTGAAAAGCCAGCGCGCATTGCATTGGACTTGATTGGTGCAAAGAATCAGCTCGACCAGAAAAAATTTCCGCTGGCGTATGACAATGCCAGCAGTGCCATTGTGCTGGAGGGGCGGGATCGCACCCGTGTGGTACTGAACTTAGTCAGCCTGGCGCCCTACGAAACGCGAGTGGAAGGGAACGAGTTGGTCGTCGCGGTAGGTGGCGGCGGCAGCAAGGCCTACCTCAAAGAAAAGTATAACAACCCTGTCTTGTCGATGGCTGAAGCCGCTCCTGAAGCGAGTGGCAATCGCATCACTGACCTGGATTTTCGCCGCGGCGATGCCGGTGAAGGCCGTCTGGTCATTAAGTTGGCTGACGACAAGGCGGACATTAATGTCTTTGTCGAAGGGCCGCGAATCAAAATTGATTTTAGTGGTGTTGCACTCCCAGAGAGCCTTCAGCGACGTTTCGACGTAGCTGATTTCGCCACGCCGGTTAAATTGATAGACGCGCGCATGGGGGAGAAGGGCGCGAAGTTATCGCTGGATGCGCGTGGAGAGTATGACTATCTCGCCTACCAAACCGACAATGAGTATGTGGTTAGCGTCAAGCCGCTGACAAAGGCGGAGGTGGAAGAGCGTCGCAAAGAATTTGCCTTTGTCGGCGAAAAGCTGTCGCTCAACTTCCAGGACATTGAGGTGCGCTCGGTTCTGCAGTTGATTGCCGACTTCACTGAACTCAACCTGGTGGCCAGTGATACCGTAAAGGGGAATATCACCCTGCGCTTGCAGAATGTGCCTTGGGACCAAGCGCTGGAGTTAGTGCTGAAAACAAAGGGCTTAGACAAGCGCCAAGTTGGCAACGTGCTGATGGTGGCGCCTGCTGCGGAGATCGCCGAGCGTGAGCGTCAGGAGATTGAGGCGCAGAAACAGGTCGAGGAGCTGGCCCCGCTACAGAGTGAATTTATTCGTATTCGCTATGCGGATGCCTCAGAACTCTTCAAGCTATTTAAAAACGAAGGTGATGGCGACGGTGGTAGCGGCGAGGGTTCTGCCAAGAGCATTTTGTCGCCGCGCGGGAATGTTATTGTCGATGAACGCACCAATTCTCTGTTGATTACGGAGACCGCGGATCGACTTGAAGAGTTTCGCCGTTTGGTGGCGCTGATTGATGTGCCGGTGCGCCAAGTACAAATTGAGGCGCGTATTGTTCGCGCTTCATCCGACTTCGATCGCGCTCTGGGTGTGCGTTGGGGCGGCGCCTACGTGAAGCAGAAAGGCAATGAAATTTATTCTGCAAATGGTGATTTGGAGAGTGATCAGGCCACACGAAATAATTTTGTCGACGCCTTGGTGAGCGGCTCAAACAGCTTTGACGCCGTCCCCGGTCTGGTGACAGATCTGGGTGTTGCCGGTGCAGCGGGCTCCTTTGCCCTGGGTTATATCGGCTCTGACGTGTTGCTGAACTTGGAGCTTTCTGCACTGGAGTCGAAGGGCCGCGGTGAAGTTGTCTCCCAGCCGCGCATCGTCACCGGCGATAAGGAGCCCGCCATTATCAAAGCGGGTACCGAAATTCCCTACCCAGAGAGTTCGGCCAGCGGTGAAACAACGATTGCCTTCAAAGAAGCGGTGCTGAAGCTGGATGTCACGCCAATTATTACGCCTGACGACCGAATTATTATGGATTTGATCATTAATCAGGATACGGTAGGGGATCTGGTGATCGCGACCGGTCTTGGTGGTCAGGTGCCGACCATTGACACTACCGAATTGCAGACGCGCGTTTTGGTCAGCAATGGTGAAACCGTTGTTTTGGGCGGCGTCTACGATCAGCTGGATGTTGAAACCGTAACGAAGGTACCCTTCCTGGGCGATATCCCCTTCCTGGGGCGTCTGTTTAAATCTACCAGTGTGACTCGCGAGAAGCAGGAAACACTTATTTTTATTACTCCACGGATACTCGCGGACAGTTTGATAGATTGATGGAGCAATGCGGAAAACGGAAGTTATATATTTAGTCGGGCCAATGGGGGCAGGGAAGAGCACCATTGGTAAGCTGCTGGCTGACAGCCTGAACATGGAATTCTACGACGTCGATCGAGAGATTGAAGAGCGAGCCGGGGTAGACATACCCTGGATATTCGACATGGAAGGCGAGGAAGGCTTTCGCGAGCGTGAGGCGCAGATGCTTAGCGACCTCAGTGACAGTCCTGGAGCGGTAGTTTCTACCGGTGGTGGTGCGGTGCTGCGCGATGATAATCGCGCATTGATGATGACGCGGGGTACGGTTGTTTATCTTCGCACCTCGGTTGACGAACAAATTCGGCGCACAGCGAAAGACCGCAAGCGGCCCTTGCTTCAGCAGGGTAATCCTGAGGAGACGCTTAGGCGCTTAATGGCCGAACGAGAGCCCCTCTATTTACAGTTGGCTGACTACAGTATTACCACTGATCAGCGAAGCCCACGCACAGTCGTGCAAGAGTTGGTTGAAAAAATTCGCAGCGGCGACCTGTCGTCGTGATGCTGATATAATTTCCCGCCTACCTCTTTCCACTAACAATATCGGGCAATTCCATGAAGCAGCTTCAGGTGTCGCTGGGTGAGCGCAGCTACCCTATTTTCATTGGTCGCGATTTACTGGCCGGCGAAGGCCTGGACTGGCAGCGTTACATAGGCGGCAAGCAGGCCTGTGTTGTTAGCAATGATCGCGTGGCTCCCCTCTACCTCGATGCAGTTGCTAGGCAGCTTGAAGGCAAGCAACTCTCCACGGTGGTTCTGCCCGACGGCGAAGCGAATAAGACGCTGGATGTTATGGCCACCGTTTTTGATCGCCTGCTCACCGATAACCACAACCGCAGCACTACGCTGATCGCCCTGGGTGGCGGTGTCGTAGGAGATATGTGCGGTTTCGCAGCAGCGAGTTACCAGCGAGGCGTCGCTTTTATTCAGCTGCCAACTACGCTGTTAGCGATGGTTGACTCCTCTGTTGGAGGGAAGACGGGCGTTAACCATCCGCTCGGTAAAAACATGATTGGTGCCTTTCACCAGCCTGAGTGTGTGGTGGCCGATCTGAGTTTATTGGACAGCTTGCCAGAGCGCGAATACGCGGCGGGTATCGCTGAGGTGATCAAGTACGGGCTCATTTGCGACGCGCCTTTCTTTGAGTGGTTAGAGCAAAATATCGATGCACTGATGGCTCGCGATGGCGAGGCCCTGGCTGAGGCGGTGTTTCGCAGCTGTGAAAACAAAGCCAAAGTGGTCGCTGAAGACGAGAGAGAAGGCGGGCGTCGCGCTATTCTGAATCTCGGGCATACTTTTGGCCACGCAATAGAAACCGCCGAAGGCTACGGAAGCTGGCTGCACGGCGAGGCGGTTGCCGCGGGAATGTCGCTGGCAATGGCCTTGTCAGTATCGCTGGGGTGGTTGGATGCAGAGGTATTGCGCCGTGGCAATGCGCTAATGGTGAAAGCCGGTCTGCCGATATCGCCCCCGCCAGCGATGAATGTGGCGCAGTTCCTGCAACTCATGGGCCGCGACAAGAAAGTGATAGATGGGCGCTTGCGCCTGGTGCTTTTACAGGGCCTGGGTGAGGCGGTAGTTACCGAGGCGGCGAGCCCGGAGCAAATCGCGCAGATATTGGTCGATGCAGGTGTCCAGCCATAAGATTTTTGGCTGAAATTTGAGCAATTTTTGGCCGGCGTTTGTCCGGCTTGCTGCATACGTGTAGAATGTCCCTCCTTTTTTCGGGTACGCAAGCGTGCGCCGAGCTGTCATTTCGACTATCTGCTTGTTTTTCTTATATATTTTGTGAGAGTCGTTTTATGAGTACAGGCCTGTACAGACCTGAAGATGTGCGCGACAACTGTGGTTTTGGGCTAATTGCCCACATGCAGGGCACTGCTAGCCACGAATTGTTGAAGACTGCCATCGAATCACTGACCTGCATGACTCACCGCGGTGGTATCGCGGCAGATGGCAAAACCGGTGATGGCTGTGGTTTGCTGTTGAAGAAGCCGGACAGCTTTCTGCGCCAAGCGGCCCGCGACGCCTTTGGCGGCGAGCTGACCGAGTTATATGGTATCGGCCAGATCTTTTTAAGCCAGGACGAAGGCAAGGCGGCGGCTGCGCGCGCGACTCTTGAAAAGATTCTTGGTGAAAACGGCCTGCAGCAAGCGGGCTGGCGCCCTGTGCCGGTCGATGCATCGGTGTGTGGTGATATCGCCTTGGCAAGCCTGCCACGCATTGAGCAGCTGTTTATCAACGTTGAAGGCCTGACTGCCCAAGAGCTGACCACGCGCCTGTTTATTGTGCGTCGTCAAGTCGAAATGGCGCTCGCTGATGACAGTGAGTTTTACATTTGTAGCCTGTCCGCCGATGTCGTGTCATACAAAGGCTTGGTCATGCCGGTGGATTTGCCCCATTTCTACCTCGACCTTGCCAACCCCGAGTTGGAAACGGCGATTTGTGTTTTCCACCAACGCTTCTCTACCAACACCATGCCGCGCTGGCCTTTGGCTCAGCCATTCCGCATGCTGGCTCACAATGGTGAAATCAATACCGTTGAGGGCAACCGCAACTGGGCGGACGCGCGCACCAAGAATTTCAGCAGCCCCCGCATTCCCGATGTAGAGGCTCTGGCGCCGCTGGTGAATCGCACGGGCTCTGACTCGTCAAGCCTGGATAATATGCTTGAGCTGTTGGTGGCCGGTGGTATGGATCTGTTCCGTGCCGTTCGCATGCTGGTGCCACCTGCTTGGCAAAATATCGAACACATGGATGCCGACTTGAAGGCATTCTACGAATATAACTCCATGCACATGGAACCCTGGGATGGCCCTGCGGGTTTGGTAATGACCGACGGCCGCTACGCGGTATGTATGTTGGACCGCAACGGTTTGCGTCCGTCACGCTGGGTCATCACCAAAAATGGTTTCATCACCGTTGCCTCGGAAATCGGCACCTACGGCTACCAGCCGGATGACGTTGTTGCCAAGGGGCGCGTTGGGCCAGGGCAGATTCTGGTTGTTGATACCGAGACCGGCGAAGTCCTGCACACGAAAGATGTCGATGAGCGGCTGAAAAGCGCCCACCCCTACAAACAGTGGTTGCGTGATAACGCGAATCGCCTGCAGGATCAGCTCGGCCAGGGCAATCGCCCGGCGTTGCCCGAAGCGGATCACTTGGAAAGCCTGCAAAAATATTTCCAGGTAAGCTTTGAAGAGCGCGAGCAAGTGCTGTCGCCTCTGGCCGATAGCGGTAACGAAGCCGTTGGTTCGATGGGTGATGACACGCCAATGGCTGTGCTTTCGCGCAGCGAGCGGTCGCTGTACGACTACTTCCGACAAAAATTCGCTCAAGTTACCAATCCGCCCATTGACCCACTTCGTGAGTCCATCGTGATGAGCCTGGAGACGTTGCTGGGCGCCGAGCAAAATGTCTTCGAGCAAACGGCCGATCACGCTGATCGCTTGATTCTAAGCAGTCCGGTTTTGTCGCCAGACAAGTTTGACCGATTGATGGCGGTAGACTCGCCACGTTATCCGCGGGTAACCATCGACCTTTGCTACGACCCTGCAGAGAAGAACCTGCAGCAAGCCGTTCGCGATGTGGCGGCGGCGGCAGAAGACGCCGTGCGCGGTGGCGATGTGATTCTTGTGTTGAGCGACCGTGCTGTGGAGCCCGGCCTGTTGACCGTGCACAGCTTGCTGGCCACCGGTGCGGTTCACCACCACTTGATCAAGCAAGGTCTTCGCTGTGATGCCAACCTGGTAATTGAAAGTGGTAGCGCTCGCGACTCTCACCAAATGGCCTGTCTGTTCGGTTTTGGCGCCACCGCCGTCTACCCTTATATGTCTTTTGCTGTACTGAGCGACATGCTGAGCAGCGGAGAAATTCTCGGTGACGAGCAAACAACCTACGAAAATTACGTTAAAGGCATTAACAAAGGCCTGCTGAAGATCATGTCGAAAATGGGGATTTCATCGATCTCCTCATACCGTGGTGCCCAGCTCTTTGAAGCCGTTGGCCTCGACGATGATGTGATCAATAGCTGCTTTAAAGGTGTGGCTAGCCGCATCGCCGGCGTTAACTTTGCTCAGCTTCAGCAAGACCAGGAAGCCCTGGCGACCATCGCCTGGCTGCCGCGCAAGCCAATCGATCAGGGTGGCTTGCTCAAGTACGTTCACGGCAAGGAATACCATGCCTTTAACCCGGACGTTGTGATGCGTCTGCAAGAAGCGGTTAAGAGTGGTAACTACGCTGACTGGAAAAAGTACGCAGAGCTGGTGAACACACGTCCGGTTGCTACCCTGCGCGACCTGTTGGATTTCAGCAGTGACGTCACCCCCATCCCGCTGGAGGAAGTTGAGCCCGCAGAGAAAATTCTCAGCCGCTTTGACTCCGCCGGTATGTCGCTGGGTGCATTGAGCCCCGAGGCTCATGAAGCATTAGCGGCGGCGATGAATCGCCTGGGTGCGCGTTCAAACTCCGGTGAAGGTGGTGAAGACCCCGCCCGTTTCGGTACCGAGCGCGTTTCAAAAATTAAGCAGATCGCATCGGGCCGCTTTGGTGTTACGCCTCACTACCTGGTGAATGCCGAAGTACTGCAAATTAAAGTCGCTCAGGGCGCCAAGCCCGGTGAAGGTGGCCAGCTGCCGGGTGGCAAGGTCAATGCCTTGATCGCGCGCCTGCGCCATTCAGTACCGGGTGTAACGCTGATTTCACCGCCGCCTCACCACGATATTTACTCTATCGAGGATTTGGCTCAGCTGATTTTCGACCTCAAGCAGGTGAACCCGCAGGCGCTGGTGTCGGTGAAGCTGGTATCTGAGCCCGGTGTGGGCACCATCGCCGCTGGTGTGGCGAAGGCCTATGCGGACTTGATCACTATTTCCGGTTACGACGGTGGTACGGCGGCGAGCCCGATCACGTCCATCCGTTATGCTGGCTCACCTTGGGAGCTCGGTCTGGCAGAAGCCCAGCAAACGCTGCGTGGCAATGGCCTGCGCGGTAAAGTGCGGGTGCAAACCGACGGTGGCCTGAAGACCGGCCTGGATGTCGTGAAAGCGGCTATCCTCGGCGCAGAGAGTTTCGGCTTTGGTACCACGCCGATGGTAGCTCTGGGCTGTAAATACCTGCGTATCTGTCACTTGAATAACTGTGCTACCGGGGTTGCGACTCAGGACGAACGCCTGCGTGACGACCACTTTATTGGCACGGTTGAAATGGTGATGAACTTCTTCAAGTTCGTCGCAGAAGAAACGCGTGAGTGGATGGCGCAGATTGGCGTACGCAGCATGGATGAGCTGATCGGCCGCACCGACTTGCTGGTTCAAAAAGCAGGCGAGACGGAAAAGCAGGGACTGTTGGACCTGTCGCCCATTCTTCACAAAGATGCCGATGCTGAAGGTCAGCCGGAGTTTTGCCAGGTTGCCCTCAACGAGCCCTTCGATAAAGGCGAAAAAGCCGAAGCAATGGTGGCGGCTGTATTGTCGGCCATCGAAGCAAAATCGGGCGGCGAGTATAGCTTCCACGTCAATAACTGTGACCGTTCGATTGGTGCGCGGATATCCGGTGAAATTGCCAAGCGTCACGGCAATCTGGATATGGAAGATGCACCGATTGTGTTGCGCTTGGAAGGTACTGCCGGCCAGAGCTTTGGTGTGTGGAACGCGGGCGGCCTGCATATGTACCTCGAAGGCGATGCCAACGACTACGTGGGTAAAGGTATGGCGGGCGGTAAGCTGGTGATATATCCCCCGCGTGGCAGTGCCTTTGCCAGTCAGGAAACCTCTATTGTCGGCAACACCTGCCTTTACGGCGCGACCGGCGGTAAGTTGTTTGCGGCAGGTACGGCGGGTGAGCGTTTCGCAGTGCGCAACTCCGGGTCTCATGCCGTGATTGAGGGGGCCGGTGACCACTGCTGTGAATACATGACCGGTGGCAATGTCACCGTGTTGGGCAACACCGGGGTGAACTTTGGTGCGGGTATGACGGGCGGTTTCGCCTACGTACTCGACGAAGAGAACACCTTCGTAGATCGCTATAACAGTGAACTGGTGGAGATCTGCCGGATCACCTCTGAGTCACTGGAAGCTTACCGCGCTCATTTGCGCGGCAATATCGAAGAGTTTGTTGAGGAAACAGGCAGTGCCTGGGGGCAGCATATTCTCGATAATTTCGACGACTACATCGGCAAGTTCTGGATGATCAAGCCAAAAGCAGCAAGCCTCAGCCGCCTGCTGGAAACCACCAGACGGCGTCCGGAATAAGTAGCCGCGTAGCGAAGAGGTAGAAGATATGGCTGAACGTTTGCAGAATACATTTCAGTTTCTTGATGTGGGTCGCCAAGACCCCAGCAAGAAAGATATGGTGCAGCGCCGCGAGGCTTTTGTAGAAATTTACGAGCCTTACAAAGAAGAGGAAGTTCAGCATCAGGCGCACCGCTGCCTGGGCTGCGGCAACCCCTACTGTGAGTGGAAGTGCCCGGTACATAACTTTATTCCCAACTGGTTAAAGTTGGTAAGTGAGGGCAATTTGTTTGAGGCGGCGGAATTAAGCCATCAGACAAACAGCTTGCCGGAAGTATGTGGACGCGTGTGCCCGCAAGACCGCCTGTGCGAGGGTGCCTGTACCCTGAACGACGGCTTCGGCGCGGTAACCATCGGCTCAACGGAAAAATACATTACCGACACCGCGTTGGAGCTGGGCTGGCGCCCAGACATGTCCAAGCGTGTATGGACCGACAAAAAAGTTGCCGTCATTGGTGCGGGGCCCGCGGGCATTGGTTGCGCCGACGTTCTGGTGCGTGCCGGCGTTAAGCCTGTAGTGTTTGATCGCTACCCTGAGATCGGCGGCTTGCTGACCTTTGGTATTCCCGAGTTCAAGCTCGAAAAGTCCGTGGTACAGCGTCGTCGTCGCGTGCTGGAAGAAATGGGCGTGGAGTTCCGCCTGAATACGGACATCGGCACCGACATCACGATGGAGCAACTGCTGGCCGATTACGATGCCGTGTTCATGGGAATGGGTACCTATAAGTACATGAAGGGCGGTTTCCCGGGCGAAGACCTCGACGGCGTGTACGACGCACTGCCGTTCCTGGTGTCTAACGTCAATCGCAACATGGGTTGGGAAAAGGATGCCGGCGACTTCATTAGCGTCAATGGTAAGCGCGTGGTTGTGCTTGGTGGCGGTGATACCGCAATGGACTGTAACCGCACGTCGATCCGCCAAGGTGCGCAAAGTGTAACCTGTGCCTACCGCCGCGACGAAGAAAACATGCCTGGCTCGCGTCGCGAGGTGCAAAATGCGCGTGAAGAGGGCGTGGAGTTCTTGTTCAATCGCCAACCTGTTGCCATTGTTGGCAACGGCAAAGTTGAAGGCGTAAAAGTGGTAACCACTCAGCTGGGTGAGCCCGATGAGAATGGCCGCCGCCGCCCGGAAGCGATTCCCGGTAGTGAAGAAATTATCCCTGCCGATGTGGTCTTGGTTGCCTTTGGTTTCCAGCCGAACCCGCCAGAGTGGTTAAAGGATCAGCAGGTTGAGCTGGAGTCCTGGGGCGGCGTTAAGGCGCCCGAGCAACAATTGTTTAAATTCCAGACCACAAACCCCAAAGTGTTTGCTGGGGGTGATATGGTACGCGGTTCCGATTTGGTGGTAACTGCAGTCTGGGAAGGTCGTCAAGCTGCAGAAGGTATTCTCGACTACCTGAAAGTATAGCCAACGACGGACGCCGAGCCCGGTTGTAGCAGCATTGCTGTGCCGACCGTGCTCGGCGTCGTCGTGTTTGAAGCAAGGTGATGGTGCCATGAGTGAATTGAAAAACGATACGTTTTTACGGGCGTTAATGCGCCAGCCGGTGGATTACACGCCGGTATGGATGATGCGTCAGGCTGGCAGGTATTTGCCTGAGTATCGGGCGACACGCGGTAAAGCGGGCGATTTTCTGTCGCTTTGCAAAAACACAGAGCTGGCTTGTGAAGTGACCCTACAGCCGCTGGAGCGCTACCCGCTCGATGCCGCTATCCTGTTCTCGGATATATTGACGATTCCCGACGCCATGGGCCTGGGGCTGTATTTTGAAACCGGAGAGGGGCCGCGCTTTCGCAAAACGGTGCGCAGCATGGCTGACGTAGAGGCGCTGCCGGTTGTCGATGGTGAAAACGACCTGACCTATGTCTGTGACGCCGTGCGAGCGATTCGCAGCGCTCTCAATGGTCGCGTGCCGCTTATCGGCTTTTCTGGCAGCCCGTGGACACTGGCCACCTATATGGTAGAAGGCGGCGGCTCTAAAGATCACGGGCGCTGCAAGGCGCTGGCGTTCGATGAGCCGGAAACCATGCACGCCCTTCTGGACAAGCTGGCGCAGAGCGTTACCGCTTATTTGAATGACCAGATTCGCGCCGGTGCGCAAGCGGTGCAGATATTTGATACCTGGGGCGGTGCGTTGGGGCACCGCGCCTACCAAGAGTTTAGCCTGCGCTATATGAAGCAGATCGTCGATGGCTTGATCAAAGAGCACGACGGCCGTGCCGTACCCGCAATTCTGTTCACGAAAAATGGTGGCCAGTGGCTGGAGAGTATGGCCGATACCGGCGCCAATGCACTGGGCCTGGACTGGACGACGGATATTGGTGCGGCGCGCAAACGGGTTGGCGACAAAGTGGCGCTGCAGGGCAATATGGACCCCGCTATGCTGCGCGCCTCACCCAAGCGGATTCGTGAAGAAGTGGCGACCATTCTTGCCGAGTATGGTAGCGGTGTGGGTCATGTTTTCAACCTGGGCCACGGTATTACGCCAGAGGTGGATCCCGAACATGCGGGGGCCTATATCAACGCGGTGAGAGAGCTGTCGCCGGAATACCACCGCTAAACAACGCATAAAAAAACCACGCTAAGCGTGGTTTTTTTATGGCTGTCTTGTGCCGGCTCAGGGCATAACCTCAACAAAGTGCCGCCAGCGGTTCTGCAAGCCGATTACCCATGCCGGAGCGCCTTCCCCGGTGCCGGAGAATTCCAGCTCTGGGTAGTGTGCGGTCACGCGGTTCAGGGCGCTTTGCTCACGACTGCCCGCATCGATCATTAGCAGGTGTCGCCCGCTACTCAGTGCTTGTTCAAAGCGCTTGAAGTCGTGGTGAGGCTCCTGAATACCGAATAAGCCGCCTTCCCAGGTGAAAAAGCCCAGAACCACGATTGCCAGAAAAACAAAGGGTGTCCAGCCGGCAATCTGCGTTACCCCAGAATAGTGAGCGCTCGCTAACACTAGGGCGAAGCCACCTAGGCCGATGAGTGCTCCGCGCTGCATGGCAAACACAACATCTTTGCGCAGTACCGCCTCCACCTCGTTGAGTTTACGCTGGGCGACACCACTATCATCGTGGCTGAGTACATGAATTTGAGGACGGGACAGGCCGTTCTCTTCCAGGTCGTGTTCAATGGCGGCTAACTTGTCGAGATTGTCCGCCAGAAAGAAATATCTTTTCATTGACTGCTCCCAATCTTATTCGCGGCGAGAATGCCGAATGTGTTAAACCGCTGACACCTCGGTTGTGCTCAATGTAAGTGTAGCAGTACCTACATTACGCGCTTGGCGCGCAGCTGGCTCTGCTTATGGCGAATCCGTCTAGCGCGGGTTGGCCAAATTTCGATCAGTTATATTGCGACGGGCCGGGAGGTATACTGGCGGCCTGAACACTAGGAGAAAAGAACATGTCGGACGTCGCGGCGGGTAAGGCGCAAATAGTGGCTGAAGTGAGTGATTGGCTGGACTCAGTAGTGATTGCTCAGCAGTTGTGCCCCTTTGCGGCGAGGCCCAGGCAGCAGGGAAGCATTCGCATTGCTGTTGCCGATGAGCAAGATCCGCAGGCGCTGCTCGAACGGTGTTATGCAGAGCTGATGAAATTGGCCGACACCGACCCCGGCACACTGGAAACCAGCCTGCTGGTGGTGCCAGCACTGCAAGAGAGTTTTGACGATTACTGGGAGTTTGTTGGCATTGTTGAGGACCTGCTGGAGAGCAGCCCTTGGCGCGGGCAGTTTCAAGTGGCCAGTTTTCACCCCGAGTACTGTTTCGAGGGTTGTGAGGCAAGCGATCCGGCAAATTACAGCAACCGGGCGCCGTGGCCAATTCTCCACCTCTTGCGCGAGGACAGCGTAGCCGCGGCGGTGGCCAGTCACCCTGACATCCACGGCATCCCGGAGCGCAATATGGCCCTGCTGCGGGAAATGTCAGCAGAGGCGCTGGCAGGCCTGTTTCCCTGGCGCAATCGCTAGCGCCGCAGCGTTAGCGCGGCGGAAATTGCGACCAAATTTCGCCAACGGCACTGTCTATTCGAGCTTGGTTAACCTTGGGGTCCTGGTCGTCCAGTTCAATGACCAGTGAACCGCGCCAGCTCAATGCTTTGCTGGACCCGTCCAGTAAGTCGATAAGAATTTGCACATTGCGATTGACCTTGTCCTTGCCGAGCGGCACGCCGACAGAGGTGCTAAGCCCGAAATTTCCGGAGAAACTGCCCAGTCCAATCCCCAGCCGCGGGCTGCGGTCAATGGTGTTGGCCGCCTGGGCAGTGTAGTAGCGCACCAGGAAATCGGCGCCGTCAGGACGCAGCTTATACAGGCCGGCATCCAATCGGGTTTTCAGCGCGCTTTTGACTTGTTCGGCGATAAACGGTGAGACACTTTTGTCGGCGCCGCTGTCTTCAGACCAGCTGTACTGCTGATAGCTAGCGAAGTTCGCGCGAGGATTGTAGTCGGTGCGTACATCCGTGCTGCTGCAGGCACTGACTAGCAAGGCAGTGAGCAGGCTGAGTGCAATTCGTGTGGTTGTCATGTGGAAGCCCCTTGTCGCGCTGTGCCGCGCCTAAATAGAGTATACGGTAATTAGTCCACGCTGGAGGCCATTAGTGCCCGAGCCAGCATCAGGCCAGGGCGGCACATTGTTGGTGAGCCGGGCAGGTGACCATATGGTCATTAACCAAGCCCATCGCCTGTAAATAGGCGTAACAGATCGTGCTGCCAAAAAAGCGGAAGCCGCGCTTCTTCATATCTTTGCTAATGCTATCTGAAAGCGACGTAGTGGCTGGGACATCGGCCAGGCTTTGCCATTGATTTTGAATCGGTCTGTGCTCAACAAAGCCCCACAGGTAGTGGGCGAAACTGCCATATTCCTGCTGTACTTCAAGAAAGCGCTGGGCGTTATTGATCGCGCTTTCTATCTTCATGCGGTTTCTAACAATCGCGGGGTCGGCCATTAAGCGCTCAGTATCGGCTGGCGTAAATGCCGCTACACGTTGCGCGGAGAAATTGGCGAACAGCCTGCGATAGCCTTCGCGCTTGCGCAGTATCGTTAGCCAATTCAGTCCGGCTTGAGCGGACTCGAGAATCAAAAACTCGAATAATTTGTCGTCGTCTCTGCAGGGCCTTCCCCACTCGTCGTCGTGGTAGCGTCGATATTGCTCGTCACTGCCACACCAGTCACACACTTCGCTCACGGGGCGTCCTCAGTTAAGGTGATTGCCAGCCAGGCTGGAGGCTGTGCCATAATGCATAACGTATCAAACGTATTCATAGATTGCCGCTTTTTGGAGAGAAGGAATGAAAACAATACGGATTGTCGCCCTTGCTGCTGCCGTACTTACCCTGCTTGCCTGTGTTGAGTCTCCGACTGGGCGGCGACAAATGATGTTGTTTTCTAACGGGGAAATGTCGCAAATGGGTGTTGTGGCCTTCGATGAAATGAAGCAGAAGATGACGGTCAATCGCGATGGCAAGGTCAACGGCTACGTCACCTGTGTTGCCGATGCAATCACGGCGCGTTTACCTGCACAGTGGCGCGGCAGTTGGGAAGTGGTGGTGTTTGAAGAAAAGTCCGCCAATGCCTTTGCGTTGCCCGGTAAAAAGATTGGCGTGCATACCGGCATCTTTAGTGTCGCGAAAAATGCCGATCAGCTGGCGACTGTGCTCGGCCACGAAGTCGCCCACGTGTTAGCGCAACACAGCGCGGAAAGAATGTCATTGCAAAGCGTCACCGGCACCGGTGCGCAGTTATTGGCGGTATTGCTGGGCGATAGCCCACAAAAAGCCACGGTGATGGGGATGTTGGGTCTCGGTGCACAATATGGCTTGGTGTTGCCCTACGGCCGTGCCCAGGAGTCTGAAGCCGATGTATTGGGAGTAGACCTGATGGCACGAGCGGGCTTTAACCCGGCAGCCAGTATCGATTTATGGAAAAACATGAGCGCCGCCGGCAATGGCCAGCCGCCCGAGTTTATGTCGACCCACCCCTCTCACCAGACCCGGATTAACGACTTACAACGCCAGCAGAAAAAAGCGGCGCCACTGTATCAGCAGGCGCGTGCTCAGGGCATTCGCCCTAATTGTGGTTAAGCTGCACTTGCCGCAACAGACTATCTGTTTTCGCGTGTAGGTACTTAATCGTCGCAGCAGGCTATTTGTTGTCGCGTACAGGCCTTAATCGTCGCAGCAGGCGCTGTGATTCATGGATAGGGCCGGCGCCTCGGTATCGGGTTTGCCAATCACCTTAGCGGGAACGCCGGCGACGAGGCTGTGCGGCGGTACCGCTTTTAGTACCACGCTGCCGGCCGCTACATGGGAGCCTTCGCCAATGCGAATGTTGCCGAGGATTTTCGCTCCCGCGCTGATCAATACGCCATCTGCTACTTTGGGGTGGCGGTCGCCATGTTCCTTGCCCGTTCCTCCCAGCGTCACCGACTGCATCAGCGAAACATTGTTGCCGACGACGGCGGTCTCGCCGATCACGATGCCGGTGGCGTGATCCATCAATACCCCGTGTCCGACCTTCGCGGCAGGGTGAATGTCGACACCGAACTCACAGCTTATGCGGTTCTGAAAAAACAGCGCCAATGAGCTGCGCCCCTGGCGCCACAGCCAATGGGCAACGCGGTAGGACTGCAGAGCGTGATAACCCTTAAAATATAGGAAGGGCACTGACAACAAGCTGCAGGCTGAATCGCGCTCCAGCACGGCGCACAGGTCGGCGCGCAATGCCTTGCGAATGCAGGGCTCGGCGGCAAATGCCTGGTCGATCACTTCTCGGACCAATAGGCTCGACGCGGCGGGGCTGTCCAGCATATGCGCCAAGTGATAGCTTAGGGCATCTTCAAGACGGTCGTGATTGAGTATGGTGGCGTGCAGGAAGCTGGCGAGCACAGGCTCGCGTTCAACTTCTGCGGCGGTTTCCTCTCGGATACTTTGCCAAACCTTATCGTCGGGGGCGGAGGTACTCATGGTGTTGTCATCTGTATTCATCGCTCGCCGAGTATAACGCCTACGTCTGCATTCAGCATCGTTTTGCGCTTAATTGGAGCTGGTGCATCGCCACAGTGTTTGACCAGCGAGTTGGTACTTTCTTTCAAAAGGCGTGAGCGGGTGTTCGGCCGCAAACGTACCGAGTTCTGCGGTTCTACCCGCTATTTTCAAGGCGTGAGCAAACTCTTGTACGTATACCGGCCAGTTGCTGCGCAGCTCGATTTGTCCACCCAGGGTTAGCAGGCTGGGAAATAAGGGCGAGCCATGCACGCGGTAACTAAGCTGTCCGGGTTTGGGCCAGGGATTGGGATATAACAAATAGTGGGCGTCGGCCTGCCAACCGGCATCACAGGCCAGTCGCCAGAAGTCATCCACATCCGCGCGCACTAACAGGTAGTTGTCTCGGGCGCGACGGCAGTGCGAGCTATGCTTTTCGAGGCGGGCTGCGGATTTATCGATACCGATAACGGCGCAATCCGGATGGCGCTCAGCCAGTCGCCAGGTACTTTCACCAACGCCGCAGAATGAATCGATAATAAGAGGGCTGCGCTGTTGTCGCAGCCACGTATTGGCTTCGTCAAACGCCTGCTGATTGTGCTTGGCATAAGGCTTTAAAAAAGCGTGGTGAAGGTGTTTGCGCACCACCTCTTCCAAGCGCTCGTGAATGGCGGTCTGGCTGCTTTCGATGCGCCGTGACTGCCGGCCATCGCTGGTTTTTTTCATGAATTGGTAACCTTGTTGGAATTGCTACCCTCATCAAGCCCTGCGACACTGTGCGGCAATAACAACAGTGCGAGTTCGCTATGCGTCAGGATCGGCGCCCCTACTGGGTGAAGAAAAATTATCTGCGTTTCAGGCATTGGTACACCCTGCATTTTCTGCGGCCCGCCTGCGACGCGTTGGGTGATTATCCCACGTTTATGAAACCCTGGTATATCTCCATATCAGGGCCCAATGTCTCGATTGGCCGCTGCGCCACTGTGATTGCAGAGCCAGAGGCGCGGGTGAAGATCGGCGTGTGGGGGCGCGAGCCCGACCAGGGGCGCATCAGTATTGGCGACTATGTATTAATCAGCCCCGGCGGGCGGATCTCTGCCAGCGATGAAATCGTGATCGGCGACAGCGTGATGATGGCTAATGGCGTCTACATTACCGACAGCGATTGGCACGACATCTACGATCGCACTGCGCGCAGTGAGGAAGTCAAACCGGTTCATATTGGCAACAATGTGTGGCTGGGTGATCACAGCACCGTTCTAAAGGGCGTGACGATTGGTGATAACAGCGTGGTTGCCGCCGGGGCGGTGGTTACTCGCGACGTGCCCGCCAATGTTGTGGTGGCGGGGAATCCTGCCAAAGTGGTCAAGCAGCTCGATCCCGAGCGCCCGATGAAAACCCGCGCCGATTACTTTGCCGATCCGCAGGGGCTGCAAAAATTCTTTGATGGTGTAGACAAAATGGTGCTCGGTAAAAATGGCACCTTGAATTGGCTGCGCTGTTTACTGAAACCGGGGCCCGATGATTAGGGCACCTCAATAACGATAAATCACTTAATCAATCGCTAAGGGGAAAACAATGACAATAGCACTATGGTGTGTATTGATTGCGGGGATGATGTCACCGCTGACCGGCCTGCTGGCCAAAGGGGGTAAGGTTGGTGGCAAGGCCTACGACAACAATCACCCGCGCCAGTGGTTAGCGCAACTGGAAGGGCGCCCAGCGCGCGCCGTTGCGGCAATGAACAACAGCTTTGAGAGTTTTCCGTTGTTTGCGGCGGCTGTGATCATTGCGCATTTTTCCAATGCGCCAGCGGATTCCCTGAATATACTGGCCATGGCCTATGTGGCGATTCGCGTGCTTTACACCGCTTGTTACTTACTTAACTGGGGTGCGCTGCGCAGCTTGGTATGGTTTGCCGGTGCTGGCGTCGTCATCACCATGTTCTGCATTATCCCGTAATGGGCCTGGGCGCTGGGGCCTTGCTGCCAGCGCCTGTTAATCGCAGTTTACGAAGCTAGCGCGTCCAGCATCTCTGCCATTTTTTGGTGTATCAAATTGATCGCTTTGAGTGGTCGCAGCATCACTTTAAAGTCGGTGATTTTCCCCTCTGCATTCCAGCGAATCATATCCACGCCGTTGACCTGAACGCCATCGATAACGACCGCGAATTCCAGCACTGCGTCATTAGCGCCCTCGACCTCGCGTACGTAGTGAAAACTGTCATTAACTAAAACTTGAAACGCCGCAGATAAATACAGTGCCGTGACGTCCTTGCCGCGCTGCGGGGTGTGGACGATGGGCGAGTGAAATACTGCGTCATCGGCGAGTAAATTTTCCAAACCGGTTGTATCGCGGCGGCTTAGAAGTTGGTGCCAACTTTTTATTGTGGGGTGCATAGGCAGACGTCCTTTTACTGTGCGAGCCCCGCTGGGCTCAATGCGATGTAGGCTGAAAGCTTAGCAGCTTTGTCGGAAGGCCTTCGCTACCCAGTAATATTGTGTTGCC
This sequence comes from Spongiibacter sp. C9W, assembly GCF_057370015.1. Lineage (NCBI taxonomy): Bacteria > Pseudomonadati > Pseudomonadota > Gammaproteobacteria > Cellvibrionales > Spongiibacteraceae > Spongiibacter > Spongiibacter sp. C9W. Next base: position 2,717,454 of record NZ_CM170672.1, read on the forward strand.
ATCGCGGCTGATGGCGATCGATTCCGCTTGCCGCAATGGCGGTGCCCCCAGTGCTTGGGGAGACGTGTTCAACACACTTAGCCAGCTTTGCTGGCCCTGCCGCACAAAATAGTAACTCTCTCCGAGGGTACTGATTACCGCCGCGCTACCATCTGCGGCGAAATCCAAGCCGGTGGGGGAGTGCTGGGTAATGCCGCCCTTTCTTTGCGGGGTGTGTGACTCAGTGGTGGGTAGGCTTTTGATCTCGCCCAGTGCGCTGAGTAACACGGGTTCGTCGGGCAGGCTGTCCAGCGAAAAACGGTACAGTTTCGGGTGGCGCTCTCTCTTGCTCAGCAGGTAGACCATACGTTGCTCAGGGTCCACGGCAAGCCCTTCCACATCGCGGGGGCCGCCATCGAAAACCAGGGTATAGCGCCGCAGCAGGGTTAGTGATGGTGCCTGTGGGGCCCCGCCCTCTCTCAGCAGGTAAATGTCGATCATCGGTCGAATCGCCAGGTTATCTCCGATGTCTCCAACGAGAAGATAGTGGGCGTCGCCCTCACTAAAGCTCGCCATGTCTTCCCAGTCGGCGGCGCTGGCGCCGCGCACGCTCACCGACTTCAGCTTGTCCTCGCCGGGCTTAATCAGATACAAGGTGGGGCGGTCGCCGCTGTCGTTGTGGGCCCAATAGTAACCGGGGTGGGCGCCGCTCGCCGCGAGCCCGCTCAACTCTGACAACGGGCGCTGATTCAGCGTGTATTCTTGGGTTTGCCAGTGGCGTTCGGTTGCACTGCTGGAAAGTGTTGCCAGCAAGAGTGGCAGGGTCAGTAAAACCGGCAGGAAACGAGACATAGAATGACCTGGGTAAAAGTGTCAGTGTGCCGATTATGGATGAATAATTTGTGACGGCATAAGCTGTCGAGTTTCGCCAATTTGCATGGTGTCGAAGCTGCTGGGTGACAAACCAGCGTCTTCAACCGCCCTGCGCAAATCGTGCTGCGGCGCATCGATATCTTCTGCCGACAGCTGAAACGTCGCCCAATGTATACCGATACTCTGTGCTGCACCAATATCTCGATGTATCTGCACTGCCTCAGCGGGGTCGACATGTTGTTCTTTCAGGAAACTTCTCGGCTTGTAGGCGCCGATGGGAATCAGGGCCAAGTCGATATCGGGGAAGCGCTCGCCAATGCTTTTGAATTGCTCGGTGTTGTACCCGGTGTCACCGCCAAACCACAGCTGCATATCGTCTATGCGCAGATGCCAGGAGGCCCACAGCGACTTGAAACGGTCGGTGATGCCCCTGCCAGACCAGTGTTGCGACGGTGTGGCGGTGGCGGTGAGGGAGTCAAGTTGGAAGGCTTGCCACCAGTCGCGCTCGACGATTCTTGTCGCGGCGATGCCAAAGTCTTGCAGGGTGTCACCGAGTTTCAGCGGCACCAGATACACCGGCTGATTGCCCAGTGCGCGAATGCTGCGCTCATCTAAATGGTCGTAGTGATCGTGGGAGATAATTACCACATCAATCGGTGGCAACTGGGGTGGGCCAATGGGCTGGGCAACCAAACGCTCCGGGCCGAGCCATTGTACCGGCGACGCGCGCCGAGAAAAAATGGGGTCGGTTAGAATGGCTAATCCCCGGTATTGCAGCAGAAAGCTGGAGTGCCCCAGCCACGTTACTTGCAGGGGGGCTGATGGGGAAATATGAAGATCGGCGACCTCACTGACAACGCGAATGCGCTGGCGTTGAGAGGCTTGGTCGGCAATGGTTAAGTCAGAGAAAAAGCGCAGTCGGAGTAATTCCCAGAGGCTCTTGTTGAACGTTGGCCAATGAGGGTTGCGGAACTCGCTCTCGCCATGATGAGCCGGCTTTGCCGTCTCGGCATGCAGGGGGGGTGCGATTGCCAGTGTCAGGCTGAAAAGTAGCAAAACAGCGCAGCGCTGATGGCGCCCCGCTGTGTGGTTTTGTATGAGCATCGTGCTTCCCCCTTCCTGCGCAGTATACGCAGGAAGGGGGGCGAGGCGATGATTACAGGCTGGCGGCGAGGCGAGTGCCCTGGTCGATGGCGCGTTTTGCATCCAGCTCGGCGGCGACATCGGCGCCCCCGATCAGGTGAACGGGCTTATTCAAGCCGTCGCAGAGTTCGCGGCGAGGCTCCTGGCCGGCGCAGACAATCACGTTGTCGACGGATAAGGTTTTCTCCTCGTCACCGACGCGAATACGCAGGCCCTGGTCATCAATACCGAGGTACTCACAGCCGGCGACCATATTCACACCTTTATGCTGCAAGCCAGCGCGGTGAATCCAGCCGGTCGTTTTGCCCAGGCCGTTGCCCACTTTGCTGGTTTTACGCTGCAGCAGGTGAACCTGGCGCGGTGAGGGCGAAGGTTGAGCGGCTACACCCTCAATGCCGCCGCGCGCTTGCAGCGTCATATCAACACCCCATTCTTTCATGAAGGTTTCAATGTTCTGGCTGGCATCGCTGCTGTGTGTTAGCGCTTCGGCAACATCAAAACCGATGCCGCCCGCGCCGATAATGGCGACGTTCTTGCCAACGGGTTTGTCGTCGCGCAGGACGTCCAGGTAGCTCATTACCATCGGGTGGTCGATGCCGGGAATGGCGGGGGTACGCGGCACAATGCCTGTTGCCAGTATGACTTCATCGAAATCGCCGTCATTCAGCATATTGGCGTCCACGCGTTGGCCGAGTTGCAGCGTTACGCCAGCCAGTTCCAGACGGCGGCCGAAGTAGCGCAGGGTCTCCGCAAACTCCTCTTTACCCGGCACTTTGCGGGCAATATTGAACTGCCCACCGATAACCGGGTCGGCATCGAACAGCGTCACATTATGGCCGCGCTCCGCGGCGGTGCAGGCAAAGGCCAGGCCCGCAGGGCCGGCGCCGACCACTGCCAGACGCTTGGGTGAGTTTGTTGCGGCGATGTTCAGTTCGGTTTCGTGACAGGCTCGTGGGTTAACCAAGCAGCTGGTCATGCGGCCGGTGAACACGTGATCGAGACAAGCCTGGTTGCAGCCGATGCAAGTGTTGATTTCGTCACTGCGGCCTTCGGCGGCCTTGACGATAAATTCGGGGTCGGCGAGGAAGGGGCGGGCCATCGACACCATGTCGGCGTCGCCTTCGGCGAGGACGCGCTCAGCAACGTCAGGGGTGTTAATGCGGTTAGAAGTAATTACCGGAATGCTGAGTGCTTCGCGGAAACGCTTGGTTACCCAGGTGAAGGCAGCGCGAGGCACCTTGGTGGCGATCGTTGGGATGCGCGCTTCGTGCCAGCCGATGCCGGTATTGATCAGCGTAGCGCCGGCTTTCTCAATGGCTTTACCAAGTTGTACAGCCTCGTCATAACTGCTGCCGCCCTCTACCAGGTCCAGCATCGACAGGCGGTAAATGATGATGAATTCTTCGCCCACCGCTTCTCGTACGCGGCGTACCACTTCAACGGCCAGGCGCATACGATTCTCGTAGCTGCCACCCCACTGGTCGTCGCGCTGGTTGGTGCGAGCGGCCAGGAATTGGTTAATGAAGTAGCCCTCGGAGCCCATAATCTCAACGCCGTCGTAGCCGGCCTTTTGGGCCAATGTGGCGCTGCGAATAAAGTCTTGGATTTCCTGTTCGATATCGTCTTCAGTCGCCGCCTTGGGAGTGAAAACATTGATGGGGGCACGGATCGCTGACGGCGCGATGGGGTTTTCGTTAAACGCGTAGCGGCCAGTGTGCAGGATCTGCATGCAGATCTTACCGCCCTCGGCGTGGACGGCGTCGGTCACAATACGGTGGCCTTCGCAGTCTGCTTCGGTTTCCAGCATTTTGGTGTGTTCGTGGGTCGAGGCGCGCTTGTTGGGGCCAAAGCCGCCGGTCACGATCAGCGCGACACCGCCGCGAGCGCGCTCAGCAAAGAACGCCGCCATGCGTTCGAAGCCGTTTTCAGCTTCTTCCAGGCCGGTGTGCATGGAGCCCATCAGGACTCGGTTTTTCAGCTGAGTGAAGCCCAAGTCCAGGGGCTGCATTAATGTGGGGTAGGCGCTCATGGTGGTGTCCTCTCATTGACGTAACTTGACGCTGTCCAGATGCCAAGGCTAGAGACAAATGTTGACGCTGTCAAGATGGACGCTATCGCCGGTGGCTGCTATATTGCCGCCATGTCCCAAGCCCCTGCCAACAAGCCATCCGGCGCCTACCATCACGGTGATCTGCGTGCGCAGCTTCTGGATGTTGCCGCGCGTCTGCTGCGTGAGGAAGGTGAGGAAGGACTGTCGATGCGGCGTCTGGCGCAGGAGTTGGGGGTTTCTCGCACCGCCCCCTATCATCACTTCAGCGATAAGCACAGTTTGCTCTGCGGGATTGCCGAAGAGGGCTTTCGTCGTTTTCGGCAAGTCAATGCGGACGCCGAACTTTGGAATGTTGACACCTTCAGCGAGGCGAGTTTGCAGGCCTTTGTTCGTCGCTACGTCAATTTCGCGGTAAGCAATGCCGAGTATTACGACCTAATGTTTGGCGGCAAACTGTGGAAGTCGGCGGCGCTCACGGCGAGCCTCAAAGCGGAGGCCTACACGGCGTTTCGCGAGTATGTTGACCACTTTCGCCAACTGCAGGCGGGCGGTATTTTCGCCGCGAATTTCGACCCACTGCGTTACGCGCAGTTAAGCTGGTCGACCCTGCACGGTATGAGTCGCTTGCTGATCGATGGTATCTATCTGGACAGCTCAACCGTAGAAGAAATGTGTAACACGGCTGCCGCTATGTTTTGGCGACAGTGTCGGCCGTTGAACACTAGCGGTTGAACGTGCCGCTCAGCTGGGCGACACTCTCGCTCAGTGTGTGAAAACCTCAATGATAACCCCGAACCATTCCGGCTTTGCCTCTGCGCCTGCCATCCGCTCCCACTGCTATATGCTGGGCGCGAGGTGCGCATCGAGTGTGCTGTGAAAGGAGGGCTTTGACCTCGCGTCGAGCACGGTTCGTCGCATTGCGGGTAAATTAGGAGCATTTGTGTCCTCTGTTATTAGTGTGAAAGACGTTAGCAAAGTCTATGACTCAGGCTTTCAAGCGCTGCGCGGCGTCAATTTGGATATTCGGCGCGGCGAGATCTTCGCGTTACTCGGCCCTAACGGGGCCGGTAAAACAACCTTGATCAGCATAATCTGCGGCATTGTGAATGCCACGGCCGGGCAGATTCACGCCGGCGCCTTCAACATCGTTTCCGATTATCGGCGTGCCAGGCAGCTTATTGGCCTTGTTCCTCAAGAACTGTCGACCGACGGTTTTGAAAGTGTATGGGCCACGGTGACCTTTAGCCGGGGCTTGTTCGGCAAGCCGAAAAATGATGCTTATCTGGAGCAAATACTTCGCCAGCTATCGCTGTGGGATAAAAAAGACGAGCGGATTATGGCGTTATCTGGCGGCATGAAGCGGCGCGTAATGATTGCTAAGGCCCTGTCTCATGAGCCTGAAATTTTGTTTCTCGACGAGCCCACGGCGGGGGTGGATGTCGAACTGCGGCGCGATATGTGGCAGATGGTTCACGGCCTGCGCGAGCGAGGTGTGACGATCATTTTAACCACGCATTACATTGAAGAGGCCGAGGAAATGGCCGATCGCATCGGTGTTATTCGCCGCGGCGAAATTGTGCTGGTTGAAGAAAAGAACCGATTGATGGAAAAGCTGGGGCAAAAGCAGCTGCGCCTGCAATTGCAGCAACCGCTTAGCGAATTGCCCGCCGATCTTGGGGGCTATCCGCTGAGCCTGACTGACGATGGCCACGAGCTGGTATACCACTACGACAGCCAAAGCGAACACACCGGCATTGCCGAATTGTTTCGTCACTTGGAAATGCACGGCATCGATTACAAAGACCTGCATTCAACCCAGCGCTCGCTGGAGGAAATTTTTGTCAGCCTGGTTGCCGACAGCGATCAGTCGTCAGCAGCGGTGGAGGTGGAGCAGTGAATTTGCATGCAGTGCGCGCAATCTATTTGTTTGAAATGAACCGAGCCTGGCGGACGCTGCTGCAAAGTATCGCGTCGCCGGTGATTTCGACCTCGCTATATTTTGTGGTATTCGGCTCGGCAATCGGTTCGAAAATGGTCGCTATCGACGGCATCAGCTACGGCGCGTTTATTATTCCCGGGTTGGTGATGTTGGCGCTGCTGACTGAGAGTATCTCCAATGCCGCGTTTGGTATTTTCTTCCCTAAATACAACGGCACCATCTACGAGCTGCTGTCAGCACCCGTTGCCCTGCCAGAGATTCTACTGGGCTATGTCGGGGCGGCGGCGAGCAAGTCGATTATCATCGGGTTGATTATGCTGGCGACCGCTCGGCTTTTTGTCGACTACAGCATCGCGCATCCCTTTTGGATGCTCGGCTTCTTGGTGTTAACGGCGGTGACCTTCAGTTTATTCGGTTTCATTATCGGCGTCTGGGCCGACGGCTTTGAGAAATTGCAGATAGTGCCGATGCTGATCGTGACGCCGCTGGCGTTTTTGGGCGGCAGCTTTTACTCAATCAGCATGTTGCCACCGCTGTGGCAGACCATTACCTTGGCGAATCCGGTGGTCTACCTGATTAGTGGTTTTCGCTGGAGTTTTTACGACGTTGCCGACGTGAACGTCGGTGTCAGTCTGGGGATGACCGTATTCTTTTTGCTGTTGTGCCTGGCCTTGATTACCTGGATGTTTCGCAGCGGTTATCGGCTTAAGCAATGACGGTGTGACTGCCGCGACAAATACCGTAGTCACACCATCAGGTGAGTGGCTTAACAGGGGCCGCCTGCGTTCACCCATTGCTCCAATAGTTCAACAAAGCGGGTGTGGTCCACGGGCGGGAGTGTTCGGCCCTCGCCGGGATCAAAGCCCCACAGCACCAGCGGGTCCTCCTCCATGTGTTTGAGCAGGGCTTGCAGGTCTTTGCCGCCATTTTTGCTTTGGTCTTTCAGCACCGTGCAGAGTTCTCTCGGCCCCATACCTTCCCAGCCCATGCTCAGTGGTGCCAGGCCCCAGTGCGGCGCACCTGGTACTTTGTCTTCCGCCACGTTTTGTTCCTGGTGACAGGCTGAACACTGCAGGGTCGGCGCGCCGTGATTATCTTCACCGCGCATAACCAGCTGGTCGTGGCGGCGGCGTTCATCGCCCTGACGCGGGAAGTCGGTCAGGGTGTGGCAGTTCAAACACCTCGGGTGGGTAAGCACCTCGTAGATCGGTGTAAATAGCGGCGACTGTGCCAGAGCGCCGCCGCTGACCAATAGGGCCAGCGCCGCGCTCAAGCCGAGCCAATAGTTGCGTAGTAATAGCATGCTCCGGCTCCTGTTATGCGGGATGTTGTTCGGCTAGGGTGTAGCCGAGGTTTTTAAGCGGTAATTCGCGAATTTTCTCGCCGGTTGCCGCAAAAATAGCATTTGCTAGGGCTGGGCCCAGCGCCGGTACGCCCAGTTCGCCGACACCGCCTGGCGACTCATTGCTCGGCAATACAACGGTATCAATTTGCGGCACTTGGAACATGCGCAGCATTTTGTAGTCATCGAAATTGCTCTGCTGAACCACGCCGTCCTGCAATTCGATCTCGCCGTAAAAGACGCTGGTCAGCGCAAAAATTACCGCGGACTCAACCTGGGCCACCACCAAGTCAGGGTTGATGGCCGTGCCGACATCAATCGCGCTGACAATTCGGTGAAGGGTAATGACTTTATCATCGGATACGCTGAGCTCCACAACTTGAGCGACGTAGCTCATCCAGTGGTTCAGCACGGCGATCCCCTGACTGCGACCGCCACCCGTGCTGCCCCAGTTCGATGCTTGCGCGGCGGCGTCCAATACTGCTAACAGGCGGGGCTTGCCGGCGAGCATGCCGCGTCGATATTGATAGGGGTCGCGGCTGTAGCTGACGGCGATATCGTCGATAAAGGTTTCCTGGGCAAATACATCGGTGAATTTGTTGACCGAGCGCATCCACAGTGAGGGCATCTGCGGCTTGAGTGTCAGGTGGGCGTCCATCAACACATTGTCGATGTCGTAGGGCATGCCGGTCTCTAGGTCTGTTAATTCCTTAAGGGGCGGCAACTGGCCCTCGGCCAGGGTGTCGAGTAGCTCTTCGGCGTACAGCGCCGCCGTGACATCCTGGGTGACCGCGCGGTGCGTCCAGGCAGTGATATTGCCCTGATTGTCCATGGAGGCGCCGACGCGCACGGCCGCGGCGGGCCGGTAGTAGCCCCCCTTCATGTCGTCTTCGCGGGTCCACATGACCTTCACGGGTTTTTGGGTTGCCTTCGCCACGTGGCAGGCGTCGCGCACGTAGTCAGCCAGCGGGTTGCCGCGGCGGCCAAAACCGCCGCCAGAGGACATGGTGTGGAAGGTGATCTGGTTGGGCAGTAAGCCGAGAATCAGCGACGCGAAGGTTTTGTCAAGCGTTGGTGATTGGCTGCCCGTCCAGATGTCGGCTTTGCTGCCGGTGTAGTCCACGGTAACGTTTAGTGGCTCCATTGCCGCGTGGGCTTGGAAGGGGAAGAAGTAATCGGCGCTGCGATTTTCCGCTGCGGCGAGTTGAGCCACCGGAACCAAACCGTCAACACGAATCGGCAGGCCGGGTAAGTTGAGCTTGAAACTATACTCGCCGCGCGTGTCATTGGAATCTGTGCGTCCGGCCAACAGTTCATTCCAGCTGACTTCAAGGGCTTGGCGCCCTTTCTCTGCCGACCAATAATCATCGGCAACCACGGCGACGCCAGAGGGAATGGTGTGTACTTCGCGCACACCGGGCACCGCCATAGCGGCATTGCTGTCGACGCTCAGTGCCTGACCAAAAAAGCGCGGCGGGCGGGCAATTACGGCCGTGAGCATGTCGGGAATATCGACGTCGATACCATAAATATGCGAGCCGTTGACCTTCTCCGCAGCGTCTTTGCGCTGTTTGGACTGGCCAATAATGCGGTAGCTTGCCGGGTCTTTTAGCGGCGGATTACTCGGTACCGGCTGGTTGGCCGCCGACTCGGCGAGTTCGCCGTAGCTGGCGCTGCGGCCATTGAGGTCGTCGTAGACCACACCGCGCTCTGTGCGCAGGCTGTCTGCGGGCACCTCCCAGCGCTCGGCAGCGGCGTTGACCAGCATTTGCCTAACCGCGGCGCCGACTTGGCGCTGATTGTCGAAATAGCCCCGAGTGGTGGCACTGGCCACCGTGAATTGCAGCAGGCCGCCAAAGTAGGGGTTGTTAAAGCGCGCGGCAACGGGTGAGTGTTCGGCGGTAACAAGGTCCCAGTCGGCGTCGAGTTCTTCGGCGACGATCATCGGCATCGATGTCAGTGCGCCCTGGCCAATTTCTGAGGCGCCCACCAAAATGTGTATGCGGCCGTCGCTGCCAATGCGCATAAACTCACTAACGGTGAACTGCTCTGCATCACTGGGGCCGCCATTGCCAGGGGGCTGGGGGTTATTCGGGTTGGAGCCGCCACCGCCACCACCGCCTCCACAGGCAACGAGTAAGCCGCCACCTGCGAGAGCGCTGACGCGTAAAAACTGTCTGCGGGTATATCCTGAAGTGCTCATGCGCGCCCCCTTACAGTTGTTCGTCTGCGATCTTGTGAATGGCCTTGCGGATGCGGGCATAGGTGCCGCAGCGGCAGATATTGCCAGACATGGCTTCATCAATATCGCGGTCGCTGGGCGAGCGGTTTTCCGTCAGTAAGGCCGTGGCCGCCATCACCTGCCCGGACTGGCAGTACCCGCACTGGGGAACGTTTAGCTCTTGCCAGGCCTGCTGAACCAGCCGGCCGATCTGCTGTTGGTCAATCGCTTCCACGGTGGTGATGTTGTGGCCCTCAGCGGCGCTAATTGGCATTACGCAGGAGCGGGTGGGCTGGTCGTCAACATGCACCGTACAGGCGCCACACAGGGCTTGTCCGCAGCCGTATTTGCTGCCCGTGAGCTTTAAATCTTCGCGCAAAACCCACAGCAGGGGTTTATCTTCGGGTACGTCAACGGTGTGGTCTTCACCATTTACTCGGATTGTAAACATGACTTCTCCTGCACTCTTATTATGTGTGGAACGGTGGAGTGCTTTGGCAATTGTAGAGTGTTTGATCGCGCTGCGCTTGCACCTAGCGCACAGTCCAGCAACGTTGCCGCGATAGTGTAAACCCTATCTTTACGAACGTTAATCTGCTTTGGATCACGCGGTGAAAATTTACACGCTCAGCTTGAGGGCGGGCTCCTGGACCAATGCCAGTTGCTCGCGCAGCATCAGTATGTGCTCGCCCCAATAGCGCTCGGTGTTAAACCAGGGGAAGGCGCGGGGAAAGGCGGGGTCGCTCCAGCGCTGCGCTAGCCACGCCGCGTGGTGCATGATGCGCAGCCCGCGCAGGGCCTCCACCAGCATCAATTCGCGGCTGTCGAAGCTGCGAAACTCCTCGTAGCCCTCGACCAGCTCCATCAGTGCTTTTTGGCGAGCATCAGAATCGCCGGAGAGAAACATCCACAGGTCTTGGATAGCCGGCGCCATGCGGCTGTCGTCAAAATCGACCAGCTGGGTGTCGCCGTCGCGCCACAATATATTGCCAACGTGGCCGTCGCCGTGGCAGCGAATATTACGCGCTTGGCAGTCGCTAAAACGTTGTTCAATTAACGCCAATAAGTCACGGGCCAGGCTCTCGTAGGCTTGGCGCAGGCTGTCCGGAATAAAGTCATTTTCCAGCAGATAGTGGCTGCTGTGCTCGCCAAAGGTTTGTGGGGTGAGGGTCGGGCGATGTTGGAAATCTTCCGTTTCGCCTACCAGGTGAAGGCGGCCAAACAGGCGCCCCAACTGAAACAGGTTTTCCATGTCATCCAGCGCCGGGGCGTGACCGCCGCGCCGGGGGTAAAGCGCGAAGCGATACCCTTCGTGTTCGAACAGGCTCTGCCCATCGTTGTTTTGCCAGGGCGGGATCACTGGGATGTCTGCATCATACAGCTGCTGTGTGAAGCGATGTTCCTCGCTGATTTGGGCGTTGCTCCAGCGCTGCGGGCGATAAAACTTAACCACGAGAGGCTCGGCGTCTTCGATGCCGAACTGATAAACCCGGTTCTCGTAACTGTTCAGCGGGAACACGCGCAGGTCGCTGACAAACCCCAGCGACTCGACAGCGTCAATAACGCGATCGGGGTCGAGGGCGGCAAAGTTTTGCTGGTCGGTATTGTCGGTGGCCTTCATGGTATTCCCATTGACGAGTCATTGACCGGGCGCGGGAGTCCGGGCCAGGCACCAGACGTCTACTCGCGTTGCGCCGGCGCGCAGCAGTATAGCGGCCGCCGCATTGGCTGTCGTGCCTGTGGTCAGCACATCGTCGACCAGTGCCAAGTGCTTGCCGCGAATGCGGTCGGGGTTTGCCAGGTGGAAGGCATTTTTCATATTGCGGCGGCGCTCTGCCGCCGTCAGCCCCTGTTGCGGCGGTGTCGCATGCTGGCGGCGAAGCAGATCCGCAACCGGGATCGCCAGGGCGCTCCCCCAAAATTGACTGACAAGCAGCGACTGGTTGTAGCCGCGTTGCCAGCGACGCCGCCAATGCAGGGGTACGGGCACGAGCGCATCGGGAAGCGGTTCGGCAGCCGCCGCCGAGCAGCGCTCTAACCAAAGTTGTGCCAATAGGCGGCCGCTGGGCGGCTTGGCGTGATGTTTAAAGTCGGCGAGCAGGCTGTCCACCGGGAAGCGGTAATTCAGCGCACACAGGCATTGATGAAAGCGCGGCGGCCGCTGTAGGCAGCGGCCGCATAGCTCGGCATTCGCCGTGGCTAGCGGCAGCGCGCAGCGTCGGCAATGGTGGCCCAGCCAGGGCAGCGTATCGCGACAGGCGGGGCAGATCTCCGTGGTGGCGCCGCTGTGATCCAGGCACAGCAGGCACTGGGGTGGGAAGAGGCGTTGCAATGAGGCGCGAATCGACTTGTAAACCATGGTGTCCTGCGTTGGTTGACAGCGAAGGGGCTGCCTGTATCATTATAGCCTTTCGATCAGCCCCTAGAGATTGTCAGATATGAGCAGTATGGAAGCGTCTTCAATTCGTCACGACTGGAGCCCTGAGGAAGTTCAAGCCCTGTTTGAACAACCCTTTAACGACCTGCTGTTTCAAGCGCAAAGCGTTCACCGCGCGAATTTCGATGCCAATAGCGTTCAGGTAAGCACGCTGCTGTCGATCAAAACGGGCGCTTGCCCGGAGGACTGCAAATACTGCCCGCAGAGCAACCGCTACGACACTGGCTTGGAAAAAGAAAAGCTAATGGAAGTGGAAAAAGTGCTGCAAGAGGCACGTGCTGCCAAGGCCCAGGGTTCGACCCGGTTCTGTATGGGGGCGGCGTGGCGCTCACCCAAGAAGAAGGATATGCCCTACGTGACCGCCATGGTGAAGGGCGTGAAAGAGATGGGGCTGGAAACCTGCATGACCCTCGGGATGCTCAGCGGTGAGCAGGCTGCGGAGCTGGCTGAGGCGGGGCTGGATTACTACAACCACAACCTCGATACCTCGCCGGAGTACTACGGTGAAATTATCACTACACGCACCTACGGCGACCGCCTGAACACGCTGGCGAATGTGCGCGATGCGGGCATTAAAGTGTGCAGCGGAGGAATCGTTGGCATGGGCGAGTCCGTGAAAGACCGCGCCGGCCTGCTTATCCAGTTGGCCAACCTGCCGGAGCATCCCGAGAGTGTGCCCATCAATATGTTGGTGCGCGTGGAAGGGACGCCCCTGGCTGAAGAAGTTGACCTCGACCCCTTCGACTTTATTCGCACCATCGCGGTGGCGCGTATCCTGATGCCCAAATCCCACGTGCGCCTGTCGGCGGGGCGTGAGGAGATGAACGAGCAAATGCATGCCCTGGCGTATTTTGCCGGTGCCAACTCGATCTTCTACGGCGAAAAGCTGCTTACCACGCCAAACCCTGAAGCCAACAAGGACCTGCAGTTGTTCGAACGCCTCGGTATCAAACCCGAGCAGCGCTGCGCTGAGGCCGATGATGAGGCGACGGAAGCGGCTCTGCTGGGTGAGGTGGAAAAAGCGCGCAACGACAAATTTTTCTACGACGCAACAGCATAAACGCCGTGACAACGCCAACCATGGAGCTGCACCTACAGCAGCGGCTGGCGGAGCGTCGCGAGCAGTCTTTATATCGACACCGCCGAGAGCTGGGGAGTGCACAAGGTGCGCGCATCCAGCTCAACGGCCACACCGTGCTGCAGTTCTGCAGTAATGACTATCTCGGACACGCCGGCCATCCCAAACTCATTGAAGCCATGCAGGCTGCCGCCAAAGACTTTGGTGTGGGCGGTGGCGCATCGCACTTGATCTGCGGCCATTCCAGTCTGCATCACGAGCTGGAGCAGCGCCTCGCCGAATTTACCGGCAGGGAGCGCGCGCTGCTTTTTTCCACCGGCTACATGGCGAATTTGGGGCTTATTGCTGGCTTGATGCAGCGCGGCGACCACCTGCTAGAAGATCGCTTGAACCACGCCTCGCTGCTGGATGGCGGCTTGCTAAGCGGCGCAAAAATGCAGCGCTTTCAACACAGCGACACGGCGGATCTCGAGCGCCGACTAAAAAAACTCCCCCACACTGGCCAGCGATTGATTGCGGTAGACGCGGTTTACAGCATGGACGGCGATCTGGCCCCTTTGGCTGAAATGGCCGACCTGGCTCGCGGGCACAATGCCTGGCTGATGGCCGACGACGCTCACGGCTTTGGTGTACTGGGCGAGCGCGGTGCAGGAACGGCTGAAATGCTCGGCCTGGATACCCGGCAATTGCCAGTACTTATGGCCACACTCGGCAAGGCGCTGGGCAGCTTTGGCGCCTTCATCGCCGGAAGCGCGACGCTGATCGAAAGCCTGATCCAGTTTGCGCGCCCCTATATTTACACCACCGCCATGCCTCCTGCAGTCGCAGCGGCAACGCTGGCATCGCTGGACCTCCTGCACAGTGAGGGCTGGCGTCGGCAGCGTTTGGCAGAGCACATCGGCTTTTTTCGGGCGGAAGCGAAGCGCCTGGGGCTGCCGCTAATGGCATCGCAAACCGCGATTCAGCCGCTGATGGTGAATGACGATGCCCTGGCATTGGCGCTGAGTCGTGAGTTGGAAGCTCGCGGCGTATTGGTTTCCGCTATCCGCCCCCCCACCGTGCCGCTCGGTACCGCGCGGCTGCGCATCACCTTGAGTGCCGCGCATAGCCGGGAAGATATTGAACAGCTGTTAACGACGCTCGAATCAGCATGTTGGGATGTGGCGCCGCAATTGCTGGAATTTCATTCGTGAGTGCACTCTACCGAGAGCGCCTGCCGTCAAGCTCAGATGCCTCTGCTGAGCTGGTGCTGCTGCACGGCTGGGGTAGCTGCAGTGAAATTTGGTGGCCGCTGTTGCCAGCACTGCGAGCGAATTTCTCGGTGACGATTATCGACCTGCCAGGCTGCGGTCGCAGCCCGCTACTGGCCGATATGTCGGTTGAATCTGTTGTGCAGGCGCTGCTGGCGCAGCTGCCGGCCCGCGCTTTATATGCGGGCTGGTCGCTGGGAGGGTTGCTGGCAGGCGAGCTGGCGCTCGCTGCACCGGAGCGAGTGAGCGGCTTGGTTCGCCTTGCCAGCAATTTGCGTTTTGTTGCCAATGAGCAGTGGCCGCTGGCCATGCCCGGAGAAGATTTTGCCGCATTCTACACTGGCTTGCTGGAGCAGCCAGAAAAAACACGGAAGCGTTTCAATACCCTGCAATTGCAGGGCGATGTCAGCGCACGAGCGCTGCGTCGACTGTTGCCGTTGTGCCACGCGGAGCCGGAGGCGCTGCGCTGGGGGTTGGATTGTCTGCGCGAGCTGGATCAGCGCGAGACCTACGCGGGCTTGTCGTGCCCGGTGATGAATATCTACGGTAGTGACGATGCGCTGGTGCCCGCTGCCCTGGCAGAAACGGTGCCCGCTGCCCGCAGCTTGTGTTACGCCGGAGCGGGGCATATCCCTTTTTTGTCGCAGCCAGAGCAGTTTGTTAGCGACATCATCGCCTTTGAAAAAGACTGTATTGCCGAGGCGATGCCACCCGGCATTGAGCGCCATTTTGAAAAGCGCGATGTCGCGCGATCCTTCTCCCGGGCGGCAAACAGTTACGACCGTGCCGCGACCTTGCAGCGCCGGGTCGCGGACGAACTATTTAGTTTGCTTGCCCACCAGCGTGTGCCACATACGCTGGTCGACCTGGGCTGCGGCACCGGCTACAGCTTGCCGGCGTTGCGTCGGCGCTTTAACGATGCCCAGCTTGTTGGTGTCGACCTGGCTGAGGGGATGCTTGCCTATGCCAGCGAGCATCACTCTGAGGACTGCCAGCAATGGGTCTGCGGCGATGCTGAAGACCTGCCGCTGGCCGATGCCCGTGTCGATCTGCTGTTTTCCAGCCTGTCTTTGCAGTGGTGCGAAAATGTATCGGCGCTGTTTTCAGAGATTGACCGGGTATTGGCCCCGGGCGGCAAAGCCTTCATCGCAACCCTTGGCCCCGAGACCTTGTTCGAGCTTCGCGAGGCGTGGCAAAACGTTGATGGCTATGCCCATGTGAACCGCTTTATCCCCCGGCAGGCGCTGGACACGGCCATTGCCGCGTCGGGGCTGCGGGTGCAGTGGCGGCAGGCTACCGAAGTGTTGTATTACCCGACGGTTACCGCCCTAACCCGAGAGCTCAAACAGCTGGGCGTGAGCAATGTGAATCGCGACCGCCCTCAGGGGCTGGCTAGTCGCAAACGCTTGCAAGCACTGCAGCAGGCCTACGAAGCATTTCGCCAACCGGCCGGGCTGCCCGCCAGTTATCAGGTGTGGTACCTGGAACTGGATAAACAACCTTAGAGGAGCACCCTGATGACGCGCCGCCAAAAGCTGTTTATCGCTGGTACCGATACCGATGCGGGCAAAACCCTGATCGCCTGCGGCGTGCTCGAAGCCGCCAGGCAGCAGGGCTTGCGCACCCTGGCGCTGAAACCGGTAGCGGCGGGGGCAGAGCCGGTCGATGGCGAGTTGCGCAACGACGATGCGCTGGCGTTGATGTCGGCGATGTCTGAGCCGATGAGTTACGAGCAGGTAAATCCGGTGGTTTTTGCAGAGCCGATTGCGCCGCATATCGCGGCCGAGCGGGCTGGGCGGCGTTTGAGCGCTGCCCAATTGGCGGGCTATTGCCGCGGCGCGATGATGCGCCCCGCTGACCTGTTATTGGTAGAGGGTGCCGGTGGTTGGCGAGTACCATTAAACCAGCGCGAGACCCTGGCAGACTTGGTCATCGAGCTAAATTTGCCGGTGGTTCTGGTGGTGGGAATGAAGCTCGGTTGCATTAACCATGCGCTGTTAAGCGCGGAGGCAATTCGCGGCGACGGCTTGCCGCTGGCGGGCTGGGTGGCAAATAGGGTCGACCCGGAAATGGCTCGGTTTGACGAGAATCTTGAAACCTTAAAAGCGATGCTTCCTGCGCCTTGCCTCGGCGTGGTGCCGCACCTGGGCAAGGGGGCAAGTGGTGTGGATGTGGCACCGTTTATCAACCTAGCGGCGCTGCAAATCCCCTGATGCCTTGGCGGCGCGCGCCAGTGCGCGTCGACATTTCTCTACGGCTTCTTCCATCGTGGTGGCTTCGTCGCGAGCTTGGCTAATATCCTCAAACATGGCTTTCACCGTATCTCGCTGCAGGGCATTGGAATAGATGTAGCAGTGAAAGGCGCAGCCGTTGTCTGCCGCCCACGCGGCAAACTGCTTACCCATTTCTATGACCTCGGGGGTGTGTAGCTCATAACTGCGCAGGTCGATAATCCGCGCCCAGGGGCGGCCATTTAAACGGTGAATGTGCGCGCGTAAATCGCGGCCATAGTGCTCGGCGGCTTCGGCGTTCCAGGTACCTAATAGCTCAGCGGTGATAATGTCATCGTCGCAGTGGAGTCTGTGCTCACCGTGGGGGCGGTAATTCATAGGTTTTCGTCTATGGTTCTTAGTATCTGGGGCCAAGATTAGCGTCATCCATCTTTTTGGCTAAATCCGTAGAATTCCCTAGCAAAGCGTCATAATTATGTAAGTTTATGTTTTTGCTGGGTTTAGTGCTTATTTTATTGGCCGAGATGACAAAATCCTTGATCTTTTCGGCCTTGCGCAACGTAGATAAATCGATATAGTTGTCACCGTCAACATTGCAGCGATTCATCGCTCGCAGTAACTAACGTGAGGTTTCATCATGCCGCAATATAAAGCGCCACTACGCGATATCAATTTCGTACTCAAAAATGTGCTCAACGCAAACGAGCATTTTGCGAGCCTGGCCGGCCGTGAAGAAGTGAGCGAGGATCTGCTGGACGCCATCCTTTCTGAAGGCGCCAAGTTTTCTGAAAACGTACTGTCACCGCTGAACCAAGTGGGTGACCAAGAAGGCTGTGTATGGTCGGAAGACGGCGTAAAAACGCCAACCGGCTTTAAAGAAGCCTACCAACAATTTGCTGAAGGTGGTTGGCCATCAATGACCGCCGACGCTCGTTTTGGCGGCCAGGGCCTGCCCAACTCACTCGGCCTGGTTGTGACCGAAATGGTTAGCTCAGCGTGTTGGGCGTGGGGTATGTACACCGGCTTGTCTCAGTCGGCTGCGCGCCTGCTGGAAAACTACGCCAGTGAAGAGCTGCAAAACGAATACCTGCCTAAAATGACCGACGGCACCTGGGGCGGCACAATGTGTCTGACCGAGCCACATTGCGGTTCAGATCTGGGCATTCTGCGCACCAAGGCCGAGGCCAATGCCGATGGTAGCTACAACGTGACCGGCACCAAGATCTTCATCTCGGGTGGCGAGCACGACATGATGGAAAACATCATTCACCTGGTACTGGCTCGCATTGAAGGTGCGCCAGCGGGAACCAAAGGCATCTCCCTGTTCCTGGTACCTAAATTCCTGCCCGATGCAGACAACAACGTCGGTGAGCGCAATGGCGTGAGCTGTGGCAGCATCGAGCACAAAATGGGCATCAAAGCCTCTGCGACCTGTGTGATGAACTTCGACGGCGCCAAGGGCTTCCTGGTTGGCGAAGAGAACCGCGGCCTGCAGGCGATGTTCCACATGATGAACTCTGCCCGTCTGGGTACTGCTCTGCAGGGCTTGTCTGCGGGTGAAGCTTCATTCCAAGGAGCATTGGAGTACGCTCGCGAGCGTCTGCAAATGCGTTCACTGAGCGGCCCGAAAAACCCGGAAGGCCCCGCTGATCCGCTGATCGTACACCCTGATGTGCGCCGTATGCTGCTGACTCAAAAAGCACTGGCTGAAGGTAGCCGTGCGTTTATCTACTGGGTGGCGCAACTGGTCGACACCTTCTACTTCAGTGGCGACGAGCAAGAGCGTAAAGATGCAGAAGAACTGTCTGAACTGCTGACACCGATCGCCAAGGCCTTCGTTACTGAAACGGGCTTGGAGTCTGCCAACTACGGTATGCAGGTATACGGTGGTCACGGCTACATTTCAGAGTGGGGCATGGAGCAGATCGTTCGCGACCTGCGCATCGCCACCCTGTACGAAGGCACCACCGGCATTCAAGCCCTCGACCTGTTGGGTCGCAAGGTAATGGGTACTGGCGGCAAGCAGTTGATGGTCTTCACCAAGATCATTCACAAGTTCTGTGAAGAGCAAGCGTCTCGCCCAGAGCTGGAGCCGTTCATCAGCAAGCTGGCTGAACTGAACAAAGAGTGGGGCGAAGTCACCATGAAGCTGGGTGAGAAA
Source organism: Spongiibacter sp. C9W (assembly GCF_057370015.1). Classification (NCBI taxonomy): domain Bacteria; kingdom Pseudomonadati; phylum Pseudomonadota; class Gammaproteobacteria; order Cellvibrionales; family Spongiibacteraceae; genus Spongiibacter; species Spongiibacter sp. C9W. The sequence continues at coordinate 2,736,158 of NZ_CM170672.1, forward strand.
GCCATGCAGAACCCTGACGAAGTCGGTGCTGCATCGGTGGACTACCTGATGTATTCTGGCTACATCTCGCTGGCTTACATGTGGGCACGCATGGCCGCTGCCGCCGTAGACGGTGCTGCCGACGACGAGTTCCTGAAAGCCAAGCTGCAGACTGCGAAGTTCTATTACGATCGCCTGCTGCCGCGTACTGAATCGCACAAACTGTCCATGCTCAACGGCGCTGACAGTTTGATGGAGATGCCCGAAGAGGCATTTGCGTTCTAAATTAGCAAGGTCCCAAACGAGCAACGCCCACCCTTCGGTGGGCGTTTGTGCATTGCGTTATGGATAGCGACTGATCGTCGCGAAAGAATGTGGAGAATCAGATATGCCCGAATATAAAGCGCCGCTGCGTGATATGCAGTTTGTCCTGCACGAGGTATTTAAGGCCGAGCAGCTTTGGCAAAACATGCCGGGAACCGAGGAAGTTAACCGCGAGTTGGCGGATGCGATCCTTGAAGAAAGTGCCAAGATCAATGAAAACCTGATCGCCCCTTTGAGCCAGTCTGGCCATGAAGAGGGTGTGAAGTGGGACGACGGTGTCGTCACCACACCCAAAGGCTATCCAGAAGCGTTTAAGCAACTGGCCGAGGGCGGCTGGGGTGGTCTGGCGGGTGAGCCGAATTACGGCGGCCAGAACATGCCCAAGATGCTGGTTCTGTTGTTCGAGGAAATGCTGTACTCCTCCAACATCGCGATGGGCCTCTACCTGACCCTGACGTCAGGCGCGGCACTGGCCATCGACAACCACGCCTCCGATGAGCTGAAGGAAAAATATCTGCCTAACATGTACTCCGGTCAGTGGGCCGGTGCCATGTGTTTGACAGAGAGCCACGCGGGTACTGACCTGGGTATGATCCGTACCAAGGCCGAGCCACAAGCTGATGGCACTTACAAAATCACCGGTACCAAGATCTTCATCACTGGTGGTGACCACGATCTGACCGAAAACGTTATCCACCTGGTGCTGGCAAAACTGCCCGATGCTCCAGCGGGTTCTAAAGGTATTTCACTGTTCTTGGTACCCAAGGTAAAAGTGAATGACGACGGCAGCCTCGGCGAGCGCAACGGCGTGAACTGCGGCAGCATCGAACACAAAATGGGTATCAATGCCTCGGCAACCTGTGTGATGAACTTCGACGGTGCCGAAGGCTACCTCGTTGGTGAAATCAACCGCGGTCTGCAAGGCATGTTCACCATGATGAACTACGAGCGTTTGTCAGTCGGTATTCAGGGGCTGAGCGCTGCGCAAACCGCTTACCAGTGGTCTTGTGAATACGCGCGTGAGCGTCTGCAAAGCCGTGCACCGACTGGCCCTGTTAACCAAGCCGGCCCTGCCGACCCAATCGTTGTACACCCCGATGTTCGCCGCATGCTGCTCACCCAGAAAGCACTGGTTGAAGCGGGTCGCGCATTTGCCGTGTATGTGGGCAAGCAGTTGGACGTGTCTAAATTTGGCGACGGCGATGCCAAGGCGCTGGCCTCGGGCATGGTTGAATTGCTGACGCCTGTTGCGAAAGCCTTCCTGACCGATAAGGGCTTCGAGGGTACCGTACTGGGTCAACAGTGTTACGGCGGCCACGGCTATGTGCGTGAGTGGGGCATGGAGCAGCTGGTGCGTGACGTGCGCATTGCGCAGATCTACGAAGGCACCAACGGCATCCAGGCGATGGATTTGATGGGGCGTAAGGTTGCCGCCAATGGTGCGAAAAACCTTCAGGCACTGATCGCTGAAATGCGCGCCTTCAGCGCCGACTCTGCATCGGTTGCGGGCATGGATGAATTCCTGAATCCGCTGAACGACGCGGTCGACAACCTCGAGTCGCTGACCAAGTTTGTACTTGAGCAAGCGGGCAGCGATGCCAACGCGATTGGCGCAGCCGCGAACGAATACCTGCACGTAATGGGCTTCACACTGTTCAGCTACATGTGGGCAATGATGTGTCGCACTGTGCTCAGCGGTGAAAGCCAGCAGGGTGAAGAGTTCGACAAAGCCAAGCTGCAAACCGCTCGCTTCTTCGTTCAGCGCCTGTTGCCACAAGCCAGCGCACTGAGCGCATCAATCCGCAACGGCAGCAGCACGTTGATGGATATCGCGGAAGAAGCATTCGCGTAAACGCGTATATCCCACAGCCTGCCGTGCCCTGCACGGCGACGGCTGGAGTTGAAGGCGGCATCCTGTGATAATGGGGCCGCCTTTTTTTTATGGCGATGTATTTATATTGGGGCGGTAATTGATGGAAAACGAACACAATAAGCTGTATCCCGAAGATCAGCTCAAAGTCGATGAATTTCTAAAGAAGGGTTATAACGACGTCGAGCGAAAGCCCTTTAAGCCGTTTAAATTGCTGCTGATTCTGGCTGCCTCGGTCACCTCGATGACCGTGCTGAGCCTTTGGCTGGCAACCTTTGTGGGTATTGGCTAAACGCTGCTGAACAACAAGCCGGAGGCGCAATGCCCCCGGCTGAATCCTTACTGAGTGTGAATGGGGAGCTGTACCGTGCCATTCACGCTAACCGGCAGAGGCGGTTGCACCAGGCCCGCAGGGTACAAGTAGTAGGGATGAATGCCATAGACCATCAGTCCCAGCTCATCGCCCACCTGTAAGTCCTCGTTCACACCCACCAGCTCCAATTGCTTGGCGCCGATACCGCGCACCGGCCGCACCTGGTCGTTAACCAGCGCCGCGTCGCCGCCCCGGCGTTTACCCAGGCCAACATACAGCAGGTTGCCGTCACCGTTGCCGCCTTCCAATAGCAGGCTGGCGGTGGGAATGCCGGCCAGCAAGCCGTCGCTGTCTACCGTGATCAACGGAATAAACTGACCCGCCGCGAGGGTTTTATTGATCACTTCAGCGGGAATCAAATTCAGGATGTCATCCAGAGAATCGGCGATGGAAGCCGGGTCCTGCAAGCCGCCCAATACGGCCTGCAATACGCCAGCGGTTTCGCCGGGTAGGCCCGCTAACACCTCTAGCAAGGTGCCCAGTGGCAAGGCCTGTAAGAGGTTGATGACGTAGGCGGCACCGCCGGGAATCACCTGGCTGGCCGGCAATAGCGTTGTGGTACCACCGCGAACCACGCTGCTGAAACTGCGGCCCTGCTGAGACGCCGCGTGGCTGAAGCACACGTCGGGCAGGTCTTGTTGCGGCTCGCCCATCAATTTATTGGCGAGGAAACCCAGCGCGATGGTGGTGGTGTCGAACTGCTTGTCGTCGCAGTACAGGGTCTCGTCGGTGCCAAACAGGATCATTTCACCGGCATCTTGCAGCAGCGGCAAAATATGTCCCTCGCGCTGCACAAACAAGTGGGTGTCGCGGCCTTGGCCGGTCCAGCATTCGTAATTCTCAACAGCCTCGTTGGCATTGAATAAGATATCGTTCGCGCCCTGAATAAACAGTGCGTCTGCTTCGGATAAGGTGCCGCCGTCGCTGCGCTCACCCAGGCAGTAGGACAGCGGGCCGTGCCCTGCGAGTTTATCGATGACTGACTGGTCGATATTGCCGGTGGAGTTGGCCTGCAGAAACGCCGGCCACAGGTAGTCTTCCAGGTTGCCCATTGAGGCAATGCCCAATACATCCAGCCAGCTGGTTTTAGGACTGCTGTCGGCGTAAAGGCTATAGGGCAGGTGGCTCCAGGTGGCCAGCGGTACGATGGCGTCAAAGCGTTTATCGACGCTTGAACACACAGTCTGGAAGCCGCCACCATAAGACAGGCCGACCGAGCCGATCAGCGGGTCGCCATTGTCGCGCTTCAAATTCGGCAGATTGATTTCCGCCCAGTCGATGATGGAGGAAATGCTTTTGCAATCCACATCGGGGTCCATCACACTAATTTTCCCGGTGCTGTCACCGAAACCGCGCTGGTCGAAGCTGATCACATAGTAGCCCTTGTCCAGCCACGCTTGACGAGCCACGTCACCGGAAACATCTTTAGTTGTGAAGGCTTCCAGAGGGTTGGGGTTTTCCAGGTTTTTTGCGCGGGAAAGACCAAAACCGTGACCGTGCAGAATCAGCGGTACGGCTTTGCCGTTCGGGTTCTCCGGTGTGTAAGCGGTGAAGGCGATGGTTTCGCCGTCGTCGGCGGTAATGGCCTGGTCGCTGAAGGTTTTTGCCTCAGCAACACCGCCGTTACCACTTGGCGAGCCGTTATTGGTCGTTGATGAGGATGAACTGCTACCGCAGCCGCTAAGCATTAGCGCGGCGCTGATGCCGAGTACAGGCAAGAGTTTCTGGGACATAACGGTTCTCTTTATTGGTGTTTATGACACAGAGTATACGTAACGCGCGCGGCCGCTAGAAGTGTGAATATGACGCGCCAGGTAAGTGGTGCGCCGCGGGCCGTAAGCGCGTTTGACAAGTTGGGAGAAACAAATGAAAGACTGGCAGTGCCGCCTGGCGGACTATGCCTGTGAGAGTGATTGTGAGGCGATCGTGTCGCTAATGGAGTGCTACGCCAAAGACCCAATGGGTGGTGCAGAAGCGCTGGCTCCAGAAGTGGTATTGGGTTTGTGTGATGCGCTGGCCGAGCAGCCGGGGGCGATCAGTGTCATCGCCTGGGACGGCGGGCAAGCCATTGGCCTGATCAACGCCTTTGTGGGATTTTCCACCTTCAAGGCCAAGCCGCTGTTGAATATCCACGACATTATCGTGCGACCCGCCTGGCGCCAACGCGGCGTGTGTTCGGCCATGCTGGAGCATATTCAAACACTGGCGCAGAGGCGCGGTTACTGCAAGCTGACGTTGGAGGTATTAGAGGGCAATACCGCTGCCCGGCACAGCTATCAACGCTTTGGCTTCGTCGACTACCAACTGCGGCCGGAGTACGGCAGCGCTCGCTTTATGGAGAAGCCTTTGGAGGGCGTCGTAGATGAGTAGCCAAACCCTGTCACGCATTGTTGTGTTAACGGGCGCGGGTATTTCCGCCGAGTCGGGCATACAGACCTTTCGCGCGGCCGATGGCCTTTGGGAAGAGCACCGCATTGAAGAGGTGGCGACCCCGGAGGGGTTCGCGCGTAACCCCGAGCGAGTTCATGACTTTTACAACCGTCGCCGCCAGCAGCTGTTGTCAGCGGATATTGCGCCCAATCCCGCGCATATTGCGCTGGCGGAGTTGGAGAAACACTTTTCCGGTGACCTGCTGTTAGTCACCCAAAATATCGACAACCTTCACGAGCGGGCCGGTTCGAATAAGCTGCTGCACATGCACGGCGAGTTGCTGAAGATGCGCTGCGCCACTAGCGGCCAGTGTTTTGAAATCCGGCAGGATCTGCTGCCATCACAGCATTGTGAATGCTGTAATTTGCCGCAGACACTGCGTCCCCACGTGGTATGGTTTGGCGAGATGCCGCTGTATATGGACGACATTCAGCGGGCGCTGTCTCAGTGTCAGTTATTTATTGCCATCGGTACCTCCGGGCAGGTGTATCCCGCCGCCGGCTTCGTTCATGAGGCGCGCCGTGCCGGTGCGCACAGTATTGAGGTCAATATCGAGCCGGCGAGCCCCGCCAGCGAATTTGCTGAGCATCGCCAGGGCCCTGCCAGTGTAGTGTTGCCTCAACTTTGTGAAGACATACTCAAGGGCGCTTACGGCTAATGCGTTACAAGGAAAACAACACATGAAAAGTTTTATTGTCGATGCCTTCAGTGACCAGCCGTTCTCCGGTAACCCGGCCGCGGTCGTTTTACAAAACCGTCAACTCGATGACGAAAGTCTGCAAAAGATCGCTGCGGAATTTAACCTCTCTGAAACCGCATTTCTTCAGCCGCTGGACAGCCAAGGGGAATGCTGGAGCCTGCGCTGGTTTACCCCGAAGGCGGAGGTGTCCCTCTGCGGTCATGCAACGCTGGCTTGTGCGCACGCCCTGTGGGAGCAGTGTCAGATCGGCGCCGAAACCTTGCGCTTTGACACCCTGAGCGGCGAGTTGCGCGTGCAGCGTCGTGGCGATGGTATGTCGATGGACTTTCCCCTGTGTGTGACGCAAAGCTGTAGCTATAACAGCTGGCCAGCCAGCCTAACCAGTGGCGCCGTAGCGGCGGCAACGGCAGGGGAAGACCTGTTGCTAGAGCTGACGGATCAGCGTGCGGTGGAGAATTTTACGGCTGACAGCGCAGCTATCTCCGCCCTGAATGTAAGGGGCTTAATCGTTACCGCTCGTGGCGAGCAGCATGACTTTGTATCGCGCTTCTTCGCACCGGCTGTCGGTATTGAAGAGGATCCAGTAACAGGTTCGGCGCACTGCGCGTTGGCGCACTACTGGCAGCAAAAGCTCGGTCGCGATAGTTTTAATGCGCGGCAAATTTCCGCGCGCGGTGGCAACGTTGGTATTGCCATACACAGCGAGCGGGTCGTGTTATCGGGTAGTGCCCGCACCGTATTGGCCGGGGAGCTGCTGGTCTAAGGGCGTGGCGTAATAGCGCCTCGATGGCGCCGGTAGTCGCTGGGCGCAATGCCCAGCACTTTTTTAAAAAGCCGTGAAAAATAATACATATCGTCATAGCCCAGCGTGGCTGCCACTTCCTTTACCGACATTGCTGTGCTGTCCAGCAGGTAGCAGGCGCGCTGTATTTTCATGTGAATAAAGTACTGAATCGGCGACTGCCCGCTCCAGGCCTTAAACTTTTTAATAAAGTGATACTTCGACATATTGGCGCTGGCTGCGAGTGTCTCTAAGTTCAGCTGGCCGTGAATATGCTCCTGCATTACTGCACGAATATGTTCCCAGTCCAGGCGCTTGCCGCCACGTGAGGGTTGCTGGCGAACCAGCAGGGCGATGTAGCTCAACAGGGCCTGCAACTGATGACAGCCCTGAATAAACTCGGCGAGTTGATAGGCGCTGCGTCGCAACTCTGACAGGCCGTCAAATATGCGTACCACGCGGGGTTGAACGCCAATATGGATATGCGGGGTGTGTAGCTGACTGTGGTGATAAAAGTCGTTGGCCAATCGGCCGTCAAAGTGTAGCCAGTAAATGGTCCACGGTGTGTCGTCGTCCGCAGCGTACTGATGCGCCATGCCCTTGGGCAACAAAATTAAATCCCCGCTGGCAATGCAGAACTGGCGCTCGCCACTGCGCAGAACACCACTGCCATCAATGCAGTAGATCAGCAGAAAACTGTCGTGCTGATCCCGCTCCATACGGTGGCCGTGGGCATAAGGGTAGTAGCCCATGGCCAGTGGATACAGGGCCTCGCTCAGCGGGTGGGCGGCCAGTTGTTGGGCGACGCGCTGCGGCGTAAGGAAGCGCACACCATCGGGAGGAAGGGGCCAGTCAGAGGTGATGCTCATAATTATTGCCTAGCCGGAGTGATTCTTTGTCGTAGCAATATAGTCCATCAATAGCCCAATATAGTCAATCCAGAAGCCAGCTTGGCTGTGGTTTTATAGCGATCTGTTAACAATTTCGTCCTACGCACGGTTGCTGGGGCACAGAGATCAGCAGGTAAATACCATGGAAAATACCCAACAGGCAGAGGCCAACGCCGCTGACTATATTGCAGGTTTGATGGCGCGGTCGCGCGCTGCTCAGCAGCAAATTGCGCACTACAGCCAGCAGCAGGTTGATGAATTGATCACCGCCATGGTGTGGGCGGTTGCCAAACCCGGCGTTGCCGAAGACGTGGCGCGCTTTACCGTAGAGGAAACCCAGCTGGGTAACTACGAGGGCAAGTATTTAAAAATCGCCAAGAAAACGCGGGCAACCCTGTTCGATATTTTGCACGACAAGTCCGTGGGTGTGATCGAAGAGGACCGCGAGCGCAATATTGTTAAAATCGCCAAGCCCGTCGGCGTGATCGGCGCCTTGGCACCCTGCACTAACCCCGAAGCGACGCCGGTGATTAAGTCTATTTTTGCCGTAAAAGGGCGCAATGCCATCATTATTGCGCCGCACCCGCGCTCCAAGCTCACCAATAAAATGATCTGCGATCGCATGCGCGCCGCCATTGCTGCGATGGGCGCCCCCGAGGACTTGGTCATCGCGATTGAGCAGCCCTCATTGGAAAGCACCAACGAATTAATGAAGCAGTGCGACCGCATTCTGGCCACCGGTGGCGCGGCAATGGTGAAATCGGCCTATGCCAGCGGCACGCCTGCACTGGGCGTTGGCGCGGGCAATGCGGTGATTGTGGTTGATGACACCGCCGACCTGGAGATGGCGGCGGAGAAAATTCGTATTTCAAAAACCCTGGATCTGGCAGCGTCGTGTTCCTCCGATAACTCGGTGGTGGCGTTTGAGACTATTGCCGACAGCCTGCTCGACAAGCTTCGGGCCGAGGGCGGCTATATTTGCAACAGCGAAGAAAAGCAGCGCTTGCAGGCGTTGATCTGGGAAGATGGCCACATCAATAGCAAAATTGTTGCCCAGCCGGCATCGGTATTGGCAGCAATGGCGGGTATCGATCTGCCTGAGGGCAAACAGTTTTTCATCGTGCCGGAAACCGGCGCGGGCGCCGAGCATCCTTTCTCAGGGGAAAAAATGTCGGTGGTAATGGCCTTCTATCGGGTGGCCGACCTGGGCGAGGCCATTGCCACCACCAATGCCATTCAGGCGTATCAGGGGCAGGGGCATAGCTGCGGCATCTACTCGCGCAGCGATGACAATATCCAGCGCTATGCCGAGCAAACGTTTACCTCGCGGGTGATGGTAAATCAGCCGCAAGCGCCGTCGAATAGTGGTAATGTTTGGAATGGTATGCGCCAGACCTTTTCGCTCGGTTGTGGCAGTTGGGGCGGCAATGGCACTAACAATAATATTAGCTGGCAAGACTTGGTAAACATTACCTGGGTGTCGCGGCCGTTGGCTCAAACCAAACAGCTTCCCGCCGACGAGCAGCTATTTGCCTCCGCGATCGCTGCCGAGCATACCGCGGGTTTGGCGCCTGGTGCATAAGTGAGTTGTGGTTAAGGTAACGCAGTTATGGATTTTGAATTAAACGACGACCAGCAGGCCTATGCCCTGAGTGCGCGCCAGTTTGCCGAGGGCGTGTTCATGCCCAACGCCGCAAAGTGGGACGCCGAACACATCTTCCCTAAAGACGCACTGCGTCAAGCCGGAGAGCTGGGGTTCATGGGCATGTATACCCCGGAATCTGCCGGGGGCTTGGGCATGAGTCGTTTGGATACCAGCCTGATCGTTGAAGAGCTGGCCCGCGGCTGCACCTCCACGGCGGCGTTTTTAACCATCCATAATATGGCCACCAGCATGATCGGTCATTACGGCCAGCCTGAGTTGGTTGAAGCACTGTGCCCGGCTTTGGTGACTGGCGAGGCGCTGGCTTCCTACTGCCTTACCGAGCCCGGTGCCGGCTCCGATGCGGGCAACCTGCGCAGCACTGCTCGCCGCGAGGGTGACCACTACATTGTGAATGGCAGCAAAATGTTCATCTCTGGCGCCGGTGCCACCGACGTACTGGTTGCCATGCTGCGCACCGGCGAGCCTGGCCCCAAAGGTATTAGCGCCTTTGCCATTCCCGCCGATAGTGCGGGCATCAGCTACGGTAAGCCGGAAGAAAAAATGGGCTGGAACAGCCAGCCCACCGCCACGGTTACCTTCGACAATGTGCGGGTGCCCGCCGGCAACCGCCTCGGCGAGGAGGGGCAGGGCTTTCGCATTGCAATGCAAGGCCTGGACGGCGGCCGCATTAATATTGCCACCTGCTCTATTGGCACCGCGCAAGCCGCGCTGGAAACGGCAACCGCCTACGTGAAAGAGCGTGAGCAATTTGGCCAAGCCATTGCCGATTTTCAAAACACCCAATTTACCCTGGCCGATATGGCCACCCAGCTTGTTGCCGCGCGGCAAATGGTCAGGCTGGCGGCGTTTAAACTCGACACCGGCCACCCCGAGGCCAGCAGCTACTGCGCCATGGCCAAGCGCTTTGCCACCGACGTGGGCTTTGACGTGTGCAATGCCGCGCTGCAGCTGCACGGCGGTTACGGCTACATACGCGAGTACCCCTTGGAGCGGCACCTGCGCGACAGTCGCGTGCATCAAATTCTGGAGGGTACCAACGAAATTATGCGGGTGATTATCGCCCGCCGAATCTTAATGGAAGGCGCACTGGAGGTGATTAAATGAGCATGAGCCCAACTGAAAAATTACAGCTTGACGTGCAGGGCCACACAGCCGTGGTAACCATCAATAACCCCGCCGCCAACACCTGGGATGCTGAATCCTTGAGTGGTCTGAAAACGCTGATTGCTGCGCTCAACGCCGACAAAAATATCTACGCCTTGGTGATCACCGGCAGCGGCGAAAAATTCTTCTCGGCCGGGGCCGACCTGAAAATGTTTGCCAGCGGCGACAAAGCCGTGGCGCAAGATATCGGCCTGAAGTTTGGTCAGGCGTTTGAAGCCTTAGCCGATTTTCGCGGCGTGAGCATTGCTGCCATTAACGGCTTTGCGATGGGCGGTGGTTTGGAATGTGCGCTGGCCTGCGACATTCGTATCGCCGAAGAGCAGGCGCAAATGGCACTGCCCGAGGCCAAGGTTGGCCTGCTGCCCTGCGCGGGTGGCACTCAGCGTCTTACCGCGCTGGTGGGTGCGGGCTGGGCCAAACGCATGATTCTGTGTGGCGAGCGAGTGAATGCCGAAACGGCGCATCGCATCGGCTTGGTTGAAGAGCTAGTGCCCCGTGGCGAGTCCCTGCAGGCGGCGCTGGATATGGCAAGCGCTGTTGCCCAGCAAAGCCCAGTGGCCGTCAGCTTCTGCAAAGCGTTAATCCACGAAGCGCGCGATGCCGTCATGCCAAAAGGGCTGATTCTGGAGCGCGAGCGTTTTGTGCAACTGTTTGATACCGTCGACCAAAAAGAGGGCGTGAATGCCTTCTTGGAAAAACGGCAACCGGAGTGGAAAAACGCCTAATGAGCACAAGCCAGGACGTACTATTTGAAGAGCGCGACACCGCCAGCGGCCAGAAGCTGGGCATTGTCACCCTCAATGTAGAAAAAACGCTGAACTCCCTTAACCTCGGCATGGTCGAGGCCATGCTAACGCAGCTGGCCGAGTGGCGAGACCGTCGCGATATCGCCTGCCTGTTTATTACCGCTGCCGGTGAAAAAGCCTTCTGTGCAGGTGGCGACGTGCAGGCCTTGTATCGCTCCGCAACCGAAACACCGGGCGGCCCCTGCGAATACGCCGAGCGGTTTTTCGAGCAGGAATATCGCCTCGACTACGCGCTGCACCAGTTCGCCAAACCCGTTGTGGTGTGGGGGCACGGCATTGTTATGGGCGGTGGCTTGGGTATCTTTGCGGCGGGCAGTTACCGCGTTGTCACCGAAAAATCCCGTCTGGCCATGCCGGAAATTACCATCGGCCTCTATCCCGACGTGGGTGGCAGTTATTTCCTTAATCGCATGCCCGGCCATTGCGGCCGCTTCCTGGCGCTAACCGGCGCGTCTTTCAATGGCCGCGACGCCCTGTACCTCGGCTTGGCCGAGGGCTTTATTGAAAACAGCCGCCGCGACGACGTGTTGGCAGCGATGGCCAACGAGCTGTGGTCGGACGATGTCAGCGACAATCACGAGCGCCTGTACAGCCTGATGGCCAGCCATATAGAAGCCTCGCAAGCGGCGCTTCCCGAGGCCAACGTCGAGCCTGCGGCGCCAATAATTAATCAGCTCTGCGAGGGAGATGATATTGCCGCCATCAAGGCCATCACCGAGCTATCCAGCGACAACCCCTGGCTGCAAAAAGCGGCTGCAACCTTGTCTGCGGGTTCGCCGTTGAGCGCACGCCTAATCCTGGAGCAATTGCGCCGCGCCGACGGCCTGAGCCTGCGCGAGGTATTTCGCGCTGAGCTAGTGCTGTCCACTAATGTAGTGCGTAACAGCGACTTCGCCGAGGGTGTGCGCGCCTTGTTAATCGACAAAGATAAAAATCCCCAGTGGCGCCACAGCAGCTACGAAGCGATAGACAGCGCCGAAGTAGGCGCTTACTTCGAAGCCCCTTGGTCAGAACATCCACTGCACGATTTATAACCATACCGCCGAGCCTTCCAAGGGCCGCAATAAGGAGAACACCATGAGCAGCATTGCATTTATCGGCTTGGGAAATATGGGTGGCCCAATGGCGGCCAATCTACTCAAGGCAGGTCACAGCCTCACGGTTTTTGATCTGTCTCAGTCCGCTATGCAAGCGCTAGCCGAGCAGGGCGCGCAGTGTGCCAGCACTGCTGAAGCGGCCATCGACGGCGCCGAAGTGATTCTTAGTATGCTCCCCGCTGGCAAACACGTGGCTGGTTTGTACCTTGGCGAGGCAGGCCTGATTGCCAAGGCGCAAAAAGGCACGCTCATCCTCGACTGCAGCACCATCGACGCCGAAACTGCCCGCGAAGTTGGCGCGGCGGCCGAGGCCGCAGGGCTGGATATGTTAGACGCGCCGGTATCCGGTGGCGTAAAAGCCGCGCAGGCGGGCACACTCGCCTTTATGTGCGGCGGCAGCGAGGCGGGCTTTGCCCGCGCAGAAAAAATCCTGGCGGGGATGGGTAAAAAAATCTTCCACGCGGGTGACCACGGCGCTGGCCAAATCGCCAAAATGTGCAACAACATGCTGCTGGCCGTGCATATGGTCGGCACCGCCGAAGCACTGCAGCTGGGCTTAAACAACGGCCTGGATGCAAGCGTATTGTCAGAGATTATGAAGAACAGCTCTGGCGACAACTGGTCACTGCAAAACTACAACCCGGTACCCGGCGTTATGCCGGCCACCCCAGCCAGCAACGACTACCAGCCCGGCTTTATGGCCCAGCTGATGCTCAAAGACCTTGGGCTGGCAATGGAAAACAGCCTGAAAACCCAAAGCGCCGTGCCCATGGGTGCATTGGCGCGCAGCCTCTACGCCAGCTTTGCCGGCAAAGACGGCAATGCCCAGCGAGACTTCTCCGCCATTATTGAAATGATGCAGGGCTAGCACACGCGCTTACCCGCTTGGCGCTGTTTCGCGCCAAGCATCCTCCCCGCCTTAAAGCCCAGGCGCCGCTATTTTCCCTTCGATATCTTATATAGACCCGCGAATACAGCCTTCTGCAAGCGCCGCATATAATAATTGATGTGCTGCCTTGGCTAGTGTTTTGGGTGTTCAGGTTTTATGCTAAGTATCCCTGCAAGGAATGTGCGTAGTCATAAACATTAGCTACGGTCGAAGCAAAACAGCCACATAAGGAAATACGGGCAATCTATGAAGCCCCACCTACAAGATTAAGCGCATGCGCGTTTATCCCGATAAGCGATTCCCCCGTTAACGCCCATTTGTATTTAAAATCATAGCGTTACGAGGTTTTTACGCTAGCTGACGTTGGGAAAAGCTGAGCGTGCGCGGTATACCAATGTTATGTGTTCTGAACCTGAGAAAAGGGAGTTCCATGAAAGTTTTTAAGCAGGGCTTAGTTGCTGGTTTTGTAATCATTCTCGCGGGTTGCCAGTCGCCCATGAGTGACATGATGAATAATAACTTCGTGGCGGTCACACCTGAGCCAGTGCCTGAAGGTCTTGCTGGTTCATGGATGGGAAATATGGGGCCTTACCTTGTCACTATGAAATGGCAGTCCGACGGATATGGTTTGTTCTGCTATTCCTACGGCATCGCTGACGTTCTGCAGAAAGTAAAATTTTCAGGGGGCAAGATCCAGATTCAGGACGGCACCAAACTGATATTGAAAGAGCAGCACCCTAAATCGATAACGGTTCATTCGCCCTATGCTGCTGGCAAAGATACAGTCCTCTACGCCGATCCGGATTATAAAAATGCCTCGGGCTACTGTGCCAAGGCGCTAAACACATAACCAGTCGCAGCAGTACGTGGCGGAACCTCCCGCTAGTTAGTAGACGCCTATTTCAACCTGGAGGTAGGCAAGTATGGCGAAATCTCTGAGTTTGTAGCTTCTTGGCTCTGGAGAGAGCTTCCGTAATGGGCTTTTGTGTCGTGCGTGCGTGAAAATCCATGTAGTGAACCGCCCAAAGCGCGCCTGACAAGTGGCGACCTATCGCTACGCTAAACTGCGCGGCTTATCCGCCTCTTTACTATGGGCAAGCCGCTCTTGTGCCGAGCATAAATGCCCTTGTAAAGCATGAAGTGATAGAGTAGTGTCACTTTTTATGAAGACTGAATTAGTGACTACATTGAAGCGCCAGGCAACCAAAATATTGTCTGAACTTCATAAATCCAAAGAGCCTGTGCTAATCACAGAGCATGGCAAGCCATCTGCCTATCTTGTTGATGTCGAAGACTTTGAAGCCCTTCAGCGTAGAATGATAATTTTGGAAGGTATCGCTCGAGGAGAGTCCGCTGTTCAAGAAGGCAGGGCGCTGACTCATAATGAAGCCAAAGCCAAAATGAAAAAATGGCTGAGTTAATCTGGACTGAGCCGGCCCTATCTGACCTGAACGAAATCGCGGAATACATAGCGATAGAAAATCTTACAGCAGCGCGTGAACTGGTACAGCGGGTGTTCTCTGCTGTAGAGCGCCTCAAAGAACACCCAAGCTCTGGCAAGGTTCCCGAGGAACTGACAGATAGCCGCTATCGTGAAGTTGTATGCAATCCCTGTCGAATTTTTTATCGCCACGCCGAGAAGAAGATTTTCATCTTATATGTTCTGCGCAGCGAACGTGAGCTGCGAAATTTCTTACTCGAAGATCGCGATGATTGGGGCGATTAACGAGTTAAGACTGGCGGGCTGTCGTTCCCCCAATTTGATGTGCGCTTTCTGGTAGCTAACGCAGAATAATCATGCCGAGCCTGACTCGACAGTGTGAGAGAAACCGGAATGCGTTACATGTTTCAAGCAGTCGTTCGCACTGAGAGCAACTAGTTAGATGAGACTTGCATTATTCAATGATTCCGATGTGAACCCCGTTGTCGCGCTGTTTCAGCGGGGTTTCTCAGATGCTGAAGGAGAGGCAGAAGGGCAGATTATTGCGGATTTCGTTAAGGAGCTGATTTCAACAACACCCCCGTCTGAGGTTATTGGCTTTACTGCATGGGAAGGCGATGCTGTTGTTGGCGGTATTTTCTTTAGTCAGCTTATTGTGCCGAGCGGGCAGCGTGCCTTTATTTTGTCGCCAGTTGCGGTGTCGACGGATGTGCAGGGCAAAGGGGTTGGCCAGGCGCTTATTCGATACGGTTTGGATCATCTGAAGTCGCTTGGAGTTGAGTTGGTGTTTACCTATGGCGACCCTGGCTATTATTCCAAAGTGGGCTTTGAGCAGATTACCGAAGCGATAGTAAAAGCCCCATGTCCCTTGAGTCAGCCGATTGGCTGGTTGGCGCTCGCTCTATGGCGGTGCGGTTCAGGCGATGAGTGGCCCCACACAGTGTGTTGAGGCGCTCAATGACCCTGGGCTTTGGTAGCGTTTCAGTCGCTACAGCTTTCGGTTTTATTTAGCCGTTTCTCCCCCTTGGTAATGTTGGCTTAATTACCGTTACGTAATTGCTGTGTTGCCACCTGAAAGGGCCGCAGTTTCCTATCGTTCTCGACCATCACAATGTTAAGCGCATTCGGTAAGTTGGTGTAGAGGCATCGCTGGTTGTAACGTTGGTCAGCCAAGTACTGATCCTAGGTCTATAGTTACCGACAGCAATTTTTCCTTCCTTTGATCAACTATCGCTTTGTTCGGCGTCTTTGAGCTGTTGCATCTCAGCGGCTATCTGCTCGGCTTCGGTGGTGATCATCGAATACGCTTTAATATCGCCATTGCGCTGCGCGTGCATCGCTTTTTCCAGTTTGGCCAGATACGCCTTGTTGAGCTTAGCAACGGGGTCTTTCTTGAAGAGCGAAAACATGGTGTGGTCCTTGTAAACATGTCCTCTTTCTACGGTGGCCGGTCGGTTCTGGTTGTGATGCATTGCGCGGAAGGCGCCGCCAGCTTACCAAACGCTATTGGTGACACAGTGAGCAGGCCGCCAGCCACGCTCGCTGACGGCCTATTGCGTAATAGCGATCACTTCCCGCCGTAGGCGTTTATCAGAGTGTTGATTGTCGCTTTGATCTGATGGCGGTCGTAGCCCAGTTCGTCAACGGCTTCAGGCTCATAGCTAACCGTTGCACCGGCGCCGGCAAACATAATCACATTTGGCAGAAGCGGGTGGTCGTCCTCCCGGATCTCGAGCGTTTGCGGGTTGCCCGCTGCTTCGAACCAGAGTTCGAGGTATTCCTTCCAGCTGTAATTCTCATCGCCCAGCAAATAGGCCCGGCCTGATTCGCCGTGATCCAATGCTGCCAACGTCGCCTGGGCCACCGAGTGAGAGCTAATGTGGTTTGTGCCGCCCTTGGGGGCAAACACCGGCAGCTCTAAGGCGCCGCTGGCGTAGGCCACCAGCGCGCCAATATGGGGGATATCCAGTCCCGGTATGTGCCCCATAACAAAGGGTAAATTCAGGCTGCATACGGTGAAGTTGTCGCTGCTCATTGCGCGCACCGCCTCATCGGTATTGCTGCGCGACGTCACATAGGGGCACTCGCCAATACGATGCGCTGCCACTTGCGGGTAGAAGGTGCCAATGTATACGGCGCGGCGCACACCGGCCTCGCGAGCGGCGGCAAAAAAACGTGGTACCGCGTTATCGTTCACTTCCCGGTAGAAGTCGTCCGGCGTGACGCTGCCATCCATCGGCAGTTGTCGGATATCAGCTGCGGCCGCGAAGACTATGGCATCAAAGCCTTTTAGACGGCCGTCGCCCATATCGTCGTTGACATAGTCTCCCTGCAAAAAAGGCAGGGCAGCCAGAGTCGGTGCTGTTGGCTTGTTACGCGCCATAATAGTCACGTTATGAGCGTGTGATTTCAGATAGAGGGCCGCGTCGCCGCCAATCAAGCCGGAGCCACCGACAACAAGTACGTTCATAGTTATGCTCTCGTTATTGTGCGTGTAAATGGAATTTAGCTATCGAGCGGGTGATCGCTGGTCCACACCACGGTCACGTCCCGGCGGGCGTAGCGGTAAGCCCCTTCGGCGTAGACCACCTGTTCCTGGTAGCGAATCCCCATGTCCAGTTTTCGTCCCTGACCGGCCTTTTCGTAGATATGGGAGGCAATGCAGTAGGTTTCGCCTTCGTAGCGGTCGCCTTGCCACTCGCCCAGCTGATTGCCAACCAAATGAAAGGTCGCACTATAGTTATCGGCGAGTAGATTCAGCATGCCGACAAAGGCATCGGCACTCTCACAAAGCCACTCTGGGCCGCGCTGGATAAAGTCGTCGACGAGTAGCTCGCGCATGGCGTCGAACCTTCGGTCGTCGACAATCTGCGCATAGCGAAGCGCCAGGGCCTGAGCATCTTGCACACTGTGCATACATCAACCTCCAGAATTAATGGAATCGCTACAGTCTACGAAAGACTGCGCTGTTATAGTTAGTTCAATGAAATAACAATTATTGTGAGAAAATGTACAAATGGACTGGGATGATATTCGCTACTTCACGGTGCTCGCGCGCAGCGGCTCGCTCAGTAGTGCGGCGCGCAAACTGGGTGTGACCCATGTCACCGTGGCTCGCCGTATCGACCGCTTGGAAACGCGGCGCAAGGTAAAGCTCTTTGACCGCCTCCAGAGTGGCTACCGCCTGACTATTGCCGGCGAACGCCTGATGAGCGACGCCGAAGCGGTGGAAGAACGCTGTATTAATTTCGAGCGGAAAATGCGCGGCCAGTCCGATGTGCTGGCCGGTCCCTTAACGCTGTCGATTCCCGAGGCCACATTGATCGACCTGTCGGCGCCGTTAGCTGATTTTATGCGGCGATACCCGGATATCGAGCTCACCGTGTATGCCACCTCGGCGCAACATAACCTGAACCAGTCTCAGGCAGATATTCTTATCCGCATCACCGACCAGCCTCCGGAGTTATTGGTAGGGCGAAAACTGACGGATATTTCCCTGTTTGCCTATGGCACACGGGAGTATCTGGAGAGCATCGACGGTGAGTTGAATAAGGCCTCTTGGGGCATTTGGCAGGCGGCCTTTGACAGCAATCACGGCGATCGCTACTTCCGCAATATGGTCGACGATCCGCAAATCACCTTGCGTACCAATAGCAACAGCCAGTTGGTGGCGATGGTTCGGCAGGGTGTTGTGCTCGGCTTAATGACGGCGCCCATCGCCGCGCGCTACCCTGAGCTTCTGCCCGCTTGCGATGAGCCATTGGTGACCACCGAGCTGTGGTTGCTAACTCATACTGACCTGCGCGACTCTCGCCGGGTACGCTGTTTTATGGACTTTATGTCGGAAACTGCCCTGCGCCCCTGGATACGATGAATGCCTTTTCCCCGCCCTGACGCTAAATGCGCAAACGGCCGGCGGCGCTATCACGCCTTTGATAAATCGGTTAGTGTGCGTTGCTTGGTGCGCGGCTGGCGGGTAATACACGCCTCTGCCGTTTTTTACAGACAGTAAGGTAGACGATATGAAGTTGTCCCCGCGGCTATTTAAATTGATGCTTAATTGTTATCCGCCATACATCGGCGCGGGTGTAAAGGTGGACTACGTCAGTCAGGATTGGCAGCAGTTGCAGGTCTCTATGCCTTTGCGCTGGTATAACCGCAACGCGGTGGGCACGCATTTTGGCGGCAGCCTGTATTCGATGGTTGACCCCCACATTATGCTGCTGCTCATGCAGATTTTCGGCAAAGACTATTTGATATGGGATAAATCTGCAGATATCGAATTTATCAAACCGGGGCAGTCCAAAGTCACGGCGGTGATGACCATTTCAGATGAAGATATCCAGAATATTCGCGATAACACTGCAAACGGCGACAAGTACTTTGCCCATTTCACCGTCGATATTGTCGATGCCTCCGAGCAACTTGTATCGCGGGTGCGCAAGGTGATTTACATCAGAAAAAAGCCGCAGGCTCGCGGTAAGTAAAGCCTATATACGGCCGCTGCGCTCCCTGTGTCAGGGGGTTTCCGTATCCAACGCTAACTCCACCCAGCCCTTGATGGCCTCGATGTACACAAAACTCGCATTCAATGCGCTGACCTCGCGCACATCGCCGTGGCGGGGTGGGTCGTAGCTTTCCAGACCTTCCAGAGCGAGGCTGCTGGCCATGCTGGGTTTGCTGGTAAGGGCAGCGGGGGTGGTGTCGAGGTGAAGTTCCTGCGCGCTCCATATTTCGCCCTGCCGCTCAATGGGCTTGTTGGCATGTTGGTCGGCGAGAACGAATACGGCGGCCGTGCCAGCCATTTTTTTGTAGTGCATGGTGCTACCCATTGAAGTCAATCAAAAACTAACACTACGGGGCCGCAGCCGAGGCTGAGCTGACTTGGATCAAGCGCTTTTCACAAACTGGCTCTGATCAGTTTGTGAGGGGGGATGGCTTTGCAGAGGGGGGCGTTGCAAGGAAGCAGGGCACTGGCAGTGCTGCCAGTGCCAACGGCCTTACTTGCTTGCGGTGGTGTTTCGCGCCTCCAGTTCAATGATTGCGAGGTTATCCTTCAACACTTTTTTGCCAACACCGGGCACGTCGAGCAGGGCTTCGCGGTCTTGGAATGGGCCGTGTTGTTCCCGGTAACGCACAATGGCTTGCGCACGTTTTGGGCCCACGCCCTTTAGCTCCGTGAGCTCGGCAGCCGTGGCTGTGTTGACATTCAGTGCGCTGGCTGGGGCCGAGAAAGTCAGCGCCAGTACAAAGAACATACTGATAAGTGTAGCGAGTTGCGGCAGTGAATAGCTCATCATCCAAATCCTTTTTGTTGATGAAATAGAGGTGTGCGGTCCATGCACAATTTGAGTGTAGCACAGCATCTTAGGCGCGCTTGCCCGGTGCTAACATGCTGTGCCAGAAGGGCTTAATGCGCTCGGCGACGCAGTAGCCGGCCAAACTTTTGCTTGCCCAGCTGCGGCGAAAACTGCTGGTCGCGCCATGCACTTTGGCCGCCAATAAACACCTGTGTTACCACGCCGTCGGAGCGATTGACCAATTGCTCGTGCCGGAATTCCTCGCGGTAGCGCCGCTCTACATTGGCTTGGCCCTCGTAATTGGCAAGTTGCTTTGGGTCAACCAAAATCAGGTCTGCGGTATCGCCAACATCAATGCTGCCACCGTCGACGCCGAATACGTCGGCGGCATCGCAGGTCAGGCGTTTCACCATGTAGCTCACGTCCTTGTCGCCGCCTTCGGCCGCCAGCTTTAAACAGCGCAGGTTTACATCGTAAAAGGCCATGTTGGTGAGGTGGGCGCCGCTGTCGTTAAAACCGGGCAACAGAAGCGGGTTCATAATCAGCTCGCGGACCTTTTGCGGGTCTCTATTCGCGGTGATCGTGCTCCACGATAGCGCGGTGTCAAAGCTGCGCAGCAATTGCAACATAAAGTCGGCTTCGTCGTTGATTGCGGTGAAGTCGCGTTCGACGAGCTGCCGCTCTTCTTCGCCGAGGTCTTGCGGTGGCCGCTGCTGCAATATTGCCAGTACGCGCTCATACACGGTTTGCAGGTCTTTGCCCTGCCAGTTTTCAATGGGGCAGCGCTCGACGGTCATATCGGCAAGGGTGCGATTGAAGGCGTAGTCCTCAAGATTGAGTTTGCGCTTCAGGCGCGCCAGCCCCCAGCCCTGTTTACCGCTCATCCACATGCGCTTAAAGGCGCGAATATAGTCCGGGTCATTGAGGATGGCGAGGCGCGCAGCGCGGTCTTCTAAGTCGGTTTCATTGAGCGCGCGAAGTTCGGGAATTTCCTCTGATAGTGGCGTAATGACGCCGTCGGCCCAGGTTTTGAACGCTGCGCCAAGGGCCTGCATGTGGAAGTTGCCTTTCAGCCAGCGGCTGTTGAGCATTCGAGCCAAAAACAGGGCCAGGCGAACGATCTTCTTGTTGTTGGCGATATCCAGTGCGGCGACCACGGTGGTGGTGAGAGGGCGGCCGTGTAAGCGGCCGCTGGAGAGCAGAAACGTTTTCAGTGTGCCTAGAGCACTATCTTTAGGCGGTGTTGCCTGCCAGATGCCGCCGGCGTCACGCACCACTTGGGTGAGCGCTTTTAGCTCGCCATATTTGGCAAATTGTGTGGGGATGGTTTTGTGGCAGTTGGGTTGGTTCGCCAGATAGTGAAAGGGCAGGGCGTCGGTGGAAAGGCCGACGTAGCCGTCGGCGAGCGCGCCTTTCAGTGTACGTTGCATGGCACTGAGCTCGGCCTGGCTGGGGTCGCGGCTAATGCTGTCATTAAAGCCCATCGCATCAATGCGCAGCATGGAGTGGGGCAGCAGGGTGACCACATTCGGGCCGAGTGCGAGGCCATCGAGATGGTGTAGGTATTCGGCCGGGGTCTGCCAGGAGACTTTCTCGGCGCAGTCTCGCAGTACGCCCTTGGGAATATTCTCGACGCGGGCATAGCAGTCAACGATGGGGTCGGCGCCGTTTTCGCGTTGCGCGCCGAAAGCCAGCCCCAGGCTGCAGTTGGCGATCACCACTGTGGTAGTGCCGTGGCGGGTGGACTCGGGCAGTCCCGGTGCGACCTCCAGTTCCAGGTCATAGTGGGTGTGAATATCAAAGAGTCCGGGCATGGCCCACAGGCCCTTAGCGTCGATGACTTCGGTGTTTGGCCCGGGTACAAGCGCGGGGCCGCGGGCGAGAACGCGGCCGTTGCCGATGGCAATGTCTTCGATAACCGGGTCATGGCCACGGTTAAATACCTTGGCCTGTTTGATCAGGGTTTCTATTTCGGTCGAGGCGATGCTGCTGTGTTGGTTTGTCATTATTGTTATTCCCGTTTTGGTTTAGCTTGGGTGATGTAAGTAGCTGGCGAGCATTCGGGCTGCCTGCTGAATTACGGCATCTTTGTCCTGTTTTGTTTCGCTGTGAAATACATGGCGATGAACCACGCCTTCGGCCATCGCAAAGAGGTTGTAGGCCACGAGGTCGGCATTGGGCAGCTTGAGCGCGTGGACAAACTGCACCACGTGCTGCTGCAGTTTGGCTTCGCCGCGGTTGAGAATGTCGGCGAGCGTGCCGTCGACGTTGCGGCGGTGTTCGAAGATCTGGTGGAGCTCGGGCTTCTGTTCGTGGAAGTCGTAGATAAAGCGCAGGCTGTTTTCCAGGCGCGCCTCGATGTCTGTCGTGGGCGGGCTGCTCTGGTGATCATCGAGGGTGTGCTCGAGCTCGAAAAACCACTGCTCCGCCAGCGTGTGCAGCATGTCGTCTTTGTTGTCGAAATACTGATAGAAGGTTCCCGTCGCAACCTCGGCATGCTCAGCAACAATTTTTGCCGTACAACCCTCGTAACCCAGTTTGGCAAAGCAGTGCTCAGCGGCGCTAATCAGTGCATTGCGTTTGGCGAGTGCGCGCTGTTGTGTGGGCAGGGCTTTCATGAGTGGTTAGTGAGCCTTGTGTTGTTGTGGTGGCTAAAGGCAGTTCAGTATAAATTGAACTAGACGTCAAGTTCGGATTTGGCTACGGTGATTGCAACAACAATAAAAAGGGGTGAAATAATGGCTGCCGCTAACGATAAAACACTGTGGAATGAGGCCAACAAACAGCTTTGGCGAGAACAAGGGCGGATGCTGACCGTGCTGGGCCACCGTCTGTTCGTGCGCGATGACGGCGCGGCAGATCAACCGACAATACTTCTGATTCACGGCTTTCCCACATCCAGTTGGGACTGGCAGGGTTTATGGGAAGGGCTGCGCCCGGACTACCGCCTGATTACTTTGGATATGCTCGGGTTTGGCTTTTCTGATAAGCCCAAGCGCCGCGACTACAGCATCCATTTACAGGCTGATCTGGTGGAGGCCGTGCTCAGCGAGTTGGGTGTGCAGCGCTATCACGTGCTGGCCCACGATTACGGTGACACCGTCGCGCAGGAGCTACTAGCCCGTCAGCAGGAGGGCGGCGGCGTCGGGCAGTGGTTGTCAGGCTGTTTTTTAAACGGTGGCTTATTCCCGGAAACCCATCGCGCCTTGTTAACGCAGAAATTATTGCTGTCGCCGATCGGGCCGCTGCTGAATCGCCTGTCGGGCTTTGCCCAATTTCGCAAGAATTTCAGCCGGGTATTCGGCCCGGATACTCAGCCCAGCGACACGGAGTTGAACGCCTTTTGGTCGTTGATCAACGAAAATGATGGCAAGCATATCTTCCATAACCTGATCACCTATATGCGAGACCGAAAGCAGCACCGGCAGCGTTGGTTGGAGCCATTGCAGCGCGCGGAGCTGCCGCTGGCGCTGATTAATGGCTCGGTTGATCCGGTTTCCGGCGACCACATGGTGCAGCGCTACCAGCAGCTTGAGTGTCGTTTGGACTTTCTTGCGCGCCTGCCGCGCATCGGCCACTACCCGCAGGTGGAAGCCCCCAATGAGGTGCTGACGGAGTACAAAAACTTCCTGGCCACGGTGTCAGTGGAAGACTAGCGCCAATATAAGGGGGCGCGGCTTTCGCTAAATTTCGGTTCGCGGCGCTGAGGCGGGGGCATTTATTGCGATGATTCCTGCCCCAGCGGGCTTGCGGCATGGCACCAGCGGCCAAAGAGCGTTAAAATGGCGGCCTTTTTCCCACCCTGCGGCCCAGGTGCCTGCAGGCGTTTTTCGGAGTGTGTTATGTCGGATATCAACAAGGTGGTACTGGCCTATTCTGGCGGCCTGGACACCTCGGTCATTGTTAGATGGCTTCAGGAAACCTATGACTGCGAAGTGGTGACTTTTACTGCTGACATCGGTCAGGGCGAAGAGGTTGAGCCAGCCCGCGCCAAGGCTGAGGCACTGGGTGTGAAAGAAATCTACATCGATGATCTGCGCGAAGAATACGTGCGCGACTTTGTGTTTCCGATGTTCCGCGCCAATGCCATTTATGAAGGCGAGTACCTGCTGGGCACCTCCATTGCCCGCCCGCTGATCGCCAAGCGCCTGATCGAGATCGCTAATGAAACCGGCGCCGATGCCATTTCGCACGGTGCCACAGGTAAGGGGAATGACCAGGTACGCTTCGAGCTGGGCGCGTACTCACTGAAGCCGGGGATTCAGGTGATTGCTCCCTGGCGCGAGTGGGATCTGACCTCTCGCGAAACGCTGATGGCCTACTGCGAGACCCACAATATCCCGGTGGATTTCTCCAGCAAAAAGAAGAAGTCGCCCTATTCTATGGACGCCAACCTGCTGCATATCTCCTATGAAGGCGGCAAGCTGGAAGACCCTTACTGGGAGCCTGAAGAAGACATGTGGCGCTGGAGTGTTAGCCCAGAGGCGGCGCCCGACAAGCCAACCTATATCGAGATCGGCTACCAAAACGGTGACCCGGTTACGCTGAACGGCGAAGCCCTGAGCCCCGCGACCATGCTTGAGACCTTGAACAAGCTTGGCGGCGCCAACGGTATTGGCCGTTTGGACTTGGTTGAAAACCGCTATGTGGGTATGAAGTCGCGCGGCTGTTACGAAACACCGGGTGGCACCATCATGCTCAAGGCCCACCGCGCTATCGAATCAATCACGCTGGACCGCGAAGCGGCCCACCTGAAAGATGAGCTGATGCCGCGCTACGCCAAGCTGGTATACAACGGTTACTGGTTTAGCCCCGAGCGCCGGATGCTGCAAACTGCCATTGATGAGTCGCAGGGATTTGTGAATGGCACCGTGCGTCTGAAACTCTACAAAGGCAATGTGGTCGTAGTAGGTCGCAAGTCAGACAACTCCTTGTTCGACGAAGCGATTGCCACCTTTGAAGATGATGCCGGCGCCTATGATCAAAAAGACGCCGAAGGCTTTATCAAGCTCAATGCACTGCGCTTGCGCATCGCGGCGAACAAAGGCCGCTCGCAACTGTAAGGCAGGGCGAGGATGAGTAAGGGGGCTGCGCAGGCCCCCTTTTGCTGTGCGTGGCAGTGACTTAACAACAATAGTAATGAATAAATGGCGCTGCGGCGCCTTCCTCTGATTTAAGGCGTATTGATGATGGGATCCACCAAGGCTTTTGCAAAAACTCTATCGGTGCTTGCCGCTGCCGCACTCGGCCTGGCTGCCTGTAGTGGCGACAGTAGCTCCAGCAGCCGCAGCTTGTCCTATGAACTCAATTCGCGACAGTTTTTTGTTGAGGAGTCACTCGGCAGCGTGCAATTCCAAGGTGGCGCCAGCTTGGATCTCAGCCTGTCGATCGGCAGTAGCGCATTTCGCTCGACCGATGAAGGGAATAATTTTTTCTACACCTTAAGCGATCGCGGTCCGACTTTTGACTGCTCAGAGAGCCAGGCAATTATCGGTGTAGCGAATTTGTGTGGCGGAAATGCGGGTACGGTTTTCGCTCTGCCACAGTTTGCGCCGCAAATTCAAAAGTGGAAACTCAGCGGTGTGGGCACCAAGCTCAGCATTGAAAAGCTTGAGACCATTCGTATTTCCACGCAAAACGGTTCGGATGTAAACGGCCTGCCCAATGAGGGCTCAGGCGAAGTGGGTTACGACCCCAATGGCAATGAGCTGGGCACCAGCGCCAATGGCTTCGATCCCGAGGCGCTGGTGCGCCTGAATAATGGCCGCTTCTGGGTGGCCGATGAATACGGCCCCAGCCTGGTGTTGTTGGAAAGTGACGGCCGCATTGTGCGCCGCGAAGTTCCTCAGGGGCGTGGCGTCGACTACGTTGCTGCCGGGTACACCGTGAGTGAAGGCTTCCTGCCCGGTATTCTTGCTCGTCGCCAAGTCGACCGCGGGATTTCAGCCTTGGCCGTGACGCCAGACAACGAATTCTTATACTTTGTGATGGAAGCGCCGCTGGCTAACCCCAGCGTGGCAGCGGTAGCCGATTCGCGCGTGGTGCGTATCGTTAAACTGGCGTTGAATGACGACGGCAGCATTGCCAGTGTTGATGGTGAATACCTGTATCGCCTGGATACGCCCTCGCAGTTTGCGACCAAACACGATGGTAAAGGCGCGCTGGACAATGGTGAGTTTGTCAGCCAAAGCGAGGTGCGCGTAACCGAAGCGGCCGCCGTGGATGTTGACAGCCTGGTGGTGGTTGAGCAGGCTCGCGACGTGAGTAAGTACTACCGAATCAACCTCGCCAATGCGACCAGTATTCTGGGCAGTCAGTGGGACCAGGAGAGTACCTCGCCCAGCCTGGAAGAGCAGTTCCTGATTAGCGACGCGCCCTTTGTCGTGAAGCAACTGGGCTTTGACAGTTTGAGCATGCCGCTGCCGGCGGGTATTGATGCGCTCGGCGAAAATATTGAAGGTCTGGCACTACTCAGCTCGGCGTTTGTCGCCGTGGTGTCGGATAACCGCTATGGCGTGTATGACCAAAGCAGTGCCGGCGCGCGCAGCCGTATCAGCATTCTGCCGCTGGGTAGCTTCATTATCAGCAGCACGCCGCCCTATCGCCCAAGCCTGGATTATGCCGAGTCGGCCAGCTATCAACGTGCCGATGCCCAACCCGATACTGGCGCGGCAGAGATTGTTGCCGTGGATACCACCAATGACCAGCTGTTTGTGGTCAATGCCCAGCTTGGCATTGTCGAAGTGTTAGATATTGAAACGCCCCTGCAGCCTACGCTGTTGGGGCAACTCGATATTGCGGCGGCGGCCACCGATAGCGGTGTGACCCTCGGTGCAATCAACAGCGTGGCTGTGGGCACACAACACGTTGCCGTTGCTATTGAAAACAGCGACCGTCAGCAAAACGGTATTGCCGCGCTATACAACCTTGAAGACCTTACCCTGGCGGCCACGTTCGAGGTGGGTGCCGGGCCGGATATGCTGACCTTTGACCTGCTGGCGCAGCGCTTGCTGGTTGCCAATGAAGGCGAGCCCAATGATGACTACAGCATCGACCCCGAAGGCAGCGTAACCCTCATCGACCTGACTGACGGTGTTGATGCCGCGGAAGTCACACAGATCGGTTTCAGCGAATTTAATGCGGGCGGTGCGCGCGCCAGCGAATTGCCCGCCGGTGTGCGGGTGTTCGGGCCGGGTGCCAGCGTCGCCCAGGATTTGGAGCCGGAGTACATAGGCGTAGCGCTGAACAACAGCAAAGCCTTCGTCAGCTTGCAGGAAAACAACGCCGTAGCGGTGATCGATTTCGACAGCAAATCCGTCAGCGAGATTTTCGCGCTGGGCACCAAAGACTTTGGTGTGAAGGGCAATGAGCTGGATGTTAACGACGACGGCAGCATTAATTTTGGGCTGTGGCCGGGCGTGGTGGGTATGTACCAGCCGGATGCGATCGCGGCCTATCAGTTTGCAGGTAAGAATTTCTTTGTTACCGCCAACGAAGGTGATGCCCGCGATTACAGCGGTTTTTCCGAGGAGCTGCGCGCCAGTGACCTCGATGGTGTGAGTGGCCCGGATATCGACCCGGCAAACCCCAGTGCAAATGCAGCCGCTGACGACAACCAACTTGGCCGCTTGAAGGTGAGCAGCGAGGCGGGTAACACCGATGCTGACAACGACATTGAAGAAATCAGTGCCTTCGGTGCTCGGTCCTTTGCGATCTGGGATGAAGAGGGCAACTTAGTCTTCGACTCCGGCGCGGATTTGCTGCGCGTGACCCACGCTCTGCTGGGCAATAATGCCAACGACCGCGACACCCGCAGCGACGACAAAGGCGCCGAGCCTGAAGGCTTGACGCTGATCGCCAGCCTGGGGCGTGTCTATGCCTTTATTGGTTTGGAGCGCACCGG
The DNA here is from genome assembly GCF_057370015.1 of Spongiibacter sp. C9W. Taxonomy (NCBI): domain Bacteria; kingdom Pseudomonadati; phylum Pseudomonadota; class Gammaproteobacteria; order Cellvibrionales; family Spongiibacteraceae; genus Spongiibacter; species Spongiibacter sp. C9W. Next base: position 2,763,771 of record NZ_CM170672.1, read on the forward strand.
CGGCATTGCGGTGTACGACGTGACCTCGCCCTACGGCGTGCAGTTTGTGCAGTATGTGAACAATCGCAATTTTGCGGCTGACCTGCAAAACGAAACGGGCGATGTGGGTCCAGAAGGGCTGACCGGCTTCCTGAAAGAGGGCGTGGGTTACATTGTTGTCGGCAACGAGGTGAGCGGCAATGTACGCATCTTCGAACTCGATGCCGGAAACAGCGTTAGCGATTAATTTTGGGCCCTGCCGGGCCTTGCATCTCTGCCCCGGGTGTTGCCCGGGGTTGCTGACTTATATAGCCGCTTTTAAGACTTAACCGGCCGCTTCTGTAGTTTTCGCTGCAAGGTGCGCCGGTGCATTCCCAGCTGCCGCGCCGTGGCAGAAATATTGCCATCGTTATCCTTCAGAGCCTGTTGAATATGCTCCCAGGTCATGCGCTCCAGCGACGGTGCGTTACTGGGGGGAAGGGCTTGCCCCGGCTCAGGCTTTGAGCTCTCCTCCAGCGCGGCGAGAATCGCGGCGGTGCCAGCGGGCTTCTGCAAATAATTATCTGCACCCAGTTTTATGGCATCCACTGCGGTCGCGATGCTGGAATAGCCGGTCAGCATCAGCATGCGTATGTCGGGGAAGCGGTTGCGCAAATAGGGAATAATGTTCAGACCCGACTCCTGGTCAATTTTCAGGTCCACCACCGCATAATTCGGAACGTACTGCTGACAGCATTCGCGGGCCTCATCGAGATTATTCGCCAGCTTTACCTCATAGCCCTTGCGCGTTAGCGAACGTTGCAAGGCGGTGCAAAAGGCGTCGTCATCATCAATGACTAAAAAGCGTTTAGCGGTCATGGCGTATCCCCTCAATAGCTTCGCTGAGTAATCGCGGCCAGCGGCAGGCTTAGCTCCAGGCGACTGCCGCCTTCCGGGCGGCGCTGCCACTGTAGCTGGCCGCCGTAGCGTTCGGCCGTGGCGTGGCTGAGCAATAGGCCCAGCCCGAGGCCCTTTCCTTTGGTGCTGACATAGGCGCGGTGAATACGCCCCTCCGCGCCCGGCAGGCCTGGGCCGCGGTCACAAATCGTTATGTATAAATGAATGTCGTCGCGATGAACCGCCAGCGCAACATCGTCGGGGCTGGCGTCGGCGGCATTGTTTAACAGGTTGAGAATACTCTGCGAGACGGTGCCGTCCAAGTTGATGGACAGGCTCTTGCAGTCGTCGGCAATGGACACGGCGACAGCGCAGGCGGGGCGCATAAGCTGCCAGCGGTCGATAACGCCGTCGATATAGCTAACCACTGCTGTGGCTTCTGCTTGCTGGGTACTCAGGTCGCGAGCGGTGCTCACCAACTTATCGAGAATCTGTTTGCAGTGGTCGACTTGCTCGCTAAGTGCCTCCACATCGTCGGCATAGTTGTCGTCTATTTCGTCCAGCAAGTCTTCGCTAATTACCTTAATTGTGGCTAGCGGCGTGCCGAGTTCGTGCGCCGTACCGGCCGCGAGTGTGGCGACGGCGAGCAGTTGTTCGTCTTGTAGCTGGCGTTCACGCACCTGGGCGAGCTCGTTTTCTTTTTGGCGCAGGCTGGACGCCATGGCGGATACGAAGTAGCTGATAAGCAGGGCGCTGACCACGAAGTTCATCCACATGCCGACCATATGCATATTGATGGCCGGGGCGTTGTGCATATGCTGAGCGTGGGGCGAAAGGGGCGCCAGCGGGATGAAGTAAAACAGCAGTAGCCCATATGCCAGCAGCGATACGATCACCAGGCCCCAGGTGTAGCGCAGCGGCAGTGTTGTGGCTGATATGCACAGGGGCACTAACAGGTAAGAGATAAAGGGGTTGCTACTGCCACCGGAGAGGTACAGAACGGCGGTAAAGCCGGCGACATCAATGCACAGCTGAACGAAAAATTCTAAGTCGGTAACGGGCCAGCGCTGATAGCTGCGCCACCAGCAAAAGGCGGCAAAAATAGCGATGACGCCAAGCAGCAGCTCGAGTGTTACGTAGGGGAGGAGCCAGCCCAGCTGGTATTTGGCGAACTGCAAGGCACCGAATTGCCCGGCGATAACAACGCTACGAATCGCGCAGAGTCGGCGCATATTGGCGATGTCTGAATTCACAGGCCGCTCCAGATAAAGAGGCGAGTATAGCGCTTGTCGCCATGTAGGCGAATGACTGCGACATTTTGTCGCAGAGAGGGTGGCGGCGATTTTGCTACCATGTAGCCCACTTTAGGCTTAGTCATAACAACAGGCAATTTCTATGTCCCGCTCTACTCTTTGCACGGCGCTGCTGTCGGCTGCGGTTTTAAGCTCAACCCCTGTATTTGCGCACGACGACATTGTGCAGGTGGCGTCGATGGGCGCGGCCGCCCACGGCCCCATTGGGGTAATGGGCGACCACACTCACAAAGCGGGTGAGTGGATGTTCTCCTACCGCTATATGGCGATGGAGATGGAAGGCAATCTCGGCGGTGGTGACTCGCTCTCTGCCCGAGAGATTACCGGCACGATGATGAACCCCGGCCCCTATATGGTTGCGCCGCTAAGCATGGATATGGAAATGCATATGTTTGGTGCCATGTATGCACCCAGCGATGACGTTACGCTGATGTTTATGCTGCCCTACCTGAGTAACGAAATGGATCACCAAACGCGCATGGGTGGTAGCTTTACGACAGAGAGCAGTGGTTGGGGCGACGTGAAGGCCTCGGCGCTGGTCACACTGTATACCTCTGCCGATAATGCCCATCGAGTGCACGCCAACCTCGGGCTTAGCTTGCCAACTGGTAGCATTGACGAGCGCGATGACACGCCAGCAATGAAAAATGCCAAGCTGCCCTACCGCATGCAACTGGGTAGTGGCAGCGTCGACCTGCTGCCGGGTGTGACCTACAGTGGTCAGGAGGCGTCACTGAGCTGGGGCGCCCAGCTGGCGTTGACCATTCGCAGTGACTACAACGACAACGACTACCGTCTTGGCAATCGCGCCCAAGTAAGTGCGTGGTTGGCGCACAGCTTCTCTCCGGCGTTGAGCGCTTCGCTGCGCGTAACTCACAGCGCCTGGGGAAATATCGACGGTGCGCGAGACGATCTGAATCCGATGATGGTGCCAACGGCGGACCCCGATGCGCAGGGCGGCGAGCGCAGCGAGCTCTCATTGGGCCTCAATTACCTGTTCCTGAAAGGGGCTGCGAAGGGGCACCGGCTGGCGCTGGAATATGGCGAGCCGGTTTACCAGCACTTGGACGGTCCGCAAATGGAACTGGACTCGACGCTAACCGCGGGCTGGCAATACGCATTTTAATGCGCCTGTCATAGAGCTGCGTCAAACTCCGACATCAATGGCATGCTATTCTGGCATGCCATTTTTGGTTGTAAGGGAGTGCAGTAATGTCCAGAAAGCTAGTTATCAATATTCACCTGTATTTAGCCGCGTTCTTTGCGCCGATGGTGGTGATCATGGCGCTCTCAGGTGGGCTCTACCTGTTGGGTGTAAAGGGCAGTGTCGAAAAAGAGACCGTAGCTGTTGTGCCGGTAAAGATCGATACCCAAAGCCCCGACCTCGAGCAACAGGTGCGCGACTTACTCCAAGAGCAGGGCCTGAATAGTAACTTCCAGTATTTGAAGCACCGCGGCGAAAACCTGGATACTCGCCCGACCAACCGTCAGTTCTACCAGCTGATACAGCGCGACGATGGCCTGCATATTGTCGCTGCCAAGCCCGATTTGATTGCCGCTTTAATCGAGCTGCACAAGGGGCACGGCCCCACGTTGTATAAGCAGTTTGAAATTGCGTTCTCGATGGCGCTGGTCGTGATTATGCTCAGTGGTTTGTATTTGGGCTTTGCCTCAAAAGGGCTGAAAACACGCACCATACAGCTGAGCTTGTCCGGCACAGCGCTATTTCTGATTCTTGCCTTATTGGCCTGACAAACTTGTGCAGCGGGCGAGCTGTGGTATGCTCCCCCGCGTTCTGAAGGTGCCTGTCGACACGAGCAATCGGTCTGGCAGGTTAAACGGGAAGTTTGGTAAACCGCCAAGGTGAATCCAACGCTGCCCCCGCAACGGTGATCATTTCGATGAGAGCCCGATACCGGCCTTTAGACGTTAACAGCAATGAAGCGGAGGGCTTCATGCGTTGGACTTCTTCTGGCCCTTGCGGCTCGCTGTCGAATTCCCTCGTCCCCTCCCTCATGCGTTTTTTAACTTACGTTTGAGGTTTCACAATGAACAATACGCGATGTTTGCTGCTGTGCAGCGGGCTGGTGTGGTGCGCGCCAAATTTTGCGGAGCATCTTCAACTTGAAGAAATGGCGGTGACCGCCGAAGCCGACACGTCGGCGGGCTTATCGTTGTATGAGCAACACCGGGCCGGGTCTCGGCTGGGCTTAACCGTTATGGAAACTCCCGCCAGCGTGGCGGTCATCACCGGAGAAGACATTGCTGAAAAGGGCGACTTCTCGGGCTTGTCTGCGCTAACGCGGGCGGCGGGCTTCGCCGCCAATGCCTCGCCGGGAAATGGCGGCAGTGCCACGTCCGTTCGCGGGTTTGCCGGGCACAGTTCGGTGGTTAGCACCTATGATGGCAAGCGCTTGTATGTGGGCAGTGGCACGGTCAGCTTCCCTGCCGACACTTGGACAATGGCGCGCATTGAGGTGCTGCGTGGCCCTGGTTCGGTGATCAATGGTGTGGGCGCCATTGGCGCCACGGTGAATTACGTGCCGAAAAAGCCGTCCTTCGAGAAGGCGCCGAATGAGCTTGATATCAGTGCAGGCAGTTTTGGTTTGCGACGTTTTGCGCTGGGCCTGGGGGATGCGGTATCCGACCAGCTCGCCTACCGCATTGATGCGGTGGATCACCGCAGCGATGGTTACGTGGACCGCGCCGATGAGCATCGACAGGCGCTGGCGGTTGGTGTCTTGTTTCAGCAGACGGCGCAGTTGTCGTGGCAGCTTGCCGTCGATATTGCCGACACTGATGCCGCGCCGTACTGGGGAACGCCACTGGTCGATGGTCGGGTGCATCCGTCGACACGCCGCAATAATTACAATGTTAGCGATGCCTTCGTGTCTTATCAGGATTTGTGGCCGCGGCTCTCTGCCACTTGGCAGATCAGCGAGGCGGCGGTACTCCGCAGTGAACTCTACTACATGCGTGCCGATCGCCACTGGCGCAATGTTGAGAGTTACGCCTACAACTCGGCCTCTGGTGAGGTGGACCGGAGTTTCTATCTGGAAATACTGCACGACCAGGAGCAGTTGGGCTATCGCGCGGATGTCACCTTAGCGCAACCCCTACTGGGGCGTGACAACCGATTCAACATCGGTCTGGAAGTGAACGATATCGACTTCAGCCACCGCAACAACTCCCCTTACCAAGGCAGCAGTAGCGTCGACCTGGAGCAGCCTGCGCCGGGCCGTTGGCGCGACGGTGTGCAGAGTGCCACCAGCGATGACTTCAGCAGTGAGACACAGCAAGTCGCCTTGTTTCTCGACGATCATCTGCAAATCACGCCACAGTGGAGTGCCGTGTTGGGCTTGCGCTACGACCGACTTGAGATCGAGCGCAACGGCCAGAGCGCGTCGCGCAGTACCTCGTCGCCCAGTGGCGGCAGTTGGCGTGTTGGTGCGGTTTACCAGCCGTCAGAGGAAACCTCTGTCTATGCGCAATACAGCCGTGCACTCGACCCCATTGGATCGGTACTGACATCGGTGAACGATGACGTAGAGCTGGCCAGGGGTGAGCAAGTAGAGCTCGGCATAAAACAGCAGTACTGGCAGGGGCGTTTGCAAACCAGTTTAGCGGTATACGATATCGTCAAACGCGACCTGTTGAGCGCTGACCCCGGCGGTGTGCAGCGGCAAATTGGTGAGCAATCTTCCCGAGGTATCGAGTGGGAGGTGTATACACAGGTAAGCGAGTCGGTCAGCCTTGATTTTAATCTGGCATTGGCGCGGGCGCGTTACGAGGAGTTCGTGAAAGGCAGCGATGATCTTTCCGGGAACACCCCGCGCAATGTCGCCGAGAAAACCGCCAACCTGTGGCTGCGTTGGCAGTGGCATCCTCACTGGCAGCTGGGTGCGGGCCTGCGCTATGTGGGTGAGCGCTATGCTAATGACAGTAACACCTCGGTATTGCCGTCCTACCGCGTTGTCGACGCGGCCCTTCACTGGCAGGTCAGTGATGCCCTGCAAATAAGTTTGCGCGGTAAAAACCTGTCGGACACCCGCGACTATGTGTTGGCACCCTATGGTGATCAATGGATCCTGGCAGATGGGCGCGCTGCCGACCTCAGTTTGAATTATCGCTTCTGAGGCGCGGCGAGATGAAACTAAAGCGGTATTTATATCTGGGGCATCGCTGGCTGGGTGTGGCTATGTGCGTGCTGTTTGCCATGTGGTTTATCAGCGGCATTGTGCTGATGTATGTGCCCTATCCAGGCTTGAGCGAGGAGGAACGACTGGCGGGCTTGCCGCCGCTGCGGGCCTCTGCCGTTGCCGTTTCCCCGCGGCAGTTGTTGAGCGAGGCGGGCGTTACTCAGCTCAGCCTGCGCGCCATTGGCGATCGCGCTGCCTATGTTGTTGGTTTCAGCGATGGCCGAACAGAGCGGTATTACGCTGATACGGCCGAGCCCGTCGCCGCAATTTCTGCGGAGGAGGCCGTCGGGTTTGCGCAGGCCTTTGCCCGGCGCAGTGGTCGCCTGGCGGCCGGTGACGCTGGGGTGGTATCGGTGGCGAGTATCGACTACGACCAGTGGAGCTTATCGTCGAGCTTGCGCGAGCATCGCCCGCTCTTTCGGGTGGACCTTGGCACCGAGGATGGGCTTCAGCTTTATGTGTCGTCGCAAACGGGCCAGGTGCTGCGAGATACCACGCGCTTTGAACGCAGCTGGAATTGGCTGGGGGCCAACCTGCATTGGCTCTATCCGGCGGCGCTGCGTCGCCACTCAGAACTGTGGGCGCAGTTGGTAATTGCTTTATCGCTATTGGGGTTGCTGTCTATTGCCAGTGGGGCCGTTGTTGGCATTTGGCGTCTGCGTTTGCGCAAGCCCTACAAGGGGCGTCGTTATAGCCCCTATCGTGGGGTGATGAAATGGCACCACGTAATGGGGCTGATCTGCGTATTATTCTTCGCCACCTATATGTTTAGCGGTTTGATGTCGATGAGCCCGTGGGGAATTTTTTCGTCAGGTGAGCCCTACTCACGGCAGGCGCAGCGCTATTACGGCGGAGGGGAAATCGCGGACGAGGTGGCGTCACTGCCCACGCTTCAACAGGTTCTCCGTAGCGGGGAATACCGAGAATTACATTGGCGACGATTGGGCGGCGAATATTACCTGCTTGGCTCGCGCTCCCCTCGCCATACAGACTTATTGCGGCCGCTGTCCTGGCAGCGTGAGCCGGTGATGGCGGCGAAGATCGCCGATGCCGCAGCGCAGCTGCTGCCCGACCACGGCTACTGGGTTGAGGTGCTGGCCGGGCACGATGTGTACTACTACAGCCATCACCAGCGCTATCGTCCACTGCCGGTGATGCGGCTGCGTTTTGACGACCCACAGGCAACGTGGTTCCACATTGACCCGCTCACGGGTGAGCTGCGTGGCAGGCTTACTCAGCGCGAGCGATTGCGGCGCTGGCTATACAACGGCTTGCATAGCTGGGACTTTTTGCCGCTGTTGAACCGTCGTCCGCTCTGGGATGTGTTGGTGATTACAATGATGGTTTTGGGGGCTGGCTTTTCGATAACCGCGATAATCATCGCGGCGAAACGCCTTCAGGCGCGGCCCAGCAGGTGACGCTCTTAACCGCGAAAATACACCTGCACCAAGTGATAGCCGAACTTACTCTTGATCGGGCCGTGGGTCTGGCGCAGGGCGTTATTGAAAATCACCTTGTCGATGCTGGGTACCATTTGTCGGCGGCGAACTTCGCCGAGATCGCCGCCTTTCTTCGCTGAGGGGCACGTGGAATACTTGCGTGCCAGCACATCAAAGGCCTGCCCTTTCGAAAGGCGGCGTTTGATATCCAAGGCTTCGGCCTCCGTCGCGACAAGGATGTGGCGCGCCATTGCTGTGTTCATTGCGGGCATTCCCGGGCTGGTAATTAGGGGAGGCTGATTATAATGTGGCGGGCCTACGGTCGCGAATAGTTCCGAGTGTGTATGTCCCGCCCCGCCTTTAGCTTTGATGACATCGCTGCAGAATGCACGGTTACTACGGGATGCTATCGCCTGGATGGCCGTTTGTTAGGGCTTCGCATAGCGGTGCCTGAAGCGCTGCACGGCTGCCACCCTTTTAATGCCTCGGCCTACGACTTCTTGCAGCAGCTGCGCAAGGAAATTTTTGAATGGGGCATTATCGAATTCCCCGGTTTGCCGCTGAACCCCACCAATTACACCCTGGCGCAACGCGCGCCTCAGCAGCATGCATACAGCAGCAATCCCTATCTCACTGACTTTTGTCAGAGCCCCCACCAGGACACACCGCCGTATCCGACGGCCTTTTGGCTGGCTGCACCGCGCCGTTATTTCGCTACCTGGGTGATGGGCCATACGATGGCTGAGCGCTTTTACCAGTTGCAGGGCCAGCAGCCACAGCTTTCTGTTGATGCCTTACACGAGCAGTGGGTGGCTCGCAGTCTTGAAGAGGGCAGTAGTCTGCTGCTGAATCGTCAGCCGGGTTTATTGATACTCGATAATAGTCACCACAATCGCTTGTACCATGCGCGAACCAGCCTGCTGTCGGCGCAGCAGGCCGCCGATGTTTGCAGCGATACCCCGATGTACGCGTTTAACGAGGTGGGGCTACTGCATTATATTGACCAAATGGACAGTCGGCGCGGCGACGAACATCGCGATGCGCAAGCGCGACAACGGGTTGCAGAATTTATGGCCCGCGAGGGCTTGCAGGGCTGAGCTCAGGCTGACAGGCGAGGGATAAAAATGCGAATTTGTGTGGTGGGCGCTTCGGGCAAGTTGGGGCAATACATGGTTCGGCAGTTATTGGAGGCGGGTGATGAGGTCGCCGCTGTGTGTCGCCCCGAGAGCGTGAAAAAGCTGGACGAATTTGCCGGCCGCATTGAGATATTTCCCGGTAAAACCAATGACCGGGCAGTGCTGCGTCGCGCCCTTCAAGGCTGCGATGGTGCCGTAGTTGTGCTGGTGCCCTGGGGTGTCCAGCAGTATGCCTCTGGTACGGCGCAGGCGGTGCTGGATTATGCTGAGCCCGCCGCGCGCTTGGTATTTTCCTGTGGCTGGCACATCACCATGGATGGTCGCGACCGCTACCCCTGGCACTTCACGCTGTTGCTGAAACTGGTGGGTGCGATCGCAAAAATGCTGCGCCTGGTTGAGCTGGACGACCAGGTGGAAGCCTGTCGTCGGGTTTTTGCCAGCGACCGGCGCTGGACGGTAGTGCGTGGTTCCGACTTAGAGGAGGGCCCCAGCGAGGGGTTGCCAGTGTGGAGCGAGCACGTCGGCGACCCGATTTTGGCCAGCAATAAAACGCGGCGGGTGGATTTTGCTGGCTTTATGGTCGCGGCGCTTCGCGACGACAGTTTGCTGCACAAGGCGCCGGCAATCGTCAGTTGCCGCGCGCAATCTGTTATTGCTCAGCGTGGTGAATAGTCGGGTTTGGCTGCGGTTTTTACGGCCTAAAAAAAGCTATACCTCTATTCACTTTACCTATATAGTGGGCACCAGCTAGAAAGTAGCTCCTAATATTTATGCACGCCATTTCGATGTTCTACCTTTAGTTCTCGTCCTGATCTCATAAGTAATAGAAACACTTCCAGCACAACCGCCTCGTGTGAGGCAAAACTTATTTTTGAAAACTCAGGATAGAAATATGTCTACAGTTACTGGCACAGTAAAATGGTTCAACGAAACTAAAGGCTTCGGCTTCATCGAGCAAGAAAATGGCCCAGACGTGTTCGCACACTTCAGCGCTATCTCTGGCAGCGGCTTCAAAACTCTGGTTGAAGGCCAGCGTGTAGAATTCTCTGTAAGCCAAGGTCAAAAAGGCCCACAGGCTGACAACATCGTTGTACTGTAATGATGTGATCCGTTAGTCGGATCAGCATTACTCGGCTACGGCCGAATAACGAGAAGGGGCAGAACCGCGAGGTTCTGCCCTTTTGCTTTTGGGCTTTTAAAACACGGCTGAACTGGCATCATAGCCCTATACCCGCCAGCTCAATATACATAGGTACCACCTTGAATCACTACGATTTCGCCAGCCTGTCGCTCAAAAGTGGGCTGCGCAATAACCTTTCCTCTTTGGGCTATCAGCAAATGACTGCGGTACAGGCTGGCGCCCTGCCGCGCATTCTCGACGGCGTGGACCTGATCGCTCAGGCCAAAACCGGCTCAGGCAAAACGGTGGCCTTTGGTTTGGGGGTGTTGCAGAAGCTGGAGGTCAAACGCTTTGCGGTGCAGTCATTGGTGCTGTGCCCAACCCGTGAGTTGGCCGACCAGGTGGCGAGAGAGCTGCGCAAGTTGGCGCGGGGCGTGCACAATGTGAAGGTGCTGACCCTGTGTGGTGGCATGCCCTTTGGGCCGCAGGTCGGCTCGCTGGAGCACGGCGCGCATATTATTGTGGGGACGCCGGGAAGGGTAGAGGAGCACCTGCGCAAGGGCAATCTTAAGCTCGACGCGCTCTCCATGCTGGTTCTGGACGAGGCCGATCGCATGCTGGAAATGGGCTTTCAGGCGACGCTGGACGCCGTCGTGGAAAAAATGCCTAAGCAGCGTCAGACCCTGTTGTTCAGTGCAACATACCCGGATGAGATCCGCGCAATTTCCACGCGGGTGATGAACCAGCCTGAATTGCTGCAAATTAAAGAGCAGCACAGCGCAACGACAATCGCGCAGAGTTTTTATTACGTCAATGACAATGCCGAGCGAGTAGAGGCAGTGCTTCGCTTACTGCTTGAACACCGCCCCGACTCCGCGGTGGTGTTTTGCAACACGCGGCGCGATACCGAAGAGGTGGCGGCGCGACTGCGCGAGGCCAATCTGAAGGTCATTGCACTGCACGGCGAGTTGGACCAACGCGCCCGTGACCAGGCCTTGGTGTGTTTTGCCAATAAGAGTGTGTCGGTGTTGGTGGCCACCGACGTGGCCGCGCGAGGCCTGGATATTGAAGAGCTGGATATGGTGATCAATTACCACATCGCCCGCGATCCCGAGGTTCACACTCACCGGATTGGTCGAACAGGTCGGGCCGGTGCAAAGGGGCGCGCCTGTAGCTTGTTTGGCGATCGCGAGCGCCAGAAAATTGAGCGGCTCGAAGCGCAGAGTCAGGCGGCGATCCGCCCCGAGCCCCTGCCCAGTGCCGCCGTATTGAGTGCCCCGGGCTATAAACCGGCGATGGTTTGCCTACAATTGGACTCCGGCAAAAAGCAGAAAATTCGCCCGGGTGACATCCTTGGAGCACTCACTCGTGAAGACGGTGTTGCCGGCAAAGAAGTGGGTAAAATTCATATCTTTGATAACTGTGCCTACGTTGCCGTGCGCAGACATGTCGCCGACCAAGCATTGCGCACGCTGACGGCCGGTAAGCTGAAAGGCCGCAGTGTACGGGTGCGCAAGATTCGCTGATGGCCGCTGGGTGGCACTGCTTGAATTTAGGCGATGCGCTGCTGGCGGAGCCGCAGCACACCGCTCTGGTAACTGACTTTCAGCGCCGCTACTCGGCGTCTGCCACGCCGCGGGTTTTGATAACCAGGCACGAGTCAGAGGGGCGCTTGCACTGTGAGGTACTGGTGTATTTTTCGCCCGGTTGCGAGGCACTGGTCGCGGCTTGGCAAGCGAGGCCCTGCCGAGCGCCCGGTGGCAGTGAGCTGAGTTATAGCACGGGTGCCGGTAGCGAATGGCAACGTGCGTTTCCACTGGCGTAGCGTCAATTTCGCAAACCGTCCTGCAACGGTTCCACGGGTTTGTCCGACAGACAAAGGGAGCTAGCGTTGATTCATTCACTGCCGCGTTGGTTGGAGCTGGGCGCCTTTACCTTGGCGCTGCTGGCCGGCATCGTTAATGCGGTGGGCCTGCTAGGTTTTGCCCACCAGTCGGTTTCTCACCTGTCCGGCACCGCTACGCTGCTGGGCGCTGGCCTATTGAGCGATACCGGGGCCTGGCATTTATTGGCAATTCTGCTGAGCTTTCTATTGGGCGCCGCAATTTCCGGGTATTTGAACCGCAGCGAAACCCTGAGCCTGGGACGCCATTACGACACGTTGCTCGTGATAGAGGGGGCACTGTTGTTGATAGCGATCGCGTTTCTTCAGCGTGAGCAGGGCGCCGGGCACTACTTTGCGTCGGCGGCCTGTGGCCTACAAAATGCCATGGCGACCCGGTACAGCGGGGCTGTGGTTCGCACCACCCATGTGACCGGCTTGTTCACTGACCTCGGGATAATGATCGGCGCCGCGCTGCGGGGCGAGCACTTTGACCGCCGCAAAGCCAGCCTGTTTATGCTGATCATTTTGGGTTTTACCGGCGGCGGCAGTGCCGGGGCCTGGCTCTATGCCGGGCTTGGCTTCTTCGCTTTGACGATACCCGCTGTGCTATGTTTTTTGCTGGCGCTGGCCTACCGTATAACACTGTTGCGTGCGGCGAGTACCCCTATAGGCACAGAGGCGACGCGGGATGAGTAAAGCGATTATTGAAGACTATTTTCGCACTTATAATTCAGAATCCCCCGATGCACTGAGGGATTTTTATCACCCTGATATTGTGTTGCATACCGCCGATGGGGCACTGCGTGGGCCTGACGCGATTCTAGCGGTGTACAAACACATTATCGCCCAGTTCTACGACCACATGACGCCTGAACATATTGCCTGCCAGGGCGACGAATACGTCGTTGATATTCGCGACCGCTTCACTGCCAAGGTGGCGGTGGCAGACTTTATGGGTCACTCATTTGCCGAGGGCGAGAGCCTGGAGTTGTTGTTGCACGCGCGCTATCGCCTGCGAGAGGGCCGCATTGTCAGTGCCGATATTCGCATGGCCGAGGAATCGTAATGGGCGCGGTAATTGTAGTATTGAGCTTGGTTTGCGTGGTGGCCTCGCTATTGCCGGCCCTGCCCAAGCAGCAGTGGTGGGTACGCGCGTTTGATTTCCCGCGCATGCAAATTGCTCTGCTGGCCAGCGCCTTGGTGGCAGCGCAATATCTGCTATTAGATAGCAATCAGGAGTGGGTGCAGGCGATGGTGGGGGTGACCGCAGCCTGCGCCGTCTATCAGTGGTGGTGGATCATTCCCTACACGCCGTTTTATCCCAAGGAGGTGCCAGATGCACCGGCTGAAACACGGCTACCCACGCTGCGCCTGTTAACGGCGAATGTGCTTACCCCCAATCGCAACGCTGAGGCATTTTTGTCGCTGGTGCGGGAGACGCGCCCCGATGTGCTCGTGACCCTGGAAAGTGATGCGTGGTGGCAAAACGCCCTGGCGGAGCTGGATGTCGACTACCCCCACAGCGTTAAATGTCCTCAGGATAATTTATACGGTATGCACTTGTATTCGCGCTGGCCGCTGCTCGATAGCCACGTTGAATTTTTGGTCGAAGAGGATGTGCCGTCGATACATGTGTTGCTGCAAATGCCAGGCGGACCGCGGCTGCGCTTACACTGCCTGCACCCTGCACCACCGAGCCCGACAGAAAATGACGAATCGGCGGAGCGCGATGCCGAGCTGATGGTGGTTGCCAAGAAGCTGGATGCCTGCCGCGAGCCAGTGGTGGTATGCGGCGACCTGAATGATGTGGCCTGGTCGCGAACAACGCGCTTGTTCCGCAAGAAAAGCGGCCTGCTGGACCCCCGGGTTGGGCGCGGGATGTTCAATACCTTCCACGCGAAATATCCGGGCATGCGCTGGCCCTTGGATCACGTGTTTCACAGCAGCCACTTTGCTGTTGCCGGGATTGACCGACTGCCGGCCTTTGGCTCCGACCACTTCGCCTTGTACACCGAGCTGGTATTGGTGGCTGAGCAGCATCGCGCAGATGCCGGTTTGGACGCCGACGCCGATACCGACAGCGAGGTGGATGCCTTGATAGCCCAGCAAGATGTGGGTGTTGACGATGTACCCACACCGAGAGCGTAGGGCGCGTTCGCGGATTGAATGGGATTTTTGCAAAGTGGCGCAGATATTAAAGCGGAACTTTATTTTATGCTGGGCCTCTACGTTAAGGTGAGCTTCACTGCCTGTTGATACCGGCCCACAGCAAGGACGAATCCATGACGCCGCAGGAACTTGGCGCAACCTACGACTACATTGCCCCGCTTTATCAGCGCGATATGCTGCATTCTGACTACGGACTGAGTGCCCTGCGGCGCGCGATACGTTATTGCCCGATTGTGGGCGACGCACTGGATGTCGGTTGCGGCGTGGGAGGGCGGATGATTGACGCCCTTCAGCAAGCGGGCTTTACGCCTGAGGGCATCGATGTTTCGGCGGGGATGTTGAGTCTGGCGCAACAGGCGCATCCGGGGCTGGGATTCTGTCGCGCCGACATTTGCCAATGGCAGAGCCAGCGGCGCTTCGCACTGATTCTGGCCTGGGACAGCCTTTTTCACCTCCCGCTCAACGAGCACGAGCCAGTGCTGAGAAAGCTGTGTCGACTACTCGATGACAACGGCGTGCTGATATACAGCTTCGGCGACGCCGAGGGCAGCCACATCGACCAGTGGCACGGTCGCGATTTTCACTACAGCTCTATCGGTATTTCGGAAAATCTCCGCGTGCTAATGAGCGAGGGGCTGACCATCCTCCACTGCGAGCGCGATCAGCACCCGCAATCCCATGTCTATGTGATCGCTCACAAGCGCCAAAAAGACGAGGGCGCCAGCGCGCAGCGTCTGCTTTAATCACGCTTTTATCGACAAGAGACTGTGCGAATGAAAGCCCTTCTTCTCTGCCTTGGCGTGCTGGTGGCTGCTGAGTTTGCGGTGGCAGAGCCTGCGCCGCAGACCCATATTGGCCGCTACAATATCCTCGACGCCGATATTCACTACCGCAATCCGAATACCGGGGTGGCACTAGGCCAGAGCGAGACGCGGGAGCTGGTCATCCGCCTTTATAACACCCGGGCGGTGAATCACGCTGATATCGTTGAGCAGCTCGCCCTGCAGAGTGATGTGAATCGCGGCGAGGGCTTTGCCAGCGCCAATCCCTATTATCCTCGCGCGGAGGGGGTCTCGATAGCGTTGCCCAAACCGCGCAGTGTCGTTCGCGACGGCAAAACGGTTCACAACCCGGAGGGTTACGCTGATATTGCTGAAGGCTACGAGTTGGAAAATGGCCGTCCCAATTACTTCCAGCAACAGCGCGTCAGCCAGTGGTTCAGCGACGTGAGTCACGGCAAGGCTGTGGCGCAGGAGGTGTGTGCGGTAAAGTTTACCGATGCAGCCCAGCAGCGCTATGAGCTGAAAACCTTCGCCAATGGCGAGGCAGCTAAACAAGCGGGCTGGACCATTACGCATCAGTACCACTGCGGCACGTGCTCGACGCTACAAGATCTAGCGGCTTACATGGGCATTCCCGATCAAACGACACCGGTGCGCGCCTGTACCAAGAAGGGGCGAGGGCAGCTCAGCAAGCTGGACGACGTTAAGCAGTGCATTATCGAGGAAGTGGGCTTCACAGAAATGTGTGCGGAAAGCTGGGCGTACAACGGCATTCATACAGGCGCCGAATGTGCTCTGGACTGTATGCGCAGTTACGGGCGCGATGCCTGGTTGTCGCCGCTGTTGCGCGGCGTTTTCAATACCATGGTGAAAGGCGAATTTAGTGCCTGCCCCGCGGATGTGGAGAGCGACGACCCAGCCTTGCGGGCCATCCTTCAGGCCAATGGCTGCCCGCTGGAGAATGAAAAAACCGGTAAGCTCAATGCCTGCTTGTGGTGTGACGAAAAAACCTCCGGCCCCGGGTTTAAGTACACCGCTGCGCGGACGCGGCGTGGCTCGGGCTTGCCCTCGGCCATTCCCCGTCCCAATGATCGCTTATTTTACGAGGCTGATCACAGTGCGTATTTCAATGACTGAGCAGCCTGCGATTAGTGTTTGTGGAGAGAAAACATGATGCCCATTATGCTGGGGATCGCGCTTGCGGTGGTGATTGCGGCATCTGCACGCTGGATGCAGTTTGACCGGGATAGAAGCTTTTACCCCACCGTGTTAATTGTGATCGCCAGTTACTACCTTTTGTTTGCCTGTATGGCTGGGCAAGCTGTTTTTGAGGAGGCGCTTGTCGCGCTGGCGTTTACCGCAGCGGCCTTGCTTGCCGCGTTTTACTGGCCGCTGGGGGTGGGCGTTGGCATCGCGTTGCACGGCATATTCGATATCCTCCACGACGGCCTTATCGACAACCCCGGTGTACCGATCTGGTGGCCAGCCTTTTGCGCAGCGGTGGATCTTACCTTGGGCGCTTGGCTGGTGGTCTATTCGCTTAGGGCGCCGCAGAGTCGTCAATAACCGCCGGGGTATTACAGCCGCGATTACCGGGCGCCGATCGCTGGCTGATTTGCATCTTCAGATTTCACTGAGCGGTACGGGAGGTTTTGCGTGGAGCTACTGCTAATTGTCTCCGCTGGATTTGTCGGTGGGGCGATGAATGCACTGGCGGGCGGCGGCAGTTTTGTCACCTTACCGGCACTGGTGTTTGCCGGATTGCCGCCGGTAATGGCGAATGCCACGGGTACAGCGGCGTTGCTGCCCGGCTATATCATGAGCGCCTGGCGCTTTCGTCGCGATATTCATGCGCCTGCAGGCCTGTCTTGGTCACGTCTGTTAGGGATTAGCCTACTGGGTGGCAGCCTTGGCGCGGCGCTGTTAACGGTCGGCGACCCGCAGTGGTTCGCGCGCCTGGCGCCCTGGTTGATACTGCTGGCAACCATGCTGTTCGCACTGGCCCCTTCATTACTGGCTTCCGTCCGCGAGGTTAGGCGACCTCTGGCCCTTAGCAGTGTGTTTGTGGTGTGTCTCTATGGCGGCTATTTCAATGGTGGTTTGGGCATTATTTTGTTGGCGGCCCTGGGCTTACTCGGGCAGCGCAATCTGCACAGCATGAACGGGGTGAAAAATGTGTTGTCCGCGGTGCTAACTGCTATTGCGGTGTTGGTGTATGCGGCGGGTGACATGGTGGCGTGGGCGTCTTTCCTGCCGATGGCGCTGGCCGCTATTGTTGGCGGGTATACGGGTGCCGCGTTGGCCTATCGTATTCCAGCGTCGTGGTTACGCGGCGGTATTGTGGTGGTGGGGCTGGTGATGGCAGCGGTCTTCTTTCTTCGTTTGCCTGCGTAAGATTTATTACTTGCATTGTGATACCTTTTTCCTGCCCGCCCGTGAGCGGTGAACCGAGAGGAATAAGGAGCAGAAATGGACGCGTACCTATACGACTGTTTGCGCAGCCCGCGAGCCAAGGCCAAAGCCGAGCAGGGGAGTTTGGCGACGATGCCGCCACACGAGATGGTTAGGCAGTTGTTGTCGGCCATGGAAGGGCGTCACCCGGGCGTGCGAGAGTCGGCTCAGCAGCTGCTGCTGGGCTGTGTCGGTCAAGTGTCCAGTCAGGGGGGTAATATTGCCCTGGTCAGCAAAATGGCCGCAGGGCTTAGCGACAGTGCAGCCGCTTACACGCTGAATAACTACTGCGTATCGGGTCTCACGGCCATTAGCCAGGCGGTGCTGGCAGTACAGGCTGGCATGAGTCATATGAGCCTGGCGGGCGGCGTCGAGAATCTAAGCCAGGTACCTTTTATGGCCGACCGCGCCAGCTATTACAGTGACGCTAGTCTGCCGCGCAAGGGACGATTCATTCCTGTTCCGGTGGCCGCTGACCTGTTGGCCAGTCAGTTTGATGTGACGGTTGAACAACTCAATGCACAGGCATTGCGCTCCCACCAGCGAGCGGCGGCTGCGCAGCAACAGGCGGCGTTCAATGCGTCGCTGGTGGCGATGACGTCGGCCGACGGCAGTGTGCTGGCAGATCGCGACGAAGCGATTCAGGCGCAGCTTTCTGCTGAAAGCCTGGCGGCGATGCCACCGGCCTTTGCCGACTTTGCCAAGCCCTATGCTGAGACGCTGCATGGCCGCGCATTGGACGCGCGACACAGTTTTGCGCATATGCCGCCCATGGTGGATGGTGCTGCGGTGGCGTTGATCGGCCCTGCGAGTTTGCCGTTGCAAAGCGCGCCGCGGGCCCGCTTCATTGCACTGTCAGAGTACTGCGGCAGTCCTGAGGAGTCCCTGACGGGCGGCTTTGCGGCGATGGAGCAGGTGCTGAGTCGTGCGGGTTTATCGCTGGACGATATCGATGTTATCGAGATGATGGAGGCCTTTGCCGTTGTGCCGGCGCTGTTTGAGCAACGTTATCGCGTTGACCCCAGTAAAGTGAATATTGCTGGCGGCCACCTGGCAAAAGGGCACCCAATGGGCGCCACCGGTGCGGTACTATTGTCGTGTTTGGTGGATGCGTTGGAACAGCGCGATGGCCGCCTGGGGATGGTCGTTGCAACCGGCGCCTCGGGTATTGGCGCCGCTGTCATCATAGAGCGACTGTGACGATAACGGTGACTGAGCGCGCGGCGGCGATGATATTGAGGGGCGAGTGTGAGTCTTAAATTGGCATTTGGCGAGGGCGATGCGTCCTACAAAGCGGCGGGGGAGCTGGCGGGCATTACTGCGCTGGTCGATGATTTTTACGCCGTTATGGACACCGAACCCCATGCGGCGGTAATCCGTGCCATGCACCCTGACGACCTGTCCTCTTCGCGCCAGCGCTTGAGTTATTTTCTGTCGGGCTGGTTGGGCGGGCCGCGCCTGTATCGTGAGCACTTCGGTGCGATCAGTATTCCCGATATCCACAAGCATTTGCGAATCGGGTCAGAAGAGCGAGACCAATGGCTGTGGTGCATGCAGCGCGCACTGGATCGGCAGGACTACCCGCCGGAGTTCAAAGAATATTTGCTCGCCCAGCTCAGTATTCCTGCTGAGCGGGTTCGCCAGCGCAGCCAACTAGAGCACGCCGCCAAATCGGGTTGAATCCTAGCGGCCTTGGTCGGTCACAGTATTGATCTCGCCAAAAAGGATGCCGCGATGAGTGAGCCAGAAGAATCCGCGAAGAGCCGTCACAGCCGCCAACAGAGTAGCCGCCTGGAAGAGCAGTTACTGCTGTTGTGGGATCTGTTGGTGATATTGTTAGTGTCGGCCAACCTGCTGCTGATTGTCTTCGATAGCCTGTTTATTTTCGCACCGTTGAACCAGTTTTTAGCTGACGTGTTGCCTGCTTTTCATCAGCGCTATACCGATCAGGTGCATGCAAATTTCCAAATTATCGACTTACTTTTTGTGGCGGTGTTTGTCTTCGACGTCGTTTTGGGCTGGGGCTTGGCAGCGTGGGAGCGCCGCTATGAGCGCTGGTGGTTTTATCCCTTCGTTCACTGGTACGACGTGCTGGGTTGCATACCCCTGGCGGGCTTTCGCTGGCTGAGAATTTTGCGGGTGTTTTCGATATTGTTCCGCCTGCAGCGTCTGGGCCTGATCCATGTTCAGCAGTGGCCCGCCTACGGCATTGTGATGCGTTACTACCGCATTTTGATTGAAGAGCTCTCGGACCGTATTGTCGACAATGTGCTCTCCGGCGTTCAGTCTGAACTGCGCAGTGGTGCGTCGGAGCTACCTGACCAAATTTTGCAGAAGGTCATTGCGCCGCGTCGGGAGCCGTTGTCATCGGCGCTGGCCGAGCGCATCGGTACAACGGCAAATACCGTTTACGGGCAGCGCCGCCAGGATATTCATCGTTACGTTACCGAACTTGTGCGGCGCACTCTTGCGCACAATGCGGCGGCGCAGCGCCTGGATCGGTTGCCGGGCGTCGGCGATGCCATTATCGAGGCACTGGAGAGTATTCTGGTCAGCGCCAGTTGCGACACCATTGATGAGTTATTTGGCTACGGCGACAACAACGCGGCACTGGGTGGAGAACTACTGGAGAGCTTGGTGCGCAGTGTTATCGATGACCTCGTTGATGAGCGCCGCGCCAGACCGCGAGATTTCGGCCCCGCGCTTGATGAGGTGGTCAGTCTGTTGCGCGCCCAGGTGCGACGCAAACGTTGGTTGGAGGACGATGGTCGCAATCAATAATAGAGTTGATAATCAATATCATTTGCAATAGCATGCTGCGCTCTTTCGTTAGATCATGGAGCGTGCAGTATGTCGTCTTGGCGGATTTACACCGGGCCACTGGCCCTGAGCCTTATTTTTAGCCCCCCTATTTTTGCCAATGACCACTTGGAAACCGTCGAGGTATACGGCCAGCGCGATGCCGCGCAGTACGGCCTTAGTGATGGCGAAACGGCTACCCGCCTGGGGTTGTCGGTATTGGAAACCCCCCAATCGCTAAGTGCGATCAGCCGTTCGCAACTCGATGATTTCGCTCTGCACAACCTCAATGATGCGCTGGCCAATCAGGCGACGGTTCAGGTACAAAGTATTGAGACCGATCGTACCTACTACACGGCTCGCGGCTTCGATATCACCAATTTTCAGCGCGACGGCATTGGCTTGCCGCTCAGCTCGGGTAGTGTGTATGGCAGTGTCGACTCGGCGCTCTTCGAACGTATCGACGTGCTGCGCGGTGCCAATGGCTTGATGTCGGGGGCCGGTAATCCCTCGGCCACGATCAACTTAATTCGCAAGCGCCCCAGTGATGACCTCGCGCTCTCGGTGGCCGCGACGCTGGGTTCATGGAACACACGGCGTTTAGAATTGGATGCCGGTGGGGCACTGGCGGGCAATACCCGAGGCCGTTTAGTGGCGGCCATTGAAAAAGGCGAGTCGCATTTAGATCGCTACGAAACCTACAATCGCGTTATCTACGGGGTGATTGAACAGGACTTCGCCAGTGCCGGTCGCTTAACCGCGGGCCTCACCATTGAAGACCGCCAGGCAGACAGTCCGCTTTGGGGGGCGCTGCCGATGAACTACAGCGATGGCAGCCAGACAGACTACGACGTGTCGACAAGTACCTCGGCAGATTGGGCATACTGGGATAATCGCAACCGCAGTGCCTTTGTCGAATGGTCGGTGCCGGTTGCCGAAGACTGGCAGTTTAAATCGGTGTATCAATACGACGACACCGATAGCGATAGCCACCTGTTTTATATGTATAACTTGCCGGACCGGGCGTCTGAGTCTGGCATGATCGGGTATGCCAGCGAATACACGCTGGATGATCGCCGCCAACAGCTTGATGCCTACTTGCAAGGGCGTTACACGCTGTGGGGGCGTGAACACGACGCTGTTTTCGGCGTTAACTATGCGCAGAGCAATATTGAAGATGTTTCCCTATATGACTACACCAATGGCTTCCCCGCGATAGGCGATTTTTCGCAGTGGCGGGGACGCGCGCCGACGCCGAATTTTGTCGATGGCCGCACCGGCAGCGACTGGCAGGATGTTCAGCAGGCGGCTTACGCGGCGAGCCGTATTCGACTGAGCGAGCAGTTAAGCTTTATTGGTGGCGCCCGGGTGTTGGACTGGCGCAGCAAGGGCGACAGTTACGGGAAGTCGAAGGCGACGCGGGCCAGCGGCAAGATACTGCCCTACAGCGGTGTGGTGTATGAATATGCCGATAATCACAGTGCCTACCTGAGCTATACCGAAACGTTCATGCCCCAGCGCGACCTGGATCGCAATGATGACCGTTTAGACCCCGCCGAAGGGAGCAATACGGAACTGGGCTTAAAGTCGGCCTTCTTTGACCAGCGCCTAACCGTTGCTGTGGCGCTATTCCAAGCCAAGCACCAGCACGTTGCCGAGTCGGATGGTTTTGACACAACGCTGGGGCGGAACGTCTATGTTGGTCGCGACTATCAAAGCGAAGGTCTGGAACTGGATGTCTACGGCCAGATCACTGAGGGCCTGTCGGCGAATGTCAGCCTTACCCAACTGCGTATAGAGGATGAAGAGGGCGATACGGCCCGGCGCTTTGTGCCTAAGCGTATTCTTGCTGCGGCGCTGAGCTATCAATTGCCCTGGGCGTCGAAATGGAAGGTGGGTAGTTCCGTGCGATGGCAGGATGATACCCGCCGGGATACCAAAGATGGAATGCGTGTGGAGCAGGAGGCGTATTCCGTTGTGAATGCCTTTGTCAGCTATCAGTATGATGAAACGCTGAGCATCGCCATCAATGGCAATAACCTCGGTGATGAAAAATACCTGAACAGCCTCTATTGGGACCAGGCGTTCTATGCCGCGCCTCGCAACGCGTCGCTGACGGTGCGTTGGAACTACTGACATGAATAAGTGGCTGTTCAAATGGCACAGCTGGTTGGCGCTGGCCGCTTGCCTACCCTTGGTCATTATCTGTGCGACCGGCAGTGTCCTCGTGTTCAAGCACGAAATTGACCGCCTGCTGATGCCCGAAAAGGTGCGGGTTGAGGTGGCTGGGCCGCGGCAGTCTCTGGGTGCATTGCAAACGGTGCTGCACCAAGGTTTGCCGAATCATGAAATCGTCGGTTGGACGCTGTTTGATGACCCCCAGCGTGCCGATCAGGTGTATGTGATTGCGCACGGCAGCCGAGACTGGCTGTATACCTTGGTAGATCCCTATCGCGGTGAAATATTGGCGCCAGCGGTGGCCACCGATCACTACCTCAGTGACTGGTTGCTGGAGTTGCACTACACCCTGTTGTTGGACGATGCCGGCATTATTGTGAGTGCGGTGGTGGCGGTCGTGCTGTGCCTGCTTGGTATTAGCGGCCTGATTCTGCATCGCAGGTTTTGGAAAAATCTGTTCACCTTGCGCCGCCACGGTCGGCGCATCGTCTACTACAGCGACCTGCACAAGTTGAGTGGTGCGCTGGCATCGCCGGTGTTGTTGGTGCTCGGTATTACCGGAGGCTATTGGAATATCGCGCACAGTATCGAGGAATACCAAGAGCATGCCGATGGCCACGAGCATCCGATAGTTGAAGGGCCGATGTACAGTCGCGCCCTGTCGCTGGATGCCTTGCTTGCCAAGAGTCAGTCGCAGTTGCCCGGCTTTACGGCCCGCTATTTATCCCTGCCCTGGGAGCCCGGTCGGGCGATCCGTTTCTGGGGTGACGTTGGCTCGGCCAATCCTCTGCTGAGTGAATACGCGAGCAGCGTCGGTTTCAATGCCGACACGGGTGAAGTTTTAGCGGCGAGCGATATTCGCACTGCTGGGATGGGGGCAAAGGTATTGGACAGCTTTCGGCGCCTGCACTTTGGGAACTTCGCCGGGCTGACCAGTCGCGTGATATGGAGTGTGCTGGGGTTGGCGCCGCTACTGTTGGCCTTCACTGGCGGCTATCTGTGGTTGACGCGACGCGCCAAACGCCGCCGCGCCAGGCATAAGCGCCGCAGTAAGCAGCGCGCGGCGTCAGGCGTCTCTACCTGCGCCGCGCTCGGTCGGGATTAGCGGTTTCCATTTGCTGGTCGCGCACTGCGGTTGCCGTCAGCGGCGGGGCGGCGGCGACGCCGTCTCGCTTGCGGTGGGCGCTGTCCGTCCCGGTGCTCCGAGTGAGGTTTGCGGTTTTGCTGTGGCTTACGGCTGCGTCCAGGGCGCGCGTTCAGGCGCGATTCCGGCAATACGTGGCTTGGCTCGAAGCCTTCAATTTCTTCGCGGCGCAGCAGTTGTTTGATCAAGCGTTCAATGTCGCTGAGTTGGTCAAATTCGTCGGCGCTCACCAGTGAAACGGCCTGCCCGGCAGCTCCGGCGCGCCCCGTGCGACCGATGCGGTGCACGTAATCTTCCGGCACATTTGGCAGGTCGACATTCACAACGTAGGGCAAGTGACTAATGTCCAAACCGCGCGCAGCGATATCGGTGGCCACCAGCGCTTGAATCTTACCGCTTTTAAACTCCGCCAGCGCTTTGGTACGGGCATTCTGGCTCTTGTTGCCGTGGATCGGTGCCGAGGGAATGCCGCGTTCGTCGAGAAAACGGCTGAGTTTATTGGCGCCGTGTTTAGTGCGGGAAAACACCAGTACCTGATGCCAGCCATTCTCTTCAATTAATTTTGCCAGCAGTGCCGGTTTGCGTTTTTTATCGACCGGGCATATCCATTGTTCGACGCGTTCGGCGGTGCTGTTTGGTGGCGTTACCGACACTTCGACGGGGTTGTTAACAATGCCCTTGGCAAGCTTGCGAATATCATCAGAGAAGGTCGCGGAAAACATCAGGTTCTGACGTTTAGCGGGCAGTAGCGCCAGAATTTTTCGGATGTCGTGAATAAAGCCCATGTCCAGCATACGGTCGGCTTCATCCAGCACCAGCACTTCCAGTTCGTCAAAACGCACGGCATTTTGTTGGTACAAGTCGAGCAGGCGGCCAGGGGTCGCCACCAAAATATCAACGCCTTTGCGCAGCTTCATCATCTGCGGGTTGATTTTTACGCCGCCGAAAACCACCGTTGAACGCAGCGGCAGGTTCTTACCGTACTTGTGTACATTGTCGCCGATCTGGGCGGCGAGTTCGCGAGTCGGCGTTAAGATTAATGCGCGGGCCTGGTTGGATGAGGCGCGCTTGCCGGTGGAGAGCATCTCCAAAATCGGCAGGGTAAAGCCGGCGGTTTTGCCTGTGCCGGTTTGCGCGGCAGCCATCACATCACGGCCTTCTAATACGGCGGGAATGGCTTTCGCTTGGATTGGTGAGGGAGTGGTATAACCGCTATCGGTAACGGCTTCAAGAATCGGGGCCGACAGGCCCAGGGAAGTAAACTGCATAGATCGTCTCAATGGGGGAGCGGCGTTGGCGAGTGGCCGGTGCCAGTCGAGCGGGGCTCCCTGTGTTCAAAGCCGCCTGTTTTGGCGGCGGGCTAGCTTACGCGATAACGCGGGGTAGCACCAGATAAATGCCTAATATTTGAACAGTTTGGCGGCGCAATTGCTGAAAATGGTGCGGCGATGGCGTAGAATCGCCGATCTTTTTCCGGTGAGCGTGCCGGTTCTTTTCACACAGCAGAAGATAGCCCATGTCAGAGCAGTCGCTAGATCAGCAAATCGCCAAGCGTCGCACCTTTGCGATTATTTCCCACCCCGACGCCGGTAAAACCACCATCACTGAAAAGTTGATTCTGCTCGGCCAACTGATCCAGGTTGCCGGTACGGTTAAAGGTAAAAAGAACGACAAATCGGCCACCTCTGACTGGATGAGTTTGGAAAAGGAGCGCGGCATTTCCGTAACTTCATCAGTGATGCAGTTCCCTTATCGGGGCCGCATCGTCAATCTGCTGGACACCCCAGGGCACGAGGATTTCTCAGAGGATACCTACCGCACGCTGACCGCGGTGGATTCCGCGCTGATGGTGATCGATGGTGCCAAGGGTGTTGAGGACCGCACCATTAAGTTGATGAACGTGTGCCGCCTGCGAGATACGCCCATCCTCAGCTTTGTTAACAAGATGGACCGCGATATTCGCGACCCAATAGAGCTGCTCGATGAAATCGAAAGCGTGCTGGGGATCGAGGCCGCGCCAATCAACTGGCCCATCGGCATGGGAAGTGAGTTCAAGGGGGTATACAACCTCTACACCGATACCATCCATGTTTTTCAGCCTGGCAAGGGCAGTGTTATTGCTGAAGATATTCGTATCGACGGGCTCGAGAGCGACGCCGCGCGAGAACTGTTGGGCGATGAGTATGAGGATTACCTCGACGAAATCGAGCTGGTGCGCGGCGCCAGCCACGAGTTTGACCACGACGCCTATCTGGCGGGTAAGTTGACGCCGGTGTATTTCGGTACCGCGCTGTCGAATTTTGGTGTGCGGGAAATGCTGGATGGCTTTGTGGAGTGGGCGCCTGAGCCATTGAATCGCAAGACCGACCAGCGCGAAGTCGACGCCGGTGAAAAGGACTTTAGTGGCTTTGTTTTTAAAATTCAGGCCAATATGGACCCGAAACACCGCGACCGCATTGCCTTTATGCGCATCTGCTCAGGCACTTACAGCAAGGGTATGAAGATGCGCCATGTGCGCCTGGGTAAAGATGTAAAAATCGCCGATGCGGTGAGCTTTCTTGCCGGCGACCGCTCCCTGGTGCAGGAGGCGGTGTCTGGCGATATCATCGGCCTGCACAACCACGGCACTATTCAGATCGGCGATACGTTTACCGGCGGTGAAGAGCTGAAATTTACCGGCATTCCCCACTTTGCGCCTGAGCTGTTTCGCCGCATCCGGCTGCGTGATCCGATGAAGTCCAAGCAGCTGCAAAAGGGCCTTCAACAATTGTCTGAGGAAGGCTCTACCCAGGTGTTTATGCCTCAGCGCAACAGTGACATGATCGTCGGGGCAGTTGGGGTGCTGCAGTTTGATGTGGTCGCCTACCGACTCAAGGACGAATATAAAGTTGAGGCGATCTACGAGCCGATCAACGTGTATACCGCTCGCTGGGTAGATTGCGACGATCCCAAAGCCTTTGACGAGTTCAAACGCAAATGCGCCGAGAACCTCGCTATCGATGGTGGTGGCCACCTCACCTACCTTGCCCCGACAAGGGTAAACCTGTCATTGACCGAAGAGCGCCACCCGAAAGTCCGCTTCCGCGCGACCAGGGAACACTAGCGACAGGCGTCGGCGGCCTTTTGATAGGCCGCCATCAGCGACTGGCGGCCGCTCAAGCCGTTCTCGGTGCTGCGCATGGCGTTGATTTCTCCCAGGCCAATCTCTCCGCTCTCTGTCATCGCTGAAACAATGCA
This sequence comes from Spongiibacter sp. C9W, assembly GCF_057370015.1. Classification (NCBI taxonomy): domain Bacteria; kingdom Pseudomonadati; phylum Pseudomonadota; class Gammaproteobacteria; order Cellvibrionales; family Spongiibacteraceae; genus Spongiibacter; species Spongiibacter sp. C9W. The sequence continues at coordinate 2,790,478 of NZ_CM170672.1, forward strand.
ATTGGCTTGGCGGCGAGTCATACCGGGGGAGGCTGAAATAAATTTGCTGGCGGCAGAGTCGAAGAATCGCTTGCCGGTAAGTGGCTCGTCATTAGTATCGGCAGAATTACTGCCCGAGCAGGCCAAGAGTGAAAGGTTAACGCCGAGCGCTAATAGGTAAGGTCTGGCTAGTTGCATTGAGAACTCCTTCCTTGGTGTTCTTGTCTTCTTTTGCAATCACCCTAGTAAGATAGGGGTATTCCCAAAATTTGGCAATTGCACTTGCCGCGCAATACTCGCTTCGCCCGGTTTGTTTTCTGTGAGTCAGTGTTCATATTCCATTCAGCTAGGTGGTGTAAGCTGCGTTTGCGGTGGCGTTTTGCGCTGCCGGACAATACAGCTTGGATTTAGTTGCGGTGAATATTGCTGCTCAGGGCGCTTGAGTTCTTTGCCGCCAAATCTAGACTGTGAAAGTGGTAGATCACCCATCGACTTGGGTGAGCGCTGAAAACGACCCTAGGGTCGTGGTGCGTAACAATACGAAAAATCAAATACCAATATCTGGGGATACATTATGTCGATTAAACACTGTGTTATTGCTGCCACCGTGATGTTTAGCAGCACTGTGGCTTTGGCTGACGACGATCGCGGTTTCTTTGGGCGCTTGTTTGGCGGCTCTAGCGAAGCGAGTGTTGAGGCAAATGCCGAAGTAAATGCCAGCGCTTCAGCAGAAGAAGCGAACCAGTACGGCAAAGACAAAAGCGCTGAAATGAAGGCGAAAGCTGACGAGAAGCGTGCGGAAATGGAAGCCAAGCGCGAGGCAAAGCGCGCAGAAATGGAAGCAAAGAAAGCTGAGATGGAAGCCAAGCGCGCCGAGCGTGATGCCAAAGCTGAGCAAGAAGCCCAGGCACGTGCTGAAGCCCGAGCTGAAGCAAAAGCCGATGCAAAGGCGAAAGCGGATGATGCCAAGAAAGCGATTAAGGGCTTAGGTAATATTCGTTTGAACGCCAATGTAGAGGCGGGCGCCGAGTAAGTAGCGGCGGGTGTCTAAACTAGACGCTGCATATCGCGTTTAAGCATGTAAAATACGAAAGGGGCGCAAGCCCCTTTTTTGTGCCTGAACAGGATATATTGGGTGTCTTCCAGTAAAACCATCCGCCTAGATCGCTTTTTGGCAACGGTGACTGACTATTCTCGCAGTGATGCCAAGCGCCTAATTAAAGCCGGTGAGGTCAGTCTCGACGGCTCGCTATTGACCGATCCGCGAGCAGCGGTCGCCGAGGATGCCGATATCCGTCTGCGCGGGCAGCCACTGCGCAGTGCTCAGCCACGTTATTTTATGCTCAATAAACCGCAGGACTATGTTTGCGCAGCCCGCGATCGCAGGCATTTAACGGTGCTGGATTTGCTCGATGAAGATAATCCCGAGAAGCTGCACGTTGCCGGTCGCTTGGATATAGATACCACTGGTCTGGTGTTGCTGACTGACGATGGCAATTGGTCTCACGCCGTTACCTCGCCCAAGCAGCAGTGTTGGAAGCGATACTGGCTGCGCACGGCCGAGCCCATAGCCGAGGCGGCGATAGCAAAGTTCGCGAAAGGTATTTTCCTGAAAGACGACAAGCAGCGTACCTTACCTGCCGAGCTGGAAATTCTCGCCAGCTGCGAAGCGCGCCTGCGTATTTGCGAGGGGCGTTACCACCAGGTTAAACGCATGTTTGGCGCGCTGGGAAATGCCGTTATCGAGCTGCATCGCGAGGCGATTGGGGGTATTGAACTCGATGAAACCCTGGAAGAGGGCGAGTACCGCCCGCTAACCGCTGAGGAGCGCGCAAGCGTGATGACACCAAATGAATGATGGGCCGCTGCAACAGCTCTATGACCGCCTGCCCGAACTCGCGGGCCCGGTTTGGTGGTTTGCCGACGAACAGGTCTCGGGAGAGCTGCCGGCCGCGCGGAGTGACTGCCACGTATTTAGTAATCGCTGCGATACCGCTCAGGCGCTCTCTGCCGAGGGATTTTCCGTGTCGTTGGGCGACTTTGACGTGCCCGCAACGCTTGAGGCACCGCCGCAGACTATTGTGTACCGCGTGTCGAAAGAAAGGCCGCTGGTCAACATGTTAATCAACGTCGCGATGTCAGCGCTCCCGGTTGGGGGGCGCCTGCTGCTTAGCGGCTACAAGAATGATGGTGTGAAAGGCTACGCTGACAAAGCTGCCAAGGTATTCGATGCCTCGCGCCACATCGAAAAGTGCGACGCCGGTGCCTATGTTGCCACCCTGACCAAACAGGGTGACAGCGATGCGAGGTTGCCAGATAAAGACTACCGGCAACTGCGGCTGATCCACGAGTCGCCGGCTATGTACAGCAAGCCGGGTATCTACGGCTGGCAGAAAATCGATCGCGGCAGCGCTCTGCTAATTGAGCAACTATCCGACGTGTTGGCGTCAACGGCGCGTGCCCCCAAACGGCTGGCTGACCTTGGTTGCGGCTATGGCTATCTCAGTATTATGGCCGCCCAACAACTTCCTGACTGCCAATGGTTGATGACCGACAACAATGCCACAGCGCTACTCGCCTGCGAGAAAAATGCGAAAGTGCACGGTCTGACTGCAGACATCCAACTGGCCGATTGTGCCGATGGCCTCCGTGGGCCGGTGGATTTAGTGCTGTGTAACCCGCCGTTTCATCAGGGCTTTGCTATTGAAGGCGGTCTGATTGAGCGATTCCTAAAGGCCGCCGCGCGCTTGCTCAAGCGTAATGGCGAAGCGCTGTTTGTGGTCAACCAGTTTATTCCCCTGCCGCGCTATGCCGCAGCGCTGTTCACTGAGCATGAGCTGCTCTGCGAACAGGATGGCTTTCGGGTGTACCGCTTAAAGAAAATGGCTGACTAACCCGCCCAGGGCTCGGGCTCTCTTAGGTCTTGGGCTGAGTCACTTGTTCTGTGCTGGCCGGTGCGGCGGGGTTGTCAGCAGGTTGCAGTAACTCCGGAGGTAGTTCGTCAGCGCTGGGAATTTCTTCCAAGGCGCCATCACAGGCACTTCCCGAATACAGCGCGCGCTTCATTAAACCCTGCGCGACCAGCGACAGACCGCCTGTATAAATGGCTGCACCAGTAGAGAGACCCGAGGTAAACATACCACCGGGGTCGGCCTCCACGCGCGGTTTGCTGAAGCTGCCTCCCAGTCGCACCAAGCCGGCGGCGGCGCCAACATTAATGCCAACGCCCTTGCGAGCGATGGGCGAAATACCGAACCGCAACTCTTCGTTGGCAAAATCGATATGGCCTGTACCGATAATCTTACTGGCCTCGGTTTCCAGAGCGATGCCGTCGTTGCTAATGAATTTGCCGTCATTGCCTTTAAAGTGCACGGCCAGACACTCGATCTGTGTGGTGCTGCGTTTTTCCCGAAAGGGATTGAGCTTGTTAAACGTTTCAGTGAGCACGTCGCTACCGATCAGGTTCAGCGCATTGCCCTTGGCCTCCAGGTCGGTAATTTTGATATCGACCTGGCCGTTGAGGGAGGCGGCCAGGTCAGCAGGGCTGTTTCCGCTGGCGCGCAGATTAAGGCGTATATCGCCAGTACCACCGCGGATGCCCGCCGCTTTTTCCAAACCGAGCTTGCCGTAGTCGCTACCGTCAACACGGATTTCACTGCGCAGTTGCGGGCGCTCGCCGTTGGCGTCCAACCGCGCGGAAAGCTGAGCTTCACCGCCGTTGGTGAGAATGCGACTGTCGCTGAGAGTCAGCACACCTTTCTTCACGCTGGGCGCGAGAGCGGCTCGCTTAATGTAGGTATAGCCGGTATCGACATCTTGAAGATCAATGTTTAGCTGGCCTTCGAATTTATGCAGAGCATCAAAGGCGATGGGGTCTTTACTCAGCAATTTTTTGCCGCGCGGACGCGGCGTGCTGGTTTGCGTAGAAGCGCTTTCATTAGCGGGCGAAGTGAAGGCCATCGAGAGGTTTTTAAGGGTTAATTGGCCGTCTAGGTGGCCGTACTCCAAGGCCTCAGGCGTGTTGTATTCCAGCGTTACATCGGCCTGTTGCTCACCCAGTGAGGCGGAACTGTTTACCGTGTAGCGCTGCGCCTCACTGGCGAACTCCCCGGTTAGTTCCAGCGCGCCGGCTTCTTGCCAGGGCAGCTGTGCCAGTGCCCAAAGGTGTGCGCTTTGTGGCGCTTGCGCGCGGACCTTTAGCGCGTTGCCAGCCTTGCCGTTGAGGTTAACGTCACCTTCTATATCGATGTTTACGCCGCGCTCGCTTAATGCCAGTTCTAATCGGGCATCAGCGCCTTCGCTCTGCGGTGCCAATGGCGTCAGGCGCAATTCCCCCGTTACGTCGTTTAGCTGGCGTTGGCTGGCCGCCTCACTTACCGTGGCAATACTAAAGTCCGCGGACAGCTGCTCGCCCGTTGTGGCGGTGACCTTCAGTGCATCCAGTTGCCAGCCGCTGGCGAGCAGTCGCTCAATCGCGAGTGTTGCTTTCACTTCTGGTTTGCTCAACCACTGCCAGTCCATCGCGGTCTCAGCTGGTTCTGCTGTCGTATCGGTCTGTGTTGACTCCTGCGGGGCGGGCGCGAAAATTTCCTGCAGTGCATCGACATTCAATGCGGGGCTGCTCAGCGTGGCGTCGACCTGCGAAAAATCAGTGGCGATGGTCAGGGTGCCAGACAGGGTGTTATCGCCAAGGGCCAGGGTGGTGTCGCTGAGCTGGTAGCCATTGTCGATGACTAAGGTTGTGGCCAGGCGGCTTTCGGGTAGCGCTGGTGCATGCTCCAAGCCTGCCATGGTTGCCAGTGCCTCCAGGCGCTGCAAGGCGAGGGATAGATCTATGCGGCTGCCGGATAGGTCCGGGCTTAGCGATAGACGGCCCTCGCTTTTCAGTTGTGCATCTTCATGTTCGATGGCGAGTTGATAGTCCAGCACACCGGCACTGGGATCAAACAACACGATATCCCCGCTCACCAAAAAATGGTGCTGGGCATAGGCCAGCTCCAATGAGAGGTGACCGTTCGCTGTTTCACTGCGCTCACCTCTCACCTCGGGCAGGTCGATGTGATAGCGCTCGCCGTCGGCGCGCAGAATATGAATATGGCTGTCTAGTAGGACAATTTCCTGAAAATTAAAATCGCCCGGTAATTGCACGGGGGCAGGGGAAGAAGGCTCAGTATCTGGCGGAGGGGTTTCGCCGTTGCCACGTAGTTTGCTGGTCAGCCAGTTGAGTTCGCCCTCGCGGTTGTGCTCCAGGTTAACGGTGAGTCCTTGGCTGTGCAGCGACCAGAAGGCGCCGTCGTCAAAGGGGGAGGCGATAAGCTTCAGCGACAAGGTGTCTAGGCGTAACAGTGTCGGTTCGGGCCAGTCGGGATTGCGAAGCTCCAGCCCCTTCAGCTCCAGCCGCAGTGGGCTGCGGTGGGAACTGAGCGACTCGAAGGTGATGTCGAGACCGGCAAAACGCTGGCCGCCCGTCGAGATTGCGCCTTGCAGAAGCTGTGGCTGAATAACAATGACGGTGATGCCAATGATGATGAGTAGCAGTAAAACACTGACGCTAAGCAACAATTTTTTTAACATTGTGCGCTGGGCTGCCCCTGATTAACAATCTTAGTGGGTAGTGTGAGAGCTTCAGGATAGATGTGCAACGTCGATCACGTCGCTGAGAAAACAAAATGAAAAGGGTGCCCGTTTATGCAATGGCCGTCTCCTCTGACTCCCGCTGTACTGCTTCGTCGCTATAAGCGATTTCTCGCCGATGTGCGCCTGGAGTGCGGCACCGAGTTGACCGTACACTGCCCCAACACCGGTGCCATGACCGGTTGCGATACGCCCGGTAGTCGCGTGTGGTTGAGTTACAGCGACAACCCCAAGCGTAAGTATGCCTACACCTGGCAGTTGGTAGAGGTAGACGGTAACAAGGTGTGTATCCACTCGGCCTTGGCCAATAAGCTGGTGGCCGAGGCCTTGGATGAACAAGTGATCACAGAGCTTGCTGGGTGTTCAGGCTATCAAACTGAGCAGCGTTTGCCCGACGGCAGTCGCATCGACTTCGTCCTGGAGACAGCAAGTGGCCCCTGTAATGTGGAGGTTAAATCGGTAACCCTGTTAAGCGAGGACGGGGGCGGTCGTTTTCCCGATGCAGTGAGCACGCGGGCGCGTCGCCACATTCGCGGCTTGCGTGAACACGTTGCCGCGGGCGGGCAAGCGGTGCTGCTTTTTGCGGTGTTGCACGAGGGGATTAACGCGGTGGCAGCTGCGGCGGATATCGACCCCGCCTATGCGCGCGAATTGGCTGAAGCTCAGCGCGATGGCGTGCAACTGCTGGCATATCGCGCGCAGATTGATGAGCAGGGGATGCGCCTGCAATCATCGCTGCCAGTGACGGCTTAGGGCGCCTGCTCGGCGAGTAATTCGTCGAGTAATAGCTCGCCATTTTCTACCCGGCAGCGCAGTGCCTGCAAAGATTGACCCAAGCAGGGACCGGAGACGCATTCACCAGACTCGATAATAAACAGCGCGCCGTGGGTCGCGCATTGGATCAGCGTTTCTTCCACGTCGAGGAATTGGTCTTCCTGCCAGTGCAGCTCAATGCCGAGGTGGGGGCAGCGATTGCGATACAGGTAAACCCCGCCATTACTGCGGACCGCAAACAGTGAGTGACCTTGATAGCTAAGGCCTTTAGAGCCGGGCTCGGGGATCTCGTCAAGGCGGCAAAGTACAGTCACAGTTCCTGGTCTCCGGCGGGGGCGGTCTGGACAAGTCGGTCATCACCTTCGCTATTAAAGGCGTGGCGTATCGCGGGCAGCATGCGATCCACGGCGTCGCGGCCCTCGGCAATGGCCTCGGCGGCATCGCCAAAGTCCAGCAAGCCGATGTGTCCCAGGCGCGGCCACAGCATAATATCCGCCGGTTCGCCGGCCAGGCGAGAGCGGGTAATGCGGTCCTGCATAATATTGATCGAGCTCATCATCACGCTGAGGGTGCCGGGCGCTTCTGGCTTTTTCTCGCTGGGGCTGCGCCAGTTGCTGGCCGCTTCTTTTACGCTGCTGGCAAAGCGGCTGAACGCGGCGGCGAGTTGCGATTCTTCGTCGCCCTCTCCGTCAGTATCCGGGCCGATAGCGGGGTGATCCTCCTCGGCCTCCTCCTCTTCGGCGATCTCCTCTTTGCGCTGCTGCTCGTTGTCGGGCGCGCGAGCGTCTCGCTCAATTTTGCGGCGGCCAACCAAGTCGCTGTTCAGGTCAACGCCAATGGTGATGTCGGCACCGAGGGCGCGGCACACCGACACCGGAACGGGGTTTACCAAGCCGCCGTCCACAAGCCAGGAGTCGCGGTGAGCCACCGGCGTTAATACACCGGGCACCGCCATTGATGCACGTACGGCCTCCCACAGCGGGCCGCGCTGCAGCCACACTTCTCGGCCGCGCTGGAGGTCTGTTGCGACGGCGGCAAAGGGCAGCGATAAGTCTTCGATATTGGGGTTGCCGTATTCACTGATGAAGTAGTCGATCAGTCGTGTCGCGTGAGCCACACCGCCTGCGGCTGTCAGGCTAACACTCATGTAGTGGAAAACCTGGGCGCTGCTCAGTGTTTGAATCCAGGCTGAAAAATCGTCCAGGTGTTCAGTGAGATAGCAGGCGGCAATCACCGAGCCGATGGAAGTGCCGACAATAATATCGGGCTTGATGCCCAGTTCTCCCAGGCGTTGAATAACGCCAATATGTGCCATGCCTCGGGCAGAGCCACTGCCCAGTGCTAACGCGATTTTTTTGTGGTCGGCGGTGTGAGCTTCCACAGTATTTTTGCTCCTGGTTTCGCCACTGAGTTGATGGCGTTACTATGATGCCATGACTTGAAAGGTGGACACTATCAGAACCCGCGACGACATGGACGATTACCGACTGACAGAAGCGCTCCTGTGTGGGCAAGACGAATCGCTGATGGTGGATGTGCTGGGCTGTCCCGTTCATCCCGCGATTGTTGCGCCCTTCGAAGCGCTGCGATCAGATGCCGCGCGCGCTGGCTTTGAGTTGAAAATTGTCAGCGGGTTCCGCGGCTTTGACCGACAGTTGGCGATCTGGAATGCGAAGGCCAGTGGTCGCCGCCCGCTGCTCGATAGCGACGGCCAGGCCCTGTGTTTTAACGAATTAAGCTGTGAGCAGTTGCTCGATGCTATCTTGCGTTGGTCAGCCCTGCCCGGCGCCTCCCGCCACCATTGGGGCAGCGACATCGACGTGTATGACGCCGCGGCGGTGGCCAGTGATTATTCGGTACAGCTCAGCCCGCAGGAGGTGAACGACGGCGGCCCCTTTGCTCCGTTGCACGACTGGCTAGACCACCAACTTGCCAACGGTGCCAGTTATGGTTTCTTTCGACCCTATGCTGAAGACCGCGGGGGTATCGCTCCGGAGCGTTGGCATTTAAGCTATGCGCCGCTGTCGGCACGCTGTGAGTCCGCACTCACGCCAGGGCGATTGCGCCAGGTACTCGCCGAGGCGGATATCGAACTTAAAGAGCCGATACTGACGCACTTAGACGAGTTGTATCGTCGCTATGTTGCTGTGCCTAAAGAGGCATACCCTTCAGCGTATGCACCGCTGTTGGCAGTAGGAGAAGAATATTGAATTTAAGCGTCGCGCAGCTGTGGGCCGCTATGCAGGAGGAGGCCAAGGCCTTTGGTCGCAATGAACCCGTACTGGCCAGCTTTTATCACGCCAGTATTCTCAATCACGGTAGCTTTTCTGCCGCATTGAGTTTTCATATTGCCTCGCGCCTGGGCTGCGATTCGGTGCCCGCGATGCTGATACGCGATGTCGCAAGCGAGGCGTATGCCGCTGACCCGGAGGTGCTCGCCGCAGCCGTGGCTGATATTTGCGCCCACTACGATCGCGACCCCGCCTGTGACCACTACGGTATGCCCTTTCTGTACTTTAAAGGCTTTCAGGCGATTCAGGCCCACCGTATCGCCCATTGGCTGTGGCAGCAGGGGCGCGAGTCCTTATCGCTGTTTTTGCAAAATCGCATCGCCACCGTATTCGATGTTGATATTCACCCGGCCGCGCGCATTGGCCGCGGTATTATGGTCGATCACGCCACCGGCGTCGTGATTGGTGAAACCGCGGTGGTGGGCAATAATGTTTCCATGCTGCACTCCGTGACCCTCGGCGGCTGCGGCAGTGGTCGCGGCCCACGGCACCCACACATTGAAGACGGTGTGTTGATCGCCGCCGGTGCCAAGGTGCTGGGCAATATCACCGTTGGTGAAGGCGCAAAGATCGCCGCGGGTAGTGTGGTGCTCAACCCTGTTGCCGCCCATACCACCGTGGCGGGCGTACCCGCGAAGCCGGTCGGGCGCCTGTCGCGAGAAATCCCCGCCCTGAATATGGATCAGAACATTAACGGCGACAGCTAGCGCCCATGCTCCTTTGAGCCTGAGCCTCGGGCGCGATTTTTGTGCGTCTGTGTCACGGTTTTTGTCGCAGCAGCTTGATAATTTCGTCAGAATGTTTAGATTACAATGTCTGCCAATAGTGACATTGCTGCTGCGGCGGTAGTGACAATGACATAAGAAAACAAAAAAGAAGCATAGATAAGGGGTGCGTGTGAGCGTTAAGTTGCTGGATAACAAAGCTTTTTATGGCTACCGGGTCCGCCGGACAGTGGCGGGTGAGCTCTATCAGGAGTATTTCTCCCTGAAGAAAGACGGTAAGCGCCTAGAGGGACGGGCGCAAAAGGCCATAGAGAAGCAAGCGATGGAACGCGATCAAGAATTAGAAGCGCAGCAAAAGCGCTTTCTGGAGGAAACCAAGGAAGAGCGCTGCTTCAAGCCAGATGGCAGCGTGCGCGGTATCAGCTATCTGTTGAAGACCGAGAAGAGTGGCAATTTGACGCCGATCTTTCAGGTGGGTGTGGCGTCAAAGGTCGAGAAGAAGACCGTGTGCACGAGTTTTTCACTCAATGCTCACGGCAGTGATGAGGCTTGGCATCGCGCGGTGGAAGCCTATGCGAAACATAAAACGATTCACAAAAACTCTAAACTCTATCAGCGCCTGTTAAGCGCCAAGCCCAAGGTGGCGTCTTAAGCGTTAAGTAAGCGGCCGAAGGTCTGTTGGCGCAGCGGTTTAATGGCCGCTACTGCCAGCACGACCAGCGCGGCCACTGCCAACCACTCGGGCAGCATGCTGTGCTGGTGTGCCTGCCCGCCGCTAATCTCCCAGTTAAACAGACTCACCAATTGGTCTAGCAACAGACCCGCAGCGATACTAATGGTGCTTACCGTACCCAGATAGGCAACGAGCGCGCGGCGTCCCAGTTCCTTGTGCACCATTCCCACCGCCGCGATATTGCTGGCCGGGCCCGCGAGCATAAAGACCAGCACCGCGCCAGGTGATACGCCCGCCATTAGCAGTCCTGCGGCGATGGGCGTGGACGCGCTGGCACAGATATACATGGGAATACCTACCAACACCATTACGACCATGGCAAGGGGGCCGCGGCCCCATTCGGCCAGCCAGGCCGCTGGCACAAAGGTCTGCACCGCCGCCGCAAACAGCATGCCCACCAACAGCCAGGGCAGCATGTCCTCAAGCAGTCGCCCGAAGGTGTAGTGAAGGCCCTCTCTCCAGGTGGTTTTCGTCGGTGCGGCAGAGCGCTTTGAGCAACAGGACGTTGTTGCCTCTTCTTGTATTGCGGGTTTGCTATCGTTCCAGCCCGTTAACAAGCCCGCGGCAATGGCATTGACGATGGCCACAATGGGCCGCGCGATGGTCATCACCGGCCCCAGTAGGCCGTAGCTCAGGGCAATGGAGTCGACACCGGTCTCGGGTGTGGAAATCAAAAACGATACTGTTGCGCCCTTCGACGCGCCGGCGCGTCGCAGTCCCATCGCCACCGGCAGAACGCCGCACGAGCACAGGGGCATGGGGGCGCCAAATAGCGCCGCTTTGATCACCGAGCCAATACCGGGTTTGCCCAGCTGCCGTTCCAGCAGGGCATTGGGAATCCAGGCTTTCATCAAGCCGGCAAGTACCAAACCCATAACGAGTAGGGGGGCGGCGTCCAAACTGAGTAGGTAGAGGTTGTTGAGGAAATTCATGCGTGCTGCTCCTGCTGGGCACTGAGTTCGTCATCGAGCGCTTGCAGGATACTGCAGTGATTGGCGGGAACATCGCCACCGCAGCAGGCCTCGACAACCCGGCTCAGGGCGTCGCGGATGCTTTTCAGCTCACTCAGTTTTCGTTCAACCTGCGCGAGCTTCTCTTGGGCAATGCCCTTCACTTCGCCACAGGACTTGGCTTCCGGGTCGACGCGAATGGCCAGTAATTCGCGAATATCGTCGAGGCTGAAGCCCATGCTCTTGGCGCGCAGGATAAACTCTAGCTGCTTAATAGAGGCAGTGTTGTAAAAGCGATAGCCATTGGCGCTGCGCCCGGTGGCGGCCAGTAAGCCCTCGCGCTCGTAAAAGCGCAATGTTTCCACTGTGCAGTCGAGCTTTTTAGCGAGTTCTCCAATCCTTAGTTGAGCCATGGTGATTCCCCTGATTCCGTTGCTACTGAGATCAGAATAGAGCTTGTAGGTTACTACAGGGTCAAGGCTTGGCAGTAGGTTTGTTAAGAATGGCGATAAGCCGGGCACAAAAAAGCCCGGGCTCTTTTCAGAGACCGGGCTTTTTTTAGGCGGCGCTACTTAGCCTTTGTAAGCAGCAGCGGCTTTTTCAACTTCGGCCAGGGCTTCTTTGCTGCCTGCCCAACCGTCAACCTTCACCCACTTGCCTTTTTCGAGGTCTTTGTAGTTCTCGAAGAAGTGCTCGATCTGCTGGATAAGCAGCTCGGGCAGGTCAGAGGGCTCTTTTACGTCTTTGTAGAGCACGCTCAGTTTGTCGTGGGGAACGGCCAGCAATTTGGCGTCTTTGCCCGCTTCGTCGCTCATGTTCAGAATGCCGATGGGACGGGCACGAATCACTGAGCCGGGAACAACGGGGTAGGGTGTCACAACCAGTACGTCCAGCGGGTCACCGTCTTCAGACAGGGTGTTGGGGATGTAGCCGTAGTTGGCTGGGTAGAACATTGGGGTGGCCATGAAACGGTCAACCATCAGCGCATCGTACTCTTTTTCAATCTCGTACTTGATAGGGCTGCTGTTTGCAGGGATTTCGATGGCGACGAAAATATCGTGCGGCAGTTCTTTGCCGGCTGGGATCGAGTTATAGCTCATGAGTCGTTTCCGTTATCAGCTGTGTGCAAGGTGAAAAAATCGCGCTGATTATACCCGCTAGGGCGGGTTAACACTAATTTGATTCACAGCCGTGCCGGCCGGCTTTTCGCCGGCTTCGGCCTGACTTTGAGGCCAGGGGCTAACGGTTGCCAGGGCGCTTAAGCAAATTGCGGCGGGGAAAGGGAGTGGTGAAAGGGCCGGCTGCACGGGGAGTTGCCGCCGGCAAGGGGGAGACTAATCCTTGGAAGGTGCGTTTTATAGTTGGACCTGCACCAGGCCGTTCTCGTTGCGCGCGGGGAAGCGACGCACAGAGATACTGTCGTCTTCAAGGCAGTGTCCCGCCTCCAGACTGAAATGCTGTTTGTACAGTGGTGAGGCAACCACTAGCGTGTCGCCGACGCTGCCAACAATTCCCCGCGCCAGCACATTGGCGCGACTGAAGGGGCAGTGGTTGTCCAGTGCGAAGATGCGGTCATCGACGCGAAAGACAGCAAGCTGCGTGTCGCCGACTAAGGCGGCGGCGCCAGCATTGGGTAAAATGTCGTCGAGTGTGCAGACGGTGGTCCAGCTCATAGCTAATCTCCATACTTGTGCGAGGTTTCTCGCTACGTTGCTCTGTGTGGCTCCTGTCAGTGAGACCTTCAGGCAACAGCAATTAAGTTGTTGTTGAGTTGTTTTTCTTCTTCGTTGGCGGGCCTGATTTGACCGCGCTCTTCCACGAAAACAATGTCTTTGTCGCCGTCATCGGCATTCACGAAGGATCGGAATTGTTTGAGTTTTTGCTCGTCTTCGATGGTGGTCTTCCACTCGCATTGGTAGCTGTCGACCACGCTTTGCATATCGCGCTCCAGTTCGTCGCAGATACCCAGTGAGTCGTCGATGATGACCTGACGCAGATAGTCCAGACCGCCCTCAAGGTTTTCCATCCACACCGAGGTGCGTTGCAGGCGGTCGGCGGTGCGCACGTAGAGCATCAACAAGCGGTCGACGTATTTCACCAGGGTTTCGGTATCGATGTCGGAGGCAAAGAGGTCGGCGTGGCGGGGCTTCATGCCACCGTTGCCGCACACGTAGAGGTTCCAGCCTTTTTCCGTGGCGATCACGCCAACGTCCTTACTCTGCGCTTCGGCGCACTCGCGGGTACAGCCAGACACCGCCATTTTTATCTTGTGGGGTGAACGCAGGCCTTTGTAGCGGTTCTCCAGGTTGATGGCCTGACCAACGCTGTCTTGCACGCCGTAGCGACACCAGCTGGAGCCCACGCAGGACTTCACCGTGCGCAGCGACTTGCCGTAGGCGTGGCCACTTTCAAAACCGGCATCGATCAGTTCCTTCCATATCGCCGGAAGTTGGTCGAGGGTAGCGCCGAACAAATCCACCCGCTGGCCGCCGGTGATTTTGGTGTACAGCTTGTATTTTTTGGCGATGCTACCCACGGTGATCAAGCCGTCCGGAGTGACCTCACCGCCTGCCATGCGCGGCACAACAGAGAAGGTGCCGTTGTTCTGCATATTCGCGAGGAAGCGGTCATTGGTGTCTTGCAGGCCGGCGTGCTGATTTTCCAGAATGTACTCGTTCCAGCAGGAGGCGAAGATGGATGCTGCCGTCGGTTTACAGATGGCGCAGCCTTTACCGGAACCGTGCTTCTCCAATAACTCGTCAAAGGATTTAATACCGCCTACGCGGATTAAGTGGAACAGCTCCTGGCGAGTGTAGGGGAAATGTTCACAGAGGTCGGTATTCACTTCAACACCAAGTTTGGTGAGCTCAGCGTTGACCACCTGGCCCACCAGGGCGGTACAGCCGCCGCAGGTGCTGGCGGCCTTGGTGCAGCTTTTTACATCGCCAACGGTCAGTGCGCCGCCCTGCACCGCCGCGCAGATATCGCCCTTGCTGACGTTGTTGCAGCTGCAGATTTGCGCGCTGTCGGGGAGGGCATCCACCCCGAGGCCAACGCTCGCACTGCCGTCAATATTGGGGAGAATCATCGCTTCCGGGTGTTCGGGAAGCTCGATGCCATTGAGCGCAAATTGCAGCAAATTGCCGTAGTCGTCGGCATCGCCCACCAATACCGCGCCGAGCAAGTGCTTGCCGCTTTCGCTAACCACTATCTTTTTATAAATCTCGGCTTGTTCGTCGATAAAGGTATAGGACTTGGCACCGGGGGTGTTGCCGTGGGCGTCTCCAATCGAGGCAACGTCGACGCCCATTAGCTTGAGCTTGGTGCTCATGTCTGCGCCGGTGAACTGCTTGTCGTCACCGTTGCCAAGGATATGCGCAGCGGCGACGCGGGCCATTTCATTGCCCGGCGCAATCAGGCCAAAGATGCGTTGGTTCCACAGCGCGCATTCGCCAATGGCATAGATGGCGGGGTCAGAGGTCTGGCAGTAATTGTTTATGGCGATGCCGCCGCGTTCGCCGATCTCCAGTTCGCACTGGCGAGCCAGCGCATCTTGCGGGCGAATACCTGCAGAGAAAACCAGAATGTCGGTTTCCAGTTCTGCGCCGTCAGCGAAGGACAGCTTGTGCACACAGTGCTCGCCGTCGCCGATGTTTTGCGTGTTTTTCTGGGTGTGCACTTCAACGCCAAGGTCTTCGATCTTACGTCGCAGCAGTGCGCCGCCGCCGTCGTCGACCTGTACCGCCATCAGGCGTGGCGCGAATTCAATGACATGGGTTTTCAGGCCCAGGTCTTTAATGGCTTTAGCGGCCTCCAGGCCGAGTAGGCCGCCGCCCACCACGGCGCCCACAGAGGCATTTTTTGCGGCCGCGGTGATCGCTTCAAGGTCTTCGATGGTGCGGTAAACAAAGCAGTTTTCGCGCTCGTGGCCGGGAACAGGGGGAACAAAGGGGTAGGAGCCGGTTGCCAGCACCAGCTGGTCATAGTCGTAGTGGCGCCCTGAATCCGTTGTTGCGGTTTTTGCATTGCGATCAATGGCGACAACTTTTTCACCGCATCTAACGTCGATATTGTTTGTCGCGTAGAAGCCATCGGCAACCATGTTTAGCGCGTCGGCTTGTCGCGTTTCAAACCAGGCCGTCAGGTGTACGCGGTCGTAGGCGGGGCGGGGCTCTTCGCCGATTACGGTGATCTGGTAATCCGTCGCGCAGCCACTTTCGACGATTGACTCTAGGAATTGATGTCCAACGGGGCCGTTGCCCACAACAAGCAAGCGCTGTTTATGGCTCATAGTGACGTCCTTTGCTTCTTTCTACCATTGGCAGCACCGGGGAGTGCTGCATTATTAATGTGCCCTGGGGCGTGTAACAGGCATTAAGCAAAAGACGTGCCAGTGAATTTTGTGTTTATTATGTGTTTGATTTATATGGTTTTTGTATTTTTGTGCTCGAACTTGGGGCGCATTTTGGTGCTTTGTGGTGTGGCGCGGCTGATTGTTTCTGGGGCGCGCTGCTTCATCGGGGGGCGAAAATTCAGGTCGCAGGCGGTTGGCGGTGGTGGCTGGCACTTGCCTGGTCGCGTTAAGTCGTCGCTAAGTCATATTTATTGTTAACAATATCAATTGCTTAGTGGGTTGGTGTTGATGTTTGGCACGGCGTTTGCTCAGCAGCAAGCAAATTCCTCGTTGGCTGAATGGAGCTACTATGTCGTCCTCTACATTAAATTTGCTCGATCTCAAGCAGGATAAAATCCGCTTGCTGCATCTGAGCTGGTTTGCCTTCTTCCTGACTTTTGTCGTGTGGTTTAGCCACGCACCGATGCTGGCCTCTATTAAAGAGGCCTTCGATCTTACCGGGCAGCAAGTGAAAGCCCTGATGATTCTCAATGTGGCGCTGACGATTCCCGCCCGCGTGGTGGTTGGTATGCTGGTGGATCGCTACGGTCCGCGCATTATCTACTCGGCACTCCTCGTTAGTGGCGGCGCCATGTGTATCGCGTTTGCGTTTGCCGACAGCTATGAAACCATCGCGCTGCTGCGTTTTTTAATGGGTTTTATTGGCGCGGGCTTTGTGATTGGTATTCGCCTTGTTGGTGAGTGGTTTCCCGCGCGCCAGGTCGGCTTGGCCGAGGGCGTTTACGGTGGCTGGGGTAACTTTGGTTCGGCGGCAGCCGCGATGACCCTGCCAACCCTGGCGCTGATGTTCGGTGGCGACGATGGCTGGCGCTACGCCATTGCCAGCACGGGTGTGATGGCAATGATCTACGGCGTGTTCTTTTACTCACGTGCGCGCAACACGCCCAAGGGGTCTACCTACTTCAAGCCAAAGAAAAGTGGCGGCTTGGTGGTAACCAGCAAGCGCGACTTGGTGTTTTACATTGCCATGTGCATCCCCATGTACCTGGCGCTGGCAGTACTGACCTGGAAGCTGTCGCCGTCGAATCTGGGTATGTTAAATGGCGTTGCCGCAATGTCGCTTTACGGTGTGCTGGTGGTGTTGTTCATCGTGCAAGTGAGCCAGATTCTGCGCGTTAACCACGATGTATTGAATAATGTAGAAATCCCCGCCATGCAGAAATACCCCTTCAAGCAAGTGGCTATTCTGAATGTTGCCTACCTGGTTACCTTTGGCTCTGAGCTCGCGGTGGTATCGATGTTGCCGCTGTTCTTTATGGAGACCTTTGAGCTGACCGCCGTAAAAGCGGGCATGTTGGCCTCCGGCTTTGCATTCATGAACCTGCTTGCTCGTCCCAGTGGCGGCTACCTGTCTGACCGGTTTGGCCGTCGTCGCTCGCTGAGCATTTTGATCTGCGGTTTGGCGGTGGGCTATATGCTGCTCAGTCAGATCACGTCAACGTGGCCGCTGCTGCTGGCGGTATTGGCGACCATGTGTTGCTCCTTCTTCGTACAGGCTGGCGAAGGTGCGGTGTTTGCCATCGTGCCGTTGGTCAAGCGCAGTATGACCGGGCAGATTGCGGGTATGACCGGCGCTTACGGTAATGTGGGTGCAGTTATCTTCCTGACCGTCCTCAGCTTTGTCGATGCTTCCAGCTTCTTTATGGTGATCGCCGCTTGCGCTGCCTTTGTGTTTGTTGCGGTGCAATTTATGGAAGAGCCACAGGGACACATTGCCGAATACAACGACGATGGCAGTGTGGCGCTGATTGAAGTGAGCTAGTCTGCAACCTCAACTCGAAAAGGAGTGGTGTTTTGCACCTGGATGGTGGACTGAAATTGAGCATAGCCCAGCGCAGTAGCGCTGGGCTTAAGCCGTTTAATGAGGACAGTCTCGGCGCGCGAGTGCCCGAGGGTTCACTGCTGACGACCAAGGGCGCCGTCGCGGCTATTGCCGATGGTGTGTCGGCGGCCGAGGCGGGCAAAGAGGCGGCGGAAAGCTGCATTACCGGCTTTCTGAATGACTACTTTTCAACGCCTGAGTCATGGTCGGTGAAGCGCTCCGCGCAACAGGTATTAAATGCATTGAATCGCTGGCTGTTTGCCCAGGGTCAGGGCTATGCGCAGGCGGAAAAGGGCTATGTGTCTACCCTGAGTGTGGCGGTATTTAAGTCCCAGCTCGCCCACTTGTTCCATGTGGGGGATAGCCGCATATACCGGCTACGCGACGGCGCGCTGGAACAGCTGACGCGCGACCACGCTCGGCGCATCTCTCCGGAGCACGCGTATTTGACCCGGGCAATGGGGCTGGACGTCAATCTCGATGTCGACTATCGCTCAGTCGATATCTGCTGTGGGGACCTGTTTTTACTTTCTACCGACGGTATTCACGACGTGCTGCCTGACGAGCAGATTCGCCAGCGCCTTGCCGAGGCGTCCGGTGCGCTGGAGCCCGCCTGCGAGCAGTTGATCGACGATGCATTGGCCGCGGGCAGCAAGGATAACCTCAGTTGTCAGCTGCTGCGTGTAGAGGCGCTGCCGCTGGCCGATGCCGACGATGTTTATCAGCAGCTGAGTGCCTTGCCATTCCCGCCGCCGCTGCCGCCGGGTGCGGTGGTCGACGGTTTGCGCATTGAAGAAGAACTTCACGCCAGCCCGCGCAGCCAGTTGTATCGGGTTGTGGATACTCGCAACCAGCGCCAGTTAGTGATGAAAACGCCGTCATTGCTGTACTTGGATGACCCGGCCTACATCGAGCGCTTTGTGCTGGAGAGCTGGATCGCGAAGCGATTGGAGCATCCGGCTGTTGTGTCGGTGGTTGAGCCGCCCCAGCGGCCAAGCTGTTTGTACTACCTTGCTGAATATATTCCCGGTCAGTCGCTGGCGCAGTGGATGGCCGCGCGCGACCGATCGGCCGTGAGTGAGGCGGTGGCGGTGCTCAGTCAGTTGGCCAAGGGCCTGCAGGCGATGCATCGGCGCGATACCCTCCACCAAGACATTAAGCCCGACAATGTAATGATGGACGGTGATGGCAGGGTGCGCATTATCGACTTTGGCAGCTGCCATGTGGCTGGCTTAGCTGAGATCGCGGTGCCGTTAGAGCGTGATCATATTCTGGGTACCGCGCAGTATTCAGCACCGGAGCACGTATTGCGCAAACCGCCGAGTGCGCGGGCTGACCAGTTTTCCCTGGCCGTCGTGGCCTTTGAAATGCTCTGTGGAACCCTGCCCTATGAGGGCAAGCTGGAGCAGTGCCGCAGCGCCGGTGATTACTCGCGCCTGCAGTACGTTTCTGCCAGTGATTACAACCCGCATATTCCGTATTGGATGGATCGCGCGCTAAAGCGTGCGTTGAGTATTAACCCCGACCTGCGGTATCACGACATCGCAGAGTTTATGCACGATCTTCATCACCCCAACCCCAGCTATCAGGTCAGGGAATTTCAGCCCTTGGTTCACCGCAACCCCCTGCGGTTTTGGCAGGGGGTCAGCGCCGTCTTGCTCGTGGCGCTGCTATGGAGCTTGAGCCGATAGCGGAGGGCTTTTGCTGGGCTGCGTGGTGGTGTGCAGTATTGTGGTGCGCCAAAAATGCCGATTGCACACTTCTACATGCAATATTTTTGGGCGCGGTCGTCTTGTTATGAGGCGCCGCTAAAGGCGCGTCGTCGTGTTTTGGGGCGGCTCTGGCTTTTGAGGTTTTTTGAGCGAATTGTTTTTCGCTAACGTATTGAAAATTATAGAAATAAATTAATTGTTTTGATCTCTTCGCGGCTGGCATACCGCTTGCTAAATATCCCTGCGATGGGCGACGTCGCCCAAACCGAATGCCCACAATAATAGGTGTTAGAGATAAACGGCGTTCTCAATTCGGCCTGATGGTCGTGGTGCTGCCGGCCTTGTGTCGGCCGATAAAAAATAGTGTAGGAGAGAACTGCATGAGAGTTATTGCAAACGCCGTACTGCTAGGAGCCGTGGCGGCAACCTTGCCAGCCACCTCATTTGCCGATTCCCTTGCCGACGCGTTGGCAAACGGCAAGGTGTACGGTGACTTTAGGCTGCGTTATGAAGCGGTGAGTCAGGACAATGCCCTGGATGATGCCAGTGCCCTTACCCTGCGTAGCCGGCTGGGATATCAGACCGCCGCCTATCAGGGTTTTTCCGCGCAACTGGAGTTTGAGGATAGCCGCATCGTCGCGGGAGAGGGCGAGTTCAGTGCGCCGCCAGCCGGGTATAAAGCCGGGCAGTACTCGGTGATTGCCGACCCGGAAACCACCGAGCTGGATCAGGCCTTTCTGCGCTACCAGCACGGTGGGCTAACGGCCAAATTAGGGCGACAGGTCATCACCTACGATGGCCATCGATTTGTCGGGCACGTGGGTTGGCGTCAGGATCGCCAGACCTTTGATGGCATCTCACTCAACTATCAAGCCAACGATGCATTGTCGCTGAGCTACGCCTACCTCGGGCAGCGCAATGGCATCTTTGCCGAACAGGCGGATAAACAGGCCAAAGATCACTTGTTAAACCTGCGTTTCAACAGTGCGGTGGGCACGGTGACGGCCTATTCCTATTTATTGGAACTGAATGAGGCGGGCGAAGACCGTCTCGATACCACTGGTGTGAGCGTGAAGGGGGCGAAGCCTCTGGCTGAGGCAAAGCTGCTATACCACGCTGAGTTCGCTCGTCAGCGGGCCGACACGCCGCTGCTCGATGCCGATGCGGAGTATATGCTGCTTGAAGCCGGGGTCGCCGCCGCTGGTTTAACCGCGAAGGTTGGCTACGAAGTACTGGGCAGTGACGACGGCAGCTACGGCTTTGCCACGCCCCTGGCGACGCTACATAAATTCAACGGCTGGGCCGATATTTTTCTCAAAACACCGGCCGGCGGTTTAGTTGACCGTTACGCCTCGCTGGGCGGCAGTCTTGCCGGTGGGAAGTGGGCGCTGATTTATCACGACTACCGCGCGGACGATGACGCCGCGGGTGCCGATGCCTACGGCAGTGAAGTTAACGCGGTGTACAGCCGAAAATTTGCCAAACACTATTCGGTGGGAGTGAAGTACGCCGCCTATTCTGCCGATGAGTTAGCCGTAGACACCGATAAGTTATGGTTTTGGGTGGGCGCGGCGTTTTAACCCTGTTGCGCTCGCTTTTGCGCAATGTCACAGCCGGCCTCTGGCCGGTTTTTTATTGCTTGAGCGTATTAATGGTAGGCGCAAGCCAGCCGTAGAGCTTACTCGGGTGCAGTGATACCATGCCCAGCTAAATTCGACGGTCGAAGCACGAGCAATGCATATTCATATCCTTGGTATCTGCGGAACCTTTATGGGCGGGTTGGCCATTCTTGCGCGCGAGCAGGGGCACCGCGTTACCGGCTCTGATGCCAATGTGTATCCGCCGATGAGCACCCAGCTCGAAGCCCAGGGTATTGCGCTGATGGAAGGCTACGACCCGGCGCACCTCGACCCCGCGCCGGACCTTGTGGTGGTGGGCAATGCCATGTCGCGGGGCAACCCGGCCGTAGAATATGTTTTAGAAAGAGGTTTACCCTATACCTCGGGGCCGCAGTGGCTAAGCGAACATGTGTTGCAGGGGCGCTGGGTGCTGGCTTGTTCCGGCACACACGGCAAAACCACCACCAGCAGTATGTTGGCATGGATATTAGAGAGTTGCGGCTATGAGCCGGGCTTTTTGATCGGGGGTGTGCCCGCCGACTTCGGGCTGTCTGCGCGTATCGGCAAGTCGGACTTCTTTGTGATCGAAGCCGATGAGTACGACAGCGCTTTCTTTGATAAGCGCTCCAAGTTTATCCACTACCGTCCGCGCACCTTGATCATCAACAACCTGGAATTCGATCACGCCGATATTTTTGATGACCTGCACGCCATTCAGCGTCAGTTTCACCACGTGGTGCGCACCGTACCCGGCAGCGGCCGCATTATCACCCCGGCGAGCGTGCCCGCTATTGAAGAAACCCTGGCAATGGGTTGCTGGAGTGAGCGCGAGCAGCTGAGCGTTAGCGGCGATACTGCCGAGTGGCAGCGCGGTGAATGCAGTGAGGACTACTCGCAGTTTCGCGTGCTGCATCAAGGGCAGGATCAGGGGCAAGTGTGCTGGCAGCACACTGGCGAGCACAATGTGGCCAACGCTTTAGCTGCCATCGCGGCGGCGCGGCATGTCGGCGTCCTGCCGGCTGACAGTATCGATGCGCTCTGTCAGTTCCAGGGCGTGAAGCGCAGAATGGAGCTGCTCGGCTGCGTAGACGGCGTGTCGGTCTACGATGATTTTGCCCACCACCCCACCGCCATTGAAACCACCTTGCAAGGCCTGCGCGGTCGTGTGCAGAAAAACGGGCGAATTATTGCCCTGATAGAACCGCGCTCGAATACCATGCGTATGGGCATCTATAAAGACCGTCTGGCAGCCTCGACGGCCTCGGCAGATCGCGTTATTTGGTATCAGCCACCCGGACTGGACTGGTCGCTTGACGGCGTGATCGCCAACAGTCCCGTGCCCGCCGAGTTAAGTCGCGACCTCGATGCCTGTCTCCAGCAGCTTGTCGCCATGCTGCGCAGCGGTGACCACGTGGTCATCATGAGTAACGGTGGCTTCGGTGGTATTCATCAGCGCCTGATGACGGCGCTTAATAACAGGGCCTAATTATGAAAGCGGTAACCTTGGCAATGACCGGCGCATCGGGCGCGCAATACGGTTTGCGCCTGCTCGAATGCCTGCTGGCCGCGGGCTGTCCGGTTCACTTTATGATCTCCAAGGCGGCGCTGTTAGTCGTGGCAACAGAAACCGACGAGCCCCTGCCAGCCAAACCCCAGGCCCTGCATAAACATCTGGTGGAGCGCTTTGGTTGCCCGTCCGATCAGTTGCAGGTGCACGGGCCGGAAGATTGGATGGCCGCCGTGGCCTCGGGCAGCGGTGCGCCAACCCGTATGGTGGTCTGCCCGGCAAGTACCGGCACCTTGTCAGCCATTGCCTGTGGCGCCAGTAATAATTTAATTGAACGCGCCGCCGATGTTGTGCTCAAAGAGCGGCGTCAGTTAATTTTGGTGACGCGAGAGATGCCCTTGTCGAGCATTCATCTGCAGCATATGCTCAGCCTCAGCCAAATGGGCGCGACCATTATGCCGGCGTCGCCAGGCTTTTATCGGCGCCCGACAAGCGTGGATGAGATCGTCGATTTTGTCGTCGCGAGAATATTGGACCACCTCGACGTAGCGCAAACGCTGCTGCCGCGCTGGGGTGAATAACGGCCGTTACCGGCCCGGACGCAGAGACCCTGTGCCCGATAATGACAATAAGGAAACACCATGACTGGGCGGCTTGCCAACGCATACCAGACACTGATTCTCCGCAATGCTACCTGGGTGTTGCTGCTGTTGATGGCGGTGACCGGATTCCTGGGTAGCCATATACCCGCGATGAAGCTCGATGCCTCCTCCGAGGCTTTGGTGCTGGAAGGGGATACGTCGCTGGAGTATTTCCGCGAAATCAGCAAGCGCTACCAGACCGAGGACTTCCTGCTGGTCACCTACCAACCTGAGGGCGACCTGTTCGCGCCCCAGCAGCTGGAAACCATCGCCAAGCTGCGCGATGACCTGGCGAAGCTGCCGCGGGTGTCGAGCATTAATTCTATTCTCGATGTGCCCTTGTTGCAGAGCCCGCCAGTGAGCCTGGGTGATGTCACTGCGGGTGAGATTCCCACCCTGGGTGACGGCACTGCCAATGTCGACATGGCGCGCGAGGAGTTTGCCAACAGCCCTATTTATCGTTCGCTGCTGACCAGCCCCGATGGTACGACCACGGCGCTGCAGGTGAACCTGGAGCGCGACCAAAAATTCTATGAACTGCTGGACGCCCGCGATGTGCTGCGCGCCGACGCGGCGCAGCGCCCCCTGACTCTGGACGAGCAGGCCAAGCTCGAGGCGGCCGAACAGGCCTTTGATGACTACGTCACCGAAATTCACGGCCGCCAGGAAGCCCTGGTTGCTCAGGCGCGAAGCGTGCTCGACAACTACCGCGACGGCGCCAAATTGTTCCTCGGCGGTGTGCCAATGATCACCGTGGATATGATCGACTTTGTAAAAAGCGATCTGAAAGTGTTCGGTACCGGGATATTGGTGTTCATTGTGGTCTTGCTGGTGGTGATTTTCGGCAGTCCGCGCTGGGTGCTGATTCCGCTGCTGAACTGCGTGGCCACGGTCACCTTCATGCTGGGGCTGCTGGCCTTTATGGACTGGCGACTCACGGTTATTTCCGCCAACTTTGTCGCGCTGCTGCTGATTATTACGCTGGCCATTACCATCCACTTGGTGGTGCGCTACCGGGAGATTTCGGCGCTGTCGCCGCAAAGCAGCCAGCTGCAGCGAGTGAGCGACACCGTTCGCCTGATGGCGCGGCCCTGTATCTACACCGCCCTCACCACGCTGGTGGCCTTTGCGTCACTGGTGGTCAGCGGTATTCGTCCGGTCATTGATTTCGGTTGGATGATGACCATGGGGGTGATGGCGGCGCTGATACTCAGCTTCCTGATTCTGCCCTGTGTACTGATGCTTTTGCCCGCCCGCGAAGAGAAAAACGGCGCCGGTGGCGAGGGCGCTTTTACCCGCTATTTTGCTGTTGCTACCGAGCGTTTTGGCGGCACCATTGTGGTGGTGTCGGTAGCCTTGCTGGCGGTGAGTGCCTGGGGTATTTCACAGCTTAAAGTGGAAAACCGCTTCATCGACTACTTCCACGAAGACACCGAAATTTATCAGGGCATGGAAACCATCGATGCCGAGCTGGGCGGCACCATCGGGCTGGATATTATTCTCAATCGCCCGAGTGAATCGTCCGCGCCGGCGGTTGCCGACGGTGCGCCTGCCGCCAATGATGCCCCTGTCGACAATGCCGCCGCCGAGCAAGCGGGCGAGGAATTCGATGCCCTGTTTGGCGACGCCGAATTCGACGAGGCTGACGACAGCTTTGCCGCTGAGCAGGGCGACGACTTTGCCGATGATTTCGCTGGCGACTTCGATGCGGGCTTTGACGATTTCAGTGCCGGCGACGATTTTGGCGGCAGTGCTGCCAGTCCCCAGAGCGAGTGGTTTACGGTGGCGGGCATGCGCCGTATTCAAGAGGTGCACAACTATCTGGACAGCTTGCCCGAGACGGGCAAAGTGCTGTCCCTGGCCACCTTCTACGAGCTGATGCAGATGATTATGGGGAATGTCGACGACCTGCAATTGGCGCTCGCTCAGCGCTCACTGCCGACGTCGATCAGCAGTATTCTGCTCGACCCCTACTTGTCTGCCGAGGTGGATCAGGCGCGGATTAGCCTGCGGGTGAAGGAAACCAGCCGCAGCCTGGAGCGCGATGCCTTTCTTAAGGAAGTGCGCAGACACCTGATTGAAGAACTGGGTTTTGAGGAAGAACAGGTGCGCCTGACGGGCTTACTGGTGCTCTACAACAATATGTTGCAGAGCCTGTTTACCTCGCAAATTTTGACCTTGGCCGCAGTGTTCGTCGCCATCCTGGCAATGTTTATGGTGCTGTTCCGCTCCTTTAGTCTGGCGATGATCGCGCTGACGCCCAACCTGTTGGCCGCCGGTGCGGTGCTTGGGGGGATGGGACTGGCCGGCATTCCGCTGGATATGATGACCATTACCATTGCGGCGATCACAGTGGGTATTGGGGTCGACGACACCATTCACTATGTGCACCGCTTCCGGGATGAATTCCCTCGCGACCGCAACTATCTGCAAACCATGTATCGCTGCCACGGCAGTATCGGCAAGGCGATGTACTACACCTCGGTGATTATCGTCTTTGGCTTCTCCATTCTGGCGCTGTCGAACTTTACCCCGAGCATCTACTTCGGCCTGCTCACCGGTCTGGCAATGATCGCTGCGCTCATGGGCGCGATGTTGCTGTTGCCGAAATTGATCCTGATGATTCAGCCACTGGGGCCGGAAGGTAATGCACGCTGAGCAACAAGATCACTACCCACTGTTTCCGCTGGGTGGTGTGTTATTTCCCGGTGGCCGCATGGCGCTGCGTATCTTCGAGCGCCGCTATCTGGATTTGCTGCGCAATACCCTGCGCGACGACGGTCACTTCGGCATTGTTCACCTGCACGCCGGCAGTGAGGTGGACGGTAAGGGCGATGAGCCGCGTATCGCCGCCGTGGGCTGCCAGGCCCGGGTCGTGGACTGGGATCAAACCGAAGACGGTTTGTTGTCGGTGGTGGTCGAGGGCGGCCCGCGTTTTCGCCTGCTGCACAGCTACCGCGACGACGCCGGGCTGAATCGCGGCCGCGTTGAATGGCTCGGCGAACAGGCGGATATTCCTCTGCCGGAAGAGGCTGAAGAGTTGTCTGCCTTGTTGGCGCAGTTGTTGGAGCACCCCCATGTGCAGCGCATGGGTTTCAGTGCCGAGGTCAGCGGCACCGGTGAGCTGGTCAACCGCCTCGCCCAGTTATTGCCGCTCAGTCCAGAGGATGTGTATCCGCTGCTGGAGATAGACGAACCTCTGCACCGGCTAGACGCCCTGCACGACCTGCTCGAGAGCCTTTCACAATAGCGAGCCTGTGCATCGCCACCGATAGTGAGTGCCGCCGCATTCCGGTATACTGTGCGTTTTTTCCGCCCCAGCACGGGCGGGCAGTTCGCGCAGTATTCAAGGGGATTCGCGTCGATGGAAGTCAAACAGTATATGCAGCAACTCGGACAGCAAGCGCGCGCGGCTTCGCGGGTGTTGGCCGCCGCCGATAGCGGGGCAAAAAACCGCGCGTTGCTGGCCATTGCCGAGGCGGTAGATGCTGCCCGGCAAACCATTGCTGACGCTAACAAAAAAGATCTACAGGCCGGTGAAGCGGCGGGCCTGGATGCCGCATTATTGGACCGCTTGGCACTCACGCCAGCGCGTATCGACGGCGTGATCGAAGGCCTTCAACAGGTGGCGGCGCTGCCCGACCCCGTTGGTGCTATCAGCGACATGAACTACCGCCCCAGTGGTATCCAAGTGGGTAAAATGCGCGTGCCCCTCGGTGTGGTCGGCATTATTTATGAGTCGCGTCCCAATGTTACCGCCGAGGCAGCAAGCCTGTGCTTGAAGTCGGGCAATGCGGCAATTCTGCGCGGCGGCTCCGAAGCTATTCATTCCAATCAGGCGCTGGCGGCGTGTATTCGTCAGGGCTTGGCGGTGGCCGGGCTACCTGAAACGGCGGTGCAAGTGCTGGAAACCACCGATCGCGCCGCCGTTGGCGAGCTGATTACCATGCCCGAATACGTGGATGTGATCGTTCCCCGTGGCGGCAAGGGCTTGATCGAACGCATTTCGCGCGATGCTCAGGTAACCGTTATCAAGCACCTCGACGGCATCTGTCATGTTTATATCGATGATGCTGCCGATGCCGACAAAGCGCGCGCCATTGCCCTGAATGCCAAGGCCCAGCGGTTTGGCACCTGCAATACCATGGAAACACTGCTGGTTGCCGAGAGCCGCGCCGAAGAATTACTGCCTGGCATCGCCGAAGATTTACAAGCCGCTGGTGTTGAGCTGCGCGGCTGCCCGCGCACCCGCCAGGTATTGATGGGCGCCGTTGAGGCCAGCGAAGAAGACTGGGCGACAGAATATCTGGCGCCGATCTTGTCGGTGAAGGTGGTGGCCGGTATCGATGAGGCGATGGACCATATCGCCCAGTACAGCTCAGGCCACACCGAATCCATCGTTACTGAGAACTACACCCTGGCGCGTCGCTTCCTGCGCGAAGTCGATTCCAGCTCGGTAATGATCAATGCCTCCACGCGTTTTGCCGACGGCTTCGAATACGGCCTGGGCGCCGAGATTGGTATTTCCACCGACAAAATTCACGCCCGTGGCCCGGTCGGTCTGGAAGGACTGACATCGCAAAAATGGGTGGTGTTCGGCGACGGCCATGTGCGGAGCTAAGCACTCTTGACGGCACCTCTGCGCAAGCATTGTTTGGTATTTGGTGGCACCTTTGACCCCATTCACCACGGCCACTTGCGCTCGGCGATTGAGCTGCGCGAGCTGCTTCAGGCCGACGAACTCAGGCTGATGCCCAGCCACCAACCGCCGCTGCGCGGCCGCCCCAGTGGCACGGCCCAGCAGCGATTGGAAATGGTGCAATTGGCCGCCGCCAATGAACCGGGCTTTGTGGTCGACGACCGCGAGCTCAGCCGCGATGGCGCGTCCTACACCGTTGACAGCTTGCAAGAGCTGCGCGCTGAACTGGGCGATGGCGTTGGTTTAACGATGGTGATGGGCAGCGATGCCTACGCTAAGCTGCACCGCTGGCACCGTTGGCAGTGCCTGCTTGATTACGCCAATGTCTGGGTGATCGAGCGCGCCGACCATCCACTGCAGGCCGATGGTGAAGTTGCTGCCGCAATGGACGCGCGCCGGCTCGCCAGCGTTGAGCAATTGCGCACGCGCGCTGCCGGTGGTTTTTTCAGCAGCCGCCTGATCCAATTACCTATCTCCGCCACCGATATTCGCGCCCGCGTTGCTGCCGGGCGCTCTATTCGCTACCTGCTGCCCGATGCTGTGGCAGAGCGTATCGCCCATTGGGGGCTTTATCAGAACATGCAAACAGGAACACAAAGTTAATGGCCGTTGAGCAATTGAAAACGCTGGTGATCGACGCACTGGAAGAAGTAAAAGGGCGCGATATTACGACGCTGGACGTACGCGGAATCAGCGGCGTAACCGACTACATGGTTGTGTGCAGTGGCACCTCGAATCGCCACGTTAAGTCGCTGGCAGACAATGTCTGGGTAGAAGCCAAGAAAGCAGGTTTTACCCCAATGGGCATGGAAGGTCAGCAGACCGCGGAATGGGTGCTGGTTGATTTTGGCGATGTGGTTGTACACGTGATGCTGCCCGAAGCGCGTCTGTTCTACGACCTTGAGCGGCTCTGGCAAGTGCCGGCGGCCGATGGCGAATCAAGCGACGGCGGCGATGAGAGTTAGCCTGCTCTGTATCGGCGGCAAAATGCCCGACTGGGTTGAGGCCGGTGTGGCGGAATACCGTAAGCGCCTGCCCCAGGAAATCCAGTTGGATATTCGCGAGTTGCCGCTGGCCAAGCGTGGCAAAAACACCGATATTCGCCGCGCCATCGCTCAAGAGGGCGAGGCGATGCTGGCGGCCATTCCCCGTGGTGACAAGATCATCGCGCTGGATGTAAAAGGTCGCTCTGTCAGTACCGAGTCGCTGTCAAAATCCTTGGCGGCGTGGCGCATGGAGGGCGATAACGTCAGCATACTGGTCGGCGGTCCCGACGGTTTGGCTGCGCCCTGTCTGGCGGCGTCCAGTGAAAAATGGTCGATGTCTGCAATGACCTTGCCGCACCCACTGGTGCGGGTTATGTTTGCTGAGCAGCTCTATCGCGCCTGGACTATCCTAGCTAATCATCCCTATCACCGTTGAGTCATGGCCACCATACCCCGACGCCAGACCCTAAAAAACACCTACCGCGAGCGCTATGTTTACCGGCGCCGAATGTTTGTGTGCATTGTGTTATTGATGGTGATGACCGGGGTGTTGGTGTCGCGCTACACCCAGTTGCAAATCCTCGACTACGACATTTACAAAACTCAGTCTGACCGCAACCGCATTCAGCTGATGCCGATAGCGCCCAAGCGCGGCCTGATCTTTGACCGCAATGGCATACTGCTCGCGGAGAATATTCCCAGCTATACACTCACGGTGATTCGCGAGCGCGTTGACGAGCTGGATGAAACGCTGGCCATTATTGGCGAGCTTATCGAACTCAGCGACGACGATATCGAGCAATTTAAAAAACGCCTGCGTCGGCGTCGGCCCTACGAGGAGGTGCCGCTTAAGTTCCGCCTCAGTGAAAAAGAGATCGCCATTATTGCGGTCAACCGGCACCGCATTCCCGGTGTCGATGTCGACGCCCAGCTGGTGCGCCACTATCCCCAGGGTGAGTTATTTGCCCATGTATTGGGCTACGTTGGCCGAATCAGTGAGCGCGAGCAAGACACCATCGACCCCGTTAACTACAGCGGCACCCACCATATCGGCAAAATTGGTCTGGAAAAATACTACGAAGACCTGCTGCACGGCACCGTCGGCTACCAAAATGTCGAGAGCAATGCCCACGGCCGAATTCTGCGCGTGTTAGAGCGCCACGACCCGCTGCCGGGCGGCGATATTCAGCTGCATATTGATGCGCAGGTGCAGAAAGTTGCCTACGACGCCATGGCCGGACGACGCGGCGCCGTGGTGGCCATCGACCCCAAAACCGGGGGCGTGATCGCCATGCTCAGCACGCCGAGCTACGACGCCAATTTATTTGTTGGCGGCATTAGCGGCAAAGACTACCGCGCCCTGCAAAACGACAACGACCTGCCGCTGTACAACCGCGCCTTACAGGGCCAGTACCCGCCGGCCTCTACCGTAAAACCGCTGTGGGCGCTGGCTGGCATGTATTACGGTGTGGTAACGCCAGCCACGCGCTACGCTGACCCCGGGTTCTTCAGTCTGCCCAACGACACCCGGCGCTACCGCGACTGGAAGCGCGGCGGCCACGGCGCCTCGGTGAATATGGATCAGGCCATTGCCGAAAGCTGCGATGTGTACTTCTACGAGCTGGCCTACAAGCTGGGTATTGATCGCCTGCATGACTTTGGCACGCGCTTTGGCTTGGGGGATGTCACTGGCATCGATAACACCAACGAGCGCGGCGGGCTGTTGCCGTCGCGGCAGTGGAAGCGCGACACCCGCGGCAGCCACTGGTACCCCGGCGAGACCATCAACGTGGGCATTGGGCAGGGCTTTATGTTGGCAACGCCGCTGCAAATCGCTGTGGCCACCTCGGTGCTGGCCTCGCGCGGCGAACTGCGTGCACCGCGGCTGTTAGCCGCCGTCGGTGGCGAACCGGTTGAGGCGCCGCTACTGGGCAAAATGGAAGATGTCCCCGAAAGTCAGTGGGATGCGATCCAGCATTCCATGGAAGAAGTGATTTACGACGTGCGCGGCACCGGTCGCTCGCTGCGCAACGGTCTGCAATATCGCATGGCGGGTAAAACCGGTACCGCTCAGGTAATTAGTATCGCCGCCGGGGAAGAGTACGACTCGGAATCCCTGGAAAAGCGCAAGCGTGACCACGCCCTGTTTGTTGCCTACGCCCCGTCGGAAGACCCGCAAATTGCCGTCGCCGTGATTATTGAAAACGGCGAGAGTGGCGGCGGTGTGGCCGGGCCGGTTGCGCGCGCGGTGATGGACGCGTATTTATTGAATTCGCCGGATGTGGCGAGCGGAGAGCAGCAATGAGCCAGTCCGATTTTCTGCGCCAGTTGCCCAGTGGCGCAGGTCCTATGTACAGCCAGCGCACACTGTCCCAGCGCCTGCGTATCGACCCGGTAATGTTGTTTCTGCTGTTGTTGTTAAGCGGTGTGGGTTTAATGGTGCTGTACAGCGCCAGCGATGAAAACGCTGCGGTGGTGTTGCGGCAGGGCCGCTTCCTCTCCGTTGCCTTTGTGGTGATGGTGCTGGTGGCCCAGCTTCACCCGGAACAGTTGCAGCGCTGGGCGCCGTTTGCCTTTATTGGCTGTATTTTACTGCTGATCGCCGTGCATTTTATGGGGGTTGGCGCGAAGGGCGCGCAGCGCTGGCTGTCGCTCGGCGGCTTTCGCTTTCAGCCCTCGGAGTTGGCAAAACTGATCATGCCGATGACGGTGGCCTGGTACTTGTCGTCGCATCCACTGCCGCCGAGCTGGCGCTATACCGCGGCGAGTTTGGTGATTATTTTTGTGCCCACCGTGCTGGTTGCCACCCAGCCCGACCTGGGAACCTCCATCCTGATCGCCGCCTCGGGCATGTTCGTGCTGTTTTTGGGGGGCATTAGCTGGACCTTTATCTTCTCCGCCTTTGGCCTGCTGTTGGCGGCCGCGTGGCCGATGTGGGAGTTTGTGCTGCACGACTACCAGCGCCGCCGAATCCTGACGCTGCTAAACCCAGAGAGCGACAAGCTGGGCGCGGGTTGGAATATTATTCAGTCCAAAACCGCCATCGGTTCCGGCGGCTTCGAGGGTAAGGGCTGGCTGATGGGCACCCAGTCTCACCTGGACTTCCTGCCGGAGAGTCACACCGACTTTATAATTGCGGTACTCGCCGAAGAATACGGCCTGCGCGGGGTGTTGCTGCTGTTGCTGTTGTACGCCTTGATCATTGGCCGCGGCATCTGGATCTCCACCCAGGCAAAACATTGCTTCGGTCGCTTATTAGGCGGGAGTATTATCCTAACTTTCTTTGTCTACGTATTTGTAAATATGGGCATGGTCTCCGGGCTGCTGCCAGTGGTGGGTGTGCCCCTGCCGCTGGTCAGCCAGGGCGGTACATCATTGGTGACATTGCTGGTGGGTTTTGGCATCTTGATGGGGATTTATGCCGACGAGCGATTGGTGCATCAGTAAACGCGCTATCGGCCGCTGTTCACGGGCCTTCAATAAAAGAGAGAATACACAGTGATTTTACGCAAATTGATTTCTTCGCCGCTGCGCTGCTTTGCTGCCGCCGTGGCTATGTCGACGCCGCTGCTGGCGTCGGCCGATTACAGCCAGCACGACAAGGCCGCTGAATTTGTCGACAAAGTGGTCGAAAAACACAGCTTTGACCGCGACTGGGTGGTCAATATTCTGCAGCAGGCAGAAAAGAAGCAGTCCATTATCGACGCCATGGAGCGGCCGGCCGAGTCGGTAATGACCTGGGCGCGCTACCGCAAAATATTTATTCAGGACTCGCGCATCAAGCAGGGCGTGAAGTTCTGGCAGGAACACGCCGACACGCTGGCGCGGGCGGAAAAAGAATTTGGCGTTCCCGCTGAAATGATCGTCGGTATTATCGGTGTGGAAACCCGCTACGGCCGCAATAAAGGCAGCTACCGCGTGGTGGATGCGCTGGCGACTCTGGGTTTCGACTTCCCCCGCCGCAGCACCTTCTTCCTCGGTCAGCTGGAGCAGTACCTGTTAATGGTACGCGAGCAGGACTTTGACCCGCTTAGCTTCAAAGGCAGCTACGCCGGTGCAATGGGTTATGGTCAGTTTATTCCCAGCAGCTATCGCGCCTACGCGGTCGACTTTGACGACGACGGCCAGGCAGACATAGTGAACAATCCCGTTGATGCCATCGGCAGCGTTGCCAACTACTTTGCCGAACACGGCTGGCGCAAAGGTGAAACCGTGGTTACGCCAGCGGTATTGAGCGAGCCAGTAGATGAAACCCTGTTTAACGCGGGCCTGAAGCCGGTAAAAACCCTTGCCGAGTTGAAGCTGGGCGGTATCAGCAGCAATCAAGCGCTGGATGAAAGCATGAAGGCCACGGCAATGAAGTTTGACGGTGCCAAGGGCGACGAGTACTGGGTAGGGCTGAAAAACTTCTACGTGATTACGCGCTACAACCACAGCTCTATGTACGCATTGGCCGCGCACCAGCTCAGCCAAAAAGTGGCCGAGGCCTACCGCAGTGAAGTCGCGCAGAAATGACGCGACGCTTATCTTATGGCCTGTTGTTGTTACTGCTGCTGCAGGCCTGTAGCCAGCCGGCAATTCGTCAAAGCGGGCCCGTTGAACCACCGGTAACGCCCACCGAGAACGACGGCGCACCGCTGCACGACGTCGACCCAAATAGCCTCGCCGATGCCACGCCGCGCCCCGAAATCATCCGTATGGCCGGCAACAGCAACCCCTACAAAGTGCTGGGAAAAACCTACCACTTGGTGGACGACCACCGCGGCTTCAAGCAGCGCGGCATCGCCTCGTGGTACGGCACCAAGTTTCACGGCAAAGCCACCGCCAATGGCGAGACCTACAGCCTCTACCAAATGTCGGCGGCGCACAAAACACTGCCCATTCCGGTGTATGTGCGGGTGAAAAATTTGGAAAATGGCCGCGCAACAATTGTTCGCGTGAATGATCGCGGGCCATTCCATTCAGACCGCATTATCGACCTCTCCTATGCTGCCGCGGTTAAGCTCGGCTTTGCGCGCAAAGGCACGGCCGCAGTGGAAATTGAGGTGATTGACACGGATAATATCGAAGGCGAACAAAAAGCCGCTGCCGATTACTATTTGCAGGTGGCCGCTTTCTCGCAGCTGGACTCCGCCCAGGCCCTGAAAGATGCACTCGGCGCCGGAATGGCCTACCCGGTATCCATCGCGAGCCAGGCGTCGTCGGAGCCGGTGATTCACCGCGTGCGCATTGGCCCGCTACCGGACTACGCAACGGCACAGGCGGCGCGCAAAGCGTTGCGCAGTCGCTGGTCTGGTGAACCGCAGTTACTGGTCGACGAGCGTCAATAGAGCGCCGTCGCGATAAATTAGCTAACGAAAACTCATCGAAAAAGGTTTTGTTTTGAAACGCTTAGTGTTGTTGATTGTCTCCGCCCTGGTCTTTGCCAGTCACGCTGCCGCCCAGCAAAGCCTGGTGCCAGCGCCACCGGCTATCTCCGCGTCTGGCTACTTGCTAATGGACGCCGACAGCGGAGAGGTATTGATTGAACACAATGCCGATGAGCGCCTGCCGCCCGCCAGCCTTACCAAACTGATGACCAGCTATGTGCTGTCATACGAGTTGGAGCAAGGCCAGGTGAGCAACAGCGACCTGGTTACCATCAGCAAAAATGCCTGGGCGCAAAACCCCATCTTCACCGGCTCGTCACTGATGTGGATCGAAGTGGGCAAGCAGGTCACCCTTGGCGATCTGCATAAAGGTGTGGTGATCAGTTCGGGTAACGACGCCAGTGTTGCCGTGGCCGAATACCTCGCCGGCAGCGAAGATGCCTTCGCGGGCATTATGAATCAACACGCACAAATGCTGGGTTTGGAAAACACCCACTTTGTGAACTCCCACGGCTTGCCCCACCCCGAGCACTACACCTCGGCGCGTGACCTGGCCATTCTGGCGCGGGCGATTATCGACTTCCCCAATGAGTACGCGCTGTACAGCGAAAAAGAGTTTGTCTACAACAACATCCGCCAGAACAATCGCAACGGCCTGTTGTGGACGGACCCCAGCGTCGACGGCCTAAAAACCGGCCATACCAATGAAGCGGGTTACTGCTTGGTGACCTCCGCCAAGCGCGAAGGTATGCGCCTGATCTCCGTGGTAATGGGCGCCTCCAGTGAGCGGGTTCGTGAGCGCGAAACGCAAAAGCTGCTGTCGTACGGCTTCCGTTATTTTGAAACCCACCACCTGTATTCGGCCGGCACTGAGCTGACCAAGGCCAAGGTGTGGAAGGGCGGCAGTGCCGATGTGGCGCTGGGCGTGCAAGACGATGTCTACCTGACCATTCCCCGCGGCAAGGCCGACGACCTGGATGCGCAGTTAATTGTTAACGAGGTGCTTACTGCGCCCATCGCCGCCGACAGTGAATACGGCGAGCTGCAAGTAAGCCTGGACGGCAAGTTGGAAGTGAGCGTACCACTGGTGGCACTGGAGTCAGTGGAAGAGGGCAGCATTTTCAAACGCCTGTGGGATAGCATCGTGCTGTTCTTCCTGAGCCTGGTGTCGTGAGGGTAAAAGCATGACGCAGCAAGAACCACCGAAAATTGAATTCCCCTGCGACTATCCCATCAAGGTGATCGCCGACAATCACGAGGAAGCGCGGGGCAAGGTACTGGCGGTGATGGAACAGCACGCCGCGCCACTGGCCGAAGGCTGTGTTACCGAGCGGCTGAGCCGCGAAGGGCGCTTTATGTCGCTCACCGTGACCATTGTGGCCACCGGCAAAGACCAGCTTGAGCGCATCCACGTAGACCTGAAGGCGACCGGCGTCGTCAAAATGGTAATGTAGTGAGCGAGAAAATCCTCTATCAGCGCCGCTTGGCCGGGCTGCAAGACTACCAGCCAGTGTGGCAGGCCATGCAGGCCTATACCGATCAGCGCGATGCTGCCAGTCCCGATGAACTGTGGTTTTTAGAACACCAGGCGGTATTTACACAGGGGCAGGCTGGCAAGGCCGAACATATTTTAATGCCCGGCGACATTCCCGTGGTGCAAGTGGATCGCGGCGGCCAGGTTACCTACCACGGCCCCGGCCAGTTGGTGGGCTATGTGCTTATTGATCTGCGGCGGCTCGGTATTGGCGTACGTGACCTGGTTACCGCCATTGAGCAGAGCATTGTCGACGCCCTTGCCGAGCTGTCCATTGCCGCTCACCCGCGTGCCGACGCCCCCGGCGTTTATGTGCAAAGCGGCGCTAAAATTGCCCAATTGGGCCTGCGCGTACGGCGCGGTTGCAGCTTTCACGGCTTGAGCCTGAATGTCGATATGGACCTGTCGGTGTTTCAGCGCATCAACCCCTGCGGCCATGTCGGTATGGAAGTTACCGACATTCTTCGCCAGGCACCGCAGCAAAACAGAGACATGGCAAGGCTGATGGACAGCCTGTCGCGTCAACTAGCCACGCGTCTGGGCTACAGCAATAGCCCCGTGCTGGACGACAATCAACTACCCGAGCTGTAGTCGCAGCCCGGCAGAGGTAATAGTAATGAGCGAGACAAGCCAAGGCCAAAAACGCCCCGCCGCCAAAAAAGTGGTGCAGGGCGAAAAATTGCGCGGCGCCGAAAAAGTCGCCCGTATTCCGGTCAAGGTCATTCCCTCGGTCGAACTGCCGGTTAAACCGAGCTGGATTCGCGCCAAGCTGCCCGCCAGCCCGGAAATCAGCCGTATTAAGCAAATTCTGCGTAAGCACAAACTCGCTTCGGTATGTGAAGAGGCCGCTTGCCCCAACCTGGGCGAGTGCTTCAGTGGCGGCACCGCCACCTTTATGATCATGGGCGAAATCTGTACCCGTCGCTGCCCCTTCTGCGACGTTGCCCACGGCCGCCCCAATGCCCTGGACGAAAACGAGCCTCGCGAGCTGGCCGAAGCCATTGCCGAAATGCAGCTGAAGTACGTGGTCATCACCTCGGTGGACCGCGACGACCTGCGCGACGGCGGTGCCCAGCACTTTGCCGACTGCATTCGTGAAACCCGTCAGCGCAGCGAAGGCATTCGCATTGAAGTGCTCGTACCCGACTTCCGTGGCCGCATGGATGTGGCGCTGGATATACTTGAGCAAGAAGCGCCCGACGTGTTCAACCACAACCTGGAATCGGTACCCAGCCTCTACAAAAAAATCCGCCCGGGTTCCGACTACCAATGGTCGCTCGACTTGCTCAAAAAATACAAAGAGCGCCGCCCCGACGTGCTTACCAAGTCCGGCTTGATGCTTGGCCTCGGTGAAACCGCCGACGAGCTGATTCAGGTAATGAAAGACATGCGCGCCCACAACATCGACATGATCACCCTCGGGCAGTACCTGCAACCCAGCCGTGACCACCTACCCGTGGACCGCTTTGTTACCCCCGAAGAATTCGACGAATTCGGCCGCATCGCCGAAGAACTCGGCTTTAAAAGCGTTGCCAGCGGCCCGATGGTACGCTCCTCTTACCACGCCGACAAACAAGTCGATCTTAGTCTGCTGAAGTAACTCAGCCCTCAGCAAGCAAACCGCTCAAGGGGCTGCGCACACCGTGCGCGCCGTGCTTGAGTACGTGGGTATAAATCTCCGTTGTCTTAACATCGCTGTGGCCCAGTTGCTGCTGAACCGTGCGAATATCCGCGCCTGCCTGCAGTAAATGGGTGGAGAAACAGTGGCGCAGAGTGTGCGACGTCACATTCTTACGCAGTTTGGCGCGCAACGCGGCGGCGCGAATATATTTGTTAAGGGCCGATTCGTCGAAATGATGGCGCCGAATCAGTTTTTCATAGGGGTCGATGCTGAGTCTGCTGGCGGGGAAGAGATACTGCCACGCAAGGCTCTTGTTGGCGTTGGGGTACTTTCTTGCCAAGGCATCAGGCATCCATACGCCAGCAAAACGCGTGTCGGCTATATCCGCTATTAAGTAGCGCTCAACAACGATTATCTGTCGGCGTAGCGCGGGTATGAGTTCAGGCGCTAACGTCACCAGACGATGCTTGCCCCCTTTGCCCTGCCATATCTGCAGTTGCAAATTATCGAAGTCGATATCCTTAACGCGTAGGCGCAATAGCTCCATACGGCGAAGGCCAGAAGCGTACAGCATAGACACCATCAGTTTCGGTGTGCCCTCCAGTGTATTGAGCAGGCCGGCGACCTCCTTTCTGGTCAAAACCACCGG
Source organism: Spongiibacter sp. C9W (assembly GCF_057370015.1). Lineage (NCBI taxonomy): Bacteria > Pseudomonadati > Pseudomonadota > Gammaproteobacteria > Cellvibrionales > Spongiibacteraceae > Spongiibacter > Spongiibacter sp. C9W. Next base: position 2,828,137 of record NZ_CM170672.1, read on the forward strand.
CAGTTTGCGTTGTGGCTGAGCGCGTCGAAATTGAGCAATACTCCCTAAGGGTTGTTCGAGGTATTGGTTATAGAGAAACGCCAAGGCGTTGAGCGCAATGGCTTGCGTTGCCCCGGAAACGCGACGTTCACAGGCGAGATAATTAAGAAAAGCCTCCACCTCTGCGCCAGCCAACTCTGCCGGGTGGACCTTGCCATTAAAAATAATGAAAGACTTGATCCAGTAGCTATACGACTTTATCGTACGTAGGCTATAGCGACGCACTAGCATGTGCTCCCGCAATGACCGAAGGAATGGTGAAGCGCTCATAATGACAATCCCTGTCTTTATTCTGTATGTATATACAGTATATCCCGTTAAGTCCTTCTTGCCAGTGAAATGGCCCTGTTATTGGTCGCGACCAAACCAGAGTTCGAAATACTCTATAAAAAACAATGCATTAATAAAGGGTAGAAAAAGAGCCGGCGTGATAGATGGCCGCCCGATAATATTTATTATGTGGCCGCAGGCCACATAAACAGGCTGTTAGGAGTTCAAATGGATTGGCCGTCAGCATTAATAGGATTTCTCGCCGGAGCATTGACCGGGGCGGCCGGTAGCTATCTCGGACAAAGGTTTACCGACCAGAGATATCGCTCTGAGGAAAAGAAAGAGTCTGAGAAACTTTGGCTAGATTTGAAGCGCAGATATCCGGATGTCATCCGAGAAATGGAGGAAGATATTCGGAGGGAGCCTCACGTAAGAAACTTCTTCATAAAGGAATCCACAGTAGCTGTTTCAGCCTCTGGCCCTTGTTTTGAGTACAACACAGATAAACATGAGAATTTGCAAGCAGCAATCGCGTATATAGAGGAGCTGGGGTTGATTGAAGATATCACTCCGGGAAACTGCCCAATGTATCGTATCCGTGAGCATTTCTATGATCTCCTGCAAAACTCCTAACAAGGCCAAGCACCGCGACGTATTTTTCGTTGCGCCTGCGGCTCCACAAAAAATACGCGCGTGTTGGCGGCGTTAGCTGCTTGGAGGAGAACCGTGGCCGGGGTAACAATCAATCGCGCATGGTGGGAACACCTGGCGCCTAAGCGGCTGATCAAAAAGCGCAGGGAAGTAGAAGCGTTGCTCAATACTTTCGTGCATTCTTCCGACTACGGGAAAGAGTGGTTCAAGGCTGCTAGGCACCCTGGGGGAGTATTTCGGCTGAGGCCCGGGCAAGTGATACCTGAGATCAAGGTGGTTTTTCTCGGAGACTCGCCGGGCTTTGTTGCGCCACAGCAAAAATTACGGGTCGGTCATCGAACAGTTGGCGGCAGCGATACCTTCGAATCTGGGAAGGCTCTCGCCGAAGAAGAGCTCGTCTTTCCACCAGCCATTTTAGTGGATTTGGTAACAGACCCAGTTTTGCTGCATGCCGCGAAGAATCGAATCACTGATATCGATGAGCGGACTATAAAAGAGCCTAGTCAGGTGTTCTCGATCCCCGCACGAATGCTGCTATCGCCTCAGCATTTTCCGAAAAAAGCCTACGTTCTCTATCAACACATTTTTGGCCCCGGGGGTAGTTACCCTACCGACGGAGCGTTCTATGTTGGAGTGACTACACGTAGCTGGCAGAAACGTTGGGCGGAGCATCGGCGCGCAATTCACTCGGGTAGTCCTTTACTGTTTCACCGCAAATATCGTGAAGAGCAGCAGGCCGGTCGGATCTCATACGTACATCACAAAGTGATGGCTATTACCGACAATCTCGAAGAGCTATATGACATGGAGGAATTTCTAGTCAAAGGTCACTGGGACGATGAGCGTCGGTTGAACATGATTCCGGGCGGGAAATCCGGCCTAAAGTACTTGCGTGAAAATGGTCTGCTATCGAAGTCCGTCATACCTATGCCTGATGACCGAGATCGGATAGTTGGCGAGTGGATGAAAGATCATCCGAGAAAAGGACTTCCGGCTCCATGGGTTTCAGAGAAATGGCAGGATGAAAATTGGGCGGTAGCGCAAATATGCGGTCGAGATGGCCGGCTATCCGTTGAACAAGTGCGGGCAATACGAGAACTGTCCGGGCAACACTCGGCGGAGGAAATTTGTGAACGAATTGGCGCCAAGAATGTGGACCAGGTGAAAAGGGTCATTGATGGAAAGACATACACGCGCGTCACATAGAAGCCAGGCTGTGTGCCAACTCAAGCACGCAGCTAACAACATGCTGCAAGGGACGTTTGACCTGCTGGCCATTTTTGCTGGCGCAAAAACGTCCATCACCTCAAACGCCCCTGAGTATAGGTGTTAGGCATAAAATGAGATTCACCCTAGTTCCAAATATGTGGTATGCGGCTGAGATTATTGGTGAAGAGTTTTCGGAATCTATACGCAGCTATACCCCAATTAAGGTTTTTGAGGTCAAACAAAGCTCAACTGGCAACAGGATTTTTACATTAGATTTTTACCATGCGAATTATCCTGAGGGTGTGAGAGATAAGTCCTTTAGCATGAAAACTATCGAAAGAAATAGAGAGTTTATTTTTGGCTTCATCTTTAGATCACAAACCAACTCGATTTATGCTTATTTATCCAATTTCAGAAGCTTGGCTTCAAAAGCATTTTTCAGCAAGTCTTGAGGCTGGCCAAACTACAGAGCAGTGGCTTGAGAAAAATGCCTAACAAGGCCAATCACCGCGACGTATTTTTCGTTGCGCCTGCGGCTCCACAAAAAATACGCGCGTGTTGGCGGCGTTAGGCTAGGAAAGGAACGGTATGGAAGTTAAGTACAGCCTGGTGGACGGCTTAGAAGTAATGTCCAATCATCCCGATACATTTCAAATGCCAAGTCCTTTTGATATGGAAAAGATATCAATAGGAGAATATGTAAAATTGATTTTCGAAATCACTCATCCAGATGAGAGCGGTGAGTGGGTGGTAACTGGGGAAAGGATGTGGGTAAGAGTTACAAAAAATGACTTCCCTTTTTTTGCCGGGGTTCTCGACAATGATCCCTATTCCACTAATGAAATTAGAGCGGGATTAGAGCTTGAGTTCTCGATGGAAAATATAATTGCAATTTTTAGCCTTGAAGAGGAAGAATAACCTTTGCCTAACAAACGCATATTGTTCGGCCACTACGTGGCCTGGGACCTTCGTTTCGGTGCTTCGCACCTACACTGCGGCCCCAAATGCGGGCGTTATATGGAGAGACTTTATGAATATAGTTGGTAAATTTAAATCGCTGGTATCTTTCTTGTTTAATAAAGATACGCTTATCAAAATTATACTTGTCCAAGTTATTGTTGTATTGCTCGCTTCTATGGAGCGTGGTGGTTTCGTTATTTATCACAAAGGAACAGTCTTTTTAGATAGTACTTATGGCGGATTCGAAATTAAAAATCGTTAAAAATAATTTGCGAGACTAGCTAATGGATATATTAAATAAGCTCTATGAGATGAAAAGTGGTGAAGGTGTAATGTCATATGAAGAGTGCCAGAAACTCAATGTGGAGATATCCAATTTAGAGTTCGGTCACATACCAAGTGATCAATGTCGCAACGTCGCAGATTACTTGGTGTTTACTCTTAATCACCATACTGTAAAACCGGAACTGAAAAAAGCTTGAAGATTTGTTGTCGAGCCTGAACAAAACCATATAACAAGCAAAGGCAGCATCGCCCTGAGGGCTGGACGCGCTAACGCGCGCCGCTGCTTTGGGCGTTAAGTATTTGTATGAGCATGGATATCATCGTGAAGAAAAAAGGATCCGTTTTTGAAGCGACCGCTTATGATGAATCTGGGACTGAAGTAGATCGGCTGGTTGCGTTCTCTGAATCAAAAGCTAGGCGACTGCTAAAAATTCGGCTCGGCATAGAAGTGAAAAAGGAAAAGAAGGCCAAAGAAAAAAGAAAACCGTCAACGATGCTAGAAAGCAAATGCGTAATGAGCGGACTTAAAGGAAAAACTTCATCTAGGCCGTGGAAGAAAACAAAGTAGAAATACTTAAAAAGCGAAAGCAGTCGCTCCCTTTGGTCGCTGGGACGCCCAAAACCCTGCGCTTATTTGTGCGCCCCTGTTGCGGGCGTTAGGCTAAAAGCTTAACTTTAATTATTGCGTCTTTGTTGTTGATAGTTGGAAGGTGTCATTTTTATTTTCTGCTTAAAGAGACGACGAAATACGCTATCGTCCGTATAACCCAGAGAAAGGGCGATTTCCTTTACGGACGTATTGGTGGTTGCTAACAATGTGCAAGCATGGCTTATTCTAACCCCGTCAATAAAGGCTTTGGGGGTTTCTCCGGTTAACTCTTTTAACTTACGATTTAGCGTACGTTCAGAAACAGCCATTATTTTTGCCAAATCACCAGCGTTCATAGTTTGGTAGTGTGCTTTACGAATGGTATATTCCGCTTTTGCAAGGAATGGATTGTTTGAAGCCTGATACCCCTCCGGCACATACAGGTTTTGAGATTTTGGTATCGCATCAACGACAGAAAAATCAGCCACAACCTTCGCCGTTTCAATACTGACCTTTCCCCCGATTTTAGAACCATGACCACGATGAGATTTCCAGTTAACCTAACGGAATGGAGATCTCAGCATGAAGAAGCGATACAGTGACGAACAAATCATCAAGGCCATCAAAGAACATGAGGCCGGCGCCAAGGTAGACGACATCTGCCGTAACCTGGGTATCTCAAGCGGTACCTTTTACAACTGGCGTAGCAAGTTTGCGGGCATGGAGGTAAACGAAGCTAAGCGGCTTCGGGAACTGGAAACCGAGAACAACAAACTCAAGAAGCTATTGGCTGACAAGCTCCTTGAGGTTGAAGCGATGAAGGACGTACTTTCAAAAAAGTGGTGAGGCCCGCCGATCGCAAACAGGCGGCGAAGTACATGATTGCCCAGCATAGCATCAGTGAACGAGCCGCCTGCAAGTTAGCGGGCATCAGTCGCACGGCGTATCGTTACCAAGCGAGACCAAGCAATGACGAGGCTTTGAGAGCAAGATTGAAGGCATTGGCGGTTGAGCAGTCTGCCTATGGTTATTTGTTACTGCACGGCCTTCTCAAGACAGAAGGGCTTGTTGTTAATAGGAAGCGTACTTACCGGATTTATACGGAAGAAGGACTTCAGGTGCGCACCAAGAGGCGGAAGAAGCTACAACGCCCACGCCAGCCAATGGAGGTGCCTCTGAAGGTTAATCAGCGCTGGTCGATGGACTTTGTATCAGATCAACTGAGTAGCGGACGGCGTTTCCGGGTACTGAATGTCGTTGATGATTATTCCCGCGAAATGGTTGGTCAATTGGTTTCAGTATCAATTAGTGGACGGCAAGTCGCACGTTTTCTTGGCCAGTTAACTGAGGAGCGAGGCAAACCCAATACCATTATTTGCGACAACGGCACCGAGTTTACCAGTAAGGCGATGTTCTTCTGGAGCCGCGAATCAACGGTAAAGCTCGGATTCATACAGCCCGGCAAACCGACGCAGAATGCCTTTGTAGAAAGCCTGAATGGAAAGTTCAGAAATGAATGCCTAAACCGTCATTGGTTTAGATCATTAGAAGAAGCCCGAGTCGAGATCGATCAGTGGAGGCATCACTACAATCACGTTCGGCCACACAGTTCTCTGGGCTATCTACCGCCTGTTGCATTTGCAAAGCAGGCGGCATAAATTTTGGAGAATCTCATCAGGGCCGTGGTACTAACTCTGGGGAAAGGTCACGCCATGCCGCTGACCAGACGCCGTATTCTCGGTCTTGTGCCTGCTGTTGCAGGCGTATCACTATTGAGCGCATGTGGTGGTGATGCCGGGCACGGCGGTTCGCTAATGGTGGATGATGAAACGCTGTTGCCGCCGCTGGGGGCTGGCGATGCGGCGTCGGTATTTCCCTCTTCCGTGGCGAGCGGTGATCCTGCACCCTCGGGCGTTATTCTCTGGACGCGCCTTGAGCAATCGGCAATCGAGCCTGACCAGGATGTGCTTTGGGAAGTGGCCGAGGATGAACGCTTCTTGCGTCGGGTGGCGGCTGGGCGCGTTCCGGTGTCGGCATTATCTCCGGACAGTGATTACGCTCTGAGGTTGGACGTAGATGGGTTGTTGCCCGCCAACCGATTCCTTTATTACCGCTTCGCCCACGCTGGCGTGTCCAGTCGCGCGGGGCGGCTGCGAACATTACCCGAGTCGGACGATGAGGTTGCGAGCCTTCGCTTGCTAGTCGCCTCTTGTCAGGACTACACCCTCGCGTATTTCCATGCCTTTGGCGAAATGGCGCAGCGAGAGGCTGATTATGTCCTTCACATGGGCGATTTTATTTACGAAAGCGCTATCGTGCCGCTACGGCCCATAAACCTGCCCTCGGGTGGGCAATATGCGAGCTCGCGGGAAGACTTACTGACGATCTATCGCACGCATCGTAGCGACGCGAATCTGCAAGCGTTGCTGGAGGCGCACACGCTGATCTGCACTTTTGATGACCACGAGTTTGCCAATGATCTGTACTTCGATGGCGAGCGCCCACGCGGTCCCGATCATCCGCTGGACGGTGATCCGGAGGCGATGACCCAGTATGTGCGAGAGGCGTTAGATGTCTGGTACCACTATTTGCCGGTGCGAGTGCAGTACGCGCCCGAGGCGGCTTTTCCTAATGTGATGACCGCGCAGCGGAGCTTTCGTTTTGGGCGCCTGGTTGAGCTTGCAATGACCGAGCTGCGAATGCACCGCTCACCGCACCCCTGTGGAGAGGGCAATTTCGGAGAGCGTCAGCTGGTTGTTGAAAGTAATTGCGAGGCCCGGCACGACGAAGGGCGCACCTTGCTGGGCGACGTGCAGAAGCAGTGGCTGTTGCAAACACTGACCACTAGCAGTGCGCGTTGGCGGGTATTGGGGTTGCCGATTCCGTTTTCACCCATTTCTATCGCGCAGTTGCCACCCACGGTGTACGAGGTTGATCACTGGGACGGATATACCGCTGAGCGAGCAGAGCTGTTGCACGCGCTGCGCGACACCGAAAATTTGGTGGTGCTGGCTGCCGACTTGCATGCATTTGCCGCGGCGACATTGCGTGACGGCTACCCGGATGGCCCCGCTGTAGGTGCGGAATTCACCACAAGCGCAGCGGCCGCGACGCCGATCGCGACCATTAATCCGCCAGCCAATGTATTCCTGCAAAGCCCCTTTATATTGGCAAATAACCCGCATTTTTCATTTTGGGATGGCACTCGTAATGGCTGGCTTGAAGTCGAGTTTAGCTACCAGGCCTGCACCGTTACCGTACGTGCGATGCAAGCGCAGATTCCAATACCCAACCCCTCAATCGAAACGGCGCGCTTCACCGTAACAGATGGTGTTCCCGGCCTGGCTTAACGTTGGGCAGTACGCTTTCCGAGAGGCTGGGTACGAGCAGGCTGCACGCGGATACAGTCACAGGGCCTCACCAATTGTTAGCCTGTGTTGTTGCGTGGTGCGCAACGTGCTGTGGTCTGTGTATGATTAAATCATTCCGTCACAAAGGACTGAAGCGGTTTTACTTGACTGGCAACACGCCTGGAATACTCTGGAATACAAAGAGATCACGCCAAGAAGCCGCGTATGCAGCTGGCTGCTCTGGATACGGCCACTTCGGTAGAGGATATGGATATCCCCGGTTTTCGGCTTCACCCATTGGAGGGGCAAGACAAAGGGCGATGGTCGATTCGGGTTAACGGAAATTGGCGCATGACCTTCGAGTTTACAGACGGCAGTGCCTACATTCTTGATTATGAGGATTATCACTGATGACTATGCAGAGACCGCCGCATCCTGGTGAATTCATTAGGGAGGTGTATCTGGAGCCCTTCGGCATCAGTTCCCGTCAGCTTGCGTCCAGTCTAGGGGTCTCGACCTCCACGTTGTCTCGACTGCTGAAAGGGGATAGTGGAATTAGCCCTGAAATGTCTTTGCGGCTGTCCAAGGTGCTAGGGCGTGCTCCCGAGAGCTGGCTGGCGATGCAAGATATGTATGACCTGTCGGTGGCTCGCAGCACGGTCAACCTGGATGGCATTCGCCCTCTGGATTTCGAAGCAGCTTAACGAGCGGCTGTTTTCCGAGGTTGAGAGTCAATCTCCAGCGCTTGGCGCTACGGCATGCCGAAAAGTGAGGCATTAGCGATGTTATGAAAAAGCACTATTTGCCAGCGCCGACAGGCCACACGTTCACGAGACGTGAGTTAATTTTACTCGGTATTGGGGTGTCGCTGCTGCCTCCCGGTTTGGCAGCTGCTGATACCCGCCGAGGATTACTTAAAGCGACGCCGAGGCAGACGGCCGGACCCTTTTATCCTAAATGGAGCCAGGCGGATCGCGATGCCGATTTAACCAGGGTTGCCGGTCGGAGTGAGAGTGCCAGCGGTGAGCTTATTCAGGTGTCAGGCCGGGTGCTGACTCCTGATAACAAACCTGTTGAGGGCGTATTCGTCGAGGTTTGGCAGGCCAATGCTCAGGGGCGTTACGCTCACGAGGCCGATAGTAACCCTGCCCCTATTGATCAGAATTTTCAGGGCTGGGGGCAAATGACCACCGATGCCAATGGCGCTTACCAGTTCACAACCATCATGCCGGGGCCGTATCCGGTTAGCCGCAGTTGGTCGCGGCCGCCTCACATTCATTTTAAGCTGCAGAAACCGGGATTTAGTACGCTTACAACGCAGATGTATTTCGCGGGCCATCCCCTGAACGATGTGGATGCGCTGCTATTGCAGCATGGTGCTGAAGAGCGAGATCAACTTATAGTCGCGTTTGATGATCGTGGTGTGTCCAATGGTAGTCGGCCGGTGCGGTCGGGCGTTTTCAATATTGTGCTCGAAGCGTAGGTATAGTGGCGTAGAAACGGATATGTGGCCTTTCCCCTAGGGCGTTATGTTGGCAGTAAGTGCCCACAATTGATTACAGCCTCAGCGAGAGGGCGACGATGATCACCGTTATTAACAGTATTCGACTGCCTGAGCCGATCAGCGTGGCCGAAGCGCGCGCCTTATTTTTGCAAACGGCCCCCCAGTACCAGAAGCTGCCAGGGCTGATTCGCAAGGTGTATACCCTGTCGGAAGACGGCGCCACCGTTGGCGGAGTGTATTTGTGGCGCAGTCGTGAAGAGGCGTGTGCCCTCTATACCTCGCAGTGGAAAGCGCGGGTGGCTGAGCATTACGGCGCGTCGCCGACACTGGTATATCTGGAAAGCCCTGTGGTAGTGGACAACGTTAGCGGTGAGGTCATCAGCGACTAACGCGTTGTACATCCGCTGCGCCTGTTCCTTTGAGGGCTGGTAGTTTGCGTGGTATATAGTGCCCCTGCTTTGATTAAGGACGGGACATATGCGCATAGCTTCTTGGAACGTGAACGGTATTCGCGCGGTAATGAAGAAAGAGTTTCTGGAGTCGGTGGCGACGCTGGATGCCGATGTTTTATGCCTGCAGGAAACCAAGGCGCAGGACGACCAAGTGGCCGCGGCGCTGGAAACCCTTGAGGGTTACCACATTTACAGCAACTCGGCGGAGCGCAAGGGCTATTCGGGCGTGGCCATTCTGAGCCGCAAAGCGCCGCTGCGAGTGTTCGCGGATATCGGCATTGATGAGCACGACAAGGAAGGGCGCGTGCTCACTGCCGAGTTTGACGACTTTTACCTGCTCACCGTTTACACCCCCAACTCCGGCAGTGAGCTGGTGCGCTTGCCGTATCGTGAGCGCTGGGATCGTGATTTTCTGGCCTATGTGAACAAGCTCGGTGAAGACAAGCCGGTACTTATGTGTGGCGACTTTAACGTTGCCCACACTGAAATGGATATCGCGCGCCCCAAGCCCAATTACAATAAAAGCGCGGGTTACACCCAAAAGGAAATCGACGGGCTGGACCATATTCTGGCGGCCGATTTTGTTGATACCTATCGCGCCCTGCATCCGGAAACGGTGAAATACAGCTGGTGGAGTTACCGGGCCGGTGCCCGTGGTAAAAATATTGGCTGGCGGATCGACTACTTCCTCGGCAATCGCGACTTTGTCGAGCAGCGAGTGACGGCGGCAGAGATCTGGAATGATATTCACGGCTCCGATCACTGCCCGGTCAGTGTGGATTTAAGCTAGTCGGTGCAAAACAGGGCCAGTGATGATACGAGGGCGACAGGGCAATGGCATCTGAAGCGGAAAAAGGCCGTGTGGAAGTCAGCATTTTCTGCCGCTTTGCCGAGGCCGCAGGCCTGGATTACCGCGACGTTGAAAAACAATTGCCGGAGGGCGGCAAGCCGGATATTCGCTGTCGGCTCAATGAACACGTTACCTATTTTGAATTGACCGAGGCCTGCTCGGAAGACCTGGCCAAGGCGGTCGCCGGGGCAGGGCGCGTTGACAGCGAGGCCCTCGCCCGCGTTACCGACTACACCTCTGCGACCTACCTGAAGAAAATTGCCAAGCGCTACCAAGTGAGCGAGCCCGTTGAGCTACTGATCTACAACATTGGCCGCACGCTGCTGCCCGATAAGGTGATTATCGACAATCTGCGCAAGCTCGCGCAGCGTGATAAAGGCCAGTTTCGCCGTGTGTGGTATTTCGGCGACAGTGTTGTTCAGCTCTAGCGTGGTGATGTGAAGGGGGGAGTTGTCATGGAAAAGGCCGGGGCGGCTTGGCGTTGAGGCGACGTAGATGATCTATCCTCTGTCGGGAATATTGCTCGGGCCGGTCTTATTAGCTCAGGGTCGCTATGTGCGCGGCACTACGCCGCGTCTGCCCGAGGCCGCGGGGCTGCGCTCGGGGCAAATGGGCGACAGCGGGCAAGCACTGCGCTTGTTGTTGGTGGGCGACTCTGCGGCGGCGGGGGTTGGCGTTGCCCGCCAGGAAGAGGCCTTGCTGGGCCAGTTGGTCGCCGGGCTTGCGCCGTTGCGGCCGCTACATTGGCGCCTGCTGGCGCGCTCCGGCGATACCTCCGCACAGTTATTGGCACGTTTAGCCAGCGAGAGCGCTGACGCCGCCGACGCTGTGGTGGTGTCTATTGGGGTGAATGACGTGCTTGCCGCCACTGGGCGGGGCCGGTGGCGCAACAACATTAGCGAGATTATCCGCCTGCTGTGCGAGCGCTTTGCCGCCAAGCATATTTATTTTTCCGCGCTGCCACCCATGCACGCCTTTCCTGCATTGCCGCAACCTCTGCGTTGGTGGTTGGGCCTGCGCGCTCGGCAATTAAATACCGAGCTGAGACAGCTTGTTGAGCCGCTGGCAGACTGCAGCTACGTTCAGGTGCCTTACACCTTGCACCCAGCGGCTATCGCCGAAGACGGTTTTCACCCGGGTGCGGCGGCCTATCGGGAGTGGGCGCGCTATCTTGTTGACGAGGTGGGGTTGGGCCGCGGTCACTGACGCTGAGCTATACCATTACCGAATCATGAGTTGACGCGCTGCCTTGAGTGTTCGTTGGATTGTCTCGTTATTCCTTGAGTTGTAAATGAGTGCCGGCCGCTATTTTCGCGGCTTACGCCCCCCGTTTTCCGCGGCTCTACTATGCTGAATTCAGTCTTTGCATTTGACACTGCACGCTAAGTCTATAAAGTGACATAGCGGTTTGCGCGGCTAGGCGGTTGCGTCAGCCGGAGCGTGGAGGAGGACACCCGTGAATAATAAGATAATGTTAGTCGTTTTTACCCTACTGCTTGCCGCGTGCGGCGGCGGTAGTTCAAGTAGCAGTAACTCGGGTGGCAACCCAGATCCCGGCAATGGCGGTAACCCCGGTGGTCCCGGTACGGTCGATGACCGCGTAAGCCTGCAAGTGCTGTCGAACCGGCCTGACCTAGTCTCTGCTGGCGATGTGTTGGTAGAGGTGGTTGCGGAAGATGCAGCCGCCGTCGACGAGCTGGTACTGCTGCGTAACAACACCGATGTGACTCAGCTGCTGCAAGCTGACCCGGATAATCCGCTGCGCTTGTTGGCCCTGGTTGATGGCCTGAGCGTCGGCGAGAACACCCTAAGCACCAATATTGGCAACAGCCTGACGGTGGTAAACCACCCCTCTGGCGGCCCCGTGTTTACCGGCCCGCATATTCAGCCCTGGAAGTGTCAGGACAGCGCTGTGGACGAAAACTGTAACCAGCCTGTTGAGTACCGCTGGTTGTACAAGTCCAGTAACTCCCTGCAGGGCGGCTTGCAGGCTTATGACCTGGACAATCCGCCCGATGATGTGGCGATGACCACCACAGATAACGGTGAAACGGTGCCGTTTATTGTGCGCCAGGAAATCGGCTATCAGGCCCGCGATCAATACACGATATTTACGCTGCAAAAAGTCGGTGAAGACTGGACGCCAATGCAGCCGCAGTCGCAGTGGAACCGCCGCCTGTTGGTGACCCACGGCGGTAACTGTCGCGGCGACCACGACACCAGCTCTGCGCGCACAGACGATTACGCTGGCACCATTCCCGGCAACCCGCTGATCGAGCAGTCCTATATTACTGCGCTGGGGCTGGGTTGGTCGGTGCTGTCCACTGCTCAGCTGAACCTGGGCCACAACTGTAATTTGAGCTATCAGGCCGAGTCGCTGCTGATGGCAAAAGAGCGCTTTATCGAGCAGTACGGCGAGCTGCGCTACACCGTTGGTACAGGCTGTTCAGGCGGGGCGATTACCCAAAATATGATCGCCAATGCCTACCCCGGCTTGTATCAGGGCTTGCTGACCACCTGTACCTACCCGGATGTGATGAGCACCGCGACCCAGTTTGCGGACTACCACATTTTGTTGAAGTACTTCGACTTTAACGTCGATACCACCGAGCCCAGTACGCCGGAAGACCTGATCGCTCATGTGGAAAATATTGCCGGTGCGCAAGTTGCCCGCGATGGCACGCCGTTTACGGTGCTGCAGCAGAACGCCATTTACGGCCACCTTAATGGCATCGTGAATGCCTCGCTAGCCGACTCAGCGCTGTTTGCCGAAGCGGTCGACCCCGCGTCTAACTGCGGGGGAGTGAGTACCGAGGAGCGCTTCGACCAGGACACCAACCCCGGCGGTGTGCGCTGCGATGTACTGACCTTTATGCAAAATATGATCGGTGAGCGCGAGCGCTTCCCCGCCGAGGACCCCCGCGACCGCTGGAGCCAGATTGAAAAAGACCTGGGCTATGCGTTCTCGGGTTTTCCGCTGGGTAATGAAGGGGTGCAGTACGGCCTAACGGCCTTGCAGCAGGGTATTATTTCGCCGGCGCAATTCCTGGCGCTCAACACCAATATTGGCGGTGTTGACCCCAGCCTGAATGTGACCCAGGAGCGTTTAAAACCGGACTACCCGGCGCTGCCCAATGCTTACCGTACAGGCATTATGAACACCATTGTGAATATGGATACGGTGCCCATCATTAATATGACCGGCCCTGATCCCGGTGCCGCCCACGACAGCGTGCACGGTTACTGGGTGCGCTGGCGCCTGGAGCGGGAGTTCGGCCACCGCGACAACTTTGTGCACTGGGGCGGCCTGACACCGCTGGTTGGTGACCTGAATTATATGAATCAGTCGCTGGTCGCGATGGCCTCCTGGCTGGACGCCATTGAAGCCGACACCAGCGATACGCCACTGGCACAAAAAATTATCGCCAATAAGCCCGCCGATGTGCAGGACCAGTGCAATGGCATTCCCGGTGAGATGTGCCCGGAAGAGTTGATGCTGGTATTCGGCACGCCGCGCACAGTGGCCGGCGCCGATAAATATGGCGACCAGGTGCAGTGTGAACTCCGGCCTTTCAGTCGCAACGACGACTACGGTCTGGGGAACGTAATGTGGCAGGAAAGCGATTGGCAGGCGCTTGAGCAAACCTTTGCGACCGGCGTTTGCGACTGGACCAAGCGCCCGCTGGAATGGCAGCGCACGATCACTTGGCTGAAATACCAGGATGCTCAGGGCGATGTGATTACCGGTGGCGAGCAAATGACGCCCGCTGCCTTCCCGGCCGGTTGGGCGAGCCCGGCGTTTGCCAAGACCTGGGAGCCAGGCTGGCAGCAGTAAGCCGACAGTCGTAACAAGGCGACCTCAGGACGGGCGGGATAGTGAATCATCCCGCCCGTTTCTGTATGGTGTGCGCTCTTTTTGTGACTGCGACTCGCCTCATGCCCGATCACCACTATTCTGAATTGCGCCTCCTCAGTGCCGATGGCACGCCACTATTTGCACGCGAATGGCGTCCGGCAGGGCCTGCCAAGGCCTGGGTAACCCTGAGCCACGGCACCAGCGAACACTCCGGTCGCTACGCCCATGTAGCGAAGGCGTTTAACGATGCGGGCCTTGGCCTGGTGATGGCCGACCTGCGCGGCAGTGGTCAGAGCCCCGGAAAACGCGGCCATATCGAGCGGTTCTCGCAGTATTGTGACGATGTTAAGGCCGCGATCCTGCACACCCAGAGTCATCAGCCTGCCGTGCATTTTCTGGGTGGGCACAGCCTGGGCGGTTTGATCGCAGCCTGTATAGCGACTGAAAACCCCGAGGGTATCGATGGCGTATTTTTAAGCTGCGCCGCTTTTCAGTTGGGTTTTGCACCCGCGCCCTGGAAGCTGGCGCTGAGCCGCGTACTTGCCACACTGTGGCCCAGCCTGCCTATTAGTAACGAGATTGATGTCGCCCAGTTGAGCCGCGATGCCAGCGTGGGGGAGAGCCAGCAGCGCGATCCTTATAACCACGGCAAAGTGACCCCCAGTATGTTTTTGGCGTTCATTCAGGCCCAGCAGCAGGTGATGCAGGATGCGCCGAACATTGAGTTGCCGATGCTGCTGATGCACGGCGGCGCTGATGCCATCAGTGCCTGCGAGGGCAGCGAGCGGTTCTTCGCCAAATTGCGCAGTGACAATAAGGCGCTAAAGATCTACGACGGCATGTACCACGAGATCTTTAATGAACTGGGCAAAGAGCAAGTGTTTAGCAATGTGCTGGATTGGATGGCCAAAGTCGGCGAGCAATAAGCGCTATCTTGTCCGTCCTTCGCATCCACCGAATGGGAATAACGCGCTATAGTGCTAGCCGTTTTTGCTCAACAGTAAGGAAGAGATATGTTCAGTCATGTAATGGTGGGTGCGAATGATGTCGCTGAATCAAAGCGTTTTTACGATGCGATTCTCGGCGCCTTGGGCTATGAGCCGGGAATGATGGACGAGCGCGGTCGCTGTTTTTATTTCACCGCCAGCGGTGTATTCGCCATTACGCCACCAATTAACGGTGAGCCCGCCTGTCATGGCAATGGCAGCACCATTGGTTTTGCCGCGAGCAGCCCGGAACAAGCCGATGCCTGGCATGCTGCCGGCGTGGCCAATGGTGGAACGTCTTGTGAAGATGCGCCGGGCGTGCGCGAGGGGGCAATTGGCAAGTTGTACCTCGCTTATCTGCGCGACCCCTCCGGCAATAAGGTGTGCGCGCTACACCGCGTGGAAAGCTAAGTCTGTTAGTCGGCGCTAGGCCAGCCCGAGGCTGGCCAAACTGGCGCTGACCATATTGCGCTTGCTCATATGCATGAGTGAGAGCAGGGCGTTGGCGTCTTCGCGCCCGAGCAGTTTGCGCGTTATCTGGCGCTCGCTAAGGCCAGAGCGGTGCAGGGCTGCCACCTCATCGCGAAAGCCGCGAATATGGTCCAGTTTTTCCTGCAGTACGGCTTTGCCATTGCTCACAACCGCGCGGTGAGAGCAGAGCAGCGTGTCGAAGTCGAGTGATAGCACTTTCTCCAGACTGTCGATCCACTCGCCCACATTGTCTTCAATGGTCATGTATTTCAGCCGGCTGGAAACATATAAATCGCCTGAAAATAGCCAGCCTTCATTGGGCTCTAGATAGCACACCAGATCGGAGGTATGGCCGGGGGTGTGAATGGGAATCAGCCGGTGGCCACTGCTGGTGTCGATATGCGTAGGCAGGGTTGCGGGCTGGCAAGCGGGAACATTACCAAAGGTCATTCGACGGATCGCCGACAGGCGCATGCCCGCTTTTAGCCTGTCGTGATTATTCGGGTGGCTGTAAAGCGCGGCGCCGTGTTCGCGCTGAAAATAGTCGGCATTGCCGCTGTGGTCTTCGTGGTGGTGGGTCAGCACCACCTGGCGAACGGCAATGTCGGCAAAGTGCCCGCTCAATGCCTCGCGCTCGCGCGACGGCCCGGTATCGATGACGGTGTCGCCCAAACGGTAGACGATGCAACTGGCGGTAAGGTGGTAGCCGCCACGTCGGTTAACACGGCCCAGGCGTATGCCCTCGATGCCGTTGTGAGAAATGCTGTGTATCAGTGCCATAGGTCTTATCCATTATTTGCGCCTAGCCTATCACTGCATGAGCCATGGGGTAACTTAACGGCTCGTAATGATGTGCGGTGCCGAGCCGGATAAGGGTGAACCCCAGCTTATTTTGCCAGTGCATTCTGGGCTACTATGTCGTCGCCAATAACAATAGAGAAGTTCCTTGAAGGTTTTAATTGTTGATGATCATTTGATGTTTGCCGAGGCTCTGGCGCTGACCCTGCAGGCGAAACTGCCCGGCTGTGAGGTGGGGCAATACGGTTGTGCGCAGGCGCTATTGGGCGATGAGGCGGCGTTGGCCGCTGCCGATTTGTTGATCGTCGATGTGGCCATGCCGGATCTGGATGGACTGTCGCTGTTACGGATTTTGGCGAGTTCGCGGCACACGCTGCGGGTGTTGTTATGCTCTGGCGCCATCGATGAGGACGTGGTGGAAAAATCCCAGCGCCTGTCGGTGGATGGTTTTGTCGACAAGTCTGAGGCCGCTGCCGAATTGGTGACGGCGGTGACGAAGGTCATGGCTGGCGAAGGCTATTTTTCGGAATCCTACCGGCTGTTGGCTAGCCAAACCGCCGCACCCAGTATTAAGCTCAGCCGCCAACAGGGGGCGATATTGGCCCTGCTTCAGCAGGGGCAAAGTAATAAGGAAATTGCGCGCAGTCTGTCGGTGAGTTTGAACACCGTGAAAACCCATCTGCGGCTGCTGTTTGATAAATTGGATGTGCCCAACCGTACCGCCTGCCTGGAAAAAGCCCGCTCCCTTAAGCTCTTGTAAGCGTATCTGGCGCGCACAGCGAGGCGATACGCTGTAGCAGCTCCGGCAGGGCAACGGGTTTGAGTAGCAGGGCATCGGCGTTGAATGTTTGTTCATGCTGCCCGCGGCTATTGCCACTGAGCACGACTTTGAGCACAGGCTGTGGCCATCTCGACGTTAGTGCAGCAAATACATCGTTGGCAGTGTCGCCATTGGCGAGCTGGCCGTCGCTAATAATCACATCAGGGTTCATCTCGTCGGCGCCGGGCAGGTCGGCGAGCGCTTCTGCCAGGCTGTTAAAGGCGTAGACATCGGCGCCCCATTCCACCAGCGCCATCGACAATGCGTCGGTGATACGTGGGTCGTCGTCCACAACAATAATGCGCAGCTGGCGCCCAGGCGGTAGAGGAGCCCCTTCACTTGCCGGCGCCGCACTGGGTTTTTCCGCTAGCGGCAGTGCGACGGTGAAGCGGCTGCCTTGGCCGGGAGTGGAGTCCACGCGCAATGTGAGCCCGCATAGCTCGCAGACGCGGCGGACAATGCTCAGGCCCAAGCCCAGCCCATCTTCGGCGTCATTGGATCGACTGGCTAGCTGGGTAAATTCCTTAAAAATACTGTCGTGGCGCATCGGGTCAATGCCGATGCCGGTGTCACTAACGGTGAGTTCGAGCTGTTTTTCTGTGTGGTGGCTACTAAGCCGAACGGTGCCGCGTTCGGTGTACTTAACGGCGTTGCCAAGCAGGTTGCGCAATAGCTGGTCAAATAACAGCGGGTCGGTATTAAGCCAGTGTTGGCGCTGCACATCATTGTGTAGTGCCAGGCCTTTTTGTTGGGCCTGAGGTAAGCACTCATTGATGAGCTTGGCGAGGTGCTCATCCAGACTGAAGGGCTGGGGTTTGGCGGAGAAGTGCCGGCTTTGCAGGCGGGATAACAGCAGTAATTGCTCCAGCAACTCCCCGCCGGAGGCGATGGCAGTGAGGATTTTTTCGCTGAGCTCACGGCTCGGTGCATCGCCCTGCTCGTTAATCAGCGAGGCGTAAAGCGACGCGGCTTGCAGTGGCTGGCGCAGGTCGTGACTGACCGCCGCCATAAATTGATTCTTGCTGCGATTGGCGCGCTCGGCGTCGCGCCGGGCGATATCGGCCTCGATGCGCAAACGAATATTGTTGAGCTGGGCTTTGTGTATGAACAGGCTGAACGCGGTCAGTGAGCACAAGGTGAGTAAGGGGATGCCTTTGATGAACCAGCTTTGCTCTGCGTGAAAGCGGATTAGATAGAGCGACAGAGAGATAAACAGCGGCGTAATAAAACTAATGAAGATATCGGGGTACACGCCCATGGACACCGAGGGTGTGGAGCTGATCAGGGTAATAACAAGCAGGAAGACTAAAATTTTCTCGGTGCTGGCGCCGTCAAAAAATAGATAGGGCGCAACGCACCAGAGTCCGCTCCACATCAGCGCCATGCCAATATTGATGGCGTGCCACTTCTTGATTTTGCCACTTTCACTGTCGCGGTGGCGTTTGTAGAAGCTGACGACCAGCAGTGAAACGACGCTGGTTGTTAGCACCAGCGTCGCCCACAAC
Source organism: Spongiibacter sp. C9W (assembly GCF_057370015.1). NCBI lineage: Bacteria > Pseudomonadati > Pseudomonadota > Gammaproteobacteria > Cellvibrionales > Spongiibacteraceae > Spongiibacter > Spongiibacter sp. C9W. The sequence continues at coordinate 2,846,732 of NZ_CM170672.1, forward strand.
AGTGCATCAGCCCGGCTCATGGCGCTGTTAAACGGCAGCAGCAAGGCCAGGGCTATGGCTGCGGAAACCACAATACGAGACCCCACTTCTGCCATAAACAAATTGTGCCGTTCGCGGGTGATCTGACTTTCCAGCGGGAGGTCGGGTAAGTAGTCGTTAGCAGGTGCTTTCATTGGGGCATCGTTCAGACAGAGTCAGACCATAGTGTCGCAGCCTGTCATTCTGTTGGCTTCGCCCATCAGAGTGAAGTTTTATTTTTATGGCTTTGCTTAAATTCCATCCGACGACAAGTGTTCCTGTTAGGTGACTGAGAGATTTAAGCACGATGAAGAGACCCGTTTTTTTCCAAGCAGCCCTGGCGGGCGCTATGTTCACCCTTGCTGCCTGTGGCGGTGGAAGTGGTGGTGGCAGTACCACCAGTGTGCCGGAGGGCACGCCGGGAAGTGTTGAGCGCCTGCTCTTTCCTGTGAACAGCACGTCAATTCCCAAACAGTTCGACATGTACGCCACTGACGGCAGCGCTGAGGGCACGGGCTTGCTGAAGGACTTCAATGAAGGACAGCCGGCGATACAACAATTTAACGGCCGAAACCCGATACTTTTTGATGATGGAAAGTTCTATTTTAGTGCCCAATCCCCCAACGAGGGGCGTGAGCTGCGGGTCAGTGACGGCACCGAGGCCGGCACATCAGTGCTGGTGGATATCGAAGGCAGTAGCGGTCCGCTGGATTTACAGTGGATGGATGGCAAGCTGGCGTTCAGCGCGGGTACAACGGACTTCGCTAGGGAGCTGTTTGTTTACGATCTCGACGCGGAAACGCTGACAGAGATTGATGTGGGTGGCGAGGATTCAAAAAACATTCAAGGCATGCAAGTGGTCGGCAACTCAATCTTTATCCTTGGCCGAGGGGTAAAATCAGATAGCAGTAATGTCCCTGCGTTGTACGTGAGCGATGGCAGCCAGGAAGGGACGCAGCTGGTGTTTGTTGAAGGTGAGCCGGTTGGTGGTAGTGTGGCCGTAAAGCAGCCGAACGAATCGCTGGCGGTGCAGCGCGCTGAAGCGCCAGCAAATACGCCCTATGTGCTGGCAGACGGCGATTACTACCCCACGAATATTAAGCTGCATAGCCTGACCAGCTTTGCCGGGCGGCTGTTCTTTTTGGCCAACAATGACCCCAACAACCAAAGCTCGTTGCTACTGTACAGCGTGGCGGAAGACGGCAGTGATGTGCGCCGCGAGATGGGTGAGGATGTGACCTTCGTTCAGAATTTAACGGTGGTGGGCGATACGCTGTACTTCTATGCTGACCGCAGGATCAATGCCGCTAACTTCACCCGCCATGTCTATGCCTATGACGGCACCACACTGCAGGAGAGTGGTAATTTCCCCGAGGGGCTGTTTGCCTCGAGGTTTTACGCCACCTCGCTGGGCTTGTTCGTTGTGACCACCAACAACGTGTATCGCACTGCGTTTGAAGACGGGGAGTTCACCTTTGCCTCCATGCACCCCGGCGACACTATGACCACCTACACGGGCGTGAAATCACGGACGCAGTTCGGTGAGCTGTTCACCGAAGTTGAGGGCACCATTTACTTCGTGGCTGACACCGTTATTGACGGCACGGCGGTTGGTGAAGAGCTGTGGAAAACCGACGGTAGCGCTGAAGGCACCTCGCTGGTGCTGGAAACTAACGACCTGACCACTGGCGATAATCTGTCTTCAGCGCCACGGCCGCTGTTGGCTCGCTATGCAAACGCGCCCTTAGTAAGCGGCGAGGTGGCCGGCAAGTTGTTTTTCTCAGCCTATGACAACTCGGAGACACCCACCCTGCATGCCTACATGACAGACGGCACAGCCGAGGGCACGGTTAAGCTGCTTGAGCTACCCAACCAAAGTCGCCGGGACCTGTAGCGTAAATTTCGAGTGGCCAGATAGGGATGCGCCACTGGCAGGGACTGCTCTAGGCACGGATGTCGGCAGGGAAGCACATTCACCCAAACACCGCAGGTGGCTCTCCGCCTGCGGTGTTTTTGTTTTATAAAATATTGAGAAGGCCGTGAGTAGGTCAAAGCGCATGTAGGGGGCGCGTCGCGGCAGCACCCACAATGGCTATAATAACCCGCTGGCACAATTGGTAAGTGGAGGCCTTATGAGGCGAGTTCAGCGGGCGCAGTCGCCGTGGTGGCTGTGCGGGCTCTTGTCACTCGGGATGAGCCTGATGTTGGTCTCCCTGATTAAGCCCGTGGCGCTGCCGTGGTGGGCGTGGCTGCTGATGTTCGTCGTGGTGGTGGCAGTGCTGCGGCGCGGTTATGTCACGCGCAGCGAGCTGGAATGGCGGCAAGGCGAGGGCCAACCTGTGCTGGCGGGGCTGCGAATTTTTGACCGCTATAGCGTCGTGCCGCTATCGATTGCGATGGACCAGATCGATGCGGTCTACCTCGTCCACTACGCGTCGCTTTGGCAGTGCCCGCGCGCTCGCGCCGAGGACGAAGCCAACCCCTACCATCGACCGTATAGGCAGATGGGCTATCGCGGCCCGGGTTTGGTATTGCGGTACCGCTTGCCTGCAATGGCGGGCGACCCCTCGATGCTGCGCAGTGTGCAGTTGCCGATGCCGGAAGCGGCTGATGTTGAGCGGGTGATCAGTCGCGCGCTTAGCCAGTAATAATTGGCTGACCAGCGAGGCCGGTGACAAGTTCGGTGAACAGCAGGCGAGGTGATTCGTCGCTCTGGCCTTTTTGCGCGGCATCCAGACGGCCGGCGAGTTGCAGCAGGCGAGAAAGTGAGCCGACGCTGTGTTGGCCTAGGCAGCGCTTGTAGAGATTTTTACGCTTGTCCCACACCCGCGCACCGTCGAGTACACGATCGATGCCATTGCCTTGTTCAATGGCGGCAGCGCAGTTGTAGAGGCTGCGCAGCTCGCGGCTGATGGCGCCGAGCATGGGAATTTCTTCGCTGCCTTCGGCTACCAGGCCGTTGTACATGTTCAGCGCATAGGCGGCGTTACCGGCGAGGGCGGCGTCGATCAATTTGAATACATCGTAGCGGGCGCTGCTTGCCACGGCGGCGGCGACAGTCTCAACACTGACGGCCTGCTCGCCGAGTAAAATTTTTAGCTTTTGAATCTCTTGGTCTGCGGCGAGCAGATTACCCTCCACTCGGTCGGCGAGCAGCTCGGCGGCCTCGCGGTCAGCACTCATACCATTGTCTTTAAGGCGCTGCTGTATCCAGCCGCCAAGCTGGCGGCGGTCTACCGGCCAAATTTGCATGACGGCGCCCGCTTGGTCGATTGCCTTTACCCATTTGGCATTGAGGCTGCGGCTGTCGAGACGCCCACAGGTGATAAGCAGAATATTGCTGCCGTCGGCGTGTTCTAAGTACTGTTGCAGGGCAGCGGAGCTTTTCTGGTCCATGCGAGCGCCGCCGAGACGCAGCTCTATCAGTTTGCGGTCGGCAAATAGTGATAGGGATTGGCCCGCTTCCAGCAAGGCATTCCAGTCAAAACCGCGCTCGGCCTCCAGAACGTCGCGCTCGGCGATGCCGTGTTGGCGGCAGTGCTGACGGATAGCGTCGGCGCATTCCTGCTGAATGAGCAACTCATCGCCGCTCAATAGATACACGGGCAGCAGCTGCTTGGTTAACTGGCTGGCAAGTTGCTCAGGGCGCAGTCGCATTGGCGGGGTCCGCTGGTAGCTGTCGCGACCAGTACTCAAGCTGCTGGGCGAGACGGATACTGAGTTGTTCACGCATTTCGGCGCGCACAATGCTGGATTCCGTTTCCTCGCCGACGGGGTTGTTGGCATCGTTTACAACGAGCCGGCGCTGTTCCAATACAACGGGGCCTTTGAGCAGCTGGCCCTGGGGACTGAACAGGCTGAGGCGGGCGCGTTCGAACAGGGCGTATTCGGCATCGCGGGCCTCGCGGTCGAGAGCGATACTGCGCTTGTCGTAGCGCAATAGCTGGACTTCGGCAATAAGCTGAGCTTGGCCGCGTTTGCGCGTGGTGCCCACCTGGTTGATTTGCAGTTGCCGGCGCAGGGCCTGCTGTAACTCTTGGCTGTCGCGACTACCGCCGACATAAATCGGTTGCAGCGTGCTGGCAATGCCAGTGCTGCCGCGCAGGGCAAAACCGCAAGCGCTTAGCAGCAACATGGCAGCAATGAGTACGAGCGCATTAATTCGCAACGATATTCACCAGTTTTTTGGGTACGACAATTTCCTTGCGGATAGTCAGGCCGTCGATAAATTTCTGCACATTTTCCTGGGCCTTGGCCATCGCTTTAATGGTCTCAGCATCGGCGTCGGCAGGTACTTCCATTTTAGCGCGCACTTTACCGTTTACCTGAATCACCATTTCGATACTACTGCGAACCAGGGCGGATTCGTCAACGGTTGGCCAGGAGGCGTCAATCACGGCTTCGCTGTGCCCGAGTTGCTGCCATAATTCGTGGCTGATATGCGGCACGATTGGCGACAGCAGGGCAACGGCGGCTTCCAGGGCTTCGCGTTCAACGGCGAGGCACTGATCGGTCTTACGCTCAAAGCGCGACAGTTCGTTGACCAGCTCCATGACGGCGGCAATGGCGGTATTGAACGTTTGGCGCCGGCCGAAGTCGTCGCTGACTTTGGCAATGGTTTCGTGTGTTTTGCGACGCAGGGCCTGCTGATCTGCTGTCAGTCTGCCAGTGTCGAGCGTCGGTGCGGCGCCAGCCTCCAGGTGGTTGGCAACCAGTTTCCACAGCCGACGCAGGAAGCGGTTAGCGCCTTCAACTGCGCTGTCAGACCATTCCAGACTTTGCTCTGGGGGGGCGGCAAACATGATAAACAGGCGTACCGTGTCGGCGCCGTATTTTTCGATGAGTGCCTGCGGGTCGACGGTGTTGCCCTTGGACTTGGACATTTTTGCGCCGTCTTTCAACACCATGCCTTGGCAAAGCAGTTGTGTGAACGGCTCGTCGGAATGCACCAGCCCTTCGTCGCGCATCAGCTTGTGGAAGAAGCGTGCGTACAACAGGTGGAGAATCGCGTGCTCAATACCGCCGATGTACTGGTCGACGGGCAGCCAGTAATTGGCGCGAACGGGGTCGAGCATGCCGTCTTCATAGTCGGGGCAAGTGAAGCGAGCGTAGTACCAGCTGGACTCCATAAAGGTGTCGAAGGTGTCGGTTTCGCGCTCGACGGCCTGGCCGTTCAGCTCATCTTTGCGCCACTCGGGGTCGGCTTTGATGGGCGATTGCACGCCGTCCATTTCCACATCTTCGGGCAGCAGGATGGGGAGTTTGTCCGCGGGCACGGCGATCTCGCCGCCGTCCGGCAGATTGAACACCGGAATGGGGGCGCCCCAGTAGCGCTGACGGGAAACGCCCCAGTCGCGCAGGCGGTAGTTCGTGGTGACGCGACCTTTGCCGAGTGCGGTGAGTTTGTCGGCGATGGCGGTAAAGGCCTCGTCGAAATTCAAGCCGTCAAACTCACCGGAGTTGATGAGCGGGCCTTTCTCAGTGGCCGCTGCTTGGCCGAGGTCGATATCGTCCGCCGCAATCACTTGCTGAATAGGCAGTTGGTATTTCTGCGCAAATTCAAAGTCGCGCTGGTCGTGCGCGGGCACCGCCATGACGGCGCCAGTGCCGTAGTCCATCAACACGTAGTTGGCGATCCACACCGGTACCGGCTCGCCGGTGATGGGGTGGAGAGCGTTGATGCCAGTGGCCATGCCTTTTTTGTCCATGGTGGCCATGTCGGCTTCAGCAACTGAGCTGTGGCGGCATTCGTCGATAAAGGCCGCCAGTTCGGCGTTGTTCTCGGCCAGCGCCAGGCTAATGGGATGCTCGGCAGCCAGGCTGACATAGCTTACGCCCATAAGGGTGTCGGGACGGGTGGTGTAGACCTCAAAGTGGTCGTGGCCGGCGACGGCTTCGCCCAGGTCAAAGCGCATTTGTACGCCCTGAGAGCGGCCAATCCAGTTGCGCTGCATGGTGCGCACCTGCTCTGGCCAGCCGTCCAGCTGGTCGAGGTCGTTCAACAATTGCTCGGCGTATTCGGTGATTTTAATAAACCACTGAGGAATTTCTTTGCGCTCCACCGGGGTGTCACAGCGCCAGCAACCGCCATCGATAACCTGCTCATTGGCCAGTACAGTTTCGTCGTTCGGGCACCAGTTCACCGCAGAGGTTTTTTTGTAGACCATGCCTTTTTCGTAAAGGCGGGTGAAGAACCACTGCTCCCAGCGGTAGTAGTCGGATTTGCAGGTGGCGAATTCGCGCTTCCAGTCGTAGCCGAAGCCCAGCTGCTGCAGTTGGCCGCGCATATAGTCGATATTTTCGACGGTCCATTTTGCCGGCGCGGTGTTGTTTTTCACCGCGGCGTTTTCTGCCGGTAGGCCGAAGGCATCCCAGCCCATTGGCTGCAGAACATTTTTACCCAACATGCGCTGGTAGCGCGAAATAACATCGCCAATGCTGTAGTTGCGAACATGGCCCATATGCAGCTTGCCGCTGGGGTAGGGGAACATGGCCAGGCAGTAGTATTTTTCGCGGCTGTCATCTTCCACGGCAGTGAAGCTACCGTGTTCCTGCCAGTACTGCTGTACGCGAGCTTCAATGTCGCGGGGGGTGTAATGTTGGTCCATTGGCGATGTCGGTCTCTGGGGTTGGCAAGCGCGGGGCTCGGCGATACAAAGCCCAGCATTTTAACAGCTTGTCGCGGCGTCGCCCATGCGAATTCGCAAGCATTTAGCTGCCTTGCTGTGGGCGGCGGCGCAGCGCGGTAAGCGCCAGTGCAAAGCACAGGGCGATAATAGGTGTGGACTGGGCGTAATTAAACGGTGTGCGGCCGCTGCGGGCGTTTACCTCGCCGGTCATCGTGGTGTGAGTGAAAGACGGAATGCGCGTGGTGATATGCCCGCGGTGGTCGACGATGGCGGTGATACCTGTGCTGGTAACGCGGATGAGTTCTCGGCCATTTTCCAGTGCCCGCATCTGCGCCATTTGCATGTGTTGGGCGGGGCCAATCGAGTCGCCAAACCAGGCGTCGTTGCTGATGGTGAATAAGACGTCTGCGTCTCTTGCGCCACGCGCCACGAGGTTGGGATACACGATCTCGTAGCAGATCGATGGCGCAAATTGCCAACCCTTGGCTGAGAGGGGGCGCTGGTCAGCGTCGCCACGACTAAAGCTGGACATGGGCAGGTCAAAAAAGCCGATCAGACCGCGCAGCAGGCTACCGAGCGGAACGTATTCACCGAAAGGGACCAAACGCTGTTTGTGGTACAGGCCTTCGCCGCCATTGATGACCATTGCCGAGTTGTAGATGTCGTCGCCCTGTTTAGTGGGAACGCCGGTGATCAGCGCGGTGTTCGAGGCGGCAGCGCGCTCGCGAATGTAGTCAAAGAAGGTTTCGGCGTTGCGATACAGGGCGGGAATGGCAGCCTCTGGCCAAATCACCACATCCACCTGGGGCCACAGTTGTTCTGAGGTGACATCGTAGAGTTCGAGGGTGTCCCAGTAATGGCTATAGGCCCACTTCTTTTCTTGAGTGATATTGGACTGCACGGCGCCAATGCGGAGGGGGGGCTGCTGGGTGGCTTGTGTCCATTCAATCGTTTGCAGGGACGCGCCGAGGCCGAACAATGCGATGCAGCCAGCTATTGGCAGCCAGCGACTGGTTCTGTGTTTGGTGGTGAGTAGATGGCTTACCGCTGCGCCGCTGAGGGCCACCACAAAGCTTAAACCGTACACCCCAACAACGGGTGCCCAACCGGATAGCGGGGTTTCCAACTGGCTGTAGCCAAGGTAGAGCCATGGAAACCCGGTGAGAAACCAGCCGCGAAACCACTCAAAAATCACCCAGGCGGCGGCAAAGCCCAGCAGCCGGCCGCCCTTGCCGTCGCGCAGCCAGCGGCTGTACACATAGGCGAACAGCCCGGTGACGAGCCCCAAGCCCAGACAAAACAGGATGGTCATAAGAGCTGAGAGCAGGGCGGAGGTATTGCCGTAGACATACATGGCGACATAGATCCACGACACCCCGGCAAGAAAGCTGGCGCTGCCAAACAGCCAGCCGCGCAAAAAACCTTCCTTTGCTGTGCAGTCATCCAGACACCAGGCCAGTGCCGCCATCGCCACTATGGCGAGTGGCCAGTAATGAAAAGGGGCGAGAGACAGGGTGATAAGTGCGCCGGCTAGCGGCGCAATAATCCGTTTCATGGGCGGTGGGGGCTCCGGGGTGCGATCAGTCGCTGGGTCAGGGGGTAAGTGCCTCGTCGGCGGTACTGGCGATCAGGTATTCGGGGCGCGGCGTTTTGTCCGGATAGCGAAGGCTCAGTGGCTCGGGGACGCCGCGTTCGTCTATCAGATACACGTGTTTGCGTTGCAGTGAGCGGGCTTCGCGAACGCCGCAGGAGTGGGCGATAACCCCCACCTCATGCATTAGGTTTTTGGCGTAATTGGCCACCCGGGCAGCTTTGTCGGCGGGCACAAGGCCACGCTGTAGCTCCGGGTCGTGTGTGGTGATACCGGTTGGGCAGGTGTTCTTGTTGCACTGCAATGCCTGGATACAACCCAGGGCAAACATAAAGCCGCGGGCGCTGACGATAAAGTCTGCGCCAACGCAAATCGCCCAGGCTGCCTCGGCGGGGTTGATCATTTTGCCCGAAGCAATCACTTTTACCCGCTCGCGCAAGCGGTACTCGTTGAGCTTGTCGACCACCAGCGGCAAGCTGCGGCGCAGCGGGAGGCCGACATAGTCGATCAAACTCTGCGGGGCCGCGCCCGTGCCGCCGTCGGCGCTGTCGACGGTGATGAAGTCGGGGGCAAATTCCAGCCCGCGGCGGTGAATGGTTTCGCCCAGCTCGTCCAGCCACTCGCTGAAGCCCAGCACCATTTTGAAACCCACCGGCTTGCCGGTAACGCGGCGGATGCGCGCCAGGGTGTCGAGCAGGTCGTCGATACTGCGAATATCCGGGTGGCCATTGGGGCTGATGGAATCCTGGCCAACGGGGATGCCCCGAATGGTGGCGACCTCTTCGGTGACTTTGCCGCCGGGCAGAATGCCCCCTTTGCCGGGCTTGGCGCCCTGACTGAGTTTCAGCTCGAACATGCGTACTTGCGGGTGGCTGGCAAGATCGGCAAGGCGTTGGTCGCTGAGTTTGCCCTCGGCATCGCGAACGCCGTATTTAGCGGTGCCTATCTGGCAGACGATGTCGCAGCCCGCTTCCAGGTGATAGGGGGTGAGGCCGCCTTCGCCGGTGTTCATCCAGATTCCCGCTTCGCGCGCGCCGGCGGCCAGGGCCTGCACCGCCGGTTTGGAAATGGCGCCATAGCTCATGCCGGAAATATTGAATATGGCGGCACTGCTAAAAGGTTCACGGCAATAGCCTTCGCCAATGGTTACGCTGTGGGTGGGTGCGGCGTCTTCACTTAACGTGGGGAATAGGCAGTTCATAAACAGCACTTCGTTGCTGTGGTTCAGTGGTCGCGTAGAACCGAAGGCGACAGTGTTGTCGATATTTTTTGCGGCGCGGTATACCCAGGAGCGTTGGGAGCGATTAAAGGGCAGCTCTTCGCGGTCCATGGCAAAGAAATACTGGCGAAAGAATTCGCCGAGGTGTTCGAAGAAATAGCGAAAGCGACCGATCAGCGGGTAGTTTCGACGAATGGCGTGCTGGGTTTGGGTGACGTCGCGGTAGTAGAGCACGGCGAGGTAGATAAGTCCGGCCCCGATTAAACCCACGATTACCAATGCGCTGTAGCTAATAATGCTGTGGGCAATGGCATTGAGTGACGCAAGTGTGCTGCTGTCTGGCATAAAACTCCCCTCTTGGGCGGCGCTGCCCGGCTATTGTAGACCGTAAGCGCGAGGGGAGTTCAAGTTTTTACGCGTCGTCCTTGGCCAGCTCGCGCATGCGCAGCAAATGAATCTGGCGGTGGTCGGCATTGACCACCTTGAATTCGAAATGCTCCAGCTGGGCCACTTCATTGCGGCTGGGCAGGTGGCCAAAGGACTGCAGTAGCAAGCCTCCGATGGTGTCGAACTCGTCGTCGCTTAAATTTGCATTGAAGTAGGTGTTGAACTCTTCAATGGGCGTGAGCGCTTTTACCACGAAGTCGTTATCGGCGATCTTGCGGATCGGCAGGTCGTCTTCTTCATCGTATTCGTCTTCAATGTCGCCAACGATCTGCTCGAGGATGTCCTCGATCGTAATCAGCCCTGCGGCGCCACCGTATTCGTCGATGACAACGGCCATGTGGTTGCGCTTTTCGCGGAAATCACGCAGCAGCACATTCAGGCGTTTGCTCTCTGGTACCAGGGTGGCGGGGCGCAGCACGGTGCGTAGGTCGATGTCGTCGGTGTTGCCGGTTTTCCACAGCAGGGGCAATAGATCCTTGGACAGCAATATGCCCAGGACCTCGTCCAGTGTGTCGCCTATAACGGGGTAGCGGGAGTGGCCGGTTTCCATGATGATCGGCAGCAGTTCGCTGAGGGGTTGCTCGATCTTCAGCACCACCATTTGCGGCCGGGGAATCATGATTTCCCGCGCCTGCATTTCGCTGATATGCATGGCACCTTCGACGATGCTGGTGGCGTCGTCATCAATCACTTCATTCTGACGAGCAACGGCTAATACATCGAGCAGGTCTTCGCGGGTTTTGGGTTCAGAGGAAAATGCATGGGCAATTTTTTCGATCCAGGATTTGTCACCCGGATCGCTGCTAGATCGGTCTTCGCTCATGATTTTGTGTGCTGTCCTCGCTGTGGCCTAGTCGCCCGGCGCTAACTGCGCCTCGTAGGGGTTATTGATATTGAGCTGCTTTAACAGCGCAGTCTCAAGAGATTCCATTTCCTCGGCTTCATCATCGTCAATGTGGTCAAAACCGAGTAGGTGGAGTGTACCGTGAATTACCATATGCGCCCAGTGATCGCTTACCGCCTTGCCCTGCTCATGCGCTTCGCGTTCAACCACTTGCCGACAGATAACCAGGTCGCCGAGTAGTGGCAGCTCAAGCTCGGGGGGCAGGTCCGCGGGAAACGACAACACATTGGTCGGGGCATCTTTGCCGCGGTAGTCGCGATTGAGGGCCTGGCTTTCCTGCTCGTCGACCAGGCGAATGGTCAGCTCCGCCTGATCGCGGCGATTGGTGAGTGCGGCGCTGGCCCAGTCGCGCAATTGCTGCTCACTGGGCAGTCCCGGCTGCGGGTCGCAGGCCACTTGCAGGTCCACCTCCAGTTCAAGTGGGTTGCCGTCAGCCATTGCTAGCGAGCGATCTCGTCGTCAAACGCGGCGTAAGCTTCGACAATTTTCTGTACCAGCGGGTGGCGAACCACATCCTTGGCCTGAAAATAGGTGAGGCTGATCCCTTCGACATCGTCGAGAACCTTCATTACATGGGTGAGGCCGCTGGGTGTGCCGCGTGGCAAGTCGATCTGCGTGGCATCGCCAGTGATGACGGCTGTAGAGCCAAAGCCAATACGGGTGAGGAACATTTTCATTTGTTCGCGGGTGGTATTTTGCGCCTCATCCAAAATAATGAAGGAGTCGTTCAGCGTACGGCCGCGCATATAGGCTAAGGGCGCGATCTCAATCACATTGCGCTCGATCAGCTTGGTGACGGTGTCGTTGCCGAGCATCTCGTAGAGTGCATCGTACAGCGGGCGCAAATAGGGATCGATTTTCTGCGCCAGGTCGCCGGGCAGGAAACCGAGCTTTTCGCCGGCCTCTACCGCAGGCCTGACCAGCAGGATGCGTTGTACCTGATGGGATATTAACGCCTCAACCGCGCAGGCAACGGCGAGATAGGTTTTACCGGTACCGGCCGGACCAATGCCGAAATTGACATCGTTGCTCTGAATCGCGCGCACATAGCCCTGCTGATTGCCGCCGCGCGGTTTGATACTGCCCTTCTTGGTGCGAATAACGACGGGCTCATTATCTGAGCGGGGCAACTCTTCCAAATGTGACTGTTGCATACGAAGGTGAATGGCCTCGGGGTTGAGTGTCGTGCCAGAGACGCTCTCGCGATAAAGGTGTTTGAGCAGTTGCACCGTTTCGTCGACGGCACGCTCTTCGCCGCTAACCTGAAAGGTATTGGCGCGCGCAGCGATGTGCACCTGAAGGCGTTCTTCGATCAATTTGAGGTGTTCGTCTAAGCGTCCGCACAGTGCCGAAAGGTGCTGGCTGTCGCTGGGTTCGAGAGTGAGAACGCGCTGTGTCGCTTGTGCTGTCAATGGTGCTCCGCGTGTCGCATTGGCGATCAAGTAGTAATGGCTTAACAATACGCCGATTCTTCGCTGACGAGAATCGGCAAAAACCGATGCCTAGTTCAGCAATTCGGCGCGCAGTGAATTCGGCAGTGCCTCGGTGATCACTACGTCGACAAAATCGCCGATCAGGGCGTGATTGGTCGCCGAAAAGTTAACGACGCGATTGTTCTCGGTACGCCCCTGTAACTGGCCTGGATCCTTTTTGGAGACGCCTGTCACCAGAATGCGCTGCCGTGTGCCGACCATCTGACGGCTGATCTGGTTAGCCTGCTGCAGAATACGGTGCTGCAGGCGTTGTAGGCGCTCTTTCTTCACTGCCTCGGGAGTGTCGTCATCCAGTTGGGCGGCAGGTGTGCCGGGGCGGGCGCTGTAAATAAAGCTGAAGCTGTGGTCGAAGCCGATGTCGGCGATGAGCCTCATGGTGTCGTTAAAGTCGTCTTCAGTCTCGCCGGGAAAGCCGATAATAAAGTCGGAAGACAGGCTGATGTTCGGTCTGATTGCCCGCAGTTTGGCGATTTTGTCGCGGTATTCCTGCTGAACGTGGCCGCGTTTCATGGCCGCGAGAATACGGTCGCTGCCGCTTTGCACGGGCAGGTGGAGGTGATCCACCAGCTCGGGGATGTCGCGGTAGGCCTCAATTAAGGCGTCGCTAAACTCAACCGGGTGCGAGGTGGTATAGCGTATGCGGTCGATGCCAGGCACCTGGGCGACAAAGCCGAGCAACTCTGCGAAATCGACGATCTCGCCTTCGTGGTTTTCGCCGCGGTAGGCGTTGACGTTTTGCCCCAACAAGTTCACTTCGCGCACGCCTTTGGCGGCCAGCTGGGCCACTTCGGCAATCACGTCGTCAAAGGGCCGGCTGACTTCTTCGCCCCGGGTGTAGGGAACGACGCAGAAGGTGCAGTACTTGGAGCAACCTTCCATGATGGAGACAAAGGCACTGGGGCCGTCGACGCTGGGCTCGGGAAGGCTGTCGAATTTTTCGATCTCGGGGAAGGTGACATCCACCACCACTGGGCCGTCGGGTTTGCGCTGGTCGATCATCTCCGGCACCCGGTGCAGGGTTTGCGGCCCAAAAATAACGTCAACGTAGGGCGCGCGCTGGCCAATATCTCCGCCTTCCTGACTGGCGACGCAGCCGCCAACGCCAATCAGCAGGTCGGGGTTTTTGTCTTTCAGTTTTTTCCAGCGGCCAAGTTGGTGGAACACTTTTTCCTGTGCTTTCTCGCGAATGGAGCAGGTATTCAGCAACAAGACGTCGGCTTCTTCGGGATTGTCGGTAGGCTCCAGGTTGTGACTGACGCCCAGCAGATCCTGAATACGCGCGGAGTCGTACTCGTTCATCTGACAGCCGTGGGTTTTGATATACAGTTTTTTGGTTTTCTCAGTCATGGTGTGGCGACAAGCCGATAGAAAATGGGCCGACATTATAGCGGTGTCAACGGCTAAAGCCCAATGAGTTCGGTGCTTTGAGGTGACATGTGGTATGATCCGCCGCCGCGCGAGCGGTCGTTTTTGCGCTTGCGAGATCGTTACTGTTTGCTAGAGAACTGTGTGCTTTATGGCTAAGTCCCCAATCTATAAGGTGATTTTTCACAACAACAACCAGGTGTATGAGCTGTATGCCCGCGCGATATACCAGAGCGAGCTGTACGGTTTTATTGAGGTTGAAGAGTTTGTTTTCGGTGATCCAGGGCAAATTGTCGTCAATCCGGGTGAAGAAAAACTGAAAAATGAGTTCAGTGGTGTGACTCGCAGTTACCTGCCGATGCACTCGATTATTCGTGTGGATGAAGTGGAAAAAGAGGGGCCGGGCAAGATTCTGGATGCCGAGGGTGGCAGCAATGTGCGGCATTTCCCCATGGGAGGTCAGCCGATACCTAAGGGGCCCTCGGGCGAGTAGGGCGCACAATTGAAAAAGGGGCCAATCGGCCCCTTTTTTATTGCGCCGATAACGGCCCTAATTGGCGAGGCGCTGTCTGACCGAGGCCAGTTTTACGCAGTTGACGAACACCTGCATCGCGCGGTCAATTTCCTCCAGCGAGGGTACGCTGGGTGCAATGCGGATATTGCGATCTTCTGGGTCCTGGCCGTAGGGGAAGGTTGCGCCAGCCGGGGTGAGTTTTACGCCGGCGTCGGCTGCCATCGCCACAACCTGTTTTGCCAGGCCAGGCAGGGTATCCACAGAAATAAAATAGCCACCTTGGGGCGCTGTCCAGCTGAGCAGGCCGCTGTCGCCAATGCCTTCGTTCAGGTGCTTGAGTACGCTGTCGAAGCGCGGTTTTAACACGGCGGCGTGCTGGCGCATGTGCTCAGCCAGGCCGTTGCTGTCTTTAAGCAGGCGGGCATGGCGCAACTGGTTGACTTTATCCGGGCCAATTTGGGTCATGCCCAAGTGGGCTTTAAAGGCTTTGAGGTTGGCGGCAGACATACCGACAAAGGCGACACCTGCGCCAGCGTAGGTGATCTTAGAGGTCGAGCCAAACAAGTACACGCTGTCTTCAGTACCCGCCTTGCGGGCCGCAGCCATCAGACTGGACAGTTTGGGCGCATTGTCGCTCAAACTGTGTACCGCGTAGGCGTTGTCCCAGAAAACGCGGAAATTGTCGCCGGCGAGTGTTGCCAGCTTGGCAATGCGCGCTACCACGTCATCGCTGTAAACAATGCCGGTGGGATTGCTGAAGCGGGGAACGCACCAGATGCCTTTGATGCTGGAATCGGCCTTCACCAAGCTCTCTACTTGGTCCATGTCTGGGCCGTTGTCGTTCATCGCCACCGGGATCATGTCGATGCCCAGGTGTTCGCATACGGAGAAATGACGGTCGTAACCGGGAACCGGGCAAAGAAATTTGACGGTATCGCCGCCTGCTTTCCAGCCTTTGCCGAGGTCGCCAAAGCCCATTTGTGATGCAAACAGTACCGCGAAATACATCAGCGTAAGGCTGCTGTTGCCGCCGATGAGAATCTCGTCTTCGTTGACGTCTAATACCGGCGCGAAGAGGCGCTTACACTCTGCTATGCCATCCAGGCCGCCGTAATTGCGCAGGTCGATGCCGCCGTCGTTGCTCAGGTCATTGCCGAGCACGCCGAGAATAGCGTCGGACAGGCTAAGTTGGTCGCTGCTGGGTTTTCCCCGTGTCAGGTCGAGGCTAAGCCCTGCGGCTTTATGCTGTTCGTACTCTGCGCTGAGAGCGCTTTCCCATTCGCGTAATTGTTCCGTAGATGCTTGGTCGAGTTGCAAGATCGTCACCTTAAAATGCACTAAGCGTTGGCTGGATAGTCGCGCGACACACTGGGTGTATCGAGGCCGCTTAGTATAACTGCTTTAACTAGCCGCAGTAAGGCACAGATCAAGGTCGATCGCTTTGGCCGCTGATTCCCGACATGCCGGAGGCAATGAGTCTGAGTTGGTGGAGCTCGTCAACCAGGGAGCGGGCGCTGTCGTCGTCGAGGTTGATGCGTTTGAGCCCTTCGAGCAGGCGCTGCTCTATATCACCGCCCATGTCTTTGGCTTTACGCAACAGTGCCCAGTCGCGGTGGGGCTTGATGTACCACAAGATGTCATCAACCAGGCCGAGGTTGCGGCGCAGGGCGTCGCTGTTACTGCCGTGGCGGAGCCAGTGGTAAAGCAAAATACTGGTCATCGGGCCGTACAGCAAATTGTCGACACTGGCGGAGAGCGTGGTGCCGTGGGTTTTCTGGTCAATGAGGGCGTGCACCTTGCGGCGCAGCCGAGTAATTCTGCGTTTACCCGCTTCGGCGTGCAGCTTTCGTCGGTCGTTGAGTTTCGCGCTTTGCACTAACTGCTGGCAGCATTGATCCACGGATTCCTGCAGCGCGTTGAAGTCTGCGCTAGATGGCGTTTGCCCGCTGAGTTGTTTGACGATATCGCGGGTGGCGCGTTCGAAATTCTGTTGCAAACTCGGGTCAGCGTGCTGCCAGCGTTCGCTGCTTGCGATCAACTGGTGACTGATTTGGCGCGCAGGATGAAGCGGGTTGAGAAATAACTGGCGGTCGCGCAGCGCCACACTACTAACAATGGTTTGCAGGGTGTTCAGCGAGGCCAGGATGCTCGCGGACAGCTGCCGACGATTCACATGGCTGCGCCCGAATATGGCGGCGGCTTCGCGAATAAGCTGCTGGTCACTGAGGGTGCTGCTGTCGCCCTGCGGGCGGCTGCGGCCCCGTAGGCGCTGTAAGCGCAGCTCGTTGAGTGCGCGTTGTTGGGCGCTGAGATTTTGCTGCTTTAGCTGCTGCTCGATATGGGCGATCCAGCCTTCTATGCCTTTGCTTGTTTCTGCGTTGCCGCCATTTAGTTCTGCCAGCAGCTGCTGGTAGAGCAAGGGGGCTTCGCGCAAAATCAGAACATTAAACAGCGACAGGCATTGGCTGAGGTGGGCGGGATCAATCCGCAGTGGCTTGGCCAGGTGTTGGAAGCCGGCCAGCAATGCCATGGGGGAGATGGCGCGGCACAGTCTTGCGCAGGCGTTCTCCAGTTCGTCGTTACCCAGCTGTTGGCTGCGGGCGAGCAGTTGGTCCAGCTTGCTATGCCCGCCCATGCTGTAAGGGCGGGCGGCACGAATATTGTGCTGCAGGTGTCGCGAGAACAGTCGATAGGCTTCGTCTTGACCGCTGCGGATATGCCGTTGCTGCGTCAGCAGGGCCTGCTGCTCGTCAGGGTGCTTGCTCGTTAATGCGCGGCGGTGAAAATTGTCTTGGAGGCGCTCCAAATAGCGGTACAGATGGTCGTCAAACCACCGGCTGGTCAGCGAGCTCATTGTCGCTATCACTGTATCCGCTTGTTTTGCGTCCATGGGATGGGGCGCGTCCTTTATTGTCAGCGAGCACCGGTATGAGTGCGGCTTTCACATTACTGCAATGTACCATAGATTGAAAAATGGCCACTTGTCACCACGGCTATTTTTTCTCAAAGCATGAACAATGTCTAATAACACTGTGTCGCAGTGCGAGATTTTCGTGTAGGCACGCGGCTGGCTGGGGCTTACGGTTTTTCGGCAAGAAGGACGGCCCGCTTGGGCGCAGGGTGGCCCTCGGCGGTTAGCTGAGGGTTGTCGGGGTCCAAAAATTCCGCCAGGGAGTGAAAGCGCATCCACTCTGTGCGTCGCTGCTCGTCCGTGGTGGTCTGTGCAACATCAACTACCCGGATATTTTTGAATCCGGCTTTACTGAGCCAGCTTTCTAGCGTGGCCGTGCTGGGCAGGAACCAGACGTTGCCCATCTTGCTGTAGCGGCCTTCGGGAACCAGGCATTCGCCGAGTTGGCCGTCGATGATTAGGGTTTCCAGCACGAGCTCTCCACCGCTGACCAGTGCTTCTCGCAATTGTATTAGGTGGTCGAAGGGGGAGCGACGATGATACAAAATCCCCATTGAGAATACGGTGTCGAAGGCCGCCAGTTTTTCCGGCAGGGCCTCAATGCCCATCGGCAGCACCGCGACTGATGGGTCTTGCAAATAGTGTTGCAGGGCAAAGTATTGCACGACAAACAGGGGCGTGGGGTCGATGCCGACGACCAGCTCTGCACCGGCGCCGCGCATTCGCCAGCAGTGGTAGCCGCTGCCGCAGCCCACGTCTAAAACGGTTCGTCCGGCGAGTGGGGCAATATGGTCTTTGAGGCGCTCCCACTTCCAGTCGCTGCGCCACTCTGTATCGATATGCACGCCAAAAAGCTCAAAGGGCCCTTTTCGCCAGGGGTGCAAGCCCATCAGGGCCTCGCGCAACTGCTCGCTTTGTTGCGGGGTGATGTCGCCGCGCGCGCGCACACGCGAGGTGTTCATATCAATGGTGCGCGAGGTGAGCTCGGGGAGTGCGCTCAGTGCTTGCTGCCAGCGGGGCAGGTCACCGTAGCGTTTGGGGTTGAGGCCCGCGTCAATCTGGTCTGGCAGTTGGTTTGCCCAGGCGGCGAGGTTCTCGTTGCCCGCAAGCTTACTGAGAAAGGCCTGGTAGTTCATCCGCGGGTGGCTCATTTTACGGCAACCATCGAGGCAAAATTAAAACACTGGAACCAGACGTCCACACTGGTGAAGCCACAGTTTTTTAGGCGGCTTTGGTGTTGGCTCAGCGTCTCGGGAATAAGAACGTTCTCCAGTGCGCTGCGCTTTTGTGCGACTTCCATTTCGCTATAACCGTTGGCGCGCTTGAAGGCGTGGTGAAGGTCGGTATTTAGCTCCTGCAGGTGGGGGTCGGCAAAACGGATCTTCTCTGACAGGATCAATACGCCGCCGGGGCGCATGGCGTCGCTGATACGCTGACACAAGGCATTGCGCTCAGCCTCAGGGACAAACTGCAGCGTAAAATTGAGTACGACAACCGACGCATTGCGTATCTCTGTTTCTTGAATGGATTCGCAGCGCAGGTGGATGTCGGTATTGGACTGCTGACAGTATTCACGGCAGCGCTCAATCATTGCAGCAGAGTTATCAACACCGATCAGCTGGATATTGCGCCCCTGAGTTTCCCGCGCCATGGCGAGCGAGCTGGCGCCGAGTGAACAGCCGAGGTCGTAGCAGTTGCTCTCTGGTTGAGCATAGCGACCGGCCATTACGCCGGTCATGGCAATTATCGTCGCGTAGCCCGGGACAGATCGTTGAATCATATCCGGGAAGACCTCGACAACTTGCTCGTCGAAGGCGAAGCGCTGCAAGGCTTTGTGAGGCCTTGCGTAAATGGTGTCTGATTTGCTCATGGGCGGGCGCTGAATAAAGATGGCGATTTTAGCACAGTGCCGGTGAATTACTCAGCGCTGCCACGCCTGTTAGTAGCTCCAGCGTGCGCCAAATTCGTAGGAGCTTAGATCAAGCTTGTCGTAGTCCCTTACGCGGAAGGAGAAACCGATATCCGGACGAGGGTGGTACAGCGTTTCGAAGATAAAGGTGGTGTCGTCATCAACCACAACATTGTGTTCCCCGGCTTCCAACGTAAGGCGCCAGCGTGCATTGATATCATGGCGTACACCCACTTTATATTCCCAGCCGCGTTGATTGGGTCGGCGGCTCTGGGAGTCCATCTCGTGGCGGTCGGCACCGATCAGCACAGAGGTGCTGTTGTTAAGATAGTAGTGAGCGCCAATGCCGTAGGTCCACCACCCATCTTGAATAACACCTCGCGGCATATAGGTATCACCATCGTTGTAGCGGGCGTGTACGTGGAAATAGTCAAACGCCTCGGCACTGGCGAGGAAGGTGAAGTTCTCCTCTTCTTCGAAAGGCCCCCAATCGGTGCTTTGGTAAGCGAAGGCGGCTTCTAGATAGGAGTAATGGCGGGGCTCAGCCTGAGCAGCCGACGAAAGTAATACAATTGAGCACAGCAGGGTGTACAGGATATGCGGTCGTAGCATGGGGTGTTCCCAGAAGGTCCAATGGATATTGGCTGTGAAGTGTACCAGCTTGCCGAGGCATTGTTAGCCCCGGCAAGTGGTTTTAGCTGTCGTCTGGAAACCGCTTATGGTGGTGTGACGGTCTGATTCACACTGGCAAATGCGCGGGAGATGACGCCTTTAGGCGTGGTGACTTCCACGCTGAACGTTCCTTGCCCGGCTTTGCTGCCCTGTTTAATGCGAAACGCGAATACCGCGGGCCCCTGAGCGTTCGTGGACAACATGGTCTCCTGCGCTGGGCCACTAATCGTGCCTTGGTCGGTTTCTACCTTGATGGTGGTGCCAGCCGGAGGCACTTGGCCATTGATGTCGGCAATGCTTACCACCACGGTTGCCGTACCGCCGTCTAAGTTAACGCTGGCTGGGCTGAGGTTTACGTTGAAACTTGAGCCGGAGAGAACGATAACAATGCTTTCGCGCAGGGTTACCCGCTCCGAGTTTGTATCGCAGTTGCTGGGGCCTTTGCACAGCAGGCCATTGTACTTGCCATTGGCACCGTCATAGTCGCCTTCGTTGTCCTGGTCGACATAGGGCTCGGTGTTGGCGTCGAACACTCCGTCTTCGTCTTCATCCAAAAAGGCCTCAGGTAAGTCAGTGAAGGTTTCAGCGTCGTCGTATTGGCCGTTGGACGGGTTGGCGTCGACAAAGCTTTCCTCGCCAACCGCGGTTGCCAAAATAGTAACGCGGCCATCAGCGGGGCGTGGCTGCTGAGATGTGAGCTCCACTGAGCAGGCGCCGCCGGTAGTGGTGCAGCTGGGCTGAACAGAAGCACCTTCAGCGCGGAAGGTGATTGCCGTGTCGTCGGGCACGGGGTTGTTAAAGCGGTCAGCGGCGCGGATGGTTAGCGTAGTTGTTGTGCCATCGTAGGCCAGGCCTTCGATATTCAGAATGGAGGCGCTTAGCGAAAAGCTGTTTTGATCCGGGATGCCCGTGGTAACAGCTAGTGCTGATGACTGCGCGGTGCTCTCAATGCTGCCTTGAGTTGCCTTGGCGCTAACGCTAACGGTGGTGGCAATGGTGCCCGCCGTTACCGTTGTAGAGGCAATACCGTTGGCGTCGGTAATATCCTGAGTCGTGCTCAAGCCAATGCCGCCGGTAGTATTATTCAGGGTGAAGTCGACTGTTTGATTCTGCACCGGCCCGCCACTGGAGTTGGTGACCTTAAATGACACCACCGACTGCTCGGGAATGGCGCCCGAGCCCTTAATGCCGATAATCTGGGGCGAGGCAGAGACGAAGCCGATAGAACCCAGCGGTGCGGGGGTTGCGGTAAGTTGTACCGACGCGGTGTAGGAATTTCCGCCAATACTGGTCTGCGCAGTAATCACGTCGTTGCCGTCACAGCCTCGGCTGGTGTAAGTGGTGGTAATGGTGCCGGTGGTATTGGCGATATTGTTATCGCTGAGCTCTGATAAGCTTGATGCAATACAGGGAGAGCTAAACAGAACGCTCGCTGCCTCTGTCACCAAGTTCCCATTTTGGTCGATAATCGACACGCTAAGCGCCGCGCTTTGGCCCGCTTCCAGGCTGCTGCGGTTAGTGGAGATTGTTCCTGCGCTGAAGCTTCCACCTGATAATGCACCAAAACGGTACTCAGTGGTGCCAGTGGTTTGGCCCGAACCGCCTGTTCCTGACGAGCCGCCACCGGGGGTCAGGCTGGGGCCGCCATCACTGCCGCCTCCGCAAGCTGCTAAGATCGCCGCCGTCGATGCCAGCAGGCTGGCGCGGAACAAGAACTTCATAACCTCTTCCTCTGTTCTTTATTATCGAGTGCTGTTTATAGGTGAAGTATCACTGCTGCACTGCTTAGGTAACTGTATGTCGTTGATTAGCTTATCGCAGTAAGTCCACAACAATAAAAGCATATTAGCTTATTTCCTAGCACGTATGGGAAAGTTGTGAACAGCATAGAGTTTTTGCCATCCCGACCCTATATGGGCTTATACGGTATCAGTGGTGAGCGCGAAATAGAGGGGCTACCCGTATCGGAAGTTGGCGGCTAAGCTTTTAACAAGGTAACAAGCTGGATACACGAAAATAGGCTAAGGCCTGTTTTGCCCCTTCGGGCGGCGTTGCCGTCTGAAATGCAGCGCATTGATTTAATGCGGCGCATTTCATCGAACCGGGGCGGCGTTTCTCACCCGCCCGGCAGCTTGGGCGCATTTATTGAAGACGAAAAAAAACCACCGCTTGGGTGGTTTTTTAGAATAATGGTAGCAAGGGGCGGATTCGAACCGCCGACCCCAACATTATGAGTGTTGTGCTCTAACCAACTGAGCTACCTTGCCACTGTTCTCTGTCGAGAAGGCGCGCATTTTCCTGACTTATGCGGGCCTTGTCAAGCGTGAGTGAGGGGGCTTAGACGTTAAACCGGAAATGCACGACGTCGCCGTCCTTGACGATGTAGTCTTTGCCTTCCAGGCGCCACTTGCCAGCGTCTTTGCTGCCCTGTTCGCCTTTGTAGTTGGTGTAGTCGTCGTAGGCGATGACTTCGGCCCGAATAAAGCCTTTTTCGAAGTCGGTGTGAATCTTGCCGGCTGCCTGTGGCGCCGTGGCGCCTACCGGGATGGTCCAGGCGCGGACTTCTTTTACGCCAGCGGTAAAGTAGGTTTGCAGGCCTAGCAGCTCATAGCCAGCGCGAATCACGCGGTCGAGGCCAGCTTCGTCCATGCCGAGCTCTTCGAGGAATTCGCCTTTCTCATCGTCGTCCAGTTCGGCAATTTCTGATTCCAGTTTATTGCAGATGGGAACAACGATAGCGCCTTCTTCTTCAGCAATACGCCGCACGGTGTCGAGGTGGGGGTTGTTTTCAAAGCCGTCCTCGTTGACGTTGGCGATATACATTGTTGGTTTGGTGGTAAGCAGGTGCAGGCTGCCCATGCGGACGCGCTCGGTGTCGTCCAGCTCAAGTGAGCGAAGCGGTTTGCCTTCGTCCAGGTGGCTCTGGAGTTTTTCCAGCAGGTTCTTGGTGGCAATCGCGTCTTTATCGCCACTTTTGGCTGGGCGAACGACTTTCTGTAGTTGCTTCTCAACGGCATCCAGGTCGGCCAGTGCGAGCTCGGTGTTAATCACGTCGATGTCTGCAGCGGGGTCGACCTTGTTGGCCACGTGGATAACATTGTCGTTGTCGAAGCAGCGAACCACGTGGGCAATGGCATCGGTCTCGCGAATATTGGCGAGGAATTTATTGCCCAGGCCCTCACCCTTTGAGGCGCCGGCAACCAGCCCGGCGATATCGACAAATTCCATCGTCGCGGGAAGCACGCGCTCTGGCGAAACAATCTCTGCCAAAACGTTTAGGCGTGGATCGGGAACGCCGACAATGCCGGAGTTGGGCTCAATGGTGCAGAACGGAAAGTTCTCTGCGTCGATGCCAGCTTTGGTCAGGGCGTTGAACAGTGTTGATTTGCCCACATTAGGCAAGCCGACGATACCGCAATTGAAACCCATGATGTTATCCCTGTTTGTAGCTGTGGAGTTGATTCATCGCTTTTGCCCAGTCGCCTTGAATGGCGGGGGCTAAACTGCGTAATGCCTCATCTATGCAGTGATCGATAGCGATTCGCTCATCGGATGAGGGTTTGCCCAGTACGTAGCCGGTCACTTTGTCGGCGCTGCCGGGGTGGCCAATGCCGATACGCAGGCGGTGGAAATTCTTGTTGTTGCCGAGTTTGCTAATCGTGTCACGCAGGCCGTTGTGGCCGCCGTGACCGCCGCCCGATTTAAAGCGCGCGCTGCCAGGAGGCAGATCGAGTTCATCGTGAGCGATGAGAATTTCTTCGGGGGTGATTTTGAAGAACCCGGCCATGGTGGCGATAGCCTGACCGCTGCGGTTCATAAAGGTGCTGGGGATGAGCAGGCGAATGTCCTGTCCATCGATAAAACAACGGCCGGTGTCGCCGAAAAAGCGAGCTTCGGCCGCAAGTGAGCAGCCCTGTTGTCGGGCCAGTTCAGTAACGAACCAGGCGCCCGCATTGTGACGAGTTGGCTGATATTGCTGGCCGGGGTTGGCCAGCCCAACAATCAGTTTGATCCGGGTCACGTGGGCGCCTGCTCAGAGCGAGATTAAGACTCTTCGCTGCTTTCGTCTTCAGCGCCTTCTGCAGCGTCTTCATCGTCAGAAGCGCCACCGCGAGGAGCCTGCACAACGGCAACAGCTGAGTCGTGATCTTCACCCAGTACCAGAGCGGTGCTTTCAACACCCGCAGGCAGGGTCAGGTCAGAAATGTGAACGGTCTCGCCCACTTCTTTGTCTTTCATGTCGACTTCGATGAATTCAGGCAGGTCTTTAGGCAGACACTGAACTTCAATTTCAGTCATTGCATGAGTGATCGAGCCACCCTGCATTTTCACGCCGTGGCAGGCTTCTTCGTTGATGAAGTGCAGTGGTACTTGCAGCGTGATTTTGGTGTCCGCGCTTACGCGCAGAAAATCGGCGTGCAGAATCTGCGCCTTGGCAGGGTGACGGTGCAGGTCTTTAATAACCACAGACTCTTTGTTGCCGTCGATGTCCATGGTCAGAACCGAGCTGAAAAATGCCTCGTCTTCCAGGAACCAGAGCAGGTCTTTGTGGGCGATGCTGATCATTTGTGGGGCTTTGTCACCACCGTAGATGATTGCGGGAACTTCGGCGGCCAAACGACGTAGGCGGCGGCT
The DNA here is from genome assembly GCF_057370015.1 of Spongiibacter sp. C9W. Lineage (NCBI taxonomy): Bacteria > Pseudomonadati > Pseudomonadota > Gammaproteobacteria > Cellvibrionales > Spongiibacteraceae > Spongiibacter > Spongiibacter sp. C9W. The sequence goes on from NZ_CM170672.1 coordinate 2,871,039, forward strand.
CGCACCTTTCCCTACATCAGTACGCGCCTTGGCGTTTACAGTAAATTCGCTGGACATAAATGTCTCCTCATAAAAAGCGAAAACCGCCGAACTTGCGACCAGTTCGGCGGTGAAAGTCAGAAAGCGTTATGTTGCGCGGTTTAGCGGAACAGCGCGCTGATTGACTCCTCGTTGCTGACCCGTCGGATTGACTCGGCCAGTAAGTTTGCCAGGGTTAGCTGGCGAATTTTTGGGCAGTTGGCAGCGGCATCTGACAATGGAATTGTGTCAGTAACCACAAGCTCATCTAGCTCAGAGCCGCTGATGTTATCAACGGCGGGCCCGGATAATACAGGATGTGTGCAGTATGCGACAACTTTTGCTGCGCCTTGGGCCTTCAGGGCCGCCGCGGCTTTGCACAGTGTGCCAGCGGTATCGACCATGTCGTCGACCAGCAGGCAGGTTTTGCCTTCCACCTCACCGATCAGGTGCATTACCTGGGCAACACCGGCTTTGGGGCGGCGCTTGTCAATGATGGCAAGGTCGGCGTCGTTCAGTTGCTTGGCAACCGCGCGTGCGCGCACTACACCACCGATGTCCGGGGACACGACAATTTGATCGGGGTAGTTTTGGCGATTGATATCGTCAAGCAGGATTGGCGAGCCATAGACGTTGTCGACGGGAACGTCGAAGAAGCCCTGAATCTGTTCGGCGTGAAGGTCGACGGTCAGCACGCGATTAATGCCAACGCCGCTGAGGATGTCCGCAACGACCTTCGCTGAAATGGGTACGCGCTGCGAGCGCACGCGGCGATCCTGGCGGGCATACCCGAAATAGGGCACTACCGCTGTGATGCGTCCGGCTGAGGCGCGACGCATGGCATCTGCCATCACAACCAGCTCCATTAGGTTGTCGTTGGTCGGCGCACAAGTCGGCTGCAGGAGGAATACATCTGCACCGCGAACATTTTCATTAATTTCGACAAAGACTTCGCCGTCGCTGAATTTGCTTACCGTCGCATCGCCCAGGGGCAGTCGGAGGTGTTCGGCAACTTTGCGAGCCAAGTCTGGGTTGGCGTTGCCAGTGAAGACCATCATGTTGTGCACGGTCAATGTCCTGTGAGGCTGAAGGTTGATTCGCGGTGTGACGGTTCGAGCTAAAAGTGCAGCGCTTCATGTTACTCACAACTGAAACAGTGCGCCGAAACCGTAAACCATAAACAAGATTCCCGCCATTAAGGCGGGAATCTATAAAATGGCTGGGGTGGTAGGATTGGCTGCGGCCTTATCGGCCTTAGGCTTTCAGCCATCGCGTTGCGATGCCTAAGTGCAAGCACTTATCGAACCTTGGTTCGAACCTACCGGATCAGGCGATGTACGTCCTGTTCCCCTTCAGAGGGCCGACTACTTTCGGCGCTCTAGTAATATGGCTGGGGTGGTAGGATTCGAACCTACGAATGCTGAGATCAAAACCCAGTGCCTTGCCGCTTGGCGACACCCCAGTAAATCGTTACACCGTGGACAACGTTTTGTGCAGTGGCGAAAGATTAACACCCTTCGCAACAAAGCCCGATGTTGATGCAGGCTTTTGTGCCAAAACTGCTTCCGCAGCGCTCTTGCTGTCGAAGCTAGCGAACACACAGGAACCGGTGCCGGTTAACTTCGCTGGAGCAAATTGATCTAGCCAATTCAAGGCTTTATCAACATCCGGATACAGTTTTCGCACCAAATTTTGGCAGCTGTTTCCGGTGGCCCCCTCAAGAAAGGCCGCTATTTTGATGGGAGAGGCATTGCGTGTCAATTGTTCGTGGCAAAAAATTTCTGCAGTGCTCACTTCGCAGTCAGGTCGCAGCACTAAATACCAGTATCCGGGGGTGTCCAACGGGCGTAATTTTTCACCGATGCCCTCAGCCCAGGCGGTGTGTCCGTGGATGAATACCGGAACGTCGGCGCCGAGGCTCAGGCCTAACTCAGCCAGCTCGTCCAGGCCCAGGCCCAACTGCCAGATGTGATTGAGCCCCAGTAGGGTGGATGCGGCATCAGAGCTGCCGCCACCAATGCCGCCGCCCATCGGGAGGCGCTTGTCTAAACCGATATTGGCGCCGAGTGGGCGCTGCACATGCTCTCGCAACAGGCGCGCTGCGCGGAGGATCAGGTTGTTGTCGTCACTCACGCCGGCCAGTGGGGTAAGAAAGCGCAGTTCGTCATCGGCGCGCCCTTGCAGGTGAAGGGTGTCGCCGTAGTCCAGAAGTTGGAACAGCGTTTGTAATTCGTGATAGCCGTCGTCGCGCTGGCCGGTAATGTGCAGAAATAGATTGATTTTGGCCGGGCAAGGCAGGCTGAGAGTGTTCATTCTGCGCATTCCTGTTTGCCATTGCGCCATGACTTAACGATCAGTTTTAGCCGGGTATCGCCGCGTTGCGCTTCAATCAATTGGGGCAGGGCGTCGGTGTTGTCGTGTTGATAGCGGGCAAATTGAATCTGCCAGTCAAATTGCTCCAGCGAGCTGAGCTGCCCGGTTGCCGAAAGTTGCGCCGCCAGTGGCGCGTTGGGCGCGGCGCGCCCACGCAGCCAGTGGCGCAAAGCAGAAACGGGAACGGGCCAGCCGATATCGGCGGCAAGCGCTTCGGCGCTGGCGGCTCGGCGAACGTCGCCTTTATAAGTGAGCTGGGCGCCTGAGGGGTCGCTGATGATTTCGGCGCCGCCGACACCTACCGGGCCGGTCAGGCGTATTTTGGCGTAATGGTCGCCGCATTGTAGCCAGGTGATTTGGCTGCTCTCTTGCTGGCTGCCTTGCCACAGGCCGATTCGGCCTTGCATATGCCAGTGCTGCTCTCCGGGGGTGGCCGGAGGCAGGTTGCTACAGGCTGTGAGCACGGCCGCAGCGACAATGCTGATCAGGCGGATGTGTCTATTCATCGAGGAGTTTCAGTCGCTGTAAAGTGTCGTAGATAATGGGGCTGTTCGGAGTGTCTTGCAGGCCTTTCTGCCAAGCCGTGCGGGCGGCATCCTCTCTGCCGAGTAACCAGTAGGCTTCACCGAGGTGGGCGGCAATTTCGTGATCCTGACTTTGGGCAAAGGCGCGCTCAAGGTAGCTGAGCGCAGCCTCGGTCTTACCTTTAAGGAGCAACACCCAGCCGTAGCTATCCAATATGGCGGGGTCGTCGGGCGATAGCTTGAGCGCGCGTTCGATTAAGCGCTGGGCCTCATCCAGTCGTGCGCTGCGGTTGGCCAGCGTGTAGCCCAGCGCATTGAGGGCCGCGCTGTTGTTTGGGTCGCGGTCGATAATGTAGCGCAGGTCCTTTTCCACGGCGGGTAGGTTGCCCAAGCGCTCAGAAAATAGTGACCGCGCATAGCGCAATTCGGTGCTGTCCGGCAGTGTTTGTAAGCCCTGAGTCAGCAGTGAAAAGCCACGCTCGTCTAAATCGGCCTTGCGCAGAATTTCGGCTTCCAGCAAATAAATGAATTCAGCGTGTTCCGGTAGTGATTCGCGCCAGTCGGCCAGGCGCGACAGGGCCTGCTCGCGGCCCTCTGTCGATAGGCTGATACTGGCTACCCGCCGGCTGGCCTCGTTGAATTCGGGTAGGCGGGTCGCCTGCTGGTAGTGCTGCAGGGCGTCGCTCCAGTCGCGCTCTTCTTCGGCTAGGCGGCCAAGTACATAGTGCGCCCGACTGCGTTGCTGCGGATTGGCGCTCAGGCTTTCCAGTTGTTGCTCGGCTTCTTCAGTATTGCTGAGCTCGCGGTTTATCAGCATCAACTCCAGCAAGATATCGTGATCCTGTGGGTATTGCCGGGCCAGTACTTCATAGTGCGCCTTGGCTTGATAGACATCGACTTTAACCAGCTTGCGGCACAGGTCATGGCGCAGGCGCTTATGTCTCGGGTTTTGGTCTACGGCGTATTTGAGTCGTTCTATCGCTTCGTCGTCGCGCCCTAGCTGGCTCAAGGTGCGCGTTTCTATGAGCAGGGCGTGCGGATTGGTCGGCTCCTCATCCAATGCCAGGCGCACAAGTTCTAATGCGTCTTCCTCGCGCTGGCGGTATTGCAGCATAAGTGCCAGGGCAATACGCAGGCTGTTGTCGCTGGGGTGTTGGCCCTGAACAGTTTGCAGGGCCTCAAAAAAGGCATTTTTTTCAGCATCGGGGCGGCCAAGTGCCGTGGCTGCCATTGCTGCGAAATTGGTTTCATCGCCGAGTTCGAGCACGCGGATCATATGGGGGAGGCCGCTGAGCGGGTCGCCCAGGCGGGACAGCGCGCCGGCCAGTATATAGTGGGCCTCGCTGGCGTCGGCGTCGCGTTTTAGCCAGCGCTGCGCGTAAACTGCGGCGACGTTGTGTTGCTCCATATAGTCGGCTAGCCGCGCCGTGCTGGCAATCAGCTCAAGGTCGCCGGTGCGATCCGCCTGTCGGCGATAGTTGCCCAGGGCGGTGTTGAGGTCGTGGTTGCGCAGCGACAATTCGGCGAGCAGCAGGTCGTAAACGCTGTCTTCCGGCAGGGCTCTGAGGGGCGCGCTCTTGTCTTCGGCAGCGACGGCTTTCTCCGGCTGGTGGCCTGCTGGTGTCAGGGCGCAGCCAGAGGCCAAGAGGAATAGGCCAATGAGGGTGTAGTGTAAGCGTTGTGACATTGTTGTCCTGTTGCGATGGCGCCGCGTTGTCGTCGCGGTGTAATGGCTGGAATAATCCTACCTTATTTCTATCGCCAGTTGGGCGACGCGTGCCATCTATGACCGCTGCGAGCAGGAATGATCACCGGCTGGCAGAGAAATCCCGGCTTGTTTTGGTAATAAAATCCACATTTGAACGCCAACTTGATAGAATCCGCGTCAGTTTTGCGCTCCTGACTCGGCTTCCCAACTGAATGAAATTGCTCCTTGTTGGCATCAATCATAATTCCGCCCCGCTTTCGGTAAGAGAGCGCGTGGCGTTCGTGCCTGAGCAAATTCACTTGGCACTGCAGGACGCCCTGGCCTGTGGCTTGGGTGAGGAGCTTGCCATTCTGTCTACCTGCAATCGCACTGAAATATACGCGTTGGGCGGTCAAGGCGATGCGGTTGACGACGCAAAGATGCTCGACTGGCTGTCGCGTTTTCACCATGTCGAACGCAGCCATTTGGATGACTGCTGCTATATCAGTCGCGATAGTCAGGCGCTTCAACACATGATGGAAGTCGCCGCCGGCCTGGACTCTATGGTCCTGGGTGAACCGCAAATCCTGGGGCAGATGAAGTCAGCCTATGCGCTGGCAGCAGAGGCCGGTACCGCAGCCTCGGGCATGCATCAGCTGTTTTCACAGGTGTTTAGCGTTGCCAAGCAGGTGCGCACCGACACTGCCATTGGCGAGAACCCGGTGTCGGTAGCCTATGCCGCTGTGTCACTCACTCAGCATGTTTTCAGTAAATTATCCAAGTGTACGGCTTTGCTGATTGGCGCAGGCGAGACGATCGAGCTGGTGGCTCGTCACCTGCGGGAAAAGGGGGTGAAGCGCATCATCATTGCCAACCGCACCCTGGAGCGCGCGCGACAGCTGGGCGAGGAGTTCCAGGCAGAGGCGGTAATGCTGTCTGACATTCCAGCGTACTTGCGCGATGCCGATATCCTCGTGGCATCCACTGCCAGCCAGTTGCCGATTCTTGGTAAAGGCGCCGTTGAGGTGGCTCTGAAGAAGCGCAAACACCGGCCAATGGTGATGGTGGATATTGCGGTTCCCCGGGATATTGAGCCCCAGGTTGCCGAACTTGATGATGTGTATTTGTATACCGTCGACGACCTTCGTGAAATCGTTGACGAAAATAAGCGCGCGCGCGAGTCTGAGGCGCGCAAGGCGGATCAGTTAATTGTTGCGGCCATTGAAGAGTGGCAGGCACGTCTGCGGTCGCGCGGTGCCGTCGCTACCGTCAAAGACTTCCGCGCCAAGGCCGAGGGGCTGCGCGATGCCGAGCTGGAACGCGCGCGTCGGCAGTTGGCCAAGGGTGAGGATGCTGCCGTGGTGCTTGAACAACTGGCGCGGGGGCTGACGAATAAACTGATTCACAGCCCCACCACGCAGATAAAAGAAGCCGGCGCCAAGGGGCGCAACGATCTGGTCGACTGGGCCCGCGAGCTGCTCCAGCTGCGCGACCAGGACCGTGAAAACTAGCGCGGCACCCTCCGCGACTTTTGCATCACCACGTTTACTTTTCTACATGTAGCCAAGCGAGATTTTATGAAGGCATCTATTCGCAGCAAACTGGAAAGCCTGCTTGATCGGTACGAGGAGATCGGCGCGCTGCTTAGCGATGCCGATATTATCGCCGACCAAAACCGGTTTCGTGGCCTCTCGCAGGAATATGCAGAAATTGAGCCGGTAGTGGCCAGCTACGCGCGGTATCGCCAAGTGTGTGATGACTTGGACGAAGCGCGATTGATGCTAGATGAAGACGATGCCGACATGCGGGCGATGGCCGAGGAAGAAATTACCGACGGCGAGCAGCAGCTTGAAACGCTCGAAACGGAGCTGCAGACCCTGCTGTTGCCGCGCGATCCCAATGACTCCCACAACGTATTTTTAGAGATCCGCGCCGGTACCGGCGGTGACGAGGCGGCGATTTTTGCCGGCGATTTGTTCCGAATGTATTCGCGATTCGCCGAGTCCAAGGGCTGGAAGATTGAAGTGCTCAATGAGCGCCCCGGCGAGCATGGCGGCTACAAGGAAATTATTAGCCGTGTTGCGGGGCAGGATGTCTATGGCCATTTAAAGTTTGAGTCGGGGGCTCACCGGGTTCAACGCGTGCCAGAAACTGAGTCACAGGGCCGTATTCATACCTCGGCCTGTACCGTTGCCGTGATGCCCGAGCCGGAAGCGGCCGAAGAAGTAGAGATCAATAAAGGCGATTTGCGCATCGATACCTTCCGCGCCAGTGGTGCGGGTGGTCAGCACGTCAACAAGACCGATTCCGCCGTGCGTATTACGCATATCCCCAGCGGCATTGTGGTTGAGTGTCAGGATGAGCGCTCCCAGCATAAAAACCGGGCGCGGGCGATGTCGCTGTTGGCGGCCCGTATCAACGATGTGCGCAACAGTGAGCACCAACAAGCGCAGGCGGATCAGCGGCGTAATCTCGTCGGCAGCGGTGATCGCTCGGAGCGTATCCGCACTTACAACTTCCCTCAGGGAAGGGTGACCGACCACCGCATTAACTTAACGCTGTATAAGCTTGATGAATTTATGCAGGGCGACGTCGATCAAATCGTGGGTCCTCTGCGCCAAGAGCATCAGGCAGATTTGCTCGCGGCAATGGCTGAGTAAGGCAATGGTGGCGCCGGGTGCAATGAGTATCGCCGATGCGTTGGCGTGCCAGCACCAGCTTGAGTCAGTGAGTGATACGGCGGGGCTCGATGTCTCGCTGCTCCTTTGCCATGTGCTCGACCGGCCCCGCAGTTACCTCTATACCTGGCCCGAGCGGCTATTAGAGCCAGCGCAGCAGGCGCAGTTTTGCACGCTTCTTGAGCGCCGCCGCACGGGGGAGCCGGTAGCGCATATCCTGGGGTATCGGGAATTTTGGTCTCTGCCTTTGCGGGTCAATGCGCATACATTGATTCCGCGCCCGGATACGGAGTGTTTGGTCGAGCTGGCGCTGAGTCTTTGCCAGAACAATGAGGCGGGTCGCCTGCTCGACCTTGGAACCGGTACGGGGGCATTGGCCTTGGCGCTGGCCAGTGAGTGGCCTCGCTGGCAGTGTTGGGCGCTGGATCGCTCCCCCGAGGCGGCGGCGCTCGCTGAACAAAACCGCCATGCACTGGGGTTGGATAATGTTCGTGTCGCGGTGTCGGATTGGTATACGGCATTGGACGCGAGCGAGCCGTTTCATCTGATTATTAGCAACCCCCCATATATCGATGCTCAAGATCCTCACCTGGACCAGGGCGATGTGCGATTTGAGCCCGCCTCCGCGCTGGTATCGCCCGAGAGTGGCTTGGCTGATCTGCGACACATTGTTGGCTCGTCGATGCCCTATCTGGCTGACAATGGCTATTTGCTGGTGGAGCACGGTTATCAGCAAGCATCAGCGGTGCGGACATTGTTTGTTTCGGCGGGCTTTGTCAGTGTGGAAACGCACCGCGATTACGGCGGCAACGAGCGTATGACCGTGGGGCAAAAGGTGGTGCAGGCCAAGTTATGAAAGAGTTAAGCGATCAGCAATTATTGCGCTATAGCCGGCATATCTTATTGCCAGAAATCGATGTGGCGGGGCAGCAAACACTGCTCTCCAGTCGCGTACTGGTTGTCGGCGTGGGTGGTCTGGGCTCTCCTGTGGCGATGTACCTGGCCGCTGCAGGTGTGGGCGAGCTGCACCTTGCCGATGGCGATACCGTTGAGCTCAGTAATTTGCAGCGTCAGATTGCGCATACCACTGCTGATATCGGTCGTCATAAAGTGGCCTCGGCGGCGCAGCGCGTTGCCGAGCTGAACCCGGATGTCTCGGTGCACGAATATGCGCAGCGACTCGAGGGTGAAGCGCTCGACGTGGCGGTGAGTTCTGTCGATATTGTTGTGGATGCCTGCGACAATTTGGCGACACGGTTTGCGGTGAACCAGGCCTGCTATCGCGCCGGTGTGCCGCTTGTTTCCGGCGCGGCCATTCGCGCTGAAGGGCAGCTTAGCGTTTATGATTTTCGTCAGGCCGATAGCCCCTGCTATCGCTGCCTGTATCACGAAGGCGGGGATGATTTGCGCTGCGCCGACAGTGGCGTGTTGTCTCCCCTGGTCGGTATGGTGGGCAGCATGCAGGCGATTGAAACAATTAAGTGCCTGCTTGCCTTGCCGGGCACACTTTGCGGCCGCTTGATGATTATCGACGCACTTACCATGGATATTCGCCAGTTGCGGCTTGGGCGTGACCCCGGCTGCCCGGTTTGCAGCGCTGGTCGATAATGGCATAGTGCGTCCATAAACCGGCACGACAACATTAATAACAAAGAGGGATTGCCGATGGTGCACGTATTGCGAGCCTATTATTTTTTTCACGACGGCGTGGTGGCGCTGCTCAAGCGCTTGGCGTTTATCTCACCGCTGATGATGCGTTTGTATCTGGCGCCGGTGATGATCGCTGCCGGGCTCAGCAAGGTCTATCATTTGGATGCAACGGCGCAGTGGTTTGAGCACAGCCTGGGGTTGCCTGAGCCAATGCTGATGGCGCAACTGGCAGCATATACCGAGCTGATTGGCGGCTTTTGCCTGCTTTTTGGTTTTGCTTTGCGCTGGGCGTGTATTCCGCTGTTAATTACCATGGCCGTGGCTGCGGTCACGGTGCATTGGCCAAATGGCTGGTTTGCGATCGCGCCCAGTGACCCTTTGAATAGCGCCGCCAAGCCGCTAGCCGATATTGGGCTGCCAGCCGCGCGGGAGAGTTTGGAAAACAGTGTAGAGGTGGGGCGCCGACTTGAGCGTGCTAGCGCCATTCTCCAGGAGCATGGCAACTACCCCTGGCTTACCGCGAAGGGAAATTTTGTCGTCCTGAACAATGGTATCGAATTTGCCGCGACCTACTTCATTATGCTGCTGGCGCTATTGTTCAGCGGCGCTGGGCGCTGGCTGAGTCTGGATTTTTATCTTGACCGGCAGTGTCGGGCGGCGATTGCTCGCTATCACCTGCAGCGAGCGTCACAAAATTTGCAACCCGAACCCGAACCCGAACCCGAACCCGAACCCGAACCCGAACCCGAACCAGAGCCGAGCGTCTCGACAAAAAATCCATCCCCGGTCGCTGAGGAGTCAATGCACGACCCGAAGCCCCAGGCCTCCGATGCTGACGTGGGTGACCAAGCAGTTCAGGACGCCAGCTCAGACGACCCCAAGCCCTCGCGCTAAGCTGACTTTATTAACCTTAGTGCGGGTGTTTGGTGCTAGAATGGTCGAATATTGCACAGAGTCACAGTAAAAGAAGAGATCATTTTGTTAAGAAAGTTATTTTCATCCTCGCCCGCACCCCAGACTGCAGAAACCGACAAGCAGGAAAAAGCGGGTTCAGAAAGCAAGCCCGGCAATAAAGCGACCGGGCGCTCGCAGCATAAGCCACGGCAAAAACGCCCTAAAAAGCCCCAGCCAGAATGGCGTATTGAGCAGTTTGCCGTACCCGAAGCAGAGGGCAAAACGCGCTTTCATGACCTGGGGCTGGATGTTCGCCTCATGCACGGTATTGCCGATGCCGGATTTCAGTACTGCTCCCCAATCCAAGCCGCTTCGCTGCCACACACGTTGCGCGGCAACGATGTTATCGGTAAGGCGCAAACCGGAACCGGTAAAACCGCGGCGTTTTTGATCACTATTTTTAACGATCTGCTCAACAACCCCGTGGAAGAAGAGCGTTTTGCCGGTGAGCCCCGCGCGCTGGTTATTGCCCCTACCCGCGAATTGGTTGTGCAAATTGGTGAAGATGCCCGCCAGCTGGGTGCCCATTGCGGTTTGAATGTGGTGACGTTGATCGGCGGCATGGACTACCAAAAGCAGCTTGAGCGGCTCAATAGTGACCTCGTCGATATCGTGGTCGCAACGCCGGGCCGGCTGTTGGATTTCTCGGGTCGTCGCGATTTGTATCTGGATCAGGTGGAAGTGCTGGTTATTGATGAAGCCGACCGCATGCTGGATATGGGCTTTATCCCCCAGGTGAAGCGCATTGTGCGTCTGACCCCGAAAAAGACCCACCGACAAACCCTGCTGTTCAGCGCCACATTTACTGAGGATATTATTCGCCTCACTGAGCAGTGGACGGAAGATCCGGTAAAAATTGAAATAGAGCCGGAGTCGGTGGCGACGGATACCGTCGACCAAAAAGTGTATCTCGTTGAGTCACACGACAAGTTCAAATTGCTGCTGAATATTGTTAGGCAAGATGACGTGAACAGCGTCATTATCTTTGCAAATAGGCGTGATGAAACACGTCGCTTACACGAGCGACTGCGCAAAGCGGGGATTCGCTGTGGTATTCTTTCCGGTGAAATTCCTCAGAACAAGCGCTCCAGAACACTGCAACAATTCAAAGACGGTGAGATTAACTGCCTAGTGGCCACCGATGTTGCGGGGCGGGGTATTCACGTGAAGGGTATTAGCCACGTGGTGAATTACACCCTGCCTGAAGAGCCCGACGATTATGTGCACCGCATCGGTCGTACTGGTCGCGCAGGCGCGACGGGAACGTCGATCAGCTTTGCCTGTGAAGACGACGCCTTCCTGCTGCCCGATATCGAAGCAGAGCTTGCCATGAAACTGCCCTGTGAGCAGCCGCCAGCAGAGCTGCTGAAATAAGCGCGCTAGGCGCGCTTATTTCCCCCTTCCTTCAGCCTTTCCACCCACATCAGCGTGCCCCCGCATACCGCGGCGGGCATAATGATTAAGTTTACGATGGGGATCATTGTGCCCAGCATAACCAACGCGCCGAAGCTAAAGCTGGTGCCGCGTTGGCTGGCTACCCGACGACGGGCTTCAGAAAAGCTGAGCCGGTGGTTGTCCATTGGATAGTCGCAATATTCAATGGCCATCATCCAGGCATTCATTGCGAACCAAAGCAGCGGGGCCAGGGGCGAAATAATAAAACTGGCTATCAGCGTGAGGATGGCGAAGCCCGCATAGTAGAGAAGTTTGCGGCATTCACGACCGATACTGCGCGGAAAGCTCGCTAGCGCTTGGGCAATGGTTTCGCGGCCTGCCACCTCTTCCCCGCAGAGGTGTTCTTCGAGTTTTTCAGCCAATAGCCCGTTAAAAGGGGCGGCAATAAGATTGGCGATGGTGCTGAAAAAATACATCACAATGGCCAGCAGAAGAATCACGGCGAGGGGCCACAGCAACCACTCCAAAAAGCCCAGCCAGTCGGGTAGCCAGCCAATTAACTGGCCGATCCACTGAGAGAAGCGGGACATGGTTAAATAGCTAAGTGCAGCGAAAATCGCGACGTTGATGAGCAGCGGCAGTAATACAAACAGGCGAATGCCGGGCAGGCGCAACAGCTGAAAACCGCGATGGAGATACTGTGGGCCGCTGAGTAATGCAGGGGGCATAGTGCAAATCCTTGCAATGAAAAAGGCTATGGTAAGCCCGATATCCGAGCTTGCAAAGCATTGCGCCGAGTCGGCACAGTTGCTTATTGCGCTGGGCGCAGACTCCCCGTTAAATGGTAGGGAAGAATAATCAACGGCTGTCAGGAGGGAATTATGAAAGTTTGGGTAATGGTGCTGCTGATGGCACTGCTTGGCGCGGCGCACGCGGGTCAGCCGATCAAGGTAAAAATGCTGGCCAGTTTGTCACCGGGCGATGAAATTGTGGTGAGTAGCACCGCGAATACCTACCAAAAAGGTGATGCGCTGAGTTTAGTCGATGTGATTCCCGGGCCGGAGGTGGTCCACGCGCGCGTTGTTGAGCGTATCGGAACCAGTAAACTCAAAGTGCGTGTTGTGGCGGAGGAAAGCTAATGCGTAAAACAATAGCGATCCTGGCCTTGGCGGTTGCGTGCGGCGCGAATGGCCACGCCGACGAGCTCAGTGATGCGGCCATGGCAATGTGTGAAAAAGCCCGCCAGTGCGCGCGTCAGAGCATGGCCGGTGTGGAGCTTAGTGCAGATATGCGCGCGTTGGTCGATCAGCAGTTGATGCAGATGTGCGATAGCATGAAAGAGCCATTTACTGACGCGGCGGCGCGCAGTCACCCTCTGCACGGCCCCGCCGTCGCCTGCTTGCGCTCTATGGCCAAGCAGAGTTGTGAGGCCTTAGACGGCGGCGAAGAAACGGCGGCATGTAAGCGCTATGAGGCGTTGCAGGCGGACTATTAGCCAGCATCACCCTGGGCGTGTTTGATTGCCCCGCAGCCGGCGCATATGCAGCGGCGCTCGCCGGGTAGCGCTGTAGCGCGTTGCAGTGCACCTGGGTCAAGTGTTGCCGACATGCACCAGCACTGCTGGGGCGCTTCCCCCTTTGCAATGGCGCATTGATTTTCTCCCTCGCACAGAGGGCATGCCCCGGCGTTTGCGGTATCGGTAGTCATACCGGGATAATACCTCAGTTCGCCGCGAAGAGGCATGAGGGTGAGGTTGAATAATGAGCGACGACGACAAGCTATTTGCTGAAGAAATGGCGGGGGTAAAACCCCTGCAAAAGCCGGCGCGGGTGGCGCTCAAAAAAGCGGCCGTCGATGCCCCGTCGTTTGCTGCCCGCCGTGAGGCGGCGCAAGCCAAGCCGGGCGTGAAGAATTTTTTGGCAGACAACGATGTGCCGCTGCTAGACCCCTATTATATGGTGGATTTCCGGCGCGAGGGTGTGCAGCACGGTGTCTATCGCAAGCTCAAACAGGCCCGCTATGAGGCGGAAGCACGTCTGGATTTACATAAAATGTCGGTGGCGCGTGCGCGCCAGCAGGTCTTTGAGTTCATTCGCGATGCGATGTCGATGGATTTGCGCAGTTTAATTATCGTGCATGGCCGGGGGAATCACAGCGGTGTGGCCCTGTTGAAGTCACACGTTGCCCATTGGCTGCCGCAAATCGACGATGTACAGGCTTTTTGTAGTGCACAGCCACAGCATGGCGGAGCAGGGGCGGTTTATGTGTTGCTGCGTAAAAGCGAGAGGAAAAAACAGGAAAACCGCGACCGGCTAACGCGCGGTCGCAGTGTTTGATGGCGCTGCGCGGCCGTTACAGGCTGGCGCCGTGCTTCTCCAGCGCCGCAATGTAGTCATCGCTGTTGCGGTGTTCTTTTGCATAGCTAAGTACGCTACGCTGCGCGCTATCTACCGCGTTGATATTGCCGCCGGCTTCCAAAAACATACCGATGAATAATTCAAAGTCGTCGGCGCGCATGCTCTGGTAGGCTTTGAGTAGGCGGTGAAAGTCTGCATCCACGCCAGCTTTGGCTTCAACGTTGAGAAACTCGCGCACGCGGTCCTCAGTCCACACTTCATCTAATACTTTTTCTTTGTCTTTCTTCATTGTTTATCCCGTTGTGCCTTGCGGCGGTGTTAATCGCTAAGTTTTTTGTTCAAAAGTTGATTGACCATTCCCGGGTTCGCTTGCCCCTTGGAGGCCTTCATTATTTGCCCGACAAAGAAGCCGATAAGCTTTTTGCGCTTGCCGTCGTCGGCGGCGCGGTATTGCTCGACTTGAGCGGGGTTAGCGGCAATAACCTCATCTACCATTGCCTCTAGTGCGCCGGTATCAGACACCTGTTTCAAGCCCTTGGCTTCTATCACTTCGTCGGCGCTCTCGCCGTCGCCGTTCCACAGCGCCTCGAATACTTGCTTGGCGATTTTGCCAGAGATGCTGTTGTCGCGTATGCGCACTATCAGGCCGCCGAGCTGCTCTGCGCTGACCGGGCTGTCTTTTAGTGCTTTGCCTTCGCGATTCAGGGCAGCGGACAGTTCGCCGTTGACCCAGTTGGCGGCGAGTTTGGCGTCGCCCGCAACCTTGCTACATGCTTCGAAGAAGTCGGCAATGCTTCGCTCGGCGGTTAGCAGGCTGGCGTCGTAGGTCGATAGGCCGTACTCCGTTTCAAAACGCTGGCGTTTGGCGTCTGGCAGCTCTGGCATTTGTTCTTGCAGGCTATCTATCAAGGATTGCTCGATATGGACCGGCAGCAGGTCGGGGCAGGGGAAGTAGCGGTAGTCGTTGGCTTCTTCCTTGCTGCGCATGGAGCGGGTTTCGTTTTTGTCGCTGTCGTAGAGGCGGGTTTCCTGCACGACTTTGCCACCGTCCTCAATCAAGTCGATTTGGCGCTGCGCTTCTACTTTGATGGCGCGCTCGACAAAGCGGAAGGAGTTGATGTTCTTGATCTCTGCGCGGGTGCCATATTCTTCCTCGCCTTTTAGGCGCACTGAAACATTGGCGTCGCAGCGCATTGAGCCCTGCGACATATCGCCGTCGGAGATACCCAGATAAGTAACGATGGAGTGAATCTTGCGCAGGTAAGCAACCGCTTCCTCGGCGCTGCGTAGGTCGGGCTCAGAGACGATTTCTATCAGCGGTGTGCCGGCGCGGTTGAGATCGATGCCAGACATGCCGTGGAAGTCTTCGTGCAGAGATTTTCCTGCATCCTCTTCGAGGTGGGCGTGGTGAACACGGATATTGCGTGTGCTGCCATCTTCCAGGCGAATTTCCACCACCCCGTGGCCGACAATCGGCTTGTCCATCTGGCTGGTTTGATAGCCTTTGGGCAGGTCGGGGTAAAAGTAGTTTTTGCGCTCAAATACCGAATCGCGGCAAATATCGGCATCGATGGCTAAACCGAACAAAATCGCGTCGTTAACAGCCTGTTCATTGAGCACGGGCAGGGTGCCGGGCAGGGCCAGATCGACCGCGCAGGCTTGGCTGTTGGGTGCCGCGCCAAAGGCAGTGCTGGCACCGGAAAAAATCTTTGATTTGGTGGTGAGCTGGACGTGAACCTCCAGCCCGATAACAACTTCCCATTGCATCTGGGCTTCTCCTTACGCGCAGTCTGGGGCGGTACGCAGGTGCCAGTCACTGCGCTGTTGATACTGGTGAGCGGCGGCCAGCAGGCGGCCCTCGTCGAAGTCTCGGCCGATCAGCTGCATGCCGGCAGGCAACTCGCCGGCAAAGCCCACGGGCATGGAGAGGGCAGGTAGCCCCGCCAGATTGACGGCAATGGTGTAAATGTCTTCCAGGTACATCGTCACGGGGTCGCTTACTTTTTCACCGATGCCAAAGGCCGGATTCGGTGTTGTCGGGCCGGCGATAATGTCTACCTGTTTAAAGGCGTCGGTGAAATCCTGCTTAATCAGGCGGCGAATCTGCTGTGCCTTGCGATAGTAGGCATCGTAAAAGCCCGCCGACAGGGCGTAGGTGCCCACCAATATGCGCCGTTTTACTTCCTCGCCAAAGCCCTCTTCGCGGCTGCGGGTGTAGAGGTCGTCGAGGTCGGCGGGGTTTTCGCAGCGGTAGCCGTAGCGCACACCGTCAAAGCGCGACAAGTTAGTTGACGCTTCGGCCGGTGCAATGACGTAGTAGCACGGTACCGCCAGCTCGGTGTGGGGCAGGCTGATTTCAACCGTCTCCGCCCCCATTTTGCGGTACTCTTCCAGTGCGGCATGCACCGCGTCGCCAATTGCGGGGTCGAGACCAGCGCTGAAATACTCTTTGGGCAGGCCGATTTTCAGGCCGCGCAAATCCTGATCCAAGGCGCCGGCGTAGTCGTCCACGCGAACATCCATGCTGGTGCTGTCGCGCTCGTCGAAGCCCGCCATACTTTGCAGTAACAGGGCGCAATCCTCGGCGCTGCGCGCCATCGGGCCCGCTTGGTCAAGACTGGAGGCGAAGGCGATCATGCCGTAACGCGATACTCGTCCGTAGGTGGGTTTCAGGCCAGTAAGGCCGCACAGCGCCGCTGGCTGGCGGATGGAACCGCCGGTGTCGGTGCCCGTGGCCGCAGGAGCAAGGCCCGCCGCAATGGCCGCCGCACTGCCGCCCGAGGAGCCGCCGGGGACGCGATCGGTGTTCCAGGGGTTGCGCACAGTGCCGTAATAGCTGGTTTCGTTTGACGAGCCCATGGCGAACTCATCCAGGTTTGTTTTGCCGAGCATAACGGCACCGGCGCTGGCCATGTTGTTTACCACGGTGGCGCTGTAGGGCGCGATGAAATTGTCGAGCATTTTCGACGCGCAGCTGGTGCGCACGCCCTCGGTGCAGAATATGTCCTTGTGGGCGATGGGCAATCCACACAAGGCTCCGGCGTTGCCGCGTTGCCTGGCGTTGTCGGCAGCGCGCGCCTGTTCGAGGGCCTGTTCGCGGGTGACGGTAATAAAGCTGTTGATTTGGCCGTCGCGGTCGGCAATGGCGTCGAGGTATTGTTGGGTGATTTCTTCGCTGGAAAAGTCGCCGGCGGCGAGGCCACGAAGAAGATCGGCAACGGTATGACTGGGCATGGTGTCGAGTACTCTTAAATTAGGGGCTGCGGCTAGGGGCTAGTCAATAACCTTGGGAACAAGGTAGAGGCCGTCTTCGGTGGCGGGAGCGATGCGCTGAAAGTCATCCCGTTGGTCAACTTCGGTGACCACGTCTGCGCGCAGGCGCTGTGTTGCATCGTGGGGGTTGGCCATCGGATCTACGGCGTCAGTGTCGACGGCCTGCATGGTGTCGATCATGCCGAGAATGTCGCTGATTCGCTGGCGCAGCTCTTCGCTGCTTTCTTCGCTAATGCGAATTCGAGCCAGCCTTGCCAGTTTGGCGATATCGCCCTGTTCTAAACTCATGGTTCACCCTGTTGGCTTCGTGGCGCGTGTTGCGCTGATAACGCGCGCTTAGCAAGCCGAGAGCGGATGCGGAGCGCGGTTGGGAAAAGCCCGTAAACTTATCATACTTGCGCCTTGCCCTGAATCCCCGGCGTTGATAGAGTGGCAAAGTTTTTAATCTAGGGGTCAGTGCTGCCTTTTGCGCCGCGTTTTCGGCCCTGCCAGCCCGATTCTCGGTCTTCGCAGAATCGTATAAGGTGATAATCGCAAATGTTAAAACGTATCCGCGGGATGTTTTCCAATGATCTGTCGATCGATTTGGGAACGGCCAATACTCTCATCTATGTTCGCGGCCAGGGCATCGTGCTTGACGAGCCTTCAGTTGTGGCGATCCGTGTGCACAATGGCCAGAAAACGGTCGAGGCTGTCGGGATTGAAGCCAAGCGCATGCTGGGTAGAACACCGGGGAATATCACCGCTATTCGCCCTCTGAAAGACGGTGTTATCGCCGACTTTCAGGTGACGGAAAAGATGCTGCAGCACTTTATTAAACTGGTCCATCAAAACAGCTTTATTCGCCCCAGCCCCCGCGTATTGGTAAGTATTCCCTGTAAGAGTACGCAGGTAGAGCGCCGGGCGATTCGCGAATCGGTACTCAGTGCGGGTGCCCGCGAGGTGCGGTTGATTGAAGAGCCAATGGCTGCCGCGATTGGTGCCGGTTTGCGAGTCGAAGAAGCGTCTGGCTCGATGGTGGTTGATATTGGTGGTGGTACCACTGAAATTGCGATTATCTCTCTGAATGGCGTTGTGTATTCCGACTCGGTGCGTGTTGGTGGTGACCGTTTCGACGAAGCCATTGTCACGCATGTGCGACGCACCTACGGTAGCCTGATCGGCGAAGCGACCGCCGAGCGCATTAAGCAAGAAATTGGTTGTGCCTACCCCGGCAGCGAACTGCGGGAAATTGACGTGCGCGGCCGCAACCTGGCCGAGGGGATTCCCCGTCGCTTCACCTTGAATAGCGATGAAATTCTCGAAGCGTTGCAAGAGCCTCTTCAGGTAATTACCCAGGGCGTGAAGCGCGCTTTGGAGCAATCTCCGCCAGAACTGGCTGCCGATATCGCGGAAACCGGCATCGTACTGACGGGCGGTGGCGCTTTGCTGACGGGTATCGATCAGCTGATTGCCGATGAAAGTGCCTTGCCGGTAATTATCGCTGAGGACCCATTGTCGTGTGTTGCGCGTGGCGGTGGTAAGGCACTGGAAATGGTTGATCGTCACCACCTGGATATATTGTCTGCTGAATAAGCATGCTCTTGTGGCGTTGTGCCACAGGCGTGCTCGTGTAACCGTGCGTTCAGCAGAGGGAGGACGCGGCAATTAAACCGGTATTCTCCAAGCCGCCCTCATCGGGCGGTCGACTTGTCTTTTTGGGCGGCCTCGCGCTTGCCCTGATCCTTCTGGGTGCCCGCCTGGAGTCTATGGCCCCCCTTCGCACCCAGCTTTCTGTTGTTGCCGCGCCGTTTTACTGGCTGGCCGATGTGCCCTCTCGCTTGAGTGCTCAGTTTAGCGGCGTGTTTAGTAGCCGCAGCGACCTGCTTGAAGAAAACCGTGCCCTGCGTGCCGAATCGCTGATTCTTAACGCCAAACTGCAGAAATATATCGAGCTCAGTACGGAAAACGTGCGCTTGCGCGAGCTGATGAACTCGGCGGAGCGCGTCAAAGATACGGTGGTCGTTGCCGAAGTTGTCGGTGTGGCCTCTGACCCTAATCGGCATATGCTGGTGGTGGATAAGGGCAGCCGCGACAATGCCTTTGTCGGTCAGCCGGTGATCGATGCCAAGGGCCTGCTGGGGCAGATTGTCGACGTGGGCGTCTACCACAGCCGGGTGTTGCTGATTACCGACAGTGCCCACGCTATTCCCGTGCGAATCAGCCGCAATGGTCTGCGCGCGGTGGCCGAGGGTAGTGGTCGTATCGACGAGCTAAGTGTTGCCCATGTTGCCGCGACAACAGATATCCAGGTGGGGGACTTGCTGGTGAGCTCGGGCCTCGGTGACCGCTTCCCCTCAGGCTACCCTGTGGGCGAAGTCACCAGAGTTGCCATCGACCCGGGTAAACCCTTTGCTGAAATTAATGCCCGCCCCTTGGCAGAGCTCGACCGCAGTCGTAATGTGTTGCTGGTATTTAGCGACAAAATTGCGGTGGAGTAAGCCATGGACTCTCACGCTCAGGGGCTGATTTTTGTCGCGGTGAGTTTGCTGGTGGCACTGGTACTTACCATTGCGCCGCTCTCGGCTGGACTGGCCTGGCTGCGGCCAGACTGGTTGATGCTGGTGTTGATATACTGGCTGCTCGCAATGCCCGAAAACGTTGGAATTGCCCTGTGCTGGTTGGGCGGCATAATCCAGGATATTCTGCTTGGCACGGTGTTGGGGCAGAATGCGTTTTCGCTGGCCGTCGTCGCCTATATTATTCAAATATCCTACCAACAGCTGCGGATGTTCAGTTTGCGAAAGCAGGCGGCGCTGATCGCCCTGCTGGAGTTGTTCCGCATTCTTGTCGATCAGTGGGCGCAAAATTTGAACGGCGTTTCTCAGACGCATTGGTTGGTTTTTCTGCCGGTATTCTCCACCGCCTTACTTTGGTTTTTCCTGCGCCCGATGATGTCGTGGTTGCAGCGTGTGTTTGTGGCCTACTGATATGACCTTGATCCTCGCTTCTGCGTCACCGCGGCGCGCGGACCTGCTGAAGCAACTGGGGTTGTCGGCAAAGATTTGCCCTGCCGACATCGATGAGAGCGTTCGCCTCGGTGAGCGCCCCGATGACTACGTGCTGCGAATGGCGCAAGAAAAAGCCGATGTGATTGCGCAGCGATACCCCGCGGCAGTGGTATTGGCTGCCGATACTGCCATTGACCTCGACGGACGTATTCTCGGCAAACCTGGCAACCGCGCGGAGGCCGCAAAGATGTTGCACGCCTTAAGTGATCGCGGTCACCGAGTACTCAGCGCAATAGCGGTGTCACAAGGTGGTTTGCAGCACGCTGAGTTAGTGGCGACAGAGGTATTTTTTGGCCCCTTGAGCAATCGCGATATCAATGATTATCTCGCCAGCGGAGAGGCCGATGACAAAGCGGGCAGCTATGCTATACAGGGGCGTGCCGCACAGTTTGTTCAGCGTATCAATGGCAGTTACAGTGGGGTGGTAGGGCTACCGCTATACGAGACCCGTAAAGCGCTGCGCGAGGTGGGTATAGAACCCCCGACAGCATTGGCAGAGTGAAACCATGAGCGAAGAAATACTGATTAACGTAACGCCGGTTGAAACGCGGGTTGCGGTCGTTGAAAACGGGGTGTTGCAGGAAGTCTATATCGAACGTACCCGCTCTAAAGGCATTGTTGGAAATATCTACCAAGGCAAGGTCGTAAGAGTGCTACCCGGCATGCAGGCGGCGTTTGTTGAAGTGGGCCTGGAGCGAACCAGTTTTATTCACGCCTCAGATATTGTCGCCCTTGAGCAAGAGGGCGGTGAGCACGCGGATATTCGCAGCAAAATCCGCGAGGGTCAGCAGCTCACCGTTCAAGTCACCAAGGACCCTATGGGAACCAAAGGGGCACGTTTGAGTACCCGCTTGTCGGTGTCGTCGCGGTACTTGGTTTATATGCCAGGGGCGTCCCACCTCGGTGTGTCTCACCGCATTGACGATGAAGACGAGCGGCAGCGCCTGCGAGATTTGATGGAGAACATCCTGCGGGACGGCGATGACGATGAGCCTTTAGTACTGACGGATGGCTACATTCTGCGCACCGCTGCCGAAGGGGCGGGCGAGGATGAACTGCGCGCGGATGTCGCGTTTTTGCGTCGGCTATGGCTGGCGGTAGAGCGTCGTATGAAGCGTGATACGGCACCCTCAGTAATCTATGAAGACCTGCCGCTGTTTATGCGGACAATGCGTGATTTGGTGCATCCCGGGTTGGAAAAAATCCGCATCGATTCCCGGGAGAGTTTCCAGCGTGTCGATGAGTTTGCCAAAGACTATCTGCCAGAGATTCGCTCTAAGCTGGAGTACTACCCCGGTGAACGCCCGATTTTCGACCTGTACAGCGTTGAAGACGAGATTCAGCGCGCCCTTGGCCGCAAGGTTGAATTGAAGTCCGGGGGTTACCTGATTATCGACCAGACCGAGGCGATGACCACCATCGACATTAATACCGGGGCATTTGTCGGTCATCGCAACCTGGAAGAAACCATATTTAAAACGAACCTCGAAGCGGCGGCAGCGCTGGCTCGCCAGCTTCGCCTGCGCAATTTGGGCGGCATTATTATTATCGACTTTATCGATATGAAAGATGCTGAGCACCGTCGGCAGGTATTGCGCGCGCTAGAACGGGCGATGGAGAAGGATTACGCGAAGACCAGTATTACCGGGGTCTCAGAGCTGGGCCTGGTTGAGATGACGCGAAAGCGTACTCGCGAGAGCCTGGAACACGTGCTGTGTGAAACCTGCCATTACTGTCATGGCCGCGGTTCATTGAAGTCGCCGGAGACGGTGTGTTACGAGGTGTTTCGAGAAATACTGCGCGAAGCCCGAGCCTATGAAAGCAACAGCCTATTAGTGCTGGCCTCGCAGGAGGTGGTCGACCGCTTGTTAGATGAGGAGTCGGCCAGCGTTGCCGATTTAGAAGAATTTATCGGTGCCAGTATTCGCTTTCAGGTTGAGGCGATGTACACCCAGGAACAGTTCGATGTCGTTCTGCTGTAAATCCGCTGTTTTAGTGCGAGTGGCTTGATCGCGATGCTACAGGGATTGTTGCGACGAGCCTACGCTCTGGTCTGGAGCTTAGCACTGCTGCTACTCGTGCTACTGGCGCTCTACGCCAGTTTGGGGCGTCAATACATCGGCTTGGTGTCGCGCTACCAAGCGGAAATTTTTAACGAACTTGAGGCGGCACTTGGTATTGAACTTCAGGCGGAGGCGCTGACGGGAAGTTGGTCGGGGCTGTCGCCGGTCTTGCGCGTGGAAAGCCTGGATATTGGCGGCGGTGCCATCAAGCTGGACCGAGCCAAAGTGGTGCTCGATCCAATTGGCAGTTTGCTCGGTGTTGGTCCACGGCTTAAGCAACTGCGTGTGGGTCACATTGAGCTCGACTTACTTCAAGATGAGGCCGGGCGCTGGTCGATCCCCGGCATGTCCGGTGGCGGTGGCGGGACAAATCTAGACACCCTACTCGATGTTGTACTCGCGGTGCGTCGGGCGAGTATGCAAGGCCTGGATGTTAGCTTAACGTTTGCTGATGGCAGCAAAACCTCGGTGCGCAGTCGCGACTTCAGTTGGTCGAGCGATGGGCATTTTCGGCGTAGCTATGCCAGCCTGAGTGCGGATCAAACCGGCGAGATCCGCCTAATTGCCGAAGCCTATGGTGACCCGCGCGATCGCGATTTCCGGGCGTCGGCATTTGTATCGCTTGATGACAGTCGCTTCTCAGCCCTCGCTCCTCTGTTTCGCAATCAGCAGATTATTCACAACCCGGTGGATGGCCGTCTTTGGCTGACTTGGCAAGCGGGGCGCCGCATGGTGGCAAAGGGGGCGATTCGGGCAGATACCCTGGCGGCGGGTGCTCTGTGGGGGTCGACAGAACAATTTCACGATGTCTCAATGGAGTTTGTCGGCCATCACCGCGGTGACTTCTGGCAGATAGGCTTTAGCGATTTCTCGGCCAAGTGGCGCGACCAGCAGTTGGATTTGGCGGGCCTGTCGCTCACCCATCAGGGCGCCGTGTCGTGGACATTTTCTCTGCCCGCGCTGGATTTGGCTGCAAGTACGGCGCTGCTGAGCGACAGCGGTGTGCTGAAGCGTGACCTGCAGGACACCCTCGATACCTTGCAACCATCGGGGCGGCTTAACAACCTCCATTTGAATATTAAGCGCGGCGAAGCATCCAGCTTCTCGCTGCGAAGTGAGCTTTCCAATGTCGCGCTAGCGCCCTGGCAAGGGGCGCCGGGTGCAGAGGGGGTAAATGGCTACCTGGAGCTCGATGAAAATACCGGAACCGCGGTGATCGATACCGACACGCTTAGCCTGGCGTTTCCCAATTTATACCCCCAGGCCTTCACGCTCGACAATATGAGCGGCGAGGTACATTGGCAGTTGAACAATGATCGGCTGGTACTGCGAAGCTCGCCGCTGCAGGCGCGAGACGGAGACGCACCGCTAACAGCCCTGCTGCGTTTAGATCTGCCACTGTCAGAAGAGGCCCCAGAGCCACCGCTAATGACCCTGGCAATAGCGGCGCAGCAATTACCGCTGGCGTCGGCGAAGGCCTATGTTCCCGAGGTGCTGGATGCCGGCTTGCGGAGCTGGTTGGATCAAAGTATTCGCGCGGGCCGCGCAGCCACGGCTGAATTTATATACCGGGGGTCGCTACGCAGTGGCGACCACGATGGGCGCACGGTGCAGTTGAAGCTTGATACGCGGGCGTTGGCGTTGGTCTTTCACGATGAGTGGCCCGAGGTTGCCTCTGAGCAGGCGCAGGTCTACCTCGATGACGGGCAGGTGTGGGCCACGGCGTATGCGGGAAATTTCGTGGGCATGCAGCTGCCACGGGTTGATGTGCGCCTGGATGATCATGATGGCCCGGTACTAACAGTGAATACCGCAGCTAGTGTGCAAGCGACGGCTGTTCAGGACCTGTTTAAGCGCAGCCCCCTCGGGGCAATGACGGGGGGAGTGTTAAATGACTGGCGCATGGAAGGTGTGGTGGAGAGCAGCTTCGCGCTGACAATGCCGTTAGTCGGTGAGCCGCGTGCAGAGGTGGCGGTGCAAGCGGATTTAGCACTGTCAGAGCTTACCTTGCCGGATGTTAATTTGTCCTTGAATAACGTCCGTGGCCCTCTTCAGTATCGCAGTGATAGCGGTTTGAATAGTTCCGGCTTGCGGGCGTCGGTGTTGGGGGAGTCGATTCAAGGACGCATAGAGCAGCGCGATGACGTCGTCCATGTGAAGGCGTCCGGGAAAATGGACATGGCTGCCGTTCGCGCATGGTTACAGCAGCCTGCGCTCGGTTATTTGCAGGGGCGCACAGATGTGAATGTGCATGTGCAAGCGGGTGGCAAGCGCCCTGGGATTGAAATCGAGTCGGCGATGCGCGGAGTGGAAGTGCGATTGCCACAGCCGCTATACAAGGCCGCCGATGAGCCTCGGACATTGAAGATTTATCAGTCCTTTGCCGGTTCAGGGGCACCGCTCAGCGTCGAGCTTTCTGAGTTGTTTCGTTTGCAGTACCGCCAGCGTGATGGCGCTATTTCCGTGACACTGGGCGATGGCAACCGAGCGCCGTTGCGCGAGGGCGCGTTGAGTATTGGTGGGGGGCTGGCGTTTGCTGCCATGGATCAGTGGCAGCTGGCCCTCGACAATTATTTAGAATGGCAGTCTCTGCAACCTGTTGCCACGACGGGAGGGGGAATCCCGGTGTTTGTCGATCGCTTGAAGGTCGATGAACTGGAAGTCCTTGGGCGAATCCTCCATTCCGCAAATATCAGTGCCCGGTCTGAAGGCGGGGATTGGACGCTGCGTGTCGACAGTGACGAGGTAGCAGGGAATATTGCCCTGCCATCGCAGCTGGGTGACCCCTATGTGTTGATGCTGGAGCGTCTCGCACTGCCAAGCCTTGCCAGCAGTGGCTCCGCTGCCGAACATCTGGGCGATATTGATCCGAGGTCGTTTCCGGCCTTGGATGTCGATATTGAATCACTCAGTATTGGCGAGAAAAACTATGGCCGTGTCGGTTTTGACCTTCGCACAGACCTGTTTGGCGCGCATTTCTTAGCCCTGCGTGGGCAAGTGTTGGGCATCGACCTGGGCGACGCCAGCAGGCAAAACGCTTTGCATTGGTGGTATCAGGAAAATGGTCGCCGAGGCTCTCAGCTCAAGGGCAAATTTGCGGTTCGCGATATGGGCAAAGTGCTCAGCTCGCTCGGTTATGAGCGCTCTCTAGAGACGCGCTCCGGCGGCTTTGATATCAATGTTAGCTGGCCAGGCTCACCGGACCAATGGGCGATGAGCGCGAGTCAGGGAAGAGTGAAATTTGCCTTAAAGAATGGTCGGTTTTTAAAGACCTCAGATGCGGCCAGTGGCGCATTGCGCGTGTTGGGTATTTTTAATATGACCAATATTGTGCGCCGCTTGAAATTTGATTTTCGAGATGTCTTCCGCAAAGGCGTACATTTTGACGACATGCGCGGTGAACTGGGCTTTGGTCAGCAACGATTGGTGCTAACCCAGCCACTGGAAGTCAGCGGGCCGTCGAGCCGTTTTCAGATGAGCGGTAATATTGACCTCGTGTCGGAGGCCTTAGATATGCGCCTGGTTGCCACGTTGCCTGTTGGCAGTAACCTGCCCTGGGTCGCGGCGCTGGTTGGCGGCTTGCCGGCGGCTGCGGGAGCGTATGTGGTAACCAAAGTGTTCGAAGAGCAAGTCGATAGCTTCTCCAGTGCGGTGTATGACATTCGGGGCACTGTTCAACAGCCTGAACTCTCCTTCAAAAAGATTTTTGACGTCTCACCCACTGAGTTGAAGGGGCAAGAGACGCCATCGCAGGTTGCGCCATGAGTCTTCGTGTCTCAGCGGTGCAAATGGTGTCCGGCGCAGCGGTGAGCGTCAACCTGAATGACGCGTTGGAGCATCTGGAGAAGGCCTCTCGTCAGGGAGTGCAGCTGGCGGTGCTGCCAGAAAATTTTGCCTGTTTTGACAGTGGGTCAGCGCTGGCCGAATTGGCATGCCAGGAGCAACAGTACGCAGCGATACGGGGACGGCTGGCCGAGCAGGCTAAACGTTTGGGGATGTGGATTGTCGCGGGAACGCTGCCACTGCCTGCGGCGGATGGTCGTTGTTATGCCAGCTCGCTGGTCTTCAATGACAGCGGTGAGTGTGTCGCCGATTATCGCAAGTTACATTTGTTTGATGCCGACGTTGGCGATGCACAGCAACGCTATCGGGAGTCGGAACGCTACGCCCCCGGAGAGCGGCCCTGCGTTATTGATACCCCCTGGGGGCGGCTTGGCGTAGCGGTCTGTTACGACCTGCGCTTTCCCGAGTTGTTTCGCCTGATGCTTGATGACGGGATGGAACTGTTGGCGCTACCGGCGGCGTTTACGCGGCGCACGGGGCTGGCGCATTGGTTACCACTGCTGCGTGCGCGTGCAATTGAAAATCAGGTGGCGGTTATTGCAGCAAATCAGGGTGGTGTTCACAGCGCGCGCCGAGAGACATCTGGAGGTTCTTGCGTGATTGACAGCTGGGGGGGCGTACTCGCCGAACTCGGCTTTGGCGCCGGTATTGCGACAGCTGACATCGACATGGCGGCGCAGCGAGCGCTGCGTCAAGAAATGCCAGTGTCGCAACACCGGCGATTCTAGTTCTACGCCTGGCTTTCTTCTTCGTTGGCAATTTGCTGAAGTTCGCGCAGGTAGCGAAAGAGCTTGCGCGCTGCTGCGGGCGGCTTATTCGCCGTTTTTTCTTTGCCAGCTTGCATGAGTAATTGGCGAAGTCGCTGTCGATCGGCATTGGGGAAACGTTGCAGTGCGGCGTCGACGCCCTTGACGCCAGCAGCTAGCATATCGTCTCGCAAGTCCTCGAGCTCGTGAAAGCGTCGCGCCAATGCTTTTTGCCCTTGCTCCTGTTCAAGCAGGGCGGCTTCAATGCCGCTGGCATCAATGCGGCGCATCAGTTTGCCGATGTACTGCATTTGCCGGCGAAGCCCCTCGCGGCTCTTAATCCGCCGCGCCGTGGCGATGGCTTCCTCAAGGTCGGGATCGTTGATGGGAACCCGGGCCAAGTCGGCATTGCTTAAGCCCACGAGGCGACTGCCCAGTTTTTGCAGGGCTTCCATTTCGCGCTTCAGTGCGGTTTTACTCGGGCGTTCTTGATCGTCTATATCGGTCACAATAACGGTTGCTCTATCGGCTTGGCTTGAGTGGAACTCAAGCGTAAAAATACGTGGCTAATCCGAGGAAGGACATAAAGCCGACAACATCGGTAACCGTGGTTAACACAACGCCGCCAGCTAACGCGGGATCGATGTTTAGCGCCTTCATTACCAGCGGCAAAATGGCGCCGGCCAGTGATGCGGTGATCAGGTTAATTACCATGGCGGCGGCGATAATGGCGCCGATTAAGGGGTCGTTAAACCAGTAACTGGCGGCCAGCGCGACAATGAGTGCCCACAGCAGCCCGTTCATGAGTCCTACCAGAACCTCTCGATTGATCAGCCAGCGACTGTTATTGCGGCTGATATGGCCAAGGGCCATCCCGCGAATCACCACGGTTAAGGTTTGTGTGCCGGCGACACCGCCCATGCTCGCGACAATGGGCATGAGTACGGCCAGTGCGACGACTTTTTCAATAGTGCCTTCAAAAAGGTTGATAACACCGGAGGCAATAAAGGCCGTTAACAAATTGATGCCGAGCCAAATGGCGCGGCGCGGCGCGGTGGTCATTACCGATGCAAAGGTGTCTTCGTCTTCATCCAGACCGGCCATACTCATCAGTGAGTGGTCGGACTCTTCGCGGATAACATCGACGACGTCATCGATGGTGATTCGGCCAAGGAGCAATTGATTGTCGTCGACCACGGGGGCACTGACCCAGTCCCGCCGCTCGAAGAGGTTGGCAACATCGCGCGCAGGCATGGACGCCACAATGGGCTCAACTTCGGTGTCCATGATTTCACGAACGGTAACGCTGGGATCCGAGACCAGCAGTTTCCGCAGCGACAGTGAGCCAATGAACTGGTCATTACGGTTAACGACCAGCAGGCTATCGGTCATTGCGGGAAGCTCTTCGTGCCGCCGCAGGTAACGCAGCGCGACATCCAGGGTGATGTTCGGCCTTACAGTGATGGTGTCGGTGTTCATCAGACCACCGGCACTGTCCTCGTCGTAGGACAGTATGTGCTCCACACGCACCCGGTCTTGATGGTCCATCGACTCCAGCACTTCGCGAATCACGCGGTCCGGAAGTTGCTGGAGTATATCGGCGATATCGTCGGTTTCGAGACCCTCGGTGATCGCGGCGACTTCCTCGGCATCCATGTGCCGCAGGAACTGACTCTGCACCTCGTCGCTCAGGTGCTGGAGAATGTCACCCTCATTTTCGGTATCGACAAGTTGCCACAGCACGCCCCGTACTTTTTGCGGTGTCGACTCAATAAGGTGGGCGGCATCGACGGGAGGCAGGCCGTTGAGCATACGCCGAATTTGCAGAAACGCGCCGGAGCCCAGAGCTTCATTCAGTAGCTCTAGGCGGCTTTCAGCTTGGGGCTTTTCTGCGGTTTGGGCCATATAGCTCTCTGCGTTGCGTTCGGCTTTCTGCTGGATAGCAGTCACACAGTGTGGCGAGAATTATCCTTTAATCTTCGCTGGGCAACAATTGCAGACGGGCGAAATCGCGCTGAAATGCGCAGTATTTGATTTATTCGCCTTCGTCAAAGCGGCGTTCGATCAAGTCGACGAGAGCGTCGAGGGCGGCTTGTTCGTCTTCCCCTTCGCAGCGAATATGCAGTGTCATGCCTTTGCTGGCCGCGAGCATCATTACCGACATGATACTTTTTCCGTCGACCCATTGCTGCCCCGCCGACACCTGAATGCGAGAGGCAAATGCGGTGCTGGTGGTCACGAATTTGGACGCAGCACGGGCGTGAAGGCCGAGTTTATTGATGATAGGAATTTGGATTTCTTGCATCGCCTTGTCCAGCCCAGGTTAGTGCTGAAGTTCGCGGTGGCGAACTTGCAGGCCAGGACAGGTGTCGCGAAGCGCCTTAGCCAGCTTTTCGGCCATGTATACTGAGCGATGTTGTCCACCCGTGCAACCGATCGCGATGGTGAAGTAGCTGCGACCGGCAGATTCTATCTCAGGCAGCCAGCGCAGCAGGTAAGTGAGTATGTCGTTATACATCTGTTGGACTTGCGGCTGGGCATCTAGGAAGTGCTGAACGGCCTCGTCGCGGCCGCTAAGGCTGCGCAGCGCCTCGTCCCAGTGAGGGTTGGGGAGCATGCGCAGGTCGTAGACCTGGTCGGCATCAATGGGCAGGCCGCGCTTAAAGCCAAAGGACTTTAGCTGTAATGCCATGCGGCTAGCGTCGACGCCGAGAACGCGGTCACGTATGGTGGCGCGCAATTGATGCACAGTCATGTCGCTACTATCGATGGTCAGCGATGCCTCTGCGACAATGGGCTCCAACAGCGCAGACTCTTGCTTTATCGCGTCGCTAAGCGGCTGGGAGTCGGTGCTCAGCGGATGCCGTCGGCGGGTCTCGCTAAAACGCTTAATGAGCTTGTCGTCGCTGGCATCCAAAAAAAGAATACGCAAGCTGGCCAGGCTTCGAACTTGTTTGCACAGTTCTTGGAAGCGGGCGAGCTCTGTTTGTGAGTTTCTCGCATCGATACAGACAGCAACCTGCTGATGAACTTTCAGTGTGCTTTGAGAGAGTTCGGTAACGAGTGCGGGCAGCAGTGACACCGGCAGGTTGTCGATGGCGTAAAAGCCTTCGTCTTCGAGCTGGTGCAGCGCCGTGCTTTTGCCCGAACCTGAGCGGCCGCTGAGAATAATAAGCTTCACGCCTAGCTCGCTACCGCACGTTCATAAAGACTGCTGTCGCTGTCTGCGCTGCGAAGCTGCTGGCGGAAAGCGTCATCGTTGAAGGCGTTGGCCAAGCTTGCCAATACTTTAATGTGTTCGTCGTGTGCTTCGGCAGGAACGATCAACGCAAACACTAAGTCCACGGGTTGGTCGTCTATCGCTTCGAAGTCGATAGGCTCGGCAAGTTTAAGCAGCATGCCGGTAATTTCGGTGCACTGCTGGCTGCGACAGTGGGGAATCGCAACCCCGTGCCCGATACCGGTGCTTCCGAGTCGCTCGCGGGCGAGCAGTTCGTTGAACAGTTCGTCGGCGTTGAATTGCGCATTATCCTCACTGACAAAAATAGAAATTTGTTCCAGTAGGCGTTTCTTGCTGCCCACAGACGTACCGCAGTGGGTACGTCCGGGGCTGAGTATTGAATCAAGGGTCATGTTTACGTTTCCGGAACATCCCCGGGCCTTTAGTGGCCCAGGTTTTTCTCCTTGTGTTTAATAAGCTGGCGATCGAGCTTGTCGGTGAGGCTGTCGATGGCCGCGTACATATCCTCTGATTCACAGGTGGCGAACAGATCGGCGCCGGCCACATGTACGGTGGCTTCAGCTTTTTGAACCAGCTTTTCTACTGACAAGGTAACGTCGGTATTGGTGATATTGTCGAAGTGCCGTTGCAGCTTGGCGAGTTTGTTGTTGACGTAATCGCGAAGTGCCGGGGTAACTTCAACATGGTGACCACTGACGGTTATTTGCATATCTTGCTCCTTCATCGCTGAGAACATCCGGCGCCTCCCGGCGCGTTGTTTGGGCCTTTTGGGGCCTTATTAGACCAGTCTTTTCCGTTCGTTAGAGGGCGGAATGACTAGTGATTCCCTGTACTTTGCAATGGTTCGCCGGGCAACTTTGATGCCTTGCTCGGCCAACAGTTGGGTGATTTTGCTGTCGCTTAGCGGTTTCTTGGGATTTTCTGCGGCAATTAATTTTTTGATTAGTGCACGAATCGCCGTGGAGGAGCATTCTCCTCCGGTATCGGTCGAGACGTGGCTGGAGAAAAAATATTTGAGTTCGTAGATGCCTCTCGGGGTATGCATATATTTTTGCGTGGTAACCCGTGAGATCGTCGATTCATGCATGCTCACTGCATCGGCGATATCGTGGAGCACTAGCGGTTTCATCGCTTCGTCGCCGTACTCCAGGAATCCGCGCTGATACTCAACAATTTTGGTGGCGACTTTCATCAGTGTTTCGTTGCGGCTCTGCAGACTTTTAATGAACCAGCGCGCTTCCTGGAGGTTGTCGCGAATATAGTCTTTGTCGCTGCTGGTGCCGCTGTCTTTGGCGAGCGATGCGTAGTGGCTGTTAATTTGTATTTTCGGGGCAATGTCCGGGTTTAACTCAACCAGCCAGCGGCCTTCTTTTTTGCTGACGAATACGTCTGGTACCACATACTCCGTTTCGTCGTTGCCCACGCAGTCACCGGGAGTGGGGTTCAGCGTTTGAATGAGTGCCAGGGTGTCGCGCAGTTGGTCTTCTTTTAGCCGGCAGCGACGCATGATTTGGTTGTAATCACGGTTGCCGAGCTGCGGCATATGTTGCTCGACAATCTGCAGCGCTTCAGCCAAGTATGGGGTGTCTGGGGAGAGCTGTCGAAGTTGAATCAGCAAGCATTCTTGAAGGTCCTGGCCGCCAACACCTGGGGGGTCAAACTGCTGGATGAGGTGAAGGACTGCATTCACTTCTTCTATTTCGATATTGTCGTCGTCGAAGGCGTCCACCAGCTCTTCGGGGCTGACGGTGAGCCGCCCTTTTTCATCGATCGCGTCGATGATGGCATCAGCGACGATGCGGTCAAGTTCTGAGAGCCGGCTGAGGTTGAGTTGCCAGCGCAGGTGGTCCTGGAGCGACTCTGAGCTGCCGTGGCGATAGTCATTGTTGTAGTCGTCGTCGGCGCTACCGGCCGCGGAGGAGCTTGGTGCGGAGCTTTGGTAGACGTCTTCCCACTGGCTGTCTACCGGCAAATCTTCGGGGATGTCGCTGCGCTCGGCCCATTCACTGTCAGCGTCGTTGCTGGGCGCCTCCTCAGCAGAGGTCGTTTTGCTGTCAGCCTCATTGGCGTTACTTTCGCTCTGGCTGTTGCTGCTCTGGGGTTCCGGGCTGTCGCTGTCTTCCTCTACTTCCAGCAGGGGGTTGGAGTCCAGTGCCGACTGAATTTCCTGTTGAAGGTCGAGGGTGGAGAGCTGTAATAAACGAATCGCCTGTTGCAGCTGGGGCGTCATGGTCAGCTGCTGACCGACTTTTAGCTGGAGCGATTGTTTCATAGGCAATGACTTCTACTACAACCATACCTGAGGGATTAAATGCCGTTATGTAGCCATAAACGACGATGCTTCAGGGTCAGTGTAGTCCCGCAGCCGCACCGCTGCAATAGGCGTTTAAAGCAATTGCTGTGCCGATTTTTTGATCAAAGGGTAAATGTGTCGCCGAGGTAGATGTCCCGCACGATTTGGTTGTTGAGCACGGCCTCGGCATTGCCCTCAGCAACGATGCGACCTTCGCCAACTATGTAGGCTTTTTCGCAGATATCGAGGGTTTCTCGCACGTTGTGGTCGGTAATTAGGACGCCGATGCCGCGCGCCTGCAGGTGGCGAATAATCTGCTGAATATCGTTCACCGATATGGGGTCTACCCCGGCAAAGGGCTCGTCGAGCAGAATAAAACTGGGCTCGGTGGCCAGTGCTCGTGCAATTTCTACTCTGCGCCGTTCCCCGCCCGAGAGCGCCATACCCGGCGATTGGCGAATATGGGCAATGTGAAATTCTTGTAGCAGTGCATCGAGCTTTTCTTTGCGTTGCTTGCGATTCAGGTCGCTGCGGGTCTCCAATATCGCCATGATGTTGTCAGCGACGCTCAGCTTCCGAAATATGGATGCTTCCTGAGGGAGGTAGCCAACGCCGTGTTTGGCCCGACCTTGGATGGAAAGCGGTGTCAGGTCTTTGTCGTCGAGCTGAATGCGGCCGCGGTCGGCGTTGACGATGCCGACGATCATATAAAAACAGGTTGTTTTTCCCGCCCCGTTGGGACCCAACAAGCCGACTATTTCACCGCTGTTAATACTCAGGGAGACGTCTTTGATTACCTCTCTGCCTTTGTAGGCTTTAGCGAGGTTGCTGGCTTTCAATACGGGCATGTTAGCGGGGAGTCTCCGGGGTGTCGGGGGTGGTGCTTGGCGCGGGGCTATCGGTATCACTCACGCCCTGCTGAGGCTGTAGGGTCATTTGTACCCTGCCATCGAGTTTGTGGCTGCCACCATCGGCAATGACCATTTGCTTGCGCCCGCTGTATACAATGCGATCGCCACTGATCTTGGAGCCTTGATGTCGGATGGTGGCATCTTTTTGCAGCAGGATTTCCTCGGCATTTAGGCTGTATTCTATGAGTCGGGCACTGGCGACCACGACGCCTTCCCCGGCGCGGGGTTGTTGCTCAAAATGGGCGGGGCTGCCATGGGCAATAACCTTGGTTACTTTTCTGTCAGCCTCGACAATAATCAGCTTGTCTGCGCGAATAATCAGGCTGCCCTGCGACATATTGACGTTGCCCGTGTAAATGCCGCGATTGTTTTCATAGGTGGCTTTATCTGAGCTGAGGTTGATGGCCTGGCGGCGGTCATCGGGCAAGCCGTGCACGCTGCTGGCGAGGCAGAGCAGGGCGCTAATAGCGAAGGTGCGTAGATTATTGCGGTTCATAGTGTCCTTTTACCTTCGCGAGCAGCTCGACTTTCTCGTTAACGAGGTCGGCCGTCATGCCCTCCGACTGGGTTTCGCCATTGGGTAGTTGCAGTCGCAGTGGCTGATCCGTCGCAACCAGGCTTTGCTCCAGGTCAATGCTGAGTTGCTCTGTGTGGATTTGCGCTTCGCGAATTAAGTCTTCAACAACAACACTGCCACGCAACTGCAGTTGTTGGCCATTTTGTGACAGTGTGCCGGTAATGGCTTGCGCCGTCCACGGCCGCTGCTCGCCGATATTGCCGATGTAGAAGGGCTGATTGAGCTGGATGTTGCCCGAGGAAATCATGCGTTCGGCACTGTCGGCGCGCCACCGGTATGCCACATTGCCGTCTTGGCGATATTTCGAGCCTTCGATGCCCTGGAGGTGGGAGTCAACATCGGGGATGGCTTCGAAGCTGTCAGTCAGGCTCAATTTCCCGCTCTCACTAAATTGCGTGAGGTAGATCACGGTGCCCGCGATAGCGGCCAGTACCGATAGGACCGATGCAGCGTTGATATTGAATGACGGCGCAGCCATTTACAGGAACTGCTCAAGTGCGTCGTTGAGCTTGCCTTGAGACATCAAAATAAGCTCGGCGATCTCTCTCACAGCGCCACTGCCCCCTGCGGCACGCGTTTGCCAGTCGGCATGGCGAGCGACGAAGTGGTGACCATTGGCGACGGTAATGCCCAGGCCCGCTGCTCGAATCGCGGCTAAGTCGGGTAAATCGTCACCCACGTAGGCGATTTGATCGTAGCTTAGCTTTAGGTCTTGGCGCAGTTCTTCGAGTGCCGTGCCTTTGTCTTCCCTGCCTTGGTAGATTAACTCGATGCTCAGTTCTCGCGCGCGTCGCAGCAGCAGTTCAGAGGTTCTGCCGGTGATTATGGCGGGGCGGATGCCGGCGTCGCGCAGCAGTTTAATACCCAGCCCGTCAAGGATGCTGAACGCTTTCATTTCCTCGCCGCTATTGCCAAAGTAGAGGCTGCCATTGGTCAGTACGCCGTCGACATCCATTGCCAGTAGGGTGACCGTTTTTGCTTTTTCGAGAATGGTTTGCATGGTGTTCCCTGTTTTAGGCGACGCCGGCTTTAAGCAGGTCGTGGGTGTGGATCACGCCTACTGGTTTTGCGTGATCGTCCAGAGCGACCAAGACGGTGATTTTATTATCTTCCATAATGCGCAGTGCTTCTGCGGCCAGTGTGCCGGGCTTGATGCTGCGGCAGTTGGCGGTCATCACGTCGTCTATTTTCGCCTGGTGAATGTCAATGCCGCGGTCGATCGCGCGCCGCAAGTCGCCGTCTGTGAAAATACCCGCCAGGCTGCCGTCTTCATTGAGTACCGTGGTCATACCCAGCGCCTTACTGCTCATTTCCAGCAGGGCATCGCTGAGCTTGGCGCCAGTATTGATGTGCGGTATGGCTTCCCCGGTGTGCATAATATTGTCGATCTTCAGCAGCAGGCGTCGACCCAGCGCGCCGCCGGGGTGAGAGAAGGCAAAATCATCGGCGGTGAAGCCGCGGGCCTCCAGTAACGCGATGGCGAGCGCATCGCCCATTACAAGTGTTACGGTCGTGCTGGATGTCGGGGCAAGATTCAGTGGGCAGGCCTCTTGTTCTACGCCGACGTCGAGATGGACATCCGCGCTGCTGGCGAGCTCCGAGTTGGGCTTTCCCGTCATGGCGATCACGGGTACGGCCAGCAGCTTAAGCAGCGGGATCAGGGTGACCAGTTCTGCAGTTGACCCCGAGTTTGACAGGGCTATCACCACGTCGCCGGCGGTAATCATCCCCATATCGCCGTGGCTGGCCTCCCCGGGGTGTACAAAAAATGCGGGGGTGCCTGTACTGGCCAGGGTCGCCGCCAGTTTGTTGCCGATGTGGCCCGATTTACCCATGCCGGTGACAACGACTCTGCCCTTGCAGTTTAGAAGAAGTTCGCAGGCGCGATTAAAGCTGTCGTCGATACGCTCGCCGAGCGCGTCGACGGCGTCTCCTTCCATGCGAATAACGCGTTTAGCAGTGTCGAGATAAGAAGATGCCATCGTTGGGAGGAAACCTCGTTATTGCAATAATGCCGTTAAGCGGCGGCTAATTTTCGCTATGATAATTTCCAATGTGAAAAATTAACAGGTTTACCTCGTCGTCGTGCGGGGAGCCAATTCCGTAAACTGCTGTCTTAGCAAGGGTGTAGAGCAGGCTATTCGCGGTAATGCGGGTCGTGGCTTAACTATCGGAGATAAAAAAATGTTCAAACAAATGCTTTTGGCGCTGGGTTTGGTGGTATTTGCGGGCGCCGTGTCGGCGGCTGACGCACAGCGCGGGCCTCATGAAGTGGTGGCGGGTACCACTCAGGAATTGATGAAAGTGATTGAAGAGGCGCGCGAGTACGTTGCTGAAGATCCGCAACGCTTTAACGACGAAGTGCGTCGAATTATGGATGAGGTTGTGGATTTCCAGAGCTTTGCTCGCGGGGTAATGGGCAAATACGGTAGTCGTGCGTATTACCAGAGCTTGCGCACCAAAGAGGAGCGGGAGCAATTTCGCGACAATGTGATTCGCTTTACCAAGAACTTCAAAGACGGTTTGATCAACACCTACGCAAAGGGTCTGCTTGGTTTCAATGGTAACAAAATAGAAGTACTTCCGCTGCCTGCGGATGCGGATTTATCGGGTAGCGTCGGCGTGCGCCAGCACATCTACGGCGAGCGTGCTGAGCCCTATGAAGTTGTTTATACCCTTCGTCGTGGACGCGACGGTAACTGGATGCTGCGCAACGTGATCATAGAGGGGCTGAATTTGGGGTTGATCTACCAAAACCAGTTCACTACCGCAGTGGCGACCTATGATGGCGACATTGATAAAGTGATCGACAACTGGACGGTTGCTCCGAGAGAGGTGATGGAGCAGGCCGCCAAGTGAAGACCTGCGGCGGTCTTCTCGCCAAGACCGCCGCAATTGCGTACAATTCGTCGCCTAATTTTTGTATTTACGGAATACCTTAGGCATGCAAGCAGAACAGATCCTGGCGCGACTCCGCGAACACTTCGCAGATGGTGTTTTTGAAGTGAGTGGGGAAGGTAATCATTACGATGTGCAAGTGATCAGCGATGCCTTTGCCGGTCTTCGCCCGGTGAAGCGTCAGCAGCTGGTATATGCCGCCGTGAACGACTGGATTAAAGACGGTTCTCTCCACGCTATTAATATTAAGGCGCTGACCCCTGCCGAAGCCTGATGGGCAAATAGGTAGTTGGCGGCGCAGGAGCTCTCATGGATAAATTGTTAATCCGCGGCGGTGGTCCGCTCAGCGGAGAGATACGCGTTTCAGGTTCAAAAAATGCGGCCCTGCCGATACTGGCGGCGACTCTGCTATCCAGTGAGCCGGTAAGAGTCAGTAACCTGCCCCATCTTCACGATATTACTACCATGATCGCCCTGCTGCGTAGCATGGGTACTGAGTTGTTGGTCGACGAGAAACTCTGCGTTGAAATCAACGGTGCCACAACGAAGCAGACCACCGCGCCCTACGAATTGGTGAAAACCATGCGGGCGTCGATCCTAGTGCTTGGTCCGCTTTTGGCCCATTTTGGGCGCGCCAGAGTGTCTTTCCCCGGCGGCTGTGCGATCGGCAGCCGTCCTGTTGACCAGCATTTGCGTGGCCTGGAGGCCATGGGCGCGCAGATCGACGTCGATGGAGGCTACATTACCGCAACCTGTCCCAACGGGCGGTTGAAGGGCGCCCATATTTTGTTTGATATGGTCACCGTCGGCGGCACCGAGAATGTTCTTATGGCGGCGTGCTTGGCCGAGGGGCGAACAGTTCTGGAAAATGCGGCGCGAGAGCCAGAGATTATTGACTTGGCGAATTGCTTGATCGCTATGGGAGCCAAGATTTCCGGCCATGGTAGTGCAACCATCACCATTGATGGTGTAGAAAAGTTGGGTGGCTGCAGTTATTCGGTGATGCCAGACCGCATAGAGGCGGGAACCTACTTAGTTGCCGCTGCAGCAACGCGCGGCAATATTAAACTGCGGGATATCGATCCCAACACGCTAGATGCTGTGTTGGTTAAGCTTGAAGAAGCCGGCGCTAAAATTGAGCATGGCGAAGACTGGATTAGCCTGGATATGGAAGGCCGACGTCCCAAGGCCGTGAGTTTCAAGACGGTGCCATACCCGGGATTCCCCACAGATATGCAAGCGCAGTTCACAGCGATGAATGCGGTGGCTGAGGGCGTTGCCAAAGTGAGTGAAACCATCTTTGAAAACCGCTTGATTCAAACCCACGAAATGAATCGTATGGGTGCGAACATTAGCGTCGATGGCAATACCGCGTTGATTACCGGAACTGAACGCCTGAAAGGTGCACCGGTAATGGCCAGCGACTTGCGCGCGTCGGCGAGTCTGGTGATTGCTGGTTTAGTGGCTGACGGTGAGACACTCGTGGACCGCATCTACCATATTGACCGCGGCTACGAGTGTATTGAAGAAAAGTTCTTGTCGCTCGGCGCCGACATTCGCCGGGTCAGCAGTTAAAAAATATTAGTCTGGCCATTGCCGCAAGTATTGGCGGTAAAGCCTAATTCGGGAGTTGTAAGCGTGGATCAGCCAATTACCATAGCGCTAACGAAGGGGCGTATTCTCAAAGAGACGCTGCCTCTTTTGGCGGAGGCGGGTATTGAACCGCTGGAGGATATTTCCAGTAGCAGAAAGTTGATCTTCGCGACAAATCATCCCCATATTCAATTGATCGTGATTCGAGGTACGGACGTACCCACATACGTAAAGCTGGGCTCGGCTGATATCGGCATTGCCGGTAAAGATATGCTGCTCGAGTTGGGGGCTGAGGACATGTATGAGCCTCTGGATCTGAATATCGCGCGGTGCAAGCTAATGACCGCTGGGCGGGTGGGCGAGCCTCTGCCTCAAGGGCGCGTGCGCGTTGCGACAAAGTTTGTAAACGTTGCGCGCCGCCACTTTGCCGAGCGCGGTATTCAAGTGGAATTGATCAAGCTTTACGGTGCCATGGAGCTGGCGCCGCTGATGGATCTTGCCGATCTAATCGTCGATATCGTTGATACCGGTAATACCTTGCGAGCGAACGGTATGGAGCCCCTGGAACTGATCTCCCCAGTGAGTTCGCGGTTAGTGGTGAACCGAGCGGCAATGAAGCGCAAGCACGCGGTCATTCAGGGCATTATCAACGATTTGGAAAAGGCAGTTAGCGCACGAGCCGCGGAGGCCTGAAAATGAGCAAGGCAGTGATCAACAGAATGAGCCGCAGCGCGCTGGACTTTGATGCCCGGCTCGATGCTTTGC
The DNA here is from genome assembly GCF_057370015.1 of Spongiibacter sp. C9W. Lineage (NCBI taxonomy): Bacteria > Pseudomonadati > Pseudomonadota > Gammaproteobacteria > Cellvibrionales > Spongiibacteraceae > Spongiibacter > Spongiibacter sp. C9W. The sequence continues at coordinate 2,909,928 of NZ_CM170672.1, forward strand.
TCGCCTGGGACTCTGTGTCGGATGCGGGCGTGGTGAGTACGGTCGCCGGTGTGCTGGGCGATATACGTGAGCACGGCGACTCGGCGCTGCTGGACTACACGCGCCGTTTCGATAACGTGGAAGCGTCGTCAGTTGCCGAGCTGGAGTTCAGCCAGCAACAGTTGCACGCGGCATTGCAGCGTATTGATGCGCAGCAGCGGCAGGCTCTGGAGCGGGCGGCGGAGCGAATTCGTTTGTACCATGAGCATCAGCGTCAGGAGTCGTGGCAATATCAAGAGGCTGATGGAACGGTGCTTGGCCAGCAAGTGCGGCCTATGGATCGCGTGGGTTTGTATGTGCCGGGTGGCAAGGCAACCTATCCTTCATCAGTGTTAATGAATGCAATTCCTGCCAAAGTGGCTGGGGTGGCTGAGTTGGTTGCCGTGTCCCCCACGCCGGGTGGTCAGGTGAATGATATGGTCTTGGCCGCTGCTGCCATTGCCGGGGTGGATCGGTTGTTTGCGATAGGTGGCGCGCAGGCGATTGCAGCACTTGCCTATGGTACCGAAACCATTCCCAAGGTGGATAAGATTGTCGGGCCTGGCAATATCTATGTCGCCACGGCAAAGCGGCAAGTTTTTGGTAGCGTGGGCTTGGACATGATCGCGGGCCCCTCCGAGATACTGGTCGTTTGTGATGGCAAAACCGATCCCGACTGGATCGCCATGGATTTGTTCTCGCAGGCCGAACACGACGAAGACGCGCAATCATTGTTGATATCGCCCAGCACGGAATATCTGGATCAAGTGGCGGCAAGCATCGACCGACTTTTACCGACAATGGAGCGCGAGGATATGATCCGGCGTTCGCTGAGTGAGCGCGGCGCGCTGATCGCTGTGGCGGATATGTCGGAAGCTATCGAGCTGGTGAACCGCATTGCGCCGGAGCACTTAGAGCTATCCGTTGACGAGCCCGAGCAATATTTGCCGCAGATCCGTCATGCAGGAGCGATCTTTCTCGGTAGGCACACCCCGGAAGCCTTGGGGGATTACTGTGCAGGACCTAATCACGTGCTGCCTACGTCAGGCACCGCGCGTTTTTCATCGCCGCTTGGCGTGTATGACTTCCAAAAACGCTCCTCGGTGATTAACTGCTCTCCCGCCGGTGCTGCTGTGCTCGCTGAAACCGCGTCGGTGTTGGCGCGTGGTGAATCGCTGACGGCACACGCGCGAAGTGCCGAGTATCGACTCCGGGATGGGGGTGGCGATGAGTAGGTTTTGGAGCCCTCGCGTCAAAGAGCTCGAGCCATACGTGCCGGGCGAGCAGCCCAAGTTGAGCAAGTTGACGAAGCTCAATACCAACGAGAATCCCTTCCCACCGTCGCCTAAGGCTATCGAGGCAATGCAAGCGGCACTGGGTGATGATTTGCGGTTGTACCCGGACCCCAATGCGGACAGCTTGCGGGCGGCGATTGCTAATTATTATGGCGTTGAAGCCAATCAGGTGTTCGTGGGGAATGGCTCCGACGAGGTGCTGGCTCATATTTTTAATGGTCTATTCCAACACGGCCGCCCGCTGCTCTTTCCCGATATCAGCTATAGCTTTTACCCCGTGTATTGCCAGCTGTATAACATTCCTTTTGAGCGCATCCCGTTAACGGACGATTTTGCGATAGATGTCAGTGACTACACCGGCATCAATGGTGGCATTATTTTCCCTAACCCCAATGCCCCCACTGGACGCTTGCTGCCCTTGGATGAAATTCGTCGTTTGCTGGCGGTGAACAACGAAACCGTTGTGGTTGTTGATGAGGCGTATATCGACTTTGGTGGCGAGTCGGCGGTCGGCTTGGTGAATGAGTATCCCAATTTGCTGGTAACGCAAACCTTCTCCAAGTCGCGCTCCTTGGCGGGCCTGCGAGTGGGTTTGGCGATTGGTTCAGCAGAGCTGATTGACGCTTTGGATAGGATAAAAAACAGCTTCAATTCCTACCCATTGGACCGTTTGGCATTAGCGGGGGCGGAAGCGGCGATTAACGATCGCGAGTACTTTGCGCAGTGCTGTGATGCGGTGATTGGCGAACGTGAGCGCTTGCGCGCTCAGCTTAGCCAGCGTGGGTTTGAGTCGCTGCCCTCTGCGGCGAATTTCTTGTTCACGCGCCACCGGACGCTGGCAGCCGCGGATATTGCCGCGGCCCTGCGAGAGGATGGAGTGATTGTGCGGCACTTCAAGCAGCCGCGTATCGATAATTATCTGCGTATTACTGTGGGCACTGCCGAGCAGCATGCTCAGTTGTTGGCGTCTTTCGACGCTCGCTTTCCCCGCTAGCCGCCCTGTTGCTCAGGGCGCATCGTAACTTTAGTGGTTACCGAGAATGGCTTGTTGCTGCGCAGCAGACCTAGTCGAACGGTTTCGCCAGGGCGGGTGTCGGTGATGAGTCTCATCCCGGCGTGGCCGTCGCCAACTTTCTCGCCGTTGATCTCCGTTAAAATATCACCCAGTTGAAGACCCGCGGTGGCCGCTGGACCATTCCTAGCCAGGCCAGTGATAACCACGCCATTGGTGCCTGTGCCCAGAGGCTGAACTTCAATCCCCAGCCAGCCGCGTACCGGCCGTCCGTAGCGGATGAGGTCGTTCATCGTGCGCAGCGCAAGGTCGGTGGGTATCGCAAGGCCAATACCTGTGGAGCCGCCACTCTGGGTATAGATCGCCGTGTTAATGCCCAGGAGCTTGCCGTCGCGGTCGATCAATGCACCGCCGGAGTTGCCGGGGTTGATCGCGGCGTCGGTTTGAATAAAGTTTTCGAACTGGCTCAAACCCAGTCCATAGCGTCCCGTTGCGCTGATGATCCCCTGGGTTACGGTTTGGCCAAAGCCGTAGGGGTTGCCGATGGCCAGCACAATATTGCCAACCCGCGCCTGCTCTGGCTGCCCGGCTTGGATCGCGGTTAGGTTTTCCAGGTCGATCTTGAGTACCGCCAGATCGGTGTCGGAATCACTGCCGATCACGCTGGCCAGCGCTTGGCGGCCGTCTTGCAGCATCACCAAAATTTCGTCGGCATCTTTAATAACGTGAAAGTTAGTGAGCAGATAGCCGCGCTTGTCGACGATAACCGCCGAGCCAAGGCTGCGCTCCAAGTGTTGCCGTGCCCTGCCACTGCGATTAAAGAAGTGCTTGAACAAGGGGTCGTTGGCGAGAGGGTGGCGCTGCTGTACCACTTTGGTGGTGTAGATGTTAACGACCGCAGGTGCTGCCTTCTCCACGGCTGCTGAGAAATCGCCCGGTGCTGCGCCGCCTGGCTGGTAAGAGAGGATGAAGAGCCCGAGCAGCAATCCGCAGATACTCGGCCAGAAAAGCGTTTTCAGAAAGTGCAGTTTCACCGCAGCGCCTCAATTTTCAGCAGCATAATCGTTAGCCGGGAGCAGGCTGTGGTTCTGGCGTCCGGCGGGGCGTGATAGCCTATCACGAATGTGAACGATTCCGAATTAACAAGGGGGAAATGTGGCGACGAGTTTGCAGGAGACGAGTTTGCAAGAGTTGGTGGCGGAGGCGAACGCTATCATGGAACCTGAGGCATTTACGGACTACTGCCCGAACGGCCTGCAAGTAGAAGGGCGGGCTGAGGTGCGGCGTATCGTTAGTGGCGTGACGGCCAGTCAGGCGATGATTGATGCTGCTGTGGACGCAGGCGCTGATGTCCTGCTGGTTCACCACGGTTTTTTTTGGCGCGGAGAGGACCCCTGCGTCAAAGGTATGAAGCGCCGGCGCCTCCAGCGTCTGTTAGAGAGCGGCGTTAGCCTTGTTGCCTACCACCTGCCTTTGGATGCCCACCCGGTGCTGGGTAATAACGCTCAGTTGGCAAAAGAGCTGGGGTTTGTGGTGGAGTCGGGGTTGGATGGTTCGGCCAGGCCGGTCGGCAATGTGGGGCGTTTGAGTGAGCCGATGGCCGCGCGCGACTTTGCTGCCAAAGTGGCCAGCGTTTTGGGGAGAGAGCCACTGCTGGAGGAGGTGGGGGAGCACCCCATTCACCGAATTGCCTGGTGTACCGGCGCGGCGCAATCGTATATCGATCGTGCGGCAGAGTTGGGGGTAGATGCCTACCTGAGTGGCGAGGTATCGGAGCCGACCATTCACAGCGCAAGGGAGCAGGGGCTGCACTACATTGCGGCGGGCCACCACGCCACCGAGCGCTACGGCGTGCGCGCGCTTGGCGCCAAGCTAGCGGAGACGCTGGGAATCGAGCATCAGTTTATCGATGTTGATAACCCAGCGTAAGCGGGGTTAGGCGTGGGGCGCCACCGGCGGTTTAGGTTCCTGTTCGGATTCTGAGTCCTTGTCCAGGCCAAACTCTTCATGGAGGGCGCCCTTGCTGCCCGGTTGGCGCGGCGCATAGTCCAGTGGCTGCTGAGAAGGTTTGCCGGCAGCGGGGTTGCCCTCGAGTACGGGGCGGCCCTCGGGAAGGGTTTGCAGGGGACTGATGCCCGTGCTGTGCAGGTCGCGTGCGCCACTGGCGATGTGGTTGTGAACATTGCGGTAGCTTTCAGCAAGGTCGTTGAGTAGCTCTGCGGTGCGGTCAAAGTGGCCGCTGACTTCTTGCTGGTAGTCCTGTTGCTGCTTTTGCATGTCATTAAACTGCTTTTCCAAGGCAGCGCGACTCTGCTGTTCTGGCCTGATGCGGCTGAGCATAAAGTAGCCTGCGGCACTGCCTATCAGCAGGCAGATAATGGCTACGGCGATCAGGGTGCTCAATTCGTACACGGTGTTTCCTCCTTGCTCACGACATGTTGCCGTGTTTCGCCACAGTATAACTGGCTCGGATGATTGGGGCAGCCAGCTGAAGCGAAAAATTGCCAATTGGCATTGCGCTGGGTAAAGTTGCCGCCGTCAAAACTAGGGAGAGCAGTATGTCTTCACCTCTACAGCGCTATCAGAGAGATATTGAGTCGGGCGGGTTTTCCCATGACCAAGCTCAGGCGCATGCTGTTGCGTGTTTGCAGCGTTTGTACGAGGAGCTGATTGCTGCACCGCCGAAAACTCAGGGGCGCGGTTTGGCAGGAGTATTTGCCAGGTTTCGCAAAGCGCCGCCGGTTGCCTCTATTAAAGGGCTCTATTTTTGGGGTGGAGTGGGGCGCGGCAAAACGTATTTAATGGACACGTTTTACGACACGCTGCCGTTTGACGATAAGCTGCGTGCGCACTTTCATCGATTTATGCAGCGCGTTCATCGCGAGCTAAAGGACCTTGCCGGGGAGAAAAACCCCCTGGTTATGGTGGCAGACCGCATAGCGGATGAGGCGAGGGTCATCTGCTTTGACGAGTTTTTTGTCTCCGATATCACCGATGCCATGATTCTCGCAGGCTTGTTCGAACGCTTGTTTGAGCGCGGCGTGGTGCTGGTTGCCACCTCAAATATTGTTCCCGACCAATTGTACAAAGATGGCTTGCAACGGGCGCGCTTTCTGCCGGCTATCGCCTTGATTCAAGAAAATGTTGAGGTTGTGAATGTTGATGGTGGGGTGGACTACCGTCTGCGTGCCCTCGAACAGGCAGAGTTGTACCACAGCCCCCTGGACGACCAGGCGGAGGCCAGCTTGCAGCGCAGCTTCACCAGTTTGGCGCCGGAGGCACCCGAGGCGAATGTTGCGCTGGATATAGAGGGGCGAAATATTGTCGCCAAGCAAGTGGCTGACGACGTGGCGTGGTTTGAATTCGATGAGCTGTGTGATGGCCCCAGAAGTCAGTACGACTATATCGAACTGGCGAGAATCTTCCATGCCGTGGTGATTGGCAATGTGCCAATATTGGGCGCCGGAAGAGATGACCAGGCGCGACGTTTTATAAATTTGGTCGATGAGTTTTACGACCGCAATGTAAAACTGGTATTGTCTGCAGCCGCACCGTTGGCGTCGCTGTATGCTGGCGGACGATTAGATTTTGAATTTGAGCGTACCCAGAGCCGTTTGCTCGAAATGCAGTCCAAGGAATATCTGGCGCGAGAGCACCGCCCATAGTGGCGGCTTGCTCTCGCGGTGTTTGTTTAAGAAAGCTGTGTTTTTAGCTTGAAAATCATTTGGCGCTTATGTAGTATTCGCGCTCTTTGTTCGGTACGGTCCCCATAGGCGAGATTCATGAAAACCTTTAGTGCAAAACCCAACGATGTCACTCGCGACTGGTTCGTGGTTGACGCCGCCGACAAAACATTGGGTCGTCTGGCCAGTGAGATTGCGCATCGCTTGCGCGGTAAGCATAAGCCTGAGTACACGCCTCATGTCGATACCGGCGACTACATTGTTGTTGTCAACGCGGAGAAAGTTCGCGTAACTGGCAAGAAAACGACAGACAAGATTTACCATCATCACACTGGCTACCCCGGTGGTTTGAAGTCAATCAGCTTCGAAAAGCTGATCGATAAAGCCCCCGAGCGAGTTATTCAGGGTGCGGTTAAAGGCATGCTGCCTAAAAACCCCCTGGGTCGAGCTATGTTCAAGAAACTGAAAGTTTATGCTGGCGCTGAGCATCCTCACACTGCCCAACAGCCCATCGAACTGAATATTTAACGGAAGCGTACTATGTCAGCCACTCAATATTACGGCACTGGTCGCCGTAAAACTTCTTCAGCTCGCGTCTTTCTGAAGGCGGGAAGCGGTAAAATTTCGATCAATGATCGTGAGCTAGATCAATACTTTGGTCGTGAAGTTGCTCGTATGATCGTTCGTCAGCCTCTGGAGCTGGTCGATATGGTTGAGAAGTTTGATATCAAAGTAAACGTCAGCGGTGGCGGCAGCTTTGGTCAGGCCGGTGCGATTCGTCACGGTATTACACGTGCGCTGATGCAGTATGACGAAGCCTTGCGTGGTGACCTGCGTAAAGCCGGTTACGTGACTCGTGATGCTCGTGAAGTTGAGCGTAAGAAGGTTGGTCTGCGTAAAGCGCGTAGAAAGCCACAGTTCTCCAAGCGTTAACCACTGCGGCCGAATGGCCGGAAGGCGCTTTGGCGGCTATCGGAAAACGCCCAACAGAAAAACTGTGGGCGTTTTTTTTTGCCCGTTTGAGAGGCGGGATAATGCTGGCGAGCAGGGAATTGATTGTCAGTCCGGGCCAAGTTCATTAGTATTTGGCCCACTTGAAATTAGCTGTCGCTCCCTTATTGGGGCGGTTTAGTCTGATTATTCGTATGTTATGGGGGAAACGTCATGAGTAATGACGGCGTAAACACGGGGCGTCGGCGCTTTCTGACCGCAGCTACCTCGGTGGTCGGTGCCGCAGGCGTAGTTGGGGTGGCAACGCCATTCGTGGGCTCTTGGAATCCCAGTGCCAAAGCTAAAGCGGCAGGTGCACCGGTAAAGGCAGATATCAGTAAATTAGAGCCGGGCCAAATGGTCGTAGTAGAGTGGCGCGGTAAGCCAGTTTATGTACTGCGCCGCACAGAAAAGCAGATCGAAGAGCTTTCTACTATCGAAACACATTTGAAAGACCCCGCATCTGAAGGCGCGCAGCAGCCGGAGTACATTGAAGGCATTGCTCGCTCTATTCGTTCTGAGTATCTCGTTTTGATCGGCTTGTGCACCCACTTGGGTTGTGCACCTAAGCACCGTCCAGAAGTCGGTGTTCCCGACTTGGGTGGCGATGCCTGGGTAGGCGGCTTCTTCTGCCCTTGCCACGGCTCACGCTTCGATCTGTCTGGTCGCGTCTACGCGGGCTCACCTGCGTCGCGTAACTTGGATATTCCGCCATATTCATACGAAGGTGACAATGTACTCGTCATCGGTGTCGATCAGGGGGCTGCGTAATGAAGATGTTAATTGGTCTGCGCGACTGGGTTGATGCCCGCCTACCAATTATGCGTGCATGGGATACCCATATGGGTAAGTACTATGCACCTAAGAACTTTAATTTCTGGTATTTCTTCGGTGTGTTGTCGTTGCTGGTGTTGGTGAACCAGCTGCTGACCGGTGTATGGCTGACAATGAGCTTCACGCCGAGTGCTGAGGAGGCGTTCCGCTCCGTTGAATACATCATGCGTGATGTCGAGTACGGTTGGATTATACGCTATATGCACTCAACCGGAGCATCGGCGTTTTTCGTTGTTGTTTACTTGCACATGTTCCGTGCCCTGCTTTACGGCTCGTATAAGAAGCCCCGTGAGCTGATTTGGGTATTCGGTATGTTCATCTTCCTGGCGCTGATGGCAGAGGCCTTCGTTGGTTATGTATTGCCATGGGGTCAAATGTCATACTGGGGTGCGCAGGTAATTATCTCGCTGTTCGGCGCCATTCCGGTTGTCGGTGAAGATATTGTGCAGTGGATCCGCGGTGACTACCTGATTTCTGGTATTACCTTGAACCGCTTCTTTGCGCTGCACGTTGTTGCGCTGCCGATCATTCTTCTGGCCTTGGTTGTTCTGCACATCCTTGCGCTCCACGAAGTGGGCTCCAATAACCCTGACGGCGTTGAAATCAAGAAGAACAAGGACGAGAACGGCATCCCCCTGGATGGCGTGGCGTTCCACCCGTACTACACTGTGCACGATTTGACAGCGGTGGCGGTGTTCTTGTTTGTCTTCTGTAGCATCATCTTCTTCATGCCTGAAATGGGCGGTTATTTCATCGAGTTTGCGAACTTTGAAATCGCCAATGGTTTGAAGACGCCTGAGCACATTGCTCCAGTTTGGTACTTCACGCCGTTTTACTCGGTGCTGCGTGCCGTTCCCGATAAGCTGTGGGGCTTCGTTGCATTCGGCGCGTCTGTAGCGATTCTGTTCCTGTTGCCTTGGCTTGATCGCAGCCCAGTGAAGTCCATTCGCTATAAAGGGCGTATCAGTAAGATTGCTATCGTACTGTTTGCGGCAGCCTTCCTGATCCTGGGTGTGCTGGGTGTTAAGGCGCCGACCGAAGGCCGTACTTTGCTGGCTCGAATTTGCTCAGTGATTTACTTTGCCTTCTTCCTGTTAATGCCTTTCTGGACCAAGTGGGAAGCGACTAAAGCTGAGCCGACCCGGGTGACCGATGGCGGCATGGGCTTCTGGAAGAGCATGGGCGTTCTGCTGGTCGTTGCGCTGTTGACCATCGTTCCGCTGAAGGCGGTCGGTGCGGAGTCAGCGCATAACTGCGGCACTATGGATTGCGATGAAATTCAGACGGACGTTACCAACCTGCCGTCCTTGCAGCGTGGCGCCCAAACCTACATGAACTATTGTATGGGGTGTCACTCTTTGCAGTACGGGCGTTATCAGCGTACTGCCAACGACCTGAATATCCCCGAAGACTTGTTTGAGCAGTACCTTAAGTTCGATCAGTCGGCCAAAATCGGTGCATTGATGACCAATGCCATGGACGAGGCCGAAGCAAAGAAATGGTTTGGCGCTGCGCCACCGGATCTGACGCTGGTTGCGCGTGCGCGTAACCCCGACTGGCTTTACACCTACCTGCGCACTTTTCACGCTGACCCTTCACGTCCGTACGGCGTAAATAACCGCGTGTTTAAAGATGTTGGTATGCCTCACGTTCTCGCTGAGCTGCAGGGTATGCCTGAGTGTGCGCCGGGCCCGGTGCAGGCGGCCAATGGTGGTATACTGCGCGACCCGTTAACGGGTGAAGATGTGCTTTTCGATGAAAACGGCAATGCCCTGAACCCATGTGGCAGTTTCACCTACGCTACTGAAGGGTCGTTGACTCCGGAAGAGTATGATGCCGTTATCTACGACCTGGTGAACTTCCTTGAGTACATGGGAGAACCTGTACAGGCGAAGCGTAAGCGCATCGGCGTCTATGTGCTGGCGTTTATTGCGCTGTTCTTCGTTTTTGCTTACCTGCTTAACCGCGAGTACTGGAAAGACGTGCACTGATGTAAACCTGCGAACAGCTAGGTTTTATAGACGGGCGGCTTCATTTTGAGGTCTGCCCGTTTCTTGTCATATAGATTGATAGTTTGAGGTGAGTTCAATGGGCGTTGTTGCCAAGCGTTCTACAATGACATTTTTTTCTGATGCAGCCAGCCACTATAGCCATCGTGTGCGGATTGTATTGGCAGAAAAGGGTGTAACCGTCGATATTGTTGACGTTGATCCAAGCAACCTTCCCGAGGAAGTCGCTGAGCTCAACCCCTATGGTAGTTTGCCGACCCTGGTGGATCGCGATTTGGCTTTGTATGAGTCAAAAGTGATGATGGAATACCTCGATGAGCGTTTTCCTCATCCGCCATTGCTGCCGGTATATCCAGTAGCGCGTGGTGAGAGCCGTCAGTACATCTATCGCATCGAGCGCGACTGGTGTCGTCTGGTCGATGAAATTCAGAACGGCAGCCAAAAAGCACAGGATAAAGCACGCAAAGAGCTGCGTGACAGCCTGCTGACGATCGCACCGATTTTCGCGGAAAAGCCATTCTTTATGAATGAAGAGTTCACATTGGTGGACTGTTGTTTAGCTCCGATTCTATGGCGATTGGAGCTGCTGGGCGTGGAAATTCCTCAGACTCGTCAGTCCAAGCCACTGCTGGAATACATGGTTCGCCTGTTTGAGCGCCCCTCATTCCAAGAGAGCTTGACCCAGAAAGAGCGGGAAATGCGCGGCGAAAACAGCGCGGCCTAATCACTATGGCAATGAACTCCAGCCGCCCTTACATGATCCGAGCGATCTATGAATGGGTCGTCGATAATGACTGCACTCCCTACATTCTGGTGAATGCCATGATGGAGGGGGTGGAGGTACCCCAGCAGTTTGTGCAAGACGGTCAAATTGTTCTTAATATCTCTCCGTCTGCTGTTGTTGGTCTTGATGTCGGCAACGACGAGTTGGGTTTTCGGGGGCGGTTTGGCGGTGTTGCGCAAGATATCCGTGTGCCCGTTGCGGCTGTGCTCGGAATTTACGCCAGAGAAAATGGCCAGGGCATGCTGTTTGATGCCGACGAACCGCCGACAACACCGCCGGATGGGGCGGGCTCCGACACGACGTCGAGTGCTAAGCCGCAGCCTGGGCGGCCAAGCCTGAAAGTAGTCAAGTAACAGTAGTAGCTCGAATCCTCGGGCTACTTACCTCCCTAGTAGTATTCAAATACCCTTACCACTTTTTGCACGCCTTTTGTTTCGCTGGTCACGCGCGCCGCGATATCTGATTCACTCTTTGATACTAAACCCATCAAATAGACGACACCCTTTTCTGTAACGACCTTGATGCGCGATGCATCCAGCTGTTCGTTAAGGGATAGGCGGCTTTTGACCTTTGTACTCAGCCAGCTGTCATTGCTGCGTGTGAGCATGCTGCTGGCTTCGCCAATGCTGAGTTCGTTGTGCACCTTTCGCACTTTTTTGAGCTTGTCAGCAACGGCGGCGGCTTGCTGTTTTAGCTCGGCGTTAGCCACTTGTCCTGTGAGCAACACAATGCCGTTGTGACTGGTGACGTTAATGTGTGCGTCCTCGAGCTCCGGGCGGGTTTTGCGGATATTGACGGTGGCTTTGGTTTCAATAAGTTGGTCGTCAATATAGCTGCCAAGGCTGCGACTACCGGGGTCTTCCTGTATCGGTGCGTCGTTAGTAGCAGTGAGTATCTGCGTGCAGGAAGCAAGACTCAGGGACAAGGCTAGCGCCTGCAAGGTGCGAAGGTAAGTATTCATATCAATAACTTCCAAATAGTTGGCTGTCGATGAGCTCGCATATTGCGTGAACAGCAACAAGCTGCATTTCTGTTAGGCGGGCGGCATTGTCCACGGGAAAGACCAGCTCAATATCATCGGCTTGCAGCAGCGCGCTAGCGTCACCGGCATCTGGGCCCGAGAGGCCGATTACGCGCATTTCGCGTTCGTGTGCAGCCTGAATGCAGCGCAGCGTATTCGCACTGCCGCCCTGATAGCAGATGAAGAGGCAGTCACCGCGATGACCTAATGCCCGGATCTGATTGGCAAATATATCGTTGTAACCTGACTGGGATGCGATTGCCGTGGCAGTCGCTGAATCCGTCGTTAGCGCCATCGCCGGAAGCGCTGGGCGCTCATGCTGAAAATGGTTGAGCAGGTTGGTAACAAGATGTTGGGCGATTAAGCCCTGAGTGCCCTCGCCACAACAGATCACTTTGTTCTCGCTGAGCATGGACTCGACGATACCGTCACTGGCTTTCGCAATACCTTCACCAAGTGCTTCCATGGTGTACATGCAGCTCTCTATGTGGCGGTGAAACAGGTCTACCACGTGTTCTGATTGATCCACAGTGCGGAATCCTTATAGCTGAAAGGCGTTAGGTAGCCAGTGTAGTTGGAATTCGCCTTGTTGCTCCGATGCTTCAATGACATCGAAACGGCAGGGAAGTTCGCACTGGCTGTGGGTTGCTAGGTAGAGTGAGGCCGTTTGGATAATGCGCTGTTGCTTGTGTCGGTTGACCGATTCCGCACCTCCGCCGAAGCGACGGTTATTGCGCAAGCGGACCTCCACAAACACCAGTGTTTCTCCGTCCTTAGCAATAATGTCGATCTCTCCAAAGCGGCTACGAAAATTTTGCTGGACGATGATAAGGCCTTGTTTGCGCAGAAAGTCGCAGGCTGAACGCTCGGCGTTATCGCCTTTTTGCTTGCGGTTAAACAAGTTTATTCCTGGCTTGATGCATCGATGACCGCGACACCCCCGCGAATTTCCGCCAGTGTGAGTTCGCGCTCTATTTGGCCCAAGGCATTCAGGGTGAGTGTGCCTGTTTCGCCGAACACTTGCCCACTGCCTGTGCGTAATTGATTAATACGCATATGCAAACGGAAGCTGTCTACGCCCAGGGCATACATCCGCTGAAAGGCATCGCTGCGAGCAAAGTGCGCATTAATGGCTTGGCGTATGGCGGAGTCACTGTTGAATACCCAGGGGATATCGACAAAGTGAATACCGTTGATGTCCTGGTCCCGGGAGCGGTCAGTATTGCCGCGGTAGATATGTGATGTCGCGTAGACGGGTAGGTCGCCCGCATAGTGGTAGGCCAGAAGCGGCTTCACGGCGCGGCCTTCGTTCGGGCGAGCCACCAAGAAAATCATGTCAGCATCGCTGCGGCGATAGGGTTCGAAGTAAGGCGTCATGCCAATAATTTGTTGCAGTCGACGTCGACGCTGTTCACTTTGATCGATATGAAGCAGTTGTTTTATGCGCTTGGAATAGTCGTTGGATTTAGCGTTAAAGTTGGTGCTATCGCTAATATAGCCGCCGGCTTGTTGCCAGCGCTGGGCGAAGGCCTGTGCCACCTTGCTGCCCCAGTTGCCCTCTGGGGTGATGATCATCGCTCGTTGTAGGCCTTTATTGCGCGCAATATCCGCAATCTGCTCCGCTTCATCTTGCGGGTTAAGGCCGAATTGATAGAGGCCGCTGGGGAATTGATCCCCTTCAATACGGTTGAGCGCCAGGGTGGGGATCGGCATCATTTTGGGGTGCTGACTAATCAGCTCGTCGAGTTTTTCCTTGCGCAGAGGGCCGATAGCCAATTCGCAGCCGTCGCTAATGGCTTGATCGAGCAGCCGATTGATGTCGCCGCTCCCGCTATCGTAGAGAATAATTTCCGGGGTCCTGGCCTGGTTTTCCTGCGCCTGCATGTAGGCGGCGATAAAGCCGTCGCGTATGGCCTTGCCATAACTGGCAAAGCGCCCGGTGAATGGCAGGATGAGCGCGAGTTTCGTGGGCTGGTCAACAATTAGGCTGTCGAGTTGATCCAGGCCGCCGGGTAGTGGGTGGCGACCGGGGTGGTTGGGCCAGCGTGCCAGCCACGTATCGCGCTGGCGAATCTGCGCTTCAATATCGCCCTGATTGTCTTTGGCAACCGAGGCAAGCTCGAGCCAGCCAAGATAGTCGCGGTTGCTGGCGCTGTCGAGTTTGTCGAGCAGTACGGACGTTGGAATCTGCATCAGCGATTGCCAAATAGCATCGCGGTTCTGCTCCTGCTGACTGCGGGTGAGCAGCGGATCGATAAATATCCATTCCCGTACGGCGGCAAGGTGGTCGCCCTCAATGGCAAACAGCGACGCCCTAAGCTGGCTGAATTGCAGTTGGCGCCGAAGGGGGGCTTCCAGCATTGCCTGCTCAATTAATGGATCTGACAGCTGGATCAGCGCCTCGCTAAATTCCGCGTGCGCGCGGTGAATTCGCGCTCTGACAAGGGCCAGGCGAAGTGCTTGATTCGGGGTTAATTCCGGTGCGACCAAATCTCGTACGGTGTCGTCCGCGCGCCCCATCTCTCCGTCTCTAAGAAGCACTTCGGCCGCGCGCAGTTGAAGCTCCTGTGCGGCTTCTGGGTCCAGACTCATGGCTTGTTGCAGCCACAATTCAACATCTTCGGATTTCGCCGTGGCAGGGTTAAACTCGAGTGCTTGCCGGTTTATCGGGGTGCTGGGGCGCTGGCGAATCTCATCGTAGCTTGTCAGGGGTTCCTGCTGCGTAGCGGTTGGCGAACTCGGTGCGCTGGAACAGGCCGCGAGTGCTGCGCCAATGATCGCGAGCGCGAAAAATCTTGTCTTCATCATTATGCCGTTGTTAGTCTTCGCCAGCTGGTTCATTAGAGGATAGTCCTTTTGGAGTCGACTCCCACGCTTTTCGTCGTTGCCACACCTCTCGGGAATCTCGCCGATATGGTACCCCGAGGGCTGGAAGTCCTACAATCGGTAGATCGGATTGCGGCGGAGGATACGCGCCGCAGCGCCCCTTTATTGGCGCATTTCGGTATTACTACCCCTATGATCGCCTACCATGACCACAGCGGCAGCAAGGATACTGAGCGCTTGCTCGATATTCTGCGCAGCGGCGGTAGTATCGCGCTCATTTCTGATGCCGGTACGCCGCTGATCTCAGACCCCGGTTATCGCCTTGTCGATGCAGTGTTGGCGGAGGGGTTTCGGGTATCGCCCATTCCCGGAGCAAGCGCTCTGATAGCGGCTCTGTCGGTCGCAGGTTTGCCGTCAGACCGTTTTACATTTGAAGGGTTTATGCCCGCCAAAGAGCAGGCCCGCTGCAAGCAGCTGGACGCCCTCAAAGCAGAGCCTCGCACCATGATTTTTTATGAGGCTCCCCATCGGTTGCTGGATTGTGTGCGGGATATAGCGCGGTGCTTTGGCGGTGATCGTGTGGTGGTGTTGGCGAGGGAGCTCACTAAATTATATGAGACGGTGGCAAGGCTTCCCGCTGATGAATTGGCTGCGTGGGTGGCTGGCGATCGCAATCAGCAGCGGGGTGAGTGTGTGCTGTTGGTGGCTGGGTATCAGGCGAAGGAGGGCGACCTTAGTCCGGAGGTAGTGCGCTGCTTCGATATACTTCGCAGCGAACTGCCGATGAAGCAGGCCGCTTCGATAGCGGCGAAGCTTACCGGTGTTAAGAAAAACCGTCTTTATCAATACGGGTTAGAGCAACCCCTAAAAAAATAGCCGCTCGGGCTTGTGTCTTTTTAAAGTACTGGTTATTCTTACAGTTGAGTCGGCTGGGCGGCCGCTCTGCGCGCAAGCGCGGGGAGGAAAGTCCGGGCTCCATAGGGTAAAGCGCCAGGTAACGCCTGGGGGGCGAGAGCCTACGGAAAGTGCAGCAGAAAATATACCGCCTACGTAGCTTCGGCTGCCGGTAAGGTTGAAATGGTGCGGTAAGAGCGCACCGCGCGACTGGCAACAGTTCGTGGCATGGTAAACCCCGCTTGGAGCAAGGCCAAATAGGAATCCTACGCTGCGACCCGCAGTGGATTCGGGTAGGCTGCTTGAGGTTTGCGGTGACGCAGGCCCCAGATGAATGGTCGTCCACGACAGAACCCGGCTTATAGGCCGACTCATTTTTCTTCTCTTTCTGATTATTTCTCCTATAACGAGCTATCTACTTAAGGATTTACTTTAAGTAGTGTTTTTATGTGCTTGTTTTCTATGTCTTAGTTTTCTTTGTTTTTGCAAGTTCCGCGATTTTACCTGCCATTTCACAACATATTTGCGAAAAATCCCTGCGTTTTGCGGTGCGTCTTCCTTGACATAAATGCTGCACAGTTCATATAGTGTCGCGTAGTGGTGAAAAGTGGCATTTTGTGGGTTTAGGTGGTGTGAAAGTGGATTCTGAAGGGATAAAGGTGGGCTAGCGTGTTTATCGGCAGCTACGCAATCACAATGGATGCAAAGGGGCGCATGGCGATTCCAGCCAAAGTGCGCGATGCCCTGTCGTCCGTGTGTGAGGGGCGTTTGGTTGTCACTGCTCACACAGAAGAGCGCTGCCTGTTGGTCTACCCCGAGCCCCAATGGCTGGATTTACAGCCAAAAATTGAGGCCTTGCCCAATATCCATCGCAAGGCCAGGCGCATGCAGCGCTTGTTGCTTGGTTATGCCACGCCGCTTGAGCTTGATGGCAATGGGCGCGTGTTATTGCCACAGACCCTGCGTGACTACGCAAATTTAGAAAAGAAATTGATGCTTATCGGGCAGGGGAAAAAATTAGAGCTTTGGAGTGAGTCGGGCTGGAACCAGGAGCTCGATACCGGCGATGACGATGAGTCGATGCCGGAAGAAATGCTGTCGCTGTCACTTTAAGGGGGCGCTTTGGAACAGCATCTGACGGTACTGCGCAACGAGGCGGTTTCGGCACTCATGGGGCCAAGTGATGGCTGCTATGTGGACGGAACGTTTGGGCGTGGCGGCCACAGCCGGTTAATCCTGGAAAGCTTGGGCGAAGCGGGACTGCTAATGGGGATCGATAAAGATCCTCGTGCCTGTGAGTCTGGCGCTGCCTTAATGGCTGAAGATCAGCGTTTCCAGATGCGCAAAGGTTCATTTGCCGAGCTGGACGAATTGCTGGAGTGTGCCGGTTGGCGCGAGGGTGTCGACGGCGTGCTGCTTGATCTTGGTGTCTCGTCGCCGCAGCTGGATGAAGCCGAACGCGGCTTTAGTTTTCTGCGCGATGGCGACCTTGATATGCGCATGGATACCGAGTCAGGCCAGAGTGCAGCGCAGTGGTTGGCTGAGGCGGAAGAGAGCGATATCGCGCGGGTGCTCAAAGTCTATGGCGAAGAGCGCTTTGCCAAGCGTATCGCGCGAGCGATTGTTGAGGCTAGAGCGGAACAGCCAATAACAAGAACGCTGCAGTTGGCAAAAATTGTGGCGGAGGCGAACCCCTCTTGGGAGAAGCACAAGCACCCAGCAACGCGAGCGTTTCAGGCGATACGCATATACATCAATAACGAATTGGGCGACCTAGAGCGCCTGCTAAAAAAAGTTGTTGAGCGCCTGAGGCCCGGCGGCCGGTTGGTTGTTATCAGCTTCCACTCGCTGGAAGACCGCATCGTAAAGCGTTTTATGCGTCGACAAGCCCAGGGCGAGTCGGTGCCGGCGTATTTGCCTGTTACCGATGATCAGGTTGGGCGGACGATGCGACTGGTCGGTAAAGCAGTGAAGCCGAGTGAGCAAGAGGTGGCAGCGAACCCCAGAGCGCGCAGCGCGGTGATGCGAGTTGCTGAAAAACTGGGGGAGCGCTAGGTGGCGGCCGCTGGTAAGCCGAAAAAAAAGCAGCGTGAGAATGCTGAGGTTGCGCCTTTTGGCGGGTTTTGGGTGCCGCTGCTGTTTGTTCTGGTTTTGGTGTCAGCGTTGGCGCTGATTCAAAGCTCGCACAAATCGCGCAAGTTATTTAGTGAACTACAAGATTTGCGGCGCGACGCTATGCAGTTAGATGAAGAGTGGGGGCGTCTGTTGTTGGAGCAGAGCACATGGGCGTCGCCCGATAGAGTGCAGAGTCTGGCTGAAGATAAATTAAAAATGAAAGCGCCTGATATGCGTGAGGTAGAAATGGTTAGGGGTTATGGCAAAGCAGGTTAAAGCACCGATATCGCCTTGGCGGTTTCGCGTTGTTGTGGCCGGCCTGCTGGTGCTGGCTGCCATGCTGCTTGCGCGCACCCTGACCTTGCAGGTGCTTGATGTTGATCGCGGCTATGAGTTCCTGCAGGGGCAGGGTAATGCCAGGACGATTCGCAGCGAAGTCATTCCCGCGCACCGTGGCATGATCTCGGACCGCAATGGCGAACCGCTGGCGGTTAGCACACCGGTAGCGTCAATTTGGGCAAACCCCAGAGAGCTCGGCAAACAGAAAGACGCCTGGCCGAAGCTGGCGCGTGCACTGTCGATGTCGGTTGCAGAATTGTCCAGAAAAATGGAGCGTTACAGCAATAGCCAGTTTATGTACCTGCGCCGCCATCTCGCACCGCAAGACGCGAAAGCTATCCTCGCATTAAAAGTGCCGGGGGTTTACCTGCAGCGCGAATACCGGCGGTTTTATCCCGCGGGTGAGGTCACGGCACATTTACTGGGTTTTACGAATATCGATGACCGAGGTCAGGAAGGCTTAGAGTTGGCCTATGACGAATGGCTCAACGGCGAGCCCGGCCGCAAGCGAGTATTAAAAGATCTGTATGGCAATATTATTAGGGAGATCGATGCCGGGAAGGAGGCGAGCCCCGGAAAGAGCCTCCAGCTCAGCATAGATTTACGCTTGCAGTACTTGGCCTACCGAGAATTAAAAGCAGCACTTAAACGAACCGGCGCTAAAGCCGGTTCGGTCGTTATTCTCGATAGTAAGAGCGGTGAAGTGTTAGCGATGGTGAATCAACCCTCGTACAACCCGAATAACCGCAGTCAGCTTAATCCGAGCGCGCTGCGCAATCGCGCTGTTATCGACATGTTTGAACCGGGTTCAACGGTGAAGCCGATGACATTGGTCGCTGCACTCGAGAGTGGCCGCTATCAGCCGGATACCGAAATAAACACCCACCCCGGTTATATCAAGGTGGGGCCTAAGCTACTTGAAGATCATCGCAACTACGGCGTGCTGACCGTAGCGGAAGTATTGAAAAAATCCAGCCAAGTCGGCACTACCAAAATTGCACTGTCGCTGGACGAGCAAGAAGTGTGGCGTGTTTTTCAGCGATTCGGCTTTGGCCGTGATACCGGCTCTGGGTTTCCCGGGGAGAGCAGCGGAGTACTGCCTAACCGTCCGAATTGGCGAGCGATCGAACGGGCGACGTTGTCCTTTGGTTATGGCATGACGGTTACCAACCTCCAGCTCGCTCAAGCTTATTCCGTATTTGCGAACCACGGTGTGTTTCAGCCGGTCAGTATGCTGAAGCGTCAGGAGCCCGCCGAGCACCGGCAGGTGATTGCTCCGAAAGTCGCCCGCCAGGTGGTTGATATGCTGGAGCTGGTTACTCAGCCTGGCGGCACAGCCACGCGAGCCCGCGTAGCGGCATACCGCGTTGGAGGAAAGACTGGAACATCGCACAAAGCCGTTGCTGGTGGCTATGCGGAAGACCGCTATTTTTCGCTGTTTGCCGGCGTGGCGCCGGCCAGTGACCCGCGCATTGTTGCAGTCGTGACGATTGATGAGCCGGAGGGTGATTATTTTGGCGGGCTAGTGGCCGCGCCGGTATTTTCCAGTGTCGTTGCCGACGCGCTGCGCTTGATGAATATTGCGCCGGATGATGTTGAGCCTGAAGCTGAAGGCGAAGACCGGGGGGATGCCGCCGCATGACCCCTGTAGCCCGCTATAGCAAGCCGAGTGAGCGCAGTCTGGGTGATTTACTGCCTGGTGTCAGTGCCGATGTGGCGGCAATTCCCGTGGCTGGCCTGTGCCTGGATAGCCGAAAAATTAAGCCGGACCAGGTTTTTCTGGCATTAAAAGGCCATGCTCACGATGGTCGTGACCATATCAATGCGGCCGTTGCGGCAGGTGCTGTTGCGGTTATTGCCGATGCGCCGTGTGACACTTCGGCATGGTCGTTGCCGGTGTTGCCCGTTGACCAGCTGGCTGAGCGCGTTAGTGAAATTGCCGGTAATTACTTTGCTCACCCTTCACAGGCTATGCGCCTGATAGGTATAACGGGCACCAATGGCAAAACCAGCTGCAGTTGGATGTTGGCGCAACTGCTTGAGGCCATGGGTGAGCCCTGCGGGATCGTCGGTACCTTGGGCAATGGTCGTCTGGGCGACTTGAAACCAGCCGGAAATACGACGCCCGACGCGGTATCCATACAGGCGCTGCTAGCCAGTTGGTGTGAGGGCGGCGCGCGCTGGGCCTCTATGGAAGTGTCCTCTCACGGCTTGGCGCAACACCGCGTTGAAGCGCTGCATTTCGACGCGGCGATATTTACCAATTTAAGCCAAGATCATCTCGATTATCACGGCAGCATGGCGGCGTACGCTGCGGCGAAGGCCCGTTTGTTTAACTGGCCAAATCTGGGGCTGGCGGTCATCAATCGCGACGACGAATTTGGTCGGCAATTGATAGCCAGTGCAGCGGCGTCGCAGATAATTGATTACAGCCTGAGTGATGCCGCTGCGCAGATCTATGTTGAGCGGCTGGCAAGCGATATTTCCGGCAGCCGAGCCGTGCTGCACAGCCCCTGGGGGCGGATCGATATTGATACGCCGTTGTTGGGCGACTTCAATTTGGCCAACCTGGCAGCCGCATGCGGTGTGTTGCTCGCTCGGGGCATTGCTCCACAGCAGATTGCCAATGTATTGGAGGCCCTGCAGCCAGTGCCGGGCCGAATGCAGTGCTTGCGCAGTGAAGACGGGGTGCTGGTTGTGATCGATTACGCCCATACAGAAGATGCGTTGACGAAAGTGCTCGATAGCTTGCGTCCTGTATGCAGTGGCCAGCTGCTTTGTGTGTTTGGTTGCGGTGGCGAGCGAGACCGTGGCAAGCGCCCGTTGATGGGACGCGCAGCCGCCGCTGGGGCTGATCGTCTTTATGTTACTAGCGACAACCCTCGCAGCGAGGCGCCACAAGACATTATCGATGATATCTGCGCTGGTATTTCTGACCTTAGTGGCGTTGAGGCAGAGGTTGATCGCGAGCGTGCCATATTGGCGGCGATTACCGGTGCTCAGCCGGGTGATGTGGTGCTTATAGCCGGGAAAGGCCACGAGCAAAGCCAGGATATCGGTGGTCAACAGCTTCCTTTTAGCGACCTAGCGGTGGCCCATAGGGCTATCGGTCGCAGGGAGGCAATATGATTCAGCCAATGTCGCTGTCGACAATCGCTGCACTTTGTCAGGGACGCGTTTACGGCGAGGATGTAGCGGTGTCTTCGGTGGAGATCGATAGCCGCCGTAGCCGTGACCAAAGTCTTTTTGTCGCGTTGCCGGGTAAGCACGTTGATGGTCACAACTTCATTGACGCAGCGGCGGAAAATGGCGCTGCTGCAGCGCTTGTGAATACAGTGAGTGAACGTCTGCCCTGCGTTCAAGTTGAAGACAGCTATGCCGCTATTGGCGCAATTGCCCGGGAGAATCGCCGACAATACCGCGGCGCGTTGGTCGCGCTGACTGGCAGCAGCGGCAAGACATCAACCAAAGAAATATTGGCGGCGCTGTTGAGCGTGAGTGGCAATGTGTTGGCAACGGCGGGCAATTACAACAATGAACTGGGTGTTCCCCTTACGTTGCTGCGACTGAGCGCTGAGCACGATTTTGCGGTGATCGAAATGGGTGCCGCCAAGGCTGGCGACATTCGCTACCTGTGCGACTTTGCTAGCCCTCGTGTCGCGATTTTGACCAACGCACAGCCGGCACATATAGAAGGCTTTGGCTCGCTGGATGGCGTGGCAAACACCAAGGGCGAAATATTTGAAGCCCTTCCGGCTGATGGCCTGGCGGTCATTAACGCCGACGATCAGTACTGCTCGCGCTGGCAAGAAAGGGCCGCGCATTGCCGACGGGTCACGTTTAGCGTCGAGTCTGCGTCGGCAGATATTTACGCCAGCGATATTCAGTTGCAGGCAGGGAAGTCGCTATTCACCTTGCACTGCTCGGAGGGCAGCGTAGCGGTCGAGTTGCCCCTGCCGGGTCGCCATATGGTTGCCAATGCCCTGGCGGCGGCGGTGGCCGCATTAGCAATGGGCGTTGAACTTGGGCAATTGCCCGAGGGGTTCCGGCGGGTACGAAATGCCAAAGGCCGGCTGTCGCGGGAAACAATTGCAGGTGTCACGCTTATCGACGACAGCTACAACGCCAACCCTGGCTCCGTGCGAGCGGCGATTGATGTTCTGGCCAATGAGCCAGGGCAGCGGGCGCTGGTGCTTGGCACTATGGCTGAGCTGGGAGAGAACGCCGCTGACCAGCACCTGCGAATTGCCGAGTACGCCGCGAAAGCGGGTATCGAGCGTTTCATTGTCGTTGGCGAATATGCCAATGCGATGGCGGCGCGCTTTGGCGAGGGCGCGCGCGCTTATGGCGATAATTCAGCGCTGCTATCGCAGCTGGCTGATGACACACAGGGCATTGATGCCGTGCTAATTAAAGGATCCCGCAGCGCCGCAATGGAGGCCGTGGTGCAGGTATTACAACAACAATTGTCCAAGGGGGACAGCTGACATGCTGTTACTGTTATCAGAATACCTGAGCCAGCATATTAGCGGATTTGCGGTTTTCCAATATCTTAGTTTTCGCGGCATTCTCGGGGTGTTAACCGCTTTGGCTATTTCGTTGTTAGTCGGGCCGGCGATGATCCGCAAGTTGAACTTCTATCAAATTGGTCAGGCCATTCGCGATGATGGCCCGAAGTCCCACCTGAGTAAATCCGGGACTCCGACTATGGGCGGCGCCTTAATTTTGGTCGCGATATTTACCAGTACCTTGATGTGGGCCGACCTGCGCAACCCCTTCGTGTGGACAGTATTGATCGTCACCTTTATTTTCGGCGCGGTGGGCTGGGTTGATGACTACCGCAAGGTTATCGAGCGCAATCCCCGCGGACTGCCCGCGCGATGGAAATACTTCTGGCAAAGTGTTGCGGGCGTCGGTGCGTCGGTTTTCTTGTATATCACCGCAGACAGCCCCGTCGACACTACGCTGTACTTCCCGTTCTTTAAAAATCTCAGCTGGCAAATGGGGCCGCTGTTTATGGTGCTGTGTTACTTCGTGATCGTTGGCGCCAGCAACGCGGTGAACCTGACTGATGGTCTAGATGGCTTGGCGATTCTGCCCACGGTATTGGTGGGCGCAGCGCTGGGCTTGATCGCCTACCTTACCGGGCACGTGAAGTTTGCCGAATACCTGCATATTCCTTACGTCGCGGGCGCAGGGGAGCTCATTGTGATATGCGGCGCCCTGGCTGGCGCCGGGCTCGGTTTCTTGTGGTTTAACACCTATCCCGCGCAAGTTTTTATGGGTGATGTGGGCGCCCTGGCTCTGGGGGCAACCCTGGGTTGTATTGCGGTGATTACCCGCCATGAGATCGTGTTTTTCATCATGGGCGGCATATTTGTATTGGAAACGGTGTCGGTCATTTTGCAGGTTGCATCGTTCAAACTGACGGGACGGCGCATTTTCCGTATGGCGCCTATCCATCATCACTTTGAATTAAAGGGGTGGCCTGAACCGCGGGTAATCGTACGTTTTTGGATCATTACGGTGATGCTGGTGCTGTTTGGCCTGGCAACATTGAAACTACGGTAATAAGAGAGTCAAGGTGAGCGTAATAGCGTCGGACAATAAACGCGTCATTGTGGGGATCGGAGCCACCGGGCTTTCTGTTGCCCGCTATTTGAGTGCGCGTGGCTTGCCCTTCACTGTTGCCGACAGTCGAGAGCAGCCGGCAGGGCTCGATGCGTTTCGCCAGGCGTTCCCCGATGTTGAGCTGCAGCTCGGCCCCTTCTCTGAAGACCAGTTTATCGGCGCCAGCGAATTGCTGGTGAACCCGGGTATACCGTTGAGCGAGCCGGCGATTGCCGCGGCCTCGGCGGCGGGCGTTCGCGTCAGCGGTGACATTGATTTATTTCACCAAGCGGCAAGCGCGCCGATTGTGGCAATCACCGGTTCTAATGGGAAAAGTACGGTCACCACGCTGGTGGGTTTAATGGCTGAGCGGGCCGGCATTCGCGTTGCGGTCGGCGGGAACCTGGGCACGCCAGCGCTGGAATTGTTGGACGACGATGTCCAGCTGTATGTATTGGAGCTCTCGTCCTTCCAACTAGAGCGCTGTGCAATGCTTGGTGCAGAGGTGGCGACAGTGCTGAATATCAGTGCTGATCATTTAGACCACCACGGCAGCATGCTCAACTATCACCAAGCGAAACACCGAATTTTTCAAGGCTGCAAGAAAGCGGTTGTCAATGCTGACCAGTCACTCACGCAGCCCCTGGTGCCCGACGATGTCGAAGTATGGAGCTTTTCTCTGGGCCACTCAGATTTTCGACGCTTCGGCGTTTTGGAGCAGCCGGGCGGGCGCTACTTGGCACTGGCGCGCGAACCGCTAATGGCGGCAAGTGAATTGCGCATAGCGGGGCGCCACAACCTGAGCAATGCACTGGCGGCACTGGCCATAGGCGCCGCAGCAGGGATTGATTCACCGGTAATGCTTGACGCTTTGCGAGAATTTTCGGGTCTGCCGCACCGCTGTGAGTTTGTGGCAGAGATTGATGGCGTGCGTTTTTACAATGACTCGAAAGGCACCAATGTTGGGGCATCGGTCTCGGCAATAGAAGGCTTAGCTGAGAGTGGAAAAATCGTATTGATTGCCGGTGGTTTGGCCAAGGGCGGGGAGTTTTCGCCGCTGGCTGAAGCCATGCGCAGAAGTGGCCGAGCGGCAGTGGTGATTGGCGAGGCGGCCGCCGCAATCGAGGGCTGTCTCGGAGAGCACGTACCTTGTCGACGCGAGCAGAGTATGGCGGCTGCTGTGCAAGGCGCGTTTGCCTTTGCTCAAGCTGGAGACGTTGTACTTCTCTCTCCGGCCTGTGCAAGTTTCGACATGTTCCGCAGCTACAGCGATCGCGGCGAACAGTTTAGTGCCGCCGTGCGGGAGCTTGCCCATGGTTAAGCCCCTGATGATTTGGCAGGAAGTTCAGCAAATAGATCGGCACTTGCAGCTGCTGTTATTGGCATTGCTGGCCGTGGGCTTTGTCGCGATGACCTCGGCATCGGTAGAGCATGCCGCTAGTCGCTATGGCGACACGTTCTTCTTCGCTAAGCGCTACGGCATGCATTTTACATTGGCGCTGGCATTGAGTGCGGTGATGTATCTCACCCCCATCGATTTTTGGGAGAAAACCGGTTGGTTGTGGTTGCTGATTGGCTTCTTGTTGTTGGCGCTGGTGCTGGTGCCGGGCGTAGGGCGTGAAGTAAACGGCAGTCGCCGCTGGTTGGCGGTGGGGCCATTGACGCTACAGGCCTCGGAATTTGTGAAGCTCTTTGTCATCTTTTATTTGGCGGGCTATCTGGTTCGTCGCGGCGATGAAGTGAAGGAACGGTGGTCTGGGTTTATCAAGCCGATGGCCGTGCTATTTGCGCTGACGCTGTTACTGATGTTGGAGCCGGATTTTGGTGCCACGGTGGTAACTGCTGGCACTGCCTTTGTCATGATTTTCTTGGGCGGCGTGAAACTTGGTCAGTTTTTACTGGTCATTCTTGGCTGCGTTGCGGGCGCCGTTGCGCTGGTAATTTTTGAGCCCTATCGGATGAAACGTTTAACAGCATTTACCGATCCTTGGGCGGACCAATTCAATAGTGGCTATCAGCTCACTCAGTCATTGATTGCTTTCGGTCGTGGCGAGCTGACGGGCGTTGGTTTTGGCAACAGCGTACAGAAGCTGTTTTACCTTCCCGAGGCGCACACGGATTTTGTGTTCGCAATTTTTGCCGAGGAGTTCGGGTTTATCGGCACCTTGGTCATTCTGGGGCTCTTTGTTGGGTTGGTGGGACGTATCATGGCGATTGGGCGGCATGCGGAGCTTACCAGTAGGCGTTTTCATGCGTTCGTTGCCTACGGTGTAGCGATGATGATCAGCGCCCAGGCATTTATCAATATGGGAGTGAATACCGGCTTGTTACCGACCAAGGGCCTGACCCTGCCCTTCTTTAGTTACGGCGGTAGCAGCTTGATGGTGTGTATGGCCATGGTGGCATTAGTTGCGCGTATAGAACGTGAATGCAGGGGGGAACATGGCCGATAAACCCTGTGTACTTATTATGGCGGGCGGCACTGGCGGGCATGTTTTTCCGGCGTTATCGGTGGCCGGGGTATTGTCCGAGCGCGGTGTTGATGTGCATTGGCTGGGCACTGCTGCCGGTATTGAGGCGCGCCTGGTCCCCGCTGCGAATATTCCTTTGCATTGTTTAAATATGGCGGGCGTGCGCGGTAAGAACCCGATTTTTCGCATTGCTGCCTTGTTTAAGGCGGGGACTGCGGTGCTGCAAAGCATGAGGCTGCTGCGAAAGATCAAGCCGTTTTGCGTTATTGGCTTGGGGGGCTACGCCTCGGGGCCTGGCGGATTGGCCGCAAAAATTCTGGGTATTCCGGTATTGATACACGAGCAAAACGCCATCGCCGGCACCACTAACCGGGTGTTGGCGAAGCTCGCGCGGCGCTGCCTGACCGGTTACCCAATTGCACTTGGCGGTGCGAAAAGCTGCTATATCGGTAATCCCGTGCGTGCCGAAATTGCCAATATTGCTGCACCGGAGCAGCGTTTATCCGGCCGTGATCAAGGCTTACGGGTGCTTGTACTGGGAGGCAGCTTGGGCGCGAAGGCCATCAATGATTGCATGGTCAATGTGTGGCCATTGCTGTCAGGGCTCACCGGGGTGCAACTGTGGCATCAGACTGGTCGCGCTCACGAGGGTGTGGTGCGGGAGGCCTACCAAGCCATTGGCGCCGAGGTGCGCGCTGACGCCTTTATTGATGATATGGCAGAAGCTTACAGCTGGGCTGATGTAGTGATATGCCGGGCGGGGGCGCTGACGGTAGCCGAGCTTGCCGCGGCAGGTTTGCCAGCCATTCTTATTCCCTTGCCGCATGCCATTGATGATCATCAGCGGGCCAATGCCCAGTGGTTTGTCGACGGTGGGGCAGGTGAAATCCTCGACCAAAAAGAGCTGACTCCCGAGGCCTTGGCGGCACGCTTAACTGACCTTGCGGCGCAGCCAGCCTTGCGTCTGCGCCAAGCTCAATCGGCGCGGGCCCTGGCCAAAACTGATGCTGCCGAGGTGGCTGCGGACTACTGTATGGAGTATGCCCATGGTCACTAAGCATCCTTTCATTGTTCCAGAGATGCGCCGCGTGAAGCGCATTCACTTCGTGGGTATTGGCGGCGCAGGAATGTGCGGTATCGCCGAGGTATTGCTGAATCTGGGTTACGTTGTTTCTGGCTCGGACTTGAAGGCATCGCCCAGTACGGCGCGGCTGCAGCGCCTTGGCGCCAGTATTGCTTTCGGTCATGAAGGTGAGCGCATTGCCGGTTGCGATGTTGTGGTTGTCTCGAGTGCGGTGAACAGCGACAACCCCGAAGTTATTGCCGCGCGCGAATTGCGTATTCCCGTTGTGCCTCGCGCGGAAATGTTGGCCGAGCTGATGCGTTATCGGCACGGCATTGCAGTTGCGGGTACCCATGGGAAAACGACGACAACCAGCTTGATTACCTCCATTTTCGCCGAAGCGGGCCTGGACCCGACATTTGTTATCGGTGGGTTGGTAAACAGTGCGGGCACCAATGCGGCGCTGGGCGAAAGCCGCTACCTGGTTGCCGAGGCCGATGAGAGTGATGCCTCGTTTTTGCATCTGCAGCCCATGGTGTCAGTGGTGACCAATATTGAAGCCGACCACATGGATACCTACGACGGCGATTTTGGCCGTTTGAAGAAAACCTTTATCGAGTTTTTGCACAACCTGCCGTTTTACGGTGTGGCTGTGGTTTGCGTAGACGATCCGGTGATTCGTGAGTTGCTCCCCGAGATTGGTCGCCAAACGCTGACCTATGGCTTTTCGGAGGACGCGGATTTTCGTATTCAAGACGTCAAGCAGGACGGACTGAAAAGCCATTTCACCGTTGCGCGGCGCAGTGGTGAGGCCTTATCGCTGTGTATTGGGCAGCCCGGTATTCACAATGTACTCAACGCCACAGCGGCGGTGGCGGTGGCGAGTGACGAGCGTTTGGCTGACGAGGCCATCTGTCGAGGCATTGCAAACTTTCAAGGTGTGGGGCGGCGCTTCCAGCGTTATGGCGAACAAGCACTTGCCGACGGCAGCTTTATGTTGGTCGATGATTACGGCCATCACCCCACCGAGGTCGCCGCCACTCTGGCCGCTGCGCGTCAGGCGTGGCCGGATCGGCGCCTAGTGATGCTGTATCAGCCTCACCGCTACACCCGTACTCGCGATCTTTACGAGGATTTCGTCAAGGTACTGGGCAGCGCCGATGCGCTGGCGCTGTTGGATGTTTATGCCGCCGGTGAGAATCCGATCCCCGGTGCCGACAGTCGCAGTCTGTGCCGCAGCATCCGCTTGCAGGGGGCGCTTGAACCGCTGTTTATCGATGGGCCGGAGCGCGTTTTTGAACAGCTCAAGCCTCACTTGCGCCCCGGCGATGTGCTGTTGACGCAAGGTGCCGGCAATATCGGCGCTGTTGCGCAGCAACTGGCCAACCAGGATTGGACATAAGTAATGACGAAAGTAGTGCTCAACGACATTGTGCAGGCGACAGACGGCAGAGTCGCTGTGCTGCTGGGTGGCAACAGCGCGGAGCGTGAAGTCTCGCTGCGCAGTGGCGCGGCCGTTGCTGACGCGCTAGCCGCACAAGGTTTGGCGGTCACTAAGATTGATACCGCTGGCGATGGTTGGATGAGTGAGCTTGCGGCGTTCTCTCATTGTTTTTTGGCGCTACATGGCCCCGGTGGCGAGGATGGCACCGTTCAGGGCGCACTGGAGTGCCTGGGTGTGCGTTACACGGGCAGCGGCGTCATGGCCTCTGCGCTGGCAATGGACAAGTTGCGCTGCAAATTATTGTGGCTGGGCTGCGGGCTTAGCACGCCGAAGTTTGTGGAATTGGACGAGCGCAGCAGCTGGTCGGCGATCGCCAACGAGTTGGGTGAGGCCATTGTAAAGCCTGCCTGTGAAGGCTCGAGTATTGGCATGTCGAAGGCGTGTAATGCCAGTGAATTAGAGCAGGCGTGGCTTGCCGCAAAACCCTATGGGCGGGTGTTCGCTGAACAGTGGGTAAGCGGTGGTGAATATACCGTGGCGATACTCGATGGCGAGGCCTTGCCTGCGATTCGTTTGGAAACTGATGCGGCGTTTTACGACTTCAATGCCAAGTATTTATCGGATAGCACCCGCTATCACTGCCCAGCGGGACTGAACGATCACGATGAGGCGGAGTTACGTGATCTCGCGTTAAAGGCCTTCAACGCGGTTGGCTGTCGAGGTTGGGGGCGCGTTGATGTAATGCGTGGTGCCGACGGCCGTTTTTACTTGTTGGAAGTCAACACCGTACCGGGAATGACGGATCACAGTTTGGTGCCAATGGCCGCTAAACAAGCAGGCATGAATTTCGAGCAATTGGTACTGCGGGTGCTGCACAGCAGCCTCGCCGGTGAGGCAGACGCGAATGGCCGCTAAGCAAAACCGCTTTAAAAGCTCGCGCAAAGAGACAGAGCGCAGCAAGCGCGGCAATCGCCGTGAGTGGGGCCGAATAGCCAACCGACTGCTGTTGTTAGTTGCTGTGCTTGGCTTTGTTTACGGAGTGGAGCGGCTGTCCGCCAAGTTGGATGCCATACCAGTGGAGCGGGTGGTGTTTGCCGGTGACTTGCAGCGTGTGGATCGCGATGTGTTGGTTGAACGGGTTACTGGTCAGTTAGCGGTGGGATATATCGGCTTGGACCTCGAGGCTATTCAGGCCGAACTTGAGCAGGAGCCATGGGTATATCGCGCAGTGGTGGAGCGGCTTTGGCCGCGGGAATTGAAGATCACCATTGTTGAAGAAACCCCGATAGCCGTGTGGGGACGGGGCGGTTTGCTTAACCATCGAGGGCGGATTTTCGTTCCTCAGGATGGCAGTGATTACGGTGCAGACTTGCCGCGCTTAGATGGCCCGAAGGGCAGTGCGATAGAAATAATGCGGCAGTACCGGTTGATGAGTCAGTTGCTGGGTGATGAACAGCTCACCTTACAACACTTGGAAATGGATGCGCGAGGCAGCTGGACCGCCCGCATCGACGAGAATGTGGAGCTGGTGTTGGGGCGCCAGGAGCCACTGGAAAAATTACGGCGATTTCTGTGGGTTTACCGCAAGTATTTAGCGGCAGATTTCGCCACCGTTGCGCGGGTTGATATGCGCTACATAAATGGTCTCGCGGTTGCGCGGACTCAACACAGTGATAAGGGATAACCATGCACAGTGAGTTAGGAAAAATAGTTAGCGGCAATGCACGCTCACACTATGCGCCGTGCAGAGCTTGGGGGAAGTGCAGCTATGTCTAGTTCAAATGCCGGAAGAATGGTTGTCGGTCTCGATATTGGCACGTCGAAAGTCGTGGCGATTGTCGGCGCCATTAATGACGAGGACAAACTGGAGATCGTTGGCATCGGCTCTCACCCATCGCGCGGCTTAAAGAAAGGCGTGGTGGTGAATATCGAGTCCACCGTGCAATCCATCCAGCGGGCCATCGAAGAGGCTGAGCTGATGGCGGGTTGCGAGATCCACAGTGTGTATGTCGGGATTGCTGGCAACCATATTCGCAGCCTGAATTCCCACGGCATTGTCGCCATCCGCGATCGTGAAGTGTTCCAGCTGGATCTGGATCGCGTTATCGATGCCGCGCAGGCGGTAGCGATCCCGGCTGATCAAAAGGTGCTGCATATCCTGCCGCAGGAATTCGTCATCGATGAGCAGGAAGGCATCAAAGAACCGCTCGGGATGTCGGGGGTTCGGCTAGAGGCAAAGGTGCACTTAGTTACCTGTGCGGTGAATGCCATCCAAAACATTGAGAAGTGTATTCGTCGCTGTGGGCTGGAGGTTGAAGACGTCATTCTGGAGCAGCTGGCATCGAGCTATTCCGTGCTGACTGACGACGAAAAAGAGCTGGGTGTTTGCCTGGTAGACATAGGCGGTGGTACCAGCGATATCGCCATCTTTACCGACGGTGCCATTCGCCATACCGGCGTGATTCCCATAGCTGGCGACCAGGTGACCAATGACATTGCGATGGCGTTGCGCACACCGACCCAGTACGCCGAAGAGATCAAAATTAAATACGCCTGTGCCTTAACCCAGCTTGCCGGTGAGGGCGAGACGATCAAGGTTCCCAGCGTTGGCGAGCGGGCGCCGCGTGAGTTGTCGCGTCAGGCGCTGGCAGAAGTCGTCGAGCCCCGCTATGACGAGTTGTTCACCTTGGTACAGGCTGAGCTGCGACGCAGCGGCTACGAGGATTTGTGCGCGGCCGGCATCGTGCTGACCGGTGGCACCTCCAAAATGGAAGGGGTTGTTGAGCTTGCCGAGGAAATTTTCCACATGCCGGTGCGCATTGGCTCACCGCAGGATGTTCGCGGTTTGAACGACATTGTGCGCAACCCGATCTATGCAACTAGCGTGGGCCTGCTGCACTACGGCATTAAGCATCAAACCGAAAGTGGTGGTCATGGCCGCGTACGCCAAGACGGTTTCGTATCGCGGCTCAAGAGCTGGTTTCAAAACAATTTTTAACGAATCTGCAGCGGCGCCGATGTTGCCGCAGATGATAACGAAGTAGTAACGGGTCGTGTTTGGCAGCACGGCCAATATTGTAAAAGGGAGAAAGACCATGTTTGAACTCGTAGATAACGTTCCTCAGAACGCTGTGATTAAGGTTGTTGGTGTCGGTGGTGGCGGCGGTAATGCCGTTAAGCACATGATCGCTAACTCGGTAGACGGCGTAGATTTCATCTGCGCGAATACCGATGCGCAGGCGCTAACCGACGTCATGTCTAAAACTGTGCTGCAGTTGGGCACAACGATTACCAAGGGCTTGGGTGCTGGCGCGAATCCAGAAGTGGGTCGTCAGGCCGCCATGGAAGACCGCGATCGCATCGCTGAAGCGCTGGAAGGTGCTGATATGGTGTTCATCACCGCAGGTATGGGCGGCGGCACCGGCACCGGCGGTGCGCCAGTGGTTGCTGAAGTGGCGAAAGAGCTGGGTATTCTTACCGTTGCAGTCGTGACTAAGCCCTTCCCGTTTGAAGGTAAAAAGCGCTTAACCGTTGCCGAAGCGGGAATGAAAGAACTGCGTCAGCATGTGGATTCGCTGATCACTATCCCCAATGAAAAGCTGCTGCCAGTGCTGGGTAAAAACACCAGTCTGCTCGACGCTTTTAAGGCTGCTAACGACGTATTACTCGGCGCCGTGCAGGGTATTGCCGACCTGATTATCCGCCCGGGTATGATTAACGTCGACTTTGCTGACGTGCGCACAGTGATGTCAGAAATGGGTATGGCGATGATGGGTAGCGGTATTGCTCGCGGTGAAAATCGCGCCTGTGAAGCGGCTGAAGCGGCGATTCGCAGCCCACTCCTAGAAGACGTGAATTTGGAAGGGGCGCGGGGCATTTTGGTTAATATTACCGCAGGATTGGACCTCTCCCTAGGCGAGTTCAGCGATGTCGGGGATACTATCAAGGAATTCGCGTCCGAGGACGCAACCGTGGTGGTTGGTACGGTTATCGACCCAGAAATGAGCGAAGAGCTGCGGGTTACTGTGGTGGCGACAGGCTTGGACGGTGTGGCACAAGAAGTGCCCTTGAAAGCCGTTGAAAATAAACCTGTTGAGCGTGCGAGTGACTACCGCAAGTTGGACCGCCCAACCATTATGCGTAATCAACAAGCGGCGGCAGCGCGCGAAGCGGTTGCGGCGGCGCCTGTCGTTGAAGACAAGGATATGGAATACCTGGATATTCCAGCGTTCTTGCGCCGTCAGGCAGACTGATACGCAGCAGCGTTAGTCGCGCGGGCGCCGCCGACCTTGGGTCGGCGTAGCGTGCGATGGCGTCTTTGCGTCTTTAAAAGAGTATAGAAAATGATCAGACAACGAACATTGCGCAATACCATCCGGGCGACCGGGATAGGTTTGCATACTGGGGAAAAAGTCTTTTTGACCCTGAAGCCAGCGCCCGTTGATACGGGTGTGATCTTCCGGCGAACGGACCTGAACCCCGTTGTCGAGATTCATGCTCACGCAGAGAATGTCGGTGATACAACGCTTTCCACAACGCTGGTTAATGGTGATGTTCGCGTGTCGACCGTAGAGCACCTGCTGTCAGCGATGGCAGGACTTGGTATCGACAACGCCTATGTGGAGCTGAGCTCCTCAGAAGTGCCCATTATGGATGGCAGTGCGGGTCCGTTCGTGTTTTTGATTCAGTCTGCGGGAATCGAAGAGCAGGACGCGCCCAAAAAGTTCATCCGTATTAAGCGTCCAGTTACCGTGAAAGACGGCGATAAAGTCGCGAGTTTTCTCCCTTTTGACGGCTTTAAAGTTTCTTTCACGATCGACTTTGATCACCCTGTTTTCAGGGATCGGACAGGGCACGCTGAGTTGGATTTTTCCAGCACCTCTTTTGTTAAAGAGGTGAGCCGCGCTCGCACATTTGGGTTTATGCATGAAATCGAATACCTGCGCTCCAAGGGTCTAGCTCAGGGAGGCAGTGTCGACAATGCCATCGTGGTGGACGAGTACCGTATTTTGAACGAAGACGGCCTTCGCTATGAAGACGAATTCGTGAAACACAAAGTGCTCGATGCTATTGGTGACCTCTACCTCCTGGGTACCAGCCTTATCGGTGAGTTCAAGGCGTTTAAGTCTGGCCACGGCTTAAATAATGCCTCGCTTCGCAAACTCATCAAAGAGACTGACGCCTGGGAGTGGGTGACCTTTGAAGACCCCGCCGACGCCCCCATCACCTACGCCGCTGCGGCTGCAGTTAACGCGTAATTTCTGGCCATTTCCGGCGCGAGCAACGGCCGCCGGGAATGGCAATCTTTTCTCATCTATGCGATATTGCCACCCGGTAGCGCAGTGCTCGCACAGCTCCTGCTCGCGCCCACTTGCTGGGTGTCGGTCGCAGTGATCTTCACCGATACGCCCTTGAATTTTTGTCATCTGACCCTCATTGACGTAGTTTAGCGTGGCGCTGCCATTAGGGTTCACAGGCCCTAGCACGCAGGAACTCATATTCCCCGGGAAAGCAACGACTCATCATGATCACATCCGTAGTCAAAAAGGTATTTGGAAGCAAGAATGATCGCGAGCTGAAACGCATGCGAAAAGTTGTTGCACGTATATCCGCCATGGAAGAGGAGCTAACCGCTTTAGACGATGCCTCGCTCCAGGCCAAAACCGGTGAATTTCGCCAGCGATTGAGTGCCGGCGAGTCCTTGGATCAGCTCTTGCCGGAAGCGTTTGCGGTGGCCCGAGAGGCTGGCCGGCGGGTGCTCGGCATGCGCCACTTTGATGTGCAGTTGATCGGTGGTATCACCATGCACGAGGGCCGTATTGCTGAGATGCGCACGGGTGAGGGTAAAACGCTCGTGGCGACATTGCCGGTCTATCTTAACGCGCTTGCAGGCAAGGGCGTGTTCGTTGTTACCGTGAACGATTATCTCGCCCAGCGTGATGCCAACTGGATGCGGCCACTCTACGAATTTCTCGGCTTAAGTGTGGGTATCATTCGCTCTGGGCAGGGTGCGGAAGAGAAGCGCGCCGCTTATGAGTCGGATATCACCTACGGCACCAATAATGAATTTGGTTTCGACTATCTGCGCGACAATATGGCCTTCGCGATTGAGGACCGTTATCAGCGCGAATTGAATTTTGCCATTGTCGATGAGGTCGACTCGATCCTGATCGACGAGGCGAGAACGCCGCTGATAATTTCTGGGCCGGCGCAAGACAGCTCAGCCCTTTATAAACAGATAAACCGTTTTATTCCCCAGCTGCAGCCCGTGCCAGAGAGTGAAGGCGAGCCACAAGCGGGTGTTGAAGCGGCAGAAGGTCATTACACCGTTGACGAGAAAATGCGTCAGGTGGAGCTCAACGAGGCAGGTCACCAACTGGTTGAAGACCTGTTGATTCAGGCCGGCCTTTTGGAAGAGGGCGACAGCCTGTATTCGGCTAGCAATCTTAGCCTCCTGCACCATGTTAATTCGGCGCTGCGCGCCCACGTGCTGTTTAACAACAACGTGGAATACATCGTTCAAAATGACCAGGTTGTGCTGATCGATGAACATACTGGCCGGACAATGCCAGGGCGACGCCTGTCTGAGGGCTTGCACCAAGCGATCGAAGCAAAGGAAGGGGTCACTGTTCAAGCTGAGAGCCAAACGCTGGCGTCGACAACCTTCCAGAATTATTTCCGCTTGTTTAACAAGCTCGCCGGTATGACGGGCACGGCAGACACCGAAGCCTTCGAATTTAAGCAGATCTACGGTTTGGACGTGGTGGTCATTCCCACCAATAAGCCCAATGCGCGTCGCGATTTGAATGACCTTGTATACCTGAGCAAAGAAGAAAAGTACGACGCCATTGTTGAAGACGTTAAGGGCATTGTCGAAACGGGCGCCCCGGTTCTGGTGGGTACTGCCTCGATTGAAACGTCTGAAGCAATGTCCAAACGCTTCAAGCAAGCGGCAATCCCTCACAAGGTGCTGAACGCGAAGTATCACGAGCAAGAAGCGGAAATTATTGCTCAGGCGGGACGCCCCGGCGTGGTAACGATTGCCACCAACATGGCGGGTCGAGGCACCGATATTGTACTCGGCGGTAGCGTCGATGCAGAAATTGAACAGCTCGATTCGCCCTCTGACGCGGTGATCAGTGAGCTCCGTGAGGCCTGGAAGCTGCGCCATGAGCAGGTGATTCAAGCGGGTGGTTTACATATTATCGGCACAGAACGTCACGAGTCTCGCCGTATCGACAACCAGCTCCGCGGTCGTGCGGGGCGCCAGGGCGACCCGGGTCTATCGCGGTTTTACTTGTCTCTGGAAGACAACCTGATGCGTATTTTTGCCTCGGATCGGGTTCGCGGCATTATGCAGGCATTGGGCCTGGAGAAAGGCGAAGCCATTGAGCATCGCATGGTTTCAAACGCCATTGAGAAAGCGCAGCGCAAGGTAGAGGGACGCAACTTCGACATTCGTAAGCAATTGCTGGAATACGATGATGTTGCCAATGACCAGCGGCAAATTATCTACCAACAGCGCAATGAGCTGCTGGAGTCAGACGACATTAGCGAGATGCTATCGGCTGTTCGCAACGACGTGGTGCAAGATGTCGTCAGCGAGTATATCCCTATGCAGAGCATGGTCGAGCAGTGGGATGTTGCGGGCTTGGAGCGCCGTATCGAAGCGGACTTCGGTGTGAAGTTGCCGATTGCGCAGTGGCTGGATGAAGACAAAAAGCTGCAGGAAGAGGGCGTTCGTCAGCGTATTATCGACGCCGTCGACGCTGCCTATGCCAGCAAGTGCGCGCAAGTTGGGCCGGACATGCGCAAAATTGAGCGCCACATTATGCTGCAAGTGCTCGATACCCTGTGGAAAGAGCATCTGGCAACGATGGATCACCTTCGTCAGGGTATTCATCTGCGCGCTTTTGCTCAGAAGAACCCAAAGCAGGAATACAAGCGCGAGGCCTTCGAGTTATTCCAGCAAATGTTGGAGAGCTTAAAGCACGAGGTTGTGCGCTTCCTGTCGCATTTGCAGCTGCAGCAAGATGAGAGCGCTGAAGCACTTGAGCAGCAGCGCCGCGAAGAACAGGCAAAGCGCGCGATGGAATTCCAGCACGCGGAAAGCTCTGCGCTGGACGATGAGGGGCTGCAAGATGAGCCCAGCGACACGCCAAAAACCCCCGAGACCTTTGTTCGAGAGGGACGTAAGGTTGGGCGCAATGAGCCCTGTCCCTGTGGTTCAGGCAAAAAATACAAACAGTGCCACGGTAAGTTGGACTAACCCTTAGCCTTGTTGAAGGGCAGACAGTCAAAATAGGAAACAGTGATGGCAGTGGGTTCGGGGAAATTTGGGCATTTGCACACCGTGCCAGGTGTGCGTCTTGGTATTGCCAGTGCGGGTATCAAGAAAGTCGGCCGTAAAGATATTGTGGTTTTCGAATTGGCGCCAGGCAGCAGTGTTGCCGGCGTGTTCACGCAGAATGCATTTTGTGCTGCGCCGGTAACGGTGGCCAAGTCTCATATTGCTGGTGCCGAGAGCCGTTACCTTCTGGTGAATACCGGCAATGCAAATGCGGGCACCGGTGAGCAGGGCTTACGCGATGCTAAGCGCTGTTGTGAGGCCTTGGCCGAGCTGACATCGGTATCCCCCGAGCAGGTGTTGCCATTCTCAACAGGTGTGATCGGTGAGTCTCTGCCGGTTGATAAAATACTGACGGCGTTGCCCGATGCTTTGTCTGACCTATCAGAGGATAACTGGGCGGCGGCGGCCAGCGGTATTATGACGACGGACACGCGTCCAAAGGCCTGCTCACGTCAATTAGAATGGCAAGGCAGCACGATTACAATCACCGGTATCTCCAAAGGTGCCGGCATGATCAAGCCGAATATGGCGACGATGCTTGGCTACGTAGCCTGCGATGCACGCATTGAACCGGGACTGCTTCAGTCCATGGTCACGCGCTGTGCTAATGGCTCGTTTAACCGTATCACGGTCGATGGCGATACCTCGACAAATGACGCCTGCATGCTGATCGCCAGCGGCGAGTCAGGATTGGAAGTGACTGAGCAAACGCCCGAATTATTGGCCGCCTTGCAAACACTGTTGGATGAGGTCTTTCTGGAGTTGGCGCACGCCATTGTGCGCGACGGTGAAGGGGCTACGAAGTTTGTAGAAGTGGCGGTAAGTGGGGCGCGGACGTCTGACGAAGCGCTAAAAGTGGCCTACACGGTTGCCGAATCTCCTCTGGTGAAAACTGCCTTGTTTGCCAGCGATCCCAACTGGGGACGTATCCTTGCTGCCATCGGTCGTGCAGGTGTCGAACGCCTAACGGTTGAAGATGTTAGGGTTCACCTTGACGAGGTGTTGATTGCCGAGCGCGGCGGCCGTGCGGCGTCTTACACTGAAGAGGCTGGCGCTGCTGTGATGAAGAAAGACGAGATTGCGATCCGCATTGATCTCGGTCGCGGCAATGCGCGGGAGACGGTGTGGACCACCGACTTCTCTTATGACTACGTCAAGATTAACGCGGAGTATCGCAGCTAGTGGCGGTCGTGCACGTTGCGGTGGGCGTTATCTGCGATGACCAGCACAATATCCTGATTGCCAAACGCTCTGCAGACCGCCATCAAGGTGGCCTGTGGGAGTTTCCCGGAGGCAAGGTAGAAAGCGGGGAGTCTCTGGTTGACGCGTTAGAGCGGGAGCTACAAGAAGAAATAGGGATTAGTCTTGTGCCTGAGCAGTGCTCGCCGCTGCTCAAAATTGAGCACGACTACGGGGATAAACAAGTTTGTTTAGATGTGTGCTGGGTCAGGGAGTTTCGCGGTCAGCCTGAGGGCCGAGAGGGGCAGCCCCTAAAGTGGGTTGCGCCGCAGAACTTGAATCAGTACCCCTTTCCCGAAGCGAATCGCGCGATTATCGACGCGATAATGGCTAGTGCCCGTTCACAGATGCTAGCCAATCAGCGCGGCTTGTAGTCGTCGTTTAAGTCGCCACTCAGAATATCTTCATAATCGGGTTGCCCCGGAATATGGTGTTCCTCGTTTGACCAAGCGACAAAGTCCTGATTTTTGCAGTTCTCGCTGCAAAATGGACGG
Organism: Spongiibacter sp. C9W; assembly: GCF_057370015.1. Lineage (NCBI taxonomy): Bacteria > Pseudomonadati > Pseudomonadota > Gammaproteobacteria > Cellvibrionales > Spongiibacteraceae > Spongiibacter > Spongiibacter sp. C9W. Next base: position 2,948,419 of record NZ_CM170672.1, read on the forward strand.
TAGGGATTGCCGCTGTCCCATTTTAATTTTGCGCCACAGTTTGGGCAGGGCACGATGGTGCTAAGTGTCGTGGGCTTGTTTGCTGTGCTCACTGCGCTTTTTTCTCCTCGGCATAGGCCAAGTACTGCTGGTGCAGTGTTTCCACTTTTGCATCCAATTGTTCGATATCGCCACTATTATCAACCACATCATCGGCGGCATCCAATCGTTGTTGGCGGCTGGCCTGGCTGGCCATAATCCGCTCTACTTGGGCCCGATCATTGTCATCACGCGTCATTGTGCGAGCAACCTGGACGGACTCCGGAACATCGATCACTAATAGGCGGTCACAAAGCGCCTTCTGCCCGCCCTCTACCAGTAATGGTGAAACGTAAATGACGTAAGCGCCTTTGGCTTGCTCAAGTTGGTTTAGCGTCTCGGTGGCAATTAGCGGGTGCAGGAGTGCCTCTAACCACTGCTTGTCTTCGGCATTGCTGAATATTCGTTTTCTCAACTCCGCGCGCCGGAGTTCCCCGTTTGCATCCACAATCGCATCACCAAAATGCTGTTGAATAGCCTTTAATGCGTCGCTTCCTGGTTCAACGACCTGGCGGGCTATCACGTCTGCGTCCACGACGGTAATGCCGCGCGTTGCAAAGCGGTCCGACACGGCGGTTTTACCGCTGCCAATGCCGCCACTGAGTCCTACAATGAAGTTGCTCACAATCGAAATTCCGTGTTTATCAAAGCGGTGGTAGCCCGGCGAACGTCAGATAGCCGTTCAATAAGGCAGGGCCCCAAAATAAGGCGATCCAGCCTGCCATCGCAAGGTAGGGGCCAAAGGGAATGGTGCCGGTATTGTCCCGACCTTTGATCGCCAGTAGCATGCCGCCGAGCACCGCGCCGACTACCGAAGACAGCAAAATGATAACCGGCAGCATCTGCCAACCGAGCCAGGCACCGAGGGCGGCCAGTAGCTTAAAGTCGCCGTAGCCCATCCCCTCTTTACCCGTTGCCAGCTTAAACAACCAGTAAACCGACCACAGAGACAAGTAGCCAAAGATCGCGCCCCAAACGGCGTCCTGAAGTGGCACCGTCCCACTCAAGGCGTTGTACGCCAGGCCGAGCCAGAGCAATGGCAGGGTCAAGCTATCTGGCAGGAGTTTGTGGTCGATATCTATCATGCTCATCACCAGCAGCAGCCAGCTGAAGACAATGACGGCTGCTGTGTGCCAGGACATGCCGAACTGAATGGCGGCAAAAACGGCGAGTATGGCCGTTGCGAGTTCTATCGCGGGATAACGCAAGCCGATTCCCGCTTTACAGTTGGCGCAGCGACCGCGTAAAAGTATGAAGCTGATAAGAGGGATATTCTGCCAGGCTCTCACGGGGGCGTGGCAATGGGGGCAGTGCGAATGGGGGTAAGACAGCGTAAAGTGTTCCTGCGAATCCGTCCCGTCCTGCTCCAGAATGAGCCTGCACTCCTGCTTCCAGTGCGCCTCCATCATTTTAGGTAAACGGTAAATAACAACGTTAAAAAAACTGCCAAACAATAGGCTAAAGACGGCGAGCAGCGCCATGCTTAGCGCTGGGTTGGAGTGTAAATAGCTCAGGGTAGACATGAATAAAACCTAGCGTTGCGCCGCGCTATGTTGGCTAGCGGCGCTTGAAGTAGTGGACAAGCCCGAGATGGTTAAATCGCGGAACCCAGCATGAAGATTGGTAGGTACATTGCGATCATCAAACCGCCAACCAGTACACCGAGAACCGACATAATGAAGGGCTCTAGCAGCGCCGTCAGAGAGTCTACCGCATTGTCCACGGCTTCTTCGTAATGATTGGCCACTTTATCGAGCATTTCGTCCAGCGAGCCAGACTCTTCACCTATCGAGACCATCTGCAGCAGCATGGTGGGGAAGAGATTAGTAAAGCGGATGGCAGAATACAGCGTCTGCCCCGTGGTCACGTCGTCGCGAATTTGAATAATGGCTTTGTTGTATACGGCATTGCCCGCGGCGCCGGCAACAGAGTTGAGGGCGTCTACCAGTGGAACACCGGCACCGAAAGTGGTGGCGAGGGTGCGAGAGAAGCGGGCAATGACCGAGTTGTAAATAATATCGCCGACAGCGGGTATTTTAAGAGAGACCTTGTCGACCCAGTCTGAAAAAGCCTGAGAACGCCGGCGTGCCTGACCAAAGGCATACACCGATACGCCGATAGCGGCGAACATTATATACCAATTGGCCTGCATCCACTCCGACATCCCCACTACAAGTTTGGTGAATGCTGGAAGATCAGAGCCGAAGCTTTCAAAGGTAGCGGCAAACTGGGGAACGACCTTGATAAGCAGTATCGCGGTGACCACGATAGCAACACAAATAACCGCAATGGGGTAGGTGAGGGCTTTTTTGATCTTGGCTTTCAGTGCCTCGGTTTTTTCCTTGTAGGTCGCTACACGGTCAAGCATGAGTTCAAGCGTACCGGATTGCTCGCCGGACTCGACCAGGCTACAAAACAAATCATCGAAGTACTTGGGGTGTTTGGCGCAGGCGGCGGCAAAGCTGCCGCCGGAGGCCACATCGTTTTTAATGGCGTTGACCAGCTCGGTCATTGTCGGGTTGCCCGCGCCCTCGGCGACAATGTCGAAGCTTTGCACCAGTGGCACCCCGGCTTTAAGCATGGTGGCCATTTGCCGGGTGAAAATGGCGATGTCTGCCGGTTTGATCGGCTTTTTGCTACTGAACAGTGGCTTGGGCTTACGCTTTACAACTTTGGGGGCAATGCCTTGCTTGCGCAATTGCGCCTTGGCTATCGCCGGAGAAATAGCAACCATTTCTCCACGGGTTTTTCGGCCTTGCTTATCGGTACCCTGCCAGACAAAAACGGCATCTTTATTCTGTGCGGCCATAATGCTTCTCGAATCTTGTTTTAATCTTTGGTCACGCGGTTAACTTCACTGAGGCTGGTGACGCCTTGTGCGCACTTCTTGAGTGCAGACTGGCGCAAATTATTAAAGCCTTCTCGTTGCGCTTGGTCGGCAATTTCTAATGAGTTGCCGTTCTCCATGATAATACGAGAGATATCTGGTGTTATGCGAACAACTTCGTATATCCCGACACGACCTTTGAAACCGTTGTTGCAGCGCTCACAGCCAACTGGCTCCATAATCATAGCTGAGCTTAGCATTTCTTCCGTAAAACCTTCCTCTAACAGGGTTTCTTTGGGAATGTCCGCAGGTTTTGCGCATTCCTTGCAGAGTCTCCGAGCCAGACGCTGGGCAATAATCAAGCTGACGGAGGTTGCTACATTGAAGGCGGGTACACCCATGTTCAGCAGGCGGGTTAAGGTTTCCGGGGCGCTATTGGTGTGCAGGGTAGATAAAACCAAGTGACCAGTCTGCGCGGCCTTAATGGCAATTTCGGCGGTTTCGAGGTCCCGTATCTCACCCACCATGATAATGTCGGGATCCTGACGCAGGAAGGATCGAAGGGCCTCGGCAAAGCCCAGGCCGACTTTGGTATTCACGTGTACTTGGTTAATGCCTTCCAGGTTGATTTCTACTGGGTCTTCTGCCGTGGAGATATTGAGCTCTGGGGTATTGAGAATGTTCAGGCCGGTATACAGCGATACCGTCTTACCTGAGCCTGTCGGCCCCGTCACCAAAATCATACCTTGAGGCTGGTTGAGGGCCGATAGGTACATCTCCTTTTGCTCGGGCTCATAACCCAGAGCGTCGATGCCCATTTGTGCGGAAGACGGATCGAGGATCCGCAGCACGACCTTCTCTCCCCACAGTGTGGGCAGCGTGTTTACACGAAAGTCGATAGCGCGGGTTTTGGACAGCTTCATTTTTATGCGGCCATCCTGGGGGATGCGCCGCTCAGAGATGTCCATTTGTGACATAACTTTCAGGCGCGCAGCCAGTCGAAAGCCCAGTGATGCGGGCGGGCGGGCGACTTCCTGCAAAATACCGTCTGTGCGAAAGCGCACACGGTAGGTCTTTTCGTAGGGCTCGAAGTGAATATCGGAAGCGCCGCCGCGAATTGCGTCCAGTAAGACTTTGTTCACGAATTTGACGACGGGCGCCTCGTCGGCACCGCTGCTATCGCCTTCAGCAGCAGCGTCCTCGTCTACCGCCTGAACGTCCAAGTTCTCCAGGTCGATATCATCCATCTCACCCAGGCTGTCGGTGAGAGACTCTTCCTGGGCGGCCATATAGCTATCGATGGCTGCGTTCAGCGCGGATTCCTCGACAACAATGGGCTCAGTGCTGAGGTTGGTATGAAATTTTACCTGATCCAAGGCATGGAGATTGGTGGGGTCCGACATGCCTATATAGAGGCGCTTCCCCCGCTGCCACAAAGGCACAATGCGGTGGCTGCGTATCAACTTGCTGTCTACCAGTTTTTTCGGCGCCAAGTCGATATTGAAGGCCCGCAAATCCAAAAAGGGGATGCCGAACTCATCCGCGGCTGCCTCGGCCACGGCGATGCCATCCACCAGCTTGCTGGCCACCAAATGGCTGACAACGCTTTTCTTCTCCTTGCTCGCGGCTTCTTGCGCCCTGCGAATGCCGGCCTCATCGATTAAACCGTCGAAGACCAGTCGGCGAGCCAAACCGGTTAAGGGCGTGCTGGAAGAGTTCATAAGCCGTTCTTTTTCTTGGTATTGGATAGAGAAATATCGAAATGCATACAGTACTCTAGCACGCTCGCTCGGGTAGTTGGATAGGGAGTTCAACAGGAAAGTCTCTTCCCATCGACTGTCGACACACTTGCCTCATCTGGTATTGGAGAAAAATAATAATGTCAGCCCTGCCCTCGCTACAGGCTTTCGGCTTTGACCTAAAGCGTCCCGCAGACTTGCTGCAACTAATCTTGCTACTGTTGGTGTTCTCAGTCGCCTTGCTAACCGGTAGCTGGGATCTGGGCAACTCTCGAATTGTGATGTACCACCAGTTGGTATTTATTGCCGCATTTGCGTTGCTGCAGGCGTGGCGGGTCGCTTGGTTACCGCTCATTCGCCGTAACCGCTGGATTTTGGTGCTTACCCTTGCTTGGGTGGTGTCGGTTTCGGTGTCTTTTTACACCTCGCCGCTGAATTTGCAGTTTCTGACGGTGGCGCAGTTTCGCTATGCAGAAACGCTGGTACATATCTTTTTTTTCTTTTCATTGTATGTTTTCAACCAATTAGCTCCTTTACCAATCAAGAGGGTGCTGATCGCTATAGTATTCAGTAATGCGCTGGTTGTAGTGCATGCCTTTTTAACTTGGCACTATAGCCCCGAGCCAAATGTACACACTGAAAGTATGTGGTCGAATTATTTCCCCATGTCCGGCAATATTCGTCATGCTGGCTTCAATATGCTTGTGGCGGTTGCGGCGGCAATAGGGCTAATATTTTCAGCCAAAAACAAGGTTGACGCATTGTTAGGCGCGCTGGGCCTGCTGCTGGTATGTGGCTGTCTTGTTTGGCTAGGTGGTCGCGGTTCAATGCTCTCGTTAATCATTGGTATAAGTTTCGCTTGGTGGGTGGTGAGTCCGAAGGTGTTTCTGTGGAAAAAGGCTGCAGTTATCGGCTCGGTATTGCTGTCAGTAGTGTTGGCCGAGCAGCTATCTCAGTTTAAATTTAACGGATTGCGAAACTCAGTTTCAAAATCTGTTGCCGCAGAGGATTTCAATCGCTTGTCGTCTGGCCGCTTGGTAATTTGGCAAGACTCAATGGAAAAGCTTGAAGGACACTGGGTAATGGGTTTTGGTTCCCAAGCCTATTTAATGCTGCCGGACAGGGTTGTTCGCAAAACCTCCTCGCCTCACAACGTTTTTGTTCAGTTCCTGCTTGAGTGGGGGGTAATTGGCACGCTGTTGTTTTCTGCACTATTCGCCACTCTGCTACATAGTATTACTGGTGTATCCGCTAAGTCGCTGGGGCAGAGCGAGCATGGGTTGGCATTTTCTGCGTCGGCGATTGTTGTTGCACTGTCTGCACACGGCCTAACGGATGGCACCTTTTACCACGGTAAAGCGAGCTTTTATTTGGCGCTGGCGGCCGCGCTTTGCTTTGCGTTTACTAGGCGTCAAAATTTGGCAGTCACTGACAAATAGTGTCACTTCTTGTACTGGCAGTTTGGTTAAGGCCCGCATTTTACGAAGCGAGGCGGGTTGGCACGAAAACCGCATAGCTAGTTACAGGTTGATAATGGTCAATCGCAATAAATAAGTATCTGGAGAAGACTATGAAGCAAGTACAACAGGGTTTTACATTGATTGAATTAATGATCGTGGTGGCGATTATCGGTATTTTGGCGGCGGTCGCGTTGCCTGCTTATCAGGATTACACTAAGAAGGCAAAACTGTCTGAGGTCACTTTGGCTGCGAGCTCGTGTCGAACAACAATTACTGAAAAATTCCAGTCTGCACCCAGCTCCGATTCGCTAATTGCCGGAAACTGGGGCTGTGAGTCTTCTGGGGCGACTACTCAATACGTTGCTAGTATTACAACAACAGAGGATGGTGCTGTCCGTGTCGAGGTTGCAAATATAGATACTACAATTAATGGCGACTACGTATACATGGAGCCAATGCTTGATAGCACGAACCGTATGACAAAAGCCAATGCTGGCTCGTCAGTTAATCAATGGCGTTGTGGTGCCAGCTCAAACGAACTACGTAAGCTAATGCCTGGTTCATGTGCTCATAACTATGACTCCGCTCCTGCAGGTACTTTCGCCGCTAACTAGTGGATATCGAGAGTTAGCGATAGGCGCCCGAGGGCGCCTTTTTTATTTGGAGTTCAGCAACATTGTCAGCTCTTGCATTTTTTGTCGTTATCCTGCTTTCGTTTTTTGGCTCTGTAAACCCAAACCCATTAGGGCTAATTAGCGGAATCTTCATTTTTTGTGCTGGCGTTGCCATGCTGTGGCTGGTGGGCGGAAAGCGCGCTTGGCTGGGGCGTGCAGTATCCTACTTGGTCGTCGCATTATTTCTTTTGATCACCATTTGTAATTGGTGGTACTTCCAGTATTTTCAGTCTTACTTTAATTATGAAGCGCTTGTCTTAATTGGCGACACGCCTGAAGCACTGAAAAGTGTTTCGCAATTTGAATACACGCGCGAAGCCGTCGTCCTGGCCGTCGTAAGCCTACTTCCTTTAGTGCTAGCGCAGCTATTTGGTCTGCCTCTTATGCCGCGCTCGCCGCGCGTGCGGTATGTTGGAGCGGCGGTTTTTTTGGTCGCTGCGCTGGTTTCAGGTGGTATCGTTCACGGTTCAGTGGCGAACTATAAAAGCGTGGGGATGTTCAGTTTGTCGCCTGCTTACCTCCATCCCGTGCATGCTTTTTTTACGCCGATGTCGAGCCAGCAAGAGCATGTTGACGCGGAGTTCGAGGCGCTTAATTTATTTCGGCAGGCGAATCGTGGTGCCCCCACATTTGTTGAGCGTAACAACAAAAATATCATTGTCATTACGCTTGAATCTGTTCGTGCTTTCCAGCTGGATTACTATGCAGCATTGGGTGGTAAGGAAGGTATAGCGGCGACTCCTGTATTCAACGCCTTTGCTGCCAACAATATTTCGGCAAAGAATTTTTACGCTAACACCAATTTCACTGTTAAAGGCGAGATGGCGATTTGGTGTGGTTTGTTGGATCGCAACGCAAAGCCGCCGCTGTCGACGATTAGTGAACAGCTAGCGAACAACTTACCTTGCCTGCCGTCAATGCTTCGCGAATTGGGGTATGACACGCGCTTTTATCACGGCTATCAATCGCGCTTTTATAACCGCCGTGCGTTTTTACCTAAAGTGGGTTTTGAAAACAGCCTCTTCTTTGCTGATGTGAGTGAGGGGCGTTCGGTTGAAGAAATTGGCTGGGGTATTTCCGATGAGGCAATGTTGGGCCTGATGCTCAACGAGCTTCAGTCGCTAGCTTCGCCATTTTTTGCTCATATCACCACACTCAGCAGTCACTACCCCTTTCATTGGCAGTGGCCGGAGGCGTCCCAGTCCGCCCAGTTCGTGGAGAGTGGAGATAAGCTTTACGACAATTACCGAAGGGCCGTGGCCTACGAAGATTATGCTTTTGGCAAATTTTGGGAGGCTTTTCAGCGCTCCCCTCTTGCTGAAAATACCATTGTTGTCGTCACGGCTGACCACGGTGTGTGGACGTTTTCGCCGGAGGATGCCGCGCAGGGCGACAATGTTGTGTTGGATGAAAAATTTTTCCGTATGCCGCTGGCAATATACCATCCTAACGTGGACGAGCCTCAGGTCATTGAGCAGGTTTCCAGTCAAATTGATATCGCGCCGACGCTGCTGGCAATGCTGGGTTTGCCCCATGACGAGTTTGTTGGAAAGAACATGCTTACCGAGGTGGAGCGGCCCTGGGCGCTGATGATGAAAAGTGGCCAGCTAGTGGTGCGCGTTGAGAATACGCTTTGCCGGATAAACGGGCGGGAATGTGCAGGCCTGCATCAAGAGTGCATCGCTCACCAGTTTGGTGAGCTCTTTCTGAAGAAATTCACTGACATGCAGACTTGTTATAACGTGGATGGCGACCTGCTTCAGGGTGGCACCTATTCAGAGGTGTCAGAGAATGAGCCGTGGTTGCAGCACGGTTTCAATCTCATTAATTATCACAATAAGCGTGCCCTTGGTGCCACCGACTAAGGGCTTCTTATGTCAGCCGCATCGACAAATCCACTGCCCTGGCATGCTTAGTCAATGCGCCTATCGAGATGTAATCGACACCGGTCTCAGCGATGCCTGCCAGTGTGGCTTTGCTAACATTTCCCGAGGCCTCTAGTTTGGCGCGGCCTGCGGTAAGGTCCACGCCTTTGCGCATATCGTCCAGGCTGAAGTTATCCAGCATGATGGTGTCAGCGCGGGCATCGAGGGCTTGTTCCAGCTCGTTCAATGACTCTACTTCAACTTCCACGGGTTTGCCTGGTGCCAGCTGGCGGGCAGCAGCGATGGCGTTGGCGATGCTGCCGGCAGCTGCAATGTGGTTCTCTTTAATAAGAAAGGCGTCGTAAAGGCCGATGCGATGGTTATGGCAGCCGCCGCAGGTTACAGCGTATTTTTGCGCGGTGCGCAGGCCGGGAATGGTTTTGCGGGTGTCCAGAAGTTTGACCTGGGTATGCGCCACAATGTCGGCGTAGTCTCGGCAGGTAGTGGCGGTGCCAGAAAGCAGCTGCAGAAAATTGAGAGCACTGCGCTCACCGGTCAGCAGGCTTCTGGCTTTTCCTTGTAGCTCAAATAACACGCTATTTGGTTCAACGCGGTCCCCGTCTTTGACGTGCCAGGTAACTGTGACTGAGTTATCAATTTGTCGAAATACTTCGTCTACCCAGGCCTGCCCGCATATAACCGCTGCCTCTCGGCTGATAATTTTTGCCGCGGCGATTTCTGTGTCCGGGATTAACATGGCGGTGATGTCACCGCTGCCGATATCCTCCTTCAGTGCTGCGCGTACAGCGGATTGAACGTCGTTTTCAGTGGCTGTCGGGAGGGGCATGGATAGGCCTCAATGGCAAATTTACTGATAAAAATTTATGGCGATTCCGCTGGCAACAACACAGTTGCCCCTAGTCTTCTAGGTAGTTTCCCGCGCTGGTCGCTGGGAAATGGCAGCTGCTATAAAACGCCTAAGTGAAAGGTTGCGGATGCGCGACGCAGGCGGAGTTTACCAAGATGGGAGGTATAGGTGTAGTTGAGTGGGCAGATATGCATAATTCGCTACTGACGACTCAACGACACTTTGGTATAACTGTGTGACCTAGGAAGGGTTGAAGCAAGCAAGGACGGCTAAGGTCGTATCCCGAACGGTGGGTTTCCAACGCATTGCCGCTGCATATCGAGATACAACGTACAAATAGAATACTAGCAGTTCGACAGATGGCTGGCAGAAATCAAAATGACTGATAAACCCAACAATGTTGTGGATTTAACCGCGCGCAGAGACCCGACACCCGGCGCCGCTGACGCCAGCTCGGCTACGTTGCCTGCCAGTATGGCGGCCCTGCGTGAGAAATGTCAGTTATTCTTGGCAGAGCGTCTTACCAGCTTATTGGACGATGTTGATGACACGCTCTTTGAGCTTGCGGATGAAGCGAGCAGTGCGAAAGAACAGCATCTGTATTTTGACTCGATGCGTGAAATTCGCGTTCATCGCCAAGTGATAGAGCAAAAATTTAGCACAAAACTTCGCGACAATTTTACGGATCAGCTGAACGCCGCCGTCAACGGCGCTGCAGATAGAGGGCGAGCTAAGTTAAAGCTGCTTGAGTCGGATGCACTGGAAGAGCTGGTTGCTATTGAAGGCATGGCGAAGAAGGCCGAGCGCCAGCACTTGCAACAATTGTGGCAGTTGAGTGTTGCCTGGCAACACAGTGTTGGTGGCGAAAGTATCAGTGCGGCGGAGTTGCCAATGGGGCCGGCAAAAATTGCCAAGGCCTTCAGCGAGGCATGCCGCGACCTGAATATCGATATCAAAGCCCGTTTAATACTTTTTAAGATGTTCGACAGCCAAATCATCTCCCGCTACGGCGAGCTGTTTGATTTGATGCTGCCGGTGTTGGAGACAAGCGGCGTCGCCTTGGAATCAGAGCGACCTGAGCCTCGTCAGCGCGAAGATGAGTCCTCGGCGGCAACGGAGTCTTCTGGGGCTGTGGATGAAGGGAATTCGCGTCCGGCCGCTGAATTAGTGAATCAATTGGTCGATGCCATGGACGAGGTCTTTCAACAGGCCTCTGCGAATGAGTCGGCGACCCTTTCCAAGCCGTCGTTTATGGTCGCCCTGCAAGATATGCAGGACGAGCAGTTTAGCCACTTGAAAACCCGGGGTGCGGCAAACGACAGTCACGCATTTCTGGAGATTTCGCAAAAGCTGGTTTCCCGGCTACGCGAAGTGAGCCGGGTTTCGCAAAATGATGCGTCGGCGCTCTCCCTCGAGAGAGATCAGGATACGGTGCATTTCGTCGGTACCTTATTCCAGTACATGCTTGAAGGCGATGGGCTTTCCGATCCTCTCAAGCGCTTGTTGGCTCACTTGCAGATCCCGATTCTAAAAATGGCGATGCTGGATAAGAGCTTCTTTAGTCGAGAAGAGCACCCGGCCAGAAAGTTGCTCAGTGCGATCGTTGGCGCAGGCATTGGTTGGTCGCCTGTTTCCACGCCTGAAAAAGACCCGCTGTATAAAAAACTCGAAGAAGTCGTAATGCGTATTCTGGGTGACTTCGGTGTAGATACCCAGATTTTCGTCGATGTTTTGATGGAATTTGGCAAGTTTCAAGAAAAGGCCCAGCGTCGCGCTGAGCTGGTGGCCCAGCGCACAATCAACGCAGAGGATGGCCGGGCAACTGCCCAGGCAGCGCGCTCATATATCTCCGGCCTGCTGGAAGACAAGCTCCGCGAGGCGGATTACCCTCCGGTGGCCCGCAAAGTCTTGTTAGACGGCTGGAGTAAGGTACTGTTCCTAAGCTATGTGCAGTCTGGCCCCGAGAGCGCAAGTTTCAAAGACGAAGTGCAATTTGTTGAGCGCTTTTTGTGGAGCGTTGCCCCAAATAATGAAGCCGAGCACCGCAATGAGCTGATTACCGCGCTGCCGGTGCTGATTGAAACGCTTCGACTCGGATTTAATCGGGTGTCGCTAAACGCGTTCGAAACCGGTAAGTGGTTTGAGCAGCTTGAGCGTTTACATCTAGCCAAATTAAGCCGAAATGAGGCGCCGTCGGCACCGCGCGCGGCAGATGAAGAGCAAGCATTAGAAGATTTGGACGCCGCCTTGGCAGAGCTCGATGAGCCAGCGGTGGTATCAACGGAAAACGTTACTGCCGATGAGGCGGTTGAGCCTGAGTTAGGTTCAAATGAGTCGCCGATTGACGATGCGGCAAGCACCGCCGCGGCGCTTGAGGCCTTGCGCGTTGGCAACTGGGTGGACTTGCGTCAAGACGACGGAAAAATGCTGCGTTGCCGCTTGGCGGCAGTGATTAACGGCATTGGTAAGTACATCTTCGTCAATCGCGCTGGAATTAAAGTCGCTGAATACGATATGGATACCCTGCGATCAGCAGTGGTTGACGGCGATATCGTGCTGATCGAAGACGACAGAATGTTTGACCGGGCACTGGAGTCGGTGATTAGTAACCTGCGCGACATGCACGACAAGCCGCTAAGTTAAGGCATCTCTGAGTTATCACCGAATTAATCAGAGGCGCCTTAAGTACTGCGCGGCTGGGCTTGTCCGGCCTCACTAAATTTCTCATGGCCTGTTACACTTTCCCGCAGAAACGCGGGAGTGCAGATGTACACGATTGATAAAAATGGGTGGTTTGAACACGCCCGCAAAACCCCCTCCGAAAACTTCAATGCTCGCCCCGAAGGGGAGGAGATTGACCTTCTGCTCATCCACAATATCAGCCTGCCACCCGGGCAGTTTGGCACGGGCTGCGTGCCGCAGTTTTTTTGTAATACCTTGGACTGCAGTCAGGATCCGGCGCTGGCCGATATTCAGGAGTTGAAGGTCTCGGCGCACTTATTCATTGACCGCGAAGGCGAGTGCTTCCAGTTTGTCTCCCTGCTCGACCGCGCCTGGCATGCGGGGGTGTCGCAATTTTGTGGCCGGGACAACTGCAACGACTTTAGTATTGGCATTGAGCTGGAGGGTGAAGACCACCGCCCCTATACCGAGCGGCAGTACCACGAGCTGGCGGCAGTCACGCGCGCCTTGCGTCAGCGGTTTCCAAAAATTAATCTAGAGCGTATCGTTGGGCACTGTGATGTTGCGCCCGGAAGAAAAACCGATCCGGGGCCGGCCTTTAACTGGGACAAATTGCGCGCCTTGTTAGCTTAACGCCTTCCTGTAGCGGTAATGAGTGGAAATTAACTATGGAATTTTTCGCGATTTTGATCGCTTGGGGTGCGGTACAGTTCTGGGGTAGCGCGGAACTGTTCCAGCGCGATAGTTGGGTGGTGCAATACCGCCAGCTGCTGAAAGGGTTTGCCAGTCCCGCTCTTCGTTTGGGGCTGTTTGTATTAGTGCCGGTGTTATTATTGGCGCTGCTGTTGTGGTTGATTGCTCCGCTCGTTTTTGGCTTACCGCTGTTCTTAATTAGCGTGGCGGTATTGCTATACAGCCTGGGAAGGGGAGACTTTCAAATACAGCTGCGCCTCTACCTAAACAGCTGGCAGCGCGGAGATTTAGAAGGGGCCTTCCTCTATGGTCAGCACTTTAGTGAGGAGCTCTGTGACAGCGGTGCGGACAATGCCCTGCAAATGCACAACGCCGTGCGCAAGGCCGTGTTCTATCAGGGGTTTGAGCGCTGGTTTGCGGTGGTGTTTTGGTTTTTTGCCTTGGGACCGGCAGCGGCATTGCTCTACCGTTTGGTGTTCATGACCGCGCAAGATGCCCTTGCCAGTCAGCAAGAGCGGGATTTAAGTAAAAACTTACTCTACTACCTGGAGTGGTTGCCCGCCCGCCTGCTCGGTTTTGCCTTCGCACTGATTGGCGATTTCGAGGGGTGCTTTGGGAAATGGCGGGCTATGGTGCTGGGGGATCTACCCAGCGACGCTTACCTGGATGAGCTGGGAAGCTGTTCTATGGCCTCAGCGGTGAACGCTGAGCTCGATGGTGATCAATTCGTTCAGCAGGCAGCGCAAGAGTTGCAAAAAGTGCAGCAGTTACTTTCTCGCAGCCTACTGTGTTGGATCGCCGTGATGGCGTTAATGCAGTTGTTCTAAGTCTTGCTAAAACAATGAGTGTTAACAGGCCCTAGGCATGCGTATTGGCATTGATCTCGGCGGCACCAAAATTGAGGCCGTTGCCATGGACGACGGCGGCGACATTCTTTACCGGCAACGCACGCCGACTCCTCGCGATAATTACGCCGCTATTCTCCGTGCTATTGCCGATCTTGTTGAGCGCGTTGAAACGACGCTCGGCCAGACGGGCAGTATTGGTATTGGCACGCCGGGCGCCGCCTCAGCGGTCGACGGCAGGATGAAAAATTGCAATACCACCTGTTTGAACGGGCAAGCGCTACAGCGGGATTTAGAGGCGTTGATGCAGCGCCCGCTGCGCCTGGCGAACGATGCGAACTGTTTCGCCTTGTCTGAGGCGGTTGACGGCGCGGGGCAGAATGCGAGCAGTGTCTTTGGTGTCATTATTGGGACCGGCGTTGGCGGTGGCTTAGTGTTTTCTAAGCAGCTTCACGTGGGCGCAAATGCCATCGGGGGAGAGTGGGGGCATAACCTTATGCCAGGCGCTGACGAGGGGCGTCAGTGTTATTGTGGTCGCCGCGACTGCATAGAAACCTACCTCAGCGGCGCAGGTCTGCTGCAGAGTTACCAGCGGAATCAGGGGTGTGCTGACAACGTACAAGGCATTGTGGCTGACGCCGAAGCCGGTAGCGAGCGCGCTCGTGCGCAGCTTGACGATTACTGCGAAAAGCTGGCCAGAGCCCTGGCATCAGTCATCAATACGGTCGACCCAGAAGCGATTGTGTTAGGCGGTGGCCTTTCTAATATTCCACTGCTCTATACCCAGGTGCCTGAATTATGGGGCAAGTGGGTATTCAGTGACCAATGCCGCACGCAATTATTGCCCGCGCGCTACGGTGATAGCAGCGGCGTTCGCGGTGCGGCCTGGCTGTGGTGAGTTAGCGTTTATCGGCGGGTTGCCAAAGTACTTCATTGTCGCCATTGCGGCGCGCAAGTAATCGCGCCATCACAAATAAAAAGTCAGAGAGGCGATTGAGGTACTGCCTGCTAGTGTCGTTGATGGCTGTCTCGCGGTGCAGGGCAACAAGGCTGCGCTCCGCGCGACGGCAAATGGCTCGAGCAAGGTGGCAGGCAGCGGCCGGTTTATTGCCGCCGGGTAAGATAAAGTTCTTCAGTGGCGGCAGGTCGTCGTTGAGCGTGTCCAGGCTCTCTTCAAGTTCGCCGATGCGCTCTGCACTAACCAGGGTGTAGCCCGGTACAGCGAGTTCACCGCCAAGGTCGAAAAGGTCGTGCTGAATGCGTGCCAGTAGGCGAGCGTAGTCGTCTTGTTCGGGGAGTTCGGCAATCAATACGCCCACTTGTGAATTGAGTTCATCTACTGTGCCTATCGCCTCCATTCTGGCGTGATCTTTGTCAATCCGCGAGCCGTCGCCCAAGCCCGTTGTCCCGTCGTCTCCGGTGCGGGTATAAATCTTGGATAAACGGTGTCCCATATTTCCCTCTGCTGACTGCTGTCTTGTAGAATGACGTGCCGGTGCGGAATTTCGCTGCCGGCGTAAGTATACGTGACTTACAGAAACTGGGCAGCCGAGTGCCCATAAAAACGATAATAGGAGTCAGGGTGCTGGAATTATATTTAGGTGGTGCGCGGTCTGGTAAAAGCCGCTTGGCGGAACAGCGCGCCTGCGACAGTGGCCGGGAATTGATCTACATCGCCACAGCAACCGCGGGGGATGCTGAAATGGCTGCACGTATTGCCCATCATCGGCAGCAGCGTGCAGGCTGCGGTTGGCACACCGTTGAGGCGCCTGAGCAGCTTTGCCAAGCCATCGCCGAACACGCCGCTGAAAACCGATGCATCTTGGTAGACTGTTTAACGCTGTGGTTGAGCAACTGGCTCATTAAAGATGATGAGCAGCAATGGCAGAGTGTAAGAGCCGGGTTTCTGCAGTGTATTCAGCGTAATCCGGGGCAGGTGATACTGGTCAGCAACGAAGTTGGTCAAGGCGTTGTCCCCACTGGAGCGCTGACTCGCCGCTTTGTAGATGAAGCGGGCCGCCTACATCAGGATATCGCCGCTGTCGCCGACCGCGTGGTATTTGTTACAGCAGGCTTGGAACAAGTTTTAAAAGGGAAATAACCGTGACTGAGTGGTATTTAGAGGCGGCGCCAGAGCCGGACGAGGAAATGCGCGCCGCTGCGCAGCAGCATCAAGACAATTTGACCAAGCCGCGTGGCGCTCTGGGGCGACTAGAAGATGTTGCCGTGCAACTGTCGGCGGTTCAGCGCACGCTGACTCCCAGGCTTGATCGGGCATTTATTGCAGTTTTTGCCGCTGATCACGGTGTCGCTGCCGAGGGCGTGTCGGCATATCCCCAAACGGTAACCGCCGAGATGGTGCGTAATTTTGCCAGCGGCGGCGCGGCAATCAGTGTATTAGCCGACAGCGTCGGCGCGTCGTTTAAAGTGGTGAACACCGGAACGGTTTACGCGATTGAAGACCTGCCCAATGTGGTTGATCGGCGCGTGGCTGCCGGAACACAAAATATGTGCGTCACCGAGGCGATGGATCGCGAGCAGTGCTTGGAGGCCTTTGCCGTGGGCCGGGATATTATTGATGAGGCGGGGGATATTGATATCTTTCTCGGCGGTGAGATGGGCATTGCCAACAGTACCTCTGCTGCGGCACTTGCGGTGGCGCACACGCGGCTGTCGGCAACGGCAATGGTCGGGCGCGGTACCGGTATTAGTGAACAGGGCTTAGCCAAAAAAGCAGCGGTGGTCACGCGGGCAATGTCGCGGCACTTGCCGCATATGAAAGACGGTGTCGAAACCTTGCGGCGTATCGGTGGATTAGAAATTAACGCCTTGGTGGGTGCTTATATTCGCGCCGCGCAGAAAGGCATCGTTGTTTTGGTTGATGGCTATATTTGCACGGCGGCAGCAATTTCTGCTGTGAAGGTGAACCCTTCTATTCGACCGTGGCTGTTCTTTTCTCACTGCTCGGCTGAGCCCGGTCACAAGCGACTGTTGGCGAAAATGGATGCGCAGCCGCTGCTAGAGCTGGATATGCGCTTGGGCGAGGGCAGCGGTGCCGCATTGGCTCTGCCAATTTTGCGTGCGGCCTGTCGATTGCACAACGATATGGCTAGCTTTGAGCAAGCCGGTGTGAGCCGGGGTAGCGACGCGTGACGGTAACGAGCAGCCGCATTGACCTGCTGCGTCACGGCGCCTGCGAGGGCGGCGAGATATTTCGCGGCAGTACCGACGTTGCCTTGAGCGAAACCGGCTGGTCGCAAATGCGTGACAAAGTCGCCAGCGTGGACGAGCCTCACTGGGATCATATTGTCACCTCGCCGTTGCAACGCTGTGCGCGTTTTGCAGAAGAGTTGTCTAGCAAGCACGGTATTAAACTTTCGGTAAACGATGACTTGCGAGAGATCCATTTTGGCGACTGGGAGGGGCTGCCGCACAGTGAAGCCCAACAGCGAGACCCAGAGGTGTGGCGCAAGTTTTGGCAGTCACCGGATTCGGCTAGCCCGCCCAATGGCGAGGCGATGAGTGACTTTTGCGCGCGGGTGACAGGAGCACTGGATGCCATTGCCAAGCAGCACAGTGGGCAGTCGGTGTTGCTGGTGGTGCACGGCGCGGTTATCCGCGTGATGATATGCCATTGGTTGGGTATGCCAATGGGCGCAATGACGCGGCTATCGGTGCCCTATGCCGGCTTTAGCCGCTTTCATATTTACCACCAAGATGGTCGGGAGCCGTGGGTGCAGTTGCATAGCCACGGCTAGGCCTTCAGTGGTGTGGATTATGGGCGTTCAATTTTCGGAGCAGATAGCGCCTTACTGCCTGCAATAAACCACTTGCCGTCCCGGCGCACAAATTGGTAACGGGCGTGATGGCGCTGGGTTTCCCCGGCTTTGAAACTACCAAAGCTGCTTTTGTACTGTTTGTACTCCATATTGAAAGGCGCGAGCTTTCGCATGCCGACCACGGTGTCGAAGTCTTCAGGGAAGCGCAGCGTCACATAGACGTCAGCGCTCGCGGACTCGCCGCCGTCGTTTTTATTCAATACCTCGACACTCTCCAACTCAAAAAATGCGGGTTCAGCCAACTCGGCGATGTTTTTCTTTAACAGTTCTTGCACGGTGTAGTCGGTAAATGCGATGGGCTTCTGGCTGCAGGCAGCCAGCACTATCGCTGCGGCGAACACTGCGAAAATGCGGCGTAATGCAAAGGGAAAAATACACATAAATAGGTAGCTCGTTAGAAACATAACTGTCATCTTTGGGCAGTAGGCTCCTCTGCGTGCGAGATTTGCATGCTTCACGCCCTGTTTGATGACAACGAGTACACTATGGATCGCCGACTATTTATCAAAGCGCTTACTACTGCCAGCATTGGCATACCTATACTGACAGCCTGCGGAGGCGGTAGCAATAACAGCGGCGGTGGCGGTGGTACCGGTGGTGGCGTAACGCCAAGTGCCGGGCTGCGATTTGAACACGGTGTTGCCAGTGGTGACCCCTTGGACGACCGCGTAATTTTATGGACGCGAGCAACTCCAGCGCTTGGTCACACCGGCGATATTACGGTGCTGTGTGAAATCGCCGAAGATCCGGGTTTCGAGCGCATTGTGCTTTCAGAAACCCTGAGTAGTAATGCCAATCGCGACTACACAGTAAAGTTCGACGCTGCCGGCCTACTGGCTGACCGACGCTACTGGTACCGGTTTAAAGGTGCCGACAGCAGCTCGCCGGTTGGTCGCGCGCGAACCTTACCCCTGCCTGGTCAATACACTGACCGCCTGCGCTTTGCCGTGTGCTCGTGTAGCAGCTATCCCCACGGTTACTTCTCGGTATACCGCATGATGGCAAACCGCGCAGACCTCGACTTTGTTATGCACCTGGGCGACTACATCTACGAATATGGCCAAGATGAGTACGGCGACCACCCAGAGCGTCTGCTCGATCCGGCCCATGAAATTGTCAGCCTGGACGATTACCGGCGCCGCTATGCGTTATACCGTCGCGACGTCGACCTTCAGGCCGCTCATGCCACTCACTCCTTTGTTACGGTATGGGACGACCATGAAACCACCGACAATTCTTATAAAGATGGCGCGAACAATCACAATGAGGGTGAAGGCGATTGGTTTGAGCGTAAACGCTTAGCGATTCAGGCCTATTTTGAATGGCTGCCGATCCGTCCGCCAACCGCAAGTCAGGACAGCATCTACCGCGCCTTCCGCTTTGGCGATCTGGCTGACTTTGTCATGCTCGATACCCGTTTGGAAGGCCGGGAAAAGCAGCTCGATAACCCGGTTGATCCGGCGCGCATTGAGCAACGTGACCTGCTGGGGCAAACGCAAAAAGACTGGTTTAAAAATCAGTTGGCGGTGTCTCAGGGGATATGGAAATTCGTCGGTCAGCAAGTCATGTTTGCCCAGCTGCAGATCCTCGAGTTGCAACGCCTGCTGCCAGGTGTCCCGACTAACGATTTCAGCCCGCTCATTGCCGTCAATATGGACCAATGGGACGGCTACCCCACCGAGCGCGAAGAGATACTCGATTTCATCGACGAGCAAGGTATTCAAAACACTGTAATTCTAACCGGTGATATCCACACCAGCTGGGCGAACGAGGTGTATAAAAGCAGTGCAATTTTAACCAGCGGCGTATTGGATGAGCCCTTGGCCGTCGAGTTCGTGACCAGCAGTATTACCTCGCCCGGTTTCCCCGACGGCGCCGCCGAGTTGGTATCAGCAGTGCTGCCCGTGGCGAACCCGCACATGAAATATACCGACCTGAAAAACAAGGGTTTCATCTTGATGGACGTCACTCGCGAACGCACACAGGCGGAGTATTACTACGCCGCTGATATCAGTCGTGCTGACCAGTCCGGGGTGGAAATGGACAAGGTTAAAACACTGTCTGTGAATGTCGGCAGCAGCCGCTTAGTCGAAGACACCCCAGTGAGCCGTCCGCGTAGCTAAGCCGCTGTAACCTAAAAGGAAGTAGATAAATGTCTCATTTGTACAACGCACTGGGTCGCGCTCTGGTATTTGGCGCAGCGGTGGCCTTGAGTGCCTGCGGTGGTTCCTCATCAAGCAGTAACAGCGGTTCTACGCCTAGTGTTGATAACGGCGTTGAGCAACCCGTTGATGGTAACGTCGACACCCTGCGCTTTATTCTGCTGGGTGACAGCGGCAGCGGCAGCGATGGTGCTTATGCAGTCGGGCAGGCGATTGAAAAAGTCTGCGCGGCTCGCGGGTGCGACCTTGTCCTTGGACTGGGCGATAATATCTATGAGTCCGGGGTGAGCTCGGTGATGGATAGCCAGTTCGAAGAAAAATTTGAACAGCCTTTTGCCCCCGTTGATCTGCCGTTCTATTTTGTTTTGGGTAACCACGATAACACCGAATTTTTCGGTGGCGATGGTGCGGGAAATGCCAACGGTGATTTCCAGGTAGATTACCATTATCGCGACAGCGAACACCCCGATGCGCCCCGCGCCAGCGACCGCTGGAAGATGCCGGATCGCTATTACCGTTTTACTCAGGGGCTGCAGGAAAATGGCCAGCCCTTGGTGGAGTTCTTCGCCATTGACTCCAGCCAGGTGGCTGGCGGTTTCCCCGATAGCGATGAAAACTACGCCTACAACAGTTACGGTCTGGCACAGGCGCGTTGGTTGAAAGCGTCAATCGATGCCAGTCAGGCCAAATGGAAAATGGTGTTTGCTCACCACCCCTATGTTTCCAATGGCAGCCACGGCAACGCCGGGAACTATGACGGCGTCCCCGGCTTCTTGCTGCCGGTTCTCGCGGGCGAGCGCTACAAGGCCTTCTTAGAAGAAACCATGTGTGACCGTGCCGATTTTTTCTTTGCGGGCCACGACCACGACCTGCAGTGGCTAATGCCGACACCATCGTGTGGAAAGACGGAGTTCATTCTATCTGGCGCGGGAAGTAAAACCCGCAGCCTGGTGCGGCGCGACGAAAACCCCGTGTTCTACGAGCGCGGCGACAGCTACGGGTTTTTCTGGGTAGAAATCAAAGGCGACCGCATGCGTGGTGAGGCCTATGAGGTTGATCCCAATGACCCTGCTCTAGGACTGGGGTCGCTCTCCGACCCCCAGCCGGCCTATGGCCGTCAAACACCGCAACAGCCCTCACAGGGACTGGCGGCAAGCGATGCCTTTAGCAACCCCTTGCAGGGCGATCCGAGCTTTGATGTGTCGTCGGAGCAGGGCAACCTCGACCCTGTGCAGGAACAATTGCGCGCTGGTTTTGATGGTTTGGCAGCGGCCGTACCAGAGGAGAATTTGGCGGCAGTCATCGCCTCGCTGGGCGCTGCGACGGAAGGCTTGATTGAAGTCGTGGACGCGCTGGCAAGTGGCGCCCAAGCTGCTGCGACTGAGCAAAACCCGGAATTGATACTGGCGGGTTCTGCCAGGGCGTCGCAGGCATTGCTGTACTCGTTGCAGCAGTTGCAAGCCATTGCCGACCGCGATGATTTACCCGCGCCGTTTGACCAGTTAGCGCCAGCACTGGATGCTTTCAAAGCCGCCAACAACCAAGGTGGTGAGCAGCAGGCTGCGGACCTGCGCAGTTTGACTGACCCGCTGCGGGGCCTGGCTGGCAATATTCAGGGCATTGTCGATGCCATTGAAGAAGAGGCCGGTATCGTCCCGGTGGTGGGTGGCAGCTTTGCCCTGCTGTCTGAGCTATTGCTGGACGTGGGCCGCAGCATCGACGCCATCGGCAATGTCAGCGTTAGCGAGCTGGGACAAGTGCTGTCTTCTACCGTGGAAGATCTGCTGAATAATATTCTCGTGGGTGTGATCCCCATTGAGCAGTTTGCGCCGGCTGAAGTGACTCAGGCCATCGGTTTGGGGCCGGCCTTCCTGAGCAGCGCTTTGCTGGCAGTCACCCGAGAATTGGGCTTCCATATTGATAATTTGCTGTTGTCTCAGTTGGATCCGCTGATCGGCGCCCTGGATCAGCTGCTGTTGCGGCCGCTGTTTGATGCCTTAGCGGGACTGTCTGAATTCTAGTGAGCAGGTATGGAGCAGTTTATCGAGATCGATGTGCTGCTCCACGCTGTCGGCAATGCGGTCTAGATTCGTTTCTATGACCGCGTCGTAATTGTAGGCAGCCTGCTCGGTGGCACCAGCCCAGGTGAGCAGCTGTTGCCGAGCGTTGTCATCGTCGAACAAGCCGTGGATATAGCTGCCCAGCACTTGTCCGTCGTCGCTAACGGCGCCATCAAGGTGACTTCCCAAATCGGCAAAATGGCGCTCGAGGCCAGCGCCCTCACTGACCCCAGCGTGAATTTCATAACCGCGGATTGAGGTCGCTTTGCCGTTTAGATAGCAGTGTCCGCTGACTTGGCGCAGGGTTTTCTCGCTGGCCAGTGTGGTGGTGATATCAAGCAGGCCTAAGCCCTCACTGCTACCGGCCGGGCCTTCAATACCCAGCGGGTCGTGCAGTTCACTGCCCAGCATTTGAAAGCCGCCGCAAATCCCCAATACTTTGCCACCGTAACGCAAATGACGTTTGAGCTGATCGGCCCAGCCATTGTCGCGCAGCTGCTGTAAGTCAGCGCGCACGCTTTTGCTGCCGGGCAGGATGAGCAAGTCGCAAGGCGGCAGTGCCTCGCCCTTGCGTACGAAGCAAAGGTCAACATTGGGGTGCAGGCGAAGGGCGTCGAAGTCGGTGTGATTACTGGTGCGGGGCAATACCGGTACCGCCACCCGCAAACTGATATCCTCGCGAATTTGCCGGGTATCAATGGCATCCTCGGCTTCCAGGTGCAGGTCGTGCAAATAGGGCAGTACACCTAATACGGGCTTGCCGGTGCGCGCTTCCAACCAGTCCAATCCGGATTGCAGCAGGGCAATATCGCCGCGAAAACGGTTGATGACGAACCCAACAACCCGGGCTTGTTCACTTTCTGACAACAACTCCAGCGTGCCCACCAAATGCGCGAAAACGCCACCGCGATCGATATCTGCAATAAGGATCACCGGGCAGTCAACCGCTTCTGCAAACCCCATGTTGGCAATATCGTTCGCGCGAAGATTGATTTCAGCGGGGCTGCCGGCGCCCTCCACCACAACCCAGTCGTATTGTTGAGAAAGGCGCTGGTGGGACGCCAATACCGCCTTTCGCGCAGTCGCTTTATAGCCGTGGTAGTCCTGCGCCTCCATATTGCGCAGGGCCTGCCCATGAATTATCACTTGTGCGCCGGTGTCACTATTGGGTTTAAGCAGAACCGGGTTCATATCGCTGTGGGGGGCTAGTCCGCAAGCCCGCGCCTGCACGGCCTGGGCGCGGCCGATTTCCTTGCCATCGGGGGTGACGGCGCTGTTAAGCGCCATATTCTGTGGCTTGAACGGCGCGACATGTAAGCCGCGGCGATGCAGGGCGCGACACAGTGCGGCGACGAGAACGCTTTTGCCGGCATCGGAGGTGGTGCCCTGAACCATTAGCGTATTAGTCATCGTCTGCCTCGTTCTCGATTTGCCAGCCATCCTCCATAATGAGTGTGTGGAGGGGGCGGCGTTGATCCCACTGCGCCGTCTCCAGCATTGGGCGGTCGTAAAATTCCTCTACGGGTCCCAGACACAGCAGGGCAATGGGGTGGCTACCGTCCGGCATTTTTAGCAGTGCCTTCAAGGGTTCTGGCTCAAATAGCGATACCCAGCCCATCCCTAAGTTTTCGGCGCGTGCAGCCAGCCAAAGGTTTTGTATGGCGCAGGCGGCGGACGCCAGGTCCATTTCCGGCAGCGTGCGGCGGCCGAACAGGTAGCGCTCTCGCTGGTCGCACAGTGCCACCACAATGAGTTCGGCGCACTCGCGTATACCTTCTACCTTTAGCTGTAAAAACTCACTACCGCGTTCTTCCAGCGCCTCGGCTGAGGCAGTGATCTCCTGCTGCACCAGGTCATAGAGTTGCTCCCGGAGCCGGGGCTTGCGGATGCGGATAAATCGCCAGGGTTGCATGTAGCCGACGCTGGGCGCTTGGTGTGCGGCGCTTAGCAGGCGTGTCAGTGTGGTGTCGTCAATCTCGCCACCGGTGAAGTGACGCATATCCCGCCGCGCGGCAATCACGCGATAGATGGCGTCGATATCGTCGCGGCTAAAGTCAGTTTTCATTGCCGGTATGTCGCTGAGTGCGGGGAATAAAAACGCGCTGGCCTTGGTCTTCGAGTACGGTAAGCGGTTGCCGATACAGTTTTTCCAGGGCGGGGGCTTGTAGCATGATCGAGGCGTCTCCCCAGCAGGCATTGCCGTCGGGGTAGAGCAGAAGGAGTTGGTCGCAGTAACGTGCTGCCAGGTTGATGTCGTGCAGGCAAAGCAGAACGGCATTTCCCTGTGCGGCCTGTTCGCGCATCATCGACATGACCGCAACTTGGTGGTGAAGGTCCAAGTGATTGCCGGGCTCGTCGGCCAGCCAAATATCCGCTTGCTGAGTCATGGCGGTGGCAATGGCCAGGCGCTGTTTTTCGCCGCCGGAAAGGCTGCTCACCAGGCGCTGCTCCATGCCACTTAACTCCATTCGCGCAAGTGCGGCGCGAGCGATCTCAAGGTCCTCGGCAGACTCCATATCCCAGGCGCTTAAGAAGGGATGGCGGCCGATCATCACCGATTCCATCACCGTTGCCGGGAAGCTGTCCGAGCGCTCCTGAAAGACAACCGCCATTTGCTGGGCGATTTGCCGCCGGCGCAGCCGTTGAATGGCCGAACCTGCGAGATATACCGTACCTTTACGAGGTTTGCGCAGTCCGGCCAGGGTATGGAGTAGGGTGGTTTTACCCGCGCCGTTGGGGCCGAGAACGCCCCAAACTTCGCCGCGCTGAATCGCAAAGTTAAGCTCGCTGCCATCGCTGCGACCCGGCACATCAATGCAAAGCTGGGCGGCTTGTAACAAGACCTCGCTCACTATCGGCTCCGGTATAACAGTAGCAAGAAGGTGGGAACGCCGAGCAGGGCGGTGATAACGCCAACGGGCAATTGCTCCGGTGCGATGATGGTTCTGGCCAGCGTATCTGCCAAGGTGAGCAGTGCACCGCCTGCCAAGGCGCAGGCGGGGAGAATCAGCCGCTGGTCATTCCCCAATATCAGCCGCAGCATATGTGGCACGACCAAGCCAACAAAGCCGATGCTGCCGGCGGTGGTGACCGCCAAAGCGGTGAGTAGGCTGGCGGCAATATAAATACTCCACTCCATGGGCTTAACGGCAACGCCCAGCGCCGCTGCTTGCAGCGGGCCGCGGGCCATTGCATTGAGGCTGCGCCCGAGTGGCAGCAGAAGCAGAGACAGAGCGAGTAGAGTCGTCAGTGCTGGCCACGGGCTGCGAGCATAGGCGAGATCACCCATCAGCCAGAACAGCATGCCGGGCAGGCTTTCGGTGGGGGCAATGGCAAGCATAAAGGTGACCACGGCTCCCCATCCCGCCGCAATAACCACACCGGTAAGCAGTAAGCGTGTGGGTGTCCAGCTGCCGGTGCCGTGGGCTAAGCCGAATACCGTGATCGCCGATACAATGGCGCCGATGAATGCCGAGCCTGAAACCGCCGCACTGCCCAGACCAAGTAGCATGGCGCTCAGGGCGCCCACCGCCGCGCCACCGGAAAGGCCGAGCACATAGGGGTCCGCCAGCGGGTTGCGCAGCAGCACTTGCATAAGTGCGCCCGCCGCGGCCAGTAGCCCGCCGGTGGCAAAGGCAGCGAGGCTGCGCGGTAATCGCAGGTCGAATATCAAGGTGTGGTGTAGGGGGTCTCCCTCTCCTTGCAGCACCGCCCACAGCTCCGCGGTGCTAATGGCGACACTCCCAGTGCTTACACTAAGCGCAACGGCCAACAGCGCGCCGAGGCTGAGCAGGGCGAGTGCGGGTAGCAGGCGCGGGGTGTGATAGCTAGCGGCGGCCACGTGCGGTGTCCAGGTGCTGGCACAGCATACGGGTGCCGCTGAGGAGTCTTGGTGTTGGCCGTTGCAGAGTAGAGGGTGGAATAAAGAACAGGTTATCTCTCTGCACGGCCAGCAGGCCTGAGTAGGGGCGCCAGTCGTCCAGCCAGCTGCGATTTTCTTCTCCCATGCCGCCGGCGATAATGGCTTCGGGGTTGGCGGCTAATACGGCCTCGTGGTCGATGCGAGCAGCCAAGCGCGGCAGGTTGCCAAAGACGTTTATGCCGCCGCACAGGCGTGTCGCTTCGCTAATGAGGTGTTGGTCGTTAACCGTCATTAAGGGGTTAACCCAAATTTGCTGAAAAACGCGAACGCTCTCAGCGTTCTGGTACTGCTTGCGTAAGGCGGATATGCCTTGGTCAAAATGCTCGGCGGCGGCATTTGCTGAGGGCTCGCTGCCGGCCAGCTCGCCAAAACGGCGTAGGGTGCGACTAACATCGTCAAAGCCGCGCAGCTCGCTGTAATACACCTTAAGCTCCAGTGCTTCGAGTTGCGCCAGTTGCTCTGTCGGGTTGCCACTGTGCCAGCCGATTAGCAGGTCCGGTTTTAAGCTGAGAATCGCTTCGAGGTCAAAACGGTTGTAGCTGCCCACTCTCGGCAGGGCTTTCGCTTCATCAGGGTAGTCACTAAAGCTGACGGCAGCGATTAATTTATCGCCCGCGCCTGCGGCATAGAGCAGCTCCGTCGCACCGGGTGACAGGGCGATAATGCGCGCAGCCGGAGCATCCAGGCAAACCTTTACGTTGCGGTCATCGTCAACGCAGCGCTCGCTGCTGGCACTGGCTATATGCGCGAGCAGTAGGCTGAGTACGACAAGCAGGCGGCGCATCAATACTCCACGCCTTTTCTCGCCTTAATGCCCGCGCGAAAGGCGTGTTTTTTATCATCGATCATCGATACGGTGTCGGCCAGTTCTTTGAGGGCTGGCGGCGCACCACGGCCAGTAATAATCACGCTCTGCTCCCGAGGGCGGTTGCGCAGCGCTTCGTAGACTTCTTCGGCGTCGATGTATCCGTACTTCAATATGTAGGTCAGTTCGTCGAGCAGCACTAAGTGTAATGAGGCATCGTTCAACAGTGTTTTCGTTTGCTGCCAGGCTTGCTGAGCGGCTTCGCGATCGCGTTCCCGGCTTTGTGTTTCCCAGGTAAAACCGGAGCCCATCACAATGAAAGGTACCTCGGGACAGCGCTGTTGCAAGAAGTTTCTCTCACCGCAGTCCCAGGTCCCCTTGATGAACTGCACCACCGCGGCCTTGTAGCCGTGACCAATACAGCGAATCACCGTGCCAAAACCCGAGCTGGATTTCCCCTTGCCCGGCCCGCTTAAGACGATAAGCACGCCGCGCTCTTCGGTAGCTTTCGCGACCTTGGCGTCGATCAGTGCCTTCTTCTTCTGCATGCGCTGTTGGTGGCGCTTTTCTTCTTCATTCATTGTGACGGAGCTCCATCGCTGTCTAAGCTTTCGCCTTAGGGGGCGTAGGTCACGCTTAGCAGCGCTTCACGCCCAATTGACTCATAGTTGCCGAGGCTGAAGTGTCTGGCGCTAACGTAGTCTTTGTCAAACAGGTTCTTTACCAGCAGTTGC
Organism: Spongiibacter sp. C9W; assembly: GCF_057370015.1. Classification (NCBI taxonomy): domain Bacteria; kingdom Pseudomonadati; phylum Pseudomonadota; class Gammaproteobacteria; order Cellvibrionales; family Spongiibacteraceae; genus Spongiibacter; species Spongiibacter sp. C9W. Next base: position 2,975,672 of record NZ_CM170672.1, read on the forward strand.
AACTTGAGGCTGTCATTGATCTGGTAGGAAACACCGGCATCGACCAGGCCGTAGCCCGGCAATTCGTCGGTATTGCTGGTGTTTTCGTAGCGGTCACTGGTCAAGCGAACACTGGCATTGACTCCCCATTGCTGCCATTGGCGGTCAACATCGATGTTAACCTGGCTGTCGGCGCGGCGGCGCAATTCCTTGCCTGAATTTTTGTCTTCGGTATCCAGGAGCGTTGCATTGGCTTCGATATGCCACTGTCTTACTACGGTTGCCAAGCTTAGCTCCAGGCCCTCGATGCGCGCTGATTCAATTTGGTCCGGCCCGAAGGTGGCGGGGTTGTATTGGATGAGCTTATCCACGTCGTTGATGAAATAGTTAACGCTCCACTGCCCCCAGGCGTGTTTGCCGCGCAACTCCAGCTCCCGGTTTTTTGAGCTTTCAGGCTCGAGGTTGGGGTTGCCGTAGCCGGGGTAGTAGAGGTCGTTAAAAGTGGGGGCGTTGAAGCCCTCGCCGTAGGAGGCGATCAATTTCATGCCCATGGGTAAGTCCAATCCGGCGGCGGCGTTGCGGGTGTCGCTGGAGCCAAATTGCTCGTTGCTGTCATGGCGCCAGCCCAGTGCGTAGTCGATGCGGCCATAGTCGGCTTGCCATTGCGCAAAGCCTGCATTGTTCTCGCGTTCGTCTTTGCCGTAGCTCAGCGTGCTATCGACCTCGTCATTAATATGCTCGCCACCCAGGGTGAGTACGTGGTGTTTACCGAGCTGCCAGTCATTCTGGGCGGTGAATTGCTTGCGAGTGGTTTCGAATACATCGCCGCGAAGATTCGCGGCAACCAACGCGGGGTCGCGATAGCGATAGCGCGTTTGGCTTTCATCGGTAGATTGGCCCGCGGTGAGCTTCAGTGCCCAGTTGTCGCTTAGCTGAAATTCACCGCGCAAACCCGCGACGGTAACCGTGCTGTCTGTGTAGGGCTCGCAGCCAAAGTTATTGGGAAACGGTGCGTAGCAGTTGGTGTCGTATTCGCTCTCGCTATCGCTGTGCTGGTACAGCGCGTGAACGTTGGCGCGTGCGTTAAAGCGATGTGACACGCTGAAATTGATAGCCTGCTGCTCAAAACCGTCGTCATCGCCGTGGCGCAGCGCCTTGCTTGTGGTGTTGTCGACGCCGTCGGTCTCCTCGTACAAGCCGCTTAGGCTGAACTGAGTGTCGGCGTTTCCGCCGTTCACAGCAGCAACCGTTTTAACAGTGCCCTGGGTGCCCGCGCTAAGTTGTACAAAGGGTTTCACGCCATCGGTGTCGTGGTACTTCTTGGTGATGATGTTAATGACACCGCCAATCGCCTCGGAACCATACAAGGCTGAGCGAGGCCCGCGAACAATTTCTACGCGCTCGATCAGCTCCGGGGGCAAGTTAGTGAGCGAGGGGCTGCCCAGTGTTGCTGAGCCTACCCGCACGCCGTCAACCAACAGCAGCGTATGGTTGCTTTGGTTGCCGCGAACAAACAAGCTGGTGGCGGCGCCGCGGCCACCGTTGCGCACGAAGCTAATGCCAGCAGCGCGAGACAGCAATTCCTGCAGGTCTAGGGGTGCGATACGTTCGATATCGGCACGCTCGAATACCGTGACGGGCGCCAGTACTTCGGCAATGCTTTGCTCAGTGCGTGTGGCGGTAACGACGGTAGTTTCTATTTCACCGGCGCTGGTAAACAGCGGGCTGGATAAGGCTGCAAGCAGAGCAGTGTTCACAACAAGTGGACGGTTTTTCATGACTTACCTCAAAGCTAAAAATAGGAAGCAATGAGGGAGGGATAGTGGTGATATACAAGTATATGACCGCTGATGAAGCCCTCCGCTACATCGGGTGATAACTGATTAGGCCGGTTCCGGGCTCTCACCAAAGGTGATTACCGTTGCGGGGGCAGCGTCGGTCTTGTCGAGTGGTCGACTCACCGAACTTCCCGTTTAACCCTCAAACTAATGTCTTTGGGCACCTAACACAGGCGGCGCAACTCTATTCGGGCGCGAAGGCGTTGTCAAATTGTACACATCGGTGCAGCTTGTTCTGTGCCAAAGTTTGTATGAGATGTTTAGGTGCCTTAAGCCTTCATACCAATTTGGTGTTGCATAAGCTAACCGTTTGCACTCAGCAGATAGTTCGTTTAATGAATGGAAGGGTGTGGACGACGGGGTCGTCCACGAGGTGCGTTTGGGGCATGCGGTGATCTGGGGTGCCCCAAAGAGCCTTAAGCTTTATATCGGATTGCCATTAATTGAAGCGCTTTCAAGAACGTCTTCTTGGTCCCCGGAAGTTTGTTTGACCATTATCCCGTTCCCTGGCGCGAACCAAGTAGTGGTTTCGTCGCCACTGCTTGTTGTACGCATTTTGCAGGCGTGAAAGGTTCCAGCGGGTACAGTGATAGTTTCCCGTCCGAGGTAGGTCGTTTTATCAGTAACTTCTGTGGATGTTGAGGGTGCACCAGGAATATCTGACTCAACGTTAACGGTGTAAGTCTGGGTATAACTTTGATTAACCGTAAGATCGAAGCGTTTTTCCATGTAGGGCTCTATTACAGTGGTGACAGTGGTCTTTCCAAACCCAGGGACGTTAGTTTCAGTGATTGTTCCAAATGTGCGAAGAGTTTTATTGCCATCGGCAAGCTTTGTGTAGGTGTAAGTTGTCGATTCAGAGTCGGCAAAGTCTTGACTGGCGTCCGCTACAACGTCTGACTTGGCTTCAACAGCATTATTACCATTGTAGGTGGTGTTTTTGAGAAGCTCAGTATCGGCAGTCGTTCGGATATCGCCTTCAGGCGAGCTCGACAAGATCACCTGTTTCACTGTAGTGCCAACTGCTTGCAGAGATGCGTCAAAGCAGGCTAATGCACTACCGCTGCTACCGTCGTTCCCGTCGTTCCCGTCGTTCCCGTCGTTCCCGTCGTTCCCGTCGTTCCCGTCGTTCCCGTCGTTCCCGTCGTTCCCGTCGTTCCCGTCGTTCCCGTCGTTCCCGTCGTTCCCGTCGTTCCCGTCGTTCCCGTCGTTCCCGTCGTTTCCGTCGTTTCCGTCGTTCCCGCCATTGCCACCATTATTTCCAATATTGGAAGCATCAAGTGTGGTGCTGGCAGGCGCTAGTACTTGTGCGTCACCTGAGTAGCCCCATTTTTGCGCGGCGGTATCAAGTGCTGAGCTCATTTCATTCAAAAAGTTTACGTATGGAGCGTTAATTGCAATGCCATTGTTCGCCGCATCAATTATGCCGTCGGCGGCGTCTTTCGCTAATGCATTCAAAGCGTCGAGAGCCGGTGCCCCCGAGCTATTTGCCAGCTCTGCTAACGCGGCGAGTATCAGCGCATATCGGCCTGCGTTATCATCATTAAAGCTATTTGCTGACGCTGAGCCCGCTAGTTCGGGCAATGAGAGAATACCCTCAAGTTGGGGGGCTAGGCTGTTTTTAACGATATCGTTTAGCTGTTTTGCTACTGACGGCGCTAATGGCAGCAGTTGATGGACTTCTGCTAGTCTGAAGGCAATTTCGGTAAGCGGCGTTACGGTTGTCTTGCTTAACCCAGCTGGGACAAGTGCGTGCATTTTTTGCCCTGCTGGAAATGGCACGGTCGTTGCCAGAGCCTCGTCAAAATATGTTGCATCTACATTGCCCTCTACAACCACAATTTTTGCTTTGCTATTAAGGCTTGCGGGAATAGAGAGCGTTATTTGGCCTGACTCATCAAGGGTGCCAGATGTGATGATTGTTGTCCCATCTCGGCGATATACACTGACGTTGACACCGTTCATTATTCCGAGAGAAGGTGCTATTACTAGCGGCTCATTTTTTTCGGTATTTTTATCGTCGCTGCTATTACACGCAACGAGCATAGCACTTGCCATGCAAAGCGAGACAATTCCTTTGAGTTTTTTCATTGCTACATCCCATCCTTGGATATGTTTTGATTCTGCGCGCCTTACAGCTAATCCTGCTGATCGCGCTCGGGCTAAGCTATCACGCAATTTATCAGCAGACTAGTAGTAGTTTCTTTCGCCAATTCACTTTGAGCTCGCTCGTTATCTTCTAATGGCGGTTTTGTTGTTGGTAGGTTTTGCCTCGCCGTTTCATGCGTTTTGGTGGTATCGATTAGCTTTTCCCGAGTCGCAGTCTTTTCGATGAAGTGTGCAGTGAGCGCTGGAGGATAGAATGACCTTTCTTGCTATAAAACTACTCGACGGAAAGTGCTTTGATCCCGCGCAATAGGCTGAGATTCACGGGAGTAGGCAGGCCCTTTTGTTCTGCCATGCGACAGAGGTAGCCCGTGATGTAGTCGATCTCACTGCGGCGACCGGACTCGATGTCTTGTAACATCGAGGAGCGGTTGAGGGCGGTATTTGCGACGACGTCCAAGACTTGCTCCCGCAGGCCGTCAAAGACATCGCCGAGTTGCAAATGCGGCGCCAGGCAGAGCGCCTCGTCGATGACGCCGTGCAGTTGCTGAAGCGCCTGAGGATTGTCCAACAGCTCGCCGTTGCGGCAGCGATACAGCGCCGTTAAGGGGTTGATGGCGCAGTTGATAATGAGCTTGCGCCACAGGGCTTGCTCGATGTTCGGGTCGGGGGTAACAACGAGCGGCCCGACGCTGAGTTCCCTCGCCAGGGCTTTATCATTTGAGCCGCTGCCAAGCAGCGTGCGACCGCGACCCGCGTGCACGACCTGAAACGGAGCGGGGCGAAACGCTCCTTCCGTGGTGACGGCGTGATAGCACTGCAGGTCGGGCCGAAGTTTGAGCAATTCTTCGCGCACGCCCAGGCCATTTTGAAGCAACACCACGCAGGCACCCGAGGCCAAGCGAGGGCTGATAGACGCAACGGCTGACAAACTGTCTGGTGCTTTGGTGGTAAGGAGTAAACGCGCTATCGGCGGACCGTTTTGTTCGCATGATTCTGCCGCCAATGGCAGCAGTTCAGCGCTCCCTGCCAGAGTCGCGAGAATTCCCCCTGCCATTTTAAACTGCGAAAGTCGTTCGTCGCTGCGTAGCAGCAATGTGGTTGGTAGGCCATGTTTAACGGCGTAGCTGGCCCACAGGCTGCCTATCGCGCCTGCGCCAAGTATGTGCCAATGTGAGCGGTGTGAGGTCATGGTGGCAGCTTACGTGATGGCCGCGGTGCGGAGCAACGGTGCTGTTTGCGCGCGTCAGCCCTTGTTACACTTGTGCCCGTTCATTTGTATAGGAAGAACCTGAATGCCGTCGTTTGATATCGTGTCTGAAGTGGATTTGCACACCTTTACCAATGCCCTTGATCAGGCCAACCGCCAGTTGGATACCCGCTTTGATTTTCGCGGTGTTGAAGCCAGCTTCGAGCGCGACGGGCTCAATGCCACGGTGTGGGCCGAGGCGGAGTTTCAGCTGACTCAGATGGAAGACATACTGCGCAGCACCCTGATAAAGAACAAGATCGACCCGAAGGCGATGGAACTGGGTGACATGGAGGGCTACGGTAAGCAAGTGCGGCAACGGGTGACCATGAAAAATGGTTTGGAGTCGGATCTGTGCCGCAAGATCGTCAAGCTGATCAAAGACAGCAAGCTGAAAGTGCAAAGCCAAATTCAGGGTGACCAGGTGAGGGTCACCGGTAAGAAACGCGACGACCTCCAGCAGGTAATGGCACTGTTGCGCGATGCTGATCTAGAGCAGCCCCTGCAATTCAATAATTTTCGCGATTGATTGCACCGACTCCGGCCTCTGGGCCGCAGCCCAATTAAGGATAGGCAATAATGCAGCCCCAGCCGTCACCGGACGTCACCGACCTGCCATGGTATCGAGCCATTTTTACACAGCAGATGTTTATCTGCGTGCTTACTGGGTTGGCCTCGGGGTTGCCGTTGTATTTCCTCATTCAACTGGTGCCAGCGTGGCTGCGCAGCGAGGGAGTGGGGCTAACCGAGATCGGCTTATTTGCCCTGGTGGGCTTCCCGTATAACTGGAAGTTTGTATGGGCACCGCTGATGGATCGCTATGTGCCGCCGTTTTTGGGCCGCCGGCGCGGGTGGATGTTGATCACGCAGATCGCTCTCATGCTGTCCATGGCGGCACTGGGTTTTATTGACCCGACGATGTCTGTCGGGCTGGTTGCCTACGTGGCGGCGGGGGTCGCTTTTTTTAGCGCCAGTCAGGATGTTGTGCTGGACGCGTATCGCCGTGAGCTTCTGAAGGACGAGGAGCTGGGGCTGGGCAACGCGATACATGTGCAGGCCTACCGCTTGGCCGGTTTGGTGCCGGGTTCTCTCGGGGTGATCATGGGGGACTACTTCCCCTGGAGTACGGTGTTCATGGTGATGGCCGGCTTCATGCTCATCGGTGTTGCGATGACCTTCTGGGTAAGCGAGGCCGGTGATGACAGCGCGGCGCCTCTTACCCTGCGCGCGGCAGTGGTCGAGCCATTTAAGGAGTTTGTGCAGCGCAACGGGCTGGGCAGTGCGTTGTGGCTGCTGACCTTCCTGTTTCTATACAAGCTCGGTGACAATATGGCCACCGCGCTGTCGTCGCCTTTTTACTTGGATATCGGTTTTAGCCTCACGGAAATTGGCACGATCGCTAAAACGGCCTCGCTGACGGCCGCGATTATTGGCGGCCTGGTGGGCGGCGTGATAATGATTCGGCTGGGCATCAATCGCGCGCTTTGGCTATTTGGTGTGGTGCAACTGCTGAGCATCTTTGGCTTTGCGGCATTGGCTGAAATCGGGCCGAACCGCCTGGCGCTGACCCTAGTGATTGTATTTGAGTACCTCGGGGTGGGTTTAGGCACCGCCGCCTTTACCGCCTTTATTGCCAGGGCAACAACACCGGCCTATGCGGCCACACAGTTTGCCTTGTTCACCGCGCTGGCGGCACTGCCGCGCACCTTTGCCAATGCCACCACTGGCGCCATTGTTGAAGTGGTCGGTTGGACGAATTTCTATTTGCTCTGCGCTGCATTGGCGATCCCAGGCATGTTGATGCTGGTTAAGGTTGCGCCGTGGTCGGCAGAGCGCTAGTGCTGACCCGGCCACCGGCATCGCTGCCACGCGATTTTGCCGTCGGGTGAGGCGCTGCCTTCATCAATCAGCCGTGAGAGCTGCCGACGATAAGCCTCGGAATTGTGTGGGAAACTGATTTTGCCTTGTGCATTGATAACGCGGTGCCAAGGCAGGGTGTTCTGGTCGGGAAGTTGGCTGAGCTGGCGCCCAACCCAGCGGGCCCGGCCGGGCAGTCCTGCTTGGCGGGCGAGCTCGCCGTAGCTGCATAAGCGGCCAGGAGGAATCTGACTCAGCGCCAGCAGTAGCTGACGCCGAGCTTGGTCGGAAGGCTTATTCGTCAAGGTTGCGAATACGTTCCCAGTAGTCTTCGTAGAAGAAGTCGACCTTTCCGGTTTCCAGCGAGTACTCTGCGCCCACGACCATTAGCTTCCCTTCGCTAATCAGCTGTTCCAATGTGGATGAGCCGCTGCAAAGGTGCTCTACCGAGGTCCGTACATTGGCGCGTACCGCCTGCTTAACCAGTTCCTCTGGGTTGTCTTTTAACTCGGTGACTAGCAGAGTTTCCACGGCTGGGCGCACGCGCTTAACAATGGAGTGTAGGGCGGAGGTGGGGATTTTGGAGTTGCCACTCAGTGCGTCTACCGTGGCTTTGACAGCGCCACAGCGCGAGTGACCCAGCACTACAACCAATGGCGTGCCAAAGTTGAGGGCGGCAAATTCAACACTGCCGATGCCCGACGGGGCTACAACATTGCCGGCTACGCGAATAACAAACAGATCGCCCAGAGTTTGGTCAAACACCATCTCAGCGGGAACCCGCGCATCGGAGCAACCCAAAATGATGGCGAAGGGGCTTTGCTCCTCAACCAGCTCGGGTTTTTTATTCGATATGTAGTCTTTGTTTTCAGCCAGCTTTTCAACAAAGCGGGTATTGCCTTCTTTTAAACGCGCAAGCGCTTCCTGAGCATTGATCATTATCTACCTTTATATGTGTTTTCTGTCGAGTGTTACAGCCAATCGCTGATCAGCACGCCAAAACCGACGCTCTGCAGCGAGTTATTGTATTCGATCAGGCTTTCGCCATAACCATTAAAGTATTTTACATAAGCTTTGATCTTGGAACTAATCGGAAAGCTCCAGCCGATTTCCACTGCACCACGGTTGTCGCTGCGCAAGTTGTTGCGCAGCATCACGCTGAGTGTACGGTCTTTCCATTGATAGAAGCCCATCCACTCAAAGTGGCCGAGATAAAATTCGATGTCGCGGTTATCGTCGTCATCGGCGGCCTCGGGGATGCGGTACCAGGGCTTAAAGGTCATGGCGAAGCGGTCGTGCTCAAACACCATATTGAGCATGATGCGATTCCAGCTGCGTGACAACGGCTCGCCGCGGCCGTTGGACTGATGGTTAAATATTAGCTGGTTGCCCACATTGCGAATCCCCTTCCATTGCCAGTCGTTGCTGTAACTGAGAATGAGCTCGGGCTCGTGGTTGGTCTCGCGAAACGGTGCGGAAAACTCCTTGTTGTAGGCCTGCCAGAAGGAGCGGTTGGTATAGGCGCCGCTGAGAATGCCGCCCCCGAGGATTCCCTTGGCGATGTGTACTTTTACACTGAGCTGAAATTCGACCTCAGTGCTATCAACATTTTCCTCTTTGATCGGCAGCGACGAGCTGTAGTCTGCGGTGTCGTCGCGCCAGGACAGGGGAAGCAAGTAATTGGCGCGGTGGGGGGTGAGTACAAAGGGGTTGTCATCGGTGAAGCGCTCTAGTGCAACACGCTCTTCGATAACGCCCTTGGTTTGTTTGCGAATATGCTCTTCGGCAGCATCGGGGCCTTGAAGGCGCTGTTGGCACTGTTCGCGCAGCTGGCCGAGCGTGATCTCGTCGGAGGCGCTCTGAGCGGCCAGCGATAGGCATTCTTCCATATCCATCGCTGGTGTTGGCGCACTCGACGGTGCAGCGTAACTTTTTGAAATATATGGTGTTAGCAGCAGTAATAAGGCGGCGCGAGCGAGGTGCATAGGGCTGAGGTCTCGAAGGTGGTAGAGGTCGCAGTGGCGTTGCTGACATAATAAGTTGTCAGCAAGGCGGGCACTAGGCGCTTTGGTTTTTTTCTTTCCTTGGGGCTAATGACGGCACCATTTTTGATTCATCAGGTCAGCATAACTATGAGAGTCCTATTTAGTATTTTTGTCATCGCCCCCATCTTGGAAATGTGGCTGCTTATCGAGGTTGGGGGGCTGATCGGTGCCCTGCCTACGATCGCGTGTGTATTGCTAACCGCGTTAATCGGCGCCACATTGCTGCGCCAGCAGGGCGTGTCTACGTTATTGCGTGCGCGCCAGCGCCTGGATCACGGTGAGGTGCCCGCCAGAGAGATACTCGAGGGCCTGATGCTGGCAATCGGCGGCGCATTACTGCTCACACCGGGCTTTATTACTGATGCGGTGGGTTTCGTCTGCCTGATTCGTCCCTTGCGCAACGCCGTTATTGACCAGATGCTGCGCCGCGGCGTTATTCAGATGCAAGCCGGTGGCTTCAGCGCCAGTGGCGGCCCGCGCGGCAATTCTTCGGGCGCGGAAGGGCGCCGCGAGCCTGGCCATATCACCATCGAAGGTGAATACCGAAAAGAAGACTAAAAATTTTCACTCTTTGCCCTTGAAAAGCATTTTCTCGCCCCCAGTTACCTGAGCAGCCCACGGTGACTGCATGTCCAGTCTGCGCGATGGGAAACCTGATGATTCCCGATCCGTGTGAAAGGGAGGTCGCCAAGTAGGTAATCACTACCTGGCGGTGCCGGAATGTCCGGTCAAATAAAAATCTGTTCATTGATTTAATGGAGATTGATCAAGATGAAAATTCGTCCCTTATACGACCGTGTAGTGGTTCGTCGTAGCGAAGAGGAGCAGACCAGCGCCGGCGGTATCGTTTTGCCCGGTTCTGCCAAAGAGAAGCCGAATCAAGGCGAAGTATTGGCTGTAGGTGAGGGCAAATTGCTGGAAAACGGTGAGTTGCGCCCTGTTGGTGTCAAGGTTGGCGATCGCGTGATCTTCGGTCAGTACTCTGGTAACGCCGTTAAAGTCGACGGTGAAGAGCTGATTGTTCTCGGTGAGTCTGAAATCTTCGGTGTTATCGAAGGCTAATTTCTAGCGCTCAATTGAATCAACGAATTAGTAGGAAGGTAAGACAATCATGGCTAAAGACGTAGTATTTGGTAACGAAGCCCGCCAACGCATGGTGGCTGGCGTTAACACCCTGGCAAACGCTGTTAAGGTAACGCTTGGTCCCAAGGGCCGCAATGTTGTTTTGGACAAATCATTTGGTGCGCCAACCGTAACAAAAGACGGTGTCTCTGTTGCCAAAGAAATCGAGCTTGAAGACAAGCTGGAGAACATGGGTGCCCAGATGGTCAAAGAAGTGGCTTCTAAAGCTTCTGACGACGCGGGTGACGGCACCACCACTGCCACCGTACTGGCCCAGGCCATTGTTAACGAAGGCCTGAAAGCGGTCGCTGCTGGCATGAACCCAATGGACCTGAAGCGCGGCATCGACAAGGCAATCGCGTCAGCAGTTGAAGAAGTTAAGAAGCTGTCTATCCCCTGTGCGGACAGCAAGGCCATCTCTCAGGTTGGCACCATCTCGGCCAACAGCGACAGCCACGTCGGCGCTATCATTGCTGAAGCGATGGAGAAAGTCGGCAAAGAGGGTGTGATCACTGTAGAAGAAGGTCAAGGCCTGGAAAACGAGCTGGATGTTGTTGAAGGTATGCAGTTTGATCGCGGCTACCTGTCTCCTTACTTCGTGAACAACACCGACAACATGTCTGTTGAGCATGACAACCCCTTCATCCTGTTGGTTGACAAGAAAATCTCCAATATTCGCGAGCTGTTGCCGCTGCTGGAGAACGTTGCGAAGGCCAGCCGTCCACTGGTGATTGTTGCCGAAGATGTTGAAGGCGAAGCCCTGGCAACACTGGTTGTTAACACTATGCGCGGCATCGTTAAAGTGGCTGCGTGTAAAGCGCCTGGCTTCGGCGACCGCCGTAAGGCCATGCTGCAAGACATCGCCATCCTGACCGGTGGTACTGTGATCTCTGAAGAAGTTGGTCTCGACCTGGAGCAAGCGACCCTGGAGCACTTGGGTACCGCTAAGCGCGTAACCATGGACAAAGAAAACACCGTGATCGTTGACGGTGCCGGCCAAGCGGGCGATATCGAGGCACGCGTTGCCGAGATTCGCACTCAGATCGAAAACACCAGCTCTGATTACGATCGTGAGAAGCTGCAAGAGCGCGTAGCCAAGCTGGCTGGCGGTGTTGCCGTGATCAAAGTGGGCGCAGCCACTGAGATCGAAATGAAAGAGAAAAAAGCCCGTGTTGAAGATGCGCTGCATGCAACACGCGCGGCAGTTGAAGAAGGCGTTGTACCTGGCGGTGGTGTTGCCCTGGTTCGCGCAATCAGCAACCTGGCTGCGGTAGAAGGCGACAATGAAGACCAGCTGGCGGGTATTAACGCCGCGCTGCGTGCGATGGAAGCTCCTCTGCGTCAGATTGTGACTAACGCGGGTGACGAAGCCTCTGTAGTACTCGACAAAGTGCGCTCTGGCGAAGGTAACTTCGGTTACAACGCTGGCAACGGCACCTACGGTGACATGATGGAAATGGGTATCCTCGACCCAGCCAAAGTGACCCGTACTGCTCTGCAGGCGGCCGGTTCGGTGGCAGGTTTGATCATCACTACTGAGTGCATGATTGCCGACGCACCGAAAGATGAAGCGCCAGCGATGCCTGATATGGGCGGCATGGGCGGCATGGGTGGTATGGGCGGCATGATGTAAGCCCACACATCCATAAAAATGAGAGCCCCGCACCGCGGGGCTTTTTTTTGCCTGGCCATCCGTGGCAGGACAGGCTTCGCCGCTGACTTGCCCTACCTCAGTATTGCGGGAATGTAGCTGTAGGGTGGCGTTTTAGCTGAGTTATTGGCGCCATGCTGGCCCCAGGATTTATACTGCGTTATTCGAGCCCGCCACGCGGGTTTTTTCTGGTTATTCGGTGGATTATTTTTGGAGCTATCATCAGTAGTGCCGTGGGGGCGATCCCTGGCGGAGTATGCAGCGATGTTTGCGCTGCGAGAGGAAGACCTAGAGCGCAGCATCCTTGGCTGCGGTGACGGCACGGCGAGTTTTAATGCCGAAGTAACGGCGCAGGGCGGTAAAGTGTTGTCGGTCGACCCGATCTATCAGTTCAGCGCCGACGATATCCAGCAGCGTATTCGCCGTGTCTACCCCGGTATGCTCAGCCAATTTGCGCGGCAGGCAGACCAATATGTATGGCGCCACTTTCGCGACCCAGGACACTTGGGCTCAGTGCGTATGTCGGCGATGAATCGATTTTTGGAAGATTACCCAAGCGGTTTGCAAGCGGGTCGCTATGTTGAGGCCAGTTTGCCTGAGCTGCCGTGTTTTGATGGCGAGTACGACTTGGCCCTTTGTTCACACTTATTGTTTCTCTACAGCGAGCACATCGATCTTCAGGCCCATGTTGAGGCAGTGCTTGAGCTGTGCCGTGTTGCCCGCGAGGTGCGTATTTATCCGCTGGTCTCAGTAGATGGTCGTGTGTCGCAGCACCTGCCCGCCGTTGTGCGGGAGCTGGGGGAGCGGGGCTATGATGTTGGCATGGAGCGCGTGGACTACCAATTTCAAAAGGGGGCGAACGATATGCTGTGGGTGAAGTCTGCGTCCGCCGCCGAGGAAAATACTGATGATTGATCTTCCCAGTGGAGTGAGGGTCAGCGATAGCCGCAGGGAATATGGCAGCGAGCAGGCTTTGCCGCTAATCGTTGCAGACACCGCACAATGTCGGGCGGTGTTTGCGCTGCAGGGCGCGCAGTTGTTGTCATTTGCGCCGGTGGGCGACGAAGACTGGCTGTGGCTGAGCCCCAAGGCGGTTTTTTCCGACGGCGCGGCCATTCGTGGGGGGATTCCCCTGTGTTTGCCGTGGTTTGGTGTGAATCGTCGCGACGCCACCTTGCCCAAGCACGGGTTTGCCAGGCAGCGAGAGTGGCAATTGCTGGAGGCGAGTAGCGACAAGGATGGCTTGAGCCTTCGATTTGCCATCGAGTCTGTACCTGACGAGCAGGCACGCTTTCCCTGGATGTATAGCGCACAGGTGGTGTACCGATTGGGGCGCGAGTTGGCGTGCGAGTTAGTGATTTGCAATCGCAGCCAGCAGAGCCTGCCCTTGAGTTTTGCCATGCACAGCTACTTTGCCGCAGAGACTGCTGCGGCGAGTGTTCAGGGCCTGGGCAAGGGCGACTATTTGGATAATACCCAGGGCTTGGCTAAATGCCGACTTAGCACCGTCCAGCGCTTTGATGGTGAGGTTGATCGCGTATTTGAGCAGGTGGGTGATGTTCAGGAATTAGCAACGGGAAAAGGGGCGCTGGCTATTGCGGGGCAGGGGTGCGATACCGTTGTGGTGTGGAACCCGGGTGCAACATTGGCCGAGAAAATGGATGACGTTGCCGAGCACTACAACGAATACATTTGCGTAGAGAGAGGCATGGCTTTCGCCGATGAATTATTACTAGCGCCGGGGAGCTGCCACCGCGCGCAAATGCGTATCTGGCGCCCTTAAGTCTGTGGAGTTGCGGCAACTAGGTAAGGGTTTTTACTTATTCAGCTTCAGTTCAGGCGAGGCTATTAGAGTACAGGTCGGAAAACAAAAAGCAGTTAGCTTTCACAAAAACGAGGAGATTTTATGCGTACCCAGATGATGTTTGTCGCATTGCTTTCAGTGCTGATGGCTGCATGCAGCAGCAGCACTAGTTACCAGCCCGCTGAAGAGCGTGGTGCATACGGCTACACCGAGACCGCTTTGGGCAAGGACCGCTACCGCGTGACTTTCACAGGGAATACTGTGACGGATAAGGAAACGGTTAACGATTACGCACTGCTTCGTGCGGCAGAACTGACTTTGCAGGAAGGTTATGACTGGTTCCAGCTGGTGAATCGCGATACGGAGAGCAAAAGCCGCAGCAGTAGCACTATTTCGGGTGTAAATGAGTTTGGAGGCAGTACTCAGGTATATCGTCGCTGTGGCTTGCTAAGCTGTGACACCGTTGTTGCTCAAACACCAGGGCGTTTAAGTGGTGGTGTTGCATCGACGACCACCCGTACCTCTTATCAGGCGTCTTTAGAAATTAAAATGGGTAACGACCCGATGCCTGAAAGTGCAGAGGCCTACAATGCGCAAGAGTTGGCATCGACACTGCGCCGTTGGATGGGCACGAAAGAAAAGTAAGCGTAGTTCGCTATGATATAGCCGGGGCTTGCGCCCCGGCTTTTTTATGCCCGAACTAATTGGGTTGGCGAGTGCGGGCTTGGAGGGAAGACATGTCTGAACGGGTTGTGGTACTTGGGGCAAGCCCTAAACCGGAGCGATATTCAAACAAGGCAGCACGAATGCTCATCGAATACGGGCATACGGTCGTGCCGGTGAACCCCTATCACCGCTCGGTTGCGGGAATTCACTGCCAGCCTGATATTGCCAGTGTTGACGGTCCTGTCGATACCGTCACCGTGTATATGCGTGGCGAGCTACTGGCTCCGCACATGGATGCGCTAGTTGGTTTGTCTCCCAGGCGGGTCATTTTCAACCCGGGGAGTGAGGACGAGGGCTTGGCCAGTGAGTTAAGGGCGCGCGGCATTGTTTGCGAGGACGCCTGTACCTTGGTGCTGTTGCGCAGCAAGCAGTTCTAATATGAAATGCCCGACTTGTGGGGCTTAGGCTGGCGAAAAAAAGGGGGCGAAAGCCCCCTTTTTATATTGAGCCACGTGCTGTGGCCTCTTCGGTATTACACGTACTGAAGCAGTGCCACCATGGCCAGAGCCAGCGCGATGCTGCAATGGACAACGCCTTTGACCGTGGTCATTGGGCCAGTCTTGCCGAACAGGGCGTTCAGCTCGAGGAGCGCGATTAAGCCCAGGCAAATCCACAGGCCGAGGCTCAGGTCGCCGCTTGCCGTTTTACCTACTTGGGCGAGAGCGGCATTGCCGTCGCCGTGGAAAGAGCCCAGCATGCCGATCAGCATGGGCGCTGAGAACAGGGTGTTGGTGCGAGAAGCCAGGCCAGCTTTTGGCGCGGCTTTAGCGGCGTCGCCCGGGGTAATGCCGCAGACAATCTTCTGGTTGGGCCAGATAATCAGCCAGACGTTCAAAAACATCAGGGTGCCCATCAGTGCGCCGATGATGATGTAGCCATTCAACCCGCCGCGGCTCATCGTGAAGTGCAGCAAGCCCAGACCAGTCAGAAAGGTGAACATCGCTCCCCAGCGGAACCACCACAGCGCGCGAGGCGCCAGCTTTTGTACGGCGTCTGCCTTGGCAGAGGGCTCTGCCTCCTTGAAGTATTCAGTTTGTACAAAGTTGAAATAGTACAGCAGGCCAATCCAAACGATGCCGAACAGTACGTGCAGCCAGCGCAAGGCCAGATCCGCAGAAATGAACGCGTCCATAAAACCCCTCTCTCATCTTGTTGTCTGTTTTTTTGTTGGGTCTCGCAGACTCCGAGGCCCAGGCAGCGCAAGTATAGCAAAGCCGCCGTGGCTGCACAGCGAAACTGCATGCTGGGGCTGGAGGCGAACGAGACAGACGTTCATAATGCGCTGAATTACCACGCTGATGCGCGAGTGTAGAGTGGCGCTTTAACTACAATTAATTGGAATACTGAATTGTGAGTACTGATAAACAAGAACCACGATTTTCAATTGCTGTTGACGAGGAAGATGTCGCACAGCGGGCGGCAGCAAGCTCGAAGGAACTACCCCCTGCCGCTGCGGCGAGTGGCGGAGGTGGTTTCGTCCTGTTTATGTTAACGCTGTTAATTGTTGCGCTGGCGGCCGCTGCTTACTACCTGTTTGATCAACTCACCATTGCTCAGGGTGACTTAAAGCAGGCTCAGCAGCGCCTGGAAGTGCTGGAGCAGCGCTTATCGTCCGCGGATGAGAGCCTGGAAGAGAACAGTGTGACCACGGCGGTGAAATTAAAAGAGCTGGATTTTGAAATCCGCAAGCTGTGGGACAACGTGTGGAAAAAACAAAAACAAGAGTTGGCTGAGCACGATGCGCAGTTGGCGAAAAATGAAAAGCGACTGGCGGCCATAGAAAGTCGCCACCGCTCTTTAGACGCAAAGCTCAAGAGTGCATTGCAGGGTTATGATGCCGACCGTGAGGCAATGGCTTCAATGTCTGGCAAACTTGACCGCGTCATTGCCCAGTCTGAGGTAAATCGCAAGACGCTGCTGGAGGTGAATAAGCAACTCACTGCGGGCGGCAGTCTGGATGCCCGGGTGAAGGCGGTTGAACGTCGTGTACAGCAGAGTGAAGAATGGCTTGATTCGGTGAACGCCTTCCGCAAACAGGTGAATCGCGATATCGAAGCGCTGCGCCAAACGGTCACGCAATATCACAGCGGCAGTCCCCAGGCCCGCTGACGGCGAGGCCGCAGCTGGTGTATACTTCTGCGCCGATTCCAGCTGTTGCGGCACATGGCTGCAACAGCACAGTGTGATCAGGTGCGGCAACCGTCGCACTTTGGCACCGACACCACAACGTTATCAAGGACCTCGCCCAATGACTGTTATCCGCCAAGATGACCTGATTCAGAGTGTTGCAGATGCGCTGCAATACATCTCCTACTACCACCCGGTTGATTTCATCAAGGCGGTAGACGAAGCCTATCAGCGCGAGCAAAACCCTGCCGCTAAAGACGCGATGGCACAGATTCTGATCAACTCGCGGATGTGTGCAGAGGGGCATCGTCCCATTTGTCAGGACACAGGTATTGTGACGGTGTTTTTGACCGTGGGCATGAATGTGCAGTGGGACGCTGAGATGTCGGTTACCGACATGGTTAATGAAGGCGTTCGCCGTGCCTACAACTTGCCTGATAATGTACTGCGCGCCTCCATTCTTGCCGACCCCGACGGTGCCCGCAGTAACACTAAAGACAATACCCCCGCGGTGATCCACTACGAAATTGTTCCCGGTGACACCGTTGAAGTGCATGTTGCAGCAAAAGGCGGCGGCTCAGAGGCCAAGTCTAAATTTGCCATGCTCAATCCCTCTGATTCTGTGGTGGACTGGGTGTTGAAAATGGTGCCGACAATGGGCGCAGGCTGGTGCCCACCGGGTATGCTGGGTATTGGTATTGGCGGTACTGCCGAGAAGGCGATGCTGTTGGCAAAAGAAGCGCTGCTCGACCCCATCGATATTCACGACCTGCAAAAACGCGGCGCGTCAAACCGCTCGGAAGAGCTGCGTCTGGAGCTGCATGAAAAGGTCAATCAGCTCGGTATTGGTGCCCAGGGCTTGGGCGGTCTGACCACCGTCTTGGATGTTAAGGTTAAAGATTATCCGACCCACGCTGCTAACAAGGCGATTGCCTTGATCCCCAACTGCGCGGCAACCCGCCACGCTCACTTCACCCTGGATGGCAGTGGCGCCGTCGCTCTGACCCCGCCAAAACTCGAAGAGTGGCCAGAGGTAACGCGTCAGTCTGGTGGCGACGTGAAGCGAGTGAACCTGGATACCGTAACGGCCGATGAGATCAAAACCTGGAAGCCCGGCGATACGCTCTTGCTCAACGGTAAGATGCTGACCGGTCGCGACGCTGCGCATAAGAAAATGGTCGATATGCTGAGCAAAGGCGAAACTCTGCCTGTCGACCTGAAGGGCCGCTTCATCTACTACGTTGGCCCCGTTGACCCCGTGCGTGACGAAGTCGTTGGCCCCGCAGGCCCAACCACGGCAACGCGAATGGATAAGTTTACCCGTACCATGCTCGCCGAAACCGGATTAATGGGCATGATCGGTAAGTCCGAGCGCGGCGACGGTGCGATCGATGCCATCAAAGAGTTTGAAGCGGTGTACCTGATGGCCACCGGTGGCGCGGCTTACTTGGTTGCCCAGGCGATTAAAAAGTCTGAAGTGGTGGCCTTTCCAGAATTGGGTATGGAAGCCATTTACGAGTTTACCGTTGAAGATATGCCTGTGACGGTCGCGGTAGACACCGCCGGCGACTCAGTGCATAAATCAGGCCCGCAAATTTGGAAAGCGAAGATCGAAGCGGAAAATATCAACGTTAGCTAAGTTGACGGCAGCGCCGTGCCGGCTTTGGGCGACGCCCTGGCCGGTGCATTGGCGCTGCCGTTTTTGTATCTGCTTCACAGGTGGCGAACTGAGTGATGAGTGAGACCTTTTACTGGCACGATTACGAAACCTGGGGAACTCGCCCCGCCCTGGATCGCCCCTCGCAGTTTGCTGGTGTGCGCACCGATGCTGAGCTGAACATTATCGGCGAACCGCTGGTGCAGTTTTGCCGCCCAACTCCCGATTACCTGCCCAATCCCGAGGCCTGCCTGGTTACTGGGATTACCCCGCAGCAAGCCTTGGAGGAAGGGCTTAGCGAGGCGGAGTTTGTCGCTAATATCCACGCGGAATTGTCTCAGCCCGGCACCTGCACGGTGGGTTATAACAGCATCCGCTTCGATGATGAGGTGACCCGCTTTGCCTTGTATCGCAATTTCTACGACCCCTATGCCAGGGAGTGGCAAAACGGTAACTCTCGCTGGGACCTGATCGATGTCGTTCGGCTGTGCTACGCGCTGCGCCCCGACGGTATTGAGTGGCCCAGGCGCGAGGATGGCTCGCCCAGCTTCCGGCTGGAAGAGCTGACCGCGGCCAACGGCCTGAGTCACGAGTCGGCGCACGACGCACTCTCAGATGTACTGGCAACGATCGACTTGGCACGTCTGATCCGTCAAGCCCAGCCCAAACTCTACGACTATGCCTTGAGCCTGCGGAACAAGCGCACGGTGGCGGCCATGCTCAACACCGACAGCCAAGTGCCGGTGCTGCATGTTTCCGGGCGCCTGCCCGCGGCGCGAGGCTGCTCGGCATTGATGATGCCGCTGGCACCGCATCCGGTTAACAAGAATAGCGTGATCGTCTATGACTTAAGTGTTGACCCGAGCCCGCTGATTACGCTGGACAGTGATGAGGTAGCACGGCGAATCTTCAGCTCCAGCGAGGAGCTGGGGGAGGACACGCCGCGTATTCCGCTCAAGGAAATTCACCTCAATCGCGCACCGATTGTTGCCACCCCTAAATTATTGGACGATGCCAGTGCACAGCGTTTGCAGATCGACTTAGACCAATGCCGACGGCACTGGTCGATGCTGCGTAAGGCCGAGGGGCTTAATGAAACCCTGGCATCGGTGTATGCCCAGCGTGAATTCAGCGAAAACCCCGACCCGGACACGCAGCTCTATGGCGGCGGCTTTTTTAGTGATGGTGATCGCCAGCAGATGGAGCGCCTGCGAAAAATGCTGCCGGAGGATCTTGCCGGGCAGCATTTTCAATTCAGCGACCGTCGCCTTCCCGAGATGCTGTGGCGCTATCGGGCGCGTAACTTCCCCGAAACCTTATCGGCGGCCGAGCGGCAGCGCTGGCTGGAGTTCTGTCGGCAGCGGCTGCGCCAACCCGGAGAGCATCTGCACGGGTTCGACAGCTTTCGCCAGCGGTTAGTGGAGTTGTCCGACTCCATCGATAACGACTTCCAGCAATTTGTACTGCAGGAACTCAATGACTACGCCGATGCACTGGAGCAGGAGGGGCTTTGAGTCAGTGGTGGGTGTATATGGTGCGCTGCCGCAGTGGCCGCCTGTATACCGGGATCACCACGGATACCACGCGGCGCTTTCGCGAGCACTGCGGCGAAGGGGGTAAGGGCGCGCGATTCTTTCGCAGTGACCCTGCCGAGGCCATTGTCTACACCGAACCAGCGGAAAACCGTTCAGTGGCATCGCGCCGTGAAGCGGCGATAAAAAAATTACCGCGTAAACAAAAGTTAGCGTTGGTTGATGCGGCGCTTTTACCTGCCGGGAATACGGGCAATAATGCGCGGCCAGAAGGAGAGCTAAATGGCTGAGCAACAACACAGTGAGCGTGGTACCGCAAAGCTAGGTGTATTAAGGGCGATGCTTGGGTTTTTGAAGCCCTATCGCTGGCAGGTTATCGGTGCCAGCGTGGCGCTGATCTGCACGGCGGGGATCACGCTGTCGATCGGCCAGGGGCTGCGTTTGCTGGTGGATAATGGTTTCTCCAGTAACGCCAGTGAAGCGGCGCTAAACCAGGCCTTGATGCTGTTTTTCGCACTGGTATTACTGTTGGCGACCGGCACCTTTGTGCGTTTTTACTTGGTGTCCTGGATTGGCGAACGCGTTAGTGCAGACCTGCGTAAAGCCGTGTTTGCCCATGTCGTCACCCTGCACCCCGGCTTTTTTGAAAGCCAGCTGAGTGGCGATATTCAATCCCGGATCACCACGGACACCAGCCTTCTGCAAACTGTGATCGGGTCCTCGGTGTCCATCGCTCTGCGCAACGCGCTGATGTTTATCGGCGGTTTAATCTGGCTGTTCATCAGCAACCCGAAACTCACGGCATTGGTGATGCTGAGTGTGCCGCTGGTGATTGTGCCCATCCTGGTATTTGGCCGCCGCGTGCGGCGGCTGTCGCGCAGCAGTCAGGACAAGATTGCCAGTGTCGGCAGCTTTGTGGGCGAGGCAGTTAAGAATATCAAGCTGCTGCAAGCGTTTAACCATCAAACGCTTGATCGCAGAGCCTTTGATGGCCATGTAGAGGTGGCCTTCGATGTTGCCATCGTGCGCATTAAGCAGCGCGCATGGTTGTCGACGGTGGTGATAGTGCTGGTGTTAGGCGCCGTTACCGGCATGCTTTGGGTGGGTGGACACGATGTCTTGGCCGGCCGAATCAGTGGCGGTGAACTGGCGGCGTTTATTTTCTACGCGGTGATGGTAGCCGCCTCCGTCGGTGCCATTTCCGAAGTCTATGGTGACTTACAGCGAGCGGCGGGAGCGACCGAGCGCCTGTTGGAATTGTTGGCGGCAGAGAACCGTATATTGCCGCCCGCAGCCCCGGCGCATTTACCGGTGCCGGTGCGTGGCGATATCGATTTTAGGTCGGTGAGCTTTGCCTATGCCTCGCGGCCGGAACACCCGGCGATAAGCAATGTTAGTTTGCAGGTGCCGGCGGGTAGCAGTTTGGCGCTGGTGGGCAGTTCCGGGGCTGGCAAGTCAACGTTGATTGATTTGTTGCTGCGTTTCTACGATGTGAGTGACGGGGCCATTTGCTTTGACGGCGTCGATATTCGCAATCTCGATCCGGACGAGTTACGTGCAAATATCGCGATGGTGCCGCAGCAGCCAGTGCTGTTCACTGGCTCGGTGGCCGACAATATTCGCTACGGCCGCCCAGATGCCAGCGATGCGGAGATAGTGTCCGCGGCTAAGGCAGCCTTTGCTCACGAATTTATTGAGCGTTTGCCCGAGGGCTATCAAAGTTTTGTGGGCGAAGGCGGGGTGCGGTTGTCGGGTGGTCAGCGTCAACGCGTCGCGATTGCCAGAGCAATATTGGCAGACCCTAAACTGCTGTTGCTCGACGAGGCGACCAGTGCCCTGGACGCAGAAAGTGAATATCAAGTGCAGCAGGCGCTGGAAAGGTTGATGGAAGGCCGCACGACGGTGGTGATTGCCCATCGCTTGGCAACCGTGATCAATGTCGATCGCATTGCGGTACTCGAGAATGGTGAACTGGTTGCCAGTGGGCGTCACAGTGAACTTTTGGTGCAGTCACCCCTCTACGCCCGTTGGGCGAGCTTGCAATTTGACGACGCCAATAATCAGGCGGCTTCGGCTGCCAGTGAATCATAGCGGCCGGGCCGCAGTATAAAGGGAGAGCAGTGTTGAAATTTGCCGGTAGTCATATTCTCTCTATCAGTCAGTTTGAGCGCGAAGATATAGAGCGCGTGTTTGCGGTGGCTGATCGCATGGCGCCCTATGCGCACCGCGAGCGTATTACCAAGGTGCTCGATGGGGCAATTCTGGGGAATATGTTCTTTGAACCCTCCACGCGAACGCGGGTGAGTTTTGGCTGCGCCTTTAACTTACTCGGCGGTGAGGTGCGTGAAACCACGGGCTTTGAAAGCTCGGCCATTGCCAAAGGTGAGTCGCTATACGATACCGCCCGGGTACTCAGTGGTTACAGCGACGTGATCGTCATGCGCCACCCGGCTTCGGGCTCGGTATCGGAGTTTGCGGCGGCCAGCCGCGTGCCGGTGATTAATGGCGGCGATGGCGCCAATGAGCACCCCAGCCAGGCGCTATTGGATCTGTACACTATTCGTAAAGAGTTGCTGCACCAAGGGCGCAGTGATCTGGATGGCCTGCGGATCGCGATGATTGGCGATCTGAAATACGGCCGAACGGTACACTCACTCTGCAAATTGCTGGGCTTGTATAACAATGTCCATATCGTGTTGATTTCGCCGGATGAACTGAAAATGCCCGGTGAAATTGTTGACGCCCTGCGCAGTGCCGGCCACACGGTGATTGAATCCGATGTGATGGAGGGCAGCCTTGCCAAGGTGGATATTGCTTACTCCACTCGCATTCAGGAAGAGCGCTTTGCAAGCAAGGCTGAAGCCGATATGTATCGCGGCCGCTATCGTTTGAATCAGGCAATCTACACTCGCTACTGCGAACCCAATACGGTGATTATGCACCCGCTGCCCCGTGATTCGCGTCAAGAAGCCAACGAGCTGGACAACGACCTGAATGACAATCCTAACTTGGCAATCTTTCGTCAAGCGGACAATGGCGTGCTGGTGCGCATGGCATTGTTTGCCATGATCTTGGATGTCGTCGATCAAGTGGATAAATCGGCGCGGGATGTGAATTGGTACACCGAAAGGCGC
Organism: Spongiibacter sp. C9W; assembly: GCF_057370015.1. Lineage (NCBI taxonomy): Bacteria > Pseudomonadati > Pseudomonadota > Gammaproteobacteria > Cellvibrionales > Spongiibacteraceae > Spongiibacter > Spongiibacter sp. C9W. Next base: position 2,998,499 of record NZ_CM170672.1, read on the forward strand.
TTCTGATGAGCCGTTTTGGTCGCGACGATGTCGAGGTGCTGGAAAAACGCAGTGCCTGGAAAGGTTTCTTTGAAATTCGCCAGCTGCGTCTGCGCCACCGACTGTTTGCCGGCGGCTGGGGCAAGCCGCTTAATCGCGAGCTTTTCGTGCGCGGTGCGGCGGTCGGCATGCTCCCCTATGACCCCGAGCGCGATGAGGTGTTGTTTGTCGAGCAATTCCGTGTTGGTGCCATCGACAGCGGCGATTCGCCCTGGTTGCAGGAGCTTGTGGCGGGAATTATTGATACCGATGAAGCGCCCGAACAGGTCGCGCGGCGCGAAGCGCGCGAGGAGGCTGGGTTAACGGTATCTGAGCTGGAATCGATAGCGGAGTATTTTTCCTCCCCCGGCGGCAGCGATGAATATTTTTACCTGTATTGCGGCCGCTGCAATCTGGCGGATGCCGGCGGCCTTCATGGCTTGCCGGGCGAAGGCGAAGACATTCGCGCAAAGGTCTACGGTTTTGACCAGGCGATGCAAATGCTCGCCGACGGCGAGATTAATAACGCCCACAGCCTGATCGCCCTACTGTGGCTGCAGCGCCATCGTCAGCGCCTTCGTGAGGCCTGGCAATGAGTGAGGCGGAGGCTCCTCGCGGCGGCGGACTATTGCGCTCCAGTCTGGTGGTGGGCGCCATGACGATGTTGTCGCGGGTGTTGGGTTTGGCGCGCGACGTGGTCATTGCGGTGGTGCTCGGCGCCAGCGCAAACGCCGATGCTTTTTTTGTCGCCTTTAAGATCCCCAATTTTTTACGCCGCTTATTTGCCGAGGGCGCTTTTGCCCAGGCCTTTGTGCCCGTACTGTCAGAATATCGGGAGCAGCGTGACCACGCCGCTGTGCGAGAACTGCTCAATCGCGTGGTGGGGGCATTGGGTGGGGTGCTGTTGTGTATAACGATTCTCGCCGTGGTGGCCGCGCCGATGGTGGCGTCGATCTTTGCGCCGGGGTTTCGCGACGATCCGCTGAAGTTTCAGCTCACCACAGAGATGATTCGCATCACCTTTCCGTATTTGATGCTGATTTCACTGACCGGTTTTGCCGGGGCTGTTCTCAACAGTTACGGGCGCTTCGCGGTGCCCGCGTTTACGCCGGTGTTGCTCAATGTCTGTTTGATTACCGCCGCCGTGGTGGCCGCGCCATATTTTGCCGAGCCCGCGATGGCGCTGGCCTGGGGTGTGCTCATGGCCGGTTGTGTGCAGTTGTTGTTCCAGCTGCCATTCTTGCAGCGCTTGCACCTGCTGCCAACACCGCAGTGGCGATGGGGCGATGAGGGCGTACAGCGCATTGTGCAGCTTATGCTGCCGGCAATGTTCGGTGTATCGGTTAGCCAGATAAACCTGCTGCTCGATACTGTGCTGGCATCTTTTTTACCCACTGGCAGTATCTCCTGGCTGTATTACTCCGATCGCTTGGTAGAGCTGCCGCTCGGTGTGTTCGCCATTGCCATCGCGACGGTGATCTTGCCCAAATTGTCTCGCCAGCGAGCCGGCGGCGACGAGCAGGCATTCTCACAGACCCTGGATTGGGCGCTGCGTGGTGTGTTGCTGATGGCGCTTCCTGCGGCGGCGGCGCTGTTGATTCTCGCCGAGCCAATACTGATTACGCTGTTTCAGTACGGTGAATTGCAAAGCCGCGATGTCGCCATGGCCGCGCTGAGCCTGCGCGCGTACACGTTGGGCCTCATCGCCTTTATGTTGATCAAAGTGTTAGCGCCCGGATTTTTTGCCTGCCAGGATACCAAAACACCGGTAAAAATCGGCATATACGCGATGGTGGCGAATATGGTGTTTAATATCGCCTTAGTCGTTCCCTTGCATTATTACCTTCAAATTGGCCACGTAGGGCTGGCCCTGGCCACCGCCATGTCGGCGTGGCTCAATGCCATGTTGCTGCTGCGTGGCTTGCTGGCGCGCCAGGTGTATCGCCCCGCGGCAGGCTGGCTGCGATACACGCTACAGCTCTGTGTTCCCGTGGTACTAATGTCGGCGTTGTTGCTGCTGTGCCGCGCGCAAATCAGCGATTGGTCGCTGTGGTCTGCCTGGCAGCGGGCGGCGGTGCTCGGCGGCGTTTGTGCAGCAGGCGGCGTGGCCTACCTGCTGGGTTTGCTGCTTATGGGGCTGCGGCCCGCACAGTTGCGCGGCGGCGCTAACCCGCCGACTTAAGCGTTTTTGTCACGTGGCTGAGTAAGTTATAATCAGCCGCTTTATTACTGCTCGGCGCATTCACTGGCGACTTCGTCGCGGTGCTGATAGCGGGGCGTGCATATGGGGTCGGCCACAGGCATGGAGTTAATCCGCGGATTTCACAATTTCCGCCCGCGTCATCGCGGCTGCGTTGCTACGATTGGCGCTTTTGACGGCGTTCATCGCGGTCACCAGGCGGTGCTGCGGCAGCTGATTGATAAGAGTCGGGAGTACGGCCTGCCCTCAACAGTGGTATTGTTCGAACCCCTGCCGCGAGAATTCCTAGCGCCGGATGCCGCGCCGCCACGGCTGATGTCATTTCGTGAAAAGTTTGAGGCGATTCGCGACCTGGGTATTGATCGTGTGGTTCGCATTCGCTTTAACAACGCGCTACGCAATATGAGCGCAGACGAGTTTATAACCAGCCTGTTTGTTAAAAATCTGGGTGCGAAATACATCGTTGTTGGTGATGACCTGCGCTTTGGTCGCGACCGAAGCGGTGATTTCGACCTGTTGCGTAAGTACGGCGCTCGCGACGGCTTTGACGTGATGGACACCGCGACCCTACTTCACGAAGGTGAGCGAGTAAGCAGTACGCGGATTCGCGAAGTGCTGGGGCAGGGCGACTTCGCCCTTGCTGAGCATCTGTTGGGCCGCCCTTATAGTATTGCCGGGCGGGTGATTGTCGGTCAGCAACTTGGTCGTACCATTGGTGCGCCGACGGCGAATATCCAGTTGCGCCGCCTGCGCTCGCCGCTGTCAGGCGTGTTTGCCGTGCAAGTTGCAGGCGTGTCGGATTCTCTGCTGCCGGCGGTCGCTAACGTTGGGGTTCGCCCAACGGTGGGCGATTTGAGCAAGGCCATACTCGAAGTGCATTTATTGGATTTTGAAGGCGATCTGTATCGCCGCAATATCCGCGTGTTGTTTAGAGAAAAACTGCGCAACGAAATTAAATTTGATGGTATCGACGCCTTGAGCGAGCAAATTTCTCGCGACATCGCACAGGCGCGACGATTCTTCTCCCTTTAACTTTTCCCTATTGCCGGGCCTTTAAGACTAGCTTTTATGAGTGATTACAAGCACACCCTGAACCTGCCAAAAACGGATTTTGCCATGAAGGCAAATTTGGCGAATCGTGAGCCGCAAGCGTTAAAGCGCTGGTACGACGAGGACTACTACGGCCAGATTCGCCGCGCGCGCGCCGGGCGGGAAAAGTTTGTACTGCACGATGGCCCTCCGTATGCCAATGGCGATATCCATATCGGCCATGCGGTTAATAAAATCCTGAAAGATATGATCGTTAAGTCTCGCACGCTAAGCGGCTTCGATGCTCCCTATGTGCCGGGCTGGGACTGTCACGGCTTGCCGATCGAGCTCAATGTCGAGAAAAAAGTGGGCAAGGTCGGGCGCAAGGTTGACGCCGCCACTTTTCGTCAGAAGTGTCGCGACTATGCCTACAAACAGGTCGACGGCCAGCGAGAGGGTTTTAAGCGGCTGGGTGTGCTGGGTGATTGGGAAAACCCCTATCTGACGATGAGCTTCGACTTTGAAGCCAATATCATTCGCGCCCTGGGTAAAATTGTTGAAAACGGTCACCTGCACAAGGGCTTTAAGCCAGTGCATTGGTGTATGGACTGCGGCTCGGCGCTGGCCGAAGCTGAGGTGGAGTACAAAGATAAGACGTCGCCGGCGATTGATGTGCTGTTCCCAGTGGTGGACGCCGCGGATGCTCGCCAGCGCTGCGGGCTTGCCGATAGCGCTGACGGCGCAATGAACCTGGTAATTTGGACCACAACGCCGTGGACCATTCCGGCGAATATGGCTGTGTGCCTGCATGCCGAGCTGGACTACGTTTGGTTGTCCTATCAACGAGACGGCAACGCAGAGTTACTGCTGGTTGCTGAGGCCCTGCAGGAGTCCGTGGCGAAGCGTGCGGGTATTACTGATTACGCGGTGGTTGGCCAGTGCAAAGGAGTGGCGTTGGAGAACCTCGCTCTGCAGCACCCCTTGTATGCACGCCAAGTCCCGGTGATTTTGGGTGAGCACGTCACCACTGATGCGGGTACCGGCGCAGTGCACACCGCGCCAGCCCACGGCCAAGATGACTTTGTTGTCGGTCAGAAATATGGCTTGGATGTGTACAACCCCGTTGCGGCCAATGGTACCTACATCGAAGGTACGGAATTATTCGCCGGTCAGCATGTGTTTAAAGCTAACGAACAGGTGATCGCGGCACTGCAAGAGCGCGGTAGCTTGTTGCACAACGAGTCCTACGAGCACAGCTATCCGCATTGCTGGCGGCATAAATCGCCAATCATCTTTCGCGCGACCCCGCAGTGGTTTATCAGCATGAAGCAGGGCGGCCTGCTCGACAAAGCCATGGCCGAAGTGGATGCGGTGAACTGGATGCCAGGCTGGGGCCGGGCGCGTATTGAGTCGATGATGGGTGAGCGGCCCGACTGGTGTATCTCGCGTCAGCGTACCTGGGGCGCACCAATCGCCCTGTTTGTTCATAAAGAAAGCGCTGAACTGCATCCGCGAACGCCAGAACTGATAGAGCAGATTGCTGAGCGGGTGGAGCAGGGGGGCATTCAGGCCTGGTTTGACCTGGACGCTGCCGAGCTGCTGGGAGACGAAGCGCAGAGCTACGACAAGGTCGCGGATACCCTCGATGTATGGTTTGACTCCGGTGTTACGCACTACGCCGTATTGGCGCAGCGTGAGGAGCTAGCCTTCCCCGCAGATTTGTACCTTGAAGGCTCTGACCAGCACCGCGGCTGGTTCCAGTCCTCGATGCTCACTTCGGTGGCAGCGCAGGGCTGCGCGCCCTATAAGTCAGTGCTGACACACGGCTTCACGGTGGATGCAAACGGTAGAAAAATGTCCAAGTCCTTGGGCAATGTGGTGGCGCCACAGGAAGTGATGAATAAGCTGGGCGCAGACATTCTCCGTCTTTGGGTGGCGGCGACCGACTACCGCAATGAAATGACGGTATCGGATGAGATATTTAAACGCACTGCCGATTCCTATCGGCGCATCCGCAACACCGCGCGCTTCCTGCTTGCCAATATGGCAGGTTTTGAGCCGGGTGAGCATGCGCTGGCCAGCGACGAGATGCTCGCGCTGGATAAGTGGATCGTCCATCGCGCTGCGGTTTTGCAAGATGAACTGCTGGCCGCGTACGATGCTTATCAATTCCACGTGGTATACCAAAAGTTGCACAACTTCTGTGTGCTGGAGTTGGGCGGCTTCTATTTGGATATTATCAAAGACCGCCAGTACACCACGCCGGAAAACAGCCAGTCGCGGCGTTCGGCGCAAACGGCTCTGTACCACATTGCCGAGGCGCTGACGCGCTGGATCGCGCCGATTCTCAGCTTTACCGCCGACGAGTTGTGGCAGGTTCTGCCCGGCGAGCACCAAGGGCCGGTATTTGCCGCTGAATGGTACCAGGGCCTGCAAAAACTCTCGGACGATGACGAGATGGGCGACGCCTTTTGGCAGCGTGTGCAGAGCGTGAAAACGGCGGTCAATAAAGTGCTGGAAAACGCCCGTAACGAGGGCATTGTGGGCGGCTCCCTGCAGGCTGAAGTGACGCTGTTTTGTGACGATGAATTGATCGAGACGCTGTCGGCGCTCGGTGATGAGCTGCGCTTTGTGTTGATCACCTCTTCAGCCATGCTCGCACCGATTTCCGCGGCGAACGAGGCTGAGACGACAGAGCTGGAGGGCTTACAGGTACGCGTTGGCGCCAGTGAAGGCATGAAATGTACGCGCTGCTGGCACTATCGCGAAGACGTTGGTCAGTCGACGACGCATCCAGAACTGTGTTTCCGCTGTATAGATAACGTCGATGGTGATGGTGAGGTCCGCCACTATGCCTAATAGCGGCGCTGCGCAGCAGCGGCGGGGGCGATTGCTGTGGGTGATATTTGCCGCGGTTATTGTTCTGGTCGATCAAATTACCAAGGTTTGGGCCGACGCCAGTTTGGTGTATGGGCAGCCAAACCCCGTGTTGCCGGTGCTGGATATTACGCTGCACTACAACCCTGGAGCCGCTTTTAGCTTTTTGAGCGATGCCGGGGGATGGCAGCGTTGGTTTTTTACCGTTATCTCCGCGGCGGTAAGCGTTTACTTACTTGTGTGGCTAATGAAGCTGCGCCGACAGCAGTGGTTGTTGTCGATGGCACTGACCTTAGTGCTGGGTGGTGCGCTGGGAAACCTGTGGGACAGGGTTCGCCTCGGCCATGTTATTGATTTTATTTCGGTGCACTGGGGTAACGCGTATTTCCCCACGTTCAATATTGCCGATGCGGCGATATCGGTGGGTGCCGTGCTGTTAATCATCGATACGTTTATTCATTCAGATGCCGGCGACAAGTAAGGTCGGCATAGCGCTAACAGAGAAGCGATTATGACTATTGCGATTGGTCCGGGAACCGCCGTCACCCTGCATTTTGCTCTGCTGATGGAGGATGGTAGCGAGGTGGACTCCACCTTCGAGCGCAGCCCGGCGAGCTTCGTATTCGGAGACGGTAATTTGCTCCCCGGTGTGGAGGCAAAGCTGCAAGGCTTAACGGCAGGTCAGCAAGCGACGCTGACACTCGCCCCCGAAGATGCATTCGGCCAGCGCAACCCTGCAAATATCCAGCGTATGCCACGCAGCCAGTTTGCGGATATTGAACTCAGTGAAGGCCTGGTACTCAATTTTGCTGACGCAGCAAATACTGAGCTTCCCGGCGTGGTAAGCGCGATTGATGGTGAGCAGGTCGAGATTGACTTCAACCACCCTTTGGCGGGGCAGCAGCTCGGTTTCCGCGTTGAGATTCTCGACGTGCAGGTCCATGCTGGCGATGAAGAGGCCGGCGCGGAGTAAACTATGAAAATTGTTCTCGCTAACCCCCGTGGGTTCTGTGCTGGTGTGGATCGCGCTATCGAGATTGTGAATCGCGCCCTGGATGTGTTTGGCTCACCAATCTACGTGCGCCACGAAGTTGTTCACAACAAGTTTGTTGTTGAGAATCTTCGGCAGCGAGGTGCCATATTCGTCGATGAGCTGGATGAAGTGCCCGACGACAAAATCGTGATTTTCAGCGCTCATGGTGTCTCCAAAGCAGTTAGGAACGAGGCAGCGCGCCGTGGCTTGAAGGTATTTGACGCGACGTGCCCGCTGGTGACCAAGGTTCATATGGAAGTGGTCAACTACAGCAACGCCGGGCGCGAATGTGTACTGATCGGCCACAAGGGCCACCCCGAAGTTGAAGGAACGATGGGGCAGTACGACGTTAGCCAAGGCGGAAATATCTACCTTGTCGAGGATGTTGAGCAAGCACTCAAACTCGAGGTTAAACAGTCGGAAAAATTGTCATTTGTCACGCAAACGACGTTATCCATGGACGATACGGCGGCGGTGATCGATGCCCTGCGGCAGCGCTTTCCCGCTATCGAGGGGCCGCGCAAAGATGACATCTGCTACGCCACTCAAAACCGCCAGGATGCGGTGAAAACGCTTGCCCAGCAAGCCGACTTGGTGCTTGTCGTGGGGTCTCCGAACAGTTCTAATTCGAATCGCTTACGTGAATTAGCCGAGCGCTTTGGCTGTCAGGCGCAGCTGATCGACAATGAGAAAGACATACAGCCCCAGTGGCTCAAAGAGGGCTTGCGAATCGGCATCACGGCCGGGGCCTCGGCGCCGGAAATACTGGTGAAAGCCGTGATCGACAGGCTCTGTGAGCTGGGCGCGTCAGCCCCCGAGGAGCTTGAGGGTCGTGCAGAAAATATTACTTTTTCCCTGCCTCGCGAACTGCGTTGGGTTGAGGCCAATTAAGCCCGAGAGCCATCGCCACTGCTCGCCGCTACTCGCCACAGTGGGAATCTGCCCTGCGAATTCGTCCGCCAATACTGATGACGAGCTGCCGGCCTTCTTCGCCCGTGCTAGGGCATATCGTCAGCGTACCCACCTGAAAGGCATTACTTTTGAGATGCGCGCTGCCGTCTGGTCGGTAGCTGATGTAATGACTCACGTGGCGGTTGCCCAATGCTTCGACCCCACCTAAAGGGGGAATAGTGCGAAGGATTTCTTCATCGGCGCTGTGCTCGCCACTGCTGTCAGCGTCGACATAGATAATGGCGCCGTGACTCCAGTTACCGTCAGTATTACTAATGGTAATGGTCTGTTCCAGATAAATGGCTTGTTCGCGCGCAAATTGGGCGGCGGAATGCAGCGTGTTGGTGGCGTGGCTCAGCTGTTGCTGACGGGCAAAGCGCTGCAGCGAGGGGGCTGCCCCAGCGCCGATAACGGCGGCAATACTGAGCGTCACCATCAACTCGATAAGTGTCTTTCCCTGTTCATACATCTTGGAATCCTTTCCAGTCCGTAGTGTTAGCTTTAGTTCACGGATGCATTTTTTGCAATGTCTCACTATTTGTCGCTATGTCACTAGGCTGCGGAATTTGCGTATTAACGCTTTGAAAGTGATCATATATCTTGCAAAAAATGGTTTTTTTTATGTCCAATGCTGGTAAAGCGCAGAAAAATCGCTCAGTGTTCGGTTCATAAAAATAAATCTGCTGTCTTGCGGGGCGTCGATATTATGTCCCTCGGGTCCAAAGCCAGTTAGCTCAGTAGGTAAGGGAGTACACATGACTAACTCTCCACGTCGCCAGGACGGTGCCACGCTTATTGAAGTGCTGGTGGCATTGCTGATCACCGCCATTGGTGTCATGGGCGCGGCGGCCGTTCAGCTGAACTCTGTCAAATTCAATCAGGCCGCGAAATTCCGCTCCAACGCTGTGTTTTTGGCCAACGATATCAGTGACCGAATGCGGGCCAACCGGGTTGTCGCGTTAAAAGGCGACTACGATATTGCTATCGATGATGACGCTCCGACGGGCACGGGTGCGGTTGCCGTCGACCTGCGTGAATGGCTGGGAGAGGTTGCGCTGAGGCTTCCCGCGGGCGATGGCGCGGTAATTCGCGACGATACGCGTTTCACCATCCGGATTCAGTGGAGCGAAGGTCGCTTGGAAAAGACCCGTGAAGGGTCAGCGCCCTCCCTGCAAACCTTTGATTTTGTTACGGAGCTATAAAGCGTGAATGCCCAACGAGGTTTTGGTCTGATTGAACTAATGATCGCGATCACTTTAGGGCTGATTTTGAGTACCGCGATCATTCAGGTTTTCCTTGCATCTAGAACAAGTTATCAACTCCAAGAATCACTGTCGATGATCCAGGAGAATGCGCGTTTCGGCATGCATTTTATGGGGCGTGAAGTGAGAATGGCGGGGTATATGGGGTGTAATTCCATCGGCAATCTTAACGTTAATGTTATCGCCAAGCCAGCGACCTATGCGGCCGATTTTGTTCCCGTTAAAGGGGAGAATGATGTCGGCGCGGGGCACACTCTAGGCGCCGTTGAAGGCACCGATACGATACAAATACTCAGAGGGGGTGACGGTTCAGTACGGCTGACCGGAAACCTAGCGCCGAATAATGCCAACGTTCAAATCGAAGACAATACCTACAATATTGCTAAAGGCGACTACGTGTTGATTTCGGACTGCACATCGGCTGATATTTTCCGCGTTACTAACACGCCGAAGGAGAGTGGCAAAGGCACTGCCACTTTGACCCACAGCAAAGGTAATGATTGGAATACCAGTAATCGGCTGAGCAAAATATACGGTGGTGACGCAGAAGTGTTCGGTTTTGAAGTCACCCACTTCTTTGTGCGAGACACAGGGCGTGATACCGCTGGGGGCAGGCCTGTACTCAGCCTCTACAGCCAGCAACGACCAACGGGTAGTGGCGGTTCGATGGCAGCAGCGGTTGAGCTCGTCGAAGGCGTCGAAAATCTCCAAATCGTCTACGGTCTGGATACCGACAATGATCGAGCGATTGATAGCTACGCCGACGCATCAGCGGTGACGGATTGGCAGCAAGTGGTGAGTGCCAAGCTCGAGTTGACCCTGGTCGCGAATGATGAGGGGGTTGTGGGGCGTACCGGCTCTGTTGATGCGCAGAGCGTATACGACTCTTCCGGGCAATTGCTGAGTAATACTGACGGGCGTATGAGACAGGTATTTTCATCGGTATTCGCAATAAGGAATCGCTTGCCATGATCACAGCAAATGCGCAGCGTGGCGCGGTACTGATTGTTGCACTGGTGTTTACCGCCATTTTGACGGTCATCGGCGTTGGCGCCATGCAAAATGCCACGCTCCAGGAACGCATGGCGGGCAACAACAAGGATATCAATGTGGCATTCCAAGCGGCTGAAGCGGCCATTCGTGAGGCCGAAGCGGCAATGCCCGGTCTCTCCAGTGCGGATTTCGATGGCGCAAATGGGATGTATCTTTCATGCCCGGATCCATCAGACAGTCGTCAAGCCTGCTCTGAACCGGATTGGAAAACCAAGGCCTCGACGGGGTGGGCGGTGGTAGGTGAGAAAGTCGACGATGTGAGCCGGCAACCGGAATTCATTATTGAGCAGATTAGTGCGATGACAGACCCCAACGCCGCGTTGGACTCCGACAATACGGTTTCGCTGCTGGGCTTCTATCGCGTTACCGCCCGAGGCTTTGGTCTTAGTGATCGCAGTATGGTGGTTTTATCAACCACCTATAAGCGCGTTGAAAACTAGTAGGTAGTGATATGGCCTTTGGAAGAGTATGCATTTTACCGAGCTTTCTAGTTATGTTGGTGTTATTCGGTGGTGCGGATGTGTCGGCAGAAAATTGCACTATTCAGGCAACTGGCCCTTTGGATGACTGGCTGGGGAAAAAAAACAAAGATGATACATACACTTTTGACGACTTAGAGAGTATTGATCGAGTAGTTACTTGGCAGCCTAAGAATGCGAGTAAGCATTCCTGCAGTGCCAGTTCCTACTTTTATAATTCGAATCATTTAACCGTTAAGGCATTCAAAAATAGAGAGAAAAAGTGCAAGGCACGGTTCACTGTTGAAGGGCCGAGGAAAAACTGTGTTGATGTGGTGTCTGATGGGAACATAGCGCAATCGCCATTATTTCTAGCGCAGAATGCCGAGCCTAACGTGCTATATATACTTGACGATTCTGGTTCAATGCGATTCGAAATAATGCCCGGTGAAAATATACAGGCTGACGCACGCTTTTTATATCCACGAGTTCGGGGCGTATATGGGGATCCAAAATATTATTCAAATAGGATTGTGACTAACGACGATAGATCTGCATTTAATGTGCGAAGCCGCTCGCCACAGTTAAATGCGCTTTATTACAACCCGTCGATAACATATTGGCCATGGGTTAAGGCGGATGGCAGCTCTTATCCCAATGCTGATATTAATTGTGCTCCGCATAACCCTGCCGACCGAGTAGGTAGTGGTTCCGATTATTGTAGAGATATGACGAGGCGAAATAATGGCGATATCGCAGAGTTTAGAGAGCCTGACGACAATGGTTGGAAGACACATGGATGGATTGACTGCGACAAAGAAGGAGCTTGTGTATGGGACGATGGTTCTAACGAGAAGTTTTGGCCAGCCAAGTACTATTGGTATCGAGGGGCAGGTGATCAATGGAATGTATCGAATTATACAAAGGTTGAAATTAGGAGCGGTGGCACTTTTGTTGGTCATGGCCGAGAGTCTAGAGACGACTGTGCCCAGGCGGAAGAGGCGACCTGCACCTATGACGAAGAAATTCAAAACTTTGCGAATTGGTATAGCTATTATCGCTCGCGAATAAATGCAGCACGCGCCGGGTCAGGGTTTGCTTTCGTTCAGCATGGCTCTAACCTGAGGGTAGGCTTTGGTAGTTTAAATGCCACTGAGAGCCGGGTTGATGGCGTCAATACAAAAATGATTAAACACGGAGTTAGAGTATTTGAGGGTAGCGATAGAGCGACGTTTTTTGACTCTCTCTACAATATCGATATACCAGCAGACGGCACCCCTCTTCGCGGTGCGCTAAATTTAGCGGGACAATATTATATGCGAAGGGATAATAGAGGGCCTTGGTCAAAAAGTCCTGGGTTGAATGATGATGAGCCCGATTTAGAGTGCCGTCGAAATTACTCGGTGCTGGTGACCGACGGTTATTGGTCGGGTAGTGATGTCAGCGGTGATCCAGGTAAGAATAATGATGGCTCGAATAACCCGGGTCATTCTTCGCCCACGGGTAATAACTACACCTATAAGGCCGTGCCGCCGTTTTCCGACAGCCGAGACGATACCTTGGCAGATGTTGCCATGTACTACTGGAAAAATGATTTGCGCAACGACCTCGATAACGTTGTGCCCGTTACAAAAGGGAACCCGGCTTTTTGGCAGCATATGGTGACTTTTGGCGTTGGTTTAGGTGTGACGGGAACGATAGACCCGGATACCGCTTTTGCCGCGATTGAGAGCGGTGCATCAATTTCATGGCCCAACCCCACCAGTGCGGATCAACATAAAATCGATGACCTGCTTCACGCGGCGGTGAATTCACGCGGCGGCTTTTTTAGTGCAGCCGACCCCGGCACGTTCGCCGATGAGTTGTCGGATGCTTTGCAGGTTATCGCCAACGAAGCCAAATCCTCTGCATCGGCCATTGCGGCAAACTCGACGCGTCTGGATTCTGGCACTTTGGTCTACCAAGCCAGCTTTAACAGCTTGGATTGGAGCGGCAGGATGGTCGCCTACAAGGTGAATGATGACGGCACGCTGGGCGATGTGAAGTGGGATAGTCAAAAAGATAGTTATGGAACGGTGTCGTCTCGAAAGGTGTTTACTGCGGTGGGGGCGCCGGGAGCATTGACCACAACCGCAGTTGATTTTTCGACGTCGTCTTGGTCGTTGCTAGATATAACTCAGCGCGATGCGCTTCGCAATGGCGGTAGCATTGCCGACGGCCAGCTGCTTCTGAATTGGCTGCGAGGCGATCGCAGCCAGGAGGGAAAAGCGTTTAGAAGTCGCGGCGCAATACTGGGCGATATTGTTAATTCCGACCCCGCCTTTTCAGGAAATCTTGATGACTATGGTTTCCACGTGCTCTCCGGTACAGAGGGTAGCACTTACAGGACTTTTCTAAAGTCCAAGAAAGCACGCCCACCATTCATAGTAGTTGGGGCGAATGATGGTATGTTGCACGGGTTTCATGCAGATAATGGTAAAGAGCTATTCAGCTTTATGCCTGCCGCATCGTATACGGCAATTGCAGAACTGGCCGACCCGGACTATCAGCACCGTTACTATGTAGACGGTTCGCCGCGCGTGAGTGACGCCTACCTGGTGAATAAGTGGCGCACCGTAACTGTCGCTGCGATGGGGGCCGGTGGGCGGTCAGTCTTTGCGGTGGATGTCACTGACCCAGAAGCGATGAGTAAGAACAATTTCCTCTGGGAATTTTCAACCTCCAGTAGCGATACCGATAAATTGGGTGTCGCGATGAGTGCGCCCGCCATTGCGCGCCTCGCCGCGGGTAATCAGTGGGTTGCCGTTTTTGGCAACGGCTATAATTCCGGCGACAACGTAAAATTGTTTATCGTTGATCTGGCCGACGGCAAGTTGTTGAAGGCCATTGATACCGGGGTTACAGGCTCTGGAAATGGCCTCGCTTCTCCCGTGCCTGTCGACGTTGATGGCGACCGCGTAACGGATTTTGTTTATGCCGGGGATTTGCAAGGCAATTTGTGGAAATTTGATTTGCGTGGCAGTACGGCAAACAAGTGGGAAGTCGCGTTGAAATCCGGGTCTAACCCCGCACCGCTGTTCACCGCAGTCGATGACAATGGCGATCCTCAGCCCATTACAAGCCGACCAACAGTTGGCAACCATCAAGAAGGTGGGTACTACGTTTATTTTGGTACCGGTAAGTTCTTCGAAACCGGGGATGCCAAGGTGGGTAATAGCCCACAACTGCAGGACTTCTACGGCATTCGGGATGTCGATGCGGCGGTAAGCCGCTCGGACTTGCTCGTGCAGGATGTGATCTTCGAGCAGGTAGGCGTTACTAAAGACGGCAGTAACACCCCCTTTCAAGTACGCCTCGTGACCAATAACGCGGCGGATGACGCCCCCGATTACGGTTGGCGCCTGCCATTGCAGCCACCGAATAGCGTCGAGGGCGAGCGCGCAGTATCGCGCCCGATACTACGCAATGGCCGTATCGTGTTTACCACGCTAATACCTACTGACAATATTTGCGGGTTTGGCGGGCGTAGTTGGTTGATGGAATTGGATGCGCAGACCGGTGGGCGTTACGCCGATCCGGTTCTGGATACGAACGGTGACGGGCTGATTAACGAGTTGGATGTTGTGCTCTACAACGGTGAGTACTTGCCAATTAGTGGCCGTGGAAGCAACGAAATTATTAAGACCCCAGGTATCGTTAGCGCCGGTGATATCGAGTATAAATTCACCTCAGGCAGCAGCGGTACTATCGGCATTGTGGTCGAAAAGGGCGATGACAACGGTATTGTTGGGCGACAGTCTTGGAGGCAATTACAGTAATGACTCATCGCCATTTATTTAATGGATTTACCTTGATAGAGCTCATGATCACCGTGGCAATCGTGGCAATACTCGCCTCGATTGCCTACCCGAGTTATCAAGAGCAAGTGGCTAAGTCGCGGCGCAACGAAGCGGCCAATGCCCTGATGATTGGCGCCCAGGCGCTAGAGCGCTACTACTCCGCTAATGGTCGTTATACCACCACTGCCGGGGGGAGTGACTTGCCTGCGGTGTTTCCCTCTCGGGTGCCGGAGAATGGCGGAACGTATTACACGATATCTGCGGATGGCACACCGACAGCGAATACGTTTACCTTGATCGCAGCGCGCAGAGGTACGATGGCGGGCGACAGTTGTGGAGATTTCACTCTGGATGAAACGGGTGATATGGCGTTAAAAAACAAGCCCTCTGGATCGACTAAATCCCTGGCCGACTGCTGGCGCAGGTAGTGCCGTTATACGTAGATATGCGGGTGTCCATACGCGTTTTCAGAGGTGTCGAGTGGCTCGCGAAACACGTCATTTGTTTTGTACATGGCGGTAAATCTGCGTATTCTTGCCCAGTCGCTATAGAATTATAATCAAAGTGCTGGCCGTGCTGATTGGCATTTAAGCGTTTGTGCTTTTGCAAACCATCACAATGACTACGGAAAGTCGCTGGTACCTGCTACCGGCACCCTTACGCAATGCTCCATTTGTTCGGCCGATAATAATTTCCATGCTTGGGAGAAGAGGCCGAGTGCGAGCTAAAGATATTTCCGGTTTTACCCTGATTGAATTAATGATCACTGTCGCGATCATTGGCATATTGGTTGCCGTAGCGCTGCCCTCTTATCAGGAGTATGTCGTGCGCACGAATCGATCGGCAGCGCAAAACTTCGCGATGGAGGTGGCAAATATGCAAGAGCGATTTTACTTGGACAATCGCAGTTATGCTGCCGACCTTGCTACCCTCGGCGCTTCTTTGCCGTCAGAAATTTCCGGCGCGTATGTCGTTAGTGTGACGGCCGACAACACTGCTAACCCTCCTAGCTATATGATTAGCGCTGCTCCGAAGGGGACGCAGGCAAGTCGCGATGATTGCGGGACGCTTACCCTGAACAATAAGGGAGAAAAAGGTTATGCCTCGGGGGCAACGCGATGCTGGGAATAAGTAGGTTTAGAGGCTTTACGTTACTTGAGCTGTTAGTAACCTTGGCGGTAGTGGCCATCGTGACCGCCATTGCGGCGCCGTCATTCAACGACGTTATTGAGCGCCAGCGCGTTCGCAGCGCTGCCGATACCTTACGGTCTACCATTGACTTGGCGCGCAGTGAGGCAATTAAGCGCAACGCGGTGGTTAGTGTCAGTCGAATTGGCGATAACTGGAACAAGGGGTGGCAGGTACTCGATGGTGCAACTGTACTACAGGTCGCACCGTCTCAGCCGAGCCTGACCATTACCAGCGCGGTCAATACGGTGCAGTTTAACGGCTCGGGACGGAGCAATGCCGCGGCAGAGTTCAGTCTAGTGCCCGATTCCGGGAATACCGCAAACGCCTACTGTGTGGATATAAGCCTCAGCGGCCGCCCGCGAAGCCGGAAGGGAGGCTGCTAATGCCAAAACGGCAAGTCGGATTTACCTTAGTGGAGATTCTTGTTGCCCTACTTATTGTCCTGGTCGGTTTAATGGGCGGAGCGGGCTTGATAGCGCGCTCTGTTCAGCAGGAAGTGGAGGCTTATCAGCGCTTACAGGCGCTTAATTTACTCCAGGATATGGTGAGTCGGATTAATGCAAACCGGATTGTCGTGAGTTGTTATTCTGCGGGTGCCACAGGTATGGTCTTAGGGCATGGTGCCTCCACTCCGCCCGCCTGTGCTCAAGGTTCTGCCGAGCAGCGCGAGACCGCAGACGAGGATCTTTCGCAGTGGAATGCCGCATTGATTGGCAGCGCCCAACAAAATAAAAGCGACGAGAGTATCGGCGCGATGGTTGGCGCCCGTGGTTGTATACAACAACTAGACGCCGCCACGCGTCGATACCGCGTGAGTGTCGCCTGGCAAGGCCTGAATGAAACCTCTGCGCCCTCTGATAACTTGACCTGTGGAAAGAACCAATACGGTGACGAAAAGCAGCGAAGAATTGTTACCGCGATCGTGCGAATTGGAGACTTAACGTGAACCTGTCTAGGCGGCAGCAACGGGGCCTTTCTTTGGTTGAGCTCATGATTGCTCTGGGTTTGGGCGCCTTTATGCTATTGGGGATTATTTCCTTAGTTGCCTCCGTCAGTCAGACCCGCACCAAGCTCTCTCTGGTATCAGATCAAGCAGAGAGCGGGCGGTATGCTCTGCATGCACTGAATGAAGAGTTGGCACTGGCGGGTTTTCTCGGCACCTATCATCCGGGTGTTGGTGTGGCCGATTACCAGCTCGTTGACCCATGCGTAAATAGTGGCAATGCGAGTGACTTAGGCTTTGATCCGAGTACGCTTGCGCTGCCGCTGGCAGTGTCTGGTGTTGTCAGCGGCGCCACAATGCCGGCATGTATTAGCGCAGATAGTCCCGTGGCGAACTCGCCGATGCTGAATATTCATCGTGTGGATGTTGCAGAGGTGGACGTCGCGAGCATCGCGACGGGAAACACGACGCCCTACTTGCAGGTTTCAGACTGTGAACTCGATGCTCTGCCTTATGTACTGAATACAGACCCTGCGGCACTTACCTTGCGAGCCAAGGGCTGCGCGTCATTAGCCAGCGCTCGCCCTTATCTCGTTCGCGGCTATTTTATAAGCGATTGTGAAGATTGTGCCGATGGTGGTGATGGTCGCCCCACACTTAAAATGCTGGAGTACAGCAGTGGGGTTCGGCGCGTACTTCCGCTGGTCTCCGGCGTCGAAGACCTGCATATCGAATATGGATTAGATTTAGACATCGATGGTGGCCCCGATTGCTATGTGAGTGATCCGGGTGCCGCTGTTGTGCCCAGTGGCTGCCCTGCGGCAGAGTGGTCTGGTACGGCAACGGAAAACTGGCGGGACACCGTTGCTGTACGCGTACATTTATTGATTCGCTCTGAAGAACCGGTTTTGGCAGAACCAGTTGACGACACCTTTGACCTTGGTCGTGCTGATAGGGTGGGGCCTTTCGACGATCGTTTTAAACGGCAAGTTGTGTCGACCGTTGTGTTAATACCTAATGTTGCGGGGCCGAGAGAATGATAAGTATAAAGCGACAATCAGGCTTGGTATTAATCGTGGTACTCGTCATGTTGGGTATCTTCAGCGTTATTATTGTCAGCATGCTGAGCGGCAGCAATATCAATTTTAAGATTGCCGGCAATCAGCAGTATCACATCGAGTCAAAAAATGCGGCGAGTAACGCCATAGAATCTTTTGTCAGCAATCCGGCTAATTTCGCAATTCCATTGCCAGATGGGAATACCGAGTTCGGCAGCGACTTCAACGGCGACGGTAGCGATGACGTGATCGCTGTGGTCGCGCCGCCAACTTGTCTGAGTACAGACCCAATAAAGCAGGTAGAGCTTGATGTCGCTGATCCGGCGGATGCTCAGTGTCTGGGGACTGGAAAAAATAATACCAGTGGTGTCCTGACGGACGACGATGTTGCCCTCCAAGGTAACTCCTGGTGTACGAAAATGCGCTGGGATATTGCCGCAACAGTGGGGGATGCCAAGACTAAAAGCCGCTTGGAAATGCACCAAGGGGTGTATTTGCGCGAAGTCATTGGGACGCCCTGTTTGAATTAATTTTCCGGTATAACCGGTGTTGGAAAGAGTGAAGGCCATGAAAACGCTAATTAGTTGGATCCGTCTGTCGCTTATATTTATGGCGATATCTGCGCCGACACAGGCAGAGGATATCGATTTATTTGCAGGGATCACCCCAGGGGGGGCTAACCCTCCTACTGTGTTACTCGGCTGGCATAGTACGGCGAATTCCAATGCCAACGTCACCCACGGCTGCGTTTACGGAGATAGCGGCGCTGCCCCATCACTTGGCGATACGGTGGGCGGTATGGAACAGTGTGCCTTGGTAAATACCATGCTGTCGCTGCTAGACATAGAGAACGACTATTTGTTGGGTGCGATTAAAATCGGCCTGATGGTATTCAATGAAACTGGTTACAGTAGCTTCAATAATGGCACGGGCCTGGGCAATGGTAATAATAGTTGCGGCTATCTGCTCGTGCCACCAACACTGATGGACAGCTCTGGCATCAACAGCTTCATCACCAAGCTAAAGAGTATTGATAAAAACAATCTTGCGAACCAATCGCGACTGGGCGACTTGATCGCCGAAAGCTGGGCCATGCTGAATGGTTTGGCGACCTCTTGTTCAGGGGTTGACTACTCCGGACTCGCGGAAACGGCAACCCAGTGTCGCGACGCCGTGCTCGTCTATATAGGCAATGCGACCAAGGAGAACTCGAGTGTTGCCGACGGTATTGGTAGTCCGGACACGTTATTGAAAAACCAATTAACAAATGAATTTTCCTACAGCACCGGTTCCTCTCAGTATAAATTTTTTGCCACACCGCGTGCGGTTACCCAGCTTAGTAATTCAGATTCGTCCAATAATAAATACTGGGGTGATGAATGGGCGCAGTTTATGAACTTGGTAGATACCAGTGACAGCGCACAATCTGATCGCAATGTCAGTACCTACTCTATAGCGGTTTACGATCCTAGCTTAGAAACAAAGCTGGCTGGCGAGATCAACTTCCTCGCAGATTTAGCCAATGTCGGTGGCGGCAAGGCCTTCAAGGTGACTGCCGATAATCATGCTGGTTTGGCGGAGGTGCTCCTGCAGATATTCAATGAAGTGCAGGATATTAACAGTGCATTTTCATCGGCGACACTGCCCGTTAGTGCCAACACGCAAGGTACTTTTCTTAACCAGGTTTATATCGCCAGTTTTAGACCCGATAGCGATGCGGCACCCCGCTGGAACGGCAACGTTAAACAGTATCAGCTCGGTTTTGACGCCGGTGGAAATATCGTTTTAACAGATTCGACCCAGGATGTGGCGTCGGTGGTTACTTCTGTTACTAACCCCATCACCGGAGCAATTGTTGATGATGCAGTGAGTTTCTGGACGACAAACACGCCCAAGGATGCGTCAGGCGCCGCTGTGGCGGATTGGCCACTGGATGGTTTCTGGCGTAACAGCCCGGAAGGTGAGGGCTTCGCGTTTGATTCGCCAGACGGTGATTTAGTTGAGAAGGGTGGTGCGGGCCAGCTGTTGCGGGTGAATAACCTGACCACGTCATCAGGCCGCAAAGTCTATACCTGTAACAGTGTTGGGAGTTGTCCGAGCACGTCGGTTTTACCTGAATTTAAGACGACGAATACCGCGCTAGTTTCGCAGCTTGATGCAGAGCTGGGCGCCGCCGAAGAGGGCGGGACTGCATCGATCAGTGTGGGTCGCTATGACGATGGCGAAACGATATCAACAAGCTGCTCAGGTAATGGCAATAATATCACCTGCACTATCACTCATGATGGTAGTGGCGGTACTCAGCTGAACGCCTCAACCGATAAGGTAGTAATACTAAACGCATGGAATGAATCGCTGCAGGCTAATAAACAGAGCTGTACCTTTGCCGAACCGTGCAGTATTAGCAATGTCACGGCCACCAGTTTTGACGTTGCCTCTCGAAATATCCCCGATGGCCAGACATATAACGGTGCGGTGATTGTTGAAGTGAGTCGGGCTGCTCGTGTCGCGCAAACCTCCCATGGCTTGTCATTGGGCGACCAAGTTGAATTGACGGGCTGTACAGTTGGCTCTACGACCAATACACACAACAGCGCTCTGCTGAACGGCACAGTGCTTGGCAGTGTGATCGCGCTTACCGATGCCGATAACTATGTGCTAAGGCTTGGGGACTACGTGCTTGCGGAAAACAACAATGTAAGTTGTGGCAGCAGTGCAGTGTCGCTAACCGCCGAGACCCTCATCGACTGGGTACGGGGGGAAGATATTATCGGCAATGAAAGCCGTCGAGGCCCATGCCCGCCCGAGCTACGCGGGAGCGATTGTCCGATCACCGCGCGTGGGTCGATTCATGCAGATGTCCTGCACTCACGCCCCGCGGTTATCAACTACGGCGGCACTACCGGGGTTGTTGTGTTCTACGGCTCCAACGATGGCCACTTCCACGCCATCAATGGTAATCAGGCAGGTAATATCGCCGGCGTACAACCCGGTGGTGAGTTATGGAGCTTTATTGCGCCGGAGTTCTTTGGCAAGTTTAAGCGGCAATTCAATAACGACCCGCTGGTGAAGTACCCAAATGTGCTCGACAGCCGGGCTCAGCCGCGCGACTACTTTTTCGACGGAAACACCACGATTCTGCAGGACAAGCGCACCGGTAAGCCCACGTCTGGAAAGTCCTTGATCTTTATGTCGGCGCGCCGTGGCGGACGTTTACTTTATGCACTCGATGTCAGCAATGTCGCGGAACCGCGTTATCTGTGGTCGCTGACGAATGATCAGGTTCCGGAGTTGGGGCAGACATGGTCGCAGGCCCAGCTGACCTTAATCAAAGGTCACAGCAACCCCGTATTGATCTTAGGGGCGGGCTACGACCCTGCCGAGGACCAAGAGCCAGCACCTGCGACGAATAGCCAGGGGCGGGGTATTCTCATTCTGGATGCGATGACGGGAGGAGTACTGTGGGCAGCGCTGGCTGACTGTACCGGTGTCACCGTGGCAACAGGCGGACACTGCGAGACCGTTTCCGCGATGACGAAATCGTTTCCCGCTGATGTAACGGTTCTGGATAAGGACTTAGATGGCTTCACCGACCGCCTCTATGCGGCAGATGTGGGCGGGAATATATGGCGTGTTGACCTTGAGGCAGCCAGCCCCGCGACAACCGCCTTTAGCGACATTGAAGTCAATAAGTTCGCAAGCTTGGGGGGCAGTGGCAACAGTGCTCGGAAATTCCTCTTCGCCCCGGATGTCGTGCCCACGAATAATTTCGACGCTGTGGTGGCGGTCTCCGGCGACCGCGAGCACCCGCTTTATACCAGTAGCACCACCGCCGGGCTTGCCTACAATGTCGAGAATAAGTTTTTCATGATTATGGACAAAAATACCGGTAAGTCGATGCCCTCGACTCACTCGGCGGTGACCGTAAGTGACCTCGTTGACCAAAGCACTTTGCAGTGTACCGACGGCAGCGGTGGCATTGTGTCCTGTGGTAGCGAAGGAGCGACCGAACTGTATTTTAGTGGTTTGGATAGCGGTGTCGCAGGGTATTACTTTGACCTGTTGGTGGGTGAAAAAGGCGTTAACGCACCATTGGCGGTTGCCGGGAAAGTCTATTTTGGTACCAACCAGCCGGATGTGCCCGATGCTGAAAGTTGCAGTGCAAATTTGGGTAACGCCGGCGCCTATGTCGTGAACCTTGTGACGGGTGAGCGGCAGAGAAATGAATTCTCTGGTGGTGGACTTCCACCGTCGCCCATTGCCGGGCTTGTGACGATTGACGGAAAAACCGTGCCCTTTGTGATTGGTGGGGCGGGGCCATCACCCTTTGATCCCAGCACCCCCGCGCTCGACCTGTCCGGCGGGCGAAAACGCACCTACTGGTATTACGAATAAAGAAAAAGGCAGCCTCGGCTGCCTTTTTCGTTCTGTGAGTTCATTAGTCGAGGTTGTACTTCTTTAGTTTGTAGCGAAATTGCCGGAAGGTAAGCCCCAGCAACTTCGCTGACTCCGTCTTATTGCCCTGTTGGGCTTTTAGCGCGGCATTGATAATGTTTTGTTCAATGCTCGCCAGATACCCCTCCACGTCTCCGATAGCTGCCGATAGGTGGTCGGTATGTTTATCCGGGTTCACGCTGCTATTTGATGCCGGTAGCGATAGGTCCTTGGCAGTGATGATCTCGTCGTCGCACAGTGTTGCGGCGCGTTCAATAATGTTTTCCAACTCGCGGACATTGCCGGGAAAGGGGTAACTGCTCAACGCATTAAGAGCATCTTCACTGAGGCGGGGGGCCGGTATACCCCACTCGCTAGCGATTTTCTCTAGCATAAAGTTGGCTAGTAACGGGATGTCGCTGACCCGTTGCCGTAGGCTGGGCACCGCGACCTCGATAACGTTAATACGGTAGAACAGGTCACTGCGGAAGTGTTCTGAGGCGACTTCGCGGGATAGGTCTCTATGCGTGGCACTGAGTATGCGAACGTCGACGGCAATTTCCTCATTTGAACCGATGCGTCGCACTGCCTTTTCCTGAATGGCACGAAGCAGTTTAACCTGCATGTTCAGCGGCAGGTCGGCGACTTCGTCTAGGAAGAGAGTGCCGCCATTGGCGGCTTCAAATAAGCCTTCCTTATCACCGTAGGCGCCAGTAAAACTGCCCTTAACATGACCAAAAAACTCACTTTCGACAAGCTCGTCTGGGATGGCGCCACAGTTCACTGGGACAAAGGGAGCATTGCGGCGCGGTCCATTGGCGTGGATCATGCGCGCCACCACTTCCTTGCCACTGCCCGATTCGCCACTGATGTAGACGGGAGCCTGGCTGCGGGCAAGCTTGGTGATTTGCTGGCGCAGTCGGCTGATAACGTCGGTTTCGCCGAGTAAGCGGGTGTTGCGGCTGCTGTCGATGGCGGTGGCGCTGCTACTTTCCAGTTGCAGGGCGGTTTTGATCAGGTTGCGCAACTGCTCAATAGACACCGGCTTATTGATGAAGTCGAATGCCCCCGCCTTTAGCGCTTCGACGGCAAGCTCTGTGCTGCCGTAGGCGGTTAACACCGCAACGGCGGTTTCACTGCACTGCTGCTGGATGTGGTGAACGACGTCCAAGCCCGAGCCATCTGGCAATTTGATATCGGTAAGACAAAGCTGAATAGTGTTTTGCTGCAGGAGCGCGATAGCGTCACTGACACAGCCGACCGACTCGGTATGAAGGCCCATGCGACTGATGGTAATTTCCAGAAGTTCGCGAATATCCGGTTCGTCGTCAATGATGAGTACGGTTTTCTGTGTCATATCGGCTTGTCAGTCTTAATCGGGGAACGCACTGCGCTGCGGGTGGGCGAATTGTAATCGAAAACAGCTGTCGCCGCTGGGTTCCCGCCGGTAGCTAATAGCGATTTGGTTCGCCAGGCAGAGCTCGCGGCAAAGGTACAAACCGAGCCCATTGCCTTGAGACTCCGTGGTGAAAAAGGGCTCAAAGATTTTGTCTTGATTGTCCTGTGAAATGCCGGGGCCATTATCGATGATATCCAGTGTTACACCGCCGCTAATACCGTTGCTCAAACGGTAGCGGATAACGGCCTTGTCGGCCTCTGCCAGGCTATGGCGAATACCGTTCTCTGTGATATTACTCAGTATCTGGTTTAATTGGCTTTGGTCGACATTCACTGTGTCGTTACTGCATTGTGAGTCGTCAGTTAGCAGCTGAATTTGCCCTTGATGAATGCTGTGCCAGTCCCGGCAAAAGCGCTGCAACCAGGGCATTAGTGCGAAGGCCTCAGGTTTGGGCAGTCGGCCGCGAGACAGCTCGAGAACATTTTTCACAATATCGTCCATGCGTTTTGCATGGTTTTGGATAATGCCGACAAAGCGCGCATCGCCATCGTCGAGGTGAGGGCCTTCGGCGAGCAGTTGCGCCGCATGGCTGATTGCCGAAAGAGGGTTGCGTATTTCATGCGCGATGCTGGCGGTGAAGCGCCCAAGCGAGGCGAGCTTCAAGTTTTGCGCGCGCTGATTGATCTTGCTGATATTTTCAATATACAGCAGGAAGTCTTCGTCGTTGTCTTGGTCCAGCTGGGCGATGTTGACGTGTAATTCCACACCGGAGGGCTGCAACTGAATGATTTTCGACAAGCTGCTACCCGGTGCGGTGAGCGCGGTGATTTGCGGGGGAGCATAGAGTGTGTCGGGTCGGCGTTGGTAGGGGACTTGTAAGAGCTCTGCGGCGGCGGCGTTGCAGAGCTTGATTCGGCCACTGCGTGACATGACCACAATGCCAGTCTGCATTCGTTGCACAATGCTTTGGTTGATTTGCGATAGCCGCTCTAAGTCACTGCGGCGGCGCTCTGCCAACTGCTGAGCGGAAATAATTCGTTGGCTGAGGTAGCGAATGGCAATGGCTGTCGAAAAATAGGCCATCCCCATCATGCCAGCGACGACAAATTGCTGGGTCTCTACGCGCTCGTACAGGGTGTTGGCTGCAACTTCGGCGATGGCGCTGATGGTCGCCAACGAGGCCAGAGACAGGCACAAGCGGGCGGGTAAGGTCATGCTGGCAGCGCTGATGCTAACCATCAACAGGGAGGCGAGGCCAGAGTCGGCGCTTGCCGAGCAGTAGCTCATCAGCATGATGCAGCCAATGTCGATGAAAAACTCGAAGAACAGCCCCGTGTCGTGGTAGTGACGACTGGTCAGCAAGTGCTGGAACAAGGCAAGCAGTGAAAAAGCCAGGTAAGCAAAGGAAATCAGCGAATAGATGCCGGGGGCGGTGCTCCCCAGCACTGATTGACTGAAGCCGTAAATGAAGATGAAAAACAGCGCGCTGGCTAGCAGCAGGCGGTACACCGCATATACCCGCATGACGGCGCGGCGTTGGCTGTGGTCGATGCTGGCGCTATGCATGATGATCTCGTTCAGATAATGCCAATAAGTGTATCTGGCAATTCCTGCGGATGCACATCGCGAGTTTTGATAGAATGCCTGCGCACCGCGGTAAGCCAACGCCTATTAACGGGGATACACAGATTCATGACCACGCTTCGTATTGTTACTGCTCAGATCAACCCGGTAGTAGGGGACATCGAAGGCAACACCGACAAAATTCTCAACGCCGTTGAACAGGCAATGCAGGCGCACAACCCCCAGCTCATATTGTTCCCAGAGCTTGTTGTAACGGGGTATCCACCCGAAGATTTGCTGCTGCGCAGCAGCATCAGTCATCGTGTAGAGCGCGCGTTGGCGCGCATTGCCAAAGCCGCGAAAGAGACCTATATCGTTGTTGGCTATCCGCGCAGCCGAGAGCAGGGTTTGTACAACACGGCCGGGGTGTTCTACCGCGGCCGTTTGCTCCACGAATACCACAAGCAATGTTTGCCGAACTACCGCGTATTTGATGAAAAGCGCTACTTCAAAGAAGGCCGTGAAAGCGTCGTCTTTGACCTGTTTGGTGTGCCCACGGCGCTGAGTATTTGCGAAGACATTTGGCAGGATGGCCCCACCGCGGCTGCCAGAGCCGCCGGGGCACAGCTGATGTTGAATATGAGCGCCTCGCCCTTCCATGCGGGTAAGCAGATAGAGCGCGAAGCCCTGCTGGCGCAACGGGCCTGGCAAGGCGGCATGCCCATCGTCTACTGCAATTTGGTGGGAGGGCAGGACGAACTGGTGTTTGATGGCGCGTCAATGGTGGTTTCCAAAGAGGGCGAATTACTGGCGCGAAGCCCCGCCTATGTCGAGCATCTGGCCTGTGTTACGGCACATTGGCAGGACGGCACGCTGAGCATTGATGAAGGGGCGGTGACCGACCTTAAGCCGGTGCTGGACGATGTCTACGAAACGCTGGTGCTGGGGGTGCGCGACTACGTTGAGAAAAATGGCTTTAAGGGCGTGGTGTTGGGTTTGTCAGGCGGTATTGATTCCGGTTTGACGCTGGCGATTGCCGTAGACGCGCTGGGCCCTGAGCGCGTGGAGGCGGTGATGATGCCCTTTCGCTACACGGCGTCCATGAGCGTTGAAGATGCCGAGGAACAGGCGAATATGTTGGGTGTGCGCTACTCCTGTCTGTCGATCGAGCCGATGTACGACGCCTTCATGGCGACGTTGGCAGACGAGTTTGCCGGCACCCAGGTCGATACCACGGAGCAGAACCTACAGGCCCGCTGTCGTGGTGTTCTGTTGATGGCAATCTCCAACAAAAAGGGCTACCTGGTCCTCACCACGGGCAACAAAAGCGAAGTGGCGGTCGGCTACTCGACGCTATACGGCGATATGGCCGGTGGCTTTGACGTACTGAAAGATGTCGCCAAAACCCGGGTGTTTGAACTGGCTCGCTATCGCAATACTCGCTCTCCAGCGATCCCGCAGCGCGTTATCGACAGGCCGCCCTCGGCTGAGTTGGCGCCAGATCAGAAAGATGAAGACAACCTGCCGCCCTACGATACGCTGGATGAAATCCTGGAGCGCTATATTGAGCGCGATGAAAGCGCTGAAGCGATTATCGCCGATGGCTTTGACCGCGACACCGTGTACAGGGTACTGCGCCTGGTAGATTTAAACGAGTACAAGCGTCGGCAAGCGCCGATCGGTACGCGCATCACCGAGAGAGGCTTCGGGCGTGACCGTCGCTACCCCATCACTCAGAAATGGCCGATTGGTGATTGATAGACCGGAAATAAAAAAGGGCGCCTATGGCGCCCTTTTTTTGTACCTCGCCGTCGCGACGACCTATTCTTCACTCTTGCTGCGGTTGTCAAAACGCGGCGGCTCATAGCGGTCAAACAGGCCGAAGGTGGCTTTATTGATAAATGAGCCTTCCTGTTCGATACCGACTTCGCTGATGAAGTTACCGTTTTTGTCGAGGTTGGGGTGGTCAGGATAGTTCTTGCGCAACACGGCAAGTGACTGCTCCGCCAGATCATCCATGCCTAACAGCAGATAGGCTTGCACCATTACCGCCAGTGCATCGGGTACGGCCGGTGTTTGCGGCAAATTTTCGATAACATAGCGCCCGCGGTTGGCCGCGGCCAAGTAGGCTTTGCGCTTGAAGTAGTAATTCGCCACATTGATCTCGTAGCGCGCGAGACGGTTGCGCAGGTAGATCATCCGGGCGCGCGCATCGTCGGCGTACACGCTATTCGGGAAGCGCTGCAACAGCTGACGAAAATCCTCGAAGGATTGGATCGCTGAACCCGGGTCGCGCTGGGTCATGTCAGTGGGGATGAAGCGTTCCAGCAGGCCCTCTCCCTCGGTGTAGTTCGAGAGGCCGCGCATGTAGTAAGCGTAATCCACTTTCTCGTGCTGTGGGTGCAGGCGAATAAAGCGATCGGCAGCAGCGATCGCTGCCTCGTTGTCACCGCCGCGATAGTAGGCGTAGATAATCTCCAGCTGCGCTTGTTCGGCATAGGGGCCGAAGGGGTAGCGGCTTTCCAAAAGCTGTAGGTTCTGAATAGCCAGTGAAAAGTTCTTGCTGTTCAGGTAGCCTTGCGCGGTTTCGTATATCTCCCGCTCCGACAGTTCCTGTCGTTCAGGTTCGCTGGCGCAACCCGCGAGGGTGGCGATGAGAAGGAGTGCTAGGAGCTTGTTAAACGCTTTCATTTACCCGTTCCAAATGGCGGAAGAACCCCGCATTTGCGAGGGCCTGCTATTTAACCACAGCGTGTCAGTGGTATAAAGAAGGCCTCGGAGAATCACTATGACAGAAACCATCAATCGCCAGGAAATCGTTCCCGCCGACCTCAACTTTGCACGTTTCGACCAGGCCGCCAGCGCCTTGTTCCCCGAATATTCGCGATCGCGCCTACAAAGCTGGATAAAAGGCGGCCAATTAACGGCCAATCACAGCAGCTGCCGCCCTCGGGACAAGGTTCACGAAGGCGACGTGCTGACCCTGCAAGCGGAGCTGCAACCCGAGGGGCGTTTTGAGGCCGAGGCGATAGCGTTGGATATCGTCTATGAAGACGACGATATTATCGTGATCAATAAGCCCGCTGGCCTGGTTGTTCACCCGGGTGCCGGTAATCCCAGCGGCACCCTACTTAATGCCCTACTCAGTCACTGCCCGAGTATTGATAGCGTGCCGCGCGCGGGTATTGTTCACCGTCTCGACCGCGATACTACAGGACTCATGGTGGTTGCCAAAACGCTGCAAGCCCACGCCGACTTGGTGGCGCAGCTGCAAGCGCGCGATGTTCACCGTGAATACGACGCCGTTGTGATGGGCAGCATGACCGGTGGGGGTAAGGTTGAGGAGCCAATGGGGCGTCACCCTCAGCAGCGCACAAAAATGGCGGTGGTGCAGTTTGGCGGCAAGGAGGCGATTACGCATTATCGCCTGCAAAAACGTTATCGCGACCACTGCCACGTGCGCTGTTTTCTTGAAACCGGCCGCACCCACCAGATTCGTGTGCATATGGCCCATATTCGCCACCCTCTGGTGGGCGACGCCACTTATGCCGGTCGGCCGCGCCTGCCCAAGGGCGCGAGCGATGCGCTGGTGAATATGCTGCGCAGCTTTCCCCGGCAGGCGCTGCATGCCCGCAAGCTTGAACTCGAGCACCCCATAAGTGGCGATACCATGAGCTGGGAAGTGCCTTTGCCCGACGACATGCAAGCCCTACTTGCCGTATTGGATGCCGAGGAAAAGTTGTGATTCGCGCCGCCTGGCCAGCGCCCGACAATGTGGTCGCGCTGACCACAACGCGGCATGCCCCAGCGGGCACCGTCGGTGCCAGTGAAGGGGCGTATGCGGATTTTAATCTTGCCCAGCATGTTCACGACAAGCCGCTTGCGGTCGCCGCAAACCGCGCGGCGCTTTTCCACCAATTGCAGCCACAGGGCTTGCGTCGTATTCAATGGCTGAACCAAACCCATGGCACTGCCGTGTATCGATCTCAGGCCGATGTGCAGGCGCTGCCCGATGCCGATGCCGCCATCACAACGGACATTGGCCAGGCGCTGGCCGTATTAACCGCCGACTGCCTGCCGGTGCTGCTCTGCGACCGGTCAGGGCGTCAGGTGGCCGCTGTTCACGCAGGTTGGCGCGGTCTGTGTAGCGGTGTGGTCGCCAATGCCGTTGCCGCCTTTGAACGCCCCGCTCAGCAATTAATGGCGTGGTTGGGGCCGGCGATTTCCCCTAAACACTTTGAAGTTGGCGAAGAGGTGCTACAAGCGTTTGAGTGCCAATTTTCCGGCCCGGATACCGCGGCCATTCGCGCCGCCTTTGTGCCGGTAGACGGTTATTCTGGAAAATATCTCGCCGATTTGTATCAATTAGCACGGCTGCAGTTGAAATCGCTCGGTGTCGACGCCATCTATGGAGGAGAGTACTGCACGGTGGCCGACGAGGAACTGTTCTACTCCTATCGGCGACAGCCCCAGTGCGGGCGCCAGGCCAGCATTATTCTGTTGCGCGACAACTAAAAATCTCTCCAGTCAGGCTTGAAAGCCAGCGAAGCATCCCCATCTAGTAAGTAGAAAGACCTTATTAATAGTGCGGTTATCGCTCTGCGTGAGCTGGGCCGCATGGATGGAGAGCCGCGAATGCGTATAGATCGATTTACCAACTCACTGCAAACCGCGCTGCAAGATGCCCAATCCTTGGCGCTGGGACGCGACCACCAATATATTGAAGCCGAGCACCTGTTGGCGGCGATGCTAAAACAGTCCGGCGGCGCGGTAAAACCCATGCTCAGCCAGGCGGGGGCGAATGCCGCTGCGCTGGACGCTGCGGTTAATGACGCCCTGGACAAGCTACCCCGTGTCGAGGGCAACCCTGGCGATGTTCATGTGTCGCAGGGCCTGGCGCGGGTATTTAATATCAGCGACAAACTTTCCCAACAACGCGGCGATGCCTACATTTCCAGCGAGCTTGTGGTGTTGGCGATGCTCGAGTCGGCGACGTCGATTAGCAAAGTGATGAAAGAGGCTGGCATAGAGAAAAGCCGCCTTGAATCCGTGATAGAACAATTGCGAGGAGGGCAGTCGGTGAACGACGCATCGGCCGAGGAAAATCGTCAGGCCTTGGATAAATACACCATTGATCTGACCGAGCGCGCTGAGTCGGGCAAGCTGGATCCGGTGATCGGCCGCGACGATGAAATTCGCCGCACAATTCAAGTGTTGCAGCGCCGTACCAAGAACAATCCGGTGCTGATCGGCGAGCCGGGCGTGGGTAAAACTGCCATCGTTGAGGGCTTGGCGCAGCGCATTATTAACGGTGAGGTGCCCGAGGGCTTAAAAGACAAGCGCGTGCTGTCTCTGGATTTGGGGGCACTGCTTGCCGGCGCCAAATTTCGCGGTGACTTTGAAGAGCGCCTGAAGTCGGTGCTTAACGAACTCGCCAAGGAAGAGGGGCGGGTCATCCTGTTTATTGATGAACTGCACACCATGGTCGGTGCCGGTAAAGCTGACGGCGCGATGGACGCAGGCAATATGCTCAAACCTGCGCTGGCGCGCGGTGAGCTGCATTGCGTGGGCGCCACAACCTTGGACGAATACCGCCAGTACATCGAAAAAGATGCGGCGCTTGAACGTCGTTTCCAAAAAGTCTTGGTGGACGAACCCTCAGAAGAGGACACCATCGCGATACTGCGTGGCCTGAAAGAGCGCTACGAGGTGCACCACGGCGTCGACATTACTGACTCCGCCATTATTGCGGCGACCAAGTTGTCGCAGCGATACATCACCGACCGCCAGTTGCCGGATAAAGCCATCGACCTGATCGACGAGGCGGCCAGCCGTATTCGCATGGAGATCGACTCCAAGCCCGAGGTGATGGACAAGCTGGAGCGCCGCTTGATTCAACTGAAAATTCAGCGTGAAGCGGTGAAGAAAGACGACGATGAGGCGGCCAAGAAGCAACTCGCCTTGCTCAATGCCGATATCGATAAAGTGGAGAAGGAATTCGCCGATCTCGACGAAGTTTGGAAGGCTGAGAAGGCGACCCTGCACGGCAGCGCGCAGATTAAGAGTGAGCTCGAGCAAGCTAAGCTGGACCTGGAGGCCGCGCGTCGCAGTGGCGACCTAACCAAGATGTCGGAGCTGCAGTACGGCGTGATCCCCGATATGGAAAAACGTCTTGCATCGGCAGATGCCGCAGAGCACGGCGAAATGCAGCTGCTGCGTAACAAGGTCTCGGACGAGGAAGTCGCCGAGGTGGTATCGCGCTGGACGGGTATTCCCATCAGCAAGATGCTGGAGGGCGAAAAAGACAAGCTGCTGCGCATGGAAGAAGCGCTGCACAAACGCGTTGTCGGGCAGAGCGAAGCGGTGGACGCCGTTTCCAATGCGGTGCGCCGCAGTCGCGCGGGCCTGAGTGACCCGAATCGCCCCAATGGCTCGTTCCTGTTCCTGGGGCCAACCGGTGTGGGTAAAACCGAGCTGTGCAAGGCGCTGGCAACTTTCCTGTATGACAGCGAAGAGGCGATGGTCCGTATCGATATGTCGGAGTTTATGGAGAAGCACTCCGTCGCTCGCTTAATTGGTGCGCCTCCGGGCTACGTTGGCTATGAAGAGGGCGGCTACCTTACTGAGGCGGTGCGTCGTCGCCCTTATTCGCTGTTGTTGCTGGATGAGGTTGAAAAGGCCCACCCCGATGTGTTCAACATCCTGCTGCAGGTGCTCGACGATGGCCGCCTGACCGATGGTCAGGGCCGCACGGTGGATTTTCGCAACACGGTGATTGTGATGACCTCGAACTTAGGTTCCGATGTGATCCAGGAAATGACACGCGGCGGTAGCGACTACCCGGCGATTCGCTCCGCAGTGCTCGACGTGGTATCCGGCCACTTCCGTCCAGAGTTTGTTAACCGCGTCGATGAGCTGGTGGTATTCGAGCCGCTGGGCAGAGAGCAAGTGCGTGAGATCGCGCATATCCAGCTGGGTATACTCAATAAACGGTTGGCTGAACGGGAATTGTCACTGGTGCTCAGCGATGCGGTGATGGATCGCCTGGCGGATGTGGGCTTTGACCCCGTATTTGGTGCCCGCCCGCTGAAGCGTGCGATACAGCAACAGCTGGAAAACCCCTTGGCGCAGCGCCTGCTGCAGGGTGAGTTTACGCCGGGGCAGCAAATTCGCGCAGAAATTGATGGAGATCAACTGGCATTTAAGGCGGCTACGCTACAGTAGACCTGCGACAAAACATACCCACCCTTATCAATTGCCCGGCACCCACCGGGCTTTTTTTTGCCCTTTCCATTCATCTGGTGATCGAAACGCTGGTTCATAGCGTATGCCTTAGCGGTAAACAATTATAAAACCGTGTACAAACTCGAGGTGATATTATGGGTTCCCCTGTCAAAAGTGGCCTGGCACTAGCTGTGCTCGGGACGATTTTTAGTTCCCAAGCGCTAGCGTCAAGCCACCGAGAAGCGCCGTTCATAGCGTCTTCTCCCAAGGTCGACGGTACCGACTTCTACATGTTCCGCAGTTACGAGGCTGGGCGAGACGGATTCGTGACGTTGATCGCCAATTATCAGCCACTCCAAGACGCCTACGGTGGCCCAAATTACTTCACTATGGACCCGCAAGCGCTCTATGAAATTCACATAGACAATAATGGCGATGCCGTTGAGGATCTGACGTTTCAGTTTCAGTTCAGTAACGACTACGGTCAAGCGTCAGCGGCGGGGCTGATTGATGCGGGTAAGGTTAAAACCGGTGAGGACGATCAGGGCAATGACATTTTGGTACAGGTCCCGTTAGCCGCCGTGGGCGGTGGCAGTGGCACGAGTACGGGCTTGCTGAATGTCGTAGAGACTTTCTCTGTGGAGCTGGTTGCCGGACCACGCCGCAGTGGTAACGCGACGCCGGTTTCGAATCTGGCTGATGGTTCTACAAGCTTCGTAAAGCCGGTGGACAATATCGGCAACAAGACCATTCCTGACTACGAGGGCTACGCCTCGCAGTTCGTATACGATATTAATATTCCCGGGTGCATGTCTCCGGGCAAGATGTTTGTCGGCCAGCGCCAAGAAGGGTTTGTTGTAAACCTGGGTCAAGTCTTCGACCAAGTAAATCTCAACCCTCTGGGCGCTCGAGACAGTGCTTCAAATACAATCGGCGATAAAAACGTAACGTCGCTGGCGCTTGAGCTGCCGATCAGCTGTGTGACCGCTGGCAGCGAAACCGTTATTGGCGCCTGGACAACGGCAAGCAAGCCACAGGCACGATTGCTGAACGCTAAGCCCGTCGGGCCGACAGCCTCGGCTGACGGACAGGGGCCCAGCGTGGAGGGCGGTGCCTGGACTCAGGTGTCTCGTCTGGGTAGCCCGCTAGTTAATGAAGTCGTCATCGGGATCACGGACAAAGACAAGTTTAACGCCAGCCATCCAAAAGATGATGTCGAAAACTTCGGCGCCTATGTGTTGTATCCCACATTACCAGTCTTGGTCGATGTTCTGTTCCCCGGTGCAACGGTCGTACCCGACACTCCGCGAAACGATTTGCTCGCGGCATTCGTGACCGGTGTTAACGGCCTGAACCAAGCCGCTGCCGCACAGCCGGGCGAAATGCTTCGCTTGAATACCGCGATTGCGCCAACGGCGTTAGTGAGTCAGGGGGAGTTGGGCTTTTTGGATTGTGACTTAGCGGGTTTCCCAAATGGGCGTCGCCCAGTCGATGATGTTGTCGACATTGCGTTAAGTGTTGCTGAAGGCGCAATTACCGCTGCCAACCCCAATGGCTTGCAGACATGCGATTTGTCAGGAGCAGCACCAGCGGTGGTGAATGCTGGCGCCGTCGTCAATGATGGGGCGAAGCCCGACCGCTTTGATTACCTCGGTGGCTTCCCCTATCTCGCTACGCCCATTGCGGGTTCACCCTGAACAATACGAGGACTTTACCTATGAAAAAGCGACTCGTTATAGCAATCGTGGCGGCAGCGGTGTCGGCGTGCTCACTTGACGACGACGGCGACGGACCCGCGCAAGCCAAGCGCGATGGCGTCTTTGCTGTCACTTTTGCACAGGCCTTTTCTCAGGAGCCAAATGACGCGCCTGTGGAGGTCAACGATATTAAGCCTGAAACACTGGATAAACAGTCTTTCGACGGCTTTATTCGCTAGCCAGTCCACTGGCATGCAGGGGCAGCTGGGCTGCCCCTTTTACTATTGAGTAAATAATATGAAAGGACTCATCCTTACCGCTTTTATCGGCTTTTTTAGCGCGAGTATATACGCCTTCCCCGCCGCGTCCTGGCCCGCGCCGAGTACCGAACTAATTACCGTTGAGGTTAAGACTGAGTCTGTGGATAGTGCGGATCGACCGCCTGCAGAGCAGCTGGCTCAGGTGCAAGATTATCTTCAGCAATACCGTCGTGAGGGTAACCCCCGGCGTTTGGGCGAGGCCAGCGGCGTATTAGCCAAATTAGAGCCGCCTACGACGCTTTCTCCTCTTCTGAAATGGCGATTTCATTTTTTAGCGGCTCAAATTGCAGAGAGCCTTCACAAGTTTGACGAGGCCCAGCGAGGTCTCGAAAGTGCATGGCAAGTGCTTAGCAATGCAGGCGAGGCTGAAGTCGATGACCCCTACGAGCAAACGCTGCTCGCCCTCATGAATTTGGCCGTTGTGCGAGGTGAATACAACGCCGCGAAATCGCACTGTGAGCAACTGGGCGTCGTAAGTCCATCGTTGTATTCCCAAGCATGCCGCGAATACCTGCGTGGACTCACCAGTGATATTGGGCACGCTTTCGAGGCGCTGCAAGGTCTTGTAAGAGCAAAAATGCTGCAAGGCACAGGCCCTGAATTACACTGGTCATTGGTCAGCCTGGCTGACTTGGCTGACCGGGGGCGCCGTGCAGAGGCGCTCTCGCTATGGCGCTCCGCCGCTGCGCTGTCGCCAGGTGATCAATACGTGCGTGATCGTTTTTGCCTTGCGGCACTGCAGCAGCGTGAGTACGCGTTGGTACTGGATATCAGCGAGGGAGCGCGCTCAGATGGCGTACTCACTTGTCGCGCGGTCGCGCTAAAAAGTCTGGCAGCAACCAACGCAGTGGATCACAAAAAGCAGTATTTACAGCTCAAGGAAGAACTTCTCGAAAAGTTTGAGGATGCTCAGTGGCGCGGGGAGCGGCTCCACAAGCGTGCTTATGCGCACTTTTTGCTCGATGTTGTAGACAAGCCGCAACTGGCTTTGCGTGTTGCTAGCAGTAATTGGCAAGAGCAGCGTGAGTGGCCGGACGAGCAGTTACTGGCCCGCAGTCGGTCGGCGGGGGGAGCACAACAATGAGTCGGTGGTTTGTTCTCTTTCTTTGCTTTGCCAGTACCAGCGTATTTGCGCATAAAAATAGTGACAGTTATCTGTATATCACTTCGGAGCAATGGCGGCTCGATATTGCCGTGGAAGATCTGCAGCGAATCTACGATCTGGATACAAACCCAGTGGATGGGCGGGTCACTGCCAAGGAGCTTCGCGGTGCGGCGATGGGGCTTGAGGCGTCTGTTCTAGAAGGTATACGTGTAACGCGAGAAGGTGGCGATTGCCCCCTCAATTTACAACGCCTGGGCGTAGCGAGCCACAGCGGCGAGTACTATGCAGCGTGGGAGCTTAAGTCACCTTGTTTTGCTGAACCGGACAGGCTGACGCTGAATTACGACTTGCTCTTTGATATCGATCCACTTCACAGACTGCTCTACCGCAATGATGTGGCAGAGCAGCCGCTGCTCGGTGTACTGACACCTTCCGAAAGAACCTTGGCTTTGCAGTCTCATGGGCCCTGGGCGACCGTAACCGCCTTCTTCAAGGAAGGTGTCCTGCATATGGTGTTGGGCTACGACCACCTTCTTTTCTTGTTGGCTTTGCTATTGCCTCTGGTAAGGGCATCCTCCTCAGATGAGTCGCTTAGACCGTTGCTATGGCGCTGCGCAGGCGTTGTGACGGCTTTTACGGTATCTCACAGTATTACGTTAACTGCAGCAACCCTGGGTTGGTGGCAGCTACCCATTCAGCCTGTCGAAATAGTCATCGCGCTATCAATAAGCGTTGCGGCGTTGGCCGCCTTGGTCGGCGAACGCCACCGGTTTCAATGGCAGCTGGCGGGGGTGTTTGGGCTCATTCACGGCTTTGGCTTTGCCAGTATGTTGGCCGGATTAATGGATGAGGGCAGCAGTGCGGTTCTGGCATTAGCCAGTTTCAATATTGGTGTGGAGGCTGCGCAATTAGCGGTAACGGTGGCTCTGGTACCGCTTCTGGTGTACTGCCAGAAAAAGCCCCTCTATACCCGCTGGGGATATCCCGCTGTATTACTTGCGGTTGCCGCCACAGGATTGTGGTGGGCGTGGCAACGTGTTTAACAGAGGGCGTTATTCGCAGTGCACTTTAATCGCCTCTTGAGCGCGCAGTTTTTGCACCTCAATTTCTTCCGGCGTCAGGTAGCGGACTTCGCCATTCTTTCCGGTTGCGCGAATTCGCGCCCCGGCTGCATTCAGTGATTGCATATTGCTCTTCGCCTGCTGGCAAATTGCCGGGTCCTTGGGCGGGAGCACTTCCATTTTTGCGTCCGGGGATAAGTCCTGCTCGGACTCAGGTGGGGGCGTTGTTGAATCGTTAGCGCTTTCAGTCGCGGCTGAGCGTTTGCCGGTTTGCGATTCGATAAACTCGTAGGCTTTCCCTACCGGGGGTTTTTGGCTGAAGTGCACCTCGCCCTCTGCATCGGTCCAGCGGTAGTAACCGGACTTGGCCGCAAGGGCGGCGTGGCTGGTCAATAAGCTCACACTTATCAGGGATAAAAACAGCAAATTTCTGCGCATATTCAGCGGCCACAACAACATAATTGATGGACTGATTATGGCAGATTCTAGCGGGGCCGCAAAAAGCGCTGTCACAAAACCACAAAACAGCCAGATTGCCAGAAAAAACACGGTCTTGGCGCACCCATTGCCTTGACAAAAAACAGGTGAGGTTAAAAAATATATCGTCCTCCCAATTAGGGTGGCGATGGCTGTTTTCCGCGCTGCTTACCTGCGGCCAATATACAGAGTGTGACTAAAGCTGTTGCACTGCTACTCAAGGTAGTTCCATTCACTCTGCAGACACATGACCTGTGTTGCGAGATTGCCCGCTTTGCGTACCCCGCAAAGCAAAGATAGCCGCTAGCAGCGGCATTAGGCGATTCGCCCGAGCACCAGCAAATGTGCTCGGAAGGTATGTGTTTCGGCATCTAGGCGTTCACATTGAGCGTTTCCGGTGGGCAGCCGGAGGCGTGGCGACGGAATTTAAGTTTCAAACTGAAGCGAGGGTCTTTCAGTGGAGTTGTTATCTGGCGGCGAAATGATCGCACGTGCTTTGGAAGACGAAGGTGTTGAGTTCATCTTCGGCTACCCCGGCGGTGCGGTATTACATATTTACGATGCGCTTTTCAAAAGTTGTAAGGTGCCGCATATTCTGGTGCGCCATGAGCAGGCGGCCACCCATGCGGCAGACGGTTATGCCCGTGCCACGGGTAAACCCGGTGTGGTGCTGGTGACATCCGGTCCCGGAGCCACCAATGCCATTACCGGTATTGCCACGGCGTATATGGATTCTATTCCGATGGTGGTACTTTCCGGGCAGGTGATGAGTCACCTGATCGGTGAGGACGCCTTCCAGGAAACCGACATGCTCGGTATTTCGCGGCCGATTGTGAAGCACAGCTTCCAGGTGACGAAAACCGAAGAGATCCCCGAGATGATCAAGAAGGCGTTTTATATCGCCTCTAGCGGTCGCCCCGGGCCGGTTGTTGTGGATCTGCCGAAAGATCTCACCAACCCCCATGACAAGTACGAGTACAACTACCCGAAGAAGGTGAAGCTGCGGTCCTACACGCCAGCGAGCCGTGGGCACAGTGGGCAAATTAAAAAGGCGGCGAGCCTGCTGCTGGCGGCCAAGCGTCCGGTTATATACGCGGGTGGTGGTGTGGTGCAAGGCAATGCCTCACCGCAGCTGCGCGAGTTGGCCCAGGAGTTGAATTTCCCTGTTACCAATACGCTGATGGGCCTTGGTGCCTATCCTGGCAGTGATCGCCAGTTCCTGGGGATGCTCGGGATGCACGGCTTCTATGAAGCCAATAACGCCATGCATCACAGCGATGTGATTCTGGCGGTGGGCGCGCGCTTTGATGACCGGGTGACCAATACCACGAGCAAGTTTTGCCCGGGTGCCAAGATCATTCACATCGATATCGATCCAGCGGCGATCTCTAAAACAGTCAACGCCGATGTTCCCATCGTTGGCCCCGTCGATTCGGTGTTAACTGAATTGATTGCGCTGGTGCGTGAGCTGCGTGCCGAGGAACCAACGCTGCCGGATCAAGACGCGCTGGGTCACTGGTGGAAGCAGATCGACGAGTGGCGTGACCACCACGGCCTGTGGACGGCGCCGCGCTACGATACGACAACGCCCTACATCAAACCTCAGCAGGTTATCGAAACGTTGTGCAAGGTAACCGGTGGCAAGGCCTTTGTGACCTCGGACGTAGGTCAGCACCAAATGTTTGCCGCGCAGTACTACAAGTTCGACGAGCCGCGCCGCTGGATCAACTCCGGTGGTTTGGGAACGATGGGCTTTGGCCTGCCAGCCGCAATGGGTGTTAAGTTGGCCTTCCCGGATGCGGACGTTGCCTGCGTTACCGGCGAGGGCAGTATTCAGATGAATATTCAGGAGCTGTCTACCTGTGCGCAGTACAAGATTCCCGTGAAAATCCTGAACTTGTACAACGGCTACTTGGGCATGGTTAAGCAGTGGCAGGACATGCAGTACGACGGTCGCTACTCAGAAAGTGTCTATGAAGACTCATTGCCAGACTTTATCAAGCTGGCCGAGGCCTACCAGCACTCGGGGGTTAAGGTCACGCAGCTGAGTGATCTGGAAGAGGCGATGAAAGAAGTCTTCGCCCGCAAGAATGAGTTGGTATTCATGGATATTCATGTCGACCCGCACGAGCACGTGTACCCCATGCACGTGGCCCCGAATGGCTCGATGCGCGACATGTGGTTGAACAAAACGGAGCGAACCTAATGCGGCGGATTATTTCAGTACTTATGGAAAATGAGCCCGGCGCACTGTCGCGTGTTGTCGGGCTGTTCTCTCAGCGCGGCTACAACATCGAAACGCTGAATGTGGCGCCGACTGAAGACCCAACGATGTCGCGGCTGACGCTGACAACGATTGGCGACGATCACAAGATCGAACAGATCACCAAGCATCTCAATCGCTTGGTTGATGTGGTGAAGTTGGTCGATTTGTCAGAGGGTGCGCACATTGAGCGCGAGCTGATGTTGGTGAAAGTGCGGGCGACAGGTGCGCAGCGCGCCGAGATCAAGCGCTGCACTGACATCTTCCGCGGACAGATTGTCGACGTCGGCCCCAGTGTCTACACCATTCAGGTGACTGGCGCAGCGGACAAGCTGGACTCCTTCCTGGAGGCCGTTGGCGAAGCTGCCATTATGGAAGTAGTGCGCAGTGGTGTGTCGGGTATTGCCCGCGGCGAGAAAGTGTTGAGTTTGTAGTTGCGACTTGGCCAGTAAAAAAGGCGCCCTTGGGCGCCTTTTTTTCGGCTGGAATGATTAGCTGGCCATATTTTCCGGGCCCCAAAAGGCGCGCATAGACACGACTTTGCCTTCGGCGTTGAATTTGAAGACATCAATTACATCGATACTCATGCCTGGCCCCTTCACTTGAAAAGGGAAGGCCACTTCGCTGCCTGCACAGCGCGGCGTGCCGCTCAGTTGCAATTTAATCCCCGCGCTGAGTGCGCCCTCATAAAACGCCACAATCGCGTCGATACCATTGTGAATGTCGCTTCCCACGGGGTCTTCGACTGTCGCATCGGCGGCGTAGAGTTCTTTAATAATGTTGATGTCCGCCGTTTCAAAGGCATCGACATAGCGCTGCACGGCATTCAGTTTATCTTGGACTTCCATAGTGGGCTCCTGTCAGTGATACGCCCAGTATAGTGACGGCCACTCGGCACGGTAATGACGAATGCGGTCAAGGCATTGCCGATGGCGTGCCGCGTGTTTCAGGACAAGTGGCGCGCGATATATTCAGCCATATAGTCACGCAGGCACTTCGCCTTGGCGCTCAATAGGCGGCCGCTTGGCCACACCGCAAAGAGCTCCCGCGGCTCCCCCTGCCATTGGCGCAACACCTGCACCAGCTGTCCGGAGTCGAGCTCGGGTTTCACCTCGCTGAGCGGCAGCAATGTGATCCCCTGCGCGTCGACAGCCATGTATTTGGCGAAAGTGGTGTCGTTAAACTGTGCGACAAAACGCGGGAGGATCTCCTGAAGGCTCCCTGTCTCAACGTGGCGCAGTGCCCATTTGCTGGAAATGGTGGTGCCGACTAAACGGTGGTCTTTCAATTCGCTGGGGTGCTGTGGCTCGCCGGCTTTGTTCAGGTAGCTGGCTGCCGCCACTACCACCTTATCGATCTGCCCCAGCTTCTTTTGATACAGCGACGAGTCAGCTTGAGGGCCGATGCGCAGGGCGATATCTGCCTTGGTTTTAATCATATCCTGCAGCTGGTTGCTCAGTTGCAGCTCGAGCTGAATGTTGGGGTAGTCGCGGGTAAAGCCCAGCCACATGGGACGCAGTGTGCCGTGAGAAATATTGCTTGGCGCGAGGACCCGCAACTTTCCGCGCAGCTGTTGCATGTCACTGCGCAGCTGCTGACGTGTTTGGTCAAATTGTTCAATTAATTCGGCGTAGGCGTGGTATAGCGCCTCGCCATCGACGGTGAGCAAGCATTGGCGGGCTGAACGCTGCAGCAATTTATACCCCAGCTGGTATTCCAATTTTTGCAGTCGGCGAGTCACCGTGGCTGGCGGTAGCCCCAGATGCTTGGCTGCATTGCTGAGACCGCCCTGCTGAGCGATATGGATAAAAAGTGCGATATCGTCATACATATATAATTTCAAATATGAAATATAAGCTTATTAAACTTTGTATAGTTCCTTAAATGGTAGCTGTCTTATCATAGGCGTTATGCCCTTGTTGGGCAAAAAAATCTACGCTGAGCAACCTGCTCGCAAAGGAGGACGCCGTGATACCGCAACGATACGCTGGCTATGTATTTGCTTTTATCATGTCAGGGGTGATGTCGCTGTTTATTTCCCTGATCAATATTGGCGCGGTCGACGGTATTGTCGGTATTTGGCTGCGCGCCTGGGC
Organism: Spongiibacter sp. C9W; assembly: GCF_057370015.1. NCBI lineage: Bacteria > Pseudomonadati > Pseudomonadota > Gammaproteobacteria > Cellvibrionales > Spongiibacteraceae > Spongiibacter > Spongiibacter sp. C9W. The sequence goes on from NZ_CM170672.1 coordinate 3,040,050, forward strand.
GTTGGCATTTACGGTGGCTTTTCCCTTGGTTCGCCGCCTGGTGGTGATCTGTGTTGAAGCACCAAAGTCTGAGGCGAATCCCGGTGGTGTGCCGGGGTCAAATTGATAGCGCGGTAGTCGCCGCGCGTGTGGAAGGGGTAGGGAAATGGACGCGGAGTTTTGGCACAAAAAATGGGCGGATAAAGATATCGCTTTTCATACGTCGGGGGCGAACCCGATGCTGGAGCGTTATTTCTCTGCCTTGGCCCTGAGCAGAGGGGCGCGTATTTTTCTGCCCCTGTGCGGGAAAACACGTGATATTGCGTGGCTTCGACAGCAGGGGATGCACGTCGCTGGCGCTGAATTAAGTCGCATTGCCGTCGAAGAATTATTCAGTGAGCTAGGTGAAACCCCGGTGATCTCCGAGCTCGGTGAGCTCAGCGTCTATGCTGCCCCCGGGTTGGATATCTACTTGGGTGACATCTTTGCACTAACAGCGCCCCTACTCGGGGCAGTTGATGCCATCTATGATCGAGCCGCACTGGTCGCTCTGCCAACAGAAATGCGCGAGCACTATACCCAGCATCTCATTCAAATGACCGATGCGGCCCCGCAGTTATTGGTGAATTATGACTACCAGCAAAGCGCGATGCCGGGGCCGCCATTCGCCATTAGTGACGACGAGCTAAACAGGCACTACGCGCAGCGCTATACCCTTGAGCCATTGCACTGCGAGTCGGTGCCTGGAGGGCTCAAGGGGCAGTGCCCCGCACAGGAGAAAGTCTGGGTGTTGACTCCCTGAGGTTGGGGCGGAGTTTAAACGCTGCAACCAGAGGGTGATGGTCATGGCCGGCATGCGCCAGCAACGGGTCGAGGTTAACGGGATTCACTTACACATTCGGTGTCAGGGAGAAGGCCCCTGGGTAGTGCTTTGCCATGGTTATCCCGGTCATTGGTCAAACTGGCGCAGCCAAATGCAGGTTCTGGCCGATGCTGGTTATACCGCTGTGGTGCCCGATATGCGCGGCTACGGTCAGAGCAGCCGCCCAGATGATGTCTCGGCCTATAACATGAACCAGCAAATTGGCGATATGTGCGGCTTGCTGGATGCGTTTAGTATTCAACAAGCGGTGTTTGTCGGACAGGATTTTGGTGCATCACTGGTGTGGAATCTCGCCCTCCGGCAGCCCGAGCGCGTGCGGGCTGTGGTTGGTATTAGCGTGCCCTTTGATCACGATTATTACGGCCGCAGCTGTATGGGGCATTTGCCTGACGCACAACTGCAGGCGCTCAATGCCGACGGCCTGCTGGTGGCATCGCCACTACATCCGCCCAGTGTGGGTTTTGCTGCAATTGCAGAGCAGCAATTTTTACACGCGCAGTATTTCCAGCGCCCCGGTGTGGCCGATCGCGAGCTCGGCCATAATGCCGGCGAATTTTTACGTCGCATATACTGGGCGTTAAGCGCTGAGGGCAGCCTCGGCGATTGGGGGAGCTTCCCCTCCCATGGCACCGCGTATCTGGATGTGCTGCCACCGGCGCCGAGCCTGCCGTGGCCGTGGATGAGTGAGGACGATATGGCGGTCATCGTCGACGATTATTTGCGCGCCGGTGCCGATAACGCCTTCAGTGGTGCCTTGGCAAGCTACCGGGTGGCCGACGAAAATTGGCATATCGGCGCGGCCTACGCTGCGCAGAATATTACCGTACCTGCACTTTTTATTGCCGGTGAAGCCGACCCCGTGGTGGCCTCGTTAGATGATGAGATGGTCGCGAGAATGCGTCAGCGTATTCCCGATTTGCAGCCACTCGTTCTGGTGCCGGATGCCGGTCACTTCGTCCAATTGGAAAAGCCAGAGCCAGTAAACAGCGCCATTAGCGCGTTTTTAACCTTGCTAGCGGCAGCGGCGCGAGCCACTTGAAATCCGGTTTTTCGTCCCGATAACTACTGTTGTGGATGAAAGAGGAATTGTCGTGACGGCGAGCCAACAACTGCCATGCCCTGCGTGCGGGGCGATCAATCGTATACCCGACAGTCGTTTAGATGACGGCTCGGTATGCGGAAAATGCCGTGCGCCATTATTAGATGGACAGGTCGTCACGGCGGACAGTGCAACCCTGCAGCGCTTCCTACAGCACAGTAGCCAGCCGGTAGTTGTGGATTTTTGGGCGCCGTGGTGCGGCCCCTGCAAAAGTTTCGCGCCGGTGTATAGCAGCGTTGCCGCAGAAGAAGCGACGCGTGCGCGCTTTCTGAAGGTGGATACACAGGCCCAGCCGCAGGCAGCGGCAGCTTATCAAATTCGCTCCATTCCCACGTTGGTCGTGTTTCACCAGGGGCGAGAAATCGCTCGCCTGTCAGGCGCTTTGCCGAAGGCGCAATTTCAGCAGTGGCTGCGCCAGCATGTGCCTGCGGCGTAGCGTGGGCGACGACTTTTTCGCGGTAAATCAGTGGGCGCTGAAGGCCTGCACGCAATAGCCTTTGTTAATGGCCTCTTGAACTTGCGGGTCCTTCTCCAAGGCGGCGTCGACCTTAATCTGCCTGCGTTTAAGCACCTTTACGTCGCGAAAGCCCTCGCGCATCACAAATAGGGTAGCGAGCTGCTCTGCGCCAAACAGATCTTTAAAGTCGATGTAGACGATAAAGGGCACTTCCTCGTCTTTTTTAAACTCACCTTGGTCCTTGCGTGAGCTGGCGTTCATGGAAAAAAGAAACATCGGCGCTCTCCTGTCGGTGGCAACTTAGCTGATAATGGCCAGTCGCAGCGCGTGGGTATTTAGCCGCAAGGCCCCGAGATGAGTACGGCCCTGTTCGGTTTCACTATCGAAGCGCTGCACGGCCTGATCGTCAATGTCTGGATTGCGCTCGGCAAGTGCCAGTAGTCTCGCACGCTCACTGCTGCGCGCCTGCTCGTAGGCGGTTAGAGCCTGCTCACGCCACTCGCTTTCCAACTGTTTGGCAATGCCCTCCACGTTGTTTAGCAACGCGGTTAAGGGCTCGCGGATTTGCCGCATTAACGCCGGCACCAGGCCTTTCTTAACGTGTTGGCAGAGGCTGTTGAGTTGGGCGTGGCTGACCTTGTCACTGAGTTGCCGGCCCTGAGTATCCAGCAAAATCCGCTCACTCTGGGCGGGCAGGAAGCGATCGAGTGCCAATGCCGCAGGGGCTTGCAGCGAAGGGTTAAAGAAGGTTTCCAACAGCATACTGCCGGCGGGCAAGCCCTTCACCGCGAGTGTGCACATTGTGGCACTGCCGAAATCGCCGTTGGCGATCAGCTCCATGGCATCGCGCAGTAGCGGGTGCTCCCAGGTGAGAAACGCCATGTCCTCGCGGCTCAACGCGCGACGTCGGTCGAAAGTACCGGTCAGGCCTTCCTCGGGTAACTGTGGGAAAGCATCGCTGAGCATATGATCGCCGGGCCGAAGGATAATAGCCTGGTCACTGTGGTCTTCGTGCTCAAGGCCAAACTGGTCAGCCAGTTGTTCCAGGTAGGCGGCCAGCTCCTCGCTGCGTTGCTCTTCAGCCACTTGTGCTACCAGCGCGTCAGCCTGGTCGCGGCGGCAGGAATTTAATTCCAGCAGTTGATTGCGACCAGAGTGCAGCTCAGCGCGCAGGCTTGCTGCGGTGCTTGCCGCTTCTGACAGCAGGGCATCGACGGCTTCGGTGGAATCTTCCAGCGCCGCGACCAGCTGGTTTTCATAGCGCTGCATCATGGCGCTACCGATGGTGCACGGTTCGGTAAATATGGCCATGGCGTCGCGATACCAATTCAGCAGCGCTTGCTGGGCACTGCCGCTGTAGTAGGGCACATGAATATTGACATCCCCTTGGCGGCCAATGCGGTCCAGACGACCAATACGCTGCTCCAGCAGGTCCGGGTTCAGCGGGAGATCGAATAGAACGAGGTGTTCGGCAAACTGAAAGTTGCGGCCCTCGCTGCCGATTTCGCTGCATACCAAAAGCTGAGCGCCGTCGTCGGGATCGGCAAAGTAGGCCGCCGCGCGGTCGCGCTCCATCAGGCTCATTTCTTCGTGGAATACCGCACTGGCAATACCGCGGCGCAACCGCATGTAGAGCTCGAGCTCGCGGGCAGTATTGGTATCGGCGCAAATCAGCAAGCAGCGAGCGTCGGGCTGGCCGAGGAGGAATTTTTCCAGCCACTGCACGCGAGGGTCGGTGTCCGGCCAGTCATCTCCGAGCAGCGGTTCAGGGTGCAGGCGATCGTGCAGCGGCAGCTCATCGGCCGCTGCGGTATAGAGTGCAGGGGCCGACAACGGGTGCTCGTGCAGGGCCCGGGCGGGGAAACCACCCACTGAGGCGCGGCTGTTGCGAAACAAACTGCGGCCGGTGCCGAATCGATCAAGCAGTGCATCGACGACCGCCTGGCGATGGCTCTGCGGGTCATTGGCGAAAGCGGTGAGTAAGTCGCTATCCAGGTAGGAGCGCAACGCGTCTTGTAAGCCGCTGTCGGCATCATTGTCGCGCACCCGGTTAATCAGCTCGCTAATGTCTGTGTAGTCGCGCTGCTCGTCGCGAAAGGCCTGCAGGTCGTTGTAGCGCTCTGGGTCAAGCAGGCGCAGGCGCGCGAAGTGGCCGTCGATACCGGCGTTCTCTGGCGTTGCCGTCAGTAGCAGCACAGAGGGGGTGGCGCTGCAGAGGGTTTCCAGCATGGCGTAGCCCGGCGTTTGCTCGCCGGTCTCCTGCCATTGCAGGTGGTGGGCCTCGTCAACTATCAGCGTATCCCAACCCGCGGCTTCAAGTTGGCTCACCCGGCGAGGGTGGCTGGCCAGCCAGTCGATTGATGCGATCAGCAGCTGCTCGCTTTCAAAGGGGTTTTGCTCGCGGGCTTTTTCTTCTTCCTCGTCGAAAAACACGCTGTCGGCGTCGTCGCGATACGGGTCGATTTCCCGGCAGCGGGCCTCGTCAAAAATACTGAAGTTCAGATTAAAGCGGCGGCGCATTTCCACCAGCCACTGGTGAACCAGGCTGTCGGGCACCAAAATCAATACTCGCTGTATGCGCTCTTCCAGCAGCTGTTGGTGAAGAATAAGGCCAGCTTCGATGGTTTTGCCCAGGCCGACTTCGTCTGCCAGCAGCACGCGTGGCTGGTGTCGCTGGGCGACGTTGCGGGCAATATAAAACTGATGGGGCAGCAACTCGACGCGCGGGCCGAGCAGTCCGCGGCTGTGATTGGCGCGGGCGCGATTGCGTTGTTCAAGCGTGCTTACGCGCAACTCGTAGCGTTTGGTGTGGTCGAGCTGTCCGGCCAGTAGACGGTCACGCGCGCTGTGAAGTTGAATTTGTGCGCTGAGGATTTGCTCCGGAATGGGCTGCAGTTCGCCGTTGCTGTCGGCGGCAAAATATACCAGGCAGCCATTGTGTTCCTGAACGTCTTCAACCGTCATTGGCGGCAGTTCGGGCACATTGATTTCATCGCCAGGCTGAAACTGCACGCGCGACAGCGGCGCGCGATCCGCAGCGTAGGTACGCTCTTCCTCGGCGGCGGGGAAGGCGATCACCACCCGGCGGTTAGCTGCTTCAAGAATGATGCCGAGGCCAAGGTCTGGCTCGGGGGTACTAATCCAGCGTTGGCCGGGATAAAAAGTCTCTGGCATAACGGGCTTTGGTCTAGTCTCGTCGGGCGATTTTCGGGCAGGCATCTTACGCGTCGCAGCCGCTAAGGGGAAGGCTTGGCGCCCCGGGGAAGTTGGGAATAGGGCCACTTCTCGGCCATAGACTTTAGTCGCATGCACGGTTGTAAACGCTGGGGTAGACTGGGCCGTCGACAGCAATAACGAATAAGAGGCATACAGTGCCAGCAAATCAGTGGGTCATGCTACTGGCCTTTCTCTATTTTGGGGTGTTGTTTTTCATCGCTTGGTGGGCTGACCGCCGCGCCGAATGGCCGCGTCGTTTTCGACCGTTAATTTACAGCTTATCTCTCGCGGTATATTGCAGCTCCTGGACCTTTTTCGGTGCCGTGGGCGAGGCCGTGGAGAGTGGCTGGGGCTTTTTGCCAATTTACCTCGGGCCAATTTTGTTGTTTGTGGTTGGCTGGCCGTTTTTGCGTCGCCTGTCGGTGATGAGTACCCGCAATCGGGTAACGTCGATTGCCGACTTCATGGGCTCGCGCTACGGCAAGAACCAACTGTTGGCCGCGCTGGTGACCTTTCTGGCGGTATTGGGGAGCCTGCCGTATATCGCCCTGCAATTGAAGGCGATTACTCAGGCGTGGACCAGTGTAAAGCACTTGTGGGACCAGCGCGCCGAAGATGTGGGCTCGCAGAGCTTTACCGGCGAGATGTTTGGCACGGTGTCATTTGTCGACCCCGGGAGCACCAGCTTTATCGCGGCGTTAATACTTGTGCTGTTTACCGTTGCATTTGGTACGCGCGTTGTCGAGAAGCGGCAGCGACATCGCGGCTTAATGGCGGCGGTAGCGATTGAGTCCATCGTTAAGCTGGCGGCATTTGTCATGGTAGGGGTATTTGCGCTGGGCTTGCTGTGGAGCAGTGACTCGGCCCCATTACACTGGGGGCATTTTTCGCAATTACCGGATCTGACCAACTTTTTTACGCAGATGCTGTTGGCTGTGGCGGCAATTGTTTGCCTGCCCCGCCAGTTTCACGTGATGGTTGTCGAGCACCACAGCCGCCGTGATATGCGCCTGGCTCGGTGGATTTTTCCGCTGTATTTGCTCGCCTTTTGCGCAATGATCGCACCCATTGCGATCGCGGGAATGAGCTTGCTGCCCAGTGTGGGCACCGCCGACATGTTGGTGGTTTCGCTGCCATTGCATATGGGGAACAACCAGCTGGCGGTTATCGCCCTGCTAGGTGGGATGTCAGCCGCTACCGGCATGGTGATTGTCGCCTGTGTGACCTTGTCGGTAATGGTCTGTAATGAATGGCTGGTGCCGCTCTGGCAGCGCTTTCGTCAGGGGCACGAGATCAACGCCCGATGGTTACAGCAAGTGCGGCGCATAGCCATTGCGGCGGTACTGTTTGCTGCCTGGCTGCTGGAGCAGCAGCTCAGTGCTCACGGCGGCCTCGCCTCACTTGGTTTGTTGTCGTTCGCCGCCGCAGCGCAGCTGTTGCCCGGTATTATCGGCGCCTTGTACTGGAATCGGGGGCATGCCAAGGGGGTGGTAGTAGGCCTGCTAGCCGGTGGCTTTTTATGGGCCTACACGCTGCTACTGCCGGCGGTGCTGGGGCAGGGCCACAGTGTGGTGAGCAGCGGCCCGATGGGCTGGCAATGGCTGCGTCCGGAAGCGCTGATGGGCTTTGATTTTGGTGACGCGCTGAGTCACGGCGTGTTTTGGAGTCTGGCCGTCAACAGTTTGCTAATGGTGCTGATCTCCCGGCGCTGTCGTTTTAGCAGCATCGATATGCGTCAGGCGCGCAGTTTTACCGAGGTGCGGGTCGAGCGCCGCCAATTACAAGCGGAGTTGGAACTCACTGATATCGATGCCTGGCAGCTTCACCGCCTGTTAGTGCCGCTACTCGGAGACGGGCGCAGCGAGCGAATGTGGCAGCGCTTTGAGCAGCGACTGGGCCATCGCCTATTGCCGAGTGACCGCGTGCCGCGCTTTGTTATTAAAGATGTCGAAGAGTCGCTGGCTTCGATTGTCGGCGCGGTGTCGGCGCACCGAACACTGGAACTGCTGGCCAAGCGCAAGCCGCTGGATATCGATGAATTTGTGTCGCTGATCGGGACGACCTCGCGGCAAATTCAGTTTGGTCAGGATCTGCTGCAAATCACGTTAGAGACTATCCCACAAGGGGTTAGCGTGGTAGACGGTAACCTCAACCTGGTCGCGTGGAACCAGCGCTATGTCGACCTGTTTAATTTCCCTGAGCGCCTGCTTTATGTCGGTTGCCCAATTGCCAAGATCTACCAATACAATGCCGAGCGCGGTTATTTGCACGATGCCGATAGCGATGTTGATGCGGCCATTCGGCGGCGCCTGGGGCTGTTGCAGGGCGCAAAACCCTATCGCCTGGAGCGCTTGCTACCCAATGGTATGGTCATTGAAATTTGCGGCACCCCGATGGCCAATGGTGGCTATGTAACCACCTATACCGATATCAGCGAGTACCGGCGAATCTTTAACGAGCTGGAAGCTGCCAAGTCGCAATTGGAGGAAAGGGTGGCAGCTCGAACCTCCGAGCTAGAGACCGTGAATCAGTCCCTGGAAGAGGAAAACGCCACGCGAGCGCGCATTGAGCGGGAATTGAATACCGTTTACGCCAGTAAAAATCGCTTTTTGGCATCGGCCAGTCACGACCTATTGCAACCCATCAATGCTGCCAGGCTTTTCACCGCCGCACTGTCGGGCAAAGTGGAAGAGCAGGCGGCTGGCGCCAGTTCGTTAAGCAGCGATGTGAAACACATTGACGAGGCACTGGCCGGCGCGGAAACCCTGATTACCTCCCTGCGCGAAATTGCGCGCCTGGACTCCGGGAGAATGCAGCCCCAGCTTGAAAGCTTTGCGATACAGTCATTGCTTGACACCATGGGCCGTGAGTTTTCGGTGATTGCTCTGCGCAGCGGCCTGACATTGCGCGTTGCACCGTGTTCGCTTTGGGTTCGCAGTGACCGCCACTTACTGCGCCGGGTAGTGCAAAACCTGCTTAGTAATGCCCTGCGATACACCCCGCAGGGCACGGTGTTATTGGGTTGTCGGCGACAGGGAGCGCAACTGAGTATTCAGGTGCTCGATACCGGGCCGGGTATTGCTGAGCAGGATCAGCAACGTATTTTTGACGAGTTTGAGCGGGCAAACGACGCCGCTCACCGTGAAACCGAAGCTGGCCTGGGACTGGGTTTATCGATTGTTCGCCGTATCAGTAGCCTGCTAGGGCATGACTTAAGCATGGTTTCTGTTCCCGGGCGCGGCACGGTTTTCTCTATCACGGTACCTATCGTTAATGCGGTTGCTGCGAGCGAAGCTGCTACGGTCGCCGAAGAGACTCTGCAGTCAGAACTCGCGGGGCTAACGGTGCTGTGTGTGGACAATGAAGCGGCGATTCGCGCGGGAATGCAGAGCCTGCTGGCGCAGTGGCAGTGCCGCGTATTTGCCGGTGCATCGCTGAGCGATGTATTGAGTCAGTGGCCGTTGGATACGCCGCCCGATATTGTGCTGGCAGACTATCACTTGGACGGCGGTGAGACGGGGTTAGAGTTATTGCAAACCCTGAGCTATCACTGGGGCAAGTCGCTGCCGGCAATTGTTATCAGTGCCGACAACAGTGATGCGGTTCGCCGGTCGGTCATCGATGCGGGTTATCGCTTCCTTGCTAAGCCCGTTAAGCCGGCGGCGCTGCGTGGCTTAATGCGTAAAATGGCGCGGGGAGCATAGTTAATGCATTGCGAATATTTTATAAGCTGAACTGATCTTCGTATGCTAAAAGCATGACCAGAGCTTTTTGTTTTGAGTCACCTCTGGCAGTGTTTATTCCACTGCTGGGATGTTCACGTCTAACTGGCTCAGCATCAGTACGGCCTGTGTTCGCGAATGCACACTGAGTTTGCGAAAAATTTCAGTGATATGGGCTTTGATCGTGGCCTCGGTGACATTCAGCTCCCAGGCAATCTGCTTGTTCAGCAGTCCCTGCACCAAATAACTGGCAACGCGAAACTGCTGAGGCGTCAAGCTTGCCACGACCTCGGCGATCGATTTTTCATCGCTGCTGCTGGCTTGCTGATAACGCACATTTTCCGGCAGCCAGCGCTCTCCTTGTAGCACTTGTGCAATGGCGGTGCTGATTTGTTCTGGCGAACTACTCTTGGGCAAAAAACCGCTGGCGCCGTAATCAATGGCGCGGCACATCACTTCCTCGGTTTCAGAGGCAGACACCACCATAATCGGTATTTCCGGGTGCTGGGCCTCCAGGTGGACTAAGGCACTAAAGCCCTGTGCGCCGGGCATATGTAAGTCCAGCAGCAGTAGATCGATGTCGCTGTCTTCGTCGATGGCCTGTTGAAGGCTGCCGATATCGCCGACCTCGTCAATGCGTGCAGTCGGAAAGCTCGCGCTCAGGGCACCGCGCATGGCCGAGCGGAAAAGCGGGTGATCGTCGGCGATCAGAAATCGCTGGGTCATGGGGCCTCATTGTTCCGTTATTGTTTTTCGATTAGGCCAGTATAAAAAAGCCCCGCAGTGCGGGGCAAGCGCTTAGGAAAAGCCTGTGGTAAAGACCCGGCTTCTCGGGGTGGAGGAGAGAGTCGCCACCCCGCATCTGCACATTCAGTTTACGCAGCGTTTTCGTTGATGTGTTGATGTCCCTCAATAAGCCGTGCAACAACTGAGGGATCGGCAAGCGTGGAGATATCGCCCAGGGCGTCGTACTCGTTGGCCGCGATCTTGCGCAGAATTCGGCGCATGATCTTGCCGCTGCGCGTTTTAGGCAGGTCGTCGGCCCACTGAATCACGTCGGGAGAGGCAATCGGGCCGATTTCGCGGCGCAGCCATTGCTTCAACTCTTGCAACAGGGCGTCGTCGCCTTGCTCGCCCTGCTGCAGGCTAACGTAGATATAAATGCCTTCGCCTTTGATCTCATGCGGGAAGCCAACCACGGCGGCCTCGGTCACTTTCGGGTGGGCAACCAATGCACTTTCCAGCTCGGCAGTTCCCATGCGGTGACCAGAGACATTGAGCACATCGTCCACGCGGCCGGTGATCCAGTAGTCGCCATCAGCATCGCGGCGGGCACCGTCGCTGCTGAAATAGTAGCCGTTGAAGGTGGAGAAGTAGGTATCGATAAAGCGCTGGTGGTCGCCAAAGATGGTGCGCATTTGCCCGGGCCAGCTGTCGCAAATGACCAGGTTGCCATCGGTGGCGCCGTCCAATACGTTTCCGTCGTTGTCCAGCAGTGCTGGTTGTACACCGAAGAACGGCTGAGTGGCTGAGCCGGGCTTCAATTCTGTGGCGCCTGGCATCGGGGCAATCATCATGCCGCCGGTTTCGGTCTGCCACCATGTGTCCAGTATAGGGCAGCGGCCCTCGCCAAAGACGTCGTGGAACCAGCCCCAGGCCTCTGGATTGATTGGCTCTCCGGCGGTACCGAGCAGGCGCAGTGACGCACGGCTGTTGGTAGCGGTGGCTTCCTCGCTCTTGGCCATCAGTGCGCGGATCACTGTGGGTGCAGTGTACAAGGTGTTCACCTGATATTTATCGATAATCCGGCCCAGTCGGCCGCAATCGGGATAGTTGGGAACACCTTCGTACATGATGCAGCTGGCGCCGTTGCTGAGCGGGCCATATACCGCGTAGCTGTGCCCAGTGATCCAGCCGATATCGGCCATACACCAGTAGACTTCATCCGCTTTGTAGTCGAACACCGTATGGTGGCTCAGAGAGGTGTACACCATATAGCCGCCGGTGGTGTGTACCGCGCCTTTGGGTTTACCGGTTGAGCCAGAGGTATACAACAGGAACAGCGGATCTTCGGCGTTCATCGGCTCGGGAGGGCAAACGGGTGACTGTTGCTCAACGAGGCTGTGGTATTCCACGTCGCGGTTGGCGCGCCAGTGAATATCGGCGCCGGTGTGCTTAAGCACCAGAACTTTTTCAACGCAGGCCGGAGAGCACAGTTCTATGGCCTCGTCGACGTTTTGCTTCAGGGGAACCGCTTTGCCGCCGCGACGACCTTCATCGGCGGTGATTACCAATGCCGATTGACCATCGCTAATGCGTCCTGCCAGCGCTTCTGGCGAGAAGCCGGCAAAAACCACCGAGTGCATGGCGCCAATGCGTGCGCAGGCGAGCATCGCGAAAATGGCTTCCGGAACCATTGGCATATAAAGAGTAACCACATCACCTTTTTTAACGCCCAGGCTCTTCAGCCCGTTGGCGAGTTTGCAGACTTCTTGATGAAGTTCGTTATAGGTGAATTGTCGTGAGGCTTGGCCCTCTTCATCTGGCTCCCATTGCAGCGCGAGTTTTTCGCCGCGCTCACTGAGGTGTCGGTCTAAACAGTTTTCAGAGGCATTGAGTACGCCATCTTCAAACCACTTAATATAAAGATCGTTTTTATCAAAACTGCAGTTCTTTATTTTACTTGGTGCCTGGTGCCAGCTGATTCGCTCCGATACCTGCTTCCAGAACGCATCGGGGTCATTGACCGATTGTTCATACATGGCCTGGTAATCGTCTGCAGAGATGTAAGCATTCTCGCGAATCGACTCTTTGATGGGGTAGCGTTGCTCTGTCATGGCGTTGCCCTCGGTTCAAGGTGTGCGTTCTTGTTATGTCACACAGTATTCTCCGCGAGCGCCTTTTTCGCTATTAGACCTTGGTCGAGCGGCTGATCCCTCCCTTCTTAGACTTTCGTCGATATTTGACTAATGGCTAATACGCAGCTTTGCAAAGTCGGCCTATAACCTCTAGTGACACATAAAAACAACCGGGAGACACTCTTATGCAAAGCAATAAAAAGCGCACTTTCGCATCTCGATATCTACCTGCTCTTGCGGCACTGCCACTGGCTGTTGCGGCGGGTTCTGTTTCCGCTGAGTCGCTGGAGCAGCGCGTGCAGCGCTTAGAAGCAGCGCTGGCTGAATCCACGGCGCAGGCGGTAAGTAACACTACATATAAGTTTGGTGGTTTTATCAAGTTAGACGCAATGGTGAGTCAATACAGTGGTGGTGAGCGTGCTGTGGCAACAGTCGGTGACGACTTCTTGGTGCCCTCTGTTATACCCGTTGGCGGAGAGTCCGGTGATGCGCACTTCGATATGCAGGCCAAGTACTCGCGCATATGGTTTAAAACGGCGACGCAGACCGACGCCGGTACCATCTCCACCCATATAGAGATGGACTTCGGTGTTAACCAAATCGGCGATGAGCGGCTCAGTAATTCTGCGGTATCGCGCATTCGTCATGCCTTTGTAAGCTGGCAGTACGACAAAGACAGCTCCTTCCTTGCCGGTCAAACCTGGGGCACCTTCTTTAACGTGGCGAGCCTGCCGGAGACCCTCGACTTTGTTGGCCCGGTGGCCACGGTATTTGAGCGCCAGGCGCAATTGCGCTGGACCCACGGTATGGGGAACGGCAGTTCGTTGATGGTTGCTGTGGAAAACCCGTCCACTGGGCTCTATGGCGGCACTAGTGGCGCCGCGGGCGGCGGTGATTTTGACAACAATAGTCTGCCCGATGTCGTTGTTCGTTATAACGGTAAGTCAGGCGACCTGAGCTATAGCGTGGCAACGGTGCTGCGTGAGATTGCTTACAAAGAGAACTTTACCAATAACCTTGCGCAACCCATTGAAGGTGACGAAAGCGAGATCGGTTATGGGGTGAGCTTTTCGGGTAAATGGCAGCTGGGTCAAGATGATCTCAAGTTCCAGCTGAACGCCGGTAACCTAGGCCGCTACCTGGGTTTGCAGAGCTTCCGCGATGGTTACATTGAAAGCAATGGCGATATCGATCTGCTGGACACTGTGGGTGGCTTTGTTGCCTACCGCCACTTCTGGGCACCTAAGTGGCGCAGCAGCTTTGTGTTGTCAGCCAGCGAAGCCGACCAGCCCAGCAACGCGCCCGCTGGTACGCCAAGCGCTTACCGCAGTGCTCACGCCAACTTGCTGTATTCGCCGGTTAAGGCACTTACCCTGGGCGCTGAGCTGATCCACGGCGAAAAACACATTGAAGGCAGCATTAACGGCGACGACAGCGGTGAGCTGGATCGCTTGCAGTTTAGTGTGAAGTACGTGTTCTGAGCGTCCCGCTCTTGACTAAAGTCGAATGGTTTGCGGCGACAACAAAGCGCATAAAGAGTATGTCGCCGTGATTCAGACCAATAAAGGAGAATAACAATGGCGTTTCAATCGAAAGAAATGGCGAAAGCATACTGGCGTGAAAACCTCACGTTGATGCTCTGGCTGTCAGTGATCTGGTTCATCGTGTCTTATGGATGCGGAATCCTGTTTGTAGAGCAGCTCAATGCCATCCGCTTGGGTGGATTCAAATTGGGCTTTTGGTTTGCGCAACAGGGGTCAATTTACACCTTTGTGGCACTGACATTTATCTACGCAAAAAAAATGGGCGATCTCGACCGTAAATACGGCGTAGATGACGACGCATAATAAGAGGCAGCCATCATGGAACTTCAAACATTAACGTATATTGTGGTGGGGTTTACCTTCGCCATTTATATCGGCATCGCCATCTGGGCGCGCGCCGGTTCGACGAAAGACTTTTATGTAGCCGGCGGTGGTGTTCACCCCGTTGCTAACGGCATGGCAACTGCCGCTGACTGGATGAGCGCGGCGTCGTTTATCTCAATGGCCGGTCTGATCGCCTATATGGGCTACGGCGGCTCAGTTTTCCTAATGGGTTGGACGGGCGGCTTCGTGCTGCTGGCCATGTTCCTGGCGCCATACTTGCGTAAATACGGCAAGTTCACGGTACCTGAGTTCATTGGCGACCGCTTCTACTCAAGGACTGCGCGTATCGTTGCCGTTGTCTGCTTGATTATCTGTTCGGTGACGTACGTTATCGGCCAGATGAAAGGGGTAGGGGTTGCCTTCTCGCGCTTCCTGGAAGTGAGTTATGAAGTCGGCCTGCTGGTGGGTATGGCTATCGTCTTTGTCTACGCCGTTGTCGGTGGCATGAAGGGCATTACTTATACGCAGATTGCGCAGTACTGTGTGTTAATTCTGGCCTACACTATTCCCGCTTTTTTCATCTCCTTTAACTTAACCGGCAATCCCTTCCCGCAGCTCGGCTTGGGCAGTACGATCAGTGGTACCGACGTATACTTGCTCGACCGCTTGGACCAGGTGATTACCGAGTTGGGCTTTGCCGACTACACCAACAATGTTCGCGGCAGCACCTTGAATATGTTTGTGTACACCCTGTCGCTGATGATCGGTACGGCGGGCTTGCCCCACGTCATTATCCGCTTCTTCACGGTGCCTAAAGTAAAAGATGCGCGTACCTCAGCGGGTTGGGCACTGGTGTTTATTGCCATTCTCTACACAACTGCGCCGGCAGTGGCAGCCATGGCACGTTTGAACCTGCACAACACCATTTCGCCGCCAAGTGCTGAACAAAACCTTGCTTACGAAGAGCGCCCACAGTGGTTTAAAAACTGGGAAAAAACCGGTCTTCTTGAGTTCGAAGATAAAAACGGTGATGGCCGCATTCAATACACCGCGAGTGCGGAGACCAATGAAATGGTCAAAGTCGATCGCGACATCATGGTGTTGGCAAACCCGGA
Organism: Spongiibacter sp. C9W; assembly: GCF_057370015.1. Taxonomy (NCBI): domain Bacteria; kingdom Pseudomonadati; phylum Pseudomonadota; class Gammaproteobacteria; order Cellvibrionales; family Spongiibacteraceae; genus Spongiibacter; species Spongiibacter sp. C9W. The sequence goes on from NZ_CM170672.1 coordinate 3,055,247, forward strand.
GATAGCCAAGCTACCCAACTGGGTTATTGCACTCGTGGCAGCGGGTGGTCTCGCAGCAGCATTGTCTACTGCGGCGGGTCTGTTGCTGGCAATTGCATCGGCGATCTCCCACGACCTGTTGAAGGGCGTATTAATGCCTGACATCTCCGAAAAAGCAGAGCTTAGAGCCAGCCGAATTGCCATGGCAGGTGCGATTGGCTTTGCGGGCTACCTCGGTTTCAACCCACCTGATTTCGCGGCGGGTACGGTAGCACTGGCCTTTGGCTTGGCGGCCTCCTCGATCTTCCCCGTGTTGATGATGGGTATCTTTAATCGCCGCATCAACAAAGAAGGCGCTATTGCCGGGATGATTGCAGGTATCGGTGTCACCCTGTTCTACGTGTTCCAGCACAAAGGCATTATGTTCGTGGCCAGCACCGCCTTCTTGGGCGATATGCCAGCGAACTGGTTCTTTGGCATTGAACCCAACGCGTTTGGTGCAGTGGGTGCCGTGGTGAACTTTGCGGTTGCCTTTGCGGTGTCTGCAGTGACCAAAGCACCGCCAGCAGAAGTGCAGGAACTTGTTGAGCACATCCGCGTTCCTGTTGGTGTTAGTGCGGCGCAGGATCACTAAGCCGACACTAGCGGTCGATACAAAGCAGGCACCGTCAGGGGCCTGCTTTTTTTTTTCCTCGACGAGTATGGAAATTCACTCGACCAAGGATGATAGTAAAAGTCGAACACACAATAACAAGGGATCTGCGCAATGAGTGCGACATCAATTCTTACCAGCAAACACACGATTACCGCATTAATTGTTACGCCGATTTTGGCGATCATCGCTTATTTTGGTGTCGATAGAATGGTGAGCGAGCGGCCCCATAAAGCCGAAGCAGGCGCTGTATATAAATTGGCTGCGATGTCTAAATGCCGATATCAGAGTGGCGAATGTACCCTCAAGAACGGCAACTTTGCACTGACGCTGCGGCCGGAGTTTCGCAGTGAGCACGTGATTAAGCTGCGTTTAGAATCTGCCTTCCCCTTGCAGGGCGCTAAAATTTCCATTGCCCCGGACAGTGCCGTGGATTACCCACCTATGGATATGGAAGCCGAATCTGCCGATGGCAAGGTCTGGTTAATTCGCACCTCAGTACCTGCGACCGAGGCGCCACAGCTGCGCGTCGTGGCGACCGCCGATGGCGCACAGTACTTTGGTCAAACAGGGCTGGAATTTACCGTCTATCAAACCAGCTTTGAGCGAGATTTTCGCGGCGGTCAGCAGTAGCACTTTCGATCCAGGGGGCGAAAATGAGTGATAAAGCAGAGCTGGCATTGGTGAGTGATTTTCTCGCCGAATGTTTGCCCTTTGATAGCCTTGACCCACAGAGACTGGAAGACGTTGCTCGTCAGCTCCGTATCAAATATGTGCGACGCCATCACCGCTTTAGTGCGATGGATGGTGACGGCCTGTATATCCTGCGTAGCGGCGTTGTTGATGAACAGCAAGAGAGCGGCTTATTGCAGCGCTTTGAGAGCGGTGAAAGTTTTTCCCTGAATGGCCACAGTCGCGACGGCGAAGTCACACAGTCGCGCTATTTCGTTGCCATAGAAGATTGCTTGATATACCGCCTGCCGGACGATGCGCTGCGCAGTTTGCGGCGTCAACACCGCCATATAGACCGCTTTTTCCATGCGCGCAGTGAGCGGCTATTGCGTCGCGCCGCGCGCTTTCGCGGCCAGCCGTCGTTTTTAATGCAGCCGGTTACCTCGGTAATGAGTCAACAGCCACTCGAAGTTGCCCCGGAGACATCGATAGCGCAAACCGCACAGGCAATGACCGAGCGCCGCGTGTCCTCGGCCTTTGTGACCCGCGATGAAACCCTACTGGGCATCGTCACCGACCGCGATTTGCGCAGCCGCGTATTGGCCCTGGGGCTATCGCCCGATCAAACCGTGGCCAGCATCATGACCGAGAACCCCAGCGCCCTGGCAAGTGATGCAACACTTTTCGATGCCGTGTTGGAGATGACCAATCGCGGCGTTCACCATCTGCCGGTATTGGGCGAGGCGCAACAGCTGCTCGGTGTGCTGACCACCTCCGATGTCAACGTGGCAAGGGAAGACGACCCGATCTACTTTGTGCAGCGAGTATCGCGGTTGAGCACTCTTACAGCGCTTCAGGAGCAACTAGCGCGCCTGCCGAACCTGTTCCGCCAATGGGTAGAGGCCGATACGCCGGTGACGCAGATTACGCAAATGACAACCGCGGTAAGTGATGCCTTGACGCGGCGGCTTATCGACCTTGCCGAACAATCGCTTGGCCCCGCTCCCTGCGATTACTGCTGGTTGGGCTTTGGCTCCCAGGCTCGGGGCGAGCAGTTACTCGGTGGTGATCAGGACAACGGTTTGCTGATTGATAATGCTGCAACCGACGACGACATGGCGTGGTTTGCGAAACTCGCCGACTTTGTCTGCGCTGGGCTTAATGACTGCGGCTATGATTACTGTCCGGGTGACGTGATGGCCAAGTCGGAAAAGTGGCGCAAGCGCGCCGCCGATTGGGAGGCGATGGTCGACGGCTGGATGACCAGCCCCAGCGCCAGTGCAGTGATGCACATCAGTATTTTCTTCGACCTGCGCGCCATTGCCGGCAGCCGCAGCCTGGCTGAGGCCTTGCAGCAACATATGTTGGCCCACAGCCAGCGCAATACCATTTTCCTCGCCGCGCTGGCAGAGAATGTTCTGGCAAGCTCGCCGCCGCTAAGCATGTTTGGCCGTTTTCTGCTGGAGCGTAGCGGCGAACACCAACACAGCCTCGACCTGAAAAAACGCGGCGTGCTGCCGGTGATAGAGCTCGCCCGGCTGCATTCGCTGGCCAACGGTATCCCCGCGGTAAATACCCATAAGCGCTTGCAGGCACTGGCGCGCGCCGGTCAGATGAGCTTGGCAGATAGTCGCAACCTTGAGGATGCATTTACTTTGATCAATGGCATCCGTTTGCAACAGCAGGCCGCGCAAATTGCCGCTGGCGACGAGCCCGATAATTACTGCGATCCCCGCCAGCTTACCCGGTTGCAGCGCAGCCACTTAAAGCAGGCATTCAGGGTGGTTCATCAGGCCGAGGATATTATCAAGCTGCGCTACCGAGCGGGTAACTGACATGTCGGCGTTCTGTCAGGCGTTGCGCCTGCAATTCAAACGCTACCAGTATCGCCGGCGTGCCGCGCGCGCGTTGCGCGACTGCTGGCAGTTGTCACCGCCCTGTTGGCAGTCGCCCGCCAGAGATGCCGCCTACCTCGCAATCGATCTGGAAATGACCTCGCTGGACCCAAGTACAGGGGAAGTCGTGAGTATTGGCTGGGTGCCGATTACTCATTGCGAGATCGACCTGTCGGCGGCGCGTCACCACCTTTTACGCGCTGAATCGCTGGTGGGCGAAAGTGCCGTTATCCACCAACTGCGCGATTGCGACCGGGTATGCGGTGAACCCCCGGCGGAGGTGTTGCAAGCCCTGCTCAAGGCCGCCTCCGGCCGAGTGTTGCTGTTTCACTGCGCTGAGCTGGATATCGCTTTTCTCAACGCACTTTGCCAAACGCACCTGGCGGCGCCTTTGCTGCTGCCCTATGTCGATACCCTGCAAATTGAGCACGGCCGCCGTGAGCGCGCTCATCAACCGGTTCGCAACGGCGAGCTGCGTTTGGCTGATTGCCGCGAACACTACCATTTGCCCGCTTATCCCGCTCACAATGCACTCAGTGATGCCCTGGCAACGGCCGAGTTGTTTTTGGCGATTAAGTCTCGGTAAACTGCCGCGCTGAATTGTAATGGGAGTTGGTATGGCTCTGGACCTTCAAGAGTTACGTCGCTTTGTGGATGTGGTACTGCAGTCGAACCCCGGCGATCATTTCACGACCTTGGGTATCGCTGTCGAGGCCGTAGAGCACCACCACGTGCAAATGAGTATGCCCTATCGAGAATCGCTAATTGGAGACCCCGATACAGGAGTGCTTCACGGCGGCGCTATTACCGCGCTGTTAGACACCTGCTGCGGGTTTGCCGCGGCCACTGCCCTTGATGACCTGGGCATGACGCCCACGATTGACCTGCGCATCGATTACATGCGTGCGGCGACGCCGGGCAAAAGCGTGATTGCCGATGCCGAGGTGTACCGCGTTAGTGAGAGCGTGATATTTACCCGCGCTCTTGCCCATCACGGTGATGTTCAACATCCGATTGCCTCTGCGGTAGGTAATTTCTTCCGAATGGAGTCAGCGCTGTTTGAGGAGATGCGTCGAGAGTTTCGACGTGCCGAAGCGACAGAGGGAGGGGCGTAAATGACAGACGATTTTCAAGCGCGTATCGACCGCGTGCCTTATGCGCGAACGCTGGGCATCCAAATGATCAACGAAGACGGCTGCTTCTTACTGCCAGCGCGGAAAAGCAATATTGGTAACCCGACTCTGCCTGCCTTGCACGGCGGTGCCATCGCCGGTTTTATGGAACTGTCAGCGATGATTCATGTGTTGAGTCAGGGAGGTAGCGACAGTACGCCTAAGATCGTCGATTTTGCGGTGGACTTCGTGCGTGCCGGAAAATTTGAAGAAACCTTCTGCCGGTGCGAGTTGGTATTTTTTGGGCGCAAAATGATCAATGTGAGTATCACTGCCTGGCAGGATGACCCAGGTCGTCCCATTGCCAAGGCGCGGGCGCAGTTCTTAGTAAAAGACTAACGCGCGTGAGTTTGAGGCGAGCCGGGCAAAAGCCAGGCCGCCGTTACCCGTGCAGCGTGCTATCGGCGATGCTACGCAACCTCGTTCAGCGCCCGGCTGACGTTGGCAATATCCCGGTGCAGGCTTTCCAGTGCGGCGCGGTCGGTGGTGCTAAAAGACAGGGTATTGTGGAAATTAACGGTAACCGATGCGCGACGGTTTTCCAGGGTAATGGTGTAGCCATCGATCCCTGAACTCACCTTGATGGGGCCGTATTCCCGCCCCCAGCCAACACTGCTCGCCACGCCGTATTGCTGAACCAATTCAAAGCTGCGTAACAGCTCGGCTGGCCTGAACTTGCGTTTTTCCATGGGAAGTCGCCCTTTCGTCGTTCAGTATTAATACGTCGCGAAGCGAAGGGCCGGATGTTACCGGCTTTGCTGCCCAACAGGCCGTGCCGCATCGCGTTGCTGGCGAGCAAACGCGGCGTCTGGCGTAGCGCTACTGGGCGGCATTGCTGCGCCGCTGGCGCTGGGTTTGCCACCAGAGGCGTATATCGCTGTCGATGGCCAGCATCAGCGGCACGGTATACAGGGTGGTGATCGCGCCGACAATCCCGCCCCAGAACATCACCATGATCATCGGCGTCTGGGTGGGGTGCGCACCGGCGATACCGTAGGCTGCAGGGCCGAGCCCGGCACTGGTGGTAAGGGCGGTAATTAAGATGGGGCGCAGCCTTACGGCGGCGGCTTCGGCAATGGCGCTGCGCTCAACAATCGCACCTGGCTGCCCACTTTGGTGGTGGAGCTTATTCACTTTATCCACCAGAACCAGTGAGCTGTTCACCAGCACGCCGGCCAAGCCAAGGAAGCCGACAATGGCCGAAACGCCCAGCACGAAACCGTGCAGGGTTAGCACGATCAGCACGGCGACAAAGGCCAGCGGGATGACCGCCATAATAATCAAAGGCTGACTGAGGGAATTGAACAGCAACACCATCAGGAAAAAGATGCTGACCAGTACAATCATCAGACCGGTGCCCATCGACTCAGCGGTTTCGGCCTGCGCGACCAGTTCGCCGCCCAACTCAACCCGGACTCCCGGGTATTTCGCTGCAAATTGTTTTTCATCTAACCAGGCTTGTAGGCGGTGATTGATGTCCACCACCGACAGTTGGTCGCGGTTCACCTCCGCGCGGATGGTTTCAGCGCGGCGACCGCCATAGTGGGCGATAACCGCTTGGCCCTGGCGTACCTGGAATTGGGCAATATTGCGCAGTGGCACTTGCTCGCCACTTGGGCTCAATACAGTGAGTGAGCGCAGCGCATTGATGTCGTTGCGGTACTTGTCCTGTAGCTCCAGGCGATAGCGAATGCGCTCCTCGACGGTTTGCAACTCTTCGACCAGCAGACCGTCGTAGGCAATGCGCAGTGCGCGGGTGACATCCGCGACTGCGATGCCGGCATTGGCGGTTGCGGCATAATCCAGTTTGAGTTCGATCAGGTTTTTGCCGGGGGTGTAGCTGGTCCATACCTCGGTAACACCGCGCTGTTCGCTCAGCCAGGCCATCAGCGCGTCGGCAATCTCACCGCGCACTTCATCGGAGTGGGCAATCACCCGCGCTTCAACCGGCGTACCCACCGGCGGCTGCTCATTATCAATCTCCACAACGAAACGAATCGCCTGTGTAAATTCCGGTCGTAGTTGCTTGAGGCGGTCGCGAATTTCGGCGGCGCTCAGCTCCCGGTGTCGTCCGGACACCAGGGTGAGTTGCACTTTACCCAGCGACGGAGATTTAACTTGAATCATATCGTTGCTGTTTGGGTCGCTCCATTCGCCAACAACAGAGAAGTGGCCGGTGATAATGCCATCGGGGATGGTCTCCAGCGCGCGTTGCTCAATGCGGTTGATCACGGCGGCCGTGGTATCGATAGTCGTGCCCGCGGGCATTTCAATGCCTATGACGATGTCGGTGGCATCGGTGTCGGGGTAGCTTTCAAACTGCAGGTAGTGTGAGAGCATGACGATGGACAGGAAAAAGAGTGTCAGCCCACCCGACATGGCGATCATGGGTCGCCTCAGCATGGGCGTCAGGGTGGCGGCATAGAAGTGTTGCACATGGCGAAACCAGCTTGCCTTGTCGCGCCCGGCCTCGGCGCGTTTCAGCGATTCGGCGATGTGGGAGGGCAGTAAAATCAAACACTCGAAAAGCGAGGCGAGAATAATCAGCACGACGGTTGCCGGGATCACCCACATAAACTTGGCGTCTTCCCCGCCGATCAGGAGCAGGGGCATCATGGCAAACACGGTGGTTAAGGCACCGGTAATAACCGGGCTGGAAACACTGTTTACCCCGTTCACGGCAGCGTCTCGAATCGACATGCCTGATTCAAAGTGGCTGTAGATGCTCTCGCTGGTGACAATGGCGTCATCCACGAGCAGGCCGAGCATCAGAATGATGGCGACGAAGGCGACGGTATTGTAGGTCACGCCAAAGATCGGCATCAGCGCGATGCCGAGCAGCACGGCGACGGGTATGCCGACGACAACCCAGAAGGTCGAGCGCCAGGGGAAGAAGAATAACAGCACTAAGGTGATCAGGATCGCGCCCAGCATGGCGTTGTCCAGCAGAGTCGAGATCACCACCTTGGTAATATCGGCGCCGTCGTCGACGACCGATAACTGCACGGTGCTGGGCAGGGTTTTCCTAAATGTATTGAGCAGGCTTTCAATATCTTCCGACAGCGTCAGGTCGTTGCTGTCTGCCTGCGCGCGAACGGTGAGCACAATGCCCTGCAAGCCGCCCTTGTAATACGAGACGGTGGCTTCGGAGAAGCCCTCGGTCACCTTTGCCAGGTCTTTTATTCGCAAGTGGTTGCCGTAGCCGTCGCTGCGGACGATCACCGAGGCGACTTCTTTGGGTTCGCTAAACTCGCCCACTGCAACGATGTCTTGTTCCCCGACAAAGGAGGCCAGCGAGCCGCCCGTTTCAGTGACATTGCGGCTTTTGATGGCGCGTTCTATTTCTGCGTAGGACACGCCAAGGCGGTCCAGTTTCAGCGGGTCGAGTTGAATATGGATTTCGCGGTCGCGATAGCCCAGGCGGTCGACACCGCGCACACCGCGAAGCGAGCGCAATTGATCTTGCAGCGAGCGCGCCAGTTTGCGCAGCGTGGCTTCCGGCGCTTGGCCGTACAGCATCACTATGGCCACAGGGAAGTCTGCTGACTTGGCTTCCACTAGCAAGGGTTTTTCCAGCAGGTCTGTCGGCAGTCGGGATTGGGCGCGGTCTATGGCGCGCTGCAGGTCTCTGGCCATTTCGGCCAGCTGTGCCTTATCCGCCTCGGGGTCGGCGTTGACCTGAATCAGCGACATGCCTTCGGCGCTATTCGAGCGCAGTTCGCGAATACCGTCGACAGACTCCAGCTCTTCCTCCAGCGGCACAGTAACGCTGAGCTCCATTTTCTCGGCGCTGGCGCCGGGCCGCAGCGTGGTGATGGAAAAGCGGCCGTTGGACAGGTCGGGGGCGCTTTTAATGGCGCCAGTTTGCAGGCTGTAAAAACCCAGCAAAATGCCCATAATCATCACCAGATTGACGATCAGGGGGCGGTCGATAAACCAAGCGTAAAAGGACTTCATGGCTGAGTCTCGACAGTAACGGCTAGCCCGTCGGTAATCAGTTCCAGGGGAGAAAGGATCAGCATTTCATCGGACTCGAGGCCAGACAACACCGGAATCTCGTCGCCACTGGGTAGGCCAAAGCGCGGCTCGCGGCGCTCGGCGATTCCTTGGTTGACCACAAAAACAACCGCCTTACGCTGTCTGTCGACCACGGCTGTGCGAGGAATAAAGAGCACTTTACGGTTGCTTTCAACATCTATGCGCACACTGGCTGACATGCCCTCTCTAAGCAGTACATCGGCGTCGGACAGGCGGCACTTTACTTCAAAGTTTCCCGTGCGGGGGTGGGCTGACTGGGCAATCGCCTCTACCCTGGCGCGGTACACCTTATTGCTGGCATCGCTGCGCACCTCCACGGGGGTCCCCAACTTTAGCTGATTCACTTCGGCCTGGTTGACCCATGTGATGACTTGCAGGGCTTCCTGGGCCTGAATCTCGATCAGTGCCTGCCCCGGTTGTACGCGCTCGCCTTGCTCGATGGGCTCGCCGTCAACCACACCCGCTATCGGACTGCGTATATCTCGGTCGGCGAGTTCACGCTGTGCCAGCTCTAACTCAGCTTGCGCAGACTGAAACCGTGCTTTCAGCGCGTCGTAGTGGGAGCGCGCATTGTCCAACTGGTCGTCAGAGACCGCGCCGGTTTCCCGTAATTGGCTGAATTTTTGCCATTGCCGCTGCGCCTGATCCATGTCGGCCTCACTGCTGGCGCGAATGGCGCGGGCGCGCTCGACACGCAAATTTTGCTTCTCGTTATCCAGGCGCATGAGCAGCTGGCCTTGCTGAACCGCTTGGCCTTCTTTGACGAGAACCTTAGTAACCACGCCGGCAGCCTCTGCGGCAATATCGACCGTTTCCGCTGACTGCAGCACACCGGAGGTTTCCAGTGGGTAAGACCAGGGGACGGCGGGGAAGCGTTTTACGTTGACGGATAGCTGCTCAACGGCAGCCTCGGGCACGGGCGGTGGCGGCTCGGAACAGGCGGATAGAAAATTGACGATTGCCAGCAGCAGCCACGGTTTTATATTCATTGTTCGTCCTCTTCCTCAAGGGGGAGAGGATACCTGTTTACTTCACAATATAAATTACCAGTGAATTAATTATCCGTTTGCAAACGGGGGCCATAAGGCCGGAAGGGGTGACGGGAAGCCGGAGAGCGGTTTCCGGCTATAGGGAATCGCTGTGCTTGAACTGCCGCCAACGACCGGGCATTGGCGGCAGCGGCGTTATTGTGGGTTGGCGAGCAGTAGCTGGCCGGTGCGAATGCGCTGGGGATGGTTGCCGACGGGAACACTGGCGACCTGCTCGGCGGTTTCGAAGTCGATGACGACCACGCGATCCTGCTCGCTACTGGATACATAGCAGTGTCTGCCGTCTTCGCTTTCTGTTGACCAATACGGCTTGGAGCCCAGCGGCTGCTCTGACAGGGTAACGGTCTTGTATTCGAAGGTTTCTCGGTCAACGATCGCGGCATAGCCGGACATGGTGGCCGCGACGCAGAGCTTGGTGCCAGCGTGATTCAGCGCCAGCCCGTGGTGGGCGGAATTAAGCTGGTATTTGCGCAGTGGCAGGGCGGCGATTTGTGGCGGCACTGGCAGGTCGATGTGACGGGTGATGCGGTGCGCCTTCAGGTCGTACTCGAAGAAGCCATGAAAGAAAGAGATTTGCAGGTAGGCGAAGCTCTCATCGGGCATTACCGCCATTGGCCGCACTGCTGAGTCCACCCAGTCCATGCCGTACTCTTCGAGCTTTTCGCGCATATCAATGGTGTTGAGCACCTCGTAGCTGTTGGCGTCGGCTATCACAAAGCGCCGCTCGCCCTTCAGCCAATCCAGCCAGTCAGACGTGGTGGGGACGAACACGCGGCCAATCGAAGCGTGATAAATGCGCTGGCCGTCTTTGGAGTAATTGCTTTCATGGGGCTGATCGCCGGGATAGAAATTGTCGACGATCTCGCCGGTGGCGGTATCAATGGCGTGTACAACGCCCCCGGTTGAGGCGGAAATCAGGAAAATACTGCCATCCGGCGACAGCGCTGCGTGATCGGAACGCACACCCTTCACTTTGGTGCGCCAGGCAATTTTCCCGGTCAGCACATCCAGGGCGATGGCATCGGCAAGGCTGGGGCGCGACACATAGAGGTAGCGGCCATCTTTAGATGGAAACAAGTCGTCGACCAACTGGTCGTTGCCTTCACCAATTACGTGGCGAATAAAACGCGCGGCAATGCGGCGGTACAGGCTGTCATTAATTTCGGCGAAGCGCTCGTCGATATCCGGCACTAGATTAAAACGCGCCAGCACGTCAAAGGTCTCCGGGTCGAAAACTTCGGCCGTTCCATCCCAGTTGCTGCCGACAACAACGGCGTTGCGCAGCGTGGTGGTGTCGGGGTCGATCGGCGTGTTTGCCGCCAGCTGCGGGCCTACGGGGCTCAACGGCCGGGAGAGAAGAAACAGTGCGATGGCAACCACCACCAGCAATGACAGCAGCAAAGTCTTAAACAGTCGCATGATGAAACCCTTTAGTTATTAGTCAGGCGCAGCAATCGCGCTTTCGGGCTGAATCATATCAAAAGGGGAGGTGTGTAATTGTCGCCTTGGTGACAGTTCGCCGAGTGTCGCTAGGGCATTAGGGCCTGTTAACTGGCCCTAGGTTGCTCCCGCTTGCTTCATGGCCTCAGGGTCGAGGCCCAGGCTGGATAGGATGTCGTGATTATCCGCCCCCAGTACATGGGCCTGGTGGGGCACGTCCGGCTGGGTGCGGCTAAAGCGGGGGGCGGGGGCAGGCTGCTGTACGCCGTCGATATCAAGCAACACCCCGCGCTCGCGAACATGCTGATGCTCCGCCACTTCAGACATTTTCAGCACTGGGGTTACACAGGCTTCCTTACCGCTGAATTGCTCGGCCCATTCGTCGCGGCTGCGGGTTGCCACCGCGGCAGCTATTTTGGCTTTCATCTCTGGCCAGTGTTTTTGGTCCATCTGGTGGGGGAGCGCTTCTTCACTAAGGCCGAGCCCGCTTAGCATCGCCGAATAAAATTGGGGTTCTATCGCGCCGATGGCAATGTACTCACCGTCTGAGCATTCATAGGTGTCGTAGAACGGCGCCCCGCCATCGAGGATGTTGCTGCCGCGCTGCTCCTGCCAGAAGCCGGTTTGCAGCGTCGAGAAGAAGGTGGCCATCAGTGTGGTGCTACCATCTAAGATCGAGGCGTCGACGACTTGCCCTTTCCCCGAGGTTTTGGCCTCCAGCAGCGCGCAAACCATGCCGTAGGCAAGCAGCATACCGCCGCCACCGAAGTCGCCGACTAGGGTGAGAGGCAATATCGGCTTACCTCCCTTTTCGCCTATTGAATACAGCGCACCTGAAATGGCGATGTAATTGATGTCGTGACCGGCCTCGCGCGCCCAGGGCCCCTGTTGTCCCCAGCCGGTCATACGGCCGTAAACCAATCGCTCATTGATTGCGGTTGCGTCTTCTGGGCCGATGCCCAGTTTTTCAGTAACGCCCGGGCGAAAGCCCTCAATCAGGCCGTCTGCCGACTCGCACAGCTTTAGCGCCGCATCGATGCCCTGGGGGTGTTTTAAGTTAAGGCTGATGCAACGTTTGCCGCGATTCATGAAGTCCAGTTTGGCGTCGAGCGGGAAGGTCGGCCCTGTTGGCCGTTCAATGCGTATGACCTCCGCACCCATGTCGGCCAGCAACATACCGGCAAAGGGCCCGGGGCCAATGCCGGCAATTTCTATTATTCGCAAGCCTTTGAGTGGTCCCATGAAATGGCTGACCTCGAGTAATCGTTATTATTTTTCGTGTCTAAAATGCGCTATACGCAGCGCTCAGCCTGTACCCTCATCGCCGGCTTAGCAAGTTACGAGGCATTAAAAATTCATAATAATATTGGTCAGTTTCCAGCCCAGGTTGCGCCGGCTTAATACGAAAATGCCTTGCTCTGCAGTGCCTTCATGCAGCGTGATATGAAAGGTGTCCCAGGCGGCGTATGCCAATTTGGCATCTTTAAACGTTTCTCTGAATTCTGCTTTTTGCGCCTCTTGTTGCTCGCGGCTTTTGGCTTGCTGGCCCTCGTTGGTGTCGAGCATGCGGCCAATGGCTTCCGGGGTGATGAACGCATCCACCATAGAATTGACGACCACCGAGCCAAATGCGGCACCCATGGCGGCAAAGGGGTTGTCATTGCCCGCGCTGGCGAGCTGCTGCGAAAGGGAGGCGTTTAACTGGCTTTTTACGTTTTCCCGCAGGATCGGGAATTCGATGTTTTCGGCCAGCGCCTCGGCATCCTTGTTTTCTGCAGACGTGAACAGTTGGTATGCAGTGAGGTAGGGCGATGCGGCGACATACGCAGCGAATACTATCGCAATGACGACAACTTTCTTCATGGGGGGCTCCATTAAAACACGCGGCGCTCGCATCAGTGCCTGGCCACTTCCTGCCTGGCTGATTTGCGCACGGGGCGCGCATTGTAAACAAAGATACGTTTCGGCACGACTTTGGCCAGTTCCCGGCAATGCCGTGAGAGTCGCGAAGATGGCGATGGCTGAACAGCCGTCGGGGAGGCGTCCTAGTCGTTTACCGGGCTGAGCAAGCGATAGCCCACGCCGCGCCGGGTCTCAATGATGGACGTCGCGCCCGCTGCGCTGAGCTTTCGGCGCAGTCGGCTGATATACACATCAACAACATTGGTTTCGGGCTCCGCTGTGCTGGGCCACACGCGGCTCATGATTCGTTCACGGGACCAAAAACGGTTGGGGTGGCGGGCTAACAATTTAAGAAGGTCGAATTCCAGGGCAGTGAGGGGCACGTCCACCCCGCGCAGCTGCGCAGTATGTTCCTCGGTGTTAATGGACAGGTCTCCGCATTGCAGCTTGGGGCTTTCAACCTGGGGGGCGGCTCGTCGCACCAGTGCTTCCACGCGCGCAAGCAGCTCCTCAAAGTCGAAGGGTTTTCCCAGGTAGTCATCGGCGCCGGCGCGCAGGCCGTCGATGCGCTCATCCACGTCGGCCAGCGCAGTGAGCATAATAATCGGCACGCGGTTGCCTTTGGCGCGCAGCTGACGGCAAAGTTCTACGCCATCACCACCGGGCAGCATGCGGTCGAGGATAATAAGGTCCACGTCTGTTGCGGCGGCGAGCCCACTTGCCACATTTTCCGCAATCGAGCAGGAATAGCCCTCCGAGGACATGCCTCGCGAGATCATTGCCGCCAGTCGTTTGTCGTCTTCAACAATTAACAGCTTCATGGTCGTATTGGTAAGGTGATGGTCATCGTCGTGCCGCTATCGGGGTGGCTGTCTGCCCGGATATCGCCGCCGTGGGCCAGTGCGATCGCTTTGGCAACTGCCAGGCCCAAGCCGAGCCCTGCACTTTCACTGTTGTCGCGACTATTGGCTGAGGTGCCGCGGAAAAACCGGTCGAAGATATAGGGCAATTCCTGGGGGTCGATGCCCGGCCCCTGATCTTCAACGGTGATTACAACGCCTTGATCTTCGCGTTTTGTTTGCAGGTGAATGCATCCCTGTGAGGGGCTAAAGCGTCGGGCATTGTCGATGAGAATTACCAACAGCTGACGAATTCTTGCCGGGTCGAGCAGTAAATCGTGAATGGCAGGGTCAAGGTCTGTGTGTATCGCGACGTGATTATCGGCCGTTAGCACACTCGACTCTTTGGCCACGCTTTCCAGTAGCGCATTAAGCGCCACGTTTTCGCGCATTAAGCGAATTCGCTCGGCGTCTGTTCGGGCGATAAATAACATGTCGTCAACCAGTCGGCTGAGGCCGATAGACTGCTCGAGCACAATGGCCAGGGCATCCTGATAGTCTGCTTTGGTTCTGGAGTCGCCACGCAGTGCAACCTGTGCCTCACCGCGAATGACGGTGAGTGGGGTTCGCAACTCATGGCTAACGTCGGCGAAAAATTGCCGCCGCACATTGTCCGAGCGCTCCAGCGCTTGGTTGGCCTCCATCAATTCTCGCGTTCTGGAATCCACGGCCTCCTGCAACTCGCGCTCGGTGCGTGCCTGCTGGGCGGTAAATCGCGCGAGGCGCTCAGCCATCGTGTTGAAATTGGTGCTGATCTGATTGAACTCCGCATCGGGGGTGGATGGAATGCGGTAGTCAAATTTGCCGTCAATCCAAAGGTTGGCCGCGTGGTTTAGGGTATCCAGCGGCCGCGCAATCCCTCGCACCAATACCCATGCCATTGCCAGACCCAGCACGGTAGTAATCAGTACCAGCCCAACGGCAACGCCCAGCGCTTGAGAGTGAACGCTTTGAATCCGGTTGTTCATCAGCGCAACGACCGAGCGCTGACGTGCCAGGGCTGCATTCACTTGTTCGCGAAATCCGACGTCAATGCGCTCCTCCAGGATCGCGTCAACGCGCTGTGAGCGTTCGGAGCTGGGCGGTAACTGCAGTGCCGACGTAAAGTCTCGAATGATCAGGTCGATAAGCTGTTCCAGTTCTACGGTGTCCTCTACCGCGCCGGGTGCAAATTCCTCGCCTATTGCGTCGCGCTGTTCTATCTCCAGTGCTTTAATTTTGCCCAGCGATTCCGCGATCGCTTGACGCTTGTTGCGCACCACACTCTGGTTGGCGGTGCTGCCCAGTAGCACTTCGTCGGTAAGTTGTTTGAAAAGCCGATATGTGTGAACAGAAAGCTGCAAGTGTTCGTTCAGTAAGTCTTGTGCGAGGTTGGCTTGATGGATGTGGCGGTCGGTGGCTTTAACCGACCAAATAGACAAGACCGCGGCCAGTAAAACCGCAAGCGTTGAAAACGCGACGACGACGCCAATTTTTGATCGATAAGTCATGAACACAACGATAGCACGTTCCCGGTGGCTTGGTGTTTTCATACGCGGCGCTGTTCATGTTCGGTTCATCTTCTGAACAGGCGCAGTTCATCGAACTCTCCTTAATATTCATCTCGAGGCGCGGCAATGACCGCCGAGCGTGTTACTAAACCATCCGGAGATGAATGATGAGAACCATGAAATCTAACAAACTGGGCAAAGGGCGCTTTACTGCCAAAGCGGCTACCGCGGTGATCGTTGGATCAGTCGCGCTGGGATTAACTGCCTGTAGCCAGACAGAGGCCGGTTATAAAAACTCGGCGGCAATTTCTAAAGCGGATGTTTTGGCCGCGCAAAAGGCCTGGGGTGACGGCATCGTAGCGATTGGCGATGTTTATGAAGAAGGTGGCGATTACGCTGCCCGCGCCAGTGAGCACATCAGCAGCCTGTACTCCTACGGCAAATCTGAAGTGCTGTTCAAGCCGACGCTCGCCAGCGATCAGCAGTTCCGCGATAGCTTCGGTGGTGCACTGTCTTACTTTGTAGGCGGTGAGATAGAAGAAGACAAAGGCTTCGCTATCAAGCCGTGGTCGAAGGTGCGCTTTGGCGAGCAGCAAATCATTACCGACTCCGACTCGGCGGTAGCGATGGGGAACTACTTCTTCACGCCCGAGGGTGCGAGCGACGAGGTGAAGGTGGAATTTACCTTTGGCTATGTTCGCGATGAAGACGGCAACCTGCGCATCAATGTGCATCACTCCTCGCTGCCTCACAGTGGCTAATGAGAGGCTAGCAACCCAGGCCACCCCGCATACTTGCTATGCGGGGTGTTTCAAGTAGCGAAACCGGTGACGTGATGAAGAGTAAACTCCCCCAACTTAGTTTTTTGCTCGTCAGTGCACTCGCGAGTACGTCGATATATGCCAACACCTCGTCGGTGTTTAGTCCCGATGTAAAGCGCGGTGACACCAGCGCCGAATACCGCGCCAGTCATGTACCCGCTGACGGTTCGCGTGGCGGTGAATTCAGCCAGCGCGTACACCTGCAGCATGCCTTTAACGACACTTGGCGGCTGCGCTTTATCAGCGCTCAAAGTAAAGATGCCGGTGAAGATTTCGCCTTCGACTACAGCAGGCTGGAGCTACAGCAGCAGTTGCTGGAAAGCGAGCATGCCGGTTGGGATGCCGCGCTGCGTTATGAGCTGCAATTGGGTGCCAATGGCAATGCGCCCGATCGCTTCCGCGTTGCCGCAACGGGAAAATGGGACTTTACCAGTGGCTGGCAGTTCAGAGCGAACCTGCTGCTGGGTAAGGAGTTTGGTAGCAATGCCGACGATGAAACGTTGCTGGAAGCGCGCAGCCAGATTACCGCGCCCTGGCAGGGCATGCGCGTGGGCGTAGAAGCCTTTAACGATTTTAACTACGACAGCGGCGTGATCGCCTACAACGAGCAAGACCACCAAATAGGCCCCATTCTTAAAGTCAAAGCGGCAGGCTTCTCCATTACCGCCAGCTATTTGATGAGCGCGTCAGACGCCGCGGATCAGCACAATTTTCGCCTGCATGTGTCCAGAGCAATTCACTAGCGTATTTGGGTGAGTCGCAAGCTTTAACAGGGCGCTCGTGTTCATGACGCCATAAGCTGGCCGGGCTGGTGCACTGAAGTTTGGCCATGTCCATACAGAAACATGGCTTGGCCTACGTCCCAGAGCTCTATACAGTTGCCAATCGAAATATATAGAAAAATAAATATGGAGATGAAAAGGCATACTTTCGCGATGGTTCTGGCGTATTTCCGAAGCCAGGCTCTGTCTGAGATATAAAATTCAGATTGCCAACGAAGGTACATGCCGGGGAGTATGAAGGTTGTGGAAGCTAATACAGTGAGATGAAGTCCTGAGATGAATTCGCTTTCACTGTAGGCAGCTCCAGCAACTCCAGTCGCGAAAAATCCCAGCATGAAAAGAAGATTTGATGGTCCCTTGAAGATGAACGTGACGTATTTTGCTGCGTTGTTAATTTCATTATGCTTTTCTGGATTTGCCGAATATAGATAGAAAAACACGAAGAATCCTAAACAAGCTACCGCAAGATCCAGAAGAATTTTATCAGCCAAAAAGTCTTCTACAGAAAATATTTCCGTCAATATTGGATGGACTTCCGAATACGTAATTAAACTGCTGATGAATGTTGTGTGGTATACCGGCATGAAGTACTTCAGGCCAATGATAAAGCAGATTAACCAAGAGGACGCATTTGAAGTTGAAAGGATTTTCTTTCGGTTGCTATAGAGCCACTGAAATATATTAAAAGTTCGATTGATGGAGTGCGAGCTTCTCATTTTCATCAAAGTGTTCGCATGGGAATCTTTAAGTTCCTGAGGTTTTGCAGCTTTTTGGGCTGTGGATATTAATCTGTGAATGCGCACTTGTCGAAGCCTAAGTCCAATATTGGTTAAATATTCGAAAGTGTGGTGTTCTAAATAATCCGGCAATCGTTTTCAAGCAGATACCTATTACTAATCAAGAGGGAAGTTTTCCTTTTCATAATTCTCGACTTCATCCATCAAAGAAATTAGTTTCTCTCTTTCAGATGAGCTTAGATCAGTATCATCTTTATCAAGGAGAAGGAATAGGGCTGCTAGAGCGGCTTTATAATCATCATCGCTGTTTATTTGTGATTTTTTCATGTCATAACCTTTAGTAATTATGGTTCGTAAAATTGAGAGAGTAAATTTTTCTATTACATTGTAAACCTCCTTAAATATATAGTGGCTTGTTTAAGCGATGACTTTTACTGCGATGGGACAATTGCGGTGCTTATCAACAGTGTGGAGTTCGACACTTACATATAGAATGTTGGCAAAACGCCATTTTATGTCAACAAAACGACCAGTTTTGTATCGGTAATCTATTGATATATATGAATTATACTTGATTATGCCTTTACTTTTAGGGTTCTCCGATTTAGTTTTAAATAAACCTGATCGGAGAAATATCTGTGACTCCTTTTGGTCATTTTATTGAAAGTCGCCGTCGATCACGCCGATTGAGACAATCGGATTTGGCTGAGATGATTGGTGTCAATCCAAGCTACATTTCCTCAATCGAATCGGGGCGGAAAGGCCCTCCTTCGAAAGCCCTTCTGCTAAAAATTATTGAAGCGCTTTCTTTGTCTTCTGAGGAAGTTACGAATCTCTATCTTTCCGTTGAGCAGTCTCAGCGCGTCATTCGATTGCCAGAAAACACAAGCGCGGAAGAGTGCCGCGTTTTATCCAGTTTTGTAAATCGGCTCGGTTCGTTGAGTCGGGAAGAGTTGACGATAATTGGAAATCTTCTCGTCTTGGGTGAGAAAACTGCTAAGGAGGTAACGCTATGAATTAGAAACAAAAAAACCGAAACCAATTGCTTGGCTTCGGCTTTCTTGGAAGGTGATACCTTCGGTCTCGTAGCCTCAGTATCCCTCCCTGAATGCCCCTCGTCAAGCCCTTCGAATCACGAATTTAGGTTCGCGGGTTAGTTGCGTCTGAACGCATCGAAAATCCGCGTAACTGAGGGGATAGCTATGCTTTCAGAAAATGAAATAAATGGGTACATCGACAATCATTCTCTTGCTGATACCGCTGTTCAGTACATGAGCGACGTTAGAGCTAGAGATGCTTCGAGGATGGTCGGCACCCATTCAAAACAAAACCTCTGTTCCTGGATACCGTCGAAGAAAATGGGGCACACCATATCTGTGGAAAGCCGCGGCCCCGAAAAAGCGTTTTTTCTTTTGTGCGAATACGATGATCGAGTTTTAGAGTATTGGGATCAGCCAGAACCAGTGAAGGTGAAGAGAACAGATAAGAACGGAAAGTTAAGTCGTGGTTACTACACGCCGGATGCGCTGATTCTTGGTGATAAGGGGCCGCGAGTGGTAGAAGTTAAGCCACTGGATTATGTTGAAAAGCTCGTAGCAGATTGTTCTCCAGATTGGGAATGCCTCCCTAGCGGGGCATACCGCTACAAGCCTGCTTACGAGGTATTTTCCGCTCTCGGTCTAAGGCATGAGGTTTTTGTCTACAGCAATGAGCTTGCCTACAAAGTGGCGAATATCGAATTGCTTTTGCAATCTCGCGATGTGGAAAGTTCTTGCGTTGATGCCGAGAAAAAGGTTGAAAAGGCATTTCAAAATGGATTTTTTTTCACCTTAGATGAGTTGCGTGAGCAGGGAGGCTTTGAGTCGTGCTTACCGATTATCCAGCTGATTGATGAGGGGAAGCTCTATGCGGACTTGAACGCCACACTCATTTCTTCCCCTGAAGGGTGTGTGGTCACTCGGCAAGAACAGACACTACCCCATGCATTAGATATTTTCGTGGCAGGAAAGATTGCCTCAGTAGGCAAGGTGTCGGCGCTAGGGGTGGGGAAAATGCCCAGCGAAATTGCCGCTGCTCGGGCATTGAAGAGACTTGAAAAATTACAGAGTGATGAAAACAGTCGCTCTCAGCGCCGGGATCGGGCGCTAGTCAAGCTTGGTAAGGCCAACGGCCTTTCAGAATTTCAGGCGCTAATTCCCCAATACCATAAGTCCGGTAATAGGCTCCCCAAAATATCGGGAGTAGTGAAGCGTACCCTTCTCAGTTATTTGCTGGATGACCATATTCATATGCAAGGTCTTTCGACCTACCGCAGTTACACCCGTTACCTAGTTGCAGCAAGAGAATCACACCCGGCATTTGAGCCTGTGTGCAGAACCACGTTCTTCAAGGAAATTAAAAAGATACCCTCACACAAAAGGGCGATGGCTACGGGAGGGCGAAGAAGTGCCAATGCGGCTGCGGCACCTTCTGATCCTCTGCAAAGATCACTGAAACCGCAGATGCCTTGGCAGGTTGCTGTAATAGATCATTATAAGGCGGATGTATATCTTGTGCTGGCCGATGCCAATGGCGTTCATTACGTTGCTCGTCCTTGGGTGTCGATGATGCTGGATCGGTATTCGGGAAAAGTGCTCGGTTTAGCCGTGTCGTTTACTGATCCATCAAGAAGAGCTGTTTGCAAAGTCATTCGCGACTGTGTGAGACGTCATGGACGTCTACCTTCGGAAATCATCAGTGATAGAGGAAGCGATTTCAAATCTGTGTACTACGAAGCCTTGCTTGCTCACTATCGGATTACTTACACGCTCAGGCCCACAGCTCACGGGCGATATGGGGGTGAAATAGAAGGCATCTTTGGTGAATTTAAGCGTCAGTGGCTTTGCCAACTTACTGGCAACCTTACCAATTTCCAAAATGCGAGGGCTGTGGACGGTGAAAAACGCCCTGATAGGTGTGCAGTTCTTCGCCCTCATGATTTTATTAGTCATCTTCAGAGGTTCGTGTCATGGAGAGACCGGAAAAATCGAGGGGTTTCTACAACCTCTGCACAGCTAAAATTTGAAAACCCAAGTTTGGGCGTACACCTCTACGGTAGGGAAATTTCATACGATGAAGATTTTATCTTGGCTACAGCGGTCGAGACTCAGAATTATAAAGTCGATTTTCAACGAGGCATCCACATCGACACCATGTGGTATTGGAATCCGGCTATCTTACACGTCGAGGGGCGGAAGTCTCATTTGGAAGTCAGGATAGATCCCGAAAATCCTCATGTGATTTATGCCTTGGTCTCGAAACAGTGGATGCCATGCTTTTCTTCCCAGGCCAATACTTATTCTTCCAAAGACCCCATTTCTCAACTGATTGACGGATTGCTAATTAGCGAGGGTCGAGCGGCTCGCCGCAGGGCATTTGAGGATGCCGATATCGAAGCTGTACATAAAATTGCTGAACTGGACGAGTGCGCGGGCGTTGAAGACAGTGTAGCGGTGGCTTGGGTAGAGGCGGCAAGCGATAAAGAAGAATCTGTATTTGATGCGCTCAGCGACGCCGACATTCAGGTATTCAGAGCGGAGAACTGGGGGGATTCGAAATGAATAGCAGAATTGCCTCTGTAGAGCGTCTCAATAATCTGAAAATCAGTCACCGGAACTGGAAATCAGCTCTTTCAGAATCGTTTACGTTACTGACAATGGCGAGTCCTGGCGATGTGATTGCGATAACTGGCCCGTCAAGGGCCGGGAAGTCGCGGCTGATAAGCGAACTATCAGGCTTGCTTGTTGAGCCTGGCTCCTTTGAAAAGCATGGCCACCTGCCTGTCGTAGTGGTGAATGCGGTTAATTCAGGCCCCAATGGTACATTTTCCACCAAGGCTTTTACTTTGAGGATGTTAGATGCTGTCCGCCATCCAACATTGTCTACCGGGGGGAGCCACTTCGATATCGACCCCACCGCTATGAAGGTTCATCGGGCCACCGAGGCCTCACTGCGCCTGGCTTTGGAAAGGGCTTTTCGAGCCAGAAAAACGCGTTATTTGTTTATTGATGAGGCTCAGCATGCGAAATATGCCAGCAAGACGGCACAAGGTAGCTATGCGATCCTCGACTCATGGAAATGCCTGGCCCACGATGCTGGGCTTATTCTTGTAATCGTCGGTGCGTATCCCGTCTTGCAGATCCTGCAAAAGTCACCCCATCTCCTGGGGCGTAAGTCTCAGGTACATTTGCCGAGATACTATGCTACTGAAGCGGATTTGCGGGAGTTCGGAGCAATTGTAGCTACCTATTTGCGGGCATTGCAGTTACAAGATGAGTTTCCAGCCGCAATGACGCATCTCGAAATTCTCTATCAAGGCTCATTTGGCTGTATAGGACTGCTCAGGAAGTGGTTGATCGAAGCTGTGGCGCTCTCTGCCGCGCGGGATGTACCAGTATCTATAGACCTGCTTCGTGAAGCACGTCCTTCAAAAAGCGACCTTGAGAAAATCGCCAGTGAAATCCGGGAAGGCGAAGCCTATTTCTCATTTGACATGGAGGTAGGTAGAGATCGAGCGCCTTCTTCGCGCCCATCGACTAGCGATTCAACTGCAAAGAAAAGAGTAGGTAAGCCCTTCCAGAAGAAACCTCGTCGTTTGAAACCCGGAAATCGCACTACGGGGGAGAACTTATGACACCCCTATTCAAAATCCCGCTCGGAGGCGCAGGTACTGTCGATACAGAATCCTTTGCTTCCTACCTCTACCGCATGTCGTTTGAGCATGGTCTATCTGTCGGGGAAATGCTCAAGCACTTATACCGTAATGCTGGGGAGGTTGTTGCACGAGAAATCAAGCTACCTAAGCGACCGTATGGGATTAATCCTTCCTTCTGGGCTAGGCCAAGCCGAGCGACCCGCTCTTATGTGCGAATGGCGGAAGTAATGACGGGCTTAAATTTGACGCCGGGAACCTTGTGGTTCATGGACAAACCTGTTGGGCGTTCCAGAAATGAGATTGTATGGGGATTTAGATGGTGCCCAGAATGTTTGCAGGAGATGCAGCAGGTTGGCCAGGAGCCGTATTTCAAGCTTGTTTGGCATCTCAGTGAGATCTCGCACTGCCCCCATCACCGAACTCCCTTCATGCGCCGGTGCGGGAGTTGTGGGAATGATCAGACTACATACAGAAGAAATAGACCAATTCATTTGTGCCAAGAATGCGGGGCAGAACTGTCCATGCGATCTCATGCACTTCTACCAGAAGATATAGCTTGCTCATGGATGGCAACCGGATCGGATATTGTACGACTACTTGATGATTTGTCAGGGCGTGAGACTTACTGCTTGCCGGACGACGGAATCATCCAATCGCTCAACCAGCTTTACTACTTCTATATGGTGATGGGCCGAAAAGAAGAGTTTGCGGGGATGTTCGATGTGGAAAAAGTCGTCGATATAATCGAAAAACGCCGAATGGTGAGTCTGAAGCTCGCCCGTCGCTTTGCATACCGCTTGGGTGTGTCGCTATACACGCTACTGAATGGGGATGTACTTCAAGGCTCAGAGGTGCTTTCTTCTAGCTGGGTATGTACGCTGCCTCGTGGGTTCGCCTCAATAGATCATAAAGTTTCACATGATCATGAGCGCCTCCTGGCTGACCTCAAAAAAATACTAGCTTCCAGAAGACCCTGTCCGTCCAAAAAGCAGCTTGCAGCAACACTAGGTGTTTCTATCGGCTATCTCGAATATCGGTTTCCGGCGCTCACCGCCGAAATCGTCGCGAAACACCATGAGTTGGCGGAGAAAGCGCGTCTAGACCGCAAGTTAAAAGCAAAACAAGCTGCGCTGAACTATTTTGTCTCGCCTTCATACACGGGCTTACCGAAGTCACGCAAGCAGGCATATAGGGTGCTAAGGCAAGAAACTGGTCTACCCAAATTTATGTTGAAAGCGGCCATCAGCGAAGCGCACGAAATTTTCCAGTAATTTCTAAATGAGATTTAGTCAAATTGTTCGCATATCGAGCTTAGCGTGGTATTTCTCCAGATTTTATCGAACTAAAAACTTATACTTTGAGTGAATGCATGAAGAATGGTGTCATTGTGCTTTTCCTTATCAAAAATTGCTGAGCCTGCTGAGGTTATTGTCAGAACAGACTCGCCCTCGTGCGAGAATAGCAAAAAAACGAGACGGTCGAGTTTGTATTTTTTTTCGCCATATACTCTTTTAAGCTCTCGATATGCATCGTTATCAGATATTATTTCTAATTTTGCTGTGCTCTTTTCACTGAATGGTATTGAACTTGCCTTTAAGCTGGATACTTTGGAACTTACTTGGTTGTTATTTTTAATTGTCATGTAAAACTTCTTTAGATCAAATTGATATTTCTCTACCGATAAGCTGTTGAATATCTTTCCCATATGATTTAGAAACGACTTAAGGGACGCGGGAGGATTCTCTATTTGAATAATATAAATAGATTCATTAAAATTTATGATTTCAAAATTTATATAAAGATACTTTATGCGCTCGATTTTTTCCGTTTCCCCATTAGGATAATCTATCTGCTCATACACTCTCTTTTTCTCAATGAAAGTGGCCGCAAAATGATCGTTGTTCAGGCAGCTAGATGTAATGCCAATGCCCTTGCTTTCTCTATAAGGAATATCGTTAACGGCACTTGCTATATCCTCAATGCTCATTTCGATACGAGTAATAAGGAATCTGATTCTAGTTTTCATCATCTGCCTCATTTTGCGCGTTGAATACTGCTTTTTTTGCAATCCTGGCTGACGCTTCAAGCTTTCTCAGCATTCGAGTTTCATCAAACGCTGATAGCGGAGACGGGTCCTTTGTGTGTTCTCCTCCTTCAATGTAGCGCCTAAATCCTCTTGCGATATACGCAAAGTTTGTGCAGGTCTCTGGGTCGTTAAATTGAGCTTGGAAGTGGTAAATGTCGGAGTTAGCGAGGTTGTCTTCGATCATTGACCAGGAAATCTTATACACAAAGAAACCTTTACGATAAAACTGCTTTAACTCTCCAGATCTAAGTATGCCTTCTCCATTTAGTGAAGCTTTCTTAACATGCACACCAACTTCACTGTCATCTCCCGTGTCGGGGTTGTAGACGGCGACATCGGATACGTCGTATAGCGCTAATCCTTCAAGTCCATTAATGAGTTTGTCAAAAAATTCAATTTTTGATTCAACATTCTCGATGCCACGCAAATTTATTGTTTCAATCTCTAAAGTATCATCGGATGAACTTTCAAGCTTAGAATTAATAATCTTTGTTATTTCCTCGACGTACGAGTTGTCAGGTGCTCGAATACTAATTCCTTCTTCATTTTCTTCGATAGCTATGAGTGCTGTCTTATTTACAAGTTGTTTGAATTCTGGTTTATTGTAGTCGTAATAACTGTATGATATTTCTATATTTATTGATTTTTCATGGGTGGTAAAGTCTATCGAGTTGTCAATGTCTTTTCGCTCTGAGATTAATTCTCGGATCGATTCTTCAATTTCTGATATTTTAATTTTTGATTTTGTAAACTCAGATCGGTTTCGTTCTCGGTGAGAGCCGGATGATATCCTTTCAGATATAAAATTGTGATCGAAGTAATCATGGTTAAGTCGGCTGAAGTATTTTGCAATGCTTTCCTTGTCAAGTTTATTTGGTTTTATTATTCCTCGAGTCCAAAATAAATCTTGTAAGGCTTGCTTAGACATTTTATGTTGGCACAAGGCATCGAACAACGCCTTGTCAGAGGCGCAATATAAACTCCCTTTTTTAATCATCTATCCTCCAAGCCAGAATCCCTGGGCTGTAATTTGGGGATGTTTGAGGTATTATTTCAAAATCTATTCGGTCGAGATCATTTTTTCTGTGACCATCTAATCCCCAGTCAGAAATGTATATGTTCTTTGCTCTTTCATAGTTGCTTCTTATTTTTTCATCATGATTAAGTGAGGCGGCGCGTAATTTAATTGTGAAGCCGCTACTTAGAATTTGTAATCTTGATAATATGTCGAATATATAAACAAATTCTTTGTCAGTTGAGCCGCTTTGGTTGTAGTAAATCACGTATCCAGGTGGCGTAGCGTCGTAAAGCTTCTCGGTTTCACTGCTGTAATGCTTTACAGGCCCATGTTTTAGAATCATGTATGGTGAGCAAAGCGTTTCAAGCGTTGCTGGGTATTTTTCAGAGTCGCCGTGTGCTTTGTGTAGAACTAAATCTGGGTAAAGAAAAGAATAGTCGTTTTTGGGTAATTCATCGTTGGCTATAAGTCCCTGTAGATCCCTAACTACGGAGTAGAGGTATGTGATTCGGGAGGGGTCTAATACATGAATAATACTGTCCGATGTAATAGGAATATCTCCTAGCTTTAACTTGGCTAGGGTTTCAAGAAGGTTGGAGTCGTAATTTTTATCCCAATTATAGATAAATAATAGAGACCTAATCTCATACGCCTCCTGATCAAGAACATATTTTCCCTTCCATTCAGCGCTTCCTTTCGCGCAATCTAGTGTTTTGGATAAAGATACCAAGGCCTTTCTAAGTTCTGCAGGTTTTATACTGTCTTTCTTGTAACTTTTAAGATCAGTATTCAGATATACGAAATGGTTTAAATATGGGTCGAAGTACCGAAAAACAGTATCAACGGGATGCTTATGATTCGGGGGCGCGTCTTTTGGCTGCTTGGTTTTATGTATTTCAGGTTTATGACATTTGAAGTTCTCATCCATAATTGGGATTTTTTCCCACTTGAACCAATCAAAAATCTCTTTAGAAACTTTGTTAGCGATTTCTGCGATATTTGCTGTTTCACCCGCCATGGTTCTTGGTGTCCATTCCTATAGTGTATGACTCAATTTGTCTGAACAGATATTCGAAGGTTTGCTACTCCCACCTCCGAGTCTTGTTTGGATATATGCTGGTTAAAAAGTGATCAGCTTGGGTTTTGCGTCTTAATAGTTATTTTACGCAATATAAACTGCTATTGATGTTCAATCAATTTGACTTAGATCGAATCTAGGTGGAATAGGCTCGTATTTGTGGTTTAGGGCTCCAGTCTGAATAGGGCTGCTAAATTAAAAAGGCGGTATTTGGTTGTAATGGCCAAGATATGCTGGCAGTGACACTATAGTTTGGCCATTCCGGCCAACTTATGGTTTCGCGAACAGCTCGCCTAAAGAGATTGGATGTGGATGGTGGGCCCGGACAGACTTGAACTGTCGACCTGCCGATTATGAGTCGGATGCTCTAACCAACTGAGCTACGGGCCCTGGGAAGGTGGTTGCCAAGCCGCCTTTGATGCCGGCTTTTGACCAAGCGCGCATTATAAAGAGGCCTTGTCTGCAATGCCAGCGACAGTCGTGCGCTGGCGTTATTCTCTGTGTAATTTTACAGCGGTGCTGCCATAATTGGCCTAACCACGCTGGCGCGGAGTCTATTTTGAAAGATCAACAACGCATAGAGAAGGCGTACCTGGACGATGTTCGCCAAAGCTTGTATGCCTCTTTGGCGGCGATGCGCAGCCGCTTGTCCTCGGTGGTTGCTGAGTTGCAGGGCCAGCCCGATGTGCTGGCAGATCTGGAGCGAGTGGTCGGTGCTCTGCAAGCGCTGGAGGCTTCCCTCAGCGCTGCTGGTGAACACGATGACGACACGGCACTGGCGAGGCTTCGTCATGACCAGCGCAATCATATCGGCGTGGTTGAAGGCTACCTTGAAATTGTATTGGATGACTTGGCCGACGATGCACCGCAGGCAGTGGCATTGCGAGAAATTGCTGACTTATCCCGACAATTCCATGTAGCGCTGGAAAAATTTCGCCGCCCCAACCAGCAAAGCGATGATACGGATCCGGTCTCGGCAATATTTAAGAGTTTTCGCCGAGGTTTATCGTCAGGGCCGCGCAGCGCCGAGCCGGCGACGATTTTGGTGGTCGATGATAACGACAGTGGGCGAGAGCTTATCGCGCAGCAATTGCAGCGCCAGGATTATCTGGTGGTGGAGGCGGCGAGTGGCGAGCGCTGCCTGGAGGTTATGCGCAGCGCCAGGCCCGACCTCGTGTTACTGGACCTGGTGATGCCGGGCTTGAATGGCTACGAGGTACTGCAGGCAATTCGCGATGATGAGGAGCTGCGACGCATTCCGGTGGTGGTGATCAGTGGTGTGCAGGATGAAGTTGGCGCGATTCATTGCATCGATGCTGGCGCCAGTGACTACCTGATCAAGCCCGTTAACGCCACGCTGCTGAACGCCAGGGTGTCGGCGCTGCTGGAGCGCAAGGCCTGGCAGGATCGCGAACGGGAGTATCTTGCCGAGCTGGAGAAGAGCCAGCGGTTTATCCGCAAAGTGTTTGGTCGCTACTTATCCGATGAGATCGTTCAGCGCCTGCTGGATGATAACGATGGGCTGACGCTGGGCGGCGAGCGTCGCCGTGTGACAGTGTTGATGGCTGACATTCGCGACTTTTCCACCATTAGTTTGCAGTTGGAGCCGGAGCGCTGTGTAAGCCTGCTGAACAACTATCTGGCGGTGATGACTGAGGTGATCCAAGCCTATCGTGGCACGGTGGATGAGTTTGTTGGCGATGGCATTCTGGCCGTTTTCGGCGCGCCGCTGCGGGAAGATGACGACGCCGACCGAGCGCTGGCCTGCGCAGTGGCCATGCAGCAGGGAATGGCTAAGGTGAATGCGCGCAATGTGGCCGAGGGCCTGCCCGCGATTGAAATTGGCATCGGCTTGAATACCGGCGATGTTATTGCGGGCAATATCGGTTCCGAGTTGCGCAGTAAGTACGGTGTGGTGGGGCACAATGTGAACCTGACCTCGCGTATTGAGTCGTGCACGGCTGCTGGCCAGATCCTCGCATCGCCCAGCACCCTGGCATTTAGCCGTGTTGAAGTACTGTGCGGCAAGCGCATTAGCGTATCGGTGAAGGGGCTCGATGAGCCGTTGGAGCTCAGCGAAGTGCTGGGTGTTGGCCTGCCTTATGACCTGTTGCTGGAGGGCAGAGACGAGCTGTGGCACCAGTATGCGCAACCGATAGCGATGCATATGAGCGTGCTGGTGGATAAGCGTTTGGGGTCTGAGCGCCTCCCGGTAAGCCTGCATGCATGTCGCGATAATGCGCTGTTAGTGGCCTGCGACACAGCGCTGCAATTGCCGGTCGATGTCTGCTTGTTTGGTCCCGACGATACGCTCTCTCTGTACGGCAAGATTGTCGGTAAAGAGGCGGGAAACTACGAATTGAGAATGACCGTTAACCCCAGTTTGCACGCGCAGTTGTTGGCGCTGGATAGCCGCGACGCTAAGTAAGCCGATTAAAGAGATGTGATATGGCCACCCTGTTGTTGGTAGAAGACAATGAAATGAACCGGGATATGCTGAGCCGGCGTTTGCAGCGTCGCGGATACGACGTGTTGCTTGCGGTAGATGGCCAGCAAGGTATTGATATGAGCCGGGAGCATGGGCCGGACCTGTTGCTGTTGGATATGAGCTTGCCGGTAAAAGATGGCTGGCAGGTGGCCAGAGAAATGAAGGCCGATCCGGCGCTGCAGGGCATTCCATTAATAGCGCTCACAGCTCATGCCATGGCCGACGACCGGATGCGGGCAATGGAGGCGGGTTGTGACGACTACGATACTAAGCCGGTCGACCTGCCTCGCTTACTCTCGAAGATTGATGCCTTACTCGGGTCCGGCGAATGAGTTTTACACGCCGCCTGACCTTTTCATTCGTCGCAATTTTGCTGCTGTCTCTTGGCAGCGTACTCGTGCAGGTGTGGGGCAACGATAGCCGCCGCCGCAATGTCTGGCTGCTGCAAAGCGTGATCAATACCCAGGCAGAAATGAATGCCTTCAGCCAGCAGCTCTACGGCCTGCAGCGAAAAATGCGCGTGGTCGAAGCGCTTAATCAGTCTGCAGCCAACCAGCAATTGAGCGAAAATGAGCGCAACGAGATTTTGCAGGCCCTTGAGCAATTGCGCGCTTTGCAGCGCCAGCTTAGTCGCGACCTGAAGGAATTTATGCGGCCTGAGGATTTTGCGCCGCTGCGCGTGGATACGCTGCTGGATGGGTGGCAGCGCTATGTGATGGCGACAGAGCGCGGTGACGGCGATGCCGAGGCCCTGCAGGCCCCCAGTGAGTTGGCGGAGTATTACCTGCGCATCAGCCGTCAGCTGAGCGAAAACGAACTCCTGCTCCTTATTCGCTCTGATGAGATCAATGCCAAATTGAAGGACATTGTCAGCCTCACTAACAAAGTGGCGCTGGCGGTGTTTTTGCTGGCACTGATCGTGACCTTCGTACTCGGGTATTACATGACGCGCTATACCCGTCGCTCTATCCGCCAATTGCAGAAAGGCACCGCTGAATGGGGTAGCGGCAACTTTAACTACCGCATTGCGGATATGGGGCATGACGAATTCGGCCAGTTGGCAACCTCCTTTAACGAGATGGCGTCCAACCTGCGCAATGCCATGGCGCGGGTGCGCGAGGCCAGCCGCCGCGCCGATGCTGCAAACCAGGCGAAAAGCGGTTTTCTGGCGAATATGAGTCACGAGCTTCGCACGCCGATGAACGCGATTATTGGCTATTCGGAGATGTTGCTTGAGGAGATCGAGGACGACCCTCAGCTCCCGGCCGAGCAGCTTCAAGCGGATTTAGAGAAGGTGCAGCTGGCCGGTAAGCACTTACTTACGTTGATCAACGATGTACTGGATATATCCAAGATCGAGTCCGGCCGCATGGCGGTGTTTTGGGAGACGGTGGAACTCACCTCGGTGCTGCGCGATGTTGAGGTAACCGCTCAGCCATTGGTCGCAAAAAATAATAACCGCCTTCACTGCAGTTATCACGTGGAGGAAACACCGCTGCGCACTGATGTCACGCGCTTGCGACAAGTGTTGCTGAATTTGCTGAGTAACGCTGCCAAGTTCACCCGCGGTGGCGATATTCGCTTGAAAGTCTGGGCGGAGCAAGAGGCGCCCGACGAGCTGTGCTTTGAAGTCTCTGACAGCGGCATTGGTATGAGCCAGGAGCAGTTGGAAAAAGTCTTCGACGCTTTTGTGCAGGCTGACTTGTCGACAACGAAACAATATGGCGGCTCAGGCCTGGGCTTAACCATTTCGCGCAAATTTGCCGAGCTGCTGGGCGGCAGCCTGAGCGCGGAGAGTCGCGAGGGGGAGGGCAGCCGCTTTTTGCTTAAACTGCCTGTTAACGGTGAGCAAAGCAGCGCGATGCAGGCCGCGGTGGTCGGCGAGGAATTGGCCGATGTGCTAGTTATTGATGACGACAGTAATACTCAGGAGATTGTTCGCCGCCACCTGCAGCGAGAGGGCTACGGTGTGCGCCTCGCTAGCTCCGGTGCAGATGGCTTGGCGCAGGCTCGCCAGCAGCGCC
The DNA here is from genome assembly GCF_057370015.1 of Spongiibacter sp. C9W. Classification (NCBI taxonomy): domain Bacteria; kingdom Pseudomonadati; phylum Pseudomonadota; class Gammaproteobacteria; order Cellvibrionales; family Spongiibacteraceae; genus Spongiibacter; species Spongiibacter sp. C9W. Next base: position 3,086,162 of record NZ_CM170672.1, read on the forward strand.
CGGACCTGATTGTACTCGATGTGATGATGCCGGTTATGGATGGCTGGCAAGTGCTGCATGCGCTGCGCAGTGACGTAGAGCTGAGCTCGGTGCCGGTGCTCATGCAGTCGATGTTGAACGAGCGCGACCTCGGCCTGTTGCTGGGGGCCAATGAGTATCTGGTGAAACCTGTGGAGCGCGACGAACTGACGGCGGCGGTGCGCGAGCTGATTCCTGCGGGCGCGGCCGGGAACCTTATGCTGTTGGAGCAGGGTGGAGTGCTGGCGAAGGTGATCGCCAAGTCGCCGGGTGCGCAATATTGGCGAGTGTATCAAGCGGAGTCGGTTGAACAGGCGCGCAGTATGCTGGCGGAGCGGCCGTGGCAGTTATTTGTGGTGGGGCCACATGCCGACGAGCAAGGCGTTGGTGAGTTTTTGTCAGAGCTGCGAGGCGGTCAGTGGCGGTCCGTGCCGATTATGCTTGCGCGAACCGAAGAAGACACCAGTGTACTTGAGCAGCAGTTGGCGCTTTATTTACGACGCGCGGGGCAGTAGGGCGTTATTGCAGCGACAGCTGGCGGAGCTTGTCCAAGGCCAATTGCAGGGCTTCAATTTCTTGCTCAAGCTGTTGCTGGCGCTGCTGAGAAATGTCTGCCTGCCGCTGGGCCTGCTCCAGCAAAATTCGAGCTTCAAGGGCATAGCCAAGTGCTTCAAACAATACGGTCTGTTCGTTCTGACGGCCGTTATGCAACACATTGAGCTGATCCAGGCTGCGGGTGGCGCGCGCGGTGCTGGCGCGTGGGTTGTCTTTGTTCAGGTAAAGCAGGGTTAGGTAACTCAGTGCTTGCTGGCGGATGCGGGTGGCGTTGCGCGGCTCGTGTGCGAGGGTGCTGAGTTGGTCTTCGGCCACGTAAAAATGACCTTTGTTGACGAAGTTGATTGCGGTTTGCAGGGCCTCTTCCAGCTGCTTTGCTTGCACTGCATGCTCATCCATAACTGGCGGAGCGGGTGCTTCTTCCGGCGTTGATCCGCAAGCGGTAATAGCGAGCGTCAGGCAAACGGTAACATGGCGTAATGTGCGAGCTAACAAGGTCGTTCTTCCGCTGTTTTCGGGGCTGACAAGGGCGGCTCGCAGGAGCCGCCGCTACAGAGCTTTACTCGTCGAGGAAGCTGCGCAGATGATCTGAGCGCGTAGGGTGACGCAGTTTACGCAGTGCCTTGGCTTCAATCTGACGAATCCGCTCACGGGTAACATCGAATTGTTTGCCAACCTCTTCCAGAGTGTGGTCGGTGTTCATATCGATACCGAAACGCATGCGCAGCACCTTGGCTTCGCGGGCGGTAAGCCCTGCCAATACATCTTTGGTTGCTTCGCGCAGGCCTTCACCCGTGGCCGAGTCTACCGGCGAGGAGATCGTGGTGTCCTCAATGAAATCGCCCAGATGCGAGTCTTCATCGTCGCCAATTGGCGTCTCCATGGAGATCGGCTCTTTGGCGATCTTCAGCACTTTGCGAACTTTATCCTCAGGCATTTCCATGCGCTCACCCAGCTCTTCTGGGGTCGGCTCACGGCCCATCTCTTGCAGCATCTGCCGAGAAATACGGTTCAGCTTGTTGATGGTTTCGATCATGTGCACAGGAATACGGATAGTGCGCGCTTGGTCGGCGATTGAACGGGTAATCGCCTGACGAATCCACCAGGTGGCGTAAGTTGAGAACTTATAGCCGCGGCGGTATTCGAATTTGTCTACGGCCTTCATCAAGCCGATATTGCCTTCCTGAATCAGATCCAGGAATTGCAGTCCGCGATTGGTGTATTTCTTCGCGATAGAGATAACCAAACGCAGGTTTGCCTCAACCATCTCTTTCTTCGCGCGACGCGCTCGCGCCTCGCCGATAGAGATGCGACGGTTGATCTCTTTAATGTCGGAAATTGTCAGGTCCTGGCGCTCTTCAATGGCCGCAATGCGCGACTGGATGCGCGCCAGCGTCGGCTTGTAGTCGGCCAGTGCCGGGTATTTGCTGCTGTGCTCGTCCACCCAGTCAGCATTGGCTTCGTTGCCCTGGAAGCTGCGGATAAACTCCTTGCGATCCATGCCGACGTTTTTCACGCAGATCAGCATAATTTCTTTTTCGAGCGCGCGAATTGAGCTGAGCGTGGTGCGCACTTCTTCAATCAGCGGGTCGAACATGGAGGGCGTCAGTTTGAAGAACTTAAACAGTTCGCCCAGTGCCGCCAGCTCTTTCGCGGTTTGCTTGCTGTAGCGACCGTGTTTGGCAATGCTCTTCTCGACTTTGTCTTGCTGTTTTTGCAAGGCAGTGAAGCGGACGCGAGCCTCTTCTGGGTCGGGGCCAGAGCTGGTTTCTTCATCGTCATCGCTGGACTCTGCTGCGGCAGCGGCCTGCGCCTGCGGCGAGGGCACGTTGTCGGCGGGGTCGAGGTAGCCGCTCATGATATCGCCCAAGCGGCGCTCTTCGGCGGCAACTTTGTCGTACTCAGCCAGTACGCTTGGGACGATGCCTGGGTAGTAGGCCAGTGCGGCCATCACATCGCGGATGCCTTCTTCGATGCGCTTGGCGATAACGATCTCGCCTTCGCGCGTCAGCAGCTCGACAGTGCCCATTTCGCGCATGTACATGCGAACAGGGTCGGTGGTGCGCCCCGTTTCAGTTTCCACTGCGGCCAGTGCGGCGGCAGCTTCGGCGGCGGCGATGTCGTCAGAGGAGTCGCCGCCGGTCATGATCAGTGTGTCTTCATCCGGCGCATGCTCAAAGACCTGGATGCCCATGTCGTTGATCATCTGGATGATTTCTTCAACCTGATCCGGATCGGAGATGTCCTCGGGAAGGTGGTCATTAACCTCGGAATAGGTCAGGTATCCCTGCTCCTTGCCTTTGGCAATGAGTTGTTTGAGGCGCGATTGATGAGTGGAATCATTCATTCTTGCAAAATACTCGTAGGTGCAGGTGAAAAAACAGCCGCGTATTATACCTCAGCTGTATGGTCTACGACCAGCAAAAACAGGCTCTGTTCAGAATTGCCTGTCTATTTCTACCGCCGTTGCTTAGCGCTGGTGTTTATTGGCCAGCAGTTGCTGTACGTGTTTGAGCTGAGCTTTGGTGTCATCACTGAGTTCAGCGTAGTTGCCGTCGGGGCCTTTGTCGACTTCGTCGCGCTCGCGAAGGCTCTCCAGGCGGGCTTTTAGGTCGCGATCGCGCTGGCGCTCCTCGAAGTAGTTGAGGGTGTCAAAAAAAGCCGTTTTGGCGCGCTGGTCATCCAGGGTGGCGCCCAGCAGTTCGATGGTTTTTAGCGCTTCGGTCAGCAGTAAATATTGCGGCTGGCCGTGCCAGTGGCCGAGCAGCATGGCCGTGGAGGACTCCGGGCGTTTTTGCAGCAGGGATAATATTTCTTCCAGCAGCTCGCTCGTGCGCGAGGGCGGCGCGGCCTTCAGTGCGGTGGTGGAGGCGGCGATGGTTCCCGGGGCGTACAGCAGCATAGCCAGTGCGAACAGCGCCGGGTCGCGCTTATTGTCTGGCAGGCTGCCGAGCAGGCGCTCAGTGTCCGTGTTTTTCGGTTGGCGCTGTTCGGGGGAGGGTGTTTCGTCAGCGGTACCGGGTTGCGCCGTGCTCTGGGCCTCTGCCTCGCTGCGCTCGCGCAATTTGTCGAGTGCGGCGCGGCTTAGACCGCTGCGTTTGGCCAGCTCATCGAACATAAGCTCGCGAAACACGCCGTCTGGCAATTGAACCAGCAGCGGTGTGGCGAGCTTGGCGAGTGCCGCTTTGCCCTCGAGGGTGGCGGGGTCAAGGTGGTCGTTGAAGGCGTCAAAAAAGTACTCCTCCAGCGGTGCGGCGCGGGCGATCAGTGCTTCAAAGCCAGGGCCGCCGACGCGTCTGACGGTGTCGTCGGGGTCTTCGCCCTCGGCGAGGAATAAAAAGCGAATGCGGCGGCCGTCTTCCATAGTGGGCAGCGCATTTTCCAGCGCGCGCGACGCCGCTCGGCGGCCGGCGTCGTCGCCGTCGAAGCAAAACACGATTTCACTGCAGTAGCGAAAGGCGGTGCGCAAATGGTCGCTATTGCTGGCGGTGCCCAGGGTCGCCACGCCGCAGCGAATGCCGTACTGCGCGAGGGCGACCACATCCATATAGCCTTCGACAATGATCACCCGCTCGAGCTGGCGGTTGTACTGTCTGGCTTCATAGAGGCCATAGAGCTCGCGGCCTTTGTGGAAGATGTCGGTTTCCGGAGAGTTCAGGTACTTGGGTTTGTCGTCGCCCAGTACGCGACCACCGAAGGCGACGACGCGGCCTCGGTTGTCGCGGATCGGGAACATAATGCGGTCGCGGAAGCGGTCGTAGACTTTGTCGCTGTCCTCTTTTTCCACCAGCATGCCGGCATCCAGCAGTTGTTGGCGTGACTCGTCGTTGCTGCCAAAGCTCTTTAGTACATTGTCCCAGCCCGGCGGTGCGAAGCCGATGCCAAAGTCGCGGGCGATTTGCCCGCTGAGGCCGCGTTGTTTTAGGTAGTCGACGGCGCGTTGGGCTTGAGGGTGCTGGCGCAGCTGGTTTTGGTAGAACGCGGCCAGCTGTTCCATGGCGTCGTAAATCGTTTTACGGCGCTGCTGGCGCTGTGCCTGCTGGGGGCTAAGCTCTTCGCGGGGGACTTCCAGGCCTGCACTGTGGGCGAGGCTGTCGATCGCCGAGGGGAAGTCCTGGCGGTCGTAGTCCATGATAAAGCCAATGGCATTGCCGGCCGCGCCGCAGCCAAAGCAGTAGTAGAACTGCTTGTCGGGGTTAACGCTGAAAGAGGGGGTTTTCTCTTCGTGAAACGGGCAGCGGGCAGTGTAGTTGCGGCCTGTCTTCTTTAGCGATACGCGCCGATTAATAACATCGACAATATCCACCCGCGACAACAGGTCGTCGATAAAAGATTGCGGGATGCGTCCTTTTGCGGCCACTGGCGTTATTCCGAAGGCGGAATGGCTAGCCTAGCAGGCACGTGCTCGGCTAGCCAGCTGGCGATTACTGGCTGAGCCGCTCTTTGATTTTGCGGCTCACGCTGCCCATGTCCGCGCGGCCTTGGGCGGCGGGCTTGACCAGTGCGACCACCTGGCCCATGGCTTTGACGGAGTCCGCGCCGCTGTCGGCAATAGCCTTATCGATCAGTGCGTCCAGCTCCTCGTTGCTGAGCGGCGCGGGCATGAATTCCTGAATGATGGCCATTTCAAAGCGCTCTTGCTCGGCAAGCTCTGTGCGTCCGGCTTCTTCATACTGGCTAATGGAGTCGCGACGCTGTTTGCACATTTTGTCGAGCACGGCCAGGCCGCGCGCGTCGTCGACCTCAATGCGCTCATCCACCTCTATACGCTTGAATTCAGCGAGTACCAAGCGAATAGCGCCCAGGCGCTCTTTCTCTTTCGCCCGCATAGCCGCTTTCATGGCGTCAGTCAGCGATTGCTTAAGGCTCATGGTGTCAGTCCTCTGCAGTGGGGCGGAATAGGTAAATGTGTCAGGCACAAAAACGGGCGGCTTTTAGCCGCCCATTTATGGTAGCGCGTTGTCGCACTGAAAGCAGGTGCTTGCCGCACCCGCTGAGCAACTTAGTAGAGGCGTTGCTGCTTTTTCATTTCGCGAGAGACTTTCTTCGCGTGGCGTTTAACCGCCGCCGCAGCCTGACGCTTACGAACCGCTGTGGGCTTCTCGTAGAATTCGCGACGGCGAACCTCAGCGAGTACACCGGCTTTTTCGCAAGAGCGCTTGAAGCGGCGCAGAGCGATATCAAAGGGCTCGTTTTCTTTGATCTTGACTGAAGGCATTCGTTAAACCTGTCCTGATAATATTTGGCAATGAATTCTAATCGGTCCACCCAATAACTAAAGGTGGCACTCCAAGGGCGCAGAATTCTAAACGCTCATTTGTGAAAATGCAAAGTAAAAAGCGCCTTATCTGGTGCCATTGTGTGGAAATCAGTATCATGCGCGCTCAATCGGTGGAGCAAATAGGTAGGCTGTGCGGGTACTGGGACTAGAAAGCTCCTGTGATGAAACAGGTGTGGCGATTTACGACAGTGAGCGGGGCTTGTTGGCCGATGCGCTCTATAGCCAGATTGCGCTGCATGCGGAATTTGGGGGTGTCGTCCCCGAATTGGCGTCCCGAGACCATGTTCGCAAATTGCTGCCGCTGGTGCGACAGGTGCTGGATAGCGCCAATTTGCGTGGCAGCGATATCGATGCTGTGGCGTATACCGCTGGCCCAGGGCTTGCCGGCGCACTGATGGTGGGCGCCTGCGCCGGGCGCGCAATGGCGTACGCCTGGGGCGTGCCGGCATTGGCGGTACACCATATGGAAGGGCATTTATTGGCGCCCATGCTAGAGGACACCGCGCCGGAGTTTCCTTTTATTGCGTTATTGGTGTCTGGTGGTCACACGCAACTTGTTCGTGTGGATGGCATTGGTAACTATCGCTTGTTAGGCGAGTCGCTGGACGATGCCGCCGGCGAAGCATTCGACAAGGCCGCGAAGATGCTCGGCCTTCCCTATCCCGGTGGCCCCCAGTTGGCGAAGGCCGCTGCTCAAGGTGATGTGTCCCGCTTTACCTTTCCCCGGCCAATGGTCAATCGCCCCGGTTTAGATTTCAGCTTTAGTGGCCTGAAAACCTACACCTTAAATACCGTGGCCGAGTGCCGGGCCGATGGGCAGCTAAGCGACGGCGATCGCAACGATATTGCTGCCGCTTTTCAGGAGGCTGTGGTCGACACGCTGACGATTAAATGCCTGCGCGCACTGAAGCAGGAGGGCTTGAAGCGCCTGGTGATTGCTGGCGGAGTGAGTGCCAACACCGCGCTGCGTGAGCGTTTGGAGGGGCGGCTGGCGACAATTGGCGCAGCTGTGTATTATCCGCGCCCTGCTTACTGTACCGATAATGGTGCAATGATCGCTTACGCCGGTTGTTGTCGCCTGTTGGCGGGGCAGAGCGAAACGCTGGCGGTGCAGGTTAAGCCGCGTTGGCCAATGAATGAATTGCCGGGTTTGGAGCGCTAGTCGTCATGGATACTGTGTATGTGCGTGGGTTGCAGGTGGATACCATTATTGGCATCCACGACTACGAGCGTGCGCACCGTCAGACCGTGATTCTGGACCTTGAACTGGGCTATGACATCCGCGCTGCCGCGGCCTCCGAAGATATTGCCTTGACGCTGGACTATCAGGCCATAAGCGAACGTCTGTGCGAGTTTATTCGCGGCAGTGAATTCAAACTTGTGGAAACCCTCGCTGAGCGCTGCGCCGCGCTGGTGCGCGAAGAATTTGGTGTGCCGTGGTTGCGCTTGCGGTTAGCCAAGCCCGACGCGCTGCACTACGCCGAGGAAGTTGGCATTGTGATCGAGCGCGGTGATCGCGCCTGATTAAGCCTCGTTGATAAGCTGCTGCAACTGGTCCAGTCGGGCGTTTCTCAGGGCGCTGCCCAATGCGGCGCCGGTTATCCCCTTAGCGATAAAGTCTTGAGCGTTAATTTTCGCCAACCTATCAGCCGCTTGAGTCAGTAAATTCAGGTAGTCACCGTTTTCGCCGCGCAGGTCGGCAAGCTGGCAAAATTCCATCAATATCTGTGGGCGTCGCAGATAGTCCAGCTTCTCCAGTATCGCCAACACACACTCTGCGCTGGGCTGACTGCCCAGTGCCGTAGAGAGTGGCAGCAAGCTCGCGCCGAGCTGTGCCAACTTGCTGGCCGCTTTGCTGGCGTGGAGCTGTTTGCACAATTGAGTACAGGCGGTGGTGTCGAGCTTGCTGCAGCTCAGCGCAAAGCGGACCTCAGGGCCCTGGAGTGAGGCGCCGGCGGATGTGTTCAGTGCATCGAGCAGGTCGCGGTCCAGGCTGGAGGCCCATTGGGGGTACAAGGTAGGTAGTGCCTGGCAGTCCAGTAGCGCGTTAAAGAAGGCGGAGGGTGTGCGTTCACTTAACGCCTTGTTGATCTCTACCAGTATGCGTTCCGGGCTTAAGGCCTGCAGCTCTTGCGGCGTCGACATTTCGCGCATTAGCGCGCGGGTTTCATCGGCTATTGTGAAGCCCAGGTGGGCGTAGCGGGCGGTAAAGCGCGCTACGCGAAAGATACGCAAGGGGTCTTCTTTGAAGGCCGGTGAAACATGGCGAAGCAGGCGACGCTCAATATCCTTGCGGCCATTGTAGGGGTCGATAATGTCGCCGGCAGCGCTTTTGGCGATGGCGTTAATGGTCAGGTCGCGGCGTAGTAAGTCGTCTTCAAGGGAGACTTCCGGGCCGAATTCACACTGAAAGCCATGATAGCCCACGGCGGTTTTGCGCTCTCGGCGCGCCAGCGCATACTCTTCTTTGGTTTCGGGGTGTAGAAACACCGGAAAGTCTTTGCCAACTTGCTCATAACCCTGTTTGAGCAAGGTCTCGGGTGTAGCACCGACCACCAGCCAGTCGCGTTCATGGAAGGGGTAACCCAGCAGTTCGTCGCGGACTGCGCCGCCGACTAAATAGATGTCCATAGAGTGGCATACTCCGCTATTTCTTGGTTGCTGGGAAGTGGGGGCTTAATGGCTGGGGCAGTCGCAGCGGTGATACTCGCCGCTCTCCATATTCAGCAGCGTCATGTGCCGTCCCCAGACGCAACCGCTGTCTAAGGCAATGATGTTAGGGTTGTGGGTGCGGCCTTCCAGCGCGGCCCAGTGGCCGAACAGTTGTATTTCGGTGCGCGCCGGTTGCGGCCATTCAAACCAGGGGCGGTAGGGCGGCGGGATGTCCTGCCTCGCGCCTTTGAATGTCAGTTCCAGCTCACCCTGCTCGCTACAAATTCGCATGCGGGTCAGGTAATTGGTAATGCAGCGCAGTCTGTCATGGCCCTGTAGGTCGTCGTGCCAGAGGGCGGGTGCGTTGCCGTACATGTGGTGGAAAAACCGGGCCGCGTCAGTGGGGTTGCGCAAAGTGCTTTCCAGCTCTGCCGACAGCGCAAGTGCCTGCTGTGTGCTCCATAGCGGCGGTATCCCGGCATGGCTCATGACATAGCGCCCGTCATCGCTGCGCAGCACCAGCGCCTGCTGTTGTAGCCAGTCCATCAGCGTGGCGAGCTCAGGAGCCTTGAGTAAGGCCTCCAGACTGGGGTGACGCCCTTTTTGAGTGAAGCCGCGGGCCAGCGCCAGGCAGTGGAGGTCGTGATTACCCAGGGTGACCTTTACGCTGTCTTGAATGCGGTACAGATAGCGCAGGGTGTCTAGCGAGTCGGGGCCGCGGTTGACCAGATCGCCAACGAGCCAAAGCTCGTCGCGGGCAGGGTTAAAGGCAACTTCATTGAGCAGGCACAGCAGTGGCTGTAGGCATCCCTGCAAGTCTCCAACTGCGTAGCGCGCCACGGGCGACTTAGTGCAGCGCCGAGCGCTGGGCGAGGGAGAAGATGCCGATGGGGGCGATAAAACGCCGGCCAGAGGCGCTGATCATCTCGTAACTGCCCTCCATCGTGCCGACAGCGGTGTCGATAACGGCGCCCGAGGTGTAGCTGAAGGACTCGCCTGGCTCGATGAGTGGTTGTTTGCCGACCACGCCCTCGCCCTGCACTTCCTGAACCTGATTGTCGCCATCGGTGATAATCCAGTGGCGGTTGAGCAGGCGCACGGCCTCGTCGCCGGTATTGTTGATGGTAATGGTATAGGCGAAGGCGTAGCGCGATTCTTCCGGTGCGGATTGGTCGGCGAGAAACTCGCTTTCAACCTGAATGTGTACGGGGTTGCTGTCTGGCATGCGGGTCCTGATTAAGCGGGGTTGCGACTAATATAATTGGCAATGGCGACGAAGTCTGCCAACTGGAGTGTCTCGGGGCGAGCGCCGGGGTTGAGACCCAGCGCTTGCAGTTGCTCGTCATTGAGGGTGTTCTTGAGGTTGTTGCGCAGCGTCTTGCGGCGCATGGTAAAGGCCTCTCTGAGCACCCGCTGCAAGACGTTAACGTCGTCTGCCGGGCAGGGCAGGGTTTTGTGTGGGGTGAGTCGAACAATGGAGGACATCACCTTGGGGCGCGGCGAAAACGACTCGGGGGGCACATCAAACAGGGCCTCTACCTCGCAGTAATACTGCGCCATGATACCGAGCCGTCCGTAGGCCTTGCTGCCCGGCTGCGCGGCCAGGCGGTCAACAACCTCTTTTTGCAGCATGAAGTGCATGTCGGTAATGCGGTGCTGGGCGCTGAGCAGGTGGAAGATCAGCGGTGTTGAAATATTGTAGGGGAGGTTGCCGACCACCCGCAGTGGTTCATCGCCAGCCAGCGCGGCAATATCAAATTTGAGTGCGTCGCCTTCGTGCAGGTGGAAGTTGTCGCGGGTTGCGAACTTCTCTTCCAGAATCGGGATCAAATCCCGGTCCAGCTCAATAACATGCAGTTGGCAGCCGCTGGCGAGCAACTCGGCGGTGATGGCGCCCTGGCCAGGGCCGATCTCCAGTAAGCGCTGATTTTCTCGCGGTGTAACCGCACGCACGATCCCTTGAATAATACCGCGGTCGTGCAGGAAGTTTTGGCCAAAGCGCTTGCGGGCGCGATGAGTGCTCATAGTGTGTTGCTCGCTGCGTGGCCGGCCATATCAATAGCATAGCGCATGGCTGTTGCCATGCTGCCTGGGTCTGCGCGGCCGCTGCCGGCAAGGTCCAGTGCCGTGCCGTGGTCGACAGAGGTACGAATAATGGGCAGGCCCAGGGTGATATTAACGGCTTGGCCGAAACTCTGATATTTCAGTACCGGCAGCCCTTGGTCGTGATACATCGCCAATACCGCATCACACTGTTCCAGGTGGCGCGGTGTGAAGGCCGTGTCGGCGGGAAGCGGGCCAATCAGTTGCCAGCCTTTGGCGCGATAGCTCGCCAATACCGGCTCTATCGTCTCTATTTCTTCTCGTCCCATGTGGCCGCCTTCGCCAGCGTGGGGGTTTAAGCCCAGCACTAATACTCTCGGTTGTTGGCAGCCGAAGCGTTCGCGCAACTCGCGATGAAGAATATCGAGGGTGCGCTCCAGTTCACGGGGGGTGATCGCCGCTGGCACGGCGCTCAGCGGCAGATGGGTTGTCACCAGCGCCACGCGCATTGCGGCGCTGGCCAGCATCATCACCACTTTTTCTACCTGGCAGCGTTCGGCGAGAAACTCTGTGTGGCCGCTGAAGGCGATGCCGGCGTCGTTAATGACCGATTTTTGCACCGGCCCCGTCATCATGGCCTGACACTCGCCGTGCAAACAGGCATCGGTTGCCGCGCGCAGACAGGTTAAAACATAGTCGGCGTTGGCAGTATTCAATACCCCCAGTTGCGCCGGTGCCGCTAACGCAACGGGGGCAATGCTGATGTGTCCCGGCTGATGGGGGCGGGGTGATGCGGCGTCGAAGGGGCTGAGCGAGATGGGCAAGCCCAGCGCCGAGGCGCGCTCAGTGAGCAGCGCTGGGTCGGCGTAGGCCACCAACTCTGCTGGCCACTCTTGCTGAGCAATTTGAATAAGTAGCTCCGGGCCAACCCCTGCAGGCTCGCCCGGCGTGATGGCAATACGCGGCAACATTAGAGCTTGATATCGACGTAAGCTTCAGCGCGGATTTTACGCAGCCAGATATCCAGTTCGTCTTGGTATTTGCGCTCGTGCAAGACATTGCGAGCCATGCGCTTGCGCAGGTCTTGACTGACGTTTTGCTGGCGTCTGTCCACCACTTTAATAATGTGCCAGCCAAAGTCACTTTTCACTGGCGCACTGATATCGCCGATGGCGGTGTCTTCCATGGCTTGCTGAAACTCGGGAACCAATTGCCCCGGTGATGTCCAGCCCAAGTCACCGCCTTCCTGGGCAGAGCCGATGTCTTCGGAGTACTCCTTGGCGAGGTCGCGGAAGGAGTCGCCATTGAGCACGCGCTGGCGCAGCTCTTTCGCCAGACTGAGGGTCTGCGCCTCGCTGCGGATCGCCGATGGTTTTAACAAGATGTGGCTGGCGCGAGTTTGTGCGACGGTCTCGTTAAGGCCACGGCTCTCCAGTAGCTGAATGACGTGGTAGCCGCTGGCACTTTGCAGGGGCTCTGACACGCCGCCGTCGCTCATATTGGGTGCCACGCTGGCAAACAGCGAGGGCAGGTCGGTCTCACGCCGCCAGCCGAGGTCACTGGCGTTGACACTGCCTTGGGCGAGGCTGGTGTAGTCCGCGCCCTTGCGCAGTTTGGCCGCTAGTTGCTGGGCCTGTTGACGTGCGCGCTCGCGATCGGCGTCGCTGGCATCAGACGCTACCGGCACCAATAAGTGTGCCAGGCGATACTCGGGTGAGGTGCGGGCGCGGCCTTCTTCTGAGTTTAAGTAGTTGGTGACTTCCTGGTCGGTAATTTGAATACGCTGGTTAACGTTGCCCATCTGCACGCGTTGCAAAAGCATTTCGCGGCGTATTTGCTCGCGCACATCGCGATACGATGCGCCGCTGTCGAGCAGGGCCTGACGGAACTGCTCAAGCGTCATATTGTTTTTGGCGGCCACGCGGCCAACGGCAGCGGTGAGTTGCTCGTCGTCAATGCGCAGACCGACGCGGTCGGCCATTTGTAACTGGATATTCTCCAGGATCAGCAGGTCGAGAATTTCACGGCGCAGCTGATCTTCCGGTGGCCCTTGCTGGCCGGAGCGGGCAATGTTTTGCTGGACGCTGGTGAGCCGCTCATCCACTTCGCTGGCGAGAATAATATCCTCGTCGACAATAGCGACGATGCGGTCCAGCCACTGGGTTTCGGCGTGGCTAGCCACGCTAAACAGCAGCATGCACAGGGAAGCGAGCAGGGGTGTTTTCAGTTTATTCATTCGATTGGTAACCAAGGATGCTTTCTTTAAGTACGCTGGTAACGGCCGTGCCCAGACCACCCAGCCCTTTGAGCTGAAATTCAACTAAGATGGCAGAATTTGTTTCAGTGTCACTGGTATTAGACCTGCTATTGTCATCGGGTTCCAGTGCCTGCTGATAGACAATCCGCGTCAGCCAGCAGCAGTTTTGATACTCCGCGCCAATCAGGTTCTCGACCGAGCGGTTATCTTCCAAATCATATTGGGTTTTTGCAAACAGCTTCCACTGGTTGTTCAGCGGCATGGCGATTGAGGCGTCTACCTGCCGTACATCATTTTCCAGGCCGCCAAACTGGTTGCCTTCGCGGCGAATGCTGTAGCCGAGGTTGATGACGCTGCCGTCGTCATTGCGTCGATGGTAGCGCAGGTTGCTTTGATTGAGTGTGCCTTGGCGGGCGTCGTAAAGCAGGTCGGCATTGACGCTATGGCGATTGCTCGGCGACCAGCGCAACTGGCTGGCAATGTCGGAGTTGCTGCTTTTGCGCTCGGGGTCGCCGGGTAGCTGAACGCGGCCTTCTTCAAAATAGTAGAGCTGGCCGAGGCTAAAACTGAGAAATTCTCTGCCGAGATTGTTATCGATAAAGCGGCTGCTCACGCCAATCGCCAATTGATCGGCATCGCCAAGGCGGTCGTGGCCGGTAAAGCGGGTATCGCGAAATAGCTGCTGGTAGGTAAAGGTTAACGCGGCGCTGTCAAAGTCCGGCTGATCGCTCTGGTCTTCGTATTCTGCATTGCGGTAGTAAATGCGTGGCTCTAGCGTTTGGGTAAGCGCCTTGTCCGCTAGTTGGAGTTCGCGCTCAAAAAATAAGCCGGCGTCGACACTCAACTGATTAGAGCTGGCGCTGGGGTTGTCGTTGACGCCGATCTTGTCGGCGTCTTCCAGTTCGTAAGCGACGTGGCGGCTTTTCAGCGCCGGCTCGATAAAGCCCCAGCGCCAGCGCATAGGGAGGCTGACCCCAGCCGCACCGTATACGCGCTGGCCGGTAATTTTATTTCCGCCGTCGCTCGCCGCATCTCGGTGATCAAAACGCGAATATTCAAATTCCAGCGAGGGCTCTAACTGGAAGTTTCGCGCCGGTGATTGATAGTTGAGGGTCAGCTGTGGAAGTTTTTGGTAGGGGTCGTCAACGGCGGCGATGGTTTGGTAGCGCTGCACTTCCAAATGCCCGCTCCAATTGTCGCCGAGATAGCCCAGTTCCGCTTTTTGGTTGAGGTGGGTGCTGCGCTTAACGGCGAGGTTAGCGAGACCGAGGTCGTCGAAATAGCTGTCGTCGCTTACCCGCGTGTAATCGACCTTGCTATACCAGCTCTCACCCATAAAGCCCTGCTCGGCAATACCGAGTAGCCAGCGATCATCTTTCTTGGTTTGGTCGTCTGGCAAATAGCTGCCATTGATGGACCACTCGGAGTATTTATTCAGGTAACGAAACTCCCCCTCTAAAGCTTCGCCGCGGGTCTCGATATAGCGCGGTGCCAGGGTGAGGTCATAATTTGGCGCGAGGTTGAGGTAGTAGGGGGTCGAAATATCCAGGCTATTGTTGGAGAAGCCCAGCGTCGGAAACAGAAAGCCGGTGCTGCGGCGGTCGTCAACGGGAAAGTTTAAATACGGGGTGTAGAACACCGGTACATCATAGATGCGCACGGTTGCGCCGCGCGCTACCCCCCGGCCGCTGTCGTAGTCCAGCTCGATGCTTTTGGCGTGCAGTGACCAGGTCTCGTTGTCGGGTGTGCACTGGGTATAGCTGGCCGCTTCCAGTTCAAAGCGGTCGAAGGCGGGACGTGCTATGCGCGCGGCGCTGCCTCGTGCGCCGGTTTGATAGCTGAGAATTTCTGCTTCGAGCAGTTCGCCCAGGCCCTGATTGGTATCTAGCTCGGCACTTTGGCCGCGCAGCATAAAGCCGGGCTGTCGCAGCACTACGCTGTCTCGCAGCATCACGCTGCTGTCGCTGCGTCGGTAGCGAGCATAGCCGGCGTCCAGGCTGAGATTGCCTTTGCGCAGTTGTACGTCGCCGGACATGGTGGCGCGGTCACCCACCGACTCGATGGTATCGGCGGAGACGACTAATGGCGCCTCAGTAGGGCTTAGCTGCGAACCGCTCCAGTCGCGAGCGGGTTCCACAAAGCGACCGGCGCAGCCCGGCGCCATATTGCAGCGCACCGATTCGGGCAGGTATTCCTGAGGTAGCCAGTTCCAGTGCTGGTAGTAGGCGGGCAGCTGGGAGATGTCAGCGTCCAGTTGTTCGCTACTGATCGGCCCACAGCGTTGTTCTGCCGCGCCTTGCGCGAGGCTGGCGGCGCCGTAGCTGCTGATCATCAGCAGTATGAGAGTGCGGAACACGGGCATGCGATACTGGCTTTAATATTTATTGCTGTAGGCCTGAATTGGCGAAGGCGAATAATAAAGCATTCTCTGCTAGGATGCCCGTTTCACAGCGATATTGACGAAAATTCTCGCCCTTGATGACAGCAGATAAGACACAGATAGCTGACGAGCTGAAACGTTGGAGCCTGCAGCAGCTAGGCCTACCCCCTGAAGAGCCCGCGACGCTGTCGGTGGTGTCGGGGGATGCGAGCTTCCGCTGTTACTACCGCCTGAGCTTGCCTGGCGACATGCATTTTATTGCCGTGCACGCGCCGCCAGAGAAAGAAGACAATCCGGCATTTATCGCGGTTCAGCAGCGTATGATGGCCGCCAACTTGCGGGTTCCTGGAATGCTGGGCTGGGATTTGGAGCGCGGTTTTCTCTTGCAGGAAGACTTTGGCGACCAGCTATTGTTGCCGTGCCTGGACTCCATAGATGCTGCCGATCGCTACTATCGCGAGGCCTTTACCTGCCTGCTAAATATGCAGTCGATGCCACTGGCCGACGGCGATCTGCCGGACTACGATCGCGCGCGCCTTCTGGAAGAGATGGCACTGTTTCCCCACTGGTTTGTCGAGCAATTGCTGGGCCACTCGCTGAGCGATGCCGAATGGCAGATGCTGGCGCGCTTGTTTGATCGCCTTGCCGCGCGCGCCGAGGCGCAGCCGCAGGGCTTTGTCCATCGCGACTTTCACAGCCGCAATATTATGCTGTTGAACGATGGCGAGTTAGGGCTGATTGATTTTCAAGATGCGGTGCGCGGTCCACTCACCTATGACGTCATGTCCTTGCTGCGCGACTGCTACGTGCACTGGCCGCCGGCTTCTGTAAAAACCTGGTTGCTGGCGTACCGCCAACAATTGGTGGCGGCGGGGATCGCGGTGCCTGACGAAGACGCCTTTTTGTGGGACGCCGACTGGATGGGCCTGCAACGCCACATCAAGGTGTTGGGCATCTTTGCTCGCCTCAAATTACGGGACGGCAAGTCGGCGTATCTCGATGATCTTCCCCTGGTGATGGCTTACACCCTTAGCGTGGCGGAGCAATACGAGGACTGCCGCGAATTTGTGGCGTGGTTTAGCGACACCCTGTTGCCTCTGGCGCGTCGGCAGTCGTGGTTCCGCGAGGTTAGCTTGTGAAGGCAATGATCCTGGCCGCGGGGCTGGGGGAGCGAATGCGGCCGTTGACGGACCACTGCCCCAAGCCCTTGCTGACCGCCGCCGACAAACCGCTGATCGACTATCACTTAGAGAAACTGGCCGCCGCCGGCTTTGCCGATGTTGTGGTGAATAGTGCCTGGCTGTCTGAACAACTATGCGACTACCTCGGGCGCGGCGAGCGCTACGGTTTGCAGATCAGCCACTCAGTGGAAAGTGAGCCACTGGAGACCGCCGGGGGTATCATTAACGCTTTACCGCTGTTGGGCTCGGAACCTTTCTTGTTGATCAATGGTGACGTGTTCTGTGATGTCGACTTTGGGGATTTTTTGTCATGCCGGCCACAGAGTGCGGAGCTGCTAATGGTAGAGAATCCGCCCCATCATCCCGACGGCGACTTTTCCCTGAGTGCCGATGGCAAACTGAGTGAATCGGGCTCGCCGCGCTATACCTTTGCGGGAATCAGTGTCTGGCAGCCTGCGTGTTTTGCCGGGCTCGCGGCGGGTCGACGGCCGCTAAAGCCGATTATGCAAAATCTTATGTCACAGGGCAGCCTGCGAGGTAGGCTGCATAGAGGGCGCTGGTGGGATATTGGAACGCCGCAACGGCTCGCTGAACTGGATGCCTACCTGCGCTCTGCGTAAACTAGGACACGTTATTTCCCCTATAGCTAATGGAATTTTTATGGCCGATTACTGGATAGCTCCTTCAATTCTCTCTGCTGATTTTGCCCGCCTGGGCGAAGAGGTCGACACGGTACTCGAGGCTGGCGCAGACGTCGTGCATTTCGATGTCATGGATAACCACTACGTCCCCAATCTGACTATCGGCCCGATGGTCTGCAAGGCCCTGCGTAATCACGGTATTAAGGCGCCGATTGATGTGCACCTGATGGTGTCTCCAGTGGATCGCTTGATCGGTGATTTTGCCGAGGCGGGCGCCAGTATTATCACCTTCCATCCGGATGCTTCCACCCATGTTGACCGATCGCTGCAAATGATTCGCGATGCGGGCTGTAAAGCCGGCTTGGTGTTGAACCCAGCGGTAGGCCCAGACGTATTGAAATACGTCATGGATAAGCTCGACATGGTGTTGCTGATGTCGGTGAACCCAGGGTTCGGCGGGCAGAAATTTATTCCCTCTACCCTGGATAAAGTCCGCGAAGTGCGGGCGCTAATCGACGCCAGTGGTCGCGACATTCGCCTTGAGGTAGACGGTGGAATTTCCGCTAAGAATATTGCCGAGATTGCCGCCGCAGGTGCCGATACATTCGTTGCGGGCTCGGCGATCTTTAATGCAGACGACTACACCGCAGTGATCGACAATATGCGCAGCGAGCTGGCCAGCGTATGAAGCTCCAGCAGTTGCTCGGCGAGGCGCCGCTGAAGGCTATTTTATTCGACCTCGATGGCACCTTGGTGGACTCGGTGCCCGATCTCGCTGCCGCAATGGATGCCGCCTTGATTCACTGTGGCTATCCCGGCGCGGGGGAGGAGCGGGTGCGAACATGGGTGGGCAACGGCGCTGCCAAACTGGTCGAACGCGCGCTCGATTGGGCGGAGAGTACTTCCCAGCGCTCGGGGCCGCCAGTGCCGCACGGTGTTTTGTTAGATGCATTTTATCTGGCCTACGCCGAGGACAGCAGCTCCCGCAGTCAGCTGTTTCCGGGCGTGATAGCGGCGCTGGAATACTGGCAGCAAGCCGGTATCAAACTGGCGTGCGTCACGAATAAGCCCGAGCGTTTTACGCACCCAATTCTTGCGGAATTTGGCCTGCAGTCGTTACTGCCGGTGGTGGTGGGGGGCGATACACTTGCCCAGCGAAAACCCGACCCCGCGCCTTTGCTGCATGCCTGTGAGCGGCTGGGCGTCGCCGCGGGCAATACTGTAATGGTGGGCGATTCCTCTAACGATATAGACGCTGCCCACGCCGCTGGCATGCCTGCTGCCTGTGTTAGCTACGGCTATAACCACGGCGCCCCGATTGCCGAGGCCGGAGCCGATCTACTGGTGGATGATTTTGGGTCGCTGCGTTAATTTTGCGGCTTGATATAGGCATAGCGCCGGCACTGAGCCTGCCACGCCAATGATCGGCATTCACACGCTGGGGTGAGCATATCAGCCTGAATGCCGTTGAGTTCTATCAGCCTGTTTTCCAACTCATCCTCGCTCTCCAGTTCGCCGTCGTGGCCAATGTGCAGGGTGTCCACAGTGTGTTGATGGAGAAGGTGGTGGCCAATTAACAGGCTGCGATGGCAGCTTGCCGGGTCTTTTTCTGCACACATCAGTGCAATGCGCATAGGCTTGTTCAGGCCGTTAAATACTCGCTCGATACCGCGCTGGAAAAGCGCCGCTGTTTGCAGGCGGCTGAATTGCACTTGACCGTGCTCGTTGTAGTGCGCGGGGTCTTTTGAGCGAGGCCCCAGCTCCTCGCCCAAATAGACATAGGCAATGCCTGCCTCTCGCAAACGCTTTGCCAGTGGTTCGCGGTGGTAGTCGTGGAAGGCGCGGCTGTAGGGAACAGAGCGAACATCGGCAATGGCATCAATGCGGTGTTGCCGCAGTTGGCGCAAAAATTCCTCTAGCGGTTTTGTTGCGTAGCCAATGGAGTAGAGGGCGTGCATAGCGTGCTCAAAGCCACCAGTTTACACGCCCACTTGGGCTTGGCTCTAGCGGAAGTTTTCGGGAATGGTTAGCTCGTAGGTTGTGCCAAACCACGGTATGCCGAAATTTACCGGGCCGCGCTGATAGCTGAAGTACAGCCGGCTGCCATCGGCGGTAAATGCCGGGCCAGTCAGCTCGCTTTTACCGCCGGGGACCTGCAGCAAGATCTTCGCATTGGCATTGGGGACCATTACCATCAAGCGCATCGCATCGCCATCTTCGGCGACGATAACGTCGCCGGCGGGGCTGACAACCAGGTTGTCGACATCGTCATAGGGGGTTTCGTCAACGGCGGTGAGCTGTTCGTTGTCGAATACGACTTCGATAAGATCGTTGTCGATATCCAAGGCATATACCCGGTTGTCGCCTTTACAGGCAAAGAACACCACCGCCCGCAAAGGGTGGCTACTGCCCGCGACGGTGCGGCCGTCGGTAAAGCTTTGTATCCATATTCCCTCTCCGCCTTTGAAGACGGTTCCCGGTGCACCGGCGCCGGTTGACGCAATGTCGGCGCGAACGTCAGCCTGGGGGCGTTTGGGCGATTGGACTTCCACCCATTTCACCTTGTGCAACCGTCGCGCCTCGCTGAGTGCGTCCTGATAACCGCCATTTTCGAAGCCCTCGATTTCCAGCACTTCCAGCAGGCCGTTATTCAAGTTGAGTCCCTGCCGCCCATTCATCGATGGGGCATCTCCCAAGGCGGTGTAGCGGTAGAGCCGACCATCGCCGGCATCCTCGGTGAGATACACGGTGCGAGTGGGCAGGTCTACGGCCACTGCCTCATGGTTGAAAATTCCCAGCGCTGGCCGAGCCACGGCGCTGTCTGCATCGCCAAAGGGATCGCATTCGTACACCAGGCCATCCCGGACTTCCTCGCAGGACAGCCAGGTTTGCCAGGGGGTCGCGCCGCCTGCGCAGTTGTTGCGGGTATCTTTAAGAATGCGGTAGTTGTCGGTAATGCTGCCGTTGGCATCAAAACGCAGAGCACCCACTCCGCCAGGTGTGGATTCACTGTTGGATACGTAAACCCAGCCGCCGTCGTCGCTTTGGAACACCGCCCCGCCATCGGGGTTGCTGTGCCAGAGCGTGAAGTTGAGTGATGGCGAGAAGCCGGCGCGGGCCACGCGGCGTATGGAGAAGCCTTCGGGAATCAATATGTCGTCAACGTCAGAGGTGAATAAGTCGCCGATATTGGCTAGCGGGCCGGGTGACAGCGGCAGCTCGGTTGCCGGGGGAACGGGCGGTTGTGGTGGCTGGGGTGTGTCGCCGTTATCTGGCGTGGTGTTGCTTGTGCTGCGACTCGAGCCGCCACCACATGCGGCGAGGCCAGCGGCGGCGGCACCGAGAAACATTGCGCGCAGCACGTCGCGGCGGCTCTTGATAAGGGGTGGCTGTGTCACCTGTCTACTCCTTTTACTGGCCCGTCTGCCTGGGGGCAGCAGGCCTTAGGCAAAGATTCACTAGGCCGCGAAAGGTAGAGCAAAACTGTGGCAGTTTAATGACACGGAGGGCGCGTTTGTGTCGCAGATAACGGCGTAGGTACTTTGCAGAAGGCGTGACAGGGTGGGGCTATCGACGGGGCGGCTGAAGGGCCAATACCACCCTGCAGCCGCCGTGCTCGCTTGGGCTAGTGGTCGCCAAACAGAAAATTGCGAATCAGCTCTTTACCGCCCTCGGTCGCAAAGGACTCGGGGTGAAACTGAATGCCATGGATTGGGTGTTCGCGGTGCTGAACCCCCATAATTTCGAACTCACCGCCGCGCCGCACCTGGCTGGGGTCGCTAAAGGCATTGGGCGGGATGTCGCCGACTAGCGCAGTGACTTGCAGGCAATCGGGTAGAGACTCTGCCTCGGCGATCAGCGAGTGGTAGCGCATGACTTCCAGCTGGTCCGGGACATTGGCAAACATGCCTTGGTCATTGTGGTTAATCGGGCTGATTTTGCCATGCATGGGCAGTGGCGCCTTGACCACGTTGCCGCCGAATACATGGACGATGCCCTGCATACCTAAGCAGACGCCGAGTAGCGGAGTGTGCTTGCCGAGCTCGGCGATCACCTGTGAGCACACGCCAAAGTAGTGTTCGTCATCCGGCGAGCCCGGGCCGGGTGAAACGATAATGCGGTCGGCGTCGAGCTGGCGGATCTCGTCCAAACTTAATTCGTCGTTGCGTTTAACGACAATACGAAAGTCGTCGAGCCGCCCGCGGCTCTTTTCGCTGCTCAATATCTCGCCAATATATTGGTAGAGGTTGTAGGTGAAGGAGTCGTAGTTATCAATAATGAGGACTTTCACGATTCGCCTCCTTCGCGGTCATCGACCATAAATTTATCCAGGACCTTTTTGGTGCCGGCGAACTTGCGCCGAATTTCCTCGTATTCATCGTCGGGGTTGGAGTCGTACACATTGCCGCCGCAGGTTTGCACATAGGCCTCTTCGCCATTGGCAAATACCGTTCGGATGGGGATGGCAAAGGTGCAGTCCCCGTTGAATGAAAAGTGCCCGACCGCGCCGCCATAGGGGCCGCGTCCGTCGCCTTCCAGTTCGTTGATGATCCGCATGGCCTCAATTTTGGGGGCGCCGGTTAGCGTTCCCGCCGGGAAGTTGCTGGGCAGGGCCGAGAACATGTCTTCGCCCTCGGCGATAATGCCGACAATTTCGCTGGAAATATGCTGCACGTGGCTGAAGCGCTTAATGTCCATCAGGCTGCGCACCTTCACCGTGCCAAACTGGGCCACACGACCAATATCATTGCGATGCAGGTCGACAATCATATTGTGCTCGGCGATTTCTTTGGGGTCGTTGAGCAGTGCACGGGCCAGTGCGGTATCTTCTTGTGGGTCGGCGCCGCGCCGGGTGGTGCCCGCCAGCGGGAAGGTTTCCATCTCGCCTTGGCGCAATCTAAACAACAACTCGGGACTGGCACCGATCAGTTTTTGCTCGCCGAATTTTACGTAGTACATCTGCGGCGAGGGGTTAATTTCACGCATTTCCTCGTAGATATTGATGGTGTCGCCTTCGAGGCGAAAGCGCTTTTTAAAACCGACTTCCGTCTGGAAAATTTTGCCGTCGATAATGTCCTGCTTCACCTTCATGACGGCGGCGCGGTGATCGTCGCGGCTCATGGTTTCGCCGCAGGAATATATTTTCAAGGGGCCGTTTGCGACATCGTCTTCGGCGAGCAGGGCTTCAACATCATCCAGGCGGCTGTCGTGGTAGTAAAAATAAATGAGTTCCCCGGTCATCTTGTCGAGGATCAAGCCATCTTTAAAGAGCCCAAATCGAAAGGCATCAAACAGCTCACTACTCTGGATGCTAAGGCTGGGCTCGAAGTAATTCATCGCGTCGTAGCCGAGATAGCCGGTGAGGCCGCCGGCGTATTTTCGAGAAATAATGTCCTGCGGGACGATTTCCCGGAGCAGGGAATAGGGATTGTCGCTGGGGTAATCGGCCTTGCTGCCGTCGCGCTCCTCAATAGTGAGCGTGTTGCCGTTGGCGTAGAGCAGCTGCTCGGGGTCGAAGCCGATAATGGAGTGGCGGGCCATATGGCTGTCCTCGCCGAGCGACTCCAGATAGAAGCAGTTGTCGTAGCGCTTCTCGATTTTCTTAAACAGTTTAAAAAAATCGCAGTCGGCGCTAATGGTAATGTAATGCGGCTTGCGGGGCAGGCGCAGTCGAGGGGGTAGTTGGCTCATAGGATGTCGGTGCTTAGCCTCGGGAGTGTCGTTTGCGGGCGCGTGAGCCACGGGTGACGGTGGCAATGCCAACACCCAGTTGCTCGGCGATTTGGCGCTGAGGTATTCCGGCATCGAGCAGCTTGAAAATTTGTAGCCGCTTGCTTACCTCGCTGAACTCCGACGGTGTGAGCAGATCGTTTAAGCGCTGATCTAACTCACTTTCGGATGTTGCGGCAAAGAGGTGTTCTAGCAGTTCCTGCCGATGACGGTCATCTTGTGTCTTGCGCGTCGTATTCATGTACTAGTACACTATCACAAAATGCTGGTGGGTCAAAGCATTCGGCCTAGGTGTTTTAGATAGCGGCCTTGCGTACAATGCCCTGCTCGGTAGGCCCTGCCTATTGCCAATCACGAACTGTTTGAGGTGCGCTGCTGTTGTGGTGTTAATGATCGACAACTACGATTCCTTCACCTACAACTTGGTGCAATATCTCAGCGAGTTGGGAGCTGAGGTGGCAGTGTATCGCAATGATGAGTTGAGCATTGAGCGCCTGGCGGAAATGTCGCCGAGTCATCTGGTGATTTCTCCCGGGCCGTGTACGCCGAATGAGGCGGGCATTTCGATGGCGGCGATCAAACACTTTTCCGGCAGGTGTCCGGTGTTGGGCGTCTGCCTTGGGCACCAGAGCATCGCCCAGGTATTTGGTGCCAAGGTGGTGCGTGCGCGACAAGTCATGCACGGCAAAACTTCTGCGGTTTACCACCGCAGTGAAGGGGTTTTCGCAGGCCTGAACATGCCGTTAGTTGCGACGCGATATCACTCTCTGGTGGTCGAAAAGCACAGCCTGCCCAGTTGTCTGGAGATGACTGCGTGGACCGAGGACGGGCAGGGGAATGTCGACGAAATTATGGGTTTGCGGCACCGCAGTATGGATGTTGAGGGGGTGCAGTTTCACCCGGAGGCCATCCTGAGTGCACAGGGGCGTGAACTTTTGAACAATTTTTTGGAGCGCAAGGCATGAGTGAGAAAATGGACATTAAGGCGGCACTGGCGAGAGTGGTTAAACAGCTTGATTTGACCACAGATGAGATGGCCGATGTGATGCGCGCCGTGATGACCGGGCAGTGCAGCGATGCGCAGATTGGCGCCTTCCTGATGGGCCTGCGAATGAAAAGCGAAAGCCTTGACGAAATAGAAGGTGCTGCGCGGGTGATGCGAGAGCTGGCGACGCCAGTCGATATCGAGGGAGTCGAGCACGCGGTCGATATTGTTGGCACCGGCGGTGACGGCGCCAACTTGTTCAACGTGTCGTCAGCCAGTAGTTTTGTGGTAGCTGCTGCCGGGGCGCATGTGGCTAAGCACGGTAACCGCTCTGTGTCGTCAAACAGTGGCAGTGCCGACCTGCTGGAGAAAGCGGGTATTGTGCTTGATCTGACACCCGAACAGGTCGCGCGCTGCATACGCGAGGTGGGTGTTGGCTTTATGTTTGCCGTAAACCACCACAGTGCGATGCGACACGCCATTGGCCCGCGCAAGGAACTGGCCCAGCGCACGATTTTTAATATTCTTGGCCCACTGACCAACCCGGCAGGGGTTAAGCGCCTGCTGCTGGGTGTGTTTAGTGCCGACTTGTGTCGCCCGCTAGCCGAGGTGATGGGGCGCTTGGGTGCTGAGCACGTAATGGTGGTGCACTCAGGCGACGGCTTGGATGAGATCAGTTTGGCAACATCAACGCAGGTGGCGGAGCTGAAAAACGGTGAGATTCGCGAATACCGTCTACAGCCGGAAGATGCGGGTATTGAAAGCCAGAGCTTGATTGGTCTTGATGTGGACGACAGTGAAGCGTCGTTGGCATTGATCCGCAATGCGCTGGGCAAGCGGGATTCTGCCGCTGCAGAAAAAGCCGCGGATATGATCGCGCTAAATGCGGGGGCGGCGCTGTATGTCGCCGGTGTTACCGGCGATTTGAAGGCGGGGGTGGCCCTCGCTGAAGATGTGATTCACGGCGGTCGTGCGCTGGAAAAAATGCAAGAGCTAGCGGCCTTCACACAGGGTATGACGCAATGACAACACCAACGGTTTTGAACCGTATCATTGATCGAAAATTTGAAGAAGTGGCCGAGCGCAGTGCGCGGCGCCCCATCGCCCAGCTGCAAGCGGAGATAGCCAGTGCATCGCAGCCACGAGGTTTTGTTGCCGCCATGGAGGCTAAGTTAGCGGCGGGTCAATCGGCGGTTATCGCAGAGATCAAAAAAGCGTCGCCCTCCAAAGGCGTGATCCGCGAAGACTTCCATCCCGCGGAGATTGCTCGAAGCTATGAACAAGGCGGCGCTGCCTGTTTGTCGGTGCTGACCGATGCCGATTTTTTTCAAGGTAGCGAGGCATATTTACAGCAGGCGCGTGAGGCTTGTTCGCTGCCGGTGATCCGTAAGGATTTTATTGTCGACCCTTATCAGGTTTACGAAGCGCGGGCGATTGCAGCTGATTGTATTTTGTTAATAGCAGCCGCATTGGACGATGCGCAGCTAGCGCAGCTCAATGCCCTGGCCCACGAGTTGGGAATGGATGTGTTGATCGAGGTACACAACGCCGAGGAGCTTCAGCGTATTTTGCCGCTCGGCAATCGCTTGGTCGGCATCAATAACCGCAACCTACACAATTTTGAGACCAGCTTGGACAACACCTTCTCGCTGCTGGCACAAATTGACGAGAACCGTATTGTGGTTACCGAGAGCGGTATTCACAGCGCTGACGACGTTGCGGCAATGCGCCAGCACAACGTCGATGCCTTTCTCGTTGGCGAGGCCTTTATGCGCGCGGCAGAGCCCGGGGGAAAATTAGCAGAGCTGTTTGCTAAATAGGGTGCTACGGGTCGGGGTGCCGGCAGCCGCTGCTCAGCGGGTGCCGTACACCACCATCGTTTTGCCTTTTACGTGGACCAGACCCTGTTCTTCCAGGGTTTTGAGTACGCGACCAACCATCTCGCGGGAGCAGCCAACAATCCTGCCGATTTCCTGACGGGTAATTTTGATCTGCATACCATCCGGGTGGGTCATAGCGTCTGGCTGTTTGCACAGGTCGAGAAGTGTTCGCGCGACGCGGCCAGTAACATCTAAAAAGGCCAGGTCGCCAACTTTGCGCGTGGTGAGGCGTAAGCGTTTTGCCATTTGCTTGCCGAGGGCCAGCAGGATATCCGGGTATTGGTCCTGGAGTTCGCGAAACTTGCTGTAGCTAATCTCGGCAATCTCACAGTCGGTTCGGCTTTTTACCCAGGCGCTACGAGTCGGCGGGATGTCTTCGTCGAATACGCCCATTTCACCAAAGAAGTCGCCCTTGTTTAAGTAGGCGACAATCATTTCACGGCCGTCGTCGTCTTCGATAATCACCGTCACCGAGCCGTCGATAATATAGTAGAGCGCGTCGCTGTCGTCTCCAGCGTAGATCAGCGTGCTCTTGCTAGGGTGTCGGCGCCGATGGCAGTGCGCGAGAAAGTCGTCGAGATTTGGGATGTCGGGTTTCGGTGCCTGGAACACGGGCCACTCTCTTTTTTAGTTTGGTTATGGGCAAAGCGCTGTTTCATTCGTGTGTATTAGTATGCCGCGCTTTGCCGGCAATGGCGAGCCTGGATGCAGGTGCTGTGATAAGCTTAGCGGATTGACAAATTCTATCGGGGTAATGATGAAAGCAACGGTAAAGTGGGTTGACGGTGCAATGTTTTTAGGTGAATCCGGAAGCGGCCACAGCGTGGTTATGGATGGTCCGGAAGACCACGGCGGCCGTAATATGGGCGTTCGGCCTATGGAAATGTTGCTGTTGGGCATGGGTGGCTGCGCCTCATTCGATGTGATGAGTATGCTGAAGAAGTCACGCCAGCAGGTGAAAGATTGCCGGTGCGAGCTGGTGGCTGAACGTGTTGATGCGGTACCCGCCGTCTTTGAAACAATACGCCTTCACTTTGTTGTTACCGGCACTGCCTTGAAGGAGAGCCACGTGAAGCGCGCGGTTGAACTGTCGGCTGAAAAATACTGTTCGGCGTCCATTATGATGGAAAAGGCCGGCGTGGTGATCGAGCATAGTCACGAGATTATTGAAGCGGAGTAGGATATATGCAGCGCCCCAATCCCCATGCGGGCATGCGCCACTTGGCGTTATTTGTAGAAAAGCTGGAAGAGACCGTACAGTTTTATACTGACCTGCTGGGTATGGCGGTCGAGTGGCAGCCCGACGAGGATAATTACTACCTTTGCTCGGGTTGCGACAACCTGGCCATTCACCGTTATCACGGTGCTGAGCGGCCGGCCGCGGGCCAGCGCTTAGACCACTTGGGTTTTATCGTTAGGGAAGCCGACGATGTCGATGCCTGGCACGAGTTCCTTGTTGCGAATGGCGTTAGCATTAAAGCTGCACCAAGAACCCACCGCGATGGTGCGCGTAGCTTCTATTGCCTCGATCCCGATGGCAATCTTGTACAGATCATTCACCACCCACCTATCGCCAGCGCTGTCTAGTCGCTGGCTGGCACGCCTCTACACGTAGTAAGTCGTTCGGGTCATGACTTTTGAGAGAAGGGTCATGGCCTTCTTAACCGGCTTTGGAAAAACGGCGCCGCCGGCTTCTATCGCTGCGGTGGAGTGGGCCGCTTCGTCCTCCAGCATTTGTTCCAAAATGGCTCGCGATTTTTCATCGTCGTTGGGCAGGGAGTCCAGGTGGCTGCGCAGGTGCTCGCATACCTGATCCTCGGTGGCAGCAACAAACCCCAGGCTGATTTTGTCGCTGATCGCCCCCGCTGTCGCGCCGATGGCAAAGGAGCCGGCATAGAACAGGGGGTTGAGCAGGCTGGTGTGGCTACCCAGCTCCTTCAGGCGTTGCTCACACCACACCAGATGATCAATTTCCTCGTCGGCGGCGTGGCTCATGGCTTGTTTAATATCGGGGCGCTTGGCCGTCAGCGCCTGCCCCTGGTACAAGGCCTGAGCGCACACTTCGCCAGTGTGGTTGATGCGCATGAGGCCCGCTGTGTGCCGGGTGTCCTGATGTTGGCTGTCGCAGCGGCCGCTGGCGGGGTTTTCGCGTTGCGGTGTGGCACTGCCGCGAATCAGGGTTTTCAGGCTGCGGTCTGCACCAATCAGCAGTCGATCCAAGGCGGAAAAGCTTCTGGTCATCGTATCCTCCAATCTCGCCTTATTGTACGGCAAACTCAGTCTTTCTGATGCTGGTAGCCCGTCCAGCGCTGTATCGACTCGGCCAGCTCCCACAGGCGGATCGGTTTCACCAAGTGAAGGTCCATGCCGGCGTTGAGGTAGCTGTCGCGCTGCTCGTCCAGGGCGTTTGCCGTCAGCCCGAAAATCGGTGTGCGCTCGCGCTCCTCTTCCTGTTCAAATTGCCGAATTTGGCGCGCCGCTTCAATGCCGTCCATCACCGGCATTTCCACATCGAGTATAACTAAGTCGTAGTGGTCGCGAATAAAAAAGTTCAGGGCTTGCTGGCCGTTTTCCGCATGTTGAACAGTGATTCCCAGGCTTTTGAGCATGCGCGACAGCACCAGCGCGTTACTGGGGTTGTCCTCGGCGATCAGGCAGCGCAGAGAATGATAATTCAAGGCGTCGCTGCTGTATTGATCTATGTCGTGACCGCGCTCGGCAACACGCGATTCGCCCAGTAGTGCGCTGCGCAGGGCAATATTGCCCAGCGGTTTACTCAGTACCCGTTGCACCCCTGCCGCTTGCAGCTCTTCCCGGCGATACGAAATATTCGCATGGGCAAGTAGCAGCACGCTGGGTTGATGGTCGGCGTTGGCGAATTCTTCTTTTACCCGGCGTGCCAGCAGCAGGCCGTTATCGCTTTGTCGGTGGTCGATCAATACAAAATCGACGGGGGCATTGATCAGGCGTTGGTTGCGCATGATGGCCAGCGCGGCCTGCTCATTGGTGGCGGAGAAGACACCCATCCCCCAGGGCGAGCATTGTTTATTGACCACCTCGCAAAAGGTGCGGTTGCTGTCCACCACCAGAAGGCGTTTATTGTTCAGCAGGTCGGTTGCTTCGGGGCTTGGCAGCTTATTGCTGATCACTCCCAGTTGCAGTGTCATACACAGGGTGTGTACGTCGCGACTGGCGCTGCTACGCAAGCTAATTTGCCCGCCCATGAGGCTGACGAGACGAGCGATAATGGCAAATCGCGTGCTCATTGCGCTGTCTTTTTTATCAACCTTGGGGCGTTGAAGCGCCTGCCGTTCATCGCCGGTGAAATTGCTGCCACGGTGGGACACTTCCACCTGAAGGTGGCCGGGGCGAGGGGAGGCCGGGCTAATTTTTAACAGGATAAAGCCGCCTTCGGCGTGTTCGAAGGCGCTGTTTAGGCTGTGAATAAGCAATTGGCGCAGTCGCGACAGGTCCCCAAGCAGCTGCATTGGCAGGGTGTTTGATAAATCGCTGATCAACTCCAGGTCGCGTTCTGCAGCCATGTTTCGGAAACTGGACAGGGCGTCGCTGACCAATTCAGGCAGTGCGATGAGCTGGCTGTTGAGGTCGATATCGCTGTCGCTAAATCGCGCGGCTTGCCCCGCTTCTTCGAGCAGCTGCAGTAACTCATGGCTGGAGCGTTGCAGGCTGCGCAAATAGTCTTCCTGGCTGGCGGTCAGTTGGGTCTCTTGAAGCAGCTCTGTCACGCCCAGCATTGCGCTGATAGGGGTGCGGATATCGTGAGTGATGCGCGCCAGCACTTCGCTTTTCGCGCGGTTTACCTCATCGACCACGGCGATGCGCTGAGCATCCTCGTGCTGCATACGCCAGCGCTTGCGGCTGCGGGTAATCAGCAGTGTGGCGTGAGCGAGAGCAACGATCACAGCGGCCAGCGAGAGTAAGGCATTCATGTCGTAGATATCGAGAACGCCAAGCAAGTAGCTGAGCTGGGCCAGCAGATAAATGACCAAGGTGAGGCTTTTACCCAGCAAGTAAAACAACAGGAGCCGACTGTAGCTGACAAAGTAGCCATTCAAGCCCGCAAACAGCGTAGACGCGGCGGTGAGTGGCACCAAAATGCTCAACAGAATGCCGCTGTAATGGGCGTCGGTGATAATACTGAAGGGCAGCGCTGCGACGAGCAGGAAAAGGATTCCGCGCAAGATGTTTGGCCAATGGCCTGGGCGCTGCTTGGGGTACACGGGGAATCCTAGCGCAAAGATCACTTCGGTCAGCAAGATGCCGATCGCTGAAATGATCATAATTGGGCTGTCCCAGGGGGGCAGCATACCGCGGGGTTGGCCAAGGTAGCCCCAGGCCATCAGCTGTGAGCCCATCACCAAGACGCCAAATATGCACAGATTGGCAAATAGCGGTTCCCGGTATATCAGGAAGGCAACCAGACAGTAGATGCTGACGGTACTGAGTACGCCAAGCAGAAAGAAATTTCCAATATCGCGTTGGCTGCTTTCTGAAATAAACGCGATATCGCTAAAGAGTTTGGCAGACACTCGGATATCGGCGTGCTTGTCGATGCGCACATAAATATTGGTAGCGCTGCCGGCGGGCAGGTTTAAGCGGTAGATTCGCTGGGGTCGCAGCATATCTTGCGGAGGGAAAACCGTGGCCCGCTCTTCGGCGGGCGTGCCGCTGCGATGGGCGTAGACGGTTACCTCGCCCAAATGCGCCGGGCGCAATTCCAGTATGCGGCGCAGGGTTTCGTTGTGGGTGTTGCGAAAGCGAAACAGCAGCCAGTAGGTTTGGGTGCTGCCATCGAGCATTAAATCGCCATTTTCAAGTGGCCGAAAGCTGCGCTGAAAGGTTGGCTGAAGCAGGTCGTCGATGGACAACTGACCGCTGCGATCTTCGTATATTTCGCCGGATTGACTGATGTCGACCCGCGCCACGGCCGGATCCAGGATGACGGCGGCGTGGCCGATGTGGCTTGTGGCAAGAAACAGTAGCAGGCTGCTGAGCAGCAGCCTCAAATCAAGGCGTATCGCGATGGGCATCCTGCACATAATCAAGTGACCGCTATTCCCGAGCGATGGCGCGATAGGCGATATCACTGCGGAAGAATACACCTTGCCAGTCGATCTGTTTGGCGACGTCGTAGGCCAGTGCCTGGGCTTCGCTTACGCTATTGCCCATGGCGGTAGCGCACAGTACTCGCCCGCCGTTGGTTGTCAGCTTGTCGCCGTCTAATTGCGTGCCGGCGTGGAAGACCTTGGTGCTGGCGGTTTCTGCGGGGATACCGGTAATTTCATCGCCCTTGTTGTAGCTGCCGGGGTAGCCGCCGGCGGCGAGTACAACACCAACCGCAGGGCGTGGGTCCCATTGCGCCTCAGCGTTGGCCAGCGTGCCAGCAAGCGCCGCCTGACACAGAGCGACGAGGTCAGACTGCAAGCGCAGCATAATGGGTTGTGTTTCCGGGTCGCCAAAGCGGCAGTTGTATTCAATAACTTTTGGTTCACCCTCGGGGCTGATCATCAAGCCGGCATACAGAAAGCCCGTGTAGCGGTTGCCTTCTTCTGCCATGCCGCGAACGGTTGGCATAATAACCTGTTCCATAATGCGCTGATGAACGTCTGGCGTTACCACTGGCGCGGGTGAGTAAGCGCCCATGCCACCGGTGTTGGGGCCAGTGTCGCCATCGCCAACACGCTTGTGATCCTGGCTGGTTGCCATCGGCAAAACGTCTTCACCGTCGACCATCACGATGAAGCTGGCTTCTTCGCCGACTAAGAACTCTTCAATCACTACGCGGCAGCCGGCGTCGCCGAATGCATTGCCGGACAGCATGTCGCGCACGGCGTCTTCAGCTTGTTCCAGTGTTTCTGCAACGATAACGCCTTTGCCCGCCGCCAGGCCGTCGGCCTTGACGACAATCGGTGCGCCTTGCTCGCGAAGGTAGGCAAGCGCTGGCTCGAGTTCGGTGAAGTTTCCATAGGCCGCAGTGGGGATGTTGTGTCGGGCAAGGAAGTCCTTGGTAAAGGCTTTGGAGCCTTCCAGTTGTGCCGCGCCCTGGCTGGGGCCAAAGCAGGGCAGGCCGCGTTTGGCGAAGAAATCCACCACGCCGTCTACCAGTGGCGCTTCAGGGCCAACGATGGTCAGCGTGATATCGTTGCTTTCGGCAAAGTTTGCCAGTGCCTCGAAATCGCCTACGCCTATCTCGACATTTTCTATGCCCGTGTCCAGCGCAGTGCCGGCGTTGCCTGGTGCGACATAAACGGTTTCAACATTGGCAGACTGGGCCGCCTTCCAAGCCAGAGCGTGCTCACGGCCACCGGAGCCAATAATCAATACGTTCATTTCAACTGCGTCCTATTTCTACGGCCATCACGGCTGCGTGATTTAGCTAAACGGCCTTGACTCATGTTTGCTTCAAGGCCGAAGAAATTATCTTTTTTCTATCGATTCGGTGCTGGCGTCGCCGGCAGATAGCTGCCGGCGAGGTATCGGCGTTAGTGGCGGAAATGGCGCATGCCAGTGAATACCATTGCCATGTTGTGCTCGTCGGCGGCGGCAATGACTTCTTCGTCACGAATTGAACCGCCCGGCTGAATGATGCAGCTAATGCCAACTTTCGCCGCATTGTCGATGCCATCGCGGAAGGGGAAGAAGGCGTCGGATGCCATCACGGCTCCCTCAACTTGCAGGCCCGCGTGCTCGGCCTTAATAGCGGCGATGCGCGCGGAGTTCACGCGGCTCATCTGCCCGGCGCCGACACCGATCGTCTGGCGATTTTTGGCGTAGACAATCGCGTTCGACTTAACGAATTTGGCGACTTTCCAGGCGAAGATCAAATCGTTGATCTCGTCTTCACTGGGCTGGCGCTTGCTCACTACTTTCAGCTCACCGGCAGTAATCATGCCGAGGTCGCGGTCTTGCACCAGCAGGCCGCCGTTGACGCGTTTATAGTCAAAGGCAGCTTGTGGGCTATCCCACTCTCCGCAGCTCAGCAGGCGCACGTTTTTCTTGGCGGCTACAACGGCGCGCGCATCTTCGCTGACGCTTGGGGCGATAATCACTTCCACAAACTGGCGGTCGCAAATGGCTTGCGCCGTTGCGGCATCGAGCTCGCGGTTGAAGGCGATAATACCGCCAAAGGCCGATTCAGGGTCGGTGGCGAAGGCCAAGTCATAGGCTTCGCCGATCCCGTTGAGCGACACTGAGACACCACAGGGGTTAGCGTGTTTAACAATCACGCAGGCGGGCTTGGTAAAGCTCTTCACACACTCAAGTGCTGCATCGGTGTCGGCAATATTGTTGTATGACAGCTCCTTGCCCTGCAGCTGCGTTGCGGTGGCAATGCAGGCTTCGCTGGGGTGGCGCTCAACATAAAACGCTGAGTCTTGATGGGGGTTTTCGCCGTAGCGCATTTCCTGGGCTTTAACGAATTGGCTGTTAAAGGTACGCGGGAATTTGTCGCTGCCGCCGGGAACGAGTCTGCCGAAGTAATTGGCGATGGCGCCGTCGTACGATGCCGTGTGCTCGTAGGCTTTGATGGCGAGGTCGAAACGGGTGCTGTGCAGGGTTGCACCGTCGTTGGCACGCATTTCCTCGATAATGGCGTCGTAGTCGCCGGCGTTTACCACAATGGCAACGTCGCGGTGGTTCTTGGCCGCTGCGCGAACCATGGTCGGGCCGCCGATATCGATATTCTCGATCGCATCTTCCAGGCTGCAATCTGGCTTGGCAACGGTGGCCTCAAAGGGGTAGAGGTTAACAACTACCATATCGATAGCGTCAATGCCGTGCTCGCTCATGACAGCATCATCGGTGCCGCGGCGGCCGAGAATACCGCCGTGAACTTTCGGGTGGAGGGTTTTCACCCGGCCATCCATCATTTCAGGAAAGCCCGTGTAGTCCGCAACTTCCGTCACGCTAATGCCGTTGTCTTGCAGTAGGCGGTAGGTGCCTCCGGTGGACAGGAGTTCTACCCCCATCTCGGTAAGCTGGCGGCCAAAATCGACGATGCCAGATTTGTCGGATACGCTGATTAGCGCGCGTTTAACGGGGCGTGAAGTCGTCTCGGTAGTCATCCGGGCGGTGTTCCTCTGGGTGCGATGGCGGGTTTATAGCAGGTCGTATTGTTTCAATTTTTTGCGCAGCGTCCCGCGGTTGAGACCGAGCATTTGCGAAGCGCGGGTTTGATTGTTGCGGGTGTACTTCATTACCTCTTCGAGCAGTGGCGCTTCTATCTCAGACAACACCATGTTGTAGACGTCGCTGACATCTTGGCCGTCGAGGTTTGAGAAGTAATTGTTCAGGGCGATAGCGACACTGTCGCGCAGAGTTTTGGCTTGCGAAATATCATCGGCCGGAGCGGTGCTGACTGGGCTGCTCTCGGCAGCGCTTAATGGGCTGAGGTTCATGCTGCTGCATCCTGTAATTTGTCGCTGTGCTGTTCAAAAAAGCTCTGTACAGCATCTAGTTGTGCACTCGCGTCTTCCAGGCGGTTGAAGTGGCGCCTGAAATCCACGTTATTAAAGTCCTGCAAATACCACGCGCAGTGTTTGCGTGCGATGCGCAGGCCCTGATGTTCACCGTAAAAGTGATGTAATGCTTTGATATGCGAGAGCATGACCTCGCGCATTTCCGCAGTTTGAACGGGGGTGTATTCGCCCCCTTCCAATGCTGCATTGATCTCCCGGAACAGCCAGGGTTTACCCTGAACGGCGCGCCCCAGCATGACACCGTCGGCGCCGGTGTGCTGCAGGACCGCGAGTGCCTTTTCAGGGCTGTCGATATCGCCATTGGCCAGTACTGGCATTGATACGGCCTGCTTGATCGCCGCTATCGTGTCGTACTCGGCATTGCCATTAAAGCGGCAGGCGCGCGTACGGCCGTGTACGGCCAGTGCAGCAATGCCGCAGTCTTCTGCCAGGCGAGCTATATCAACGCCGTTGCGTTGCTCGGGCGACCAGCCAGTGCGAATCTTCAACGTTACCGGCACCGAGACGGCGGCGGTGACTTGGCGAAGAATCGCCTCGACAAGTTCGGGTTCACGTAGCAGGGCGGACCCCGCCGCGCGTTTGCAAACTTTCTTTGCCGGGCAACCCATATTGATATCGATAATATGGGCGCCATCGTCTGCACAGCGACGTGCAGCGTCGGCCATCATGGCCGGCTCGGCGCCGGCGATTTGTACCGAGCGCAGAGCATCGTCGTCCTTCGCGAGGCGCAGGTGGCTTTTGCGTGTGTGCCACAAGTCGCTATTGCTAATCAGCATTTCCGATACGGTCAAGCCAGCGCCAAACTGCAGACACAGTTGCCGGAAGGGGAGGTCGGTAATGCCCGCCATCGGCGCCAAAACAGCGCGAGCGGGGAGCTTGTGAGGACCAATCCGGATCATCGCCATGCCCCGTTAAAGGAGAGACCGTGGGAAAACAGGGCCGCTATTCTACTCGCTAGATTTTGCTTTCGGTAGTCTTGCGCTCAGAAAATAACCAGTGTAACGACCCCGCTAAGGTCGACTGAAAAGGCGGAGTTCGTAGTTGACCGCATCGGCCGCCGGGGCGGCGATTTCCAAGGCGATATGCACGGGCTGGCCGCTATCGAGCTGGGACAGGGCGTTTAGCTCGCCGGCCAGGTACTCGCTTGGATAGAACAGGCGGCTGGCTAACTCAATACCGTGAATATTACTGAAACGCAGTTGTAGCAGGGGGAAGTCGCGCGCGCCATCCGCCTTGTTGAGCAGAATGGCATCTACCTTGAGGGCATCGGCAACGTCGGGATGGGGGCGAACAAGAAGCTTTTGGCTAACAATGTCGCGACTTGGCTGTGGCCTCGGTGTAGGTTGATTCGGCACGCAGGTCAGCGACAGCTGCGCGCACTGGGATAACGCAAACGCTTTAATCTCGGGCGGCAGGTTAGGGTGGCTGAGTATGTCGCTCCTCTGCCAGTACGCCCACTGAGCCAGCAGGGCTATCAGCGCCAGGCTATTTACTAGTAGCCAGGGCCAGCGACGTTGCGCTCGTGGCTGATGAAATTCAAAGCCGTGGTCGTTGGTGGACAAGCCTTCTAGCAGCTCGGGGCCGAGCTTTTTATCGCTGCCAGCGGCGCCGGTTTCGTCCGAATCGTTTGAGTCCGGTTCCGGTGAATCCTGTGCGGGTGTTGTGTTGGCCGTCGGCGCCACTAGCGCGTCAAAGGCCTCGCGCTGAGCGGGGGTGAGCTGCTCGGTGGCATTGAACACGTGTTGGCAGACGCCGCAGCGAAGCAGGCCATCGGCGATGGCAAGGTCGGAAAATTGACAGCGAAAGCGGGTGTCGCAGGCTGGGCAACACACGCTGTCGAGCAAGTTGTCGTTTGCGTTATGGGCGTCTGGCATGTCGGTTGTGCCGGGGCTGGGCAGTCCTCACTGCAATTCGTGGAGCAGAGTATAGGGGCTGTCTTCAGTCGATGCTACTTGGCCGACTCGCTGTTGCGCTGGCCGCTGACACGGAGCCATTCTTCCCGCTGCTCGCTAGCCAGGCCGACAAACCAACGTTGGTAGCATTGCTTAATCGTGTCGCCTTGGCTGTCCAGTATGCCCGACAGGCAAATAGGCGCGCCAGGGTCCAGGCAGGCGGCGAGGGTCGGCGCCAACTCCATCAGCGGTCCGGCTAAAATGTTGGCGAGCAACACGTCGCCGTGAAGGCCAGGTGGAACCTCCTCGGGGAGGTAGCAAGCCAGCTTGTCGCTGTCGATATTATTGCGCTTGGCATTTTCGCTGGTGGCCTGCAGCGCTTGTGGATCGGTGTCGACGGCAATCAGTTTCTCTGCACCCAGTAGCAGCGCCGCAATCCCGAGAATACCTGAGCCGCAGCCGTAGTCGATGACGGTCTTGCCGGTCAGGGGTTGGCTGTCTAGCCAGTTTAGGCACAGCCAGGTGGTCGGGTGGGTGCCGGTTCCGAATGCCAGGCCGGGGTCCAGCAGTAGGTTTACTGCCGTTGGGTCAACGGGCTCGCGCCAACTAGGGCAAATCCAAAGCCGCTTGCCGCATTGCAGAGGTTGGTAGCTGTCCATCCACTCGCGAATCCAGTCTCGGTCTTCAAGAATCTCGATGCGATGCTTGGGTAGCTCGCCTACCAGAGCGTTCAATTGTGCGAGGACCGTGACCATGTCTGTGTCGGCCTGGAACATGCCGGTGACGCGGGTGTGCTGCCAGATCGGGGTGTGGCCGATGGGGGGCTCAAAAAGCGGTTGATCGGCATTGTCTTCAAGGGTCACCGATGCGGCGCCGCAGTCCAGAAGGGCATCCTCAAGGGCAGAGGCGGAGTCGGGGTTGGCGTCGAGGCGAATCTGTAGCCAGCTCATGTCAGGTCTCGGTAGCAAAAAATAAAAAAGGGGCCTGTTGGCCCCTTGTCGGTGTCAATGAAAACCGGAGTAAATCAGATTTTCAGTTTCTTTTCGAGATAGTGGATGCTGACGCCGCCCTTGGCAAAGGCATTGTCGCGCACCAAATCGCGGTGCAGTTCGGTGTTGGTGCGAATGCCGTCTACGACCAGCTCGTCCAGCGCGGTGCGCATACGGCTTAACGCCGACTCGCGGTCGTCTCCCCAGGTGATGATCTTGGCGATCATCGAATCGTAGTGGGGAGGCACGGTATAGCCGCTGTAGAGGTGGGAGTCGACGCGCACACCAAGACCGCCGGGTGCGTGGAAGTGCTTGATGTTACCCGGGCAGGGCATAAAGGTTTTTGGATCTTCGGCGTTGATCCTGCACTCGAAAGCATGGCCGCTAACCACGATGTCTTCCTGACGAAGGCTCAGGGGCTCACCGCCGGCGATCTTGAGTTGCTCTTTGATCAGGTCGACGCCGGTGACCATTTCGCTAACCGGGTGCTCAACCTGAATACGGGTGTTCATTTCAATGAAGAAGAACTGGCCGTCTTCGTAGAGAAACTCAAAGGTGCCTGCGCCGCGATAGTTGAGAGTTTTACAAGCCTCAACACAAGACATTGCCACTTCGTTGCGCACGTCATCGGGAATACCCGGGGCGGGAGCTTCTTCCAGCACCTTCTGGTGGCGGCGCTGCAAAGAGCAGTCGCGATCCCCGAGGTGAATGGCATTGCCCTGGCCATCGGCGAGTACCTGAATCTCCACGTGCCGTGGATTCTCTAGGAATTTCTCGATGTATACGGTATCGTCACCAAAGGCCGCCTTGGCTTCAGACTGAGTAACATATACCGCGTTAAGCAGAGCGGCTTCACTGTGCACCACTCGCATGCCGCGTCCACCACCACCGGCAGCCGCTTTGATTATTACCGGATAGCCAATTTTGCGGGCGATGCTCAGGGTGCGGTCATTGTCCTGCGTAATGGGGCCGTCGGAGCCCGGCACCGTGGGCACGCCGGCTTTTTTCATGGCCTGAATGGCCGACACTTTGTCGCCCATCATGCGAATGACGTCGGCAGTCGGGCCGATAAAGGTAAACCCGCTGTTCTCAACCTGTTCGGCAAAGTCAGCATTCTCAGCAAGGAAGCCGTAGCCGGGGTGAATGGCGACGGCGTCGGTGATTTCTGCTGCGCTGATAATGGCAGGAATATTCAAGTAGCTGGCGGGTGAGGGGGCTGGTCCAATGCAAACCGACTCGTCGGCGAGGCGAACGTGCATCAGGTCGCGGTCGGCGATGGAGTGCACGGCCACGGTTTTTATTCCCAGCTCCTTGCAGGCGCGCAAAATGCGCAGCGCGATTTCGCCACGGTTGGCGATAACGACTTTTTTAAGCATGTGCTGTCCTCTGTGCAGTGATCGTGTGTGCGTGAATGGTGTGCTTACACGATGGTGATCAGAGGCTGGTCAAACTCCACGGGTTGCGCGTCGTCCAGCAAAATAGCTTCTACCACACCGGATTTGTCGGCTTCGATTTGGTTCATCATTTTCATTGCTTCGACAATGCAAACGACATCGCCGGCTTTAACGTGCTGACCGACTTCAACAAAAGCGGGAGAGCCCGGTGACGGCGAGCGGTAAAAAGTGCCGACCATGGGCGACTTAATAACGTGGCCGTTAATTTTTGGCTCGGCCTCGGCGGCCGGTGCAGGCGCTGCTGCGGGAGCGGGGGCTGGTGCGGCAGGC
This sequence comes from Spongiibacter sp. C9W, assembly GCF_057370015.1. Taxonomy (NCBI): domain Bacteria; kingdom Pseudomonadati; phylum Pseudomonadota; class Gammaproteobacteria; order Cellvibrionales; family Spongiibacteraceae; genus Spongiibacter; species Spongiibacter sp. C9W. Next base: position 3,124,868 of record NZ_CM170672.1, read on the forward strand.
GCCGCTGCCGGTACCGCCTGGCTCACGTACTGCGGCGCCGCCATCTGCACGCTACCACTGTTGCGGCTGATGCGTACCGATTCTTCGCCTTCCTTGATTTCCAGCTCGTCGATGTTGGATTCTTCGAGCAGTTCAATCAGCTTTTTTACTTTCCTGATGTCCATAGTCACTCTCTTTTTTTAATGTGTTGCGAAGGGCTAGTCCTGCAGTTGTGACAGTGCGGCCTGCAGTGCCAGCAGGTAACCCTGTGGCCCCAGACCGCAAATCACCCCACGGGCAATATCTGAAAAATAGGAGTGCTGGCGAAAGGGTTCACGGGCGTGAACGTTCGACAGGTGCACTTCGATAAACGGAATGTCGACACCCAACAGTGCGTCGCGCAGGGCCACGCTGCTGTGGGTGAAGGCTGCCGGATTGAAAATAATAAAATTAATGCCTTCGGGCCGGGCCTGGTGAATTCGCTCGATCAGCTCTACTTCGGCATTGCTCTGTAAGCATTGGAGGTGATGGCCCGCGGCGCTGGCAGCGTCTTGCAGCTGCTGATTGATATCCTCGAGGCTGTGGTGGCCGTAGACCTCGGGCTCTCTGGTGCCAAGTAAATTGAGGTTAGGGCCGTGCAGCACGAGTATCGATGCCATGTTTCACCAGGGTTTGCTAGAGAAATTTCGCGTAGTTTGCCGCAATTGAAAATGCGAGTCCAACGAATTTGATGAATTTTTTAAGATGGCCGCAAGTTTCCCGCAAGATTGCGGACAATGGCAGGTTTTTCCCCGAAGTAAGTGTTTTCAGTGCTAACACTGAAAACACGCCTTTAAGGATGCAAAATGGCCATTACTGTGTCTTTGCTGAGAATCTGTGGCAAGACCTTCGGCGGCTGGCTGAGATCGGCGGGGTAGTAGATGTACAGCGGGATGCCATTGCGCTGGAAATCGGCCAACAGCTCGGTAATCACAGGGTCGTAGCGGGTCCAGTCGGCAACCACATAGCTCACGTTGGCGCGCTCGAATGCGTCGCGGATGTCATCGGTATTGAGAACCAACGCCTCATTGGCTGCGCAAGTGATACACCAGTCGGCGGTAACATCGAGGAAAACATTGCGGCCTGATTCACGCAGACTTTGGATTTGGCTGCGGTCAAAACCGGTTTGGCTGCTTGCGGGCGCTGGGCGTTGCAGGCCGCTGTGAAGCAGCAGTGGGATGGCCAGCGCGGTGATGGCTGCCAGCGCTTTCCCGCGTTTACCCAGGGGCCACAGCCAGATGCCAAAGCCCAGCAGTAGCCAGGTAATCAGCGTGGCTGCCATGGCATCGGCGCCGTTCTGACGGCCTACTACCCACGCCAGCCAAATGGCCGTGGCCAGCAAGGGAAAGGCCATGAACTGGCGCAGATGTAACATCCAGTCGCCGGGCTTGGGTAGCAGCTTTAGCCATTGCGGAAAGAGGGTTAATAGCAATACTGGCGCTGCCATACCGGCCCCCAGGCTCGCGAACACCAGCAGCGCGACGCCGGGTGGTTGGCTGGCGGCGTAGCCAATAGCGCTGCCCATAAAGGGCGCGGTACAGGGGCTGGCAACCAGTGTGGCGAGCACGCCGGTGAAGAAGCTGCCGCGATAGCCGGGTTCGCGGCTGATGTCGGCGCCGACATTCATCCATTTGCCGCCCAATTCAAAGAGTCCGAGCAGGTTGAGTGACAGCACAAAAAAGAGGCTGGCGAGCAGCGAAACAAATAGCGGGGACTGCAGTTGAAAGCCCCAGCCAATTGCTTGTCCGGCGTTTTGAAGTGTGATTAATAGTGCGGCGACCAGTAAAAAACTCAGCACCACACCGGCGCTGTAGATGAGGCCGTGACTGGCCGGGCTGCCCTGGTGAGCATTGCTGAAGCTCAGTACCTTTAATCCGAGTACCGGAAATACGCAGGGCATCAGGTTGAGGATCGCGCCGCCAATAGCGGCAAGGATCAGGGTGATCAGCAGGCCGCGGTTCTCGGTAGGTGCAGTGAGGGCGGCGGGCGTAGACGCCGCTGTATCAACTTCAGTGAACACGCCCTGGGCATCGCTGCTGAAGGTTTGACTGCGAGGCGGGTAGCACAGGCCTGCGTCAGCGCAGCCCTGAGAGACCACCGTGAGTTGGAGGTTGGCGGTGTCGGCGACGTCCAGCTGCAGTGTTGTGCCGTAATAGTAGACTTCGGTTTTACCAAAATACGGATCGTCTTTGACCTTGCCTGGTGAAAACTCTACCGTGGCATCGACGGGCTGGCCCTGGCGACTGAGGCTTACGGAAAAACGCTCGCGGTAAAGATAGTAGCCCTCGGCGATTTGCCAATCGATGCGAAGCCCGCCGTCACTGCTAACACTGGCTTTGTAGGCTTGTTCTACCGGTAAAAACTGCGCGCCTTGGGCAAAGCCGTTCGCACTAAAGTCGGTATTGCTGGCGGGGCTGAAGGGGTCGCTGGCGTAGCTAAAGAAGCTGGCACTGACTATACAAAACAGTAATAAAAACCGGTTCATAAATACTATCGCTGCAAAGTGGCGTTATCATAGGGCGCAATACGCGGCGTTGCCTCTCGGCGTAAGCCTCCGACGGCGCCCATGGTAAGTCAGATCGAGGGTGCTGTCTTGCACCGCGAAACCTGGAGAACGTTATGACCCGCAAATGGCTGCTTTTACTCACCGCAATTTTGCCCCTTAGTGCAGCGGCTGTTGAGCTGCGCGATCCGGTGGTGCGCGGCCTGCCACCGGGGCAAAAAAACACCGCGGCGTTTTTTTCGGTTACCAATCCGTCGTCGCAAACGGTGACGCTACGGGCCGGAACCAGTGACGTTGCCGGCCGCGTGGAAATTCACAGCAACTCGCAGCGCAACGGTATGATGGCGATGCGCAAAGAAGACAGTGTGGCGATTGCGCCGGGGCAAACACTGGACTTTGTGCCCGGTGGTTACCATTTAATGTTGATTAATTTGAAGCAGCCGCTGCGCCATGGCGAGCGGGTACATTTCAGTTTACTGATTGATGGCGATGTCGTGCAGGTGGAAGCGCCGGTGCGCAGCGTACTGAACGAGCCTGCATCGGGGCATCACCATCATCATGGAGGAGCGCACTAATGTTAAAACAGCGTTTAAGCGACGGTTATTTTGCTGCCAAGGAGGCGCTGCAGGACTGGCTTGGCAATCGCAATGTCGCGCGTTTGGCCGGTATTGTCGGCCTCGTTTATGTTCTTTTGGTAACCGGTTTCGGTATGTATTGGAGCCTGACGCCGGATCATCCGCCCCTGCAATACGACCGCGACAATGGCAGTCGCGCGGTGGTTGGCACCGCGACCACCTCTGCGTTGATTGACGTTGCTGAAATATTGCTCGACAAGCCCGGCGGTTTCCTCAGCAACGACATTACTCCCCCGGGCGTGCTGATGGACAATATGCCCGCATGGGAATACGGCGTGTTGATGCAAGTGCGCGATCTGAGTCGAGCCATGCGAGAAAGTTACAGCCGTTCGCAGTCCCAGTCTCAGGAAGACCCCGATCTTGCGAAGGCGGAGCCGCGTTTTAATTTTTCCTCGAACAGTTGGGCGGTACCGGCTTCCGAATCGGAGTACCGCCAGGGCATTCGCTACCTTAAGGCCTACCGCAGCCGCCTCAGTGATGTCGATCAGCCCCAGGCACAATTCTATGCGCGCGCCGATAACCTGCGTTACTGGCTTGCCGTGGTTGAGTCGCGCTTGGGCAGCCTCTCACAGCGACTCAGCGCCAGCGTCGGGCGTCCGCGGGTTAACACCGACCTGGCAAATGATCCCAGCGCGCGCCAGTCTACGCCGTCGGCCTCTGAGCAGCGGGTGAAAACGCCGTGGCTGCAGATCGACAATGTGTTCTTTGAATCGCGGGGCAGTGCATGGGCGCTGATTCATTTTTTGAAAGCGGCCGAACAAGACTTTGCCGATGTGCTGGAAAATAAAAATGCGACCGTCAGCTTGCGACAAATTATTCGTGAGCTGGAGGGAACTCAACAATTGTTGTTCAGCCCAATGGTGTTGAATGGCAGTGGTTTCGGCCTATTGGCGAATCACTCTTTGGTAATGGCGTCGTACATTTCTCGCGCCAACGCCGCCATTATTGATTTACGCGATCTGTTAGCTCAAGGATAAGTCATGGTTCTTTCTCGTGCAGTAGTAAACGCATCGACGGTGCTCGCCGTTTTGGTATTGGCCGCGTGTGCGCAAAGTCCGCAAAAAATTACCGTTGCGCCCAGCTTTGAGCAGGCGCCGGAGCAGCAGCTTGCCCAGGGCCAGCCAGTACATGTACGCGTGAGCGATGGACGCAGCAATAAGGTTCTTGGCAGCCGCGGCGGTGCCTACCGGGAGACGGCGTTGATCACCCTGGAAAACAGCCTGTCGCTGGCTGTGCAGCCGGTGTTAAAGGCGCGAATGAAGGCGCTGGGTTTTGAAGTCGATAGCCTGAGTGCCGACACCGTCGACCTGCATATTGTGTTTGAGTCGCTGGTTTACAACCACCCAGAGCAGGAAGGGGTTGGGCACGACATGGATATGTTGGCGGTGGTAAAGGCCGAGGCAACGCGCAGTGACAGCCGTTACGAGGGGCGTTACCGGGTAAAACGCAAGGAGAAGTTTTTCAATGCTCCCAGCGAGCCACACAATGAAGAACTGGTGAACAGCCTGGTGGTTGATGTGCTGGAAAGCATGCTTGCCGACCCGCAGTTGCAGAGTTTTCTGCTTGGCAAATGATTGCCGGGAAACAATAAAAAAGGCGCCGCGAGGCGCCTTTTTTGTTACTGGCCAAGTACTTCTTGGCGCAGCTCAACATGCTTGGGGCCAGGCAGGCGAGGGCCGTAGTCAGACACCACCTCCGCTGCGGCGCGACTGGCAAGTTTACCGGCCGCTTCAGCGCTGTGGCCGTGGCTGATAGCGTAGAGGAAGGCGCCTGCGAACATATCACCGGCGCCGTTGGTATCTACCGCGTTGACCTTGCAGGGCGCGATGGAGTGCAGCTGCTCGCCATCAAAAACCAATGCACCCTTGGCACCCAGGGTGATGGCAAATTGTTTGGCAACCTGCTTGATTGCGCTGACCGCGTCATCCAGTGATTCGCTACCGGCCCACTGCAAGGCCTCGGCTTCGTTGCAGAAAAGCAGGTCGACGCCGTCGCCGAGCATGTCGCTGAGGCCGTCGCGGAAAAACTCCACCATGCCCGGGTCAGAGAAACTCAGCGCGGTTTTAACGCCGTTTTGTTCTGCAATCTGACGGCCGCGAATTGCCGCCGCGCGCCCTGAGTCAGAGGTAACCAGATAGCCTTCCATGTAGTAGTAGGCAGAGTCGGCAAGGGCGGCTTCGTTGAGCTCTTTGACCGAGAGCTCAGCGCTAATGCCCAAGTGGGTATTCATGCTGCGCTCGGCATCCGGGCTGATCAATACCAGGCATTTTCCGGTAATACCGCCATCGCGCTCAGCGTCGAAACCTGAATCAACGCCGGCGTCGCGTATATCGTTTAGGAAGAAGTCGCCGTGACTGTCGGCGGCGACCTTGCAGGAATAGTAGCCCTTGGCACCAAAGTAGGCAGCGGCAACAACCGAGTTGCAGCCCGAGCCACCGCTGGCCTGGCGAGAGTGAACCAGGTGGCCTTCAAGCTTGTCCAACAATTCCTGTTGGCGGGCCTCATCGACCAGTGTCATCAAGCCTTTTTCAACGCCCATTTCAGTGAGTTCACTGTCTTGGACTTGAATTTCCGTGTCGACCAATGCCGCGCCGATGCCGTAAACGTGATATTTTTTCATCTTATTTGCCAATAACTTGCAGTAAAGTGCGCGCTATTATCCGCGCCCACGTGGGATTTGCAATTCAACGAGAGTTTTCATGCCCAAGAAAAATAACCATCGGCGCCGCTTTCGGCTACCTCGCCCCACCAGCTGGCGAGGGCTGTTTGTCAAACTGGCAATCGCCGGACTGGTTCCGCTGCTTGTCTTCTTTGCCTATTGCGACGCCAAGGTGCGCGGCGCCTTCGACCCTCAGCGCTATGACCAGCCGGCAAAGGTATATGCGCGGCCCTTGGTGTTGGCATCCGGCGCGGTGCTTACCAGTTACGAGCTGGAAGAAGAGCTGCGAAATTTAGGTTACCGCCAGCTGCGCCTGGTGAATGAGCCCGGCAGCTATTTGCGTCAAGGCGACATGTTTACGATTTACCTGCGGCCTTTCGATTTTGCCGATGGTCATCGCAAAGCGAAAAAAATCACCGTGGAAATGGCGGCGACCACGGTACGCGTCGTGCGCAACGCGCTGGGCGAGCGTATTGCTGAAGAACAGCTGGACCCAACGGTTATCGGTGGCGTCTATCCCGGGCGTCACGAAGACCGCCTGATGCTGTCTCTGGACGAGGTGCCGGAGATGTTGGTGGAAACCCTGTTACAGGTGGAAGACCGGCATTTCTATTCCCACTTTGGCTTGTCGCCGCGCAGTATTGCCCGCGCCCTGATTGTGAATATTAAAGCCGGGCGCACAGTGCAGGGCGGCAGCACCCTGACGCAGCAGCTGGTGAAAAACACCCTGCTCACCAATGAGCGAAGCCTGTGGCGTAAATTCAAAGAAGCGGCGATGTCATTGCTCACCGAGCTGCACTACAGCAAGGACCGCATCCTTGAAGCCTACATCAATGAGGTCTATCTCGGGCAAGAGGGCAATCGCGCGATTCATGGTTTTGGCCTCGCGGCCAGGCATTATTTTAACCGCCCTCTGCAAGAGCTGGATCTCGCCCAGGTCTCGATGCTGGTAGGGCTGGTGAAAGGCCCTTCCTATTACGACCCCTGGCGTCATCCGCAGCGCGCCACGTCGCGCCGTAACACCGTATTGGCCGAGCTGGCCGAAGAGGGTTGGCTGAACGCCGAGCAACTCGAGGCGTGGAAAAAAGAACCGCTGAGTCTTTCCAAAAGTTCAGCGCTGGCCGGTGTGTATCCCGCCTATGTCGACTTGGTTCGGCGTCAGCTGAGCCGTGACTATGCGCGTCAGGATTTACAGAAAAATGGCCTGCGGATCTTTACGCCCTTCGACCCGCTGTTGCAGCGCCGCGCTGAAGCGGCGACCGCCAAGGCGCTCTCGCAATTGGCTGAACGCAAGAAAGATCTGCAAGTCGCGATGGTGGTGACCGCTGTTGATAGTGGTGATGTGGTGGCAGTGATCGGCGGCCGACAACCTCGCTATGCCGGGTTTAATCGCGCCCTTGATGCACTGCGACCGATAGGCTCGCTAGCGAAGCCGGCGGTCTACTTAACCGCGTTAAACCAACCTGATAAATACACCTTGTTAACCAAGTTACGCGACGAGCCACTGAGTGTTCCCAATGCCGATGGCACGCTGTGGCGACCGTCGAATTACGGTCGCAAAGCGCACGGTATGGTGCCCTTACACAAGGCCTTGTCGCACTCTTACAATCTGGCAACAGCAAACTTGGGCCTGGACCTTGGCTTGAGTGATGTTATGGATATGTTTCAGCGCCTGGGTGTACACCGGCCACTGCTGGAGGTGCCGTCCATGCTGCTGGGCGCGGCTGAGTTGGCTCCGATTGAGGTGGCCGCGATGTATCAAACCATTGCCGCCGATGGACGCTATACACCGTTGCGTACGATCTACGCCGTATCCGACGCCAAGGGCAAACCGCTGGCGCGCTATCCTCAGCAACCCAAGCAGGTGATCGACGCCGCGCCGGTGCACTTGCTGCAATACGCCATGCTGGAAACGGTGCGAGAGGGAACTGGTAAGTCGGTTTACCGGGTTCTTCCCAAAGACTACCGCGTGGCCGGCAAAACCGGCACGAGTAACGACACGCGCGACAGCTGGTTTGCCGGATTTGCCGGTGACTATCTGGCGGTTGTGTGGATGGGGCTGGATAACAATGCGTCAACCGGCCTGACCGGCGCCAGTGGCGCCCTGCGTGTGTGGCGGCAATTTATGGCCGAGGCCAGCACGGAGCAAATGCCCTTCGCTCAGCGTAGCAATATGGAGTACCTATGGGTGGATGCCGAGTCGGGCCTGCGCACGCAATCGTGGTGCGAGAACGCCCGCTATGTGCCGTTCATCAAAGGCAGTGAGCCACGGAAAAGTGGCGGCTGCGCACCCGACGGCGAGAAGATGTGGAATTGGTTTAAGGGTATCTTTGATTGATATTCAGCGTTCGCGAATAACCGCGGTGTAGCCACCCACCTCGGCGGCTTGCAACATCAAGTGTTGATTGATGCAGGCCGGAATCTCCTCTTCCCGGTGGCTGACAAACAAGATGCGAGTCTGGCTGTGCTCGGCGATGTAATCGACGGCGCCAAGCAGGCGGGCTTTTTGTTCTTCGTCTAAGCCGATGCAGGGTTCGTCCAAAATCAAGATGCGGGGCGATTTAACCATTGCCCGGGCCAAAAGAATCATGCGTTGCTGGCCAAAGGAAAGGCGTTCAAAGCGCTGCTCTGCAAAGTCGCTGAGCTCTAGTGCGGCGAGCCACTCGCGCAAGCATTGCTGCTGCGAGGGGCTGGGCTGGTCGTAAAGACCGACAGAGTCGAAGAAGCCGGAAGCGATAACATCGCTGGCCGTTACCCGTTTGAGGGAGTTCAATTGCATGCTGGTATTGAGCAGGCCAAATTGCGCCTTAATATCCCACAGGCTTTCGCCGCTGCCGCGGGTCTTGCCAAACAGGCGAATGTTCTGGCCATAGGCCTTGTCGTTTTCACCGCAGAGCAACCCGAGCAGGGTCGACTTTCCCGCGCCGTTGGGGCCGCTTATCCAGCAGTGGTGGTGGGGCATAAAGCGCCAGTTGATGTCGCTTAGCACCGGCGTACCGCGAAAATTCACATCGACATGTTGCAGCTCGAAAAGCGCTTCATCTTCGGGCCAGGGCGCAACCTCTGCCAGTGGCAGCGCGCGGCTGAAATGTTGGCGCGGTGCAAACCTGCGTCTCGCCTCAGCGGGTGAGCAGTGGCCGGTAATGCTGCCCTGAGACATGATCTGCACCTCGTCGATGCCGTCGGGAATGTCTGTGGCACTTTTGGTGAGCAGCAGTACCGGGGTCGGTGAGGCGACCAGCTCGTCAAGTAACTGGCGAATATCCGCCTGCGCCTGAGCGTCCAGCCCTTCTAGCGGGTTGTCGATAATCAGCGCGGCGGGCTTTGCCAGCAAGGCGCGGGCAAGTAAGGTTTTTCTGCTCTCGCCGGTGGAAATAAAACGTATTCCCCGGTCGAGGATGTGCTCGATGCGCAGGCGTTGGCACAGCTGATCAAAGTTCTCGTCGGCAACCCCGCCCTGCAAAATGGCGTCGCGCACGCGGGTGCCAACATCAAAGGCATCTGCGCGGGTTTCACTATCGTCAAAGCGGCGGTCGTGCTCCATCAGCTGGCGGTGTTGGTCGAAGGAGATATGTGCAATATCCCCTGGCCCTATATGCTCGCCGTAGCTGCATTGGCCGCGGTTGGGGCGCAGCGTATCGGTAATAAGCTGCGCGAGGGTGGTTTTGCCACAGCCATTGCTGCCGAGAATGGCGAGGTGTTTTCCCTTGGGCCAGCACCAGTTGAAGTCATCCAGAATGGGCTCGAGTTGGTGAGCAAAGCGGACGTTGTTGAGGGAAACGAGGTTGTCAGACATGAGCAGCAAGCGACTTTCAGACTACAGACAGCGACTATACCATAGTCGCTGTCCGGCAAGGCGCTAGCAGCTCGGGCATTTTCCGGGGCTGAGGTCGTAAAAATCAATAATGGTTTGCCAGGCTTGGTCGGCGTTGTCGACAACGCTGATCATATTGACGTCGTCGGGGCTGATCACCCCCTCGTCGCGGAGAAACTCCAGGTTAATCGCATGCTGCCAAAACTCGTGTCCCACCAGAATAATGGGTACATCTCTGGACTTGCCGGTTTGTATTAACGTCAGCGCTTCGAACAGCTCGTCGAGGGTGCCGAAGCCGCCGGGGAATACTACCACGGCTTTGGCGCGCATCATAAAGTGCATTTTGCGTATGCCGAAGTAGTGGAAGCGGAAACAAAACTCGGGGCTGATGTAGGCGTTGGGATGCTGTTCGTGGGGAAGGACGATATTCAGCCCTAGCGATCGACCGCCAGCGTCACTGGCGCCGCGATTACTGGCTTCCATAATGCCGGGGCCGCCACCGGTGACGATATGCAGCTGTTCCGCGCTCGGGCAATTCAGCGAATGTTCGGTCACCAGTTTGGCAAAGCGCTGCGCCTGTTCGTAATAGCGGCTGTTGCGTTGGTTGCGCTTGGCGGCGCGAATGGCTGCGGGGTCGCCACTGGCTTCGGCGGCGGCAAGGTTTTGCTTGGCGTCTTCGGGTGAAGGGAAGCGCGCACTGCCAAATACCGCAATGGTGGATTCGATGCCGTGTTGGCGCAGAATCATTTCCGGTTTTTGCAGTTCGAGATGAAAGCGCACGCCGCGCAGCTCTTCACTGAGTAGAAAATCCTGGTCGGTGAACGCGAGCTTATAGGCCGGCGGGTGGTCCGTTTCGCTGTGATCAAGCTCTTCCCGTGCTGAAGGAAAATTGGCATCGTGCAGGCGGTGTTTGTCGGACATATTGCGCTTCCTGTCGTCCTCGTGAGGCGAAATTGCCACACTTTCATATTGAGTATACGTCAGCCGACATAGAATGGACGGTAGGAGCGGAGTGATTTACCACGGTATGATAGTGTCTTGCGACGTATCGCTGCCGCGCACGGGTCGCACCACCGAGTTGTAAACAATGGAACGATGGAATGATTGAGCCCCTACTACTGGCGCTGGCATTTTTGGCTGGTTTGGTTTTTCGCCGGATGGATATGCCGCCGTTGCTGGGCTTTCTGGTTGCGGGCTTTCTCGCCGGGGCATTGGAGCTGGGAGACCCGGATGTCGTAAAGCTGATGGCCGATATCGGGGTGGTGCTGCTGCTGTTCACCATTGGCCTGAAACTGAAATTACGCGAACTATTGGCCCCGCAAATATGGGCGAGCGCCAGTTTGCACGCTCTGCTAGTGGTTCCGTTAACCACCGTGGTGCTGCTCAGCCTGCATTACTTGCTGCCCCATTATTCAGCACTGCCGAGTCAAACGGCATGGATTCTTGCTTTCGCGCTGTCGTTTTCGAGCACGGTCTTTGCAGTAAAGATTTTTGAACAGCGCGGTGAGGGCGCGGCCCTGCATGCGCAGATCGCAGTGGGCATCCTGATCGTTCAGGATCTGATGGCCGTGGCGTTCCTGTTATTTTCTGCCGACCATCCGCCCAGTATTTGGGCGCTTGCGCTGCTGGCATTGCCGCTGTTGCGCCGGCCTCTGCTGAGTTTGTTGAACTGGGCGGGGCACGGTGAGCTGCTGGTGCTCTACGGTTTGTCGATGGCACTGGCAGGGGCGTGGTTGTTTGAGACGCTGCATTTAAAGGCCGGTTTGGGCGCGCTGCTGTTTGGCATACTGCTGGCGAATAGCGACAAGAGTGTTGAGCTGTATAAGAGCCTGGTAAGTCTTAAAGACATTTTCCTCACGGCGTTTTTCCTCAGCATCGGCTATTACGGGCTACCGTCTTGGGACATGGCACTGATCGCGATGCTGCTGGCGGCGCTGGTGATGATCCGCCCATTTCTTTATTTCGGCTTGCTGTTGTTGTTTCGGCTTAGAGCCCGCACGGGCTTGTTGGCCGGCCTGTCGCTGAGTAGCTATAGCGAGTTTGGCCTGATTGTTGCTGCATTAGCGGTACAGGAGAATATGCTGGAGCCGCAGTGGTTGACGATTTTGGCAATGGCGATGGCGCTGTCTCTCTTTATTGCCTCGTCGTTAAACCGTCGCGCCGGTGACCTATACAGCCGCTTTGGCGAATTGTTGCAACGTTATGAGCGCCGCTGCTTGTTGCCGTCTGAGCGTCCGGCTGACTTGGGCGACGCCGATATATTGATTCTAGGCATGGGACGCATCGGCAGCGGCGCCTACGATTATCTGGGACGCCACTATCCGGGGCGGATCGTGGGTGTGGAAGAAAGTGCCGACAAAGCCCAGCAAATGCGTGGTGAGGGCCTGCGCTGTGTCGCGGGAGATGCCAGCGATCGCGACTTTCTGGAGCGATCAGCATTGGCGCGCCGCCAGGTAATTTTAGTGTGTTTGAGCAACCACAGTGAAAATGTTCAGGTTGTGAAAATGCTGCAAAGCCTTGGCTATACCGGGAAAATTGCGGCGATTTCTCGCTTCCCGGATCAGCAGCGGGAGCTGCAAGCGATGGGCTGCATTAGCTTCAATTTGTATGCCGAGGCGGGTTATGGCTTTGCCGAGCGGGTATTGGAAGAGTTAGAGATTGCCACGCGCTAACACGCGGCGGTGAGTGAGCAGGGAGCGAATTTCAACGGATGGACAGTCACAAACCTTGGTTGCGTGCTGAAATTGCGCAGTGGTTGCGCGATGGCCTCATCGACGACCAACAGGCAGCGCAGCTATACGCTCGCTATCCGCTGGCGCCTCAGCAGGCGCCGCGGGCGTGGGGTAAGCTGATCTTTGCAGCAATTGGCGCGGTGGTGTTTGGCTTGGGCGTTATTTTGCTGTTCGCCTATAACTGGGAGGCCATGCATCGCTATACCAAACTGTCTGCGGTTGCCGGCGGCTTTGCCATCAGTCATCTGCTGGCATGGTGGTGGCGCCAAGACCCTCGTTTGGCAGAGGTGTTTCACTTGTTGGGCACCATGCTGTTTGGCGGCGCATTGTGGCTGATCGCTCAGATTTACCACGTCGACGTAAACTACCCTGAGGGCTTTATGCTGTGGTCTGCTGCCGCGGTGGCAATGGCTTGGGTATTGCCCTCTACGGCGCACGGAATACTTGCTTGCCTATTGATTTGTGGCTGGACAGCGATGCAAGTGTTTGCCTTTGAGCGGCCACACCTGCCGGGCACGGCAGCTCTGTTGCTGGGGCTGTTGCCGCTGGCTTGGCGGCAGCGCTCTACACTGTTGTTGCGTGCGGTGTTGGTTTTGCTACCCGTTAGTCTGTTGTTCAATAGTTGGATTTTCGACAGCGATATCGTCCTGTTACACGCGGTATTCATTGCCGCGATCTACTTATGGGCAGAGCGTTTGGCGCCGGTACTTCAATGGCGAGAGAGCGTTCCCGCGCTGCATCAGGCAGGCCTGTTGTTGTGGTGGGCTTGCCTGTTACTGCTGAGCATTCAAGACGTCAGCTGGGCCTTTTCTGTCGGCCATCGCAGCGGCGATGCGCTGTTGGGGCTCGCCCCGGCGCAGTTGATCAGCGCCAGCATGCTACTGGTGATTGTGGTCTTTGCGGGGCTTTGCTTTGGCCGTTCGTCGCTGCGCCCGCGCAGCGGGCCACAATGGCTTGAGTTGGCGTGCCTGGCGTTGCCGCTGCTGGTGCTGTGCGCGAGCTATAGTGTTTACCCAATGCCGGTGGCGGTGCAGTTCTCGGCCAATATCGCCTTGCTGGCATATGCCCTATTGTTTATCTATCGCGGCAGCGAATACCTGATGAAAGGCAGTCTGTCGGCAGGTGGCGCGTTGTTAACGCTATTACTGCTGCTGCGTTTCAACGACCTGTTTCACAGCTTGCTCGCCAGGGCTTCGCTCTTCTTACTGCTCGGCACCCTGCTTATTTTGGCTGGGCTACGATTCTCCCGCCAGCAAGAGCGTCAGAAGTTGGGGGTGAGCCATGCGCGCTAGTTGGTTAGGCATTGCGATTCTCGCGCAATTCGCGCTGTTGGCGTGGCAGACCTATGGCTGGGAAAACCTTTTGCAAAACGGCAAGGGTGTCTTTCTTCGCAGCATGCCGGTCGACCCGCGCGACCCGATGCGCGGCGATTATCTGCGCTTGAATTACGCCGCGAATAATGTACCCAGTCATCTGTATCGCGGGCCTGCGCCCTTGTCTAGCCTGAAGCGCGGCGACAGTGTTTACACGGCCTTGGAATCGGTGGGCGGCGTGGTGGCGGTAACATCGGTAAATAGCGCGCCGCCGTCGTCAGGCCTGTTCATCAAGGGACATCTGACGTGGTCGCCGCAGGGTGAAAGACTCGGTATAGCCTATGGCCTGGGGCAGCTTTATCGTCAGCAAGGCCGCGCTCTGGAAATGGAGCTAATGCAAGGCGGCGAGGAGGGTGTGCCTCGCAGTCTTGATATTGAGCTAGCCGTCGACGACCGCGGCCGAGCACTGATTCGCGGGTATCGCTGGGCCGACTTGGGCATGGCCGTTACGGTGGTTAATGGCGATACGCCAGTGCTAGAGGTACGTATTCGCAACTACGCAGACGACACCGCGTATATCTCAAGTGACGCTCAGCACTGTGCTTTTGATATTGTGTTTAGCGACCCCCAGCCGCAGTCATTAGCGTTTGCCCCCTCACCTTGCGACGCCTTGGAAGCGTCGCCGCGACAGGCAATTGCGGCTGGACAAGAGGCTCTGCTTCGCATTGATTTGTCGGCTGAGCGCTGGACCGTGTTGGGGAATGACGGAGTGGCACGGCCGCTCTGGCACCAGAGGCCGCTGCCGAGTCTGCGCCTGGTATACCAAGCGCGGCATAGCGATGCTGACGTCGGGCAGGCGCAGCTTTGGTCGCAGCCGTTTAACTTGCCGCGCTCATCTGGCTCCGGGCAGGAATAAAAAAAGCGCCCTAAGGCGCTTTTTTACATCAACAGTACTGAGGCGATTATGCCATCTGTGTGTTGAGCATTTGCAGGCGCTTGCGCTGCATTTTCAATGTGTATTCCAACTCTTTAAATCGGCTGCGCAATGTTGCGTGCTCCCAGGCCTCCGCCAGATTGTGCTGAAGCTGTTCCTTGTGCTCAGTGAGGTTTTGCTGCAGCGCTGATTTTTGCGCGGCAAGTGAGGCGCGCTTGGCATCCATCCACTGCTGGCTAACGGTATTCCAATCGGCCAGTGTCTTGCGGAATTGCTGATACTCCTGCTCGAGAAATTCGCGCAGGTGGGGGGCATCGGCAGTGCGGTTAAGCAGGGCCTGCTCGGTGCGCTTGAACTGCATAGTCAGCACGGCGCGCTGAATTTTAAAGTCGGGTACTTTTCTCAGGTCCCAGGTCAGGCCCACCCACGACGCCGACTTGATCAGCCACTTTGTGGGGTCGTACTGCCACCAGCGAATGCCATTGCGGTAATCGTTTTGAAAAATGTGGTGGTAGTTGTGGTAGCCCTCGCCGTAGGTAAAGAGCGCCAGCAGGTCATTGTCGCGGGCGGTGTTTTCATCGGTGTAGGGGCGTCGGCCCCAGTAGTGGGCCAGGGAGTTGATGAAGAAGGTAGTGTGATGGCTAACCACCAAACGCAGTACGCCGGCCAGCAGGATGTGCTCGAGCATATTGCCTGTGATAACGCCCAGCGCCAGTGCTGGCAGGAAGTTCATAATGATCACCAGCGCCAGATAGTTACGATGCTGCCACATGACAATTTTGTCGCGCTGCAAATCGCGGGCATTGGAAAAATCTTCTGCGCTGGCGGGGTAGTCGCGCAGCATCCAGCCGATATGCGAGAACCACAGGCCGCGCTTGGCCGAGTAGGGGTCGTGCTCTACATCGTCAACATGGCGGTGGTGGCGGCGGTGGCCGCTCGCCCAAATAAGAATGCTGTTTTGTGTGGCGGCAGCGCCAAATAGTGCGAAGAACAGCTTCAGGCTCCAGTGGGCTTTGTAAGCGTTGTGCGCCCACAGACGGTGATAGCCAGCGGTAATAGACATGCCGTTCGCGCCCAATACCAATACAAAGCCGATCCAGCCCGCTGCCGTGAAGCCGTGAGTCAGGCCGTACCAGGGCACGCCGATCGCAGCGATCAGGAATGTCACGCTGAATAAAATGGTTTGCAGCCAGAGCAGGGGCGGTTTGCTATCGTTCTGCTGTGTCTGGGAGATTTCTTCAGGCATGCGGTCACCGTTAAACGAAAGTAAAGACAAAATGGCACGGGCGTTTTTTTCAGCGGATCAGTGTACCCAATGCCAGGAAGCAATGACAGTTACAAACAGATGACATTGGGTCATTCTAGGCTATAGTCTGGCGAGAGCCTGGTTGAGTGCCAATACGGGCTTTACTCAATGAATACTGTGGATAATGCAGGCGCGAAGGGAGAGGTTGTGACAGTTACAGTCGGGATTGTTGGAGCGGGCAGTATCGGTTGTTACGTCGGTGGTGCGCTGCAGATGGGCGGCGCAGAGGTTCACCTGTTAGCGCGCCCGCGCATGGTGGATGAGCTGAAGGAGCACGGATTAACGATTAGCGACTTCAGAGGCCAGCATCATCACTGCCCCCCACAGAGCTTGCATGTGCATACCGATGTGGCGGCGATGGCGGGATTGGACTGTTTGATTGTGACGGTGAAGTCGGCGGATACCGATACCGTGGCCGCGCAGCTGGCACCCCACGTGGGCGCCGATACGGTGGTGATTAGCCTGCAAAATGGCATCGATAATGCGCCGCGCTTGTCAGCTGCTCTGCCCCAGTGCTGCGTATTGCCCGGCATGATCGCGTTTAATGTGCTGCAGCGCGGGCAGGGAGTCTTTCACGCGGGAACCGATGGCGCAATTATGGTTGAGCGCAGCGCGCGTATTGGCCATATCGATACGCTGTTTGCCGCCAGTGCCACCCCCTTTGAGTGGCATAGCGATATGCGCTCGGTGCAGTGGTCAAAGCTGTTGCTGAACCTCAATAACCCGATTAATGCGCTGTCGGGCTTGCCACTAAAAGAAGAGTTGTCTCAGCGGCATTACCGGCGCTGTTTGGCGCGCTTGCAGCGCGAGGCGCTGGCCGCAATTCGCCAGGCAGATATTCCTCTGCAACGCCTGACGGCGGTGCCGCCGCGCTGGCTGCCACGCGTTTTGGATACCCCCGATTGGATGTTTACCAAAATTGCCCAGCCGATGCTGGCGATGGACCCGCTGGCTCGCTCGTCGATGTGGGAAGATTTGGAGCGCGGGCGGCGCACAGAAATTGATTGGCTCAACGGTGAGGTTGTGAGGCTGGCGGCGCAGCAGGGCACGCAGGCGTCGGCCAATAGCCGGGTACTCGACTTGGTAAGAAAAGCAGAGCAGGGGGGGCGCCGAGACTACAGTGGTGAGGAATTGTGGGCTTTACTCAGCGATTAAGTTGTCGGCCCACCACTACTGCGCGCTGATTCGAGTTGGTTCGACCGGTGACGTTACGCGGCGTTGACCGCCAGGGTAGCTCACTACCATGCGTCCACTCATAATGCGGTAGGTAAACTGCTCTCGCCATTCGCCGCGGTCATCGGCAAATAGAATCTTGCCATTTTCCGCCTTCCAGCGGTGACTGTCGGCATGGCTGCAAGGGTCTTGGTAGCTGGAGGCGCGTCGGCTATCTATCATTCTCGTCGCCTCACAGGCGGTGCCGTCGGCGCGAAAGTGAATGCTCCACTGCTCCCCCATATAGGGGTTGTCGATGCTGCCGCCGAGCTTCGTGTCACTGCTCCAGGTACCAATAAGCGCGTCGTCCACGGCGGCCAGCTGGTCATTGGCCGACAGGGTATAGCGCTCGCCGTCCAGTGTGAGTGCCACACTGTCCTGGCCGATGCGGGTTAGGCTGAAGGGTTTTTCTTCTGCCATCGCGCTGGCGCGCAGCGGTTTATAGCTGCCGGTAATGACCGTGCCGTTTACGCTGCCCAGCAGGATATAGCGGTTTAGCGCATCGCCCATCTGCAGCTTGGCGCTGATCATCGACGGGAAACTACGCCCCGAATCGATGTGGAGCATCCAGGTTTGTCCGTCGACGTCTGAACTATAGCGCTCCCGAAAGCCCTCCGTGCTCGCCGACGCACACAGCGGCAAGAGCAACAGGCTCAGCAGTCCAAGGTGAGTTAGCACCGTGGGAATTGTCCGTTTCATTTGTCCCCCTAATAATTATTAAACGTCGGGGCAATTCGCATGGCACACTTTATAGCATTTGCGCCACAAAGCCGAGCCCCATTTTGGGGCGGCCATGTGTTGTGCGACCAGAGTGGTGTGCGGTCAGAGCTCGGGCTTACCGGATAACCAGTCACAAATTTTTTGTGGCTCGGAGGAAAAATACCAGTGTACAAAACTGGCGATAGTGCGTTTTTCACGCAAGATCAATTCGCCTTTGCGACCGTCTGAGTAGGCGCTGCGCGGCAGCTCGTCGGCATTGCTGGGCTCGTCGACAATACTGGCGTAATGAAAGCTGTGGCCGCGCAAACGGGTGCCGGGCAGAGACTGATAGCCTAAACCAGCCAACCGTTCATTCACCTTGGCGCGCAGTGGAAATATCCCGCACAGTGGCGCGCAGCGCTCGTCGTGGCTGAGACTCTCGAGCAAATAGAGCATGCCGCCGCACTCGGCCATACAGGGTTTGTCAGCCTCAATGTGCTGGCGAATGGCACTGATCATTGCGTGGTTGTTGGCTAGGGTCTCCAAGTGTAGCTCGGGGTAGCCGCCGGGCAGGTAGAGGGCGTCGCAGTCGGGTAACTGGGTATCTGAGAGGGGCGAAAAATAGTGAACCGTGGCGCCCTCGCGCTGCAAAAAATCCATGTTGGCGTGGTAGATAAAGCTAAATACCGCGTCTTTGGCCACCGCGATGCGCATACCTTGCAGTCGCGGGCCCTCGTGCTGAACCTCCGGTTGAGTCAGGCTGTCTTCTTCAATGCGCAGTTTTCCCCAGGGCAGCGATTGTGCGATCTCCGTCAACTGCTCCGCCATTGCTGCGGCGGCATGTTGAGCAGCGCTGCGATCTTCCGCGCCGATGCCCAGATGGCGCTCGTGGACGGCCAGCGCTTTGTCGCGTTTGATACTGCCGAGCATCGTCAGCGGCGGGCGTACGCTTTCTGCCAGAAGTGAGGCGTGGCGGTCGCTGCCTACTTTGTTGGCGATTACCGCCGCAACGTTTACATCAGGATCGTAATTTGCCAGACCATACATCAGGGCGCCAAAGGTCTGCGCCATGGCGCTGGCATCGGCGACGATACACACCGGAATTCGGTAATCCCGCGCCAAGCGTGCGACGCTGTGTTCACCATCAAACAGCCCCATTACGCCTTCGATAATTATGTCGTCCACTTCATTTTGAGCGCGGCAAAGTTCTGCGGCAATCTCTCTTTCGCCGAGCATCCAGTAGTCCAGCTGGCGCACTTCAAGTCCGGTGGCGGCCTCGATAAATTGCGGGTCCAGGTAGTCTGGCCCCATTTTATAGACGCGGATACGCCGGTTACCGCCGCCAAGTGCTTTGGCTAGCCCTGCGGTGACAAGGGTTTTCCCGTGGCCGCTGCCCGGGGATGCAAGGATAATAATTCTGCTCATTGCGTGTTACTCAACGTTCAGCGCACCAGGCGCTGGAAAATTTAACGCCGCACTGTAGCAGAAATGTGTGAAGGAATGTCGAGTGTGGAAGCGCTAACGCATTAGCATAAGGGCGAGCCAGGGGCTTAGATTAAAAAAGATATAGAACACTTTAAATAGCATTAACCCCTGTGCGTACAGCAGTTGCAAGCGCGCAGCAGGGATGTTCAATACGCGACTTTGCAGGCGCAAAATCGCGGTGGGACATTGCAGTGCCACGGCACTGCTAATCAGTAGTAGGCCGCCATTTATCAAGCAACAGTAGTAGAGGATGGCTTCTAACTGAAGTAGCGTCATGGCGGCCTCCCTTGCTTAAAGCGCCAGCTTGCCGGTTAACAGGTCTTTTGCCATGACCCAGTCGCCAATAAAGCTATACAGCGGGTGCTGAAAGGTGGCCGGTTTGTTTTTTTCAAAGAAGAAATGCCCCACCCAGGCAAAGCCGTAGCCGACAACAGGCAGCAGCCACAGCAAGGCATATTGCGCGGTGCTCACGCTAAATGCCAGCAGTGCCAGTACTAACAGGCTGCCGATCAAGTGCAGGCGTCGGCAAGTGCGATTCTCATGCTCCGCCAAGTAGTAGGGATAGAACTCTGCAAAGCTGCTGAAATGGCGTTTTTCACTGGTGTTTTCCATGCGGTCCTCCTCAGGCGTCATAGCCGGGGTTTTGGCGATTCAAGCGGCGCAGCAATCCCGGCCAAGCCAGGTCGCCGAACAGGCCTTTGGTAACGATGCGCGCGGCTTCTTTAACGCCATCGACAATCTCTGGCTGCACCGGCGTTAGCTCGCGGCTGCCAGCCAGGGCGCGTACCTGGATCATACAAGTTGCTTCGAAGATGTACATGGCTAAAAACGCATCGGCGGGTGTCATGCCCACGGTGAGTAGCCCGTGATTGCGCAGCATTAAAAAGGTGTTGTCGGAGAGGTCCGCGACAAGGCGCGGCTTTTCTTCTTCGTTTAAGGCGATACCCTCGTAGTCGTGGTAGCCCAATGATGCCAGTACCAGGGTTGCTTGCTGGGAAATGGGCAGCACACCTTCAGCTTGGGCAGAGACGGCGACGCCGTTGATGGAGTGGGTATGCATCACGCAGTGGGCGTCGTCGCGGGCGGCGTGAACGGCGCTGTGAATGGTGAAGCCAGCGGGATTGACGGGATAGGGCGACTCCATGACTTTCTCGCCATTCTGGTCGACTTTCACCAACGAGGACGCGGTGACCTCCTCGAACATCATGCCGTAGGGGTTGATCAAAAAGTGGTTGTCGGCACCCGGCACGCGGGCGGAAATATGGGTGAAAACCAGATCGTCCCAACCGAATAATGCGACCAGACGGTAGGCGGCGGCAAGGTCGACACGCAATTGCCACTCTTCGGCGGACACCTGTGATTTAATCTCTGCTGTCATGGTTGAGCTCCTGTTTACTATTATGATTCAGTCTCAGTTTGCCCGACGAGGTGGCATGGCAACTGTCACGAAATTGACAATTGGCCAATTATTCTCATTAGCTTGAGTGTAGTGGAGGAAGGGTGGTCGACAAGCGCGATATTCTGCGGGGTAACCCGATAATGGTCGGCTTGCCTGCGGAGTTGGTGGAAATCCTGCTGTCGCAGTGCAAGATCCGGCGGCTGAAGGATGGCGAGTTTCTGTACGAGCAGGGCGAAGCCGGCGAGGCGATGTACGGCGTTCTGGAAGGGCGAATCCGCCTGAGTAATAGCAGCCCCGATGGCCGAGAATTGCTGGTGATGTTGGCGGAGCGCGGCGATTGGATTGGCGAAGTATCGTTATTTGATGGCGAGCCGCGCAGCCAGGATGCCTATGCCCTGGGCGATACGCAGGTGCTGGTGGTAGCCAGGCATCAGCTCGATACGCTGCTGGACGCCCAGCCGAGGTTGTACCGTTATTTTCTTCTAATGTTGTGCCGAAAATTGCGCCTTGCTCTGTCCTATGTCGAGTCTGCGGCGCTGTACTCTCTGTCGTCCCGGTTGGCGCAGCGACTGTTGGACCTGCAGCAGTACTACGGCAGCGAGGAGGGGGACGATATCAATATGCACCTGCCTCAGGAAGACTTAGCGAAAATGCTGGCGGTGTCTCGTCAGGCGGTGAGCCGAGAATTGAAGCGCCTGGAAAAAGCCGGATTGATTGCCCTGTCTTACGGTAAGCTGCGAGTGCTTGATCGCGAGGGCCTGCGCGCTGAGGCGCAGGCGGAGAGCGCGGGGCAATAATTGCCCCGCAGAGGTTTTTAGAAGCTGTAGACCAGGGTCACTGCCGTTTGCTTGTCCATGTGCACGTTGCTGTTGGGCACGACTTCGTTGTATTCCATGGTGTAGCTGATTTTTAAACCGAAGCCGCCGATAATCTTGGTCTTCAACGCGGTAACGGATTTGCTCACCGTGTTTTTGTCGCCGCTTTCTACTGACAGGCTTTGCTCGAATGTCGCGGTTTCGGACACTTTGGCTTTCAGGTCGGTAGACAGGCGCAAGATGGCTTCTTCCGTTTTACCGTCGCCCTCGGCACTGCCGGTGTCGAATTCGCTAATACGGAAACCCGGGCCGACTTCAGCGTCCCAGACCACGCGGTCATTTTTCAACAGACGGCGACCGTAGCCACCGGCGACAGTGGCTTGATACACGTAGCCGCTAAAGCGATCTTTGTCGACCGACACGTAACCAAAGCTGTAATTGAAGTCACTGATATCGTAAGACAGGCGGTCGGAGATAAAGTACTGCTCTTCCGAACGTACACCTTCTACTTCGCTGTTTTGGGCGTTGGCTTTTACCACATTGGTCCACAGGCCGCTTTTGCGGCTGGCTGTGCCTTTGGCCAGCAGGCTGGTTTCGTTGCTGTTGCCATCGGTTTGATAGTAACCAAACTCAACATCCCCCTCCCATGTTGGCGTTTCATCTGCCTGGGCAGCATTTGCGCAGAGAAGGCTCAATACTATGCTTACGGGAACTCTCATCGATTTTCCTTGTGTCTACCGTGCGGGAATTTAGCGTGTGCATGGTAATCAGACCTGCGTTCAGGTCAACTAAAAAGGGCAGCTAATGCTGCCCTTTCTCTGGTATTCCTACCGTTTGCCTCAGTCTTCCTTGTGAAAGTGAACATCCATTTGCGGGTAGGGAATACCGATACCGGCTTCGTCGAAAGCGAGTTTAATTTTTTCGGTGAGGTCCCAGTATGTTGGCCAGTAGTCCTCGGTTTTTACCCAAGGGCGACAGATCAGGTCAACGGAAGACGCCCCAAGGGCAGCAACCGCGATGCGCGGAGCGGGGTCTTTCAGTATGCGCTCATCGGCGTTGACCAGTCGTTCGAGCGTTTCCTTAGCGAGCTTAATGTCGGCGTCATAGGAAATACCTACCAGCAGATCGACACGGCGACGGGGCTTCACACTGTAGTTGGTGATTGCACCGGACATGACCTGAGAGTTGGGGATTACGATGCGCTTAAAATCACCGGTCACCAAAATCGTCGAAAACAAGCTTATGTCTTCCACAGTGCCAGAGCAGCCACCGGCGTCTACCCAGTCGCCCACCCGGCAGGGGCGGAAAGCGATTAATAACACCCCCGCGGCAAAGTTTGCCAGCGAGCCCTGCAGGGCTAAGCCAACGGCCAAGCCGGCGGCACCCAGAGCGGCGATCACCGATGCGGTTTGTATGCCAGCGTGCGCCAGAGCGGGAATCAGGGCGACAGCAAAGATGATAAAAAATACTAATTTGCTGATGAAGGCATTCAAGGTTGGGTCGAAATTGCGCTTCTCTAATCCGGATCGTGTGAAGCCAGAGAACAGTTTCGCCATCCAGTAGCCGACCAATACAATCGCCAGCGCGCCCGCCGCGCGAATGCCCATATCGATTGCCTCGGGGCCGTACTGTTCCAATAATGCTTGTGGATCCATGAAAACCTCGTTGTGAATAGAATTAAACGCTGATTATAGACACGATGTGCTCCCCGCCATCAAGTGGGGGAAGCCCCTACGTATTCTAGTGAATATTGGATCAGTGGCTGCTAAAAAGGCCAGGTGGTCGATTCCGCGCCACCGTCAACTTCAATGATCTTTCCTGTTACCCAGCGTGCCGCTGGCGACGCCAGGTAAACGGCAGCGGCAGCAATATCCCGAGGCTCGCCCAGGCACTGCATTGGCGTCAGCGCCGACATTTTTTCGCGGGTATTCTCGTCGAGAAATTGTTTCAGCGCGTCGGTCATTATGGTGCCGGGGGAAATGCCGTTTACCCTGATTTTCGGCGCGAAATCGGCAGCCAATAAGCGCGTGAGTTGCGTCAATGCCGCTTTTGCTGTGCCGTAGCTGCTAAAGCCCTTTTGGGCGTAGCGTGCCGAAGCCGACGTGATATTGATGATATTGCCGCGGCTTGTTTCAAGCGCGGGCTGGGCGAGCCGGCAGAGGTTAAATGCACTGGTGACGTTGAAGTCGAAATCACGATTAAAGGTTTTGGCGTCGGTTTTCAGCGGGTCGTTCGGCCAGGCGCCGCCGGCATTGTTCACAACGATATCCAGGCGGCCAAATTCATTAACGGCGGTGTTTACAAGCGCTTGTAATTGCTCTTCCTGCGCAACATCGCATACCTCAGCAAGGGCGTTGCCGCCAGCGGCTTTGCAGCTTGCCACGGTCTTTTCCAAATCCTCCAGTGTGCGCGCAGCGCAAATAACGGTCGCCCCGGCCTGTGCAAAGTGTTCGGCAATGCCGCGGCCAATACCCCGGCCTGCGCCAGTCACAATGGCCACTTGTCCTGAAAGAGAAAATAGTGCGTCGAGAGACATCTGAAGTTCCTATTATTGTTGGCCTTAGCGGCGAAATTTATGCACAGCATTACTGTTCTTCGGTTGATGGGCAATGCGCTGGAAAAACGCGGCAGGCCGCGGTTTGTATTTTTGGACTTGAATTTACAAATGATAATCATTATCGTTTGTGGGTATTGCCAGATTTGCTTTAGTCCAGGAGATAATGATGAGCATACGATTTCTATGTGAGAGCCACCGCCAGCAGTTGCAGCGCAGCGAGGCGGTGGCCAGCCAGCGTTGGGAAGAGTGGATGGAAGCCGGCAGAGAGGCCTACGCGCAGCGAGACTGGGTACCGGCGCTGCGGTATTTGGGGTGCTGTTTTGAGCTGAGTGAATTGATGTTGTCGGGCGAGCGCGAGTTGGCGCTTGAGGACGTCGATCGGCATATGCTGTCGGGCCATTACCTGTCGGAGTGTTTTGCTCGCTGTGGCGATCCCTCGCTGCAGCAACACTGTTTACTTGCGGTCCATCATCGTCTGCTGCAAGCCTTGCGCAACGGTTTAGGGCGGCGTCTACCGCTGTACAAAAATGTTGAGATCTCTCTACAAATGCTTGAACGCTTTTACCGTGAAGGGGGGCGTATGGATGAGCTGGCTCACTGTCAGCGGGAGAGTCGTCGGCTACTGCGCAGCTGTTACCACTAGCTAGGCGTGACGTTCGGCTCTTGCTATGCTGTAAGCCTGAAATACAGGAGTACGGTCATGGACCCAAAACATGTTCACGAGCAGCTTAACCGCCTGCAAAGTGAGATTGATGATTTACCGGTAGAGAGCGGCGAACGGGCTAAATTGCACGCGCTGGTTGAAGATATCGACCGCGAGCTGGGCAGCGGCCCTGAGTTAGTGCTGGAAGACACTGGCTTGCAAGAGCGCCTTGATGAAATGGTGTCGAGCTTTGAGGTTGACCACCCAACGATCTCAGGCTTACTAAAAGATATTATGGTTAAGCTCGCCAGCATTGGCGTGTAAGCGTTTTGCTTAAATTCGGGGTGTGCCAGCTCGCCTGGCAATGCCCCGCTGTTACTTCTTTATTGTGATTAATTAAACGTTATTTGCCCCTGTCACTAGCTCTTCGTCACTATCTCGTCGTCATTGCCTTGCTCCTTGAATTTTCCGGCTTCGTTCCCGCTGGTATTCCTGCGCCCGCTGCGCTAGCTTGATCGATTCTGCTAAAAGCAATAACAAACGAGGTTGATATGTCCCTGCCTGATTCTTTGGCATCCCGCCTGCGCTTGCCCGTTGTGGCGGCGCCGATGTTTCTCGCTTCGGGCCCCGAGCTGGTGATCGAAACCTGTAAGGCCGGGGTTGTGGGCTCATTCCCGGCGCTGAACCAACGCAGCAGCGAAGGCTTCGAGGCTTGGCTTAAAGAAATTCAGTCAGCTCTTGCCGATTTCGAGCGCAGCTCGGGGCGCGAGGCGGCGCCCTTTGCAGTGAATCTAATTGTGCACGGCAGTAATCCGCGGCTGGAGGCTGATTTGGCGCTTTGCGTGAAGTACCAGGTGCCGATTGTCATTACGTCACTGGGGGCCGCCGCGCAAGTGATTGACGCGGTTCACAGCTATGGTGGTCTAGTGTTTCACGATGTGATTAACGCTCGTCATGCTCGAAAAGCGGCGGCAGCTGGTGTCGACGGCTTGATCGCCGTTGCGGCAGGAGCCGGCGGCCACGCGGGCAGTACGAGTCCGTTTGCGCTGGTGGCTGAAATCCGCCAGTTCTTCGATAAAACGCTATTGCTTGCGGGCGCTATGTCGTCGGGCTCGGATATCGCGGCGGCTCAGATGATGGGCGCGGATCTCGCTTATATGGGCACCCGTTTTATTTGCACACAGGAGTGTCAGGTCGACAGTGATTACAAGCAAATGGTGATGGACTGCCGTGCAGAAGATATTGTGTATACGCCGAATATTTCCGGTGTGAACGCGAACTTTATGCGCCCCAGTATCGTCGCAGCCGGGCTGGACCCCGATAACCTGGCCTTCAAAAAAGACATCGACTTCGGGGCTGAGTTGACGGTGGATGGCGACCAGCAGCGTGCAGAAAAAGCCAGCGGAGCGTGGAAGGCCATTTGGTCCGCCGGGCAAGGGGCGGGCAGCATTGATAATTGCCCCGGTGTTGCCCAGCTTGTAGATCGCTTAGCCGAGGAATACCTGCAGGCGCAGCAGCGCGGCAACCAAGCTTTCCAGATATTTGAGACGCAGTGGGGACAGGCCAATGTCAGATAATCGTTACAGTATTGATCCTCGGGCGGCTGAATTAGGTGAGCTGCTGGCGCGAATCCCCAGTGACGAGCCGATTGTTATGCTTAATTTACTGCGTTTTCACGATCGCGCGCAGTATGCCGATGGCAACCGAGGACTTACCGGCCGAGAGGCTTATCAACGCTACAGCGAATTAGTGGTGCCATTTCTCAGCGCCGTTGACGGACAAGCCCAGTGGTTGGCGGCGGCCCATGCGCCGCTCATTGCGCCACCCGGTGAGGACTGGCACAAGGTAATGCTAGTGCGTTATCCCAGCATTGAGCACTTTGTAACGATGCTGCGCAATCCGGACTATCAGGCAATCACCGAGCACCGCACAGCCGCGCTTATGGATTCGCGTCTTATTGCCTGTACAGAAGACAAATAAATACTCATACCAGCCTCAAAAAATAATAAGGATGGCGGCATGAACTCTCAGCACTATCGCAGCGATGGGCGCGCCTATTACGCCCTATTTATTTTAACCATTGTTTATAGCTTCAACTTTATTGATCGCCAGCTGCTGGCGATTTTGCAGGAGTCGATCAAGGCTGAATTACTGCTGAGTGATACCCAGCTGGGGCTGTTAACGGGCTTTGCCTTTGCGCTGTTCTATGTCACCGCAGGCATTCCTATTGCCCGCTGGGCCGATGCGGGAAACCGCAGAAACATTGTCGCCCTGGCGGTGTTTATCTGGAGCTTTATGACGGCCATCAGTGGCTTAGTCCAGAATTACCTGCAGTTGTTACTGGCGCGAATTGGTGTTGGCGTCGGCGAAGCCGGTGGCAGTCCGCCATCGCATTCGATGATTTCGGATATGTTCCCGGCCGAGCGCCGCGCTTCGGCGCTGGGTTTCTATTCCACGGGCGTCAGCATTGGCATCCTGTTCGGTTTTTTAATGGGCGGCTGGCTGAATGAATTTTTTGGCTGGCGGGTAGCATTTTTCGTCGTGGGCGTGCCGGGTGTTCTGCTGGCACTGGTGGTGCGCTACACCCTGCGCGAACCGCGTCGCGGTTTGTCTGAGAATCGCGATGACAACCCCGAACCCGTTGCCGTTAAAGAAGTGGTGGCGCTGCTGTGGTCGCGGCGCAGTTTTCGGCATATGGCCTGGGCGGGTGCCTTGAGCGCCTTTGCCGGTTATTCGGTCGCCAATTGGTCGGCATCTTTCATTATTCGCAGTTACGGCATGAGCACCGGGGAGCTGGGTACGTGGCTGGCGCTCATTATTGGTATTGGTGGTGCGGTCGGGGTTTTCGGTGGCGGTTTGCTGGCCGATAAACTCGCCGCTAAAGACACGCGTTGGTACGTGTTGTTGCCGGCGTTGGCCGGTGTGATTTCACTGCCTTTTGCCGCCGGGGTTTACTTGGTCGACAATGTCTATGCCTCGCTGTTGTTAATGATTATTCCCGCCATACAGTCCAATGTGTTTTTAGGAAATACGCTCGCGGTTAGCCATTCACTTGTAGGCTTGCGTATGCGGGCGATGGCCTCGGCCATCCTGTTTTTTATCTTCAATTTGGTGGGCTTGGGTGCAGGGCCCTGGTCTGTCGGGCTGCTCAGTGACCTATTGGCACCGCAATTTGGCGATGAGTCGCTGCGCTATGCCATGCTGGCACTGGTGCCATTAATGGTGAGTTTATCGGCGCTGCACTTTTATCTGAGCAGCCGCCACCTGAAGCGCGACCTCGCAGCTGCCCCGCCGTGAGTCTGGCTGGTACCGTCATCGTCGGCATTCACGTACACTTTGCGAGCATGTATTTGAAGACGTGGCGATGAATACGATCGACCCCAATTGGACCGTTAACAGCACCAGTATTCGCAGTATTGCCCAGGCGATTGCCGCACTGGGTGGCGAAAGTGAAGCGCTGCTGAGATCGGTCGGTATCCTGCCGGAAGCCCTCAGTGACGCCGAGGCTCGACACCCTGTGTCGGCGATGCATCGCTTGTATGAGCTTGCCGCTCAGCACTGCGGCGAAGATATTGGCCTCTACACCGGCCGTGTGGACTATATCAGCCGTCTGAATATGCAGCTCTACACCTGTGGCGTGTGCGAAACCTTCCGCGACTACTTGAACCTGATGCCCAGCGTGCTGCATTTTGCCGGTGATATCGGCGAGGTTCGCATTCGCCGCGAAGATGAACGCCTGCGTTTGGATTGGTTGCCCCTGTGGGAGGCATCGGCTCGCTGGCGGTATCAAAGTGACTGTTTGCTGACCACCTCTGCAGCTATTGTGCGCTCGCTGTGTGTGCGGCCAATTCCTGTGTTGCGCGCCCACTTTAGTTACCCAAAGCCCGCTAATACCGACTTGCTGGAAAGCATTTTTGGCTGCGACCTGCATTTTTCCCAGCCGCGTAGTTCTCTGTATTTCGATGC
Source organism: Spongiibacter sp. C9W (assembly GCF_057370015.1). Taxonomy (NCBI): domain Bacteria; kingdom Pseudomonadati; phylum Pseudomonadota; class Gammaproteobacteria; order Cellvibrionales; family Spongiibacteraceae; genus Spongiibacter; species Spongiibacter sp. C9W. Next base: position 3,153,558 of record NZ_CM170672.1, read on the forward strand.
GGCGAGCCTCGACTATCGCCTTGTTCAGTTGGACTCGGAATGGAGTATGTCGATCCGGCAATCTACCCAGCATTTATTCGGCGAAGGTGAGCCTGATCCGGTATTGCGCTCGCTGCGCAACACCTTGATAAAAATGCTGCCAGCGGGTGGGGTGACTATCGATAAAACAGCCGCCGCGCAGAATATATCCCGGCGCACTTTGCAGCGGCGACTGGCCGACAGCGGGACCCAGTTTGGTCAAGTGCTGCAAGAGCTGCGCAGTGAATTGGCGTTGCAGTATCTCAGTGATGAGCGCTTGAGTATTACCGACATCGCGCTGCTGCTGGGCTATGCCGACCACGGCAGTTTTTCCAGCGCCTTCAAAGCGTGGTTCGGCAAGTCGCCGCGAGAACATCGCCGTAAATAACGCCTTCTGGCACCAAATATCTCCTAGTCTGGCACCAAATCCTAAGCGCGCCCCAACAGAGCTTATAGACTGAGTAGGCTAATAATGACTAACTCAGGAGTTCGCATGTCACTGGATTTTGACGGCGCCCGTCTACACAACCCCTACCTCAATGCCGAGCACGAAGCATGGCGAGTGCAACTGCGTAAATTTGTCGACGCTGAAATCAGCCCGTTTCTCGACGACTGGGAAGAGGCGGGAAAGATTCCCGATGAATTGTGGGCCAAAGCGGCGGATATCGGTTTGCTCCAGCTCGGCTACCCCGAGGCCTATGGCGGCATTTCCGAGGGTATTGACCAATGGCATATCAATATTGCCAACGAAGAGATCACCCGAGCGGGCAGCGCCGGGGGCTTGATCAGTAATTTGCTGGTGCACGGCATTGGCTTACCACCCGTGACGAACTGCGGCAGTGATGCGCTGAAAGAAATGGTTGCACCGCGCGTGTTAGCCGGTGAAAAGCGAATTTCACTGGGAATTACCGAGCCTTCCGGTGGCTCGGATGTTGCCAACATCCAAACGACGGCCAAGCGCGATGGCGACCACTATATTGTGAATGGCAGTAAAACCTTTATCTCCGGAGTCATGGGAGCGGATTGGGTGAGTACCGCTGTACGTACGGGTGGCGAAGGCGCTGGCGGTGTTTCGATGCTGCTGATTCCCACCGACCTGCCCGGGGTTTCGCGCACCCCCCTGGACCGCAAGCAGGGGTGGTGGTGTGCCGATACCGGCACCATTTATTTTGACGATGTTCGCGTGCCCGCCGAGTATTTGATCGGAGAAGAAGGGCACGGCTTTCTCGTCATCATGAGTAACTTCAATCCAGAGCGACTAAGCCTGATTGTCACCATGGAAGCGGCCGCTCGCGCCTGCCTGGAAGATGCCGTGGAGTGGGCGCGCAATCGCAAGACCTTCGGCAAACGCCTGGCCGACCACCAAGTGATTCGCCACAAGATTGCTGCGATGAAGCAGCGCATCAATGCGACCCAGTGCTACCTCAATTATTTAACCCAAGCCTATATAGAAGGGCGCTGCGACCCGGGTGACCTGGCAATGGCCAAGGTCCAAGCCAGCGAGACCATGGAGTTTTGCGCCCGTGAAGCCAGCCAAATTTTAGGCGGTGCCTGCTACTTGCGCGGCAACCGCGTTGAACGCTTTTACCGTGAAGTGAGAGTGAACGCGATCGGCGGCGGTTCCGAAGAAATCATGCGTGAGCTGGCGTCGCGCCAATACCGTTTGTAAGGAGTTGTTATGAGCAGTGAAAAACCCACGCTGTGGCACTGTTACCCGTCCCGTTCATTGCGGCCATTGTGGGCGATGGAAGAAATGGGTATCGACTACGAGCTGGTAAACCTGGCCTTTCCGCCGCGCATGTTCCAGCGCGAGTACCTTGAGACTAACCCCCTGGGGACGGTGCCTTTTTTCCGAGACGGCGACGTGGAGATGACCGAGTCCTCCGGTATTTGTCTCTATCTCGTTGAACAATACCAGCGCTTTGATTTCGGTCTGCGCGTTAGCGACCCCGGCTATGGCGATTACCTGAACTGGCTGTTTCACAGTGATGCGACCCTGACCTTCCCGCAGACCATTGTCCTGCGGTATTCGCAGCTGGAACCGCCGGAGCGCCGCCTGCCCCAGGCGGTTGAAGACTACAGTAAGTGGTATCTGGCGCGACTAAAGCGCGTGAATAGCCATTTGCTCGACCGTGAATACCTGTGCGACGACCGCTTCACCATTGCCGATATCGCGGTTGGCTACGCGCTGTATTTGGGCAAGGGGCTGGGGCTGGATACGTTCTACGAGCCCCAGGTTAAGGCTTACCTAGAGCGCCTGATGGCGCGCCCGGCGTTTCAACGCGCCGAGCCGATGGGCTCTGGGCCAAACAGTTTCGTCCCCACGCCCTATCCCTTTGAAGGTTGTTTTTAAATAATTTTGCGTAGTTGGAGCGTTTTATGATTTTGACAGAAGAGCATCAAAAGTTGCGCGATACCGTGGCGCAGTTTGTCGACAAAGAGATAAACCCCCATGCCGATGCCTGGGAAGCGGAGGGGATTTTCCCCGCCCATGAATTGTTTAAAAAAATGGGCGACCTGGGCCTGCTGGGCATTTCGAAGCCGGTGGAATACGGCGGCCTCGGTCTGGATTACAGCTACCAAACGGTATTTTCAGAGGAGCTGGGCAGGATTACGACCGGCGGTGTATCGATGGGCATCGGCGTACAAACTGATATGGCAACGCCGGCGCTGGCAAAGTTCGGCAGCGATGAATTGCGTCGCGAATTTCTCACGCCTGCGATAAGCGGGGACGCGGTGTTCTCCATTGCGGTGAGTGAACCCCATGCCGGTTCCGATGTGGCGGCGATTAAAACCACCGCCCGCAAAGACGGCGACGACTACATTATCAATGGCAGCAAAATGTGGATCACCAATTCCACTCAGGCGGATTTCCTCTGTCTGCTGGCCAATACCAGCGAGGGTAAGGCGCACAGCAATAAATCGCTGATAGTCGTGCCGACTAACACGCCGGGCGTGTCCTTTTCGGAGCGCTTGAACAAGCTGGGCATGCGCTCATCCGATACCGCGCAGGTGTTCTTTGACGATGTTCGCGTACCCCAGCGCAATCGCATAGGTGAAGAGGGGCAGGGCTTTATCTACCAGATGTTGCAATTCCAGGAAGAACGCCTGTATGCCGCCGCGGGGCAACTCAAGGCCATGGAAGCCTGCATCAACCAAACCATTGACTATGCCCGCGAGCGCGAAATATTTGGTGAGCCACTGCTGAATAATCAAGTGGTTCACTTTCGCATGGCAGAGTTGCAGTCCGAAGTTGAAGCGCTGCGCGCGCTGACCTATAGCGCGGTAGAGGAATATATCCACGGAAGTGACGTGACCATGAAGGCGTCAATGGCCAAGCTCAAAGCGGGCCGCCTCGCCAGAGAAGTGACCGATGCCTGCTTACAGTATTGGGGCGGCATGGGCTTTATGTGGGACAACCCCATCTCTCGCGCCTACCGCGATACGCGGCTCACCTCCATTGGTGGCGGCGCAGACGAGGTGATGCTGGGCATTATCTGTAAATTGATGGGTACCCATCCGGGCCGCAGAAAGTAGGGGGCTAAAAGGACGAGTTTATGGCGATATTAGAGTCTTACATCGATCGACAGGCCGATGCTTTTCAGCGCAATGCCAGGGTGATGGGTGCGGCCGTTGATGAGTTTCGAGACATCGAACAGCGAGTGATTGCCGCGGCCGAGAAAAAAGTACCGCGTTATCGCGAGCGCGGCCTTATGCCGCCGCGCGAGCGTTTAAGTGCCCTGCTTGATGTGGGTACCCCCTTTCTCGAACTGTCGACCCTCTGCGGCTATATGCAGGAAGAGGATCGCGATGGCAGTGCCGCCGGCGGAAGCTGCATTACCGGTATCGGTTATGTGGCGGGCGTTCGCTGCATGATTATGGTCGATGATTATCTCACTAAGGGCGGCAGCATTACGCCACTGGGCAGTGCCAAGCGTCAGCGGATGATGCGTATCGCGATCGAAAACAAGCTTCCGGTGCTCACCCTGGCGCAAAGTGGCGGCGGTAACCTAAAGCTGCTCGGTGACTTTTTCGGGCCGTCCGGTGCTGGCTTTGCCGTGCAGGCAAAACTGTCGGCGATGGGCATTCCGCAAATTACCGTGGTGCACGGCAGTGCAACCGCTGGAGGTGCCTATCAACCCGGCTTGTCCGACTACGTCATTATGATACGTCGTCAGTCCACCGTATATCTCGCCGGCCCAGCACTGCTTAAAGCGGCAACCGGCGAAGAGGCCAGCGACGAAGAGATTGGCGGCGCGGAGATGCACGCGGAAGTCGCCGGTACCGCGGACTATCTCGCCGAAAACGACGCCGATGGTATTCGCATTGCCCGGGAAGTTGCGGGCAAGCTCGACTGGGACAAGCGTTTGCAGGCCAGTGCGGAAGCGGCCTATGCCGAGCCGCATTTTGATGCCGAGGAACTGCTCGGTATTGTGCCCGAAGACCCCAAAACGCCCTACGACGTGCGGGAAATTATTGCGCGCATTGCCGACGATTCAGACTTCCTGGAATTCAAAAGTGCTTTCGATGTTGGCACGGTCTGCGGTCATATGGCGATTCAAGGTATTGCCTGTGCAGTGATTGGCAATAACGGCCCGATTACTGCCAAGGGGGCGGCGAAGGCCGGGCAATTTATTCAGCTTTGCGAGCAGTCCCAAACACCGATTGTTTTTCTCCATAACACCACCGGCTTTATTGTCGGCACCGAAGCGGAACAGGGCGGGATCATCAAGCATGGCTCGAAATTGATTCAGGCGGTCACCAATGCGTCTGTGCCCAAAATCAGTATTGTTGTCGGCGGCTCCTACGGCGCGGGTAACTACGCGATGTGCGGCCGCGGTATGGAGCCGCGCTTTATGTTCGCATGGCCACGCAGCGTGGTTTCGGTAATGGGGCCGGCCCAGGCGGGCAGCGTGATGCGTCAGGTTGCGGAGGCGAAAATGCGCCGCGCCGGGCAGGTGAGTGAAGAGATGCTCGATGCGCTGGAGAAAGACACCGTGGATACCATGGCGGCGAAGTCGCACGCCCTGGCCAATACCGCACGCATGTGGGATGACGGAATTATCGACCCTCGCGATACACGCAGTGTGCTGGGTTTTGTACTCGATATCTGCCGCGACGCCGATGCCCGTCAGATCACGGCCAACACCTTCGGCATTGGCCGTTTGTAGGAGGCAGCATGTTACCCGAATGTAAAGAATTGCTGCTGTCGCTCGACGGCGGCGTATTGTCAATCACCCTCAACCGGCCCCATAAGCGCAACGCCATGAACAAAAGGCTTGTCGACGAAATGCGCGCAGTATTCGCCGCCATCGCCGACCACCGTAGCGTGCGCGCCGTGGTGTTGCGCGGCGCAGAGGGGAATTTTTGTGCGGGCGGCGATATTGCCGGCATGCACGACGGCGCGGTAGACGAAGCGGGCAAACCCTTGTCCCCGGATAAGGCAGCCTGGCAGTTTAACCGTAGCTTCGGTCACCTTATCACCGAGGTAAATAAGGCTCCCCAGGTCGTTATCACGATCTTGGAGGGCGCGGTGTTAGGCGGCGGCTTTGGTCTGGCCTGTGTCTCGGATATTGCGATTGCCAAAGCCGATGCCAAATTTGCCATGCCGGAAACTGGCCTGGGCATTGTGCCCGCGCAGATTGCGCCTTTTGTGGTGATGCGGGTGGGGCTGACGCAGGCCAGGCGCTTGGCATTAACCGGGCAGCGCATCGACGGCGCTGAAGCGCAGCGCCTCGGCCTGGTGCATTTCTGTGCGGACAGCAACGACGACGTTGACGCGCAGTTAAACAACCAACTCTCTGCGTTGCGGCGCTGTGCACCGGCAGCAACTGCGCTTACCAAGTCGCTACTTCTTGATGTCGGCACTACCGCACTTGAACCGCTTTTAGACCACGCCTCAGATCTTTTTGCCCAATGCCTGAATGGGCCAGAGGGCAAAGAGGGGACGCAGGCATTTATCGAAAAGCGCAAACCCAGCTGGTATTCGGAACGGGGAACAGCATGACCGCATTGCACAAAATACTGATCGCCAACCGCGGCGAAATTGCCGTGAGGGTAATACGCAGCGCTAAACAAATGGGCTATCGCACCGTCGCCGTATTTAGCGATGCCGACGACAATGCCCCCCATGTTCAGCTTGCTGATGAGGCCGTGAATATCGGTCCGGCGGCTGTGTCGGAGTCGTATTTGCGCGTGGACGCCATTATTGACGCCGCGACAAAAACGGCAGCAGATGCGATTCACCCAGGCTACGGTTTTCTCTCAGAAAATGCTGACTTTGCCCGCGCGTGTCAGGCGGCGGGTATCACTTTTATCGGTCCGTCCAGCGACGCGATTGAATTGATGGGCAGCAAACGCTTGTCGAAGTTGGCAATGATAGCCGCTGGCGTGCCCTGTGTGCCTGGGTATGAAGGCGACGATCAGAGCGATGAGCGCTTGGTGGCCGAAGCAGAGCGCATTGGTTTTCCAATTATGGTCAAGGCCTCGGCGGGCGGCGGCGGACGCGGTATGCGGCTGGTTGATCATGCGGCTGATTTGCCGGAGCAACTGCGCAGCGCCCGATCGGAGGCTTTGTCAGCCTTCGGCAGTGACGAGCTGATTCTGGAGAAGGCGGTACAGCAGCCGCGCCATGTCGAGATACAGGTTTTCGCTGACAGCCAGGGCAATGCCATTCATTTAGCCGAGCGCGACTGCTCGGTTCAGCGCCGCCATCAAAAGGTGGTTGAGGAAGCGCCATCGCCCTTTGTCGATGACGCTTTGCGCCAGCGCATGGGCGATGCCGCCGTTGCGGCGGCCAAGGCCTGCAATTACCGCGGTGCGGGTACGGTCGAGTTTTTGGTCGATGCTCAGGGCAGTTTCTATTTTTTAGAAATGAACACGCGCCTGCAGGTTGAGCACCCGGTGACGGAAATGGTTACCGGTGTTGACTTGGTGGAATGGCAGCTGCGTATTGCCAGTGGCGAGCCACTGCCGATGGCGCAATCCCAGCTCCGCCTCAATGGTCACGCGGTTGAAGTGCGCCTGTATGCCGAGGAGCCGCGTCAGCAGTTTATGCCGCAAACCGGCCGCATTGCCCGCTGGCAAGTGCCGCAGGGGCCGGGGCTGCGACTGGATAGTGGGATTAGCGAAGGGCAGCTTATCGGCGCCCGTTATGACCCCATGCTGGCCAAGCTGATTTGCTGGGCGCCGAGCCGTGAAGAGGCACTGCGGCGTTTGGCGTCGATGTTGCAAGATACGGTATTGCTGGGCATCAATAACAACCTGCAGTTTTTGCAGGCGGTGCTGCGCCATCCGAGTTTTATTGCCGGTGATGCCACCACAGCCTTTATCGCCGAGCATGGTGAGCAGTGCACACCTCCGCCTGAGCCTGGCACTGCCAGCCTGGCAAGGGCGGCGGCGGTGCTATATGAATGTAATGCCGCAGCGGCCAAAACAGCGCCTGCCTGGCGGCGCAGCGCCCCGGCAAGCTGCGTTTTCACACTTGCTTGGGAAGGGCAGGAATACCGCATCGAACTGGTTGCGATGGGTAGGCAACGCGAATTCAGTATTGCCGGTCAGCGCCATACCCTGCAGGTGGCAGCTAGCGATGCCCAATCCTGCGTTATTGAAGAGGATGGCGTGCGGCGGCGCATCCACTTTGCGCGCCATGGCAAGCAGCTGTTCCTGGATGACGGCAGCGGCCACTTCATTTTCGACGATACCAGCCACGCTGCCGCCAAAGCGGATGCGGCTGCTGGCAGCGGCTTGCTGAAAGCGTCTATGGACGGCGCCATTGTGGACGTTGTTGTTGCAGAGGGTGAGCGCGTCAGCCGCGGGCAAACCCTGGTCGTGTTGGAGGCGATGAAAATGGAGCACCCGCTAAAGGCAGACATGGACGGCACGGTAGCGGCAATTCACTGCCAAGCGGGCGATCAAGTGAAGTCGCGGCAATTGCTTGTCGAGCTGAATGAGGAGGCGCTATGAGTCGTTCGTCAGTACGTATTGGCTGTGCCTCGGCGTTTTACGGCGACAGCCAGCTTGCGGCGCGGCAGTTGGTAGACAAAGGCGAGCTGGACTACCTGGTTTTCGACTACCTGGCCGAAGTGACCATGGGGATACTTGCCAAAGCCCGAGCCCGGGATGAACGGCTGGGTTTTGCCGTGGACTTTGTCACCGTTGCCATGCGCGATGTGATGGCAGACTGCGCTGCCAAAGGGATTAAGATTATTGCCAATGCCGGCGGCGTAAATGTGCCCGGCTGCATTGCCGCCCTACAGTCCTTAGCCCAGGAGCAGGGCCTACAGCTCAATATTGCCGGTGTGTATGGCGATGACTTACTGTCACGCAGGGAAGAATTTGCCCGCGAGGGCCTGAGCGACATGCAGAGCGGCGCACCGCTGCCCGACAAGCTTGCCAGTATGAATGCTTACCTCGGGGCTCAGCCCATTGCCGAGGCGCTGGCCGCCGGCGCCGATATCGTAGTGACCGGGCGCGTGGTCGACAGTGCGGTAGTAATTGCGCCACTGATGCACGAATTCGGCTGGAGCTGGCAGGACTACGACCGCTTGGCGCAGGCGGCCTTGGCCGGGCACGTACTGGAGTGCGGCGCCCAGTGTACCGGCGGTAACTTTACCGACTGGCATCAAGTGCCGGACTTTTCCACGATGAGCTATCCCATTGCTGAGGTTGCGGCAGAGGGTGATTTCATTGTGACCATTCCACCGGCGACTGGCGGTTTGGTCAACCGCGCCACTGTCGCTGAGCAGATCCTCTATGAAATTGGTGATCCGGCAAACTACCTGTTGCCGGATGTTGCCTGTGATTTTAGTGATGTGCGCTTGGACGAGGTCGGCGAAAACCGGCTTAGGGTGAGCAATGCCAAGGGCCGTGCGCCCGGCGATAGCTACAAGGTCTGCGCAACCTGGGTAGACGGTTATCGCTTGATGGGCAGTGCCTTTATCGGCGGGCTGCGCGCTGCCGAAAAAGCGCGCTGTAGCCTTAACGCTTGGTTGCAACGCTGCCGTGGTGTTTTTAAAGAGCGCGCTTGGGAAGACTTTCGCGATGTTAGCATCGAAGTCATCGGTGCCGAGGACACATATGGTCGTCACGCACGCGATACGGCTAGCAGGGAGGTCATGGCCAAATACGGTTTGCACCACAACAGCCGCGAGGCGCTTACCTTCGCCGCCAACGAGTTCGCCTATCTCGCGACCTCGGCGGCACCGGGCATGAGTGGCTTTGGTGCTGGCCGAGCCAAGCCCGGTCCATTGATTCGCATTCACTCGTCGCTACTCGCCAAAGACCGTGTTCCCGTCACCGTACAAATGGGCGATCAGCGCTTGAGTGAGCGCAGCTACCCAACGCCAGGTTCCAGCCCCGCGGTCGGTAGCCGTTACTCATCACTGGCTGTCAGCGAGGGTGTCGACTGCCGCGTGCCGCTCGAGCAACTGGCCTATGCGCGCAGCGGCGACAAGGGTAATAACGCGAATATCGGTGTGATTGCGCGCCGCGAGTGTTATTTGCCGTACATCGCCCAAGCCCTGTCGGAGAGCGCCGTGGCGGAGTACTTCGAGCATCTGCTAGATGGCGATGTACACCGCTTTGATGTGCCGGGTTTCCACGCCTTTAACTTTTTGTTGCGCGACGCGTTGGGCGGAGGCGGCAGTGCCTCGCTGCGGGTGGATTCGCAGGGCAAAGCGCTGGCGCAAATGCTGCTGTCGATGGACGTGGCAATCCCGCGACACCTGCTTGATTAATGCCCTAAGGGTTTGAGCGCACCCGCTATCGCGCGTAGTATCCTTGAGCATCATTTCTTCAGGGTTGGCGTGTGGTAGAGAGTGCATCGAGCTTTGGGCGGTTTTTAAAATTTTGGCGCGGTGTGCACCGCCTCAGTCAGGAGCAGCTGGCATTTGAGTTGGGCAGTTCACCGCGCCATATCAGCCGCCTTGAAAATGGCAGCAGTCGCCCCAGCGAAACGATGGTTTTGGAGATCGCCAAAGCGCTGAAATTGGGGCGGCGCGACCAAAGTCATTTGCTTATTGCGGCGGGCTTTGCGCCGCGCGACGAGCGTGTCGATTTTAATTCCGCAGAGCTCAAATGGCTGCGCAGCGCCATGACCATGACGCTGCAGGCGCTGGACCCCTATCCCGCTTGTCTGGTGGATAATTCCACTAATATTCTTATGGTGAACCGTAGCTGGCTGGGGTTTTACTCCCGTCTTATGCCCGCTGATGAGTTGCACAATATCAGCAATTTTTACGACTTTATGTTCAGCTCCCAGTCCGCGGAAAATGCCGTGAGCAACTGGGAGGACACACTGTCGGCCATTCTTATGTCGATCCAGCAGTCGGCGCTATTCAGCAATGACCCGACGGTGAAGGCAACCCTGGATCGGCTGCGCAGTTATCCCTCCGTACCGAGTGACTGGCAGCAGCGCGCCGCGTCGGTAGAGCCGATGGCGAGCTTTCGCGTGCAGTTGGCGATAGACGGTGTGATGCAGCGATTTTTTAGTGTGAGCACCACCGTGGGGGCACTGGGGCCAACGGCCTTTGTTTCCGAGCCTCAGTTAACCGTTACCGCGCTTTACCCGGAAGATCGTCAGCTGAATGTGGATGCCTTCGCTGACACCGACCTCAGTCACCCGCTGCTGTTTTACTAGGTGGCGATGGCGCTGCCTGACATCAGATGTCGTGGCTGGCTCTGGGGGTGCTGGGCATACTGCTGTCACAATTCTTTTTCGATATGAGGTACTACCATGCCTGCTCCGCTACTCAACGAACGCGATCTCGATTTTATGCTGTACGAATTTCTGGACAGCGAGAGCATGTGTGCGCGCGAGCGTTATCGAGACCACAATCGCGAAAGTTTTGATGCCGCTATTGCCACTGCCAAGCAGGTTGCGGAAAAGTACTTCCTGCCGATTCGCGGCAAGGTCGACCGCAATGAACCGCGTTTTGAAAATGGTCGTGTGGAAATGCTGCCCGAGATCAAACAGGCGGTCGATGCTGCTACCAAGGCAGGGTTTGTCTCGTCAACGGCTGATTACGAAGTGGGCGGGATGCAACTGCCCCTGCCCGTGGCCACGGTCGCCAATGCGTATCTTACTGCCGCAGGCAGCACGACCTTGGGGTACTTGAGCTTAACCACCGCTAACGCCAGTTTGATTGAAGCACACGGCACCCCGGAGCAGATTGCCAAGTGGGCCGTGCCCCAGCGCAGTGGCCGCTTTGCCGGCACCATGGCGATGACGGAGCCGGGAGCGGGCTCCGGCCTGGCTGACCTGATCACCAGTGCTGAGCGCGCAGAGGACGGCAGTTACCGCATTACCGGAAATAAGATCTATATCTCTGGCGGCGATCACGAGCTTAATGAAAATATTGTGCACTTGGTGTTGGCCAGGGTGAAGGGGGCACCAAAGGGGACCAAAGGCATCTCACTGTTCATTGTGCCTAAGTTTCTGGTTAACGACGATGGCAGCCTGGGTGAGCAGAACGATGTAGCCTTGGCGGGGCTGTTCCATAAAATGGGCGGTCGTGGGCAAACCTCCACATCGCTTAACTTTGGTGAGCGCGGTGGGGCGGTAGGCTATTTGGTTGGTGAGGAAAACCGCGGCCTGAGCTATATGTTCCACATGATGAACGAAGCGCGCATTATGGTCGGCACGGGTGCGGCAACCATCGCGCTAACCGGCTTTCAATACTCACTAAACTATGCCCGCGAGCGCCCGCAGGGGCGCTTGCCATCATGCAAAGACCCGCTGTCGCCGCCGGTTAATATTATTGAACACGCCGACGTACGCCGCATGTTATTGGCCCAGAAGGCCTATGCCGAGGGCGCGTTTGCTCTCTGTTTGTTTGGTGCACAGCTGGCCGACGACCAGCACACCGCGCCAACCGAAGAGCAGCGCAGTCAGGCTAAATTATTGCTCGATTTCTTGATCCCCATGATCAAAACCTGGCCGTCTGAGTACGGCCCTCAGGCCAATAGTTTGGCCATTCAGGTACTCGGTGGCGCGGGCTATATCAATGAACATCCCGTTGAAATGTTTTACCGAGACAATCGCCTGAACCCCATTCACGAGGGAACAACCGGCATTCAGTCCCTCGACTTGCTGGCGCGGAAGGTGCCCATGCAGGGCATGGCTGGCTATCACTACTGTCTGGCGTTAATGCGCGAAACGGTCGCGCAGGCCGGCGCTGTCGCCGGTTTGGAAAAGCAGGCGGAACAGCTGGAAAGTGCGATTAAACGGCTGACTGATACCACCGAAACCCTGTTGGCAGCCATGGCTGACACCAACATAGACAAGGTATTGGCGAACTCGGTTATGTACCTGGAGCTGTTTGGCCATGTGGTTGTGGCCTGGCTGTGGCTGAAGCAGGGGCTTGTTGCTCATCAAGCACTTGCGCAAAGTCAGCACGGTGACGAGCAGAATTTTTATCGTGGCAAGTTACAGGCGATGCGCTACTTCTTTTCGGTGGAGTTGCCGCACACTGAGCGCTGGTCTGCCTTGCTTATGCAAGGTGAAGGCAGTGCCTATGCTATGCGTGATGATTGGTTTTAACAGGCCTAAATAAGGATAAAGAAAATGGCGACAACAGTAGATAGAACGAAGGTGATCGAATACGTCGGCCGGGAGACACCGCCGACCCAGTGGCACACAGTGGATCAAGCGGCCATCAATGAATTTGCCGACTGTACGCTGGACCACCAGTTTATTCATGTTGATCCCGAGCGCGCGAAACAAACGCCCTTCGGTGGTACGGTTGCCCATGGCTTTTTAAGCCTGTCGATGCTGTCGCATTTTGCAGAAGAGTTTATGGTGATGATCGAGGGCGCCCATATGGGCTTGAATTACGGTTTTGATAAGGTTCGTTTTATCGCGCCTGTCGCCGTCGATAGCCGCATTCGCGCCCGCGCCAAGTTTATCGACATCACCGAAACCAAGCCGGGGCAGTTTCGCTTCACCACCCAGGTGACAATAGAGATCGAGGGTCAGGATAAACCCGCTCTCATCGCAGAGTGGTTGACCATGCAATTAGTGGCGTAAACATAAAAGGAAATAAAAATGGATGTGAGATTTGATGGCCAGGTAGCCATTGTAACGGGCGCGGGAAATGGCTTGGGGCGTAGTCACGCTCTGGCATTGGCGGCACGCGGAGCCAAGGTTGTGGTGAATGACCTGGGCGGCGCCCGCGATGGCAGCGGCGCGTCCTCCGAGGCGGCGCGGGAAGTGGTTGCGATCATAGAGGCCAATGGCGGCGAGGCGATGGCCCACGGCGCTAATGTTGCGGTAATGGCAGAAGTTGAGGATATGGTCCGCCAGGCAATGGCCAAGTGGGGGCGCGTCGATATTCTGGTAAATAACGCCGGTATTTTGCGCGACAAAACCTTTGCCAAAATGTCGCTGGACGACTTTCGTCTGGTGATGGATGTGCACCTGATGGGCTCGGTGAATTGCACCAAGGCCGTGTGGGACATTATGCGCGAGCAGGAATATGGCCGCATCGTGATGACCACGTCGTCGTCGGGCATGTACGGTAACTTCGGCCAGAGTAATTACGGCGCCGCCAAGATGGCGGTGCTCGGTTTTATGAATACCCTGGGCCTTGAGGGTGCCAAGAAGAACGTGCGGGTCAATGCGCTGTCACCGACGGCGGCAACGCGCATGACCGAAGACTTGCTACCGAAAGAAGTACTGGATCTACTTACGCCTGAATCGGTAACGGCGGGTGCGCTAGTGCTGTGCCATGAATCTGCACCGAATCGCCATATTCTTTGCGCCGGCGCGGGTGGTTATGCGAGCTCGCGAATCTTTGAGACCGATGGCGTATTCTTGGGTGTTGAACAACAAACGCCTGAGGCGATCCTGGAAAACTGGGATGCCATTACCAGCGAAGCCGCGCAGCGGCCGCTAGAGGCGGGAAGTAAGCAGACTGAGAAATTCCTCGCCAAAGCCATGGCGGCGATGTCGGCGGAATAACCGCTCCTGGCTTTGTGGCATAAGTCTCAGCGAGAGGGGCGGTGCGACACAAACGGGCCGGCGGAGTATCCACCGGCCCGTTGCTATCAGGGGTTTCGATGCCGGACTTAGCTATTGGTCACGTCGAGCTTATCTTCCACTTCGGAAACGTGGTCGAAGCTCTTGGCTATTTCAATGGCTAAGTCGTGTGCGGCCTCGTTTTTCACAGTGCCGCGCAGGGTCACTACACCGCGATGAGTGTCGACATTAATTTTGGTTGCCGCAATATCATCGTTGGCGGCAAACTTCATATTGATGGCCGCGGTGGTGCTCAAGTCATTCCACTTGCGGGCAAAGTCATTGCTGGTTTTCTCCAGCTTGCTGCGATAGCTCCCTTCAACATGTAAGTTGTTTTCAACCGATGTAACGCCGTCTACATTGCTCGCGAGCTGGCCGGCCAGGTCCTTTTCGATATCACTGCTCACAGTGCCTTCGAGAGTAACCTTGCCCTGGTCTACATCCGTGTCGATATCAAAGTTATTGAGCTCGCCATTGAGCATAATTGCGGTTTCGACTTTCCCGTCGAGCCAGGCATCTTTGGTTTTGCCTTGCCAGCTGTCAGCCAGTACGGGAGTGCTTGCCAAAGCGCCCAAGGTGAGGCTGGTGATTAGCGTCTTCTTGATAGTCATAGTTGACCTCCATTTCGGTTCTAATCAAATACGATGCATGCATCGTCACTGGGTGCGAGTCACGTGTAATGGACTCGGTTGTGCCGATTTACGACACTTTTTTCTTTAATTCTTCAAATTGCTGTTTGGCTTCATCGCGGGCCAAACCGTAGCGTTCTTGCAACGCGCCGATAAGGCGTTCACTGCTGCCATCCACGCTCTCTAGTTCGTCGTCGCTTAATTCAGCCCACTTCTCTTTGATGCGACCTTTCAGTTGTTTCCATTTGCCTTCAGCGATATCTCGGTTCATAGCGTTCTCCTTATGTGGTCAAGGTGATGCAGTGAAGAGTTTTGGGCGAATTGCCCGGGGGATTTCTCCCGCTATGTAAGCGTCGCGGCGCTACATCTGGGGAGGTTTGCCGCGCAAGGCGCGTGCAAGAAGGGAGAGAAGCAATAATGCGATAAAGATAAAAAACAGAATTTTAGCGATTCCAGTCGCTGCACCCGCTACACCGCTAAAGCCCAAGGCGCCGGCGATCAGTGCGATAACGAGAAACATCAATGTCCAACCTAGCATACTGCCTCCATGTTGCTTCGTTACTGGATATGACAGCGCTAAGAAAAACAGTTCAATATTTTTTCTTGGTATGCCTTGTTGGGGCTGAGCTTGCCGATGAAAAACTGAAACAGTGGCTTTTTTTGCGATGTGAACATCGTTGTATTAAGTGCGCGAGGACAGCCGCTATTCGCCGCCGCAGGCGCGCTATTTCGCGGCAGGGCATCGCTCTTCATTCCGCGTACATTTGCACCATTTGCAAGGCGTAAAAAAACCGCATGGCCCATGTATTGAGCAATGCGGTTTGGTGGTTTTACGACGCAGAGTTTACGTGCTGCGAATCGCTACCTATTTTAGACGTGGATACCTTTGAGTACCGCTGCCAAGGCGACCTGTTCTGACGAGGCTTCGGTTTTGCCTTCTTCCCCTTCGCCTTTTGCAGCGGCGGAGTCCGGGAAGGTGCGGAAGACGGTATTCATAATAATTTCCGTTGCCTTCGGCATCACCGCGTTGAGTACTTGCATGCTGATGCCCAAGCCGGTCGCTATGCGCTTAGGACGCTTCACGATCGCTTCACAGATCATGTCCGCGGCTTCTTCTGGCGACAGTGTCGGCACAGCATTGTAGATCGAGGTGGGCCCGATCATTGGGGTGCGTACCAGCGGCATATTGATCGTAGTGAAGGCGATATTGCGGTCGGAGAATTCCGCCGCCGCGCTGCGAGACCATGCATCAAGGGCCGATTTTGACGCCGCATAGGCGGAGAAGCGGGGTGAGGTACCAACAATAACGGCAATCGACGAGATGTTAATCACATGCCCCGACTTGCGCTCTAGCATTGAAGGCGCGAGCCCCATCACCAGCCTAATCGCACCAAAATAGTTGAGCTGCATCGTGCGCTCAAAATCGTGGAAGCGATCAAAGGTCAGCTCGAGCGAGCGACGAATTGACCGGCCGGCATTGTTCACCAGCACATCAACATGGCCGTGGTTTTTCAGCAGCGTAGCGACCAGTTCATCGCAGGACTCAAGGTCAGAAACATCGCATGTGTAGGCGTAGCTGGTGCCACCAAGCTCTTCAATTTCCTGCTGGGTTTCCTTGAGTTTTTCAACCGTTCGGGCGACCAATACAACCTCTGCACCGGCTTCAGCCAGTTTGAGCGCGCTGGCTTTACCAATACCTGAGGATGCACCGGTAATCACGATGACCTTGCCCTCAACATTGCCGCGCAGGCTGCGGTCTTTAAATAGGTCAGGGTCGAGGTTACGTTCCCAGTAGTCCCAAATCTTGTAGGCGTAATCTTCCAGCGCGGGTAATTCAATACCGCTGCCACGCAGTGCTTTGACCGTTTCACGGTTATCAAAGCGCGTTGGCATATTCATGAACTGCAAGCCGTCTTCAGGAATTTGATAGTCTGCCAGTATCGCGCTGGTGAGGCGCTTAACCGGCGGCATGTTTTTCACCAAACCGGTTATGGAAGAGGGGATAAAGGCGAACATCCGCGAGTCGATGCGCAGCGCCATTTTCGGTGCATGGGCAGCTTTCGAGAAGATGTTGAGCACTTCGCCCACTTTATGCGCGTCGGGGTTAACGAGGTGGAAGCAGCGTCCGTCGAGCTTGGGTTTGTGGGAAATATGGTCAATAGCATCGGCGACATAGTCCACCGGCACGATGTTCATCTGGCCGCCCTCAATGCCAATAATCGGGCACCATTGGGGGACGCGATAACGCAGCTTCTGAATGAGTTTGAAGAAATAATAGGGGCCGTCGACCTTATCCATCTCGCCAGTCTTGGAGTCGCCCACAACCATTGCCGGGCGGTAGATGCGATAGGGGATTTTGCATTCCTTGCGTACTAAGCCTTCAGAGACATGCTTGGTGCGGAAGTAGGCATGCTTAAGGCCTTCAGCCTCTTCGAACATGTCTTCGCGAAACACGCCGCGATATAGTCCAGCAGCTGCAATAGAGCTGGCGAGATGGAAGCAGCCGGCTTGCATTGCTTCTGCCGCGTCGATAGCGCTTTGGGTGCCTTGGATGTTAGTCACTTCCTGGCTTTCGGCATCGGCTTTTAAATCGTAGATGGCTGCCAGGTGGTAGAAGTGTTTGATTTCACCTTTTAGCTTGGCCATTTCTTTGGCACTGATGCCGAGTTTGTTTTTGGCGAGGTCGCCCCAAACCGGAACCAGACGATCTTTACTGAGGCCGGTTTTTTCCAGCAGGTCGAGATATTTTTGTTTAGAACTGCGGCGAACCAGAACATAAATAGTGCCCTTTCTGCGCGCAAGGCGTTCGATAAGGAATCGACCGATAAAGCCGGTGCCGCCAGTAACGAAGTAACTCATAGTGCCTCTCCAGATGTTTTAAAAATTCTCCACAGCGTTGGGCCTTAAAACGGCCCGCCGCTGTTTTGCTTCCGTCAGTGAAAGCAGGGGGTTTTTCTGGTTGTTTTATTCGGCCGGTTTAGCCAGCCGCCTTGTTATTGTGTTCGAGTAACTGCGGTGATACTGCGTTTTCGAGATCTGCAAATGCCTCGTGTATATAGTCACTCAATACCTCGAGTTTGGGTAGGGCGGAGCTCGCTACCAAACCAAACTGCAAACGTCCATCATAACTATATAGTGTGATATTTAAGTGGCAACCCGGAGGCAGCGCACTGATTGGATACATCTCCTCCAGCCGCGCACCCTTCAGGTAGAGGGGTTTCACTGGCCCGGGCACATTGGACACCAGGGTATTACCCAGTGGTGGCAGCTTATCGTCGATACCTAGCAGTTCAACAAGCTGCGCCAAACTGCCTAGTAATACGGTGTAGGCCATTACCGACGCCGGGGGAACGCCGTCGACCTGATAGCGAACATTGCGCAGGGTAAAGCCAATTTCCCGCAAGCGCTCATAGGGGTCGGTGGTTTTGTTGGCCAGCTCAACCAATACAATGCCGATTTTATTACCCATGCTGTTATCGCCTTGGCGACGCAGATTTACCGGCATTTGAATGGTGATGGGTTCATCGATATCCGACTCGCAATCTTGCAGGTAGCGGTGCAAGGCGCCGTCGATACAGGTTAAGGCAATGTGGTTCAGGGTGGAGCGGGTCAGGCTGCGCAGGTGGTTCACGCGCTCCATGGGCACTGCTGCGGTAGCCACCTGGCGGCCGGGAACAACCTGACCATTAAGGGGGGTGTTGGGGTTGGCCTGGTAGGGCACTGCCACGGCATTTTTAGTCAGCTTCATGGCTTCCAGGGCGAGCTGGACGCTTAGCTTTGACAGGCCCAGCGCGGAGCGCAGGTAGTCGGTTGAGCGGCCGCCCAGCTTGCTCAACACCTTCATGATCGACACGCTGTCGGCGGCATTCTCTAAGCGCTTCTCTGGGATTACCGACCACATCGGCGTGGCTTTGCGCGCGCGTGAAGATTGACTCAGGCTCTTTGCGAGAATGGATGACATGGTCACGCCGTCTGCATAGGCGTGGTGTAGTTTGGTGTAGATGGCAAAGCGTTTATCGTCGATCCCCTGGATAACATGGATTTCCCACATCGGTTGATCGCGTTCCATCTTCGGGCTGTGAAGTTCACCGACCAGCTCGTAGAGTGCGTCGCGAAAATCGTCGCCCTCAAGTTGGTGGTAAAAAATATGGTCGTCGATATTGAAGTCGGGAGCGTCCACCCAACTGGGCGTAGCGAATCGGCTGAATTTGACGACCTGATTAAATGGAGGGCGAATGTCGGCATTGGTGCCAACGTATTCACGCACTGCGGTTTCCACGAAGTCCTTGCCTGCTTTCGCGGGCTTGCGGAACATCATCATGCCACCGACGTGTTTGGGGCTGGCTTCGGTTTCGGTTAAGAAGAAAGCCAAGTCCATTAGAGAGAGTTTTGCCATAGCCGCCAATACTTCCTATTGTTGTCGTAAAACATTTGTACAGGCGAGTTAATACAACTTTATTTAAATCGCTCTGGTGTGGGCTCCAAGATTGAATACCAAAATAGTCTATGCCCTAATGGGCGATCTCGCTATTGCCGTGACTGCTCGAACCTCGTAAAAAAGGGTCAATGCTTACGCCTTACGCTAGCGCAGAATGTCGGCGCTGAACAGGGCGGCTAGTAGGATAATTATTCAATAATGGCCACAAAGACTATTTATGACATCACTTAAAGCGTTGGCCAAGCGCTTCTTTGTACTTCCTTATATTCTGCTCTGTGGGGCTGCATCGCTGCACAGTGCGTGGCAGTTGAGCGGCGGTTTTAGTCTGTCGTGGTTTGGTGCTTGGTTGGCCGTCACCCCGGTTCCGTTGTTCGTGGCACTGTTATACAGCGTAGCCTTTGTTCATGTCGGGCGCTTTATTGTTATCCAGCTAATTGCCGCGTTGCTGGGGGCAATGTTGGTGGTGGTCGAGATGGATATCGTGCCGACTATCTACGGTTTAAGTTTGGGGCTTGGCGGCGTTTTCCTCTACGTTTTCTGGTATTCCTATCTGGATCGGGATGACAATCCCGAGCTGATTGTCGGCCACGCGCTACCCCATTTTGAGCTGCAAAATGAGCGCGGGGAGTGCGTCGGTTCTGAGCAGTTTCAAGGGAGGAAAACCGCCTTTTTATTTTTTCGGGGTAGTTGGTGTCCGCTGTGCCGGAGCCAATTACACGAGTTTATGGGCTATTGCCGCGAGTTCCTGGGGCACGGTATTAGCCTGGTGTTGGTGAGCCCTCAACCCGTTGCCGAGAGTCGCAAACTGGCTGGCGACCTGCCTGCTGGTGTCGAGATGTATAGCGACCCCTCATTGAATGCGGCGAAGGCGCTGCATATTGTCCATGCTGCAGGCATGCCATTTGGCGTGCCCTTGGGTAGTCGCGATACCGTGCTGCCTACCCTGCTGGTGGTTGATGAAAGCGGTGTTATCCGCTACGCCGACCTGCCAGAGAATTTTCGTATCGGCCCGCAGCCAAAGCGTCTGCTGTCGGCCCTGGAGGAACATTGGTTGTGAGCGACAAGGAAGCGATTCGTCTGGCGGCAACAGCGGTGGTGTTGCGGGACACACCCTCTGGTCTTGAAGTGTTATTGCTGCGGCGGCACGAGCAGTTGAAAGTGGGAGGCGGGCACTGGGTGTTTCCCGGTGGCACCGTGGACCCTGATGATGTTGCCGACGCCCAGGGCGATCGCATGCAGGCATTTCGCTTGGCGGCGGTAAGGGAAACCGAAGAAGAAGCGGCGATCAATCTGGCGCCGGAAGCACTGCAACATATCTCTTACTGGACAACGCCCGCACATATGGGGCGGCGCTTCGAGACGGCGTTTTTCCTCGCTGACGGCCAGGGGATGGAGGTAGAAGAGGACGGCGAGGAAATGGATGCCCATCAGTGGGGCGCCGCGGAAGATTTTGTGCAGGCGCATTGCTCCGGTGAGTTGGCCCTGTTACCGCCGACTTTGGTGACCCTGTCGGAATTGTCACAGTGCTCAACCGTCGCGCAGGCAAAGGCGTTTTATGCCGCGCGTGAGGTTCCCGATATTCACCCCAAAGTGACCGACCATCAGGGCGTGGTATGCATGCTCTACGGCGGCGACGCGGGGTATTGCCAGATGGACCCGGACGCGGCAGGTTCTCGCAACCGCTGCTATTTAGACAAGGGAGTTTGGCGCTACGAGTTTTTGGCTTCCTAGGCGAGCTGCACTGCACGACGCAAAAGAATTATTGCCATAGCGAGGGGTTTTGACGCAGCCGGTGTTTAATCAATAACGGCCGTTAAAACCCTTTTTCGTTTATGGAGTCACGACAATGAAAACGTCTAGCAAAATTTTGGCAGTATTGGCGATGGGTGCCGCAATGAGTGCTCAGGCAAAGCCGCCCGGCGGCTGCGAGCGCGGTGGAGAAGGCGGTCATAGCGTTGCTGATATGGTCGCAAAACGCAGTGCCCACTTTATGGCGATGGACCTGAACGGCAACGGCGAAGTTACCCGTGAAGAGATTGCGGAGTACCGCGCGAAAATGCGCGAGCAACGCACAGGGTCTCGGGCCGACCGCTTTGAACGGGCCGATACCGACAAAAACGGTAGCGTGTCTGCGGCAGAGGCGCGTGCAGCGGCTGAGGCCCAGTTAAGCAAGCTCGATAGCAATGGCGACGGTGAGTTGTCCCGCAAGGAAATGCGCAAAGGCTTTAAACACGGAAAACGCCAAGCCGGGCCGTGGGCGGATGATCAGTAATTGAGAGGTGATACCGGCGGTGGTTGATTGGCAACCAAGGCATGGAAGGTGGTGATGGTGTCTCGCGATGCCACGCTGCTTGCGCGAACGGCCGAGGGTGACGCCCAGGCCTTTCAGCAGCTTGTCGACCGCCACAGCAGCGCGGTACTCAATGTGATCTATCGCATTGTGTTGTCGCGCGCAGATGCTGAAGATCTTTGCCAGGAGGTATTTGTGCGCCTGTGGAAGCAGGCGCCAAGCTGGCAGGATGAGGCAAAACTGAGCACCTGGTTGTACCGGGTAGCGAGTAACTTGGCGATTAATCATAGTCAGCGTGTGCAGCAGCGTTTTGTTGTGGACGGCGAGCTTGCCGAACAGCTGGCCGACGAGTCAACGCCGCTGAACGACGAGCCGGGCGATTCGCCGGCATTGGCGGCGGCCTTGTCAGCGTTGCCTGAAGAGCAACGAGCGGCCATTGCCTTTCGCTACTATCGGGGAATGCCAGTGCGGGATATTGCCGACGTGCTCGGCAATAGTCCCAAGGCAGTGGAATCGTTACTGGGGCGTGCGCGAAGGCGACTGCGGCAACTTTTAGGAGAGAACAATGACTAGCTATTTTCGGGCTTTGCAATGTTACGGCGCAAACCTCCGGGAGTGGCCGGCACATTTATGGCCAATTGCCTTGCTGGGTATGTTGAGTCGGCGTGGCCGAGCAGCAAGGCGGAGCGCCCTCGCCGACGACGCAGCGTGGCGGCGACAGTTGCAGAGCGATGGGCTGTCATTAGCGCCCAGCGCTGCTATGCAGCAGCGCTTATCTGCCATTCCCGGTGCACACCGCCAAGTGGCACCTCCCCAGCGCCCCGTATTTTTGCCAGTAAGTATGGCGACGGCGGCGGCCATGGTGTTGGGTATTGCGATAGGGGCGACGGATTTAACATCGTCATCCAGTGTATTTAGCGACGACTACCAAGCCTTTGCGAGCTTGGATATTGCGGGTAGCAACGACGTTGCAGACTGGTTGGAGGGAGAGTGATGACAACGCGTAAAGGCCTGCTAATTGCGCTGGTGAGTTCGCTGGTGATCAACGCTTTGCTGATTGGTTCGTGGGTGGGCCACAGGTTACACGGCGACCCGATCATGCATTCGATGAGCCGACATATTTTGAAGCGCCCACCGGAGACACTGAGCGAACAGGCACGAGAGGTGCTCAAGGCGGAGCGAGGCGCTATGCGCAAGGCCTATCGCAATCTGCGTGAAAAACGCCGTGGCGTGGCGGCGCTGCTGTCTGAGCAGCCGCTGGATACGGTGGCGCTGGCCGCCGCCTTGGCTGAGGTGCGTGAGGCCGATGTTGCCCTGAAGCGACTCAGCCACGAGGTGCTGTTGCAGGTATTGCCGCCAATGCCGCCAGAGGAACGTTTGGCGATGTTGCGCCCTCACAAGCGCAAAGGCGATCGGGCATGCCCGCCGAAGGAGCATAGGACGCCGCCGCAGCCACCGGTTCAGTAAATGCCGCTGTAGTGCAGTTGGCCGTTGTACCAGCGTTTTTTCCAGGCGCGAAACACCCGATCGGGATACCAGTTTTTGCCAAGGCTGCCGTTGTAGCGGGCCAGTGCGCGGCGCATATTGCCTTTTTCCCGCTTCAGATAAAACTGCAGAATTTGGCAGCCGTAGCGCAGGTTGGTGTCCATGTCGGTGAGGTTGTCGCTGGGGCGGCCAATTTCGTTTTTCCAGAAGGGCATCACCTGCATTAAGCCCTGCGCGCCGACACTGGAAATAGCAAAGCGGTTGAAGTGGCTTTCCACTTGAATGAGTGCAAGTACCAGCTCGGGAGGCAGGTCGGCGGCCTTGGCCTCGCGGTGCACGCTGCGCAATAACGCCAAGCGTTGCTCCGGTTCACGGATAATGCTCGCCAGACGGGCCGACATATCAGTCAGCCAGACTTCGGCATCAAAGCGGTCTTGGAAGCTGTCGTCGCGGTGCAGCGCTTCTTTCAAATAAGCGGTTAGCGCCGCGCGCTCTGCCGGATCCTGCGGCTGAGTCCAACCGGTGCCCGCTATCAGTAGCAGGCACCCGGCAAGGGCGAGCTTAGGCCAGGGCAACACGTTGCTGAATAACACGCATCAAGTCGTCGATAGCGATGTCTTCGTTGTCGCTAGCGCGGCGGTGTTTGTATTCCAGCAGGCCTTTGTCCAGCCCGCGGTCGCCAATCACAATGCGGTGAGGAACCCCCATCAACTCCATATCGGCGAACTTCACGCCTGGGCGTTCATTGCGGTCATCGAGTAACACATCATAGCCGGCGGCTTTCAATTGGCTGTAAAGCTGTTCTGCGGTATCGCGCACACGCTCAGACTTCTGCATATTGAGTGGCACCAGGGCAATTTGGTAGGGCGCGATTGCGTCCGGCCAGATAATGCCTTTGTCGTCATTGTTCTGCTCAATAGCTGAGGCGACCACACGGGTTACCCCAATACCGTAGCAGCCCATAATCATTACCTGTTCCTTGCCTTGCTCGTTGAGCACGGTGGCGTTCAGGGCTTCGGAATACTTGGTGCCGAGCTGGAAGATATGGCCGACTTCGATGCCGCGCTTGATCTGCAGCTGACCCTTGCCGTCCGGGCTGGGGTCGCCGCTGACAACGTCGCGCAGATCGGCAATTTCGCCCAGCTCGACATCGCGCTGCCAGTTGACGCCGCGCAGGTGCATACCGTCTTCGTTGGCGCCGCAGATAAAGTCGCTGCAATGCGCCGCGCTGCGATCCACAATGCAGCGCAGGTTCAGGCCCACGGGGCCGATAGAGCCGGGTGCACAATTGAGCGCCGCTTTGATGTCTTTGTCTTCAGCGAGGGTTAGCGGGCTGGCAATGCCGGGTAGTTTCTCTGCTTTGATTTCGTTGAGCTGGTGATCGCCGCGCACTACCAGGGCGATCAAGGCTTGCTTGCCATCTTCATCGGCCTCGCCGTATACCAGCAGCGTTTTTACTGTGCGCTCGGGCGCGCAATCGAAAAAGCGGCAAACGTCCTCGATGCTGCTCACCTCGGGGGTGGCCACTTTTTCCATGGCTTCGCTGGCAGCGGGGCGCTCGCCGGCGGGAGCCACGGCTTCTGCCATTTCGACATTGGCGGCGTAGTCAGAGCTGTCTGAAAAGGCAATGTCATCTTCGCCGGACTCTGCCAGCACGTGGAATTCATGGGAGGCGCTGCCGCCGATTGAGCCGGTATCGGCAATTACCGGACGGAAGTCCAAGCCCAGGCGCGTAAATATCTGCGTGTAGGCGGCGTGCATTGTCTCGTAGGTCGCCTGCAGTGACTCCTGGTCATTATGAAAGGAGTAGGCATCCTTCATAATAAATTCGCGTGAGCGCATAACGCCGAAGCGGGGCCGAATCTCATCGCGGAATTTGGTTTGTATCTGATAGAAATTGGCGGGCAGTTGTTTGTAGCTGCGAATTTCGTTGCGTATCAGGTCAGTAATTACTTCCTCATGGGTGGGGCCGAGGCAAAATTCGCGCTGGTGACGGTCATTAATACGCAGTAGTTCCGCGCCGTACTGTTCCCAGCGACCAGACTCCTCCCAGAGTTCGGCGGGCTGCACCACGGGCATTAGCACCTCTTGCGCGCCTGCATTGTCCATTTCTTCGCGAATAATACGCTCGACCTTGCGCAATACACGCAGGCCCAACGGCAGCCAGGTATAGAGGCCGGTCGCAAGCTTGCGTATCATGCCGGCCCGCAGCATTAGCTGGTGGCTAATAACCTCGGCATCGGCAGGGGTTTCCTTTACAGTGGCAATAAGTGTTTGGCTAGCGCGCATGGTGGGTATCTGGCCTTAAAGCTGCGAATGAAGTCGCCGCATTTTACGATTGATAGCCAGCCCGGTACAGGGTGGGCCGCGTTTAATGGAGAAAGTAGATGTTTGAATTGCACCCACAACTGGCTGCCGACTGCGCTGTCGTCGGCGATTTACCGCTCTGTCGTGTGCTGTTATTGAATGATAGCCAGTATCCGTGGCTGATTCTTGTGCCACGTCAGGCGGGCTTGAGAGAGCTTTTTGAGCTGTCTGCCGAGCAGCGCACTCAGTACTGCCGTGAGTCTGACCTGGCTGCCGCCATTCTCACGTGTCAATTTAATGCCGAGAAATTGAACATTGCCGCCCTCGGCAATATGGTGCCGCAGCTGCACATTCATCATATCGCCCGCTTTACAGACGACCCTTGTTGGCCCAAACCGGTATGGGGGCAGCTGCCGCCGCAGGCGTACAGCGAGGCCGCGCTTGCCCAGCGTCTGGGTGAGCTGCGTCAGGCTTTTGCCGCAGACCCTGAGTTTTCAGCGGCCTAATCGTTGCCATGGCAGCACGCTACGACGTCATAGTGGTCGGCGCAGGCATTGTCGGCGCGGCGAGTGCCTGGCAGATTCTTCGTCAGTGGCCAGCGTGTCGCTTGTTGATCATAGAAAAAGAATCTGCGCCGGCTCAGCATCAGTCCAGTCATAACAGTGGTGTGGTGCACGCCGGCGTCTATTACCCGGCGGGAAGCCTCAAGGCGCGCATGTGCCGAGAGGGATTGCAGCAAACGCGGGATTTTTGTCAGCGTCACGCGCTGCCGTTTCGCCAGTGTGGCAAGTGGATTGTCGCCGCGACGCCCCAGCAAGTGCCGGGCCTTAGAGCGCTCGAAGCGCGGGCCAGGCAAAATGGTCTTGCGCCCACGTGGTTGAGTGAGGGCGAGCTGCGCGAGCGCCAGCCAATGCTCGCCGGCGTGGCGGCGCTGTCGGTGAAGGAGTCGGCCATTGTTGATTACGCCGCTATCTGTCGCCAGTTACTACACGACGTGCAGCGCGCAGGGGCAGAGCTGCGCT
Organism: Spongiibacter sp. C9W; assembly: GCF_057370015.1. Classification (NCBI taxonomy): domain Bacteria; kingdom Pseudomonadati; phylum Pseudomonadota; class Gammaproteobacteria; order Cellvibrionales; family Spongiibacteraceae; genus Spongiibacter; species Spongiibacter sp. C9W. Next base: position 3,179,764 of record NZ_CM170672.1, read on the forward strand.
GCGCCTTGCCGGTGGATCGTATTGATGAGCGCACATCGGAGATCGTCGTGGGCAGCGGCGAGCAGACGTTTCACGCGCGACAGCTGCTTTGCTGTGCGGGATTAATGTCGGACCGCTTGGCGCGACTGCAGGGCATCGATTGTGATTTTCGCATTATTCCCTTTCGTGGCGAATTCTATCGTTTGGCACCGCGCTGCGACGATTGGGTGCCCCACTTGGTTTATCCGGTGCCCGACCCCACGCTGCCTTTTTTGGGTGTGCACCTAACACCCAGGGTAGGCGGTGGCGTGTTGGCGGGCCCCAATGCGATGCTCGCACTGTCGAGAGAGGGCTATCGCCGCCGGGATATCGATGCTGCCTCACTGCGAGAAATGGCATCGTTTCCGGGGTTTTGGCGCCTGTTGGCTAGTCACCCACGCGCCGGTCTGCGCGAGCTGCATAATGCGTATTCGGCGCGCCATTACCTCAAAGGGCTGCAGCAATACTGTCCGGCGATTGAGTTACATGACCTGCTGCCTGCCCCTGCCGGGGTCAGGGCTCAAGCGGTTAGTCGACGCGGTGAGCTGCTTAATGACTTCCACTTTTTGCAGAGTGCTCGCAGTATTCATGTGGGCAATGCGCCGTCGCCGGCAGCGACGTCGGCCCTGCCAATCGGGGAGCATATCGCCGCCCAGGTGTTGGCTCGTCGATAAATTCCACGCAAAAAATAGGGGTTTTTGTGCGGATGTCGTATTTAAGCCTTGTTTTGCCGAGGCCAATCGACTATTAGTAGTGCGAGGCACGGCCTCGTTGTTGCGTGCAGGCTTCTTTGCGAAGTCCCGGGCAGCGGCGAAGCGGTATCGGCTCAGTGCCAACTTTTACCGAGCAATAATAAACTTTCCCTGAACAGGACTGATCCCTATGGCGACACGTAAAACTGCTCCGAAAAAGGCCGCTGCCAAAGCAAAACCGGCGGCGAAGGCTGCCCCCAAGCGCAAAATGACGGCACTCAGTGAGAAGATGACCAAAACCCAGATTCTCAATGAGATTGCCACCAACACCGAACTTAGCCGCAAGCAAGTGGCCAGCGTGCTGGAAGAGCTCGAAGTGCTGATCGAACGCAGCATTAAAAAGCGCTCGTTGGGCGAATTTACCATTCCAGGCCTGATGAAAATTACCACCGTGAAAAAGCCTGCTACCAAGGCGCGCAAGGGTATCAACCCCTTTACCGGTGAAGAGACCACGTTTAAAGCCAAGCCCGCTAGTGTGGCGGTAAAAGTACGCCCACTGAAAAAGCTCAAGGACTTCGCCTCCTAAGCTCAGGCGTCAAAAGCCGCGCCGATACGTGCGATTCCGTCGTATCGGCGCGGCTTTTTTGTAGGTTTTTAACCCTTCTGCACTGATCGACATATTCCCGCTGTACTGCGTTTATCGCCGGCACTGCTTTGCGTTATAATCCCGCTCCTTTTTCTACCTGTGGTTGTGCCCGACGGTTTTTCCAGAAGGTCACGTTTTCATGATTTGTATTGGAGGGGATTCCAGTGCCCATTTATGAATATCAGTGTCAGGCCTGTCAGCACGAGCTGGAAGCCTTGCAAAAAATGAGTGATCCGGCGCTAGTTGAGTGTCCGCAGTGCCATGCCGACAAGCTGGTCAAGAAAATATCAGCGGCCGGTTTTCGCCTAAAAGGCAGTGGTTGGTATGAAACCGATTTTAAATCCGGTGGAAAGAAGAAAAATCTAGCTGGCGACGGCGGAGCCTCGTCGGGATCAGATAGCTAATTCAGGGGCCGCCAATTGCGGCCCATTTATGACTTTACAGAAGCAGGAAAGAATCAATGCGCAGCCATTTTTGCGGGAGCCTCGGAAGCGAGCACATCGATCAGGACGTCACGATCTGCGGTTGGGTGGATCGTCGCCGCGACCACGGTGGGGTTATCTTTCTGGATATGCGCGACCGTGAGGGCATAGTCCAGGTCGTGTTTGACCCCGATACCGAAGAGCATTTTGCTACCGCAGACCGGGTGCGCAGTGAGTACGTGCTAAAAATTCGCGGCCGTGTACGTGCTCGCGATGCAGCCACCGTTAACCCCAATATGAAAACCGGTGAGATCGAAGTGCTGGGCAAAGAGATCGAGATTCTCAATGAATCCGAGACGCCGCCATTTCAGCTCGACGATCACACCGAAGTTGGCGAAGATGTGCGCCTGCGCTACCGCTACCTTGACCTGCGTCGCCCGCAGATCGCCGATAAATTGCGTTTGCGCGCCAAGGTGACCTCGGTATTGCGTCGTTACATGGACGAGCAGGGCTTCTTGGATATTGAAACGCCCATTCTGACCCGTGCGACTCCCGAGGGTGCGCGCGACTACCTGGTACCCAGCCGTACCCACGGTGGTAAATTCTTCGCGCTGCCTCAATCACCTCAGCTGTTTAAGCAGCTGCTGATGGTGTCCGGCTTCGACCGCTACTACCAGATTGCCAAGTGCTTCCGCGACGAAGACCTGCGCGCCGATCGCCAGCCTGAATTTACCCAGATCGATATCGAAACCTCCTTTATGGACGACAAGCAGATTATGGCTGTCGCCGAAGGCATGATCCGCGATCTGTTTAAGGAAGTGCTGGACCTGGATCTGGGCGACCTCCCGCACATGCCTTACGCCGAGGCAATGAACCGCTACGGCAGCGACAAGCCAGACCTGCGTATCCCACTGGAGCTGGTTGACGTTGGCGATTTGATGGCCGAAGTCGAGTTCAAGGTATTCTCTGGCCCGGCAACCAACCCCAAAGGCCGCGTTGCTGCCCTGAAAGTGCCCGGCGGCAACGATAAGCTGAGCCGTAAGCAAATCGATGAATACACCAAGTTTGTTGGTATCTACGGCGCGAAGGGCTTGGCGTATATCAAGGTCAACGACAAGTCCGACCTGGAAGGCGGCTTGCAGTCACCTATTGTTAAATTCCTCCCCGAGCCAGTGCGCGCGGCAATTTTGGAGCGTGTCGCTGCAGAAAATGGCGACTTGATCTTCTTCGGCGCCGACAGCGCCAAAGTCGTTAACGAAGCCCTGGGCGCATTGCGTTGCAAGTTGGGTGAAGACCTCGATCTCTACACCGCCGAGTGGGCGCCGCTGTGGGTGGTTGACTTCCCCATGTTCGAAGAAGATGACAAGGGCGGTTGGACCAGTCTCCACCACCCGTTCACCGCGCCTTCGTGCAGCCCGCAAGAGCTGGAAAATGCGCCCGGCGACGCCCTGTCTATTGCCTATGACATGGTCCTCAACGGCACCGAACTGGGCGGCGGCTCGGTCCGTATTCACCGCTCAGACATGCAGGAAGCGGTATTCCGCGTACTGGGGATCAGCGACGAAGAAGCCAGCGAAAAATTTGGCTTCCTGCTCGACGCACTGAAATACGGTGCGCCCCCGCACGGTGGTTTGGCCTTCGGTCTGGACCGCTTGGTAATGCTGATGAGCGACGCGAAGTCGATTCGCGACGTGATCGCCTTCCCTAAAACGCAAACAGCGGCCTGTGTGATGACCGACGCGCCCGGCGTGGTAGAAACCCGTCAACTCAGCGAGTTGAGCATTCGTCTGCGTAAAAACGAAGAGTAAGTAACACGGCGGCAGGGTAGGGCCGCCGAGTGAGGGAGCTATGGCGGGTCACAGCAAATGGGCCAATATCAAACACCGCAAAGCGGCGCAGGACGCCAAACGCGGCAAGGTATTTACCAAGCTGATTCGCGAGTTAGTGGTTGCCGCCCGCGCGGGCGGCCCGCAGCCTGAAGACAATCCTCGACTGCGCGCAGCGGTCGACAAGGCGCTTGGCGCCAACATGAAGCGCGACACCATCGACAAAGCCATCGCGCGCGGCGCCGGCAATGCCGAGGGTGATAACTACGAAGAAGTCACCTACGAAGGTTACGGCGTTGGTGGTGTTGCCGTGCTGGTGGAGTGCATGACCGATAACCGCAATCGCACGGTCGCGGATGTGCGCCATGCGTTTAGCAAGCGCGGTGGCAACCTCGGCACCGGCGGCTCGGTCGCCTATTTGTTTAATCGCCTGGGGCAGATTCTCTACCCGCCCGGCGTTAATGAAGAACGGGTGATGGAGGTGGCGCTGGAGGCCGGTGCCGACGACGTGATTGATCATAACGATGGCAGCGTCGAAGTGCTTACCCCTTGGGAAGAGTTTCTGGCGGTAAAAGACGCGATGCAGGCGGCGGGTTTAGAGCATGAGTCGGCCGATGTCATCATGCAGCCTTCCACCTCCGTGACCTTGGACAGAGCCGGCGCTGAGAAGGTAATGGGCTTGGTGGACATGCTCGAAGACCTCGACGATGTGCAAAATGTCTATACCAATGCCGACATCCCCGATGCCGTGCTTGCCGAGCTGGAGTAGGCAAGTGTGATTGTCATTTCGCTGTGTGATCTGTGCATAATAGGCGCAGTTTCGAACAGTGATACGCTATGACAATTATTCTTGGCATCGACCCCGGTTCGCAGAAAACGGGCTTTGGTCTGATCTCGATTGAAGGCCGTCGTCACCGCTATGTCAGCAGTGGTGTCATTCGCTTGCCACAGGGCGCACTGCCCGAGCGTCTTAAAATTATCTACCGCAGCCTGTCGACCATTATCGACGAGTACCGTCCCGATGAAGCCGCGGTGGAAGAGGTGTTTATGTCCAAAAGTGCGGGCTCGGCACTTAAACTGGGACAGGCGCGCGGCGCCGCGGTGGTGGCCTGCGTGTCTGAAGATATCCCAGTTGCCGAATACACCGCGCGACAGATAAAAAAAGCGGTGGTGGGCACTGGCGCTGCGAATAAAGATCAGATCCAGCATATGGTGCAAGTCTTGCTCAAACTGCCGGCAGCGCCTCAGGAAGATGCCGCTGACGCCTTGGCCGCAGCCATTTGCCACGCCCATGCCCGCGAAGGCCTACACAGTATGTCAGAACCCCTTGCCGCGGCGCGCCTGCGTCGCGGTCGACTTAGCGCTAAGGTAAATTCATGATTGCTCGTTTGCGCGGTGTCCTGCTGGAAAAGCAGGCTCCGGAAATTGTGGTGGATATCAACGGCCTCGGTTACGAAGTGCTGGTGCCGATGACCACCCTTTATAACCTGCCGCCGCTGGGCGAAGAGGTGTCGCTCTACACTCAGTTTATTGTCCGCGAGGACGCCCAGTTACTCTTCGGTTTTAGTGACACCCGCTCGCGGCAGTTGTTTCGCGACCTGATAAAAGTGAACGGCGTCGGCCCCAAGCTTGCCTTGACGGTGATGTCGGGCATCGACAGCGACGATTTTGTACGCTGTGTGCAAGAGGGCGACACCGCATCGCTGGTCCGACTGCCCGGCGTGGGCAAGAAGACCGCGGAGCGGCTGATTATGGAAATGAAAGACCGCCTGGAAAGCTGGGCACCGGCTGCGGCGGCCTCGCCCGCGGTGGCTGCACAGCCCTCGGCGTCGGCGGTGTTGGCCGAGGCTGAAGCCGCTCTGGTAGCCTTGGGATACAAACCTCAGGAGGCCAGCAAGGCGATAAGCGCGCTGGATACTGAAGGGCAAACTAGCGAAGCGCTGATTCGCGCCGCATTGAAGAATATGGTCAGCTAATCACGCTGGAAAACACTATGATAGAAGTCGATCGCCTGATTGCCCCCGAGCCCGCCGAAAGTGCCGAGGAGCGCTTTGACCGCGCCATTCGCCCGAAAAGTCTCGAGGACTATATCGGCCAGCAAGCGGTTCGCGAGCAGATGGATATCTTCGTTAATGCCGCGCGCGGCCGCAGCGAGCCTCTTGATCACACTCTTATCTTTGGCCCGCCCGGGCTGGGTAAAACCACCTTGGCCAATATTCTGGCCAATGAAATGGGCGTGTCGCTGCGTACTACCTCAGGCCCGGTGCTGGAAAAGGCCGGCGACCTCGCGGCGTTGATGACCAATCTCGATGAAGGCGATGTGTTGTTCATCGACGAGATCCACCGCCTGAGCCCCCATATAGAAGAAATTCTCTATCCGGCGATGGAGGACTACCAGCTCGATATTATGATCGGTGAAGGCCCCGCGGCGCGATCGATCAAGCTCGATCTGCCGCCCTTTACCCTGGTGGGCGCAACGACTCGTGCGGGACTGCTGACATCACCGCTGCGCGATCGCTTTGGCATTGTTCAGCGCCTGGAGTTTTATGGCGTCAACGACTTGTCGACCATTGTTAGCCGCTCGGCAGCGATTCTCGGCATGACCATCGACGACGACGGCGCCAAAGAGATCGCCATGCGCTCGCGCGGCACACCGCGTATTGCCAATCGCCTGCTGCGGCGTGTTCGTGACTACGCGGAGGTCAAAGCCGATGGCAATGTCAGTGCCGAGGTGGCCGATGCAGCGCTGAATATGCTCAATGTCGACAATCGCGGTTTCGATCATCTGGACCGCCGCTTGCTGCTGGCCATGATCGAAAAATTTGACGGCGGCCCCGTGGGCATTGAAAGCCTGGCTGCGGCGATCAGTGAGGAGCGCGGCACCATCGAGGATGTGCTCGAGCCCTACTTGATACAGCAGGGCTACATCATGCGCACACCGCGTGGTCGCGTGGTCACTAACCATGCTTATCAGCATTTTGGATTGAGCCGGCCAGACGAGGCCGACCAATGAGCGCGGAATTCTCGCTGCCGCTGAGGGTCTACATCGAAGACACCGACGCCGGTGGCATTGTCTACTATGTCAACTATCTGAAGTACATGGAGCGGGCGCGAACCGAATATATGCGCGAGCGCGGCTTTGCGAAAGCCGCCATGGCCGACGATGGTTTGCTCATGGTGGTTCGCGATGTGCAGGCGCGTTACCACGCCTCGGCGAAGCTGGATGATGTGCTGCGCGTCACGGCAGAGATAAAATCTCTGCGCCCGACGGCACTAATGTTTGAACAGCATGTCTATCGCGACCAAGAGTTACTGTGCGAGGCAAGCATACAGATTGCTTGTGTCGACCCGCTAGTCGGGCGGGCAAGGCGATTGCCAAAGACGATTTATCAGGTATTGGCTGCCGAGGCCGAAACCGCTCAGTAACAAAAATTCGATTCAGAGGGGAGCTGCTGTGGAGCAAGACCTGTCCATTATTACGCTGATTAGTCAGGCCAGCCTGTTTGTGCAGGCGATCATGGCTATTTTGGTGCTGGCATCGCTGCTGTCGTGGTATGCAATTGCCCAGCGGGTGATGTATTTCTCCATGGCCGAGCGGGAAATGAAGCGCTTTGAGGCGCAGTTTTGGTCGGGGGGCGATTTGAACACCCTCTATCAAGAAGGCAGCAACAAGCAGGGCTTGGCAGTGGGCATGGAAAGCATCTTCCGCGCCGGCTTCAAAGAGTTCAGCCGCATGGCCCAGCGCAATATCGACTCCGACGCCGTGATGGAAGGCTGTCAGCGGGCGATGCGCGTTGCCATTTCGCGCGAAGAAGAACACATGGAAAAGAGCTTGCCCTTCCTGGCTACGGTCGGCTCCACCAGCCCATACATCGGCCTGCTTGGTACGGTGTGGGGCATTATGGGGTCTTTTCACGGTCTGGCGCAGGTGCAGCAAGCCACACTGGCGACGGTAGCGCCGGGTATTTCTGAGGCGCTAGTGGCAACGGCAATGGGATTGATCGCCGCGATTCCAGCGGTGATGTCCTACAACCGTTTCTCTGCCAAGCTGGATTCGTATATGGGCAAATATGAAACCTTTGCCGAGGAATTCTCCAGCCTGCTGCACCGCCAGGTTCACGTGCGCTAAGGGGCACAGACATGAGTCGTCGCAATAAACGCAAAGCCATGTCGGACATTAACGTCGTCCCCTATATCGACGTAATGCTGGTGCTGTTGATCGTCTTTATGGTGACCGCGCCGATGTTGGTTCAAGGGGTGCAGGTTGACTTACCCGAGGCCTCGACCGAGCCGGTACCACCCACCGATGATGACCCGATCATTGTCTCGGTGGATAAGAACGGCCGCTACTATGTGAGCCTTGGCGACCCGGACAAACAGGGCGAGCCGGTGCCGCTGGCCGAGATCGGTGAAAAGCTCAGTAAAATCCTGCGCAACAAACCCAAAACGCCGGTGATGGTACGCGGCGACAACGCTGTGGAGTATGGCGCGGTGGTGGCGGCTATGGCCGTATTGCAGGGCGCTGGCGCGCCATCGGTAGGTTTGATTACCGAAGAACCGCCGGCGGCGGGGCGCAAGTAAACATGCAGGGCTTCCGTTTAATTCCGGCAATGGTCACACTTTTGCTGCACGGCCTGGTGGCTGCCGTGTTGCTTATTGGCCTGCCCGGTATTAGCGACAGCCAGGAGCTTAAGCCAAAGCCGGTGGTGATTCAGGCGAAGCTGGTTATCGACAAAGTCCCGCCCAGTCGCGCTAAACCCGCGCCGCCAGCCAAGCCCAAGCCCGCGCCTAAACCAAAGCCGGTGGTGAAGCCTAAACCGGAAGTAAAGCCCAAGCCTGCGCCAAAGCCTAAACCCAAGCCGAAGCCTGCTCCCAAGCCCAAGGGGCCAACAGCGGAAGAAATTCGCCAGAAAAAAGCAGCTGAGAAAGCGGCGGAAGAAGCCAAGCAGCGCGCGCTGCAGGAGCAGATTCGCAAACAGCAACAAGAGGAATTGGCGGCGGCGCTGGCGTCTGAGGATGCCGCGTTTGAGGAAGCCGAGCTGGTTAGCAGTTACGAGCAGCTTATCGCCCAGCTGGTGACAAACAACTGGTCGCGCCCGCCCAGCGCCCGCAACGGTATGTCAGTGACGGTTGCCATTCGCACATTGCCAACAGGGGAAATTATTAGCGCCTCAGTAGTCAAAGGCAGCGGCAACGAGGCTTTTGATCAATCTGCCTTACGCGCTGTCAAAGGTCTGGGAGAAATCGCTGAGCTGGGTGAGCTCGCCCAGCAAAATCGCGCTGCCTACGAGCGGAAATTCCGTCATTTCCAATTTAAATTTGAGCCAACTGATTTGAGACGATAATGCGAAAACCGCTAATAATAACGCTGTTCCTACTGCTGTGGACGCTGCCGAGCGTCGCTGACCTCACCATTGAAATTAATGAGGGCAAAGACGACCCCGTGCCCATTGCCGTTGTGCCATTTGGCTGGAAGGCCGGCGTGACCCTGCGCGAGGATGTGGCATCCATTGTTGAACGCGACCTGCACCGCAGCGGTCTGTTCGAGCCATTGAGTCGCGCCGACATGCTCAGTCGCCCCGCCAATGCCAACGAAGTCTACTACCGCGACTGGAAAAGCCTCGGTGTTGACTATGTGGTGGTCGGTGAACTGAGTTTTGGCCGCGACAACAACCTGGTCGCCCGCTACGAGCTGCTTGATGTGAATACCCAGCGCAGCATCCTGCAGGGGGAAGAGTCGCAGAGTTTTGACAAAGTGCGCTTTCTCGCCCACACCATTAGCGACCGCATATACGAAAAGTTAACCAATGTTCGCGGGGCTTTCCGCACTCAGCTGTTATATGTGTCGGCGGTGCGTGAAGGGGACAATCGCTTTCGCTACCGTTTGCTGAAAAGCGATATCGACGGCGTGGGTGAGGAGGTGTTGGCCGACAGCATGGAGCCAATTTTGGCGCCGACATGGTCACCCGATGGCAAGAATATTGCCTATGTTTCATTCAGAACGACGCGTCCTGCGATATATTTACATAATTTGCAGACCGGCCAACGGAAACAATTAACGAATTTCCGCGGTCTCAATGGTGCTCCGGCATTTTCGCCGGACGGAAAACAATTGGCCATGGTGCTATCTAAAGATGGTAGCCCCGATATATACGTGATGGATCTGGCAAGCCAGAGCCTGAAAAAGGTGACCAATCACTTTGCCATCGACACTGAGCCCGCTTGGGCACCGGATGGAAAGTCGATCTATTTTACGTCGGACCGAGGCGGCAAACCGCAAATTTACCGAGTAGAATTGGCATCAGGAAGTGTCGAACGTGTCACCTTTGAAGGTGACTACAATGCCCGCGCCAGAATATTGGGCGACGGCTTGGGACTGGTTATGGTACACAGGGTGCAGGGCAGGTTTCATATTGCCGTGCAGGACTTCAAGCGCAACCGAGTGGAAATACTAACCTCCACCGACTTGGATGAATCGCCCAGTGTCGCTCCCAATGGCAGTATGTTGTTGTATTCTACAACGTACAACGGCAAAGGGGTGTTGGCAGCAGTATCTGTGGATGGCGGTGTGCGTTACCGCTTGCCATCCCGGTTTGGAGATGTGCGTGAGCCGGCGTGGTCGCCTTTTCTGTATGAGTAGTGGCCGGATAAAATCCTGCAGATAAATGGTTTATCTGCAACTGAAAGTAAACTTTGCAAGTGGGGAAATACAATGAAATACCAATCTAAGTTGTTCCTGGGTGTTGCCTTAGCCGGTGCTTTGCTCACAGGTTGTGCGTCAAACGATACTGACAGCAGCGGCCAAACCAGCGATATGAACACCTACTCTGAGCCAACGCAGAGCATGGAATCTGATGTGTCGGCATACGAAGCGCAAGAGCCAGAAGTGGTTCTGGAAAACATCTTCTACTTCGAGTTCGACCAAGCCACGCTGACTGCTGAAGCGCGCCGCAACCTGGATGCACAGATTGCCCGTCTGCAAAAAACCACTGGCCCTATTCGCCTGGAAGGTCACGCTGACGAGCGCGGTACTCGCGAGTACAATATGGCCCTGGGTGAGCGTCGTGCCAACTCCGTTGCCGACTACATGGCAATCAACGGCATTGCTCGCTACCGTATTGAAACCGTAAGCTACGGTGAAGAGCGTCCTATCGCTTTCGGTCAGTCTGAGTCTGCGTACTCTAAAAACCGTCGCGTAGAACTTAAGTAATAGAAATAAGGCAAGCTGATGCAACTGAAAAAAACCGTGATGATCGCCCTGCTGGCGTCTGGCCCTTCGGTATGGGCTCAGGCTCCGGTGGAGGATATCAATGACCCAAACCGGCGCAACAATGCCGGGGCGGGCCTGGAAGCGGGCATCTACCAGCAGCTTCAGCAGCTCCAGCAAGAGATTATGGCGCTGCGTGGAACGGTAGAAGAGCAGGGGCATCAGCTTCGTCAATTGAAGCAACAAAGTCTGGACCGTTATATCGATATGGATCGACGGCTCAGTAGTGTGGCGGGTGGCGCGGCGGCAGCTGCCCCTTCTGCTACTGACGCGCTTCCTCCCGCTGCGGCGCCTGCGACAAGCACTGCACCGGCAGATCAACAAAGCACTGAGGCACCTGCTCCGGCAAGCACCGATAATGGCCTTACCGGCAAACCCTCGGTCGACTATGCACAGGCATACAGCCTGGTGAAGGCGCGCCAATACACCGACGCCATTACCGCCTTCGAAGCCTACGTAAAAGCCTATCCCTCCGAGCGCTACACGCCCAATGCCTGGTATTGGCTGGGAGAGCTCTATGTGGCGATTTCACCACAAAACCTGGAGGCCTCGTCTGCCGCTTTCCAAAAGCTGTTAGCCGACTACCCCGAAAACGGCAAAGTACCCGCCGCTATGTACAAGCTGGCAACGGTCTACTTCCTGCAGGATGACAAAGACAAAGCGCGTGAAATGCTCACCCATGTTATCGACCGCTATGGCAACACCGGTAATTCGGCGGTGATAAAAGCCCGCGAATTCCTGCGCAAGAATTACTAACAGCCAAGAGTTGCTAATAGCCAATAGTGACTCATAAAGAGCCACCGCATTCGCTGCGCGTTGCCCTCGGGCGGCTCAGCTCTTAAAATAGCGCCCTTTGGGTTTACCAGCCCGTCTAACGGCCAGGCCGTTTCACCCGGAGCGGCACAAGCATGAGCGCCAGTCTGCGAATTACCGAAATTTTCTACTCTTTACAGGGCGAGTCCAGAACCATTGGTCTGCCCACCGTCTTTGTGCGCCTAACCGGTTGCCCGCTGCGCTGCACCTACTGCGATACCGAATACGCCTTTCACGGCGGTGAACGTCGCAGCATCGACGACATTCTTGCGCAGGTTGCCAGTTATTCGCCGCGGTATATCTGCGTAACAGGGGGCGAGCCGCTTGCCCAGCCGGAGTGCTTAACCTTATTGCGGGCACTGTGCGATGCCGGTTACGAGGTGTCCCTGGAGACCAGCGGCGCCATGCCCGTTGCCGATGTCGACCCCCGCGTATCGAAAGTCGTGGATCTGAAAACCCCTGCCTCGGGCGAACAACACCGCAATTTGATGGAAAATCTGGACCACCTCGGCGCGAACGATCAGGTGAAGTTCGTTATCTGTGATCGCGACGACTACGACTGGGCGCGTTTCCAGGTCGATCAGCACCGGTTGCCGGAGCGCGTCGGCGAGGTGCTGTTTTCGCCGAGTTTTGAACAGTTGCCCGCGCGTGACCTCGCCGATTGGATCATCGACGACAACTTGCCGGTGCGTTTCCAGCTTCAGCTACACAAACTTCTATGGCAGGACGCCCCCGGACATTAAGTAATAGGCAGAGTAGTGACAAAGAAAGCAATTGTATTGGTATCAGGCGGTCTCGACAGTGCCACCGTGCTCGCTCAGGCCCGCGCCGATGGTTATGAATGCTATGCCCTGGCCTTTGACTACGGCCAGCGCCACCGCGCCGAACTGATTGCCGCCCGCCGCGTTGCCGATGCGCACGGCGCGAAAGAATTTAAGATTATCAAACTGGATCTGAGCAGCATTGGCGGCTCGGCGCTGACCGACGCCAGCATCGATGTGCCCGATGCCGGTGGCGAAGGCATACCTATCACCTACGTGCCTGCGCGCAACACCGTGTTCTTATCCATCGCGTTGGGCTGGGCCGAGGTGATCGGCGCCAACAGCATCCACATTGGTGTGAATGCGGTGGATTATTCCGGCTACCCCGATTGCCGCCCTGCCTTTATTGATGCCTTCGAGCACTTGGCGAATGTCGCCACAAAAGTGGGGGTAGAGGGGCAGGCCATGCATATCGCCACGCCGCTTATCGACCTCAGCAAGGCACAGATCATTGGTTTGGGCACTGACCTGGGCGTGGATTACAGCCTCACCGTATCCTGTTATCAGGCCGATGATGAAGGCTATGCCTGCGGCCGTTGCGACAGTTGTCACCTGCGTCGACAAGGCTTTATCGAGGCCGGTGTCAGCGATCCGACGCGCTATCGTTAATCGGGTAAAAAAAACAATTTTTTTATGCTTATGCTGTTGTTTTTGATCTCAAAATCCGTATTATAAGCGCCTCTTTCGGGGCCGTTAGCTCAGTGGTAGAGCAGTTGGCTTTTAACCAATTGGTCGATGGTTCGAATCCATCACGGCCCACCATCAAATTCCGAAGAAAGCACTGCATTTGCAGTGCTTTTTTTTTGCCGCTTACTTTTCCGACACGAATTTCGCCAAGTGCGTATTTATTGACGAATAAAACGTCGATGTTGCTGCGCTGTCTCGGTATTCTTGGCGCGTTGCGCAACGATACATGGAGTTATTGCGTAAGCGTACGACCCGCCACGAGGGCGGGGCGAACTACAACCGAAAAAGGCATGACATAGCGTTATGAGTATCAACGACAAGGATTATGTGCCCTACGAGGGCGAAGATATGCAGCGCTACATCGAGCGCGTAATGGCGGTTGAACCGCCCACCCACCCCGCGCGGGACTGGGCATATAAACTGCTCAAATACCTGTTTTCCCCGACGTTTCTCGATGCCGACAAACTGCCGGACAAGCCTTGTTTGTTTGTCGCTAACCATTCTATTTACGCGGTCGATGGCCCGATTCTCGGCCTGCCGATGCTGGCAGAGCATGGCCGCTTTTTGCGCGCCTTAAGCGATAAATGGATGTGGAACAGCGTCAATGAGCAGTTCTTGCTGAATCAGGGCGCGGTCATCGGCCACCCAGAGGTGTGCAGTGCGCTGATGGAAGGCGGCCAGGATATTTTGGTATTTCCCGGCGGTGCCCACGAGGCCACCAAACCCGCCGACCAAAAATACACCCTGCAGTGGAAAGAGCGCACCGGCTTTGTGCGCATGGCCGCTAAGCATGGCTATACCATTATTCCCACGGCGGTAGTGGGCCCGGAGGAGTTTTATCGCCACTTAATGGAAGGCCGCGACCTGCCAAACTCGCTGTTGGGTAAATTGCTCACCCGATTTGGCTTGTTAAACGAAAACTCCCGCACCGATCTGATGGGGCCGATTCCGGTTGGCTTGTTCGGTACGCTGTTGCCCAAACCCCAGCGCTGTTTTATTCAGTTTGGTGACCCCGTTGACCTCAGCGAATACAAAGGCAAAGTGCCCAGCAAAGCGCAGCAAATGGCGATTCGCAGCGATGTTGCTGAAACGATTGAAGGCATGATCTCATCGCTGTTTCTCAAGCGCGCGCAGGAGCGCTTCAAAGATAAATTCTGGCGACGAGTGCTCAGCGCTTAATACAAAATATGCCGGCTAAGCCCGGCATTTTTTTTGTCTGCCGATTTCTACGTAACAAATATGCCGTATAGTGTATTTGGCGGTGTGGGACACTGCGTGGCATTGGCAGACAATCCACAGCCAGGGTTTTGGGTCAGTATTGATCAACATAATCATAATAATGCTGGCGAGGCGCCAGGCTTGTCTCGCTGTGTAGCGGCTCGCTTTAGCATGGATACTCAGGCACAGCTCCCGCTCGCAACGAATCAATAACAATAATAAACACGATAAGAATCCGCTCGGCAATTATCGGCCGGTGCGCTCTCAACGCGGAGAATCATCATGATGGGCTTGCGTGACCAAGTAGTGGCCGGGCTATTGATTTGTCTCGGTGCAATGTTAACGGCTTGCGGCGGCTCTTCAAGCAGCGGTCAAACTACCACGGCCAATGACACCGGTTCGGCAGAAACACGAGGGTGGCAGCCCTACGAGCGTCCGCAGGAATTCAGCGCGATGGTGACCCTGCCCCGCGAATTTATCGAAATGCGCGACGGCGTTCGCCTGTCGGCCCATATCACCTTACCGGCCGATGAGGCGGGGAATCCCGTCGAGACACCGCTGCCGGTGATTCTCACGCAGACCGGATACAACAGCAGTACCGGTGGTGTAACGGCTGCCAACCCGTATTTTGTTCAACGCGGCTACGCGCAGGTTTATGTTGACGTGCGCGGCACCGGAAACTCTGAAGGCGTGTGGGAAGCCTGGGGGCCGGTCGAGCAGGCCGACTACCTGGAAGTAATGGACTGGGTGGCCAATCAACCCTGGTCAGATGGCAACGTGGGTACCTGGGGGCCATCGTTTATGGCCATCACGCAATTGCTTACCGCGCAGCACAATCACCCGGCACACAAAGCCCTGTTTGCAATCGTGCCGCCGGGGGATGTCTATCGCGATATCACCTTTGCCGGTGGTCAGATCAACGGTGCCTTTGTGCCCGCATGGCTGGGTCTGGTAACCGGTTTGTCGTTAATTCCCGCGCAGGAAAGTTTCCAGGACCCCGAGCAACTGCTCAGTGTGTTTGCCGAACACACCGCCAACGCGGTGACGGAATTTCAGGCAACAACCTTGATCGGCGGCCTTACCGGCAGTGATGAAACCGCTTACGACAGCGAATTTTGGCGCGTGCGTTCGCCCCTGACTCATATCGACAAAGTGAAAGTGCCCACCTTCGTGGTCGGCGGCTTGCGTGATATTTTTCAGCGCAGCGAACCAATGGCCTACGAAGGGTTAAAGGACAACACCAATGCCAAACTGCTTATTGGTCCCTGGGATCATTTGCAGGGCTCACAGTTAGAGGGGCTGCCGGTCGATGGCATTCCCCACGGCGACGATATTGCGCTGGCCTGGTTCGACCACTACCTGAAGGGCATGAACAACGGGGCAGAAGACATGCCCGCCGTCACCCAATATCTCTATGGCGAAGAGCGCTATGTAACGCTGCCAGACTGGCCACACCCACAGTTGCAAAGTGAGCGCTGGTATTTGCGTGGCGATGGCAGCCTAAGCCAGCAGGGCGCTGCCGCTGATGAGGGGAGCAAGATTGTCTTGCAGCAACCCTTTGCCGGTATCTGCTCAGATAGCACGGCCCAGTGGTCGGCGGGCATTCTCGGTTTGCTTCCCTCTCCCTGCTACGACGACAACCGAATCAATGAGGCCCTGGAAGTCACCTACACCAGTGCGCCGATGGAGGAGGACTATTTTATTAACGGCCCCATTCAGGCCGATTTGTGGATATCCACCACCGCTCTGGATGCCGGCGTAGTGGTGAGGGTGAGCGATGTCTCCCCCGACGGCGTATCGCGGCAACTGACCAGTGGTTTGCTTACGGCGTCGGCGCGGGCGGTGGACCCTAACCAGTCGCGCTATGTTGCCGGCAATATGATTCAGCCCTGGCACCTATATACCGCCGAGAGCCGTCAGCCCCTGGCAATGAACGAGGTGGTGGCCATCAATGTGGAGATATTTTCAACCAGCGCGGTGATTAAACGCGGGCACGCGCTGCGCATCTCCGTCGGTGCCAGTGACTTCCCGCGCGGCATCCCGCCAGTGCTAGACCTTGTCGACCAGCTGGCGGGGGTGATGACCGTATACAGCGATGCCGACCGGCCCTCCAGTGTGGTGCTGCCGGTGATACCTATCGAGGCCTTGCCTATCGTCTCCAGTGGTGAATAGGCGGTGGCTGGCAAATAAATAACTGATAACTAAAAGTCGTAACGCAATTTACGGCCTTACTCATTAAGGCCACTGATCCTCCATACCAAAATAATACAAATAAGGAGTGACTATGGGAGTTCGCAAATGCTGTATCGGTGCGCTGGCGCTGGCCGTATTACCCGCTGCGGCGCTGGCCGAGGACAGCAAATCGCGGCCGCAGTTGGAAGAGGTGATGGTCACCGCTCAGAAGCAGCAGCAAAG
This sequence comes from Spongiibacter sp. C9W, assembly GCF_057370015.1. Classification (NCBI taxonomy): domain Bacteria; kingdom Pseudomonadati; phylum Pseudomonadota; class Gammaproteobacteria; order Cellvibrionales; family Spongiibacteraceae; genus Spongiibacter; species Spongiibacter sp. C9W. The sequence goes on from NZ_CM170672.1 coordinate 3,196,589, forward strand.
CTTGCAGGATGTGCCAATAGCCGTGGCCGCCGTCGATGGCGCTAAAATTCGCGATGCCGGTATTCAGCGTATTGAAGAGCTCACCGCCTATGTGCCCAATTTTAAAATGGCGGTCACCGGGCAGGGCAATGCGGTGTACATTCGCGGTGTGGGCTCGGGTGACAACCGCGGCTTTGAGCAATCGGTGGGCATGTTTATCGACGGCATCTACGCCGGGCGCGGTCAGCAGTTCCAGTCGCCGTTCCTCGATATTGCCTTAGTGGAAGTACTAAAAGGACCGCAGGGCACCTTGTTCGGTAAAAACACTATCGCCGGCGCCGTCAACATCAGTACCGCCAAACCCAGTGATGCCTTCTCCGGCGAATTCAGCGCCCAGCACAACCCGGAAATTGGCGCAGAAGAGGTCACCGCCACCGTTAATGTGCCGCTGGGCGATGCCTTTGCAGTGCGGGCAGCGTATAAGCGTTTAACCGAAGACGGCTACGTGAATAATTTTATTCTCGACCAGGATGAAACCGAGCGCGCCGAAGATGTGCTGCGCCTGGGCCTGCGCTGGCGCGCCAGCGATGATCTCGATATCAACCTCAAACTGGAGCAGTCGGATTTTGGCCAAGTGGGCACCACCCACCAGCTGGTGGATAACACCGGCACCTTTTCACTGTACCAGTCGAATTTCGGCTTGCCCGTCACGCCGCCAGTGTCACTGCCCGTGCCGCTGTACTCGGTAAACCTTGAAGACGAAATTGATCCCCGCGAAGACGGCCGCCTGGACCGCCGCAAGTCAGACCGTCAGTTCGACTGGCAACCCGCAGTTACCCAAAATAACAGTGAATCCGCCGTATTCACGGTGGAATACGCCCTGAGTGAAACCCTCACGCTCACCAGCGTCAGCGGCTATTCCCAGTTTGATTTTCGATTTAACCTCGACGCCGACTTCACCGACCTGCAGTTCATCGGCACCGAAAACACTGAAGACTTCAGCCAGCTCAGCCAGGAGTTTCGTCTGGCGGGGAATATCGGCGACAACATCGACTTTATCGGCGGCGTGTACGCCCACAAGCAGCAGCTTACCAGCACGCTTTGGCTAAACCTGGACTTCCAGGCACTGGGGGTACCCAGTTCCATTTCGCTGCCGGGCACCACCATTTCCCTACCCAGCCAACTCGCCACGTTTAGCGAATACCAGCAAGACACAGACAGCGTGGCGGTATTTGGTCAGGCCACCTGGGCCATTACCGAGTCGCTGAGTGCCACCTTGGGTTTGCGCTGGGGGCAGGATGAGAAGCAGGCCCACAAGTATTTGGATATTGCCGAGTTCCGCAGCAAGGAGCGCACCCCCAATCCCGTTTATGCGGTGCTGGCTGGTGCGCTCAATAACTCGGAAAATCACGACATTAAAAACGCCCGCAAAGTCGACAATATTTCACCGGCCTTCAATCTGCAGTGGTATGCCAATGAAGATGTCATGAGCTATTTCCGCTACGCCAAAGGCTTTAAAGATGGCGGCTTTAACGCCAACGACACCACCGCCAGTCAGGACGCCTTTGCCTACGAGGACGAAGAGGCCGACACCTACGAGCTGGGTATCAAAACCACCTTGCTCGACGGCGCCATGACTGTGAATGCGGCGCTGTTTTATACCGAGTTTATGGAACGCCAGGTCAGTAACTTTACGCTGACCGGCTACGTGGTGGGCAATGCCGCCGAGTCCATTACCCAGGGCTTTGAAGCGGATATGCGCTGGGCGCTTACCGAGCGGCTGCTTGTTGGCGCCTCTGTGGCATGGCTGGACTCGTATTTCACCGCCTTTCCCGACGGCCCCTGTACCGCCGAGCAAACCCGCACGGCGTCGGAGCAGGGCAATAAGGATTGCCGCCAGGACCTCAGCGGCCAGGGCACCGATTACGCGCCGGAATACAGCGGCAGCCTCACCAGTCAGTATCTGCAACCGATTGGCGACAGCATGGAGCTGCGCCTGCAGGTGGATGTGAATTTCAGCGATGAATTCTTCTACACCCAGGACCGCGACGCTGCCGATATGCAGGAGGCCTACTACAAAATAAACAGCCGTTTGTCCTTGGCGCACTTCAATCAGGGCTGGGAGCTGGCCTTGGTCGGCAAAAACCTCACCAACGAAATGACGCGCCCCGCGGGCAACGATGTTCCCCTGTTTGTTGGCGCCCACTTTGCCGCCACCGATCCCCCGCGCAGCCTGGCCCTAGAAGGCCTTGTGCGCTTCTAGCGGGGTAGGCATCGCCTCAGCGCACCTGCAATGGGGCGCTGCGCAATTCCGATGGGGTTTTCTTGATACCGCCAGCGGATAACGGATGTGTCGCGCCGCGACACATCCGGCACCGTTGAACAATCTTCCTTGTGCCTGTTTGCGTCACTATGCTGGCGAATAACACTAATAAGGAATTGCTATGGTAAACCCCAGACGATGGTGCACTACCGCGTTGGCCTTGGCCGTGCTGCCAGCCGCCGGGTTCGCGGCTGAAGGTAAACCTCGCGCCCAGCTCGAAGAAGTGATTGTCACCGCCCAGAAACAACAGCAGAGCCTGCAAGATGTTCCCATTGCCGTTGCCGCGGTAGATGGCGCCAAAATTCGCGATGCCGGCTTGCAGCGTATCGAAGAGCTCACCGCCTACGTACCCAACTTTAAAATGGCAGTTACCGGTCAGGGTAACGCCATCTATATTCGCGGGGTTGGCTCGGGTGACAACCGCGGCTTTGAACAGTCGGTAGGGATGTTTATCGACGGCATCTACGCCGGTCGCGGCCAGCAGTTCCAAGCGCCTTTCCTTGATATTGCACTGGTTGAGGTGCTCAAAGGCCCGCAGGGCACCCTGTTCGGTAAGAACACCATCGCCGGTGCGGTGAACATCAGCACCAGCCGCCCCAACGACGAGTTGGGCGGCGAAATTGCCTACCAATACAACCCCGAGATCGGCGCGCGGGAAGTGACTGCTATTCTGAATACGCCGCTAGGGGGTAACTTCTCAGCCCGCGCTGCCTACAAACGCCTGGAAGAAGACGGCTATGTCGACAACTTTATTCTCGACCGCGACGAAGCCCAGCGCGCCGAAGACTCGCTGCGCCTGGCACTGCGCTGGGACGCCACCGACAAGCTGGATGTAAACCTCAAGCTGGAAAAATCCGACTTCGGCATTCAAGGCACCACCTTCCAGCTCACCGACAACACCGGTACCTTTAATCTGTACCAGTCGAATATTTCACTGCCCATCAACTTGCCGATAAACATTCCACTGCCGCTACTGTCCTTCAACCTCGAAGACGAAATCGACCCGCGCGAAGATGGCAAGTTTGACCGCCGCAAGTCCGACAAGCAGTTCGACTGGCAACCGGCCTTTACCCAGAACAACAGCGAAGCCGCTGTGTTTACGCTGGAGTATGCACTCACTGACACCGTGACCCTAACCAGCATCACCGGTTACTCCCACTTCGACTTCTTCTTTAACCTGGATGCCGACTTTACCGACCTGGAATTTATCGGCACCGAAAACACCGAAGACTTCACCCAAATCAGTCAGGAGTTTCGCATCGCGGGTACTGTGGGTGAGCGCATCGACTACATCGGCGGTATTTACGCCCACACCCAAGACCTGACCAGCACCCTGTGGCTGAACCTGGACTTCGACGCCGTGGGGATTCCCAGCTCGCTATTGGGCCTATCGCTGCCCACCCAGTTAGCGACCTTTACCGAGTTTGAACAAACCACCGACAGCCTCGCGGTATTTGGTCAGGCCACCTGGAATATCACCGACACGCTAAGTGCCACATTGGGCCTGCGCTGGGGTGAAGACCAAAAAGAAGCCACTAAGTACCTGGATGTTGCGCGCTTCCGCTCCAAAGAGCGGGCCATCAACCCGCTCTATGCCGTCATCGCTGGTGCGCTGAATAACTCAGAAAACCACGATATCGAAAACGAGCGCAGTGTGGAAAACGTCTCACCGGCCTTCAACCTGCAGTGGTACGCCACTGAAGATGTGATGAGCTACTTCCGCTACGCCAAAGGCTTTAAAGACGGCGGCTTTAACGCCAGCGACACCACCTCCAGTCAGGACGCCTTCACCTATGAAGACGAAGAAGCCGACACCTTCGAGCTAGGGGTAAAAACCACCTTGTTTGACGGTGCCGCCACCTTCAACGCCGCGGCGTTCTACACCGAGTTTGCCAACCGCCAGGTGAGTAACTTCACCCTCACCGGCTACGTGGTGGGCAACGCTGCGGAGTCGATCACCCAAGGGGTAGAGGCGGACTTCCGCATGGCCCTGAGTGAACGGCTGACCATTGGTGCGTCGGCAGCGTGGCTGGACTCCTACTTCACCTCCTTCGAAGACGGCCCCTGTACCGCCGTGCAAACCGATGCCGCCTTCCGCGCTGGGAACCCCGACTGCCGCCAGGACCTCTCTGGCGAGGGCACCGACTACGCGCCGGAAGTCACCGCAAGCCTTACCGGGCAATATGTTCGGCCTATTGGCGACAGCATGGAAATGCGCTTCCAGTTGGATCTGAACTACACCGAGGAGTACTACACCACCCAGGACCGCGACGAAGCCGACAAGCAAGACGCCTTCTATAAAATCAACAGCCGCCTGTCACTGATGAGTTTCGCCCAGGGCTGGGAGCTGGCCCTGCTGGGTAAAAACCTCACCAACGAAATTACCACCTCACACGGTAACGACGTTCCGCTGTTTGTAGGCGCCCACTTTGCCTCTACTGACGCGCCCCGCAGCGTCGCCGTGGAAGGGGTGCTGCGCTTCTAAACCTCCCGCTTGTAAACCACCTAACAGGCCCTCATTCGAGGGCCTTTTTGTTTCTAGCACTGGCAATAAAGCCCAGCGTTCAAGCCGTTATCTGCTGGCAAAGCACCTATTCACACCGCCTATAGTTTTTTGCCCGCCAAGCCTTTATGCTCGTATTTCCAGCAAGGAATGCGCGTTAATCCTGAGCGATTTACAAAAAAGCGCGGCAAAACAGCCACATAAGGAAATACGGGCAAGAGCTATGACACCCCGCCTTCAAGATAAACGCGCATGCGCGTTATTCCAGTCCCCGATTTTGTGTGAATACGTCGGCTTACTCGTAAATTCAATCGCTTATGTTATTGGGTCGCGGCGTTGTGCTCAGGCAAAACGAGCGTGCGCGATATACGAATGTTAGATTTGTAAGGTATCGACGTATGAGCACACTCTTCAAGAAGCTAGCAGAAAATGGGTATGTCACGTTTGATGGTCAGTCTTTTGGTGATAGTTCGAAGGAGATTGCTACCAACATCGGGACAGTAATCAATGTTCCTGGCGCGAAAACAGTTCAAGAATTGAGGCCAGCCGATAAAGCCTCATTGGAAGCAAGTAGTTATAGCGGAAACTATGGAGTAGAAGAATTTCCTTTTCACAGTGATATGGCACATTGGTTTCGCCCCCCAAGATATCTACTGCTTTGCTGCAGAGTGCCTGCACTGTCCGTAGAAACCCGAGTCGTAAAATCAGAACGGATTTTTGAAGGGGAAAATATTCATGATTTGCGCCGCGCATTATTCCGGCCGAGGCGCAGGCTTATCGGTCGTTTAAGTCCTCTTCGTTTATTTGAAGGTGATTTTTACAGGTGGGATTCCCTTCTTATTCAGCCAATAAATAAATTAGCGTTATCCTTGCGCTCCAGGGTTATAGGTCGTCTCGCTAAGGTTGGCTATGAAGCAGTAGTTTTGGGTAATCGCAGCCAATGCCTTCTAATTGACAATTGGCAAACCTTCCATTCGCGTTCCGCCGTTACCGCTGAAGGAATGAATAGAAGGATTGAAAGGGTCTACTTAGCTGAGGTTAAAGGATAGTCAATGGAGCAAACAAGCCACGAATGGTCAAAAGAATCATTGTTCGCAAAGGCACAACTTTACGCTGAGATAATGTTTGAGCATCAAGACAACAATTGGCAATTTGGGTTGTGGTCGGCCTTTGTTGTTGAAATGCTAGTCCGAGCCGCCGTTGCAAATGTCTCTCCAGTCCTATTGGCCGATAGCAAAGATTGGAATAATTTGCTCCACGCTTTAGATAAGCCGACCAAAAAGCAAAGATTCGTCGCAAAATCAGCATCTATAACTGAGTTGATACAAAGGGTCGAAGACTTGATTGACGGCTTTACAAGGGAACATTCAAACTTCTGCGCAAGCCAAGTAGCGCGTAGAAATAGTGAAGTTCACTCTGGAAATATGCCTTTTGAAAACATAGGCACTTCGTCATGGCTTCCTAGTTTCTTTACGGTTTCTCAGATTTTGACTAACGAAATTGGCGAGTCACTGGAATCGCTTTTCGGAAACGAGGTGGCAGAACAGGCCAAAGAAGAGATATCAGCACTTAAAGACGATACCGCAAACACAGTGAAGGGCACGATTACAGCGCATAAAACTGTGTGGGGAGATAAAACTCCCGAAGAGCAAGAGCAGGCTCGTAAGCAAGCGGATACGGTCTCCCTTCGACATTACGGTCATCGTGTGAATTGCCCAGCGTGTGGTAGTACGGCTTTATTGCAAGGGAAAGCGGCAGGCGAAGCCAAGAAGGAAGTTAGTGATGATGGAATTATCGAAAGACAAGTAATGCGACCAGAAACATTTCAATGTGTCGCGTGCGGCCTAAAGATAAATGGGTACTCAAAATTGAGGGCTGCTGATTTGGGGGATACCTATATCGCCACTTCTCACTACGATGCGATTGAGTATTTTGATGTCGATTTAGATGAACACATTCGAGATATGATGGCCGATGATAACAACGAGTATTAATACTCTAACAATGCCATACACAAGGACATCAAACTCTCCGCTGCGCTCCAAGCTTGCCTCCTGTGATGGCTGGCGTTATACATAAGGAGACTCCCACAACATGGGTGATATAGTTTTTATTCTAGGCGCAGGGGCTTCCAAGGATTGTGGAGCGCCTTTAATGAATGATTTCTTGGATACGGCTTCCAGACTTCTAAGCACTAATGATGTGGCAGGGAAAAATGAAGACTTCGAAAGAGTATTCAAAGCTATATCTTCACTTCAATCGGTTCACTCAAAATCACAAATTGACCTAAACAATATTGAGTCAATATTTACTGCACTAGAAATCGCAAATGTACTTAAAAAGTTGCCTGGGTTTGAGCCTGAAGAGATACCACTGGCGATAGCGTCTTTGAAAGAATTAATCGTCGTAACTCTAGAAAGGACGATAGATTTTCCAACTAGAGGGCGATACATACATGCACCAAGTAGCTACGAGAAATTTGCTGAGTTACTTGGCTATTTGAAACAAGAAGCTCACCCGGTAAAAAAACCAGCAGTAATATCATTTAACTACGATATTGCTCTAGATGTTGCTATGCATAGATGTGGTTTGGGCCCTGTTTATGGCTTTGGGCCGTCCGTTAACGCAAGTCATCCTGTTTCTTTATTAAAGTTACACGGCTCTCTTAATTGGGCAGTGCGAGAAGACAGTGGTGCCGTTCAACCACTTACATTGCAGGAGTACTTTTCTGTGTATAGTTATCAAGGATTCGGTGAAGAAAGAGGAAACTGCAAAATTCCAATTGGTAGCCAACTTCAGGATTACTATACGAAATACACTGATGTAAGAGTGAAGCCAGAGCCAGTCATAGTTCCTCCTGCGTGGAATAAAGCAGACTACCATCAATTACTCTCAACTATTTGGAGTGCTACCGCTAAGGAGCTTGAAGAGGCAGAGTATATATTTATCATCGGGTACTCGCTTCCAGAAACGGATGCTTTTTTCAGGCTTCTATATGGTTTAGGCACTGTCGGTGATACCGTTCTTAAAAAGATTATTGTCTACAATCCTGATGTTTCTGGTGTCACGGAAGCACGGTTCAAACACCTGATGGGGCCAGGTGCGTTAGCAAGGTTTGAGTACAAGCCACTAAAATTTGATCAATCGATTTCTGAAATTAAGGATTTTTTTCCTAAGCGTAAATAATGCATAACAAATCAATCAACTACGCGCCTTCGGCGCCGGACGGTTTTTACGCGCCTGCTTACGGCGTTAGTGATTAAGATGTCGCAAATGTATTACAGGCTATATCAGGCTTTCAGGGCAATATTGACTTTGATGATCTGTTTGTTCCTGCTGCGTTCAGCGGGTGTTGCAAATTGGTCACAGTGGTCAAATCAACTGTTAGAGATTGGTGTGATGCTTTTATTCTTTGGTGCATCAATCATGTTTGGGTTTCTTTCTGGTAAGGCTTTTAGCTACCACGTCGCGTTTGTGCCAGAGGGAGAGCCTGAATCGTTTCAGCGTTCGTTTGCCGCAGCAACTGGTGCTTTAGTTGTAATAGTTGCCATTGGGATTGTTGTGTATGCGTTGTTCAATCACTAACAAGGGCGCGCAGTTAGCCGCTGAAAAGCGCGGCGGGACAGCCAAAACCCCGCACTTTTTGTGCAATCGCTCCGCTCATTGTTGCACAAAAGCGCGCTCCATTTTGTCTGCCCCTGACGCCGGCGTTAAATGCCCGTCAGGAGAAAATCGAGCGCTGAAATAATGTCTGCTCTATTAAGTAGCAACGAGCCCTCTTTTCGAGTGAGAAATGAGGCAGACACCGTCGTAATTTGATGGGTAAGAAGGGCGTATTGTTCGTTCCCAATCTCTACAATTGGGCACAGGTTTTTGGGAAATGTTTTTGCATCCTGTACCGGGGAAATCGGTATAACGACGCGGCTATTGAGATCATCGAGTAGGCCGGTTTGTACATCCACGAAGAAAGGGTAGGTTGCGTGGCTATCAGAATCTGGATTCTCGTACAGGTCAAATTGCTTCATTAGAAGCCCCGATGTTTGTCAGCAAAGAGCCCGCTTTCCGCAAGGCGATTGCAGTTCTCGATGGCCTGTTTGTTGTCTTCGCGCCATTTTCTGCGCTTGCTTGCTCTGACTTCCTCTTCCAGAGCTCGCTCAAGGGTAGCAGAAAGGTTTACCTTTAAGCTCCTTGCTTCGGCAAGTAAGCTACTGTTTATACTAAGGTTTGTCGCCTTTTTAGGGGCCTTCTTATCAAATATCTCGCGCATTACAGAACCTCCTGCATGCATTATGCGTATATATTATGCGCATGGTAGCAGTGAGGTATTTAACAAAGCAAGGCAGGCCGACGCCGGAGAGTGCCGGGAACCTCCGGGGTGCGTATATCTGCTAAGTACCTACAGTCGTACAATCTCGTGGCCTTCGTACTATGAGCCGCAAAGGAGCAAACTTGACCATGAACCCCATCAATCCCAAAAAACTCCTCCACAGCAAGTGGACGGCGGTTCAGCCAGTCAATAAAGAAAAGCACTTTATGGTGACGGAGGTGGAGTTTGATGAAGAGGGCGTGGTGGTGGACTGTGTGATTGAGGCCGTAATGTCCAAGCGCACCGAGTCGATTGACTGGACGGTGTTGAAGAATACGGATAACTGGCGGCAGGGGTGGAAGTAGCGTTTGCTGCTTTTACACCATTTCGTTTCACCGCAGCTTTTTTACCGATTAACCCTTAAGCAGGCAGCTTTCGTAGTGTGGCACTAAAGCTGCACAGTATCTTTCCTGTCTGACTGAGCGTGCCGCGCGTAAAGCCCATGCGGCCGGTTTCCTGAAGTAGCTCAACATCGGCGATGATGTCTTGCCCGAGCTTGCCGCCCTGTAAAAACTGCATACCGAAATCGATGGTGACGACACGCCCCAATGCTACGCAGCGCTCAGTGTAGAGTGGCAGGTAAAACACTTGTTCGGCGCGGGCGGCGAGGTAGCCGCCGTGTATGCCGTGCTGAATATTTTTACTGTTTTCGTCGCAGCCAAAGCGCGCCTGGGCGGTGTTATTGCCGAGTTTACGAAATTCAAATGCGCCGAGGTGGCTGTCGAAGGAGGTGCCCTCTACCATCGGCATGGTTTGCCAGTCTGAGCTTTCGCATTCGGGGAAGTAAGGAGCGGGCATGGTGCTTTTCTCGTGCAGTTATGTTGTGTGGTGGCCTGCTTACTTATCGGCGTACCGTTTAAGCGGGCGCGGCCGTGCTTGGCGCGAAGGCACGCAGGACGTTCGCGCATCGCGATAGCGGTAAATGTTCAGGCATAAGTATTCACTGAAAGTAAAAACGACGGCCCGTGTACGCGAGCCGCCGTTAGATGGTTTTACTAGTCGTTTCAGATGGGCTCGAAGCTCACGGGCAGGCCGTCGGCAGGGAAGATCAACGGTACCCAGCTGCGGGGCATTTCATAGCCGTCTTTCACCTTAATGTTATAGCGGCGCAGCAGGTGGAACAGGAACAGCTTGGTTTGCACTTCGGCAAAGTTCAGCCCCAGGCATTTGTGTGCGCCGCCGCCAAAGGGCACCCATTGGAAGAAGTGCTTTTTGTCTTCGGCGCGTTCTTTGGAAAAGCGCTCGGGGTCGAAGTCGTTGGGGTTGCTCCAATACTCTTCCATGTAATGGGTGAGTAGCGGTGAGATGGCCACTGCGGTGTTTTTGGGCACGTGGTAGCCAAAAATGTCCATGTCTTTCAGGGTGCGGCGCGGAATGGCGGGCACGGGGGGATACATGCGCAGGGCTTCTTTAAACACCAGCTTACTGTCGTCGAGTTTATTCAGGTCGTCGTAGTCGAGCTGGTCTTTGCCGATAGCTGCGTATTCCTCGCGCAGTCGCTGCTGCCACTCGGGGTTCTTGGCCAGTGCATAAACAATGGAGCACAGTGTGCTGGTTGTGGTGTCGTGGGCAGCGAACAGCAGGAAAATAATATGGTCGCGCACCGCTTCGTCGGAGAAATAGTTGCCGTCTTCATCGGTGGCGTGGCAGATCTGCGAGAAAATATCCCGGCCTTCGTGTTTGCGCTTGTCGTCGATATGCGCCATCACAAAGTCTTCTAAATGCTTGCGGCCGGTCAGACCGCGATGCCAAAGCGTGCCGGGGATGGGGAGCTTTAATACCGCCATTGAGGCAAGCATGGTGTCCACGAAGGCGGTATTCACGCCGCTGGCTTCTTCGCCCATTTCCACACCTAGAAACACCTCGGCGGCCACTTCCAGCAGCAGTTGTTTTACGGCGTGTTGAAAGTGGAACTCTTTGCCCTTGGGCCATTCTTCCAGACCGCGCTCCAGGTGCGGGCTCATGGTGTGCAAATAGCCTTCGATAGAAGCCTTTTTAAACGCGCCTTGCAGAATTTTACGGTCGTAGCGGTGGGCCTCGGCGTCTTTCAGCATCAGCCCGTTGGGGAAGAGTCTGTCCAATAACGGGTTCCAGGCCAGCATGCTGGAGAACTGGCCGTCGCTGTTTTTCAGTACCAGTTCGTTCGCTTCCGGGCCGAGCAGGGTCAGGCTGTGTTGGAACAGGGTGTTGCCGCGCGAAATTTTGCCGTATTTGCGGTAGCGCATTTCGGTGAGCGCTTTGTAGTTCTTCAAAAAACTGAAGGTCTGGCCGAACAGGGGCAGGCCGCTGTCACCGGGAATATGCGTCAGCTTGCGATTGGGTTGGCGCGGGTAGTCTTGGTAGTCAACGCTGGTGCTGTTCATGGTGTTCCTCGTTGTGGCTAGCCGCAGTGCGGCACATCTTGGCAGACACAGTAGGGCAGGCGTTTTTTAGGGTCTAGTCGGCAGGCGACGGCGGTGGTCGATGCGCGCCAGTGGGCGGGGGATTCCCGTTTTTTGTAAGAAAATGTCAAGTGGTTGTCACGGTCAATCATTGCCGCTTTGGGGGCGGCGAGGCGATGCTGTGCGTCGACACGCAGTGCCGAGCCTCGGCTCTGGCAGGAAAAACAAACCTCGGCGCCAGCGCGCCGATTGAATAACGAGAGAAGAACCATGCTTCCCAGAGATTTTACAGAAGAGCAGCAAATGTTTCGTTCGGCCTACCGCAAATTCCTGGAACAGGAAGTGGCCCCGAATGTGGATGCTTGGCGCGAGCAGGGCATTGTTGACCGGGAGGTATTTAAAAAGGCCGGTGAGCAGGGCTTTTTAATGGTTTGGCCCGACGAGCAGTACGGCGGCATGGGCGACCGCGACTTCCGTTTTGAGCAGATCATTATTGAAGAAACCGCCAACGTTTACGCCGGTGACTGGGCGAATACCCTACACAGCCGTTTGGTTGGCCCCTATATCGACCGCTTTGGCAGTGAAGAACAAAAGGCGCGCTTTTTGCCGCGCTGCGTCAGTGGTGAATTGATTCTGGCAGTGGCGATGACCGAGCCCGACGCCGGTTCCGACCTTGCTGGTATGCGCGCCGTGGCTAAAGACATGGGCGACCACTGGCTGCTGAGTGGTAACAAAACGTATATCACCAACGGCATTAATTCCGACGTGGTGATCGTAGCGGCCAAGACCGATCCGGAAAACAACCCCCACGCGATGGGCCTGTTTTTGGTGGAGCGTGGCATGGAAGGCTTCGAGCGCGGTCGCAATTTGAAGAAGATGGGTATGAAGGCGCAGGACACTGCCGAACTGTTCTTCAATGAAGTGCGTATTCCCAAAGAGAACGTGCTGGGCGACCCAACCATGGGCTTTATTTACCTGATGGAAGGCCTGGCTGAAGAGCGCTTGATTGGCGCCTGCGGCTTTTTGTCTTCAGCGCAGAAGGCGTTTGAAGTGACGCGTGAATTCTGTGAGCAGCGCAAGGTGTTTGGTAAGCCGCTGTCAAAAATGCAGAACACCCAGTTCAAAATGGCCGAACTGCGCACCGAATTGGATGTGGCTCAGGCCTATGTCGACCAGTGTGTTGCCGTGCATAACCGTGGCCAGTTAACCGCAGAAGATGCCGCCAAAGCCAAGCTATATACCAGTGAGTTGCTGTGCCGCATGGTTGATGAGGGTGTGCAGCTGCACGGTGGTGCGGGTTACATGGACGAGTATCCGATTTCCCGTATGTACTGCGATGCGCGTATTACCCGCATTTTTGCCGGTACCTCAGAAATTATGAAGCTGATTATTGCCCGCGATGTATTCGCCGACAGCTTCGTTCCCTTTGTTGATCGCGCCTAAGCGCGGTTTCACTCATAACGTTTAGGAGTAGAAAGATGGATGTAAACGGAAAAGTTGCCCTGGTCACCGGCGGTGCATCGGGTTTGGGTAAAGCGACGGTAGAGTCGATTGTGGCAGCGGGCGGCAAGGTCGCCATTCTGGACATGAACGAAGCCCTCGGTCAGACCCTGGCTGAACAGCTGGGCAGCGACAAAGCGCTGTTTGTTGCCACCAATGTGGCGGACGAAGCCTCTGTGGAAGCGGCGGTGAAGGCCTGTTTGGAGGCCTTCGACGCGATTCACATCTGCTGCAATTTCGCCGGTATTGGCAACGCCATTAAAACAGTGGGCAAGCAGGGCGCCTTCCCGCTGGACCAGTTTAAGCGTGTGATCGACATTAACCTGGTGGGCTCGTTTAATGTGCTGCGTTTGGCGGCCGAAGCCATGGCCAAGCAAGACCCCATCGACGAATTTGGTGGCCGCGGGGTGATTATCAACACCGCATCGGTTGCTGCCTTCGACGGCCAAATTGGCCAGGCCGCTTACAGCGCCAGTAAGGGCGGTGTTGTTGGCATGACGCTGCCAATTGCCCGCGACCTGGCGAGCTATGGCATTCGTGTAAACACCATTGCACCGGGCTTGATCGACACGCCGCTGTTGGCGTCTTTGCCTGAAGAAGCGCGCCAGTCGTTGGCGCAGTCGGTACTTAACCCCAAGCGCCTCGGCCAGCCCGAGGAAATTGCCAGCTTAGCGATGCACATTATCGAAAACGACTACCTCAATGCTGAAGTGATCCGTATGGATGGCGGCATTCGCATGCAGCCGCGGTAAGTCTGCTTGCCCCGGGTCGGCCGCTGCCAACAAACGGCGCCCGGGGACTAACCCCTTTCTGTACGCTGCTGATAGCCTAGATTCAGGATGCAGCGTGGCCTGCCAATAATAGAGAGAAAGCTATGCACGCGACATTTTCTGCAGAAGAGCTCGCCTTCCAAGAGGAAGTTCGGGCGTTTTTGCGCGACAACTTTAACGACGATATGGCAGCGCGAATTCGCGACCCCAAGACCTTCAAAGCCGCGACCATCGAGTGGCAGAAAAAGCGTTTCGACAAGGGTTGGGTGGCGCCGGGCTGGCCGGTTGAGCACGGCGGCTGTGGTTGGAGCGACACCCAAAAATACATTTTCGATAGCGCCCTGGCTGAAGCTGGCGCGCCGGATGTGCCGCCCTTTGGTTTGAAGATGGTCGGGCCGGTGATTTACACCTTTGGCACCGAGGAACAAAAGCAGCAATTCTTGCCCGGCATTCTCAACGGTGACACCTGGTGGTGTCAGGGCTACTCCGAGCCGGGCGCGGGCAGTGACCTGGCCGGTTTGCAAACTCGCGCCGAACGTGATGGCGACGACTATGTGATTAACGGCACTAAAATCTGGACCACTTACGCCCAGTATGCCGATTGGATGTTTGCGCTGGTACGCACCGACAACAGCGGCAAGCCGCAGCAGGGCATCAGCTTCTTGCTGATTGATATGCGCACGCCAGGCATCACCGTGTCGCCGATTATTGCCATTGACGGTGAGCATCACTTAAACGAAGTCAGCTTTGAAAACGTGCGGGTGCCAGTGGTAAACCGCATCGGTGAAGAGAATCAGGGCTGGACCTATGCCAAGGCGCTGCTCAGCCACGAGCGCACTGCGCTGTCTGGTATCGCTTACTGCAAGCAAGTGCTGAATAACGTGCGCAAGCTGGCGGCCGATGAGAACGACGACGGCCAGTCGCTGCTGAATAACCCCACGTTTCAGGCGCGCATGGCCGATATTGAAATGGAGTTGATGGCGTTGGAATACACCGAGCTGCGCGTGCTGGCCACCGTGGCCAATGGCGGCGCACCGGGCATGGAGTCGTCCTTGCTCAAGCTCAAAGGTACGGAGCTGCAACAGGCTGTGCAGAATTTGTTTTTCGATGTGGCGGGACTGTACGGCAGCGTGCTGCCGGCCGATGCCGATTTGTCATCGCTGGGCCATGACTACGGCGACCAAGCGCGACGGGAGTATATGTACGGTCGGGCCTGCACCATTTACGGCGGCAGTAACGAAGTACAAAAAAATATCATCGCGAAATTTGGGCTGGGGCTGTAGGAGGGCGTTATGGATTTTTCACTCAATGCTGAGCAGCAACTGCTCAAAGACAGTATCGATAAATATATGGCCGAGCGTTACGACGCCGACCAACGCAGGCAGTACCTGGCTGAAGAGACAGGCTTTTCCGGCAAGGTGTGGCAGGACTACGCCGAGCTGGGTTGGCTGACCGTGCCCCTGCCCGAAGCGGAAGGTGGCTTTGGCGGTTCGGTGGTGGATACCTCTGTGCTAATGGAAGCCATGGGTCGCAGCGTTGCCGTTGAGCCTTATCTGGGTTCGATTCTGCTGGGCGCTCAGTTGATTGCGCGCGGCAATAACGTGGCAGTAAAAGGCCGCTACCTGGAAGAAATTATGGCGGGCAGCTGCCACGCCGCGTTTGCCTATCAGGAACGCCGTAGCCGCCACCAGCTCGACGCCATGGACTGCCGCGCTGAGCGCAGTGCTGACGGGTATCGCCTGACCGGCAGTAAAACGCTGGTGCTCAACGGCGCGGCCGCCGATGTGCTGGTTGTGGCCGCGTGGCTGGATGACGCCTACACACTGTTTGCGGTGCCCGCGACAAGCAATGGCGTACAGCGCGATGCCTTCAAATTGATGGACGGCCAGCGCGTCGCAAATATTCAATTCGATGCGGTGGAGCTCACCGGCGACAGCGTGATCTGCGATGGCGATGCCGCCCTGGCAATGGTCGAAACGGTGATTGCCGAAGCGACCATTGCGGTGTCGGCTCAAGCGGTTGGCGCGATGGAAAAGCTGCTGAAAGAAACGGTGGAGTACAGCAATACCCGCAAACAGTTTGGTCAGCCCATCGGCAAATTCCAGGCCCTACAACACCGCATGGTGGATATGTACACGGCCACTGAGCAATGCCGTTCGCTACTGGTGCGTGCGCTGTGTTCGCACAGTGGTGGCGAAGCGCAGGCAGCCAGTGATACGGCGGCGCTGAAAGCCATGGTAGGCAAACACGGCCGCGCAGTCGCCGAGGAAGCGGTGCAGCTTCACGGCGGTATGGGCGTGACCGAAGAGCTGAGCATTGGCGACTACTTAAAGCGACTAATGGTTATCGACACCCTGTTCGGTGACAGTGATTGGCAACGTCGGCGGTTTGCGGCGCTGCGCTACGGGCCGCAGGCTGCGTAGCGGGGCGCGCGCCCTCTGATAAAAACGATAAGGAAGACATCCATGTTTGATAGTTTTGTTGAGTACCTGGCCTTTCAGGCAAAAATGCGCCCCGAAGCGCCCTTCGGCAATGATGCGGACAGCCATTTAAGCTACGCCGACGCCTGGCAGAAAATGGGTCACGTCGCGGCGCGCTTGCAGGCACGCGGCATCACCAAGGGTGACCGAGTGGCCATTCTCAGCAAAAACTCCCTGGACAACTTCCTGGTTTTTCTCGGTTGTGCGCGCGCCGGTGTGGTACCGGTAGGCATTAACTACCGCCTTACCGCCGATGAGGTTGGCTTTATTGCTGAAGACGCCGACGTACGCATGCTGTTTGTCGACGGCGAATTTGCGCCATTGATCGGCTCCTACCTGGCCGGTGTGGAGCAGGTTTCTATTGTGGGTGACGTCGATGGCGCAGTGCCCTTAAACGAGTGGCTGGGCGAACCACTGACGCCGGACGCAGTGACCCTGAACGGCGACGATGTGCTGTTTCAAATGTACACCAGCGGCACCACCGGTTTACCTAAGGGCACTTTGCTGACCCACCGCAATTTGATCTGTAACAGCATTCAAGCGCCGCTGACCACTGGCCGCGCGCCGCGCGCCGGTGACCGCGCCTTAATTATCGCGCCTACCTTCCATGCCCTGGGCTTGGTGGGTGCCTTGATGGCGGTGTATTACGGCTGCGAGTTGGTGTTGCACCGCGACTACGACCCTATTGGCATGATCGAGACCATGGCCAATGAGAACATCACTTATGTTTCTGTGGTGCCGGTGATGCTGCAGTTCTCTTTGGCCTGCATTCCCGATATCGAGAAATACGAATTCCCGAATCTGCGCTGGATTAACTACGGCGCGTCGCCGATTTCGGTGGATCTGTTAAAGCGCTGTTTGGAAGTCTTCGACTGCGAGTTTTATCAGGGCTATGGCCAGACGGAGTCGACCACCGCACTGACCTTCCTCACCAACGACGATCACATGCGTGCTCTGCAGGGCAAGCCTGAATTGCTGCGCTCCTGCGGTCGCGCGGTGTTTGGCACCGAGTTGCGTATTGTCGACGACAAGGGCAATACGCTGCCTACCGGTGAGGTGGGCGAAATTCTCGGCCGTGGCCCACAGGTGATGAAGGGCTATTGGAAGCGCGAAGAGGCCACCGCAAAAACCGTGGTGGACGGCTGGCTGCATACCGGTGACGCCGGGTATCTGGACGAAGACGGTTATCTGTTTATTAAAGACCGTGTGAAAGATTTGATTATTTCCGGGGGCGAAAACATTTATCCCGCCGAAGTTGAAAATGTATTGATGTCTCACCCGAAAATTGCCGATGCAGCGGTGATTGGTGTGCCGGACGAAAAATGGGGCGAGGTTCCCCTGGCCGTGCTGGTGGCAGGCGAAGACGGTGAGATCACCGTCGATGAGATGGTTGAACACTGTCGCAGTTCACTGGCCGGGTTTAAAACGCCGAAGCTGATCGAATATGTGGCGGCGCTGCCACGTAACCCCAGCGGCAAAATACTGAAAAAAGAACTGCGCGCGAGTATCGTGCCTAAGTATCAGGGCGAAACTGCCTGATAAGGCATGATCCACTGGTCGGTAGCCACTACGTATACCGAACTGGCTATTACAGAATCACTGTCCTGCTATGGAGTTAAGGATGAGTAAATTTTTTAGAACCCTGCTGCAGCGCACGTATCTGGCGTTGATCGCCATTCCCTTCAAGTTGATGCCGTCGCTCGCTTACATGGCCTTCAATGGTCAGGGAAGCACGGCGCAGCTGTGTCGACATATCGCCCGCCAAGGCGCGCAGCGCGTGTTAATTGTCAGCGATAAAATTTTGGTGGAGCTGGGCATTGTCGGTAAGGCCGTTGAGGTGTTGAAGGAAGAGGGTGTCGAGTGCGTAATTTATGATGGCATTCTTCCCGACCCCACTTTTGCAATGGTTGATGAAGGCCTGGCACTGCAACAGCAGCACAAATGCGATGCGGTGCTGGCGATTGGTGGCGGCTCGTCAATTGATTGTGCCAAGACCATTGCTTCGGCGGCGACCAATGGCCGCGACGGTCGCAAGTTGGAAGGGTACTTCAAAGTGAAGGCCATGCCGCTGCCCCTGTTTGCATTGCCCACCACCTCGGGCACCGGTTCAGAGGCGACGATTGCTGCGGTGGTTTCCGACCCGGCGAGTCATGAAAAGTGCTTTTTGGCCGACCCGAAAATGCTGCCCAAAGCGGTGGCGTTGGACGCGGATCTGCTGCTGGGCATGCCAGCACCGATTACCGCCGCCACGGGAATGGATGCACTGACTCACGCGGTGGAAACCTACATCAGCCTGTGGGGCACCGAGAGCAGCAATGGCTACGGCTATGCGGCGGTAAAAATGATTTTTGACTACCTGCCACGCGCCTACCGCGACGGCAACGACGCCGAGGCGCGCGAGCAAATGGCGTTAGCGGCCTACTACGCTGGCATGGCAATTAACGATGCTGGGGTGGGTAATGTTCACGCGATCGCCCACCAGTTGGGGCGTCATTACGGCACACCACACGGCCTGGCAAACGCATTGGTGATGCCTGAGGTATTGCGCTTTATGGCCAAGGCATCCGAACAACCGCTAGCTGAGTTGGGGCGCTTGATTGGTGTGGCCGATGCCAGCACTGGCGATGCCCAAGCGGCAGAGAAGTTTATCGATGCGGTGGCGGATTTGAATACGCGCCTGGGTGTGCCCGATGTACTGGATACGCTGCGTGAAGAGGATATTGCTGCCATTGCCGCGGATGCGGTCAAGGAAGGTGCGGGCTATCCGGTGCCGGTACTGATGAGCCGCAAAGAGTGTCAGGCGATTTTGCGTACCCTGTTAAAGCAAACCGGTGATGCGCGCGCGATGGCGTAAGTAGCGCGTGCCACACACTGGTGATAAGCCATAAAAAAACCGGCATTTGCCGGTTTTTTTATGGGCGGGGTTTTCAGCCGCCGCGCGTACGGATTGACTTAGTCGAACTTAAACAGATTGTGTTCCTCGCCGGTGGACACCACGCCGCGCCGTCCGATCATATCCTCATGCATCATTTGTGCGAGCAGGGCGTCGTCTTTCTCGGTGTGGGCGATGAAGCGTCGGCCATTGTCCAGGCTGCCAACGATAATGCCCTGCTGCGGGCCATCGCCGTCGCAGACCACGGTAAAGCTGTCCACAACACCGGGGCCTTCCGGGGCGTCGTCGATGCGGGGGTGGTCTTCACTGTCGATCTGCTGTTGCAGGGGGGCATCGTCGCCGCGCTGCCAGTCTTGGTGAGCAGGGCGCGTGCTGTAAATCCCAATGGCCTGCTTGGTCATATACCAGCCGTTGGCGGTAATCATGCCATTGGCGCCGGGTTGCTGGCGCAGTTGCTCGGCCATGGTGACGACAGCGTGCAGGCTGTAACCGTGGCCGGGGCCGCCGAAGTAGGGCAGGCCGCCGGTGAGGCTCAGTGCCCGCTCACCGAAGGGGTCGATACCCAGCGCATCGCAGGCCAGTTCCACCGCACAGGGGAAGCAGCTGTAAATATCCATCAGGGCGATGTCGTCAATCTCGCAATTGGCGCGCGCCAGTGCCGTTTTACCAGCCAGGGCGACGGCGTTGGAGCGGGAAAGGTCAGCGCGCTCGCCAACAAACCACACATCATTCACTTCGGCGCAACCATTGAGGTAGACCCAGCGGTCTTCGTCAATGCCGAGTTCGCGTGCGGTGCCGACGGTGGTCATAATCACCGCGGCTGCCATGTCGATATTCATCTGGGCGCACAGGTATTTGTTATAGGGCAGCGCGAGGCAGGGGCTGCGCTCGTTAAAGCCGGTGAGTTGCTCGGCGCTGCGTGGCCGTTGGTAGGACCAGGCGTCGGGGTTAGCGGCAGCGGTGTCGCTCAAACCCTGCATGATCTTGCCGATATGCTGCTGGTGTTGTTCAAGGCTGTGGCCGTAGCGGTGGCGCAGCGCATTTTCAAACAGCGCGTACATATGGGTGGGCAACCACAAATTGTGTTTGTGTTCCTGGGCGTGGGCGCCGTCGCGTTCTGCCCAGGGCTGTTCGGTGTCGCCACTGGCGCCTTGCTGCCAGTGGCCGATATCGCCGCCACCGCCGAGCAGGGTGCGAAAGCTCGCGGTCAGTTCGCCGCCGCAGATCGCCACGGCGCGACGCTTGCCACGGTTGAGCTCATCGGCGAAGTGGTTGATCAACATTTGCGGGCCGTTGCCGCCGTCGGGGGCTTTCAGGCACTGGGCATTATCAAAGCCCAAACGCTTGGCTAATTCCGGCCCGGGGAAGCGGTTAAGTAATGCGGCCAGTTCTTCCGAGACTTCCAACAGGCTGGGCTCGGTACACAGGGCGTCAATGGCGCCGCGCAGTGCATCGCCTTTGCCGGTGTTGTCGAGGGCGCCTTGCAGGGCTTCCTGCAGCGCATCGGTAGGAGTGCGCTCGGGGTTGCCGGTGTCGCGGTAGGTCTGCTGGCTGACTCCGACCAGAATCGGGGTGTTGTCGGCTGCAATCATAGGTAAACCTTTTTTCTTCTTAGCGAGTTAAAGTATGGCGGTTGCCAGCTAGCCCGCTATTGTGGGGCCTGTGGGTCTACATCAGTAGGGTTTTCGACGCCAGAGTTGTCAGCCTGCGCCAGGCGGCTCTTCGCGCTGAAAGGCCTGGTGGTGCTGCCGTCGCATCGTCTGCGGGGACTGACCATAGTAATCGCTGAAGGCGCGGTTGAAATTACTCGGGTGTTTATAACCGAGCTGGTAGGCCACCTCCTTCAAACTCATGTGCGTATTAAACAGGTACTCCCGCGCTAATTCCATGCGCACGCTCAGACAAATTTGGCGAAAACTGTGACCGCTCTGTTCCAAATGTCGGCGCAGGCTGCGCGGGCTTAAGCGCAGTAGCTTTGCCGTTTTTGCCAAATTGAATTCGCAGTCTTGGGGGCGCGACATCAACAGGCGTTTAACCTGCGGGGCAATGCCGGCTGTGCGATAGCTCTCGCTGACGATTTGCTGCACGTGGTGAGAGCAGGCGATCAGCGCCTGTTCATTGCCGCTGGGGATAGGTCGGCTCAGCCAGTGCAGGGGCAGGGCGATGGTGTTGCGCGGGGCGTCGAACACCACCTCGCAACCCAGCAATTCGCGGTAGCGCTCGGCGTGGTCAGGTGGACTGCTGGTCAGTTCTACATAGTCGGGCACGGCGGCGCGGCCCTCGGGCAGTATCCCTTGCACATAGCGCCAGGCAGCGACGCTGCACAGCTCCATTAACAGCTGCTCGATGGGCAGGGCGTTGTCGGTAAGTTCAAAGCGAATGAGCGCGTGTTGCTCGCCGCGCTCAAGGTGTACCCGCACTAAAAAGCTCGCTTCGCTGAAGGCGTGACAACTGATATTCGTGGCCTGCTCACAGTTGGCGGCGGTAAGCATGGCATAGCCGAGCAGGCCGAGGTCGCTCAATTGCGCAAGGTCGCCCAGTTCAAGTGCAATGGCAGGCGCGCCATCGTCGCGCAGGGCGTTTAACAACACCATTACATTTACAAGCGTATCGTTGCCGGTGGCCTGCCACCAGGTCTCGCCCAGCTCGCAGCGCCGACCGAGCGCCGCGCAGTCTATGTCGGGATAGTGTTGTTGCAGTAGGCGCCAAAGTACCCGCAGCAAACGGGCACCCAGCTGCTCCATTTCTATTAATTGCACAATGAATAATCGACTATGGCCATAAATGATACAAATTGACGGTCACTAATGATAATACTTTTAGTGGCGGAGGGGGACAAGTCTCGCTGCGAAATTGCTAGTCTGTTACGCAGTTTAGGTCATACCGGCGGCGTGCCGCCCACAACAATAACAGTGACAGATTCGCCCGCAGTGCATTGTCTGGGCGTTTTGTAGGGAGGGTGAAATGCGAACACCAACAGTCTGCAAAGAATATCTCGACAACCTACTAGAGTACCTTGAGGGCCAGGGGCTCAGCAGCCGACAGTTGCAATCGGTACTGCGCTTGAATCCTCTTTCTCACATTAGTGAGCAAGGGCGCGTTCCCCTGCGCTTGTTTGAAATGACCTTGGACGCCGGTGCGAACTTGCTGGGTGACCCCTGCCTTGGCGCGAAAGCGGGCACGCATTGTTCGCGTACGCCCTGGGGAATGGTGAATTATCTGGGGATGAGCGCCTCCAATACCCGCGAGGCGGTGGATGCGATGCAGCGCTTTTCACGCCTGTTGATCGACCACGGCGATATGGTGCTAAGCGAGGTAAATAGCAGCACGGCTTGCCTGAGCTGGCAACAACCGCCCCGGCAGCAGGCGTCACTGCACGTTGTCGAATTTTTCTTTGCCAATTGGTATCGCGTCAACAAGCCGATGCTTGACCGCGGTGCCACGCGCCGAGAAGTTCATTTCGCTCATGGTGCGCAGGGGCGTGAGGCGGAAATGGAAGCCTTGTTTGAAGCGCCGGTGTCCTTCGGTAAAAAATTAAATGCGGTGCACTTCGGTCGTGAACTGCTCGACCAGCCAACGCTTTACCCTCATCCCGGTATTCACAAATCGCTGGAGCAGGCGGCGCTGATTGAGTTGTCGAACCTGCAATTTGAAGACCGTTTGATCAAAGATGTGCGCGACTGCATCGTGAGTCAGCTGGCCGACGGTGTGCCCCGGCTGGAGGATATTTCCGCGCAGCTTGGCATTGCGCCGCGCACCTTACAGCGGCGGTTAAACAACACCGAAACCAGCTATAAAAGCTTGGTGGACGATGCCCGCAAGGAGCGCTCACTGGGGCTGATATCGCGCCGTGAACTCGGCTTATTGGAGATTTCCGCAGAGCTTGGCTTTAGCGACCAAAGTGCTTTCCAAAAAGCGTTTAAGCGCTGGTATGGGCAGGCGCCCGGTCGCTATCGGATGATGCTGCAATCTGCGTAGTACCTGGCGCGAATCGCTGCGCCGTGGTGGGCGGCTTGACCGGCGCAGCGAAATTGCGTGTAGTACTCCCTCGCTAATGCTTGAGTGAGGTCGCCGTGGACGACGCGCGTCAGATTGAAAACTTACTGTATCTCTACGCTGAAAAAATTGATGCCGGCGACTTTGCCGGCGTCGCGGCCTTGTTTCGCGACGCCGATATTGTCGCGCCAGCGCACAACAGCGTGGTGAGTGGCGAGGAGGCCGTGCTGGCGATGTACCAGCAGTCGACGCGCCTCTATGCCGATACCAACACGCCGAAAACCCGCCACCTGATTAGTAATGTGATTATCGAACATTCGCCGGACGCAGTCAGCGCGACGGCGCGTTCCTGCTATACCGTGCTGCAGGCCACCGATGCACTGGCCTTACAGCCTATTATCAGCGGTCGATACCGGGATGAACTGTGCAAGTGGGACGGCGTGTGGGGCTTTGCCCGCCGTGAAATGCATGTGGATTTGGTCGGCGATCTCAGCCAGCACCTGTTATTTGAGCTGTAAGGCGGAGCTAAGCCCGCCTTAGCGTTGGCTTAGCTAATATTGCCGGTGACCCGGACGCGGCGACTGGTCGGCGCGGTGTTTTCCGCTTTGGCGGCCTCGCGCTTTTGAATCTCGCCGTCGATCACGTTTTTCAGGGCGATGATCAGGCCAGTGAAGATGAAAGCGCCGGGGGGCAATATCGCCACCAAGAAGGCCTTGTAGTCGTCAACCAAAACAATCTTCCAGGCCTTTGCGGACTCGCCGAACAACAGCTCCATGTTGGCGAAGATATGGCCCGTGCCAACCACTTCGCGGATAGCGCCGAGCAGAATTAGCACCGCTGAAAAGCCCAGCCCCATAATGAAACCGTCGTACATAGACGGCAGCAGGCGGTTCTTGCTGGCGAAGGCGTCGGCGCGGCCAAGAATCACGCAATTGGTGGTAATCAGCGGCAGGAAGATGCCGAGAATCTGAAACAGCTCATAGGCGAAGGCCTGCATCAACAGTTCTATGCAGGTCACAGCCGCGGCAATAATCATTACAAAGGCCGGCAGTCGCACGGCATCGGAGGTGATGTTGCGAATCAGCGACACACAGGTATTTGACACCGTGAGTACGAAGATGGTGGCGAGCCCCATGCCGATGGCGTTGATCACCGAGCCGGTAACGGCCAGCAGTGGGCACAGGCCCAGCAGCTGCACGATGGCCGGGTTGTTTTTCCATAAGCCATTCAGGGAGATCTCGCGGTAGTTCACATCACTCATCGCCTTTCTCCTGCTTCACTTCGTCTAACAACATGGGTCGCTGCTGCGCATAGAATTCCAGGCTGCGTTTCACGGCAGCGGTAACGGCGCGCGGCGTGATAGTGGCGCCGGTGAACTGGTCGAAGACGCCGCCATCTTTCTTTACTGTCCACTTTTCTGCTTCGGGGTTGAGCAGGCTGCGGCCGATAAAGCCGTCTACCCACTGGCTTTTCTTGTAGTCGATCTGGTCACCCAGCCCCGGTGTTTCGCGGTGGCTTAGTACCCGCACACCGGCTACGCTGCCGTCGCGATTGACGCCGATGATCAGGTCGATATCGCCGGTGTAGCCATCGCGGGCGGTCGCCGGAAGAATCACCGCCACTACCTCACCGTTTTGTTTGGCGCGGTAGGCATTGCGCGGCTCTCGAAGGCCGAGGAGGGCATCGTCGCCAAGCGCAACGGCGTCGTCGAGCATACTATTGTCGTGGCGATCGCGGGGGATAATTTCCAGCAGGGCGCGTTCCTCGGCGGCGCGAATATTGTCCTGCACCAAGCCGCGGGTAGAGAGATAGGTGCCGGCGATTACGCCGGTGGTCACCACGGCGAACAGTCCCAGCAGCAAACCGTTTTTCGTAATGGATTGGCCGAGCATTACGCTTTCTCCTGTGCATTGGGCTTTTTATGCCCGTAAGTGCGCGGCTGAGTGTAGTGGTCGATGAAGGGCGCGGCAAAGTTCATTAACAGCACCGCAAAGGCGACGGCATCAGGGTAATTACCCCATGCGCGAATAATGTAGACCAGCACGCCGATCAACGCGCCGTAGATCACCCGCCCGCGATTGGACACTGCCGAGCTTACCGGGTCGGTGATAATGAAGAACGCACCGAACATGGTGGCGCCGCTGAACAGATTGAACAGTGCGCCGCCGCCGGAGGCAGAGCTGCCGCCGTCATTGAACAACAGAGCCATAATGGCAATCGCCAGCAGCATGCTCAGGGGCGCGTGCCAAGTGAAGACGCGGCGATAGAGCAGATACAGCCCGCCGAGCAAAAAGGCCAGGTTGACCCATTCCCAACCGATGCCCGCTACGGTGCCGAATTGTGGGGTTTGTGCCCAAAGGTCGTCGACCAGTAGCGCGTCGTTTTGTTTGAGGATATCCAGCGGTGTGGCCATGCTCACACCGTCTATGGGGGCACTGCCAATGCCGAGGCTGCGCAACAGTGCGTCGATGGGGCCGAGAAGCTCGGATGCTGGCACGGCGCCGCGCGGTGCCAGCCAGTTAGTCATTTCAACCGGGAAGGAGATCAGCAGCAATACATAAGCTGCCATTGCCGGATTAAACGGGTTGTAGCCCATGCCGCCGTACATGTGCTTGCACAGTAAGATGGCGAAACCGGTGCCCACCAGAATCAGCCATAGGGGCGAGCCGGGTGGCAGAGCGATACCGAGTAAGAACGCGGTGACCAGCGCACTGCAATCGTTTAAATAAAACGCGATGGGGCGTTTGCGCAGCTTCAGGGCCAATGCTTCAAAAGCGAGGGCGCTCAGGCTGGCCCACAACACATTGGTGAGGGTGCCAAAACCAAAAAACCAGGTGAGTGCCACCAAGCCTGGAATGGTCGCCATTAACACCAGACGCATAACGCGGCCGGTGCTCATCGGGCCGTGGGCGTGGGGGGAACTTACTTTCAAAAACGCCATGATCAGTTCTCTTCCTGGCTAAGGGCGTCCAAGGCCTGACGAGCCTCGTCCAGCTTGCCCTGCAATTTGGCCAGGGTGTCGGACAGAATCGCGGCGTTGTCGTCGCCATCAGCCTGGGCTTGGTCGAGTTTTTGCTGGGTTTTGGCAATGCGTTTTTCCAGCGAGCTGACCGCGTTGCGCGCCTTGTCCGCCTCGCTCAACTCGGCATTGGCGTTGCGTGCGGCCAGTGCCCGGGCAATGGCCTGAGCGGCGGGGTCGTCGGCATTGCTTGCCTCGGCGGCCGGTTCAGGTTCGGCGGCGGGAAGCGCGGCTAGTTCAGCGCGCAGCTTGTCCAGCTTCGCCTGAGTTTTTTCTACGGCAGTGGCAAAGGCGGCAGCATTGGCATCGCCCTGGGCCTGCGCATCAGCGTATTTTTGCTGGGCAGCGTCGAGGCGTTTTTCGGTGCTGGCAATTTGCGTCGTCAGGCGCTCGCGGGCGGCATCCGGGCTTTCCGCTTCAGCCCCGCCTGCGCGCTTGGCCTGGGCGCGGGCGATCGCCGCGGCTGCCGGGTCGTCGCTAACACTTTCGGCGGGCGCGGGTGCCTGGCTGGCGCGGTGGGCGTCGAGCTCCTTGCGCAGTGCTTGCAACTTGCCTTCGGTTTTTTCTACGCCGCTGCGGAAGGCCTCAACATTGTCATCATTATTGTCGATGGCCAGCTGTAATTTTTGCTGGGCCGCTGCCAGGCGTTTTTCAGTGCTGGCCAGCTGTTTTTCCAGGCGGGCGGTTTTTTCTTCGGCAGTTTCGCTGACGGCGTCGCCACTTCGCGCGGCTTGGGCGCGGGCAATGGCCGCCTGGGCGGGGTCTTGCGGCGGGTTGTCGGCGCCACCGGACTTTTTCGCCTTACTGCGGGCGATCGCAGCCTGGATAATGTCGTCTTTACTGCCGTCTTTGGTGGCAGATTGTTGCTTGGCCTTAGCGGCCTCCAGGCGCGCCTTGCGCTTGGCTTCTTTCTCGGCGGCCTCGCGTTCGATACGTGCCTGCCGTGCCTCGAAGCGCTCTTTTGAACGCTCGGCCTTTATCTTGTCTTGCTGGGCCTGGCGAATTTCTGCCTTGGAGGCGCGGTAGTACTGCACCAGCGGGATATTGCTGGGGCAGACGTAGGAGCAGGCGCCGCATTCAATGCAGTCGGCGAGGTTGTGTTCCTCGAGTTTGTCGTGCTCTTGCGCGCGTGAGAACCAGTACATTTGCTGAGGCAGCAGCGATACCGGACAGGCTTCGGCGCACATGCCGCAGCGAATACAGGCTTGTGCAGGTGGCGGTGGCGGCAGTTCCTCAACGGTGGGTGCCAGCACGCAGTTGCTGGTTTTGACGATGGGCACCGCGGTATCTTGCAGGGTGTAGCCCATCATCGGTCCACCCATAATCAGGCGAATGCAGCGACTGGCGTCGAAGTGGCTGAGGTCGAGTAGATATTGCACCGGGGTGCCGATCAATACATCGTAGTTACGCGGTGTGCTGCAGGCCTCACCGGTGACAGTGGTTACGCGGGAGATCAGCGGTTCACCGTGGCAAACGGCGCGATAGATGGCGCGAGCGCTGCCGATATTCTGACAGACAATACCGATATCGGCGGGCAGGCCGCCGGAGGGGACTTCCTTGCCGGTGAGAATTTGAATCAGCTGCTTTTCGCCGCCTGACGGGTACTTGGTGGGGAAGCTAACCACTTCAATGCCGGTGCCTTCGGCGGCAGCGCGCATGGCTGCCAGTGCTTCTGGCTTGTTGTCTTCAACGCCGATCAGGGTTTCGTTTGGCTCGACAATATGCCGCAGGATTTCGGCGCCAGCGATAATTTCGGCGGCGCGCTCCTGCATTAAAATATCGTCGGCGGTGATATAGGGCTCACACTCGGTGCCGTTGAGGATCAGTGTTTCGATGGGTTTGTCTTTGCCGCCACTGAGTTTTACCGAGCTTGGAAAACCGGCACCGCCCATCCCGGCAATACCGGCGTTGCGGATGGTGTCGACCAGGGTGTTTTTGTCGAGGCTGCGGTAGTCGCTAATGCCCTGGTGGCTGATCCATTCGTCTTTGCCGTCGCAGTTAATTACCACGCATGGCGCACTCATGCCCGACGGGTGGGGGATAACGCGCGGCTCAATGGCGGCAACTGTGCCAGAGCTGGGCGCGTGCACGGGCGCACTGACAAAGCCCTTGGCCTCGCCGATCATCTGACCTTTTAGTACGCGGTCGCCGACATTAACAATGGGCGCGGCGGGTGCGCCGATGTGCTGAGACAGCGGCACAATCAATTGGGCCGGAATACCGGCGGCGCGGATATTGTCTTGCAGTGATTGTGTTTTATTCTCGGGCGGGTGAATGCCGCCGTGAATGTCCCAAATCTTTCTCATGCTTCGTGACTATCCTCGGGCGTGCGTTCAGGCCGCTTCAATCGGCGAGTTGCCGCGGCGGTCGCTGGCGATTATGTCTTCTGTCGGCAGCGGTTTGTCCCAGTGCCAGGTCTGCAATGTGGTCTCGATGGGCCGCATCTCTATGCAATCCACCGGGCAGGGCTCAACACAAAGGTCGCAGCCGGTGCACTCGCTGGCGATAACGGTGTGCATATGCTTGGCGGCGCCGAGTATGGCGTCGACGGGGCAGGCTTGAATGCACTTGGTACAGCCGATGCATTCGTCCTCGCGAATATAGGCCACCGAGGGTACGGCTTCTTCGGCAGCGTCGAGAGGTTTGGCCTCCACACCCAGCAGGTCGGCAAGCGCGGCGATGGTCGCCTCGCCGCCGGGCGGGCACTTGTTAATGTCGTCGCCGTTGGCAATGGCTTCGGCATAGGGGCGGCAGCCAGGGTAGCCGCATTGGCCACACTGGGTTTGCGGCAGCAACGCTTCTACCTGATCGGCGATGGGGTCGCCTTCGGTCTTAAATTTTACCGAAGCAAAACCCAGTAGTGCGCCGAATACCAGGCCCAGACTGACCAGTGCCAGTAGCGCTGCAGCGAAGGGGTGTTGAGTAACTAGCTCGATCATAAAGGCTCCGCTATACCAGTCCGGCAAAGCCCATAAAGGCGAGAGACATCAGCCCGGCGGTTACCATGCCAACCGCGGCACCTTTGAAGGGCACCGGTACATCGGCAACGGCGATGCGCTCGCGCATGGCGGCAAACAGCACTAACACCATGGAAAAGCCCGCCGCGGCACCGAAGCCGTAGAGTGCGGATTCGACGAAGTTGTGCTCTTTATTAATGTTCAGCAGGGCGACGCCGAGCACCGCGCAGTTGGTGGTGATGAGCGGCAGAAAAACGCCCAGTACTTTGTAGAGCAGGGGGCTGGTTTTGCGCACGACCATTTCGGTGAATTGCACAACCACGGCGATCACCAGGATAAAGGTAATGGTGCGCAGGTATTCCAAACCGAGCGGCTGCAGCAGCCATTCGTAGGTCATCCAGCTGCAGATAGAGGCGAGTGTCAGCACGAAGGTGGTGGCACTCGACATGCCAATAGCGGTTTCCAGCTTGCTGGACACGCCCATAAAGGGGCACAGGCCAAGGAACTGAACCAACACGAAGTTGTTCACTAAAATGGCGCCGAGCAAAAGTATTGTGTAATCCGCTAGCAAAGCGCTTGCCTCTATTGCCGTGGAGCACGGCGGCTACAAATGACCGCCCGCTATTTATTGTGACCGAGATGCTATTTTATTTCGATCAAGTGTTCAATTTAAAATCTTTTAATCCACAATGCATTATCGGCAAAATCGATAATGCTTACTGGACTCTCATTCCGGGTTTGGCGCCCTCGTGGGGTTCCAGCAGCCACAGTTCGTCGCCACCGGGGCCTGCGGCCAGCACCATGCCCTCAGACACACCGAAGCGCATCTTGCGCGGTGCCAGATTGGCCACCATCACCGTGAGTTTGCCGATCAGTTGCTCAGGGCTATAGGCGGCTTTGATCCCCGAGAACACGTGTTTTTGACCGTGTTCGCCGAGATCCAGCGTCAGTTGCAGCAGTTTGTCGGCCCCTTCAACGGCCTGGGCATCGACAATCTTGGCCAGGCGCAGATCTATTTTGGCAAAGTCTGGAAACTCTATCGTGTCCGCAATGGCATCGACATTGATCTGGGCCGCCTTTTTCTCTGGCTTTTTGCTGGCTTTTTGTACGGTCTTCGCTGCCTCGATGGATTGCCGACTGTCGTCGACCATGGCTTGCACCTTGTCGCTGTCGACGCGGGCCATCATGGCTTTGAAGTTTTCAATTTTGTGGTCGAGTAGTGGGGTGAATTCCTCTGACCAGCTCAGTCGAATATTCAGGAATTGCTCAACCTGCTCGGCAAGCTTTGGCAGCACCGGCGCGAGGTAGGTAACCAGTACGCGGAACACGTTGATGCACTGCGAGGCGACCGCCGCCGCTTCTTGCTTGCCGTCTTCCTGTTTTGCCAGCTTCCAGGGCTCACAGGCGTCGAAGTATTCATTGGTCGCGTCGGCCAGTGCCATAATTTCGCGCACGGCTTTGCCGTAATCGCGGCGCTCGAGGTGCGTGGCGATGTCGTCGGCGGCGCCGGTTACCTGTTGCCACAGTTCCGGCTTGTGAAGTTCGCTGCTCAGGCGGCCTTCATTGCCTTTGTGAACGAATTTGGCGCTGCGGCTGGCAATGTTGACCAGCTTGCCGATCAAATCGGCATTCACCCGTTTGGTGAAATCTTCCAGATTCAGGTCGATGTCGTCGACCGCGCCGGAGAGCTTGGCGGCAAAGTAGTAGCGCAGGTACTCGGCGGGCAGGTGTTTGAGATAGGTTTCTGCCTTAATAAAGGTGCCGCGACTTTTGGACATCTTCTTGCCGTTGACGGTAAGGAAGCCGTGGGCATAGATGGCTGTGGGCTGGCGGAAGCCCGCAGAGTCGAGCATGGCTGGCCAGAACAAGCCGTGGAAATTGATGATGTCTTTGCCGATGAAGTGGTACAGCTCGGCCGTTGAGCCTTTTGCCCAGTAGTCATCGAAACTGCGGCCCTCGCGCTCGCACCAGTTGGCGCAGCTGGCCATGTAGCCGATGGGCGCGTCCAGCCACACGTAGAAGTACTTGCCGGGTGCGCCGGGAATTTCAAAACCAAAGTACGGCGCATCGCGGGAAATATCCCAGCTTTGCAAGCCGGCATCGAGCCATTCGCGAAGCTTGTTGGCGATCTGTGGTTGCAGGGCCTCGCTGCTGGTCCAGTCGCGGAGCAGTTGCTCGAAGTCGCCCAGTTTGAAGAAGTAATGGGTGGAGGCTTTCTCGACGGGAGTGGCACCGGAGATGGCCGAACGCGGATTGATCAGCTCGGCGGGGGTATAGGTGGCACCGCAGGCTTCGCAATTGTCGCCGTATTGGTCCTCGGTTTTACACTTCGGGCAGCTGCCTTTGATATAGCGGTCAGCCAAGAAGAGCTGCTTTTCGGGGTCGAATAGTTGGGTGATTTCGCGTTTTTCGATATGCCCATTGGCCTCGAGGCGGCGGTATATTTCTTCCGAATAATGTTGGCACTCGGGGGAGTGGGTACTGTAGTAGTTGTCGAACTCGATCAGGAAGCCGCCGAGGTCGCGCTCGTGCTCAGCCTTGACGCGAGCGATTTGCTCCTCCGGGGTGATGCCGAGTTTTTCCGCCGTCAGCATAATCGCGGTGCCGTGGGCATCATCAGCGCAGAGGTAGGCGCAGTCGTTGCCGCGCAATTTTTGAAAGCGCACCCAGATATCGGTTTGTATCGATTCGAGGAGGTGCCCAAGGTGCAGTGGGCCATTGGCGTAGGGCAGGGCACTGGTAACCAGAATCTTGCGCGACATGCTAATCCTTCATAAAACAATGAGTCAGAGACGTAGCGGCGTATACCGCGGTGTAGACTGTCCGGCGGCGTTGCCGTCGGGGGGCGATACTATAGCGTTTTTACGTTGCCGACGCATCTATGCGGCCGTTGTGAGGGCGCCTGCTGCGGCGTATACTCGCCCGCTTAGCCGCTGTAGTGACGCCTCGCCGAGGCCGCCCATATAGGAGCCTGTTTTGCCATCTGAACACGCCATTCAAGAGTGCTTGTCAGCCGTAACCCTGCCGGGGCTCAGTCAGCCGCTGGCAAGTATTGCCAACATTCGCATGCCTGCCGAGGGTGTTTGCGAGGTGGTGCTGGGCTTTCCGGCGCGCAGCCACCAACAGCAGTACGAGGCATTTTTGCGCGACAGTTTGGCGGCGCAGGGGCTGTCTTGTGAGGTGAGTGTGAGTTGGGAAATCGCCGCTCACCAGGCGTCACAGGGCATTAAAAACATGGAAAATGTCCGCAATATTATTGCGGTGGCATCGGGTAAGGGAGGCGTGGGTAAGTCGACCACGTCGGTGAATCTTGCCCTGGCACTGGCCGCAGAAGGCGCGAGAGTTGGCCTGTTGGATGCCGATATATATGGCCCAAGCGTACAGATGATGCTGGGCGTTGAATCGGGTGTGCGCCCCAAGCAATACGGTACGCAGTATCTGTTGCCCATTGAGGCGCAGGGTATCCAGTCAATGTCGATGGCGTATTTGGTGACCGAGAAAACACCGATGGTATGGCGCGGCCCCATGGCAACCGGTGCGCTGCAGCAGTTGTTATACCAAACCTATTGGCAGGATCTGGATTACCTGATTATCGATATGCCGCCGGGAACCGGTGATATTCAGTTGACGCTGTCACAGAAGGTACCTGTTGCGGGTGCTGTTGTGGTCACGACGCCACAGGACATCGCCTTGCTCGATGCCAAGAAGGGCATTGAGATGTTCGCCAAAGTGTCAGTGCCGGTGCTGGGCGTGGTCGAGAATATGGCGGTGCATGTGTGCAGTCAGTGCGGTCATGCCGAGCATATATTTGGTGAGGGCGGTGGCGAGCATATCGCTCGCGACTACGCTGTGCCGATGCTCGGCGCCTTGCCGTTGTCGATGCAGATTCGCGAACAAGCGGATCGCGGCGCCCCGGTGGTGACGCAGGCGCCTGACAGTGAAGCGGCGCAATTGTATCGCGATATGGCCACGGCCACTGCGGTCGAGTTGGCCCGACGCCAGCGCAGCAGTGCGGCGGCACCACAGATTTCTATTAGCGACGATTAATACTATTTGCTGCCAATGCGGCGGCTCAGGGGAAAGCAATGGCGATTAAATCAGACAAGTGGATTCGT
Organism: Spongiibacter sp. C9W; assembly: GCF_057370015.1. NCBI lineage: Bacteria > Pseudomonadati > Pseudomonadota > Gammaproteobacteria > Cellvibrionales > Spongiibacteraceae > Spongiibacter > Spongiibacter sp. C9W. Next base: position 3,229,871 of record NZ_CM170672.1, read on the forward strand.
CGAATGGCCGAGTCAGAAGGGATGATCGAGCCCTTCGAGCCGGGGCAGGTGCGCGAGCAGGATGGCAATCGAATCATCAGCTACGGTACTTCCAGCTACGGCTACGATGTGCGCTGTGCCAATGAGTTTAAGGTGTTTACCAATACTTACTCGGCAACGGTTGACCCCAAAGCCTTTGACGACCGCAGTTTCGTAAACATTACGGGCGATTCCTGCATTATTCCGCCCAACTCGTTCGCGCTGGCGCGCACCGTTGAGTATTTTCGGATTCCGCGCAGTGTATTGACGGTGTGTTTGGGTAAGTCCACCTACGCGCGCTGTGGCATCATCGTGAATGTCACGCCACTGGAACCCGAGTGGGAAGGTCACGTGACTTTGGAATTTTCCAACACTACCACGCTGCCGGCGAAGATATACGCCAATGAAGGTGTCGCGCAGATGCTGTTTTTTGAATCTGATGAGGTGTGCGAGGTGAGTTACCGCGACCGGGGCGGCAAGTATCAGGGACAGCGCGGCGTGACGCTGCCAAAAACTTGATAGTGCGTGATTGCTCAGCGCGAGGGCGTGTCGAACTCGGCGCTGAGCAGGTTCATCGAATAAAGCTCGTCGTCTTCGCGCTGTTCTAGTTTCACTATCAAGTAGTTCAATTCTGGCGCCAGCCAGATAAACGTTTCGCTGCTGCTGCCGTCGCGATGCTTGCGCAGCTTCACGGTTTGCAATGTGCCCATTGCCGTCTCAATACGCTCTTCACCGATGCGGCTGATGCCATAGGTTTTGAGCTTGCCCTTTCTTTTTACCACCGTCTGATTCTGCTGTGAATCCAGCTGGCCTTTGATCAACATTTCACGCAACTGCAGTTGGGCGCTCAGTTGGTCGCTGAAGTGAGGCTTGAGGGCTTTCTGCCAGGGCTTTTTGGCCTGCTTGTCGGAAACGGTTTGCTTGGCCCAGTCGAAGGTCAGTTCGAGGTTTTTCTTGCTGCTGACATTGTTTTCGTAGCGGTAAGACAGGGGGCGCAACGTGCCCTTGTGCACTTCCAGTTTGCTTTCTTCGTCGACTTTAAAGAAAAACAATTTCGCGTGCTGGCTGAGCCGCCAGTGGTCGCCGTCGCGCTCCAGAATACGTTCAGCCTTGGTGCTGAGACCGTCGTGGCTGATTTGGTAGTGCGCGCGATAGGGGGTTAGGGCATCGGCGTCGGCGTGGACAAGGCCGGCACCGCAGGCAAGCAGCAGAGCGCTCGCCAGGGCCTTAATGCTCGTTAAAGATAACGCCGTGCTGAGGAAGTTCCTGTTCATCGAGTACCGCCTTTGAAGCCACGAGAGACAATCGCCCTTCGGCAAACCAGCGAGCCGCCAAAGGATAAATTTGATGCTCTTTGGACAAGACCTTGTCGGCAAGAGTTGCAGCATCATCGCCAGCGTTTATCGGTATTTTTGCCTGAATTATTGCCGGGCCGCCATCCAGCTCTTCGGTAACAAAGTGCACCGTGGCGCCGGCTTCGCGGTCACCGGCATCCAGCGCGCGCTGGTGGGTGTTGAGGCCGGGGTACTTCGGCAGCAGTGAGGGGTGAATATTCAGCAGGCGCCCCAGATAGTGGCGCACGAAGCCGCCTGTGAGAATGCGCATAAAACCAGCGAGGATCACGAGGTCGGGCCGGTGTTGGTCGATGGTTTCCTGCAGAGCGGCATCAAACGCCTCGCGGCTGCTGAAGTCGGTGTGTGGCAAGCAGTTAGTGGCTATTCCGGCGCGTTCGGCGCGCTGCAGGCCGCCAGCGTCAGCCTTGTTGCTGATAACGGCGACGACGTCGCCACCGCCCAGCTGCTGCGCTTGGGCGGCATCGATAATGGACTGCAGGTTCGAGCCGCCACCGGAGATCAGAACTACTATACGACAGCCCATCATTTACAGGTCGCTGATAACCACTCGGTCTGCGTTGTCATCGCCGGCCTCAATGCGGCCAATGACCATGGCTGTCTCACCGTGCTGGTGAAGCATGTCGACAATGCTATCGGCTTGCTCTGCTGATACGGCCATGACCATGCCGATACCACAGTTGAAGGTGCGGTACATTTCGCGTGCTTCGACATTGCCTTGCTCTTGCAGCCAGTCGAAGATGGCGGGGCGCTGCCAGCTGTCGCTGTCGATAACTGCGCGGGTGTTGCGCGGCAGTACGCGAGGGATATTTTCCAGTAAGCCACCGCCAGTGATGTGGGCGAGTGCATTAACCTGGAACTGTTTGATGATATTCAGTACCGGCTTCACGTAGATGCGCGTGGGCGCGAGCAGGGTTTCACCCAGTGTGCTGTCGCCAAACTCGCTGTCGAGCGCCTGACCACTGTGGTCGATGATTTTGCGAATCAGCGAGTAGCCGTTGGAGTGAGGGCCAGAGGAACCGATGCCAACCAGTGCATCGCCGATGCGAACAGAGCTGCCGTCAATAATGCCGGACTTCTCCACAACGCCAACACAGAAGCCAGCCAGGTCGTAGTCTTCACCTTCATACATGCCGGGCATTTCTGCGGTTTCACCGCCGACCAGTGCGCAGCCCGATTGTTCGCAACCGGCGCCGATGCCGGTAACGACACTGCTGGCAATATCGACGTTGAGCTTGCCTGTAGCGTAATAATCGAGGAAGAACAGCGGTTCAGCGCCTGTCACTAGCAGGTCGTTGACACACATTGCGACGAGGTCGATACCAATGCTGTCGTGAATGCCTGTGTCCATCGCCAGTTTTAGCTTGGTGCCGACACCGTCTGTGCCCGACACCAGGACGGGTTCTTTATAGCCGGTCGGCAGTTGGCACAGGGCGCCAAAACCACCGAGGCCGCTCATGACTTCTGGGCGACGCGTGCGTTTGGCAACATCTTTGATGCGCTCGACGAGTGCATCTCCGGCGTCAATGTCTACACCGGCATCTTTGTAACTCAGGCTGGGCTTGTTGGTATCAGTCATAGTGCTTGGCTGTCCTCTTTGAGGGCGCTATTCTAGCTTGGTTGGTCGCGCAATTCAGCAGCTAAATCGGGAATTTTGCGCTGCTTCAGGACTTGGTAGGCGCGCCTTGCTAAACTGTGGCGCCAGTTTCAGGTAGAGGGATTTTAATACTGTGATTAATGCGCTAAAGCGGCCGCTGCTATTGTTGTTAGCTGCCTGCCTGTGCTCGGCCGCTGTCGCGGGCCGTGTCGATGACCTCTACAAGGGGCGCGAGGCCGTTGCCGAACAGTCCCCTGCGACTCTCCGCCGCGGTGCGGCCAGTGCGTTGGAGCAAGTCTTTGTGCGTGTGTCCGGCCAGGGCCAGCTGCCACAGTCCTCCGCACTCTCTGAAGCACTGGCTTCCCCCGAACCATTTTTAACTCGCTACAGCTATCGCCGTGAAAGCATCGATGGCGAAGAGCGTCTTTGGCTGGACATGAAGTTCTCTCCTCGGCAGGTCAATGCGGTGCTTCAATCAGCCGGTTTGCCAGTGTGGTCGGCAAATCGTCCCACGGTATTACTGTGGCTGGTGGTCGATACGCCAGAGGGGCGAAGCTTCCTCGGCAGCGGTAGCCACCCGGACCTAGAAGAGGCGCTCCAGGATGCTGTGGCACGCCGTGGCCTGGCATTGCAGTTGCCGCTATTCGACTTGATTGATGCGGGTAATCTGAGTGCGCAGGCTTTGTGGCAAATGCCCGAGGCCCGAGTTCGCGAAGCCTCGCAACGCTATGCGCCGCCTTTCATTCTTATGGGGCGGGCCTCCCAATTGTCCACTGGCCAGTGGTTGGCGAGCTGGGCCTTGCTCGATGAGCAGAGCGGCGAACGCTTTGATACCCAGAGTCAGCAAGACAGTGGCTTTCTGGCGGCAGCGGTCGATCGGGTCGCCGATGTTCAAGCGCGTCGCTACGCGGTCAACAGTGTTGCCGGTGCTGGTGGGCGCACGCTGATCCATGTGAGTGGCCTCACGCGCTTTGACGACTACGCGCAGATGGTGAGTTACCTGGAATCTCTTGCGGTCATAGAGCACGCGAATGCGGCGTGGGCGTTTGGCGAGGAGTTGGTGCTGGAATTGGTGTTGAAAGACGATATGGATAAAGTCGAGCGCTATCTGCAGCTGGATGGCCGCCTGCGCCGCGCCGCTGAGGGCGTAGGCCGCAGCCGGTCGCCACTGGCGACGCAAGGCAACTATATCTGGCAGGGACAGCCATGACAGTGAATGTTCGCTGGTTATGGTGGCTGGGGGGACTTTTACTGCTGGCGTGGTTGCTCAATGCCCTCAGCCCAATATTAATGCCTTTCGCCATTGCCTCAGTGCTGGCGTATATGGGGGATCCGCTCGCCGACCGCTTAGAGGCCAGAGGCGTGGGCAGAACCATGTCGGTGGTGTTGGTCTTCAGCGGCTTGTCGCTGTTTTCGCTGCTGATGTTTTTAATCACCTTGCCGTTGTTGCTGGATCAAATGCAGCTGCTGGTGCAGCGTTTATACGCGCTGGTTGGATGGTTGCAAGAGACGGCACTGCCCGGGTTGCGTGGATTTTTGGATTTGCCTGAGCAGGCCCAGCCAATCGATACGGCTAAAGAAGCGATCAGCAAACACTGGGATGCGGCAGGTGGCATTTTTGTCTATGTGTGGCAAAAAATAAGTGGCTCCAGTGTCGCGGTGATGACGTGGGTGGCGAACATCACGCTCATCCCTGTTGTTACGTTCTATCTGTTGCGCGATTGGGATGTGATGATGACGGCAATTCGCAAGCTGCTGCCGCGTTCCCACGAAGCGCTGTATGTTGATATCGCGCGCCAATGCGACGAGATATTAGGTGCCTTTGCGCGCGGGCAATTTTTGGTGATGTTATCGCTCGGTGCGATATACACCGCCGGTTTGTTTATCCTCGGGCTCGATCTGGCATTGGTGTTGGGCCTGGCGGCAGGCCTGGCCAGTATTGTCCCCTACCTGGGGTTTATCGTGGGCATCGCTGCGTCGGGGTTGGCGGCGTATTTCCAGTTTGACCTGTCCTGGCAATTGCTGGGCGTTGCAGTGGTGTTTGGTATTGGCCAACTGTTAGAAAGTTTGTATTTAACGCCGTCGCTGGTGGGCGACAAGATTGGCCTGCACCCGGTAATGGTGATATTTGCCATATTGGCAGGGGGCCAGTTGTTCGGCTTCCTTGGCATTTTGTTAGCGCTGCCGGTTGCCTCGGTAATGAAGGTGATGGCCGGCTATCTTCACGACGCGTATTTGCGCAGCGAGTGGTATCAAGAAGGTGGAGAAATCCCCCTGGTGCTTGAAGACGAGGACGAGGACTGATGGCGTCAACGCAGTTGCCCCTCGCGCTTAGCCTCGATACGGAAGCGACCTTTGATAATTACTATGTCGCCCCGTCGCAGCAGCTTCCGGTAGCAGTCTTAAAGGGGGTGGCAACGGGACAGGGCGAGAAGCTGGTTTACCTCGCTGGGCGCAGTGGTCGGCGGCACCTGTTGCAGGCCTGTTGCCAGTTGGCCGACGCGCAGGGGCGTTCGGTGCGCTATATCCCCGCCGCAGAATTGCTGGACTATCCCGCTGAAATGGTACTGGAAGATGCCGATTTGGCAGACCTCGTGTGCATTGACGGTTTGTCAGCCATTGCCGGCCGCAGCGACTGGGAAGTGGCGCTGTTTAGTCTTTACAATCGCGCGCTTGGCGGGGGTTGCTCGCTGCTTTTTGCGTCTACCGACGTCCCTGATCAGTTGGCGATTGAGCTGCCTGACCTGGCGTCTCGCCTGCAGAGCTTTAGTGTTTATCGACTCTCTGAACTTAGCGAGGAGGAGCGAATCGCCGCGCTTTGTCACCGTGCTCAAATTATGGGCCTGGATATTAATGAGGCCCTCGCAGAGTTTATCTATCGCCGTTGCCAGCGTGATCTAAAAGCGCTATTTGGCGTACTAAACGACTTAGACCGTCACAGCCTGGCGCGGCAACGGCGACTGACGATCCCGTTTGTAAAAGAAATAATGTCTTGGTGAGTGAACTTTTCACTCAATCCAGACTCTCGATGCGGGCGTGGCGTTGCGAATAGTGGTTGCTTCTTTCTTGCGGAGCTTCTATAACTCTTTGCAACGCCGTCGCGGTAAAATTACTGAAAAGCAGGCGTGCAAGGGCAAACTTGCGTGTTATTCTTGAGCCAAGACCCACCATTAAGGTAGGGCGACGGAAGACCTAAGTGATAATCAGGGGAGCTACAAAAATGCGTAAACAATTAATGGGTGCTGCGATTGCTGCGGTAATTGCCGCACCAGCGATGGCAGATGACCACAGCAACAAGTGGTACTTAAATGCCGGCGTAGGTTATCAAGTTTTCGATTCTGCTTGGGACCTGGATGAGACCGCTGCCGGACTTCTAAGTATTGAAAAACAAATTAGCAAGAATTGGGGTGTCGAGGTCGGCGCGGTATATTCTGAGTCAGATAACAGCTATGACGTAGCAGCTCGCGATGCAGAATATCTCTCTCTCTCAGTAAGTGCCCTGCGCTACTACAATATCGAAAATAACGACCGTCTGACCCCCTACGCGGCTATAGGTTTGGGCGACGCTTACTATAATTTCGAAGCCCAGAATGACCAAGGCATCACTACCGGTAATGTTGGCGGTGGTTTACGCTATGCGCTTTCCGGCCCGTTGTCATTGCGCGCTGATGCCCGTTATTACTATGGCTTTGATACTGAAACAGACGACGGTATCGTCTCTCTGGGCCTAAGCTACGCGTTCGGCGGCGAGTCTAAGCCGGCTCCTGCTCCAGCGCCTGTTCAAAGCAATGACAGCGATGCTGACGGTGTTGAAGATGGTGCTGACCAGTGCCCAGGCACACCAGCAGGTGTTGCTGTTGACGCCAAAGGCTGTGCCTTGGACAAAGACGGTGACGGTGTACCTAACTACCGCGACAAGTGCCCTAACACACCAGCGGGCCGCCAGGTTGATAAATTCGGTTGTAAGTTTGTACTCAAGCACACCGAGTCGATCAAAATGGACGTGAAATTCCCACTGAACTCCGATGCGATTCCTGCTTCGCAAATCAGCGAGCTGAAGAAAGTCGCTGAGTTCATGAAGCGCTTCGGTGGTGTTAAAGCCGTTGTTGAAGGTCACTCTGACAGCACTGGTGCTGCGGCCTACAACAAGCAGCTGTCTCAGCGTCGCGCCGACGCCGTTCGCAGTGCTCTGATTAAAGAGTTCGGCATTGATGCCAGCCGCCTGAGTGCGATTGGTTACGGTGAAGAGCGTCCTATCGCTGACAACAGCACCAAGGCAGGCCGTCAGGCTAACCGCCGCGTTGTTGCAGTAATGGAAGCAGAAGTCGCTAAATAAATCGCGACTGGTGCATACCGGAAGGGGCCCTGAGGGCCCCTTTTTTTTGCCTGAATTTCGACCCCCTCCTGTTAAATACTCCCCAACTTGCCATGCCCCAATTGAGGGCGAAGTTGTTCTGTGTTGCCGAATAGCCCGCCGTATTTACTGGCTTTCAGCCTGATTTAGTTAGTTGGCATAGTTCTTGTTAAGTCCAGAGTAGATGCGGTGATTTGCTTGGCAATTCACCAAGTTGGTGCGCTTTTTTAGCCCCCGCGGGCTCGGTTTAGCACACAAACAGTGCGCAACAATGAGGGATTTCATGATATTCGGTCGCAGAAAACGCAAGCCCATTACGATTGCTGACAAGCAGGTAGTGGACTGGAAGTACGCCGTCTGTGGTTATTGCTCCACGGGGTGCTCAATTGAGGTCGGTTTGAATGCCGACGGGAAGCCGGTGGCGAGTCGCGGCAAGGGCAATGCGCCGGTTAATCAGGGCAAGCTGTGCATAAAGGGTATCTTTGAGCATGAACTGAGTGGCACCGCTGGTCGTGGTACGCAGCCGCTGATGCGCGACCGGATATACGACGCGTTTTCTCCAGTCAGTTGGGATAGCGCGCTCGATCGCACGGCTGAGGAGTTTATGCGAATCCAGCAGAAGTACGGTCGCGATAGCGTGGCGATTGTGTCCACCGGCCAACTGCTGACAGAAGAGTTTTACACCCTGGGAAAATTGGTTCGCGGGGTAATTGGTAGCAACAACTACGATGGCAACACCACACTGTGTATGGCATCGGCAGTGTCCGGTTATAAACGCTCCTTCGGCGCTGATGGGCCGCCCGGCTGCTACGAGGATTTCGAAAATACTCACTGCCTGATGGCCTTTGGTTCAAACCTCCCTGAGCAACACCCCATTATTTATTGGCGATTAAAAGAGGCGTTGGAGAAGCGCAAGTTTCCACTGATTGTTGTCGACCCGCGCGTGACCATGCTGGCGCAATTTGCCGATATCCACTTACCGATAACACCGGGTACTGACCTGGTGCTGCTAAACGCCTTAGCTCACGTCATTTTGAAGGAGGGCTTGCAGGATCAGGCTTATATAGACGCCCACTGCAACGGCTTTGATGAGCTTGCTGCGACAGTAGAAAAATATGACCCCATCACCGCCTCGCGGATATGTGGTATCGACCCAGACACCATCAAGCATGTGGCCCGCATTTACGCAAAGGCACCGTCGGCAATGAGTATCTGGACGATGGGTATTAATCAGAGTACCCACGGCACCGACGGCGTGTGCGGCATTAATAACCTCAACCTGATTACCGGCAATATCGGCGTGCCCGGCGGGACCAGTCTGTCTATTACCGGGCAGTGCAACGCCATGGGCACCCGGGAGTGGTCATCCTGCTCGGGCCTGCCGGGCTATCGTATGCTTGAGAAGCCGGAGCACCGCAAGGAGGTGGCCCAGTTTTGGGGGGTTGATGAATCCTTCTTCCCGGCAAAGCGCGGTTTGCAACAGACCGATATTTTTCCGGCGATAGAGTCGGGCGATATTAAGGCCTTGTGGATCGTTGCCACCAACCCGTTGACCTCCATGCCGAACCAACCGCGAATTAAAAAGGCCTTGGAGAAGCTCGAATTTATGGTGGTGCAGGACGGCTACCGCGACTGCGAAACGGTCGACTATGCCCATGTTTATCTTCCCGCTGCCGTGTGGGGGGAAAAAGAAGGGGTACAAACGAATACTGAGCGGCGGGTAAATTTGGTACGCAAGTTTACCTCGCCGCCGGGGGACGCCAAGCCCGATCATTGGATTTTCTCGCAGCTGGCCAAACGTTTTGAGCGGGGCAGGGAGATCGCCTTTCCCGAGACGACCTCTGAAATCTTTGATGAAATGAAGCAGTTGTCAAAAGGTCGTGGCCGGAATTTGGATATCTCCGGCATGAGCCATGATCTGATTGAGGCGCAGCGCGGCATCCAATGGCCGATGCGCGAGGGTGATGAAACGGGTAGCCCACGGTTGTACAGCGACGGCGTGTTCCCCACTGCAAACGGGCGCGCCAACCTGCTGGCCATGGACTACATCGAGGACAATGAGGTACCGGATGAGCACTATCCTTTCTGGATGAACAGCGGCCGTGTCGTGGAGCATTTCCACACCCGCACTAAAACCGGAAAAATTGGAAACCTCAATAAGTTCAGTCCAACGCCTTACATGGAAATGAATCCAGACTCCGCGCGCGCGGCTGGGGTGAGCCACCAGAGCTATGTGCGTTTGGTGTCGCGCCGCGGCGACGCTGTCGTTATGGTGCAGCTCACGCAGCGGGTTCCCCGCAATATGCTGTTTATCCCTATGCATTATCACGACTGCGTTAACCGGCTGTCGCTGGGATTGCTTGACCCCTATTCCCGCCAGCCAGCCTTCAAGCAGTGTGCCGTGCGCATTGAACATATTGATCAAAAGGAGGCGGCGCGACTCAACGTTGAACGCCGGGCTTTCTAGTTGGCCGTGTTAGCCGTGACATCCCCCATTACACCAAGAAGGGCTTAGTTTATGTGGAAGGTTCGAGACGATGAGCCGCAGTACGCTTTCCTGAAAGAGTCTGGCGCGCCTGAGGTGAATTACTATGAGGCGCCCATTGATCTGATCGCCCGCAGCGGCGGCGCTGTGCCCGCCGGGCGCGAAATGTTTATCAATGAAGAGCCGGGCGTGGGCAGCAACCCGAATCGCAACAAGCAACACGCCTTTCACTTTACCGCCGACAACTGCATTGGCTGCCACGCCTGTGAGGCTGCGTGCAGTGAAAAAAATGATAACCCAGCGCATATCAGCTTTCGGTCAGTGGGCTATGTCGAGGGAGGCAGTTACCCCGATTTCAAGCGCATGAATATCTCAATGGCCTGTAATCACTGCGACGATCCGGTGTGTCTGAAGGGGTGCCCAACGCGCGCCTATACCAAACATGTTGAGTATGGCGCGGTATTGCAAGACCCGGAAACCTGTTTTGGCTGCGGTTATTGCACGTGGGTGTGCCCCTACAATGCGCCGCAGTTAGACCCAATAAAAGGCCAGGTGAGCAAATGCAATATGTGCGTTGATCGCCTGGAAGTAAATTTAAAGCCGGCCTGTGTTTCTGCCTGCCTGGGTAACGCGCTTAATTTTGGTGTCGTGGAAGATCTGCCGGAGAATCGCGAGCAGGCGAAGCTCAGTATTCCCGGTTTTCCCAGCCCGGAAATTACGCATCCGAATATTCGCTTCCAGCAAACTAAACGCATGCCGGATGAGGTCACGCGCACCGATGGTATGGCGGTGAAATATCACAAAGATGAGCAGGGTGAGTACCGCCCGGTCGTGGACCAGAAAAAAGGCGTTGAAAAGCGTTGGGGGCTGGACAAGCTGAGCTCTCGCGAAAACCCCTTGGTGATTTTTACACTGGTTAGTCAGGCGTCCTTGGGGGCCTTTGCTATCAGTACGCTGGGTTCGGCATTCGCCCTTGAGCCGATACTCGCGCTGCGCTCATCGGCGCTGTATGTGCCGTTTGTTGCGCTGATTGTCGCCCTGGCAGGTGTCGGTATGCTGATGTCGGCAACCCACTTGGGCAAGCCGCTGCGCTTTTACCGCGGTTTCAATAATCTTCGCCATTCCCCGGTATGCCGCGAGGGCTTGGGCATGCTGCTATACATGGTGTTTGCCGGCCTGCATTTACTGAGCGTGCTGCCCGATAATGCGGTATTTCAGCGTTGGTTTGGCGATTGGGGGCACTACCCGGTAGCTGCCGCTGTGTTGAGTACACTCGCACTGGTGTCTGGCGCCGTTGGCCTGTATTACATGTATCGCTGCTATCGAATTCCTGCGCGGCCCTTTTGGAATCACTGGCAAACAGGCAGCAGCTTTGTTGGCTCTGCCCTGGCTCTCGGCGGTATTGTTTGTTTGTGGTTTATGTTGCTTAGTGCGCCGGCCAGCGGCGCAGCTGAAAACACCGTCGCTATGCTTGCCCTGGGGGCCGGGCTGATTGTGGTCGCTGCGCTAATCGAGGGGCTGGGTCTGTGGCAACACGCCCGAGCAATGAACGTTGCCAACAACGAGGGCAGCGTTTCCCATTACATTCAAACAACGGTGTTTGCCAAAAGCTATCTGCTGCGCAATACGCTGTTGTTGCTTAGCGCAGTGATTGCCCTGAGTCTTACCCTGACGCAGGGTGGCATCGCCACAGGTTTGATCGCGGCGGCGTTGAGCTTGTGTGTGTTGGCCTATGCGGTAATTGGGCGGGCGCTGTTTTATGTATTGGTTGTACCGACCACGATGCCCGGCGCATTTTTCTGGAAGAACAAAGACTTCGAGGAGCACGCCCGGGACATCGGCTTAGCCAACCTGCCGCAAGTCGGTGTGGTCGCCGACCTGCACTGAGCGAAGGTTCAGCGCGGGCCCAGAGAAAGTGCGAGAATCATACTGATCTCGCACAGTGGTCGGCCGCTCTGGGCCTGCAGCGTATTGAAGGCATCCTGCACCTTGATCAGGTCGCGTTTGGCAGTGATCTGGGTGCGGTCAACAATTCCCTCGGCCATCAAGGCGGTGGCCACGTCGCGGCTCAATACGAACGTATCCTTTCCGACAAAGCGCAGGAAGTATTGGCCGCTATTGCCGCCGAGTCGGCAGCCATGTTTTTTCAGATATGCCCAAAGACCGATGGTGTCATCACTGGGCCAATCGGCGAGGAATTGGCCCACGCCACCATGCTTCTCCTGCAGCTCTAAAACGAAATGGGCGTTTTCCTGTACCGCGCGCACCTTGCTCAGGTTGCGAATAATTCGCGTATCGCTGGCCATCTCCTCTATCTGCTCGGGAGAGCGCATCGCCACCCAGATGGGCAGAAAGCGATTGAAAACCTCCTCAAAGCCAGGCCACTTTTGGCCGACAACGCGCCACACGAAGCCCGCACGAAAAATACAGGCCGCCATTTCAGCGAGGTAGCGGTCGTCCGGTGTGCCGATCAGTTCAGCGGGGCTCTTATGGCTGGGCAATTGCGCTTCTATGGCAGCGATGCTGCCGTGTTGATCAATAGCGCGCGATAAATAACGGTCATAGAGCGTCGACATGTGATTTCTCCGAGTGCGGGCCAGCCTCATGCAGACGGATGATTGGGTGCTGCGGGGCGTGGGGCTACCATGATGGCCGATCATACACTTTAAATACGCCCGATGGACGCAGTTCGACCGCGATAACTGGGCCAGCACGCCGGAATAAGAACTATGACAGAACAAAACTGGGATCACAGCGTCGACGTCTTGGTGGTCGGCAGTGGTAATGGCGCCATGACCGCCGCTCTCAGCTGCTACGAAATGGGTGTTACCGACGTCCTATTGCTTGAAAAATCCGAGCTTGTTGGTGGTACCAGCGCAACGTCGGGTGGCGGTGTTTGGATTCCCAATAATCGCTATGCAAAGGCGGCGGGCGCGCAGGACAGCATTGCGGATGCAAAACAATACTTGCTGAATACCACGCCCGAGGGCGCGGTGCCTGAAGAAATGGTCGATGCCTATCTGGAGAACGGCCCGAAGATGGTCGAGTTTCTGCATCAGCGCAGCGATGTGCGCTACGAAACTCTGGAACACTATCCTGATTACTACACCAATGTCGAAGGCTCGCGCACGGGCCACCGCTCGATGGAGCCGGAGCGTTTTGATTCTTCGCTATTGGGCGACGATGTCAAACGCCTGCGCCCCTCGCATCACATGATGCGCCTGTTTGATCGTATTTATTTCACTCAGGTTGAGGCGGCGTTGCTAACCGTTCAGGGGCCGGGTTGGGTAAAGCTGACGCTCAAACTGATGGCCAGCTATTTCCTGGATTTCGCCTGGCTGCTGCGCGGCCGTAAAACAAGCCGCAAGGTGTGTACCGGGGCTGCGGGAGTGGCGCGCTTGTGGTATTCGCTGAAGAAGCGCGACATTCCGTTGTGGACCGAAAGCCCCATGCTATCGCTGATCGAAGAGAATGGTCGCGTGGTGGGTGCCGAAGTTAGCAAGCAAGGCAAGCGTATGCGCATTCAGGCTCGCAAGGGCGTGGTGCTGGCGGCCGGCGGCTTTGAGAAGAATCAGGCCATGCGCGAAAAATATTTGCCCGCGCCCACCAGTACTCAGTGGAGCGGTGGGGTGGACGGCAACACTGGCGACGCGATCAGCGAGGGTATGCGCCTGGGAGCGGCTACCCGCCTGATGGATGGCGCCTGGTGGTGTACCACGATCTCCGTGCCAGGAGAGCCGGCACCGCGGTTGAGCATTATGGAGAAATCCTTCCCTGGCTCCTGTGTGGTGAATATGAATGGCGAGCGTTTTGCCAATGAGTCGCAAAACTATATGGCCTTCCAGAAAGACCTCTACCAAGTGCACAGCGAAGAGAACCCCTGCTCACCGATGTACCAGGTGTTCGACGCGCGTTTTCGCCGCGACTACATTGTTGGCCCATTAATGACGGCCCAACTCAAACCGGACTGGACGATTCCCAAAAATTGGTTTGACACCAAGTTGGTCGGCAAGGCTGACAGTATTCGCGAGCTGGCCGGGCAGCTGGGCATTAACGCCGACAACCTCGAAAAGACCGTTGAGAAAATGAACGGCTATGCGAAAACCGGCAAAGATCCTGAGTTCCAGCGCGGCGACTCGGCCTATGACCGCTACTATGGCGATCAGCGCTTTGAGCCGAACCCCTGTTTGGGCGCCATTGACGAAGCGCCGTTTTATGCGATTCGTGTCGACGCCGGTGATTTTGGCACACAGGGCGGACTGGCCACGAACCCCAACGCACAAGTGATGAAAGAGGATGGCCAGGCAATCGATGGCCTTTACGCGGTGGGCAACTGCAGCGCAGCGGTGCTGCCAACTTACCCGGGCCCGGGCTCAACATTGGGGCCTGCAATGACCTTCGCCTACCAGGCCGCCAAGCACATCAGCGGTTACCAAGACTAAAATACCCGCGGCGAGGGCAATCCTCGCCGCTGTCTCTTTCCTGCAACAAAACCGTCGTCAAAATGTAGTTCTGCTCTATTAGCCTGCTCCCCAACCTTATTCCGAGTTGGAGAGAACAATAATGCGTTTTACAAAGAATGCGATCGCCAGTGGGGTGCTGATTGCGTCATCGCTGATGTTGGTGGCCTGCGGTGGTGACGACGGCCGAAACGGTGCTCAGGGTCCGCAGGGCGTTGCCGGTAGTGACGGTCAAAATGGTAGCAATGGCAGCGACGGTCAGAATGGCAGCGACGGCATAAACAGCCTAATTAGCCAACACCGGCTGCCCGTGGGCGACCTCCAGTGTTTCGACGGCGGTTTGCGCATTGATTCAGGTTTGGACGATAACGGCGACGGCGTATTAGATACCGCAGAGGTTGATCAGTCGACCACCCTGTGCGATCCAACTCAGCTCAATGACGACAAAAATTTCAATCGCATTGCCACCTACGCCGTTTGTCAGCAGCTGGATGCCAGCTGTGATACCGACACCGAAACGGCGGCAGAGATTGTTGCCGCCAGTGAAGATGGCAATGTGCTGATTTACACCGACAGCCCCAGCGACAGTATTGGTTTTGTCGATATCACCACCCCAGACCAACCCACCGGCCTGGGTTCACTGCCGCTTGGCGGCGAGCCAACCTCGGTGGCGGTGAAGGACGGTTATGCGCTAGTGGGTGTGAATACCTCCGCGGATTTTGTCAACGTATCCGGCAAACTGGCGGTGGTGGATATCGCTAGCCGCAGCATCGTTCAACAGCTTGATCTCGCTGGGCAGCCCGATTCAGTCGCAGTAAGCCCCGACGGTCGCTACGCCGCCGTGGCCATTGAGAATGAGCGCGACGAGGACCTTGGAAATGGCGAGCCTCCTCAATTACCGGCGGGCAGTGTCGATATTGTCGATATTGCCGCCGCTGATCCGGCGTCGTGGGCGGTGCGCAATGTCGCCCTGACCGGTCTTGCCACGCTGTTCCCCGAAGACCCCGAGCCAGAGTATGTGGACATCAACGCTGACAACATCGCGGTGGTTACCCTGCAGGAAAACAACCACTTGGTATTAATCGATCTGACAGATGGCAGCATCGTTAATCATTTTAGTGCTGGCACCGTCGATCTAAACGGCGTTGACACCCAGGAAGAAGAGCCGGCGTTAATCAGTCAGGCCGACTCACTCAGCGCGGTTCCCCGTGAGCCCGATGGGGTGACGTGGTTGTCGAGCCAGTATTTCGCTACGGCCAACGAGGGTGACCTTAATGGCGGTAGCCGCGGGTTCAGCGTTTTCGATAAAGAGGGCGAAGTGCATTTCGACAGTGCTGAGCAGCTCGATCACTGGGTGGCGCGACTGGGGCATTACCCCGACGGGCGTTCCGGCAATAAAGGTAATGAACCAGAGAATGCGGAATTTGCTGTGTTTGGCAGTGAGCGCTATTTGTTCGTGAACTCGGAGCGTTCAAGTGTTGCCTTCGTTTACGATGTGGCGGATCTGCGCAAGCCGGTATTAAAGCAGGTATTGCCCACGGCACTGGGGCCCGAGGGAGCGCTTGCGATCCCCTCGAGAAATTTGCTGGTGGTGGCCAGTGAAGAAGATGCCCGCGATGACAAATTCCGCGCGGCGCTCAATATCTATCGCTACGACTCCGCTGCTGCGCAGTACCCCACTGTGCTGTCCACTGACCGTGAAGATGGCAGCCCGATTCCCTTCTCGGCGATGTCGGCGCTCGCCGCTGACCGCCTCCACGCCACCACGGTATATGCCGTTGAAGACAGCTTCTATCAGCGCAGCCGCATCTTTATCATCGACACCGCCGAGCAACCAGCGCGTTTGAATAAAGAAATGCGCATTCTCGACAGCAACGATGTTCTCGCGTCATTGCCTGCCATCGCGCTCGCGGATAGCGGTGTTGATGACGACCACCCCAGTCGCGTTGGCGTCTTTGATGTCGCAGACCGCGCGGCGCTGGTGAACGATGATAAAACGGTCAACCTCGACCCGGAAGGTTTGGCTCAAGCCAGCGACGGGGGCTTTTGGTTGGTCTCAGAGGGCAGCGGAACCATCGGCGATGACAGCCGGCCGATCAACAGTTTGAATATGCTTATCAAGCTATCGGCTGAGGCGGTGATCGAGCAGGTAATCACCCTGCCTGGCAGCGTTAACGCCACGCAGCAGCGCTTCGGTTTTGAAGGCGTGGCGGAGCAGGGCGGTAAAGTCTACGTGGCTTTCCAGCGCGCCTGGCAAGGTGACACTGAACCGCGCATTGGTGTTTACGATCCGGCCACCAGTACCTGGAACTTCTTCTTCTACCCCCTGGATGCTGCGCTTTCCCAAAACGGTGGTTGGGTTGGTTTGTCTGAGATTACCGCACTGGGTGGCGAGCGCTTTATGGTCATCGAGCGCGATAACCAAGGCGGCCCTGATGCGGCAATTAAGCGCCTTTATGAGTTCGACCTTAGTGGCTTGGTAACCGGCGATACCGTGACCAAAACATTGGTGCGTGACCTGATGGATGACTTGCAGATGCCAGGCGGACTGGTGCCCGAAAAAATTGAGGGGGCCGCCCTGATGGCCAATGGCGACGTGCTGATCATCAATGACAACGACGGCGTCGATGACAACAGTGGCGAAACCCAGCTATTGAACTTGGGCAATATTGTGAAGTAAACAATAACAGGCCCTAATCACTCAGCCCGCGTAAGCGGGCTTTTTTTGCGTCGCTTATTTTTGGGTCTAAATTAGACCGTAATCTGCGTTTAACCTGTCTGAATAACATAAAAAATTCGCGATCCGCTGCCTATTATTAGTCCATGTCAAAACAATAACAGGCAGGTAGCAGCATGGCACTGCGCAAGGTATCGCTGGCAGACAAATACGCATTGGACACGACCCGGGCCTATCTCACCGGGATAGAGGCCTTGGTGCGCTTACCCATTCTTCAGCATCAGCGCGACCAGGAGCGAGGCCTGAATACCGCGGGCTTCATTTCGGGCTATCGTGGTTCGCCACTGGGCACACTGGATCAGACGCTGTGGCAGGCTCAGGATTACCTGGACCGCCACCATATCAAGTTTGTACCGGGCATCAACGAGGACTTAGCGGCAACCGCCGTTTGGGGTAGCCAGCAGCTCGGGTTAAACGGCCATGCGAAGTACGATGGCGTGTTCGGTATGTGGTATGGCAAGGGGCCGGGTGTCGACCGCAGCATGGATGTCATCAAACATGCCAATGCTGCCGGCACCAGCCAATACGGTGGCGTACTCGCGGTGGCGGGGGATGATCACGCAGCCAAGTCGTCTACGCTGCCCCATCAGTCGGAGCATATGTTTATCGGTGCCTCGATTCCGGTACTGGCCCCGGCAAATGTGCAGGAAGTGTTAGATCTCGGCGTCTTTGGTTGGGAGTTGTCGCGTTACTGCGGTAGCTGGGTGGCCTTAAAAGCGATCACCGAGAATATGGATTCGGCGATCTCAGCCGAGATAGATCCCCATCGCATCAATATCGTGTTGCCCGAGGACTTTGTTTTGCCCGCTGATGGTGTCCACCTGCGTTGGCCCGACACTCCCCTGGATCAGGAACGCCGGCTGAATAAATACAAAATTTATGCGGCCCGCGCCTTTGCCCTGGCAAACCATATCAACCGCATTGTAATTGATAGTCCCAAGCCGCGTTTGGGCATTATCACCAGCGGCAAAGCCTACCTCGATGTTATGCAGGCGCTGGAAGACTTGGGTATCGATCACGACAGCGCCGCCGCAATCGGTTTGCGTGTATACAAAGTGGGGATGCCGTGGCCACTGGAGCCAGTGCTTACTCACGAGTTCGCCAGCGGCCTGGAAGAGATTCTGGTCGTCGAGGAGAAGCGCTCAATCATCGAAGACCAACTCACTGGTCAGCTCTACAACTGGGCCGTCGACAAGCGGCCGCGGGTGATCGGTGAATTTGACGAGCACGGCGCAGACCTGCTGCCCAATGTGTCCGAACTCACCCCGGCAATGGTGGCCCGGGCCATTGCGGCGAGAATCCGCCGTTTTTATCAGAGTGAAGACATTGAAAAACGCCTGAGTTTTTACCAGCAGAAGGAGCAGTCGCTGGCGAGCAAGCGCAACAAGATTGATCGCAAACCCCATTACTGCTCAGGCTGCCCTCACAATACCTCTACACAAGTGCCGGAGGGCAGCATTGCCATGGGGGGTATTGGCTGCCACTACATGAGCACGTTTATGGATAGCCGCCCCGCGCAAACGTTTACGCAAATGGGCGGCGAGGGTGTGACATGGATCGGGCAGGCCGCCTTCACCGACACTGAGCATGTTTTCCAGAACCTCGGTGATGGCACGTATTTCCACTCGGGAATTTTAGCGATCCGGCAGGCCATCGCTGCCGGCGTGAATATCACTTATAAACTGCTCTATAACGATGCCGTGGCAATGACCGGCGGCCAGCCGGTAGACGGTCAGCTCAGTGTGGAACAAATTATTTTGCAGCTGCGCGGGGAGGGCGTTGAGCGCATCGCGCTCGTTTCTGATCAACCTGAAAAGCACACCCTTGCCGAGACCGAAGGGCTGAGTATTCACCATCGCGATGAAGTGCTCCCGGTGCAAGAAATGCTGCGCCGGGTAAAAGGTTGCAGCGTATTGATCTACGAGCAAACCTGCGCGGCGGAAAAGCGCCGACGGCGCAAACGTGGGTTGATGGATGACCCCAATCGCCGCGTGGTCATCAACCAGGCGGTATGCGAAGGCTGTGGTGACTGCGCGAAAAAATCCAACTGCCTATCGGTGGTGCCGGTAGAAACGGAGCTGGGTCGTAAGCGCGAGATTGATCAAAGCGCCTGCAACAAAGACTACTCCTGCGTGAAGGGGTTTTGCCCCAGTTTTGTCTCGGTGATCGGCGGCCGTTTAAGGCAGAGCACGGCAACAGCAGAGGATGACTTTGCTGCGCTACCGGAGCCAACAGCGCACAGTCTTGAGCAACCTTGGAATATCGTCGTTACAGGCATTGGCGGTACGGGTGTGCTTACCGTTACCGCGGTATTGGCGATGGCGGCGCATATTGAAGGCAAGGGCTGCGCGACGATGAACCAGACCGGGCTAGCGCAAAAGTTTGGTCCGGTAGTAAGCCATTTGCGCATTGCCCGTCGTCAGGAAGATATCAATGCCGTGCGTATTCCCGCCGGTGACGCCGATCTTTTGTTGGGCTGCGATTTGGTAGTGAGTGCCAGCGACGAGGCGATGGCGAAGGTGAATATAGAGCGCTCGCATGCGGTGATTAATGACAGCGAGGCGCCAACATCGGCCTCGATATTCGACCCCGATGCGGCCTTTCCTGCCCGTGAAATGAAGCAAATTATTGAAGAGGAGGTCGGCGCCGGAAAGGTTCACTTTATTGAATCAACGGTCATGGCCACTCACCTGATGGGCGACGCCGTCGCCAGTAATTTCTTTATGCTCGGCTACGCCTTTCAACGCGGTTTAATACCCGTTTCCAGCGAGGCGGTAGACGCGGCGATAGAGTTGAACGATGTTGCTGTGGAATTTAACCAGCGGGCATTCCGCTGGGGGCGCAGAGCGGCAATCGACGAGTTGGCTGTGCGACGGGCCAGTGGCCTTGCAGCAGAGCACTGGCAACCACTGTCCGGCCTGGACGAGATTGTCGAGCACCGTTACGGCCAGCTGTGTGATTATCAAAACGTGCGCTATGCCCAGCGTTACCGCGACGCAATAACGCAGCTTGCCGATAGTGAGCGCGCGGTGGTGGGTGACCAGGCATTGTCGCTGAGTATCGCGGCGGCCCGCACGCTCTACCATGTCATGGCATATAAAGATGAATACGAGGTTGCCCGCTTATTTACTAACGGGGAATTTATGCGGCAACTGCGCGAGCAGTTCGAAGGGGATTTCACTTTGCAGTTTCATATGGCGCCGCCCCTGCTAAGTCGTGTAGACCCGAATACTGGCGAGCACAAAAAGCGCCGCTTGCCCGGCTGGTGTCTGCCGGCGTTTAAACTACTCGCCGCGGCCAAGGGCCTGCGAGGAAGTCGCTGGGATATTTTTTCCTACACGGCGGAGCGGCGCATGGAGCGAGAATTATGCGAGCAATTTCTCGCAGATCTCGCCGACATCGCCGCGCAGTTAACGTTCGAAAACAGAGGCTACGCGCTAGAGCTGGTAAGCAGCCTGGATAAGGTGCGGGGCTTTGGTCATGTGAAGCAGGCGAACGCTCAACGCTATGCAGCCGCTCGCCGCAGCCTGTTGGCAAAATTTCATGGCGATGCGTTGCCCTTTGTCGAACTGGCTAGCGCCACGAGCCAAACATAAAAAGGTGTCGTTTATGGCAGTGTTTAGCGCCCCCTCTTTTGATCAACACGAGCTTGTCGCGTTCTGCGAAGACCGCTCCACGGGCTTGCGGGCAATTATTGCTGTGCACAGCAGCCAGCTTGGGCCGGCGGTGGGCGGTTTGCGAATGTACCCCTACGCGGACGATGCGGCAGCGCTTGACGATGTGCTGCGGCTGTCGCGTGGCATGACCTATAAGTCTGCGCTTGCCGGACTGCCAGTGGGTGGTGGCAAAGCCGTGATTATTGGTGACCCCTCGTGCGACAAGAATGGGGCGCTACTTAAGGCAATGGCCGGATTTATCGACAGCTTGGGCGGCCGCTATGTTACGGCTGAAGACTCCGGCACCACGGTGGCCGACATGGCGCAAATTGCCAAACACACCTGCTATGTTTCCGGGCTCGACAGCCACGGCGGCGGTGACCCGTCGCCATACACCGCTTACGGTGTTTACTGCGGTTTGCGCGCGGCCCTGCGCCAGCAACGCGGCAGCGATAATCTCGATGGTGTGAGGGTGGCAATTCAGGGAGCGGGGGCCGTTGGCAGCCACCTCGCGAGGCGGTTAATCGAAGACGGTGCAACCGTACTGGTTGCCGATGTGAACCCGACATTACTGACACCCCTGCAGGCACTTGGGGCTGAGGTGGTCGAGCCAGCGAGCATATTGAGTCAGCCAGTGGATGTTTTGGCGCCCTGCGCAATGGGGGCCGTGCTAAATGCGGAAACAGTGCAACAGGTGAGGGCGTCGATCATTGCCGGTGCCGCCAATAACCAGCTGGCAACACCGGCTCAGGCGCAGCAGCTTGCCGATCGCGGTGTCTTATACGTGCCGGACTTTGTTATTAATGCCGGGGGTATTATTGCGGTCTATCATCAGCGCCAGCACGGCGGGGCGCTGTCAGCTGATGCCGAGTCGACACTGTTGCAGCATGTCGAGGGCATTGGCGACAAGCTGGGGCTGATCTTTAAGCGCGCAGCCCAGCAATTGTGCCCGCCCCATGTGGTGGCCGAAGCGATGGCTGAAGAGGTATTGTTGGCACAGGGTAGGCAAGCCGCAACAGAAAACTGAAGGAGGGAATACGTGACAACGTGGAGCCGAGATAGCTGGAGAAATAAAACCGCCTTGCAACAGCCGAGGTATGGCGACGCTGCGGCGCTAAGCGCAGTGGAGCAAAGTCTGGCCGCAATGCCGCCATTGGTTTTTGCCGCTGAGGCCCGCGCCTTACACAGCCAGTTGGCCGAGGTTGCCGAGGGGCGAGCGTTTTTACTTCAGGGCGGCGACTGCGCCGAAAGTTTTGGCGACTTTTCGGCGAACAATATACGCGATACCTTCAAAGTGTTGATGCAGATGGCCATCGTGCTTACCTATGCGGGGCGTTTACCCGTGGTAAAAGTGGGCCGCATGGCGGGGCAGTTTGCCAAACCGCGCTCGGCAGAAACAGAAGAGCGCGATGCCGTGGTGCTTCCCAGTTATCGCGGTGACATCATCAACTCCCCCGAGTTTGATGCAGCGGCCCGTGCGCCGGACCCGCAGCGCATGTTGCAAGCCTATCACCAGTCCACCTCCACGTTGAATTTGCTGCGGGCTTTTGCCACCGGCGGCTTGGCTGATTTGCACCAGGTTAACCAGTGGAACCTCAGTTTCTTGGATGGCAACCCTCTGCGCGAACGCTATCAGGCCTTGGCGCACAGCATTCAAGATGCACTGGCGTTCATGGAGGTGTGTGGCATCAATAGCGACAACACCCCCACGCTACGTGAAACGCAGCTGTATACCTCTCATGAAGCGTTGCTCCTCAACTATGAGGAGGCCCTGACTCGCCAGGACCATTTAACCGGCGATTTCTACGATTGCTCGGCACATATGTTGTGGATCGGTGAGCGCACTCGTCAGCTCGATGGTGCTCATATCGAGTTCTTTCGCGGCCTTAAAAACCCGGTTGGCGTAAAGGTTGGCCCGTCGATGACAGGCAACGAGTTGATCGCCTTAATTGACGCCTTGAACCCAGACAATATTCCCGGTCGTCTAACCCTGATTACCCGCATGGGCGCCGACGTGCTGGCTGAGCGCCTACCGGCGCTGGCGCGACGAGTGCAGCAGGAGGGACGCAGCGTGGTGTGGTCCTGTGACCCCATGCACGGCAATACCGTGAAGGCGGGTAATGGCTACAAAACACGCTCTTTTGATCGCATTCTGGAGGAAATTCGCCACTTCTTTGCCGTGTTGCGCAGCGAACAGCAGCACCCCGGCGGCATTCATTTGGAGATGACTGGCCAGCATGTGACCGAGTGCACTGGCGGGGCGTACCGGCTGTCCGAGTCGGACCTGGACAAGTGTTACCAAACGCAGTGTGATCCGCGTTTAAACGCCGACCAAGTGCTCGAGCTTGCCTTTTGCGTGGCGGATTTCCTGCGCGACGACGGCCGTTAACGCCGAGGGCCAACACACGGCCAGGGGCTCACAGCTGGGTTTCCAGCGGGAGCTCAGTCGTGTTTTTGATTTCGGTTACCGCGATGTGTGAGTGCGTTTCGCCGATCATTGGCAGGCTCAGCAGGCGCTCGCGTACAAAACTTTCGTAGTGGCGAATATCGCGGGTGATAATCTTCAACATATAATCCCACACGCCCGTCATCGTGTAGCATTCGACGACTTCGGGAAAGTCGCTCACCGACGACTCAAATTCTTCAAGTTGCTGCCGCCCGGTAATGCTCAGGTTTACGGTGGTAAAAACCACTAGTTCCATACCCAGTTTTTCGCGGTCGAGGATGGCGACTTTTTTGCGCACGATACCGGCTTGCTCAATCCGGTTGATCCGCCGCCAGCAGGGCGACTGAGACATATTGAGGGTTTCGGCAATCTCGCTGGATGTCTTGCTGGCGTCGCGCTGAAGAATACGCAGGATGGTGATATCTTGTTTGGCGAGTTCTGTTGGCATTCGCGCCCTCCAATGCATAAATAAGACAAGGCTTTATCGCTTTGCGTCTAACTATAGTCGCCGTTGCGGAGTTGTGCGCAATGCGATTTGTGCGCAGCGCGGCGGGGCGCTATGCTTTTGCACAGAACACTACTCTACACAACACAAGGTCTGTTCTCCGCCCACTAACTGGAATGCCCTATGGTCGCTAAGCGCTTATTTCTTGTCATTGCTGCACTGGTTCTTGTTGCCTGTGAATCCACCTACTACAACGCCATGGAAAAGGTGGGGATCCACAAGCGAGACATTTTGGTTGATCGCGTGGAAGAGGCAACGGAATCGCAGCGCGAGGCGCAGGAACAATTCCGCGATGCCTTGGGTGAGTTTCGCTCGGTGGTGAGTTTTGACGGCGGCGACTTAGAAAAACTTTACGATCGTCTCAATGCTAGCTTTGAAGACAGTCGCGCGGCAGCAGACGACATCCGCGACCGTATCGACGCAGTGGAAAGCGTGGCTGAGGCCCTGTTTGAGGAGTGGGAGGACGAGCTCTCGCTTTACAGTAATGCGCGCCTGCGAGATGACAGTGCGGCCAAACTCCGCGACACAAAAAATCGCTACAACCGCCTGCGCAAAAGTCTGCGGCGCTCAGAGAAAAGCTTGGCGCCCGTATTGGATAACCTGCAAGACAATGTGCTGTATTTGAAGCACAACCTCAATGCTTCGGCGATCTCAGCCATCAAGGGTGAATTGGCCACCATCGACCGCGATGTCACCGCATTAATTGCAACCATGGAGGCTGCTATCGCCGAGTCGGAAGGGTTTATCGCGCAATTGCGGTAGTGGCAGCCCGGTCTGTGCCTGTCCGAATAACTAAATGATGTGTCCTTCGCAGACATTGGGTGAAGGACTAGCGGCCCCTAAGCTTGGCGGTAGTTCATAAAAGAAATAACAGGTAACGCCTATGCCATCTGCTGCACCGTCGCTCGCGCCATCGAGCGGTTCCTCTGCAACACGTCACAGTTATGCCATCGTCGGCACCGGATTTGCCGGCCTGGGTATGGCGATAGAGTTGAAAAAAAAGGGACGGGAAGACTTCATCATCCTTGAGCGTGCCGAGGATGTCGGTGGTACCTGGCGAGATAATCACTACCCCGGCGCCGCCTGCGATGTGCCTTCTCATCTGTACTCTTTTTCATTCGAACCCAACTGTGACTGGTCGCGGGTATATCCCACCCAGCCAGAGTTAAAGCGCTACCTGCGCGAGGTGGCGGAAAAGTGGGATTTGCTGCCTCATATTCGGTTTGGCCACCAACTCAACGCTGCCCATTACTGTGAGCACAGCCAGCGCTGGCAGCTGGAGACCACAGGCGGGAATTACAATGTCGGCATGCTGATCAGCGGCAACGGTGGATTGGCCGAGCCGCGCCTGCCGGATATTCCGGGGGTGGAGCGCTTTGCCGGAAAGTGCTTTCACTCAGCCAACTGGGATCACAGCTACGACCTGCGCGGTAAACGCGTGGCGGTGATTGGCACCGGCGCGTCGGCCATCCAATTTGTACCTGAAATTGCCGACCAGCCCGCGCAACTCGATGTTTACCAACGTACACCGAACTGGATTATTCCCCGCAAAGACCGGCCATACAGTGAGTTGGAAAAGGCAGCCTTTCGCTACTTGCCTGGCGTACGCCTGGCGCTGCGCAGCAAGATTTACTGCCACAATGAAACCCGCATCCTGGGAATGGTGCTGCACCCCTCGCTAATGAAACTGTATGAGCGCATGGCACTGCAGCACATACGTAGTCAGGTAAAAAGCCCGGCGCTGCGCGAGCGAGTCACGCCAAGCTACCCGGTGGGTTGTAAGCGTGTGCTGATTTCCAATGACTGGTACCCCGCCCTGCAGCGGCCGAATGTCAGCTTGTTGAGCGATGGCATACAAGAGATTCGCGAGCACAGTATCGTCGATGCCAACGGCACCGAGCGCGAGGTGGACTGTATTATTTTTGGCACGGGCTTCTATGCCACCGAAAACCCCATTGCTCAGATCATTCACGGTCGCGGGGGCCAGTCTCTGGCAGAGGCATGGCGCGATGGTGAAGAAGCGTATTTGGGCACAACGGTTAACGGCTTTCCCAACCTGATGCTAATCGTTGGCCCGAACGTAACCCTGGGGCATAGCTCCATGGTGTACATGATCGAAACGCAAATACAGGCGATCAGCCGGCTGTTGGACGAATGCGAGCAGCGCCATTGTGTGGAAGTTGAAGTGCGTGAGGCGGTGCAGAAGCAGTTTAACCGCGCGCTGCACAAACGGCTTGATACCTCAATATGGGCCACGGGCTGCGACAGCTGGTACAAGCACCGCAGCGGCAAAATCACTCAGCTATGGCCGGATTTCACCTTTCGTTTTCGGGCGATGCACCGGCGTTTTACGCCTGATGACTACCAGTTCAGCCCCGCCAGCGCAGCGCATATGGCAGAAAGCCATGCGTCGCCATCGATCAATTAGCCGGGGAGCATGCGATGTTAAGTGATCACTTGGCGCGTGCAGCGCTGGCTGCTGACCGCTGGCGCTGTGGCCTGCGAGCAAAGTTTTGCATGGTGGGCGAACAGCCTTGGCACTATCTTGAAGGTGGCGTGGGGAAGCGCGAGACGATTGTATTGCTGCATGGCTTTGGCGCCGACAAAGACAACTGGACGCGTTTCGCCGGTCGGCTGCGCGCAAATTACCACGTAATTGCCGTGGACCTGCCGGGCTTTGGTGAAAACCCCTGCCGACAGGGCTTGGACTACAGTATGGCTGCCCAGGCCGAGCGGTTGAGAGGGCTCTTGTCAGCGCTCGGCGTCGGTCGCTGCCACATGGCAGGCAGCTCAATGGGTGGGCACTTAACGGCAGTATATGCCCAGCGCTATCCACAGCAGTTGCGCAGTATTTGCTTGTTTAATAATGGCGGTATTCAAGCGCCTGAACGCTGCGATATGGAGCGTGACCTGGAGAAAGGGGTAAACCCCCTGCTGGTGTCGTCGGAGTCAGACTTTGATCGACTCTTAGCCCTCGTGTGTGAGAAGCAGCCCTTTCTCCCCAGGTTGGTTCGCAACTATATGGCCAGAGCGGCGATGGCGCGCCGAGAATGTATCGCCGCTATTTTCCGTCAGTACCAACAGGAAATATACGGTGGGCTCGATGCTGTACTGCCTGCCTTGTCTTTGCCCGCACTGGTTATCTGGGGGCGTCAGGACAGAGTGCTCGACGTCAGTAGCGTGGAGGTGATGCGACCCATGTTGGCCCACGCGAGCGTTACCATTATGGAACAGACGGGTCACTTGCCGATGCTGGAGCGCCCCGCCGCCAGTGCCAAGTGCTACCAACAGTTTCTCTCCTCACTGGCCTAGCGGCGTTGGTGAGTCTTGCGAAAGGCGCCGGGGGTATTGCCGGTCATACGTTTGAAAGCCTGCGAGAAGCTAGAGGCATCAGCGTAGGATAATCGCTCGGCGATCTGTTCAATACTCAAGGGCGTGCTGCGCAGTAGCTCTTCCGCCAGTGTGAGGCGGATCTCGTCGCTGAGTTGGCGAAATGAACTGCCTTCGGCATCGAGTTTGCGGCGCAGGGTGCGGGAGGTCATGTGCAGGCTGCTTGCCACCGCCTCCATGTCCATCTCCATGGGGCGCTGACGCAACAGCAATTCCCTCACTTTTCCCGAAAGGCCGCGGCGTGCACTGCGGCTGGCGAGCAGCTCGCCACATTGTTTTGCCAGTAGATTCGCGGTGTTTTCATTGCCGACGGTGCGCGGGATATCCAATAAGGAATTGGGAAATTCCAGGGCATTATATTCGGCATTAAATTCAACCGGCCCACCGAAGCTGTCGTGGTAGCGCTCGGCATACGACGGGCGCGGGTGACGGAAGCACACCCTGTCGGGTTGAAAATCACTGCCCAGCAGCTCGCGCATAATTACCGCGGCGGCGGCCATTTCGCGCTCCAGGCAGAACAGGCGAACATCTTCTGGCACATCGCTGTCGTCAAAGATAATGCACGTTTTATCGCCGCGCGTTGCAATGGTAAAGCCTGCAAAAACGAAGGTAAGCTCCTGATAGTTCCGCGCCAGTTCAATGGCTTTTCTCGGAGTGGGGCTGCTGGCGATGGCAAAGCCCCATATGCCGTAGGCAGACAGTTGGTAGCGCTGCCCAGCGGTCAGGCCCAAGCCTTCGATGGGCGGCAGTGCTCCAAGCAGGTTGCGGATAACGGCAAGTTCACTCTGGGCTTCAACCACTGTTTCAGGATTGTTGAGGTGGGTTTGGCTCAGACCGCTATTGTGAAGCAGGGCGTGTATGGGGGCGCCTAGCTCTTCTCCCAACGACACCAGAATTTGCGCGCTCATTACACTGCGGCAGAAGTCCCAGTTTTGCATCACTTAACCCATCTGTTGTTATGTCCGAAATTATAAATTGAGTATCGCTAATCGTTCTCGTTTGTGCAACGGCGTTGCCCCGCAGAGGTGCAGAACCTGGCGCTCAATTTGATAAATATGTCCGAGGATTGGGATAAATGTCCGAAAATATCAATTATTTGTGCTGTAGACTTTCGTCACTGCCGTTGGGCGATGTCCTTAACAAGCATCGCCAATGACGGCATCTGATAATAAGCAATAACCGGCGCACAGCCGGATGAGTAAGGAGTGGTTCATGTCCCGCGATCAGAAGAAAAGGCTCGCCCACCGTGGTTCGGCAGTGGCGATGCGCAGCGCAGTGACCGCCGCGCTGGCGGTATCGTTAACGGCCCACAGCGCACCGGCACTTGAAGAAGTGTTGGTCACGGCGCAAAAACGTTCTCAGAGTGCACAAGATATTCCCGTGGCAGTCACCGGTCTGGGTGGGGATCAGTTGGATAAACTGGGCTTTGAAAACGCCAACGACGTCTCGGCCCAGGTGCCGAATATGCAGGTCAGCGGCCCCTATGGTGACGTTCAGCCGATCTTCTCCATTCGCGGGGTCAGTATGTCTGATTACAGCTCCAATCAGGCGAGCCCGATAGGCGTCTATGTTGATGAGGCCTATCTCGGCCCGGTATACAGCCACGGGGCCAACTTTTTTGATGTTGAGCGCCTGGAGGTTTTGCGCGGCCCGCAGGGCACGCTTTACGGGAAGAACACCACTGGTGGTGCCATCAATATTATTACCCGCACACCTGGCTTTGATGAGCCAGCGAGTGGCTTCCTGAAACTTGGCGCGGGCAGTTATAACGCCACCACCGTTGAGGCCGCTGCCGAGTCTGAGCTGATTCCCGGTGTGTTGGCTGGCCGCTTGGCCGGCAGCATTAAGAAAAATGACGGCTACGTTAACGTGCGTGGCAAAGATGAGAATGCCGCACAAACCGACTTTAAAGGCGCGCGCTTGGCCTTAAACTGGCGCATTAGTGATGCCTGGGACGCGGTACTGAAATACACCACCTCGAATAATGATGCGATCAGCACACCGCCGCGCAATGAACCACGCACCGACCTGCGAGGTACGGGTCTAGAAGGCGACTCCAACGGCTTTATTGACTACACCGGTTATTCACGCCCCAGCCGTGGCCTGGACTTCCATGAGAGTGAGGTGAACAACGCCGGCGCGCTGGTCACTAACACGGACCTGGCCGTGCTTACGGTTAACTACAACGCCGAAAACTACAGCCTGACGTCGGTCAGCTCCTACTTGGATGCCGATTATTATCAAAAGGCCGACACCGACGGCAGCCCCAATGGCCTGCTGGAAATAACCTGGGCCTCTGACTCCATTAGCTACAGCCAGGATTTGCGTTTTACCTCGAATTTTGACGGCATGTTTAACATCATTGCCGGGGTCTTCTATGGTCAGGAAGACCTGTACATGAACAATATCTACGATATTTTCAATCAGATCCCCGATCTGCGGGTGGGCTTGGCGAAGCCAGATACCATTCCCATTTTTCCCTACTTGATCGACTTCGGTAAGCTGGACCAACGTTTGGCGACCGAAAAGAGCAGCGCCGCGGTATACAGCCAAATGCGTTTCGACTTTAGTGCGAACTTTGGCATGGATGTCGGTCTGCGTTACACCCAGGACAAAAACACGCTGAGTTATTTGAATATCTCGCGCCTGGCCAACGACGGCACGCCGCGCGGTAGCTATGTACCCGGCAACACCACCGGTGTTGATAATGCGTGGATCACTCTGCCGCTCACCGTGAGTGATATTCAGAGTCTGTTACAAAACCCATTGGAATTGCTGCAGATCACGCAGACCGGCTATACCCACGGCCCTTACACCCTGGATTCGGCACCCGAGCTGGATACCACTGAGAAAGAGTGGACAGGCAAAGTGGGGCTGGATTACCGACTCAGCGACGAGTTGATGGTCTATGCCAGTGCGAGCCGAGGCTATCGCAGCGGCAGCTTTAACGGCGGTGCTTATTACATCGAGCGACCGCTGGAAACTGCCTATGCGTCGCCAGAATATATCGACGCCTTCGAAGTGGGCTTTAAGGCCGATTTATTTGATAACAGCATGCGCTTGAATGCCGCGGCCTTCCATTATGACTACACCAATCAGCAGTTCATTAACGTGGTGGGCATCTCCAACTTCTTGGAGAATGCCGGTGGTTCCACTATTCAGGGTTTGGAAGCCGAGCTGTGGGCGCGGGTGACGGAGCGTCTTACCCTGCAACTGGGAGCCGGTTATCTAGATACGGAGTACACCGAGCTGACCTTGGCGAATACTGAGACCATCGCCAATCAGGACGATACGGTTGACCTGTCGGGCAATGAGTTGATCTCGGCGCCCAAGTTCAACTTTAGTATTTCGGCCGACTACGATGTGCTCGTCACTCAGCACGGCTACCTTAGCGTCAATGTGAATGCCAACTTCCAGGATGATCAGTGGTACAGCGCCTACAACGACGATTATGGCTACGGTGAAATTCGCCAGGATGCCTACTGGTTATACAACGGTCGCATCAGTTGGTATGCCAATGACGACAGCTACAGTATTTCTGTGTGGGGCAAAAACCTGGCCGATGAGGAATACGATAGCTATGCGATCAACCTGCAGGCTGGCTTTGGTTTCGACCAGTATCTCGCGGGTGAGCCGCGCAGCTACGGTGCAGAGTTAATGGTGCGCTTCTAGGAAGTGATCACAGCGTTTTAAGCCAAGCGCCAGCACGGCTGCGTGCTTCGGCAACCGAATAACCTCTCCAGGTTATGTTGGCCCGCGTAATGCGGGCCTTTTTTATGGGCTATAGGTTTACGGGATAGTCGCTCGCCACTTAGAACCAGGCGCGCACTCCCACCACAAACTGTTCCTGCTGGCGGGGGTTGCCACGGCGTTGCGCAATGTCGGCGGTGTCGCCATACAGCTGCTGCCACACTGCGCCGATATAGGGTGCCCATTCCCGCTCTGGATAGTAGTAGAGCCGCAAGGCGTGCTCCTCCCGGCGCAGGCCGGCCCCATTTTCCGAGTCGCCCTGAGCGGCTGCTTCAAGTGTGATTTCCGGTTCCAGAATCCAACGCTGGGTCAGCCTCAGCTCGTAGCTAAGCTCCAGCTCGGCCGAGAGCTCGGCTTGGTCGTTGATAAACACCGCGGCATCGACTTCAAAGTGGTAGGGGGCAAGGCCCTGTATGCCGATAACCACGCTGTCGTCGCTACCATCCTCACTGAAGCTTCGTTGCAGTCCCCCTTGAAGATCCCAATAGGGCGCGATGGCGCGACTGTACAGAAGCTGAAGTTCCGCGTCCTCTGTGGAGCCGTCGTGCGCTTCGCGTTCAGCCTTTAGCCACAGTTTGTTGAGGTCAGTCCCTAGCCACCCCTGGAGGCTAAACGCCTGCTGACGGTCGCTGCGTTGCTCAACTTCGTCGACCATAAACTTTGCCAGCACGGGGTCGGCTTTGCCCCCGGCCAACGCGGGGCCCGCCAGTAGCGCGGCGCACAGTACATAGTGTTTCTTCATACCTTGCCTCCCACTACGCGAACCTCGCGAAACATACCGGGCATGTGAAACATCAGGTGGCAGTGATAGGCCCAGCGGCCAATGGCATCGGCGCTAACGAGGTAGCTGATACGCGACCCTGGCTGCACAATGACGGTGTGTTTGCGCGGGATGTGGCCACTGTCGCCGGTCTCCAGCTCACTCCACAGGCCGTGCAGGTGAATGGGGTGGGTCATCATGGTGTCGTTGACGACGACAAAGCGCAGGCGCTCGTTGTGGCGCAGAATGATCGGCTCGGCGTCGTCGAACATGACGCCGTTCATCGACCACATGTACCGAGACATATTGCCGGTAAGGTGGATTGCCAGCTCTCGCTCCGGGTCGCGTGGGTCGCGGGTGGGGTAAAGGCCGAACAGGTCACTGTAGCGCAGAACCTTTCTGCCATAGCGCTGGGCGTGCTCGCGCAGGCCAATGCCTGGGTCGGAAAGGCCGTTGGCAGGCATACCTGCGCGCATGTCCACACCTACACCAAATTCAGTGGCGGCATGCTGGATTGTTTGCTTGCTGCCCCGGCCAGCAGGTGCTGGGGTATCTGGCAGCGGCTCAGACATCATCGCGTGATGGCCGTGGTGAGCATGCGCCTCGTGGGAAGGCCGTTTGTGCTGCATCGCTGGCATGGTGTCGCCCGCCATCGAGGTGTGCGCGCTGTTGTCGTGAGCCATCCCCATATCTCGGTGGTCGAGCCTCACAATGTGGTCCATCGCAGGTATTTCGGCCTGCCACTGCTTATTGGGGCTGAGCGTTGCCCGCGCATAGCCGCTGCGATCAATGCTCTGCGCAAACAGTGTGTAAGCACGGTCGGCGCTGGGCTGAATGATCACATCGTAGGTCTCTGCCGGTGCGATGCGAAATTCATCAACACTGACCGGCTGGATATTTTGCCCATCGGCGGCAACCACTGTCATCGTCAAGCCGGGAATACGAACGTCGAACAGGGTCATGGCCGCGGCATTAATCACCCGTAAGCGCAGGCGTTCGCCGGCGGAGAATTGGCCAAGCCAGTTTGCATCTGGGCTGAGCCCATTCACTAAAAATGTGTAGGCGATGCCGTTGATATCCGCAATGTCGCTGTCGCTCATGCGCATACGGTTCCACATGGCGCGGTCGCGCCAAGTGGCGGCAATGCCTTGTCTGCGAATGTCTTGCCACAAATCGACGGCCGTTCGTTCGCGTCGATTATAGTAATGGCTCTGCTTTTTCAGGCGGGCATAGAGCGCCTCGGGGGCTTCGTCACTCCAGTCGGAAAGTACAATGACGTGCTCGCGATCATAGGCGACCGGGTCGTCGTCTGCAGGGTCGATAATAATGGCGCCATAGAGCCCCGTCTGTTCCTGAAACCCAGAGTGGCTGTGGTACCAGTAGGTGCCGCTCTGCTTTACCTGGAATCGGTAATCGTAGTAACCGCCGGGCGGAATACCGGCAAAACTCAGCCCGGGAACGCCGTCCATATCCGTTGGCAAAATCAAGCCATGCCAGTGTATTGAGCTGGTATGGGGCAGGTGATTGTGCACGCGGATATGCACTTCTTCGCCTTCCTTCCAGCGCAGGGTCGGGGCGGGCACGCTGCCATTGACCGCCGTTGCCAGACTGTCGAGTCCCGTGATGTTTACCGGTAGATAGTCGATGTGCAGGTCAAAGCGATTGCCGCGTAATTCTGCGCTAGGGCGTTGTTCCGCCTGCTGATGGGGTGCCTGACTCGCGCAGCCTGCGAGGCCTGTCAGGGCAATAACGCTAGCTGCACCCGTGACAAAGCGCCGGCGCGGGATGTTGGCCGGTGGATATTCACGTTTCATTGTTGTTCTCCTACGGCGCGTTGTGCTGACTAACGCGGGTATACACCTCGTGCTCGCCGCTGCGTTTTAGCAAAATGACATCGTAGTCTTGGTGGCGCGTGCCCATTTCCATGCCGGGGCTGCCGATTGGCATACCGGGCACGGCGAGGCCGTAGGCATCCTCTGGGGGATTTTCAAGAAAGCGTTTTACTACGTCGGCGGGTATATGCCCCTCGAACACATAGTCCTTCACTTGGCCGGTATGGCAGGACTGGAGCCCGCTCGGAACGCCGAGGCTGGCCTTTAGTGTGGCCATGTCGTGACGATTTATCGCGGTGCTGTCAAAGCCGTTTTCATCCATGTGGTCAGCCCACTTTGTGCAGCAGCCGCACTGAGGGGATTTATAAACCGTGAGCTCAGCCTTTGTTGATTGCGCGTGTAAGGGGCTGCCTAAAATGCTTAGGCTAGCTGCTGCAAAGCCCGCCAAAATAGTAGTGCGAAGTGTCATTGGAAACGTCCTATAAAGTCGATAATCACTTGCGGCAAAGTACATTCTGCCGCGCTACAGGGGGTGATTACGCAGAAATAGGCGGACGTAACAGGCGCTCGTTGTAACGTTTTGCTGAAGCAGCGGCGGCGCTGTTGATCATACTGTCGCGTGATGTTGCAACCGCTAATACCAGTTGGCTGAGCAGACTTGGCCCGCAGCTACTATTGGCGCAGTCGCAGTGTTGTTCGCAGCAACGGCTGTGATCGAGTCCAGTATGATCGCCAGAGTGGTGGGCCGACGCTTCTTCGGTGGATTGGCAATGTTGGTGACCTTCGCAATCCATTTGCTGATTGGGGTGAGTGCAGCAGCTGGCATTTGCCAAGTGCTGCATCGCTACTGCCGTAGGGCTTGTCTGGGGTTCACTGGCCAAACTGGAAGCACTACTCTCCAGCGCCAGCAGTGGTTGGCTTAGCACCAATAAAATCCATACGGCAATGTGCAATCGTTGTGTCATGGCCACAGTGTAACAAGCTCTGGTTAGGCAGGGTATTACGCTGCCAGGTGCCGGGGTCGAGAGTGTTCAATATTGTCCACGCTAAAGCCTATTCATTGCTACAGGGTCAAGAAAAAACACTGACCGCGACACAACTGGTTTTTTTACACCGCTTGCGGCAGGGTGGTCTGCGGTGAATAACGATAAGGACAACACGGTGAAAAAAACGTTATTGATAACAGCATTCTTGCTGGCTGGCTGCGTTGAGCGCCCTCAGGTAATTAGTGACTGCCAGGGCGTGGCGGAGCGAGAGGTATTGTGTGGTTGGCAGAAGCCCGAAGATATGGAGCTCATGCCCGACGGCCGCCATTTGGTCGTCAGTCAAATGGCGGCGGGTCACGGCAGCATTGCGGGGTCTTTGGCCCTGCTGGATACCCGGGATGGCAGCAAGCAGGTATGGCCGATGGCTGAGGTGGCGGTTTCTGATGGTTGGGGGGATGCCGATTGTGCCGCGCCTAACCCAAGCGTCTTCGCGCCACACGGCATTCACCTCTCGCGCCACGAGAGCGGCACACTGCAATTGCTGGTGGTTAACCACGGTGGCCGTGAGTCGGTGGAGTTTTTCGAGTTGCGTGACCAAGACGGCGCGATTGAACCCTTTTGGCGCGGCTGCGTTATTCCCCCTGAAGGCAGCTTCTTGAATGATATTGTGGCCTTGCCTGAGGGCGGCTTTATGGCCACTCACATGTATACCCGCGGCGACGCGCCGGTCGGTACACTGGGTTGGCAGGAGATTACCGCTCTGGCGGGCTTTAACCCTGGCCACATCTGGGTGTGGGACGGTGAACAATTTAGCAAACTGCCAGGGTTTAGCGGTGACTACCCCAATGGCATTCAAATCTCGGCAGATGGCGAAACCCTGTTTGTAAACCTTTGGGCGGGTTCAACGCTGCAAAAACTGGATCGCCACACAGGCAAGCTGCTTGCGGAAGTGGACATTAGCCATCCGGACAACAGCCAGTGGGATGGTCGCGGCAAGCTGCTAATCGCCAGCCACAACTTCACGCTGGGGGATTTCATTGTGTGCCCCAGTATTGAAGAGGGCGCCTGTCCCGCGGCATTTGATATTGTGGAGCTCGACCCAGACACTCTGCAAAGCCGAGTTGTGGTCAGTGTGTCCGGGCCGCCTATGGGCGCAGGCACCGTTGCCCAGCGGGTGGACGATGCTGTGTACGTGGGCTCCTTTATTGGCGACCGGATCCTGCGCCTGCCGTATTCCGCGCAATAGCGCGGTTGAGTTGGTTAAAAGTCGTTCAACGCGAGGATTTTTAAGCTTTTTTTCAAAATCCCGTTGACAGCTAAAACCACCTTGAATATAGTACGCCACCTCGACGCGCTCGTAGCTCAGCTGGATAGAGTACCTGGCTACGAACCAGGCGGTCGGAGGTTCGAATCCTCCCGAGCGCGCCACTATTTAAGAACCCGGTATTGCGAAAGCAGCACCGGGTTTTTTATGCTTCCATAAAGGTGTTGTGGCACGACCGTGATAGGTTCTGTGCCACATTTTGAAGACCTCTCGCTCAAGCTCACCTCTCAGTTACTGCGTAGCTCTCAAGTTTTAATGTGAGCCCGTTTCTCGGTCGTTGGGGCTAAGGTCGGCAAATTTAGACGTCTGCAAGACGGTTTCAAAAAGATCCTTAATTCTTGTCCTTGTCAGAACGGTCGAACCAGTGAGCGATTTTGTCGCCGTACCGCCACATCACCACAGGAATTGCGATAGCTGACGCGACTAAAGCGATCGCTGCAATCAGCCCCGTAAACTCTCCCATGTCTACCTCCACATTCAGTGTTCATTTCATTTGACGCTATAGCGGTAGTTGAAAGCAAATCGCTATTTAAGTATCTGAATTAGATAAATAAATACTCCCGTTGTCTTTGTTTTTCTGATTCTCCAGTTCGGAACGAGACGTGATACGAAGTGCTGCGTTGGCGAAAGTGAACGCTTCACCGGTACAGCAAAAAGGCAGGGTCATGGCTAGCCAAAAAGGTGCTTCCGCGCTTTACTATGTCGTAATGACATTAGCCAAGGAAGGTGTTGTTATGAATCTATTACGCTTCATTTTCTCCTTTACCGCCCTGCTTATACTCCATGCCTGTGGTGACCACGGCTATGAAGGGCAATACAGACTTGCTGCAGACCGCGCTGATGGCCTGTTTGGATCCATGGCTTCGGCAATGGGAGTGGAGGAAATTACCATTGGGCATGACTTTGTCGAAGCGAACGGCAGCCGCCAAGAATACGATGATATATTTGTTCGTGACTCGGGCGATCGCGCCTACTTAGTCTTCAAACGGGGAGAGAGTGAAGAGGCTTGGAGAATTAAGGGGAAAGATACCTTGGTTCAGGGAAACCAGCTGATGCGCCTTGAATATACCCGAGTTCATTGAACCCCACTCATGAGGAGTAGATACTCCGCTGGACAGCGGGTATCAAGTCCATCCTAAAACAGTATTGGAGATCACGGATGATTCATACCACCCTGCAGGCCAAGACCGCTACGGCGCCAGATGTTGGCGCTGAGCCTAACTTGATGATACGTGCGTTTTTTTTACTCATTCTTGGAGTGTGTATAGGGGGTGTTGGGAGTGCCTGCGCCGAATCAGAGAGGGGCTGGACGGTAAACTACACCGGTGACCTTAGTGGTACCGTTGGAGGCCGTATTGTCGTTCCTGGCGGGACATCTATGGTTGCCATGGTAGGCGGCGCGAGTATGAGCGAGGATATGAAGTCGATGGGTGCCGCCGCGATCTCCGCCAAGGTGATGACACTTCCGGGCCAGCCTTCATCGCTCAAGCAATTGGACATTACCTTAGCAGACGGTACAAGTTGCCGTTTACAGCCAGATGGCAGCGAGCGGGCGAAGGTGATTAACAGCTCGCGAAAACACTATGAAGCGGAGTTTAGTGGCAATTTGCGGTGTGACGGCGGGAAGAAAATTGCTGTGCAAGCGCGCGTGATGAAGTAGTGCTAACGAACAATTACGGTGTTGCCCCCAGTAGCCTGGCCATAATTAGTCGGCTGACGGCGAACTCTCTGAATGAAGAGTTACCAAGTATGGCGGTGAGACTCCGCCACAGCAGTATAGGTTTTCGTCCTTCGGTTCGAGCAGGTATTTATTTCGCGCATCAAGATCAACAACCACTTCCTCCGGGGTTGGAAAAGTTATTACTAAATGCACCGTCATAAATTTCTCGTCACCGTCGTCGCCGTAGCTTACGCCCTTGATTTAGCTTTTTATCACACACTTTGCATACCCCCCTGAACAAGGGGGTGCAAGCGTTATGCGCTTCTCCTATCGTTGGAAAATAATTTTGACAAGGAGATAGGCATGAAAGAAAGGCTAATTGTCGTCGTCGGTATAGCCGCGTTGATAGTGGGGTGTGCTTCAGTAGGAGGAGGTGGCGGTGGTGATCGCCTCGAAAGTAAGAATGTTGCTACGCTCGGGGCGCGTAAAGATGTCTATGTTGCGCAGTTTGCGGTTTCTTTCGTAACTAAGGACTCAAGCTCGTCGAAGTCTGTAAGCCCCATGATTCGTCAAAGCAGTGGCTCGCAATACGCAAAGAGTACCCTGAAGGCCAATTTAACCGGCGTGCCAGATACCACCTTCCAAAAAATTACCGACGAGGCATATGCTGACTTTGTCGCTGATTTAACTGCAAAGGGTTTCAATGTTAGGCCGGTCAGCGATTTGCAAAAGCTAAAACCTTGGAAAAAATTAAAGCCTCTAGCGGCTCCCTATACGCCTTCGGGGCTGTCTTCTTTTTTGAAGAAATCGTCTCCTGAGCAGGTGACCTTCTCCGCGAATTCACTGAATATATACTCGGTGCCCGATCAAATTAGCCAAGTTAAGCCGATGCCTTATGCCTTTGCTGAATTGGCTGAAGCTGCGGGCGCACCAGTATTTGCCATCAACTACAATGTTCATTTCGCGTACTTTGATAGTGATACTGACTATGAAGTGAATTACTTTAAGGATGTGCCTCTTGGTGGCGGCACAAGCACCACGCTGAGCGCCTCGGTGACCGTAGGGCAAGGTATTCAGGTGACGACGGGTTCTGCCGCGCAGTTCCTTGTTGACTTAGGTGGGACCTTTTCAGATAACGGCTATGTCAGTCTCAAGGACCCCATTGTAGT
This sequence comes from Spongiibacter sp. C9W, assembly GCF_057370015.1. Lineage (NCBI taxonomy): Bacteria > Pseudomonadati > Pseudomonadota > Gammaproteobacteria > Cellvibrionales > Spongiibacteraceae > Spongiibacter > Spongiibacter sp. C9W. The sequence goes on from NZ_CM170672.1 coordinate 3,268,352, forward strand.
TGGAGGGGCCTACGGGCGGAACGAAGACACCACTTCTGGCAGTCAAAAAGCCGCCAATGCCTTTAGTTCTGCTGTGGGCCTGTTCACCGGCGGTTCTGCTAAAACAACGGAAATCTCTGTTGTCGCTACCCCTGAGTATTACCGATATGGTGTTCTTAAGGCGATAGATATGGCCAATGACCGCATTGTGAATGGGCTGCTTGCCCAGTAAATAGGTCATACTTTTCCTTTGCGCACAATATCTGCGTTGAGTGTGTCGGTGGTCTGTTCACACTAAAGCGACGATGTCGTTGGTGTGAACAGGTCATAGACCAGCCCTTCTATGTATAAATCCCCCTTCTTCATGCACTTGTCTTTGATAGTAATCTCGCGCTAAGCCGACATTGTTTAGGCATTTGGCGATCCTGTGTCTTAGTGCGCCTGTGTATTCACTTCTGCGGGCGCGATGCCGCATTCCTTGATCTAGGACAAGTGCTGACCTCGTCTTGGGCGTTAGTCTGACTGCAATAAGCAGAGACTTTGCTCTCCAAAAAGCGAGGAGAATAAGCATGGCGAACACTTCAGCAGTTGGTTCCCGTCGTTATCTAGCAGTGTGTATAAGTGCGTTGACCTTGGGTGTTCCCATCCAGAGTCAGGCGTTGACGTTTAACTGGGGGGAGGTTGAAGGCAGTTTCAATTCGACCCTTTCTCTCGGTGCCAGTTGGCGTGCCGAGGACCCGGATGAGGACTATCTTAGTCCGGGTAACACCGACGGTAAGGGGCGCGCGTCGGTGAGTACCACCGATGATGGGAATTTAAATTACGACAAAGGTGATATGTATTCCCTTTTATTCAAGGGGGTGCACGACCTTGAGTTGAGCCTGGACAACATCGGTTTGTTCACGCGTTTCAAATATTGGTATGACTATGCCTTGGCTGAGGGCGAAGTCGCTCACGGCCATGTGCCAAACAATTACCGTGTTGACGGCACTCTGGAAACGGAGGGCTTTGATGACCTGGCCCAAAGCCAGGGTGCTGAGTTTTTGGATTACTACCTATACGGCAACTTTGAGCTTGGCTCCGCCCCCGTAGAACTGCGGGCCGGCAATATGGTGTTGAGCTGGGGGGAAAGCACGTTTATTCAAAACGGCGTGAATATTATTAGTCCCTTCGATGTGACCGCGCTGCACCGCCCTGGCTCTGAGATCAAAGAGGCACTGCTGCCGGTGGGGTTGCTGTACGCCAATATTGGCGTTACCGCGGAATTAAGCATAGAGGCTTTTTATCAATACGAATGGAAGCGAACGGTTCTTGAAGGCTGCGGCACCTACTGGAGTAGTGCGGATGTCTATGGCGGGGGTTGCGACAAGCTGACGTTGTCGACGGCGGCGCCCGACGCTGATCAGGTCGCTGCCGGGGGCTTTATGCCACGCGCTGCCGATGACGAGGCGGGTGATTCCGGGCAGTGGGGTATTGCGGGTCGGTATTTCTTTGACTGGTTGGGCGGTACGGAAATTGGCGCCTATTACGTCAACTATCACAGCCGCACGCCGATATTGAGCGGTATTAATGCGACCAGCTTCAGCCCGCTGACCGGCCAGCCTGAAAATCCGCATTACTTTTTCGAGTTTCCTGAAGATATCGAAGTTTACGCGCTGACCTTCGCAACCAACCTCGGCCTGTGGGCGGTGTCGGGTGAGGTCAGTTACCGGCCTGAGCTTCCCTTGCAGATTAATACCGTAGAAATCAGCCAGACACTGGCGCTGGGTTCGCTTAACGAGTGGTCGCGGATTGCTGATCGTGGTGCTGCCGCTGGTCCCGGCGGCGTGGTGCATGGTTTCGATAATGTTGAATACACCCAGGCGCAGATGACCTTTATCCGCTTCTTTGAGCAGGTAATGGGCGCAGACCGCTTGGCGATCGCCGCCGAAGTAGGTGGGGTGTGGATAGGGGGGATGAACGAGGCGATTAACTATGGTCGTTCGGCAACCTTTGGCATCGGTGACTTTGAGCCAATAAACAGTGGGCTGCCGCTACCGCCGGCCATCCTGAACCTATTACCTCCGCTACCGGGGATTATTCCGGTGAGTTGTGACTCGCACCCTGTGTTGAGCCTGTTAGCGGGTGTCCAGCCGAATTCACAGCCGCAAAACTGCACCGACGATGGATTTGTCGAGGACTTCTCCTGGGGCTACCGAGTGCGAGCGCGTCTGACCTATTCCGATGTTTTCAAGGGTGTGAACCTAACACCAAATATGGCGTGGTCTCACGATGTGAGCGGTTATTCACCACCACCGAACTTTATTGAAGGCCGTCAGGCATTGAGTATTGGCCTAAGTGCCGATTACTTGAGCACCTATCAGGCTGATATCTCATACACCAATTACTTTGGTGCCGATTATAACGATCAGCAGGATAGGGATTTTATCTCGCTGAGTTTTTCCGTTGCATTTTAAGAGGGGGCTACTATGCATAGCTTCAAGCACAGCATTCGCTCGATCACGACCGGCTTGTTCTACACCACCGTCGTTGCGGCCTTGGGGGCGAGCGTCGCCTCTGCCAAGGTTTCTCCTGAGAAAGCCGCGCAGTTAGGCGGTGCCCAGCTGACGCCGATGGGCGCAGAGCTAGCGGCAAATGCCGATGGCAGTATTCCGGCTTGGACGGGCGGCTTAAAAAAATTGCCGGCCGCGTACAAGCCCGGTGAACGTTTGGTTGACCCCTATGCCGGGGAAGCGCCACTGTTTGCGATCACCGCAGCAAATGCCAATCAACACAAGGACAAGCTGTCGCCGGGGCAACTGGCATTGCTCAATCGATATCCCGATAGCTTTAAGATGAATGTCTATCCCAGCCACCGTAGCGCTCGCCTGCCCGATACCGAGTACCAGCGGATTAAAACCGGGGCTACCCAAACCGATATGGTAGAGGGCGGGAATGGCTTGGTGAATTTCTCGGCCAGTGTACCGTTCCCTATTCCGCAAAGTGGCCAGGAGGTTATCTGGAATCATATCACTCGCTACCGCACCCCACTGGGTGTGTCGCGGCGCTATACCCAGATCCCGGTGCAGGCCAGTGGCGGCTTTACGCCAGTGTTATTCGAGGAGTCGGTATTGTTTGCCAACCGCTTCGCGGATAACCCCAATCCCAATCGCCTGTTTGTGTTCTTGCAGCGTATTTTGGCGCCAGCGCGCTTAGAGGGCGATGTATTGCTGGTGCATGAAAATATTGACCAAATTAAGGAGCCGCGTTCCGCCTGGCTCTACAATGCCGGGCAGCGTCGCGTGCGCTTGGCACCGACCATTGCCTATGATGGCCCGGGCACTGCCTCGGACGGTTTGCGCACCTCGGACGACCTCGATATGTTCAATGGCGCCCTGGATCGCTACAACTGGGAATTAAAGGGCAAGCGCGAGTTATATATCCCCTACAACAGCTATCGCCTGAGAGACGGCAAGCTGGCATACAAAGATATTCTCAACAAGGGGCATATGAATCCCGAGCATTTGCGCTATGAGTTGCACCGGGTGTGGGTGGTTGAGGCCACATTGAAAGAGGGCTCCCGACATATTTATGCTCGTCGCACCTTCTTTGTTGACGAGGACACCTGGCAGATCGCCATCGCAGATCATTACGACGGTCGCGGCGAGTTGTGGAAGGTAAAAGAAGGCCATGAAGTGATGCATTATCAAGTGGCCGTGCCCTGGTTGGCGTGCGAGTCGCTGTATGACCTGAACTCCGGTCGCTATTTGGTTACTGGCCTCGATAATGAGGAAGAGGGCTACCAGTACGACTTTAATTACCAAGGTAAATTTAGAGACTTCACACCGGCGGCTTTGCGCCGGGCTGGACGACGTTAAGTCCGGCTTATGACAAACAATAATAAACAAGTTACTGCGCGGCATTGGCCGCGCATCGTCCGCCAGGTTTGTGCTGCCATAGCCTTGATTTCGTCTTGTGTAGTCACTGGCAGCAGCGCTTACGCCAACGACTTTGAGGCACTTCCCGCGTTGACCGTGGCCGAGGCGGGGAAGCGTGTTCTGCTTGATATCACCCGTGCGGGTGGCCGACTGGTCGCGGTGGGTGAGCGCGGCGTTGTTCTGTACTCAGACACCGGCGGCGATACATGGCAGCAAGCCGTTGTGCCGCACAGCAATACGCTGACTTCGGTCACGTTTATCGATGCCCAAAACGGTTGGGCGGCGGGCCATGGTGGCATCATCCTGCACAGCGGTGACGGCGGCCAAACGTGGCACAAGCAGTTCGATGGTAACCAGGCCAACCGGCAGTGGTTGAACTTTATTCAGCAACGTCGCGACTCGCTGGCCGAGACAATCGAGGAGCTGGACGACTCGCAGCAGGCTGAGCGGGACGACCTTGAATATCGTCTGGACGACGCTGAATACGCGCTGGAGGATGCCACGCTCGCGTTGCAGACCGGCCCGGTAGACCCGTTTCTTGATATTTGGTTTGGTGATGCCAAAAACGGCGTTGCCGTTGGCGCATACGGCATGATTTATCGCACCGAAGACGGCGGCGAAAACTGGGTGATCGCTGCGGCGGGAATTGAGAATCCTGACCGCTATCACTATTACGATGTCGATGCCGATCGCAGTGGCCGCCTTTACCTTAGCGGCGAGGCGGGACTGATGTATCGCTCGCTGGATGGTGGTCGCCAATGGCAGCGCCTGGGGCCGTTTTATGATGGCAGTCTATTCGGCGTTGTTACGCGGGGCGATGAGGTAATGGCCTACGGCTTGCGCGGCCATATTTTTAAAAGTACAGATGGCGGCACGCGTTGGCAGTCTCTGCCTGCTGCGCCTTTCAGTTTGTATGGCGGTACGCGTTTGGCCGATGGTACGGTGATTTTGGTCGGCGCTGGAGGCGGTTATCTGCTTGGCCCAGAGGGCGCCCCCTTCGCGTCAAAGCTACACCCCAGTCGCAGCAGCTTCTCGTCGGTAAGCGGCGACGGCAGTGGCCGAGTCGTTGCAGTGGGTATGAATGGCGCCGCGGCGCTTCCCGAAGGAGAGGCCAGTGAGTAGCGAAGAAAGCTTGACCCTAACGGAAGAGGATGGCCGTTTACGCCCGTTTTTGGGGGCGCTGTTACTGCGCGCCAGAGCGCCGCTAATACTGCTATTTGTGATCCTGACGGCATTTTTTGGCTGGCAGTTGCGGGGGTTGCGACCGGATGCCAGCTTCGAAAAAATGATCCCGGTATCTCATCCCTATATTGTTAATTTTCTGGAAAACCGCGAAGACCTGTCCGGGCTCGGTAATGCGGTGCGCATCATCGTTGAGAATAAAAACGGCGATATATTTAGCCGGGAATTTCAACAAACCCTTCAAGAGATCACCGACGAGGTTTTTTATATAAACGGCGTCGATCGCGCCGGCCTTCAGTCTTTGTGGACGCCTAACGTGCGCTGGCTGGAGGTGACCGAAGAGGGCTTTGTCGGCGGCGCAGTTATTCCAGACGATTACGACGGTTCGCCTCAGGCTTTGGAAAAGCTTCGCGCTAACACACTTAAGTCGGGCCAGATCGGTCGCTTGGTGGCCAACAATTTCCGCTCCACTATTATTGTTGCGCCGCTGGTTGAGCGCGACCCGAAGACGGGCGAGCGCCTTGACTACCAGCAACTATCGGCTGACCTTGAAGCGTTGGTGCGCGACAAATATCAGACAGAAGACCTGCGTATCCACATTACCGGTTTTGCCAAACTGGTGGGGGACCTGATCGACGGGGCGTCACTGGTAGGGACCTTCTTCGCGGTTGCCTTTGTGATCACCGCAGTGATGCTGTTTTTGTACAGTCGCTGCCATTGGAGCACGTTTGCCGCGTTGCTGTGTTCAACGGTTGCGGTGGTCTGGCAGCTGGGGCTGTTGCCCATTATGGGCCTCGGCTTAGACCCCTATTCGATGCTGGTGCCGTTTTTGGTCTTTGCGGTGGGCATCAGTCACTCGGTGCAGATCATCAACCGCTTTGCACACCTAAGCCACAGCGCCGTCGACACGCGGGAAGCCGCCAAGCTGACCTTCGTTCGGTTGAGCAAGCCGGGCTTTATTGCCCTGCTTAGCGATGGTGTGGGCTTTCTTACTCTTCGCGTAATTGATATTCCGGTTATTCAAGAGCTGGCACTGATCGCCAGTACCGGCATCGCGGTGCTGGTGTTAACCAACCTGATCTTACTCCCGTTGGTGCTGTCCTACACCGGAATCAGTCAGCGCTGTCACCGCTACCGCGACGACAAACTTAACAGCGAATATCGTCATTGGCACCAGCTGTCGGCGGCGAGTCTACCGCGCAATGCCAAATTGATTGTTGCGGCCTGCACGGTACTTTTCGCTGGTGGCTGGTGGCTGGCACAGCATCAAAAAATCGGCGATCTCGATCCCGGCGCGCCCGAGCTGCGTCCGCACTCTCGTTACAATCTCGATACGGCTTTTCTTACCGATAATTACTCGACCAGTACCGATGTCTTTGTTGTGATGGCGCATACCCCGCCTCAGCAATGTGGCAACTACCAGTCGCTGGCGGCAATAGACCATTTTCAAGCGGTGATGGAAAATGTGCCGGGGGTGCAATCGGCGTTGTCGCTGGTCGATATTTCCAAGCTGGTGATCATGGGCATGAACGAGGGTAACCCTCAGTGGCATGCGTTGAGTCGCAATCAATATATTTTGAATAACTCCCTGAGCCGCGTGCCCAGCAACTTGTTAAATACCGATTGTTCGATGGTGCCGGTGATTCTATTCCTTGAGGATCACAAGGCGGACACCCTTGATCAAGTGATTGCTGCCGCAGAGGGCTTTACCGAGCAGTACAATAGCGAACACATAAGCTTCCGCTTGGCGGCTGGCAATGCCGGTGTTGAGGCGGCAACGAATATTGTGATTCGCACCGCGCAGAACCGTATGCTGATCTGGGTATATGGCGTGGTGATTGTACTGTGCCTGCTCAATTTCCGCTCGCTAAAAATCACTGCCTGCATCATTCTGCCGCTGATGCTGACCTCTTTACTCGGTCAGGCATTGATGGCGATGCTGGGCATCGGCGTCAAGGTGGCAACACTGCCTGTGATCGCGCTTGGGGTGGGAATTGGGGTCGACTACGGCATCTATATTTATACCGCTCTAGCGCATTTCTTGCGCGAGGGCCAGGACCTTCGCAGCGCGTATTTTTCAGCACTGAAAACCAGTGGTACCGCGGTGGCCTTTACGGGCTTAACCCTGGCCGTCGGGGTAGGGACGTGGATCTACTCGCCCATTAAATTCCAGGCCGATATGGGGCTAATGCTAACCTTTATGTTCTTCTGGAATATGGTGGGTGCCTTACTGGTTCTTCCCGCGTTAGCGTGGCTGTTTGGCGCCAAGCCCCATCAGCAAGTCACGAGCGCGGCAGATGGCAAAGCATAGCCGACAGGGCTGGTCTGCACTGGCAGCGCAGACCTGTGTGGCGATTACGAGGTCAGCAGGCTGATCACAATTTGCGAGCTGATAAAGCAGAACAAGAAGAAAATCGCCATCGCCGTCACGCCGGCGAAGATCAGCGGCATGGGATTGGTTTCTGCCAAGTCCATTAAGCGCTTTTGCCCGGAGCGATTTTGCAGGGCGAACATTAGCGAAATGGCCTGCTTGAAAACCTCGAAGAAGCTCAAAGGTTTTTGGTTGTTCTCTGCGGGTTCCGTTTTCTCTTGTGCATTGTCCATGATACGACCTCGGGGATTCTCAGTAGGTGTCGGTCTTCCTTTGAGTTTGCGGCAAACTCATCTTGTCAGAGAGTTTACCTGATTGCCGCGCAAGACTATAGCGACAGTGACGCCCAACGAGCCCGCTATTATGGAAGGAAATAGCTGCGAAACAACTGGTCGACGCCGTCGCCTTCTCCCCAAATAGCATCGGCGCTGCTAGCCAGCGCCACGCGGGTCAACTCGCCCATCACCAGGTGGGCGATAGCGGCGCGCAGTTCGACCTTGGGCTTGCCCGAGGGGTTTCCCGCCATTAATACGGTGGCAAAAATAATATCGATAAACTCGGTCATTTTGCCCGACACCGGGTTGTCGGTGTCACTGCTCATCAGTGCGTGCAGCAGCACACCGGCTACCCCCTGTTCTTCGGCCTCCAGGTCTCTCAGCACACGGATAATGGCCTGCATGGTCTGTGCATAGTCGCCGCCTTTGGCGCCAACTGCCTGAATCAGTCGCTCTCGCGCCTTTCCCAAAATATCGTCGGTAACCGCGGCAATCAGTGCTTGCTTGGAGGGGAAGTGGTGTAGCAGGGAGGGGCGCCGGATGCCGCAGCGCTTGGCGATAGCGTCCAGCGGCGCGGCGATACCCTGGGTGGAGAATTCAATGCGCGCGGCATTGAGAATTTTGCTGCGGGTACTGGGAGCGTTGGGTTGTGTGCGAGGCCGCGCCATGGTGAGTCCATAATCTTCAAAATAGTAGGATTAAGTCTACCAGATGTTGACACGGCATTGTTTCGCCAATAATCTACAAATTAGTAGGTAAATAAATCCAATAAGTAGATTAGGTGGTGAAATGGCTAGTGAGCTTGAGATCAACACGCCGTCGTCCGCAGCAAAGTGGGTCGATGGCAAACGGTATTTGTGGCTATTTGGCATGATCGTGCCGTTATTTCCGCTGATGAGTGGGGGCATGGCAGCACTGACGGGGTCGGAATGGGGGTGGTGGTTTGCGCCCCTGTTTCTGTATACCGTGATCCCCGCGTTGGACTACCTAATTGGTAACGATCCGCACAATCCCCCCGAGGAGGTGGTTGCGGCGTTGTCGCAAGACCGCTACTACCGCTACTGTGTGTACGCGTTCCTCCCCCTGCAATTTGCCACCTTATTTTGGGCAATGTCGGTGTTGGCCGGCGGCGAGCTGGGCTGGGTGGGAATCAGCGGGCTGTTGGTATCGGTCGGCATTGTCAGCGGGGTAGCGTTCAATACTGCCCACGAGCTCGGTCACCAAAATAGCAAGGTTGAAAAGTACCTGGGCATGTTGTCGTTGGCGCCGACCTTTTATGGCCACTTTTGCGTTGAGCACAACCGCGGTCACCACGTGCGGGTGGCAACGCCAGAAGATCCAGCCAGTGCCCGGTATGGGGAAAGCTTTTGGCAGTTTTTGCCGCGCACGATGACAGGCAGTCTCCGCAGTGCCTGGGCGTTGGAGAAGAAGCGACTTGAGCGTCAGGGCAAGCCAGTATGGCATTGGCAGAACCACAATCTTCAGGCCTGGTCGATGAGTGTGGTGCTGTACGCCATTATTGCTGCGGTCTTTGGCTGGGCGGTACTGCCATTTATGGCGGCCCAATCCCTCTATTCCATGACCCTGTTCGAAGTGATCAATTATCTGGAGCACTACGGCTTGTGCCGCAAAAAGCTGTCCTCTGGGCGCTACGAGCGCTGTCAGCCCGAGCATTCGTGGAATAGCAATCACTTGGTGACGAACATTCTGCTGTATCAATTGCAGCGTCATTCTGATCACCACGCCAACCCCACGCGCAGTTATCAGGCCCTGCGTCACTACGAGGATGTTCCCCAGTTACCCAGTGGTTATGCGGGGATGGTGCCGCTGGCGTACTTCCCGCCGCTGTGGCGCTGGGTGATGGACCGCCGTGTGAAGGCGCACTACAACGGCGACTTATCTCAGGCAAACGTAGCGCCGAAGGTTCGGGCAAAACTCGGCCTTTGATTGCCGTTCCGCACGGGCCCGCCTTCGCGGGCCCAATTACTCGGGCAGCACTAGGTTCCGCAAAAGGTTGCCGTTACCCGGTTGCCGTCGGTAGCGGGTGCGGCGAACTCGGCCGCATCGCACTGGTATTCAAAAGGGTCTTGTAATCGCGTTTGCAGGGCAAAGAACACGCTCATATCACCCTCATAGGCCTTCTCTATGGCGCTTTCCACCAAGTGGTTGCGCGGAATAAATACCGGGTTGGCCTTTTGCATGGTGAGGTAGCGCTGCTCGGCTGGTGTGGCGTCGGCATTGAAGCGCTGTTGCCAGCGTTCTAACCAAGGCGCGAAGGCATTCGGCAATTGGAAAAGCCCAGCGATGCTGTCACCACCCCTTTCGCAGTTGGCCATTACCGCTGCGCGGTCGTTCAGGCTGCGGAAACTCAGGGTGAAGTCGCAGTCATGCTCTTCCAGTAGTGCTAGGAAATCGCGGTACAGGGCTTCGTCGTCATCGTTGATATGGGAGAAGCCGAGTTTTTCGGCCATGCGCTGTCGATACGCCTGGAGGAAGGTGTCCGGGAAGGTGTTGAGGGCGTCCTGCGCGCGCTGCACGGCCGGCTTTAGGTCCGACTCGCCCGGCTGCTGCATCAACGTCAGCATGGCTTGGGCAAGTTGCACGAGGTTCCATTGGGCGATGGCTGGCTGATTGCCGTAGGCATATCGCCCCTGTTGGTCGATCGAACTGAACACCGTGCCGGGGTGATACGCCTCCATAAATGCGCACGGGCCGTAGTCAATGGTTTCCGCGCACAGCAACATATTGTCGGTGTTCATCACGCCGTGGATAAACCCCAGGGCCTGCCAGCGCGAGATAAGCGTTGCCTGGGCATTGAGGATCGCGTTAAACAGCGCCTCATAGGGCGATTCGCTCTGCTTGCACTCAGGGTAGTGGCGGTCAATAACGTAATCCATTAGTTGCTGCAGTAGTTCGGGGTCCTGCTGCGCTGCGACAAACTGAACCGTACCCACGCGCAAGTGGCTGCTGGCAACGCGGCATAGAATACCGCCGGGCAGAGGGCCGTGCTCGCGAAAAACCGAGTCGCCGGTAGCCAGCGCGGCCAAGGCCCGCGTGCTCGGTACGCCCAAGCAGTGCATGGCCTCACTGAGCAAGTATTCGCGAATAACCGGCCCCAGTGGTGAGCGGCCGTCGCCACCGCGAGAGTAGGGCGTGCGCCCGGATCCCTTCAATTGAATATCTTTGCGTTGGCCCTGGCGGTCAATGACTTCACCGAGCAGCAATGCGCGGCCGTCGCCAAGTTGCGGATTGTAGTTGCCAAACTGATGACCGGCGTACACGCAGGCAATGGGCTGGCTACCCGCGGCCAGCGCATTGCCGGACAGAACATCAATACCTGCCGGCGAGGCCAGCCACTTACTGTCGATATTCAGCGCTTCGGCCAACCCGGTGTTAATCAGCAGGGCTTGGGGCGCGGACACCGGCTCTGCCTGCTGGCGATGAAACAGGCTGTCCGCCAGAGTTTGGTAGCTGTTGTCGAAGGGGATCGGGCGCATGGTGTTTGGGCTCTCGTCTGACGTTTGGCGGGCAACCATTGTACGTGGCCGCGACGTTCGCTGCCCGCTCGGGTCGCCAATGCATGGATTTCTTTTAGCGAGGCGCGACCTCGGCGCATTAACGCGGTAAAATTACCATTTTTCAAACTCGATTTGATAACCATAGTGACCGAGCACAGTTGCACTGATGCTTGGCGATGCTTTCAGGAAGCCATAGACCCATGCCCTGGTTTACCAAACTGTTTTTTTTGCTGTGCCGATTCGTCTCGGCCCCCGTGTTCGCACTTGTTCGACCGAACATTGTGCAGGTAGACGAGGGGCTGCGCGAGGCCATTGACGGTCGACCGGTGTGCTATGTGCTGCGCCAGCACAGCTGGACTGACCGGTTTTTACTCGAGCGGATTCTTAAAGCTGAGGGGCTGCCACTGCTGCGCGCTACACCGGGTAAACTGCCCGATAGCAGCCGCGCCGCGTGTCTGTATCTGCCGGTGTTACGTGGCGAGCGCGGCAATGACCGCGGTAAGGCGACCATGTCGGCGCTTATCGCGCGCCTCGGTGATGACACCGCCAGTGCCCTGGCCAAGGAAATGCAGATTGTTCCGGTGTCGATGTTTTGGGGGCGCGACCCCGGCAGTGAAACATCATTTCTGAAACTGCTACTCGGCGATGGTGAACGCGGCGGGGCCTTTCGCAAGCTAATGGTGATCATTGCGCAGCGCAAGAATGTGATTTTGCACTTCGCCATGCCCATTAACTTTCAGACACTGGTTGCCCGTACCAAAGAGCCGGCGTCGGCGGCGGAGCTGCTGGCTCGCACCCTGAGTTTCTACTATAGCCGCCGAAAAACGGCTGCACTTGGCCCAAGCCTGCTATCGCGCCCGGCGATTATTCGCCTGGTATTGCGCCGCCCTGAAGTTAAAGCGGCGATGGCCCAGCACCAGCAGGAAAAGCAGCTAACTGATGCGCAGGTGATAAAACAAGCGCGAAAAATGGCAGACGAGGTCGCTGCGAATTTCGACTCTCGAATGCTGCGGGTGCTGGACCTGATTCTGAGCTGGGTATTTCGCAAGATCTTCAGTGGCATCCGCCTGCACCATATTGACCGCCTAAATCGCGCCGCCAACGACCGCCAGCTAATTTACATGCCCAGTCATCGCAGCCATTTGGATTACCTGCTTATTTCTTACGGCCTGTATACCCAGGGTCTGGTGCCGCCCCATATTGCGGCGGGGGTAAACCTTAATTTTTGGCCAGTGGGTGGTTTGCTGCGTCGCGGTGGTGCCTTTTATATCCGCCGCAGTTTTGCCGGCCAGCAGCTATACACAGCGGTTTTTCGCAACTATCTCGATGTTATTCTCGGGCGCGGCTACCCGGTGGAATTCTTCCCCGAAGGCGGCCGCTCGCGAACCGGGCGATTATTGCCGCCGAAGAAAGGCATGTTGCGCATGACGGTGGAGAGCTTTTTGGCGCAACCTGCGCGCAAGGCTGCCCTGGTTCCGGTGTATGTCGGCTATGACAAACTGGTGGAGGGCGCGTCCTATGTGAAGGAATTGCGCGGCGCAGCCAAGCAGAGTGAATCTGCCGGTGGCTTGTTGAAGGCCACGCGAATTTTCAAGTCATCGTATGGCAGCCCTCATGTCTCCTTCGGTGAGCCGATTAGCCTGGATGAGTGTTTGAGCCGGGTTGAGCCGGAGTGGCGCAGTAAGCTGCAGGCCGGTGATAAGAGCTTTATACCCGGTGTTGTCGACCACATCGCCCAGGAGAATATGGAGCGTATCAATGCCGCGGCCGTGATTAATCCGATAGGCTTGGTGGCCATGATCCTGCTGTCCAGTCCGCAGCGTGCGATGGCTGAGGATGAGCTGTTGGCGCAGATCGACCATTTTATCGCGCTGTTGCAGCGTCTGCCCTACAGCGATGATGTGATCCTGCCGGAGGGGAGCGCCCGAGAAATCCTCGATGCGGCGGCGCGCACGGCGGGACTGTCGCGCATAGATCACAGTTGGGGGCCAATTATCACCGCTACCGGCAAAGAGGCGGTGATGCTGACCTACTACCGCAACTCGGTCATGCACGTTTTGGCCACACCGAGTTTGATCGCGCGCTTTTTCCGACACAGTGAGCGCGTGAATGAGGCCGAATTGAAAGAGTCTTGCGCGCAACTTCTGCCCTTCCTCAAGCGCGAGTTATTTTTGCGCGTTGACGAGCAGGAGGGCGAGGCGCTCGTTGAGTCTCATATCGATAATCTCGTTGCGCTTGGCTTGTTAGAGCGCTGTGATGAGGGTGTGTTATCGCGGCCTGAAGTGGGTACAGAAGCCTATGCCGTGCTGACCGGGCTGGGGCGGATTCTGCGGGAAACCTTTGAGCGCTATACCATGACCAGCTTGCTCCTGGTGCACGCCCCAGGTGAGACGCCGTCGCCGCGTAGCGATATTGAGAAGACCATTATCGACATGGCGCAACGCTTGGCAATTGTCAGTGGCCGGGAGGCGCCGGAGTACTTCGATAAAAACCTGTTCAGGGTCTACCTGGATACCCTGATTTCGCAAGAGTTACTGGCGCAGGATGAAGAGGGTGGAGAACCGCGTATTTGGTGCAATCCGCGGCTGGCGGTATTTAGTCAGCGTTGGGTGAGTCTCCTTGGGCCGGATGTACAGCAGAGTATGTTGCAGCTTATTCGGCGCCCCACTATGCCCAGTGCTGCCGAGGGTGGTGAGTAAGGGTTAATACGAAAGTCGCGGCCACGGTGACTAGACTAAGATATACAATCGGCTTCCAGGGAGAGGGGACGTTTCTGCATGCCGGCTTGTAGAGGCTTGATGAAAAAGCAGCGATTCCTAAATCTCGTCAAAGGTAGCTCTATTGCTCGGCGAGTCCTGCTGGTATTGCTTGTCGCGGTTGTGCTCAGCAATGCGGTGGTGATTTTCAGTACCGTTTCCACTCTTGAACAACAGCTGCTAGAGAGGCGACAGCAGCAGTTGGGTGCAGAGGCGGAGCGGTTGAGCTTGCAATTTGACGCCTATATCGGCGAATTGCTTCGCGATGTCGCTTTTCTGCGCCATGCTCCCGCTGTTGCAGGCTTGCTGGAAAGCAGGGCTGTCGACGCAAAATCGGCGGCCTCGGCGCACTGGCGCGATCATCTTCAACAAGCATTTTTGCAAATGTTGGCCGCCAAACCCATGAGCGTGCAGATTCGGCTTATCGACGCCAGCGGCCAAGAAGTGGTGCGCGTGGATCGCTATGGCAGCGATGGGCAGGTCAGAATTGTCGCAGACGCCGACTTGCAGAATAAGGCTCACCGGGATTATGTCCAGGCAGGCCTGGCCTTGCCAGAGGATGTCGTCTGGTTGTCTGACATCGGCTTAAACCGTGAAAACCACCAAATAATGCAACCTCCCCATGCCGTTATTCGTGCGGTGACGCCGGTCTACGATAGCCAGGGGCAGCGCCGTGGCGTGATTGTTGTGAATCACCGCCTGGAAGAAATGTTCTCGCGTATCGGCGAGGCGGCCCAGGACGAGTTAGCCCACTATATTGTTCGGAGCGGCGGCGACTATTTACTTCACCCAGATCGCAGCAAAACCTTCCGCTTTGAATACGGCGAGCGCAGCACCCTTGTCGATGATTTACCTGAGGCGGACCAGTTTCTCGCCGACGCAAATCGTCAAGTTTGGCAAACGCAAACAAATGTAGGCGACCAGCGCCGCCTTTTTGCACTCAAAAAACTGGGTTATCAACTGGGTAGTACGGGGCAGCAGCTAGCCGTTGTTGTGAGCTTGCCCTACCGGGATGCCATGGTCGTTAGTCGCGAGCTGCTAAAGAAACAAAGTGTGTTTGTGGTTACCACCTTGCTGGTGTTTCTTGCATTGGCCACGATCCTCGCGCAGAAAATTGTTGCGCCACTTCAGCATATGCGCACGGTAATTCAGCAAAAAGGCAGGGCGACGCGCGCTGAAGATTTGCCGGTGGATGCCTATGCAGAGGTCGGGGCCCTGGCCCGCGAGTTCAGCGCACTGCTCGACGAACTCACCACCCAGCAGCGCGCTCTTGAAAACGAAGTTGTCCAGCGTAGAGCGGTGCAAACGGAGCTTGAACAGAACCTAGGACGAGTGGCCAGAGCAAATAAAGAGCTGGAACAGTTTGCCTACATTGCGTCTCATGACTTGCAGGAGCCACTGCGTACGATTAAGAGTTTTGTCAGCTTGTTTGAGCAAAAAAATGCAGAAAATTTTGATGAGCAATCACAGCAATTTTTAGCCTTTATCAATCAGTCGGCCTCGCGGATGGAGTTGTTGATTAACGGCCTGCTTGAATACAGCCGATTGGGTCAAGATGCTCCCTGGGAGCCAGTGAATTGCCAGTCGCTGGTCGCTGAAGTCTGTGACGACTTAGCCGCAAAGATTCGCGAGCGCGGTGCTAGCGTCCGCTTCCGGGGCTTGCCGACGATTGTTGGCCATACCGCCAGCTTGCGTATGCTATTTCAGAACCTGATTGGCAACGGCTTGAAGTACGTTAAAGACGATGTGGTTCCTTGTGTTGAGATAAGCGCCCAGGCATGCGAAAACGGCTGGCAATTTTGTGTGAAAGATAACGGCATTGGTATTGACGAGGCCCATCGAGAGCGTGTGTTTCTGATTTTCCAGCGTTTGCACGGGCGGGAAGACTACCCTGGAACGGGGATCGGCTTGGCGCAGTGCAAGAAAATTGTCGAACAGCATGGCGGCAATATCTGGATAGACAGCGCAAGGGATGGTGGTAGTTGCTTCTGTTTTACCCTCTTAGGAGAGCAGCATGGCAAAACTTAAAACGATCTTATTGGTGGATGACTGTCAGGCAACCAATTTCATCCACCGCCTTGTGATCGATAATTACGGCTGCGCTGAGACTGTTGTGGAGTGCCGCGACGGTGCGCAGGCGCTGGATTATCTGCGCAGCGGCGTGGATAAACACCCTCAGCCAGAACTTATTTTGCTCGATATCAATATGCCGGTGATGAACGGTTGGGAATTCCTGGAGGCTTATGGAAACCTCCCTTCTAAGCAGAAGGCCGGCGTGGTCGTTGTGATGCTGACGACGTCGCAGAACCCTGACGATCGCTCGAAAGCTGAAGAGAGAGGCCTGGTATCCGAGTTTACTCTGAAGCCGCTCGATGACGAGAAGCTCGAAGCTGTGCTAAAAAAATACTACCCATCTGCCGTTCGCTCCCACTAGATTGCCTCCCCGTTTGTCATAATTTTGTCGTTAAATTGTCCGAACGCTGTCATTTACGCGCCGTAGCATTGCCACAAATGCATAGCGGGAGCGCGACGCGTGACAGCGCAGACACATTACAAAACCATATGGCTATCTGATATTCACCTGGGCTTCAAAGACTGTCGCGCAGATTACCTGCTCGATTTCTTAAACCGAGTGGACTGTGAAACGATTTACTTGGTTGGTGATGTTGTCGATTTATGGGCCATGAAACGTAGCCTGTACTGGCCTCCCAGCCACTACGAAGTGCTCCGCACGCTGTTCCATAAAGCGAATGCTGGCACACGTGTTGTCTATATACCGGGCAACCACGACGAACCGTTCCGGGACTATGTTGGGAATATTTTCGGTCCCATCGAAATTCGCAAAGAAGCCGTTTACACCACTGTGAAGGGTAAGCGTCTGTTGATGTTTCACGGTGATATTCTCGATGAGCATATGCAACTGCGAAAGTGGGAGAGCCTTATCGGCGACGCCGCCTACGATTTGCTGTTGTTCCTCAACCGCTGGGCCAACTTTTTCCGCCGTCGCTTTGGGCGCCACTATTGGTCGCTTGCCACGTATATCAAACAACGAATCCCCAATGCTCGCCAAGTGATCGATGTCTTCGAGCGTGCCGCTGTTAAGGAAGCGGAGAGGCGCGGTCTGGACGGCGTTATCTGCGGCCACATTCATCAGCCCGCGCTGAAGGAAATTGATGGCCTGCTGTACTGCAATGACGGCGACTGGATTGAGAACTGCACCTTGCTGTCGGAAAGCCATGACGGCGAGATTGAGCTGCTTCAGTGGACCGAAACCCAGCAATCACTCGACAAGATCGGCGAACCGAAAAGCGCAGATGTGCTGCCAATGCGACGCGCCAGTTAAGCCAGAGGTACTGAATAATGATCTCCGTTGATGCCGTTATCAATGAGCGATTTCCGCGTATTGCCAGTGGCAATCCCCATATAAAACGCACGCTCACCACTTTGTTGCGCTACCTGTTTCACGAGGCGGAGTTTAAGCAGTTTGAAAAGGACTACCCGCATCTACAGGGCATGGACTTTGTTGAGCAAGTGCTGCATTACTTCGACTTCGGCTATGCCGTTAGTGCGCTGGATAAGGAGCGTATCCCTGTGTCAGGCAGGGTGGTCATCATATCCAATCACCCCATTGGCAGCCTCGACGGCCTCGCGCTGTTGAAACTGGTATCGGAAGTGCGCGGCGATGTTAAGGTTGTTGCCAATGAATTGCTGTATGCCCTGAAACCGCTGCGCTCAATGTTACTGCCCGTGGATAATATGAGCGGCAAACGCAATCGCAAGGAAAATCTCAAAGCGATTCATGAGCATATTGAAGGCGAGGGAGCTGTGATCATTTTCCCCGCTGGAGAGGTCTCGCGTTTTAGCCCCGCCGGCATTCGCGATGGCCGCTGGCGCAACGGTTTTTTAAAGTTCGCCGAGCGTGCCGAAGCGCCGATTCTGCCGGTGCATATTAGCGCTCGCAACTCGGTATTTTTCTACGCCCTGTCTCTGCTTGCCAAACCGCTTTCTACACTGTGGTTGATCCGTGAAATGTTCAAGCAGAATAACCGCACAGTGAGAGTGAGCATTGGGGCGGCAGTTGAGCCCTCGGTATACCAGCAACTGCCGCTTACTACCCCGGCAAAAGTCCATTTATTTAAAAAGCATTTATACAAACTGGGAAAGCGCAAACGCCGGGGCGAGCCGTGTTTTATGCCTCACGCGCAACCGGTGGCACACCCCGAGGACCGTCAGGAACTGCGCAAGGCGATACGAAGCTGTGAGCGCCTGGGGAGCAGCCGAGACGGCATGGAGATATACCGCTATCAGTACAGTGGTGATTGCACCATCATGCGCGAGATTGGCCGCCTGCGAGAAGTGAGTTTTCGCGCGGTTGGCGAAGGTACTGGGCACCGACGCGATGTCGATAGTTACGATGCTTACTACGATCACATTGTATTGTGGGATGAAGAGCAGCTGGAGTTGGTCGGCGCGTATCGGCTGAAACAGGTTGCCACTTTAACCGACGAGCAAACCCTCTACAGCCAAACCCTGTTTGACTACAACGCGGACGCCGCCAGTGAGATTTTTGCCCGGGGTGTCGAGCTAGGACGCTCCTTCGTTCAGCCGAAGTATTGGGGCCGCAATGCGCTGGATTATCTCTGGCAGGGCGTGGGGCAGTATTTGGCGAAGTACCCCGAGCTGCGCTACCTGTTTGGCCCGGTCAGTTTGAGTGACGAGTTGCCGAAGGCCGCAAAAGATGAACTATTGCATTTTTATCGCAGCCACTTTGCCGATGAGCGGCGGTGGGCGAGCGCCAAGATGCCGTATCGCAGTGAGCTAAACACACCGGTGAGTTACGGCAAGGACTACAAGGAAGAATTTGTGCAGCTCAAGGCATCACTGGCCCAGCAGGGGTGTTCGGTGCCCACCCTCTACAAGCAATATACAGAGCTATGTGAGCCGGGTGGCGTAAGCTTTGCTGATTTTAATGTGGACCCGGATTTTGCCGACTGTATTGATGGCCTGGTACTCGTCGACATAGAGAAAATGAAACCCGCACGCCGCAAGCGCTACTTGGGCTACTGAGCGCGTTAAAAACAGCAAGGTAATGGCGAAGACCGCGCAGGCCAAACAGGCTTGCGCGGTTTTTTTAACTCTGTGGATTATTGCTGCGCGGCAAACTGCTGAATTACCCAGTCCGGGGCATCCAGGGGAAGGTCGTGTCCGGCGTTGGGGTGAACATCCAGCGAACAGTTAAAACGCTCAGCCAGTGCGTTGCTGCAGCGCCACGACACCATGCGATCGCCGTGGCTGGCAAGCAGGTGCAGGCGTTGATGTGGGGCCAGTTTTGCGGGTGCGCGAAAGCGCGAGGCGGCCCAGAGCTGTCGCAGTACATTACTTTTTTGGGCGGGGTGCTGCGCGCGCAATTGTTTGTGCCGATTCAATACCGACGCATCCTCGCTGTGTTGGTTGCTCACCATGCGCAGCGCCCAGCGCTCCTGACTGTCGATCGACGGCGCAAAAACACCGCGTACAAGCAGTGGCAGGGCGCGTGGCTGAATGCGCCACCAGAGCGGGCAATTTGCGCTACTGGAATTGATGAGTATGGCGCGGTGCACACGCTGTGGGTCGTGGGCTAACCAGTCCAGGGCAACCATGCCGCCAAGTGACAGCGCAACAATGCCGATGGCTTCGCCTTCGGGCAGAGTGAGCCGGGATTGCAGGTTCTGGCGGATTTGTCGGATCGACAGCGGCGATACGTCGTTGTGCTCCGTGCCAAAGCCGGGCAGATCCAGGCTATGGCACTGCCAGGCCAGGGTGTTCTGACACTGTTCGATAAACAGTTGCCAGTGGCCGGTCTCTCTGGCCAGGCCTCGCAAAAAGAGCCAGTGCTTTGGCGATGATTCAGTCATTGAGGTGCTGATACCAAAGGGTTTGCGCGATTTGCTGCATCTGCCGGTCTTGTTCGCCGTGGGTCAGCCACTCTGCGCTATTTCGGCAGGCGGCCAGCAGGAAGTCGATCAACAATAAGTGCCCCCGTAAAACGCGTGCATGGCGGTGTGGCACGGTCGGGTTAAATAGACCGGCGAAGCTAAACAGCTGGCGGGGATGTTTTTTCACCCACAGCCAACTGCCCATTTCCAGGGTGAGTGGCAGCAGGCGGCAGCCGCGCTCGCGGCAACGCAGATAAAAGTAGTCCCACATGTCGCCATGGCTGAGGTAGTGCATCGCCTGCGGGCCGAATACGTAGTTGTGGTGGGGAAAGTTGCGCTCCCACAGCAGCTTCAGCGACATATAGCTGCCGATATCATCGATGGGCTGTTTGCGGTAGGCGTGAGGAATCCAAATGTGGTCGCGAAAGCCGAAGCCTGAGTGAAAGTCTATCGCCATCATCATCCGGTCGCCGCCCCGGCTATGCCGGTCGATGATATCGCTCAGTGCCTGAAACTCCGGCTCTACCTGTTTCTCCCAGCGCCCGCGGTACCAAGGCAAATGGCGGGACAGCCTTTGCCCGCCAACAAGAAAAGGAACCCGGTCCTCGGCGTCTATAGGTGCATGGCGGTTGAGATCAACGGCGTTGGCGTTGCAGCGGGCGTCGCGCAGCATACCCGCGGGGTTGACGATAGGTACGGCGATGATGGCGATGTCTTCATCAAATTGCTGCCGCCAGTGAGTGTCCCAGCGGCAGCGTTCCAGTGCTGACTCCAACCAAGCAATCAATACCTGGCTGCCGATACGCTCTACGCCGTGCACACCTCCGGTCAGCAGCAAGCAACTCCTGGCGCGTTGTGGATCCCCCAAGGTTAGCGAGACGATGGGCAGCCGAAAATTATCAACATTAATTACCGCTTCGCAGCGGCTTTTTAGCAGCGGCCCGGCTTGGCGGCAGAGCTGCTCAACCGCCAACAGCTCAGACAGGCGCCGGTGCAGGGGGCCTCGGCAGTCGTCCATCAATTCATGAAAATTGAGCGGGGGCGGCCCGACAAAATGTCTGTCGGATGGCTGGCTGTCGTTACTCAAAGGGACAGGTCGGCGGTCACGGCGTGGTTTTGCTCGTTCTGCCAAAGGGCATCCACGAGAGCCTGGCGATTGTGCCATTGCCCGGAAAGCAACCACTCGCAAATTGCGCCGGCGACGTCGGGGTAGTTTTGCGCGGCACTGGACTGAGGCTGTCGCAGCCAGTTCGCGATGTGCTCACGATCAATATCGGCCATGGTGTCGGCAAGTTTGAGTTGACGCAGTGACGCCGCGTTACCCAGTTGCTCTGACTGGCCGGCAACGGGCTTGGCCAATACCGGAATGCCCATGTGCAAGCATTCGCTAACCAGCTCAAAGCCGGCGTTGCAGATCACGCCTCGGGCACTACACAGGTCCTGCTTAAACCCGTGCAGGTTGGTTTTTCGGTGTGAAACGTTGCCGTGGTCGGCGTCAGAGAGCGTCGGTGCATATTGGATGAAATGTTGATCTTTGAAACTTTGTAGCAACGCGGTGACGCGCTGCTGATCCTCGAAGGGAAGATAAACGAGGGTGTGCGACGCCGGTGCTAAACGTTTCTCGTCGGGGTTAATAATTGGCGGCACAATTGGGCCGCCAAAGTGATGCCAGTGCAGGCCGAGCCCCACTTTAACGGGAGCGAACAGTTTCATGATCAAGCGATTGCGAAAATCTACGCCGTCCTCGGGTACACCGGGGTGGCCAAATGCATATTGGTGGCCGACGCCGATGACGGTTTTACCTTGCAGTCGGCCGGCCCAGGCGGTAACGGGTTCGAAGTCGGTAATCACAAGGTCGTAGTCACTGAGATCGAGCGAGCGTACATCTTTTATAAATTGCAGCGGCCGCGATTCTCGCAGGGTTTGCAGGGTGCTTATCCGGCCATCCCGCGTTGCAAAAGTGAGGCCGTGGCGCAGCTGAAAGTCGCCGAATACGTCCATGTCGAAGTACTGTTCTGGCGAGCGGCCGCTAAATAGATATTGCACATCGACGTTGCGAGCGGCGAAGTGCTTCGCCATCATGCGAGCGCGGGAGATGTGTCCGTTGCCAGTGCCCTGGACCCCATAGAGTAGTTTCATGGTAAAGCGCGTGTCTCTTTGATTGCTAAGATCAACCGATCACCAGACTATGGGCAACGTGCGCGAGGGCAATGCCAAGGCCAGCGCCGGCAAAGGTATCAGTTGGGAAGTGCACGCCCAGTACCACTCGCGAAGCGCCCACGGCCACCGCCCAAAGGAAGAGTACTGATGCGGCGGCGCCAAAGCACAGTACGGCTAAGGTCGCGAGTAGGAAGGCGGCCGCGGTATGCCCAGAGGGAAAGCTAAACTCGTCCGAGGCAATGATGGCGGCATTGAATTGCGGGATTGCCGCGGGAGGCCGCTTGCGGCGACAGGTATTTTTCAACACCCAGTAGAGCGGTAGCCACACCGCGAATCCGGTTGCTACGCTAGCAACAAATATCTCGCTGCTGTGCACGCCCAGTGCATAGAGCGCGAGTGGCAGAAAGAGCTGCGTATAGCCATCGCCACTCTTTGATATGGCAAAGGCGAGCCGGCAGAGTTGCTGTTGGTGGCGAGTGTTAACGCAAGCGAGAAACATCCGCACATCGAACTGATTTATTGTCTGTATCAAGCGCATAGTTTAATCCTCTCGAATCAAACACTACCCCTGACAGCTTTCAGTTACGTGACAGCAATATTGCAGTATTGAGACAGTTCAGGCGTTCTCGATACGCAGCACATAGCCGCGGTGTGGGCGTGACGTATGGGCTTTGACGGGCACGAGCTCGGCATAGAAGTCCTCAATACAGGCCTCCGCTACCGCTAAAAAGGGTGGCCGACCGGGGTCGGCAATGAGAATTCTGCCGCAACCGGCTTCAACAGCGCGGGCGATAAGCTGGTAAACCTCTTCAGCCATATCGTCCCAAAAGCAAATATCGCTGGCGATCAGGGTATCGGCCGCGGCAAGCGCGTCGTCTGGAACGTCGGCAAAGCGCCAGACCTCGGTGTCGATAGTGAGGTCGTTAATGTCGGCCTGCGCCTGAAGATAGGGGAATACCGCTGGGTCAGCATCGCTGGCAGTCACCGCTGAATGAAAGCGTTTGCGGCAATACAGTCCTGCCAGCCCCCAGCCACAGCCGACATCGAGTACGGAGCGATTGGGCGGGAGAGGGTGCTGGCTCAGGTATTCCATCAGTAAGAATGCCGCGCCCCAATTTTTGCTGCCGTGCAAGCGGCTGTTGTTGCCGCGCTTGAGGCGGCGCATTGCTGGCGCGCTCGCCATCATATAGCGCAGGCCATAGTGTTCTCGTTGGTGGGAGCTTGTGGGCACGGCTCGGTCTCTTGGGCTTGGGGACAGACCAAGGTCGAATCCCCTTTCTCTTACGATGGCGGTAGTATACTGCCTGAATAGCTCAAAGTGGTTAACGCCCCGCGCAGCGGCGATAAGGAAGGGTAAATTGGCCAACTATGATTTTGATGTACTGGTAATTGGCAGCGGGCCTGCCGGCGAAAGCGCGGCATTGAACGCGGTCAAACATGGTCAAAGTGCTGCTGTTATCGAGGAGCAGTCACAGGTTGGGGGGGCTTGCACCCACCAGGGAACCATTCCTTCCAAGGCCCTGCGTCATATGGTGCGACAGGCGATACGCTTTAATCGCATGCCCATTTTCCGGGAAATTGGCGACCCGCGAACGCTCACGTATCCGCGTTTACTCAGCCACGCTAACGAGGTGATCGCCCGCCAAGTGGCCATGCGCAGCCGCTTTTACTATCGCAATAATATTCGTGTGATTCCCGGCAGGGCGAGCTTTGTCGATGCGCATACATTGGCTGTGGAAGGTGAAGACGGCAAACAAGAGCACTACAGCGCCGAGAACATTGTGATTGCAACGGGCTCGCGCCCCTACCGGCCCGCGAATATCGACTTCAGTCACCCGCGTGTTTACGACAGTGACAGTATCCTGGCGATGACCAATACGCCCCGTAAAATTATTGTTTACGGCGCTGGTGTGATTGGTTGTGAGTACGCCTCAATCTTCTCTGGTATCGGGATCAAGGTGGAACTGGTCAATACCCGTGACCGCTTGTTGGAATTCCTCGACGACGAAATCTCCGATGCACTGAGTTATCACTTGCGCCACCTCGGCGTGATGATTCGCCACCGAGAGGTCTATAGCGAGGTAGAGGCCAGTGATAAGGAAGTCGTCCTAAAAATGGAAAGTGGCAAGCGCCTTCACGCCGACGCCCTGCTGTGGTGTAACGGACGCAGCGGTAATACCGACCGCCTGGGGCTAGAGACCGTGGGCATCACGCCGGATCATCGCGGCCAGTTAAACGTGGACAAGCACTACCAGACGAATGTCGAGAATATCTACGCCGCCGGCGATGTGATTGGCTGGCCGAGCTTGGCCAGCGCTGCCTACGACCAGGGGCGGGCGGCATCGGCGTCGGCGCGCGGTAAGGAGCAGTGCCGGTTTGTCGACGACGTACCCACAGGGATATACACCCTGCCGGAAATTAGTTCAGTGGGCCTGAATGAGCGCGAGCTCACCGAGCAACGCGTACCCTACGAAGTGGGCCGGGCATTTTTTAAAGACACCGCCCGGGGGCAGATCAGCGGGGAAACCGTTGGCATGCTGAAGCTGCTGTTTAATGTAGAAACCCTGGAGATTCTCGGGATTCACTGTTTCGGTGCCGAAGCGGCGGAAATTATTCATATCGGCCAGGCAATTATGAAACAGAAGAACGGTGGAAACAGCCTGCGTTACTTCCTGGGAACCACCTTTAACTACCCCACTATGGCCGAGGCTTATCGCACCGCGGCGCTGAATGGCCTTAATCGCCTGTAGGCTATGCCTGCTCTGCGCTTGGCTGATATAAACCGAGACCAAAGTAGGGGTAAATTTTCATTGACAGACTGCCGATCTCAGCATAAATAGTCAGCTGAACAACCGTGCTAATTGCCGATGGTTGCTTCCGTATTTAATCGTGCTGGAGTGAGCTTGATATGGCTAGAGAAATGGCAGTGTCAGAGAGTGTTGACGACTTCGATGACAACTTCTTTGACGATGGTGGTGCAAACTACGACGACGGCCCTGATATGGGGGGGCGAGACAACAGTATTCGCCGACGTATTGAAGAGCGGCTCGAACGTAAAAGGCTAATGGAGGAGCTGGAACTGCTAGACGACCTCGACCTGTAGGCCTTCCATTCTTAACTGGCACCCGTCGGCGGTTACGATGGGTGCTGGCGCATTATTTTCCCTCGAATATTCTTCCCCACAGTTGCCGCGCATAGTCCGCGGGGATACCATGGGCAAATGTCACGTTGCAGCGTCATTGGGCTGTCGCTGCGACAACGTTATTTCTTGCACAATCAAAAAACATAACAGGAAGCGTAAATGAACTGGAAATCCCTGTCTGCGATCGTGATCATTGCTGCTGTTGGCGCCTTCGTCTGGTTTGTGGTCGAGCGCTCGGCAAACAGTGAATTCAACGAGCCTGAGACCAGCTCGGAGGATTTCCAGGCCTCTATGCCGCCGAAAACATCTGCGATAAAAGAAACGCTGGCGGTCGAGCAGGAGCAAGACTATCAAGAGCAAGCGGCCAAGGCGCCGGCGCCTCCGCGAGAAATAGATGGCAGTGATGACCAGGTGCGAGACGCGGCAACGGAACTGTCTCCGTCATTGGGGCAGTGGCTGCAACCACAGCATCAAATTCGTAAGTGGGTCGCTTTGGTCGATCAAATGGCGCGTTTTCGCCTGCCAAACAAACACCTGCCGATCAGTTACGACAAAGAGGCCTTTTTGGTCATTAAGACTGAAAAGGGCATGGCAAACGACCCCGGTAACTTCCGCCGCTGGGAACCGCTGGTAAATGCGGTTACCGCCTTAGATCCGAAAAAAGTCGCGATCTACTATAAAAAATGGTCGCCCTTCCTGGAGTCGAGCTACAACGAATTAGGTAATCCGCAGTCCTTTGATAATCAGCTACGTACCACGATTGAGCACTTGCTGATCGTTGAGCCGATTCCCGCCGATGCGGAATTGCGCCGCCCAAAAGTGTTCTATGAATACGCTGACCCGGTTCTGGAAAATGCCGACCCGCTCAGTAAGTGGCTGTGGCGTTTGGGCCCGGATAACATGAAGTCATTGCAAGACTGGTTGCGTCAGCTACAAAGCTACTTGTAAGGCCTGCTTTCAGCCACCCGTTTGGAGGGTGGCTGAAGATCCCTCCCACGCTACACTCGCCTCAAAGATGAATAATGAGGCAGCTATGACCCTTTCTCCTGTTGATATTTCCGGTAGTCGAATCCTTCTTGCTGGCCCCGGTGGCCAAGTGGCCGCGCCCATTGTCGAAGCGCTTGCTGCGCAGTGTGAGCTGACCGCGGTGGCGCGTTTTTCTGACGAGAAGCAGCGTCAGCAGCTCGAGGCAATGGGCGTCAACACTGTCAAAGGAGACCTTGCGGATCACCGCAGTTTGGAGGCCTGCCCCAGTGATGTGGACTACGTGATCAACCTGGCGGTGGTCAAAAGTGGTGACTTTGACTACGACCTGAGAGCAAACGCCGAAGGCATCGGGAATTTGATGGCGCATTGCCGCAGTGCCAAAGCTGTGCTGCATTTCTCATCAACGGCCGTCTATGAATACGCCGGTCAGGAGCCGCGCGAAGAGAGTGCGCCGCTTGGCGATAATCACCGGGCAATGTTCCCGACCTACAGTTTGTCGAAGATTGCTGCTGAGTCGGTCTGTCGCTTCGCCGCTCGCCAATACGGTATTCCAACGACGATTGCCCGCTTGAGTGTCCCCTATGGCAACAATGGTGGTTGGCCGTTTTTCCACCTGCTGATGATGAAAGAGGGGATGGATATTGACGTCCACCCTGAGGCGCCGAACTTCTATAACTTGTTGCACAGCAGTGACTATATTGAGAAATTGCCCTACCTGCTGGCGGCGGCCAGCACAGAGGTGTGCACGGTAAATTTCGGCGGCTCTGAAGCGGTGAGTATTGAGCAGTGGTGTGAATACTTGGGCGAACTCTGTGGCTTGCAGCCGCGCTTCCGAGACAACCCACAAGCCTTTGGTAGCTTGCAAATCGACACCGAAAAAATGCACGCATTAATCGGGCCGACTAAAAAAGACTGGCGCCAGGGGCTGCGAGAAATGGTAGAGCAGCTGGCGCCAGAGTTACTGCTTGCCTAAGCGCTGATCGGTGACAATTCCCCGATCAGGTGTGGCTTGCCGCTAGCGGCGTCACGCAGTTCAAAGACTGTGTTGTCGGGGCCTTTTTCGTAGTGAAGTTCGGCCTTCGATGGAAGAAACACGGGGGTCTTAAATTCCACGCGACAGCGCAGGGCGTCGCCGCCATCGATGAGCTTCGCCATGCACGCGGCCTTACTCCACATGCCGTGTACCACCATTTTCTTAAAGCCCAGCACCTTGGCGCTGAGGTCGTGTAAGTGAATGGGGTTGAAGTCGCCCGAGGCAAGGGCGTAATGACGAGCCGTGCTGTTAGGGATGTGCATGGCCTCTTGGTTAGCATAGCGCCGGGCTTCGCGCGGCTTGCTCTTGGCGGGTTTGGCAATCCCGGTCTTGCGTCGCGACAGGTACTGGCTGCGGTCTTCCCAGACACACTCATCGCCAGCGTAAACGAGACATTCAAATGTAAACTCAACCCCTCTGGCGGTGAGTTCATGGTCACTCAGGCGGCACACCATGCGCAGTGTTTCGCTGCTGTTAATAGCGCGGTGCTGAATGATTTCATTGTTCAGGTGCACACAGCCCATTGCCGCAACGGGAAAGTCGCGCTGTATCATTAGCTGCATTTGCAGCCGGAAGACCATAATATGCAGGAAACTCGCGGGCAGGGTGTTGCCGTTCAGGCTAAAGCCGCAGGATTTGGCATAGCGTTTGAGCTGTCGTTGGCTGTAACGCACTGGCGCCAGCTCAATGCTGCGTTCAGGGAAGTTAAGCGCTTTGCTTTGGCGCTTGGGCAATGCCGCTCTGGCGAGGAGGGGGGCGAGGGCCGGTAGACGTTTGATTTTTAGTTCCTGAGCGACGCTCATGCTACTCTTACTCCTTATTCGGTGCAGCTTCACAGTATAATCAATGCTGAGCAGTAAATTATTTGCTGATGAGGCAGAATTGATTCTGCGCTCCGGCCAATCCCAGCCATGAAGTCAGCGTCTAGAACAGCCATAGATAGCGAGTGTAATGAGCGATTCCACGGAAAAAGGTTTTTCAGAACTGAGTGATTCCAGCTTCCTGATCCAGCTGGCTTACCCGGCCATTCAAGAGCTGGGATTGGATGTTGAGCGGATCGTCAGCGAGTGCAAAATTTCTCCCAAGTTGTTGAAAGATCGCAGCGCGCGTTTCCCCCACGCTGCGCAGGTGCAATTTTGGCGCGTGTTAGAAGAAGTCAGCGGCGACAAAAGCATTGGCTTGCACCTGGCCAACCATGTACCGGTATACCGTGGCCAGGTACTGGAATACCTATTTCTGAGTAGCCCCAGCTTTGGCGATGGTTTGCGCCGGGCGGAAAATTATCAGCGCTTAGTGACCGATGCCATGCAGTTTAAGCTGCATGTGGAAGGCGATGAAGCGCGTGTGGTACTGGATTTTATTGGCGACAGTGAGGCAGAGCTGCGCCACCGCGATGAGTGCTTCGTGCGTTTTATGCAGCGCTACTTTGAAGCGTTGACCGACGGCGCGTTTCAAACCCGGGAGATTAACCTTGGCCACCCGCTGCAGGGGGATGTTGCCGAGTATGAAAAGCACTTCAATTGCCCGGTACATTTCGATGCCAAAGAGCAGAGCTTGGTATTTGCCGCTGATATTCTGGCAACACCATCTAGCCATGCCGAGCCGGATTTGCTGAAACTCCATGAAAAAGTCGCCAGCAAACAGCTTGAACGGCTCTCACGTCAGGACGTTGTGGGCGATGTTAAGCAAGTGATTGCGGAAATGCTTGAGCTGGGTCAGCCCAGCTTGGAAAGTGTGGCAGAACGCCTGGGGATGAATGAGCGAGTGCTACGCTCGCGTTTGACGGAGGCGGGCACCAGTTTTAACCAGGTGTTGGCAGATTATCGCTGCATACTCGCCAAGCGCTTGTTGTCGCGCACCGATGAAAGCATTGCTGACGTGGTGTATCTGACGGGGTTTTCCGAGCCCAGTACCTTTTATCGGGCATTTAAACGCTGGACCGGCCTAACGCCGATAGAGTATCGCCAACAGAAACAACAGTAGGCGGCGCGCAATGCCCCGCCCACTGAAGCCGTCTTAGGCGCCGAACCAGGACTGGCCGCATACACGCAGTGTATTGCCACTCACCCCGCGAGAGAGGGGGTTGGCGAAGAAGGCAATCGCCTCGGCAACGTCTACTGGCAGCCCGCCCTGGGACAGCGAGTTCAGGCGTCGGCCGAACATACGTGTGAATAGCGGAATCGCCGCGGTCATTGCGGTTTCAATAAAGCCGGGGGCAACGGCGTTGACCGTAATATTGTGAGCGCGTAGCTGCTCGTCATTCTTCATGAAGTCAACGTAACCAATGACACCCGCTTTGGATGCGGCGTAGTTGGTTTGCCCGCGCTGACCGCCAATACCGTTCATTGACGACACGCCAACGATGCTGCCGCCATTGCGGATAAGGCCCTGGTCCAGCAGTTCACGCGTAATGCGCTGTGCGGCGGCCAAGTTGATATCCAGCGTCATTTGCCATTGCTGCTCGGTCATATTGGCAATGGTTTTGTCGCGAGTAACACCGGCGTTGTGGACGATAAGATCGATACCACCTGCCTGTTTAGCGGCGCTGGCAATCTTGGCGGGGGCATCTTCAGCGGTGATGTCTGCGATCAGGGGCTGACCACCCAGGCGGGTCATCACTTTCACAAGGTCGTCTTCCATTGGCGCAACATCGACACCGATAACGGTGGCGCCATCGCGCGCCAGCGTGTCGGCAATCGCTTCACCAATGCCGCGAGAAGCGCCGGTCACCAGGGCGGTTTTGCCTGCCAGAGGTTTGTGCCAATCGACATTACCCGACTGCTCGACGGCGTTAACGGCAATGACCTGGCCAGTGACATAGGCCGATTTCGGCGACAAGACAAAGCGCAGGCTGCTGCCGAAGTCTCCCTCGGCGCCGTTGGCAACGGTAATCAGTTGTGCAGTGCTGCCGCGCGCACCCACTTCTTTTGCCAGTGAGCGGCTCAAGCCTTCCAGTGCACGCTGGGTGGCTGCCTGTTCGGCGTTATCGGCGCCCATGTGCGGACGGCCCAGAATAACGATGCGGCCGCCGGGAGCCAGCTTGCGAATGTTGGCATTGAAGAAGCGGTAGGCTGCAACCAGCTCCAGTGAGTCGCGCATGCCGGTCGCATCGAATACCAGTGCGGCGAAGGGGGCATCGCTACCGTTGTCTTGTGTCAGGGCAGTACATTGCAGACGGGCATTGTCGTCGCCAAATACCTCTGCGTCGCTCTCGGCGAGAATTTTTGATACCTGTGCCAGTAAGGCAGCGTTGTCGCCAGCGCCGAGCAGTAGGCGCCCTTTAAAAAAGCTGCGCTGGGAGGGGGTGTAGCGGGCGAGTTCACGAGGAGCGTTGACGCCCAGTGCGCCAAGTACCTTTTTACCTGCGTTGGAATTAATAAAGTTCTCGATACGATCAGACATAAAATGACTCCTGAATGAGGGTGTGCCCTGTGTTATGGGCGGCAATTCTACGCGCAGACCGCCGGTGGTGAATTGACATCGCCGCCGCTGCTGCCGTGTCGCCTCAGCCAATGTGGCCTTGCTGCGGCTTGTTACACTGCGCCACCTGACAAAACACCTGAGGATCTGTCATGGCTCAAACCATCAAGCGCGTCGCTATTATCGGCGGCAACCGCATCCCTTTTTGCCGCTCTAATACCGCTTATTTCGGTGCTAGCAACCAAGACATGCTAACCGCAGCGATTGAGGGCTTGGTTCAGCGCTACCAGCTCCAAGGCCAGCGCCTTGGCGAAGTTGCCGCTGGTGCGGTAATGAAGCACAGCCGTGACTTCAACCTTACTCGCGAATCGGTACTGAGTACTTCTCTCGACCCCGCAACGCCTTGCTTCGATGTACAGCAGGCCTGTGGCACTGGCTTACAAGCGCTGAACTTGGTGGCCAACAAGATTGCCCTCGGGCAGATCGATGCTGCGATCGCCGGTGGTGTGGATACCACCTCTGATGCTCCTATTGGCGTGAGCGAGGGTCTGCGCAAAATTCTGTTGCAAGTGAACAAGGCGCGCAGCCTGGGTGAGCGCGTTAAGCCCTTCCTGCAACTGCGAGGCAAAGATCTGGGTGTACAGATCCCTGTCAACTCAGAGCCGCGTACTGGCATGTCGATGGGTGAGCACACCGAAGTGACTGCGAAAGAGTGGGGCATCCCTCGCCAGGAGCAGGACGAATTGGCATACAACAGCCATAAAAATCTCGCTGCTGCCTATGAGCGCGGCTTGTTTGAGGACTTAATTACGCCTTTCAATGGGGTGGGTCGCGACAATATTTTGCGCGCAGATACTACCATCGAGAAACTGTCGACCCTGAAGCCTGCCTTTGACAAAGAGAGCGGCCAGGGTACGTTGACCGCAGGCAACTCTTCAACACTCACCGATGGCGCATCGGCGGTATTGTTGGCAAGTGAAGAGTGGGCCAAAGAGCAGGGGCTGCCGATCAAGGCCTACCTGAGCTTTGTGGAAACGGCAGCGGTCGACTTCTTTGGCAAAGATGTGGGTAGCGAAAAAGAAGGCCTGTTGCTGGCACCAGCTTATGCTGTTCCGCGTATGCTCGCTCGCGCTGGTTTAACGCTGCAAGACTTCGATTTTTATGAAATTCACGAGGCTTTTGCCGCCCAGGTACTGGCTACACTGAAGGCCTGGGAAGACGAAGAATTCTGCAAACAGCGCTTGGGTCTGGATCGGGCGTTGGGCAGCATTGATCGCAGCAAGCTCAATGTGAATGGTAGCTCTTTGGCTGCTGGCCACCCCTTCGCGGCGACGGGTGGTCGTATTGTCGCGACGCTGGCGAAAATGCTGGAAGAGAAAGGCAGCGGTCGAGGCCTTATTTCGATCTGTGCCGCCGGTGGCCAGGGTGTAACGGCGATTGTCGAACGCTAAGGCATAGCCATTGCGTTACACCAAACGGGGCTTCGGCCCCGTTTTTTTTTGCTCCTGCGGTGCCGCCTTGCTTATGGCCTGGTCCTTGCCCTTGTTTAGGGGAGGGGCGGGCCAACAGTGCTTTGATATGTCTTCGCTGGCGTCCTTACTGGCGTCCTTACAGGCGTCCCTTTCCAAACGACTCACAACTGCCAAACTCATAGCCCACGACAGCCTC
The DNA here is from genome assembly GCF_057370015.1 of Spongiibacter sp. C9W. Classification (NCBI taxonomy): domain Bacteria; kingdom Pseudomonadati; phylum Pseudomonadota; class Gammaproteobacteria; order Cellvibrionales; family Spongiibacteraceae; genus Spongiibacter; species Spongiibacter sp. C9W. The sequence continues at coordinate 3,300,675 of NZ_CM170672.1, forward strand.
GTCGGCGCAGGCGCTGCAGGCATTGCCATAGGTTTTGTGGGTGGGCGCCGCACAGGGCTGAGTAACGCACTGAATTTGGCTGTCGAGGTGGCCGCACACCGGTCGATACTCGCGAGTACATATTTCTGATCGCGGTGACTCGCAGTGGATGAAACCTTCGCGTGATGCGTCGCTTTGTGCGGGTGGGGTGGAACACGCGCCCAGCAGTGTGAGCGATAAAAAAAGTCCGGAGAGTCCAAGGTTCGGGCGCAGCATAAATAAGCTCAGTAAAAAGATAGTGTTGTCATCATAAAGCGGCGGGTGCGTTTTCGGTAGTCGCGATTGTTTTTGGCAATGACCTCCATTGATATAAACGAATATTCCTATCAGGTGTGAATGCGTAAGCTGAGAACTGTCGATACTGACAGCGAAACAATCGGCTGAGGCCGATCTCGCGTAGGAAAAAGACGTCGCCTTGCAGGCGGCGTGATATGGAGTCAAAAACGACAATAGGAGTCATTATGCAAAAGATAGATATCGGTATTAACGAAGCAAATCGACAGCAGATCGCCGACGGCCTGAGTCGCCTGTTGGCAGATTCCTACACCCTTTACCTGCAAACGCACAATTTCCATTGGAACGTTACCGGGCCGCGTTTTCGCGACCTGCATTTGATGTTTGAAGAGCATTACACCGAGCTCGCCACCGCCGTGGACGATATTGCAGAGCGCATTCGCACCCTGGATGTTGCCGCGCCAGGCACCTACAAAGCCTTTGCGTCATTGAGCAAAGTGCAAGAAGTGGATGGCGTGCCGAGCGCCGAGGACATGGTCGACATTCTGACTCGCGGCCATGAGCAAGTGGTAAAAACCTGCCGAGAGGTGCTCAACACGGCCGCTGAGGCCGACGACGAATCGACCGTTGCCTTAGTTGGAGACCGCATGCGCATTCACGAGAAAACCGCGTGGATGTTGCGGGCCTTAAACCGCTAACAGTCCTTGCGCCAGCGACGCGATGCGCTACACCGATTGGGGCGCGGCAACATTGTCGCGCTCGCCGCGCTTCACCCGGTACATGTTTTGGTCTGCGACCTTCAGCAGTTCCTCGTCATTGCTGCCGTGTTGAGGGTAAATGGCGTAGCCGACACTGGCACTTACCTGATAGTCGACGCCGCCGAGTTGTAGCGGCGTGGACAGGTTGTGGATCAGGGCATCTAAACGCTGCTCCACAACTTCTGCGCGCCCTAGCGAGCGCAGCAGCAAGGCAAACTCATCACCACCCAGTCGAGCAACAAAGTCGTCTTCGCGGATTTCCTGACGTAGCCGGTTAGCAAAGGCGATCAAAATCTCATCGCCGAAGTGGTGGCCGTGTTTGTCGTTGGCCTCTTTGAATTTATTCAAGTCGAAGTAGAGAACGCTGAATTGATCGCCCTTGCGCTTGGCTCGGGAAATTTCCCGATTGATGGCATCGATAAAGTGGCGGCGGTTGGCGATTCCGGTCAGGCTGTCATGGTGGGCAAGGTGGAAGTACTTGCTTTGCTCGAAACGGAGTTGCTTGCTCAGTTTTCTGCTGTTCAGCTCGTAGTAAACGGCGATGAAAATGATAAAAGCATGGGTGGTCACCAGGCAGGAAAATTCGGCCAGGCTTTGGTTGGCGTCGATGATGATGTTGCGATAGTTGTGCCCCTGTTGTTCAGCGATGAACATTCCCGAGCCAATTAAACCAACACAAAGGCTCCAGCCAATGCCCGCCTTCGCACCGATGCTAAGGGTCGCGAGGGCGGGAATAATCACCGAGCAGATCACCGCGGGTGAGCCCAAGCCACCGGTAATGCTCGCAACATAGACCAGGCCGCCAGTGAGGGTGGTGATAAATATATGCAATGCCAGGTGGCGTTTTGCGGCAATACGTAGCGTCAGCAGTGCTATGGTGATACCAAACGTAAGACCCAGAGAAAAATAATTGATGAGGCGTTTACCGTCTTGCGTTAGCGGCAGCAGTGTCTGATTTACCGTTAACAAGACAATGAGATAGGCGAAAGTGCCAACCAGAATACTGGCCAGGAAACGGTACAGCGATCGCTCGGTGCTGCCGACTGGCACTCTGGGGGGTATCCAGGGGTCGATCACCCTGAACAAGAGGTTTTGAATATGTGGAATCATGGCTAGCGTCTATTCAACATTATTATTAATTGAGGGTTCCATCTCTCGTTTGCCGCCAGCTGGTACCACATACTCCGTTGAAGGCAGCGGGGGATAATACGCACTTTTTCGATTGTGTGCCATGCGTGCATAGCTCGTTCGATGAGTGTAACGGTAGCGCATTCGGTGCGTCATAACGGTGAGCGCCGAGCGAATGCTTGACGAACGCCAATGAGTGTAAACAGGCCCTAGATGAGTCATGAAAAAGAAAATACTGCTAATACTGTTGTTGCTTGGAGCCGGTGTGCTGTTGCTAAGCAGCGGGCTCGGGGATTATTTGAGCCTGGATGGCCTCAAGCAGGCAAGGTCTCAGGTAGCGGCATTTCAAACGGCTCATCCGGCAGGTTTCTTTGCACTTTTTTTCATCTGTTATGTACTGGTGACGACATTATCTCTGCCTGGCGCGGCGGTGATGACGCTGGCAGGCGGGGCGTTTTTCGGCCTTTTCCAGGGGCTGCTGTTAGTGTCTTTCGCCTCGACGATTGGCGCGACGCTGGCGTTTCTCGTCGCGCGCTACCTGCTTCGCGACAGCCTGAAGCGGCGATTTCCTCAGCGCCTTCAGCGTATTGATGAAGGGGTGAGTAAAGAGGGCGGTTTCTACCTGTTTACCTTGCGTCTGGTGCCGATTTTTCCGTTTTTCCTAATCAACCTGTTGATGGGCTTAACGGCTATGTCGGCGCGGCGCTTTTACTGGGTGAGCCAGTTGGGAATGCTGCCCGGCACCGCGGTCTATGTGAATGCGGGTGTTCAGTTGGGTAGCCTGGAAAGCCTGTCCGGTATTTTATCTCCGGCGCTGTTGCTGTCCTTCACCTTGCTGGGAGTTTTTCCGCTTATTGCCAAGCGTATTATCGCCTTCGTCAAGGCGCGGCGTGTTTACCGCGGGTGGTCGCGACCAACATCCTTTGACCGAAACCTGGTGGTGATTGGTGCCGGTGCAGCCGGGCTGGTGACTTCCTATATCGCGTCGGCGGTCAAGGCGAAGGTCAGCCTGATCGAAGCAAACGAGATGGGCGGGGACTGTCTGAACACCGGTTGTGTGCCGAGTAAGGCGCTTATAAAGTCGGCCAAGGTGGCGGCTACTGCCCGCCGCGCTGAGGAATATGGTTTTGAGGAACACAAACCCGCGTTAAATCTCCCGCGTTTGATCGCCCGCGTACGAGACGTGATTGCAGCCATTGCCCCCCACGACAGTGTGGAGCGCTACACCGAGCTGGGCGTTGATGTGATTCAGGGCTACGCCACGATTGTCGATCCCTGGACGGTGGAAATTCGTGATCGTGACGGCGGCAGCCGGCGGTTAACAACGCGGTCAATTGTCATCGCGGCGGGAGCGTCGCCGACTGTGCCGCCGCTGCCGGGCATGGCCGAGCTCGGTTTTGTTACCAGCGATACGCTGTGGGATCACTTGGAGCGCTGTGAGCGGCTACCCCAGCGAGTGGTCGTGCTTGGCGGCGGGCCTATTGGCTGCGAGCTAAGCCAGTGTTTTGCTCGATTGGGCAGCGCCGTAAGCCAGGTCGAGATGCTGCCGCGGCTGCTGCTGAAAGAGGACGAGGATGTTGCCGATTTTGTTACCGAGCAGCTGCGCCGCGACGGGGTTGATGTGCGGTGTCATACCCGCGCCGTGCGTTGTGAAATGCGCGATGGCGAAAAGTGTTTGATTGTCCAGCACGGCGATGCGGAGGGCGAGTCGGCAGTCGCCTACGACCTGTTGATCTGTGCGGTTGGCCGCAGTGCCAGATTGACCGGGTTTGGTTTGGAAGAATTGGGAATCACCACTGACAGGACGGTGGATACCAATGAGTACTTGCAGACCTTGATGCCCAATATCTATGCCGCGGGTGATGTTGCCGGGCCGTATCAGTTTACCCATGTCGCAGCGCATCAAGCGTGGTATGCCAGCGTTAATGCCCTGTTTGGGCAATTTAAAAAATTCGCCGTAGATTATTCAGTGATACCTTGGGTGACCTATGTCGACCCGGAGGTGGCGCGCGTGGGTTTGAATGAGCAGGAAGCCAAAGCGCAGGGTATCGACTACGAGGTCACGCGCTACGGGTTGGACGATTTAGATCGGGCGATTTGCGACGGCAACGCGCAGGGCTTTATCAAAGTCCTTACCCCAGTGAACAGTGACCGTATTCTGGGCGTGTGCATTGTCGGGAGTCAGGGCGGTGATTTGCTGGCAGAATTTGTGCTGGCGATGAAACACAAGCTTGGCTTGGGGAAAATACTGGCGACGATTCACCCTTACCCCACCTGGGCAGAGGGTAACAAATACCTTGCCGGAGAGTGGCGCAAGGCCCATCAGCCGGAGCGAATACTGCGGCTCTTGGCGCGTTTCTTCCGCTGGCAGAGAGGGGGGTGATCGCGTGGCGAAGTCAGTTTGGTGGCGGACGCTTGGTTTTGTGGTATTGACGATTGTTGCGCAGTTTTCTCGGGCTGACGATCAGCACGCGCTCTGGCAAAGCCTATTATCCAAGCATGTCTATGTGGCTGAGGGGGGCTACGCGACAACGGTCGATTACAGCAGCTTTGCCAAAGACCGTGCCGTGCTTGCGCGTTACATCGAAACGTTATCTGCGGTGTCGCCGGCGGAATTTGATCGCTGGTCAGAAACGCGGCAGTTGGCTTTTTTGATCAATGCCTACAACGCCTGGACAGTGGAGCTGATTTTGCGCCATTACCCTGGCATCGATTCCATTCGAGAGATCGGTGGCTGGTTTCGCTCGCCCTGGAAGCTGTCGTTCTTTGACTTACTTGGCAAGCGTCGCAGTCTCGATGAGCTGGAGCATGAAATGATTCGAGAAAATTATGCCGAGCCTCGCATTCATTTCGCGGTAAATTGCGCCAGCATCGGCTGTCCTGCGCTGGCCAGGGAGCCTTATCGAGGCGATGAACTGGAGCAGCAGCTGGAAGCCGCGACCCAGCGATTTTTATCAGATCGTCAGCGCAATGGCCTAAGCAAGGGGGCGTTGCGGGTGTCGCCAATATTTGATTGGTACGAAGAGGATTTCGCCAAAGGCTGGCGCGACCTACACTCGCTGCCGGATTTTCTTGCCCATTATGGTAACGCGCTCGGATTAAGCAGCGCGCAGCAACGTCAGTTGCGCAGCGGCGCCTTGCGCATTCGCCATACCGATTATAACTGGGCGCTGAATAAGCGTGACTGAGTCCAGCTGCCAAGGTCCGCCGTTGCTGTCGATCATCGTTCCTCTGCTCAATGAGCGGGCGCTATTGCCTGCTGTGCTGCCCACCATTTTGCATTTGAAGCAAAGCCACGGCGCCGTAGAGTGGCTGTTTGTCGATGGCGGCAGTGGCGATGGCTCTGTCGAGTACTTGCAAGCGCAGGGCTTGCGCGTCATTGCCAGTGATGCGGGCCGCGCTCGGCAGATGAATGCCGGGGCCGCGCAGGCGAGTGGAGCATGGTTGTTATTTTTGCATATCGATACGCTACTTAGCACAGAGGCGCTAATGGCGTTGCGCCGTCACTGCGAGCAGCAGCCGCCCGGCTGGGGACGATTTGATGTGCGAATACACGGGCGCTCGTCAATGCTAAAGGTGGTTGCAAGCATGATGAACTGGCGGTCACGCATTACCGGTATCGCCACCGGTGATATGGGCATTTTTGTCCACCGAGAGGTATTTGCGGCGGTGTCGGGTTTTCCGGAACAACCGCTGATGGAGGATATCGAAATCAGTCGACGACTGAAGCGAACAGGCCGACCGCACTGTCTATCCCAGCCGGTAATTACCTCTGGGCGGCGCTGGGATGAAAAGGGCGTGTGGGCGACAATTCTGCTGATGTGGCGACTGCGAATTGCCTACTTTATGGGTCGTTCGGCCGACGATATTGCGCGCCGCTACTACGGTTAGGGCTAAGGAGGGAGGGATGACAGTCACAGCAGTCAAAGTTTTCGCCAAAGCGCCCTTACCCGGTCGTGCCAAAACACGCCTGGCCCCCGCCCTGGGGGAGAAGGCAGCGGCGGAAGTGGCGGAGTCGCTGTTGGCCTGGAATGCGCAGCTATGCTCACAGCTGCCACCGACAATGGCGGTGGAGTACCAATTGAGCCCAGGGCCTGACGCGGCATGCTGGCAAGCGTTTCGCGGTCTGACGGCTTTTTCCAGTGTCGAGCAAGGGGAAGGGGATCTGGGGCAGCGGATGGCGCGGGCGGCGTCGCGTGGCGTTCGCGAGGCAAGCGGGGTGATTTTGATTGGAACAGATTGCCCGTCGCTGACCGCTGCACATTTGCGCTGGGCCGAGTGTGCGCTGCAAAACGTTGACGCTGCGGTGATTCCCGCTACCGATGGCGGCTATGTACTATTGGCCTTGGCCAGAGAATGTGCAGCCGTCTTTGACGGCGTGGCGTGGAGTACGGACAGGGTTCTTGCGCAAACACGTCGTCGTTTGGCTGATGCCGGCTTGCGCTGGCAGGAGCACACGCCGCTGCCCGACCTGGATGACGCGTCGGACATTTCAGCGCAGCCCGCGGCGTTTATTGAATGCTGCCCGCCGCTGCGCAGCTATAGGGAGCGTGTCAGTGGCTGAATGGGAGGGCGCGCTGCGCTTAGGGGTGTTTTCTAGCCTGTTTATCGTGCTGGCGCTGCTGGAAGTGTGGCAGCCCTTTCGCAAGGCCTCTCGCCGCCGCTGGTTGGCGAACCTGGGCTTGTTGGCCATAGGTAGTGTCGCCCTGCGCGTTGTCTTTCCCTTGGCGGCCACCGGGGTTGCCCTCTGGGCGCAACAGCAATCCTGGGGGTTGTTGAATCAGATTGAGTGGCCAGCGCTGCTTGAACTTATCATTGCCGTTGCGGTGCTGGACTGCGCAATATACTGGCAGCATCGCGTGTTTCACCGGCTACCCTGGCTGTGGCGGCTGCACAGCGTTCACCACGCCGACACGGCCTTGGATGTAACAACCGGGCTGCGGTTTCACCCCATCGAGCTGCTGCTTTCCATGGTGATAAAAAGCGTTTTCATTGTGGCGCTTGGCGCACCGGCCTTGGCTGTGCTGATCTTTGAGGTGGTGCTAAATGCCTGCTCTATGTTCAACCACAGTAATATCGCCCTACCCAACACGTTGGAACACAGCCTGCGCCGGGTATTGATAACGCCCACTCTGCACCGCATTCACCATTCTCAGCGCGTTGAGGAAACCAACAGTAATTTCGGTTTTAGCGTGCCCTGGTGGGACTGGTTGTTTGGGAGTTTTCGGGCGCACGCCCGAGAGGGGGATGCGGCGGTGCGCTTGGGCCTGCCCGGCGCGCAGCAGCGGGCGGGGCAGTTGCTCGCGCTGCTTATTCTGCCGTTTCGTCGGGAAAGTAATGGGCCGAGGAGTAACACATGAACGCGCAGGGACGGTTGTTATCTCGATACTTGGCCGACCTTCCGCAGGGGCGCTTGGAGTGGATTGGCGTGCGCCCGGAGCGCAAGGCACCGATGGTCGTGGTGGAACAGTGCCAGGCGCTTGAGGGCATGGGCTTACAGGGCGACCGCCGTTTGCGCGGCCGCGCCGGTTCCGGTCGCCAGGTGTCACTAATCAGCCGAGAATTTATGAGTAGTATCGCAGCGCATTTGGGGAGAGACAGTGTCGACCCGGCCCTGCTGCGCCGCAACTTGGTTGTCTCAGGTATCAATCTCAATGCTCTGCGGTATCAGTATTTTCAAATTGGCGAGGCAATTTTCCAAGCCAATGCCCTTTGCCAGCCCTGCTCGCGGATGGAACAGGCCTTAGGAGACGGCGCCGTAGTGGCCATGCTCGGCTACGGAGGCCTTTGCCTGCGGGTGGTGCGTGGCGGTCGCGTTGCTGTGGGCGATGCACTAGTGCCGCTGCCTGAGTCCGCCTTGCCGAGCTCACTCTCGTGACTGACCGTGGCGACCCGCACCCTGACTAAAAGCCTTTGCGCCGCTCAGTGCTTCACCGGCCGCTAAGCTGGCTTTCCCCAGTGCAAATTCATTTTTCAGCGCGTCAGTTTCGGCCATGCTCCACTGCTCTAAAGCGCTGCGACGGTCGTTACGCATGCATTGCTGGGGAGTTTGAGCGATTTGTTGCGCCAGTGCCTTGGCACTGTCTAACAGCTGATTTTTTGGGACAACCCGATTGGCCAAGCCGAAGGCCAGTGCCTCATTAGCATCGACAGGCCTTCCGGTTAAAATCATGTCCATTGCGCGGCTGTGGCCAATCAGTCGTGGCAGTCTAACGGTGCCCCCGTCAATGAGCGGCACGCCGAACCGTCGGCAGAACACCCCGAATATCGCGTCCTCGGTGGCGACTCTCAGGTCACACCACAGGGCCAGCTCCAGGCCACCCGCCACGCAATAGCCATCAATGGCGGCGATTACGGATTTTTGTAGCTGCATGCGACTGGGGCCCATGGGGCCGTCGCTGTCCTCGTCTAATGGGTTGTACCGCTCAGGGTCCTCACTGGAGAAGGCTTTCAGGTCCGCTCCGGCACAAAAGTGGCTGCCTTCGCCGCTGAGAATTGCCACTTTGCTCTCGGGGTCATTGTCGAAATTGCGCATTGCCAGGGCCAGGGCTCTGGCAGTAGGGCCATCTACCGCATTGCGGTGGGCGGGTCGCCGTATACGGATGTGGCAAATATCTCCATCAGTGTGAGATGAAACGGGCGCGGTAATACTCATATTGGCGGTTTCCTGCATTTTTATTGAAATTTCAGCCAGATATTAGCGCAGCGACTTGTACATTGCGCGATGGCTCGGGTGTAATAACGCCAGCCTATATCAATGGAGTGATTAAAGGTGGCTAGACCTAGAGTAAGAGAAAGGCTGCTGGATGCGGCCTATATGCTGCTGCGCGATGAGGGGGCGGGAGCGCTGACCACGCGCGGGGTTGCTGCAAAAGCGGGTACCACAGAAGCCAGCGTATTCAATAATTTTGGTGATAAAGCCGGGATGTTGCGGGCGCTGATCAACGAACGTCTACCGGAGCTGGTGGAAGCAAAAGACTGTGTTGAGCATGGATCCACCGAAGACCTGCGCCAGTGGCTGGAGTTGGTTTATCACCATGCTGAGCGATTTTATATTACCGGCGCGCCGCTGACGGCCTCGTTTTGGACGGGTAGTCATCGCGATAACAACGGCGGTGCACCCACCGACAATCTTTTCCTTGTCCACTATGCGCTGTGTCGGCGCCTGCAGCGTCTGCAGGAGGATGGACGTATTGCCCGACAGGTTAATGCTCGCGCCATCGCCTACTTGTTGCTTGGCGCGGCGCTGCACAATGCATTAGACACCATTTCTCAGCGCTTTGGCTGTTCGTCCTCTCCCGAGAGAGACGGTGGCGAGGCCGCTACGGCTAAGGCAACTATCGACAGTGTGCACCGTATGCTCGTCGCATGATGTGTTGGCAGGGCAGTGGAAATGGGGCAATAATGGGCGGCTTTAGCCGCCTTTTTATTGGCGGCTCGTCACGTGTTTCACATACTAAGAGGGATAACAATGGGACCGCTTCACGGGCTGCGTATTATCGAGATAGAAGGTTTAGGGCCTGCCCCCTTCGCGGGGATGATGTTTGCCGACATGGGGGCTGAAGTTATCTCGGTTACGCGACGTTCATTGGCTGACGGCGCCCAGCCTCAAAACAGCATTAGCGAGCGGGGCAAAAAATCGATCGCCTTGAATCTGAAAGATCCGCGGGCGGTTGAGGCCTTGCTGAATTTATGTGAAACGGCCGATGCCTTAATTGAAGGCTTCCGCCCCGGTGTCGCCGAGCGCTTGGGTATCGGCCCCGAGGAGTGTATGGCTCGCAACCCCAAGCTGGTCTACGGCCGCATGACGGGCTGGGGACAGACCGGGCCTCTCTCTCAGGCAGCTGGCCACGATATCAATTACATTTCTTTATCCGGCGCCCTGCACGGCATTGGTCGCGCGGGTGACAAACCGGTCCCCCCCTTAAACCTTGTAGGTGACTTTGGTGGCGGCGGCATGTTTTTGGCGTTTGGCGTGGTGTCGGCCATGCTCGAAGCACAGCGCAGCGGTGCTGGCCAAGTGGTGGATGTGTCGATGGTTGAGGGCTCCGCGGCGCTGATGCATATGATGTACAGCTATTTGAATACCGAGGCCTTCAATTGGCAGGACGAGCGCGGCGTGAATGTGCTGGACACCGGGGCGCATTTCTATGAGGTGTATGAAACCCAAGATGGTAAATATCTGTCGGTGGGGCCCATCGAGCCACAGTTCTATCAACTGTTCAAAGAAAAGATCGGCCTGGACGAGGATACCTTTGGCGGTCAGTTTGATGTGGCCCGCTGGCCGGAACTGAAGAAAAAACTGGCGGCGGTGTTCAAGACGCGTACGCGCGATGCCTGGTGTGAACTATTGGAGGGCACAGATGCCTGTGTCGCGCCGGTATTATCGATGCGCGAGGCCCCGCTGCACCCTCACAATAAAGCCAGGGAAAGTTTTGTCGAGGTCGGCGGCCATGTTCAGCCCGGTCCTGCACCGAAGTTTAGCCGCTCCCGCCCTGAGGTCCCCCAGCCAGCGCCGCGCCAAGGGCAGCACACCGACGAAGTACTGGCCGAGGCCGGTTATGATCAGGCGCAATTGGCAGCGTTGCGAGCGGAAGGCGTATTGACCTAAGCACGCCGTAGTCATAGGTATTGCTGCTCTCCTGCAGGCCCGAATATTGGGGCTGGTATGCTTCTCGCATGGCATCTATAGTGAATAGACAGCTGGCTGTTCGGCCCGTATCAACGGGCTTTTGATACGCTGTGCCGGGCGCTTGCCAGCGCCACAGGAGAGGCCGCAATGGTTTCCATACACCCGGAATTGCTGCGCATTACGAATGCGATTGCACACCGCAGTCGCGACTGCCGTGCAGCGTACCTGAGTCGTCAGCGTCGGGCAGGGGGGCAACAGCCCGATCGCCAGCAGCTCAGTTGTGGCAACCTTGCCCACGGTTTTGCCGCCTGCGACAGTACTGACAAAGCGCGCATTCGGCTGATGGAGTCGGCCAATGTCGGTATTGTCACGGCCTACAACGATATGTTGTCGGCTCACCAACCCTTTCGCGATTACCCAGAGCGCATAAAAAACTACGTCCGAGAGCTCGGTTGCACCGCCCAGGTGGCCGGCGGTGTGCCGGCGATGTGTGACGGTGTGACCCAGGGGCAGGCGGGCATGGAACTGAGCTTGTTCAGTCGTGATGTGATTGCCCAGGCAACGGCGGTGGCGCTTTCCCATCAGATGTTCGACGCCGTATTGTGCCTGGGCATTTGCGACAAAATTGTCCCCGGTATGCTTATCGGTGCCTTGCATTTTGGCCATTTGCCGACCCTGTTTATTCCGGCTGGCCCGATGCCCAGCGGTATTCCAAATAGCGAGAAGCAGCGCGTTCGCCAGTTATTTGCCGAGGGCAAAATAGATCGCGAGGCCCTGCTCGACGCTGAGGCTGCGTCTTATCACAGCGCCGGCACCTGCACCTTTTACGGTACTGCCAATAGTAACCAGCTGATACTTGAGGCCCTTGGCTTGCAATTGCCGGGCGGGTCTTTCGTCAACCCGGGGTCGGCGCTTCGCGAAGCGCTTACCGGCGAGGCCGCCCAGCATATCTGCAAAATAAGCCGCGCTGGCCCGCGATGCCGCCCGCTGGCCGAGGTGATTGATGAGCGCTCGATCGTTAATGCCATGGTGGTTTTACTCGCCTCTGGTGGATCGACCAATCACGGCATACATATACCGGCGATAGCGCGAGCTGCCGGCGTGTTAGTGAATTGGGATGACTTGGATGCGCTGTCGCGGCTTGTCCCGCTGTTGGTGCGCGCCTACCCAAACGGTGAGGCGGATATCAATCATTTTCACGCCGCGGGGGGCAGCGGGCTGCTGTTCTCTGAGCTGTTAAACGCCGGTTTATTGCATGGCGATGCCAGAACGATGTGGGCGGAGACGCTGAGCGATTATGTATGTGAGCCCTACCTGGAACAGGGCGAGCTGCGCTGGCGGCAGGCTGCCGAGAAAAGCTTGGACACCGACGTTATTGCGTCGATGAGTTCGCCATTCGATGCCGAGGGCGGGCTCAGGCTGGTAACAGGGAATCTCGGGCGCGCGTTAATCAAAGTGTCAGCGGTACCCTCTTCACGGCGCAAGATTCGCGCGCCCGCGCTGGTTATTCAAAGCCAGGATGACTTGCAAAGCCGCTTTCGTGCCGGGGAATTAGACAAAGACTGTGTGGTCGTGCTGCCTTATCAAGGGCCACGTTCCAATGGTATGCCTGAATTGCACAAACTCACGCCGCTGCTTGGCGTTTTGCAGGACCGCGGTCACCGCGTGGCGTTGCTTACCGACGGCAGGATGTCTGGCGCCTCGGGCAAGGTGCCAGCTGCAATTCACCTTTCGCCCGAAGCGGCAGCCGGTGGAGCGATTGCGAGGCTGCGCGATGGCGATGAGATCGTCATCGATGCCGACGCAGGCGAATTGAATTGCTTGGTCGACGAGCACGAATGGGCCTCGCGTACGCCGCTGGCATCTACGGTGGCGACGGACGGGGTCGGCCGAGAAATGTTTGCCGGGGTACGCCAGCAGGTGACCAGCGCGGAAATGGGAGCCTCGGTGCTATTTACAAGCGAAGAGGGGCGTAGCCATGAGTAACACAATGATGCAGATTGTCAGCCGCGCGCCGATTATTCCGGTATTGAGCGTGGCCCGCCCGGAATACGCAGAGGCGTTGGCTATCGCCTTGCGTGATGGTGGCCTGCCGGTACTGGAAGTGACGCTGCGAACATCGGCGGCGCTGGAAGCGATAGATGTGATTCGACAGCGGGTCGACGGCGTGTGCGTTGGTGCCGGAACGCTGTTGAACGCGCACGATGTAAAGCGGGCGCGCGCGGCGGGGAGTGAGTTTCTTGTTACGCCCGGCGCGACCGAGGCGTTGATGGCTTGCTGTGCCGACAGCGACCTGCCCTATATGCCTGGGGTCGCCACCGCGACGGAGGCGATACGCTGTCTGGAGCAGGGCATAGATCTTGTGAAGTTTTTCCCCGCCGAGGCGATGGGCGGAGCGAAGGTTTTGCAGGCGCTTGCCGGGCCGCTGCCAATGATGCGTTTTTGTCCGACGGGCGGTGTCAGTCTGGACAATATGGCGGACTACCTGGCCCTGCCATCAGTGGCCTGTATGGGAGGGTCGTGGATCGCGCCGCCAGCGCTTCAGGCAGAGGAAAACTGGCCGGCCATTCGCGAGCGAGCGACTGTGGCAGCCAAGCGTGCACAGACCTTGCGGGCGTCGATGGGGGTGAATGGTGAGTAATGATTGCGACTTGCTGATATTCGGTGCCGCTGGCGACCTCTCGGGGCGTAAGCTCTATCCAGCACTTTTTCAGCTGCACTGCGCGGATCTGTTGCCTGTTGATATGCGCATTATCGGTTTAGCTAGGCGCCACCAGGATCGGCAGCAATTTCTGGAGGCAATCAAACATCGTGTGGCCCAGGCCAGTGAGGGCGATCCTGCCACCGAGCAGTGGGCGCGCTTTTGTCAGCGCTTGGACTACTGTTGTATCGACTTCGGCAAGAGCGGGGAATACCAGCAGTTGGCGGCGCTCCTGTCGCCGGGGCGGCGCGCCATATTTTATCTGGCAACGCCACCCAGTTTGTTTGGCCCGATATGCGAGAAGCTCGGCGCCAATGCGCTTATCGACCCGCAAAGCCGTCTGGTACTTGAAAAGCCCGTTGGCCAGGACCTTGCCAGTTGCCAGGCCGTCAATGAGACGGTTGCGCAGTTTTTCAGTGAAGAGAATATCTATCGCATTGATCATTACCTCGGTAAAGAAACGGTGCAGAACCTGTTGGTGCTGCGCTTTGCTAACCGTTTTATCAATGCCCAGTGGGATCAAAGCTGTATCGACCATATCCAGATCACGGTGGCGGAAACCGTCGGCATAGAGGGGCGTTGGTCCTACTACGACGGTGTCGGGCAGCTGCGCGATATGGTGCAAAACCATTTGATGCAATTGCTCTGTCTAGTGGCGATGGAGCCGCCAAATGCCATGACGGCGGAGAGCATCCGCGACGAAAAGGTCAAAATTATGCGCGCATTGCGCCGCATCGATGCCGCCAGCGTCGACGCGCACGCGGTGCGTGGCCAGTATGCTCAGGGCTGGTACCGTGGAGAGGCGGTGCCCGCCTACATGGAGGAAGCCGATAGTGACGGGGCGGAAAGCGATACCGAAACTTTCGTAGCAATTAAAGCGCATATCGATAATTGGCGATGGGCCGGGGTGCCATTTTATCTGCGCACGGGTAAACGGATGCCGGAAAAATTGACGGAGATCGTGATTACCTACAAAAGCCTGCCGCACAATATCTTTTCCACTGGCGAAAATATCCCCAATCGACTGGTGATCCGCCTTCAGCCGAATGAAGGGATTGAAATGCAGATGGTATCCAAGATGCATAGCCTCAAGAATAAAATGGCCCTGGCTCGCCAAAATTTAAACTTGGATTTCCTCGGGTCGTCGGGCATGAACCGTATCCCCGATGCCTACGAGCGGCTGTTTTTGGATGTCATTAATGGCGACCCTTCGCTTTTTGTCGGCCGCGAAGAGGTTGAGGAGGCTTGGCAGTGGTGTGATGCACTGATCCAGGCGTGGCAGAGCCAGGCCATGCCAGTATCGCACTACCATGCTGGGTCGTGGGGGCCGGCTAAGGCCGAGCTGCTGATCGAGAGAGATGGACGGAGCTGGCATGAATGAGCACCTGTTAGAGCGGCGCCTCAATCAAGTAGGGGCACGGCTGTTGAGCTTCAGCTGCCGTGAGTCTCAGGCCGCGGCATTGTGTGACGACCTCAGTCTGGCGCTGGCGGCGGGTATTCGCGTGAGCGGGGCGGCAAGCCTCGTCCTGCCCGGCGGCACCACGCCCGAGCGTCTGCTGGAACTGCTGGCCGATGAGGCTGTGGAGTGGTCGAAAGTGACCGTGACGCTCTCCGATGAGCGCTGGGTCGATAGTGATAACCGCGATAGTAATGAACGGCTATTGCGGGAGCGACTGTTTCGCGGGCCAGCGGCTGCGGCGCACTTCGTACCACTTAAGTCGCCGCACACTGAGTCAGCCGAACAAGACGCTGCCCTTGCGAGCCTAACTTTAGGCGCCATGCCCAGCTTTGATCGCGTCGTATTGGGCATGGGCAGTGACGGACACTGCGCCTCATTGTTTCCCGACAGCCCGCAGCTCGACGCGGCTTTGGATATGGCTTCTGCACTGCCGTGTATGGCGCTGGAAACCGCCGCGAGCCCCTACCCGCGCTTGAGTTTGACACTGCCGCGTTTACTCAATTGCAGCGAGTTGGTGCTGCAAATCTGCGGTGAGGAGAAGCGGCACGTACTGGAGCGGGCACTGTATGCTGATCACGCTGCCCCGGTTGCCGCCCTGTTCGGGCAGAATGTACCGATCAGCGTGTACTGGGCACCTTGATGGTCGGTTAGGCTAAATAGCTTGATCTCTGGCTTAGCCGTTTGTTTTTTTGTTAAAATCTGGCGCTTTTCGTCCTCAGCATGGGGAAATGACATTGGCGGAACAGGCAATAGCACAAGAGTTGGTGCGCGAACATCTGGCCCGGCTCAACGAGCCCTCGACGCGTCCCGCAGCGGAGCGCGATGCTCTGCGGACGCGTATTAAAGCGCTGCTCAAAGCGAGAGACGCGGTGTTGGTCGCTCACTATTACACCGACCCCGAACTGCAGTCGCTGGCAGAAGAAACCGGTGGCTGCGTGTCGGACTCGCTGGAGATGGCGCGTTTCGGTCGCGACCATCCGGCGTCGATGTTGATCGTCGCTGGCGTGAAGTTCATGGGGGAAACGGCGAAAATTCTGTCACCCGAGAAAACGGTATTGATGCCGACTCTGGAGGCGACCTGCTCGCTGGACATTGGCTGCCCGGCAGATGAGTTTTCCGCTTTTTGCGACGCCCACCCCGATCGCACTGTCGTGGTCTACGCCAATACCTCTGCGGCGGTGAAAGCCCGAGCAGACTGGGTCGTCACCTCTAGTATTGCGCTGGACGTTGTGGACTACCTGGACAGCCAGGGAGAGAAAATTCTCTGGGCACCGGATAAACACCTCGGTGACTATGTGCAGCGTGAGACCGGCGCAGATGTGCTGCTCTGGGATGGCGCATGTATTGTCCATGAAGAGTTTAAAGCGCAGGGTATTCTCGACCTGAAACAGGTGTATCCCGATGCGGCGGTATTGGTGCATCCGGAGTCTCCGGCGAGCGTTGTTGCGCTGGCTGACGTGGTCGGTTCAACGACGCAGATCATCAATGCGGCGCGTGACTTGCCCAACCCGCAAATGATCGTGGCGACGGATCAAGGTATTTTCTACAAGCTCCAACAGTTGGTGCCGGACAAGGAGTTTGTGATCGCACCAACGGCTGGCAGCGGCGCTACCTGTCGCAGTTGTGCAAATTGCCCTTGGATGGCGATGAACGCACTGGAAAATCTGGCTGAGGTGCTGGAGAACGGCGGTAATGAAGTATTTGTCGAGCCTTCGCTCGGTGAGAAAGCCATGAAACCGCTGACCCGTATGTTGGACTTTGCCGCTGCAAACAAGCCCTGAGCTCACTGGTCGAAGCTAAGGTTACCCCGTCAAGGGATAAGGCCATCCACACTGTTGCTAACAGGCCGCAATTTGCTGCGGGCTTTTAGGGCCTGTTCACACTAATCCGATTATTACTGTTGTGGCTAAAAAAGCACCAATCTAGGCGCGAAGAGCGTAGTTTGGTTATTCCAAATAAGCGATGAGCAACGACGAGTGGTGCTTTTTTAGCCGCAACCCATAGGGCTGGGGCCATTTTTGCCCCCGGCGTTGTTGCCAGCCACTTGTATAGAGTGACTAAACGGCGCGTCTGGCGCCTAGCTGGAGGCAAAAATGACCTCCAGCAGTGACTATTGGATTAGTGTGAACAGGCCCTAGCGTCCCTGAAATTCTTTGAGCTGTTTCTTCAGCTCGTCAATATCGCGCAGTCGCTCGGTGATTTTCCCCTGAAGTATTTGATTGCTTCCGCTCTGCTTGTGCGCGTAATGTAATTGGCTGGCAGCGCGCTCGAGCTGGGCGGTGAGGATAAAATACTCTGCCCTTGCCAGATGCACGCCGAGAATATTCCCCGCCAGGCCTCTGACTTCCGCCAATCGGTACCAGATTTTTGGATCGTTCTGCCGCCTTGAGCTCAACGCGGTAAGCACGTCGTCGGCTTGGCGAAAGCGCTGTGCTTGCTCCAAGGCATCAGCCAGATGAAAGCTCAGTGGGTAGTTGTCCGGATTGAGCGCCAGTGCGCTGCGCAATAAATCGATGGCGGGGTCGTAGGCTTTCTGCCCAAGCAAGATGTCTGCACGGGCAAGGATATAGGCAATGCGTTGGGGGTCGTCGTCAATCAAGTCGTCGAGCTGGTCGCTGGCTTCCTGCCAGCGCTCCATCTCAGTAAGCGCGAGCACGATGCCGTAGCGGCGCGCTTCGCCATTGGCGCCTTGTTCATCGTTCCATCGCTGCAGCAGGCTCTCCATTTTTTCAGTGTGATGGACGGTTGCCCGCATTTTCATAAGCTGGAAATTTAAGTTGTCGGTGTAGACCTGCCGAGGGTAGTTGCGAGCACGGTTTTTGCTATCGCTAATTCGGTTCTCTGTCAGTGGGTGAGTCAGCAGAAATTCGGGCGGCTTGGCCCGCGCAAAGCGCAAGTTGGCATTCATGTTCTCAAACATTGAGGGAATGCCATTGGGGTCCATATTGGCTCGGGCGAGGGTTTCCATGCCGACGCGGTCGGCCTCTTGCTCGTGCTGGCGGCTAAAACGCAGCTGGTTTTCAAGCGCCGCTGCCTGACTCGCCGCAATGGCGGCAATGCCCGCATCGGAGCCGGTTGTCGCCGCCAGAATGATCCCCGCTAACATGCCTGCCATGCTGGGAATACTCGCTTCGCGGGCCTTGTCGATGGAGCGGCTGAAATGGCGTTGGCTCAAGTGGGCAATCTCGTGGGCGAGTACGCCGGCAAATTGGGCCTCGTTATCACTGAACAGGAAAAGACCGGTATGCACGCCGATAACGCCGCCAGGCACGGCAAAAGCGTTGATGGTGCTATTGTCGACAACAACGGTTTCTAAGTCGCGTTGTTTCAGTTCGCTATTGGCGGCCAGCGTGTAAAGCAAGGACTCAACATAGCTTTGCAGTTGTGGGTCGCCGAGGGTTTTCACTTGTGTGCGGAACATTCTCAACCACATTCTGCCCAGCTGGTATTCCTGCTTAGCCGAATACGGTGAGGCATCGACTTCGCCTAGCTCTGGAAGCTGGCTACTGGTGTCCCTCATCGGCTGGGCCACTGCCGCGCTGCACAGTAGGGTGGCGATAAGGGCGTGTAATAATGTTCGTACCACAATGGTGTCCTTGTTTGGTGCCACCGTACAGGTGGCCGGGTTCGCCGATATAGATCATACAAGTGATAAAGGCTCAGACCTATTAAAGCGCAAAAAGTGCGTCAGTGGCATTCTGTCGCCCCCGGCTGGGGCGCTATACTGCCGGCATTTTCAGAAAGAGGTATGCTATGAGCGAGATACACTGTCGAGTGGATGCGCGTCAGTTGGACTGCCCGCTGCCGCTGCTAAAAGCCAAACAAGCATTGAACCGGATGGCGAGCGGTGAGGTCGTAGAGGTGCTGGCAACTGACGTCGGTTCACAGCGGGATTTTGCCGTGTTCGCTGCCCAGAGCGGCAATACGCTGTTGCTCGATGAAGAGCATCATGGGGAGTTTAGGTACCTACTCCAGAAGAAATAGCCGCTGAGCGCACCGGGCGGATGATCTAGGTTTACGAGAAAAAGGACAACCACATGCTTGGAATGGTTCGCAATTGGTTTAATCGCATCTTTGCCGAAGAAGAAACGGTAGTGTTGCTGATTATTCTTGCCGCGATTCTGTTGTTGATCCTCAGCATCGGCAATGTCCTGATCCCCATTATTGCCAGTGTCGTGCTGGCCTTTATGATGCAGGGCGTGATCGCCCGAATGTCGGCGCTGGGCGCCCGGCGGTGGCTCGCGATTGCCGTCGCGTACGGTATTTTCCTAACGGTGTTTTTTGGTGTGCTTATGCTGCTGTTGCCGTTGGTATGGCAGCAGCTGGTTACGCTGATACAAGAGCTGCCGTCGATGCTGCGAAAGCTGCAGCAGGCGCTGATGGTATTGCCTGAGCGCTCGGAGGTGTTTACCGAGGCGCAAATTCGGGAGTGGATGACGCTGGCAACCACGGAGATTGGTTCGCTGGGGCAGTACTTGGTGTCTTTTTCTCTTGCGCAGCTGCCCAATGTTGTTGGTTTGATGATCAATATAGTGCTGATTCCCATTCTGGTGTTTTTCTTCCTCAAGGATAAACAGCTGATCCTTGAGTGGTTGTCGGGTTTTCTGCCGCGTCGCCGACCTTTACTTCGCGCCGTTTGGTTGGAAATGAACGATCAAGTCGCCAATTACGTACGTGGTAAGGCAATTGAGATCGTGATCGTCGGTGTGGCTTCTTACATTTCGTTCTCGCTGATGTCGCTAAACTATGCCGCGCTGCTGGCGTTGGCAGTGGGCTTGTCGGTAGTAATTCCCTATATCGGTGCGGCCGTGGTGACATTGCCCGTCGTATTAGTGGGGTATTTGCAGTGGGGATGGGGCGGGGAGTTTTTTACCCTGTGTATTGTCTATGGAATCATTCAAGCGCTCGATGGCAACGTGCTGGTGCCGCTGCTGTTTTCCGAAGCGGTGAATATGCACCCCGTGGCGATTATTGTTGCCGTGCTGGTATTCGGCGGAATTTGGGGAATGTGGGGAGTGTTTTTTGCGATCCCACTGGCGACTTTAGTGAAGGCGATTCTGTATTCCTGGCCGCGACCTCACGCCGTGAGTAACGAAGCGGAAGCCCCCAGCGAGCAAGCATCGTTGTAATTGACTCTGTAAGGAAATATTTGTGCGCGTTCTGCAACATGTCACCGTCGCTATTCTACTTATTGTTATTTCTGCCTGCGCGGCACTTACCCGCGACGCCTCGCTGTCTGTTCAGGGCGAAAGCATCATCAAGCCGGATACCGAGCAGCGCAGTTTTCGCTATCTGCGGTTGGATAACGGTCTCAAAGTATTATTGGTGTCTGACCCGGGCGCAGATAAAGCGGGTGCATCGCTGGATGTGAATGTCGGCAGCCGCCAAGACCCTCGTGATTACCAGGGCCTGGCGCATTTCTTGGAGCATATGCTGTTTCTGGGCACGCGTGCCTACCCAAAGGCGGGCGACTACCAGGCTTACATTACGGCAAACGGAGGCAATCACAACGCCTTCACCAGTTTTGAGCACACCAACTATTTCTTCGACGTTAAGGCGGATGCGCTTGAAGGCGCCCTGGACCAGTTTTCCCAGTTCTTTGTCGCACCGCTGTTCAACGCCAATTACGTGCAGCGTGAAGTCAATGCGGTGGACTCTGAATATCGCGCCAGACTGCGCAACGATCGCCGCCGGGAGTTGGCGGTATTTAAAGAGCAGTTAGCGTCGCAGCATCCATTTAGCAAATTTTCAGTAGGCAATTTGCAAACCTTGCAGGCGGATCGCGAGGCGGCGCTGCGAGAGCAATTGCTGGCGTTTTACCAGCGTTATTACTCCGCGAATATCATGAGCCTGACGGTGGTGGGGCGAGAGTCTCTGGCAGAGCTGGAGTCGATGGTGCGCGCGCGGTTTAGTGCGATTGAGAATCGCGAGGTGAATATCGAGCCGATTACTCAGCCACTGTTCGAACCGCAGGCGCTGCCACGCTGGGTGACGATACAGCCAGTGCAAACGGAGCGGCGGCTGTCTATTCAGTTTCCGGTGATTGATGCCAGCCCCCACTGGCGGGATAAGCCGCTGTCGTATATTGCGAACCTGCTCGGTCACGAGGGCAAGGGCAGTCTGTTATCGGCGCTTAAGCGCGCAGGCTGGGCCGATGGCTTGAGCGCCGGTCAGAGCCTGGATATGCAGGGTCAGGCAATGTTTGGTGTCAATATTGCGTTGACCGAAGCCGGCATGGAGCACCTCGATAGTATTGTCCAACAGGTTTTTGCCTATGTGCGGTTGATTGATGAACAGGGTATTCAGGCCTGGCGGTACCGAGAGCAAAGCCAGCTCGCAGCGCAACAATTTCGTTTTCGCAACCGTCGAAATTTGACAGAGGAATTGGTGCAATTTTCCTCGGCGCTTCAGCAGTACCCGCCCGCGGAGGTATTGCGGGAGGCCTATGTAATGACGTCCTTCCGGCCGGAATTGATACGGCAATACCTGCGCAGTATGACCCCGGACAAGGCGTTTATTACGCTTGTTGCGCCGGGTGTCGATACCGACCGCCGCGAGCAGCGTTATGACGTGCCCTGGAGTGCGCGCGACATTGATGCGCAGCAACAACAGCGCTGGCGTGAGGCCGAGCCAGCGGGGCTGCATTTGCCAGCCAGTAACCCCTACATTGCTGATACCTTTACTCTGAAGGACGATGCTGCTGCAAACGACCAGCCAAGGTTGGTGGACAATGCGCCTATCGACGGTGTGTGGTTGTACAACGACGATCAGTTTGATGTGCCCAAAGGCCGCAGTTATCTCTTGCTGGAGACGCCTGCAACGCGAGACTCGTCCTCGGCAGCTGCCGCCACCGAACTGTGGTTGCGCATGGTCAGTGATCAGCTGAACGAAGAGGCCTATGCCGCGCAATTGGCGGGCTTAGATTACAGCTTGTCGAGCAGTTGGCGCGGTGTTGAGTTGCGCTTGGGAGGGTTTGATCAGAAGCAGGCAGAGCTGCTGTCTCAGGTGCTGAATACCCTGCGTCACGTCGACTGGGATGAGCAGCGTTTTGCCCGCATTAAGCAGCAGCGCCTGCGCGAGTTGCAAAATGTTCGGCGCCGTTCACCCTATCAGCAACTTTTTGCCGAACTGCCGCGCTTGCAGCAGCGACAGGAGCCCGCCCTCGAGTCTCTGCTATCAGAGACCGAAGCGCTGGGGCTTGCCGATGTTGCGCGCCAGGCTGAGCGGGTGCTGGCGGCCTTCCGCTATCAGGTGTTGCTCCACGGTAACTTCACCCAAGCGGACGCGCTGGACACGGTTGCGCAAATGATGCGAGCGCTCCCGCAAACGTCGCTGAGCACACGGCCGCAGCAACAGATTGTTAAGCTACCTGCGGGGAACGCGCTGGCGATTGTGCCCGCCGAGCACAACGATGCTGCGCTACTTCAGTATGTGCAGGCGCCTGACCAGGGAAAAATGGCCAGGGTTGCTTTGGGCTTGGCGGCGCAGATCATGAGTGCTGACTTTTATCATCAACTGCGCACGGAGAAGCAGCTCGGCTACATTGTTAATGCGGGTGTATACCCTCAGCGAAATGTGGGTGGCTTATTCTTTCTGGTGCAGTCACCGGTTGCTGACGCGGCGATGCTGGCCAAGGAAGTCGACGGGTATATCGACGCCTGGCTTAAAAATGGCGTTGATGAACAGACTTACGAACAGTTCCGGGCGACATTGATAAGTAAGTTAGCGGAGCAGCCGGAAAACCTGTGGGAGGCGGCAGACCGCGATTGGCGGGATCTGTTGGAAGGGTATTCGGGTTTTGACAGTCGAGACCAGTTAATCGCTGCGCTGAGGGGGCTGGAGTATACGCAGTGGTGGTCGCTTATGCGTCAAACCCTGCACGATGCAAACCGTCGCAGCTTGCTAGTGACGGTGCCAGGGCAGTGGCCGTCGGCATTGCCTGCTGGGGAGTCGCGCGCAGTGCTTGATAGGGCGGGAGTCTATTCCTTCGACTAGTATAAGTACTTGTTTTTATAGAGGTGAAACTATTTATTCATAATAAAAATATCTAGATTTTCTTGATTTATGGCGACAGGGCTGCGATGATTTCCGCGGCTCTGAAAGTGCATAGGCTTTCAGGGGCCCGAATTCTCATCGGCAGTTCTGCCCGACCCACAAGGTGGGGCAGCGCCAGATAGGCCAGGTGATCACCGTCACCAACGGCAGGCACACCCCGATTATTGATCATGGTCGGTGCGCCCGTTGACGCGGAACACATTCGAGCAAATCGCTTGCTGGTCTAGGCAGCCCACGGTATTGATAAGGACTGTGATATGTACCAAGACCCTGATTTGCGTGAAGATCTCGATCCACAGGAAACCCAAGAGTGGCTGGAAGCACTGGATGGCGTGCTTAGCCATGCGGGTAGAGCACGCGCCGCTTTTCTCCTGAAATACTTGGCAAAGCATGCTGCGCGCCAGGGAACCCAACTTCCGGCGGCCATCACCACCTCATTTCGCAATACCATCGAACCTCGCGATGAAAAACGCATGCCCGGCGACTTGTTTATGGAGCGCAAAATTCGCTCGTTAATACGCTGGAATGCGCTGGCAATGGTAATGCGAGCCAACGACAACGATGAGGGCTTGGGTGGCCACATCTCCAGCTTTTCCTCTTCCGCGACCCTTTACGATGTGGGCTTTAACTACTTTTTCCGCGGCGGTGATAAGGCCGATCTGATCTATTATCAGGGCCATAGTTCGCCGGGTATGTATGCGCGCTCATTCCTGGAAGGGCGCCTCTCGGAGCAGCAGCTCGACAGCTTCCGCCGCGAGGTCGACGGCGATGGCTTGTCATCGTATCCGCACCCCTGGTTAATGCCGGACTACTGGCAATTCCCCACCGTTAGCATGGGCCTGGGTCCCATTCAGGCAATCTACCAAGCCCACGTAATGAAGTACCAACAGAGCCGAGGGCTGGTCGATCACGGCGATCGGAAAGTGTGGTGTTTTATGGGCGATGGCGAGTGCGACGAGCCTGAGTCTCTCGGCGCAATTGCTCTGGCGGGGCGCGAGCAGCTCGATAATTTGTGCTTTGTGATCAACTGTAACCTTCAGCGCCTGGACGGCCCAGTGCGCGGCAATGGCAAAATTATCCAGGAACTGGAAGGGGTGTTCCGCGGCGCGGGCTGGAATGTCGTCAAGGTCATTTGGGGGCGCCACTGGGATCAGCTGCTGGAAAAAGACAAAACCGGCCTGTTGCGCCGTCGCATGAATGAAGTGTGTGATGGTGAGTTGCAGAACTACAAAGCCAACGGCGGGGCCTATACTCGCAAGCACTTCTTCGGGAAGTATCCAGAGTTGCTGGAGCTGGTTGAAGACCTCTCTGACGACGAAATTATGTACCTGAATCGCGGTGGCCACGACCCTTATAAAGTCTACGCTGCTTACGCCAATGCCCGAGAAACCAAAGGCCAGCCTACCGTGGTACTGGCAATGACGGTTAAAGGCTACGGCCTGGGTAGCGGCGGCGAAGCGCAAAACGAAGCGCATTCAGTGAAGAAGCTCGACTTGGATGAGCTGAAAAAATTCCGCGACCGCTTTGCCGTGCCGATTCCCGACGATGAACTGAAAAATGTCCCCTACTATCGGCCGCCGGAAGACAGCCCGGAAATGGTGTATATGCACAAGCGCCGCGAGGAGCTGGGGGGGTATTTGCCGGCGCGACAGGCTGACTTCGATGCCTTGGATGTACCGTCGCTGGAGAAATTTTCCGCGCAGCTGAAAAACACCGGCAAGCGAGAAGTGTCGTCGACAATGGCCTTTGTTCGCATGCTATCGACCCTGGTTAAGGACAAGGCGGTGGGCGAGCGTATTGTGCCGATTGTGCCAGACGAAGCGCGCACCTTCGGTATGGAGGGTATGTTCCGCCAGCTGGGCATATATTCTTCTCAGGGGCAGCGCTACACCCCCCACGATGCCGACCAAATTATGTATTACAAAGAGTCCAAGGACGGGCAAATTTTGGAGGAGGGCATCACCGAGGCCGGCGCCTTCTCTGCGTGGTTGGCGGCGGCAACCTCCTATGCGAATCACCGCTATCCAATGGTGCCGTTTTACATTTTTTATTCCATGTTCGGCTTTCAGCGCATTATGGATTTGGCTTGGGCCGCCGGTGACTCTCAGGCGCGCGGTTTCCTGATCGGTGCAACATCGGGGCGTACCACCCTCAATGGTGAAGGCTTGCAGCACCAGGATGGTCACAGCCACTTAATGGCCAATATGATCCCTAACTGTGTGTCCTACGACCCAACGTATTCTTACGAGTTGGCGGTGATTATTCAGGACGGCATGCGGCGCATGTATGCCGAGAAGGAAAATGTTTTCTATTACATCACCACGATGAACGAAAACTACTACCACCCCGATATGCCCGAAGGCAGTGAAGAGGGCATTATCAAGGGAATCTACAAACTCAAAGGCAGCACCGTTAAGAAGCCCAAGCTAAAGGTTCAGTTATTGGGCAGTGGCACCATCTTGCGTGAAGTTGAAGCGGCCGCTGAGCTGCTGAAATCCGATCACAAAGTGGAAGCGGATATCTGGAGCGCCACCAGCATTAACCAGCTGTATCGCGACGGCATGGAGTGTGACCGATGGAATTTGCTTCACCCTGAAGAGTCGCCACGCAGTGCGTATGTTAGTCAGCAGCTCAATGCGCAGTCCACGCCGGTTATTTGTGCAACGGATTATATTAAAGCCTACGGTGAACAGCTGCGCCCATATATTGATGGCCGCTATGTGGTGCTGGGTACCGACGGCTATGGTCGCTCTGACACGCGAGCGAAATTGCGCGAGCACTTTGAGGTGGACCGTTATTACGTGACGGTCGCGGCCCTAAAGGCGCTGAGTGATGAGGGCAAAATTGCTGCCTCTGTCGTGAGCAAGGCCATTGCAGACTACGGCCTGGATGCTGAAAAAATTAGCCCGATGCACCGCTAATACGAGGAGTTTTCTGTGACAAAAGAAACGATCAAAATTCCAGATCTCGGCGGTGGTGAAGGCGTTGAGGTGATAGAAGTCTGCGTTGCTGTTGGCGATGTTGTCGAGCAGGAAGACTCCCTGCTGGTTTTAGAATCTGATAAGGCGTCGATGGAAGTGCCTGCGCCAAAGTCTGGCAAAGTCGTGTCGATTACTATGTCGGTAGGCGATAGCGTTTCCGAAGGGGATGCCATTCTCGAGCTGGAAGTGGCTGAGGGCAGCGATGAGCCTGCTTCGGAATCAGCGGCCGAGTCTGCATCTGAGCCCGACGCGGCAGCCGAGCAAACGTCAGCCGCTGACGACGATACTGACGGTGGTAACGATACTGTTGGCGCTGCGCAGTCTGCGTCGACAGCGGAGCGCACCGAAACCGTTAAGGTGCCAGATGTTGGCGGTGGTGAAGGTATCGAAGTTATCGAACTGTGCGTTGCCGAAGGCGATGAGGTGAATGAGGGTGATTCACTGATCGTGCTGGAGTCAGACAAGGCCTCCATGGAGGTTCCTGCACCGTTCACGGGTGTGGTCAGCGCGATGTTGATCAAGGTGGGTGACGCTGCCAGTGAAGGTACGGCGATCGCAGAAATGCGTGTCGCAGGGGCGAACTCAGCGAGCGACGCGAAGGCTGAGCAAACAGCCGCGCCAGCGGAAAAGGCCGATGCACCGGTGAGTGCCGAGCCCGAGCCAAAAAACGAAGCCTCGACCGCTGCGCGCGAGGGCGCCAGCACCAGCTCACCGTCGCCTGCGCCAGCTGCACCAGGGGAGCAAGTATATGCTGGCCCCGCGGTGCGTAAATTGGCGCGCGAGTTTGGTATTGATCTGAGCAAAGTGTCCGGCAGCGGCCCGCGCAAGCGCATCGTTAAGGAAGACCTGCATGCCTATGTTAAGCAGTTGGCGAAAGCGCCCGCAGCGGCAGCTGGCGGCGGCATTGCGCCGATTCCTGATGTGGATTTTGCCAAGTTTGGCGAGGTGGATATTCAGCCTTTAAGCAAGCTAGATAAACTGACCGCGGCCAATATGCACCGCAGCTGGTTGAATCTTCCTCATGTGACGCAGTTTGATGATGCAGATATCACTGAGCTTGAGGACTTCCGTCGCGAGATGAAAAAAGAGGCTGAGCAGCGCGGTGTGAAGTTAACGCCTCTGCCCTTTTTATTAAAAGCGGCGGCGGCTGCGTTGCGCGGCAATGCCAAGTTCAACGCCTCCCTCAGTGCCGATGGTGAGAGCATTGTCTACAAGCACTATGTTCATATTGGTATGGCCGTGGACACGCCAGCAGGGCTTGTTGTGCCGGTGATTCGCGATGTCGATAAAAAGTCGCTTTGGGAGCTGGCAGAAGAAACCGCTGAGCTGGCCAAGAAAGCCCGAGAGCGGAAGCTTAAACCTGCGGAAATGCAGGGCGGCTGCTTCACCATTTCCAGCCTGGGCAATATCGGCGGTACTGGTTTTACTCCCATTATCAATGCGCCGGAAGTCGCGATCCTGGGGGTTTCCAAGCTGGCCGTAAAACCCGTTTGGGATGGTGATAGTTTCCAGCCGCGCAAAATGCTGCCGCTGTCCCTGTCATATGACCACAGGGTGATAAACGGCGCGGATGCCGGCAAGTTCTTTACCGAATTGGCGCAAATGCTGGCTGATATTCGGCGGCTGCTGCTGTGACACGCCCGCTCTAGTCATTTCGGAGGATGCATCTGCCGCCGCGGTCTGTCAGCCTATGCGGCCGTTGGTAGACACAATAATAGGAATCCATTGTGAAGCAGGATAAACGCATCATTCTCGTTACTGGCGCCAGTCGCGGCGCGGGCAAGGGCATTGCGCTGGCGCTGGCCAAGCCGGGGTCGACAATCTACGTGACTGGCCGCACTCAGTCCGAGGGCGATGCGGCCTTGCCGGGCACTGTCTATGCCACTGTCGAAGCCATAGAGGAGAGAGGTGCAAAGGCCATCCCCTTAATTTGTGACCACCGGGACGATGAGCAGGTACGCAAAGCGCTGGCTGTGATTGAAGCCGAGCAGGGACGTTTGGATATTCTCGTCAACAATGCCTTGCTGGTGCCCGAGGGCTTGACCCTGCCGGGGCCGTTTTGGGAAAAGCCGCTGGCTTTGCAGGATATTCTCAATGTTGGGCTGCGCTCTAGTTATGTGTCGTCGTACTACGCGGCGCCACTGCTGCTAAAGAGCGCAAAGGGGCTGGTGGTGAATACCTCCTCAGCGGGAGGGCGCTGCTATATGCACGGCCCGGCCTACGGTGCCGGGAAGGCGGGTGTGGATAAAATGGCCCATGACATGGCCGTGGATTTTCGCTCACATGGCGTCGCCGTTGTGTCGCTGTGGATGGGGTTGCTGAAAACCGAACGCAGTATGCAGGTCTTCGACGCGCAACCCGAACTCTACGCCGATGCGGTGGCGGCGGCCGAATCGCCTGAGTTTCCCGGTTTGGTGATAGACGCGCTGTACCGCGATGCAGCATTGATGTCGCGCAGTGGCAAAGTCTTCTACGCGGCAGAGCTGGCCGAGGAATACGGGCTGGTGGACATTGATGGCAAGCTGCCCCCGTCGCCGCGTGCCATGTTGGGTAAGCCCCCCAAGTTTAATGACGCGATCGTGGAGTGAGCCCGAAAAAGCTGTCATCCGTTTGGGGGATTAGTGTCTCGAAGGCCCTTCTATAAAATTTACACCACAAAAATAGCTCTCGGCAGGCGCTTTCTCTGCGCCTGCTCGGGCACATCATGTTTTTCTGTTTACCTGGGGGCGGGCAGCCATGAGTCAAATCGTAGCAGGATTACCCGAGGGGCAGTATGTCACCCTCGACAATGGCCACCGCATTCACTACCTGGATCAGGGTGACGGGCCTGTCGTGGTATTTCTGCACGGCAGCGGCAGCGGCGCCAGTGGGCACAGCAACTTCAAATACAACTACCCGTGGTTTGTTGAGCAGGGCTTCCGAGTGGTGGTGCCCGACCTGATAGGTTATGGGTATTCCGATAAGCCTGATGACGTTGACTACCCGCTGGACTTTTTCGTCGAGTGTGTTCACCAAACGCTGCGCCACATTGGCGTGGAGCAATACTGCCTGATCGGTAATTCCTTGGGTGGAGCCATTGCGCTGAAATACACCCTCGACTACCCAGAGCGGGTTAGTAAGCTGGTGCTGATGGCGCCCGGCGGAATAGAGCAACAGGCCGACTACTTTCATATGCCTGGCATGCAGATTATGAAAGAGGTTTTTACCTCTGGGCCGATGGCACCAGAGCGCTTGGAAGACTTTATTCGTCGCGGCCTGGTGTTTGATGATGCCGTCGTCGACGAGCAGTTGGTCAACGAGCGCTGGGGAATTTTTCAGCAACAGAACAGCCAGGTTATCACCACTATGACGGTGCCCGATATGACAGAGAGGTTGGGTGAAATCACCTGTCCAACCCTGGCATTCTGGGGCGTTAATGAGCAAATGATGCCCGAGACCGGCATTATGAAATTGGCGAAAGGCATCGCTGATATTCGCCTTACGTTGGTGTCTCGCTGCGGGCATTGGGTAATGGTGGAGCACCGCGAGCTTTTCAATCGCCAAACCCTCGACTTTTTGCAGAACGGATAAATTATGGATAGCGCCAAGATCAATGCATTGGGTGATGAGCTCTACAACGCCCTGCGCAGCCAGCAAAGCATTGCCCCGCTGACCGAGCGTGAGCCGGACATTACCATTGACGATGCCTACTACATCTCCCTGCGCATGCTTAACCGCCGTCAAGAAGACGGGGAGAAAGTGGTGGGAAAAAAAATCGGTGTTACCAGTAAAGTGGTGCAGGAAATGCTCGGCGTACACCAGCCGGACTTTGGTTTTTTAACCGACGCCATGACCTTTGCCAATGGTGCAAAAGTGCCGGTAGCCGGTCATTTGATTTCCCCCCGTGCCGAGGCGGAGATCGGTTTTCGGTTGAAGAAAGACCTGCAAGGCCCCGGCGTTACGGAGGCGGATGTATTGGCCGCAACCGACGCCATTATGCCCTGTTTTGAGATTGTTGATTCGCGTATCGACAATTGGAAAATTGCCATTCAGGACACCGTGGCGGACAACGCCTCCTGCGGTGTTTACGTGCTGGGTGAGCAAGAGGCAGACCCCAAAGACTTCGACCTGCCCGCATTGAAAATTCGCGTATGGAAAAACGGTGAAATTCTCAGTGAAGGCTTGGGCAGTGCGGTGCAGGGTAACCCACTAACCGCGGTGGCGTGGCTGGCAAATACGCTGGGGCGCTTCGGTATTCCGTTCAAAGCGGGAGAGGTGATTCTCTCTGGTTCTCTGGTACCGCTGGAGCCGGTGCAAGCAGGTGACAGCCTGCGCATGGAGCTGGAAGGCATCGGCGATGCAGAAGTGCATTTCGTCTAATTGCTAGATCTAGAACAACAACATCTACCTATTCGGAGCACATAGCGGTGCTCTACTGACAGTGAGAAATCTTATGGCTGAAAAAATTCGCGCGGCCATCATCGGGCCGGGCAATATTGGGACCGACCTGCTGATGAAGGCAATGCGCTCGGAGCTGATTGAACCCGTTTGGATGGTCGGTGTTGACCCCGAATCACCCGGCTTGGCCCGCGCCAAAGAAATGGGCATGAAGGTCACCTCGGAAGGTGTGGATGGTATGTTGCCGACCATGCGTGAGGACGGTGTGCAAATCTGTTTTGATGCAACCTCAGCCTATGTTCACGCCGAGAACTCGCGCAAAGTGAACGAGCAGGGTGCGTTGATGATCGATCTGACGCCGGCGGCGATCGGCCCATTTTGTATCCCCCCGGTCAACCTCAGCGATGCAGTGGCCGAAAAGTGCATGAATGTGAATATGGTGACCTGTGGCGGACAGGCAACCATTCCAATGGTCGCAGCCGTGTCGCGCGTGCAGTCGGTGAGCTACGGCGAAATTGTTGCCACAGTAAGCTCCAAGTCTGTGGGGCCCGGCACACGTAAAAATATCGACGAATTCACCCGCACAACGGCGGGCGCGGTAGAGAAAGTGGGCGGCGCTCGTCAGGGTAAGGCGATTATCGTGATTAACCCGGCAGAGCCACCGCTGATTATGCGCGACACCATTCACTGTTTGACTGACGACGAGCCGGATCAAGAGGCGATTCGCAAATCGGTGGATGACATGGTTGCCGAGGTTCAAAAATACGTACCGGGTTACCGTTTGAAAAATGGTCCCGTTTTCGATGGCAATCGCGTTTCCATGTTTATGGAAGTAGAGGGGCTCGGGGACTTCCTGCCCAAGTATGCGGGTAACCTCGATATTATGACCGCCGCGGGCCTGCGCACCGCAGAGATGTTTGCCGAAGAGATTCTGGCAGGCCGTTTTTCACCATCGGCCGCCTGAGGGGATAGTCATGGATATTCAAGGTAAGAAAGTCGTTCTGCACGACATGTGTTTGCGCGATGGTATGCACGCTAAGCGTCACCAGATTTCTCTGGATGAAATGGTCAGTATTGCCAGTGGCCTCGATGAGGCGGGCATGCCACTGATCGAAGTGACTCATGGTGACGGTTTGGGTGGTAGTTCGGTTAACTATGGTTTCCCAGCGCACAGCGATGAAGAATACCTGAAGGCCGTAATCGGTGCGGTTAAGAATGCAAAAATTTCGGCGCTGTTGCTGCCCGGTATTGGTACGGTCGACCATTTGAAAATGGCCGCTGATCTCGGTGTATCAACCATCCGCGTGGCGACGCATTGCACCGAAGCGGATGTATCAGAGCAGCACATTGGCATGGCCAGTGAGATGGGCTTGGATACCGTGGGCTTCTTGATGATGACCCATATGATTGGCGCTGAGGAAATCGTCGAGCAAGCCAAATTGATGGAATCATACGGTGCCAACTGTATTTACTGCACCGATTCCGCTGGCTATATGCTGCCCGATCAGGTGCAAGAGCGCATTGCGCTGTTGCGCAGCGAGCTGAAGCCAGAAACCGAGCTGGGCTTCCACGCTCACCACAACCTGAGCCTGGGCGTCACGAACTCGCTGGTGGCAATCGAGCACGGTGCTAACCGTATCGATGGCTCTGTAGCGGGCCTGGGCGCCGGTGCAGGCAATACGCCGCTGGAGGTATTGGTGGCTGTGCTTGATCGTATGGGCGCGGATCACGGTATTGATCTGTATAAAATTATGGATGTCGCCGAAGACCGCGTGACTCCCATTATGGATCATCCCATCCGTATCGACCGGGACTCCCTGACTCTGGGCTACGCGGGCGTATACTCATCTTTCTTGTTGTTCGCTAAACGCGCCGAAGCGAAGTACGGTGTGTCGGCCCGGGATATACTGGTTGAGCTTGGCCGCCGCCGCACCGTTGGTGGACAGGAAGATATGATTGAAGACTTGGCACTCGACATGGCTAAGGAACGCGGCTTGCTCTAAGCCCTGATCGCCAGACGCCAGTCCGGCAAGATGAAACGGCCCCAGCTGGGGCCGTTTTCGTGTCTGGCTGTTCGTTCCAGGTAAGTGCGGCGTTCGCGCAGCAGCGGCCAGGTGTTAAAGGCCTGTATCGCATACCCATCTCGGTTATACTCACTGCATGTAAAAAATAACAAGGCATACAGACGTTACGATGTTGATCGATCCAAAGTTTGACCGCCTCCTGGCTAGTGTTTATCAAGGGCCGTTGGAAGAGGAACCCTGGGAAGGCTTCTTGTCTGAGTTGTCTCAGGTCATGCAGGCGGTGTCGGTCACTCTGGTGTTAAACCCCCCGTCGGAGCAGGGCCGCGGCGTCCTGCGGGTGCTGGGTGGCAGCACCGTAGAGGGTATGGATCAGTACCAAAAACGGCTGTTTGCTATGGATCCCTTCCTGTCGCTTAAGCCGGGCGAGGTCAAAAGCTTGATGGAGCTGGTGTCTGTAGATGACTGGTTGACCAGCGAGCTGTACCTGATGTGTATGAAGCCCTGCGGGCTCTACGATACCCTCGGTGTCGATATCCATGTTCCGGGTGAAATGAATGCCGGCTTGCGCGTGGCGCGCAGTGAGTCTGCGCCGGTTTTTGATCAGCACGACCGGGACTTGATTCACGCGCTGATGCCCCATTTGGAAAGAGCCCTGCGCCTGCATGTACGGCTGAATATTATTGAGTCAGAGCGCGACCTCTACGCCGGTGCGGTGGAGAGTCTATCGCTGGCGACGATCATCCTCGATGAAAATGGCCGCTTGCTTAACTGCAACAAAATGGCGAAGAACCTGGTCGCACGTGAGCCCGAGGTGAAGATCGAGGACGGCTATCTGATGCTGGGTGATCAGGCCACAACCAAGAAGTTGCAGGGGCTGATTAACCGCATTCTTGATCACCGGGATCAGCACGAGCCCGCAGTGGTTGAGGCGATGCGGGTTCCCCGCGATGGCGACTTCGCCGACCTGGGGGTGATTGTTCGCCCCGTGCCATTGACCGAATGGTCGGAGGGACAGTCTGTACCGACGGTGGCAATTTTTATTAGCGATCCGGAATATGGGGCAGAGGCGCCGGTCAATATCATCATCCAACTGTTCGGCTTTACCCCAACTGAGGCGCAGCTGTCGTTATTGCTGGCGGATGGCTTGAGTCTGGATGAAGCGTCGGAAGCGCTGGGCATGAGTCGCAACACCGCACGCACCCATTTGCGCTCAATTTTCTCCAAAACCGGTGTTAGTCGTCAGACCTTGCTGGTGCGCCTGATTTTAAAGAGCGTCGCTCAGCTGGCAGATTAAACCTGCGGTTCCATTCAAGAAAGAGGGGCAAAGATGGAGAAAGTTGCCACAGGCCTGCTGGTGCTCGTAGGCATTATTCATCTCCTGCCCGTTGCCGGGGTGTTGGGCGCGGATCGCCTTGCCGCTTTGTATGGCATTGCCATGGGTGAGCCCAATATCGAAATCCTGATGCGTCACCGAGCCATTTTGTTTGGACTTCTTGGCCTTTTTTTAGTGTACGCCGCTTTCCAGCCATCGCTGCAAACATTGGCCATCGTCGCAGGCTTAGTCAGCGTTGTGTCCTTCATCGCTATTGCGTGGTCGGTTGGCGGTTACAATGAGCCCGTTCGCAAGGTCGTCATCGCGGACGTTATCGCTGCCGTTGCGCTCATTGCTGCAGGGGTGATCAATCTCGTTGGCCGCAATCAAATCTAACAAAGTAATCGGCCCGATGGGCCTCTACCGGGCGCCCGTATCTGAGCGCTGATTATTGCCGGCGATCGTCACTGCCATCCTCTCTCGTAATGCTGTTACAGGCCGCTTCGTGCAGCAGGATTGCGCGTTTGCGCGTGACACCCCAGCGATAGCCGCCGAGCGCACCTGTCTGCCTGACCACACGATGGCAGGGAATGAGTAGGGCGACGGGGTTGCTGCCAACGGCGCGGCCAACCGCGCGAGCGGCTTTGGCTTGGCCGATGCGCTGACCAAGCTGGCCATAGGTGCTCAACTGTCCAGGCCGGATCGCCAGCAGCGCCCGCCACACCTGTAACTGAAAATCACTGGCTAGCAGATGTAGCGAAAGCGGCTCACCATGGCTGTGACTGAATGCGCGACGCAGTAGTTCCTGAGAGTCTTTATGCTCCTCTGAGAACTGTGCCGCTGGCCAGCGCTGTTGCATCGCCATCAGCTCCTCGCGCCCATCCCCGAAGGCAAGCGAACAGATGCCGCGCTGAGTCTGTGCGATAAACACCTCGCCGAAAGGCGAGTCGCCGTTTCCCCAGCGAATGCGCAGGTTCTCACCGCGCGAGCGATAGTCTCCCGGCGTCATTGCTTCGATTCGAATAAAGTGGTCGTAGAGCCGAGAACTGCTGCTTAACGACAAATCCTCGCTGACATTCAGTAGAGGTTGGCCGGCAGATAGCAGCTGTTTCGCCCGCTCAACGGTGATGAGCTGGGAAAAGCGCTTGGGGCTAATGCCAACCCAGCGGCTAAACATGCGCTGAAAATGTCCGGTGCTAATGTCCAATTTGTTGGCAAGCTCGTCCAGGCTGAGCATGCCCTGCTGGCTGTCCAAAATATGAAGAGCGTGTTCAATGCGCTGGTAGTCGGAGGGCACGATGGGTTTCCTTTGTGCGAGCTTGAGACAAGCATAACGCTTCTATCGTACCGGTCGAGCTGATTCTTGCGCTTATTGGCGGCCCTAGGCGCATAGGCAACGCGGGTAAAGAATCGCCGCTCAAGGGGACGCTATGCGGCCAAGAGGAGGGGGGATGCGGCGGGCCTACGCGACGTCCAGCAACTCTGTGCCCTGCCGCACCAGCGTACCCACAGAGTGATGGGCGACCGGATTATAGGCAAGCCAACTGCTTTGCATCGCCATGGGTTTATCGAGTTGTTCGCGATTCAGTTGCTCCACGTCGTATTCGATGCGTCGCATGAAGTGCGCCACCTGTTCATAGGGGCAATCGTTGAGAAGGCAGCCAAAGTGCTGATCGTCGATGCGAGCAACCAAGTCCGCTTCGCGACAGGCTGCAGCCAGTTTTTGCGAAAACAAGGAAATGACATCGGGTGTCAGCGTGCCGTCTTCACCGTCGATGGGGGCGGTTAGGCGGAAAAAGACAGCGCTGATCGGCACGTCGCTGCGGGCACAGGCGTGCATCAGTTTATCAGCGAGCAATTCAAACCCCGATCGGTTGCACAGCCCGGTCGTTTCATCCGTTGTCGCCAGGTAGCTTGCGCAAAGTTCGCGCTCGGCAATTCGGGCAAGGTCCTCGAGGGTTTCAATTTCATCGCTGGACAAGTCCCGAGGCTGTTGATCGACGACGCAGAAAGCGCCCAGCCGCTCGCCAGTTACCGCGTACAGGGGAAAGGCGGCATAAAAGCGGATATTGGGTGCGTGTACCACCAGCGGGTTATCGACAAAGCGCTCGTCTTTGAGGGTGTCGTTCACGATGAACACGCCATCTTGCAAAATGGTGTGACCACAGAACGAAATATCGCGGGGTGTTTCCTCCACGCCCTCGAGTCCGGCGCTGGATTTGAACCACTGTCGGTCGTCGGCGACCAGGCTGACCAGAGCAACGGGGGTGTTAAGCATTTTGCACGCCAGTCGGGTCAGGCGATCAAAGCGCTCTTCCGCTGGTGTGTCGAGGATATTGAGCAATGAGAGCGCGGCCAAACGCTTCTCTTCGTTGTGGGGTTTTCCGGGCGCTTTCATCAGAGATTCCCGCTGCACAGAAACAGAATGGCAATATTGTAGCGCGTCGGGCGAGAATTCCAGTAAGGGTTTTAACCTAGCCTGATGCACCATCTTGTGGCGTTGTTAAACGGTGGTTAAACAATACTGAAAAATGGAGAAAAATCTAATAAAAACAGTGTGTTGTGATATTTTTTTGGTCGTCTAAACGGATTATAGAAGGCTTGCCTTGGCTGTGTGAGAATTTTCACCGTGATAGCAGGGCCCCGGCCAGAGGGTCTGCCGAATAACCGAGGAGAGAAAAATGAGCGAGCCCGCGCAGGCACCGCGTCAGCCCCATATTATCGAAGCTAAGGAATTGCCAGACCGCTATGGGCGGGGATGGTATTGTTTGGGGCTGGCCAGCGAATACGATGAAAAGCCGGTCAAGCTAAACTACTTTGGCACCCGCATGGTTGCGTATCGCGGGGAAGATGGTCAAGTCCATATTCTCGACGGCTACTGCCCTCACATGGGGGCAGACTTGAGCGAAGGTTGCGTGGAGGGTAACTCCATTCGTTGCCCATTCCACTCCTGGCGCTGGGGCG
The DNA here is from genome assembly GCF_057370015.1 of Spongiibacter sp. C9W. Taxonomy (NCBI): domain Bacteria; kingdom Pseudomonadati; phylum Pseudomonadota; class Gammaproteobacteria; order Cellvibrionales; family Spongiibacteraceae; genus Spongiibacter; species Spongiibacter sp. C9W. Next base: position 3,337,339 of record NZ_CM170672.1, read on the forward strand.
CCGATGGTGTGTGCGATGAGATCCCCTACGCCAAGCGCATTCCCCCGAAAGCGGTTATCCGCAGCTATCCAACGCTGGAAGAGAATCACTTGTTATTCATGTGGTACGACCCAGAGGGGCTGCCTCCTATCGAAGACCAGCGCCCGCCGCGCATCGATGACCTGTTCAGTCCGGACTGGACGATCTGGCAAATGGATCTGATGACCATCAATACCAACAGCCGCGAGCTGGTGGATAACATGGCAGATGTGGCGCATTTTGGGCCGATTCACGGCGCGCCTATCAAAGAGTTCAAGAACATTGTTCACAAGCATACCTATGAACAAGTACTGGTCGGCGGCAGCGAGCTGTTGGCGGAAGATGGCGAGCTAACTTCCAGTGCCAAATACTTCGGTCCGGCATACATGAACACATACATGACTGGCCAGGTAGAAGGTATGGACGTGGAGTCGCGCTTGCTGGTGACCCATGTTCCCATCGACCATAATAGCTTTGACCTGCGGTTTGGTGTGGCGGTTAAGAAAATCCCGGGTATGAGTGACGAGCAGAACAACGAGATGGCACGTCAGTACACGGAGCAGAACCGGACGGCGTTCTTCCAGGATGTACATATCTGGCATACCAAAACCCGTGTTGATAACCCGGTATTGTGTGACGGCGACGGCCCAATCAACCGCCTGCGTCAGTGGTACAACCAGTTCTACGTGGATCGTGCGGATGTACCTGAGGTCTTTAACGAGCGCCGTGAGTACACAGTGGATTACGCCATTCGCAATGGCTAATGGCATTGTGCAGCGAATTTAATAATCGATAACACAGGATAAACGCATGGATGTACGCAGTTTAGGCTACGTCGTAATCGAGTCGGCAGAGCCGTCGAAGTGGTTGGAGTACGGTCGGGACATTCTCGGCCTGATGCCTGCGCCGAATATGCCGGACGACGGCAATGTTTACTTGAAAATAGATGAGCGTCCGTTTCGCTTTGCCATTGTCAAAGGTGACGCGGAGCGACTGAGCCGCTGCGGCTGGGAACTGCGTGATGCGCAAGACTTTGCCGATGCCAAGCAGCGCTTGACCGAGGCGGGAGTCGCCTTTGAAGAGGGTAGCAGCGACGATGCCAAGGCGCGGCGCGTGCGCGAATTGATCGTATTGAAAGACCCCTCGGGTAACGAGCTGGAGCTTTATTGGGGCGGCGAACTGGACTTTGCTAAATTTGTTTCACCACTGGGTATCAGTGGCTTTGAAACGGGTTTCAATGGCGACATGGGCCTGGGGCATGCCGTGCTGCCAGCAGCTAAGCTCAGCGAAACGCACACGTTCTACAAAGACGTGCTCGGCTTTGGTGACAGTGACTACATGCACTTTCACTTCTCGCCAGATCCCAATGACCCCGGTCAGGGCTTGAACTTTATGCACGTGAATAACCCGCGTCACCACAGCCTTGCGCTATACGAAGACAGCAGCAACCCGGTGGGCTGTGTTCACCTTATGCTGGAAGTGAAAGACACCGATGAAGTGGGTTACTGCCTGGATCGCGTTGAAGCAGCGGGAATTCCCATTGTTTCGACCCTGGGGCGCCATACTAATGACCGGATGCTGTCGTTCTACATGGCAACACCAACAGGCTTTGCCATGGAGTTTGGCACCGGTGGTTTGCAGGTGGATTGGGACGATTTCACGCCAACCGTGACATCGCTGCCCAGCCTCTGGGGGCACAAGTTCAACATGCCTGACGCCTAAAGCCCGGTAAAATCCTTTGCCCGCTGCACCGCGTAATGAGGTAGTGGGCGGTAAATCATAAGATCAAAGACAGAATACAACAGGAGAGCGGTGATGAATTTTGAAACCATGATGGCTGCAATCAAAGAGTTGCAGCCAGTATTTCGTGAGCGTGCACCGCAAACGCGCCAAGAACGTAAAGTGCCTCAGGCCTCGATTGATGCCCTGCAAGATGCGGGCTTTTTCCTGAGCTTGCAGCCCAAGCGCTACGGCGGCTTGGAAATGAAGCCGCAAGAATTCTTTAAACTGCAAATCGCCATCGCCGAGGCGTGTATGTCTACGGCATGGGCCAGTGGCATTATCGCGGTTCACGCCGTGCAGCTGGCGATGATGGACGATCGCGCGCAGCAGGCCGTATGGAACGACTCGATCCATACACGTATTTCTTCCTCCTATGCGCCAATGGGTAAAGTGACGCCCGCCGAAGGCGGTTTTAAACTCAGCGGCCGCTGGGGCTGGTCAAGTGGTAGCGACCACTGCACCTGGGTGCTGCTGGGCGCAATCGTACCGGGCGAGGGCTACCGTACTTTCTTGGTGCCGCGCAGCGACTACGAAATTATCGATACTTGGCAGTCGATGGGCTTGGAAGGCACCGGCAGCAACGACATCGTGGTAGACGACGTATTTGTGCCCGACTACATGACCCACAAGCAAAGCGATGGCTTCGCGGGAACAAACCCCGGTTTGGCTGTGAACGACGCGCCCTTATATCGCCTGCCTTGGGCGCAGAGCTTTATTCGCGTTGTCTCGACCCCGGCTATCGGTGCCTGTAAGGCGACCGTGGAACTCTATAAGCATGCGGTGTTGAATAAAGCCAGTGGTGACCCCACTAAACTCGCGGGCGATACCCAGGTGGTAGAGCGCATTGCGGCGGCCCTAAACGGTATCGACGAGATGGAGACCATTCTCTTCCGTAACTTCGATGTGATGTTGGCGCAAATTGAGCGCGGCGAAGAGATTCCTCTGGAAGACCGTGTTCGCTATCGCTACCAGGCGTCTCTGGTTATCAGCAAGAGCATCGATATTGTCGATTCACTGTTTGAAGTGGCCGGTGGTCACTCGGTATTCAATAACAGTGAAATTCAGCAGCGTTTCCGTGATGTGCACACCGCCCGTGCCCACGTTGCTAACAACCCCACCGGCTTTGGCCGTAACTTCGGCGGCGTTGCTCTGGGTATGGAAAACGGCGACTTCTTCATTTAAGCGTCGCAAAGTTTTACTCCTACCGACAAGCCCGGCATTCGCCGGGCTTTCTGCTTTCTGGCCCTTAATTTGGCAAGGGCAAACCCGTATAGAAAATCTCCGCCTGCAGTCGCAAGCTGTGCAAAACCTCTAAAGGTCTTCTGGCTGCCGCCGATATATGCATTAAGGGGCCAGCTGTCAGGTCGAATTGGCAGAGTCTGTATAGCGGAGAAATATCTTGGATATAGCAACCCTGCTGGGAATGTTTGGCGCATTGGGCGTGATTATTGCGGCCATTGTTTTTGGCGGCAGTGCCGGTGGCTTCGTCGATATCCCCAGCCTGTTGATCGTAGTGGGCGGCGGAACATTTGCCAATCTGGTGAAATTTCCGCTGGATCAAACCCTGGGCGCCTTCAAGGTCGCCTCGCGCGCCTTCTTTCACAAGCCAACCAGCTCATCACAGCTAATTAACGAGTGCGTTGAACTGGCAGGTATCGCGCGCAAAGAGGGGCTGCTGGGTCTGGAGTCGCAGGAAATTACCAATGAATTCCTCAATAAAGGTGTGCAGATGGCCATTGATGGTCACGACCCTGCCTTTGTTAAGCGCTTATTAAACAAAGAAATCAATCTGACGATCGAACGCCAGGAAATGGGTGAGGCGGTATTTCGTGGTTTTGGTGATTCCGCGCCGGCAATGGGCATGATTGGTACCCTCGTCGGCTTGGTGCAGATGATGTCCAATATGTCTGACCCCAAGGCGATCGGGCCGGCGATGGCGGTTGCGCTGCTTACTACCCTGTATGGCGCTGTGCTGGCAAATGCTGTTGCGCTGCCAATGGCGGACAAGCTGAATTTCCGTACCCAGGAAGAGCGTCGCAATCGCCACCTGATACTGGAGGCGGTTGACGGCATACAAGAGGGCTTGAACCCGCGGGTGCTCGAATCACTGCTGTCGACCTATCTGCCCGACAATGCCCGCGATAAAGAAGCAAAGGCTGAGGAAGCCTAGTGGAAGACGTCCCCGAGAAAAAAGCGGCGGCCGGAGCGCCCGCCTGGGTACTAACCTTTGCAGACTTAATGTCCTTGCTGCTGGCTTTTTTCGTTCTGTTGTTCTCATTCTCCGAGATGGACAAGCAGAAATTCAAAGAACTGTCGGGCTCTATGCGCGATGCCTTCGGGGTTCAGCGGGAGGTTCCCGCCTTTAAGCCACCGATTGGTACCAGTATTATCGCGCGAGACTTTAGCCCCGGTCGGCCAACGCCAACCGTCGAAAACCAAGTTCGCCAACAAGCTGTCAATGAGATGCGCATCTACGCTGAAATGGCAATTGACGAATCCGAGCGGATTAGCAAAGAGGAGCTGGAGGCTGATCTGCAAAAGGTAAAACGCCACTTGGATATCGAGATTCGCGATGGCTTTGTGGAGGTTGATGATGACGGGGAGCGGGTGATTACGATCCGCATCAAGGAGATGGGCTCGTTTCCCTCTGGCAGCGCCGAGCTCAACAATGACTTTAAACCGGTGATCAATAAAATCGCCGAGTTGGTGGGGGATATTGGCGGCCATGTGGTGATTGCCGGCCACACCGATAATCTGCCAATCAGCACCTCGCGCTTCCGCTCAAATTGGGACCTGTCTTCCGCGCGAGCCGCAACGGTGCTGGAGAGTATTGCAGAGCGCAGTGGCCAGCCAGCCGAGCATTTCCGCTTAGCCGGGCACGCCGATACCCGACCCTTAGATACCAACAGCACGGCGGAAGGGCGGGCGCGCAACCGCCGTGTTGAGGTTATTTTGCTGAGAGGGGGTGTCCACGACTCCGCTGTTGGTCCGGTCTATGGTGGTCGCGAAGCATCGGTGCTTGAGTAGCGCCAGAAATATTCTCTCCTGACGTCGAACCGCAATCTTCGGCGGTGTAACATGGTGAGCGGCAACTTAGCCGTTTCAGGGAGTGTAAAGAGATCACCATGCGTCGTACTAAAATCGTAGCCACTGTCGGTCCCGCCTGCGATTCAGAAGCGCTCTTGCGAGCAATGATATCCGCGGGCGTGAACGTGTTCCGCTTAAATTTTTCCCATGGCAGTGCCGAGGAGCACAAGGCGCGCTGTCAGATGATTCGGGAAATCTCTGCCGAAGAAGACCGCTACGTCGCAGTGCTTGGCGATCTACAGGGGCCAAAAATCCGTCTGCGCACACTTGCCGTCGATGCCATTGATTTAGCGCCGGGCGACGAGCTAATTCTCGATACTCGCTTAGCGGATGGCGAGGGCGATGAGCGTCATATCGGGGTCGATTACCAACCGCTTGCCCGTTCGGTGGCGGCCGGTGATACCTTGCTTATCGACGACGGCCGGCTGCAATTATCAGTGGTAAGTGTGGAGGGCGAAGCGGTGCATTGCCGAGCGGAGAGCATCGGTATATTGCGCTCGCGAAAGGGAATCAATCGCCTGGGGGGTGGCCTTTCGGCCCCGGCACTGACAAACAAAGACTTAGCCGATATCAAACACGCAGCGGAAATGGATCTGGATTTTATTGCCATCTCCTTTCCCAGCAGTGCGGCTGATATCAATGATGCGCGGGACAAGCTTCAGAGCGCGGGTTGCCACGCGCAGATCATCGGCAAGATTGAACGCGCCGAAGCGGTTGCCGAGGACGAACATCTCGATGCGCTCATTCGCGCTTGCGATGGCGTGATGGTGGCACGTGGCGACTTGGGGGTTGAAATTGGTGACGCCAGCCTGATCGGCTTGCAGAAGCATATTATCAAGCGGGCACGGGTGCTCAATCGGCCAGTGATCACCGCCACCCAGATGATGGAATCGATGATCAGCAATCCCATTCCCACTCGCGCCGAGGTGTTTGATGTCGCCAATGCGGTGCTCGATGGTACCGACGCGGTGATGTTGTCTGCCGAAACAGCTGCGGGCCAGTATCCACTGGAAACCGTTAAAGCCATGTCGAGAAACTGTATGGGGGCGGAGCGCTATCCCTCGGCGCGAAAATCCAGTTACCGGATCGAGCGCAGCTTTGAGTCCGTTGAAGAAACCCTGGCAATGAGTGCCGTGTTTGCCGCCAACCATCAAGTTGGGGTGAAGGCCATTGTGTCCTTAACCGAAACCGGGCGAACGGTGTTGTTAATGTCGCGACTGACCTCGGGCATTCCGATTTTTGCGTTTAGCCGCAATGCCGCAACCTGCCGCCGGGTGAGCCTCTATCGCGGGGTGTTTGCGGTATCCAGCGCAGGACCGTCGCCCGCGGTGCACGACTGTATTGAAACGCTGAAAGCGGGTGGCCATGTCGATGCCGGTGATTTGATCATTATGACCATGGGTGACCAGGTTGGCGTGGATAACCACACCAATACCATGAAGATCGTTCGCGTGCTGTAAGCAGGGGCCAGTCTGCTGGCCCCATTCAAGGCATCACTTATTTTTCGTTGTCGGCGTTAGCGGCGCCCAAAAACGCGGGCTTTTCACCGCCGCCGTGCACAGTGAGCGCTGCACCGCTCACGTAGCTGGCCATGTCACTGGCCAGGAATAAACAGGCCTCGGCAATATCGTTGGGAACCGCCATTCGTCCCAGTGGGATCGTTTCGCCCACTGCCGCAATACCGGCTTCGTCGCCGTAGTGCAAATGGGACTGTTCGGTGCGGATCAGGCCGGCAATAATTGTGTTGCTACGCACCTTGGGCGCCCACTCCACGGCAAGGGAGCTGCTCAGGTTCAACAGGCCGGCTTTTGCTGCGCCATAGGCGGCGGTACCCGGCGACGGGCGCTGGGCGCTCACTGAGGCAATATTGACGATGCTGCCGCCTTCCTGCTGCTGCATCACCGCATTGCAGGCCTGGGCAAAGAAGAGTGGCGCGAGCAGATTGAGACGCACGATGGATTCAGAAAACCGTGGCGAGGCGGTGGCCGCATCGGCATAGGGGGCGCCGCCAGCGTTGTTGATCAGCACGTCGATGCGACCAAACTTCTCTTTCACGCTGTCGACAAAGGCCTGGACCGCGTCCGGGTCGCGAACATCCAGCGCGCTGAACCACGCTTCTCGACCCTCAGCACTGGGTAGGCTGTCGGGTTTACTGCGACCGCAGATCGCTACGTCTGCCCCGGCAGCCAAAAACCGTTCGCTGATACCGCGGCCAACACCTTTCCCGCCGCCGGTAACGATGACGACTTTACCCGTAAAATCCAGTGCGTTTTGCATTCCTTTTTACCTACCTTGTGCCCTGTCATGTTAGTGTTTGCGGCGGCTTGGCTTCTTGCGAGCCAATAATCGCCGCGAAATTTTTGGGCGACAGTTTATCGCTTTAGCCCACGATTTAATATGACCGTATTTTTATGCGTAAATGACTTGTTTTGTCAGTACCAGTTATAGTGCCCACGTTATACTGGCGATCGGTTTGATGTGCTGGGAGCCTGCCGCTGTGTTAGTCGGCGATAGCGTCCAGTCGTGAGTTTCAACATAAAGATAAAGGTATGTGATATGTCCAACAGTGCAGTAATTGCGATTTTAGGCGGTACCGGTAATTTGGGTACAGGCTTAGCCAGACGCTGGGCCCAGGCGGGTTACCGCGTGATCATCGGTTCTCGCACCCAAGAGAAGGCTGAGCAAGCGGTTGCTGAGCTAAAGGCATTGATGGATGAGCGCGGGGTCGACGCCGTCGCAGTCGAGGCGATGGATAATCAATCGGCGGCTGAGGCGGCAGATATTGCCGCATTGACCGTACCTTTTGCCCACCACCGCAGCACACTGGAGTCACTGCGCGGCGCGCTGCAGGGCAAGATCTTGATCGATGTGACGGTTCCCCTGGTGCCGCCCAAAGTGGCGCGGGTGCAACTGCCTGAGGAAGGCTCTGCTGGACAGATCGCGCAGGAAATTCTCGGCGACGACGTCAAGGTGGTGTCGGCCTTTCAGAATGTGGCGGCCGTACATCTGCAGGAGGGCTCCGAGCTCGATTGTGATGTCCTGGTTTGCGGCAACAATAAAGAAGCGCGGGCAACGGTTATTAACCTGGTTGAAGCCGCCGGGCTGCGCGGTTTCCATGCCGGCAGTATCGCCAATGCGGCGGCAGTGGAGGCGATGACCTCTCTGCTGATATTTATAAACAAACAATACCAGTGTCATGCGGGCATTAAACTCACGGGTGTCGACGAGTAAGTTGCATAGATGGCCAGTTCGCAATTACAGCTAGTTGCCTTACAGAATTTCCCACTGGTGGAGCCAGGAGACGATTTGAGCGCCATGGTGGCTGATTCGCTGCTCGGCAATCAGCTAAGCCTGCAAGATGGCGATGTGCTGGTGCTTGCGCAGAAGATCTTCTCCAAGGCGGAAGGGCGCTATGTTCGCTTGTCTGACGTCTCACCCAGTGAAGAAGCGCTGGCACTGGCGCAGCGCTGCGACAAGGACCCGCGGCAAATGGAGTGCGTGCTCCAGGAGTCACGGGAGGTGCTGCGGGCGCGTCCGGGTGTGGTGATTGTGGAGCATCGCCTCGGGGTGGTTCACGCAAATGCTGGCATCGACAAGTCGAATATCCCCAATACTGAAGACGACCCCCAGTTGCTGCTATTGCCCATTGACCCCGATGCCAGTGCGCGGCGTTTAAAGGCGGCGCTGGACGCACGTTTTTCGGCAAATATTGCGGTGATCATTAACGACAGCGCGGGCCGGGCCTGGCGCAATGGCACGGTGGGCTTTGCGCTCGGTACTGCCGGCTTCGAGGTTGTTGAAAACCGCATAGGCGATGCCGATTTGTTCGGCCGCACTCTCGAAGTCACTGAAATTGCCGTCGCCGACGAGCTTGCTGCGGCGGCGTCTTACCTGATGGGGCAGGCCGATGAGGGCTGCCCGGTGGTGCTGCTGCGCGGTGCTAACTTGCGCCCCTCTGACGAGGGCTCGCAGGGCTTATTGCGCGACCGCGACCGGGATATGTTTCGCTAATGGCGACGTTATCGGGAAAATTTCTCGCACTGAGCGGGGGCGTTGGCGGCGCCAAATTAGTGAGGGGCTTGGCCGAGTGCCTGCCACCATCGCAGCTGCAAGTGGTGGTGAATACGGCCGATGACTTCGACTACTGGGGCTTACGAATTTGCCCCGACCTCGACTCCAATCTATACGCCCTGGCAGACCTGAATGACGAACAGCGCGGCTGGGGATTGCGCGATGAAAGCTGGGTAACGCTGGAAGCGATGCGTCGACTCGACGACGGCCAGTGGTTCCAGTTGGGCGATCGCGATTTGGCGACGCATTTGTACCGCACTCAAGCGCTGGCGGCGGGGCAGTCGTTAACGGATGTCACTCGTCAGTTGGGCGAGCGCCTGGGCTGTCCCGCGGCGCTGCTGCCCATGACCGAACAGCGCGTAGCAACGCGAGTGTTTACTGATATGGGTGAACTCGCCTTCCAGGAATATTTTGTTCGCGAGCGCTGTGAGCCCCGAGTGGAGAAAGTCGTTTTCGACGGCCTCGATACGGCGCAGCTCAACCCGGCGATTATCTCCGCGCTTGCCGACCCTGCCTTGCGCGGTATCATTATTTGTCCATCTAACCCATTTCTGAGCGTCGACCCGATTCTATCCTTGCCGGGGTGTCGCGAGGCGCTTATGCAAGTGAACGTGCCGGTGGTTGCCATTTCGCCCATTGTATCCGGCGCGGCGGTGAAGGGCCCTGCTGCAAAAATGATGCACGAGCTCGATATACCCCGCAGGGCGGCGGCGGTGGCTGAGTACTATGGCGACCTGCTGGACGGCTTTATCATCGACAGTGCCGATGCTAAGCAGTGCGATGACATCGCCCAGACGGGGGTCGCCTGCCGAGCTGTGCCAAGTATGATGACCACTCTTGATAGCAAACGGCGTTTGGCCGAGGAGACGCTGTCGTTGATTGAGGAATTGGTGTAGGGCATGTGGTTAATACTCCCACTGAAGGATTTTGTTAAAGCGAAACAGCGCTTGTCCGGGTGTTTGAGCATATCTGAGCGACGGGCCTTGTTTCAGCACATGGTGGAAGATGTATTGGCCCAGCTATCGGCGGTCGATGAAGTGGACCAGCTGTTGATTGTGTCTGACGACCCAGCGGCGCATTTGCTTGCCGAGCACTTTCACGCACTTTGCTGGCCGGAATCGCAGCTGGGCAGCGGTTTGAATGCGGTGTTGGAGGCGACCCTGGATCGAATCTCCTCCCTGGATAAGCCTCCGCAGCACGTCATGATTGTGCACGGTGATTTGCCGTTATTGAGCGCGACTGAGCTGCGTGACCTTATTGCGGTGCAAGGCGGGGCAAGCGAACAAGTGGTTATCGCCACGGATCGCCACGGCGGCGGCAGTAATGTTGTGTTGATGCCCTTAGCAAGCCGAATCCGCTTGCGCTATGGTGAGGGCAGTTTAACTGCCCACACCGCAGAGGCGGCGGCTCGTAATCTGTCGCTTCAAGTGTTCCACGCGCCTGGCTTGGCCAACGATATCGACACCCGAGAGGACCTGCTAGCGCTGGTGAGTGCAGGCACCTCCAGTCGCGCTCCGCAAACGATGCACTACCTGAGTGAAAGTGGTATTGCGCGCCGCTTATTGCAGATGAATCCTCGTGAGTGCGCGGCGGTTGAGCCGCCGCGAGTAGTGAGAAGCTGATGATGAATTCTATGTCGATTGACGCCCTTCTAGAGGCGGCCATGCACGGCTCGCTCAGCGATGAGCAGGCTCGACAACTCAGTCGCTGCGAAGATACCGCCACGCTGGCGGCAGCGGCAGCGACCTTGCGAGACTGGGGCTTCGGGAGCGGCGTGAGTTATTCGCGCAAAGTCTTTATTCCCCTTACCCAGTTGTGTCGCGACGTATGCCACTACTGCACCTTCGCCAAAACTCCCAAGCGTATCGAGCAGGCGTATATGCCGGTCGAGCAAGTGATTGAGCAGGTGCGTCAGGCCGAAAAACTGGGCTGCAAAGAAGCCTTGTTTACCCTGGGTGAGCGCCCTGAGCTGCGTTATAAGGCCGCGCGTGAAGCGCTCGCGGAGATGGGGTTTGCAAGCACTCTGGAATATCTCGCCCATGTTGCGGGGCGGGTCTTGGCGGAAACATCGGTTCTACCGCATATCAATGCGGGCTGCATGAGCGAAGATGAGATCGCTCTGCTGCGCCCGGTCTCTGCGTCTATGGGCATTATGTTGGAGTCGGCATCGGAGCGCCTGTGTGAAAAGGGCATGCCTCACTACGGTTCGCCCGATAAAACGCCTGAGGCGCGATTGCAAACCCTGCGCCGCGCTGGCCAAGCGAGGGTGCCGTTTACCTCGGGCATCTTAATCGGTATTGGCGAGACCCGTGCTGAGCGCATTGATTCTCTGCTTGCCCTGCGAGACGTTCACCGCGAGTTTGGCCATTTGCAAGAAGTGATCGTGCAGAATTTTCGCGCCAAGGAAGGCACTAAAATGGCGTCGGCACCGGAGCCCGATCTCGATGACTTGCTATGGACGATCGCCGTCGCTCGGTTGATATTTGGGGCGGAAATGAGCATTCAAGCGCCACCAAACCTCAGCCCCGGTGTGCTGCCGCAGATCGTTGCTGCCGGGATCAATGACTGGGGAGGCGTGTCGCCAGTGACGCCCGACTTTGTGAATCCCGAAGCGCCGTGGCCACATGTGGAGCGCTTGGCCAAGGAAACGGCGCTAAGTGGTAAATACCTGCACGAGCGCCTGACAATCTACCCCTCTTATGTCCGACGGGCGCAGCATTGGCTGGACCCCGCATTGGTGCCGCGCCTACTTAGTCGTGTGGATGGCCAGGGCCTGCCGAGGGTGGACGAATGGCTGACCGGGCAGGCCGCTGATGCGCCCGCGGCGGAGCTTGCATTGCTTGCTAAGCGCCGGCCTGTTGCAAGTGCCGCTGTTGCCGATATTTTACAGCGAGCAGAGGCTGAGCAGCGGTTAACTCAACAGGATATTGTCAGCTTGTTTGAAGCGCGCGGTGAAGACTTTGCCGCCGTTTGCCAGGCAGCGGACCGCCTGCGTGAGCGGCGCTGTGGCGATACCGTTAGTTATGTTGTCAATCGCAACATCAATTACACCAATGTCTGTTATTTCAAGTGCCAGTTTTGCGCTTTCTCTAAGGGCAAGCTCAGTGAGAATTTGCGTGGCCGACCCTATGACCTGAGTGCCGACGAAATCGCCCGGCGCGCTAAAGAGGCCTGGCAGCGCGGTGCCACCGAAGTGTGTATGCAGGGTGGCATTCACCCTGAATATACCGGGCAGACCTATCTGGATATATTGGCGACGCTGCGCGAAGCGGCGCCGGCAATGCACATCCACGCCTTCTCGCCACTGGAAGTCTGGCAGGGTGCTCAGACGCTGGGTATGCCGCTGGAGGATTACCTGCGGCAATTAAAGGCGGCGGGGTTGCACAGTCTGCCTGGAACCGCTGCAGAAGTGTTGGATGACCGGGTCAGGGCGGTGTTGTGCCCCGATAAAATTAATACCGAGCAGTGGCTTCAGGTCATGGAAGTTGCTCATGGGGTTGGTCTGCCAACAACCGCCACGATTATGTTCGGCCACGTTGACGGCTATGAGCACTGGGCCAATCACCTGCTGGCAATACGCGCGTTACAGCTGAAAACAGGCGGTTTTACTGAATTCGTGCCGCTGCCTTTTGTCGCCGCAGAATCGCCAATCTATTTGAAAGGGCGCGCTCGTCGCGGGCCAACGTTCCGCGAATCGCTGCTGATGCATGCGGTCGCACGCTTGGTCTTTAATGGCTTGATCGACAATATTCAGGCGTCCTGGGTGAAAATGGGCGCGGAAGGGGTTATGGCCTGTTTGAATGCCGGGGTTAACGACCTCGGCGGGACGCTGATGAATGAAACCATCACCCGGGCCGCTGGTGCTAGCCATGGCGAAGAGACATCGCCTCAGGAAATGGAGCAGCGCATCGCGGCGATGGGACGCGGTGCTCGTCAACGTAACACCCTCTACGGCGAGGCCGATACGACGCAGATGGAACGGGCCCGGCATGCCGAGCGTTTGGCGGTTGCGGTCAATACGCCGGCGAGCAAGTATGAACGCAGTAAGCGTCAATTAATTGCCAGCGGCTAATAACAATAAAATAGGAATAACATCATGGCAGTCTATGCAATGACAGGCGGTGCCACAGGCATCGGGGCAGCGATTCGCGAGCAGCTCTGCGACGCGGGGCATCGCGTTGTGTCGGTGGATTTACGCGATGCCGATATCTGTGCGGACCTGAGCGACTACAATGGCCGTCAGAGAGCGATCGACGGTATTCGCCAGCTTTGTCCGGAAGGCATAGATGGTTTTATCCCTTGCGCGGGTGTCGGGCCATCGGTGAAGCCGCCGTCGCTGATTGCGCGCATCAATTATTTTGCGGCGGTCGCCGTGACCGAAGGCGTGCTGGACTTGCTGGAAGCACGTGGCGGCCGCGTGGTGATGATTGCCTCGAACTCCGCGCCGATGGTGCCTCTGAACGATTACGTGGAATTGCTGCTCGACGGCGAGGAGGAAGCGGCTTGCGAACTGGCCGATAGTCGCGATACCCATTCCGCCTATGCCGGTTCCAAGCACGCCATCTGCTGTTGGCTGCGTCGCCGCAGTGGCGAGTTGGCGCGACGTGGTATTCGCATCAATGCGGTTGCGCCGGGTATTGTGCAAACGCCTTTGAGCGAAAAGGTACTGGCCGATGCCGAGCTTGGTCAGGCAATGCGAGATTTCGGTGACAGTGTGCCGCTGGGGTGTATTGGTCAGCCTCAGCAAATTGCCGATGTGGTGAGTTTTTTACTTGGGCCGGGTGCCGACTACATGACAGGCGCTATTATTTTTGTCGATGGCGGACACGACGCCATGCTGCGCCCCGACGGCTTCTAGCTTTTTGCCATTTACCCTTGGCAGCGCGCATAATGCGGCCCGAGCACTTTTACTGAACCGCCATACCTGCTGCTAGGGCCGCCATGCTTTCTGTTGTATCTCCCTTACTGCCGATAATGTTGCCGGTGCTGCTGTGCGCCGCCTTGGGCGTTGTTTGGGTGCGCTGCAAACAGCCCTTCGACCAGGAATTTGTGCGTCGCATGGTGATGTGGGTCGGTGCGCCCGCGTTGATTGTGTCAACGCTCGGCAGCGTGGAGATTGCGCCGGCTGTGCTGTCTGAAGTGCTGGCCGCAAGTCTTTTAATGCTGGCCTGGACGGCGCTGCTCGGTTCGGCATTTTGCGCCCTTGCGGGGCTTTCCATACGCAACTTCCTGGTGCCGCTGACCTTTGGTAATTTCGGGAATATGGGCTTGCCGATATGTCTGTTCGCCTTTGGTCAGCAGGGCCTGGCGTTGGCCCTGGGGGTATTTTTAGCCACGATGGTTTGCCATTTTTCACTTGGCGTTGCGGTGCTAAATGGCTCAAATGCAGTGCGCGCGGTGCTGCGCTCCCCAATCATTTACGCCGGTGCCCTGGCGGCGTTACTGGTATTTTGTGATTGGACGCTGCCAGCGACGGCAAGCAATACCCTGAGTATTCTCGGTGGCATGTCGATTCCCTTAATGCTGATAACACTGGGTGTTTCCTTAGGCTCATGGCGGGTTGCTGTGGCCGGGCGCGCGGTGATTCTCGGCGTTGCTCGCTTGGCGCTGGGCTTAAGTGCGGGTTTTCTTACAGTGTGGTCGCTGGAACTCGATGGACTGGTACGTGAGGTTGTGTTGTTACAGTCGGCCATGCCTGCGGCGGTGTTTAACTACCTGCTGGCGGTGCAATATCAGCGTGAGCCAGCCACGGTGGCGGGCATGGTGGTTAGCTCAACGCTGATAAGTTTTATCAGTATTCCGGTGCTGCTGCTTTACTTAAACGTTTGAGGTCAGTGATCTGCTGGGTCAGCGGGAAAGCACGCTAGCGCTGTTGGGCGCGGCCGCGGGCCATAACCTGCAAGCGCCGGGCTTCGACATCCTCGCTACTTACCTGTCGATTCCACTCACTGGATACGCGATGCTCCAGCGTTAATGCCGATGCCAGTGTTTGCTTCGCACCGTCGTCGATCAAGTTGCGATAGCGGCTAAGCATGCCGGGCTCTACAAAGGCAATATCTTCGGCCAGGGCGATCGCTTCGCTAAGCAGCGTGTCCTCGGGATACACTCGGTTCACAAGGCCCCATTCGGCGGCGGTGTCAGCACTGATAAAGCGACCGCTCAGCGACATCTCTTTTGCGCGGGACAGGCCGATAATCCTCGGCAGTTTCTGCGACAGCCCCCAGCCCGGCATGATGCCCACCAGCGTGTGGGTGTCGGCAAAGCGTGCCTGCTCAGAGGCGAGCAAAATATCGCAGGCCAGGGCGAGCTCGAAACCGCCAGTAATGGCAACGCCATTAATCGCGCCGATAACGGGCTTGCCGCATTCGGCAATGGCGGTTACCGGGTTGGACATCGGGTCCTGATCGTTTGCCGCACTGAGGTCGTCTCCGGCGCCGAGTTCTTTCAGGTCCAGACCAGCGGTGAAGGCCTTGTTGCCCGCGCCAGTGAGCACCACCGCGCGCACTGTATCGTCGTCTCGGATGCACTGCATCTGTTTACATAGGGCGCTGCGCAGCTCGGCGCTGAGCGCATTCATCGCATCGGGGCGGTTGAGTGTGACAACGGCAACGCCGCTGTCATGGCGCTCGAGTAATACTGTATCGCTCATGGGCTGATCCTTATTATTTATGTTGTTCCGTTGAGCTAAGTGTACTGCCGGCAAAGGGCCAAGATAGCGCTTGGTTACCCGTGTGGAGGAGGCCGGTGGTCGGGCACCGGCTCAGCCCTTAGCGGACGATAATTTTCTTCTTAATGCGCTTAATTTCCTGTTCTAAGCGCTGGTAGATCGCTTGAACATCAACCTCGGCACCCACCCGTACGCGACTGGAAATTTGCGTGACAGGAAACAAAAACTCATCTTTCGCGGGCACCTCTAACGCGCGGCTGCGACCTTTGGCATCGCTGTAGATTACCCACCTCAGGCCATTTTCCCGGCGCAGGTGCTCGCCCATAATAATACCCATTGCCTGCAGTTGTGCAGTTTCATCGGGTTTCACCAGCTTGCGGTCGAGAATGTCTTGAATCAGACGGAGGTCGCTGTCGCGGCCGTGGCCAAAGCTACGTCCCATGGAAATTTGCACCAGGCTGTTGAGCTCTTGGCGGCGCTCTTCCATATAGCGCTGGTCCAGTGGTGTCAGTGGGTCGGTGCGCCACTGCGCGGCGCTGGCAACGGTGGTGACAAGCGCCAGCAGAATGGGCATGAGCATTTTCATTGTCGGTTCTCCTGACTTTGTTAATCAGTGATGGCTTGTCGGCATTATACGGCTTTGGACCGACCGATTGCGGCAATGTTTCTGTCGCGGGTAGAGAATGTGCCGAGGCCGCGAAATCTCCCTTGAGCTGGGCCTCTCTGGCCAGTACCATTGGCGGCTTGCAGAAAATTCTGGAGATTCAGGCATGATTACCGGCAGCATTGTCGCCCTAGTTACCCCAATGCACAGCGATGGCAGCATCGACTGGCAGGCGCTGTCTCGCTTGATTGAATGGCACATTGATCAGGGTACCGATGGCATTGTGGCTGTGGGGACCAGCGGTGAGTCAGCGACCCTGGGTATGGATGAGCACAAAATGTTCATCAAAGCCTGTGTCGACCAGGTTGCCGGACGTGTCAAAGTGGTTGCTGGCACGGGCGCGAACTCCACCAGCGAGGCGATTGAGCTTACGGAAGTGGCGCGTGAAGTCGGGGCCGATGCCTGCCTGTTGGTAACGCCTTACTACAATAAGCCCACTCAGGAAGGGCTGTATCGTCACTATATGGCGATCGCCGATGCTGTTGATATCCCGCAGATTTTATACAACGTGCCGGGCCGCACCGCCTGCGATATGCAAAATGCGACCACGGTTCGACTGGCCGATCACCCTAATATTATTGCCATTAAAGATGCGACCGGCGATATTGCACGCGGCCGGGAACTGATTGATGCTGTGGGCGACAAAATAGACGTGTTGTCCGGAGATGATGCCACCGCTATGGAGCTGATGTTGCAAGGGGGTAAAGGCAATATTTCAGTTACCGCGAATGTTGCGCCAGCGGCCATGAAGGCGGTGTGTGACGCCGCGATGGCCGGGGATCGCGCAGCGGCTGAGGCCGCGAATGCGCCACTGCTGGCATTGCACGAGCGACTGTTTGTTGAATCCAACCCTATTCCCGTTAAATGGGCCTTGTATGCCATGGGCAAAATGGAAGAGGGCATTCGCCTGCCGTTGACCCCGTTAAGCGAGGGGGCTCAGCCTCAGGTCCGCGAGGCCTTGGAACACGCCGGGCTACTGTAATCCGCCCCACAAGGGCGCTAACTAATAAGTGAAGAAACGAATGCGTTTTAGCTCCGTCCGTTATGCCGTTATTATTTTGAGTCTTGTCGCGGTCAGCGCCTGCAGTGCCTTCCGCGACCGCTCCCACGACTATCGTCGCGCTCAACTCAGTGAAGCGCTGGTTCTGCCCACCGGGGTGAGCGATGAAGCGCTCGACGACCTCTATGTGGTTCCCGGTATCCGCGACCACCAACCCCTGCCGGGCGAGTTTGAAGCGCCGCGCCCGGAACAGCTCACCAAGAACGTTGGTACAGCTGAGGTCAAAATTCAGCGCCTGGATGATGACCACTGGATTCTGTTAGACGGTGAGCCCGGCCAAGTGTGGCCGCGAGTGCGCGTTTTCCTGGATCGAGCGGGCGTGCAATTGGCCACAATCGATAACGAGCAGGGCATACTCGAAACGCAGTGGCGCGACATTGAACAGGGTGCGCCCCAGGAGCGTTTTCGCCTGCGTTTGGAGCACGGCGTTCAAGTAGGGACCAGCGAAATTCATTTATTGGTGCAACAGGGGATTGCCAGCCAGCCCTGGCCTGCACAGTCCACCGACCCTCAGCGTGAGCGGCAATTGGCGCGGGTACTCGCGCAGTTTTTGGCGGATAGTGAAAATCAGGGGTCTGTTTCTATCCTTGCCAAACGCGGCAGCAAGAGCAAAGGAAAGATCTTTATCGAAGGCGAGGGCAACAATCGCTACCTGCGGCTTTTCCTGCCCTATGATCGGGCGTGGGCAGCATTGGGACTGGCGCTGAACAAAGCGGGTTTTGAAATTGAAGACGAAGCGCCGGCGGTCAACAAATACTGGCTCAGCTATATCGACCCTGAAGACAAAGACGACGGTTGGCTGAGCGGCTTCTTCGGTGCCAATCGTGCCAAGCGCAGTCGTTACGTGGTGGAGTTGAAGCCAGTCGCTGAAGGACAGTCTGTCATCATTTTGAATTATCAAAAGGGACGTCGTTTGCGCAGTGAAGAACGGGAGATCCTGCTCAATCGGATTATGGGATACCTGCACTAATGCGCTTTGCCTCGCTCGGTAGTGGCAGTAAGGGCAACGCCACACTGATCGAGTCTGACGGGGCCTGCCTGCTGGTGGATTGCGGCTTCACCATTGCCGAGACTGAAAAGCGTATGGCCCGTCTCGGGCGTTCGCCCAGCGAGTTGAACGCTATATTGGTCACCCACGAGCACAGTGATCATATCAAGGGCGTGCTGCCCCTGGCGCGAAAGTACGACCTGCCGGTGTACAGCAGTTTTGGCACCGCAGAATACAAGCAAATGAGAGCTTATAAACGCTGGCAGCAATTGTCCCTGGGCAAGCCAGCGGACATTGCCGGCATTGATGTTTCCCCGGTCGCGGTGCCGCACGACGCCCGTGAACCCTGTCAATTTGTGTTTCGTTACCAAAAAAAGACCTTCGGCTTACTCACGGACTTGGGTAGTATTACGCCCGTCGTGCAGGAGCAGTACGCGCTGTGCGATGCCCTGTTGTTAGAGTGCAACCACGACATGCCGATGCTACAGCAGGGGCCGTATCCGCCATCACTAAAGCGGCGAGTGGGCGGCGATTGGGGGCATCTCAACAACGTACAGGCGGCGCAGCTGTTAAGCCGTGTTGATGTTGCGCGCTTGCAGCACGTAGTGATGGCGCACCTGAGTGAACAGAACAACACCCCTGACCTGGCGAGGTCAGCGGTGGAACCTATTTTAGTGAACAGCGAAGCATTGCTGTCTGCAGATCAACAAGCCGGTTTCGACTGGTTAGAAATCGCATAATAGCGAAAGAGGCAAACCATGGAAAAACGCGAGGAATTGTATTCGGGTAAAGCAAAGTCGGTATATAAAACCGACGATCCGGATCGCTTCATTCTCACATTCAGAAATGACACCTCGGCGTTCGATGGCGTGAAGGTTGAGCAGCTTGACCGCAAGGGCATGGTCAATAACAAGTTCAATGCGTTCATCATGGAAAAGCTGCAGCAGGCGGGCGTGCCGACGCATTTTGAAGGCCTTCTCAATGACAATGAGGCGTTAGTAAAGCGCCTTGATATGTTCCCCATTGAGTGCGTGGTGCGCAATATCGCTGCGGGTTCAATCGTCAAACGTCTGGGCGTTAAGGAAGGCTTGGAACTGACGCCACCGACCTTTGAAACGTTTTTGAAAGACGACGCCCTGCACGACCCGATGATCAATGAGTCACATATCCGCAGTTTTGGCTGGGCGACCGACGAGCAGATGGCGCGGATGCGTGAGTTGACCTATCAGGTAAACGATATTCTCAAGGCATTGTTCCTGGATGCCGGTATGCTACTGGTCGATTACAAGCTTGAGTTCGGCGTGTTTAGCGACGGTGAGATTTACCTGGGTGATGAGTTTTCACCCGATGGCTGCCGTATCTGGGACAAAGACACTCGCGAAAAGCTCGACAAGGACCGCTTCCGTCAAGACCTTGGTAATGTCGTAGAGTCTTACGAGCTGGTAGGCCGCCGTTTGGGCATGAATTTCGACGATTAATTACCCCCCCCACCTTTCTGGCCTGCCTCGGGCAGGCCAAGCCCCCGATTTTGGCATTCAGCACAGGCGCGCTAGACTGTTAGCGATAACGTCGTTCCCCTATACCGGCGGTTGAGTTTCACTCTGAAGCGATGCAACCAGTAAATTGAGGAGTGTTGCCTGTGTTGGTCACAGTTGCCCGCTATTCCTTTCCCTGGGAAGCCCAGATAAATCGCGCTCGGCTGGAAGCTGAGGGCATTCCCGCTTTTGTCGCCGATGAACAGACCATCAATATGCAGTGGCTCTACTCCGATGCCTTGGGGGGCGTGCGCTTGCAGGTGCCGTCCGCCTGCGAAGAACGTGCCCGAGAGTTACTAAGCGAAGATCGAAGTGCAGATCTGGAAACGTCACAGGGCAGTGATGTGCCGCTGTGCCCAGTGTGTTGTGCTGAAATGCAATCTGAGCGGCGAGGTCGTCGCTGGGCCTTTCTCGTGTTCCTGGGCATTGATTTCCCCCTGTTCCCCACGCGAAAAATATTGCGCTGTGGCCGCTGTGGTTATGAACAACCGAGCTGAGTAATGCGGTAGAATTTGAGACAGAGCTTTTGCGTTAGATCAACGCCGCTCTGACTGGTTAACGATAGTCTTGTGCACGCTTTGCTAAGGGTAGATATGGAGCATCGACACCACTACGAGCAGCATCGAATGGGCCGTATCGCATGGCTGCGCGCGGCGGTGCTCGGTGCAAACGACGGCATAGTCTCCACCGCCAGTTTACTGTTGGGTGTCGCCGCCGCTGGAGCGAGCAGTCATACCCTGTTGCTTACCGGCTTGGCTGGCGTGGTTTCCGGCGCGATGTCGATGGCCGCTGGCGAGTATGTGTCGGTGAGTTCTCAGGCCGATATAGAACGCGCCGACATCGAGATTGAGCGGCGCGAGTTGGCGGAAAATCCAGTGCAGGAGCATGAAGAGTTGGCGCAGATATATATCCAGCGCGGCCTTAATGATGCACTGGCAGAGCAAGTTGCCTCGCAGATGATGGATCACGATGCCCTGGCTGCGCACAGTCGCGACGAGCTCGGCTTGTCACCTTACCATCGGGCGAAACCACTGCTCGCGGCGGTATCGTCTGCAGCCAGTTTTGCCTTGGGGGGCGCGTTGCCGCTGGGTTTGGCGATTGCGCTGTCTCCGCCCCTGTTGCTCACCGTGATGCCTGTGGCAATTTTATTATTCCTGGCCCTGCTCGGTGGCAGTGCGGCCTATGTGGGCGGCGCGCCAATTCGTGCTGCGGCCTTGCGCGTTACCTTCTGGGGGGCGCTGGCCATGCTGCTAACCGCTGCGGTTGGCAGCGCCGTTGGCACGGTGCTTTAGCGGCCTTTTTGCCGTGCTGTTTATTCTCTCCTGCGCTTCTGTAGCGCGCTGATTAAGATATTAACTCATGCCTAAATTATTCTTTGCTGTTGTGATAAGTGCGCTGCTGATTGGCTGTGCGAAACCTGCCGATAATCGCGAAATGCCGCCGCGGGGATTGAAGGTATATCAGGTTATGGATTCAGCGAAGATGGTTCAGCGGCGCTTTCCCAGTGTTCTTGCGGCCCACGATGAAACGCAGTTGTCGTTTGATATCGGCGGTCAGCTGGGGCAGGTCGAGCTTCAGGAAGGGCAGCGAGTCGCGCGTGGAGAGTTGCTATTGCAGCTTGATACAGCGCGTATTGCATTGCACCGTCAGGATGCAAAAGCCGCGCTCGCCCAGGCGCAGGCAGGCTATCAGAATGCCCGCAGTAATTTCACTCGCCACGAGGCCATGTGGCAACAACGCGTGATACCGCGTGCGCGTTACGACGATGCAGAGGCGGCGCTGGCGACCGCCGCGGCGCAGCTTGAGCGCGCCGAACAGGGCCTGGCCTTGGCTGAGGAAAACTTGCGCAAGTCGGCACTGCGCGCCCCGTTTGACGGCATTGTTGCCAACGTGCGTGCCAAGGCGTTTGCAACGGTAGCGGCAGGACAGACACTGCTGACCTTGTACTCCGAAAATGGCTTTGAGGTGGCCTTCAGTGTGCCATCGTCAGTGATTAACAGTATGTCGGTGGGGCAGGCGGTTGCCGTGCAAATGGCAGAGCTTGGCGACGTACAGTTCGAGGGGCAAATTAGTGAAGTGGGCAGCCGTGCCGCGAGTGTCTCGGCCTTTCCGGTCGTTGCTGTGCTGGACGCTGTCCCGCAAACACTCCGAGTAGGTATGTCGGCTGAGGTGATTGCCGATATCGCCTTGCCCGCCGATTACCGCGGTTTCCTGCTGCCATTGAATTGTTTGGTATTTGACAATGCCAGTCGACTGACCGCAAAGCACTTCGAAGCGCTGGTGTATGTTTACGACGCCGCCAGCCAGTCCGTTGTCGCTCGCCCGGTAACGGTATCCGAGGTACGCGGTAACGAAGTGATAGTCAGCAAAGGTTTGTCGGCGGGTGATCGAGTGGCCGCGGCGGGCGTGTCGTATCTGCGCGATGGTATGAAAGTGAAACTGCTGGAGCCGCAGTTATGATGTCGCTGATTCGCCTGGGGCTTGAGCGAAATCGCCTAACCGTATTTGTAATGCTCGCACTGCTATTAAGCGGTGGTTTGACCTACACTGATCTGGCCAAACGGGAAGAACCAGAAATTACCATTCGCACCGCCATGGTCACCGTTTTGTTTCCCGGTATGCCGCCAGCAAGAATGGAAACGCTTATTGCTGAGCCAGTCGAACGCAAAATCCGTCTTATCCCCGAGGTGGAAGAAATAGAGACGCTGCTGGTTACCGGTCAGGTGAGTTTTCGCGTGACGCTCTACGACCGCTACGATGACCTCGAAGATATTTGGCAGGCGCTGCGCGATAAAATGAGCGAAGTCACCCGCGAGCTGCCGCCGGATACCCTTGGCCCGTTCGTGAACACCGACTACGGCGATGTCAGCATTGCGACGATCGCGATGACTGCCGAGGGCTTTGACTACGCTGAAATGCTCGATACGGCAGAGGATTTGCAGCGCCGTTTGTACACCATTGCCGGCATTTCCAAAGTGAACTTTTACGGGCAGCAGGCAGAAAAGATATGGCTGGAGTTCGATGCCAACCGTCTCGCTGCCGTCGGCATGCAGTTGGCTGTGGTTATAGATGAGTTGCGAGAGCAAAACATCATCCTGCCCTCAGGGCAGCTCAATGCCGGCGGTAAACGCCTTTTGCTGGAAACCAGCGGCGATTTTCGCAGTGAGCAGGATATTGCCGCGTTACTGAGCAAAACGCGCATTGGTGACAACTTCGTGCGTTTGGCCGACATTGTTCACGTGAGGCGAGGCTTTGCCGACCCATTGATGCGACCGGTATACGCCAATGGCGAGCCGGCGATCGCTATCTCTGTCGAAATGCAAAGCGGCGAAGATATCCTCAAGGTGGGTAAGCGTATTCGCGACGAGGTTGCCGCCTTTGAGCAACAGCAGCCGATAGGCTACGCCTTTGACTTTGTCAGCTTTCAGCCCGATGAGGTGCGCCGTTCCGTGCGCGGTGCCTTGCTCAATGTCGCCGAGACCTTTGTGGTGGTCTTGCTGGTGGTGATGGTCTTTCTCGGGCTAAGAACCGGGGTGGTTATTGCCGCGATTGTCCCCTTTGCGGTGTTGTTTGCGCTGATGGGGATGCGCGTACTGGGGATTGCGCTAGAGCAGGTGTCGATAGCGGCGGTAATTATCTCGCTGGGCTTACTTGTCGACAATGGCGTGGTCGTCGTCGAGGACGTGTTGCGCCGGGTCGAGCAAGGGCAGGCGCGGACGCTGGCGGCGCGCGCCGCAGCCAAGCAGTTTGCCATTCCACTGGCGATCGCCTCGGGTACAACCGCGGCGGCGTTTCTGCCGTTCTTTTTGCTGGAGGGGCCGGAGGGCGAGTACGCCTATTCACTGGCCAGCGTGGTTGCCCTGAGTTTGCTTGGCTCGTGGCTGAGCGCGATGTATTTTCTACCGTTGATTGCGGCGCGCTTCGTGCAGCCTAAAACCTCGCGCGTGGATAAACCCGCGGCGGGGGCGAATTACTATCGGCGCCTTTTAGCATTCTGCCTGCCGCGTGCGCCCTGGGTATTGGCGTCTACTGCACTTCTTGTCGTTGCTGGAGCCGTACTGTTCTCTCGTTTGCCCAGCCAGTTGTTTCCGCCCTCTGATCGCGGTGAGGTGCTGGTATATATGGAGCTGCCAATGGGTAGCAATATCAACGAGACACTGCGGCTGTCCAAGGCGTTTGGCGACTGGCTCGCTGACGACGAGGCCAACCCCGAGTTGCGCAACTATACCGCTTACATCGCCGACGGCGGCCCGCGTTTTTATCTTACGCTCAACCCCGCCGAGCGCTCCCCAACCAGCGCCTTCTTTTTGCTGAATACCGATGATATGCAGAGTTCGCTGACGGTGCAGGAGCGTGTTCGCCGCCATGCTCATCAGTACTTTCCGGAAGCGCGTTTTACGGTAAAACGCCTGGCGATGGGGGCCAAGGAATCGGGGGTTTTGCAGCTTGAGTTGACCGGCCCAGACGCCGACCGGCTTTTGGAATTGGCGCGTGATGTTGAAGCGGTGTTTTACCCGGTGCCCGCAATGGTGGACAACCGAAACGACTGGGGCGAAAAAATCGTCAAGGTGATGATCGATGTCGACCAAAATAAAGCGCGGCGCTTAGGCGTTAGCTCGGCGTCGTTGAGCCGGGTACTCAGCGCCTACTTTGATGGCAGTGCGATCTCTGTGTTTCACGACCACGACCGTTCTCTGCCCATCGTCCTGCGTGCCAGCGAGAAGGACCGCGATAGCATCGACGATCTGCGCGATATCTCTGTACTCTCTGACAGCGGAGCCGTGGTGCCGTTGGGGCAGCTCGCGGTTATCCGGCCCGAACTCGAGTTTTCACAGCTGCGCCGAAAAGATCAACAGCGCATGATTACGATCACAGCGAAGAGCGAGGCCTTCACCGCCGAAGCGCTGCTGGAGCGTGTGCAAAATGACTTGGACAGCATCGTCCTGCCCGAGGGCTACAGCCTGTCAATCGCCGGGGAAATTGCCGATAGCCATGAAATCTATGGAAAGTTGGCTGCCGGTTTGCCCGCGGCTTTTGCCTTAATGGTGCTGTTGGTGGTATTTCAGTTTAACTCTTTCCGCCGTGCGGCAATCGTATTTACCACGGTGCCACTGGTGATTATCGGTGCCCCTCTGGGCCTTATGGCCAGCGGGCAGCCGCTGTCTTTTATGGGCACACTAGGCTTAATAAGTTTGGCCGGTATCATCATTAATAATGCGATCGTGCTGATCGATCAGATTGATATCGAGCGGGCGAACAGCGACCTGAAAATGGCGATTATCGAGGCGGCGCAGCAGCGTTTTCGGCCGATTTTGTTAACCTCGGTCACCACTGTTGTGGGCTTGTTGCCATTGTTCTTTTTTGGCGGGCCGCTGTGGACGCCGCTGGCGGCAGTGATTATCGGTGGGCTGTCCTTGTCGTCGGTGCTCAGTTTGGTATTTGTGCCTGCGTCATATTACTTGCTTGAGCCGCCAGTCAGCGCGCCCTCTGGTAACAACGGAGCGTTGTCATGAGTCTGTTCCCTGCGGCACTAACACCCAGCAGCCCGCATCGCCTGGCTTCGCGGCTCGACTACTTGCTGCGGGGGCGACTGTGGGCGCAGATTCTGCTGGCAATGGTGCTCGGCGTGGCGCTCGGCTTGTGTCTGTCACCCAGCGGTGGCGCGCTGGTAGCCAGCGATACGGCCAGCTTACTCGCCGCATGGCTGGCCCTGCCGGGGCGGCTTTTCCTCGCCATGATTCAAATGGTGGTGGTGCCACTGGTGCTGTCCTCCATTATTTTGGGGATTACCAGTAGTGGCGACCCCAAATTTCTGAAGCAGATAGGCCTGCGCATTGCGCCGTATTTTATTCTTACGACCAGCGTGGCGGTTTTCATTGGCTGTCTTGTGGCGCTGTGGTTACAGCCTGGTCAGTACATCGATGTCGGCGCAGAGCTGGCCACGGCTGTGGCGCCTGAATCTGCCGTTGCCGTGGCCTCGTTGCCAGACCGACTGATTGAAATTATCCCCGCTAACCCGACCAGTGCGCTGTTGTCGCGATCAATGTTCCAGATTGTTGTACTGGCTATTTTTATCGCTGTGGCGATGGTGTCGATCAGCGAGCGGCGTGCAAAACCCCTACTGGACTTATGTGTGTCGGTGCAGGATGTGTCGATGAAAATCGTCAGTTGGGCGATGGCGTTGGCGCCGATTGCGGTATTCGGCTTGCTGGCGCAAATCAGTGTGCAGGTGGGTTTCGATGCCATTATTGGCGTGGCGACCTACGTGGCAACGGTGCTGTTGGGCTTGGTGATATTGCTGGGCTTCTATCTGCTGATTGTCACCGTGCTGGCGCGCCGCTCACCCCTGGCGTTCCTGCGGTCAATTTCCAATGTTCAGCTGTTGGCGTTTTCCACCTCCAGTTCGGCAGCGGTAATGCCCCTGTCGATGAAAACAGCGGAAGAATCACTGGGGGTAAAGCCGGCGGTGTCACAGTTTGTGGTACCCCTGGGCGCTACGGTGAACATGGACGGCACGGCGCTTTACCAAGTCATAGCGGCGGTTTTCCTTACACAGGTATATGGCATTGAACTGAGCATTGCCCAGTTGCTGTTGTTGTCGGTGACCACCGTGGGTGCGTCTATCGGTTCGCCGAGTACGCCGGGCGTCGGTATTGTGATATTGGCGACAATCGTTCAGGGAATGGGGGTACCGGCCGAGGGGCTGGCACTGATCTTAGGCGTGGATCGCATTTTAGATATGAGTCGCACGGCAGTGAATGTAAGTGGTGACCTGACGGCCTGTGTGGTGATGGAAAGGTTTCTCGATGACAAGGTCAGCGACTGAATTGCCTAGGGCCTGTTCACACTAATCCGATTATTACTGTTGTGGCTAAAAAAGCACCAATCTAGGCGCGAAGAGCGTAGTTTGGTTATTCCAAATAAGCGATGAGCAACGACGAGTGGTGCTTTTTTAGCCGCAACCAATAGGGCTGGGGCCATTTTTGCCCCCAGCGTTGTTGCCAGCCACTTGTTTAGAGTGACTAAACGGCGCGTCTGGCGCCTAGCTGGAGGCAAAAATGACCTCCAGCAGTGACAATTGGATTAGTGTGAACAGGCCCTAGCACACGCCCGGGCTTATTCACTGCGCGCCGAGCGGCGACTTTTCCCCGGTGACTCGCCTGTCCAGCGGCGATAGGCGCGCTGGAATGCGCTTTGTTCTGAGAACCCCAGCAGTGCTGCGACATCCGCCAGGCTCAGTTCCGGGTCAGCCATATACTGCTCGGCCAGGGTTTGACGCAGTTCGTCGATCAATTGCCGAAAGCTCAACTCTTGCTCAGCCAGCAGGCGCCGCAGCTTGCGTGGGCTGACCTCCAGTTTCTGTGCGATGTGGCTTAGGTCCGGGGTGCCGTTATGCAGTTGCTCGGCAATGCTGCGTTTGCAATCTTTCAGCCATTGCGGCGGCTGCGCCCGGCTTAGCTGCTTCAGTTGCTGTTCACAAATGTTGTCGAGCATGGCCAGCGCCTGAACATTGGCCATTTGTATCGGCAAATCCAGTGCCGCCTCCGGGAAGGCGAGGCTGTCGACGTCGGCATCGAAATATACCGGGCAGCCGAAGAAGCGTTGCAATTCTTCGCTGTCTTCGGGGGCTGGATGCCGAAACCGGATCCACGTGGCGCGAATATCGCTGCCGGTAAACTGAGGAGCAAGGGTTTTGACAACGGCGAAGTTGAGCTCGGCATGGTGGTGGCTAAGGGCGATTTCCGGCGGCAACAGACAATGCCAGCGCAGCACAACATCGCCGTTTTCGTGCACCACCTCGTCCCGGAAAGCGTCGTAATCTAAACCCGAGTAACGCACTAAGCGCTGTACTTGCTGTTCTACATTGGCGCAGGCGAACTGCGCCAGCGCACCCACCCCCACATGTCCTGGCCGCACGAACTGGCCCATATGCAAGCCCAGGTGCGGGTCGCGCAACTGCGCTGCGGCACTGTCGAGCATGCTTGCATAACAGAGGTAGGGGATGCGTTTTTCGGGTTGTTCCAGCAGTTCAACAGGCAGGCCGTGGCTTTCCAGTAGCTGTGAGGCAGGCAGACCGTTAGCGTCGCAGTAATCGGTGAGCAATCGCAGGAAGTGCACCGCAACGGTGTACTGCATTGCATCGTTGTCTGGGCTGGCCTTGTGCATGGTTTGGCGTGTGTGGACTGTGAATCGTTGCCTTAAGGTACTACAGTCCGGCGCGCTGATCATCTGCCAACCGTGGACAGTTGGGTCAATTTCCAGGCATTAAGGTCAAGATGCCCTTGTCAGAGCGAGCTATGCTATGCACTAACTACCCCTTGTGCAGCCAGCAACGGAGAGGCAATGATAATAATGAATACAGTGTGGACGTTCGGGCAATTTCAGGAAGGCAGGCTATGAAGCGCCGCCGGGTATTAGCGGCCGCTGGCGCCACAATGGCGGCAGGGCTGGGCGGCTTGTGGTTGCGCCCCGGTGACAACGGCGAGCCTTATAACGCCTATTTTCGCCGCCTTAACGACGAGTTACAGCGCAATGGTCCTATGCGCCCGGTGATGGTGATAGACCTGGATCGCGTTGACTATAATTTGGCCTTGGTCACCGACAGTCTGGCCAAAACCGGTAAGCACTATCGCATTGTAGAAAAGTCACTGCCCAGCATGAAACTCCTTGACTATGTGTCAGCTAAGTCTGGGAGTAAGCGATTCATGAGTTTCCACCAACCCTTTTTGAATCACGATGCACGAAATATCCCCGACGCTGATCTACTGCTGGGTAAGCCATTGCCGGTTAAGTCGGCCGAGGAATTTTACGCGCGCCATCGCGGTAGTTTTGACCCCTCTCGCCAGCTGCAGTGGTTAATAGATACCCCTCAGCGTTTGCAACAATACCTGGAGCTGGCAAACCGTTTGGGCACCTCCATGTTGGTAAACGTTGAGATCGACGTTGGCCTTCACCGCGGTGGTGTTGATAGTGATGAGGCGCTGATCGCTATTCTCGACCTGATCCACGCTCACCCCGAGCAACTGACCTTTAGCGGCTTTATGGGTTACGACGCCCATGTTGGCGCGGGGGTGCCGGGTATTTTGGGGAGCCCCGAGGAGCTGCTCGATAAAGCCATGGCAAGCTATCAACACTATGTTGACCTCGCCCGGCAACGCTACCCGGCGATGTGGCAGGGCAGTCTTACCTTAAATACCGGCGGCAGTCCGAGTTATCGCCTGCACGAGCGGGAATCATTGAGTACCGAAGTGAGTGTGGGAACGGCGCTGCTCAAGCCCAGCCACTATGATCTTGCCACCCTGGAAGGGCATCGCCCCGCGGCGTTTATTGCCACGCCGGTGCTCAAGGCAGAAGGGCCAATTCGCCTGCCTGCACTGGACGATAAGTCGGCTATTTTCTCGTGGTGGGATGTCAATCAGCGCCAGACGTATTTCGTTTACGGCGGCTATTGGCGCGCAGACTACGAAGCGCCGCAGGGGCTGCAATTCAACGCTAACTTTGGCCACAGCGCCAACCAGGAAATCGTCAATGGCTCCCCGGCAACCAATTTGCAGGTGGATGACCACGTGTTCTTAAGGCCGATGATTAGCGAGAGTGTACTACTTGAATTTGGCGATCTACTGGTACTGCGCGGTGGCAAAATCATCGACCAGTGGCCGGTAATGTCGCAAAACGTTTGACGCGCTGGCGAGCACCCCGGCGGATTAAGAGGAAAAAACAATGAAAAAACGTATCGCATTGCTGCTGCTTGCCGGTTTTTCCGGCCTGGTTGCCTGCAGTTCAGAAACGGGTGAAAGTGCCGCCGAGGCAGCCGCACCGATTGCAGCGCTACAAATTAACGACCCGGTGTTGCGCCGTACCTACGAAAGCTCCTGCATGAATTGCCACGGTGTTGCCGGTACCGGCGCGCCGATCAGTGGTGATGTCCAGGCCTGGGCGCCGCGAATGGCCAAGGGGATGGACACCCTGTTGGATCACAGCATAGATGGCTTTAATTCCATGCCGCCGATGGGCATGTGTCCCCAGTGCTCAGAGGATGACTTTGTCGCACTGATCGAACTGATGGCTGGTGTACAGGGAGAATAGTTGTGGCTGTTACTCGCAGAACCGTTCTTAAGCAACTCTCAACGGCCGCCGCCCTGGGTGCGGTGACAAGTTGGAGCCCCGTATCGGCGGCCGCGCGGCGTCGAAGACTGATTCCGTGGTCGAACTGGTCCGGTGGCCAGCGCTGTATTCCCGCGCAACGGGTCGCGCCCACCAGCGAAGCGGCCATTGCCGACTTGCTGGAAAACAGCCGCGGCGTGGTGCGGCCGGTTGGGGCCTCACACTCCTTCTCTGCGTTGGTTCCGACCGATGGCACGCTGGTGTCACTGGCGCAACTGACGGGCATGATCGGCCATAACCCTGACACCCTGGAAGCGGAATTTTGGGCGGGAACGCCCATGTCGCAGATGGGGCAGCCCCTGCATGAGGCGGGACAGGCGCTGGTCAACATGGCGGATATTGACTACCAAACGCTGGCGGGAGCCATTGCAACGTCTACCCATGGAACCGGCATCGACTACGGTTCCTATTCGGCGTATGTCAGCGGTCTGCGCTTAATTACCGCCAGTGGTGACGTACTCGATTGCGATGCGGAAAATAATCCTGAGATTTTCTCCGCCGCTCGCGTTTCGTTGGGCGCCTTGGGGGTAATTACCCGCATTCGCATGAAAAACCGGCAACCGTTCCGCGTACATGAGCAAACCTGGGTGCAGGACACCAACGAACTGCTCGAAGATGTAGACCGCTTGCGCAAAGAGAATGATCGCTTTGAATTTATTCCCATACTGCATTCGGATGTTTCGCTGTGCGTGACACTGAACGAAACTAACGATCCGAACACGCTGCCCAAAGAGGGCGGTGGTGATGGCGACAAAGTGAGCTTGTTGCGCAATGTGCATAAATACGCAGGGGGCTTTCCGAATGCTCGGGCATCGCTGGTGAATACGCTGGCTAAGCAGATGGATTTTCCCGACGTGATCGACCAGTCATACAAGGTGTTTGCCAATGTGCGCGATCAGCGGTTTAACGAAATGGAGTATACCGTGCCCGCCGAGGCTGGCCCGGATTGCTTACGAGAGATCATGGCGCTGGTGCGCAAGAAGAACTTGAACAGCTTTTTGCCGCTGGAGTACCGCTATATCAAGGCCGATGATATACCGCTGTCAATGTTCAGCGGTCGCGACGGCTGTGCGATCTCTGTGCACCAGTCTTACGAGCTGGACTACCACAATTTCTTTGCCGCGGTTGAGCCCATATTCTGGAAGTATGAGGGCCGCCCGCACTGGGGGAAACTGCATAGTCTGAATGCGGCGCAGCTTTCCAAGCTATATCCCCAGTGGCAGGACTTTACGGCGCTGCGTGAAGAACTCGATCCCGATGGGCGCTTTTTGAATGGTCATCTGGCCTCTGTTTTTGGGACGCGCATGCGCGACTAATACGGCGTGCTAAACGGCTTAGCTAGCTGCTGCTAATAAGGAAATTATTGATGAAATCCGCATTTATTCGCCCTCTGCTGTGCATGGTTGGTATTGCCTCGGCTGGCGTCGTGCAGGCTCAGTCGCGGGTCTTGGAAGAAGTGATTATCACCGCGCAAAAAACCGAGCAGAGTCTGCAGGACGTGCCTATTTCGGTGACCGCTGTCGACGGCGAGTTTATGCAGGATGCCGCAATCGGCGATTTGCAGGAACTGTCGGTTTTTGTTCCCAATGTTCGCATGGACGATAACGACCCAGGTTCTCCGCAGATTTTTATTCGCGGTTTCGGTACCAATACCTTTAATCCGAGTTTTGAAAGCTCCGTGGGGCTGGTGCAAGACGAGCTGTTTATGGGGCGGGCCGGTTATTTTACCGAAGGTATGTTTGATGTCGGTCGCGTTGAAGTGTTACGCGGCCCACAGGGCACGCTGTTTGGTAAGAATACCGTGTCAGGTGTTTTCAACGTATTCAGCCGCCCCGTCACCGAGGCGTTCAGCGCCAACGCCGAGCTGCGCGCAGGCGAGTTTGGTGAACAGCGAGTAGAGGTGGGTGCCGGGGGCATGGTCAACGATTGGTTTGGCCTTCGTTTTGCCGCGATGGATACCCAGCGCGACGGCCAATTGCATAATCAGTTTAGCGGGCGCGACCAAGAGGCTTCTGAGCAGGATGCTCAGCGCTTAAAACTGCTATTTGTTCCCAGCGATGCCATGGAGATCGAGCTCATTGCGCTGGAGTCACAAACCGAAATGGCCTATTGGCCGAAGCAGCTAAAAGCACTGGATGCGGATACGCGCGACTATCTGGCCGATTTTGATGCCAATATTGAAGATGACCCGGAAGACTTCACCACTAGCATGAACCGAGACGGCGAGCTGGAGAAAGGGTCAACAACCTACAGCGCCAAGTTGTCATACAGCTTTGGCGAAGTTGGCGCACTGCGCGACTTGAATATGGTTGCCGTATTGGGGCGCAGCGATTTTTTTGTTGAGCAAGACCAGGATATGGATGTTTCACCGGCAGATCTGCTCACCTTGTTTAACCGTGAGGACTACCGTCAGGACACCCTGGAATGGCGCTTTACGGGTAACGCCGAAAGCTTGTTTGGCTTGGGGAATGACTTGCAGTTTGTCGCTGGATTGTTCTACTTCGAGTCGGACTACGAACTTAATGCCAAGCTCCAATTAGGGGATGACATCGGCAGCTGGCTGGGAACCGACGACGCCCAACAAATGGCAGGCAGTGATGCGATCTTGCTGCCCGCGCTACGACTACTGGCCCAAACAACCACCGACGACCATTTCCGTTTTCACTACTTGCAAAACACCGAGTCGCTGGCGCTGTTTGGTCAATTCAGTTTGAGCCTTGGCGATAACTGGGTGGTGACACCGGGGCTGCGCTTTAATCGCGAAGACAAGCGCATTGATAGTTTGGGAGAGTCGGCCTGTAGCAGTACCACCATGCTGCCCGCGTTGGCCTGTGTCACGCCGCTGTTACTGGATACCCAGGACTACAACAAGCGTGGGCTCGAGCGTAACGAACGCGACGTGTCGCCCAAACTCTCTGTTATGTACTACCTGAGCGAAGAAACCAATGTCTTTGCAACCGTGAGTCGCGGTTTTAAAAGCGGCGGTTTCAATGCTATTTCGTTCACCGGCGAAGACATTGAGTTCGACGACGAAAATGCAACCACGGCGGAGCTGGGAATCAAGGGGCGTTTCTTCGACCGCAGTCTCAGCGTGAATGCCACCTTGTACCGCACCGAGTTTGAGGACCTACAGGTCCTGGCATTTAATGGCGTGTTCTTCGACGTTAGTAATGCCGCTACGGCAACCTCGCAGGGCCTGGAGGTGGATTGGCAGTGGCTGACGCCTTGGGAGCCGCTGTCAATGTCGGGGTCGTTGGGTTTGCTTGATGCGCGCTACGACGAGTATCAAGGCGCGCCCGCGCCGGTCACGGATGGCATTGATCAGCGCCAGGACCTCAGTGGCGAGCGCATCGCCTTTGCCCCCGAAGTGAGCGCGACACTGAGCCCCAGCCTGCACTTTACGCTGGGCGATGCCTTCAGTGTGAATATCGCGGCGGATATCATCCATCAAGGTGAGCAATACACCGATGTCGACCTCGACGACAACACCCGTGTACCTGCTAACACCAAGCTTAATTTGCGCCTGTCGCTTGCCAGCGCAGATGAGTGGTGGAGTGCCACCGTGGGTGTGAAGAATGCGAGCGATGAGCGCACTCAGAATCAGGTGATAGACTCGGTGCTGTTCCCGGGAACCTACTATGCTCAGCAAAACCCTGGACGCCAGGTATACGGATCGCTGCGCTTTAACTGGTAGCTCCGGCGTCACTGCGACGATATGTCCCGCCCACTTGCTCGCCTAAACGGCGATAATGGTGGGGCATGTCACCTCGGAGCGCGTTTATGTCTGTTAAAACATCCCTCATCGCCATACTTGCTGGCTCTCTTGCCGTATCGGCCATCGCCGAGCCCCAGCAACCGTCCCAGCCCAGTGCTGCTGAAATGCAAGCGCAGGCCCTGCCTATCGTGAAGCGCTTTGGTGCCACCTTGAAGCCGCAGTTGCAGGCAGCAGTGAAGTCGGGAGGCTTTGCCCATGCCATCAACGTATGTGCGGATATTGCACCGGCCATTGCCGCGCAAATTAGCCAGGACACGGGTTGGACAGTTAAGCGAGTCAGCCTCAAAGCGCGCAACCCCAATGCGGTGCCCGACGCCTATGAGCGCGGCGTGCTCGAAGACTTTGAGCGGCGTAAGGCTGAGGGAGAGGCGGTCGCGGCGCTAAACGATGGCCAATGGCAGGATGGTCGCTATCGCTTTATGAAGGCGCAAGGCGTGGAAGGTTTATGCCTGAATTGCCACGGCAGCAATTTGGCGCCACCGGTAGTAAAAGCCTTGTCTGAACGCTATCCCCAAGACCGTGCGACGGGCTATGCGGTGGGAGACATCCGCGGTGCTATCAGCCTGATCGCCCCGGAATAGGCGGTGTTCGACTCGTCTTTTTGGAGGTCGTCCATTCGGATGGGCAGCTGAGCGCAGTTGATCTATATCAAATTCCAGTAGCGGGGCGCCCCTTACTCTGTGTGCCATGAGTTGTCACAAGTGGTGACAACAGCGAACACAGAGGACAGCCGCCATGAACAAGCCCCTGCGCGAACCCTACATCATCGAAACCAAGCCCCTGCCAGAGCGCTACGCGAGGGGCTGGCATTGTCTGGGTAAAGCCAGCAGTTTTGGCAGCGAGCCTACGGCATTAAATTATTTTGGCAGTAAATGGGTTGCGTTTCGGGGAGAGGAGAGCGGCGAGCTATTTGTCGTCGGCTCGTATTGCCCGCATATGGGGGCGGACTTGAGCCGTGGCAAAGTGTGCGGAAACTCGCTGCGCTGCCCCTTCCATGAGTGGAGC
The DNA here is from genome assembly GCF_057370015.1 of Spongiibacter sp. C9W. Taxonomy (NCBI): domain Bacteria; kingdom Pseudomonadati; phylum Pseudomonadota; class Gammaproteobacteria; order Cellvibrionales; family Spongiibacteraceae; genus Spongiibacter; species Spongiibacter sp. C9W. The sequence continues at coordinate 3,372,155 of NZ_CM170672.1, forward strand.
TGGGGTGGCGATGGGGTCTGTGACGATATCCCCTATGCCGACCGCATTCCCCCGAAAGCAGTGATTCCCTCGATGCCGGTTATGGAAGAAAACGGCCTCGCCTTTGTCTGGCACGACCCGGAGGGTCACCCACCCATTCCCGAGCAGCGTCCACGCCGCAACAGTGATTATTTTTCTGGCGAGTGGTCCGATTGGAATATTGCCGAATTTACCATTCACTCCAACTGCCGTGAGCTGGTCGATAACATGGCCGATATGGCGCACTTCGGCCCTGTTCACTACTCCCAAGTGCAGACCTTCAAAAACATTCAAGACGGGCACACCTACACGCAGGTGATGTCGGGTGGTCACGATATTCTGGCCGACGAGGGCCAGGGCTTTACCTCCGTTGCGACCTACGAAGGGCCCGCGTATATGACCACCACCATGGTCGGTTCGATGGACGGGCGCGAAGTCACGACCCACCTGCTGGTGAGCCACGTGCCGGTAAACATGGAGGAGTTCATCATTCGCTTAGGCGTCATGGTTAAGAAAGACCCCAGCCTGAGTGAAGAGGAAAATACCGCCTTAGTGCAGGCCTACACGCAGATGTCGGTCGACTCCTTCGTGCAGGACGTTGAAATTTGGAACAACAAAGTTCGCATTGATAACCCACTAATGTGCGACGGCGACGGCCCGATTAATATGCTGCGCAAGTGGTACAGCCAGTTCTATATGGACGTTGCAGACATCCCGGATAACATCACCGCGCTGAAAGAGCACGAAACGCGAATCAAGTATCCCCACGCTCAGGCGGGGTCAGAGTAATGTCACTGACACGCATTAACGCTCTCGGTTATGTGCTGATCGAGACCCGTGACACCGCCCAGTGGGCCCACTTTCTCACGCAGGTTGTTGGCCTGCAGGCGGCGGGTCGCTCGGTGGACTGGGACCTCTATAAAATGGACGCTTACTGCTGGCGAGTGGCTGTCGTGCACGGCGAGCGTGAGTGCTTTCATACAGCGGGCTGGGAGCTTGCTGCCGATGAGGACTTGGAGGCACTGAGTACACGTTTGGCCGAGCAGGGCGTGCACGTCAGCCGCCTAAGCGAGGCGGCATGTGCGCAGCGCAAAATACGTGACGGACTGGCCCTTAACGACCCCAGCGGTCAGCGAGTTGAACTGGTGAAAAGCTGCGCGCTGGACTGTTTAGCCTTGCAAAGCGAGGTCGGCGTGCCCGCGTTTGAAACCGGCTTCAACGGCGACATGGGGCTGGGGCACTATGTGTTGCCAACCCGAGAGTTTGACGCCTGTATCGATTTTTATCACAGGCTGTTGGGTTTTGAGTTTACCGATTCCATGCAGCTGGGCGAGCAGGGCCTGCACTTTCTTCATGTCGATAACCCCCGGCACCACAGCCTGGCCATTTACCAAGATCCGAATCCGGCGGCGAGTGGCTGTGTGCACCTGATGTTTGAGGTGCCCGACCTCGATCAACTGGGACTGTTTATGGACCGTTGCCGCAGCCACAACGTTGGTGTGGCCGCGTCGCTGGGCAAACACTGCAACGACCAGATGGTATCGGTGTATGTAAATAGCCCAGGCGGTTTTGCGATTGAGTTTGGCTGCGGCGGATTGCAGCTGGATTGGCAGCACTACCGCCCCACCTTTAGTACGCGCCCCTCACAGTGGGGCCATCACTGGCAGCACGCCGACAACTAGCAAGAATTGAGGTAGAAAATAATGAGTGATTTTAACCGTAGTAAACAGCTGTTGCTCGACGCCCGCGCCATGGTTCCCGCCCTGCTTGAGCGTCAAGACGAGGCAGCGTCACTGGGTCGCCTGCCGGATGCCACCATTGCCGAGATGCAGCGCAGCGGATTTTTCAAGATTATGCAGCCCGCCCGCTACGGCGGCTATGAGCTTCCTCCCCAGCAATTTTTTGATGTGCAGCAAACTCTTGCCGAGGGCTGCATGTCGACCGCGTGGGTACTCGGCGTAGTCGCTATCCACAATTGGCAGCTGGGTATGTTTGACGACCGCGCACAGCAAGATGTGTGGGGCGACGACGATTCCACGTTGATCTCGTCCTCATATATGCCAGTGGGTAAGGTAAAACGTGTCGAAGGGGGGTATATGCTGTCTGGACACTGGGGTTTTTCCTCGGGTTCCAAGCACTGTAAGTGGGCGTTTTTGGGGGGCATGGTGCCACCCGCGGCCGACGGCGAAGCCCCTGACTACCGGACCTTTTTGGTGCCGTTGGGTGACTATGACATCGTCGATAACTGGGATGTGAGCGGCCTCCAGGGAACGGGCTCGAACGACATCGTGATCAAAGAACCGGTGTTTGTACCCGAGTACCGCACCCACCGCAGTGCGGACGGTTTTAGCGGCGACAATCCGGGTTGTAAGGAAAACACCAATGCTATTTTCCGTTTGCCCTTCGGCCAGATTTTCACTCGCGCGGTTGCCTGCTCGTCCATTGGTGCCTTGCAGGGCGTGGTGGACAGCTACGTTGAGGTGAATCGCAATCGCGTTGGTTTGAACGATGGTGCACGCGCAGCCAAAGACCCCAATGTGCAAATGGCACTGGCCAATGCCGTGTCGGCAATTACCGAGTGCCGGGTAATGCTCAAAGATGATCTGGCGTATTTTGTGAATACCGCCGAGGCCGGTGACACACCCGCCATTGAGCAGCGTATTCAGCGCCGCTTCCATGCCGCCAGCATTTCCCGCAAGTGCGCCGATGCCGTGAACGAGCTTTTCATCGCCTGTGGCGCACAGGGAATCTTTTGCGGTCACCCGCTCAATCGCGCGTGGTTGGATATTAATGCTGGCCGCCAACACGTGGCGAATAACCCCTTCAAGTTTGGCCGCAATTTGGGCGCTACAATGCTGGGGCAGCCGAATACGGACTTCTTCCTTTGAGTGAGGTTGCCATGCAAACGCCATACGAGATTTTGGGTGAACGTGGCATTCGCGATGTTGTTGCCGAGTTCTATCGCTTGATGGACAGTGAGCCAGCCTATGAAGAAATTCGCGCCATGCACACGCCGGACCTCGGTCCGGTAAGCGAGCAGCTAAGTCTGTACCTGATCAGCTGGATGGGCGGGCCACCCGTGTATACCGAGCGCAACGGCAGTATGTGCATTACCGCGGCGCACCGGGGCCTGGGGCTGGCATCCAGACACAGTCAGCAATGGCTGGACTGCTTCGCGCAGGCGCTGCAGCCGCGCGATGATGCCGAATTATTGCAAAAAATGCTGTTGCCAGCCTTGCGACGAATCACCGATATGTTGGAGCGCTCAGCGGCTTAATGACAAAATGGCAATGGCGCGATAGGGCATGATGGCGTAGCGTTTGTGGTGGGGCCTGCCCCCACTGCCAATAATAACAACAGGAACTGCCCATGAAGCGATTTAGCTGCCTCCACCGCGCTGCCGCGCTGGTGTTTGTACTGCCTTTTTTTGCCGCCTGCTCACCGGCCACCACAGTGCCTTCGCTGGCGCCCGTAGCAGAGCTTCGGCCCGGTATTTTGCAGGGCTATTTATCGCCGCAGGCGGTGCCGAATAGTCTGGCCTTGGTGTCGCCGCCACCCGCCCAAGGCAGTGCGGCAGAAGCCCTGGATCGAGCGATCAATGAACAGGTGTTGACGCTGCGCGAATCACCGCGTTGGCAACAGGCGCGCCGCGACGCAGAGTTGCGCTTTCCCGCTGCCGCAGACGTCTTTTCCTGCGCCTTGGATTTACCCATCAACACCGAACAAACCCCTCAGCTATATCGCTTGCTTCGCCGCAGCCTGACCGATGCGGGCTTTGCGACCTACGCAGCGAAGAATCACTATCAGCGCCAGCGTCCCTTTATGGTGAATGGCCAGGCCAGCTGTACCCCTGAACAAGAGAATTACCTGAGGAAGGATGGTTCTTTTCCCTCGGGGCACGCGGCGCTGGGCTGGGCCTGGGCGCTGATTCTCGCCGAGCTAGCGCCCGAGCGACAGGACGCGATTTTGGCCAGGGGGCGCGCCTTTGGCCAGAGCCGGGTGGTGTGCAATGTGCATTGGCAAAGCGATGTTCTAGAGGGGCGGTCGGTCGGTGCAGCAGCGGTCGCCGCGCTTCACAATAACCCTGAATTTACGCAGGCTCTGGCAGCCGCGCGTAAAGAGCTTGTCGCCCTGCGATCCGCTGGTGCGGTGAGTGCCAATGATTGCGCCGCCGAGGCCGCGGCGCTGTCCGCGTTGCCGCAGGCAATGCCCTGGCCGGCGAACCGATAGCATAGGTTGCCGGGTGGCTAAGCCTATTGCTCTGCCAAAAACGCGCGAATGGCCGTGAGCGATTCGGTTTCGGTTAGCAGGGGTGCGTGCCCGGTATTGGCGACCTCCAAGACGTGAAGATCGGGTTTAATGGCTTGCATGCGCGCCACACAGTCTCGGCTGAGCAAGTCGGATAACTCGCCGCGCAACAGTAACATTGGCGTAGCGGCGGCGGCCTCAAACAGGGGCCACAGGTCAGGGGGGATGCCGTCGCTGTCCGCTTGCAGGGGGACGGCAATGTTGGGGTCGTAGTTCAATACCGGCTGGCCGTCGCTGTTTTCCACGTAAAGGTTGCGGGTAAAGGTTTGCCAGTCTTCATCATTAAATAGCGGGTACTCACGTTGTTGCGTATCGCGGGTACGCTGCACAGCCTCCTGCCAGGTGGTGACCGGTGGTGGACTTGCACAGACATAGGCCTTAATACGGGCAATGCCTTCGGGGTTGGCTTCGGGGCCGATGTCGTTAATCACCGCGCCACGGATGCGCGCACCCGATGTTGCGCACAATATCATCGAGGTTAGCCCGCCCAGCGACGTGCCGATCAGCTTCACCCTGTCCAATTGCTTGGCGTCCATCAGCGCCAGTACATCGGCGGCATAGGTGGCGGGTTGGTAGTTGTCTGGGTTGCTGTCGTAGTCAGAGCGGCCGCGACCGCGCAGGTCAACGGCGAGCAGGTGGTAGTGTGACGAGAGCTCCTCGCACAGCAGGGCAAAGTCTGCTGAGCTTCGCGTTAGTCCCGGAATACAAATGATACTGTCTGCGTTTTCATCGCCATATTCCCTCGCATACAGTTTCAGTCCGTCGCTACTGGTATACCAATAGTCTTTATAGTTTTTAGACATAATTGCTAGCTCATAGAGTAAAAAGGCCCGGAGGCAGCCAACGTGTCTGGCTCCGGGCAACGGGGCGCGTATTAGAAGGCGTAGCTGACGCTGGCAGTCCAGGTGCGCGGCGCGCCGTAGAATGCCAGCTCGCCTGAGGCGAGGTTGTAGCCACCGGTTTTGTATTCCTTGTCTTCGATGTTTTTCACAAACACACTCACCGTCCAATGCTCGTCGGCGGAGTACCAGTTGGCACTGGCGTCGAGCAGGGTATAGGACTCGTCCTGGTCGCAGCTGCACTCAACGTTGTTGAAGTTGCGCGATGCATCGCGGTAAGACAGGGCGCTGTTCAAGGCGATACGACCGGCGTTGCCAAGGTCCTTCTCATAATTCAGCGCAAACTGGCCCGTCCAGTTGGGTGCATTGAGCATTTCCCAGCTGTCGGAAACATCCTGCCCGCCCGATTGCACCTCGGTGAGCTCGGCATTCATGTATCCCAGTGCGAGAGAGCTGCTCAGACCATCGGTAATTTGCAGCAGTGACTCCAGTTCTGCCCCGCGTATCTCGGCGGTACCGGCGTTCACAACGTCAGAAGAGAAGAATACCGGTGCGGGTTGGGCCGTCTGCACCGTGAGTTGCATGTCGTCATAGGCCATATCGAAAACGGTGGCATTAAGGCGAATGCGGTCGTTCCACAGCTGTGATTTAACACCGAGTTCCCAGGTCTCAACGGTTTCCGGATCATAGCCTTTGGCGATATCCGGGTTTTTGCTGGCGTCGCCGCGCATATCAAAGCCGCCGGACTTAAAGCCTTCGGCATAGCTCACATAGAACATCACGGCATCGTTCATCTGCCAGTCGAGCTTGATACTGGGGCTAATCTCATTCCAGTCTTTGTCGGCGTCTTTATCGCTGATGTCGGTAAAGGTTGCCAGCAGGGTATCGTTGGCCGGGTCACCGTGGGTAAAGCCGGAGCCCTGCTGCGTGCTATAGGGGAAGGAGTTAGTGGTGTTATACGCCAGGCGCTGAATGTTTGAGTTCTTTTCGTCATTGGTCCAGCGCATACCGGCCGTTAGGGTCAGGCTGTCGCTGAGGTCATAGTTCACATTGGCGTAGACCGAGGTGCTGGTGGTATCCACATCACCGCCGATCGCCAGATCGTAGTGGTCGCCATCCATGTATGGGGTGCCGCCGAGTCCATTGAGTACCACGTCGAAGGCACCGGCTGAGTTGCCGGTGAAATAATAGAGGCCACCGACGAAGGCCAGACGGCCGCTGCCGTAGTTAAATTGCAGCTCGTGGGACTCCTGCTCATCGCTGTACTTGGCGGGTACGTCGAAGGCGTCCAGCGGGGTTCCGTCAAAGTCGATGAACTGCTGGGTTTCACCTTCGCGGTTGGCGTAGATGTACTTCACCACCACGTTGTCAGACAAGTCGTACTCGGCGGTTAAGGAGAAGCCGCTGTTCTCCACATTGGATTTATGAGTGGTGCCGCAGGCGCCGTCGTAGGGGTTGCTCGAGCTTTCAAACGGCTGGCCGTTGGCGGGATGCGTCAGGGCGGTGGGGCTGGACTGTGAACCGCAGCGCTGGTTGCTGTTGTCATCGGTGCGATCGCCAGCGACGCGAATAAACAGTCGATCACTTGGCGTGTATTCAGCGCTCAGGCGTGCGACAAGCACATCCTTGTTGTAGTTTTCCTGGCTGCTGCTATAGGTGCCGGTGTTGATGTCATAACCGGTATCAACGTCGCCAAAACCGTCGCGAGTGAGTTTCGCAATAGCCGCACCGACATAGAGCTGTTCGTCGAGAATAGGCAGCTGTGCAGACAGCATCATGTCGCGTTGGTTGTAGGCGCCAACGGCAGTGGTGATCTTCGCTTCGGCATCGCCCGTCATTCTGCGAGTGATGTACTTGATCGCGCCGCCTACGGTGTTTTTGCCATACAGGGTACCTTGCGGGCCGCGCAGCACTTCTATGCGTTCAACGTCGAAGACATCTAGCACCGCTGCCTGTGGACGAGCGTAGTAAACATCGTCGACATACACGCCGACACCGGGTTCAAACCCCCACAGCGGATCCTGTTGGCCCACGCCGCGAATATACGCAGTGAGTGTAGAGTTGGTGGCGCGGCTGGCGCGCATTTGCGTGTTGGGGACATTTTTCTCCAGTTCGGTAACTGAAGTAATTCCCTTGTTTTCCAGCTCCAGTGCATTGAGCGAGGTGATCGATACCGGTACCTCTTGGAGGTTCTGTTCACGCTTTTGCGCGGTAACCAGTACTTCTTCCAGGGCGACGGCCTGCTGGGCCAGCGCCGATTGATGGATGCCAGCAACACTGCACAAGGCGATGAGGGCGGCGAGGGGCTTTTTGTCACTTTTTATACTTATCATAGAAACACCTGTGGCTTGAATATTTTAGGGTAGTCGCTTTCTTGGCTCCGACTGATTTGTATAAGTTGTTATTCAACGGTTGTTGAATTCAGTTTCGACGTTATTCAACGATTGTTGAAAAGTCAAATGAATTTTCTCCTTATGTATGGCGCGCTGCGCGAGGCCAGTTAGTTTTTCGCGTTGCGAATACGTAAGTAAGCCAGGCCGAGTAGCACGTAGGCGATGGACGTTAAAATGGCATAGCTCGCCGACACGGCGGGGTTGGCAATGCCGCCAAATAGATTGAGGTAAAAGTGGATAAGCAGCGCGCTGATCGACGCGCTGGCAATCAACGGTAGCGGTAAACTGCCGCGAAACAACACGCCAAATAGCATCGGCACGAGTGACGCTGCCGCTAAACCATAAACACCTTTCTGGGCGAATAAACCGATTAAGGGAGGTGGGTTCCAGGCGAGGGTTAAGCCAATGATTCCCACCATAATCAGGGTCCAGCGGGACCAGGCCAGGCCCTTGCTGCGGTTTTTGCTCAGCGGGGAGACAATATCATTCACCACCATTGCAGAGAGCGAGACAAGAATGCCGTCGAGGGTGCTCATCCCCGCAGCGAGCAGGGTGATAAAAATAAACGTCAATGTCAGCTCGCCGACCACACTGCCACTAAATTGATGCAACAGGTATTCGCGAACGACAGTGTCTTGTGCGCTGATTTCCAAGCCGTCGAGTCGCGCGTAAAGGCCAACCATGAGAATAAGCGTGAACAGCGTGCCAACCACAACTGTGGTGCCAATGAATTTGCCGATGTCCGCTTCGCTGCGTAAATACAGCACTTTAGTGAGAATATGTGGCTGCAACATCAGTGCAAAGGTGATGATAAAACCCGCGCCGAAAACTGAGAAAAAATCGTAGTAAAGATTGCTGTCGGTGTTCATTACTGCGGCGTAGCCTTCGCCAATATCGCGCAGTGAGGATAAAAAATCGCCGTTGAAATAGTCCGCGCCCTGGGCGAATAGCAGCAGGGTGACCACGATCATCATTATGCCTTGCAAGGTGTTGGTGTAGGCGTGGGCATAGGTGCCGCCCATCAGCACATAAGAGAATACAAACAGCAACACAATGACCAACGCTGGCTTTTGCTCGATAGGGAAGATGCCCGTCATTAACAGACTGCAACCGACCAGAATAAGCACCACGAAGCTCACCGATAATAAATTAATAAAGGCGAAAAACAGGCTGAAGCCGCGGTGTTGGTAGCGGTGGTATATCCAGTCTGGAAGCGTCAGTGCCTGCTTCTCTTCGCCAAGGCGCAAGAAGCCGCGTGACAAGACCAAGAATGCGCTAAGAATGCCGGCCGACCCCGCGACGGCGTAGTGCATATAGGCAGAAACGCCGTGCACATAAACAAAGCCGGGATTGATAACAAAGGTCGCCGTGGAGGCGATCGAGGCTGCCAGCGTAATGCCGATGATATAGGGGCTCATGTCTTTGTTGCCGATGGCGAAGCCGCTAATGTCCCGCGTGCGGCGCATGCCTATCCAGGAGAGCCAGTAGACCAGCGCAACATAGCCACCAGTCAGCACATATTTAAAGACCTCTGTCGATATCATGTACCATCCGCCTTGTATTTTATTTATTGGTGAGCCACTATATTCAACAAGCGTTGAATATACAAGCGGTGGCAAAACACTGTCTACATCACAAGCAAACGCGAACACTGCAGCGGGCAATTTGCAGTGTTAGAAAAACTGGGTGGCACAATGACAAGAAAAACAAATGCGGTGAAGAGCGAGCGAATACTGGACGTGGCAGAGGAGCTCTTTGCCCGTCACGGCTATGACGGCGTCACCATGCGGCAAATTTCCACGGGTGCAAAGGTGGATGTTGCATTGGCCAATTACCACTTCGGCAAGAAGTTAGATGTTTTCTACGCGGTGTTTAATCGCCGTGCAGAACACCTCGGAAGCACCCGCCGCCAGGTACTGCAGGAGCAGTTTACCGATGGAGAGCCGCAACGCTTAGAACAGGTAATCGAGGCATTTTTGTTGCCGCTAAAGCTGGCTCAGGAGAGCGGTGATCCAGGCTGGAAAAACTACATGGCGCTGCTCGCCTATGTAATGACATCGCCGGTGTGGAGCCGGGAAATGATGGAAAACACCTTTGACAAACACGTGGGCGATTTCATTGCCGCGCTGCGGCAGATTTTCCCGACGGCGCGGGATGAAGACCTGCACTGGTGTTATCACTATGTATCGGGTGCCCTGGCGCTAACCTTAGCGCAGACCGGTCGTATAGACCGCTTGTCGGGTGGCAAGTGCTTGTCGTCGGATTTTGATGCCGCCTACGACCGAATGATTCCCTTTATGGCCGCGGGCTTTCGCGCGGTATGTGGTGAAGAGCGAACTCCCCAATAACTCAAATACGATGAGGCAAACATGCGACACAAAACAGTGTTAGTTACCGGCGCGGCCAGCGGCATTGGGCTGGCCCTTGCGGCTGATTTATCGAAACAGGGTTTTCGAGTTTGCCTCACTGACGCTGATGAACAAGCGGTAACTACCGCTGCCCAGTCACTGAACGGAGCGGCGGCTGAGGTATTGGCCCTGCCGCTGGATGTTACCAACCAAGAGCACATCAGCGGTGCGGTATCGCGTTTGGAGAACGAATGGGGCGGCGTCGATGTACTCATTAATAATGCGGGCATTCAACACGTGGCCTCCCTGGAGGACTTTCCCGTCGACCGCTGGAAATTGTTAACAGAGATTTTATTGGTCGGCCCAGCCCTGCTGAGTCGCGCCGTATTACCGAGTATGCGAGCGCGAAACTTTGGCCGTATCGTCAATGTGGGCTCCATCCACTCGCTGGTGGCGTCGCCCCATAAGAGCGCGTACGTGGCGGCCAAGCACGGTTTGTTGGGCTTTTCCAAAACTGTCGCTCTGGAAACCGCAGATTGTGATATCACCATTAACACCCTGTGCCCGTCCTACGTAAAGACGGCGCTGGTGCAAAAGCAAATCAGCAGCCAGGCCTTGGCGCACGGTATTTCCGAGGATGAGGTGATCAATAAAATTATGCTCGAGCCAATGCCCAAAAAGAGCTTCATCGACATGGATGAGCTGTGCGGCGCGATGAATTTCTTGCTCAGTGATGCGGCGCGAAATATGACCGGCCAGGAAATGGTCATCGACGGTGGCTGGACTATTCGTTAATGCCAGAGGTGACGCGCTAGGCGCAGGGCCGAGAGCCACGGTACAATCGCTGCTCAGATAATCGCGGACCAGAGCGGCAGACTCCATAACAATGACGAGCAAAAAAATGGCGACGGGATCGTCTACCGTCGTGCGTCCCCCGCAGGTGGTTAGCCAGGGCAACCCCCAACTCGATGCCTTGGCGCGTGCCTTGTCATTAGAATGCATCACACAATTCTCGGCAGATGCCGATCAGCAATATCTCTATGACTACCAGGGCTGTTTGAGTTTGGGCCTGGCGCCCAGTGCCCGTGAACACCCGGTGTATGTCGATTTTTCTCAGCAGTGGCGAACGCGTCACCGCGGCAAAGAGCTGTTATTAAAAGCGATTGGCGGTCGCCGCGAAGGCTTGCGGGTGATCGACGCGACGGCAGGGCTGGGGCGCGACAGCTTCCTACTGGCAACGTACGGCGCGTCGGTGGAGCTGTGCGAGCGTCACCCTGTGGTAGCGGCGCTGCTCACCGACGGGCTCAAGCGGGCGGCACAAGACCCTGACGTGGCGGGCTTTGTACAGCGTATGACGCTGCACGAAGGCAGTGCTATCGAGCGATTGAGCGGTTGTCTGGGTAGTGCTGATCAGGCCCCGGATGTGGTGTATGTGGATCCGATGTTTCCCGACTCGGGCAAGTCTGCGCTGGTGAAAAAAGAAATGCGTCTGTTCCATCATTTGGTTGGCAAAGACGACGATGACGACGCCTTACTCGCCGCGGCGCTGGCGGTTGCCCGCCACCGCGTGGTGGTAAAGCGCCCGCCAAAAGCGCCGATTATCGATGGCCCGGCACTCAGCGCCTTGGGGGCCAGGGGCAGGCCGCAATTTGCTGTGACCGGCAAGGCCGTGCGCTTTGATGTGTACCCAATAAAGGCCTTTGGCAATAATTAACGCGCCAGCAGGTCGTCCATCATTGCCTGGTACATGGCGCTGAGCTGGTTAAGGTCTTCAGCATTCACGCATTCATCCACTTTGTGAATCGTCGCGTTAACGGGGCCGAGTTCCACAACTTGTGCACCGGTCGGGGCAATAAAACGCCCGTCTGAGGTGCCACCGGCGGTCGACAATACCGTGTCGCGCCCGGTGACTCGGCGTATTGCGTTTTGTGCCGCTTCCACGAGTGGGCCTTCCGACGTTAAGAAAGGCTGACCGCTCAGGTTCCACTCCAGAGCGTAGTCTAAGCCGTGTTTATCCAGGATGGCCTCAGTGCGCTGCTGGAGTATGTCTGCCGTTAACTCGGTAGAAAAACGAAAGTTGAAAACCACCTCAAGCTCACCGGGAATCACATTGGTCGCGCCGGTGCCGCCGTTGATATTTGAAATTTGAAAAGACGTGGCGGGGAAGAAGTCGTTGCCCTCATCCCACTGCTCAGCAGCCAGTTCGGCAAGTGCCGGCGCCGCAAGGTGGATGGGGTTTTTCGCCAGATGGGGGTAGGCCACATGGCCCTGAATACCCCTGACTTTCAGCACGGCGCCAAGGGAGCCGCGACGGCCGTTTTTGATCACGTCGCCCACCGCGTCGGTCGAGGAGGGCTCGCCGACAACACACCAGTCAATTTTTTCGCCCTGAGACTCCAACCACTCAACCACTTTTACAGTGCCGTTTTTTGCCGGGCCCTCTTCGTCGCTGGTAATCAAAAAGGCAATGCGACCGCGGTGGTCGGCGTGTTCACTCACAAAGCGTTCGCAGGCAGTTACCATAGCCGCCAAGCTGCCTTTCATATCGGCGGCGCCACGGCCGCGCAGCATACCGTCGCTGATCTCTGGCTCAAACGGGGGCGTTTGCCAGTCGCTCTCGGGGCCGGTTGGCACTACATCGGTATGGCCGGCAAAGCACAGCAGCGGGCCCTCGTCGCCGCGCACCGCCCAAAAGTTGTCAACCTCGCCAAATCGCAGCGGCTCGCAATGAAAGCCAATGGCGGCAAGACGCGCCATCATTAGCGCTTGGCAGCCCTCGTCCTCAGGGGTAACCGAGGGGCGCTGGATAAGGTCGATGGCAAGGTCCAGGGTAGGGCTGAGGCTCATAATTCGGGCTCTAAAATCAAAAGCGGCATTTTAACAGAGAACGCTGGGAAAATCGGCGGCGGCAGTTCGCTGGCTGCGGCTGCTCAAAATGTCAGTGGAGTGAGTGTTTTTGTCATAGAGAAGGTCTTGGCAGCTCGGTAACATCGGGCTCAGTTATACGCCAATCGAATGCCTAACGATGATAAAGGAGTGGCTATGAGTGTTGACCTGAACGTGGCGGCCGCCGCCGCGCAGTTTGATTTTGCCGACCAGGATATTCCGCAGCGCCTGCGGCACTGGGCCGAAGTGCGGCCTGATCACCCCTTTATGATTTGGGAGCCGCGTTCGGGCGAAGAGCGCAGCTGGAGCTACAAGGCCTTTGACGAAGAAACCGGCAAAATCGCTGCGGGTCTCTACGCCAAGGGCGTGCGCAAGCACGACAAGGTTATGATTCACGCCGAGAACTGCCCAGAGATGGTATTGGCATGGTATGCCTGTGCCAAATTGGGTGCGGTGGGTGTCACCACCAACACCCGCTGTGTGGGCGGCGAAATTGAGTACTTTGCCGCGCACACCGAGGCAGTGGGGGTAATCACCCAGCCCAAGTTCGTGCAGGAAATTAAGAATAACGCCAAAAATATCCAGTGGCTGGTTGTTACTGAAGACAACTCCGGCGAAGCCGCAGAGGCGGACCAGCAGCACGACGAACAGCTATTCGAAACCCTATATGGCGATGCCAGCACCGTGCCCGAGCGCCCAGCCGAGCCCATGCTGCCAGCGGGGATTATGTTTACCTCTGGTACGACATCACTTCCGAAGGCAGTAGTGCACACTCATGCCAATGCCCTGTGGTCTGGCACCATGGGCTCACAGAGCATGAATATGGACCGCGACAGCGTCTACCTGGGCTTCCTGCCGTTCTTTCACGTGAACTGTCAGAGCTGGGCATTCTGGGGCTCATTGGGTGTAGGCGGCACCGCAGTGTTGTTACCCAAGTTTTCTGCCAGCCGGTTCTGGGAAATTATCGACAAACACCAAGTGACTCACTGCTCAATGATTCCCTTCGTCTTTAAGGCAATTGGTGCCCAGGCCGTGCCCGAAGAGCACAGCCTGAAAGTGATGCCGATGGGCATTATCTGGAAGGAAATTGAAGGTTGGCTGAAGGCCAAGCCTTTTGCTAGCTGGGGCATGACAGAAACCGTTACCCACGCAACGCGCTCAGACTTCGTGCAAGAGTGGCCGCAGGGCAGTATCGGTAAACCGACGCCGGGCTATCACTTGGCGGTGGTTAACCCCGAAACCGGCGAGCCCTGTAAAAAAGGCGAAATCGGTGAGCTGTGGGTACACGGGGTACGCGGCGTAAACATCTTCCTGGAGTATTACAAAAACCAGGAAGCCATGGACAAGTCGTTCACTGAAAACGGCTGGTTCAAAACCGGTGATATGGTTCACGTCGGCGATGAAGGCCACTTCTACTTTACCGACCGGGATAAAGATGCCCTGAAAGTCGGTGGCGAAAACGTCTCAGCCCGCCAAGTGGAAGAGGTTGTCATGCAGGTTCCCGGCGGCGGCGTCGGCGAAGTGGCGGTGGTTGCTAAGTCTCACGATATGCTGGACATGGTGCCGGTTGCCTTCGTTATTAAGGGTTGGGGCGCGCCAGAGGACGACGACGCGTTCGCCCAGGCCATCATCGATCACTGCAAAGCCAATATGGCAGACTTTAAAGTGCCGCGCGCTGTGTACTTTGTCGACGAGTTTCCGCGTGCAACCCTGGAGAAGGTCGCCAAGAACAAACTCCGTGAAATGGCTGACGAAATGCCTGCTTTCTAAATTTTAAGGTGTTTGAAAAAGGTCGCTTAGGCGGCCTTTTTTTGTTCCCCAATAAACGCAGTGGTGTTGCACAGTTGTCATAAAATCATCCCGATTTTGTCACGGGGGCGGCGTAGTCTTCTGGCTGTCGGCGGCGCTTGAGCGTTGCCCAATGTCCATAAGAGGAATTGCGATGAACCGTTACTACAAAGCTCAGGCCTCACAATCCGAACACCATCAGCGCCAAATTCGCGCTGAGCTTTCTCGCCAAGTAGAGGATTTCCTAAAAAAAGGTGGGCATATAGAACAACTGGATGGCCCCAACTTCAAACCGCATCGCAGTGTAAGAGTCAGCAGTTCAGCCTTCACCGAAATGCTGTGAGCGCAGTGCCTGCGGCCATTTGCTAAACGGCTGTTGCGACAAGCTACTGTTGTAGTAATGGACCTGGCCGGTTACCTCTTTACCCAGCCAGCTGGCGGAGGGGACTGGCTGCTTGTCGTGATCGAGCTCAATTTCGGCGATGATAAGGCCGTGGTTGTCACCGGCAAATTCGTCAATCTCCCAGTACCGAGTGTCATTGGCAATAGGCAGGGTATAGCGGGTTTTTTCAACCAGCGGCCCCTCACACAGGACGAGCATTGCGCGGGCGTCGTCGAGGGGAATGGCGTATTCAAACTCGACGCGGCTCGCGCCTTGGCTGATGCCCTTAATGGTTAGCCAGGCGGCATCACCGGCAATGCGTACCCGAACATTGCGGTGCGGGTCTCGGCTAAGATAGCCCTGCACCATATGGCAGCCTTTGACGCCCAGCGCCTCGGTCTGTAAACGCCAGTCGTTATTGCTGACCAGGTATTTACGTTCTATCTCGATGGGGGCAGGGCTAGTCATTATCGTGATTTCTCGCTGAGTTGGCGTCTGTTGAGCGCGGGCTCGCTCAGGCAGTGAATTTGTGTTTTGCGGATTTGCCAGCCCTCTTCAGCCAGCGCGCGAATAATGGCGTCTCTCAACCATTCCTCCCCGATCCATACGCCACCCTGCTCCATCGATTCCTCGACGACGCAATAGACCTGTAAGCTGTTGGGAAAACGCTGATAGTCAACGGTGTGTGTCAGCCAGCAAAAGCCCGGCAGGGGTTTGGCCAGCGCGGTTTCGCAAACGTCGTTAAGGCGGTGGACCAGTTGTTTTTCGCGTTTTTTGTCGGTTTTTCGCATAGCGCCTTATGTAAACGTAGAGTGCGGTCAGGGCGTCGCTGTAGCGTCCAGGAAGCGCAAACGCAGTGCTTCGATGCGCTCGCGATTTACGCCGAAGTCATAGTAGCCAATTTTAGAGGCGCTGCGCACATCGACGCGATTTTTTTCCGGTGTATACAGCAGCTCAACATCGTCACGGTAGCGCATTATTTTACTGCGGACCTCCACGTGGAGGTAGTGCGGGGATTGTGCGATGACCTGGGTTCTCGGCAGTGAGCGCAGCAGTGATTGCAGGGTTTGCCACTGCTCGGCAGAGGTGACTTTAAATGGTGAAGTGAAAGCATCCAGCTCTTCACTCTGACTCGATACGCAGCGCGGCGCTGACGGGCAGCTTGAGAGTGCACTGGGGGTATCGACCTGCTCAGGCGATTGCTGCGGTGCTGCGCAGCCGAAAAGAAGGGCGACAGTCGATGTAATAAGAAATAAGCGGCGCATGATGAGAACTCCCGGGCTGATGAATAGCATTGTATACGCTGTAGTGAAAATTCGGTTGTTGTGTCATCGAGTTTTACGCGAACTCTGGTAGGCTGGCGCAGGGTAAGGGCTTCAAAATACGATGGAAGGGCGTGTGCGTAGTCGATTATTGGTTTTGGTATTGCTCGCGCTGGTGGCGTCTTGTGCTGCGGTGCCGCCGCATGCAGCCGGCGAAGACTCATTTATTCCTGCGGCGTCGCAGGCCACTACCCGCTGGCAGAAATTAAGCGTCGATGGCGTGCCCGTGGGGCTGAGGAAGTTAGTGAGTTTTTGCGACGACACGCGCTGCTCGACCGAGCAAACGCTCCGTGTTCAAATTCAGCAGCCGGGGGAGGCCGCTGAGCAAACAGAAACGCGACTTCGCTACGTAGAGGCGCGCGATGGCAGGCCGCTTCAGGCAACTAAGGTGCAGCAGTCGCGGGCGGCGAGTCACAGGTTGGCCATTGAATACCGTGGCCAGCGTCTATGGTTATCTCAGGGGCAGGCCTTCACGCCTGTTACTGGTCAGGCTGTGGCGCAGTTTCCTCATCAGCGGCAGCGCTTGTTCGCGCAGCATGCCAAGAGCGGTGAGTTGCTTACCCAGGAATGGAGTTTTGCGCAACAGGCGGTGGAAGCGGTGCGCTACCGGTTTACACCGCTGAATGCGCCGTTGACGCAGGCCCTGTCTACAGCATTGACGCCTTGGTTGACGGTGCTGCGCTGGAAAATTAGTAAAGATGTTCAGCGCCAGGGAGCGTGGCAGCACAGTGCGATTTACTACGCCGACGGCGATTTTACGGTGTTGGCGCAGTACAGCGAATCTGCCGGCAAGTCGATGTGGTTGTTGCCCTGTGATGAAGCCTGCCGCGCTGAGCCATTAGAGGCGATGAGTCATGTATACCAACGGTTATTACGCTCTCCCTATCGCATAAGCGACCAGGCGTTGAATGGCAAAGTTCGCTACCAGCTTCGCGGTGCGCCCTCGCATTGGCAGCCGCCGGGCACCGGCCAGCAATCCGTGCAAAAAGAGGGTAATGATTGGTTGGTCACTGTATGTAAGCACTGTGAGCTAGCCTCGCCTGAGGCGGCGCCCATGGATGATTACCTTGGCGCGAGCTATTGGTTACCCGCGAAGGCCTCGGCATTCGCCGCCGTGGTGGATGAGTTGATAGGTCAGGCGCCCATAGCGCCAGCGGTAAAAATGCAGCGCCTAACCCGTTTTGTCAGTGCCCATATGAACGAGGTGGCCACATACAGCGGCTACGCGACAGCGCAGCAGGCAATGGAGAATGCTCGGGGCGATTGCACAGAACATGCGCTGATGTTGGCGGCCCTGGCGCGGGCCGCCGGCATTCCCAGCCGGGTTGTTATGGGAGTGGCTTACAACAACGAACGCTTTTTAGGCAGGCGTTTTGTGTTTGTGCCCCACATGTGGGTAGAAGCCTGGACGGGTGAACGCTGGGAAAACTTTGACAGTGCGCTGGGGCCATTTAGTGCCGGACACATTGCCCTGGCCGTCAGTCATGGTGATCAGGCTGACTTTTTGGCGATGAACGCGCTGCTGGATGGGCTACGCATTGTATCGGCCGTGCAGCTAAAAAGCCGCGTGGCCGATACCGAGTAGAGAGGGCTTATTCGTAGGCGACTGGCACGTCGGCAAGGCTGTCGTCGCCGGCCATATCAATGTCTGCAACGGTGACGGCATCGCTGCTGTGAACCGCACCAATAACGGTAACTTCTTCAAGAAGAAGCTGAGGCTCGTCGGCGCTGGCAGCGCCCGCTACGAAAAGTGCTGCGGCGGCCAAAACTGCGCGAAAACTATTGAGTGACATATTCGATCCCCTTGACGAGTTTGCAAGCAGCGACACTGTGCTGCGGTGGTCTTTTAATGGTGGGCAGTATGCCCATGCATTGTTACAGGGGTATGACGAATTTATTTCAAAACGCGATATTAGATGAATTTGTCATGAATTTTTGATCTGGAGGAAATGTGGGTGTCACGTTTGTGCTGCGGTTTCAGGCGGGCCCTTCAATTCCACGCGGTTGCCCTCGGGGTCTTGAATATAGATGGATGGACCGTACCCCTGCGCGCCATAGCGCCGTTGAATGCCCTCATGGACAATGCCCTGGCCGTCCAGGTAGGCCAGCACAGCGTCGCCGTCGAAGTTTTCCAAGGTCAGGCAGAAATGGTCCATATTGTGGCCATCTTGCCCCGGTGCTGGGCCGCCCTCCTGGCCTAGCGGGGCCTCCACAGGGACGATATCGATAAGACTGGCACCGGCGCGCAGTTGATAGAGGCCCAGCTGTGCTTCCTCGCGCTCGATGTGACAACCAAGGCGCTGGTAAAAGTCGATCATCGCGGCGAGGCGCGTTGTACGCAGCACCACATGGTCCAAACCCAGGATTTGAATCATGGTGACACCTTCGTTTTCAGGGGCTCGTTACTGAGCACGCTGTTCACTATGCAGCCATTGCGGGTGGAGGGCAATACTGTCACTGCTGCTCGACACCCACACACTGTCTTCATCCAGCGTGAATTGTAGTTGCATTGAACGCTGCGTGAGCGCGCTCAAGGCTCGCGATTCGTCTTCCGGAATTTCGACGACACTCAGCCAGCTTTGCTGGCTCAGTTTGCCTTGGTTTTCCTGCCACCATTGGGCTGTGCTGCGGCCGCCGTAGCAAACCACGACAACGTGCCGGGCTTTGGAGCGCGCTCTGCGCAAGCGTTTTTCACTGGGCTGTCCCAGCTCAATCCACAACTCGGTTTCTCCGCTCAGGCTGTGGCGCCACAGGTCTGGCTCATCATCATTGCTGAGGCCGCGAGTAAATTGCAGCGTGGGGTCGGCAAATAGCGCAAAGCTAAGGAGTCGCAGCATCATGCGCTCGTCTGTTTCAGAGGGGTGGCGTGCCAGGGTGAGTTGATAGGGCTGGTAATGGTGGCGCCGCAGGTCACTAATCTCGATATCGGCTTTGAAAATACTGGCTGTTAACGCCATTGCGGTCACCTCTGTTGTTTATACCGCGGCATTGTACCCGAGTATGAGCAATGCGTAGCGCAGGCTTTTGCCAATGGCGACCAAGGTAAAAAAGCTCAGTGCGGGCACGCGCATAATGCCGCCGACCACGGTAAGTGCGTCACCGCCGATTGGCAGCCAGGACATCAGCAAGGTCCATTTGCCGTAGCGAGCAAACCAGCCCTGCGCGCGTTCCAGGTCTTTTTTACGTGCGGGAAACCAGCGGCGGTCGGCATAGTGGCTGAGCTTGCCTCCCATCCACCAGTTGACGCCCGCGCCGAGGGTATTGCCGCTACTGGCTGCAAGCCATAGCCAAAAGGGCAGTAGCCCGGCTTCGAGCTGGGCGATCAACAGCACTTCCGAGTAAAACGGCAGCAGTGTTGCTGCCCCAAAGGCGGCGGCGAACAGGAGTAAATAGGCGCTGATCATTGCGTGGCCGCCTGGCAAAGTTGTGCAAATAAACGGCGCTGGCGCGCGTGCTGGGGCAGATATTCGGGGTGCCATTGTACCCCCAGCCGAAACGGCTGTTGCGGGTCTTCAATGGCTTGGGTGATGTTATCAAGGTCGCGAGCGCTGACGCGCATGCCTTCGCCCAGTCGATCAACCGCTTGGTGGTGCAGGCTATTAATTCTGCATTGCTCTTCGCCCAGCACGTTGAAAAGTTGCGTGTCGGTATCGACGTGGAGCGTTTTGTGGGGAAGCAGCATGCGCCGGTTGCTGGTGCGTTTTCGCAAGGGCGTTAGGTCGACATGCAAGCTGCCGCCCAGTACAACGTTGAGCAATTGCGCGCCCCGACAGATCCCCAGGATTGGCAGACCGCTTGGCAATAGTCGCTCAAGCGCGCCGATCTCAAAGCGGTCTCGGCGGGGATTCATAGGGGCGACTTCGGGGGCATCTGGCAGATACAGGCCCTGGTCGATATCGTCGCCGCCACTGATGATAATGCCGTCGATATGGCGCGGCACGTCGCCGTGCTCAGGGGTGAGGTGAATGGCCTCGGCACCCGCTCGGCGAAGTGCCCAGCGAATAAACCACCACGACACGGGGAAGCGTCTGTCCTCGCCGGTAACGGCGATAACAGGGTGTGAGTCACTCGAACGCATTTTGCTGATAACCGTCGTCCTTTATGAATTTACAAGAGTTCGGGGATCAATCTGCTATCGACATGCTGTGTCCAGTCGCTGAATAGACTGCTGGTCGTGCTTTCAAGGTGCGCTCGGTAGGCCTGACACATTGCTTGTAAGCGCGCCTCGTCACAGGCCAGCGCATCGACTTGCAGCCAGTCGCGCCAGGGGTGGATCAGGCCCCAGTTTGGGTCGTCGATCAGGCTATTCGGCAAGCGGTAATGCAGGGTGGGGCGGGCCTTCACCCGCGGGTCGTCGATATGCTGGCGCAGCAATGTTTCGTTCATATGGGCAAACAGTGGCAGCATGTCCAGTGCGCGGTTGCGTGTTGGGTTGAAATGGATGTAATCCTCGATGAGTTCATCCGCGCTGGGCTGGTAGTTTGCTGCCAGCACCTTGCGCATATAATCGCGCTTAAATGGGTCGATATAGCTGGTCAGGCGCCGGCTTAAATCGACTCTGCTGCGCTGCTTGAGCCAGTCGTATAAACAGATAAAGGCGCGAAAATAGTTGAGTACCGTCGCGGGCTCGCAATCGGGCATCTCTGGATTTAAGTGCAAGCCAAAGGCGTTTTTGGCCGACGCTTCTGTGCCCTTGGCGCCGGCGAGGCGCAAGCGAAGAAACAGATCTTCCAACTGCCAAAGCTCACTCAGCGCGATGGGCGGGGCGACGATCTCAAAGGGCACCAGCTGTTTGGCAACGAGCCCAACTATCGACTCGGTGAGTTCCTCAAAGTCATTGCCGGCACCGGCCTGTTCTCTGTCTCGCCCAAGCTTTTTAATATACGCGGAGTCGAGCTCGACCCCGAAGGTGCCAAAGGGCGTGTCAGTCACTTGGTATTCGTAGTCGGACTGACGTTCGATACGGCCGCCAAAGCAGTCGACGATTGTCTCGGCAATGGCATCCATTTCCATTCCGGTAAACTCAATTTCCACACCCAGCCTGCGCTCGCTGCCGCTTTCGGCAGTGCGGGCGGATGGCAATGGCCACAGACTGGCGCGGTAGTCATTGGGTTTTGATGTCATTCGCGTCTCCGATAATGTTGGCGATAGGCTTCAGTGAATCTACGTGCTTGCAGACCACTTGGAACAGGGTGAGCAGGGGGACGGCCAGCAGGACACCAGGGGCACCCCACAGCCAGCCCCAAAAAAAGATCCACAGGAAAACAATAATCGGGTTCAGGCTGAAGCGCATACCGTGAATAAAGGGGTCGACAAACTGCCCCACCAGCGCGGTGAACAGGGCATAGCCCAGCGGCGCGACAAGTACCAGAGCCGGTGTTTGAAAGCTGACGGCACTGACGATGGTCAGCAGCATGACCGTAATGCTCACCCCGAGATAGGGGATGTAGCGCAGCAGCGCGGCAACGGCGCCCCACAGCGCAGGGTCGGGGAAATCCAATAACCACAGACAAGCGGTGGTGATAGCCCCGACGCCAACGTTGACCAGAGTGATGGTCAGCAGGTAGCGCGACATTTGCTCCTGGGCGTGGCGAGCCAGTTGGGTGGCTGCGGCCTTATCCTGCTTGTTGGGCAGGCTATTAATAAACCGCTGCATCAGGGCATCGCCTGAGCTGAGCAAGAAAAATAGCAGGATGATGCTGAGCGTACCGTAGACGCCGAAGTTGCGCGCGATCTCCCAAATCTCGCCACGCCAGCCGGTGTCGGCGATTACCACCTTGTTTATCTTGGGGTTCGCGGGGCCGGAGAATTCCTCGGCCAAACTGTCGATGCTCGCGGTGGCGGCATCGACATTGCTGCGCTCACTGTTGACCTCGCGCAGGTGGTCGCGGATCACCTCTGCCGCTTCGGGGGCGCGCTGCAACCACTCGCTGGCTGGCGATGCCAAGGCATAGAAGCCAGCGCCAATACTGCCGATGCAGGCCGATAAAATCAGTAGCGCGGCTGCACTGCGGGGCAGCCGCCAGCACTGCAAGCGACTCACAGCAGGTGCTAACAGCAGGGCGAAGATAAGCGCCAGCGTAATTGGCAACATGACGTCGCGCGCAAGCCTAAGCGTATAAAGTACCGCTAAGACCGCCAGCAGGCGCAGGGCCCAGTCGCTGTGTTTCGAAGATTGTGTGTTATGCATTTTCTGAGTCTGTATTTGCCCAGTGTTTGAGGGGGCGCAGAGCGCGAAGGGTTAAAAAGGTCATCAGGCTTACCACGATCGCGATTTCGTAGCGCTGCCAAGCCACCGCCGTGCCAATGGCGCCGGTTGCCCAGATTGCCGCGGCCGTCGCGGTGCCACTAACAGAGCCACCCTGCTTAAGAATGGCGCCGCCACCGATAAAACCGATGCCACTCATCAAACCATACATTAAACGCGCGTGAGATTCCGAGCCACTTAAGATGTCTCGGCCAATAAGCAGGTAGGCGCAGCAAGCAATGGCCACCAGTGGGAAGGTTCTCAAGCCGACGCCGCGCGACTCAACTTCGCGGTTCCAGCCGATTGGAATAGCGAGTAGGTAGGCGATAGCCAGCTGCGTTAAGTGGTGGCCGATCAGCGGCCAATTTATATCAGCGATTATGGGCATGGCGCGGTGTTACTTTGCCGGCTCTCGCGGCCCGAATAGCCACCAGATGATTAGCCCGAGAAGGGGTAGCAGTAAAATAAGCACGATCCACAGCAGCTTATTTGCAGAGCTGTTGCGACTTTGAACGATGTTTAGAATGGCCCAGATGTCGGCGATAAAAATTAATAAGCCGAAAAAACCGGTGATCTGTAACTCCATGTTGGCCCCCGTTATTTTTAGGCCCGGCGATGCCCGGCCACTGAATAATAGAGTAGTTTGTCGACGCAGAGTTCACCAATACAAAAACGCCGCCCGAAGGGGCGGCGTTCTCAAACTGCTGTTTACCCAGGTTTAGTTGTGGGCGTGCAGCATGTCATTGAGGGCGATCGCTGACTTGTTTGTCAGCACCTCAATGGCACCATTTTTGGAATTGCGGCGGAACAACAGGTCCGATTGACCAGCCAGGTCGCGGGCCTTGGCAGTACCTGCGTGCTCACCTTTTTCATCGATCATGGTGACGACTGATCCAGCGGTAATGTACAGGCCGGCTTCTACTGTGCAGCGGTCGCCCAGTGGAATACCCACACCAGCATTGGCGCCAATCAGGCACTCTTTGCCGATGGAAATAATAATATTGTTGCCGCCGGACAAGGTGCCCATGGTTGAACAGCCACCGCCCAAGTCGGAACCGGAACCAATCATGACACCGGCTGAGATGCGCCCTTCAATCATACCGGGGCCTTCCGTACCGGCATTAAAGTTTACAAAGCCTTCGTGCATGATGGTGGTGCCTTCGCCGAGATAGGCGCCTAGGCGCACGCGCGCGGTGTGGGCAATACGAACACCGGAGGGCATAACGTAGTTCGTCATTTTGGGGAATTTGTCGACGGACATGACCTCAAGCAATTCACCGTTCAAGCGGGCTTCCAATTGGCGCTGGGGCAACTCACGAAGGTCGATAGCGCCTTGGTTGGTCCAGGCAACATTGGGCAGAACGCCAAACAGGCCGCTCAAGTCCAGAGAGTGTGGCTTGGCCAGGCGATGAGAGAGCAGGTGCAGCTTCAAGTAACCCTCGGGTACCGAGCTGGGGGCAGCGTCCTCAGCCAGCAAGGTAACAACCAGCGCCTGCTTGGCGGTTGCCAGCTGTGCAGCGATATCGGCCTGGGCGCTGTCGCCTGCGGCCTTCAGTGCTTCAGCGACGCGGCTCATTTGCTCGCTGTTTACGGTAATTGCCGCATTGCCGCCTTTGTACTCAACAATGGGGGCGATCGCCGCGCACAGGGCTTCGGCGGGTTGTAGCAGTGGCTGGGGGTAGAAAATATCCAGCCATTCGCCTTTGCTGTTTTGGCTGCCTAGACCCAGGCCCAGGCTAAATAGTGCGTTACTCATTAAGGTTCTCTCTTACAGGCTTAAAGCGTGTGGTGGGTAAATAATTGCTCGTAGTGCTCGGCTTTAAAGCCGAGCTGACGCGCGCTGCCGGTGTCGAGCAGCGGGCGTTTCATTAATGTTGGATGCTGCAGTAGCAGCTGCACTGCCGAGGCGTCGTCATCAATTGTGCGGCGCTGTTCATCATTTAGCTGTTTCCACGTGGTGCTGCGCTTATTGATCAGGCTGTCGCCCAGCTCTTGCAGCCAGTTGTGCAGTTGCTCGGCGGTAAGGGCCTGTTCGCGGACGTCGTGGAACTGATAGTCGACATTGTGATCATCCAGCCAGCGGCGCGCCTTGCGCACCGTGTCGCAGTTTTTTATTCCGTATAAAGTCGTTGTCATGGCCAATGCTGTGTTCTGAAAAGGCTCGGCATCATAGCAAAAAGCCGCGCTGCGTTCACGGCGCGGCCGCGCTCGGCCGCCGCGCCATTGATGTATTTAGGCCTTGCGGGTTTTCTTGGGGTGTTTTCGCTGGGGATAGCAGGTGGTGCATATCTCACAGACGGTGCCGTCGCAGCCACGCGCGCTGCAAAATTCGCGGCCGTAGTAGATGATTTGCAGGTGCAGGGCATTCCAGCGGTCTTTGGGGAATAGCCTTTTCAGGTCTTTCTCGGTTTGGGCAACGCTTTTGCCGTTAGTCAGCCCCCAGCGCTGCGCCAGGCGATGAATATGGGTATCGACCGGAAAAGCGGGCACGCCGAAGGCCTGCGACATGACGACGCTTGCCGTTTTGTGGCCGACTCCGGGCAGGGTCTCCAGTGCTTCCATGTCTTCCGGCACCTGGCCATTGTAGTCGGCAAGCAAAATTTCCGAGAGCCGCTTGATGGCTTTCGACTTCTGCGGAGACAGGCCACAGGGGCGGATGATCTCGCGAATGTCGTCGACACTTTGCTGGGCCATGTCCGCCGGATTGTCGGCGAGCGCAAACAGTGCCGGGGTCACTTGGTTGACACGCTCATCGGTACACTGGGCCGACAGCAGTACCGCCACCAGCAGAGTGTAAGGGTCTTTGTGGTCCAGTGGGATTGGCTGGGTGGGGTAGAGCTCGTCGAGACGGCGCAAAATAAAGTCGACGCGCTCAGCCTTCAGTAAGTTACGCCCTGGTTCGCCTGCGTTCATGTGTTGAGCGTCTCCACATAGCGGCGAATACGCTGGGCGGCCTCGACACAGTTTTCAAGCTCGGCGACCAGCGCCATGCGCACATAGCCACTGCCGGGGTTGCTGCCATTCACTTCTCGCGAGAGGTAGGAGCCGGGCAGCACGGTGACATGCTGTTGATCAAACAGCTGTTTGGCAAATTCCGTGTCGGCGATGGGCGTTTTTGCCCACAGGTAGAACGAGGCTTCGGGCTGTTGTACGTCTAAGCAGCCGCCCAGCTCCTCTAAAACCCGAGCGAATTTCTCGCGATAGAGATCGCGATTTTCTTTTACATGGGCCTCGTCGTTCCAGGCAGCGATGCTGGCAAGTTGGTGTTGAATGGGCATGGCGCAGCCGTGATAGGTGCGATACAGCAGGAAGTCGGCCAGCACTTTGGCATCCCCTGCGACAAAGCCTGAGCGCAGGCCGGGCAGGTTGGAGCGTTTCGACAAGCTGTGGAACACGACGCAGCGCTCGTAATTATCGCGCCCCATTTCCGCACAGGCCTGCAACAGGCCTGCGGGCGCGTGTTGCTCGTCAAAATATAGTTCGGAGTAGCATTCATCGCTGGCCAGGATGAAGTCGTACTTATCTGCCAGACGAATCAGCTTTTGTAGCGTGGCGACGCTGGTGACGGCGCCGCTAGGGTTGCCCGGGGTGCATAGGTACAACAACTGGCAGCGCTGCCAAACTTCCTCGGGCACGGCGTCGTAGTCAGGAATAAAACCATTGCCGGCGTTACAGGCGAGAAAGTGGGGTTGTGCTCCGGCTAATAGCGCCGCGCCTTCATAGATTTGGTAGAAGGGGTTGGGGCTGCATACCAGAGCGTCATCACTGGGGTTGACGACGGCTTGGGCAAAGGCGAACAGGGCCTCGCGGGTGCCATTGACCGGCAGCACCTGCGTTTCAGGATCTAAAGTCTTCAGGCCAAAGCGGCGCTCGGTCCAGTGCGCAATACTTTGGCGCAACTCGGCTATTCCCTTGGTTGTGGGGTAGTTGCTGAGTCGGCCGAGCTCATTGGCCAGGGTGTCGGCAACAAAGCGCGGCGCAGGGTGACGGGGTTCGCCAATGGATAGCGGAATAGGCGGCAAGTCGCTGCTGCTGGTGCCTAATAAGGCACGCAGTTTTTCAAAGGGGTAGGCCTGTAGCGTTTGTAGGCGCGGATTCATTAGGCTGATTTACTCGCTTTTTCATCCAGCTCGGAACAAATCGCGTGTTGAATTTGTTCACACAGTTGGGGGTCATTAATCGGGCGGTTGTCTTCGTCGGTGACAAAGAACACATCTTCAACGCGCTCGCCGAGGGTGGCGATTTTGGCATTTTGCAGGTGCACGCCGTAGTCATTGAAGATCAGTGCCAGCCTGGCCAATAGGCCTGGGCGGTCTGGGGTAATGACTTCAAGCATGGTGTGACCTTTATTAAGGTCGGTGGCCATACTGGTGCGCGTGGGGGTGGAGAATAGGCGCATTTGTCGCGGCATGCGGCGACTGCTGAGGTCAGGGGAGTCGTCGGGTTTCTCAAGTTGCTGAGTTAAAAACTCGGTGATCTCACGAATGCGTTCGGGGTTGTCGCCAATGGGTTCACCATCCACACCGAGTACGTAAAAGGTATCCAGCGTGTAGTTGGTCCCGGTATTGTAGATCCGCGCATCTTGTATGCTGAGGTCAAGTTGTTCCATGGCGCCAGCGAGTACCGCAAATGTGCCTTTACGCGACGGTGTGTGCACAAAGATTTGCGTTGCGCCTTCGTGGTCCAGCAGTCCGCCTTCCTTCACCAATACCAGTGAGTCCTCGGGCGAGGTGCGCTGAGCGATAGCGCGGCAGTGCCAAACAATATCGTCGACTTGCTCGCGAATAAAATAGTCTTCACCGGTGCTTTTCCACAGCTCGCGAATTTCTTCTTCGGTAAAGCCGTAGTCTTCGAGCTTTTCGATAGCACCAAGCTGGGTCTCTGCAATCCACTCCTGCTTATCGATGGGGTTTTCCAGGCCGCGTCTCAGGGCGCGGCGCGTTTCTGCATAGAGCTGGCGCATCAGCGAGGCGCGCCAGGAGGTCCACAACGTGGGGTTGGTCGCATTGATATCGGCAATGGTTAAACAGAACAGATAGTCCAGGTGCTGCTGGTCACCCATTTCCAGGGCGAAATCGCGGATCACATCGGGGTCCTGGATATCTTTGCGCTGTGACACCGAGGACATCTCTAGGTGTTTTTCCACCAGCCAGGCAACGAGGTTGGTGTCGCGCCGGTTTAGCCCGAGGTATTGGCAAAATTCGCGCGCATCCACTGCGCCCAGGGTGGAGTGGTCGCCGCCGCGCCCTTTGGCAATGTCGTGGAAGAGTCCGGCGAGGAACAGTAATTCGGGCTTGGGCAGGCGCTGCATGATGCGGCAGGCCATTGGGTAGACCTTCACCATGTCCGGGTAGCGGAAGCGGCTGAGGTTCTTGATGAGTTCCAGGGTGTGGGCGTCGACCGAGTAAATATGGAAAAGGTCGTGCTGCATTTGACCGGTGATTTTGCCAAATGCCGGGATAAATTTTCCGAGTACGCCAAAGCGCTTCATTCGACGGAGGTTGAGTGCGACGCGCTGTGGAGCGCGCAATAACTCCATAAAAAACCGCTTATTGCGCGGATCGGCGCGAAACTCGTCGTCGATTAAGTGACGCGATTTGCGGATCAGCCGAATGGTGCTGGCACGCACGCCGTCGATAGCGTCGTGATGGGCCATTAGCACAAAAATTTCCATCAGCGCGGAGGGCGTTTTTTCAAACACCTTTTCGTTGCTAACTTCGATATGGCCGTTGCGGATGCGAAAGCGCGGATTGAGCTCAAGTACGGTCTCCGCCTCGCAGGCGCGGAGAATGGTTTCGTCGAAGTGCTGCATCAGTACGTCGTTGAGCTCACCCAGGTGCTGCGCCCAGCGGTAGTACTGTTGCATGAAGCGTTCTACGGCGAGTTTGCTGTCGTCGTCTTCGTAACCGAAACGAGCGGCCAGGGTTCGCTGGTGATCAAACAGCAGGCGGTCTTCTTCACGGCCAGTGATTAAATGAAGGGCGAAGCGCAGGCGCCAGAGGTAATTCTGGCCGTCTTTTAGCGTGTCGAGCTCTTCCTGGCTTAAAAAGAGTTTTTCACGCAGCTCGTCGATGGATTGGGCGCCAAAGTGGCGTTTTATCACCCAGCCGATCATTTGAATGTCGCGCAGGCCACCGGGGGAGCTTTTAATATTTGGCTCGAGGTTGTATTCGGTATTGGCGTACTTGCGGTGGCGACTGATTTGCTCGTCCCACTTTGCCCGGAAAAACTCGGCGCTGGGCCAAATTTGGTCAGGGCCGACTTCGTTCATCAACAGCTCGTGCAGGTCGGCATTGCCCTCAAGCGGGCGCGACTCCATCAGGTTGGTAACCACGGTGATGTCGTCAATGGCGGCTTGGCGGCATTCGTCGATGCTGCGCACGCTGTGACCGATCTCCAGGTTGATATCCCAAAGACGGGTGATAAAACCTTCGATATTTTCGCGGTAGTTGTGTTGATCATCGCGGCTGAGAATCAGCAGATCGATATCCGAGCAGGGGTGCAGTTCGCCGCGCCCATAGCCTCCAACGGCAATTAGGGAGATGTCGTCCCCCCACTGATACTGCGACCATAGGTTGCGCAGCAGAATATCGATTTTTTCTGAGCGCAGTTTTACCAGCGTATGTACAGCCTCGTCGGCGTCAAAGCGTTCCCGGAGCTCATCCTGGAGCTCGCCGAGGTACTGTTTATAGGTCGCGATTAAATTATCGGACTGGGCCGTGGCATCCTGCAGGGCCTCTGCATTCAGAAGCGTGCTGCTCATAGTGATTAACCTTTATAGAAGGGCTCGTCGGGGCGGGCGGTAAGAACTTCCACGCCATCGGCGGTAACCGCCATGGTGTGCTCCCACTGTGCCGAGAGCCGGCGATCTTTGGTGGTAACGGTCCAGCCGTCTTTCAGATTGAGCTTGGTGTGTTTTTTGCCGGCATTGATCATCGGCTCAATCGTGAAGGTCATGCCCTCTTTTAATACCAGGTCGTTGCCGCGATTGTAGCCCTCGCCATAGTGGAGAACCTGAGGGTCTTCGTGGAAGCCTCTGCCAATGCCGTGGCCGCAATACTCTTCCACCACGCTGTAGTGGTTGCTCCGTGCATGTTTGGCGATCACTGCGCCGATATCGCTCAGGCGCGCGCCCGGTTTAACCAAGGCAATGGCTTTATACAGGCATTCCTGAGTCACGACGCACAGGCGTTTTGCATGCTCGGGCACATTGCCGACGTAGTACATGCGGTTGGTGTCGCCGTGCCAGCCATCTTTTATAACGGTGACGTCAATATTGAGCAGGTCTCCATCCTTCAACACCTTTTTATCCGAAGGGATGCCGTGGCAAATGACTTCGTTTACCGAGGTACAAATGGATTTCGGGAAACCGTTGTAATTAAGGGGCGCCGGAATGGCTTGTTGTACATCGACGATATAGTCGTGGCAGATCTTATCGAGTTCAGCGGTGGTAACGCCGGGGCGAACGTGCTCGGCGATCATGTCCAGCACTTCGGCGGCCAAGCGTCCTGCCACGCGCATGGCGGCGATTTCCTCAGGGGTTTTGATAGTTACATTCATAGTGGGGTGATCTGCCCGGATAGTCGTTAAACTGAAAACAGCGCATTGTAGACTATCGCCGCAGCAGACGCGATTGCTCAGCCGTGTCATTGCCGTCAGTCGCGTGATTTCTGCTTTATGTCGCTGGGGCCTTGTGGTATAAATACGCGCCCCGAAAGCAGGCCCTCCTGCCGAAAGGGCATAAACGACGCGCATTCGTCGACACGTAATCCCGGGTGCTGCAGCATGGCTGTGGTTGGGTTGCGGGGCGGGTGCAAGTTCCTAACCCGATGAAAATCAAGGAAAAATCATGTCTCATGTAAGCATGCGTGAAATGCTGCAAGCCGGCGTTCACTTCGGTCACCAGACGCGTTACTGGAACCCCAAAATGGCACCCTTCATCTTTGGTGCCCGCAACAAAATTCACATCATCAACCTCGAGCACACTGTTCCTGCGATGAACAATGCCTTGGACGCGCTGGCTAAGCTGGGTGCGAACAAAAACAAGGTGCTGTTTGTTGGAACCAAGCGCGCTGCCGGTAAAATTATTGCCGAGCAAGCTAGCCGTGCCGGTATGCCCTATGTGAGCCACCGCTGGTTGGGCGGTATGCTGACAAACTACAAAACTATCCGTCAGTCTGTTCGTCGTCTGCGTGAGCTGGAAACTCAGGCTCAGGACGGTACTTTTGACAAACTGACCAAGAAAGAAGCCCTGATGCGTCACCGCGACATGGAGAAGCTTGAGCGCTCCATCGGTGGTATCAAAGAAATGTCAGGCCTGCCTGATGCGCTGTTTGTTATCGACGTTGATCACGAGCGCATTGCTATCCAAGAAGCTAACAAGCTGGGTATTCCGGTATTTGGCATCGTGGATACGAACAGCAACCCCGATGGCGTTGATTACGTAATCCCCGGTAACGATGATGCGATCCGTGCGATCAAGCTTTACGTTACTGCGGTAGCTGATGTGATCATCAATGCTGGCGCTAACGCCGCAGTTGCTGCCGACGAGTTTGTTGAAGTAGCGCAGGAAGAAGGCGACGCAGCGGCCGAGTAATTGGCCTGTGTAATCGCGTAAAAGGGGGCAAGGCCCCCTTTTTTTGGATATTTATTGAGCAGGCCCGCAGGGTGGGCCGAAATCAAGCCCAAACAAGAGGATTTTAAGATGGCTGTTTCAGCAGCAATGGTTAAAGAGCTTCGCGAGCGCACTGGTCTTGGCATGATGGAGTGCAAAAAAGCACTTAATGAAGCCAATGGTGACATCGAACTGGCGATTGAAGAGCTGCGTAAGTCAAGTGGTATGAAGGCGGCTAAAAAAGCCGGCCGTACTGCTGCTGACGGTGTTGTTGCAACAAAAGTAGCCGAAGACGGTAGCTATGCTGTGGTTGTGGAAGTGAACAGTGAGACCGACTTTGTCGCTCGCGATGAAGGCTTCCTGAGCTTTGTTGACTTGGTTGCTAACAAAGCCTTTGCTGAAAAGCAGGACGATGTGGCTGCGCTGATGGCGGGTGAGCTGGAAGTTGCTCGCGAAGCGCTGGTACAAAAAATTGGTGAAAACATCTCGGTTCGCCGCATTCAGGTGCTCAGCGCTGAAGCGGGTGTTGTGGACAGTTATGTTCACTCTAACAACCGCATCGCTGTGTTGGTGGCCCTGAAAGGTGGTGATGCTGAATTGGCGCGCGATGTTGCCATGCACGTGGCTGCAGTAAACCCCCGTGTTGCCAAGCAAAGCGATATGCCCGAAGAAGAAGTTGCCAAAGAGCGTGAAATCTTCACTGCGCAAGCGCAGGAAAGTGGCAAGCCAGCTGAGATCATCGAGAAGATGATTGAAGGCCGTATCCGCAAGTTCCTGTCGGAGAACGCTCTGGTTGATCAGGCTTTTGTTAAAGATCCTGAGCAGACAGTGGGCAAGTTGCTGAAGAATGCCGGTGCCGACATTCAAACCTACATTCGTTTCGAAGTAGGTGAGGGCATCGAAAAAGAAGAAGTCGACTTCGCAGCCGAAGTGGCTGCACAGCTCAAGGGCTGAGTCGCGGAAGCGGGGCCTCAAGGCCCCGTTTTTCTATGCGATGATTAAAGTGTGTGCGGAAAGTTGATTTGCAGGGGTGAAATATGTCCACTCAAAGTCGGGACAAAAAATACAAGCGCATTCTTCTTAAACTGAGTGGCGAGGCCCTGATGGGGCAGCTCGGTTTTGGCATTGACCCCAAGGTGCTCGATCGCATGGCACTGGAAGTGGGGCAGCTCGTGGGTATTGGTGTACAAGTTGGCCTGGTTATCGGCGGCGGAAATCTATTCCGTGGTGCAGCACTGCAAACGGCAGGCCTGGATCGTGTAACCGGCGACCACATGGGTATGCTGGCCACCTTAATGAACGCACTGGCCATGCGCGACGCGCTCGAGCGCAGTAATATCAAGTCGTCGGTAATGTCGGCGATCCCGATGAGCGGCGTGGTTGACCACTATGATCGCCGCAAGGCCATCCGCGCGCTGAGTCGCGGCGAGGTGGTGATTTTTGCCGCGGGGACAGGTAACCCCTTTTTCACGACCGATTCTGCAGCGTGCCTGCGGGGTATTGAGGTCGATGCGGACCTGGTGCTTAAAGCCACCAAAGTGGATGGCGTGTACAGCGCTGACCCAATGATTGATCCCGATGCTAAGAAATACGACCATTTGAGTTACGATGAGGTCCTGGACAAGAAGTTAGAGGTCATGGATCTCACGGCGATTTGTCTGTGTCGCGACCACGAGATGCCGCTGCGCGTCTTCGCCATGGAGCAGCAGGGTGCGCTGTTAAATATTGTGGTCGGTGGCAACGAGGGAACTTTGGTATCAGCGGGCTAGTGCCGCGGTGCCAATTGAGGAGAGAAAAAGTGATAGACGAACTCAAGCAAGATGCCGAAGAGCGCATGGCAAAGGCCATTGAGGCGCTGGGTGGCAATTTTAATAAAATTCGTACTGGGCGCGCGCACCCAAGTCTTTTAGACAATATTCGCGTCTCTTACTATGGTGCCGAAACGCCGCTTTCGCAGCTGGCAAATATCGGTGTTGAAGATGCCCGAACGCTCACGGTTACGCCCTGGGAAAAAAACGTGGTGCCCGATGTTGAGAAGGCCATCATGAAGTCGGACCTCGGCTTGAACCCCAGCACCGCCGGTGCGGTTATTCGTATTCCAATGCCTGCCCTGACGGAAGAGACCCGTAAGGGCTATATCAAGCAGGCTCGCCAAGAGGCCGAGCGCGCGCGGGTTTCTGTGCGCAATGCGCGCCGCGACGTGTTGGCGGATATTAAAGAGCTGCTGAAAGAGAAAGAGATCAGTGAAGACGAAGAACGTCGCGCTCAGGATGACGTGCAAAAAATCACTGATAAATACGTCGCAGAGGTTGATAAAGCGCTCGCGGTGAAAGAAAGCGATCTAATGGAAATTTGATCGACTAAGAAGCAGTTTTCATGGCAGTTGATATGGCCCATCGAGGCTCAGAACCTTCCGCGGCGCCTCGGCATGTTGCCATCATTATGGATGGCAATAATCGCTGGGCGAAAAAGCGCGGGCTCAAAGCGGCAGGCGGACATCGCGCCGGTGTGGAAGTGATTCGCGGGCTGCTTAAATGCAGTCGCGAGCGCGGCGTGAAGGTGATTACGCTGTTCGCGTTCTCCAGCGAAAATTGGCAGCGTCCAAGCATGGAAGTCCAGGCTTTGATGCGGCTGTTTGCCAGTTATCTGGATAGCGAGACCAAAAAGCTCCACGAAGATGGTGTGCGAATGCGCTTCATCGGTGAGCGGGGCCGCTTCTCCGCTGGCTTGCGCAAACAGATGGACTACAGCGAGCAGCTCACGCGCTTTAACACTGAAACGACTCTGGTGATCGCTGTGGATTATGGCGGTCAGTGGGATATTGTCAGCGCCGCACGCGAGCTTGCTCAGAAAGTTGAAGACGGGCAGTTGCGCGTTGACGACATCGATATTACTTTGTTTGATCAACATACGGCCCTGGCGGACCTGCCCAAGCCGGATTTGTGCATACGCACCGCCGGTGAGCAGCGCATTAGTAATTTTATGCTTTGGCAGCTTGCCTACAGCGAGTTTTATTTTTGCGATTGCCTGTGGCCAGATTTTGATGAAACGGAATTGCATAGGGCGCTAGATGCCTATGCCAGCCGTGAGCGCCGCTTCGGGGGCCGCGATAATGATAATGACAACGGCGAATAGACACCGGAGATTACCCCCTTATGCTTAAGCAGCGGATTATTACCGCCGTCGTGATTGTGGCTGCGCTACTTGCTGCCATGGCCTATCTGTCGGCGGGTCAACTGTCGTTACTGTTCGCTGGCATTGTGCTGGTGGCCGCGTGGGAGTGGGCTGACCTCAGCGACCTGCGGCCCCAGGTGGCAAGACTGGCCTATGTCCTGGCCATCGGTGCTCTTATCGCCAGTGTGTACGCGCTATTGGGCGATGTCGCCTCCTGGTCGACGGCAGCGTTACAGGAGCTGTTTGTCGCGGCTTGTGTATGGTGGGCGGTCGCGTTGCTCTGGGTGAAAGGTTATCCGGTGAGTGCTGGCTTGTGGGGTTCTCGGCCGGTTCGCATCGTTATGGGGGTGGCGGTACTGCTGCCAACGTGGCTGGCGTTGAGCTACCTACGTAACCTTCCCAATGGTGCCTGGCTGTTGTTAATGCTGGTGGCCTTGGTTGCCATCGCCGACATTGGGGCCTATTTCTTTGGTCGCCGCTTTGGCAAAGCGAAATTGGCGCCGGCGGTCAGCCCGGGTAAATCCTGGGCCGGGTTCTGGGGCGGCTTGGCGTGTAGCGTGTCGTTCATGGCTGCGCTCTGGTACTTCTGGCCCGGCGGCATGCCCGTGAGCCTGCCAGCCATGCTGGTGTTGGCCGCAATCACTTCATTGGCTTCGGTGCTGGGCGATCTGTTAGAAAGCATGGTTAAGCGGCACCGCGGTATTAAAGATAGTAGTCAGTTGTTGCCGGGTCACGGCGGCGTAATGGATCGCGTTGACAGTTTAACGGCGGCATCGCCGGTATTTGCCCTGGGATTGATGTCGGTGGGCTGGCAGTAATGGAGCGCGTGACGGTATTGGGGTCTACCGGCTCTATCGGCGTCAGTACCTTGGATGTACTGTCGCGTCATCGCGACACCTTCGAGCTGTATGCCATCACTGCAAATAGCAGCGTAGAAGCAATCCTGCAGCAGGCGTTGGCTCACCAGCCTCGCTATGTTGTGCTGCGCGATGAGTCTAGCGCTGAGCAGCTGGCGACGCAGTTGCGCCAAGCGGGCAGTGAATGCGAGGTGCTTGCCGGCGAGGCGGGGCTGTGTAAGGTCGCCGCTGAAGCTGACACGGTGATGGCGGCGATAGTGGGGGCGGCCGGTTTGCTGCCTACATTGTCGGCCGTTGAGGCGGGGGCTAAAGTCCTGCTGGCTAATAAAGAGTCATTGGTTATGGCGGGCCAGCTGTTTATGGATGCGGTGGAACGCAGCGGTTCGACGTTGTTACCCATCGACAGTGAGCACAATGCCATCTTTCAATGTATGCCCGGCGTGCATCGCCAAGGTCTCGATGCGCAGGGGGTGCGACGTATTTTGCTGACCGGCTCCGGCGGGCCCTTCCGGCAGCGCTCGGTAGAGAGTTTGGCGTCGGTGACGCCCGATGAGGCCTGCGCCCATCCGAATTGGTCCATGGGGCGAAAGATCTCCGTCGACTCTGCCACCATGATGAACAAAGGGCTCGAGCTTATCGAGGCGTGCTGGTTGTTCCACTGCCCCCCGGAGCGCATCGACGTGGTGGTTCATCCGCAAAGCGTTATTCACTCGATGGTGGAATATGTCGATGGCTCCGTGCTGGCGCAAATGGGCCAGCCCGATATGCGCACGCCGATCGCCCATGCCCTGGCTTGGCCTAAGCGCATGGAATCCGGCGTTGCCTCTCTGGATTTGATTGTGCAGGCGCGGCTGGATTTTGAGGCCCCGGATGAGCAGCGTTTCCCCTGTTTGCGTCTGGCAAGAGAGGCCGCAGAGCTTGGCGGCAGTGCCAGCGCCAGTTTGAATGCAGCGAATGAGATTGCTGTCGAGGCGTTTTTGGCCGAGCAATTGCCGTTCACCGCGATACCGACACTGCTGGAGCGCGTGATGGCTGACGTTGAAAATGTTGAACCGCTGACGCTGGGCGATGTCCAAGCTGCGGACCTTCAGGCGCGTGAGCGCGCGCGGTCTCTCGTTCGCGAATTTGGATTTTGAGGTAGCTGGCCGTGCTGGGACTTCTGCAAACGATATTCATCACGGTACTGACGCTGGGTATCCTGGTGTCAATTCACGAGTTTGGTCATTTCTGGGTGGCACGTCGCTGCGGTGTCAAAGTGCTGCGTTTTTCTGTGGGCTTTGGCAAGCCGCTGCTCAGTTGGCGCGACAAGTTGGGCACGGAGTATGCCGTAGCGGGAATTCCGCTGGGTGGCTATGTAAAAATGCTGGACGAGCGCGAGGGCGAGGTTCCCGAAGACCAGCGCTACATGGCCTTTAACCGGGCAACGCCGATGAAGCGCATTGCGATTGCCGCTGCCGGCCCCTTAGCGAATTTTGTACTGGCCATATTTGTATACTGGCTGGTTTTTCTCAATGGCGTTAGCGGCGTTGCGCCGGTCATTGACCACGTTGCTCCCGGTTCGCTGGCTGAGCAGGCAGGTCTCATTGAAGGTCAGGAAATTGTCGCTGTCGATGGCGTGGAGACCCCGACGTGGGAAACGCTGCAAATGCAGTTGCTGGAGCGCATTGGCGAGAGCGGCGAACTCAGTATCAGCGTGAAAACTGCGGG
The DNA here is from genome assembly GCF_057370015.1 of Spongiibacter sp. C9W. Lineage (NCBI taxonomy): Bacteria > Pseudomonadati > Pseudomonadota > Gammaproteobacteria > Cellvibrionales > Spongiibacteraceae > Spongiibacter > Spongiibacter sp. C9W. The sequence goes on from NZ_CM170672.1 coordinate 3,409,038, forward strand.
CTCGAGTCTGCGCTACGAAAACCGCGTTCAGATCGACAAGTGGATGCAAGGCCTGGAAGAGCCGCGCCCTCTGGACGAGTTAGGCGTGACATTGTTTGTGCCTGAATTAGTGCCTGAAATTGGTGAGCTGGTCGCAGGCGGAGCCGCACAGCAAGCGGGTTTGCAGGAAGGCGATATTATCGTTGAGTCCGACGGAAAGGCGGTGTCGACCTGGCAGGATTGGGTGCAAGTTGTTCGCGCCAGCCCCGATAAGGCGCTGTCTTTGCGAGTTAAGCGCGATAACCGCTTGCTAGATCTTGTGATGACGCCGCAGAGAAAGCTTGAAGACAACGGCATGGCTGTCGGTTTTGCTGGGGTAGGGGTTAAGCCACCGCAGTGGCCCGAGAACATGCTCCGTAAGGTGGATTACGGCCCCGTGGCCGCCCTGGTTGCTGCCAGCGAAAAGACGTGGCGCATGAGTGTGTTTACGCTGGAATCGATAAAAAAAATGATCACCGGCTTGTTGTCGCCGAAAAACTTGAGTGGCCCGATAACGATTGCTAAAGTGGCCGGCTCTTCCGCTCAGTACGGCTTTTTTTCGTGGCTGAGTTTTCTGGGCTTGCTGAGTATCAGTTTGGCGGTATTGAACTTGCTGCCAATTCCGATCCTTGATGGCGGACATATTGTCTATGCCGCGATTGAGGGCATTATCGGTCGCCCGGTAACGGAACAAGTGCAGGCATGGGCTAACCAATTGGGTTTGGCGTTGGTGGTGTGTGTCATGTTTTTTGCTTTATATAACGACGTATTGCGCCTCTGATTTTAGGGTTTAGCGATATATTTTACCCAGTGCTCTTGCACCCTCGTTTTGGTGCCGAGCCCTAGCCGTGGTTGCTGGTTTTTGATGAAACGCTTTTTCCTGTACGCATTGTTTTTTTGTTTGGCGAGTCCGCTGGTGTCTGCGCAAACGCGCATCAACGATATCCGCGTTGAGGGTTTGCAACGTATTGCGGCCGAAACGGTGTTTTCGGCGTTGCCGCTCAATGTTGGTGACCTGATCACTCAGCAAGCCGTTGCCCAGTCGTCCCGCGCGCTGTTTGCTACCGGTAATTTCGATGACATCCAGATCGGCGTAGACAAAGACGTTTTAGTTGTCCGGGTAACAGAGCGACCCGCCATCAGTAAAATTAATATCGAAGGTAACAAAGCTCTGGCAACCGATGCCCTGTTAGACGGTTTGAAAGGGGCTGGTCTGGCCGAGGGCCAGGTGTTCAAGCGGGCAACGCTTGAAAATATGCGAATGGAATTGACCCGTCAGTACGTGTCACAGGGTCGTTACGATGCCGGTATTGAAACCGATGTGGTGGCTGAGCCGCGCAACCGGGTGTCGATCTCGATCAATATCGATGAAGGCAGTACCGCGTCGATCAAGCACATCAATATTGTCGGCAACAGTGTTTACGATGATGAAACCCTGCTCGACGAATTTGAGTTAAAGCCCAGTGGCTTCTTCTCTTTCTTCAGCAGCAGCGACAAGTACGCGCGGGAAAAGTTGAAAGGCGACCTGGAAACGCTCAACTCCTACTATCTTGACCGCGGGTATCTACGCTTTAACACCGACTCAATCCAAGTCTCGATCAGCCCTGACCGTAAATCGGTGTACATTACCGTCAATGTCACCGAGGGTGATAAGTACACCGTCAGCGGCGCTGAGCTATCGGGTGATCTGGTCATTCCCGAGGATGACCTCAAGCGCTTTATTTTAGTACGGGAAGGTCAGGTGTTCTCGCAGGCCTTGGTTACCAGCACTGAAGAGTTTCTTGTCAAACGCCTAGGTAATGAAGGCTATAACTTCGCAAAGGTGCGCGGTATTCCTGAGGTCGATGAAGACGCCGGCACCGTCGCCCTGAAATTCTTTATCGATCCGGGTAAGCGCACCTACGTTAGACGGATCAGCTTCGAGGGCAATGAGCGCACCGCCGACGAAGTACTGCGCCGGGAAATGCGTCAGATGGAGGCGGCCCCCGCATCGGCAGACAAAATTGAATTGTCGCGTATTCGCCTGGAACGCCTGGGCTACTTTAAGGGGGCGAAAGTCGAAACCCTTGAAGTGCCGGGTAGCGACGACCTGATTGACCTGACTTACTCTGTAGAAGAACAGAGCTCCGGCAGTTTGGGTGCCAGTGTTGGTTTCTCGCAAGACAGTGGTCTGTTGCTCAGCGCAAATATCCAGCAAAACAACTTCCTGGGTACCGGTAAACAAGTGGGCTTTGGTGTATCACGCAGTGACTTCCTGACCAGTGCCAGCTTTAATTATCTCGACCCATACTTTACCGAAGATGGTGTTAGCCGCGGTTTCTCGGTGTTCTACCGCGCTACCGACTTCGAAGAGGTCAACGTTGCCAGTTATACCACCGATACTTATGGCACCAGCGTTAACTTTGGTTACCCCATTTCTGAAACCGAGCGTTTAGGGTTTGAACTGGGCTACAACTTAACCTCCATCGAAGCCGGCGTCCGCGCGGTGAAAGAGATTAAAACCAGCCCCCGTATTTTCGATGCCGTGGATAACTACTTTGTCAGCACGCGCGACCCCAGTACTGGTCGTTACACGGTTGCTGAAGTTCTCGAGGACATTGCCAATCTGCCTGCTGGTGCCCTAACAGAAAGTGACGAGCCGGGCTTCCTGGATGAATATGGCGATGAGTTTGGCAACTTCACTGCGGGCATTTCGTGGCGCCAGTCAACACTGAACCGGGGCCTGTTGGCAACGCGGGGTGCTTCGCAGTCTGTGTCGCTGGAAGCGTCAATCCCAGGCTCAGACCTGGAGTACTACCGACTCACTTATAACGGCCAGTTGTACGTGCCGATCAGCAATAGTTTTACGCTGCGCTTTAAGACGGAGCTCGGATATGGTGATGGCTACGGTAACCTGGATAAATTGCCTTTCTATGAGCATTTTTATGCAGGGGGCTTCAGCTCGGTTCGGGGATACCGCAGTAATACACTTGGGCCGCGCAGCTCGCCAGCTGACGTCTATCGTATTTCGCAGGCGGCAACAGCCATAGACAGTAACGGGAACGCGACGGCGCTGTCGGCTCAGGCCGCCTACGTGCTCGATCCGGCAACCGGGCAGTTGGTGGTAGATACCGCATCCTCTCTGGGAGATGAAGCCGATCCCTTTGGCGGCAATGTGCTGATGGAAGGCAGTATTGAATTGCTGTTCCCACTGCCATTCGTGAAGGATCAGCGCTCCGTTCGCAGTGGTCTGTTCCTAGATGCGGGTAATGTATTCAGCACTAGCTGTAGCTCTACTCAGGTCAACTGTTCGTCTCCCAGTGTCGACGAGCTGCGATACTCTGCTGGCTTTGGTGTTACCTGGATCACCGGTTTCGGTCCGCTGACCTTTAGCTTGGGCCGGGCGCTGAATGACGAAAAAATTGACGAGACCGAAATATTCCAATTCTCTCTCGGTCGGACTTTTTAACCTACATAGAATAATGTTTAGGAGTGTTACATGAAGGTAGTTAAATTTGCCGTTTTAATGGTAGCAATGCTGTGGGGTTCCGTTGCCCTGGCTCAGGGACGCATCGCGGTTTTTGATTTGGAAGCAGCGGTTCTCAATACTGATGTTGCTAAGCAGCGTTTGAACGCCCTGCGCAATCAGAAAGAGTTCAAAAACAACTTGTCCGAGCTTGAGACGGTGCGCAAGGACTACGAAAAGCTCGTGCAAAAACTGCAAAAAGATATTGAGATCATGAGTGCGGAGCAGCGCCAACTGGCCAAGAATCAGATCGATTCAAAACGCTCTGACGGCGAGCACTTGGCTCGTAAGATCGAAGCTGCACAGCAGCAGGAAGTGCAGACCATCATGAAAGAAGTTGGCCCCAAACTTCAGAAGCTGCTGCCCGAAATTATTAAAGAAGAAAACATCGGTTTACTGCTGCCAGCTAAGGCGGTAATGCACGCCGATGCGGGATATAACATTACTGCTAAAGTTGCCGACAAGCTCAATCAGGCAAAATAATGGCTGAGCAAAAGTCTTTGCGCCTTGCTGATTTAGCGGGCTTACTGAAGTTGCCGTACGAAGGAGACGGCAACTTGGTATTGACCGGCATGGCGGCGCTGGACACTGCGAGTTCCTCGCAGCTGAGTTTTCTGGCCAATGCCAAGTACCGCAGTCAGTTGGCTGAGACGGCAGCGGCGGCGGCGATTATTCACCCCGATATGGTCAGACATGCAAATGACATGCGGCCAGAAATGGCGGTGATTGTATCGGCGAACCCCTATCTTGCCTACGCGGAAGCCAGCGCATTATTCGACCCCCTCGAGAAGCCCCGCGCCGGTATCCATCCCTCTGCCGTTGTTATGTCGGAAAACGTTCACGCCAGTGCCAGTATTGGTGCCAACTGCGTTATCGAAGAGGGCGCGACCATCGGCGAAAATGTGGTGATTAGCGCCGGGACGATAGTGGGGCGGGGCAGTAGCGTGGGTAAATACAGTTACCTTCACGCCAATGTCACTGTCTACCACGGTGTCAGTATCGGTGAGTCCTGCGTTGTCCACTCCGGCGTGGTCATTGGCGGCGACGGGTTTGGCTTTGCGCCTTCTGAGCAGGGCTGGGTGAAAATACATCAGCTCGGTGGTGTGCGCATTGGCGACCGAGTGGAAGTTGGTGCGAATTCCTGTATTGATCGGGGTGCACTCAACGACACGGTCATTGGCGACGGCGTCATCATGGATGACTTCACCATGATCGCTCACAACGTCGAAGTCGGCGCGGGCACGGCAATGGCAGCCTGTTGCCAGGTTGCGGGCAGCGCCGTTATTGGTAAGAACTGTACCTTGGCGGGCAATATTGGTGTGGTTGGGCATATCCGTATTGCCGATGGCGTTCACCTTACCGCCCGAAGCCTGGTCACAAAATCGATTAGTGAGGCCGGCTCCTATTCCAGTGGTGGCAGTCCTCTAATGCCGTCTGCGCAGTGGCGAAAGAACACTGCCAGACTGTCCAAGCTTGATGATTTGTATCGCCGTGTTCAGGCGATGGAAAAAGAACTGCGAACGCCGCACGAGGAAAGAGATTGAGCATGGTTATGGATATCAACGAGGTTCAGGAATACCTCCCTCACCGCTACCCCTTTTTATTGGTGGATAAAGTCGTTGAGTTGACGCTTGGTGAGTCGATTGTTGCGATAAAAAACGTCACCGGAAATGAAAACCACTTCAATGGCCATTTCCCAGGCCTGCCGATTATGCCAGGCGTGTTGATCATTGAGGCAATGGCGCAGGCAGCGGGTATTCTGGGGTTTAAGACGCTCGACAAAAAGCCTTCCGATGGCTCGATCTACATGTTTGCTGGCGTCGATAATGCGCGTTTCAAGCGACAGGTTGTCCCCGGTGACCAGCTGATCCTGAAAGCTCAGTACGTTTCCGATCGTAAAGGGCTGTGGAAATTTGAGTGTCAGGCTTATGTTGAGGATACGCTGGCCTGCTCGGCAACCATTTTATGTATTGATCGGAAGAAGTGATGCCAGGCCATATTGATGCCAGCGCGGAGATCGACCCGCGCGCGATCATTGACCCCACGGCGGTCATTGGCGCGAATGTAAAAATCGGCCCGTGGACGATTGTTGGGCCAGACGTTGAGCTGGGCGAAGGCTGCGACGTGCGCTCGCACGTAGTGCTCAAAGGGCCGAGCCGTATCGGCAAGAACAATACGATCTACCAATTTTCCACGGTAGGCGAGGACACGCCAGACCTGAAGTACAAAGGCGAACCGACAGAGCTGATCATCGGTGACAATAACGTGATCCGCGAAGGCGTTACCATTCACCGCGGCACGGTGCAGGACCTGGGTAAGACTGTGATCGGCAGCAACAACTTGTTGATGGCCTATGCGCACGTGGGGCACGACTCGGTGATTGGCGATCATTGCATTATGGTCAACAACGCTGCGTTGGCAGGGCATGTTGTTGTCGGCGATTGGGCGATTCTCAGCGGTTATTCGCTGGTTCATCAGTTCTGCTCGATAGGTGCCCATAGTTTTTCCGGGTTCGGTTGTCATATCAGCAAAGACGTTCCTGCCTATGTTACCGTCAGCGGCAGCCCGGCTGAGGCCAAGACCATTAATGTGGAAGGCCTGAAGCGCCGTGGTTTCAGCGCCGACGCGATCAGCGCTATTCGTCGCGCATACAAGATCATCTACCGCCAGGGCCTGACCGTCGACGAGGCGCTGAATGCGCTGCAACCGCTGATTGCGGAGCACCCGGAAGTGGAATTGATGGCAGCCTCCCTGAAACAGTCACAGCGCGGTATTGTTCGATAAGCGCTATCAACCAAGGGCCGGTGCGCCGGCATTGATTGCGATATGACTCCTCTCAAAATCGGTTTGATCGCCGGCGAGGCCTCCGGCGATATTCTCGGCGCCGACTTGATACGCGCCATTCGCCAGCGTTTTCCTCAGGCAGAGTTTGAGGGCATCGGCGGCCCCTTGATGATCGCTCAGGGCTTTCACTCTATTTGCGATATGGATCGCCTGTCGGTCATGGGCTTTACCGAACCCTTGAAGCGCTTGCCGGAGCTGTTGCGTATTCGCCGCCACCTAAAGCGCCACCTTATTGCATGGCAGCCAGATGTGGTGGTGGGTATTGATTCGCCGGACTTTACGCTGAATGTCGAGCGCAGTATGCGCGAGCGCGGTATTCGCACTGTGCATTATGTCAGCCCCTCTGTGTGGGCCTGGCGTCAGGGGCGAATCAAAACCATTGCGAAAGCGGTGGATCATATGCTGACGCTGTTCCCGTTTGAGCAAAGTTTTTACCAAGAGCACGGTGTGCCAGTGAGCTGCGTGGGTCACCCCTTGGCCGATCAAATTCCGTTTGACGATCAGCGTGAAGCCTCGCGGCAATCCCTGTCGATAGAAGGCGATAACCCAGTGGTAGCGCTGTTGCCGGGCAGTCGCGCTGGCGAAGTGTCTCAATTGATTCCCATCTTTTTGGAAACCGCGCAGTGGCTTCGTCGATCGCTTCCCAATATCGAATTTATCGTGCCTGCTGCCAATGCTGACAGGAAGCGCCAGATATTGGATGCCATTGCCCTGCAAACTGCCGACTTGCCGGTGCGCGTGGTGTTGGGTGAGTCTCGTACGGTAATGGCGGCCGCCGACGCGGTATTGATGGCGTCTGGGACAACCAGTTTGGAAGCGCTGCTGCTGCAGCGCCCCATGGTTGTGTGTTATCGCTTTAGTAAAATGAGTTACGCGCTGCTGTCACGTCTGGTCAAAACGCCGTTTTTCTCGCTGCCCAACCTGCTCGCACAGCGGGCATTGGTGCCGGAGTTGTTGCAAGACGAAGTGTCGGCGGAGGTGATAGGGCCGCTGATTCTTGAGCAGTTAAGTGATGAAAATCACCGGGAGACCCTACTGGCTGAGTTTCGGCGCATTCATCAGGACCTGGCGCGCAATGCCAGTGAGCGTGCGGCCAGCGACATTCTCGCCATTGCCGGTGTGCCTCAACAGGAGCCTGTTAATCGTGCAGACTGATGACCTGTTTGCCGATGCACCGGATTACCCGCGACTCACGGCGGGTGTCGACGAGGTCGGCAGGGGGCCGCTGTGCGGCGATGTGGTTGCCGCCGCGGTGGTGCTTGACCCGCTGCAGCCGATTGACGGCCTGAATGACTCTAAAAAATTAAGCGAGAAAAAACGCGAAGCTCTGTTTGATATCATCCGCGAGCGCGCCCTAAGTTATTGTGTTGCAAGGGCAAGCGTGGAAGAAATTGATCGCTTGAATATTCTGCACGCCAGTCTGCTGGCGATGAAGCGTGCGGTGGAAGGTTTGCGCTACCAGGGCGCCGAGTTAGAGCCCGAATTGGTGCTGGTCGATGGCAATCGGCTGCCGCAGTGGCGCTACCGCGCCGAGGCCGTGGTCAAAGGTGACAGCCGGGTAGCCGCCATTGCCGCCGCCTCGATCCTTGCCAAGGTTGTTCGCGACCGGGAAATGCAAGCGATGGATGCCCAATATCCGGGCTACGGTCTTGCCGGCCACAAAGGCTACCCGACAAAGGCGCATCTTGAGGCGCTGAAACGCCTTGGCGTCAGTCCAATACATCGGCGTAGTTACGCGCCGGTCAGGGCGCTTTTAGACGAATCCTAAATAAGGCAGCTGATTGCGCTGGGGTAATTGCCGGCGAATCAGCGCAAAGCCATCAGTGTTACAGGCTCCAGGACGCTACGATGTTAAACGAGAAATTTGTCCACTTGCGCGTTCATTCCGAGTACTCCTTGGTGGATGGCCTGGTGCGGGTCAAGGACCTGTGTAAGCACACCGCGGCAATGGGGATGCCAGCGGTTGCGTTGACCGATATCTGTAATTTCTACGCGCTCATCAAATTTCAAAAAGCCGCGCAAGGCAACGGAATCAAGCCCATTTACGGTAGCGACCTGTGGGTGCGTGACGACAACGACCCCGAGCAAATTAGTACGCTGTGTTTGCTGGTACAGAATGAAACCGGCTACCGGAACTTAACTGAATTAATTTCCCGGGCCTATCTGGAGGGGCAGTGGCAGGGTAAGCCCTATGTTTATCGCAGCTGGATAGAGCAAGCCAATGACGGCTTGATTGCGTTGTCGGCGGGTCGCGACGGTGATGTGGGCCAGCTATTGGTAAACAATAAGCTGGAGTTGGCGCGCCAGCGGCTCGATCGCTGGTTGTCAGTATTTGGTGATCGCTATTACCTCGAGCTGCAGCGCACCGGGCGTGCCAATGAAGACGACTATATCCATGCCGCTGTTCAGCTTGCGGCCCAGGCGGGGTGCGCGGTAGTTGCCACCAATGATGTGCGTTTCATTCGCAGTGATGAGTTCGAAGCTCACGAGGCGCGGGTGTGTATTCGCGATAGCCGAGTGCTGGACGACCCGCGCCGTCCCCGCAATTACAGCGATGAGCAGTACCTGCGCAGCGCTGAGGAAATGCTTGAGCTGTTTTCCGACATTCCTGAGGCGCTGGAGAATAGTGTTGAAATTGCCAGGCGTTGCAACCTGACCGTTAAGCTCGGCACCTACTACCTTCCGGAGTACCCAATTCCGGAGGGAATGACCCAGGAGCAGTTCTTCCGCGAGCTTTGTCACAAGGGCCTCGATGAACGCTTGGATTTCTTGTTTGATCGCAGTGCTGAGGGCTTTGCGGAAACAGAAAAGGAGTACCGCGACAGGCTGGATTTTGAGCTCGATATCATCCTCCAGATGGGCTTCCCGGGTTACTTCCTGATCGTGATGGACTTCATCCAGTGGGCCAAAGATTATGATATCCCCGTTGGCCCTGGGCGGGGCTCCGGGGCGGGCTCGTTGGTTGCCTACGCGCTAAAAATCACCGACCTCGATCCCATTGAGTACGACCTGCTGTTCGAGCGCTTCCTCAACCCTGAGCGGGTTTCCATGCCCGACTTTGATGTTGACTTCTGCATGGAAGGCCGCGACCGGGTTATCAGTTATGTTGCCGACAATTATGGCCGCGATGCGGTTAGTCAGATCATCACCTTTGGCACCATGGCGGCGAAGGCGGTTGTTCGCGATGTGGCGCGGGTGCAGGGCAAGTCCTACGGATTGGCTGACAAGCTTTCTAAATTGATTCCCTTTGAAGTGGGAATGACGCTGGCAAAAGCGTTGGAGCAAGAGCCGGCCCTCAAGGAGTTTTTAGACAGCGACGAGCAAGCCCAGGAAATCTGGGATATGGCGGTACAGCTTGAAGGGGTCGTGCGCGGTGTTGGTAAACACGCGGGTGGTGTGGTGATTGCCCCCAGTAAGCTCACCGAGTTTGCGCCACTGTTCTGCGACGAGAGTGGCGGTGGCCTGGTAACGCAATTCGACAAGAATGATGTTGAAGATGCCGGGTTGGTCAAGTTTGACTTCCTGGGGCTGCGTACCCTGACCATCATCGACTGGGCCTTGAAGATCATCAATGCTCAGCGCGACAAGATTGGCGAGCAGCCGCTGGATATCATGGCGATTCCGCTGGAGGATAAAAAGACCTTCGACTTGTTGAAGTCAGCGGAAACCACGGCGGTGTTCCAGTTGGAATCCCGAGGCATGAAGGAGCTGATTAAGAAGCTGCTACCAGACTGTTTCGAAGACATCATCGCACTGGTGGCATTGTTCCGTCCGGGGCCGCTGCAGTCGGGCATGGTTGATGACTTTATCAACCGTAAGCACGGCCGCGCCGAGTTGGCCTTCCCCCACCCGCAGTACCAGCACGAGTGTCTGCAGCCAATCCTGCAGCCCACCTACGGCATCATCCTGTATCAAGAACAGGTTATGCAGATCGCACAGGAGATGGGTGGCTATACCCTGGGTGGCGCTGACTTGCTGCGGCGGGCAATGGGTAAGAAAAAGCCCGAAGAGATGGAAAAGCAGCGCGGCTTGTTCCTTGCCGGTGCCGTCGAGAAGGGTTTTGATAAAGACTTGGCGTCGAATATTTTCGACCTCATGGAGAAGTTTGCTGGCTACGGCTTTAACAAGTCGCACTCCGCTGCCTATGCCTTGGTTTCCTATCAAACCGCGTGGCTGAAAACGCATTACCCAGCGCCCTTCATGGCGGCGGTGATGAGTTCGGAACTGGATAACACCGACAAAATCGTTATCTTCATCGAAGAATGCCGCGAGATGAAACTGGACTATAAGCTGCCCTCGGTCAATGAGGGTGAGTATATGTTCACCGTCAATGATCGCGGCCAGATTGTCTACGGCCTCGGCGCGATCAAGGGCCTGGGCGAAGGCCCGGTGGAGAGCATTATTGCCGCGCGCAACAGCGGTGGTCCCTTTAAAAACCTGTTCGATTTCTGCGAGCGCACTGATCCCCGAAAAGTCAACAAACGGGCGATTGAGGCGCTTATTCGCAGCGGCGCCTTCGACGACCTGGGCGAGGACCGGGCCGTACTGATGGCTGCTATGCCGGAGGCTGTGCAGGTTGCTGAGCAAGCGGCGCGCAACGTCGAGAGCGGTATGGTCGACCTGTTCGGCGACACCCTGTCGGTTGAGAATCGCGATGTCTACGCCGCGTTTCGCGATGCCAGGCGCTGGACGACCAAAGAGCGATTACAGGGCGAGAAAGATACCCTGGGGCTGTATGTTACCGGGCACCCGATTGACGATTACGAGGCAGAGCTCAGGCGCTTTGTGCCGCGCCGCATCGTCGACCTGAATCCGGAAAAGCACCCGCAGACGGTGGCCGGTTTGGCGGTCAATATGCGCACCATGAAAAACAAGCGCGGCGATACCATGGCGTTTTTGCTGCTCGATGACCGCAGTGCTCGCATTGAAGTTGCCTTGTTCTCTGATGTCTACGAGGAGTGCCGCGAAAAACTGGTCAAAGATGCGGTGCTGGTTGTCGAGGGCGTGTGCAGTTTCGACGAATACAGCGGCGGCAAGAAAATGCGCGTAAAGTCACTGCGCAGCCTGGCGGAGGCGCGAGAGCACCACGCCAAGGAATTGGAAATTGCCCTGACTGCCGAGCACAGCAGCAGTGAACAATTGCAGCGGGTAAAATCGGCCTTGAGTGCGGTGCGCGGTGGCAGTTGCCCAGTGGTGATCCGCTATAGCCGGCCTGAAGGGGAGGGCCTGTTGCGGTTGGGGTCGGAATGGCGAATTCTGCCTCAGGAGGATATGTTAATCCGCTTGCGCGAAGACTGTGGAGCAAATAACGTGGTGATCAAATACGATTAACGTATAATCACCGCCATGAATGGTCCCATATTGAAAAATGATAAAATATGGGCGGACGTCAACAGAGCGAATAAAACAGAGCGATGAACCCGAATTATCTCGATTTTGAACAACCGATTGCCGAACTGGAAGCCAAAATTGAAGAGCTTCAGTTGGTGGGTAACGACAACGATATCAATATTGGCGAAGAGATAGCCAAGCTGAAGGATAAGAGCAGCAAGCTGACAGAAAAGATTTTTTCGTCACTGCGTCCTTGGGATGTCGTAAAGATCGCGCGTCACCCTATGCGCCCTTACACCCTCGACTACATCCGGCGCATCTTTACCGATTTCGACGAGCTGCACGGCGATCGCCATTTTGGTGATGATTCCGCCATTGTCGGGGGGATTGGCAAAATCGATGGCAAGCCCGTGATGGTGATCGGTCAAGAAAAGGGTCGCGGCGTTACCGAAAAGGTTAAGCGTAACTTTGGTATGCCAAAGCCAGAGGGGTATCGCAAGGCGCTTCGACTGATGGAGATGGCGGAGCGCTTTAAGCTGCCCATCGTTACGCTCATTGACACCCCGGGGGCGTATCCTGGTATCGACAGTGAGGAGCGCGGTATCTCCGAGGCCATTGCCCAGAATCTGGCGGTAATGTCGCGGTTGAAAACGCCTATCATTTGTATCGTGATTGGCGAGGGCAGCTCGGGTGGTGCACTGGGTATCGGCGTCGGCGATCATATTGCCATGCTGCAATACTCTACCTATTTCGTGATCTCCCCTGAGGGCTGCGCCAATATTATTTGGAAGAGCACCGAGTTTGCGCCCGATGCCGCTGAAGCAATGGGTTTGACGTCTACGGTGTTGGAGGAGCTCGGCATCGTTGATGCTACCATTCCTGAGCCCCAGGGCGGCGCGCATCGCGATATTGATGCCAGCGCCGAGCGGGTAAAAGAGCACATCCTAAAGCAGTTGGAGTCTCTGCAGGCACTGCCAGAGCCCGAGTTGCTGGATATTCGCTACCAGCGTTTGATGTCATACGGCACTGTGTAGTGAGAGAGGCCGTCGTTTCATGACGGATCATCTCGACCTCGTCAGCGAGGTTCAGGCCGCTCTTGCTTTGCTCGAGCGGCCTGAGCGTTATTGGCTGGCTTACAGCGGTGGCCTGGATTCCCGGGTGCTGCTGGACATTCTGCTGCGACTGCGCGAGCAGTGTCGCGACTTCCCCCCCGTTCACGTTGTCCATGTTAATCACGGTTTGCAAGATGCCGCTGATCAATGGGAGCAGCATTGCCGTGCTCTCTGTGATGCCCGTGATATTCCTTTGCTCGTCCACCGGGTGGTGGTCAGCGAAGACGGTGAGGGTCCGGAAGCCGCAGCCAGACGGGCTCGGTACTGCGCTTTTGAGTCGACATTGCAGCGCGGCGACGTGTTGTTGCTCGCCCATCATCTCGATGACCAGGCTGAAACCGTGTTGCAGCGCATGTTAAGGGGGGCGGGATTGCAGGGCGTGGCGGGAATGCCGCCGCTGCGGTCGCTGGGTGCGGGGCGCTTGTTTCGCCCATTATTGGCAGTTCCCCGAGAGCGTTTGTCAGTATTCGCGCAGCGGGAGGGGCTGGATTGGGATGAAGACCCCAGCAATGCCCAGGCGAATTATGACCGCAATTACCTGCGTCATCACGTCATGCCTTTGCTGGCAGCGCGCTGGCCAGCGTACCGGCGGAGCTTTGCTCGCGTGGCGGAGCTCAGCGCGGACAGTGCAGCCCTGCTCGATGAGTATCTAGAGGCGGATCTTGGGGCGCTGATGGACGGTGCCACACTGGATCTGTCGCGACTCTTACACATTTCCGCCCACAAACAGCTGCCACTGCTCAATCATTTCTTGCGCAGTCGCTGTCAGCTGCGCCTGGAGCAGGCGCAGCTTCATATGTTTGCCGAGCAGTTTCTTAAGTCCCGGGCTGATGCTCAGCCGCAAGTCGTGCATGGCCCGTTGCGGTTTTATCGTCACCGGCAGCGCTTGTATGTTGAGCCCAGAGATATCGCCGAACAGCCCCATGCTCAGGCTGTGCAGTGGTCGCTGACGGAGCCCCTTCGCCTGACGTGCGGGGTGTTGTCCGCGCGTCCTGGTGGGGGGTTTTTGCCAAGCGGTAAGGTGACTGTCGAGTTTCGCCGCGGTGGGGAACGTTGTCAGCTTGCCGGTGAGGGGCACCACCGCTCGCTCAAAAAACTGCTCCAACAGTGGGATTTGCCGCCGCTGCAGCGCGCTCGTTTGCCTCTTATCTATTGCGATGGGGAATTGGCGGCAATTGCTGATCTGGCGGTGTGCGAGGGCTTTTCCGCGCCGAAGGGCGACGGTTGGCAAGTATGTTGGCAGGATGTCGCCGGGCACTGACTCCCTGCGCTGGCCTCTGGTAGAATGCGCGGCTTGTAATCAAGGCGCCAACCATGACAGATACTCATTCTCTCGATAACGTCCGCATTGTGCTGGTCAATACTTCTCACCCGGGTAATATCGGTGCGGTTGCCCGCGCCATGAAAAATATGTGCTTGTCGCAGCTGTATCTGGTTGCGCCGCGCAAATTTCCCCACGATGAGGCAACGTGGCGTGCGGCGAGTGCCGGCGATATTCTCGACAATGCTGTGGTTTGTGAAACCCTCGATGAGGCGATTGCCGATTGTCATTTGGTCGTTGGTACAAGTGCCAGGGAGCGAACGGTGCCCTGGCCCCTGCTTAATCCGCGCCATTGCATGGAAGAGGTGTATCGCGAGGCCGGTGCTGGCCATCGCGTTGCGCTAATGTTTGGTCGCGAGGACAGGGGGCTGACAAATGAAGAGCTCCAGCGCTGCAACTTGCATGTACACATCCCCTCTAACCCCGAATACAGCTCACTTAACCTGGGTATGGCCGTGCAGGTTATGGCTTACGAGTTGCGCATGTTGCAGGTGGCGGGCGAGTTGGATGCCAATGCGATGGCTGAGTGGGACCAGCCGGTAGCCGAGGCTGAGGCACTGGAGCGTTATCTGGTGCACCTTGAGGAAACTCTCTACGACATCAACTTCCTGCGCGCTGAGGCACCCAAGAAACTGATGCTTCGCCTTCGGCGCTTGTATCAGCGCACCCGTCTCGATGAGATGGAGGTCAATATTCTGCGCGGCATACTCACGTCCACCCAGTATTGGGTGCGCAAAGCCAAAGAGCGTGGAGAGGATGGCGGGCAGGAAGGCTAGAAGGTGGAGTACGCGGCCCCCAGGGGCTATAATGCGCCGCCGCTCCGTCGCGTTCCTGCGACATACCCGACTAAATTAATCGGGTAAATAGTTGATAGAAATACTAGGTTATTGCATAATCTCCCTACGGAGATTAGGTACGTTTATGCGATTAACGACGAAAGGACGATACGCAGTTACTGCGATGCTCGACTTGGCGCTGTATGGCGACCGAGGCCCTATCAGTCTGGCTGATATTTCCAGTCGTCAGGATATTTCTTTGTCGTACCTTGAGCAGCTGTTTGCAAAGCTTCGGCGCCGGGAGTTGGTGCGGAGTATACGCGGCCCTGGCGGTGGTTATCGCTTAAGTCGGCCGGGTGAAGAGATTTTTGTGGCCGAAATTATCGACGCCGTGGACGAGCGGGTCGATGCCACGGGTTGCTCTGGGCAGAGCGATTGTCAGGACGGTCACACCTGTTTAACGCATCACCTGTGGTCTGATTTAAGCGAGCAGATTCATCATTTTCTCAGTGATATCAGTCTAGCGAGCTTGGTACAGCGTAGAGATGTACAGGCGGTATCGGCGCGGCAACGGCTGCGCGGCGAATCCGAGCAAACTATCGTGCTTACCGCCATCGATTAAGCATTCAAACGCGCTGTGGCGCGAGGGGCGATACCGCCCCGATACGAGGAGAGAAATATGCAGTTGCCAATTTATCTGGATTATTCCGCAACCACGCCGGTAGACCCGCGTGTTGCTGAAAAGATGATGGCGTGCCTGACCACTGAAGGCGTGTTCGGCAATCCCGCGTCGCGATCTCACCTGTTTGGTTGGAAGGCGGAAGAAGCGGTAGAAAATGCGCGTCGCCAAGTGGCTGATCTACTCAACGCTGATCCGCGAGAAATTGTTTGGACGTCGGGTGCGACTGAGTCCAATAACCTGGCGGTTAAAGGTGCGGCACACTTCTACAGCAAGAAGGGCAAGCACATTATTACCTCGAAGATTGAGCACAAGGCGGTTCTTGACCCCTGTCGCCAGTTGGAGCGCGAAGGTTTTGATGTGACCTATTTGGACCCGAATGCCGATGGCATTATTACGCCAGAGGCAGTGGAGCAGGCGCTGCGCGACGACACTGTGCTTGTCAGCATCATGCACGCCAATAACGAAATCGGCACAATTAACGACATCGCGGCGATCGGCGAATTATGCCGCGAGCGCAAAATTGTCTTTCACGTCGATGCCGCGCAAACCGCGGGTAAACTGCCTATCGATTTGGCGGAAATGAAGGTCGATTTGCTGTCCATTTCGGCTCACAAACTATATGGCCCCAAGGGCATTGGTGTGCTCTACGTGCGCCGCAAGCCGCGTGTGCGTCTGGAAGCGCAGATGCACGGTGGTGGCCATGAGCGCGGTATGCGGTCTGGTACCCTGCCGACCCACCAAATAGTGGGTCTGGGTGAAGCGTGCGAAATTTGCCGCCAGGAAATGGAAAAAGATGCCGCGCACTCGCTGGCACTGCGCGAGCGCTTTTGGAATGGCCTCAAAGATATTGAGCAGGTTCATGTGAACGGCTCTATGGAGCAGCGCTTGCCGGGCAACCTCAACATTAGCCTAGCTTTTGTTGAAGGGGAGTCACTGATTATGTCGCTGAAAGACTTGGCGGTGTCTTCAGGCTCGGCGTGTACCTCGGCCAGCTTGGAGCCCTCATATGTGCTCCGCGCGTTGGGTTTGAATGATGAGCTGGCGCACAGCTCACTGCGGTTCTCGTTTGGCCGTTTCACCACCGACGAGGAAGTGGACTATGCCGTTGAGCAGGTGCGCAAAGCGGTAGACAAATTGCGAGAGCTGTCTCCTCTTTGGGATATGTACAAAGACGGCGTTGATTTAGACAGCATTGAATGGGCTGCCCACTAAGGTAGCTCCGGAGGAGGACGACAAATGGCTTACAGTGAAAAAGTACTCGACCATTACGAGAACCCGCGTAACGTCGGTAAGTTTGATGATGCCAGTGATGAAATTGGCACCGGCATGGTGGGTGCGCCTGCCTGTGGTGATGTTATGCGTCTGCAGATCAAGGTCAACGACGAAGGCGTTATCGAAGACGCCAAGTTTAAGACCTACGGCTGTGGTTCGGCCATTGCCTCTAGTTCACTGCTTACCGAGTGGGTGAAGGGCAAAACGCTCGATGAAGCCGAGCACATTAAAAACACCGAGATCGCACAAGAGTTGGCGCTGCCGCCGGTGAAGATCCACTGCTCTGTGTTGGCGGAAGATGCAATCAAAGCTGCCATTTCGGACTACCGCAAGAAGAAGGGTGCTTAAGTCGCATGGTGGCTGAAGCAATGAAAATATCGCTGACAGAGTCTGCCGCTGAGCATATAAAGCGCCAGCTTGCTGGCAGAGGGCGCGGCCTGGGAATTCGCTTAGGTGTGCGCACGTCAGGCTGTTCCGGTATGGCTTACGTGCTTGAGTTCGTCGATGAAGTGCAGGCGGAAGACAAAGTATTTGAGGCCTTTGGGGCGTCGGTGTTTATTGACCCCAAGAGCTTAGTCTACCTCGACGGTACGGAGTTAGACTTCGTTAAAGAAGGGCTCAATGAGGGCCTGAAGTTTAATAATCCGAATGTGTCTGCAGAGTGCGGTTGCGGGGAAAGTTTTACCGTTTAACAGGCTTGTCGGCATCTGCTGGCGCGTTTCGGTTTATGCCGATCGCGCCTTTTGCGTATTTGGGGCGGCGTTTTTTCGCCATGGGGTGAATCGTGAGTGAGGGCTCTCAACTGGATTTCTTTACTTTGCTTGGGTTGGAAAAGTCGTACGACATTGACCAGGCCGCGTTGACGGCAAGCTATCGGCAGTTGCAGCGCAGTGTTCACCCAGACCGTTTTGCCGGTGGTGACGAGCGCCAGCGCTTGTTGGCTGTGCAGAAGTCGGCGCAAATCAACGAAGCTTACGAAACGCTTCGCTCGGCAACCCGGCGGGCGGCCTATATGCTCAAACTCGCGGGGCATGCCGTCGACACCAGTGCCACCACCTTCCAGGATCCTGAGTTTCTAATGCAGCAAATGCAGCTTCGAGAGGAGTTGTCGGACTTGCATGACGCGGAAGACCCTGAGCAGGCGCTCGATCGTTTTTATGCCGATGTGGATAATGCCTTGAGGTCTCAACGGCAAGAATTTCAAGGCTTCTATGAGCTTGGTGACTACGACGCAGCAAAGTCGAGTTATGCCAAGCTGCAATTCTTAGAAAAGCTGCGCTACGAAGCGGAACAAAAAGAAGGCGAGTTGCTGGATTTTTAGTTCCTTTCACCGCAGCAAATGGAAAGACAATATGGCGTTAATGCAAATCTCTGAACCGGGGCAGAGCCCCGAGCCCCACCAACGCAAACTTGCAGTGGGTATTGATTTGGGGACGACGAATTCCCTTGTTGCCACCTTCCGAAACGGCAGCCTGCAAGTGTTGGCTGACGAGCAAGGGCGTGCACTGCTGCCCTCCGTGGTTCACTACGCGGACAGCGGCAGTGTGATTGTGGGGGACGAGGCGCAGTCGTTTGCGGCAGAAGATCCCAGCAATACCTTGGCGTCAGTGAAGCGTTTAATGGGGCGTAGTTATGCCGACGTCAGTGCCACCGAACAGTTGTCAACGTATGAGTTGATCGATACTGAGGGAATGGTGAGCTTGAACACGCGCGCGGGAGTGCGCTCGCCTGTGCAAGTGTCTGCAGAAATCCTTCGCGCGCTGGCTGAGCGCGCTCAGCAGAGTTTAGGTGGTGAGCTTCAGGGGGCTGTGATCACGGTGCCTGCGTATTTTGATGACGGTCAGCGCCAAGCAACCAAAGACGCGGCCAAGTTGGCCGGGCTGAATGTGCTGCGCCTGCTTAACGAACCCACTGCGGCCGCTGTTGCCTACGGCCTGGATGAAAAAGAAGAGGGCGCCATTGCCGTTTTCGATCTGGGTGGTGGCACCTTCGATATTTCTGTGTTGCAGATGAGTAAAGGCGTCTTTGAAGTGCTTTCCACGGGGGGCGATTCTGCTTTGGGCGGTGACGACTTTGACCAAGTTATTGCTGCCTGGGCAATGGAGCAGACCGGCGAGTCGAACCTTGATGCGCGCCAGCGCCGCCAATTACTCGATGCCTGCCGCGCCGCCAAAGAATGCTTGACCAGCGCAGAGACGGCAGAGCTGCGTGTTGCTGAGCAGACGCTGTCATTAGCGCG
Organism: Spongiibacter sp. C9W; assembly: GCF_057370015.1. Lineage (NCBI taxonomy): Bacteria > Pseudomonadati > Pseudomonadota > Gammaproteobacteria > Cellvibrionales > Spongiibacteraceae > Spongiibacter > Spongiibacter sp. C9W. The sequence goes on from NZ_CM170672.1 coordinate 3,428,138, forward strand.
AGAGCAATTCAATGCGCTGGTGGACCCCTTAATTGACCGCGCGATTCGTGCCTGCAAGCGAGCCTTGCGTGATGCCAAGCTAAGCAGTGACGATATTCTTAACGTGGTGATGGTCGGCGGCTCGACGCGGGTACCGCGTGTGCGCGAACGTGTCGCCCAGTGGTTTGGCCGTGAGCCGTTGGTCGACCTTGATCCGGACAAAGTGGTGGCGCTGGGAGCGGCCTCGCAGGCGGACCAGTTGGTGGGTAATCGCAGCGGAGACGAAACCCTGCTACTCGATGTCATTCCCCTGTCTTTGGGTATTGAAACCATGGGTGGCTTGACCGAAAAGGTGATTCATCGCAACACCACTATCCCGGTGGCGATGGCCCAGGAATTTACCACCTTCAAGGATGGTCAAACGGCCATGGCCATTCACGTGGTGCAGGGCGAGAGAGAGCTGGTCGACGACTGCCGGTCACTGGCGCGCTTCGAGCTTGGCGGTATTCCGCCGATGGTAGCCGGGGCTGCACGGATACTGGTGACTTTCCAGGTTGATGCCGATGGTTTGTTGCAAGTATCGGCCCGAGAAGAAACCACCGGCGTGGAGAGTCAGATTCAAGTTAAGCCCTCTTACGGGCTAAGCGACACCGATATCGCCGATATGCTGACGGCGTCGTTCGATGCCGCTGGCGAAGACAAAGAAGCGCGCGCGCTTCGCGAGCAGCAGGTTGAAGCAGAGGCGCTGTTGCAGTCGCTATCTGCGGCATTGCTCGCCGACGGCGAGGCTTTGCTCAGTGAAGAAGAGCAGCGCGAGCTGCTGGCCAAGATGGAGCAGCTCCACAATGAAAAAGCCAGTGGCACTGCGGCGAGTATCGCCCGCCAAATAGAAATTGTAGGCGCTGCGAGTGAAACCTTCGCCGAGCGCCGCATGGACGCGAGTATCAAAAAAGCCCTCGCCGGACGGCGAGTAGACGAACTGTAAGGAGCGCATCATGCCGCGCATAGTTGTATTGCCAAACGAGACGCTTTGTCCAGAAGGTGAGGTGCTGGAAGTTGCCAGCGGCGAGACCATCTGCGACGCCATGCTAGCCAATGGTATCGAGATTGAACACGCCTGCGAGAAGTCCTGTGCCTGCACGACCTGTCACGTTGTCGTTCGCGAAGGGTTTGAGTCACTCGATGAAGCTGACGAGCTTGAAGAAGATATGCTGGATAAGGCCTGGGGGCTGGAGCCGGAATCCCGGCTCAGTTGCCAGGCAGTAGTAACGGATAAAGACCTCGTGGTCGAAATACCGCGTTACACCATCAATATGGTGTCTGAACGCCACTAGACTTTCTGTGTCGCAAGGGGAGTAAACCATGGGTATAAAATGGACGGATGTACTGGATATCGGCATTGAACTCGCCGAAAAACACCCTGATATCGACCCAACATACATTAACTTTGTGGATCTGCACCGCCTGGTTGTGGAGCTGGATGAGTTCGATGATGATCCTAAGCGCAGTGGCGAGAAAGTGCTGGAGGCGATTCAAGCGGCGTGGCTGGACGAGCGCGACTAGCCCTCGGTAATTGTGCCTGAGCCCAGCGCAGCGAGTGCGTACCTATTTCGGGCGAATACGCGTATAATTCCGTCGATTTTTCGGGGGCTTGCCCCAATTTTTGAACTTTAAGCTGGAGATACTCAGATGGGCGTTGAACGCACCCTTTCCATTGTAAAACCCGATGCAGTTGCCAAAAACGTTGTCGGTGAGATTTACAGCCGCTTCGAAAAAGCGGGCCTGCAAATCATCGCGGCAAAAATGCTGCGCTTGAGCCGCGAGCAAGCCGAAGGCTTCTACGCTGAGCACAAAGGGCGTCCATTCTTTCCCGCTCTGGTTGACTTCATGACCTCTGGTCCTGTCACTGTGCAGGTGCTTGAAGGTGAAGGCGCGATTTTGAAAAACCGCGAGCTGATGGGTGCGACTAACCCGAAGGAAGCGGAAGCAGGCACCATTCGCGCGGATTTCGCCGAGTCTATCGATGCCAATGCAGTACACGGTTCTGACTCTGAGCAGTCTGCTGCGCGTGAAATTGCTTACTTCTTCGCCACTAGCGAGCTCTGCGAGCGCGCATAAGAGGGGTGGGGCATGGAAGTGCAAGAGGCAGTCACTCAACACACTGAGCGGGTAAACCTGCTTGGAATGACGCGCTCAAAAATGGAGGCTTGGTTGGTCTCCATTGGCGAGAAGCCCTTCCGTGCCCAGCAAATCCTGAAGTGGATTCACCACTCCGGTGTTGACGATTTCGAGCAAATGAGCAACCTCGGTAAGGCGCTGCGTGCCAAGCTGGGTGAGCTTGCCGAGATTCGTCCGCCAAAAGTGGTGCGCCAGCTCGACTCCAAAGACGGCACGCGAAAGTGGGCGATTGAAGTCGGCGGCAATAATTTAGTTGAAACGGTGTTTATTCCCGACGGCCAACGCGGCACATTGTGCGTGTCATCTCAGGTCGGCTGCAGTCTCGATTGCAGTTTTTGTTCAACGGGTAAACAGGGTTTCCAGCGGGATCTCACCGCCTCAGAGATCCTCGGCCAGGTGTGGCTCGCAATCAAATCCTACGATGCCTTTGGCCCCGGTAAGAATCGCGTCGTCACCAATGTAGTGATGATGGGCATGGGTGAGCCGCTGCTAAATTTTGAGAATGTGGTGGATGCCACCAACCTGATGATGGACGACTTCGGTTACGGTTTGTCCAAGCGCCGGGTTACGCTCAGCACATCGGGTGTGGTGCCGATGCTGGATAAGCTGGGCGACGTATCAGAGGTGTCACTGGCGGTGTCACTTCACGCCCCTAATGACGCGCTCCGCAATGAGTTGGTGCCCATCAACCGCCGCTATCCTATTGCGGAATTGTTGGCGGCATGTCGTCGTTACCTCGATAAGCAGCCCGACAAACATCGTGTGGTCACCGTAGAGTACACCCTTATTGCAGGGGTTAACGACAGCATGGATCAGGCAAGAGAGCTTGCTCAGGTCTTGCGTGATTTACCCTGTAAGGTCAATCTTATCCCCTTTAACCCTTTTTCTCTGTCAGACTATCAGCGGCCGTCGAAGTCGGCGGTATCACGATTTTGGCAGGTGATGACCGACGCCGGTTACGTGACGACGGTGAGAACGACGCGTGGCGACGATATTGACGCCGCCTGCGGCCAGCTAGCCGGCCAGGTGCAAGACCGCACTCGTCGCGCAGAGCGTCATCGTCGAAAAGCGGAAGAAACACAAATCATTCGGGTGATGTAAAGGGGGGCACAGGTGCCAGCAGGACCGAAAAAGTACCCATTAATCGTGAGCTGTGCGTTGGCGGTGCTACTGTCCGCGTGTGTAACGACTCACAAGGGCGGCTTCGCCGAGAAAGCCGACGAGCAAAAAGCTTACGAGACCTCACTCCAGCTCGCGAAAAGTTATATCGCCCAAGGCAATTGGGAGCAGGCAAAGCGCCACCTTCAATACGTTGAAGAGAGCAACCCCCATAACGCCGAAACCATGGAAGCCCTCGCTCTGGTATACCAGAATACCGGAGAGCTGGAGATGGCTGAGAAGTATTACCGGCGCGCAGTGGCTGAAGCACCTAAATCGATGCGCATCCGCAACAATTTTGCGGCGTTTTTGTACCAGCAAGAGCAGTATCGCGAGGCCGCTGAGAACCTCGAAATTGTTACCGCTGAACTACTTTACGAACGCCGTTTGGAAGCCTTTATCAACCTTGGGCGCTGCTACCTGAAGCTGGATGAATTGCCCAAGGCTGAAGCCGCCTTTAAGCGTGCACTCCTGATGCAAAGCAGCAATGCGCAAGTTCTGCTGTCGATGGCTGAAGTGACCTATCGTCAGAAAAAATATCCGGAATCCCAGCGCTTTTACGATGCGTTTCGCGAGCAGGGCGTTCGCCCCTCAGCGGCATCGCTGTGGCTGGGAATTCGCCTGGCTCAGATCTTTGACGACCGCGATGCCTATGCGAGCAATGTACTGGCGTTAAAAAATCTTTACCCTAAATCAGAAGAATATCTGCTGTATAAAGCCTCGCTAAACTCGGTGGGGCAGTAAGGGCTATGGGCCAAGGTTCAAACGACAACTATACCGCGCCGCCCGGGTCCGTGTTGCTCGATGCACGGCTGAGCGCCGGCAAAAGCGTTGAAGAGGTGGCTGAGGCGCTGAACCTGTTGAAGACCCACGTTGAGGCGCTAGAAAGTAACGACTACTCCCGTTTTAACTCGCCAATGTTTGCCCGGGGATATATACGCAGCTACGCGCGTTATTTTGGGCTGGACGAAGCACCGCTGCTCAATGACTGCGAACGTATTTGTCGCCGCGATGAAGAGCAGGCCGCCAAAAAGCGCCCCCAGGGACAAACGCGTGCGCCGGGTCAGGCAAAGTTACTGTTTGCCCTGCTGGGAACGCTGCTGATTTGGGGGTTGAGCGTGTTGCTCTTCAACGGCCAAAAACAGCCGGAAATACAGCTCAGCTTGATTGAGGAGCGCTATGCGCCGCTGGTAGAGTTGCGCGCAAGGCCATCGCTGGGTGAGTCGCTGCTACAACTTCCGGACAGCGGCACGGCCCAGCGAGTCCCGCCCGAACTATTGCATGATGTCAGCATGACGCTGCTCGCCGACGAAACGGTCTGGGTGGAAGTGCGCGATGCCAACAATGCTATGCAGTTCAGCGGCAATATTGACGCTGGGCAAAAGCAGGAACTCGACCTCCAAGGGCCAGTGCAAATCGCCATAGCGTATTGGCCGGCACTGGAAATTACCTACAACCAGCAGGCTGTTGACCTCAATGGCTTGGCAGAAAGCAACGCCGTGCGTGTGCAGATTGGTGAATTATGAAGATGGAATCACCCATTAAACGCCGCAAGTCTCGCCAGATATTTATCGGCGATGTCGCTGTGGGCGGCGACGCACCGATTTCGGTGCAGAGTATGACGAATACCGACACCTGTGATGTCGACGCGACGGTGGCCCAAATTCGGCGTCTGGAAGATGCCTGTGCAGATATCGTGCGGGTTTCGGTGCCGAGCATGGACGCCGCAGAAGCCTTTAAGAAAATCCGCGAGCAAGTCAATGTGCCGCTGGTGGCCGATATTCACTTCGATCACAAAATTGCCTTGAAGGTCGCGGAATACGGCGTGGATTGTCTGCGCATCAACCCGGGCAATATCGGCAGGGAAGATCGCGTGCGCGCCGTTATCGACGCCGCAAAAGCACGCAATATACCCATTCGTATTGGCGTGAATGCCGGGTCATTGGAAAAAGAGCTGCAGCGCAAGTATGGCGAGCCCACTCCCGAGGCATTGGTGGAGTCGGCGATGCGCCACATCGACATTCTCGATCGTCTCGACTTTCAAGACTACAAGCTGAGTGTGAAGGCCTCCGATGTCTTTATGGCGGTGGCGGCCTATCGGCAAATAGCCAGTCAAATTGAGCAGCCTCTGCACCTGGGTATTACCGAGGCCGGTGGCTTGCGCGGCGGTACCGTCAAGTCTGCCGTGGGCTTGGGTATGCTATTAATGGATGGCATCGGCGATACAATTCGAGTGTCGCTGGCTGCCGATCCGGTAGAGGAAGTAAAAGTTGGTTACGAAATCCTCAAGAGCCTGAAGCTGCGCACCAAGGGCATCAATTTCATCGCGTGTCCGAGTTGTTCCCGCCAAAACTTTGATGTTATTGGCACCATGAACGAACTTGAATCGCGCTTGGAAGATGTCACCACGCCTCTCGATGTCGCCGTGATCGGCTGTATTGTTAACGGCCCTGGTGAAGCGAAAGAAGCGGAAATTGGCCTGACTGGCGGTACGCCCAATAACCTGGTGTACGTTAACGGCCAGAAAGATCACAAAGTGCAAAACCCCGAGTTGGTGGATCACCTTGAAAAACTGATCCGCGAAAAAGTGGCTCTCAAAGAACAACAAGACAAGGACCTGATCGCCCGCAGCTAAGCATCGGGTGCAGTGGTAATAGGTAAACACTTGGCTAGAATTCAATCGATCCGCGGGATGAATGACATCCTCCCCGAGGACTCGCCGTTATGGCAGTACCTGGAGTCCACAGTGGCGACGCTGTTGGCGCGCTACGGCTACCGGGAAATTCGCTTCCCCATTTTGGAGCAAACCGAGCTGTTTAAGCGCTCTATTGGCGAGGTTACTGATATCGTCGAGAAGGAGATGTATACCTTCGAAGACCGCAACGGCGATAGTCTGACTTTGCGCCCGGAAGGCACCGCAAGCTGTGTGCGCGCCTGCGACCAAAATGGTTTGCTGCACAATCAAGTTCAGCGGCTGTGGTATGCCGGGCCGATGTTTCGTCACGAGCGCCCGCAGAAGGGGCGCTTGCGTCAATTTCATCAAATTGGTGTCGAAACCTTTGGCTTAAATGGCCCCGACATTGACGCCGAACTGATTTTGCTCAGCGCACGTCTATGGCAGCACTTGGGAATCAGCGACGCCCTGACGCTGGAGTTAAACAGCATTGGCAACAGCGAGTCCCGCGGCCGCTATCGCCAGGCCTTGGTGGATTATCTCAGCCAGTATAAAGACCAGTTAGACGCTGACAGCCAGCGTCGTTTGGACACCAACCCGATGCGGATTCTCGACAGTAAAGTGCCCGAAACTCAGGCTTTGCTGAGTGATGCGCCGTTATTGTCTGACTATTTAGACGATGCCTCCAAGGCACACTTCGACGGTCTTTGTGCGCGCTTGGACGCGGCTGGCCTGAGTTACACCCTGAACCCGAAACTGGTAAGGGGGCTGGATTACTATGGCCTCACAGTGTTTGAATGGACGACGACGGCGCTGGGGGCGCAGGGAACGGTTTGCGCTGGCGGGCGCTACGATGGCCTGGTGCAACAATTGGGCGGCAAAGCGACCCCGGCGGTGGGCTTTGCAATGGGCTTGGAGCGGCTGTGTCTGCTGCTGGAAACCCTAGAGGCGCTGCCGGAATCAAAACCCCTTGCTGATGTCTATATCATCGCCAATGGCGAAGCCTGCGAAATTCGCGCTCTGAGCCTGGCGGAGTCTCTGCGAGACGCGCTGCCTGCGGTGAAGGTCGTGCTTAACTGTGGCGGTGGCAGCTTTAAAAGCCAGTTTAAGAAAGCGGATAAAAGTGGCGCCGCCGTGGCCGTTGTTCTCGGTGAAGACGAGCTGGCCAACGAGCAGGTAACGGTCAAGGTCTTGCGTGGTGAACCGAACCAGCAACAATTGGCTATCAGCGATCTGGCTGAACATATTAAAACAACGCTGTTGTAAGACAGCTGAAGGCTTGAGGAAGAACGTGGAAACCTACCGTACAGAAGAAGAACAAGTAGAAGCTATCAAGCATTGGTGGCGCGAAAACGGCAAGTCTACCGTGCTGGGCGTGGCCATTGCGCTGAGCTTGGTATTCGGCTGGCGTGGCTGGAATAACTATCAGGCTGACCGCGCTGCTGAGGCCTCGGTGCTCTATGAGAATCTGCTGCAGGCCGACGCCGCCGTGCAAAGTAACGGCAGCAAGCGCGAAACCGCTGAGCACCTGGCGAATACGCTAAAAGACGGGTTTTCAGGCCATAGCTATGCCCAATACGCGGCGCTTATCCAGGCGAAATATGCTGTCAATGACGGCGATTACGACGCTGCAGAAGCTGAGCTGAATTGGGTGTTGGCGCAGGGGCCAGATGCGGCGATAAAGGCGCAAACGCAGTTGCGCTTGGCTCGCGTGCAATTTGCCAAGGGCGAACTCGATGCCGCGCTGGCGATTGCTGAGGGGCTGAAAGACGGCAGTGCTGCTGTGCAGGCTCTGGAATTGCAGGGCGACGTGATGCGTGCGCAGGGCGACAAGGCTGCAGCGCTTGAGGCCTACCGCCAAGCTGACGCGATTAATCGTCAACAGGAAAACCCGCTGAATAATCCGCTGTTAAAAATGAAAATTAACAGCCTGGCCGCCGAACAAGGCGCTGACAAAAATACCACGGCTCAAAACTAGGAATGGCTATGTCACTGTTGCGCCCACTCGTATTTATTCTGCTAGGCAGTGTGCTGGCGGCCTGCTCCTCGACCCCGAAAAGCAGCGACCCCGCGCCGCTGACAAGCTTTGACGAGCAAAAACGACTCAAAAAGGCTTGGTCTTACTCTCTGGGAGATGGGCAAGGAGAGTCTTACTACCGTATTGCACCGGCTATCGATGGCGATGAAATTTTCATTGCCTCGGCAGATGGTGGTGTAGCGGCCTTGAATAAAAAGACCGGCAAAAAACTCTGGAAGGAATACCACGAGCTGAACATCTCCGGTGGCGTGGGTGTTGCCTCGACGCAGTTATATGTGGGAACTGCCGACGGTGAAGTGGTCGCGTTGGACCGCCTCAGTGGCGACGAGCTGTGGCGCACGGCGGTCAGCGGTGAGGTACTTGGCGCACCGGCGGGCAATGGTAGCGTCGTTGTGGTGCAAACCTACAGTGGCTTGGTACATGGCCTGAATGCCGAATCGGGAGAGCGCCTGTGGACTTATACCTCGCAGGTTCCTCGCCTTACCATGCGCGGCACCAGCAGCCCGGTGATTGTTCGCGGTGTTGCCCTGGTGGGCTTGGCCAATGGCCGGATTGTTGCTCTGGACGCCGATACTGGCACCGTGCGTTGGGAACAGCGCGTAGCGGTCGCGCAGGGCAGTACCGAAATTGATCGTCTGGTCGACGTCGACGGCCGCTTGCTGTTGATTGAAAACGAGCAAATTGTGGTCGTTAACGGATATCAGGGCAAAGTGATCGCCATTGATATTGCCAGCGGCCGACCGCTGTGGGCGAAAGACAATTCCAGCTACGTGGGCGCGGCCGAAGCACTCGGTAACATCTACGTGGTCGACGCCGAAGGCGGTGTTAGTGCGATTGCCGAAGGTGGCCAGAGCATTGTTTGGACGCAAACCGTATTGGCGCGTCGGCGCTTAACAGAGCCGGCGGCGTTAAGCGGTGTTGTTGCGGTTGGCGATTTTGACGGCTACCTGCATCTGCTGGGCCAATTAGATGGCCAGCTTATCGGCCGCACGCGGGTAGACAGCGACGGCCTGCGAGCGCCCATGGCGGTGGATGGAAAGCTGCTATACGTCTACGGCAACAGCGGTAAATTGGTAGCGTATAAAGTTACCGATCGATAGTCGATTGGCTGACGCGGTGTATATTCAGGTAAGAGAAGTATGGTTCCGGTAATCGCCTTAGTCGGCCGCCCCAATGTGGGCAAATCTACATTGTTTAATCGCTTAACCAAGAGCCGCGATGCCTTGGTGGCGAATTTTCCCGGGCTGACCCGCGACCGCAAATACGGCGATGCCATTCTCGGTGATCGCCATTTCATCGTTATTGATACCGGCGGTATCAACGGCGATGAAGAGGGCATTGATGAAGCGATGGCGCAGCAGTCATTGCAGGCCATTGATGAAGCGGATGCCGTGCTGCTGATGCTAGATTCGCGTGCCGGCTTGATGCCTGCTGACCAGGGGCTGGTTAACCACCTGCGTGGCTGCTCGAAACCGGTGTTTTTCGTTGCCAATAAAGTGGATGGCGCCGACCCCAATGTGGCCATGGCGGAGTTTTACCAAACCGGCGCCTCGACGATTTATCCTCTGACTGCGACGCACGGCAAGGGTGTGCGCAAGCTGATCGACGATGTTCTCGCCCTGTTTCCCGAGGCTGATGAAGCCGCCGAAAGAGAAGAAGCCACCGGTAAAAAAATAGCGGTAGTTGGCCGGCCAAATGTGGGTAAGTCCACCCTGGTTAACCGCATGCTCGGCGAAGATCGCGTTGTCGTCTACGATCAGCCGGGTACCACCCGCGACAGTGTGTACATCAATTATGAGCGCGATGGGGAACCCTATACCCTGATCGATACCGCGGGCGTGCGCAAGCGCCGCCACATTAACGAAGCGGTGGAAAAGTTTTCAATTGTTAAGACCCTCAAGGCCATCGATGACGCCAATGTGGTGATTTTGGTGATGGACGGTCGCGAGAATATCGTCGATCAGGACCTTCACTTGTTGGGGCAAGTTGTCGATGCCGGACGCGCGGTGGTGGTCGCGATCAACAAATGGGATGGCCTGACCACCGACCAGAAAAACCGTATCAAGACGGAGTTGGACCGCCGCCTGCAATTCATCGATTTTGCTGAAGTGCATTTCATTTCTGCCCTGCATGGTACGGGGGTAGGGCATTTGTATGAGTCGATAGAAAAGGCCTACCGCTCTGCGACCCAAGATCTGCAAACCCGCCGTTTAACGATGATCCTGGAAGGGGCGGTCTACGACCATGCGCCGCCGATGATCAATGGTCGCAGAATCAAACTGCGCTATGCCCACCCCGGTGGTCACAACCCGCCGATCGTGGTGATTCACGGCAATCAAACCAGCAAGGTGCCCAATAGCTATACGCGCTATCTGGAGAAAGTTTTCCGCCGCGAGCTGAATATGGTGGGCACGCCCATCCGCATTGAGTACAAAACCTCCGACAACCCCTACGAGGGCAAGAAGAATCAGCTTAGCAAGCGCCAAATAGACCGCAAGCGACGCTTGGTCAGCTTTGTTAAGAAGAAAGAAAACAAGAAAAAACGCGGGCGTTAACGCGCAATCGTCCGTGAAAAGCGTTGTGAATATGTCTTTGCCTACCACGCCTGCCAATGCCGATATGGATACGCCCGAGCGTATTCGTGAGTTTGTCGAGGCGTTTTACGAGCGCTTGCTGGCCGATGAGCGCCTGGCACCCATTTTTATCGATGTTGCCAACATCGATATTCGTGAGCATTTTCCGCGAATTCAGGCGTACTGGGAGAAACTGCTGCTGGGCGGTGATAATTACCAGCGCCACACCATGAATATTCACCGTGCACTTCACGCCAAGCAAACCCTGACGTCTGCCGATTTTGAACGTTGGCTGAGCTACTTCGAGCAAACTGCGGATAGTCATTTTGCCGGCCCCAAAACTGAGCGCGCCAAAATGATCGCCAAGCGCATCGCCACCAATATGGAACACGCCCTGTCATCCTGAAGGGCGCCCAGTGTTAATGGCTAAGCATGGTGCCTGCCAGCGCCAGGCAAAACCCCATAACTGCCCCGAGAGGCGGTGCCCAGTGTTTGTCGAGCCGCGACTGCGGTGCAATATCCTGAAATATCAGGTACAAAATCCCGCCTGAAGCGAACAGCATAATCCCACCTAAGATGCCTGGTGCATCGCCCAGGAACAGATAACCGAGTAGGCCGGCGATAGGTCCCAGCGGCACAAAGGCATACATTATTCTCAAGCTACGGCGCGCGTTGGCGCTGATTTGATTGAGCTCACGGTAGGCGTTGAAGCCTTCGGGCAGGTTTTGTAATCCTATCAGCAGCGCCATCAGTGCTGCCGTCGGTGACCCCGTCGCCATCAGCCCGCCCAGGGCGATCGCTTCGGGGATGTAGTCGAGCATCATCCCCATTAATTGTGGTGACTCTCGTCGCCGCAAGCCCATTGCTCTCTCAATGGCGAAAAAACACAGGCCACCCAGCACAATGGTGATGATGGCCAGAGCCGGCATGTCCATGCCTTTCAGGCCTTCCGGCACTAAAACCAAGCTAACCGCGCCCAGCAAGATGCCGCCGCCAAAGGCGATAACGAAGTGGCGAAATTCGTTCTCTAGCCAATCCGGGCCGAGGTGTTCAACGCGTGCCAGCAGGCCGCCTATGGGAATGGCGACGCCGGCCAGTCCAGCGTAGAGCATTATTTGCAGAATGTCGGACATACTTATTCAGACTCGCTCTGCTCAGCATCCGGGGTGGGTTGGCGCAGTATGTAGATACTGACTAGCGCGGCGATGCTGCACAGCACGGCGCTTACCCAGGGGATTCGCACGATCAAAAAGGCGCTACTTAACATCATTATCCACAGCACAGTGATGATCAGCGCCTTTATCTTTTTGGGAATGCCTTGCCCCTCAATGTAATAGCGAATGTACACACCGAACCAGGGATGCTCAGTTAGCCAGCGATAGAACTTGGGCGAGCTGCGAAGAAAGCAGGCGGCGCTGAGAATCAAAAAAGGCGATGTCGGCACCACGGGCAGCAATAAGCCGATCATCCCTAAGACAAATGACAGCCAGCCTATGGCGATCAGGCTATAGCGGATGACGGGATTGCGGTGCTCGTAGGGTGACTTCATGTTGAGTGGCGTACGACCTCTGGGTTTGTTGTCTGTGGCATTTTAGCGCGCTGATCGTTTTTGTCAGCAGAGTGATCAGCAGCGACATTGTCTGGTTTACGCCTCACAGAGATACTCCTCCGGCAAGCCAAATCTGGGCCTGCTATTGCACTATCGGCCATATGGCCTAGGTAGCTGCAGGGCAGGGTACATTACCAAGGAGAGACGAGATGTCTTCATCGGCTGAAATTTTAAGTCAGGCCTTTACATTGGGGTATACCTATACCCGTTCAACCGGCCCTATTGTGGGCCAGTTTCTCACAGCGTTGCGCGACCGGAAAATGGTCGGTATCAAAGGCAGCGGCGGCAAGGTTCTTATGCCGCCGGTCGAATTTGATCCAGTGAGTGCGCAAGCGCTGAGCGAGTTTGTGGATGTTGCCGATTGTGGCGTTGTGCAAACGTGGAGCTGGGTCAGTGAGCCGCGTAAGGCGCACCCCAGCGACAAACCCTTTGCTTGGGCGCTGATTAAGCTCGATGGCGCTGATACGCCCATGCTTCATTGGGTGGATGCGGGTGATGCGGCGCAGATGTCTACGGGTATGCGTGTGAAAGCTCGCTGGGCAGAGAAAACCCAGGGCTTAATCTCCGATATCAATGGCTTTGTTCCCGAGGCGACCGCGCTGAGTGAAAACTACCAAGCTAATGAGGCGGAAGAGCCTATCACGGGTATCGACTCGCCCAGCTACCTGACCTACAACTTCACTGCAGGTGGCGCGACCGCACGTTACCTGGCTGAACTCAAGAAAGGTAAGTTGGTAGGACAGCGCTGCCCCTCCTGTGAAAACGTTTATATTCCTCCACGCGGTAGCTGCGCTGCCTGTGGTGTGGCGACAACCGACGAAGTTGAATTGACCAATAAGGCTACCGTCGAGTCGTTCACTATCGTGTATATCCCCATTCCCAACAACCCGATCAAGCCGCCCTACGTGATTGCAAACCTGGTGCTCGACGGCGCCAATATCAGTTTCCTGCACCTGCTTAGTGAGTGTAAGAACGAAGATGTGCGTATTGGTATGCGGGTTGAAGCCGTGTGGAAGCCCGAAGAAGAGTGGGGCTATGCCATGGAGAATATCCAGTACTTCAAGCCCATCGACGAGCCCGATGTTCCGGTGGAAGAAATTGGCAAACTGAAAAAAGGGGGCCGTTAAGATGCGCGATGTAGCTATTGTAGCTTTTGCCCAGTCTGATTGTGTGCGCGATGCTGGCGCTCGCAACGAAGTTGAGCTGATCATGCCGGTCTTGCAGGAAGTCTACAAGCAGACGGGTATTAACAGTGCTCAGGATGTTGACTTCACTTGCTCTGGTAGTTGCGACTACCAGCAGGGCGCAGCCTTCGCATTTGTGGCGGGTGTTGACGCGCTGGGTGCCGTGCCACCAATTAAAGAGTCTCACGTTGAGATGGACGCCGCCTGGGCGCTCTATGAGTCTTGGCTAAAAATTCAAATGGGTCAGGCCGAGTCGGCACTGATTTACGGCTTTGGTAAGTCGTCGCCAGGCGAATTGCCGATCGTACTCTCTCAACAGCTCGACCCTTATTACTTGGCGCCACTTTGGGTGGACACCATTGCCTTCGCTGCCATGCAGGCGCGGGTGATGCTGGAGCAGGGTTTGATAACTGAAGCCGAGATGGCTGAGGTCGTTGCGCGCTCACGCAAAAACGCCGCCAACAACCCCCACGCTCAGTTGAAGGGTGATGTCAGTGTGGATGAGCTGCTCGCCGAGCCCGAGTATGAATCGCCACTGCGTCGCCACGATTGCTGCCCAATCTCTGATGGCGCTTGTGCAATGATTATCTGCACCGTCGAGAAGGCTAAAGAATGGGGTAAGCGCTATGCCGTGATTAAGGGGATTGATCACCGCATCGAGACCCACCACATCGGCTCGCGCGATCTAACGCAATCAATCTCTACCAAACAAGCAGCTGAGGCGGCTGGCGTCGCGCAAGGGCCGGTGGATATTGCCGAGTTGTATGCGCCGTTCAGCCACCAGGAAATCATCCTGCGCCGGGCGCTGAATTTATCCGATGACACCAAGGTAAACCCGTCGGGCGGCGTGTTGGCGGGCAATGTGATGATGGCCTCCGGCCTGTCGCGCATCGGTGAAGTGGCCATGCGATTAATCAACGGTGAAGGCAAGCGCGGCGTGGCACACGCAACGTCGGGGCCGTGTCTGCAACAAAACCTGGTAACTGTACTGGAGGCCCAATAATGGCTCAATTAGCTGCTGTGGTCGGCGTCGGTCAGACCAAATACAAAACAAAGCGCGGCGACGTATCGATCGCGGGCCTGGTTCGCGAAGCGGCGCAGAATGCGCTCAATGATGCTCAGCTAACCTGGGATGACATCGATGCCGTCATCCTCGGCAAGGCGCCGGACATGTTCGAGGGCGTTATCATGCCCGAGCTGTACCTCACCGATGCACTGGGTTGTAACGGCAAGCCAATGCTGCGTGTGCACACTGCTGGCTCGGTTGGGGGCTCCACGGCTATCGTGGCGGCATCCTACGTGCAGAGCGGCGTGTTCAAACGCATTCTCACGGTGTCGTTTGAGAAGCAATCCGAGTCCAACGCCATGTGGGCATTGTCTAACCCTCAGCCATTTTCCCCACACTTGAATGCGGGTGCTGGCGGTTATTTTGCGCCGATTATTCGCGAGTATATGCGCCGCTCTAATGCCCCCTATGACGCGGGTATTAAAGTTGCCGTTAAAGACCGCTTGCACGGTGCCAAAAACCCGCTGGCGCATCTACAGCTGCCAGAAATTACTATGAAAGAGGTCGAAGACAGCCCAATGCTGTGGGAGCCACTGCGCTTCCTTGAGGCCTGTCCGTCGTCTGATGGTGCCTGCGCGATGGTGATTGCCAACGAAGATCTTGCCGAGCAATCACCGGGCAAACCGGCGTGGATTCGCGGTGCGGCAATGCGCTCTGAGCCGACTATGTACGCCGGTCGTGAGCAGGTTAATCCGCAAGCGGGCCGCGATTGTGCGAAGGATGTGTACAAGCAAGCGGGTATCGACAATCCTCGCAAGGACCTCGATTGCGCCGAAGTCTACGTGCCATTTTCTTGGTATGAGCCCATGTGGCTGGAAAACCTCGGTTTTGCCGAAGACGGTAAGGGTTGGGAGCTCACCATGAGCGGCGCAACCTCCTTGCTGGAAGGTGGCGATATTCCCTGGAACTGCTCTGGTGGCGTACTGTCGTCGAACCCGATTGGTGCCTCGGGCATGATTCGCTTTGCCGAAGCTGCGCAGCAGGTGCGCGGTGAAGCGGGAGACCATCAAGTGGACGGTGCCAAGACGGCATTGGGTCACGCCTATGGCGGTGGTGCCCAGTTCTACTCAATGTGGGTAGTGAGCAGCGAAAAGCATTAACAAATGGTCATCAGCCATCCCCCTTAACTCGTCCCTTGGGAGGATGGCTGGGTGAGAATGGCCTTGTTACTGTGTTGGGCTATACGCCGTTCTGGCCTGCCCGGCAATACGGTTGCGATACATTACTGCGAGTCATCGCAGAGATAACAATTAAACAAATTGGCGCCGCCGTCGAGGCGGCGTTGATCTAACAGGGACCCACTATGAGCATGCATTTTAACCTTGCGGATTTGTTTGAAGCCGTTGCCGATAAAGTACCCAGCCGTGAAGCGCTGGTATGTGGCAGTAGCCGTGCGACCTACGCCGAGCTTGATGCTGGCGCCAACCGTATGGCCCACTACCTGAGCAGTCAGGGTGTGAACGCCGGCGACCACGTTGGTTTGTACATGTACAACTGCAACGAATATCTGGAAGCGATGCTGGCTTGCTTCAAAATTCGCGCGGTGCCTATCAATGTTAACTACCGCTATGTGAAAGATGAGCTGCTTTACATCTTTGATAATGCAGACATGGTTGCCTGTGTGCATCACCGCGAGTTCGCCCCGCATATTGCCGAAGTTCGTTCGGCGGCGAAGAAACTGAAAGTATTTGTGTCGGTGGATGACGGTAGCGATGCAGACATCGCCAGCATTGGTTCTATCGACTACGCGCAGGCCTGTGAAGGGCAGAGCGCCAAGCGCGATTTCGCTGAGCGTGCCGATGACGACTACTTTGTTCTCTACACCGGTGGTACTACGGGCATGCCTAAGGGCGTTATGTGGCCGCATAAAAATGTATTTTTTGCGGCGATGGGCGGCGGCGGTCACTTTTCGCCACTCGGCCCCTGTGAGAAGCCCGAAGATATTACCGAGCGCGTTGGCGAGCACCCGCTGACCGGTATCGCACTGGCGCCGTTGATGCATGGCGCATCGTGGTGGTATGCCTGTATCCAGCTGCTTGCGGGCAACAAGCTGGTGCTTAATCACAATCGCTCCTTCGACGGTGCCGAGGTATGGCAGATCGTTGCGGACGAAAAAGTGAATGCTGTGCAGATCGTTGGCGATGCCATGGCCATTCCCCTGTTGGATGCACTCGATGCGAACCCCGGTCGCTGGGATTTGTCGGCAGTATTTAACGTTGGTTCAGGCGGTGCGATCTTCTCTGAAGCCAAGCAAGAGGCCTTCAAGAAGCATTTCCCTAATGTCTTTGTTACCAACGCGTTTGGTTCGTCGGAAGGCGGCCAAATGGGCATGGATAACGGCAGCAAGAAAACGGCATCGGGACTTGGCAACGTTAGTCGTACCGACTACATGGACGTGATTATCGACGAGCCAGACCAGCCGCGTCGTCACGCTGAACTCGGCGAAACCGGTATCTTTGCTCGCGCGGGTTACATCCCAATGGGCTACTACAATGACCCTGAAAAAACCGCCAAGACCTTCGTTGAGGTGGACGGTAAAACCTGGTTGTTGACGGGGGATGCCGCCAAGCTGGAAGAAGATGGGTCAATTACTGTCTTCGGTCGCGGCTCAAACTGTATTAACAGCGGTGGTGAGAAAATTTTCCCCGAAGAGGTTGAAGACGCGCTTAAGGCCCACGACGGTGTCTTCGATGCACTGGTCATTGGCGTTCCCGACGAGCGTTGGGGTAGCCGCGTGAGTGCGGTTATTCAGGCGCGCGAGGGTGTCGACCTCGACCTTAAGAATGTTCAAGAGCATTGCCGCAAACATGTGGCGGGTTACAAGGTGCCACGCGAGGTGCATATCATTGCAGAAATTCCTCGCGCCCCCAGCGGCAAGCCCGACTATAAAACAGCAAAAGCCTTTGCGCTGAGTGGTGAGGGGCAGGTTTCCTGATCCCTGGGCCGGGGTAGCGATGCTACTCCGGCACACTCTGCCCGCATTCATGGCCGCTGCTTTTCACTTATTCTCATAACAATGAATTGCTAATGGAGCCAATCATGCCTACCGAACTGCCTATCAGTACCGAAAACTGCATCGTTGAAAAAGACGGCCACGTACTGATTGTTACCCTGAACCGCCCGGAAGCAAAAAATGCGTTCAGCCCTGAAATGCTGTTGGGGCTCTATAAAGCGTGGCGCTTGCTGGATGAAGACGACGATCTTCGCTGCGCTATTCTTACCGCCAACGGCGATACCTTTTGTGCGGGAATGGATCTTAAGGCCGGAGCGGATGGCCAACAGCGCAGCACGGAAGAGTTTATGGAATTGATGGCCACAGTGCCCAATATCCATTGGCAGGCACTGCTGCGTGACAACCGCCCCTGCAAGCCATTGATCCTTGCTGTGGAAGGTTATGCGCTGGCGGGTGGAACGGAAATTCTTCAGGGTACTGATATTCGCGTTGCGGCTGAGGATGCCATCTTCGGTGTGACGGAAGTGGCGCGTGGCCTATATCCGATGTCCGGCTCAACTGTGCGTCTGCGCAAACAAATTCCCTACTGCATTGCCGCTGAAATTCTGCTGCTTGGTGAGCACGTTAGTGCACAGCAGGCGCTGGAATTTGGCTTGATTAACCGCATTGTGCCCAAGGGTGAAACCTTGAACGAAGCGAAGAAAATAGCCGAAAAAATCTGTGCAAATGGTCCGCTGGCGGTGAAAGCGGTGACGCGTTCATTGCGTGAGCACACGGAGCACCTGGCAGAAGACGAGGCGATGCTGAAGTCCGATGAGCTGGCAGGCCCGGTGTTTGCCTCCAAGGATGCCAAAGAGGGCATGCGCGCCTTCAAAGAAAAACGTCCCGCCGAATTCATCGGCGAATAGACCGTCGCAGCGGCGGACGATGCTTCCGCCGCTACCCGCGACCCCCATCTCAATACCAATAATTCCCCCACTAAGAAGGATGAGGCTATGTCTGGGCCACTAAACGGCGTGAGAGTTATCGAGATGGCCGGCATTGGCCCCGGGCCTTACGCCTGTATGTTGTTATCCGACCTGGGCGCTGAGGTGATCCGAATTGATCGCAGCGGCGCACTGGGCCAGCCGGGTGATGTCAGCACCCGTGGTCGGCGCTCGATAGCCTTAAACCTGAAATCAGAAGACGGGCTCGCGATTGCCCGACAGCTGATCGATAGTGCCGACATGCTTGTCGAAGGTTTCCGACCCGGTGTGATGGAAAAGCTAGGCCTGGGCCCCGAGGTTTGCTGTCAGTCAAATGAAAGGTTGATATACGGTCGCATGACGGGGTGGGGGCAAAACGGGCCGCTGGCAATGACAGCCGGTCACGATATTAATTACATCGCCTTAAGTGGCATGTTGGCAAGCATGGGCGATGCTGACCGCCCACCACCGGTGCCCCTGAACGTGGCGGGCGATCTGGGTGGCGGCTCGCTATTTCTGGTGATGGGAATGCTGGCGGCGTTGCATGAGCGAAGCCAGTCAGGCAAAGGACAGGTTATCGATGCGGCAATTTGCGACGGCGCGGCATCGTTAATGAGCACCCTGCACGGCCTCAAAGCGATCGACTTCTGGGATGCCGAGCGAGAGCACAACATGCTTGATGGCGGCGCGCCGTTTTACCGCAACTATGAGTGCAAAGACGGGCGCTATATCTCCTTCGGCGCAATCGAGCCACAGTTTTATGCGTTGTTGCTGGAAAAACTGGATATTGATTTTGGTGGCACAGACTACAGCGTGCAGTTGAACAAAGCCGATTGGCCGCGTCAGCGTGAGCAGATCGCTGCGCGAGTTAAGGAAAAGACCCAGGCACAGTGGTGCGCGATTTTCGACGGCACTGATGCCTGCGTAGCACCGATTGTGCCGTTAGATGAGGCAATCGACCACCCACATAACGCCCAGCGAGGGAACCTTGTTGAACGCGATGGCGTGGTTCAAACTGGCGTCGCGCCGAGGTTGTCTCGCACTCCCGGTGAAATACAAAGTGGCCCAGCGGTGAGTGGCGCTCAAAGCCGGGAGCTACTGCAGGAACTGGGTTTCGATACAGAAAAGATCGAGTCGCTAATTGCGGGGAATGCGGTTAGTACAGACTGATAGGGAGAGAGAATGAATCACGCACACGCTTTTTACGACGTGCTAGAGCGCAGGCGGTCAGTTCGCGCATTTCGCCCCGAGCCGATAGCCGAGGCGCGCTTACAGAAGATTTTTCGCGCTGCGCAGCAAGCGCCGTCGAACTGTAACACGCAACCGTGGTTGTGCGCGGTGGTCAGTGGTGAGCGATTGGAAGTACTCAGATCAGCGATTCCGGAAGCATTTACCGCAGGGCAGTGGACCATGGACTTTCCCTACGATGGCCAATACCAAGGGGTGTACAAGGAGCGCCAATACCAGGCAGCGACTGACCTATATAGCGCGATGGGGATTGCCCGCGAGGATAAAGCCGGGCGCAATGAACAATTCATGCAAAACTTTCGGTTTTTTGGTGCGCCGCACGTGGCATTTATTTTCCTGCCCGAGCCCTTCGGTTTACGCGAAGCAGCCGATTGCGGCATGTATGCCCAAAGCCTGATGCTGGCTCTGACAGCAGAGGGCTTGGCCAGTTGTCCGCAGACGGCACTGAGCTTTAATGCCGACCTAGTGCGAGAGGTACTGGGAATAGGTGCGGAAAATAAACTGCTATTTGGTATCTCCTTCGGCGAAGAAGACACCGATGCCGCAGTGAATAATTGCCGAACCCAGCGCGACACCTCAGACAATTGCCTGCGGTTCTTTTCCTGAATAGAGCGAGATAACTATGAGCGATACAGTACTTCAGAAACTAGACGAGCACGGTGTGCTGCTGCTGACGTTGAACCGACCCGAGAAAAAAAATGCTTTTAGCAATGAGCAGTGGCTAGCCTTTGGCGAAGCGCTGGAAGCCGCCGATGAAAATCCGGCGGTCGCCTGTGTGGTGGTGACCGGAGCGGGCAGTGATTTTTCCAGCGGCGTAGATCTAAACGATTTTTCAGAGGCGGGTGGGGAGCACCCTTTCGAGCGCTGCGCGCGACGTCTGGTCGACTTTAACAAGCCTATTGTGAGCGCGGCCAAGGGCGTGGCGATAGGTGGTGGCGCGACCTTACTGCTGCATACCGATGTTGTCTATGTGGGCGAATCCCTGCGTTTGCGTTTTCCTTTTACCGCGTTGGGCTTGGTGCCTGAGTGGGGCAGCAGCTACCAGCTTCAGGCCGTCATCGGTGCCCGTAAAGCCGCAGAACTGATGTATACCTCTGAGTGGCTGGGGGCTGAGCGCGCAGTAGAGCTGGGTATTGCCACGGCGGCTTACAGCGATGACGAGCTGCTGGAGCGGGCTATGGAGAAGGCAAGAGAAATTGCGAAGTGGCCGGTCAGCTCGTTGCGTGAGACGAAAGATCTGATGCGCCGAGTGCACCGTGCAGCGATTCATGCCGCTATTGATGCTGAACAAGCAGGCATGGCGAAACTGGCGGGTAAGCCCGAAAATATTGAAGCTGTCGTAGCGATTATGGAAAAGCGCGCACCGGATTTTTCCCAGTTTCGCAAGGCATAACTCTCTGTGAGGTGAGGGTTGCCAATATTTGATTGAGCCCAGGGAGTGAAAATGAATCAGCCCTATATTGGTTATCGCGGAGCGGTAAAGCCTGAGTGGATCGATGTAAACGGCCATATGAATGCGACGCACTTTGGTTTGGTGATCTACGAGGCGCACGCCGCGCACAGTGAATGGCTAGGCTTTAATGAGGAGTATGTCGAGCGGGCCCGGTGTGGCAAAGCAGTGCTGGAAAGCCATATGCGCTATGAGCGTGAGGCCGGGTTGGGCGACCAGCTGGAGGTGCGGTGTTGGCTGCTGGCGGTCGATAATAAGCGTCTGCATTTCTTCCACGAGCTGTATAACTGCAGCCGGCAATGCCGCAGCGCCACATCTGAGCAAGTGGACATTCATATCGACTTACAAGCGCGGCGCTCAGCAGACATGCCCGAATCGCTGCAGCGCTTTTTGCGTAAGCAAGTCCGCGAAAATCTGGCGCAGCCGCTGCCGCTAAATATTGGTAGTCAATTGCGGCCGCCGCGAAATACCTGGTTGGATGGCGAATGATCAAGTCTTGGTATCGGCGTCCGCTGATACATTTTCTTGTGCTGGGTTGCCTGTTGTATGCGGCAGAGCATTGGCGGCTGCAATACGCCGCTTATCAAATTACGGCGCCCGATGCGGCGTTTTTGATCGATGCTGCTGTGCAAGTCGAAACACTGCAGGGGCGACCGCTTTCCTCGGCGCAGCACGCGGCGCTGCGTCAACATGAAATTGACCAACGCATATTGTTTAGCGAAGCACTGCGCCGAGAGCTGCATTTGAGCGACCCTGTTGTCAAACAACGGCTATTGCGCAACGCGGCTTTCCTGGGGATGGACGGCAGCGCTGAGCAGCAGATGAATACGGCGTTGTCCTTGGAGCTCCATCGCGGTGACGAAGTGATTCAGCGCCGTTTAATACAGCGCATGGAAGCACTCGGCAGCGCTTCCGGAGCGTTAACAGCGCCAACGGAAGCCCAGCTGAGGGCTGCTTACGAGGCCGATAGAGCGCGCTGGAGCGGTGAACCGAGTTATAGCTTCCAGCATGTTTTTATCAGTGCAGACAAACGAGGTATGCAACAGCGGGCCCAAGACCTACTCCAACGGCTGCGTAGTGGGGCACTCAGTGACGCCGCGGCTCTCTCACAGGGAGACAGCTTTCTGCTTGGCTCTGAGATGTCTCAAGTCTCGGCATACCACCTGGAGCGCAGTTTTGGTGAATCTTTTTCCCAGTGGATGCAACAGCACTCAGCAGCGTCGTTGCAGTCTTCCAATTGGCAGGGCCCCGTTGCCTCGGCGTATGGTTTACATCTGGTTAAGATAACGGGCTTTCATCCTGCTACTGAGCGCGCATTTGACAGCGTTAGGTCGCCGCTGCGCGAGGAGCTGTTACAACAGCAGCGCGCAGACAACCTCCAGGGCTTCATAGAGCAATTACGCCAACGTTACCGAGTGCGCAGCCCATGAATGTATTTTGGCGCCTATCATTCCTGGCGGGACTAATGCTGTTTGCTGGGGCGAGCTGGGCACATAAATTAGCGCCGTCGTTGCTGGAATTTCGCGCAGTAGGCAATGCTGAATATCAGGTGCTGTTTCGCACGCCAGCTGACGCACAGCGACCGCCGCATCCGCAGTTTCCCGCTGCGTGTTCACCTTCAGCGCCGAATATTTCGCCTCAGGGAACGGCCCTGGAGTGGCGCTGGAAACTGCATTGTTCAAGCCCCTTGTCTGGGCAGAGCATCGCCATCACGGGCTTGCAGCAGAGTCGTACAACGGCCTTATTGCGTGTTCAGAATGAACGCGGTGAGCTATTCGAAACACTCCTAACGGCGGACGCCCCGCGCTTTGAATTTGCCGAAAAAGCATCGCAGGGCAGCGTCTTTACACAGTATTTGGGCCTGGGCTTCAGCCACATCTTAATTGGTTTGGATCATTTATTATTTGTAGCGGGGCTGCTGTTACTGGTTAGCACATGGCGCCTGCTGTTGTTGACCATTACCGCGTTTACGGTCGGGCACAGTATCACCTTGGTGCTGGTGAGCATCGACGTGTTGCCGCATTGGCCGGCCTTGGTGGAGTTGGCTATCGCGGCAACGATTTTACTGTTGGCCCTGGAATTAACGCGCCCGGCATCTGGCCGCGCTGGCGGTATTTTGCGCCGCCACCCCTGGCCGATGGCGCTGCTGTTCGGTTTGGTGCACGGGCTGGGCTTTGCCGGCGTATTGGCGGAACTGGGTCTGCCCAGTGGACACCTGCTCAAGGCGGTGTTGGCCTTTAATATTGGCATTGAGCTCGGGCAGCTAGTTTTTGTTGCAGCACTGGCCGCGGTGCTGGCAGCCCTGCGCTCGGTTTCGCGCTGGGAGCCGCCATTGCGCTATGCGCTGATATACAGCATGGGCGCGATATCGGTATTCTGGTGCCTGGATCGCGGCGTTAGCCTCGCGGCAGAGCTTAGCCGTGCCGCCCTGTAAGCACTCAGCTGCTGAAGGGCGCCATATCAAAGTAGTCCCGCCACTGCTGAATTAACCCGTCGCGCAATAGAAATACCCCCATAACAGGCAGGTCAATGGTCTTGCCTGCCAGGTTTATTCGGTCTGTGCGTTCATTCATGACAACACCATTAGCGTCATCGCAAAGCTGGTGGTGCACAATGAATTCAATGTCTTCCAGGCTGTTGAGAAAACCCTCGATAAATTCGCGTATGGCGGCTTTGCCAATGTGTGGCGGTCCCATAGGAATGTTGCAGTATTCGGCGTCCTCGTGAAAGAAACCCATGATCTGTTCGAGATTTCGCTGGTTCCACGCCTGCATAAACTGGTCGATTATTTGCTGATTCTTGTCGTTCATTGCTTGTGTCTCGCCGTTATTATTTTCTGGTTTACAGTGTAAGCTTGCTCGGGTAGTTTTACCAGTACCTGCAATGAAGCTTGCTGAGGCTCTGCTATGAATCGTCCGTTTTACCACAGTCGCCGTTGTTTACTTTCTCACCTCATTGAGCGGGGAATGCGGTTATCGGCGCGACGCTATACCCGTCGCACAAAGCGAGTTGACAGCCCGGGCGCCGAGACCGCCACGGGAAATATCGCCGTGGGGCAGCCCACGCGCCCGGAAGATTTTCGGCCGCTGGAAGACGCCTGTTTTCAGAACCCCTATGCCTTTTACAAAATGCTGCGCGACGACTACCCGGTTTACCAGTTGCCCAATGGCATTTACTGCCTATCCCGGTATCAGGATATTGTTGAGGTGAGCCGGAACACTGACGTTTTTTCGTCTACCCATCAGGGCGTGATTGCAGGGCTAAAGCCTGGACACAGTGTCGAGCGCGAGGCGGCGAAGTTGCGCCCCCTTGAAATGATGGGAGTGATACCCAGCGACGTGTTGGCGCTGTCTGATCCGCCGGCCCATACCGCCGAGCGCAAGGTCGGACATCGCGGTTTAAATGCGCGGGTGGTCAAGGCCATGGAAGACGAGGTGACGGCGCTTTGTCGGGAAATGATGGATGAGGTCATCGACAGAGGGGAACTTGAGTTTATGCGCGACTTCGCCTGGCGCTTGCCCATGCGACTGATCATTCGCATGCTGGGCTTTCCCGAAGCAGACTATGAAAAAATAAAAGACTGGTGTGTGCACGGTATTGCCACACAAAGCGGTATCGCTCAGGGGGCGGCGCTAGCCCGCAGTCAGGCAGAGCTGGTGGTGTTTTATCGCTATTGCTGGCAGCAATTTATACTGGCCAAGCGGCGGCCACGCGATGATCTTAGCGCGGTGTTTGTGCAGGCGGCCACGGGCGAAGATGCGGTGATGGCTGAGCACACCGCGGTTTCCGCAGTAATGCAGCTGCTGATCGCCGGGTCGGACTCCTCCGCGACCAGTATGGGAAATGCGCTGAAACTGTTAATTGAAAACCCCGAAATCCAGACGCAACTGCGCGAGGATTTGGATGGCTTACTGCCGGTCTTTATCGAAGAGGTCTTTCGCCTTGAAGCGGCCTTTCAGGGGCATTTTCGTTGGACCAAGAGCGCGACGCAATTGCACGGTGTACACTTGCCCGCCGACAGCCGGGTGTTTCTAATGTGGGCGGCGGGGAATCGCGACGAGCGCGTATTCACGGCGCCCGATGACATTCGTCTTGACCGCAGCAACGGCAAAAAACACCTGACATTTGGTCACGGTATACACGCCTGCATTGGTCGCGAGCTGGCGCGCACGGAAATTCGTATCGTATTGCGTGAGTTTCTGCTGCGCACCGAAAACCTATCCTTAGCGGGGCCTTCCCCCTATGTGGCGTCGATGTTTGCACGCACATTGCAGTGCTTGCCGATCCGCTTTACCGCTAAGCGCGGGCTCGCTGGTGGTGGCGGAGGAGCCGAGCGTCGCGACCACGCCGGAGCGGCATAGTTGTGTTGGCTACAAATAAGATAAGTCGAGGTGATATGAGTGGCAGTTTGAATCGCCAGCGTTTTGTGGATGCTGCGCTAGACGTGATTGCCGATGTTGGTGTTGAGAAATTATCGATGCGCCGCGTTGCCAGTCAGCTGGGGGTTTCCGCAATGGCGATGTACAAGCATTTTGCGAATAAAGAGGAGTTGCTGGGGGCCGCCTTTGAGGAATTTATCGCTCGCG
Organism: Spongiibacter sp. C9W; assembly: GCF_057370015.1. Taxonomy (NCBI): domain Bacteria; kingdom Pseudomonadati; phylum Pseudomonadota; class Gammaproteobacteria; order Cellvibrionales; family Spongiibacteraceae; genus Spongiibacter; species Spongiibacter sp. C9W. Next base: position 3,453,799 of record NZ_CM170672.1, read on the forward strand.
CGGAGGTTCTGCCCGATGACCAATTGCCCTGGGATGAATGGCTGACTGTGAGTGCGCGGGGCATGTACCAGGCGCTGTGTAGCGAAATGTCCTGGGTGCCCTGGCTGGGGAAATTGCGCCTTGGCGGCAACGCGCTCCGGGTGACAGAACGCTTTGCCGCCAAGCTGGCGGAAAGTGGATTGGCGACAGATGCCTCGGTGAGGGTCTATATGGCGACTATTCAGCTCGTCGTCGGCGCTGTGTGTATGCGGGCCTCTTTGCATGCCGGTCATTGGCAACAGGGCGAGGCTGCGGCGGCGATGCCTGAGGCACTGTCGCCGGAGATCTTAACAGGCTTGGCCAATGCGGTTGCTCAGGAGCCCATCGACATATCCTTACCCCTGTTGATTGAGGGGGTTCGCCACCAATTACTGGCTTAATGCCGCCTGCCTGCCCGCCAGTCGACCGAAAAATGTCGCATCACCCACCGACATGCCGCTGGCGTATCCCTTTGCGGTGCGCGGCAGGCCCGCGGTTGCACGGCCTGCGGCGAAGAGGCCGGGGATCGCCTGGTTGTCGACATCGAGTACTTCGCCATTACAACGTGTTTTTAAGCCGCCAAGCGTAAAGATTAGCGGGCCATTGGTGCCCGGCATAATGATTGCGCGCATTTCACTGGCGGAATACTCCAGCAGGGCGTAAGGCGGTTTATTGAGCGGCTTTAGCCATTCGGAGGTTTTGTGGAAGAGCGGGTCGCGCCCTTCACTGGCATGTCGATTAAAATAGTCGACAGTATCCTCCAGCGCGCCGGGGGGGAAGGGCGCTTCTGATGCCACTTCAGCGATGCTGTTACCGCTGGCGATCAGCGGCGCACGCTCCAGGTAATGTGAGGCCTCGTAGTCCTCTTCCTGCACAAGTAAATAGAATTTTTGCTCAGGCTGCTGGCAGGAGTAATGCGCTAACCGGGCAAGGTAGGCATCTTCATTGATGTAACGCTGACCACGCTGGTTGAGCAGCAGGCCGTAGGTAAGCTTGGCGGGTGGGTAGAGTGGGAACGACATGAAGGCCTGATCCATATTGATGGCTTGGCCACCCGCCGCGAGCCCCAGCTGGATACCGTCGCCCATATCATAGCTATTGCCGTAGGGCACCGCGTATTGATGAATCTCTGGCAGATATTGGCGGGTCATCGCCTCATTCATAACAAAGCCGCCGGTGGTCAACACCACCCCGCGCGTGGCGCGGATCGCGATTTCGCGGTTATCGTGTTTCGCGATAACGCCACAGATTCGCCCCGTATTGTCCGCCAGCAGTGCCAGTGCCCGGCAGTCGTTAACAACGTCCACTCCCGCTTCATCAACGCGCTGCATAATTGCATCCATAAAAATTTTGCCGCCTTCGTCACCTTCGTTTGAGGGGACGTGGCCACGCGGCACTGGCTCAGCGATGGTATTGAAGGGGTAAGATTTTTCATTGCCGGTAAACAGCAGCGATTCGTCGCTGAGTGGCACCACGGTGCGCTCATGCATTACCGCACGCTTATAGCTAACACCCAGTGACTCTACCCAGTCGAAGTGAGCGGCCGCGCCCTCGGCGTAACAGCGAATTTTTTCGCTGTCGCCGTAGGGGCCCAGCGCTTCGTGTAGGTAGGCGAGCAGGTTTTCAGTACTGTCGTGTATGCCCAGGTCTTTCTGCAGCGCGGTGCCGCCACTGCCGCCGAGATACATTTCGCAGCTGGATAACGCGGTGGCACCGCCACCAGCGCTGGCGCGCTCAATAATACAGACCTTCGCGCCGGCCGCGGCAGCCTCAAGGGCCGCGGCAGCGCCAGCGCCCCCGTAGCCGCAAATTAACACGTCGGTGGTGATATCAAAGTGAGTAACGGATTCAATCGGGCGTATGCGGGCGTTCGCTGCCATCTTTCAGTACCTCATTATTGTTGTTTGTGACGTCGATAATTTTAACTTATCATTTGATAAGTATTAATGTCGAGTCAAAAGAGCGCCCCATGGCTAAGCCGTCATCACGAAATCACATTATTGCTGTTGCCACCGAGCTGTTTGCCGAGCGCGGTCTGTCGGTGTCGCTGCGGGAGGTCAACGAGGCGGCGGGTCTGAGCGCTGCGGCCGTTCACTATCACTTTAAAAACAAGGGGGCGTTGATTGATGCGGTGCTTCGCAGCCGCATGCGACCCAAGGCCGAGCGAGAAGGGCAGCTACGACAATTGGCCACTGCGCCCAAGGTCACCATCGACGATATTGTTCGGACCTTGCTTGCGCCGCTGCGCGAGGTGTTGTCGGAAGACGCCATCGCAGGGCGGCAGTATGCCAGGGTGATTGCCCGGGTGTACGCCGAGCAGTCGGAAAAGCTTCCCTTGCTGGATGAATTCCTGTCGCCAGCCAATGCGCTGATTGCCATGCTCGCGCAACAGCGCCCGGATCTGTCATTGCTGCAGTGCCGACTCCGCTATGGCTTCGCTGTGGAAGCGATGCTCAACACGCTGTCTTGCGTACACTTCCCCAGCCCCTTTGGTGGTGATGAGGTGGCGGACGATATGGCCATGTTGTTTGATGAATTACAGAAATTTTTGGTGGCCGGTTTGATGGCGCCTTAAATAATTTGCTGTCATATCGTATTGATGTTGTTGCATGTCCCGGTTGGGACATGCGGGCACGACAGCGTTCCTCCCTTTTATTTATCTGGTGGAAGTAGGGGGCTGCCTGGGTCTCAGCTAGCTTTTTTCTGCGTAGTATGTTGACTCTGCGCTGCGGCATTGATTACGGCCTGTAGTGATGCGCTGACGACATCGTTGTTCACCGCCACGCCGATATAGCGCTGCTTGTTAATGCTCAGCAACACGTAGGCTATCGCTTCTGACGCAGTGCCTGATTTCAGGGCGTGCTCGCTGTAGTCAATCACTTCCACCGCGTCGCCATAGCGCTGTTGCCAGGCATCGGTCAGAGCACTGATCGCGCCATCGCCTTCACCTTCCAGGGAAACCGCTTGGTCGTTGATATGGGTGACCAGCTTGAGCCGGTCGTGACCGCGATGGCTGGCATTGTCCTGACTAATGGAGAAATTCTGCAATGACTGCTGCCCCTCAGGTTGAAGGTAACTGGCGGCGAAGACCGACCAGATCTCGGCTGCACTGAGCTCTCCCGATTGGGCCTCGGCTTCGGCCTGTACTTTTCGGCTGGCGTCAATTTGCAGCCAGCGCGGCATATGCAGGCCGTAGTCGTTCTCAAGCACCCAGGCGACACCGCCCTTGCCAGACTGACTGTTAATCCGGATCACAGCCTCGTAGTTGCGACCTAGGTCAGCCGGATCAATAGGCAAGTAGGCAACGTCCCACTGCGCATCTTTGTCCTGCTGGGCGAGGCATTTTTTTATCGCATCTTGATGGCTGCCCGAGAACGCCGTGAACACCAGCTCACCGGCGTAAGGGTGGCGGGGGTGCAAGGGAATCGCTGTGCAGTGCTCAACCACCGAGATGATTTCGTCCATATCGGAGAGGTTCAGCTTGGGGTCAATGCCCTGGCTATACAGATTCATCGCCATAGTGACGACATCCATATTGCCGGTGCGCTCGCCATTGCCAAGCAGGGTGCCTTCAATGCGGTCGGCGCCTGCCATCAATGCCAGTTCGGCAGCCGCAACCCCGCAGCCGCGATCATTGTGAGTATGAATCGACACCCGGTAGTCTGCGCGGTACCGACTGTGGCGGCAGAAGTACTCGACCTGGTCGGCGAATACATTGGGAGTGGCGCATTCTACGGTAGCGGGCAAATTGACGATGAGAGGTTTACCACTGTCACGCCACTGGGCGATAACCGCATCGCAGACCTCAACGGCGTAGTCGACTTCGGTACTGCTAAAGCTTTCGGGTGAGTATTGAAAGGTCCACTGGGTTTGCGGGTAGCGCTCAGCGTATTCCCGAACCCATTTCGCCCCTTGAACGGCGATGGCTGTAATACCCGCTTTGTCGAGACCAAATACCCGCTCGCGCTGCACAGGGCTGGTGGAGTTATAAACATGGACAATGGCGCGCTTGGCACCCTCCAATGCTTCGAAGCTGCGAGCAATCAAGCTCTCGCGCGCCTGCACCAAAATTTGGATAGTGACGTCGTCAGGTATACGTTGCCCCTCTATCAAGGCGCGTACAAAGTCGAAATCGGGCTGGGATGCAGAGGGAAAGCCAACTTCAATTTCCTTAAAACCGAGCTTGACCAGCAAGTCCCACATACGCAGTTTTTGTTGCACGGTCATAGGTTCAACCAGGGCTTGGTTGCCATCGCGCAGATCAACTGAACACCAGTCGGGGGCGCGATCGATAACGCGGCTTGGCCACTGTCGATCATCTAAGGCGATGGTGGGGGTGGGGCGGTATTTGCTGTGGTCAAAAGTCATGTCAGTTCCTGTCGTGAGGCTTGGCCTCATAGTTGTTTTTTAGCCCGCGGGTAGCGGGCTGTTTTTTTTCAGCCTTGTGGGCCTTTTAACGCGTCGGAGTCGCGGGGTGTTGCGGCTCGTTCGGTGAGGGTGGAAGGGGTAACTTCCTGTAGTTGGGCTACGTGGAACAGTGTAGGGAAAACGGTATGGCAGGCGATTGCGAAGTGCTGGTTAATTTGGGGTGAAAATTCTTTTTTATTGCCAAGATTGCTTTTGTTTTGGAATAATATTGCTATTGATCGTTATTTGGTGATTTTTATGAATATAGATCGCTATGACAGAGCAATTTTAAGTGCCCTGCAGAATGACGCGCGTCTGAGTAACCAGGAGTTGGCTGATCATATTGGCTTGTCGCCGTCGCCCTGCTTGCGGCGGGTGCGGCGCCTGGAGGAAAGTGGCTTAATTGAAGGTTACCGGGCCCTGCTCAATGCCCGCCAACTGCAACTTAAGTTGATGGCTTTCATCCATATCAGCATGGACAAACACACGCCTGAGCGCTTCGAGAACTTTGAGAAGAAAGTGGCCACTTGCGACGCAGTATTGGAGTGCCACCTGATTACCGGCCAGGATGCCGACTACCTGCTAAAAGTGATCGTCGAAGATATGGACGGGTTTCAGGCCCTGTTGCTGGAACAGATTACTCGAATAGAAGGCGTAAGCGGCGTACACTCGAGCTTTGTAATGAAGTCGCCAATCAGTAAAACGGCGCTACCTATTTAGCGTAAAATGACGAAGGGGTGATGATATGGGCGGTCAGTTTATTGCTTCACTTGAAGAGGTGAAGGACGGGGAATTTCTCAAGCGGGAAGTCGATGGCAAAAAGGTATTGCTAACCCGTGTGAACGGGCAAATCGCCGCTGTCGAGAACCGCTGCCCGCACCTGGGCTTGCCGCTGGCGAAAGGGGCGATTTGTGACGGCGCCGTTACCTGTCCTTTTCACGGTAGCCGCTTTGATTTGCTCAGTGGTGAGAACCTGGATTGGACGCACTCTTTCTTTGGGGCAGAGCTGCCGAAATGGAGTCATAAGCTGATTGCATTGGGTAAAGCCCCGCAAGATTTACATACCTTTGATATCGAGTGTGTTGATGGTGCGGTGTATCTGCGCGGGTAAGGTATGTTGTGCTTTTTGTGTAAGGGCTTGAGATAGTAATGGCGGTAGATATTTCCGTTGTCCCGATTACCCATGCCATTCAGCAGGCGGTTGCGCCGGTTTTTTTGCTGGCGGGCATCGGTGCAATATTAAATGTGCTCACCAATCGCTTAGCCAGGATTATTGACCGGTCGCGTAATTTGCACGCCAGGCTGGAGATGGTCGGACCGGAGAAATCTGAGACAATACACGCTGAGTTGGTTGTGCTCACCAAGCGCGCTCGGGTGGTCAATCGCGCTATTGGCTACGGCACGGTGAGTGCCTTGCTGGTATGTACGGTGATTGCGACGCTGTTTATCAGTGCTGTGGGCGAATGGAATAGCGGCATGTTTGTCGTCGCGCTGTTTGTGTTGGCAATGTTGTTTCTTATTGTTTCGCTTTTGAGTTTCTTGCGAGAGATTCAAATGGCGATGAAAGTGATCCTCAACGGGCCGTGACGACGCCAGCGCTTTTTATTGTCGCTTACGCGTCTTTGTCGTCGGGCGCTTCGGCCCGCGGCACCTGGTGTTGTTTGCTAACCTTCTGCAGCATAAATACCGGGTAGTGCTTGCGAATATAGGTTTGTTCGCGAAACAGCTGCCCAACATCCAGGCTTTTGTCGAGGGCAATTGCCAAACCGTCACTGTCTTGCCGAATAGCCACACCTTCAGCTTCCAGCGTTTTTCCGTCATGAAAGATAATGACGCCGCTGAGCCGGGTGGAGATGGCTAAGTCGGGCTCATTGACCGCCGCGATTTTTAGCCCCTTTTCTGAGACATCAATGACCGAGTAGCGCTGACCGGAGTGCGCGTGAAAGGGGGGCTGTTCATTATCTGGGTAGGGCACCCGGAAATACCGTCGCTGGCTAGGCGGCTTTTGTTCGCTCATTGCGTTTTTCCTTCATCTCTGAGCATGAGCATAGCAGAAACCGTATCCGGCAGCGTGCGACAGCGGTTTACAGAATTTATTTACTTTTACTATTTGGAGAAGATCTATGACCGACAAAATCGTCATTGTGGGAGGTGGCGCCGGAGGCCTGCCGCTGGCAAGTAGCCTGGGTAAAAAACTGGGGCGCCGGGGTCGTGCAGAAATCACACTGGTGGATAATTCTGCCAGCCATATCTGGAAACCTCGCTTCCACGAGGTGGCCACGGGCGCGATTGATGCAGACTTAGACGCGGTGGATTATCGAGCCCATGCCCGGCGCAACCATTACCATTTTGCCTTGGGCAAAATGCAGAGCGTGGACCGGGAGAACAAGCAGTTGGTGTTGGCGCCTCATTGCAATGCAGCGGGTGAGGAAGTACTGCCTGAGCGACGACTGGACTACGATTATCTTGTGTTGGCAGTGGGCAGTCGCGGGAACGATTTCAACACACCTGGTGTGCGCGATCATTGCTTGTTCCTGGACAGCCGCGAGCAGGCGGACCGCTTTCACGACCGTTTTCTCGATCTGTGTTTGCGCGCCAACCATCGCGCTGAGCCACTTTCTATCGCCATTGTTGGCGGCGGCGCAACCGGCGTTGAGTTAGCTGCGGAGATTCATCACGCCGTTGCCTTGTTGAAACTTTACGGACATGAGCAACTGGATCGCAGTCGCCTGAGGGTGGATGTTATCGAGGCGGGTCCCAGCCTGTTGCCGGTACTTAAGCCGGCACTGGCGGCGACGGTGAAATCTGAGCTGGAGAAAATGGGGGTGAATGTTCACCTGAATACCAAGGTGAAAAGCGCTGATGCAGAAGGCTTTGTTACCGCCGACGATCAGCGCATTGATGCGGACATCCGGGTTTGGGCGGCCGGCATCAAGGCGCCATCGTTTTTGGCGGAGCTCGGCTTGGCGCACAATCGCATCAACCAGCTGATGGTTTCGTCCACCTTGCAGACCGAAGATCCCAGTATTTTCGCCATTGGGGACTGTTGCGCCTGTGAGATGTCGGAAAACAAATTTGTGCCACCCCGCGCGCAGTCTGCCCAGCAAATGGCTAAACACCTGTCCAGGAACCTGCAGCGACAAATTGCCGGCGAGGCGCTAAAACCCTTTACTTACCGCGACCATGGTTCCCTGGTATCGCTCTCTAACTACACCGCGGTAGGGAGCCTGATGGGAAGTTTGCGTGGCGGCTCGGTATTCGTAGAGGGCTGGTTGGCGCGAATGATGTACATCAGTTTGTACCGTATGCATCAAGTTGCCCTTTATGGCTGGATCCGCACGGCGATGCTGCTGCTCGCCGGGCGTTTTAATAAACTGTGGCGCCCGCGCCTAAAACTACATTGACGTAGCGCTGGCCGCTGCTGCGTCGGAGTGCTAAAAAGGAAGGCACACGACAAGCAGGAGGCCGTAGTGGACGGACAACATGAGCAGGCCACTGCCCGTAAGGCGCAGTGGTTGCACTCCGAAGCAGAGTGCGTTGAGCAGGTGCGCCAGCGCTTGGGTAATACATTAACGCTGGCGCTACCGCTGGGCTTGGGCAAGCCTGTTGCCCTGGTCGATGCGTTTTACCAACAAGCCTGCAAGCACCCTGAGCTTTCCCTTACGGTGATGACGGCGCTTACCCTGGAGCGTCCGCAAGAGAATGACCCGGTACGCGGGCGTTTATTAACGCCGGTATTTGAACGCCTGTTTCGCCGTTATCGCGAGCCCTTGTATACCACTGCGGAACGTCGCGGCGAGCTACCGCCGAATGTGCAGGTACACGAGTTTTATTTTAAGGCTGGCGCCCGCCTTGGTAATCCGATAGCGCAACAAAACTATGTAAGTAGCAACTATACCCATGCGGCTCGTGATATCAGTGAGCGCGGCTGCAATGTGGTCATGCAGTTGCTCGCCCGGCATGCCGATGGCCGGCTGAGTATGAGTTGCAACCCGGATACCTCCAATGCCTTGCTGGAGCGATTGCGCGCAAAGGCTGAGCCATTTGTCGCTATTGGCGTGGTACACGACGAGCTGCCCTTTATGGTTGGCGATGCCGAAGTTAGTGAACAGCACTTTGACTATCTGTTGAACAATGACAGCCACCAGCACGGCTTGTTTGCGGTGCCGCGTTTGCAGCCGGTTCCCGCTGCCGACTATGCAATTGGGCTGATCGCCAGCAGTTTGGTTAAAGATGGTGGAACGCTTCAACTGGGCATTGGCAGTATGGGTGATGCGATTGTGCAGTCGCTAATGCTCAGGGATCAGCGCAATGACAGCTATCAGCAACTGTTACAGCAGTTGGGTGTTAGCGCCTCGCTCAGCGATCAAGTAGGTGGGCGTTTACCGTTTGAACACGGCCTTTACGGCGCCACCGAGATGTTTGTGGAGGGCTTTCTTTCGCTGTTCGACAGCGACATTTTGCGCCGCGAAGTATACGATTTCTGGGCGTTGCAGCAGCTGATTAACGAGGGGCGTTGCCAGCCCGACAATTTACAGGCGGACTGTTTGACCGCTATGGCAGACGTCGGTGTGCGAGAGCTACGCGGTAAGGACTTTGAGGTATTGCAGTACCACGGTTTTTTCCGGGATGACTGCCGCTATCGCGAGGGCCGCCTGATCGCGGCAAGTGGTGAATCCTGCGCGGCGAATATGGCGAACCCGTCGAGTCAGCGGTTTATCGCCGAACACTGTCTGGGAAGGGCGCTGCGAAATGGAAAAGTATTGCACGGGGGCTTCTTTCTGGGCAGTGAAGACTTTTACGCTCGATTGCGCGCGCTACCAGAGGAGCGCCGTCGACAGCTTGCGATGTGCGGTGTCGATAAGATCAATCAACTCGATCTGAACCCACGGCTATTCCGTGCGCAGCGGCGCGACGCACGCTTTATCAACACAGGGTTGAATGTGAGCTTAAACGGCGCCGTCGCCTCCGATACATTGGAGAGTGGCCAGGTTATTTCCGGTGTTGGCGGGCAATACAATTTCGTTGCGATGGCCCACCAACTTCAAACGGGGCGCTCTGTGCTGATGATCCGCTCGCATCGTCGGGGCGCTTCCGGCCCGGAGTCGAATATTGTGCCGCACTACGGTGCCTGCACCATTCCGCGTCACCTGCGGGACCTTATTGTTACCGAGTACGGTGTTGCCGATTTGCGGGGTAAGTCAGATCGCGAGGTAGCCGAGGCGCTTATTGCCATTGCCGATAGTCGATTCCAGCCTGAGTTGATCCGCTATGCGCAGCAAGCGGGTAAGCTTCCCGCTGATTTTGTATTGCCTGAGTCGCAGCGCAGCAATACGCCGCAGCGCATTCAGACAATCATTGCCCGTGCGGCAGCGCAGGGTCTGTGTCCGCCGTACCCACTGGGCTGCGATTTTAGTGATGTTGAGCTGCGAGCGGCTAAACGGCTTCTCAAGGTAAAGAATATGAGTGCCTTGCAGCTATGTCGCACATTGTTGCAGTCAACGCCGATAGATAGTGCCTCAGATGAACTGTTAGAGTTGCTCGCGCTGAAGCAGGTAAGCGGGCTAAAACAGCGCCTTTTGCGGCGATTATTGCTGGCAGTCGACGATTGAATTTGTGGCTCTGCTCACATTTTGAACAATTGGCTTGTTGGTCATTGAGCTCCGCAAGTTATTGATAATGAGGCTAAATATAGTCGTTAGCGATAGTGGGGTAGGGGAAAATGCCTGCTGCTGTCGCCATCTGTTTTCGCTAGTGTGAAGGCTACTGAATTGCACGCCGCGACATAAGTTCTTGTTTGCGACGGCCCAGCGAAAAGCAATAGGTGACGTATGAAGGCAGTAATGGCAACGAAAGTATTGATTGGGTGTTTGAGTGTGTCGGCGTGGTGTTATGGCGCGGAACCTGAGCAGTGCTTGAACTGGACAGTTGAAACCCATAATTCCGCCTCGAAAGCCTCCAGTTGCGCCTATTACATGCGCGACAAGGTGTCCACGCGCTTCCTTGTACAAAACCAGTGTGAGAGTAGAGTGTCAGGGGTTTTCAGTTACACGCGAGAAGATGCGGTACGGCCGCTGAGTGTACAGGCCTTTGATGTTGAACCGGGGGAGGTTGAAGAGGTGGCGAACCCTTGTGACGAAGCCGGTGACTGGCGCATTCAGGTGTCGCAAGTCAGTTATTGAGAGCCTGCCTTGTCGCCGCCCTGTTGCGGTAGTTTTCGCCAGACAAAAAAAAGCGCTGCATATTTGCAGCGCTTTTTTTATGCCAGAAGACCTAGCGAAGTTCGAAGCGAGCCGGGTCCATGCCCATAACGCTTTCGGTGCTGCTGTCCATTGACGCTGCGTGAGCTTTCGCGCGAGGTAACAGGCGAGAGAAGTAAAACTCAGCCGTTTCCAGCTTGGCTTTGTAGAACTCGCTGTCGCCTTCACCGGCTTCCAGCTTGTTCGCGGCGACTTCTGCCATCATCGCCCAGTAGTAGGCCATAGACAGATAGCCTGAGTACATCAGGAAGTCATAGGACGCGGCTGATACGGCATCGCGGTTACGGCTGGCGCGCGCGACCATTTTGATGGTTTTCCAGTTCAGGCCCAGGGTGTAGCCAATCAGCTTGGCACTGTGGCCACGGCGCTTGCCGCTGATCAGGTTTTTGAAGCCAAATTTGTAAAGCTTTTTGCTGAAGCCTGCGTACAGTTTAAAGCCATCCAGAACCACTTTTCGGCCGATCAGGTCCATCGCCTGAATACCGGTTGTGCCTTCGTACATGGTGGCAATACGTGCGTCGCGGTAAATCTGCTCCATGCCGTGCTCAGTGATGAAGCCGTGGCCACCGTAAACCTGCATGGCATTGCTGGCAGATTCCAAACCGGTTTCTGTCAGGAAGGCCTTCAGGATAGGAGTTAAGAAGCCCAGCTCGTTTTCCGCTGCGTCGCGCTCTTCCTGAGTGTTGGCGTGAACCATTACGTCAGAGTATTTGGCGGCGTCGTAAATCATTGCGCGGCCACCTTCAGCAAAGGCGCGAGCTGTTAACAGCATGCGGCGCACATCGCCGTGGTGGATGATTGCATCGCCGGCTTTGTCGGGGTTTTTAGTGCCTGACAGGGCGCGCATAGAGTGGCGCTCCATCGCGTAGGGCCAGGCGTTCTGGTAAGCCAACTCTGACGCAGCCAGGCCTTGGATGGCCGTGCCGATACGGGCGGTATTCATGAAGGTGAACATGGCCGCCAAGCCTTCGTTCTCTTTGCCCAACATATAACCGGTGGCATCGTCGAAATTGATAACGCAGGTCGCGTTGCCGTGGATACCCATTTTCTTTTCGATGCTGCCACAGGCAACGCCGTTGCGCTCAGTGATGTTGCCGTCGTTGTCAGACAGGAACTTGGGCACGATAAACAGAGAAATACCCTTAGTGCCTTCCGGCGCGCCGGGTGTGCGGGCGAGTACAATGTGGACAATATTTTCGGCCAGGTCGTGTTCGCCAGCAGAAATAAAGATCTTGGTGCCGGTCAGTTTGTAACTGCCGTCTTCTTGTGGCTCGGCCTTGCTCTTCATTTGACCGAGGTCAGAACCGCAGTGGGGTTCGGTCAAGCACATGGTGCCGGTCCAGGTGGCTTCGCAGAGCTTGCGCAGGTAAAGGCCTTTCTGCTCTTCAGTGCCGTGTACGTAAAGCGTGTTCATCGCGCCGAGGCTCAGGCCTGGGTACATGCCCCAGCTCCAGTTGGCGGTGCCGACCAGCTCTGATTTGATCAAACCCATTGACATCGGCAGGCCCTGGCCGCCGTATTCTGCGGGGTGAGACAAGCCCTGCCAGCCGCCCTCTACCCACATATCGTAGGCTTCTTTGAAACCGGGAGGTGTGGTGACTTCGCCGTCTTTCCATACACAGCCGTGCTCGTCGCCGCTTTGGTTGAGAGGCGCAAGGACTTCTTCAGAGAATTTTGCCGCTTCGCCAATGATGGCATCGATCATGTCGGGGGTGGCTTCTTCGCCGCCGGGGATCTGGGCATAGTGTGCTTGGTAGTCGAGCACATCGTTGATCACAAAATCGATATCGCGTACCGGGGCCTTGTAAGTAGTCATGGCTGCCTCGTGGTTGTCTATTCGCTGTCGGAGGAATTCCCAGTGAGGAATTCAGCTAGGTGGCGGAGCATAACGAAAGCGTTGCGGCGACAAATTGGCCGTGCCAACCAATAAAAAATGACAGTTGGGTCAATGTAGACACGAGCTGTTGTCAAAAAAGCGCGAGGCAGTTGGCTCAGCGGCGCCCCGCTATGCTTGAGAGATATGCGGTCAGGAGGGATACTGGGGGTTCGCGTTCTCGCAGGTGGAGTTGTCAGCATGAATGTTGATTTTTCAATTTGCATGGAGCGCCATCCGCTACCCGCGGGTGGCTATTTGGCCCAGCTTACGCTGAATGCGCCGTCGCGGCGCAATGCCATTACCCCGGAGATGGCCGAGCGTTTGCACCGGGCGCTTCTTGGCCTGCGCGACGACCCCGAGGCGGTGGCAGTACTGCTCGATGGCGCTGGCGCTGGCGGTTTTTGCGGCGGTGCTGATGCTCAGCGTATGTTGGCGTCGGCACTGGCCAATCCGGGGGGCGCCGCCGTCGAAGCGGAGGCCTTTCTACGCTGTGGCTATATTTCCGCGTTTTTGATTCACACTTTCCCAAAACCTGTAATTTGCTGGGGTGACGGCAGAGTAATGGGGGCCGGCCTGGGCCTGATGGCGGGTGCCAGCCACCGCATTGTCACTGAGCACAGCCGCTTATCGGTGCCCGAGGCGAGTATTGGTTTACTGCCGAACGCGGGCGCGGGCTGGTATTTGGGGAAGATGCCCGGCGAAACCGGTTTGTATATGGCGCTGACCGGCGTGCAGCTGGGTGCGGCTGACGCGCTTTATGCCGGGCTTGCTGACTACTGCTGGGCATCGGCAGAAAAATCGACCTTGTTGCGCAGTTTATTGCACTTGCCCTGGTGCGACGACTCCTCGGCGAATCACGAGATGCTGACCGATGCACTCACTGACTGGGAAGTGGAGCAGGGTATTTGCTTGCAGCACGCGCCGCTGAAAACGCACCGGCAATGGATAGACCAGCATTGCCGTGAATCCTGCCCGGCAGGCCTTGAGGCCGCTTTAGCGGGCGCCGCACCGCGCGACGCCTGGTTGTCGGAATCGCTGGCGGGCCTTCGTCGAGGCGCCGCGAGTGCTCATAAACTAATTGTTCGCCAGTTTGAGCGCAGTCGCGGTTTGGGGCTGGCCGATGTGTTGCGTCTGGAAATGACCCTGGCAGCGAACCGGCTTCGCGACCCGGAGTTTGCCGAAGGGGTGCGCGCGCGCTTCAAAGACCGCGACCAGGACCCTCACTGGTGCTACCGCAGCGTGGCCGAGGTGCCGGACGAGGAAATTGAGGCGCTTTTTGTGCCGCCCTGGCAGCAGCACCCCCTGACCGCGCTGGGATAAGATGCACGAGGCGTTTATTGCGCTTCAGCCAGGATGTCCTCGTCGGTGTCTATTTGACGCGGAGCGGATATCCAGTTGTCGAGAGCATCTAGCATGTCGCTGCGCCGCCGTTTCAGGCCACTAAATGCCAGCAGCGGCGCAACATGGCCACCGTCGCTTACAAACAACTCCGCAGAACTTCCCGCTGACTGCAGTAATTCAACCAGCCGCTGACTATTGCGCACACTAACCGTTGTGTCGTCGCGACCGTGTATGAGCAGCGCTGGCGGGTGATTGGCACTGACAAAGTTCACCGTATTGCCCTCTGGGTAACGCTCTGGTGGGCCAAAGATCGCCGCCACCTTCTTTGCCTTCGGTGGCAGGAAGTCGTAGGGGCCAGATAGCCCGAAGACACCACTCAGCCACGCTGGGCTGCCGCCTTCTGCACGAAGGTAACGCTCATCCAGGGCAAGCATCAGGGCGCTGTGTGCACCGGCAGAGTGACCACCGACATAGAGTTGCTGCGGGTCGCCACCGTACTGCGCGGCAATTTTACGCACGGCTGCCACGGCGCTTGCGGCATCTTCAATAAACGCGGGGAAGCGCACTTCGGGGAATAAGCGGTAACTGATGATGACGGCCAGATAGCCACGTTGAGCCAGGGTTTCGCCCACAAAGCGATACTCGCTGCGCTCGCCAGATGACCAGTAACCACCGTGAATAAAAACCACCACAGGAAGATTATTGCCCTGCTCGGGGCGATAAAGGTCAAACTTGTTTCGGGGGTGCTCGCCATAGGACAGCGCTGGTATATGCGTGGCACCGGAGTCGGGCGTCAGGGCATTGACAAGATGCAGGGCGCAGCCGGTTACTGAAAAAAATGCCATAAGGAGTCCTGTCCACCGTAGAGCACAACTGAGATTGCTGAAAATAGGGCTCATTAGAGCGTGATTCCGTATTGGATAAAAGCGTGTTTACGGTGTGGTGCCGCAGTTGTGATCAGCAGAATAATTTTTGCCTATCAGTTTTATAGATATAATCGAATTTATCTATTTTTGGTGCGCGGTTAAGGTGAAAGCCAGCAATGAGGATTGAGGGCAAATACCATGAAAAAAACTCTGAGCTTTGCCGTGATGCATTTCAGCGTGGCCTTTGCCGTGGCTTATATACTGACCGGCAGTGTATTGATCGGTGGGCTGTTAGCCCTGGTTGAGCCAGCAGTGAACACGGTGGCGTTTTACTTCCACGAGCAATTTTGGCAGCGGCTGCAGTCATCCAGACCGCAGCCAGCGGAGGTGTTATCCGTTTAACAGATGCTGTATCAGTGCCACCACGATACCGACGGCAACCAGGGGCAGTATCCAGCGGCTGATCCGCTGTTGCTGCTCAGGGCTTGCCCGCGGCGCGTATTTTTCAATTAGTGGCACAAGCAAAAACAGCGAGATAAATATCGCCGCAACAAGGGCTAGCATGGTAGCCATAGCGTCGCCTCTCCTTTATTTAAAACGCCTACTGGCCGCGCCACTTTACCTGGTAGAGGTCGTGACGTCGGTCGCGAAGATTCTGCACGGTGCCACTATTGCGGGCGACGTGCAGGCTTTCTGGTCGCAGGTCTGCAATGGCAACGGTTTCGACATTGGGCGTGGTGTCAGCGGCAATACCGTCGCGGGCAAAGGAGAAATCGCAGGGTGTCAGTATGCAGCTCTGTGCATACTGAATATCCATATTCGCCACGTTGGGAAGGTTGCCGACATTGCCCGACATCACGACATAGATTTGGTTTTCCACCGCCCGTGCCTGACAACAGTAGCGTACGCGCATATAGCTCTGGCGTTCGTCTGTGCAAAACGGCACGAACAGGATCTGAGCGCCCTGGTTCACGAGATGGCGTGATAATTCGGGGAATTCCGAGTCGTAACAGATCAATACGCCAATGGGGCCGCAGTCGGTGTCGATAGTATTCAGGCTGCTGCCGCCCTCAATATTCCACCAATACGCCTCGTTGGGGGTCGGGTGGATTTTCGGTTGCTCGTCGATGCGGCCATCGCGATGAAAGACATAGGAGATATTTTCCACCCGTCCATTGGCGACGCGGGTAGGGTGGGAGCCGCCGATAATATTGATGTTGTAGCGCACGGCGAGGTCTTGCATGGCTTCGCAGTAGCGCGGCGTGTATTTGGTCAGGGCTTCAATGGATTCCGCTGGGCTGAGCTCTTGGTCTTCAATGGAAAGGAGCTGGAGGGTAATCAGCTCAGGGAAGACCACAAAATCCGCTTTGTAGTCGGCGACGACATCGACGAAGTATTCCACGAAGGACATGAATTCCGCGAACGACTGCACTTTGCGCTGCATGTATTGCACTGTGCCAACGCGCACGGTATCCGCCTGCCTGCCACCAAATTCGCTGGTTTGGGTGATATAGGCGTCTCTGGCGATCTTCGGGTTGTGCCATACCAGGTGGGCGCCAAAGCCCAGCGAGTCGCGGTCGGCGCTGAGGTAGTTTTCAACCACGCCCAAAACCTCAAAACCGTTGCCAATCTGGAATGACAGTACCGGGTCGCGCACCTGTTTTTGCATTACAGCGTCAAGGTAGGCTTCGGCACTGCCGAAACGGCGCAAACGCTTGGCCAGCCCTGGCAGGCGACCGACAAAAACAATGCCCTTCAGCGACAGGGACTCGCAGAGTTTTTTACGGGCATTGTAGAGCCGTTGGCCAATGCGATAACCGCGCACACTTTTGTCGACACACACCTCCATGCCATACAGCCATTCGCCATTGGGGTCGTGCCGGGTGCCGTAGCCATTGGCCGTTATCGACTCCCATGTGTGGGGCTGCAGGCATACTTTACCGCTGACGCGAAACGTGGCGCAGTAGCCGACGATGTCTTCGTCGAGGGTGACCACAAACTTCCCCTCCGGGAAGTGGCTGAGCTGACCGCGCAGTTCCGCCGGTGAGTAGGGGTCGATGCCGGTGCCCTGATACACCCGACGGGACAAATTGACGATGCCCGGAATATCGCCGCGTTGGGCGGTTCTTACATGCAGCCGTTTGCCCGAGGCGGTGAGCTTTTCGCCGCCTCGTGAAGCCGATTTTGCCATTCTATGATCTCGCTAGCGTACGGGAAGGTGGAAACTATTCACTGGTTTTCGCGCTGGACGCACGGCGCTTCGCAGGCGTTTTACGGGCGGATGGCTTGGCCTTGGTTTGGGTTTTGCTCTCCGAGTCGCGCTTGGTTGCCAAGCCGCTGACTGTTTTCAACAGGCGAGTGGTCATATCCAGCGTTTTCATGCCCTCGGTGAAAGCCGTTTTGGCGATTTGCTGCACCATCTCCGTATCGCCTTCGGTGATGCGTTTTTGCACAGAGTCCCAAATAGGCTGCATATCGGGCAGGCCGACTAAGCGCCGCAGCTCTTCGGGTTCGATCTCCAGTTCTAAATGTACTTTCATTCAAGGTGCTCCTTGTGGATATGCTGAGTATGCCACTGGCAAAGCAAGGGTCAATCACCTGTTGTTCGCGAATCGCATTATTTTTGTAGCTGTCTCAAAACGTACTGCAAAATGCCGCCGCAGCGGAAGTATTCGGCCTCTTGCAGGGTGTCGATCCGGCTGTGGGCAAGCACCTCATGACGACTGCCGTCGGCCCGCGACAGAACAACTCGCACGGCTTGCTTGGGCGTTAATTCAGCGTCGCAGGGAATCAAATCAACCTCTTCCAAGCCATTGAGATCAAGCATGGTCAAGGAAACTTCACCGTCCAGTTCAAGCGGTAAAACACCCATACCAATCAGGTTGGAGCGGTGAATGCGCTCAAAGCTCTCTGCAATCACGGCGCGAACGCCCAATAGCAATGTGCCTTTGGCAGCCCAGTCCCGGCTAGAGCCCGTGCCGTATTGTTTGCCGGCGATAATAACCAGTGGCGTGTTGGTCGCGCGGTACTTTTCTGCCGCTGCGAAAATGGTGGTGACATCCTCACCATTGGGGGCCAGTGTAAAGCCGCCTTCTTTCTCGACCATGCGATTGTTCAGCCGGGTATTGGCGAAGGTGCCTCGCAGCATCACTTCGTGGTTGCCCCGCCGCGAGCCATAGGAGTTAAAGTCAGCAGGCTCGATACCCAGGCTTTGTAGGTAGTGGCCGGCGGGACTGTCGTCGGCGATTTTACCCGCTGGCGAAATATGGTCGGTGGTGATGCTGTCGCCAAATACGCCAAGTATTCTGCCGTTGCGCAAGGCATCGAGCTGTTGCTTGGGGGCGGCGATATCGCTAAAGAAACCAGGCAGGCGAATATAACTGGAGTCATCTTGCCAGTGGTACGTCTGCCCGGTGGGGGCGTCGAGCTGGCGCCATTCCTCGGTGCCTTTAAAAACGTCGTCGTAGGCCTCTCGATACATGCCACCGCTGACGATTTTGCGCACCTCATGGATTTCTGCGGTGGTCGGCCACAGGTCTCGCAGAAACACCGGTTGTTCCTTGCTGTCGTGCGCGATGGGGTCGTTTTGCAGGTCGATCAAACTGGTACCGGCCAGCGCGAAGGCGACAACCAGCGGCGGTGAAGCCAGCCAGCTCGCTTTAATTTGCGGGTGAATGCGGCCCTCGAAGTTTCGGTTGCCGGAGAGCACCGCCGACACCAGCATATCGCCGTCGTCGATGGCTTTGGCAACAGGTTCCGGCAGCGGACCGGAATTGCCGATACAGGTGGTGCAGCCGTAGCCAACGATATCAAAGCCCAGTGAATCCAAATCGTCTTGCAGGCCGCTATCGGCCAGATACTGGCTGACAACTTTGGAGCCGGGGGCCAGGGAGGTTTTCACCCAGGGTTTAACGCGAAGACCGCGCTCGCGGGCTTTGCGTGCCAGCAGCCCAGCGGCGATCATCACGTCAGGGTTGGACGTGTTGGTGCAGCTGGTAATCGCCGCCAACACAACATCGCCGTGCTGCAGGGGTTGGTTCATGTCCGGGATGGGTGTCTGCTGATCGAGGTCGCGCCCCTGCAATTCAATATAGTCGCGCATTGCCTGGCCTAATTGAGGCAGTGCGACGCGGTCCTGTGGCCGACTGGGGCCAGCCAGGCTGGGTTCAACAGCGCTCAGGTCGAGGCTCAATGTGGTGGTAAATACCGGTTTGTCGCCAGCGGAGCGCCACAGCCCCTGCGCTTTGCAATAGGCCTCTGTCAGCGCAATAGTGTCGGCGCTGCGGCCGGAGAGCTTCATGTAGGCCAGAGTGGCGTCGTCGACGGGAAAGTAACCACAAGTGGCGCCGTACTCGGGTGCCATATTGGCGATGGTCGCCCGGTCGGCAACGCTCAGTTCGCCGAGGCCGTCGCCGAAAAATTCCACAAACTTGCCAACAACGCCCTGTTTGCGCAGTAGCTCCACCACGGTCAGCACCAGGTCGGTGGCGGTAACCCCCTCGCGAAGGGCGCCGCGCATTTCAAAACCGACAACATCGGGAACCAGCATGGAATAGGGCTGGCCCAGCAGCGCCGCTTCGGCTTCTATACCGCCCACTCCCCAGCCCAATACGCCCAGGCCATTGACCATCGGGGTGTGGCTGTCGGTGCCCAGGACGGTGTCGGGATAGGCGAGAGGGCCGTCGTCATCCTGCCCTTGAAATACCACCTGCGCTAAGTATTCGAGATTAACCTGATGGCAAATACCTGTGCCCGGTGGCACAACATTGAAGTTTTCAAAGGCGGACTGCCCCCACTTTAAAAACCGGTAGCGCTCGACATTGCGCTGCATTTCCTTGCTAACATTTTCCTGGAAGGCCTGGGCGGAGCCAAATTGGTCGACGGTCACCGAGTGGTCGATAACCAAGTCCACGGGGATTTGCGGGTTGATTACCGACACGTCGCCACCGCGCTGGGCGACGGCATCGCGCATGGCCGCCAGATCGACTATGGCAGGCACCCCTGTGAAGTCCTGCATGAGTACACGTGCCGGCGAGAAGTTGACATCGGCGCCGCCGCTGGCCTTATCCGCCCATTGGCACAGGGTGTCGATGATGTGCTCGTCGACCTGCGCGCCGTCGAAGTGACGCAACTGATTTTCCAGCAAAATTTTAAGCGACTTGGGCAATCGCTCAACGCCGGGTGAATCGAGTTTTTTTAGGTCGTAATAGCGAAAGTGTTTTCCTGAACAAGTCAGCTCAGAGAGCCATGATTCCCTACTTTTCATTACCGCCCCCTCAATCGTGTGATAACGCCAGTGCAGGCCTAATGCTTTGACTACAACCCTAGCACAAGGTTGCGTGGATGAAAGCGGCTTACCTTGCCGCGCCGCCGCTAAAGCATCGCGTTTTTCAGGTCGCGACGGCGGGGGCGAAGGTGTAAGCTTGCAGGCGTTTTGCCCTGTTGTGGGGCGTGATAATGGAAAGCGGCGAGGATGCTATGACAGTAATTGAAAACACCATCAACGGACTGATGAGCAGTAGTCCAGCACAGTCGGAGTTCTACCAGGCCGTCGAGGAGGTGTTGGAGTCGCTGGAGCCGTTGTTGGAGAAGGAGCGTCGCTACACTGAACACAGCATTATCGAGCGGATGGTCGAGCCAGAAAGACAAATTATGTTCCGGGTGCCCTGGGTCGACGACGCTGGCTGCGTGCAGGTAAACAAGGGGTATCGCATCGAATTCAACTCGGCGCTGGGGCCCTACAAAGGCGGCTTGCGCTTTCACCCGTCGGTAAATGCAGGGATTATCAAATTCCTCGGCTTTGAGCAGATATTTAAAAATGCCCTGACGGGCCTGGAAATTGGCGGGGGCAAAGGGGGCGCGAATTTTAACCCCAAGGGCCGCTCGGATCGCGAGATCATGCGATTTTGCCAGTCGTTTATGACGGAGTTATACCGCCATATCGGCCCTCACACCGACGTTCCCGCGGGGGATATTGGCGTTGGTGCGCGTGAAATTGGCTATATGTTTGGTCAGTACAAGCGGCTGACAGGTCGCTACGAGGGTGTGCTTACTGGCAAGGGGCCCCTGTGGGGAGGCTCGTTGGGACGGCGCGAGGCCACCGGTTATGGCTGTGTGTATTTTGCGCAAACGATGATGAAGGCCCACGACGAGAGCCTGGAAGGGAAAACCTGTTTAGTTTCCGGTGCGGGCAACGTGGCGATTCACACCATTGAAAAACTCCGCCAGATTGGCGCCCGTCCAGTGAGCTGCTCCGATTCCACGGGCACCTTGTACGACGCTCACGGCATCGATGTGGAAATTTTGAAACAGATCAAATTGGAGCGGCGGGAGTCCCTTGAGGCCTACCTGCACGAGTTTCCCAAAGCCGAATTCACGCCGATTGATGATTACCCCGAAGACGGTCACGCGGTATGGCGAATGGAGGGCGAGGTCGCCTTTCCCTGTGCAACGCAGAACGAATTGACGGCGGCCGATGCCCAGGCGCTATTGGCTAACGGTTGCCTGTGCGTCTGCGAGGGGGCCAATATGCCTTGCGAGCCTGCGGCGGCGGAGTTATTGATGCGAGAGGAAATCCTCTACGGCCCGGGTAAAGCTGCCAATGCCGGTGGCGTGAGCGTCAGTCAGTTTGAGATGAGCCAGAATGCCAGCATGCGTCGTTGGACTTTTGAACAAGTGGACGAGCGACTGCAGCAAGTGATGGCGGATATTTATGCCCGCTGTAGTGCGGCAGCGAAGGAATTTGGCGAGCCGGAGAACTTGGTTGTGGGGGCAAATATTGCGGGCTTTCGCCGCGTCGCTGATGCGATGATTGAGCAGGGTGTGGTGTAAGGGCACAGGGTAGCGGTGCAGGGCAATCTTGCCGTGGAGGATAAATGTCTTCAGTAATCGTGTTTCTCGATTTTTTTGGTATCGCGGTGTTTGCGATGTCGGGTGCACTGACCGCCGGCCACAAGCAGCTGGATATATTCGGCGTACTGGTTGTGGCCCTGATCGCCTGCCTGGGCGGCGGCACGCTGCGCGATGTGATCCTCGGCGCGCACCCTGTGATATGGGTGGCTAACCCCGCCTATCTCTATGTGGGCATTAGCGCAGCGATGGTGGTTTTTGTGCTGGCGAGATTTGTGAGGCTACCGCTGCGCACGCTGGAAGTGTGCGATGCGATCGGGCTGGCCTTCTTCACCTTGGCAGGCTTGCAAAAAGCGCAGTCACTGGGTCACAGCGCTGATATCGCCTTGTTGATGGGCCTGATGACAGGGGTTGCAGGCGGTATTCTTCGCGACGTGTTATGCAACGAAATCCCGCTGATATTTCAGCGGGAAATATACGCAACCGCGGCGATCGCCGGTGGCGCGCTGTTCCTGGTTTTACAGGGGCTAGGCGTTGCGGGCAGCGTTGCCCTGTTTTTGGCCATGGCCACCATACTTATACTGCGCCTAACAGGCGTGTTTTTTGGTCTGTCGCTGCCGCGCTTCCTGCTGAGCAAGCCTTAGCGATCAAGCTGCTGGTGGCGGTATTGCGCTGGCGTGAGCTGCGTCCAGTTTTTAAAGGCGCGACTAAAGGCACTCTGCTCTGAAAATCCCAGTAGCGCCGCCACTTCACCGAGCTGCAGCCGTGGGTCGGCCAGATAATCTTCGGCCAGTTGCTGGCGGGTCTGTTGAAGAAGCTGTCGAAAGTTGCAGCCTTCTGCGGCAAGTTTTCGGTGGAGGTGGCGCACCGAGACATGCAGGTTGTCGGCGATGCGCTCGGCGCTGGGTGGCCCCTGGCGCAGTTGGCTAACCAAACGCTGCCTGACGATATTTGCCAGCTCCTGGCCCTGCGGTGCTTCAAGGCTGTTTAAGAGTTTCCGCGCCTGGCCCTCCAGCACCTCGATGAGAGCAGGGTCGGCGGTGCGCAGCGGGGTACTGAGCAGGTCCAGCGAGATACTCACCCGCGTTTGGCTGTGGCCGAAGCTCACCGGGCAGGCAAACCACTGCTGGTATGGCTGCACATTTGCGGGGGCCGGGTTAATAAACTCGACCTTTAGCGGCGCGGCGTCTGGCTGATTGGTGATGTCCCGGCAAAACTGCAGCAGGGCCGCAATGGCAGTCTCGTCGACCAGGGCGCCGGGCCTGCCATTCTCGGCACTCCAACACAAGTCAATGTAGTCACCGCAGTCCACGCGCTGCATGGGGTTCACGTCGTAGATCAATTGGTGGTAGCGCTCCAGGCGTTGCAGCGCGCCGGCAACACTGCCACAGGCCAGCAGTACATAGCCGAGAATTCCCAGGTGACGGGGGGTAATACGTTGTCCCAGGTGCAGGCCTAGCAGCGGGTCATCAAGAGCAGCTGACGCGCGCTGCAGGTAGTCGCGCCAGCGCAATACCGGAAAGCGACCCATGCCTTGCGGCGCGGGTTCACCGAGTAGCTGTTGCGCATCAATCTGGTGTTCGGCCAAATGCTCGTAGAGCAATTGAACATAGGTGTGGGGCACCACGGCGTTTTGAAGTCGGGTCTGGGGCATTGCGGCACCTTAACATGTCCGAAATGGTCAAATACATGTCGTGTGGCGTCAATCATAATGCCTCGGCAGCGGGAATAATAGCGACAAAAACGGAGTCCCT